>OY970248.1:0-3436794 GCA_963715525.1 Haloferacaceae archaeon
GACGTAGACGAGGCGTTTCGGCTGATGGACACCAAAGAAGACGGCGTGATCAAACCGCTGATCGACTTCGAGTGAGCGCGTTCCGCTCCACTTTTTTCCGGTCGATCCACGACGACTCGTCGAGATTGTCGTACGTCAGTTCGGATCTCGCTGACCCGGGTCCGCGAATCTCGGCCACGGTTACCACAGTCCCTCTCAGTAGACGAGTCCGACCGTGTAGATGTGGTCTCTCAGTTCGGACTCGGAGTCGAACTCGCGGTCGCACGCGCGGCAGCGGAAGTACGATTTCTCCATGCCTCACTAGACGCTCTCTGACGGCAAATAGCGCCCAGTCAGCGGGCATGACGGACCGGAAATCTCACCCGTCTCGGTCCGGAAAATTCCGTCGTTGAACTCCGCTCGGTCCAGCGGATCGACCGCCAGTCTCCGCTCGATTCGAGAGACGATCAGGCGTTGCGAACGATCTGCAGATTGATGCCACACCCGTGCTATATAGCACCATGATGTCGAGTAACACAGACGGCGTGCGACTGACACCGGGACAGGGAGTGTACGACGAGGACGGCAACCGGATCGGACAGATCCGGCGGTTCACGGAGCGTGGCTTCGAAGTGAACGTCGGTGAAGACGCCGCGGAGTCCTCGCTCGAACACGAACCCGCACAGGGGTTCGGCGAGGGATATCTCATGTGGCGCTGTGCGGAGTGTGGTGAGATGGGCTCTCTACACGACGGGATTCCGTCGCTGTGCCCCAGTTGTGGCGCATCCAAGGAATCGCTGTTCGCGTGGACCGAGGACTGACCGGCGTCAGTACTCCGTGTCCGCGTACCCGCCGAGCGTGTAGTCGATGCCTTCCGTGACGGCGACGGCGATAGCCGCACTCACGAGAATGCTGGCGAGGACGACGCCCCACGTCCAGAGCGGGAGCGGCGTCGCCTGGAAGAACGGCGCGAGCGGCGTATAGAGGATGACGAGGAAGGCGACGACGGGCCACGCGAGCGAGAGGTTGACCCAGCGGTTGACGAAGACCTTCCGCCCGTGCCAGCCCTCGTCCCACCGGATCGTGACGATCCGGATGACGTGCGACAGTCCCAACCAGACGAAGATAGACGTCTGGGCGAGCGTCAGGTCGCCCGTGATTCCGAGGATCGTCGTCGTCCCCGTCGAGAGCGATAGGACGGCGAAGAACGTGACGAGCGCGGCGACGACCTTCACCGAACTGATCCCGACGAGCAGATACCAGATCCGCTTGGTCAGGATGCGCTCTTCCGCCCCGGTCGGCCGCTTCTCCATGATGTCGTCGTGCGGCGGGTCGCTGCCGAGGGCCATCGCCGGGAAGATGTCGGTCGCGAAGTTGACCCAGAGCAGTTGGATCGCCTGAAACGGCGTGAAGCCGAGCAGCGACGAGACGAAGACGACGACGACCTCGAAGAGGTTCGCCGTGAGCAGGTAGTTCACCGTCTTCCGAACGTTCGACAGCACGGCCCGACCGTACCTGATGGCGTGCTGGATGGTGGGGAAGGCGTCGTCCAAGAGGATGATGTCGGCGGCGTCGCGGGTGATGTCGCTGCCGCGCTGGCCCATGGCGACACCGACCTCGGCGGCCTCGATGGGTGGGACGTCGTTGACGCCGTCGCCGGTGATCGCGACGCGTTTTCCGAGTCGATGGAGGGCGTGGACCATCGACATCTTCAGCGCGGGGTCCATCCGCGCGAAGACGTTGTGCGACTGGACGATCTCCTCCATCTCCGCGTCGGTCGCGTCCTTGACGTCTTCCCACGCGACGGCGCGTATGTCTTCGAAGCCACACTCCTCGGCGATGGCGACCGCGGTCTGCTTGCCGTCGCCGGTAATCATCTTCACGTCGATACCCGCGCCGTAGACCGTTCGGATCGCGTCGCGGACGCCCTCGCGCGGCGGATCCCACATGCCGACCGCTCCGAGAAACACGTCGCCAGCGGTGTCGACGCCGACGCCCTCGGCGGCGGCGGCTTTGTACGAGAACGCGAGGTTTCGGAGCGCCCGCGACGAGAACTCGTCGAGCGTCGCTTCGATGCGTCCCCGCCACTCGTCGGTCAGCGGACGCACCTCGCCGTCGACGAGTACTCTGTCCGACCGGGCGAGGATGACTTCGGGGGCACCCTTCGCGTACCGGACGGTGTTGACGGCGTCACCACCGGCGTCGGTTTCGGTTACGGCACTGCCCGTCTGGAGTCCCTCGACGAGCGTTCCGCTCCCGTTTCGGAGGCTTCCCGAGCCCTCCTCGCGGACGAGCGCCTGTACCATCTTCCACTCCGAGGAAAAGGGGAGGAAGTCGAGCCGTTCGGCCGCGCGGACTCTCTCGACCTCGACTCCGTCGGCCGCTGCGAACTCCACGAGTCCGATGTCTTCGGGATCGCCGAGGTACCCGTCTTCGCTCCGTTCGGCTTCGTTGGCGAGGAGGGCACAGCGGACGAGCGTCGGGTAGGCCTCCGGGTCGAAGTCGTCGGCCGAGCGGACGGGGCTGTCGCCGGGGACGAGCAACTCCGCGACGGTCATCCGGTTCTGCGTCAGCGTCCCCGTCTTGTCGGTGCAGATGACGTCGACGCCGCCGACGGTCTCCAAGAGGGCGAGGTTCTTCACGAGCGCGTTCTCGCGCGCCATCTTCCGCATCGCGTCGGTCAGCGCGTACGTCACGGTCACCGGGAGGGCGGCCGGGATCGCACCGACGATCAGGGCGGCGGCGAGCAGGAAGATCTCGAAGAGGTCCTTCCCGTAGAAGAAGAAGACGATCGACGCGACGACGACGAGTCCGATGGCCAACTTGCTGATCGTCATCGCCGTCTCCTGCACTTCGCCGACGAACGGCGCTTCCTCGCTCGCGCTCTCGGTCGCCTTCGCGATGGTTCCCATCTCCGTGCTCGCACCCGTCGCGACGACGACGCCCGTCCCTCCGCCGCGCGTGACGAACGTGTTGGTGTACGCCATGTTCGTCCGCTCGGCGAGCGGGCGCTCCTCGGCGATGGTCGCCGTCGACTTGCTCACGGTCGCGCTCTCGCCGGTCAGCACCGCCTCGTCGACTTCGAAGTTTTCGACGCTGAACAGCCGGAGATCGGCCGGCACCTTGTCGCCGGATTCGACGTGAACGACGTCGCCGGGGACGAGCGTCTCGGAGTCGACTTCGACGATCTCCCCGTCCCGTCGAACCGTTGCGTTCGTCTGCATCAGCTTCCGCAGTTCGCGCGCCGTGTTGACCGAACGGTACTCCTGATAGGCACCGACGGTCGCGTTGATCAGGACGATACCGAGCACGATGATCCCGGTCGCCAGTCGGTCGATGGGCGGGTTCGGGACGAGCACGTAGGTCGCAAACGAGACGCCCGCGACGAACACCAGCAGCAACGAGACGAACTCCGTCAGGTGTCGCCAGAAGAAGGAGAACCACGACGGCGGCTCCTCGGTCTCGATCCGGTTCGGACCGTATTCGCCGAGTCGCCGCTCCGCTTCGGTCGCCGAGAGACCCGACGCGACCGAGACGTCGAACTCGTCCGTTGCGTCGTCGACGTCCCGTCGGTACCAGTCGATGCGACGTAGCGTTCCATCCCTCTGCGGTCGGCGTTCGTCACTTTCTTGCTTCGTCATCGGGTTCGATCCGGAATCGTTCGACATGGGTGTGGCTCCTTTCGGTGAGGTCGGTCGCCAAGATAGTAACAGAACGTGCGCTTCGACAGCGCGTGACTGCGCTTCGATCCGCGCTCGATGAAGCGCGCCGACGACCGACGGATTCGACTCAACGGAGGCTCGCTTCGGTAATAGCGATTCGCACAGTTACCAGTATCGTGGAATCGACCGAAGCGGTCGACTCCGATCGCACGGAGTCGCCCTCCGTCTTCCCCCGGTGCGACGGTGCGGGAGCGGGCTTGTATCCTTTCGGCTACTACCGTCGCTTGCGAACGACCCTACGTGCTCTTTCGTCGGTCTCGCGTACGTCGCCATATGACTGACACGTTCGTGGTGATCGGCGGCGACGCCGCCGGGATGAGCGCCGCTAGCAAGGCCAAACGGGCGGATCCGACCCTCGATGTCGTCGTGTTCGAGCGAGGTGACTGGGTGTCGTACGCAGCGTGCGGCATGCCTTACTACGTCGGAGGTGACGTCGCGTCGCTGGACGACCTCGTTCAGGTCACCCCCGAAGCGTTCAGAACGGAGCGGGACATCGACCTTCGGACGAACCACGAAGTCGTCGACATCGACCCGGAAGGGCGAGCGGTGACAGTCGCTGCCGACGGGACCCGGTTCGAGCGGTCGTACGACCGGCTGCTCATCGGGACTGGCGCCCGTGCGGTCGTCCCGCCTTTCGACGGGATAGATCTCGACGGCGTGTTTACGATGCACCACATGGACGAGGCGGACGCCATCGACGAGTACGTCGCCCACCCGGGAACGGAGACGGCAGCGGTCGTCGGCGGTGGGTACGTCGGCATCGAACTCGCCGAAGCGCTCGCCGGACGCGGACTCGATGTCCACCTGTTCGAGATGCTGCCGCACGTTCTCCAACCGTTCGGCGAAGCGGTCGCAGTCGCCGTCGAGGACCACCTCGAAGCACGGGGCGTCGAACTACATCTCGATACGCCCGTCGGGGGCTTCGTCGGCGACGGTGCGGTCGCGGCCGTGGAACTGCCTGACGAGACGGTACCGGCTGATCTCGTCGTCGTCGGCGTCGGTGTCGCGCCGAACGTCGAACTCGCGGAAGCGGCGGGGATCGAACTCGGCGAGACGGGCGCGATAGCCACCGACGAATACGGACGAACGAACTACGACGCCGTCTACGCGGCCGGCGACTGCGCGGAGGCTACTGACGCCGTCACCGGTACCCCCGACTACGTGCCGCTGGCGCTGACCGCGAACCGCGCCGGTCGGGCGATCGGGCAGACGGTCACGGGAACACCGACGGAAGTAGGCGAGATAACAGGCACGGCCATCGTCAAGGCCTTCGAACTCGGCGCGGCGCGCACCGGTATCGTCGACGAGGCCGAAGCACGCGAAGCGGGATTCGACCCGGTCTCCGTCGAGATCACGGCTCCGACGCGTGCCCACTACTATCCCGGGGTCGAAGACCTCACGGTGACGCTCGTCGCCGACCGCGACACGGGACGTGTCCTCGGTGCGAGCCTCGTGGGACGGGAAGGGGCAAAGCGGATCGACACCGTGGCAACCGCGCTTCACGCGAGGTTGACCGTCGCGGAGCTACAGGCTCTCGATCTGGCGTACGCACCGCCCTTTAGCCCCGTCTGGGACCCGATCGCGACCGCGGCGAAAGTCCTCGCCGGCAGGATGGCACGGTCGTCGTAAGGGCTGCTCAAAAACGACCGAACACTACATGAAGTCCGCGATACCGCTCTGCTTGTTCTTGTCGTTCTCGAACACGCTCTCCAGACTCTGTTCGAGCACCTCGAGGCGCTGTTTCGTGTAGGGCCGGCAGTCGAAGTCGTCCGCGACCCGGATCGCGGTCTCCATGTACTTGTTCACCGACCCTTGGTGGACCGTCAGGTTGACGCGCCCGCCGCACTCCCGGCAGTCGCCGGTCAGCGGCATCCGGCGGTACTTCTCGCCGCAGTCGAGACACCGGGTCTCCTGTCGCGAGAAGGCGCGGAGGTTCCCGATGAGGTCCGGCAGGAAGTGGTACTCGATGACGCGCTCGGCGACGTCGGTCTCGTCGACGCCGCGGAGTTTCCGCGCGAGGTTCAACTGCGCGTCCATCTTGTCCATCATCGACCCGAGCGTCTTGTAGGCCGACAGCGACGGCCCGAGGTGGATGTTCGACGTGTCGTGGGTGTGGTCGAATCCCGTGTACTCGCGGTCGGTACCGAGGTACTCCTCCGCGATAGTGACCTCGTCCTCCCAGTCGCCGGGGTCCTCCATCCGGCGCGTCGCCTCGTAGAACTCGCGGGGGTAGCGCCGGACGATGTCCATGTTGTGCGCCTCGTCGTCGATCTCCGAGGGGTCGATTCGGGAGGACATGACGAGCGGTGCGTCCATCTGCCCGCCGCGTTTGTCCGGGAGGAAGGACTTGGAGAAGTTGAGCAGGCCGTCCATCAGGAGCATCACGCAGTCTTCGTCGCCGTCGCACTGGCCCGTGTAGAGACCGTCGGCGACGAGGGTGTGGGTCTCCTCGACGGTCAGACAGTAGGTGTAGTCGAGGTCGCACTTCACGAGGTCGACGCGGACGACCTCGTCGTAGTCGACATCACCGAACGCGTCGCCGACCACCGCCCCGCCGTCGGGGAGCGCCTGCGAGCTATTCGCGTTGAGGATGTCGGCGGCGGCGGGCGACTCGGTCGGCGTCGGGATGGCGTCGCCGAGAGCGAGTTCGCGTGCGTCGACGCGTTGTAACTCCTCGCCGCCGCGGCGGACCATCGTGTGTCGAGGCGTCACGGTCAGCGTTCGCCCCGACTCCGTCTCGACTTCGATCAGGAAGTCGGGGGCCGGATGCTTCGAGACGGCCGCGATCGGTTCGACCGTCTCGGTTCCGTCGTCGGCGATCGAGGGGACGCCGAGGTCGCCGTCGACCGCCTCGACGAGCGTCCCGAAGTCGTCCATCTTCGGATCGTCGAGGTTCGATTCGACGATCGACTCGATCGTCCGCCGCTGCCAGCGGTCGTCCTCTCGGACCCAGAGCTTCGCCTTCGGGTGGAAGCAGTTGCGTCGCTTGGCCGCGTGGAAGTAGGGATGCGCGTACCCGACGGCGGCGGAGGTGAAGCCGACGACGCGGCCGACGACGGCCGCGGAGGTGTGCGGGGCCATCCCGAAGACGAGTTCGCCGACGAGGTCGTCGCGCTCGTTCACCTCGTAGAAGGCGGGGAGGTCGTAGTACGAGGTGAGGAGGTCGTCGACGAAGTCGGCGGTCTTCAACATGTGCTCGGCCGCGCCGTCCGAGAGGACGATGTCCTGCACTTTGAGTTCGACCAACTGGTCGTCGTGACGCAGCGGTTCGCCGTCGATGTCGACCTCGTAACCGAGTTGCCGGAAGTGATCCGCCGTCACGTCGAGTTCTTCCGCCCGCACCGCGGTGACGGGCAGGTCGGTCATGTCGTAGCGGACCGTCCCGTCCTTGAACGTCGTGACGCCGTGTTTCGCCCGCATGACCCCCTTCTCGATCGGCTCTGGGGTCTTGTTCGAGGAGGTGAGTCCCTTGACGCCCTTCAGGATGTCGTAGACGGCCTCGCGCTCGCCGACGGCGTCGAGGGCGTCGTGGTACTCCTCCCTGAGATCGACCGTCTGCCAGCCAGCGCCGTCGACGTCGCGTTCGCACCGCTCGCAGTAGACGCGACCGGACTCGTCGGCCTCGATCACGCTGCCGCAGTCGTAACACTCGTAGTGCGGTTCGGTGTGCGTGCCGCACTTCGGACAGGCGTTCTTGAACGTGATCTCGCCGCAGTCGCCACATCGCCGCTGGCCGATCTGCACGTCGAGGACGCCGCGCTGACCGCGCTCGTTCATCTTCCGGGCCGCGGCGGCGACGTCGCGCTGACTGCCGCCGTCCTCCGCGATCGGAAAGAGCGTGTGAACGGCCGGGGAGAGGTCGCGGCTCTCTGACTTCTCGGGCCGACCCATCCGCGTCCCGATCCGCGTCGGCGACCGTTCCTGGACGGTGAAGGGCGCCACTTCGTTGACCGCCTTCACCGCGTTGTCGCCGTCGTCCCACCTTCGGGCGCCTCGGGAGAGGTCGTCCCACTCCTTGCGGAGGCCGTCGGTCAGTCCGAGCGACTCGACGAACGGTCGCCAGTCGGGGATCCGGAGCGCGTCGGGCGTCTGCGAGTGTTCGACGAGGAGTGTTTCGAGCGTCTCACGTGTTTCGTCGGTGTGCTCGATGGCGAGGACGCCCTCGACGATTGCGCCGTCGGCGACCGTCTCGGCGAGCGCTTCGAACCGCTCGACCGAGATGTCGTGCCAGAGGTAGGTGTACGCCGGGTGGAGCGGCGCGTCGTACTCGGTGGCCCACTCGATCGCCTCGTCGGCGCTCGGGGCTTCGAGGTCGACGTACGGGGAGTCCTGCATCGCCTGTACGTCCGCCCCGGCGGCTTCGAAGTCCTGAACCCACCACTCGTAGACGTAAGAGGCGGGCGCGAGCGGGTGGTTGTTCTCGACGAACTCGCCGAAGTTGACCAGATACTCACCGAGGTCGAGAATCTTCTCGACGCCGTTTCGGATCTCCAGGGCCTCCTCGGGGTCGTCGACGCGTCGAACGTCGCCGTTGGCGAGGCGAACCGTCGGCCCTTCGATGGAGTCGACGGGGACGACCCCGCCAGCCTTGCCGGGGCGTTCGGTCTTGATCTGAGTTCCTGTGGCGAGGAAGTCGTCGACGAGGTGCATCGTCGCCGGGTGGACCCCCGCGGTCGCGAAGCCGTGATTGCGCGAGCGGCCGTATCGCAGTCGGAACCCGCCCGCACAGCACGGGTGGCCGAACACGGGTCGACCGGCGATGAGGTCACGGAGGTACTTCGTCGCCGGTTCGACGCGGAGCGGGCCGTCCGGCTCCGCCGCTTCTTCGACGTCGGCGTCGTCCTCCGCTGCTTCGTCCGCCGCGTCACCCTCGTCGTCGGTCGCTTCGGATTCTGCTTCCTCTTTGTCCTCGTCGGCGTGGCCCTTGCCGATGGTCCCGTCGATGAGATCTTGGAGCCACGGCCAGTCGACTTCGTCGAGTTGGCGGGTGTACCGCTGGATCTTCGGCGCTTTGAGCGCGATCCCTTCGGCCATCACGAGACACATGCCCCCGCGGGCGCTGTTGGTGTCGACGCGCTCTAAGTCACGGAACCCCGAGACCTCCTCGTCGCCGGTGGCTTCGCCGTCGAGCATGATCGGCATGTTCTCGGCGATGAAGCGGGTCTCCTTGTCCTTCGGCGAGTACTGAAGACCCGTCTCCTTGTCGTAGAGGTTGACTTCCTCGACGTAGCGTTCGATCTCGTCGCTCCGCGCGTTGTACTCCTCGATGCCGAGCAGCGACCGGGCGTAGTCGGCGACGAGGACGGAAAGCGCCTGTGCGGTCCCGCCCGCAGAACGGATCGGGCCGGCGTAGTAGACGTTGACGAACTCCGTGCCGTCGTCGTTTTTCAACAACTCGACGCGGTCGATCCCTTCGATCGGGGCCGCGACGACCCCCTCGGTGAGGAGGGCGACGGCGGTTCGGACCGCTCCCTCGATTTTCCCTTCGCGGCTGTCGTAGTCGCCGACGTTGCCCTCGACGAAGTCGGTGACGAGTTCGAGGGCGGCCTCCTCGCGGGACATCTCTTCTTCGAGTTCGCGGACCCGCTCGGCGACGCCTTCGATACCGAGAATGTTCTCGACGCGGTCGGCCATGTCCTTCGCCACGGGAATCTCGACTTCCGTCTCCGGATCGAACCCCTTCGACTTCGCTGCCTCCGCGAGATCGAACGCTTCGTCGAGACGCGATTCGATGCGGGCGAAGTAACGTTCGTCTTCCGGTCTCATGGGGCGCTCACAGCCAGAGGTCGAGGTCGGTCACGTCGTCGTGTGTGCGTTCGAGCGGTTCGTCGAAGACCCGCAGATACACCTCACCCGTGAAGACGGTCGCGGCGTTGAGGTGGCCCGAGAGTGCCTGCCCGCTTCGACGCGAGAGCGTGACGTGGGTGTGAGCGAACGGTTCGCCGTCGAGCATGGCGACGTTGCCGACACACGAGGTGACTTCGAGCGGTTCGTCGAACGTCACCGACTGGTACTCCGTTTCGTCCTGATCGTAGTACCAGAGTTCGGCGTCCTGTACGGCCCCCATCGCGACGAACCACGCGGACTCGACATCCTCGCGTGCGGCGAACTCCTCGATCTCAGTTCGCCAGTCGGCCCCGTGTTCGAGCCGTGCGAGGTACTCGCGTGTCGTCTCTACCTCCCGGTAGTTCATAGACTGGTGAACGAGAGACGCGGACAAAAAGGTTCATACCGACAGCGTCTGCATCACGAACGACCCGCGGTGCCGACGCTCGGCGGGATTCACCGCCAGTCCGTGAGATCCGGTGCCTCGTCCGCTCGGACCGACAACCACGCATCGTCGCATGAAATGTCTGCGATGATGAACTCCGGACGGGAGGGCGTGGAGTCAACCGAGGCGAGCACCTCTGCGTTCGACGTATCCGTGGTCGTCGTCGCCATGTATGAGTAAATCTATCATGCTGTGATAAGGGCGTCGAAAACGATCCGATCACGAACCGTGAATCATCGGTTCGGTAAGATTTTCGGTCTCCGAGCCACGGTTTGACTTCTCGAAACGCGTGAATACGTGAAATAGTGTGGCTCAAACAGGCGAATGGTACTGTGTGACAGGATGGGTGAAATCTGAACTTCAGCCTACGACGGATACTTACTTGAAAACAGCGGAACTAGGCGTCATGTCGTGTCGTAGCACACAGGGAACGGCGGAATCTGGTACGAGCACCGTCGATAATGGGAATACGGTAAATTTATCCGAACGCACTAAAAAGGGGAGGTCGGGATGACAGACAATAACAGCCTTTCACGGCGTGGATTCCTGAAGGCAACCGGTGGTGCCGCATCTGCGATCGCCATCGCCGGCTGCTCTGGCGGAAATACTAACAACAGTAACGGCAACAACAGCGGTGGATCGTCGAGCACGTCCGCCGGCAGCAGTCAGACGTCGAGTGCGGGCGGTAGCGGGAACAAGACCCCGGCTGGTGGCAAGAACACCCTTCGTCTGATCAACGGCGGTATTTCGACGCTCGACCCGATCAAGGCGAGCGACACCGAGTCGGGCCGCGTCATTCAGCAGATGTTCGACGGCCTGACGATGTACCCGAACGGCGAAATAACGCCGAAAGAGCTCCTCGCGAAGGGCCACGACGTCTCGGACGATTACAAGACGTACACGTTCAAACTCCAGCAGGGTGCGAAGTTCCACAACGGTAAGGAAGTCACCGCTGACGACTTCGTCTACGCCTGGGAACGGCTGGTCCAGTCGAAGAACTCCCGTCGGGCTTACTTCATCACCGACTCGCTGGGCATCACCCACGACACCGTCACGAAGAAAGACAGTGACGGCAACGAGACGACGGCTTACAAACCCGGCAGCCTCGGCGTCAAGGCCAAGGACAAGTACACGCTCGAGATGAAGCTTGAGTCTCCGTTCGCCCACGTCATGCCGATGTTGGCGTACTCCTCGTTCGCTGCGGTCCCGAAGGGGATCGTCGGCGACATCCAGCAGTACAAGGGTAAGGGTCAGATGTCGCACAAGAAGTTCGCGACGTCGGACCCCGTCGGCGCTGGTCCGTTCAAGTTCGGTAAGTGGAGCCAGAAGACCGAGGCGGTCGTCAACAAGTTCGACGACTACCACGGCACGAAGCCCAACGTCAACACCGTCCACTGGCAGGTCATCACTGACTCGGAGGCGCAGTACAACTACGCGATCAACAAGAACGCCGACGTCTTCGGTATCCCGACCTCGAAATTCCTGCCGAGCAAGCAGAAGGTCGACAAGACCGACGACAAGGGTCGCGAGATCGGTTCCTACCAGTTCAAGAACGGCTCGAAGCTCAAATACGTCGGAACCCCGACGATCAACACCTACTACTACGCGTTCAACCAGAAGAACGTCGACGAGCCGGCTGTCCGTAAGGCGTTCGCCTACGTGCTCAACCAGCAGCAGATCGTCAAGCAGGTCTTCAAGGGTCGCGGCAAGCCCGCATACCACTTCACGCCGCCGGGAATCTACCCGGGCGGAGCGAAGGCCTACACGAAGCACGCCAAGGACAAGTATCCGTACGGATACAACAAGACGGACATGCAGAAGGCGCAGAAGGTCATGAAGGACGCGGGCTACGGCCCGAACAACCAGTACAAGTTCACCATGACCGTCTACAAGTCGAGCACTGCGTTCCAGCAGGCGACCCAGATCATGCAGTCTCAGCTTCGGAACGTCTACATCAACATGAAGACCGAAGTCGCGCCGTTCTCGACGCTGCTCGAACGCGGTCGCAAGGGTAACCTCGAAGGTTACACCCTCGGGTGGATCATGGACTGGCCGGCACCGGACAACTTCCTACAGAACCTCGTGCCGAAGCTCACGGTCACCTCGCAGCCCGGCGGTGCGACGGGTGCGTACGTCGATTGGCAGGGCACGAAGGCCGCAAAGCGCGCCAACAGCGACTGGAACAAAATCTCGGACAACCCGGCACCGACCGACAGCGACCAGAAGATTCGTGACAAGAACTACATCGACATGGAGGAGGCAAACTGGGAGGACGTCGTCCTGCTCCCCGTCTACCACGAACTCGACGAGTTGTACCACTACGACTGGGTCGACATCCAGCCGTTCGGTGACGCCGGCTTCAGTCGGATGAAGCTCAACAACGTCAAGCTGAACCGCAACTAGACTCCACGCCGTCTCGCACTTTTTGGTCAGTTTGGGTCTGGCGTGCGTAACGCAAGAAATAACCGCACCTCTCCGAAACTACTCACAACGGCACGAAAATATGATGACAGACATGAATTGCGGCAGGTGGACCGCATGAGTCGGTGGGGATACTTCCTCCGTCGGCTTCTGCTCGCAATCCCGATCGTAATCTTCGGTACGACGATTACGTTTCTGGCGATTCGCGCCGGGCCGCTCAGCCCGGTCGCAGCGATTCTTGGTCCAACTGGCTCTCCGCAAGCGTACAACCGTATCGCGGAGAACCTCGGCCTCAACAAGCCGCTCTGGGAACAGTATATTCAATATATGGTCCATATGTTCACGTTCAATCTGGGTCAGTCGTGGGTTATCAGCCCCGACACGAGCGCTTACAGTCTGATACTTACGTTCGCTCCGCGAACGATTTGGCTCGGATTCTGGTCGGTGCTCATCGCCCTCTTCGTCGGCATCCCCCTGGGATTCTATGCCGGATTGAACCCGAACTCGTTCGGGGACTACATCGCCTCACTGGGTGGGATCATCTGGCGTGCGATGCCGAACTTCTGGCTGGCGGTCATTCTACTCGGTGCCCTCGGTCTCAGCGGACCGTTCGGCGCCGCGTGGATCAACTTCGGTCCGAAGGTGAACATCATCGGGCCGCCGCCGCTCGGCTTCATGGCCCACCCGCTACAGCTTATCACCGCACCGGGACAGACGTGGCCCGAGTTCATGAAGGCTCTCAAGAAGATCGCGCCCGCAGCGATCGTTCTGGGGTCGTCGTCGATGGGTAACGAGATGCGGATCGGCCGAACGGCGGTCCTCGAAACGATCAACTCGAACTACGTCGAGACCGCACGAGCGAAGGGTGTTCCGCGACGGAGCATCGTCTGGAAGCACGTCTTCCGGAACGCGCTCATCCCGCTGGTGCCGATCATCACCGGCGAAGCGTTCCTGCTCATCGGCGGTTCGGTCATCGTCGAGACCATCTTCGCGATCAACGGCATCGGCTACCTGTTCTTCTCGGCACTCACACAGGGTGACATGCCGCTGGTCGGGTCGTTGATGTTCGTCTTCATCGTGCTGGTGGTCGGGATCAACATCCTCCAGGACTTCCTCTACACGATCATCGACCCACGGGTGGGGTACGACGCATGAGTACTACGACATCACTCTCCGAAGACACGACGCTCGGCGAACGGATCGCGGCGAACTCACGACCGGCACTCGTCTGGACAGTCGGGTTCGTCGTCCTCATCGCACTGGAGTTCGGTGCGCTGGCGAGGAGTATCACGGACCCGTTGCCGTGGGAAGCACTCTATCAAGCGCCCGCGAATGCACTGGGAGGCGGAAGCACACTGACGCTCGCGTTCGGTGTCGTCGCCTTCGTCGTCTTCCTCGCGCTGACCGCGTACTCATTCGCGCGCGGAATCCGTGCCGAATCCATATCGTGGTTGGCAGTCGGTGCCGTCCTGACCGCGATCGTCGCGGGTCTCGGCACGTCGGCTGGGACGACTGCAACGCTCGCGTTCGCGGCCCTGTCGATCATCGCTGCGCTCGCACTGTTCGCGATCGGCGTGTCGCGTCGGTCGACGCCGCTCATCGCCGTCGGCTTCTTCGCGCTGCTCGCCGGGCTGATCGGGGTCAATTCGTGGCATCAACTCCCGACGCTTCTGAACCGCAACGTCATCCCGAACCAGGGCTACCACAACCCGAACACGGGATGGCAGAACACGTTCCTCGGGCTGTCGCCCGCGGTCGCGTGGGCGATTCGCGTCGTCCTCGTCTACCTCTACGTGTTCGTGTTGCTCGGTTGGTGTTGGTACGGCTACCAGCAGTTCCGTCGGTACTACCGATACGCGGACTGGACACCCGGCGACGACATGGTCGGTCGGTTCCGCAACCACTACTGGGGGATCTTCGGCCTCGTCGTCGTCGTGGCCTTCGTCACCTTCGCGCTGTTCGCGCCGGCGGTCAGCCCGACCACGAAGTACCAGAACATCATCAACCCGTACTCGATCCAGATCACGTACTGGAACGCGGCGGCTAACGCTCCGGCCCACATCTCCGCCGGTAACGCGAACCTCGGTTCGACGTCCACCGGGACGCCCAGCACGAACGTCGGTATCCTGCAGTACGACAAGTACGGACGGTTCCACCCGTTCGGGACGATGGTCCAAGGGCAGGACCTCTTCACGTTCATGGCGTACGGGGCGCGGGTGTCTCTGTTCATCGGGCTCGTTTCGATCGGACTCAGCGGTATCATCGCGACGGTGCTGGCGATGGTGACGGCGTACTACAAGGGGTTGACCGACCTCCTCGTCGTCATCACCAGCGACTCGATCCAGTCGCTGCCGCAGCTCCTGTTCGTCCTGTTGCTGTCGGTCGTCTTCGCCGGCACGTGGATCGCGTCGATCTATAGCGGCGGCCTGCTGCTCGCACTGATCTTCGGTGCGACCACGTGGCCGTTCCTCTGGCGTGCGGTTCGCGGGCCGGCGTTCCAGATCGCAGACCAGGAGTGGATCGACGCCGCACGCAGCTTCGGACAGCAGCCGTTCACGACGATGCAAAAGCACATGGCACCGTACATCATCGGCTATCTGCTCGTCTACGCGTCGCTGACGCTCGGTGGCGTCATCATCTCGACCGCCGCGCTCTCGTTCCTCGGTCTCGGCGTCTCGCCGCCGACGCCCGAGTGGGGTCGCGCGGTCGACATCGGTCGACAGTACATCTCGACGACGTCGTGGCACATCTCGACGATCCCCGGCATCCTCGTCGTCATCGTCGTGACGGCGTTCAACGCCTTCGGCGACGGCATCCGCGACGCCATCGACCCGCAGAGTGCGGGCGGTGGTGACGCTGCGGACGAAGGTGCCGCGGCGTCCGGGGGTGGTGGCTGATGGCAGTCAGCGACACCATCGTCGACGGCGAGTCGACGGGCGAGACGATCCTCGCGCTCGAAAACGTCCGGACCGCCTTCTTCACGGACAAGGAGGTCATCCGCGCCGTCGACGGCGTGAGCTTCGACATCGAGCGCGGCGAGACCGTCGGTATCGTCGGCGAGTCCGGTTCCGGCAAGAGTGTCACCGCACGGACGATCATGGGTCTCGTCGAGTCCCCCGGTCGCGTTCTCAACGGACGCGTCGAGTTCCGGGAACCCGGCGCAGTGAACCGCTTCGCGAAGCAGTATCGCAACCGCGTCGCCGATCTCACGGACCTCGAAGTCGAGGCCAACGAGACCCGCGACGAAGCCGTCGCCCGCGTTGCGGACGACGACGATTTCGTCTTCGTCGAGGAACGCGGCGGCGACGAGATCACGTCGGGGTACATCGACATCCGTCGCACGCCCGAGAAGGCGATGCGGAAACTGCGCGGCGGCGACATCGCCATGGTGTTCCAAGACCCGTTGACGAGTCTGAACCCCGTCTACACGGTCGGCAACCAGATCAAGGAGGGGTTGCGGCTCCACCAGGGATTAGAGGGACAGGAGGCCACACGCGAGGCGATCAACCTCCTCGAAGCCGTCGGGATTCCGGACGCCTCGCGGCGGATTCGGGAGTACCCTCACCAGTTCTCCGGCGGCATGCGCCAGCGGGCGGTCATCGCCATGGCGCTGGCCTGCGATCCGGAACTGCTCATCTGCGACGAGCCGACGACGGCACTCGACGTGACGATCCAGGCGCAGATCCTCGAACTCCTGATGGAGTTGCAGGAGGAGCGCGACCTCTCGATCATGTTCATCACCCACGACATGGGTGTCATCGCGGAGATCTCCGACCGCGTGAACGTGATGTACGCCGGTGAGATCATCGAGACGACCGACGTGGAGACGGTGTTCGCGAACCCGAAACACCCCTACACGCAGGGGCTGCTGGAGTCGATCCCCGGAACGCAGGAGGGCGACCGACTGCGTACGATCGAAGGCGACGTACCGACACCGAACGAGGAACCGACCTACTGTCGGTTCGCGCCGCGGTGTCCGGAAGCGTTCGACGAGTGTGAAGCGGTCCACCCGGTGCCGGTGCCGATCGACCGCGAGACGACCAACCACACCGCCGCTTGCCTCCTCTATCCGGAAGACGAGGACAGAGCGAGCGCCGTTCGAACCCATCGAAATCGGTCCGGTGTGGCCTCCCAGGAGGTTGATTCCGAATGAGCGAACAAGTAGCTCGACAAGAAAGCAACGTACAGGCGGGCGAGACGCTCGTCGAGGTGAATAATCTCAAGACCTACTACGAGGACGGCGGAATCCTCAACAACAACCCGGTCAAAGCCGTCGACGGCGTCTCATTCGACGTCAAGAAAGGCGAGACGCTCGGTCTCGTCGGCGAGTCCGGATGTGGAAAGAGTACGCTCGGACGGACGCTCATTCAATTAGAGAACGCCACCGACGGCGAGGTGCTGTTCGACGGCGTCGACATCACCACGCTGTCCGGCGACGACCTGAAACGGTGGCGTCGGAACAGTCAGATGGTGTTCCAGGACCCGGACTCCAGTCTCAACGACCGGATGACGATCGGAGAGATCATCCGCGAACCGCTGGACGTCCACGACTGGAAGACGCCCCGCGAACGGCGCGAGCGCGTTCGTGAACTGCTGTCGACGGTCGGGTTGCAGCGGGAACACTACTACCGCTACCCCCACCAGTTCTCCGGCGGGCAGCGTCAGCGGATCGGTATCGCCCGCGCGCTGGCGCTCGAACCCGAGTTCATCGTGCTCGACGAACCCGTCTCCGCACTCGACGTCTCCGTGCAGGCGAAGATTCTGAACCTGCTCGAAGACCTGCAAAACGAGTTCGGGCTGACGTACCTGTTCATCGCACACGACCTCTCGGTCGTCAAGCACATCTGCGACCGCGTCGCCGTGATGTATCTCGGCAACATGATGGAACTCGGCCGGACCGAAGAGATGTTCGACGATCCGGCGAACCCGTACACGCACGCGCTGCTCTCGGCGATTCCCGAACCGGACCCGACGAGCGCGGGTGACCGTATCACGCTACGCGGGACGCCGCCGAGTCCGCGCGACCCGCCCGCCGGCTGTCCGTTCAGCACCCGCTGTCCGGTCAAGATTCGCCCCGAGGAGTACCGCGACTTAGACGAGGAACTCTGGGAACGCATCGAGATCCTGCGTGAAGTCGTCCGCGAGCGCTCGCGCGCCGATCGATCGATCTCCGACCGCGCTCGCGAACTGCTCGGGATGGAGACGCGCTTCTCGGACATCGGAGAGATCCGCGAAGAACTGTTCGGCGACGTGGAGGTTCCTTCGAACGTCGAACGTCACATCGACGAAGTCGCAGACTACGTTCGATCGAACGACGACGAGCAGGCGGTCACGTATCTCGCCGAGGAGTTCGGGAGCGAGTGTGACTACGATCAGCCTGAGCACCACACGGTGAGCGCGAGCGGCCGTATCAGTCTCTGTCACCGCCACAAGGACGAACACGAAGAACCGGCGGTCGTCTTCAACCGACTCGTCTCCCGATGAACCGGGAGCTCCGGAGCAGGCAGACGGTGGACGCGCTGGCTTACGCCGTCGTCCTCACCGTCGTGGCGTTCCTCGTCACCAGCGTCGTAAGCGTCGTGTTGGCGCTGAGCGTCGACGCGCCGCTCCGGAGCAGCCTCATCGGCACGAAACGGCTGCTTTTTCTCGTCGGATTCGTGCTGCTCGGATACGGTACGCTCAAGCTACGCCCGCGGTCGGCGTGGAAACAGGAGGGTGCCATCGGCGCCAGCACCGACAGCGGCGGGGAACCGACCGGCATCCAGCGGGCGGTCTCCGACGCGTTACCCGATCGGTGGTCGCTGCCACCGGACGAACGACTCCCCGTCGGCGCGAAACTCTTCGTCGCGAGCGTGGTGATCCTCGCAACGTCGCTCACGATGGAACTGATCGGGATTCGCCCCGGGATGTAACCGCCGGGCTTCCGGCGGCTTTCGTGAGTTCGGCACACACCGTCACGGAGCGAAGCGTTTTACCAGCACCAGTGCCGACGTGTCGCCATGGTGGAGACAGGCGAGGACGATCCCGATTACGCCGACCGGATTCACGCCAGTGCGGCGGCGACGAGAGATGCGTGGCAAGCGACGCTCGACGACATGGACGAACTGGCCGCCGAGTTGGAAGCCGACGGTTGGACGACGGCCGTCGTGCCGACATCACACACCGCACCCGAAGGTCCCGACGCGGGCGACTCCGATCGGTTCGGACTGACGTTTCTCGTTCCCGACAATTTCGGCCGAGACTTCTCCGAACTCTTCGAAGCAGGGCACTTCCCGAAGTACGAGGTGTACCGTGCCGACGTCGAAAACAACGTCTTCTTGCTCCTCGTCATGCGCGATCCCGACACGAAATCTTCGATCCTCGTCGCGGGATCGTACGAACTCCGGTACGCCCCGAACTGCTTCGCGGCCGCGCGGGACGCAGGGAAGATGTACACGCACTTCCAGACGCTAGACGATACGCATCTGGGTTCGTTCGAACACGACGAGTGGGAGAAGTTCTTCCCGGAACAGACGGCCAACTGGATCGAAAACGATACTGAGTGAGTGTGGACAACGTCGCGAACGCCCGGACACGCGGCCAGGCTATCTCGTGGCTTCGACCAGCGGCTAAAATGGCGCATCAGTTTTCCCTCTAAGCGCATCCTTCGGCCGACTCTAGGCGTCGCGACGACGGTATCTACTCTTCGGTGGTTCGACGACGACCGTGTCGTCCTCTCTTCGTAGTTTGACCACTTGCCCGTCCTCAGATTTGGTACCTCCTCTCGGTTCTTGACGGGTTCCCAGAACGAGTAGCGGTGTCGGTACACTCGTCACACCGGAATGGGTGCGATCGTGTCTGTTCGACTGACTCTCCGCTTCGTCAGTTGCGAGAAACGCGCTCAGGGAATCCGACTGTGGCACCAACTACGGAATGGTGCGGGCATTGGTCCACTCGCCGGCGACCGCTGGATCCACGTCCGGTACGTACTCGAAAATCAGTGACCTTTCGCTTCGGGTGCAACGAACTCGCCGACTGCCCGTCTCCGTGGTCGTACCTTCGTAGAGTACAAGAGGTGGCGGCCTGTAAGCGGGGGTATGAAAGTAGCTGACGCGATGACCCCGCGCGCGGACGTCGTGACCGTCGAGTTGCCGGGCACGCGTGACGACGTGCTGGCGTACATTCAAGAGCACGGCTTCTCCTCTGTTCCCGTGGTCAAGGAGACGGACGACGGCGAGGCGTACCGCGGTCTCATCTCGCGAGACGACCTCATCGACGACCCCGACGAAGACCAGTTGGCGATTCTGATGCACGAGGTTCCGACGACGAACGCCGACACCGATCTCACGGACGCCGCTCACCTGATGGTCCGCGAGGGTGCCCGACGGCTCCCGGTCGTCAGCGAGAACGACGTCACGAAACTCGAGGGTATCGTCACTGTCACCGACATCATTCGAGCGATCGCTCGCGGTGACATCGACGGCGAGACGGAACTCGACGACCTCGCCGCGAGAGACGTGAACACGACGTACACCGGGACGCCGCTAACCGTCGCCGAGCGGGAACTCTACTACGCGAACGTCCCGTACGCCGTCGTGCTCGACGAGGAGGCCGATATGGCGGGTATTCTGACCGAAGTCGACATCATCCGCGTCGCTCGCGTCGTCGAAGGCGAAGACCAGACCGGCGAGAGTCTCGCCGGTGAGGACGACGACTGGATGTGGGAGGGGATCAAGGCCGTCGGAAACCGCTATCTCCCGACTCGGAACGTCGAGATTCCGACCGAACCCGTCTCCGAGTTCATGACCGAAGACGTCGAAACCGTCTCGAAGCGCAAGACCGCTCGCGACGCGGCCAAGACGATGATCTCCGTCGACATCGAACAGATTCCGCTCGTCTCCGGCGGCGACCTCGTCGGCATCGTCCGCGACGTGAACCTGCTGGAGGCGCTATGAGCGAGCGAGAAGCCATCGCTGAACTGGCGAAGCGCCGGGGGTTCTTTTTCGGCTCGTCGGGTGCCTACGGCGGCGTCGCCGGGTTCTACACGTTCGGTCCGCAGGGTGCGGCCCTGAAGCGTAACGTCGAGTCGGCGTGGCGCGATCAGTTCACCGTCAAACTCGGTAACGAAGAGATCGAAGCGCCGACCATCATGCCCGAACCCGTCTTCGAGGCGTCGGGTCACCTGGACGGCTTCGACGACATGCTCGTCGAGTGTGCCGAGTGCGGCGAGTCCCACCGGGCAGACCACTTAGTCGAGGACGCGACCGGCATCGAAGACGCCGAAGCGTTGCCCATCCCCGAGGTCGAAGAGCTGATCGCCGACCACGACCTCGACTGTCCGAACTGCGGCGCGCCGCTCGCCGGCCAACCGGTCGAGGACTTCAACCTCATGTTCGAGACGACCATCGGCCCCGGTTCGGGCCAGCAGGGGTACCTCCGACCGGAGACCGCACAGGGCATCTTCGTCGAGTTCCCGCGGCTGAAAGAGTACGCGCGCAACCGACTCCCCTTCGGCATCACGCAGATCGGTCGCGCCTACCGCAACGAGATCTCGCCGCGGCGGGGCATCGTCCGCACGCGGGAGTTCACGCAGGCGGAGTTAGAACAGTTCGTCGACCCCGCGGAGGACGAACCGCCGCTCGAAGAGGTCACTGACGTCGACGTGACCCTGTACCCCATCGAAGAACAGCAGAAAGACGGCGGCGAGTACATCGAGACGACGGTCGGCGACGCCGTTTCCGATGGCATCATCACGAACGACTGGGTCGCCTACTTCCTCGGCGTCGCCAGACCGTGGTACGAGGCCATCGGCGTCGACATGGATCGGTTCCGGTTCCGTCAGCACCTTCCGGGCGAGCGCGCTCACTATTCGAGCGACTGCTGGGACGCCGAGGCGGAACTCGGCGGCGACTGGACCGAGATCGCCGGGTTCTCCTACCGGACCGACTACGACCTCTCGAAACACGGGAGCCACTCCGAGGACAGCTTCACGATCTTCAAGCAGTACGACGAACCGAAGACCGTCGAGCGGGCGGTCGTCGATCCTGACATGAGCCAGTTGGGCCCCGAATTCGGTGGGGCCGCTGCGGACATCGCCGACGCGCTCGAAACGCTCGCCGAGACCGACCCCGATGCGTTCGACGGCGACGAGGTCACCGTCGAAGTCGGCGACGAGTCGTACACGGTTTCCGTCGACGTGGCGGACTTCCGGTTAGAAGAGCAGACCGAGACGGGCGAGCACATCACGCCCCACGTCGTCGAGCCGTCGTTCGGTGTCGACCGCACCGTCTACACAGTCCTCGCGCACGCGTACGCGAGCGACGAGGTCGACGGCGAGGAGCGAAGTTACCTCACGCTCCAGCCCGAAGTCGCACCGACCTACGTCGGCGTTTTCCCGCTCCTCTCGAACGAGGAGTCGCTGACGACGCTCGCACACGACGTCGTGAGCGACCTGCGCGACGCTGGTCTCTCGGTGGCCTACGACGACTCCGGGAACATCGGTCGTCGATACCGACGGCAAGACGAGATCGGCACGCCGTTCTGCGTGACCGTCGACTACGAGAGCGTCGAAGGCGACGGCGCGGCGACGGTCACCGTCCGCGAGCGGGATTCGACGGGACAGATCCGCGTGCCCGTCGCCAAACTGGCGACCGAACTGGCGGCGGTCCGAGACGGCGACAAGACGTTCGAGGCGCTCCGCGTCGAGTACGAGGACTGACGGACGCGTGAGCGAGTACAGCCGACGGTTGGTTCACGTCAGCGGTACGGGGCTTCCGCTCCTCTACCTGCTGGGCTGGGTGACGTGGTTCCAACTCGAACTGCTCCTCTTGCTCGGCGTCGCGCTCGCTGGCCTCTTGGAGTTCTTCCGCCTCTACGTCGGCCTCGACTGGTGGATCTACCGCGAACTCACCCGCGAGTACGAACAAGACAACCCGGCGGGCTACGCGCTCTACTTCGTGAGCATGGCCGCGGTCGCGCTCGTCTTCCAGCCGTACATCGCAATTCCGGGGATGCTGATGCTCACCATCGGCGACCCGATCAGCGGCGTCCTCGGGTCGAACGACACCGGGACGGCAAAGGAGATCGGCGTGCTGTTCGCGATGTTCCTCGTCTGTTTCCTCCTCGCCGTCCCGTTTACTGCGGGTCGATCGGGGCTGCCGATCACGATCGGCGTCCTCGCCGCGGCAGTCGGCGCTATCGGTGCGACCGCCGCCGACGGACTCAAACCCGTCGTGGCGACGTACGTCATCGACGACAACCTCTCGATCCCGCCCACGGCGTGTGTCGGCATCTGGATCGTCGTGTGGTTGGCGGGCAGTTTTTGACTTTTCCAAGCGAGCGGCGTCCGTCTCACCTCGGGGCGATCTACGGTTGACGACGGACGAGGAACACCGGGTGGTGTGACTGCTCGGCGACCTGTCGGTGGACCGTCCCGAACACGCGCTCGGAGTCGGTCGGCTCCGTCTCACCCATCACCAGTGCGTCGAAGTCCACGGCGTGTCGCCCGATTTCGAACGGCGGATCGTCGGACACGCTGACCTCGATGTCGATCGCCTGTTTGCTGAATCCGGCGTCGACCAACTGCGCTCGCGCTTCGCGAAGCATCGCTCGACCCTCCTCGGTTCGGTTCTCGTCGTCGACGACGGTGAGGAGCGTGAGGTCGACCAGCTTTTCTTTCCGGAACGACCCGACGAACGACGCGATCTGCTCGGCGTTGCGGGTGTCCCGGAGCGGCACGAGGAGTCGACCGAGGACGTCGATCGGGTTCGGGAGGTAGATCACGTCGCACGCCTCCTCTTCGGCGATCCGTTCTTGCACGGCTTCGAAGTCGGTCCCGAAGGCGACTCGCGTCTCTACGTCCGTACCCGCCGCGGTGAGCGTGGCAGCGACGTCTTCGACCGTTCGTTCGACTTCGGCTTCGCGCTCGGCGCGCAGTTCGTCGGTCGCCGTGCCGGATGGGGCGTCGTAGTACCCCAGTAAAACGACGTTCATCGGCGAAACGGCCTCGGCGAACGACGACGGCGGTATCGCCGGATCGGGAAACGTGATCGGGAGGAGGAGTCTTGTTCTGGTCATCCGTCTGGCGCTCCTGTATGTCGTCTGGCCGGATAACTAATTCGGTCTAGATCTGACATGATTGGCGTTCCAATAGTGGTACTTAAAAAGAACTCTCCTACTCCTGAATATCTCGACGATAATTTTCGAATGAATGTGTCGCTCGATTCAGTACTCCGATGCCGTCAGTCGGTGGAGGAGCCACCCGACGACGCCGACGGCGACGCAGACTCCACCGAAGACCAGTCCGACGCCGATACCAGCCGACCCTGCGATGGCGATGCCGAGTAAGAAGATCACGGCGAACATGTAGCCAAGCGGGACACCCCAGCGGCGGACGACGGGGTGTTCGTCGAGATACCGCCGAATCCGAAACAGGAGCGGTAGGTTGGAGGGCATATCACCGCTCTATTATCTGTGACCGAACATAACTGTTCGTCCGTGCAGGCTTATTAGTCACGTCACCGAATTTCGGGCCGTGACCGTCTACGAGAGCGACCTGCCCGGCGTGGGGAAGAAACACGAAATCGACCTCGGCGACGGCTCCCGACTGATCGTCGTCACGCACAACACGGGCAAACGGGAGGTGTTCCGGCGGGCGAGCCCGGACGCCGACTCAGAGCGACTGTTCGAACTCTCCGACTCGCTGGCTCGGCAAGTGGGAACGATTCTGGAGGGGGCGTACTTCCAACCCGTTCGAAGCGCGTCGATAGAGACCGTTCTCGGCGACGATACGCTGCTCGAGTGGGTCGAACTCGACGACGACTCGCCGCTCGACGGGCGGACGTTGGGAGAGGCGCAACTCCGCCAACGGACGGGCGCGTCGGTGGTCGCCGTCCAGCGCGACGACGAAGTCGTCTCCAGCCCCGCCGGTGATACGGCCGTCGCCGCCGGGGACACGCTCGTCGTCCTCGGATCGCGCGAGGCGGTGAAGACGTTTCAGGACCTCGCGTCGGGCGCGGTCGAGTGACCGATGGCGACGGAGTTGCTCGCCGTCGGCGTCGCGTTCCTCGCACTCGCCGTCGCCGGCTGGGTCGCCGTTCGAGTCGGTCTGTCGGTTGTCCCGTTCTACGTCGCCGCCGGTCTCGTCGTCGGTCCGAACGTCGCGGGTGCGCTCGGGTTACCATACGTCCCGAACGGCGATGTCGCGTCGCTGTTCGGCGAACTCGGGATCGTCTTCCTGCTCTTCTTCCTCGGACTGGAGTTCACGCCCGAGCGACTCCTCGCCGCGCGGCGTCGAATCGTTCGGGCGGGGGTGATCGACCTCGCGGTCAACTTCCCCATCGGCTTCGTCCTCGGACTCCTCCTCGGGTGGTCGCCGCTGGCGGCGATCTTACTCGGCGGCATCGTCTACGTCTCGTCGTCGGCGATCATCACGAAGTCCCTCGTCGACCTCGGGTGGATCGCCGACCCGGAGAGCGAACCGATCCTCGGCGTCCTCGTCTTCGAAGATCTCGTGGTTGCGCTCTACCTCGCCGTCGTGACGCCGCTGGTCCTCGGCGGGTCGACGCTGGCAGAGACTGGGAGTCGGGTCGCCGTCGCGCTCGGGTTCCTGCTCGTGCTCGCCGTCGTCGCCGTCGCCGGAACGCGGGCCTTCGAGGCCACCTTGACCGACGCCAACAGCGAGGCGGTCGTCCTCCGCGTCCTCGGCGTAACGGTCTCCGTCGCCGGCGCGGCGCTCGCGCTCGGGGTCAGCGAGGCCGTCGCCGCCTTCTTCGTCGGCATGGCGTTCTCGACGACGGGCCACGTCGAACGGATCGAACGACAGTTGACCGCGATCCGCGACGCCTTCGCCGCCGCCTTCTTCTTCTGGATCGGACTGGGGACGAAACCCTCGCTCGTCGTCGGCGTCGCCGGCGTTCTGGTGCTGGCAGTGCTGCTCACGGCTCCGGCGAAGGTCGCCTCGGGATACCTGGGCGGACGGGCGTTCGACCTGAGTCGCCATCGGTCGTTCCGTTCGGGGGTCGGCCTCGTCACACGCGGCGAGTTCTCGCTCATCATCGCCGCCATCGCCGTCGAGGGTTCCGGCGAGGTGTTGACGCAGACGATTCCGGCGCTCGCCGTCGGCTACGTGCTCGTGATGGGCTTTCTCGGGACGCTGTCGATGCAGTACTCCGACGTGCTCGAACGGTCGGTGTTTCGTGGGTCGTGGGGCTCTGGTGAGCGGTCGTGAGTTGTTGAATTCGGTGTTTCGATGGTTGGGTCAGTTTCGACGACAGACTCTGGATCTCACTCCGATCTGACCAAAAGTACCGATAAAACGACCGATACGACCTCGAAAGCCCCCGACTTATCGACTCCCACGACTCGCTTCAGTCCTCGTCGCTCGCTTCGCTCGCTCCTGCGGTCCTTGCGTCGTCCCCCAGAAATCGAAGATTTCTGGTGTGCGGACGAGACGCTCTGCGTCTCGTCAACGTCACCAGAGGCGGAGCTTCCGGCTGGCTCACGAGAGCGTTGCTCTCGTGAACGTCGGGGTTCGCCGATAAGTCGGCCCCTTTCAGTCCCACCCCACGCCAGTCGATCGGCCGGTCGTCGCTCTCCCCAGTGGAGTAACACTTGCCGTCCCGAAAGCGTTTAATAGCGCACACGGACAATCACTCTCCAACGATGCGGACTCGCACAGCGGCTTCGGCCGACGGTTCTTCGCCGTCGCGTTCGTCCCTCCTTCTCCGAGACTCGCGAGTCCGACGACCGGGCCTTTAGGCCCAACTATATCCCTTCCACTGACACTTTGCACCTGCAATCTACAAGCACTTGCTTCGTCTATAGACGTCTCTGCAACTTTCTTTCAAAATCTAAAACCGTGAATTTATGTACCTGAAAGCCTGACGATGGAGTACATGACAAAGCGCGTCGCACTCGCGTTCAGCGGAGGACTCGACACGACAGTTTGCGTACCCCTCCTGGAGGAGGAGTACGGTTACGACGAGGTTATCGGCGTCACGGTCGACGTCGGACAGCCCGAACCCGAATTCGACGAGGCCGAAGAGACCGCCGAGGCCCTCGACCTCGAACACTACGTCGTCGACGCGCGAGCGGAGTTCGCCGAACAGTGCTTCGACTCCGTGCGCGCCAACGCGACCTATCAGGGCTACCCGCTCGGGACCGCCCTCGCGCGCCCGGTCATCGCCGAAGCCATCCTCGACGTGGCAAAAGAGAACGACTGCGACGCCCTCGCCCACGGCTGCACCGGAAAGGGCAACGACCAACTCCGGTTCGAAGCCGTCTGGCGCGCTTCCGACCTCGAAGTCATCGCGCCCGTGCGTGAACTCGGCCTCACCCGCGAGTGGGAGATGGAGTACGCCGACGAGAAAGACCTGCCCGTCGAGGGAGGCAACGAGGGCGTCTGGTCCATCGACACGAACCTCTGGAGTCGCTCCATCGAGGGCGGCAACTTAGAAAAACCGGAGTACGTCCCGCCGGAGGACATCTACGAGTGGACGACCGCGCCGACCGGGGAGACCGAGTTGCTCGAAATCGAGTTCGAGAACGGCTACCCGGTCGCGCTCGACGGTGAGGAAATCGAACGGGTCGAACTCATCGAACAACTGAACGACCTCGCCGGAGGGTACGGCGTCGGTCGCACCGACATGATGGAAGACCGTATGCTCGGCCTGAAGGTGCGCGAGAACTACGAGCACCCGGCCGCGACGGTGCTCCTGAACGCTCACGAGGCGCTCGAACAACTCGTCCTCACGAAAGAGGAGCGCGACTTCAAGACGCAGGTCGACCACCAGTGGGCCGAGAAGGGCTACGAAGGTCTCGTAGACGCCCCGCTGATGAAGGCGCTCGACGCTTTCGTCGACGAGACGCAGAAGAAGGTCACCGGCACGGTGACGATCAAGCTTCAGGGCGGGCAGGCCCGCCCGGTCGGCCGCGAGAGCGACTACGCGGTCTACTCCGAGTCGGCGGCTTCGTTCAACACCGAAACGGTCGACGGCATCGAGCAGGCGGACGCCACGGGCGTCGCCAAGTACCACGGCTTCCAGTCGCGCCTCGCTAACGCCGTCACGAAGAAGGTCGAAGGTGCGTCCGAACTCGCCGCCGACGGCGGGAACGAAGGCGAGAACTGAACGATGACCGGCGAGGACCACTCGGACTCCGAGGGCGTCGTTCGCCGCGACCGCTTCAGCGGCGGCCCCGCGCGTGGATTCCTGTCGAGTCTCGCGGCCGACGAACGCATCTTCGCGGCCGACCTCGCCGTCGACCGCGCGCACGTGGTGATGCTCGCCGAACAGGGAATCGTCGACGACGACGCCGCGGGTTCGATCCTCGCCGCGCTCGACGACGTCGAATCCGCGGGCCACGGTGCGCTCCCCGAGGGCGAAGACGTGCACGAAGCCATCGAATCGGCCGTCATCGAGCGTGTCGGCCCCGAAGGCGGTCGGATGCACACCGCCCGCTCGCGAAACGACGAGGTGGCGACGTGTATTCGCTATCGGCTCCGCGAGGGCGTCCTCGACGCCGTCGAGACGACAGTGGCGCTCCGCGAGGCACTCGTCGAGACGGCCGCCGACCACACCGAGACGCTGATGCCGGGCTACACCCATCTCCAGCCCGCACAGCCGACGACCGTCGCACACTACCTGCTCTCCTACGAGGCCGCGGTCGCCCGCGACACCGCACGACTCCTCGACGCGTACGACCGGATCAACCAGTCGCCGCTCGGCGGGGCCGCGTTCGCGGGCACGCCGTTCGACATCGACCGCGACCGGACCGCCGAGTTGCTCGGTTTCGACGGCGTCCTTCGCAATTCGATGGACGCGTCGGCGACCCGCGACTTCCTCGCGGAGGCCCTCGGCGCGCTCACGACCCACGCGGTGACGGTGTCGGGGCTCGCCGAAGACCTCGTGATCTTCGCCAACAAGGGCTACGTCGACCTCTCGGACGACTACTCGTCGACCTCGTCGATCATGCCCCAGAAGAAGAACCCGGACACGTTAGAACTCGTCCGGGCCGTCGCGGGCGACGCCGTCGGCGACCTCACCGGCCTCCTGACGACACTGAAGGGCCTTCCGCGGGCGTACAACCGTGACCTCCAGCGCGCCCATTCTCATGCGTTCGCCGCCGTCGACGACGTGATCGAGGCGACGAACGTGGCGGCGGGCGCGGTGGCGACGGCGACGTGGCCGGAAGAGACGTTGGCCGACGCCGCCGGAGAGGGCTTCTCGACGGCGACCGGCATCGCCGACCTGCTCGCGATGTCGGGTCTTCCCTTCCGGACCGCCCACGAGGTACTCGCCGAGGCGGCCGCGATGGCCGACGGCGACGCACCGGACATGGCAACTCTTGACGCGGCCGCAGAAAGGGTCTTAGGGGCCTCCCTATGGGACCATGTGAATCGTGACGCCGTCGCCGCCGCGCTCGACCCCGCAGAGAGCGTCGCCAGTCGCGACTCCGTCGGCGGACCTGCCGCCGGTGCGGTGGAGGCGCAACTCGACGCGGCGACGGCCGACCTCGCAGCCGACGAATCCTCGCTCGACGAGCGTCGCGAGGCGTCGGTCGCATCGGCTGAAAAACTCCACGTGGAGGTGTCGACGTATGCCTGAGGCCGTCCGCTCCTTCCGACTCCGACGACCGCGACGACTCCGACGACGAGTCGTCAGACCGTCGCCGCGACCGCGAACGGTTCCGGTCGCACCGCGACCGCCGTCCCCTCTCGGGGACAAACACTCTCACTTTCGACACGCGGAATCGAAAAACGACGATCTACTCGCTCAAACACACGATTAGACCAATCTCCGTAATTTAATTCAAATTACATTTTCGACGGATTTAAGTCCGATAGCCGGATAGAGGGGAGTACACAATGACAGACGCAGACTGTCCCGAGTGCGGGGCCGAACTCTCCCTGCACGACGACCTCGAAACGGGCGAGATCATCGATTGCGGAACCTGTGGCGCTGAGCTGGAAGTCATCGACGTCAACCCGCCGGTCCTCGACCGAGCCCCGGAGCTCGAAGAGGACTGGGGGGAATGAAATTGAAGATCGGAATCCTCTACTCCCGGATCCGCAGGGACGAGAAGCTCCTCCTCGCCGAACTGCGCGAACGGGGCCACGAAGTGACGAAGATCGACGTGCGCAAGCACCAGTTCGGACTCGACGGCACCACGGCTCCCGTCGACGACCTGGACCTCGTCGTCGACCGTTGTCTCTCTACGTCGCGGTCGCTGTACGCCTCGCGGTTCCTCGACGCCTACGGCGTCACCGTCGTCAACGGACCGGAGACGGCGGACATCTGCGCCGACAAGGCGAAGAACAGCCTCGCCCTCGCGGGCGCGGGCGTGCCCACGCCGGAGACGAAAGTCGCGTTCACGAAGGAGTCAGCCATGGATGCCATCGAGGCGTTCGGCTACCCCTGCGTGATAAAGCCCGTCGTCGGGTCGTGGGGTCGCCTGATGGCGAAGATCGACTCCCGGAGCGCCGCGGAGGCGATTTTAGAACACAAGGCGACGCTCGGTCACTACGAGCACAAGGTGTTCTACGTCCAGGAGTTCGTCGAGAAACCCGGCCGCGACATCCGCGTGCTCGCCACCGACGGCGAACCCGTCGCGGCCATGACCCGCTCGTCGGACCACTGGCTCACCAACGCCGCGAAGGGCGGCGAGACGAACGCCTTCGAACTCGACGACGAGGCGCTCGAACTAGTCCAGAAAGCGAGCGACGCCGTCGGCGGCGGCCTGCTCGGTATCGACCTCATGGAGACGGGGGATAGCGAGGCGGAGACCGCTTCGGATAGCCGAGCGGCGGAGCCGCGAGGCAGCTACACCGTCCACGAGGTCAACCACACCGTCGAGTTCAAGGCCTTGACCAACTCCGTCGACGTAGACGTACCCGCCGCTGTCGTCGACTGGTTAGAGACGAAAGCCGACGGCGAGACGCAGGCGGCAGAGGTGACGACGTGAGCCTCACTGCGGGCGTCGTCGGCGGCAGCGGCTTCACCGGCGGCGAACTGCTCCGCCTGCTCACCGGTCACCCCGAGTTCGACGTCGTGCAGGCGACGAGTCGGGAGTACGCGAACAAGACGATCGGATCGGTCCACCCGAACCTGCGGCACGTCGATCTCAGGTTTACGGAACCCGACGACCTCGAATCGGTCGACGTGCTGTTCGCCGCGACGCCCCACGGCGTCTCGATGCAGCACATCGATTCTTTCCAAACCGTCGCCGACACCGTCGTCGACCTCAGCGCGGACTTCCGCCTCGACACCGAAGCGCAGTACGACCAGTGGTACGACGGGCACGTCTGCCCCGAATACTTAGAGAAATCCGAGTACGCGCTCCCCGAGATCAACCGCGACAACCTCTCCGGCGCGGACCTCATCGCCGCGGGCGGCTGTAACGCGACGGCGACGATTCTCGGGCTGAAGCCGCTCTTCGACGCCGGCATCCTCGAAGGCGACGAACAGGTCGTCGTCGACGTGAAAGTCGGCTCCTCGGAGGGCGGCGCGAGCGGCGGGAAAGCCTCGTCGCACGCCGAACGCTCGGGCGTCGTCCGCCCCTACGCCCCGACCGGCCACCGCCACGAGGCCGAGATCGAGCAGTTCCTCGGTCTCTCGGTCTCTTTCACCGTCCACGCCGTCGACATGGTCCGCGGCGCGTCCGCGACCTGTCACGTCTTCCCCAGTGGAAAGGTGACGAAAGGCGACATGTGGGGCGCGTACCGCGAGAGCTACGAGGACGAACCGTTCGTCCGCCTCGTCGCGGGCGGCGGCGGCGTCTACCGCTACCCCGAACCGAAGGCCGTGGCGGGGTCGAATTTCGCCGAGGTCGGCTTCGAGGTCGACCCGCCGAACCGCCGCCTCGTCGTCTTCTCGGCCATCGACAACATGATGAAAGGCTCCGCCGGACAGGCGGTCCACGCCGCGAACATCGCGTTCGGGCTAGAGGAGACCGCCGGACTCGACTTCACCGGCTATCACCCCGTCGGCGCACCCTGACTCCCCTGAATCGAACCCGTGACTGACCACCCACACCCTACGACCGACTGACTACCCACACGTTACGACCTATCTCATGACTAATACGACGTACACGCGCGAGGAACTCCTCGCCGCACACGACGACCTGATCGATTCGCGCCCTTACTGCGACGGCGAGCCGATGCCGTCGCGGCAGGCTGAATGCCTCATCCCCGACGGCGGCCAGGCGCGGCGACCGCCGGTCGTCGTCAAAGTCGGCGGCGCGAAGGCTGTCGACCCCGCGGGGGCCGTCCAAGACGTGGCCCACCTCGTCGCCAACGGCGAGCGCGTCGTCGTCGTCCACGGCGGGTCGACCGCCGTCGACGAGACCTTAGAGGAACTCGGCGAGGAACCGACGTACGTCGAGACGCCGTCGGGCGTCACCGGTCGCTTCACCGACGAACGTACGATGGAGGTGTTCAACATGGCCATGGCCGGCAAGGTCAACACCGAACTCGTCGCGACGTTCCGCGAGGCGGGCGTCGACGCGCTCGGTCTCTCCGGCGTCGACGGCGGTCTGCTGACGGGCAAACGCAAGTCCGCGGTCCGCGTCGTCGAAGACGGGAAGAAGAAGATCAAGCGCGGCGACCACTCCGGAAAGATCACCGACGTCAACGTCGACCTGCTCGATACGCTCCTCGACGGCGGCTACGTCCCGGTCGTCTCGGTTCCGATGCTCGCCGACGACGGGGTTCCCGTCAACGCCGACGCCGACCGCGCGGCCGCAGCAGTCGCCGGGGCGGTCGGCGGGAAACTCGTCGTCCTCACGGACGTATCGGGCGTCTACGCCGATGCCGACGACCCCGAGACGCTCGTCGAATCCGTCTCCTCTCCCGCGGAACTCGACGCACTGAAAGACGCAGCCGAAGGCTTCATGACGAAGAAAGTCATGGCGGCCGTCGAAGCGCTGGAGGGCGGCGCGAGCGAGGTGATCGTCGCCGACGCGAACGTCCGCGACCCCATCACGACCGCCGTCAACGGCGGCGGCACGCACGTCACGCCGAACGCCCTCGGCGGCACGACGGAGGTGAGCCAATGACGGGTGGCTTCGTCTTCTCCGAGAAACCCATCCAGATCGAACGCGGCGAGGGCGCGTACCTCTACGCCGACGACGGGACCGAGTACCTCGACATGGGCGCGAGCTACGCCGTCGCCGCAGTCGGTCACTCCCACCCGAAAGTGGTCGAGGCAGTGCAGGAACAAGCGGGTGAGTTGATGTACGTGCAGGCGTCCTACCCCGTCGCCGCCCGGACGGAACTGTACGAGAAACTGGCGGCGCTCGCCCCCGGCGACGCCGACAACGTCTGGCTCTGTAACTCCGGGACCGAGGCCAACGAAGCGGCGATGAAGTTCGCCCGCGCGGCCACCGGCAACTCGAAGATCATCGCTACCAAGCGCGCCTTCCACGGACGGACGATGGGTGCGCTGGCGATGACGTGGAAGAAGAAGTACAAAGCGCCCTACGAACCCCTCGCGGGCGACGTCGAGTTCGTCTCCTACGGCGACGAAGACGAGTTGGCCGACGCCGTCGACGACGACACGGCCGCCGTCTTCTTAGAACCCGTACAGGGCGAGGGCGGTATCCACCCCGCGAACGCCGAGTACCTGCAAGCCGCGCGGGACCTGACCGCCGACGCGGGCGCGGCGCTCGTCTTCGACGAGATTCAGACCGGCATCGGTCGGACCGGCACTCTGTGGGCTTGCGAGCAAGCGGGCGTCGAACCGGACATGCTGACGACGGCGAAGGGAATCGCCTCGGGGCTCCCCCTCGGTGCGACGCTCTGTGCCGACTGGATCGCCGAGTCCTACGGCGACCACGCCTCGACGTTCTCGGGCGGCCCGGTCGTCTGCGCGGCCGCGAACGCCACCCTCGACGTCGTCGTCGACGAGGACCTGCCGACTCACGCGGGCGACCTCGGGTCGTACCTCGGCGAGTCGATCGAGGACGCCGCCGCCGACCACGATCTTCCGGTCCGCGAGGTGCGCGGACAGGGATTGATGGTCGGCGTCGAGGTCAAGCGCGGCGCGAACCGCATCCTGCGCGACCTCGCGCTGGATCAGCAGTTGCTGGCGCTCCCGGCCGGTCGGTCGGTCGTCCGCCTGCTGCCGCCGCTGACGATCGACGAGTCGCACGCCGACCGCACCGTCGACGCGCTGACGGAGGTACTCGAATGAGTACCGCCCACGGCGGTAGCGCGAGCGGAACTGCCGCGCTCGAAACAGACGCGCAGGAACTCCTGTACGACCTGGTCGCCACTCCCTCACCGTCCGGCGAGGAGGCGGCGGCCGCCGAACGCCTCGTCGCGTTCTTCGCGGCCCACGACCGCGAGGTGTGGATCGACGAGGTGGGCAACGTCCGCGCACCCGCAGACGACTCCGTCCTGCTCACCTCGCACATCGACACCGTTCCCGGCGACATCCCCGTCGAGGTGAAAGACGGCGAGGGCGACGTCGGCGAATCGCTCTGGGGTCGCGGCAGCGTCGACGCCACCGGCCCGCTGGCCGCGATGGCCGCCGCCAGCGTCGAAACGGGCGTGAGCTTCATCGGCGTCGTCGGCGAGGAAGCCGACTCCCGCGGTGCGCGCTACGTCGTCGACGAGGGCCGACTCGCACCCGACGCTGTCATCAACGGCGAACCGAGCGGCTGGGACGGCATCACGCTCGGCTACCGCGGACTGCTCGCGGGCACCTACGTCGCCACCAGCGAGTCCGGGCACACGTCGCGCCCGGAGAACAACGCGATTCAGGACGCGATGGACTGGTGGAACGCCGTCGTCGCCGACTTCGGCACCGACGAGTGGACGCCCGTCTTCGAGCGCGTCACCTGCAAACCGGTCGACGTTCGCGGCGGAACGACCGAGGACGGCCTCTCCGTCGAGGCGACGATGGACGTGCAGTTCCGCGTCCCGCCCGAGTTGACCGTCGAGGAGGTCCGCGAACGCGCCGACGCACAACTCAACGGCGGTACCGTCCACTGGTACGACGACGTCCCGCCCGTGATGATGAGTCCGCGGACGGACGTGGGTCGAGCGTTCCGAGTCGCGATCAGAAACGCGGGCGGCGACCCGCGCCTCCTGCGCAAGACCGGGACGAGCGACATGAACATCTTCGCCGGCGCGTGGGACTGCCCGATGGCGACCTACGGCCCCGGCGACTCGGACTTAGACCACGCGCCGAACGAACACCTGCCCCTCGCGGAGTTCGACCGCTCCGTCGACGTGCTGATCGACGTCTGCGAGCGTCTTCAGGAGGACGGACAATGACCGTCGAGACGACCCACTTCATCGACATCGACGACCTCTCGGCCGAAGAGCTGTCGACGGTGATCGAGCGGGCGACGGCGTTGAAATCCGGCGACGACGACACGCAACTCGCGGACAAGACGCTCGGAATGCTGTTCGAGAAACCGAGTACGCGCACCCGCATCTCCTTCGAGACGGGGATGACGCAACTCGGCGGCCACGCGCTCTTCCTCGGCCCGGAGGACATCCAACTCGGGCACGGCGAACCGCTCAAGGACACCTCGCGGGTGTTCTCGCGGTACATGGACGTCGTGATGACGCGGCTGTTCAGCCACGACGACCTGCTCGAAATCGCCGAGTACTCGTCGATTCCGGTCATCAACGGCCTGACCGACGACGCCCACCCGTGCCAGACGCTCGCCGACCTGCTCACGATCCGTGAGGCGTTCGGCTCCTTCGACGTGAACGTGACGTGGCTCGGCGACGGCAACAACGTCGGCCAGTCGTTCGCGCTCGGCTGTGCGCTGGCGGGGATCGACCTCACGGTCTGTACGCCACCCGCGTACGCCATGGACGACGAGGTGTTCGAACGGGCGGCCGAACTCGGCACCGAACCGACCGTCGTGGACGACCCGAGCGAGGCCGTCGCCGACGCGGACGTGATCTACACGGACGTCTGGATCTCGATGGGACAAGAGGCCCAGCGCGCCGAGAAACTCGAAGCGTTCGACGGGTATCAAGTGAACATGGACCTGCTCGCCGACACCGACGCGAAGGTGATGCACTGTCTGCCCGCTCACCGCGGCGAGGAGATCACCGACGAGGTGTTAGAGAGCGACCGGGCGCTCGTCTGGGACCAAGCCGAGAATCGGTTACACGCACAGAAGGGCTTGCTCGTCGAGTTGTTCGCGTAACCGTCGGGGTAACCACGTCAACTTACCGGGCGGTTCGCTGAGCGTTATATCGGTGTCCTCGAACGATACAGATGCGCCTGCCATCACACGGGCGCAAGATTTGGGGTGGGAGTGAGCCCCCTCGGTCCCCGTCGCCATTCGGTCGTCCTCCGCTTGAATGTCGTCGTCACGACGACCACGACCCAGTTACGAGCCGATTTTCCGCCCGCCCGATCTGTCTTACGAGCCGATTCTCTGCCTGATAGATACATCATTTGAAAATAAATCATCTGCGTACATCATGTCGACGCGTTACTATTGTCAAAAGTTTCAATGATATATTTTCTGTAATACTGCTCGTTATATTCTTTCGGACGTACTTGTAACTGGGAAAGAGGGGACCAAGTGCGAACTTGAACTCACTCCCAACCCCTCTCTTTCCCGTTCTCAACCGATCGAAGAGCGACTGTTAGGCGACTCGTCTCGTAGCGAATCTCACTCGAAGAACGGATCTCTGGTTGTGTTGCGTTTCAAAGGGGGCGTCCAGATCGAGGGCCGAAGACCGCGTACGACGAACTCCCGTACCGAGCCATCGTCTCGCCCGAACTGCAGGACGCCGACTCCTCGCCGTCGCTCCACTTCCGGTCTGAGCGCCGTCGACGGGATCGCGGGAACGTCCACTCGTCGTGAAACGCCGTGACCGGACCCGGGACCGAGCATCCCGAGGCTTTTACCCCGATGGGAGACAAGGAATCCTGTCGTGGCAGCAACCGACGGGCATCTACGGTTCTTTCCGTACGACGAGCCCTACCCGAACCAGCAGGAAGCGATGGACCGCATCGCGAACGCACTTGCTCGCCAACAGGACGTCCTCCTCGAAGGCGCGCCCGGGACTGGAAAGACGCTCTCGGCACTCGTTCCCGCCCTCCATCACGCCCGTGAGGAGAACAAGACGGTCGTCATCACGACGAACGTCCACCAGCAGATGCGCCAGTTCGTCGCGGACGCCCGCGCGATCACTCGCGTCGAAGCCATCCGTGCCGTCGTCTTCCGCGGGAAGGCGTCGATGTGTCACATCGACGTCGGCTATCAGGAGTGTCAGACCCTCCGGGACACGACCCGGTCGGTCGTCGAAAAGGAACTAGACAAACAGCAGTTAGAGAGCCGCGAACGCACGCTCCTCTCGGAGAGTCGTGAGGGCGACTCCGGGGCCGCCGAAGCCCGAAGCGCCGTCATGGACGAACTCCAGTCGATCGAGGAGGAACTGGAAACCCTGAAAGAGGGGAACGTCTGCGAGCACTACTACAACAACCTCCTCGGCGACAACGACGAGTTCTACGCGTGGCTGTTTGACGACGTGCGGACGCCCGACGACATCTACGAGTACGCCGACGAACGCGGACTCTGTGGCTACGAACTCCTGAAAGACGGAATGGAGGACGTGGACCTCGTCGTCTGTAACTATCACCACCTGCTCGACCCGATGATCCGCGAGCAGTTCTTCCGGTGGCTCGACTCCGAACCCCAAGACGTCATCACCGTCTTCGACGAGGCTCACAACATCGAATCGGCGGCGCGCGACCACGCGACTCGCACGTTGACCGAAAACACCCTCGAGAGCGCGATGAACGAACTCGACGATGTGGACGACTCCCGCGCACAGAGCGCCCGCAACGTCGTCGGCGCGTTCTACCGCGCGCTGTGTGGAACCTACGACGCCAACCTCGGCTTCGGTGAGCGCGAGACGGTCGGCGAGAACTGGCACGACGTGCCCGTCGCCAACGACGACCGGCGCGACGACCTGACGCTCGCGTTCTTGCAGGAGTACGAGGGTCGCGGCATCGACACCGAAGTCGAACTCGCGCTCCAGTTGGGTCGAGCGCTCGACGAACAGTACGAGGACGCCTACAAGAACGGCGAGTCAACGACGCGACAGGAGTGCCAGACCCTCCACGCCGCCGAGTTCATCGGGTCGTGGATGAGCGACGGAACGAAGTTGGGCCAACACCCGACGTGTGCGGTCCGGCGAGATTCCGGAACCGACGAGGTCTACGGTCGCGCCGAACTCTACACCTGCATCCCGAAGGAGGTGACCCGCGGACTGTTCGAGGAGGTGTACGCCAGCGTGCTGATGAGCGCGACTATCCGACCGTTCGACGTGACAGAGGACGTCCTCGGCCTCGAAGACGTGGCGACGCTCGCCTACGGACTCGAATATCCGGAGGAGAATCGCCGGACCTACGCCATCGACGTGCCGCCGCTGTTCGCCAGCGAGCGCAACGACGCCGAGACCCAGCGTATCGTCGCCGACACACTGAACGACGTGATCCGTTTCACGCCGGGAAACACGCTGTTGTTCTTCCCGTCCTACGCCGAAGCCGAGCGCTACTACGAGCGCCTCGGTGGCGGGGCCGGCGGACTCACGGAGGCGTCCCGGCCGACGAAGCTGTTCCTCGACGAAGCCGGCACGCCAACCGAAGAGTTGCGCCAGCAGTTCGTCGCCAGCGACGACGCCGCGCTTTTCACGTCGCTCTGGGGAACGCTCGCCGAAGGGGTGAGCTTCGACGGCGACGACGCCCGGACCGTCGCCGTCGTCGGCGTCCCCTACCCGCATCTCTCCGAGCGGATGGAAGCGGTGCAGGACGCCTACGATCGGACCTACGCGGACCACGCTCGCGACGCCGGGTGGCGCTATGCCGTCGAGATTCCGACCGTCCGCAAGACGCGGCAGGCGCTCGGACGAGTCATCCGTTCGCCGGAGGACTTCGGCGTCCGCGCGCTTCTCGACCGGCGGTACACGAACGCCGACATGGGCAAGTACAGCGTCCGGGGTACGTTCCCGTCAGAAGAACGCGAGGAACTCATCGACATCGGCCCGGAGAAACTGAAGTTCGCCATGCTGAACTTCTACACCGACCACGGGGCGTACGACGGGCCGCCGCCGCAGCCCTGATCTGTCATCTCCGGCGGCGTGCGATTCATTGCCGTGCAGACCAACTCCCTCTATGCGTCCCCATCCCCCCGGACCGAAGGGCGTCCCGATCCTCGGCAACACGGGACAGTACGCCAACGATCCGTTTTCGTTTCTGACGGCGTGTGCCGACGCCTACGGCGACGTGGTCCGATTCGACTTCGGGCCGACGCCGATCTACATGCTGACGAATCCGGCAGACATCCAGCGCGTCCTCGTCGGCGACGAACGACTGTACCGGAAACCGAAGTTTCAGGACGACGCCGTCGGCGACCTCCTCGGTGAGGGACTCCTACTGAGCGAAGGCGAGACGTGGCGACGACAGCGGACGCTCGCCCAACCGGCATTCCACATGCAGCGTATCGCTTCCCTCGACGAAGTGATGACCGACAGGGCAACGGCGACGGCGGACGGTTGGCACGATGGCGACGTCGTGAACATCGAGACGGCGATGGCCCGCCTCACCGTCGAAATCATCGTCGCTACCATGTTCGGAGCCGATATCGACGAGCGGACCGTCCGCCGGGTGCAGGAGAACCTCGAACCCCTCGGCAGGCGATTCGAACCGCGACCGTTGCGATTTCTGATCCCGAACTGGGTACCGACCGAGGAAAACCGGGAGTACCGGCGATCCATCGGCGAACTGGAGGCCGTCATCGACGACATCCTCGCACAGCGGCGGGGGACCGAAGGGGAAGACGACGATCCAGACGCGCCCCTCGATCTGCTCTCGATCCTCCTCCGCGCGCGGGCGCGTGGCGAGCAGACCGATCGGCAAGTGCGCGACGAACTGATGACGATGCTGCTCGCCGGTCACGACACGACGGCGTTGACGCTGACCTATACGTGGTATCTGCTCTCGCAGCACCCCGAGGTCGAGGCTCGCGTCCACGCCGAACTCGACGAGTTGCTCGGCGGCGACGTTCCGACCGTCGCCGACACGCGGCGGTTCGAGTACGTCGACCGGGTGTTGCTAGAGGCGATGCGGCTCTATCCGCCGGTGTACACGCTCTTCCGCGAACCGAAGATCGACGTGAAACTCGGCGGCTACCGGATTCCGGCCGAGTCGGCGCTGATGCTCCCGCAGTGGGTCGTCCACCGATCCGAGCGGTGGTACGACGATCCGCTCGCGTTCGATCCGGATCGCTGGCTCCCCGAACGCCAGAATGCGCGCCCGCAGTTCTCCTATTTCCCGTTCGGCGGCGGGTCACGCCACTGTATCGGCAAGCAGTTCTCGCTCTTAGAGGCGAAACTCATCCTCGGGACGCTCGCCCAGCGGTTCGAACTCGACTACGCGCGCGACCGGCCGTTCGACCTTCGCGGGTCGCTGACGATGCACCCCGCCGACCCGATGGACACGCGGGTAATCGAGCGGTAATCGTCGTTCGGTAGACGTCCGTCTCCGAACGGCCACACGTCCGAGTACATTCGAAGGCTGTATTCCGGTACACGATAGCCAACCGACCAACCGCCGCGGGGCGGGACTGAAAGGGGCCACGCTGTCGACGAAGGCGGGCGACGTAAGCACCGCAGGAGTGAGCGAAGCGAACGACGAGAAGCGCAGCGAGCCCCCCGAGTCGAGAGCGCGGGGGCTTTCGAGGTCGTTTTCGCTTCCCTCTCGATGGTCTCTCTCTCATTTGCGTAGTAGAACCGTTACCGAACAACCGAGTTGTTTAACAGCACCGCCCGGCCAACCTACAAGCGCTAATGCCGAGCGGAGAATACGACCCAGAGACCGCCGAATCCAAGTGGCAAGAGCAGTGGGTGACCGAAGATACCTACGCGTACGACGGGGAGGGGGTCGTAGACTCGAACACGGCCTTCTCGATCGACACCCCGCCGCCGACGGTATCGGGGAGTCTCCACTGGGGGCACGTCTACGGCTCCATCCTCCAGGACATCGTCGCCCGATTCAACCGAATGCAGGGCAAGGACGTGTTCTTCCCGTTCGGCTACGACGACAACGGAATCGCCTCCGAACGGCTCACCGAAGACGAACTCGACGTGCGTCACCAAGATTACACGCGCCGCGAGTTCCAAGAGATGTGCCGGGAGGTGTGTCAGACCTACGAGTCGGAGTTCACCGAGAAGATGCAGGCGCTCGGGATCTCGATCGACTGGGACGAGACCTACCGGACCATCGAGCCACGCGTTCAGCGGATCTCGCAACTCTCGTTCATCGAACTGTACGAGCAGGGTCGCGAGTACCGCCGCCGCGCCCCGGCCATCTGGTGTCCGGAGTGCGAGACGGCCATCTCGCAGGTCGAGACCGAAGACGACGAGCGCGCCTCGCACTTCAACGACATCGAGTTCACGGTCGTCGAAACCGACGAACCGTTCACCATCTCGACGACGCGACCCGAACTGCTGCCGGCCTGCGTTGCGGTGTTCGTCCACCCGGACGACGAGGAGAACGAACACCTCGTCGGCCAGCACGCGGAGATCCCGGTGTTCGGACAGGAAGTGCCCATCTTAGAAGACGAGCGCGTCGACCTCGAAACGGGGTCCGGCGTCGTGATGTGCTGTACCTTCGGTGACCAGACCGACATCGAATGGTACCAGGCCCACGACCTGCCGCTGCGTCTCGCTATTGACGAGTCGGGCACGATGACCGAGGAGGCGGGCGAGTACGCCGGTCTCTCGGCGGAGGAAGCGCGCGAGAGTATCCTCGCCGACCTCGACGCCGACGGCTATCTGCTCGACCGTCGCCCGATCACCCACACGGTGAACGTCCACGAGCGGTGTGGCACCGCCATCGAGTTCATCGTCACCGAGCAGTGGTACATCAAACTGCTCGACAAGACCGAGGAGTACCTCGACGCGGGACGGCAGATGGAGTGGTTCCCCGAGAAGATGTTCACGCGGTACAAAAACTGGATCGAGGGACTCCAGTGGGACTGGTCGATCTCCCGTCAGCGGTCGTCCGGTATCCCGTTCCCGGTCTGGTACTGCGCGGACTGCGATCACGAGATCGTCGCCGACCGCGAGCAACTCCCCGCCGACCCGCTCGCGGACGACCCGCCGGTCGACGCCTGTCCCGAGTGTGGCTGCGAGGAGTTCGTCCCCGAAGAGGACGTGTTCGACACGTGGGCGACGTCGTCGCTGTCGCCGCTCATCAACGCCGGGTGGGACTGGAACGAAGCGTCCGAAGAGATGGAGATCGAACGGCCCGAACTCTACCCGTTCGACATGCGTCCGCAGGGCCACGACATCATCTCCTTCTGGCTGTTCCACACGGTCGTCAAGTGCTACGAACACACCGGCGAGGTGCCGTTCGACAGCGTGATGATCAACGGGATGGTCTTAGACGAGAACCGCCAGAAGATGTCGAAGTCGAAGGGGAACGTCGTCGCACCCGACGAAGTCCTGGAGCAGTACCCCGTCGACGCCGCCCGCTACTGGGCCGCCGGGAGCGCCGTCGGCGACGACCTCCCGTACAACGAGAAGGGCCTCCGTTCCGGCGAGAAACTCATCCGCAAGCTCTGGAACGCGTCGAAACTCGTCGAACACCTCGCCAGCGAGACGCCGGACCAACCGGACCTGAAGCCGATCGACAAGTGGCTCCTCGCGGAACTCGACGCCGAGATCGAGTTCGTCACCGAGAAACTCGACAAGCGGGAGTTCTCGAAGGCCCGCGACAGCCTCCGGAGTTTCTTCTGGCACACGTTCTGTGACGACTATCTGGAGATCGCCAAACAGCGCCTCCAAGAGGGCGGCGACGTTTCGGCGGCGTACACGCTCCGGACGGCACACAAGCGGTTCGTCCGTCTGTTCGCACCGCTGCTCGCACACGTCTCCGAGGAGATCTGGCGCGACATGTACGGCGACGAGAGCGTCCACCGGGCCGACTGGCCGGGACCGCTCGGCGTCGAGGCCGACCTCAAAGCCGGCGAGACGGCGATGGCCGTCGTCTCCGCGCTCCGGAAGTACAAGACCGACCACCAACTGTCGCTGAACGCCGAACTCGACACCGTCGAAGTGTTCGGTCACATCGAGGGTCTCGAAGACGACGTCTCCGGCGTGATGCACGTCGGGACGCTGAAATCTCTCGACCGAGAACCGGAAGTCGAGTCCGTCGTCACCGGTGTCGACCTCGATTACTCGGTCGTCGGGCCGAAGTTCGGAAGCCAGGTGCCCGAGATCGAGTCCGCCCTCGAAGCCGGCGACTACACCGTTGAGGACGGTACGCTCCACGTCGCCGACGTCGAGATCGAAGCCGACGCCTTCGAAGTGAACGAGGAGCGCCGTTACATGGGCGAGGGCGAGATGGTCGAAGCGGGCGACGCGCTCGTCGTCGTGATGGACTGAGTTCGCCGCGGCACGTACCGCTGCGACGGACACGTACACCTTCGCGGGGGCGTGTGTTCGCACTAATTCGGTGCGAATGATCGCTGCCGCTCCGTCGATCGTACCACCGCTCCACTTTTCAGGTATCGCGGTTCACTCGGGTCAATGACGTACTCGATCTCGCCGATGACGCGCGAGGCGGCCACTGAAATCGACGGATGGCACTACGAGGAACCCTATTCGTTCTACGATCTCGACGCCGACTCCGAAGACCGAGCGCTCTTTCTCGACGAGTCCAACTGGCCCGACAACCACTTCGCCGTCAGAGACGACGAGGGACTGACCGGATTCTTCTCGTTTACGTCGGTCGAGGTGGCCACTGGCGTCGACGTGGCCTCCGACGTCGACCCGGCTCACACGAATCTCGATACTGCGACCGCGGTCGTCGTCGGACTAGGCATGGAACCCGGACGGACCGACGACAGACGCGGACGCGAGTTCGTCGCTCGCGGGCTTCAGTTCGCACACGAACGGTACGATCCGGACGAATTCCGCCTCTCCGTCGCGACGTTCAACGAACGCGCGATCAGCGTCTACGAGTCACTGGGGTTCGAGCGCGTTCGAGAGTTTCGGCAGCAGACCAACGGGGACGAGTACCCCTTCGTCGAGATGCGACTGTCCGCCGATCAGTTCGTCGATCCCATCGCCCGCTATCAGAATCGCTAAGCGAGGTCTGGTCGTACCGACGTTTATGACGACTGTCCCCACGTACGACGGCTACCGTCCCGAGGGACGCTTTCTCTGGGACTTCTGGCTCGCCGAGACCGACGACGAGTATCATCTCTTTCACCTACAGGCTCCGCTCGACTCTGATCCGGGGACGCGCCACGACCGGGCCAGCATCGGTCACGCGGTTTCGACCGACCTCGTGAACTGGGAGGCTCGCGGGACGGCACTCGACTCGAGCGCCGAGGCGGGTGCGTGGGACGACCTCGCACTCTGGACCGGGTGTGCGCTCGAACACGAAGGAAAGCAGTACCTGTTCTACACGGCGCGGACGACGAGCGACGACGAAGGCGGCGTCCGAGGACACACACAGCGTATCGGCTTCGCTACGTCCGAAGACGACAACCTCGCCGACTGGGAGCGCCATCCCGGCAACCCCGTCCTGACCGCCGACCATCGCTGGTACGTCGACCGAGCGAACTCTGCCGACGGGACTGTCCCGTGGCGTGATCCCTCCGTCGTTCGCGACCCCGAATCGGGAGACTTCTACGCGTTCGTCACAGCGCGCGACCGACGCGGGGAACCGGGTTCCCGCGGTTGTATCGCTCGTGCTCGGTCGTCGAACCTCTCTGACTGGGAAGTCCTTCCCCCGGCGTCGTCGCCCGGTATCTTCCGGGACATGGAAGTGCCGTCCCTACACCGCCACGACGGCCGGTGGTACATGCTCTACTCCGTACAGGCGGCGTGGTACGACGACGCCGACCTCGAACCCGAATCCGGCGTGCGCTATCTCGTCGCCGACTCGCTCTCCGACGAGTTCGTCCGACCCGACGGCGATGACCTGCTCATCGGAACCGACAGCGGTCAGTACACCGGACGGATATACGAGGGACCGGACGGTGACGACGTTTTTATGACGTGGAACAACGGCGGAGAACTCGGCTTCGACAACGGGGAACGACCGTTCTCGATGGCTCGGCCGAGGAAGGTCGTCTACGACGAACGCGGCTGCATGTCGCTCGCTCGGACGAACTGACCGTCCCCTGCAAGCAGACTCCGGAGCAGTCGTGGTCGGAGTCGACAGACGCTACTGACGTTACAGATCGACACCGACGGCGTCTTCGATGCTATCGAACCCGTCCCGGTCGAGTAAGTCGAGCAGTCCCTCGTTGATGTCGCGAGCGATTCCCGGTCCCTCGTAGATGAACGCCGTGTAGAGTTGGACGACGCTCGCTCCGTTCCTGATCTTCTGATAGGCACCCTCCGCATCGGAGATTCCACCGACACCGATGACCGGGACGTCGGTGCGCTCGGCGACGAACCGGACGAACTCGGTCGCACGTCCCTCGATCGGTTTTCCCGAGAGACCACCCCGTTCGGCACGCTCGGGACTGTGAAGCGAGCCGGGACGACTCGTCGTCGTGTTCGTGGCGATGATTCCGTCCAGGTCCAAGTCGTCGACGACGTCGATCGCGTCGCGGACGGCGGCTTCCGAGAGGTCGGGTGAGAGTTTGACGAGGAGGGGCGATGCACCCGCGTCCACGAGTGTCCCGAGGATCGCTTCGAGCGAGTCTCGGTTCTGGAGCGACCGGAGTCCCGGCGTGTTGGGGCTAGACACGTTGACGGCGAAGTAGTCACCCGACGAAGCGACGCGTTCGAACGTGTAGCGGTAGTCACCGGCAGCGTCCGAAAGCGGCGTCGACTTCGATTTCCCGATGTTGATCCCGATCGGAACGTCCGGAAGTCGCTGCTCGGCGAGTCGCGCGCCGATCCGGTCGGCTCCGTCGTTGTTGAACCCCATCCGATTGATGAGTGCGTCGTCGTCGCGGAGGCGGAACATCCGCGGTCGCGGGTTGCCCGGTTGTCGCTCGGCGGTGACGCCACCGACCTCGACGTGCCCGAACCCGAAGGCGGCTAGGATCGACGGGATCTCCGCGTTTTTGTCGAATCCGGCGGCGACACCGACAGGGTTCGAGAACTCGTTGCCGAACGCGCGCACGCGAAGTCGGTCGTCGTCGACGACGTACCGGCGTCGGAGTAGCTGCTCGGTAGGGGTGTGTTGAACCGTTCGGAGTAATCGTTGGATCAGTCGATGCGCCGTCTCCGGCGGCAGCTCGAATAAAAGTGGCTTTAGGAGATCGTATCCGTCCATCGGTCGGATGATCCGACCCACGGGGTATTAAATCGGTGGAGATCTGGTGATCGTCGGCCCTTCGAACGAGACGGGCGTTTAGAAATCGTGCTCGACGTCTTCTTGATCAGCCCGTTGGATAATGATCTTTCCGTCACGTACGCGGACGAACACTTCGTCTCCGATCTCCATCCCGGCCACGGCAAGCTCGTCTTCGTGAAGATTCACGTGAACGTTGTGGTATTCGCCGTTCTCGTCTTTGGCGCCACTGGGGCTGAGCTTCTTTTTCCGAACCATCAGGGTTCTCTAGTTGGAAGGTTCGCTGTAGGATATACATAAGTGTTGTTTACCACTGTCGATACGTTTGTGTTCCATACATCGTGTGCGCGGAGCTACAGCGATAGGTCTTTTGGCCACCGACCGTCGTTGCCACCTCACTGTTCGTTACTGCTGACTGTTTCTTTCTCGCTCGATAGGATCGTTGGTTCCGTGGGAAGGGGCGTGATACCTGCCCGCCCTCGCCTTCCCTTAAATATCCCCGCCAGATATGGATTCATTTTGCCGATATATTTATGATTGGCCATGTGTTCGGTTGCCATGGAGGGAAAACCATGGTACGTGATGATGGTAAACGAAATTTCGCGTTGCGTGAGGAAAGTGGCGACGAGTCGAGTGTCTTCTCCGGGAGTACTCCCCGGCAGGCTGCGCTGAAAGCAGCACGCCGACTCGATCCTGCTAACTCCGAATCCGATGCCCCGAGAGTCGAACTTCGGCTCCGGGAGAAAGGAACCGACAAAGTCCACATCTACGAGGGTTGGGCGTGGCGAGAAACCGCCCCGGACGACAAACCCGACTGGATGCCGGGCGAGATAACTGATGCGAACGTTTCGAAGAAAGGGATCGAACACCTCGAAACATAGCCGAGTAGATTTGCTCTTCTTTGCGTACCTAACCCCCGTCTCGATAGGGTTTTCTGTCTCCCGTTACCACTCGCTGTTGCGCGGTCAACACTCGGTCAGACCGTACGCACGATGCGCGGAATGATCGACCGACCTCCAACCGCGCGATATCCACTTGACTGTCCTCGACGAAGATACTCGACACCGAGAGCTTCGACGTTCGGTATCCGATCCGAGTCCTACGGACAACCCAGCCTCCGTCGAACCAGTCATGTTCCGATAGTGTCGTTTCTCGAACTCTTCCCAAGGCATGAAATCGCATGACGAAGCGGCTTCGCTTCGACGCTCTTTTATATATCACTGCCATTCGTCAAAGTACGCGGTCGCCGAGGGCGCTCGGTGACCCTCTGCCCCGTCGTCGTTCCGCCTCATCGCAGGACGGCGACGGGGTGAATCCGATGGCCTTAAGTGGTTAAGGGCATTCGGTTGGTAATACAGACGCACCATGATTGAGGGTCGTTCAACCCGATCCTCGGTCGGACCGTTTCGCCGTTCGCGGCGGACGTCGTACGCACTTCGGTGCCTTTAAGGCTCGAAACGAGGTACGAATTAGTCCGAAGGAAATGAGGATTCCACCCCTGCGGTCATGCCGTACAGATGGGATCTGATGTGAGCCTTGGTAGTTCGGTGACACTCGATCGACCGATCGACGTGTCCCGAATTTGGACCACGCAATGCTTTAGACGGAACATACGTCATCGCTTCATCGAAGCGATGTGCGTATTTCCCGCCACCCCCTCACCCATTGGGTGAGGAACATTCCGGTTGATCCTGCCGGAGGTCATTGCTATCGGGGTCCGATTTAGCCATGCTAGTTGTGAGGGCTCAGACCCTCAGCGAATAGCTCCGTAACACGTGGCCAAACTACCCTACAGAGGACCATAATCTCGGGAAACTGAGGCTAATAGTCCATACGACTCCCACGTTGGAATACCGGGAGTCCGAAATGCTCCGGCGCTGTAGGATGTGGCTGCGGCCGATTAGGTAGACGGTGGGGTAACGGCCCACCGTGCCGATAATCGGTACGGGTTGTGAGAGCAAGAACCCGGAGACGGAATCTGAGACAAGATTCCGGGCCCTACGGGGCGCAGCAGGCGCGAAACCTTTACACTGCACGACAGTGCGATAAGGGGACCCCGAGTGCGAGGGCATACAGTCCTCGCTTTTCTAGATCGTAAGGAGATCCAGGAACAAGAGCTGGGCAAGACCGGTGCCAGCCGCCGCGGTAATACCGGCAGCTCAAGTGATGACCGATTTTATTGGGCCTAAAGCGTCCGTAGCTGGCCACGACGGTCCGTCGGGAAATCCACCCGCTCAACGGGTGGGCGTCCGGCGGATACCACGTGGCTTGGGACCGGAAGACTCGAAGGGTACGTCCGGGGTAGGAGTGAAATCCCGTAATCCTGGACGGACCACCGATGGCGAAAGCACTTCGAGAAGACGGATCCGACAGTGAGGGACGAAAGCTGGGGTCTCGAACCGGATTAGATACCCGGGTAGTCCCAGCTGTAAACGATGTTCACTAAGTATGACACAGGCTACGAGCCTGTGTTATGCTGTAGGGAAGCCGATAAGTGAACCGCCTGGGAAGTACGTCCGCAAGGATGAAACTTAAAGGAATTGGCGGGGGAGCACTACAACCGGAGGAGCCTGCGGTTTAATTGGACTCAACGCCGGACATCTCACCAGCACCGACAGTAGCGATGAAAGTCAGGTTGATGACCTCTACTTAGAGCTACTGAGAGGAGGTGCATGGCCGCCGTCAGCTCGTACCGTGAGGCGTCCTGTTAAGTCAGGCAACGAGCGAGACCCACACCCCTAATTGCCAGCACGATCTTCACGATCGGTGGGTACATTAGGGGGACTGCCAGTGCCAAACTGGAGGAAGGAATGGGCAACGGTAGGTCAGTATGCCCCGAATGTGCTGGGCTACACGCGGGCTACAATGGCTAGGACAAAGGGTTCCAACACCGAAAGGTGCAGGTAATCTCAGAAACCTAGTCGTAGTTCGGATTGAGGGCTGCAACTCGCCCTCATGAAGCTGGATTCGGTAGTAATCGCATTTCAGAAGAGTGCGGTGAATACGTCCCTGCTCCTTGCACACACCGCCCGTCAAAGCACCCGAGTGAGGTCCGGATGAGGCCACCATCCGGTGGTCGAATCTGGGCTTCGCAAGGGGGCTTAAGTCGTAACAAGGTAGCCGTAGGGGAATCTGCGGCTGGATCACCTCCTAACGTCCGCGACCCACCCGCACGGGTGGGCGCACCATTCATACACTAACGCATTCGCGTCCACTTCGAGACACCCGTTCGCTCGATCGAGCACCTTAGAACTACCAAGGCTCAGCGCCTCTCGATTCGAGAGGCGCAGTCGGGCCCATAGCTCAGCGGCAGAGCACCTCCTTTGCAAGGAGGAAGCCCTGGGTTCAAATCCCAGTGGGTCCATCGCCGGAGCAGAACCACGAATCGTGTCCCTTAAGTGGGAGACGGAACGACGTTCTGATCCGCAACGAACTGATGCACCATCCCGCGAGAGCGCGGTTGGGAAGGGTTCGACGAACGTGCCTGAGACGCCCTCAGGTCGATTCAATGACGACCGTGTGTACGTGCAATCCAGACACTCACTGGACCCGTTTCAACGGGTTACTAAGGACCGTGACTCACCATGAGTCATAGTCATCAATTCTAGTGAACTGTCCCACTCAGACGGCTACTGTGCCATCTGGTGGATGGCTCGGCTCGAGAGCCGACGACGGACGTGCCAAGCTGCGATAAGCTCTGGGAAGCCGCATGGAGGCTAAGAACCAGAGATCTCCGAATAGGAATCCTTCTAACAATTGCCCTGCGCAATAGGGAACGTCCATAACTGAAACATCTCAGTACGGACAGGAAGAAAAAGCAAACCGCGATGTCGTTAGTAACGGCGAGTGAACCCGACACAGTCCAAACCGAAGCCCTCACGGGCAATGTGGTGTTCGGACTGACTCTCACTCCTCGACCGTCTATCTGAAGTCTCCTGGAACGGAGCGTGAAACAGGGTGACAACCCCGTAAGATAGACCAGTACAGGACGCGTCAGCTCCAGAGTAGCGGGGGTTGGATATCCCTCGTGAATTCCCCAGGCATCGACTGGGAAGACTAAACACTCCTCGAGACCGATAGCGAACAAGTAGCGTGAGCGAACGCTGAAAAGCACCCCGAGAAGGGCGGTGCAAAGGGCCTGAAATCAGATGGCGATAGAACGACGGGGCACACAAGGCCTCTCGAAAAACGAACTAGTTGCGAAACTATAGTAGGAATCGAGAGGAGCCGGTGTTCCGTCGTGCGTTTTGAAAAACGAACCAGGGAGTGTGTCTACATGACGAGTCTAACCGGAGTATCCGGGAAGGCGCAGGGAAACCGATACGAGCGCAGCACTATGTGCGAGGCTCACCGTGTTCAAGCGCGGGGAGTCATGTGGACACGACCCGAAACCGAGTGATCTACACGGGGGCAAGGTGAAGCGTGGCGAAAGCCACGTGGAAGCCTGTTAGGGGTGGTGTCCTACAATACCCTCCCGTGACCCACGTGTAGGGGTGAAAGGCCCATCGAACTCGGCAACAGCTGGTTCCGACCGAAACATGTCGAAGCATGACCTCTGCAGAGACAGTTCGTGAGGTAGAGCGACTGATTGGGTGACCCGCCTCCGAGAGGAGTCGGCCACCCTGTCAAACTCCGAACTTACGAACGTCGTAGAAGCAGGGAATCCGGTATTCCGGGGTAAGCTTGGATACCGTGAGGGAGACAACCCAGAGCCGGGTTAAGGACCCCAAATGTGGACTAAGTGCGATTGAAGTTTGTCTCGAGCCCTAAACAGCCGGGAGGTGAGCTTAGAAGCAGCTACCCTCTAAGAAAAGCGTAACAGCTTACCGGCCGAGGTTCGAGGCGGCGAAAATGATCGGGGCTGAAGTCCACTTCCGAGACCTGGCGGCATCCATCACAGGATGATCCAGTAGGTCGGCATACTGCACGGGTGGAAGCGCGGGTGAGAATTCGCGTGGACCGTGTTGTAACGAAAATCCTGGTCATAGTAGCAGCGAGAGTCGGGTGAGAACCCCGACGACCTTACGAGCAAGGGTTCCTCGGCACTGTCAATCAGCCGAGGGTTAGTCGATCCTAAGTCTGCCCATAACTTGAAGCAGACAAAAGGGCAACTGGTTAATATTCCAGTACTATCACACACTCAACGCCGACGCCGTGGAGTCGGCCGAGCTGGGCCTTCGCCCAGTCGAATCGTCAAAATCCGTGGAAACCGTCACGGTACGAAGCGGACGAACGGCGAAACAGCGCAAGTCGGCTCAATCTAGGGCCCGTGAAAAGGCAGTGTGATACTCGTACCGAGATCCGACACAGGTGCTCAGGCAGAGAAAGCCAAGGTCTGTCGGGACAACCGGCGTTAGGGAATTCGGCAAGTTAGTCCCGTACGTTCGCAAGAAGGGATGCCTGCTTCGGAATGAAGCAGGTCGCAGTGACTCGGACGCTCCAACTGTCTAGTAACAACACAGGTGACTGCAACTCTGAAAAGACGTGTACAGTCACTGAATCCTGCCCAGTGCGGGTATCTGAACACCTCGTACAAGAGGACGAAGGACCCGTCAACGGCGGGGGTAACTATGACCCTCTTAAGGTAGCGTAGTACCTTGCCGCTTCAGTAGCGGCTTGCATGAATGGATCAATGAGAGCGTCACTGTCCCAACGCTGGACCCGGTGAACTGTACGTTCCAGTGCGGAGTCTGGAGACCCCCAAGGGGAAGCGAAGACCCTATAGAGCTTTACTGCAGGCTGTCGCTGAGACGTGGTCGCTAATGTGCAGGATAGGTAGAAGGCGCTACGCAGGCACCCGCGCTAGCGGGCCGCCGAGCCATCCGTGAAATACTACCCGTTAGTGACTGCGACTCTCACTCCTGGCGGAGGACACCGGTAGCCGGGCAGTTTGACTGGGGCGGTACGCGCTCGAAAAGATATCGAGCGCGCCCAAAGATTTCCTCACTCGGGTCGGAAACCCGAGGAAGAGCGCAAGAGCAAACGGAAGTCTGACAGTGTCCTGCCTAACGAGGGACGCTGACGCGAAAGCGTGGTCTAGCGAACCCACCAGGCCCCTAGATGGGGCCGGTGGCTGACAGAAAAGCTACCTTAGGGATAACAGAGTCGTCACGGGCAAGAGCACATATCGACCCCGTGGCTTGCTACCTCGATGTCGGTTCCCTCCATCCTGCCTGTGCAGAAGCAGGCAAGGGTGAGGTTGTTCGCCTATTAAAGGAGGTCGTGAGCTGGGTTTAGACCGTCGTGAGACAGGTCGGCTGCTATCTATTGGGGGTGCGAGGTATCTGACGAGAACGATCGTATAGTACGAGAGGAACTACGATTGGTTGCCACTGGTGTAACGGTTGTCCGGAAGGGCAGTCGCCGTGCAGCCACGCAACACGGGGTAAGAGCTGAACGCATCTAAGCTCGAAACCCACTTGGAAACGAGATACCACAGGTCACTCATAGAAGATGAGTTCGATAGACTCGGGATGTACGCGTCGAGGCAACGAGACGTTGAGTCCGCGAGCACTAACAGACCAAGCCGCATTCATACATTGAATTGGGGACTGTTCACCAGAACAGTACCCGTTGAAATGGGTTCAGGTGTAATCTGGATTGCACGTACATATCGGTCGATGATCGCAAGATCGTCGAACTATCCAACACTGGTGTCCGGTCACGAGGCCGGCTACGGTTCGATTCCGTCGGTTGGCGTTAAGGCGGCCAGAGCGATAGGGCGACACCCGTACCCATCCCGAACACGGAAGTTAAGCCTATCAGCGTTCTGGTTAGTACTGGAGTGCGCGAGCCTCTGGGAACTTCAGATCGCCGCCTTCCACTCATACTTCATTCATTTTTCAGACATCGCGAGTTACAACTCGCGGTCGTGCTCTCTAGTGTCTCGTTGAGTCACATCTCTCTCCGTATAGACCACCGTCATTTTGACATTTCGTGTGATCCGTGATTCGGTCGTGACGATTCGAAGCGAGTTGTTTCGATAGAGACCGCTAGGCTTAAGCGCAGAACGACAGTAGTGTTCATCGCGCCAAGGTGGCAGAGTCCGGCCGAACGCAGCGGCCTGCAGAGCCGCCCATCGCCGGTTCAAATCCGGCCCTTGGCTTACATTTCTCTATTTAAATCCCTCTCGAAACGAGATGCTTCTGTACGATTGGTGTGGACCCTTTCCGGTCAGAGTCAAGGGTGCTCTTCTGGTTTGCTCAGTTAATGACTGGTTGGCACAGACGTTCTTGGAGGGCTCTACTGCACAGTAGCAAGACCACGTTCCACGATTCGTTCAGTGGTCGATCGAGCGGCCTCTGGGACGAAATGCGGGGGTGGGGAAGGTACTTCGATGAATCTCGGTGCAGATAAATTGGACCTATCACGTCTCACGATATAGTCTCATATCTGAGAAGACTCCGTTCGTGAATGTGAACTGTCACTCAGTCCGTTTCGACTACCACATGATCCGGAATGTAGCATAATCGCAGCTGATTTTCGGCTACGAGGCGCTGCGTCCATGGAACCGATACGGATTCAGCCGTCCGTTCGTCGATTTCTCTGGCAGAATTCGTTTAGTAACCCCATAGATAATAACCCAGTAGGGATGTCAGCGAACGAGAAATGTCTACGCGACGTACGCTCCTCAGACAAATCCGCGCAGGTGCCGGGTTCGTAGCTGTCGGCTCGCTTGCCGGATGTAGTGCCAACGATATTCCGGGTTTGAAGTTGCGGAATCAGAGCAGCGCCAATGACGCTGGTAGTTCAACTGGGTCTGGCGAAAACACTTCGAAGACTCACACGACGACCAGAAATTCTGTTTCAGTGGGACATTCCGGGAAGGCTCGCGGAAACGTTCTCGTCAAACGACTCGTCGGTGGATCTGATGGATCGACGACGATTGTCGAGTCGAGTGCGGACGAGCTGAAGGTCGCCGATCAGTCCTACAAGTCTCGGTTCCATCGTGGAAATATTACGATCGACGATAAGTTAGCGAAAACGTTCAAATCGAAGTACGGCTCTTTCTCCTACGAGGCGGTGGTCGAGCTAACGACCAACGATCCGGTTCACTCGGATCTCGGGAAGGGTGACAAAGCAACCTTCGCGCTCAACCAAGCGGCGTTCAACGAGTTGAACATCGGTGAATCGATTCTCTTCGTCGTTGCGGGGACAAAGAAGCCGACTATCAAGAAAATCATCGTATAAGGTCGCCTGCGTTTTCGTTCACTATCTTCGTCTGTCGTCCGTCGTCCGGGGGATAGACGACGTACTTTCTCTCGATACGACACCGAAACTGCTTGTAGATCGTCACGGTGTCCTCGGAACCGAGCCCGAAAACCTTCGGTCTCGCCGCTCGAACAGTTCGGTATGCCACGTCGGACGGATCAGCAGATCGGTGTCAAGAAGGTCGCGGGAAACTCTCTCGTCGCTTCCCGCGTGGATAGACACGTCACCGGGGTTACCTGGAGGGACTGAGCGATGTCTGTCAACCAATCGACCTCCGACTCGCAGACCGCCAACCGTGGCGGCTCATCGCGAAGGCTCGCTATCGTTCTTCGATCGACTGTCTCCGGCCTGATGGCGATCCTTGTCGGGTTTCTCGCTGCCTGGGCAACGCCGTATCTCGGCCACCAACTCATCGTCTTCGCGATCGTGACAGTCGTCTGTTGGGCCGGTCTCTATGGACGGCCAACTCCGACCAGAACGGTCTCGATTGGGCTCGGAATCGCGACTGTCGTGACCGCTCTCGCACCGCTCGGTCTTTATATCGCCGCGGGCTGGCAGTGGCCCGCCTCCTCGTGGACGAACGTCGACAGCATCGTCGGACACGCGTTCTGGGTTCTCGGGTTCTGGCAGATCGCGGCGGCCTTTGCGGTCGGGTCGGCTCTGTGCTGGTACTACGACCTGTCCCACTAGGGTCTGTAACGACGCCCAGACGTGCTCGCTTCGCTGCGCACGACTGGTCTCGTTCAAACCCGTGGCCGTCGCTGTTTCGTTCTCTACTATGGACCGAACGGAAACAGCGGACCCGATGGGATTTGAACCCCGGTCGTTTCACTCACTTTGTTCGCTTCTCTCCCTGCTTCAAATCCCGCGTAACCGCTTCGCTCCTCACGTCGTTCGTCGCAGAAGCGGACCCGACGGGATTTGAACCCGCGACATCTTGGTCCGGAACCAAGCACTCTGTCCACTGAGCTACGGGCCCTCACCATATTGTACAGAAGGCGTGCGTTTAACCATTGTGAAACGCGAGTCGCAGCACTGCCTCTCGCGACGGCTCCTGACGCTATCCACTCGTAATCTGCATCGGGGGAAGTAGGTCGTTAGCCGTCGATCGGTCGTGAGAATCACCAACCGTGCTTTTCTGCTAGTTGAACGAATCAAGACCATGTCAGCTCCGGATGTGGGGCGGTATCGATCGAATCTTCGCGAGGAACTGGACAGCGCTGCTCTGTATCGAACACTCGCGGCGGTCGAGTCGAGTCCACAGGTCGCGGACGTGTACGAGCGCCTCGCCGAGACCGAAGAACGCCACGCGGCCTTCTGGCGCGAGCGACTTCGAGAAGCGGGCGAGTCGACAGACCTCGAACCCAGTTGGCGAGCCCACGCGCTCTCGTGGCTCGCACGGCGGTTCGGCCCGGAGTTCGTGCTTCCGATCGTACAGCGCAATGAACGATCAGGGGGCCTCGACTACAGCGACCAACCGGAGGTAGATGGGACCGGGTTTGTTGCCGATGAGCGCTCCCACGCACGACTGTTGGAAACCATCGCTGACGCGTCGGGGGGAAGTGGTGTCGAGGGCGGTGTCCTCGCCCGTCTCGAAGGTCGGCACCGAGCGACGAGCGGGAACGCACTTCGTGCGGCGGTTCTCGGTGCGAATGACGGACTCGTGTCGAACCTCAGCCTCGTGATGGGCGTTGCCGGTGCGGCGCTGAGTGCCCAGTCGATTCTCGTGACGGGTCTTGCGGGATTGCTCGCGGGGGCCGGATCGATGGCGATGGGAGAGTGGCTCTCGGTGCAGAGTTCGCGCGAACTCTATCAACGTCAGATCCGGACCGAAGCCGAGGAATTGGAGGCCGTCCCGGACGAAGAGCGAGCGGAACTCGCGCTCATCTATCAAGCGAAGGGACTCTCCGAGGCGCAGGCCGAGCAGTTGTCCGAGCAACTCGTCGAAGACAGGGAGACGGCACTCGATACGCTCGCCCGCGAAGAACTTGGGATCGACCCGGAGGAACTCGGTGGGTCAGCGACCGAAGCGGCGGCGACGTCGTTCGTCCTGTTTTCGATCGGTGCGATCGTTCCCGTCCTCCCGTTTTTCGCCCTCTCGGGATTGACGGCCGTCCTGACGAGTGTCGCGTTGAGTGGTGTCGCCCTGTTCGCGATCGGCGCCGGCATCACGCTCCTCACCGGTCGGAGCGTCCTCTATTCGGGGACGCGACAGGTACTCATCGGTCTCGCTGCGGCAGCGCTCACGTACGGTGTCGGAACGCTCATCGGTGGTGCCGTCGGTTGACGGGTGAAGCCGTCTCGATCGTCGAACGCGACTCTCTAACGGTCACATCGTGTCCGACTTCTACCGAAGCGAACGCAGCGCCAGATTAATGCGGCGAGAATTGTTACGCTGTTCATGAACGCCCTCCCGATTGTCCTTGCAGTTGGATTCTTCGCACTGATAATCTATCGCCGATTCAAACGGTCGATCGGTCGACAGTCGATCTCGACTAGACGTCTCGGACTTCGCGCCGTGCTCGCTACGGTCATCGTTGCGTTACTCGTGACGTCGTCACTGACGAATCCGCTGAACCTCGTCGAAGACTTAGTTGGCGTCGTGCTCGGCGGCGTCGTCGCTGCCCTCGGAATCTACTTCACGGAGTTCGAGCACACGGCCGACGGTTCGTTTTACGAACCGCATCCGTACATCGGATTCGCCGTGTTCGCGGTGTTTCTCCTCCGATTGGCGGCCCACCTGTATCCGCTGTTGACAGGCGGCGTGGCGAGCGCAGCGGCGGCCGGCGGTTCCACGTCGGGGATGCCGACCGACCCGCTAACCGTCGTGGCGCTTCTCGCGTATCTCGGCTACTACGCCTGTTATGCGACCGGCGTTCTCGTCGTCTCGCGCCGAACGGCGTCGACCGCTGTGACCGGGTCGTCGGACTGACGCGACCATCCCTGCTCTCCTCGCTTCACTCTTCGCGCGCCACTTCGTGTCGACCGAAGCCGTAACGGAGTCGATTGGCGAGACGGCGTGAGAACCGACCCGTCTCGGGGGCGCGGCTCCCGAACCGCTCGTTGAGTGCAGCGTAGATGAGCGGAACCGGAACCTCCTGTTCGAGTGCTTCTTGCACGGTCCACGTACCGGTCGACCCACCAGCGATCATATCGGCGACGTCGCCGAGGTCCGTTCCTTCCTCGCGGAACGCCTCTTCGCAGAGTTCGAGCAGCCACGAGCGGATGACCGCCCCGTTGTTCCACGTGCGAGCGACCGCTTCGAGGTCGAGGTCGTACCGGCCCTCGTGGAGGAGTTCGAAACCTTCCCCGTAGGCCTGCATCAGCGCGTATTCGACGCCATTGTGGATCATCTTGACGTAGTGGCCTGATCCGGCGGGACCCATGCGGTCGTGGCCCACCGGGCCAGTAGCGACGGCGTCGAAGACCGGTGTCAGTTCATCGTAGGCCCACTCGGGACCGCCGACCATCAGCGAGAAGCCGAGTTCAGCACCCGCCGGGCCGCCGCTGGTACCGCAGTCGAGGTACGCCGCGTCGGTCGATTCGGCTCGGCGGACCGAGTCCTCGAAGTAGGAGTTGCCGCCGTCGACGACGACGTCGTCGCTCCCGAGGTGCGATTCGAGTTCGTCGAGCGTCGCGTCGACCGCATCGCCGGCCGGAACCATCAGCCAGATGCGTTTCTCGTCGCCGAGTCGGTCTGCGAGGTCGGCGACCGAGTCTGCGGGCTCGGCTCCCGCTTCGGCCGCCGTGGCTGTCGCTTCCGCGGACAGGTCGTACGCGATCACGTCGTGGTCGGCAGCGAGTACGCGGTCGACGACGATCTGTCCCATCCGTCCGAGTCCGATGACGCCCAGTTGCATGCTCGTAGCAGGTCGGGCGGGCGTGGTAGTGATTGCGGTTGCGTGCCACCACAACTGCCGTAACTCGACACGAGACGAGGCGGCGGTGGCTTTACACATCCTGAGCGCCTCGTTAACACGACAATGACCGTCGGTGCCCTCACCTATCGAGACGTTCTGACTGCCTCACCCGACACGGCCGTCGGCGACGTCGCCGCCGCGATGCGCGACCGCGATTCGTCGACCGTCGTCGTCGTCGACGAACACCGTGCAGTCGGCTTTCTAGCTGCTGCTGACATCGGCCGCGCGTACGTCGCGGGTGAAGACCTCGGGTCGAAGTCGGCGGGTGACGTCGCCGTCGACCCGCTCGTCGTCCACGAGAGTGACGACGTCCCTTTCCTCGTCGATGCCTTCGCGGAGGCCGACACGCGCCGCGCCGTCGTCGTCGACGAGAACGGCGACTTCGTCGGTGTCGTCACTCTTTCGGACGTGCTCGCGCGATACGGGCGTGACTTCGGGCGGGTGCTGTCGCTGTTCGACGCCGAGTAATCGTCTCGTCGGGCAGTGGTCCGACGTACCGGCTGAGACGTACTGAACCACACTGATTTTCGTAGCCGACCGCCTCGGGACGCTATGGACGAGCGAATCCACGAGCACGCCGAGGTGCTGGTCGACTGGAGTGCACGTATCGAATCCGGAGACGACGTCGTCGTATCGGTTGGTGAGGGGGCCCACGACCTCGCCGTCGCGGTCGTCGAGAAGTTAGGCGAACGCGAGGCGAACCTCGTCACTCTATACGAGTCGGACGAACTCAGGCGTGCTTACCTCCGTGCCCACGACGGCGACTTCGATGCCGACCCCGAGTACGAACGTTCGCTGTACGAGAACGCAGACAGCGTGCTCTTGCTCGGCGGGAGTCGGAACACGACCGCCGACGCCGACGTCCCGGGCGACAAACGACAGGCGTACTCTAAGGCGAAGCAAGGAATCCGCGAAGCTCGGATGAGCTCCGATTGGGTGTCGACACTCCACCCGACGCGCGCACTCGCCCAGCAAGCCGGGATGTCTTACGAGGCGTACCAGGACTTCGTCTACGACGCCGTCCTCCGCGACTGGGAGTCGCTGGCCGACGAGATGGATCAGTTGAAAACGATCCTCGACGAGGGCGACGAAGTCCGGATCGTCAAGGCCGACACCGATCTCACCATGTCCGTCCGGAACCGGACCGCCGTCAACTCCGCCGCCTCGGTCGACTACGACTCGCACAACCTCCCGAGCGGCGAGGTCTTCACCGCGCCCACCGACCCCGAGGGCGAGGTGTACTTCGACGTGCCGATGACGCTCTCGGGGCGTCGCATCCGCGATGTCCACCTCACCTTCGAGGGTGGCGAAGTCGTCGACTACGGCGCGGGGATGAACGAAGACGTGCTGGCCGAGATCCTCGACACCGACGAGGGTGCGCGCCGCCTCGGCGAGCTCGGCGTCGGGATGAACCGCGGCGTCGACCGCTTCACCGACAACATCCTCTTCGACGAGAAGATGGGTGGAACGGTCCACCTCGCGGTCGGTCGAGCCTACGACGCGTGCATCCCCGAGGGCGAGACCGGCAACGACAGCGCCGTCCACGTCGACATGATCACCGACATGACCGAAGACGGCTCCCGATTGGAGGTCGACGGCGAGATCGTCCAGCGGGACGGGCTGTTCCGCTGGGAAGACGGGTTCGAAGGGTAGTCCGGTCCTACCGTTCGTATCGCTCGCTCGGTCGATTCGATCGTCTGATCGGTCCGATCGGTCGACCCGGTACTACTCGATCGACTCGACGTCTCGCTCGTCGTCGCCAACGAACGCGTCTTCGATCGCCCGGGCCACGTAGTATGGATCGGACGGGCCACTGGCGGCGGCGACGGTGCCGACCGAATCGGGATCGAACGGCACGTCGAGCGCGTCGTATACGTCGTCGAGCACCGATGCCAGTTCTGCGCGGTCGTCGACGAGGACACACCCGGAGACGAGGGCGGCGTCGGTTCTGACCCGCTGGGCGACTCCGACGACTTTGCCGTCGGCCCGGATGGAATGCTGGCCGGGACAGAAGGAGTTGTCCGGTTCGCCGCGCTCGGCGTCGACGCCGAGGTCCGAGAACACGTCGAGTAGCGTCCGAGTCGCGCGCTCGTATCGCTCGTTCAGCCCGCCCCGAGTGTCGTCGACGGGGACCACGTGGGCGAACGCGAGTGTCGTCTCGCCGGTGTAGGCCACCGCTCGGCCGCCGACGGAGCGTTCGAGCGCGACGTATCCACGTTGTTCCGCTACCTCTCTGGCCGCTTCGTAGCCGTCTTCACGAGCGTCTCGCCGTCCGAACGCGATCTGTCTGTGCGGTGCCCAGACACGAACTGCGGGCGGACCGCCGTCTGTGACGTCGTCCAACAGTTCGGCGGTCACCCGTCGGTCCGCGTCTGGCGTTTCGGCTCGGCCTCGGATGACGCGCATAGCCGTCGAGTAGGTCCCGACGTACCTATAGTGTCGGTTGTTGCGCCGCGCGTCGGTCGACCGGTCGTGACGTCGTCGACGTACGCGATCCCTCGACGGCGACAACGGACAGTATATGAGTTCGCACTCCTACCACCGAGCATGGATGGGGCCGATTCGCCCGACGCCACGCCGGTGACACTCCCCGGAGACGTGCTCTCGCGCTACCCGCGTTTCTCGCTCTACAACTCGCCGTATCCCGCTCACGACCGGGGATGCGCGATCGATCTCTACCCCGAGACGAACGCCGGACTCTCGCCGGTCGCGGGCGAGGTTCTCGATACGCGGACGGTTCGGTGTCCCGACCGACCCTACGCCGTCGACCACGACCACCTGATCCTGATCGATACGGGCAGTCACGTCGCCCGCGTCCTCCACGTCGACCCGGCGGTCGAACCCGGAGACAACGTCTCCGTCGGCGACAGTCTCGGCGAGATGGTCCGCTCGGGCTTCTTCGGGCAGTGGGTCGACAACCACGTCCACCTCGGCTTTCGCTCGGTAGAGCAGAACCCCTACCGCGCCGGGGGGTCGCTGCCGGTCGCCGTCGACGTGTCGGTCGATCCGATCCGATGGGACGGCACGGGCGAGGTCGTCGCCGTCGGCGAAACGTACGCCGCCCTCGCCGCACCCGCTCATCCCGCACCCGGCGAGCGATTCGCCGGTATCGCGGCCGACGACGGCACCGTCCTCGACGGCGGCCTCGCTCACTACGCAGGTGGCGGTGCGCTCACGAACTCGAGCGATGATCGACCCGACGGACGGTCACTCTCGCTGTTCGGCGCACGCGTCGGTGTCGCCAACGGACGCCACGTCGAGTGGGACGACATAGACGTCCTCGCCAACGGCGACCGACTCGTCGGTCTCTCGTTGTTCGCTGCACGCGAGGACGGATTCGGTGCGAAACTCGTCGCCTTCGATCACGACTTCGCCGTCGGTGACGCAGTCGAGATCACGATTCGGCCGAGTTCCGATCCGATCCGCCTCGGTTGAGTTCCGATCCGATCAGACGAGGAGTGCGTACGTGTTCCAGAGGACGACGGCCGAACCGATGATCGTCAGCCCGACGGGGACGCCGATGTCGAACTCGTCGGGCGTCAGGCGGTAAATGAGGTAGAACAGGCCGATGACGGCGATTTTCAGCGGGATCAGAACGAGCGCCCCGTAGGTGGTAACGGCGGCTCCGGCCAGCGGGTGCACCTCCGCGTGCCCGTTCGCGAGTCCGACGAACGTGAGTCCGAGGTCGCCCATACCGAACAGGCCGACCGCGGTAAGCCAGATCATCGTCCGGGCCTCGACGAGCCGATCCAACAGCGACGATCCGCCCTCTGTCGCCACGATCCACTCTAGCGTTAGCTGCCCTTCTGATCCGGCCATTGGCTCTCGTACGGATTCCGCGCTCTTTGCTAAGAAGTGACTAACCGGGGATAAGGGGTTGTTAAATCCCCGACAAGCTCGATCTCTACGTATCGACCGAGACTCCGCTCTGAGCTGTCTCACTCGCGTCCGCCATGCGCTCCGAGTCGCGTTGACGATCTAATCTCCCGTGCCAACGAGGGGGCAGTTACAAGCCCCTCTCGGTCGCACGTCCGACTATGACCGACGACGAGTTCGACTACGTTACCGATGCGCTCCAACAGTACATCGAAGAGGAACACGGCTTCCTCTCGTGGCTCAATACCCGAGTCGAATCGGTCGAGAAGGGTTCGATGACGCTGAAGGTCCCTTACGACGAAAAGCTCCTCAACAAACATCCGTCGGGGCTCGCGGAGACAGACACGGACACGGGCACCGAGCGCATCCCGCCGACGATCCACGGCGGCGTCGCGGCGACGCTCATCGACACCGTCGGCGGACTCGCCCAGCGGACGATGTTCGAAGACCCGATGCGCGGTGGCGTCGCCACCGTCAATCTCAACGTCAACTACCTCCGGCGCGCCTCCGGTGATATGATTGGGACCGCCGAAGTCGTTCGTACGGGTAACTCCATCGGCTGGAGCGACGTGACTGTCGTAAGCCCGACACCAGACGGTGACTCGCAGGAAGTCGCGACCGGGCAGGTCGCATACCGTCTGTTCCGGTAGGCAGCGAACGTTCAAATAGGAGACCGGAACCAGCATCCCTATGCCATAGCCGACGGTGGCCTGGCGGTCCGATCCGTGCGACACTCCGTCTCGCCTCTCGCCTGCCGCCCCTCGCCTCTCATCTGCTGGTGCTCGGACTCCATCTCCCGCCGTCGGCGTCGGCGTGTCGCCTGCTTGCCCCGGAACCGTACTGTCCGTGACCGGGGGTGCGACATCCCAGGCGACTGTGACGCACGGGAACCACCGTCTTTAGGGCGGGAGAACACTCACTCCCGGTATGCTCATCCAGCACGCCGAACTCGCCGACGGACGGGTTCGAGACGTCAGAATCGACGGCGAGACCATCGCCGCCGTCGAACCATCGCTCGATCCCGAGTCCGACGAGCGAACGATCGACGCCGACGGAAAACTGCTCCTCCCCGGCGCGATCGACGCTCACGTTCACTTCCGTCAACCGGGGTACTCGCACAAAGAGACGTGGGAGACTGGCTCGACGAGCGCCGCCGCCGGTGGCGTGACGACCGTCGTCGACCAGCCGAACACGTCGCCGCCGACGGTCTCAGGCGAGACCTTCGACGAGAAAGCCGCCCTCGCCCGAGCGTCGCTCGTCGACTGGGGAATCAACGGCGGCGTCACCCCCGATTGGAACCCGGAATCGCTCTTCGAGCGACCGCTGTTCGCGCTCGGCGAGGTGTTCCTCGCCGACTCGACCGGAAACATGGGCATCGAGGCGGACCTGTTCTGCGACGCGGTCGCTCGTGCGACCGACGCGGGGACGACCGTCACCGTCCACGCCGAGGACGCCGACCTGTTCGACGACGAAGCGCGCGACCGCGACGACGCCGACGCGTGGAGCGCCTACAGAACGGCCGACGCCGAGGCTTCGGCGGTCGAACGAGCCGTCGGCATCGCCGCCGCCGCCGACTCGACGATCCACGTCGCTCACACGAGCACGCCCGAAGGCGTCGACATCGCTGCCGACGCGGGAATGACGTGCGAGGTGACGCCTCACCACCTCTTCCTCTCGCGTGACGACCTCGCCGAACTCGGTACGTTCGGCCGGATGAACCCGCCGCTCCGCTCCGAGGAACGCCGCGCCGAAGTCTTCGAGCGAGTCGCCGACGGGACAGTCGACATCATCGCCACCGACCATGCCCCGCACACCCGCGAGGAGAAGGACGCCAGTATCTGGGACGCGCCGAGCGGCGTTCCCGGCGTCGAAACGATGCTTCCGCTCCTGCTGAACGAAGCGCGAGAGGGAACCCTCTCTTACGAGCGCGTCCGCGACCTCGTTGCGAAGACTCCCGCAGAAATCTTTGATCTGTCACAGAAAGGGACGGTCGCCGTCGGCAACGACGCCGATCTCGTGCTCGTCGATCCGGCGGAGACCCGCGAGATCCGCGGGGTCGACCTCCACTCGAAGTGCGACTGGACGCCCTTCGAGGGATGGACCGGCGTCTTCCCTGAACTGACGCTCGTCCGTGGTCACACGGTGTACGAACGAGACGACGCCGGAGAACAGTTCGGCGACGCCGTCGGTGAGAACGTTCGATAGTCCACGTCGCCCGCGAGCTACGTTCGGTACTGAACGTCGACCAACCCCGACCCGGACGTCAGAGTAAAACGCTGACGACTGTCGCACCGACGACCGAACCGAGCATGACGCCCGCACCGAATCCGCCGACGCGAGCCATGGCCCGGCGGGAGTCGTGCTCGGTCCAGTTCGACCCCGAATCGAGGTGTCGCTGCATCGATTCGATCCCGTTCTTCGCGAGAATCGACCCGGCCCAGCCGAGCGTGCCGAACCCGAGTGCGAGCGCGCCGAGCGAAAAGACGAGATCCGACATCGCGTAGAGCGTGCGTCCGGTGAGAACTCCGACGAGTATCCCGAGAACTCCGACGCCAACGCCGACGGCGAACGCGCCGCCGACCAACCGCACGCGCCGACGGATCGGCGCTTCAGTCAACGGCTTCGCGCATCCGCGGGTCGAGCGCGTCACGCATGCCGTCGCCGAGCAGGTTGAAGCCGAGAACGGTGATGGCCAATAGCAAGCCCGGGAAGAACGACCACCACCACTCGCCGGTGAGGAGCCCTTGGTCGACGCCGTTCGAGAGCATCAGCCCCCATGACGGCGTCCCGGCCCCGGCACCGAAGCCGAGGAACGAGAGCGCGGCGAGGTCGATAATCGCCAGCCCGAAGTTGAGCGTACTCTGAACCGTGATCGGTGCGAGACAGTTCGGCATCACGTGGCGGATGAGGACGCGGCCGTTCTTCGCACCGAGCGCGACTGTCGCGTCGATGTACTCGTCTTCGAGCACTTTCAGCGCGGCCCCGCGGACGACGCGGGCGAACCGCGGCGTGTAGACGAGCGTCAGTGCCGTAACCGCCCGCCACATGCCGAGGCTGCCCGGGAAGATGGCGACGAGCGCGAGCGCCAGCAGCAGCGACGGGAACGCGAGCAGCACGTCCATCGTCCGCATGATGACGTTGTCGGTGACGTCGCCGTAGTACGCTGCGATGACGCCGAGTCCGACACCGAGCACCGTCGAGATTCCGACCGTGATGAGACCGAACTTCATCGCCAGCCACGCGCCGTACAGACAGCGCTGGAAGATATCGCGACCCTGGATGTCGGTACCGAACGGATGCGCCGCCGTCGGCGGCGACAGGCTCGGGTACGTCCCGAGTTGTGTCTGCTTGAGCGCGTTCACGTCCGGTGCGAAGCCGACGATCGCACCGATGCGCGCGTACAGCGCGATGACAACGATGACGAGGATCAGTAGGATTCCTGCCACCGCGAGGCGGTTCGACAGTAGGTCCGAGAGGAACGGGGAGGCACTCATGCGGCTGAAGATGCCGCGGCCATCGCGTCGTTCCGCGTTCTCGGTTTCGACGCTCACGCGGATCCCTCCGCGTGGAGTCGAGCGAACGAGTCACGGCCCACGAGCCGTGGGTAGCTGTGTGTCGAGTTCATTGTTGGATCCTCGGGTCGAGATACGAGTACGTCAGATCGACGCCCAGGTTGACCACGGTGAACAGGAACGCGAACACCAACACGGTGCCCTGGACGACCGGGTAGTCACCGTTTTCTATCGCCTGTACGAGCAGCGTACCGATACCGCCGATCCCGAACACCGTCTCGGTGAGCACCGCGCCGCCGAGCAGTGTCCCGAACTGGATGCCGATCACCGTGACGACCGGGATCATGGCGTTACGGAAGCCGTGTTTCATGACGGTGATCTTCGCACCCTGGCCTTTCGCCCGGGCAGTGCGGATGTAGTCTTGCCGGATGACCTCGAGCATCGACGAGCGCATCATCCGTGAGATGAGCGCCATCGAGTAGACGCCGATGACGACCGAGGGCAGGAAGATGTGCTGGACGGCCGAGACGAACGCGCCCCACCCGCCGCCGCTGAGTCCGTAGATGAGACTGTCGATGGTGATGAGGCCGGTGAAGACCGGCGGGTGGAACGCCGATCCGATTCGGCCGGTCGCGGGCAACACGTCGAGGATCTGTGCGAACAGGAGGATGAGCAGCGGCCCGCTCCAGAAGATCGGGACACTGATTCCCGTGAGCGCACCGAATCGCGTCGTATGGTCGGTCAGCGTGTCCTGTTTGACGGCGCTGATGATCCCGAGCGGAATGCCGAACAGAATCCCGAGGATCTGTCCGTAGATCGCGAGTTCGAGCGTCACCGGCATCCGCGCCCGGAGGATGGTCAGTACCGGAACCCCCTTCTGGACGATGTACGACTGCCCGAGGTTCAGCGTCAGGACGTGCCCGAGAAACCTCAGATACTGTACCCAGACGGGATCGTCGAGTCCGAGTGCGTGTCTGACTTGCTGTACTTGTTGTGTCGTCGCCCGGTTACCGGCGATTACTTTCGCTGGATCGCCCGGACTGAGGTGTAAAATTGCGAAGACGAGCGTCGCGACACCGAGTACTACCGGTATCAGCAACAGCACGCGCTTCAGCAGAAAGCGCTTCGAAACCATTAGTGGTGGATAGTGTGGTTGAGAGGTGGTTACTTCAGACTGACGAGGTTGAGGAACGGACCGCCGATCGGGGCGAGCGTGAACCCGCTGACGTTGTTCCCGACGCCTCGAAGATCCTTGGCGTGGTCCATGAACACCCACGGTGCCTCGTCGTGTGCGATCTTCGACGCCTGCTGGTACTTCTTCTTTCGCGTCGCGTCGTCGTAGGTGCTCTGTGCGTCCCTGACGAGCTTCATGAAGTCGGTGTTCGCCCACGCCGACGCGTCGTTCGTGTTGAAGTTCTTCGTGTCGAACGAGACCCAATCCTGCCCGCTGGGAACCTTATCCATCGAGATTCCGGGGTCGAGCAGCGTATAGAAGAAGTTGTCCGGGTCTGCGTTGTCGGTCATCCAGCCGAGGAAACAGGCGTCGTGCTTTCCTGCCGTCACGTAGTCGAGGAACGGGTTGAACGACTGTCGGTTGATCTTCACGTCGATCCCGATGTCGCTGAGGTTCGACTTGACGACCTGTGCGGCCTGAATCGGCGACGGGTTGTACGTCCGCGGGTTCTTGAACGTCGCCAGTTCGAAGCTGAAACCGTCGCCGTAGCCCGCTTTTTTCAGGAGTTGCTTCGCCTTGTCCTTGTTCTGGGGATACGGCGACAGGCTGTCGTTGTAGCCCATGACGTTCGACGGGATGGGCTGACTCGCCTGTTCGGCGATGCCCTTGAAGATCGTGTCGACGATCGCTTTCGTGTCGATGGCGTAGCTGATCGCTTGACGGACCTCCTTCTTACGGAACTCCTCGCGCTTCGCCATGTTCATGGCGAGGTATCCGGTGTTGATCCCCTGCTTCTGGACGAGGTTCGCTTTGTCGGAGTTCGAGACGATCTTCGACGCCTGTGCGCCGATACCGTCGATGATGTCCGCACCACCGCTCGTCAGCGTCTGGGCACGGCTCGTGTTCTTCCCGATGGCGGTGAACACGACTTCGTCGACCTTCGCTTTCTCGCCCCAGTAGTCGCTGTTCTTCGAGAGACGGATGTGCTGGCTCGACGTGTCCCAGTTCTCGAACTTGAACGGGCCGGTCCCGACGGGGTTCTTGTTGAGTTTCTTGCCGTACTTCTTGATCGCCTGCTCCGACAGAATGCTCGCCGCGAACATGGCGAGGTTCCGAAGGAACGGCGCGTACTTCTGGCTCAACTCCATCGTGATGTCGTACTTGCCGCTCTTGTCGATCTTTTTCACCCAGTTGCCGAGCGTGAACGGCCCGTATGCGGAGACGTACTTGTCGCCGGGGTAGTATTTGTAATCGGGGTCGACGAACCGACGGTACGTCGCGACCACGTCGTCGGCCGTGAACTCCTCACCGTTGTGGAACTTCACGCCCTGTCGAAGCTTGAGCGTCGCCGTCGTTCCTTTCAGATTGTACTCCGTCGCCAGTCCGTCCCGGAGTGACGTCTTCCCGGGCTTGAACATGACGAGTTGGTCGTACATCTGGTCGGTGACCTTCACGTCCTCACCGCTGGTGGTGTTCTGCGGATCGAGCGTACCCGAGTCGTTACCGCGGGAGTAGGTCAGCACTTGGCCCTTTCCACCGCCGCTGTTACCGCTGGAGGTTTGCTGTCCGCTGCTCGTTCCACCACTGCTGCCGTTAGAACTAGAACCGCCACCCGAACTGCTGTTTCCACCAGTTTTGTTTGGGTCGGCAGCACATCCTGCGAGTGCGGCACCCGCGGCTGCCCCGCCCGCTGCCTTCAAAAATGTACGGCGATTCACTTGCTGATCGCGTGGCATACGCGAACATAATTCAATCGGACCGTAAAGCTACCGATAGTTTCCCTTTCCTCTGTATATCTCTGTTCACTTACGTAGAAATGTGATCATTGAGTGCTACATTGATGTAATCGTGAAATACGACCTCGATGACACTCTCGCGGATGTATGTGAGCGTCACCGACCCTATTTGCGGCGACGAGGGTCGGCTGTCGACTGCGATTCAGTACTCGTCGTTTGCGTCGTAGAGATGGCAAGCCGACGGGTGTGCGTCGTCGCCGAGACGCGGGTTGTTCTGTTCACAGACGCTCTCGAATCGTCCACGGAGCGTTGACTCCGCGGTCTCCCAGCGTTCACTCGCGACGGCTGCCAGCGCCTCGTCGACGACGGCACGGTTCTCGCCGCCGAGCGACGTCTCGAAAAACCGCTCGCGTAGCGCCGTGACGACCGGCTGTCCACCGTCGGTCGCCGCCGCCCCCTCGGGCGTCGCCGTCTCTTCGGCGGTCACCTCTTCGCGGACTGCGTCCACGTCGATGCTCCTGCTTTCGACGCGCTGACGGAGGTTCATCACTTCGCGGTACGTCTCCTGTTCGATTTCGACGTCCACGGGTGGGATGACCTGTGGACATCGAGTTCGGAAGTGACAGCCCGACGGCGGGTCGATCGGCGAAGGAACGTCGCCACGGAGGATCACGCGCTCTTTCGAACTCGTCGGGTCCGGTTCGGGGATGGCCGACAGCAACGCCTGCGTGTACGGGTGCTTCGGCGTGTCGAACAATTCCGCGGTGTCTGCGATCTCGACGATTTCGCCGAGGTACATCACCGCGATGCGGTCGCAGATGTGCCTGACGACGGAGAGATCGTGGGCGATGAACAGGAACGTCAGCCCGAACTCGTCTTGGAGGTCTTCGAGCAGGTTCAGAATCTGCGCTTGCACCGAAACGTCGAGTGCGGAGACGGGCTCGTCGGCGACGATGAAGTCCGGGTCGACCGCGAGCGCCCGAGCGATGCCGACGCGCTGGCGCTGCCCGCCGGACAACTCGTGCGGATATCGGCTGGCCTGCCCCGGTTCGAGGCCGACGGCTTCGAGGAGTTCGTCCACCCGCTGTTGCCGCTGTTCGCGCTTCGACGTTCCGTTCGGTGGGTCCGCTGCCGGGAGCCCGTGAATCTTCAGCGGTTCGGCGACGATCGCGCCCACCGACATCCGTGGGTCGAGACTCGACATCGGGTCTTGGAAGATCATCTGGAGGTCCCGACGTCGCTCGCGCATCTCGTCTGTGTCGAGGTCGGTCACGTCTTCACCGGCGAAGACGATTCGACCCTCGGTCGGGTCGAGGAGGCGCAGGAGCGTCCGCCCGGTCGTCGACTTCCCGCAGCCTGACTCGCCGACGAGACCGAGCGTCTCCCCTTCGTAGACCGTGAGGTCGATGCCGTCGACCGCTTTCACGCTCTCGTCTTGCAGTCCGAGCCACTCGTCGAGCAGCCCTTCGCCGCGCGAGAAGTGCTTTTTCAACCCCTGCGTTTCGAGCAGCGGCTCGCCGATCTCGTGTTCGCTGGCGACGAGGTCGTCTGCCTTCCCGTACTCGTCCGTGTCGAACTCGTCGAGGATGCACTTCGCTTCGTGGTCGACTCCCTCCGGGCCGTGCTGGAGGTACGGGATTTCGCCCTCTCTGCATTCGGGTTTGGCCCACGGGCACCGCGGCGCGAAGTGACATCCCTCGGGCATGTCGATGAGGTCGGGAACGTTGCCTTCGATAGGCGTCAAACGCTCTTTGTCGGCCGTCGGAATCGATTCGAGCAGCGTGTAGGTGTATGGGTGGGAAGGGTTGGCGAAGATCTCCTCGACCGGTCCCTCTTCGACGATCTCGCCCGCGTACATGACGGCGACGCGGTCACACGTCTCGGCGACGACGCCGAGGTCGTGGGTGATCATCAGCACCGACATCCCCATCTCGGCTTGCAACTCGTTGATGAGGTCTAAGATCTGCGCCTGAATGGTCACGTCGAGTGCGGTCGTCGGTTCGTCGGCGACGAGGAGCCGCGGGCGACACGCGAGCGCGATGGCGATGAGGACGCGCTGGCGCATCCCGCCGGAGAACTCGTGAGGGTACTCGTCGACGCGAGTGGTGGGTTCGGGAATGCCGACGTCCGACAACACGTCGATGGCGCGCTCGAGCACTTCCTCGTCGATGTCGTCGCCGATCTTCGGGAGCACTTCGCGCACCGCGTTGAACCAGGAGTCACGCTTGCGCCCGTCGAACTGGTGGAGTTCGAGGCTCTCGGCGACCTGCTCGCCGACGGTGAGCGCCGGGTTGAGCGCGGTCATCGGGTCCTGAAACACCATGCTCATCGCGCTTCCTCGGATCGAGCGCATCGCCTCTTCGGGTGCCGCCGTCAGGTCGATGCGGTCGCCGTCGACGAACCGAGGACTGCCGTATCGGTTGCGGAACTCTTCGGCGAGGTCGGGCGCGCGAAGCGACACCTCGCCGCCGACGATTTCGCCCGGTTCGTCGACCAGTCCCATCGCCGACAGCGCCGTGACGCTCTTTCCCGACCCCGACTCGCCGACGAGGCCGACTGTCTCACCCTCATGTACCGTGAGGTCGACCCCGTCGACCGCTTTCACGCGGCCGCGCTCTGTCGCGAACTGCGTCCGCAGATCCGAAAGCGAGAGTAAGCTATCCATTATCGCGGAATGGTGAGTCACAGCGCAAATAGCTTTTCACCTGGAGTTGGAGACGACAACGTAGCGGCAGAATCACCGTCCGAAAACGAGCTCGAACCGACAGGAATGGTGCTCGTAGACCAGACCTGTGCAATCCGGTTGACGGACGATCGAGAGCGACTGCGAACAGGCAGGGGTTCTCGAGGTTGGTTTCGTCACCCCGAACGCTGCCTCGCGCTCGGAGGCGAACGTTTTTCCCGTTGGTGGCGTCGAAGGGTGGTATGAACGACCACACGCTCTCTGGGGGACTCAACCGCTGGGAGGCCGTCATCGACGACATGGAAGCGACTGCCGCCGAGTACCGCGAGGAGGGCTGGGAGGCGCTCGAACTCCACCCCGGCGACGTGACCGCCCTTCCGGCGACTCCCGAGATAGAGACCGAACAGGTCGGCCTCGACGTGCTCGTCCCCGACAACGAGTTCGAGGAACTCTCCTCGCTCGTCGAATCGGCCGATTTCGACGAATACGAGGTCTTCCGAGCGCAGGAGGGCGACGTCGTCTTCCTCGTGCTGGCGATGCAAGATCCGAACACCGAGCGTGCAGTTCTCGTCCCGCTCTACTACACGTCCACCGACGCGCAGTACATGATCCCGCGAGTCCGCGACGCTGGCCGGATGCAGACGTACGTCCGGCCGCTCTCCGACGAGGAACGCGTCGTCTTCACCCAGACCGATCCGGATAACCTGCTCCCGGTCGAAGAGTGAAATCAGCTCACTCGGGTCGGTGGACGTCGTTGAGTTGCTCGACCGTCGGCGCGTCGACGACTGTGATCGTCTTGCCGGTCCGGTACACCCGGTAAGCGTCGCCGAACGGCTTCCCGTCGGGGATTCGAACGACCGTCCCCGGCCCGCCTGCACCGTCGACTCGCTTCCCGTCGAGATGCTTGGTCAGGACGTTCAGATACGCCGATTCGAACTGTTTTGCGTCTTTTCGGGTGTCCCACGCGGTTCGCAGCACGTAGCCGTACTGTCCGTTACCGTTGTGGTACGGCACCACCCGATCGCCCGCCCAGCCCGCCGTCGCTGGGTTGCTGTAATTGTACGTCTCGAACGGCCGGTCGGTGTTCCCGAGTTGTGATTTCGAGACGTACCCGTTCTGATAGAGCATGGCGAACAGCGCGCCCTCGCCGACTGTATCGCCTGATGGATGCACGTTGAAGCGCGACCAACTCCCGCTCGTGCGATCCGTGACCGTGACGTTCACCGGCTTGTCGTCGGGGTACTTAGCCGGATGGATGACCTGTTCGGTGCTGCTGGGCGGGTTCTCGTACATCGCGTTGACCGCCCGCCAACCGCCGTGCTTGTACACCCGATCGACGAGCGTCGGCCCGTCGCTGTAGGGTAAATAGAGGGTGAGGAACACGCCGAAGTCGCTCGGCTTCTCCTTGCGACTGCCGCTGCTCGACGCTGCTGGTTGCGGGACGCACTGCCACGTTCCGTTCTGACAGCGCTTCTGATACAGGTCTTCGACGAGGTTCGGGTCGCCTTCGGTCAATCCCTGACGGGCGCGTTTCCCGTCCAGCGTCTTCGAACCGCCGGTGTGGAAGTACTGATCTTGTAGGGCGTGGGTGAGTTCGTGTGCCAGCGTTCGCGTGTCGAGTTTCGGGGTCTTCGAGTCGCTGACGATGACGATGCTGTTCTGTCCGGGTGAGTAGTACCCTGCGACCGACCCGCCGTACAGCCGTCCGAACACGTCCGAAGTGTTCTGGTTCTCGCCGACGAGCAGCAGCGACTCGTAGACCTGATCGCGCCACTCGTTGTACGCCTTGTTGCCCTTGCCGCCGAACACCGACTGCTTGCGATACTGTTCGCGCGACATCACCTTCACGGAGACGTCCTGTTTGAATTCGAGTCCCCGTATCTTCTCGACGCGCGCTTCCGTCCGAGCGACGAGCGCGTGGCGCTCGCTCGCGTTGAGTCCGTTCGACTGGTTCACGTCGAGCGACTGGTTGTACCAGTAACCGTCTTCCCAGCCGATTCGGTCGTGAGGCGGATCGGGCGGCCCGTTGTCCCCACCGGCGAACGAACCGTTCGGCTTCCCACTCGCCGTCGGCGGCCACACCGGCGAGGTACACCCCGCGAGCAGGAGACTACAGCAGAGGAAAAGGACGGCGATGCGACGTCGAGACACAACTGAGAGAGGGAGGGCACCGCGAAAAAAGTTGGCCGCGGACCGGAGTGTACCGGACGATACGTGTCGCACTCGACTCTCCATGGCCGACGACGAACTCACACTCTCGTGATCGAGGACGAACTCGCACTCTCGTGATCGATATCGACGGCTCGATCCTCACCTGACCGCTCTCTACGGTCGTTCCCGGACAGTCGACCCGACGGCGCTAGTCCACCAGCACCGTCCGATGTTGTGGTCACATTGTGGGTGATTCTAGAGAAGACTTATATACTCTGTGAGCTAGGACTCACAGTATGGCTCGGGAGATCCGAATCACCATCGACGACGACGAAGTGTTCGAACGAATGAAACGACAGAAGGACGAACTCGACCTCTCGTGGCGCGAGGTGCTCCAGCGGGGACTCTGGAGTTCTCGGTCTCTCGAGAGGGCGCTCAAGGGTTCTCACGGTCGATTCGACGATTCAGAGTTCGGTCGCGACCGACTCCGACGCGCGCGCGGACACCACGGCCGAAATCGGTTCGGACACCACGGCGGCGACCGTCGACGAGACTTCCGCGGGTCACCCTTCGATCCGGACTTCGGCGAGCGACTCAGAACTCACATCGAACGCTCCATCGACGAGTCGATGCGAGACGTCGAGCCGTTCACGCCCGGTTCCGATCCCTTCGAGTTCGAGATCGAAGAACTGGCCGACGCCGAGGACGCGGTCGTGCGCTTCGACTTCCTCGGCGACGACGAGGAACGACGGATTCCGCTCCGCGTCAACCTCCGCACCAGCGACGCCGGACTCGACGTCGACGTGGTCACGGTCCGACGCGGTAAGAGCGCCGGCCACATGAATCGGTTCACCACCGGGGACCGTCGGCAGATCACGACTCGCCTGTCGAGCGGTGAGACGGCGACCCTCGAACTCGACGAGGGCGTCGAGGAGTACGACATCGTACCGATGGTCTCGTGGGGACGCGACGAGTCGGGCCGTCCCACCGTCGTCGACGTCGAAATATCGACGGTCCGCTTCGACGAGCAGTAGACTCGCCGTCTCTTTTTTCGCGATTCGAGGGAGAGCGACGACCGCGCTCGACTGTCAATCGTAGTTCTACCGGAGTGCCTGCTGTGACCCCGCCAGATCTAGCTCTGCTTCGACTCCGCGTGGACCTTCGAGAGGCCTTCGGTCGTTGGCGCGTTGACGATCGTGATCGTTCCCTTCTGTCGCGTCACGCGGAAGGCGTCGCCGAAGCCGTTCGGGTCGTCGTTCGGAATCCGGTACACCGTCCCCGGCCCGGACGCGCCCTTGACTTTCGACGCGTTTCGGTAGTCGAACAACTTGTCGTAGCCGCGCAGGAACTCCTTCGCCGCCGAAGCGTTGTCCATCCGAATCTTCCAGACGTACCCCGTGCGATTCTGGGCATCCACGTATCCGACGAATCGATCGCCGTCGTAGCCGTCCGTGTACTCGTTCGCGTAGTTCAGCGGGTCGAACGAACGCGGCTTGCCGCTGGCGTTCAAGTTGAGCCACCGGTGTGGGTCGACGATCGCCGCCCCCGGTTTCGTGTAGAGCGGGTAGACGAGCATCGCAGAGAGACTCACCTCGCCGAGTTGCCCGTAGTTGACGCGACCCGCTGGCTTGAGTCGGTGCCACGCTCCGCTCGTACGGTCGTGGACGCGGAGTTTCGCGGGGACGTCCTTCGGATATCGGTTCGGGTGGATCACCTGTTCGGTGCTGGCGGGCGGGTTCTTGTACACCTTGTTGACCGCCTGCCAGCCGCCCGTCCGATATCGCTGGTAGACGAACGCTGGCCCGTCACTGTACGGCTGGTACTTGATGAGGTACGGCCCCATGTTGGCGAGTCCGCCGCTGTCCCCGGTACGTTTCGTCCCGTTCGCGCTCGCGTTACCGCCGTCGGCTGTCGCGTTGTTGCTCCCGTTCGCACTCGCTCCCGACGTGTCGCGCAGACAACTCCACTGGCCCTTGCACTGCTGTTTGTAGAGGTACTCGACGAGGTTCGCGTCGCCTTCGACGATCCCTTCGACGGCGTTTGTGTCGCGTCGCGTCGACTGGTTGTACCGCGTGATGTCGAAGTGCTGGTCTTGGAGGGCGTGCGTGAGTTCGTGAGCCAGCGTCGGTGTGGAGATGTGAACTCCGGAGGGGTTGTCGGTGACGATGACGATCGAGTGCTTGCTCGGCGAGTAGTAGCCGCCGATGCTGGCACCCGAGTTCTGCGACTGCGTCTGAATCGAATCCGTCGACTCGTTCACCATGAACAGCGCCTCGTACTTGAGGTTGTCAAACTGACGTCGACTCGGCGGTGTCGTACTCCCGTTGCCCTGCTCTCGCTTGAATCGCTGCCGCGAGATCACTCTGACGGGGACCGTCCGCGTGAACTCCAGCCCGCGGATGTACTCGACGCGCGCCATCGTCCGATTGACGACGGCGGCGATTTCGGTCTTGTTTAGCCCGTTCGACTGGTCGATGTGGAGGGACTCGTTGTACCAGTATCCTCCTTCCCATCCTAATCGGTCGCGAGGCGGGTCCGAGAGGTTCGCCGGGGCGGGCGCGACGTTCGCGTGGACGCTCGCGTTCGGCACGGGTGACGCGTCGCTGGCAGTGCCGCTTCCGCTCCCGCTGATCGGAACGATGCTGCTACAGCCGGCAAGCAGTACTGCCGCCACGAGAAGGAGAGACAGAGCTTTTGGCACGCTTGTCGCTTCGAATGACTTATAGAAATGTGTACTGGGTCGGTGTTTCGACTCGCTCAGCGGCGTCGCAGGGCGACCACCGCCAGCGCAGCGATCGCACAGAGCGCGACTATCGTCCCGAAGCCCGGATTAGAACCCCGAGTCCCGGTCGTCGTGCTCGCCGTCGCACTCTGGCCGGATGCGTCGCTTCCGCCGTTGCCGTTCGCCGACCCGTTCACCTCGGTCGTCGTCTCCTGACTCCCGTTCGTCTTCTGCGAGGTGGGTGACGAACTCAGGCCCGGCCGGATCGCTTCGACGGCCTTCTGCGTGGGCCCGTTGACGATGGTCACGTCTGTTCCCTCGCGATGAACGACGTACGAGTCCGCGTATCCCCCGCTTCCGATCACGTACGTTCCGCTCTCCGTTCGCGTCGCGCCGCGAGCGCGGAGCAGTCGGAGGTAGTACGTGTAAAACTCCCGTGCGTCTTGCTGTGAGTCCCACGCGGTTTTCCAGACGTACCCGTGTTCGGTCCCACTGCTCGTGTTCTTGTAGTACGGGAACACTCGATCGTTCGCCCAGCCGGACGACGGCGTCGAGTTGTAATTGTAGAGGTCGTACTGGCTGTTCGTGTTCGTGAACTGTTGCCAGTCGAATCCTTTGATGCCGGATTTCCCCTGCGATTCGAGCTGCCGATCGTTGTACCAGAACATCGTGTAGATCGACGCTTCACCGACGGTGTCGGAGCCGTTCTTCCCGAGGTGGGGGTACGTCTTCCACCCATCGGTCGACGTATCGTTGAACGGGAGCGGTGTCGGCTGCTGGTCCGTGAGATGGATCGTCTGCTCGGTGGAGTTCGGCGGATGGCGGAATCGCTTGTCGAACGCTTGCCAACCACCCTGCTGTCGGATGTGATTCACGTACACCGGTCCGTCGGAGTACGGCTGGAGGATGGTCAATAGGATCCCGAGGTTCGTCTGTCCGCTCCCCCCGCCATCGGTTCCGGACTTCGGTGTCGCGACGCACTGCCAGTCCGTCTGACAGTGGTGCTTGTACCCCTCTTCGATGTAGTTCGCCTCACCTTCGACGACACCCTCTTCGGCGAGTTGCCCGTCCTGCGTCTGCCCGCTGTACTTGGGCTTCGAGAGGTTGTAGTGCTGGTCCTGAAGCGCGTGCGTGAGTTCGTGAGCCAACGTCGCGTTGTCGATGACGGGCCGATTGGGCGTCGACGTGATGATCTTGATCTCGTTGTCCGACGGCGAGTAGAAGCCGGCCACCGACGACCCGCTCGTCTGTCCGAGTTGTTTCTGGACGTCTTTGTTTCCGCTGCTGATGAACAGCGCCTTCCAAACTTGGTTGTTCCAGGCGTCGTACGAAGCGTTCACCTGCGACGACTGGTTCTGTGCTTGCTTGCTGTACGCTTTCCGCGAGATGACCGACACGGGAACGTTGTGCTTGAAGTTCTCGTGTCGAAGATACTCGACCCGCGCCATCATCCGGGAGACGTACGCGTGGAGTTCAGTCTTGTTGAGGCCGTTCGACTGGTCGACGTTGATCGACTCGTTGTACCAGTAGCCGTTCACCCACCCGATCGTATCGTTTTTCGGGTCCGGCGGGTGCGTATCGGCCGCAGAACCTCGCCGTCCCAACGTGTTGAGTGACGTCGTCGCAGGGGGCAGACCCGTCGAAGCACTCGACGGCACCTGCGACCTGCTCGCCGTGGTCAGTGCAGACCCCATCGCACTGCTCGGGGCTGCAGCAGCCGATCCAACGCCGCTCAGGACGAGCAGCGCGGCAGCGAACCACGTCACGATAACCTGACGCATACCTTCGATGGTGTGCTGCTGCTAAAAGTCGCTTTCCCCGCAACTTTCTGTGCCCCATGACTCTCCGGGTAGCCTACGTGTACGACCGCTCCTGCAATTTTAGGGGCCGCTCGATCCATATACGCCTATGGAGTACGATTCCGACTCGACCGCCGTCGTCGTCGTCGATATGCAGAACGGGTTCTGTCATCCCGACGGCAGCCTCTACGCCCCCGGTAGCGAGGATGCCGTCGACGACGTCGCCTCGCTCGTCTCGCGCGCTCGCGACGCCAACGCGTCGGTCGTCTACACCTGCGACGTCCACACGCCCGAACAGTTCGAGGAAACCCACTACTACGACGAGTTCGACCGCTGGGGCGAGCACGTCGTCGAAGGATCGTGGGAAGCGGAACTCGTCGACGAACTCGACGTCCGCGACGAGGACCACGTCGTCGTCAAGTACACCTACGACGCGTTCTACCGGACCGATCTGGAGGGTTGGCTCGACGTCCACGACGTCCACGACCTGCTCATCTGCGGCACGCTGGCGAACGTCTGCGTCCTCCACACGGCCGGAAGCGCCGGACTGCGCGACTTCCGCCCGGTCCTCGTCGAGGACGCTATCGGCGCGATCGAACCCGGTCACAAAGAGTACGCCATCGATCACGCTGACTGGCTCTTCGGAGAGACGGAGCGACTCGACGACGTCTCGTTTGTCTGATCAGTACTCCTCGCCGAACGCGAGGAAGTAGCCCGTGCCGAGCAGTCCGACGACCGTGGCGAGACCGAACGCCAGCGTCGGCGACGTCGCGTAGAGCCAGCCACCGATCGCCGCGCTGGGAATCACGACGACGTTTCGGACGAGGTAGTACGAGCCGACGACGCGCCCGCCAGCGTCCGACTCCGCTGGACCGACGATGAGCGCTTTGTGCGCGGGGAGCCCGGCGAATCGAAGTCCGGAGAACGCGAAGACGACGGCGAGTACCAGCGGTGTCGCGGGGGCGGCGACGAGTATCGCCGGAAATACGGCGTAGACTGCGAAACCGAGCGCGACGACTGGCTTCAGACCGATCCGACGCGTCAGGTTCGCCATCGGTGCCATCACGATCAGGGCGACGATCATCTCCAGGGCGAGTAACACGCCGAAGTACGCGTCCGGATTGAGATGTCCGACCGCCGGGAGCGACGCGCCGACCTCTCGGCGTTCGACGACGAGAATCACGAGAAAGGAGTAGACCATCCCGTTCGCGAAGCGGACGAGCGTGTCGCCGACGAGGAGCGGTCGAAGCGGCGCTGGCATCGCACGGAGGTCGCTGACGATACTCTCGACGCCCGCGAACGTCTTGCCGAGCGAGTCCTCGCCCGCGTCGTACCGGAGGTGTTGGATCACCGTCGCGAGGAGACCGACACCGGCGGCCAGCAACAGCATCCGCGTGAATCCGTCGCGAAAGGGGTACACCGCGAGCGCACCGGCGGCCAGTAACGGCCCGAGCAGGAACGCCGTCCGGCGGAACGTCTCGGTACTCGCGAATCCGACCGCGAGCCGATCCGGCGGGACGCTCTGCTTGACGATGGCGAACGTCGCACCGAGTCCGAACGACTTCCACGCTTGTACCAGAAGCAGTCCCAGAAAGACACCGACGGGGAGCGTCACGGGGTCGACGACGAGCGGACCGACGTCGATCGCGGGCGTCCTGACGATACCGAACGTCGGTGCGAACACCCAGACGAGAAACCCGAGCGTCGACGTGAGCCCGAACAGCGTGAGTGCGACCCGCGATCCGATGCGATCGGAGAACGCGCCGCCGGGATACGGGTAGACCGCCCCGAGCAGACTGCCGAAACTGCCGTACAAGCCGATCGCGACGCTGCCCGCGCCGAGTACACTCAGATACCGCGGCACGTACCGCGTCGTCATCTGAAACCCGAGGCTGAAGGCGAACATCGCGATCGAGAGGACCAACACGTCCCCTCGGAGCGCGAAGAACTGGCGAAACGTAGCGAAGGCGTCGACCCCTTCGTCACTCATGTGCGCTCATTCGTCGGGTAGGATAAAGTCGCTCGCTTGGAAGTGCTCTATAGCGTCCGGAGAGATGCCTCGCCGGTTATTCACACATGTGACCGACATGTTAAAAAACATCAGATAATTTCTTTTTTCACTAGGTGTACATATCTGATGAAATGATACAGAAAATGTCAGACTTGATCCAGAACCACCCGAAACTGCTCACAATCCTGTTCTTGATCCTGTTGTTCTTTGGACAGGCATCGCCCGTTCTTGCGAACAATGCCGGCGTGTTCAATGGTCCCTAAACCAATCCTCTCCGATGTTATCTGACCAGTAGAGTCCATCCCGTGTTTTAATCGGGATGTTCTCCAGAGCGAAGAACTCCTGTAGGTCATCCCCCGTCATTTGGAACGGACCGATGTCGTCTAAGCCTAAGTAATACTCTGACACCTCCTCTACATACGGTTTAATCAACGATCCAAGGCTGTAGTATCCCGCCATATAGTATCTGAGCGTCAACTCGTATTCCTGCTCAATCGATGTAACTTCTGCCAACCCCGGTGTTCCACTTTCTGCTTGACAAAGTGTTAGCCCACCGTCTCCCAACACGATGTATCAATATCCGGTCATCACGTCGTCCTGCGCGATCGAGAGCGCCGACCGGAGGGTGAACCCGCAGTTCAGCAACCGCGCGAGCGTCTGCCCGAACCTCGTGGCCGTGACGTTTGCGACTTCGGAGAGCGTCACGACGCCGCCGTAGCTGCCGCGGTCGACGAGCGCCTGTCCCTGTTCGAACGAGCGGCAGGCGTTGAGGAGGAACGACTCGATAGCGACGTCGGTGTCGAGGCTGGTCACGTCGAGGAACCCGTCGGCGCACTGCATCCCGCGTTCGTCGACGTGGCCGATGTAGTGCAAGAGGTTCGTCGGCGTCGACAATACCTGCACGAGTTGGTCCCGCGTGAGGTCGTAGTGGACTTTCACGTCGAAGTCCAGCAGGTCGCGCGCGCCGTAGAGATCAGCGACGACGTCCTCGTCGCGCATCTCGTCGTCGTTGCAGACGACGGTGATCTCGATACTGGTCCGCTCGCTCACGTCGCGCGTCAGCCGTCGACGGTAGGAGTTCGGCGTCGCCTTGCTCGCACCGAGCGGGAAGCCGTCACCGACCCACGCGTGTTCCGCCGTCTCGGTCGGTTCGGGGTTGACGATGTCGCCCTCGGCGGTGCCGGCCCCGCCGCCACGTACCGGCTCGTCGCTTTCGTGATCGCGGAAGAAGTCCGTGACGGCCTGCGGCTCCGGTCCGGCCGCATACTGCGTCTCACGCTGCGGACATCGAACCAGCGAGAGGTCGTTGGCGACGAACGGGAGCATCTCGACGTTGTCGGATATCGGCCGAATGTCGGTCGTCAGATTCCAACTCGGGAGGTACGGGTCGAGTTCGTGGTGCGGAAGCGCGAAGTACTCGCCGAGTCGCTCCGCCAGCGGGAGGTCGTATAGCTCCCCGAAGTCCACGTCGACGGCGTCCTCGACGACGCTCCGCTCGTGCAACGTGACCGGGTAGTACCCCTCGGTTCGGGTCAGACAATCGAGGAAGAACGACCGCTTGAGCGCCTTCGCGACCCCCCGTTCGAGCGGCGACGGGTTCGACTGCGCCACGCGCGCAGTAGCATCGAGGAGGGAGTGGTCCCACCCCGGTCCCCTGAGACACGCTTCGCGTCCCGACACGACCTCTGCGCCGAGATAGTACGCGAGCGGTGCGACGGCGAACACCGCGCGCAACTCGGGTGGAACGACGATCTCGACGCCCGTGTCCGGCCGCTCGATGTGCGCTGGCTTCGAGAACTCTTCACCGAGTTCGAGCAGCGGCGGATGCCCGCGAAGCGTCGGGAACGAACGCTCCGCAGACGTCGTCTGGAGCGACGACCCGAGCAGCGACACGGCGCTCATCACCGCTTCCGGGTCACTCGTCGTAGTCACCGTCCCGGCCGGACGTTCGTGGAACGACCGAATACCGAGCGTGGTGACCGTCTCCGACCCGAATTCGAGGATCGTCTCGCCTTCATCGTAGCGAACGGTGAGCGCACCGTCGACCGCGATGTAGAGTTTCATGGGTGCGGTCGACACCTCGACCTCGTACCGGGCGGACGGCAGTTCGATCCCCTCACGGTTGCCCGACTGGGCGACCACCTGTCCGTCCGCGTCGCGGACGATCGTCATCGTGAGTCGTGGCATCGCCAATTTCGACGTGCGGACCGCTACCGCGAGGTCGACCGGGAATCGGAACGTCTCCGTGTCTGCGTCTCGGGGAACAGCACCGTCGTCGACGTACACTTCGAAACGCGCCTGCTCGATGTCGTCGATCAGCCTGATCCCCGATCGCTCCGAGAGCGACTCGTACCGCAGCACTTCCGTCCCCGTCATATTCGGACCCACTCCGTCGATCCGTATCTGGGGAGGTGCCAGCGTTGTTCACCGCCGGTTGCCCCGCGTTGTCTGAGTTCGATACGTGCGTCGAACAGCGGCGCGATCGGCTCGATTCGGTCGTCGCCGTCGGGGATGGGAACGTGAACGTGACCCATTCCGCCTGCACCCCGGACGAAGGTGGTCACGAGCCGCAACAGACGGTGAACGTCGGCCGTCTCGTACTGTTCTAAGAGCGACGTCACCGAGTCGAGCGACAGTCTGAGTTCGGCGGGCGCCAAGTTCGCTAAGTCGAGTGCGCCGAGTTCGTCGAACAGGGTCGCCCGAAGCGCTTCGATCGACCGATCGCCGTGGTCTCCCTCTCGACTCGAGTCCGCGGCGGCGGCGCGACCGTGCTGACACCAGTCGACGAGACGGACGTCCGGGTTCGAAACCTCGATACCCGTCGGGAGACGCGTTCCGATGTCGCCGGTAGCCGTATCGGTCAGGACGAGCACGCGCGTTCGGTTCTCGATCGGCGACCCGAGTAATCGACGGGTCGCGGTCGCACTCACTTGGTCTGCGACCGTTCCGGTCACGAGGAGGTTACAACCACGCTGCTTCAACCGCGCGAGTTGTACGTCTAAGTTGTCGCCATGGGCTCTCGACCGGAACCGCATTTCTACTGCCATCTCTTGTCGGTTAGATAAACGTTTCGAGTGACTTGATGTTTTAGTTGGTCGGATCGGTTCTTCTCCTCGTCCTACCGACCGAGGACCGAATTCCTAAAGGCAGACGCGTTCGTCCTCCGAGTAATGACGACGCTCGGAAGTGCGAGCGCGGCCCCCGGAGAAGTCGACACGGGCCGACTTGTGGTGGGAGAAATGCGGGACGGTAGCTCCGTCGGACTCCCGGTGGCTGTCATCAACGGCGAACGCGATGGAAAGACACTCTACATACAGGCGGCGAGCGACGGTGACGAACTCAACGGCGTCGGCGTCGTGCAACGTGTAGTACCACAACTCGACCCCGCGGAACTCGCGGGGACGATTCTCGTGGTCGGCATCGTCAACTACCACGGCTTTCAGGTCGCCGAACACCGGAATCCGATCGACGACACGAAGATGAACCGCACTTATCCGGGCGACGAAGACGGGACATCGAGCGAACGCATCGCGGCCGCGACGTTCGCTGCGGCCCGACGGGCCGACCTCATCCTCGACCTCCACCAGGGATCGACCTCCCGGATGATCAACGAAGTCCGCATTCGCTGTGGATCGCGTCACCGGCTCCACCGCGAGTGTCTCGAACTCGCCAAGACCTTCGGTTGTGGCTACCTGCTAGACCAGAAAGGCCCCGAGGGTCAACTCGCGAGAGTCGGCCCCGACGAAGGGATTCCGACCATCGACCCCGAACTCGGCGGTTGTATCGGCTGGGACGAAACCAGCGTTCAGAAGGGCGTCGACGGCGTGTTCAACGTCCTCCGCTACTACGGATTCCTCGACGGTGACGTCACTCGGGAACGACAGACACGCGCCACCGGCTTCGACCAGTACGGCGCACCCGCAGGCGGCCTCGTCACCTACGAGAAAGACCTCGGCGACACGGTGTCGGCCGGGGAGACGATCTTCACTATCACGGACGTGTTCGGGACGCTCAAAGCACGCGTCACGGCCGACCACGACGGCATCTTCTGGCGGTCGCGCCGACTTCCGCAAGTCGCCACCGGCGAGTACGTCTGCTCCGTCGGTACCGGCATCGACACGTACTGATCTCTCTACTTCTCTCGACCCGGATCGTGGTCGCCGAACCAGTCGGTGAGCCGCCGGAGTCGATGCGTCGCACGCTTTGGTTTCCCGATATTGTGGTGTTCACCGGGGTAGACGACCAGTTCCGCCTCGACGCCCCGTTCTCTCACGCTCACGTACAACTGTTCGGCCTGTGACGGCGGGCAGCGCCAGTCCTCGCTCCCGGCAGTGATCAACAGCGGCGTCTCGATCTCGTCGACGTCGGCGAGGCTCGACATGCCACGGTAGCCCTCGGGGTTCTCCCACGGCGTCCCGAGGTCGTTTACGTACCACCGATGGAGGTCGGCGGTGCCGAACAGCGAGTAGAAGTCGTAGACGCCGTGTTCGGGGGCGGCGGCGGCGAATCGGTCGTCCCGGATCACTACGTGAGCGGTGTTGACGCCGCCCTGCGAGAACCCGGAGCAGAACAGGCGGTCGGGGTCGGCCCACCCGCGGGCGACGAGTTCGTCGACACCCGAGAGCACGTCGTCGGCCTCGCGCGGCCCCCAGTCGCCGCGGATGGTCTCGGTGAACGCGCGGCCGTAGGACGAGGAGCCGCGGTAGTTGACGTTCAACACGAGGTAGCCCTTCCCCGTCCAGTGGGCGTAGTCGAAGTCGAACGCCGGTGCGTCGTACGCGATGGGACCGCCGTGGATGTGGACGATCAGCGGTCGCCCGTCCGGACCCGCGCCGGCTTCGGCCTCCGTGTCGCCGTCGAGTTCGGCGTCCGGTGGGTAGTAGACGAGACCTTCCACCTCGACCCCGTCGCTGTCTTCGAAGGTCACCCGCGTACATCGCGGGAGGTCAGCATCGTCGAACAGGTCGCCGTTCAGCCGCGTGAGGCGGGTCGGTTCTACGGGGTCGCCGCCGTCGCTCTCGGCGTTGGCGACGCCGTCTCCCGCGTCGTCGCCGTCGACGCCGCCCTCGCCGTCGTCTGAGACATCCGCGAGCAAGTCCGCCACGTCGGCGGCGTAGACATCCGTTCCCTCGTCGGCACCGCCGTAGCCGAGCGCAACGGTGCCGCCGGCCGCGTCGAAAGCGCCGATGGTCCGGTCGCGTCGCTGGGACTTCCAGACCCGTTCCGGCGCATCGCCGTCAGCGTCGACGCGAGCGAGTCGCGTCCACCCGCCGTCACCGATCGGTACGAGGAGCGCGTCGTCGTCGATCCACGTCGGCGCGCCGCCCCACGCGACGGTCCGGTCGAGCGACGCCGAGACGGAACGCACCTCGCCGGACGCGACGTCGGCGACGCGCACGTCCTGCGGGAGACACCAGTTGACGGCGTCGCGCGCGACGAACGCCACGCGCTCGCCGTCGGGACCCCACGAGAGCCGCGACGCCGCCGCGTCGCCCTCGGTCAGCCGCGTTCGATTCGCTCCGTCCGGTTCGACGACGTACACGTCGAGCGCCAAATCGCGGTCCGGATCGGCTCCGAGATTCGAGACGAAGGCGATCCGGCCGTCTCCACCGTCCGGCCCCGGCCCCCACGCCGGTTGCAGCCCGGTCAGCGGTTCGCTCGCGCCCGCACCGTAGGCATCGTCGAGGCGTGTGACCGCCCGCGTCGCGACGTCTGCGACGAAGAGGTACGTCGCCACGTCGTCCAAGTACCCCTGTCCGTCGGCTTGGTGCTGGAGTCGCCGGACTTCGATCGGGCCGCCGTCGCGTCGCTCGCGGAGATACTCGATCTGTTCGCCCGTCGGATCGCGCGAGGAAAACACGACGCGGTCGCCGGTCGGAGACCAGTCGAACTCCCGGACACCTTCGTCGCGGTCTGTGAGCTGGCGGGCGTCGCCACCTAGATCGAGGTCGAACACCCAGAGTTGCGTCGGAGACGCTAACCCAGTCGCGGATTCGTCGCTGTCGTCGCCGTCGTCTTCGCCCGCTTCGTCAGGATCGCGCGCGATCGACAGCGCGACGTCCTCGTCGCGTGACGCGAGGAAGCCCAGTTTCGAGCCGTCGGGTGACCACTTCGGACCGGACGCGTCGGAGGCGCGGGTCAGTCGGTGCGGATCGCGGCTACCGTCGGTCGGGACGACGAACAGCGACGTTCGGGACTCGTCGGCGACGGGGTCCGGTTCGGTGGCGAGGAACGCCACGCGGTCGCCGCCGGGCGAGACGGACACCTCTTCCGGGCGAGTGAAGTCGTAGAAGTCCTCTATCGATAGCGGTGTGGACATTGCCGTTTTCTTGCTGTGGGAGCAGATAACGCTTCGCTACCCGGAATGTCTAGACGAGCGATGGCCGGCTAATCGACCGCCGTGGGGTGGGACCGAAAGGGGGTTCTCGAGAGTCCCAACGGGACGGACGAGAGCACGCGAGACCGGAGGGAACGACGAGAGCAACCCACCCAACCGAAACCGTCACCTACTGGTCGGTCGCCCCCCGTCCTCTCGCCATGCCGATCGACCTCATCTGTTCCGATTGCGGGCGAACCTACGCCGACCGCTGGCGGTGCGAGTGCGGCAGTCCGCTCGACTTCGCCGAGACACCGATTCCCGACGGGTCGATACCCCACCCGGCCGACTTCGACGCTCGGGACGGTCTCTGGTCGTTCGACGCGTTCCTCCCCGTCGGCGACGACCCGACCGATCGCGTCACGCTCGGCGAGGGCATGACGCCGCTCGTCGACGCCCCCGAGTGGGACGCGGCGTTCAAGTTGGAGTACGTCTTTCCCTCGGGGAGCTTCAAGGATCGCGGTGCGACGACGACGCTCTCGCGCGCGGTCGAACTCGGCGTCGACACGGTCGTCGAGGACTCTTCGGGCAACGCGGGTGCGGCCATCGCTACCTACGCCGCCCGCGCCGGAATCGACGCCGAGATCTACGTTCCGGCGTCGGTGAAGGCCTCGAAACTTCGGGCCATCGAGCGCGCGGGCGGCACGCCGGTCCGCGTCGAGGGGTCGCGCGAAGCCGTCACGGAGGCGTGTATCGAGGCCGTCGAATCGGGCGACCGCTGGTACGCCAGCCACGCGTGGAATCCCGCCTTCTTCGCCGGAACGGCGACGTTCGCCCTCGAAGTGGCGCTCCAGCGCGACTGGGAGGTCCCCGACGCCGTCGTCACGCCGCTCGGCCACGGTACGCTGTTCCTCGGTGCGTACCGAGGCTTCCGAGCCCTGCTCGAGGCCGGCTGGATCGACCGGATGCCGCGGCTCCTCGGCGCGCAGGCCGCCGGATACGCGCCGATCGCAGCCGAACTGCACGGCGAGTCGTCGGGTAGCAACGACGTCGCCGACGGGATTCAGATCCGAGAGCCTGTTCGGCGTGACGCGATCCTCGGCGCGATCGACGACACCGGCGGCGACGCCATCGCGCTCGACGCCGGTGCTGTCGAGGACGAACTCGAAGCCCTCCACCGACGTGGGTTCTATACCGAGCCGACCTGTGCCGTTGCACCCGCGGCGCTCCGGGCGTATCGCGAGCGGGGCGTCCTCGACGACGCCGACGACGTCGTGGTGCCGTTGACCGGAAGCGGATTGAAGGGCTGACACCGGACTGAACGGGTGAGAATGGACTGCTGGGCGACGTCCCGAGAACTCCGCTCGCTCGAAAGTTGCAGTGGAAGCGAAGGGGTACACCTTCGGCTCGACTGCTCGTTCGTGAACCGGAATAAGAGTCGAGCGATCGAAGTCGGCTACTCGTCGAGCGCGGCGTGACTATCGAACGTCGGCGAGTTCGACGAACGACCCTGCTTCGGCTGTGATCCACGTCGAGAGGATCTCCTCTTCGTCACCGTTGCGGGGGTAGAACGTGCACTGGTCGTTACCGAGGTCCGTCGACTCCATGACGAACTCGATGTCGAACACCGGCCACCGATTGAGGCCATCGCGGTAGGCAGCAGTCTCGCTGGCCTCGCTTTTGTCGAACGTGCTCATTGTAATCTCCATCGCGTCCCGTACCCGTTCGTCGCACAGACCACCGATCGCTGCGAGGAACGGACACGAGGCATACCGAAGCGGACGGCAGGAACCACCTTTGCTATAGACGCATTAACAACGACTAGCACGCTCTTACCGAACGACTAAAACCGTTTCACGAAGCGTAATATGAACTCCTTGCGGAAATTTTGGTTGCGTTCGACACTCATCGACTGAGGCGCTACAGTCGGCGAAAATCGAGCAATCTTCGACCGATGGGAATCGAATAATCTCTCGTTCGTCGGATCGACCGGCACGCTCGACCGATCGCTACCGCTCGGCGTGGACGGGGGCGTCGAAGCCGCCACGGATCAGCGGCTTGGCGATGTGGCGCCGGGCGCACGGGGGGACCTCGTACCACCCCGGTTCAAGCGCCCGTTCGACCGGCACCGTCACCTTCCCGTCGGCGCGCGTCCCGCACTCTCGGCAGCGGTATCCCTGCCCGCGCCCGGCGCTCTTCATCGACCGACCGCACCCGGAACACTCGGGAACGACGCGTTCGGTTCGAACGAGTTCTCTGACCGCGAACTTCTCTAGCTTGACGCTTCCGTCGCTGACTTCGCCGCAGACAGTCAGTCGGTCGCCGACGCGGAGCGCGCGAACCCGGTCTCGAAACCGTTTGGTGGGCTCGAAAGCGACGCAGTCGACACGTTCACCGCCGCCGTCGAGTTCGAAGAAGACGTGCCCACCGGGGTACGTTTCGGGTGGAGATCCCACCGTACCGTCGAGTCTGTACGCCCGACCGTCGACGACGTCGGCGACGGTGCCGGGGCGGAGGTGGACGTCAGTTCCCTGATTCGTCCGAAAGAGCGCCGATCGGTCGACCGATTCGCCGTCGACTGCCCCGGCGACGCGGCGGACGGCGTTCGGATCGTCGCCGCGGATGCCGTGGAGGATCGGACCCGGTGCGCGCGGGACGCAGACCGCCTGTCCTTCCTCGCGGTCGACGGTATCCCAGACTGTCGGGTAGCCGTCGGTGGCGGCGTCGAAGACGGACTCCCAGTCCACGTCACGGGGGGTTCCGCAGCGAGCGAACTCGCGGTAGGAGATGTACTCGTAGGTCCAGTCGTCGAAGGCGGCGTCGGCACCGATGGCCGCCAAGGCCCCGATGCGGCCGCGTCCCTCTTTCCACCCCTCGTGGCGGTAGCCGACCGCGTCGAGTAACTCGACGGCGGCGTCGATCGTGTGTCGCTCTCGAACACTCCGCCGAGTGAACTCAGCGACGGCACAGGGAACCGCCTCGGGTGTGCCCGGCGCGACGACGAGACCCGGACTCGTTCGCGGGTCGTCGGTCTCGGCGAACGCGACGAGCTGTTCGCGTGCGAGTTCGAACGCCGTGTCGGCGTCGAGGTCCGTGACGATGGCGAGTGCAGCGTTGCCGCGCGTTTTGTGCTCGATGGCGGGGTTGAGTCGCACGAGGAGGCGGTCGTCGACGGTGCCTCCGGCGGTTTCGACGGCCTCGGCGACGAGCGTCGCGAGGTAGGTCGTGCACATCCCACGCTCGCGCGAGTCGGTGTCGTCGAGGCCGATCACTACCATATCGGTGTCTCTCGATGGATACGCAAGGCCCTTTCGTGACGTGTTCGGCTATTTAACACTACCGGGGAGTGGTGGAAGTAATCGCGCGACGGGGGCGGGTCGGCGGACACAACGGTTATATGTCGGGAAACGCTTACTACCCCCTATGTCTCGATCAGCGCTGATCGGCAACATCAGTGCGATGCTGCGGGACGCCGGGTTCGTGGTTAGCGACCGCTGTGCCGTCAGACCGAAGAGTTTCGATCTGGCGGCCAGACGGGGAGATGACCTGCTGCTGTTGAAAATTCTCGGAAACATCGACGCGTTCGACGGCGCGACCGGTGCCGAGATGCGTCGGCTGGGCTCGTATCTCTCTGCGACGCCGATGGTGATCGGACTGCGCACGCGCGACGAGGATCTGAAACCGGGCGTGGTCTACTTCCGGCACGGCGTTCCGGTGCTCAACCCAGACACCGCGATGGACGTGTTCATCGAAGGCGTGCCGCCGCTCATCTACGCGGCTCCCGGTGGACTGTACGTGAACATCGACGGCGACCTCCTCGCCGACGAGCGCGAGGAGCGCGGCTGGAGTCTCGGCCGCCTCGCATCGGAACTCGGTGTCTCGCGTCGGACGGTTTCGAAGTACGAAGACGGCATGAACGCGAGCATCGAAGTCGCGATTCACTTAGAGGAACTGTTCGACCAGCCGTTTTCCTCGCCGGTCAACGTCCTCGACGGGGCCGACGACGTCCACGACTCGGAACCGACGCCGCAGGATCCCATCGCCGATCCCGACGACGAACACGTCATCACGGTCCTCACACGGGCCGGGTTCACCGTCCATCCGACGGCTCGCGCCCCGTTCAAGACGGTCAGCGAGGACAGCGACGACGGTACCGGCAACATCCTGACGGGCCACTCGGCGTTCACGCGCACCGCCGAGAAACGCGCCAAGCTCATGTCTTCGCTCGGTCACGTCACGCAGACGCGTTCCGTCTACTTCACTGAAGAGCGGTCGAAACGCGAATCGGTCGACGGCACGGCGCTCGTCTCCTGTGAGGAACTCGCCGCCATCGACGACCCCGACGAGATCCGCGATCTCATCAGGGAACGGGCGACCGAACCGGCCGAATCGTAATCGCACCCTCCATATTTTTCGTTCAGCCGATAGTACCGAGTAGCGTGGCTCGAAAACTCAGCGGTCGTTCCCGTCTCCTGTTCAGCTTCGTCACGTCGGTCGCCTCGGGGGTCTTCCTCTGGTACCGCCGAGACAGCGAAAAGTCCCCTGGCCTCCGCACGACTGTGATGAGCAGTCTCCTCAGCACGCTCGGTATCGTCGTCGGCTACAAACTCGCCGCTCGGTATCTCGGTAGCGACGACCTCGACGTCGACATCGACGTCGCATAACTCGATCAACCCGCACTGATCCGTACTGCACCGATTCTTTTCGATCGCTCCCGACCTCGACGCTCCGGCTCAGGCTGCGCTGCTTCCGTCGCCGTAGGTTTCCTCTAAGTACCGGACGATGTCACCACTCTCGGGCATTCCTTCGATGCCGTGTTCGTGGTCGACGAGGACGGGCACGCCGGTCTGTCCGCTCACTTCCTCGACCTCGGTCCGCTCGGCGTGCGATCGCGGAACCATGTGCGATTCGTACTCCAACCCGAGCTCTGCGAGCTTGTTCTTCACCTTCACACAGAACGGACAGCCTTGGAGTTCGTAGAGTTCGATGTTCGCCATCACCCAGTGTAAACGAGCCGGCGTAATGAACGCGGCGGTAGGGTCAAGCGAGCCTTATCCGCTCAGCGCGCCTACCTAGCGAAACCATGGCACCTCCGACCTCGACGAGCGACGGATCTCCGGGTATCGAACGGCGAACGATTCAGGGCCGCGAGGCACTCGTTGGACTCGCTTCGGACGAGATCCACATCCAGTGGCAACCCACCCGCCCGACGTATCTCGGCGTCCACGTCGGTGACCGAATCAAAGACGCGGCGACCGATCAATCGTCGGTCCGCATCGACGAGTGGGAGGTTGTCGAAATTACACCCGATGACGTCGTCGGCACACACGAACACACCGGCGACCGGCGCACCTGGTCCCGAGCGACACTCGAACGAGACCTCGCGTTCGGAACCTATGCAACGAACCTGACGTGCTTCGAGCGGGTCTCCATCCTCCCGTTCGGCGACTGGGAACGCTACGACTCCGACTCCGACCACGGCACCGACCCGCAGCACGAACTGGCCTACCACGGTCGCCCTTACGTCATGGTCGCGGTCTACGGTGACAACGGTGAGAAGTACGGGCTTCGGTACGCCTACGCGGATACTGAAAACCGATCGACGCTGCTCCTCCGAGCGGCCGATCCGAACGTGACACGACTCCCCTCTCCCCTTCGTTCGGCACTCGACGAGACGGTTTGGTCCGCACTAGAGGCTGACGGGTACGTGATCGCCGATCGCGCGTGAGCGGTTTCTCTCGACCGGAAGCCGTGTCGAGCGGAGGGACTGCGCCGACCGGGATTGAGCTACCTGAAGATGGTCGCTCACTTCGTTCGCGCTGCGACTTCCATCGTTAAATTCCCTCGGTGACGCACCGCTCCTCACTTTGTTCGGAGCAGAATGCGCCGACCGGGAATTGAACCCGGGCTACGAGCTTGGGAAGCTCGTGTCCTACCACTGGACCATCGGCGCTCGCTCTAGGGTGTGCACGAAACCATCTTCAATATGACGGTTGCCTCCGATTGCGGCCTTCGACGGCTCGGCCGCCCATCCGTTTCGCTCGTCTACCGATCCGGTCCCGTGGCTTAGAAACGACTCTGTTCGAAGCTGTCGTTAGGAATGGGGAGCCACGACCGTCACTCTCATACAACGGTCGTAGCTCGCCCGAAGGGAACTCAAGCGGGTGGAGGGCTTGTTTTTGGCAGACGAGCTACCTTCACCCGTGTGCTACTACGAGACACGAACGTATATCCTTTCTGGTGTCAATAAATGTTCATTTGTGAGGTCCCCGGTCACTGGTGATCACGTAATAGAGATGTCATGATCGGGCTACTCTTCGTCGCTCGCCGTTCCACCCACACGGTCTGCGATTCGATCCAAGCGACTCCGCAGATCCAATACCCGGGGTTCGATCCGCTCACGAACCTCGGTTCGAACCGGCGTCGAGGGGTCGAAGAGGTCGCCGACGACGATCGTGCTGTAGACGCCGAGAGAGAGCCCGAACGTCGCCTCGACCAGCGCGAGTCCCCACTGCGAGAGCGGGATGCCGGTCCGCGCTGTCGCCGTCGACGGGTGGGCCGTCTCGACGACCAACAGCGCCGCCAAGAGTCCCGTGATCAGCATCACGCTTCCGAGGCTACCGACGATGCCCTGCGTCCGGTCGGCCCGCCGACCGACGTACAGCGAGTAGACGAGGAAACTCCCCGCCAGCAGTTCGAATCCGAATACCAGCAGTTGAAACTCGAGCGTCGACAGCACCGGCAACATCGACCTGACGACGCCGCCGACGAGCCACGCGACGCCGGAGAACAGGAGGAAGAACACCCGAAGCCACGCTGCGAGCAGCGAATCGAGCAGGTGAACCAGGAGCGTTACCGCTCCGGATTCGAAGCCGACGACGCCGTCGGCTACGCCGCTCCACCAGCCGTTCCCGCTGAAGGTCGCCATGAAGAATACCACGAACAGAAGGACGACGCCCGCCCCGCCGCCCCACTTGAGGAGTTTCCACAACGGTGCTCGGAGCGCCCGTCCCACTTTGCTCGCCCCGTAGAGTGCGACTACCGCTCCGAGGATCGTTATCGGATGTGCCGCCAGTATCTGTGACGTCGCGTCGAATACCATGATCGAGATGCCCGGTTAGTTCGCTCTGTATCTTACTGGCCCGATGCCTATGACTGTTCGCAACTCAGCACGGTTCCGGATAACGGACAGTCACGTTCGTCGTCTGCCGCACCGCGACTCTCGCATCGGTTGACGCCTACTCTGCGCGAAACTCCGTACGAACGTCCAGTTCTCGACGACGAAAGGTGGCTATTTGATGCCCCGACGCCAACGGTCGACCGATGCAATGGGACTTCTCAGTTCTCGACGACGGCGCACCGCTCGACCTCCGTTTCTCCGAGTCGGAACTCGAACGCCAGCGTGACCACATCATCTCTTTCATCAGTGGTGTCGTCGACGACGCGGGTGCCGACGGCGCGGTCCTCGGACTCTCCGGCGGGATCGACTCGACCACGACGGCCTACCTCGCCGTCGAAGCACTCGGCGAAGACGGTCTTCACGGCCTCGTCATGCCGAGCGAGGTCAACGCTGCCGACAACATGAGCGACGCCGAGCGCGTCGCACAGGAGTTGGGGATCACCTACGACGTCGTCGAGATCAACCCGATCGTCGACGCTTTCGTCGCCGCGTTCCCCGAGGATAACGTCGACGAGCGGATCGGCTCCGACCCGCTTCGAACCGCCGCCGGTAACGTTCGCGTCCGGACTCGCGCAGTTCTGAACTACTTCGTTGCGAACGCCGAGAACCGGATCGTCCTCGGGACCGGCAACCGGAGCGAGACGCTGACCGGGTACTACACGAAGTACGGCGACGGCGCGGTCGACTGCAACCCCATCGGAAACCTCTACAAACAACAGGTCCGTCAACTCGCCGCCTCGCTCGGCGTCCCCGAAGATCTGGTGATGAAGGAACCCTCGGCTGAGATGTGGGAAGGCCAGACCGACGAGACCGAGATGGGTCTCAGTTACGATCACCTCGACGCGATCCTCGCACTCCACGTCGACGGCCCGCTCTCGAAGACGGCTACGATCCGCGCCCTCGACGGGATCACCGAAGAACACGTCGACCGCGTGCTCGAACTCTACGAGGGAAGCGCACACAAGCGGTCGATGCCGCCGTCGCCGGATTCGATCTAACCTCGTTATCGCCCTTTCTCCGCACTTCGACTCACGAGTCGCGGACTCACGACTCGCTCTCGTCCCCGATACTCGACGCGTACCGCTCGACGAGCCTCGCGAACGCCGTCGCTTCCGCGTCTTCGCGTTCCGCTTTCGAACGGTGATCGCGCGTCAGGGTTTTCACGGACAGAAGGGCATCGGGTCTGTTGCCGGCGACTTCCTCGGCGACGGCGCTCGGGTCGGGGACGACCCGCGAGACGAGCCCCATTCCGTGGGCCTCTTCGGCGTCGACGACGCGGCCGGAGAGTGCGATGTCGAGCGCGTTGCCGTCGCCGACGATGCGGGGGAGCCGAACCGTCCCGCCCCACGCTCCGAAGAGACCGAATCGGACGCCCGGTTCGGCGAACGTCGCGTCGGGCGTCGCCACCCGGAGGTCACAGGCGAGTGCGAGTTCGACGCCGCCACCGCGGGCCGCGCCGTCGATACCGGCCACGACGACCGAATCGGCCGTTTCGATGGCGGTCGCCACTCGTTGGCCGTGTCGTGCGAACGCCGCCGCTTCGTCGGCATCGAGGTCGGCGACGACGCCGAGGTCTGCGCCCGCACAGAACGCCGACCCAGCGCCTCGGAGCAAGACGACCGGCGCCTCGGCTTCGACGACGGCCGTTTCGAGTGCATCGAGGTCTGCGGGGCGGAGCGCGTTGCGTCGCTCGGGGCGGTCGATCGTCACGACGCGCACTGAACCGTCGTCGTTCGTCCGAATCACGCGTGGATCTGTCGCTGGGTTTCCAAAGGTCTTTGCCCTTGCCGTGGCTAGACGGAAGTGATGGACGACGCCGTGCGGACACGTAACGCCGCGCGTGAAGCACTCGCGGACATCGAGCCCGAACGGCTGCGGACGACGCTGCGACAGCGGTTCGCTGACACCTCGATGACTCCGGGCGTGCTCACGTTCTTGAGCGCTCGCGCCCTCGACACCGGGATTTCTTTCGATGCCCTCGCCGAGCGGGCGGCCGGTGTGCAGTTGATATACGAGGGACTCCGGCTCACGCAGGCGCTCGTCCGCGACGAACCGTGGACAACCGAGTCCGACCTCGACGCTGATATCGCCGCGGACATGGAGGTGCTCGCGGCCGACGTGCTCGTCTCGCGCGGTTTCTACCTGCTCGCTCGCACTGACGCCGCCGAACAGGCCGTCGAAACGGTTCGTGCGTTCGGTGCCGACCAGACGCGCCGACGCGCTCCCGACGCCGATGTCGATGCCCTCGACCGGAATCTCGACGCGAACATCTTCGCACTCGCCGTCGTCGCCGGAACGACCGCCGTCGGCGGCGATCCGCCGGAGGAACTGCTCTCCTACATGTCCGATCTCGCTCGCGATCACGAAGGCGAACTCCCTCCTGCGGGCTCGCTCCTCCCGGAGGCGGCGGTTGAACGCATCGCGTCGCTCTCTTCGAGTCCCGGGACGGACGGAAGAGTGACTTCGTCTGCCACGGACCGATAAAATCGAAACGCCTAAAGACGATTCGGCCAAACGGACGAACGCGCCTGGGTAGCTTAGCGGTAAAGCGCGTCCTTGGTAAGGACGAGAGCCCGGGTTCAAATCCCGGCCTAGGCTCTTTTGACGAACCTCACGCTCGGAGCGACTGCGACGGGAACGAGTGAATCCGATCGCCGACTCACGGCTCAGAAGACGGTCTCTCAGCGCTCAGGTCGGGAAAAATACTGGGTGATCGTGTCCGCGGATCGTTGGCACCGAGACGGACTCGAGTCTTATTCGATCTGCGGGTACTGACGTCGACGCTGCTCTTGGACCCACTCCCGCTGGGCATCGTGTGTCTCACGAATGATCGAACTAACGAGCGATGCGAGGGTAACGACGAGCGCCGTTTGGAGTAGCGACTGACTGTATTCGATGGCACGAGACATACCTCTAGATTGTCGTATGACGTAGTAAGTTTTGTGTCGAACGGGGGGTTCACCCATCTACATCCGACGGGAACGGAAGCAGAGCCGGGTTTCCGCGACTGCTCTCGATAATCCCGCCCCGCTCGGCCCGGTTCGAGCGATGACTCCGCCACAAACTCACCTGCGTTCGTCTCACATCCGATTTTGGACGCCGAGCGACGACCGTGACGCCGCCATCGCAGTCGGCCGATTTGTATGACTCTGCCAACTCACGATTAAACCACTTGCCCCGCCAGAAACCGTTCTCGCTCCGGACCGACGACCCGTCACGCGTCCCGAACGTCGCGGGCGACAGTCCGATCTCGGAGAACCGCCCCTCCGGTGTAAACTGTCGTTTTCGTCGTCGAACGCATCGACCAGTCTGGATCACATGAGGTTTCCTCGTGAAACGGTCGGTCCACGGGGTCGTCGTCGTTCGTCGTTGTCTTCGACACGACTGTAGTCAATTTCCGCTCTCCTTCCATACAGATGAATCGGAGATAGAGTCGTTCCTCATTGCCGCGTCCAACGTCGGTACGTTGATCGGGTATCTCGCTCCGTCCGATGGCGACGGTCTGACCGGGCCATCGGTCGTCGGTTTTCGCTTCGATCCCGGCCCATCGTCGACAACCGTTCCGATTCGGTGGCTCTCGCGCCGTCGACTCTATTCAGCTTCCCGTCCGGTCATTGCAAGGGATCAATTCGTGATCGAGAGTCGAACGTTGGCGCTTAGCTACCGATTCTCTGCACGCCCGACTCGGCGGTAGCGTCGTCCTACAATCGCTTCCGTTTGATCGGTTGGAATCGCGGCGGTATCTGACCCGAAAGTACGTGATTCGGGGGTCTCGTGGCGCTTAATCTCAGAGTGGTCTCAAAACGATCGCTCCGATTTATTAACAAAGCCATCAAGGAAATGAAGTGCCCCGGGAGATCGGATACGGCTCGACGACGATCTAAGGGGTTGGTGTACCATGACCGAAAATTATCGAACAGACGATAGTATCGAAGATGAAGCATTCGATGAAGAGAGTAACGACTCGTCCCGTCGGGACTTCATGAAGAAGAGTGCAGTCGCCACCGGCGCACTCGCGCTCGGGTCTGCCGCGACGTCGGGTGCTGTGTCCGCACAGAGCGGTGATCCTAGCGTACTGGTGTTCACCTACCAGTACTACCCGAACGTGAAGTTCAAGGTTCGGCAACCGCTCACGGCGACGACGACCGTTCAACTCCTGCAGCGCCCGAGCGGAAACACGGTTCCCGAGATCTCGACACCCGACGACTACAACGGGTACGTCATCGACTACCGGGTCCAAGGGAACTCGCAAAACTCCGGGATCGTCACGTTCCTGTTCACGAAGAGTTCGCTCGACCAGAACGGGACGTACAAACTCTCTGGGGACGCACAGGTGTTCACGAGTGCGCTGAACCTGCTTCAGACGAACGCAAACAAGCAGTAATCGAGACGACACGCAGACTGTCTCGTTGCCTGTATCGAGCGGCACCGTGAGAGACGTCGCAATAACCGAGGCACTGCTTCGGTTGTCCGCCCTCTCGGCGGGGCAGGTCCTCGATTTCTTTTATCGCGATCAGTGGGCGAGCGAACGCTTCTGCGCGCCTTTCGATCGCGGAATTACCCTCGTCACAGCGACGGAATCGGTCTCGGCATCTAACTCCCGCAGTACGTTCCCGAACTTGTGAACGCTCCGCTCGACCGACTCGCTGACCGTCTTGGCGGTTCACGGACCGTCTCGGGACGCTTCCGCACCGGCGGTCGTCGACTCGCGGTTAGCCTCTTCGCCGCCGCCGGCTCAGTGTCGCTGCGATCCCGGTCGCTACCGACCTAGTATCGTTGTGGTCCCGGTCGTCGGCCGCGTACCGCTCTCTTTCGGCGTCCTGACGACCGAACGGTACTCGATCGTCGCCTTCATCGCGAGCGGTATGTCGGACTCTGTTCGGTGAACCGTGTCGTCTGCAGTGCAGGGTTAGAAGCGTCGCGGGGCGCGAGGCGTTTCTCCGTCGATCGCGATCAGCGGAGGTCTTCGACGAACCGTTCGGGGACGCGGTCGACGACGTGTGATGGGAGCGCCGCCACCGCGCGTTGGGCGATGGAGACGAGGGGTTTCCGGAGGAGCGCGTAGACGCCGGAGACGACGAGCGCGGCGAGGACGAGCGTGTGGACGGTGCCGTCGAACATCCAGAGCGAGGGGATACCGAGCACCGCCCCCAGCAGGAAGTCTTCGGGCGCGCCGTCGTAGCGAATCCAGCGGCGTGGTGCGATCCAGCGGCTACGGAAGTGGTCGTAGACCGCCCGGTCGGACGTTCCCTCCCACGGTTTGAGTTCGAGGCCGCCGCCGAAGATGTCCATGACGGAGTGGACTGCGGCCGCGACGAGGAACAGGGCGACCGCGACGGTCACTGGGTTCGTGACGAGAGCCCCGATACCGACCGCCACCAGCGCGGCGATCGAGTAGTACATCGGGAAGTGAAGCGTCTTTCTGTGGCCTGCGTACAGATCGAAATCGGGAAACAGTCCGCCGAGTGCGCCGGCGAAGACAACTGCGGGACCCGCGTCGGGAGCGATCCAGAGGGTGATAGCAGCGAGCACGACCCCGACGAGGGCGTGCGTGGTGGCCATCATCGACGGTGCTAGGCGAAGAGACGTTATATCCCTATCGTGTTCCCTGTTGGCACACCGTGTGCGCCGCCTCGCGTCGCTGCCTCGCCTTTCGGCCTGCGTCGCTGCCTCGCCTTCCGGCCTGCGTCGCTGTCCCCCGCTATCGGGACGTATCTTTTTGTCTCGGCTGCCGTATTGCTGCTATGCGATTCGTTATCGTTGGTTACGGACGTGTCGGCGCTCGGACGGCGCGCATTCTCGCGGAAGAAGGACACGACGTCATCATCGTCGAGAACAACAAGGATAAGGTCGAACGTGCCCGCGAACAAGGCTTCGACGTCGTCGAGGGCGACGGGACCAACGAGAGGGTGTTGAAAGAAGCGGAGATCGCTGACGCCGACGCTATCGGCGGGTTGACCGGCGATCCGAACACCAACTTCGCGGCGTGTATGCTCGGAAAGGAGTACGGCTGTCGGACGGTCCTCCGGATCGACGAGGACTACCGCAAGGAGATCTACGAGCGGTACGCGGAAGACGTCGACGAGGTCGTGTACCCCGAACGGCTCGGTGCGGCAGGTGCCAAGACGGCGCTCCTCGGCGGGTCGTTCAACGCCATCGGCGACCTGACCAGGCAACTCCAGTTGTCTGTCGTTCGAATTCCGGAGGGCTCGCCCGTCGTCGGTCAGCGCGTCTCCGACGTCGAACTCCCGCGTACCGCCCGTCTCTACGCTCACGGCCACGGTCGCGAACCGATGACCATCCCGCTTCCGGGGACGGAGATCGAAGCGGGCGACCACGTCGCGCTTCTCGTCGAACGGGACACCGTCGACGAAGTCCGAACGCTCCTCGGTGCCTGAGACACGGCGCTCTCCGTTCGACTTCTCCTCGTCGCGTACCGTCCGCTCGACGTTCGCGAGAACGATCCGACTCGAACGGCCGATCTGTTCTACGGCCGATACGGTCGGAAACGAATGTAGAGTGTACCGGGCGCGCCTGTGGGAGGATGGGAACTGAGGCCGTAGATGCGCGCCCGTTGGGTGTCTTACTGTGTCGTGACTTAAATCCGCGTCAGACGGCCGAAAGACGGCGACGATAGCTACATTCGGGTCGACTTCGCCGCTCGATTGTGGACGGAATCGGACCACCGCTCGTGACGCCGTTCACGGCCGACGGCGACGCCGACGGGGCTCGCGCGCTGAACGCGGACCTCGCCGAACTCAACCGCGCCGTCACCGCCAGTTCGGGAGTCCCCGGGTTGAAGGCGGCGATGCACGCCCGCGACGCCCCCGCGGGACACCCGCGTAGACCACATCCCGAGGTCGACGACGACGTTCGCCGGACGATCGAGTCGCTCGTCGCGGACCGGCCACGCGTCGACTCGTCGTAGGTCGCTTCCTTCTCTCGTCGTCGTCAGTTCCCTTCTCTCGTCGACGCCGTTCGGATCGGCGTCGCACGCGTCGCCGTAGCTTTGAACGAGGCGACGATCGGCATCTCGGGTGCGAGCGAGAGCCGTTGGATGCTCTCGGCGGTGATGAGTGCGAGTAGTTCGAGGTCGGCTTCCGAGTCACCGCTGCGCTGATCGCTCTCGACGGCGATGGCCACGTCGGCGACGACTTCGCCGCGGTCGATCCGTGCGACCGTGCCCGCAAAGCGGTTGCGTGCGCTCGTCGCCGTCTCGGGGGGTGTATCGGCCGGTGCGTGGAGCGTCACGGCGTCGGCGCGGACGCTCACCTGTACGACGTCTCCGACGTCGGCGTCGCCGACGAGTCGGGCCCGCACGATCCCGACGGGCGTCTCGACGCGTCCGAGTTCGCCCGTCCGCTCGGTGACGGTTCCCTCGAACACGGCCTCGTCGACGCCAGCGGTTCCGGAGAGAGCGGCTCGAAGCCGTTCGTAGCGGGCGAGGAGATCACGAGCCCGGTCGGTCAATCGACTGCCGCCACCGCCCGCACCGCCCCGGTGACGTTCGACGAGCGGGCCGAAGGCGTCCTCTAGCGTTTCGAGACGGTCGAGCGCCCGCGGGCGCGAGCGGCCCAGGGTCGCCGTCGCGGCGTTAACCGAGCCGTGGTCGGCGATGGCGACCAGCAGCGCGGCGTCGTCGGCACCGAAGGTCACGTCGCCGACTCGCAGGCTCGCCTCGAAGTCCGCGTCCATCGACGAACCCTCGGACGGGAACCACCAAAACCGTTATCTCTCTGCCATCCGCACACCGATGTATCCATGTCGGAACAACGCTCTTCGCGTTCGCGTCGACGGTTCCTCAAACTCGGCGGTGCAGCCGTCGTGACCGGTCTCGCCGGTTGTTCGGGTGGGAACAACGGGCAGAAAAACGACAGCTCTGGCAACTCCAGTGGGTCGTCGAGTAGCGGTTCCGGAACGTCTTCGAGCGGTGGTGCGTCGAGTTCGAATTCCAGTTCGGGTTCGTCAACGACCAGCGGCACGACGAGCGGCGGGAAGGGGAGCACCGAACTCACCGTCTTCCACGCCGGGAGTCTGACGGCGCCGTTCAACGACGCCGCGAAGCCGTTCGAGAAGAAGTACGGCGTCCAGGTCAATCAGGAGTCCAAGGGGTCGGTCGGGTCGACCAAGAAGATCACACAGGAGGGGCGGAAGGCGGACGTCCTCGGGGTCGCGGACTACACGCTCCTCCGGGACATGATGATGCCGAAGTACGCCAAGTGGTACGCCGTCTTCGCGACGAACGCGATGACGATCGCGTACACGGACAAGTCGACCGGAGCGAGTAAGATCGGCCCCGACAACTGGTGGAAGATCCTCTCGCGCGACGACGTGACCGTCGGTCACAGCGACCCGGACGTCGACCCGAACGGCTATCGGTCGATCCTGTCGATGAAGCTCGGCGCGAAGCCGTTCCAGGGGAAGACGCTCTACGACGAGTCGACGGCTCAGAAGCTGATCGATAACGCGAAAGTCCCCGCGAACACGGAGACGAGCCTCATCGGACAACTGCAGACGGGGAAACTCGACTACGCGTGGGAGTACCAGTCGACGAGTTCGACGCACGACGTGAAGGCCGTCGACCTCCAGTCGTCGGTCGACCTCTCGAAGGCGACGAGCAAGTACGCTAAACACTACGCGAAAGTGCAGGTGAAGACGAGCAACGGAACGATCAAGGGCGCGCCGATCGCCTACGGGATGACCGTTCCCAGCAATGCTCCATCGCCCGACCTCGGCGCGAAGTGGGTCGAGTTCATGATCACCGGGTCCGGACAGAAGATCCTCAAGCAGGACGGCTTCTCACCGGTCTCTCCGGCGGTCGTTCCGGAGAGCACGAAATCGGCCGTTCCAAAGAACGTCATGCAAAACGCGACGGCGAAGAGCAGCCTCGGCCCGTTGAAGCTCTGAGCTCGATCCGCCGGCTACTAGTAACCAGATGTAGTTACGAGTAAGACCTATCGAAACGTGATCTAATTTACAACCGATGACGACCAGCACCCACTCCGACGCGTCCGCTCGCACCGACCCAACGACGTTGCTCGGTCGCGGGTCGGTCGTTCTCGGCGTGCTCGTCGTGCAGGTCGTCGCCTTCGCCGTCACGTACGGCCTCGGCCACCCGACCCTTTACGCGCTGTTCGCACTCGCGAGCGCCGCGATCCTAGCGACCGTGACCGGCGGCGGCTATCGCGGTGTCGCCGCCGCGGTCCTCGGGTCGGTCGTGGTCGCCCTCGTCGGGTGGCAGTTCGGAACCTACTGGATACTCATCGCGGGCCCGGTCGTCCTCACGGTCTTCGTCGGGACCGCCGACGGGAGGTGGACTCGCGCCGCGGCCGCGACCCTCGGCACGGTACTCCTCATCGCCCTCGGACTGCCGATCGCGATGTTCGTCGCCCAGCAGGACCCCTCGCTGGTCGTCAAGGAGGCGCTCGATCCCGAGGTCCACAAGGTCCTCTACCTCACCGTCTACGCGCCCCTACTGGCGGCCGCACTTGCGGTCGGACTCGGTGTCCCACTGGCGTACATGCTCGCCCGCGGATTCGCCGGTCAGCAACTCGTCGAGAGCCTGGTCGACCTCCCGCTGGTCGTGCCCCACTCCGTCGCCGGGTTGCTCATCCTGTTCGGCTTCGGCGCGGGTGCGGCGTTCCCCGACATCCCGATCCTGACGAGCCTTCCGGGCATGATCCTCGCGCTGACGTTCGTGAGCGCGCCGTACGCCGTCAACATCGCGCGCGAGTCGTTCGAGTCGGTCGACCGACGGCTGACCTACGCCGCGCGCATCCACGGTGCGAGTCCGTGGGAGGCGTTCCGTCGCGTCGACCTCCCGCTGGCGGCGCGCGGCGTCCTCACCGGCGGCGTCATGGCGTGGGCCCGCTCGGTCTCGGAGTTCGGTGCCGTCGCCGTCGTCGCCTACAACGTGAAGTTCTTCTATCCGTTCGCCGGCCACCGCGTCACCGCCCAGCACGCTCCCGTCTACATCTACAACGTCTATCAGGGCGGGTCGCTGGCCCAGAGCAGCGCCGTCGGCCTGATTCTGCTCGCGATGAGCGTCACTATCTTCCTGTTCGTTCGCATCCTCGGCTACACCGACTCCACCAACCCGTTCCGATGACCGATCTCACCAACTCGCTCCCCGCAACGGCCAGACACGACCGCACCCATGACTGACGACTCGACACACTCCGCCGACTCGATTCGCTACGACCCATCGCCCGACGACGGTCCGACGAGCGCCGTCGACTCACGGCCCACGTCTACGGCGGGCCTCGGCGTCGATCTCACGGCCACGTTCAGCGCGCCGGGTGCCGACGAGTTCGTCGTCCGGGGGGCGTTCGAGGTCGACCCCGGAGAGACGCTCGTGTTGCTCGGACCGAGCGGGAGCGGCAAGTCGCTGCTACTCGAATCCCTCGCCGGTTTTCACGACTGCGAGGGTGTCGTCACAGTCGACGGTGACGACGTGTCGGCACTCCCTCCCGAGCGGCGCGATTTCGGGTTCGTCTTTCAGGAGTACGCGCTCTTCCCGCACCTCTCCGTGGCCGAGAACATCCGCTTTAGCGAACGCTACCGCGAGACGACCGATGACTTCGACGCTCTCGTGGCCGACCTCGGCATCCGTGACCTGCTCGACCGCTACCCGCCGACGCTCTCCGGCGGGGAGAAACAGCGCGTCGCGCTCGCCCGCTCGCTCTTCTCGGTTCCGCGGCTCCTGTTGCTCGACGAACCCCTCTCGGCGCTCGACGTACCGACCCGACAGGCGCTCAGGACCGACCTGCTCGCGGCACTCGCCGACGTGACGACCGTCTACGTCACTCACGACCGGACGACGGCGCGGGCGCTCGCCGACCGAATCGCCGTCGTCAACGACGGACGAATCGTCCAGATCGGGACCCCGACGGCGGTGTTCGAGTGCCCCGAGTCGCCGTTCGTCGCCCGATTCACCGGCGCGAACGTCGTCGACGCCGCCGCGCTCGGCATCGGCGGCTTCGATGGGGCGACGTTCTCGATACGACCGGAACACGTCGTCGTCGACGGCGACTCAGACGCGGTGAGTACCGCCAACTCGGACGTGGCGGACGCTGCCGACCCGAACGCGAGAGACGCTGCCGACCCGGAGGTGACGGGAACGGTCGAGCGCGTGATCCGCGAGGACGCCACGTATCGGGTGACGCTCTCGTTCTCTCCCGGAGTCGGCTTCGACGGCGGTTCGTCCGGTGACACGTCGGCTTCTGGTAACTCGACGGCCGACCCGCCGATCGCGGACCACACGATCGACGCCTTCGTTACCGACCCGCCGCCCGTCGACGCGACGGTCGGACTCCGGTTCCCACCGGCGTACGTCACCCGACTCGAAGAGTGACTGCTCCGTCGTCTTCACCTGGCGGGACCCGCGTTTCTTCGCCCGTAACGTAACCGCCATCGGTTTCGTCTCGTTCCTCGCGTAGTCATATTCGATTTCTGATAAAATTCATCCCAACACCGACGTAACGTGCTATCGATGGCGATTTCGGTAGGGCAGTGGGCGGGCCGTTCCGTCGAACTCTCAGGGAGCGAGGTAACCGGTGCGCTCGGCGATTCGATCACGGTACTCCCGTTAGTCGTCGCGCTCGGAACGCTGACCCGCGCGTCGCTCCCGCACATCTTGCTGTTCTTCGGGCTTTTTCAGATCGTCTGGGGGTTGCGCTACGGCCTTCCACTCTCGGTCGAACCCATGAAGGCCCTCGCCGGGCTTGCGATCGCTGGAACGCTCTCGTATGACGAACTCGTCGCCGCGGGACTGTTTGCGGGCGTCGTGTTGCTCGTCGCAGGTGGCACTCGAACGCTCTCCCGCGCCGAGCGGTACGTCGGCGAACCGGTCGTTCGTGGCGTCCAACTCGCCGTCGCGCTTATGCTGGTTCGGTCGGGGCTCTCGCTCGGCGTCGAGAACCTCCAACTGGCGGCCGTCGCGGTCGCGCTCGTCGCAGTCGCAGTCGCGCTCGGCTACCGGCGGTCGAGCGCGCTGGTCGTCCTCGGATTCGGTGCCGTCCTCGCCATCGCCGCCACTGGCCTCCCCGCCCCGTCGCTTCCGAGCCTCTCGCTCTTCCCCGCTGGCGCTCCGCGATTCACGTTCGACTCCGTCGAAGGGGCGGCCGGCCAACTGGCGATGACCGTCGGCAACGCTGCCGTCGCCACGTCGCTGCTCTGTTCGGATCTCTTCGGGGCCAACGTGTCGTCCGACGACCTCGCCTCCAGCATGGGCGTGACGTGTCTCGTCTCGGTCCCGCTCGGCGGCCTCCCGATGTGTCACGGCAGCGGCGGCCTCGCGGGCAAGTACGCCTTCGGCGCGCGCACCGGCGGCGCGAATCTCGTGCTCGGTGTGCTCTATCTCCTCGCGGCGCTCGTTGCGGGCGTCGTACTCTCCTTCCCGATGGCCCTCCTCGGCGTTCTCCTCGTCCTCGTCGCAGTTCAACTCGGGCAGAGTGCACGCCAGACGGACTCGCTCCCGCTGACCGTCGTCGTCGGCGTTCTCGGCTTGCTGGTCAACGTCGGTGTCGCCTTCGTCGTCGGTGCCGTCGCGTGGCTGGCGCTGCGACGGTACGACTCCGTGCCGGCGTGACGACGGCACCGGCGTACGGTATCGACACCGGCCTCCGTCGATCGCCGACGTCCCGCGGCCGAGACACATCGCTGGAGTGTCCAAAATCTACTTTTACTTCGGTCGCCACCCGTCGCCTACACTTGCAACCCGTGTACGGGTGGCCGTGGGGGCATACAGCATGAATATGAGCCAATGATCGTTCTAGAATTCACGATCGATCACATAATCTTCCGCGAAGCGCTCTCTCGCGCACCGGAGATGCGAATCGAGTGGGAACGGACCGACGGGATCGACAGGACGTTCGTCCAGATCCTCTTCTGGGCCGAAGGCGGCGACTTCGAGGCGTTCGAAGCGGGCCTACAGGACGATCCGACGGTCGGAACGCTCTCGCACATCACCGAGGTAAACCAACGGCGGCTCTATCAGGTCTCCATCTCGCGTGAGGGATTGAAGAAGAGTACCTATCCGGTTCTGGTCGCAGAGAACATCGTGATACAGGAGTTGACGATCGAAAACGGCGAGTGGTATTTCCGATCGGTGTTCCCGAGTCGACTCGCCGTCGACCGATTTTACGCCTACTGCCGCGAACAGGGGCTCAGATTCAAACTCCAGCGAATGTTCGAAGAGCGAACCGACGAACGAACGAACGACTACGGGCTGAGCGACGAACAATACGAAATACTCGTCACGGCGATGGAGTACGGCTACTTCGACATCCCCCGACGAAACACGCTCTCGGAGATCAGCAACTCGCTCGGAATCTCCAGTGCGGCGTCGTCGCAGCGGTTTCGCCGAGCGATGAAGACGCTCCTCGAACACACGATCTACCCTCCCGCCGACGAGTCTTGACCGCTTCCACCGACGAGTCCGGACTCGGTTTCCGACGCGAGACGGTCGACCGCGTTCCTTCCGACGCACTTCGAACTCGGACTCACCACGCTCCGAAACCGACAAACGTCTTGTCCCGCGGAACGCACGTTCGACTATGACCTGGGCAGAGCTCTTCGAGCGCGCCGCCGACTACGACGTGACCGAATCGGGCCTCTCGGCGGCCCTCCGTGAGCGCCGCGATGACTGACCCGACCGCTTCGGCCGCCGACCGCGACCGAGGACGCGAATCGCCGGAACCCAGTCCGGCCCGGATCGTCGCCGACGCGGACGTCCTCGCCGCGGATCTGTTCGTCGACGGCGACGCCCGACGGGCGCTCGATCTCGTCCGCGAACACTCGTGGGTCACGCTCGTCGCCAGCGATCCGTTGCTCGACGACGCCGAGGCCGTCGTGGTCGAGTTAGGCGGCGCCGGCCTCGCCGCCGACTGGCGCGAGAAGATCGAGACGCTTCGGGAACCGGCCGATCACCCGACGGGCGACCACCCGGCGCTCTCATCGGCGTACTACGGTGGTGCGATGCACCTCTTGACGCTCGATCCGCGCCTTCAGACGGCGCAGGCGGGAGCGACGCTCAGAAAGCGCGTCGCACTTAGCGTCCGACATCCGAAGGCGTTCGCAACGCTGTTCGATGCCGCCAGTCTGTACAAAGAGGTCGCCGGTGGCGACTACCCCGGCCCCGACCGTGATCCGCGGGCGTAGCTCGGGTTGATTTCGTCGGACACCGCCCCCCCGCTTCGGTCTTAATCGTCTCCGGACAACGGTCTCCGCGACCCGTTTTCGGATCGGTGCACGCGGGATCGGTCCTCCGATAGGTATGCGCGCGCCTTGTGCCGCGTAAAGTAGAACCCGGACGGGGCCATCACCGCCGTCGTCAGGAGTACGAACCCGAGTACGAACGCATCGCCTCGAAACACGCCGAATCCGACGATTGACATCTCGGCGACGTAGAACGCTGCCGCCGCCGCCGCGACCTTCGTTGGCGTGTCCATACGAGGAAATATTACCCTCGTTACATAAATATCTGCCACACATTTTCACATTTGAGAAATAGAACCATCGATTGACGATACCTCACCCGAACTAGCGCTCGATGACTTCGATCCGAAACAGCATGGTGACACGAGGGATCGCCAGCCTCTCGATCACGGTGACCGGAGTCGTATTGCTCCTCGCACCCGCGGCCCGGCTCGTCACGTCCGGTGAATCGGCGCTCGGACTCGCATTGGCGGCGGTCGGATCGCTCATCGCGCTGGTCCTGATCGCTGCTGGCGGGTTGTTGTACGTGAGCGACGTTCCGACGTCGGGGACGGTTCGCGTCGCCGCGTGGAACGTCCTCGGACTCGCGGTGCTTGGTGCCGTCCTCGTCGCGAGCGGGGCGTATCTCCGCGCTCCCGTTCCGGCGTTTCTCGTCGCCGACGTTCTGGCCGTGAGCGCGTTCGCGCACGTCCTCATCGGATACAACGACGTCCGTCGCATCCGACTACGGGAAGTCGCCGCCAAGAACGAGCGCCTCGCCGTACTGAGCCGACTGCTCCGACACAACCTCCGCACTGAAGCGCAGGTGATCGACGGTTACGCCGACCTGCTCGTCGACGCCGCGAACGAGCCCGAAGTCCGCGGATATGCGCAGACGGTTCAGGTGCACGCCCAAAAACTGGGTTCCCTCAACGACGACATCAAAGACGTCGTCTGGGCGTTGGACCGCGTTCCCGGTGCGACCGAGTCGATCTCCGTCGACGAACTGGTCTCCGGCGTCGTCGCCGACGTTCGGTCGGCGTATCCCGAGGCTCACATCGAGGTCGAGGGAGCGCCCGACCTCTCCGTCGAGGGTGGCGACAAACTCGCGACGGCGCTCTCGCATCTCGTCGTCAACGCCGTCGAACACTGCGACCGAGAGACGCCCGAGGTGACGGTCTCGGTGACGACCGATTCGGCCATCGACGGCTGGGTGAATCTCACGGTGCGCGACAACGGAACCGGCATACCCGACCGCGAGCGCGACCTCGTCACGGGCGAGTCGGAGATCACGCAGTTGAACCACGGTGACGGCCTCGGACTCTGGGCCGTGAAGTGGATCACGACCGCCTACGACGGCGCTCTCACCTTCGGCGACAACGTCGACGGCGGGGAGGCGACGCTTCGACTCCGGCGGTCGAAAGCGTAGGCGGTCGAATGTGTCTGAGTTGTTCAGACACCATTCTTCGCTCGTTGCGGCGCTTACTTCTCCGAGGTTCGTCGAGACTGCGACGTGGGCGAAACCCGCGGTCTCGCTCGCTCTCGTTCGTCCACGGACTCACGAGAACCCCTTTCGATCCCACCCTGCGGTTGTTCGGCTCGCTAGTGCTACCTGAACACCACGAAGCGTAAGCGCCCGAACGCGCTTCGTCGCTTCGGCTACTCTCTCTCTCTCATTCGAACTTCGGCCGACATACCCGACTCAATCCGCTGACGCCAGCAACCGATCGAACGCACTCTTTCCGTAGACGGCGTAGTCGTGACCGAACGAGAATATCTCGTGGGTGCACGTTCCCGACCAGTCGGTCTCTCTCATCGCCGTCGCGAGCGCGTCGAAGTCGAGTTTCCCGAGTCCGACCGGGAGGTGTTCGTCGATTTCCTCGCGGCGCGTCTCGTTCAGGTGGACGTGTGAGATCCGGTCGCCGTGTGCTCGCATGAGGTCGGCCTGTTCGGCGAGAGATTGACCTGTCACGTGGGCGTGGCCGGTGTCGAGACACGCGACGGCGTCCGTCCGCTCGAATAGGTCCGGAAAGTCGCCCGCGTCGAAGAACGGCGTCTTCAGGTTCTCGACGCACGTCTCGAAACCCCGCTCTCGGGCGTAGTCGTCGACGCGCCGGACCGAGTCGTAGATACTCGCCCGGACGTCGTCGACGTCCCACCGTTCGGGGTTCGCCCGCGACGTCGCGTGGAAAACACCCTTCTCGGCACCGAACGCGACCGCGGCGTCGATGGAGGCTTCGAGTTCCCGGCACGCGCCGTCGCGGACGTGTCCGTGCGGCGAACCTGGATCGAGCGAGAACGGAAGGTGGACGACGAGCGCGAGGTCGTGTGCGTCGGCCGTCTCCCGAACTTCGTCGGCGTCGACGCGACTCCGTGCGAACTGCCCCTCCATACTCAACTCGACGTACTCGAAGCCGTGTTCGACGGCGAATCCGAAGGCGTCGTCGACGTCGACGCCACCCTCGACCACGAACCCCTGTCTGATCGTCATACGTGATCCATCGGTCTGCGGGCTATCACTCTTTGGTCGGGAATCAGGAGAGACAGAACAGCCGCTTTTCCGCTCCGACGTACACCCGTCCACCGGCGACGACCGGCGTCCCGAGCGCTCGTCGATTCAACTCGACCTGCCATCGCTTTCGCCCGTCGTGTGTCCACGAGTGCAGCGTCCCACTGTAGTCGATCCCGTACACCCCGTCACCGGCCACGCTCGGACTCCCGTACCACTTGGGGACGTCCATCTTCCACTGCGTTTCCCCCGTCCCGGCATCGAGTGCGTACAACCTCCCATTGGAGTCGTTGGCCTCGGCGTCCAACGTCGCGAGGTAGAGCGTTCCCTGTGCGAGCGCGGGTGCGCTTCCGACAGACTGTGGTGGTTCGAACGACCACACTTGCGCTCCAGATTTCGTATCGAACGCGAGGAGACCGGCACCAGCGCTCTGATAGACGAGTCCGTCGCCGACGACGGGTCCCTGATCGCTGTAGAAGTTCTTGAAGGGGCCGAAGTCGTGTTTCCAGTCTTCGTCGCCGGTCTTCGCGTCGAGCGCGAACAGTGCGAAGTTCTTCGATCGGTCGTTCGCCCGTCGTCGTGCGACGTAGACGACGCCGTCAACGACGGCGGGTGCCCCCGTGACCATCGACCCGACCGACCGTGTCCAGTCGACGCTTCCGTCACTCGCGTCGACGGCGACGATCTGTCCTCGGAGCGTATCTAGCCCGGCGAACAGCGCCCCGTTTGCAAACGTCACCGGCGACAGGGGATACGTGAGATTCGTCTGCCAGCGTTGATAGTCGAACCGCCTGCCGAAAACGTCGATCCCGCCCGACTTCGAGACGCTCCGGAGACCGAATCCGCCCGGGAGCACGAGGTCGTCGGCGAGCGTCGGCGTCAGCGTATCGGAGATGGCTTTGTCGTGCCACAGTTCCTCCCCGGTCTTCGGGTCGAGCTTGTACACGCCGTCGTACCCGTTCACGAACAACTGACCTTCGACGAGGATCTGCATCGTATTCCCGTAGTAAGACCCGCCCGTGAGTTCCCAGTCGACCGTCGGTTCCTCCGACGGTCCCTTAGCCTGGGGGTTGTATGCGGTGTTCGCGGCGTCGTAGCCGTACTGCGTCCACGACTGGCTGTTCGGAAGCGTCGACGCCGACTTCCCGCCGCCGAGCGCGGTGGAGCATCCAGCAAGCGAAGCACTACCGCCGGTTGCGACGCTCGCGAGCAGCCGTCGACGGGTGAAGGAGGACATTTATCGTCCGGTTGTCCGAGCGAACCATAGTCGTTTCGGACGTGTCAGCTCAGTGTAGTCAACTGAAGTAATTCTCCTCTCTATCGCTCGGAAAACCACTCCCCGAACTTCGCCAACGCCCGTCCACGGTGCGAGATGGCGTTCTTCTCCTCGGTGCTCATCTCGGCCATCGTCTGCCCGTTGTGCTCGAAGATCGGATCGTAGCCGAACCCACCCTCGCCACGCGGAGGAACCAGCGTGCCCTGCACGCTCCCCGTGAACAGCTTCACCGGAAGCGCGTCCTGCTCTTCTTCGCTCTCGCCCGCGCCCGCGGCGGAGGCGGCGACGCGGTCGTCGCGGTCGACGGGGTCGGGACTGGCGCGGAACCCTTCGCCATCGCAGTAGGCGAGGACGCACCGGAACGAGGCGCTGCGATTTTCCTCGGCCTTCCCGAGGTTCCAGACGCGCTCGACGCCGACGGTGTCCTCGACGAACGAGGAGTACGGGCCGGGGAAGCCCCCGAGCGCGTCGATGAAGAGTCCCGCGTCGTCGACGAGGGCCGGTTCGCCGACCTGCCGGTACGCCTCCCGAGCGCCGTAGGCCGCGATGGGTCCGAGTTCGTCGGCCTGAATCTCGGTGTAGTCGAAGTCGAACTGGGCGACGGCGTCGCTGCCGAGGTACTCCTCGGCCTCGCGGACCTTCCCCCCATTCGTGGTGACGTAGTGGAGCATACTTCACGGTGGGTCGCTCCGGCGCAAAGAGGCGTCGGATTCGAAGTGAGTGGGCCTGTCGTTTAGATCTCGGAAGGTGATGTGATTTGAAACGACAACTGAGAACACCTCGAAAGCCCCCGGGCGCTCGACTCGGGGGCCTCGCTTCAGTCCTCGTCACTCGCTGCGCTCGTTCCTACGGTCCTTGCTTCGGCCGCCTTCGTCGAGCGCCCGGCCCCTTTCATTCCCGCCCGACGGCGGTCGGATGGGCGGCCGTCGTCTACCAAAACACTGCCCCGAATCGGAGACGACACTCCTATTCGATCCCCGCTCTTCAAATCCGACTGACGATGCCAGACCGACTGCTCCGGATCAACGCCTACACCACCTTCGACATGCTCGACGGGACGGCGACGGGTCACGACTTCGAGGACGAGGCCTTCGCCGTCCTCAACGTCACTGCCCCACGGAAGAACCCCGAGAACGTGACGCTCGAACTCGAACTCGACAACACGGGACTCGACCACCTGCCCGCCCACGCCGACCGCGTGACGCTGAGTTCTGATCAGGCCCGCACGCTGGCGGCTGAGTTAGAGAAGTACGCCGATCGGGTAGACGACGCCGAGGAGTGAGGTGATTCGGTCGTACGCGTCGGGGCGTGAACTGTCCGTGCGGCACCGACGTGCTAGCTCCCACCTTCCGAGATCAGTTCTCGAATCTCCGTCGAGCCGTGTGATATCTGGCGAGTTGACACGAATCCCGAACGATGCCCGAAAGGCAGCGGTGCAACCTGTGGCTCGGGATGATGAGCCTGTTGATCGCGGGCACGGGTGCAAGCTACGTCGTCGTCTCTGGCGAGTGGAGCAGGTACGTCGGCCGAATGTCGACGTTCGTCGACGGTCTCATCGCCATCAATACACGAAGAACTCGTCTCTCGACTTCCTCTGCGCCAAACATTATCCCTCGTCCACCCCTGTGTGAAGCATGGAATCCATGGAGTACGTCGAACTTCAGGGTGCGAAAGTCCCCAAACTCGGAATCGGTACGTGGCGGATGGAAGGCCGCGAGTGTCGCGACGCCGTCTCGACGGCACTCGACCTCGGCTACCGACACGTCGACACCGCGCAACTGTACGGTAACGAGGCCGAAGTCGGCCGTGCGATCCGAGACTCTGACGTCGACCGCGACGATATCTTCCTGACGACGAAGATCAACCCGGTCCAGACCGGCTACCGGAAGATGTCCCGGTCGGTCGAGCGAAGCCTCGGCGCGCTCGACACCGACCACGTCGACCTGCTGCTCATCCACTGGCCGAACCCGCTGGCCGACTTAGAAGACGTGATGGACGTGCTGAACGACGTCCGCGACGACGGCCTGACCGACCACATCGGCGTCAGCAACTTCGGCGTCGACCGACTCCGGAAGGCCCGCGAACTCTCGGACGCGCCGGTGCTCACGGATCAGTTGCAGTTCCACCCGTACCACCCGCAGCGCGATGCCCTCCGCTACTGCCAGCAGAACGACGTGATGCTGACGGCTTACAGCCCGCTCGGACACGGCGGCGTCGTCCGCGACGAGACGCTCCGAGGCATCGCCGCCAAGTACGACAAGACGCCCGCACAGGTCGCGCTCCGCTGGGCGACCCAGCACAGGAACGTCGTCACGATCCCGAAGTCGACCAGCCGCGACCACCTCCGGGAGAACATCGACATCTTCGACTTCTCGCTCACCCGCGACGAGGTCGACCGCATCACCAACCCCTCGAAGGTCAGAACCGGCGTCGCGTTCGTCCGCGGTCGACTCGGCGTCTGAACGCCTGGTAACCCGTTCTCTCAGTCGTCACTCCCGTCGGCGGCGACGTCTCGAATCCGCCCGTCCAGTTCCGGCCCGACCCCGACGGTTCGCGCGTAGTCGACGAGCGCCTCGTACTGCGGCCCGTGAGTCGCCACGCTGTGACCGATCGAGAGCGTTGGAAACCAGTCCGTCGAGGCGAGGACGAATCGGTTCGTCGCCAGCGTGTAGGTCGCGTCCGGATCGACCGAGTCGCCACCGACGGTCAGCGAGGTGAGCCGCCCGGTGTCACGGTTCCAGACCGCCCGAACCCCGGCGAAGTGGCCGAGCCATCGCTTCCACGGTTCGGGGACCCCCGTCGGACTCGCGGCGTCGCCGACGAGCGACCGCAACTCCGAGCCTGTCACCTCGGCAGTGTGGAGCGTCCCGCGGAACGGCGACACCCCGATCAGGTCCGCGACGGTCACGTCGCCCGACAGCGGTTCTCCATCGCGCACGCCGCCCGTGTTGACGAACGCTCCGTTCGCACCCGTCGCCCACCGATAAGCGTCCGCGACGAAGTTCGTGATCCGACACTCGCCGCCGTAGCGCGTCCGCCTCGCTCGGTCGATCGGAACGTCGACGCTGTCGACGACCTCAGACAGCCCCGCGTCCGTCATCCGTGCCCGGAGTCGGTTCGCGACCGCTCGATCGAGCGGCCCGTCGGCGACCCGGTGACACGTCGCTCGCGGCCGCGACTCTCCGGAGCGCAGTTCGATCTCCCAGAGCCACTCGCCGTTGGCGTTCGGTCGCGTACAGAGCGCTCCGGCGATCCGCTCGCATCGGCGTTCGTGGACGTGCCCGCCGAGAACGACGTCCACGTCGACCGCTCTCGCGAGGTCGCCGTCCCCGGCGCCGAGATGCGAGAGCGCGATCACGTAGTCGACACCCTCGTCGCGGAGGTCGGCGACGACGTCGCGGGCGGCCGGGATCGGGTCATCGAACCGGAGCCCGCCCGCGTTCGGACACATGCCGGGCGTCCCCGGGTCAGTGAGGCCGAACAGTCCGACTCGGACGCCGTCGCAGTCGACGATGCGCGACGGATCGACGTCGGCGAACGGTCGAGCCCGTTCGTCGAAGACGTTCGCCGACAGCCACGGCTGTGGGGAGTCGCCGACGATCGAGCGCGTTCGATCCGGTCCGAAATCGAAGTCGTGGTTCCCGAACGTCTCGGCGTCGGGTGAGACCGCGTCGAAGAAGTCGAGGGCCTGCCCGCCCTCGGTGGCCAGCGCCAGCACGCCCGGTGCGGTGTTGTCACCGGTGCCGAGGACGAGCGTGCGCTCGTCGCGCCGATCCCCGATGAGCCCCGCGAGACGGCCGATGCGTTCGGGATCGTCGTAGGCGTTTTCGATGTCCGAATAGTGGAGCAATCGGACTGTCACGTCCGATACTTTCACGCCTCGAACAAGACGATTTCGTCGGCTCGTGGTAGGTGCACACGCCATGGGACTCGGGTCCGGATTCGTTTCGGTCACCCGCCGTTTCCGTGGTTCGTCGGTCGGCGACTCGCACCCGATTTCTTCTTTAATTCACGACACTAGGCACTACACTCAACACAGATTCGATCCAAGGGGTTGCATGGAGTACGAATTCGCCAACGCCCTCCCGACCCCCGACGAGTACGTCACGCTTCGGCAACGGGCCGGTATGTCCCCGCGCACGGTCGAAGCGGCCGAGCGCGGACTTCCCAACACGATCCGCGGTGTGGTCGTCCGCGACGGGAACGGCGACCTCGTCGGCATGGGTCGCATCGTCGGTGACGACGGCTGTTTCTACCAGATCGTCGACGTCGCCGTCGCCTCCGAACACCAAGGCGAGAGCCTCGGGTCACGGATCGTCGAAGAACTGGTCGACTACCTGCACACCTACGCACTCCCCTCGGCGTACGTGAGCCTCCTATCCGACGTCGAGGGACTCTACGAGAAGTTCGGTTTCCAGGACACCGCTCCCGACTCGAAGGGTATGGCCCTCCGGATCGAGTGATCGACCGATCGACAACAGTATTCTCGACCCGATAGTTTCCCACGATCTGAACACTACTACTCCCGGTACTATACTCTCTATCTGGGAATCGCACCCACAATTTATGCAGAACGCCGGTAACCGTCTACCAGGTGTTGTACACATGTCCGATGGATACGCAATAGTGCTCGCCTCTGGCGAGCTAGAACGGATCATGGCGGTGAGCAATATCGCCTCGGTCGCCGCGGCCTCCGACATTCCCGTCGAGTTGTTCGCCACGATGGAGGGATTAGAGGCGTTCGACCGCGAGACGGTCGAGACGAAGGCGTTCAAGGGGGGTGCGATCGCCGAGGCCATGCTCGCCTCCGAGGACGTCCACGTCCCGCTGTTCACCGAGCAGTTCGAGCAGGCGAAGGAGATCGGACCGCTGTCCGTCTACGCCTGTGAACTCTCGATGGACCTGATGGGCCGAACGATCGACGACTACGTCGATCTCTTCGACGGCGTCCTCGGCGTCTCGGGATTCCTCACGAAAGCACAGGGAAAGCAAGTCATCTTCGTCTGATCATGAGTGAACCACAAATCGACGCCGACGAGGTCGTCGACGCGCGCGGTGCGGCGTGTCCGGGCCCGTTGATGGATCTCATCGGCAAAGTCAAAACGGCAGAACCGGGAACCGTGTTCGAACTCCAGACCACCGATACGTCCTCTAGTCACGACGTCCCCGAGTGGGTCGAGAAGGCGGGTCACGAGACCATCGACATCGTCGAACACGACGACTACTGGAGCATCTACGTCAAGAAGACATGAGTTCGGTACGTCGAGAACACGCGAGTTCGAATCGCGATCGGGTCGAACCATGACCGAACGCATCGTCGTCGTCGGCGCTGGTACGGGAGGGTGCGTCCTCGCGAACAGACTGGCCGACGACCTCGGGCCGGAACTCCGTCGCGGCGACGTCGAAGTCGTCCTCCTCTCGGACAGTCCCGATCACGTCTACAAGCCTACGTTCCTCTACGTGGCGTTCGGTCGCAAAACGGTCGACGACGCCGTCCGACCCGTCGCCGACCTCGTCGACTCTCGCGTGACACACCGCTTGGCGACCGTCACCGGCGTCGACACCGACGCGAAACGAATCACCGTCGCCGACGGCCGTCGAATCCGATACGACCACCTCGTCCTCTCGACGGGGTGTCGTCTCGTCCCCGAGGAGACACCGGGCCTCGCCGAGGGCGGCCACGAGTTCTACAGCGCCGAGGGTGCCGAAGCCCTCCGCGACGAACTCGCCGGGTTCACCGAGGGCCACCTCGTGTTGAGCGTCATCGGCGTCCCGCACATGTGTCCCGCCGCCCCGCTGGAGTTCGTCCTCATCGCCGACGACTGGTTCCGCGAACGCGGCCTTCGAGACGACGTCGACATCACGTACACGTACCCGATCCAGCGCGCCCACGGCATCAAGTCGCTGGCGGACTGGGCCACCGAGCAGTTCGAGGAACGCGACATCGAACTCCGGACGTTCTGTAACCCGGAGACGGTCGACCCCGACGCGAAAGTGCTCCACACGATGGAGAACGAAGAGATCAGCTACGACCTGCTCGTCGCCATCCCGCCCCACGCCGGGAACGAGATGGTCGCTGACGCCGGTCTCGGCGACGACGGATGGGTCGACGTCGACAGACACACGCTGGAAGCGAACGCCGCGAACGCCGAAGACGCGTACGCCATCGGCGACGTGGCCGACGTGCCGACGAGCAAGGCCGGGAGCGTCGCCCACTACCAGGCGGGCGTCGTCGCCGCCCGGATCGCCAGTCGGGTTCGCGGAGAGACGCCGACGGCGGTCTACGACGGAAAGACCATCTGCTTCGTCGAGAGCGGCACCGAGGAGGCGACGTTCGTCGAGTTCGGCTACGGCGACGAACCGGCGGTTCCGCCCGCCTCGAAGACGCTCCACTGGTCGAAACTCGCCTACAACGAGTCCTACTGGCTGACCGCACGGGGGCTGATCTGACGTGAGCGACGACGCCACCGACGCACCGCCCGAGGGATCGGGCGACGCGGTCGACGGGAACGCCGTCGACTCGGACTCGACGGCGACCGACGACGCCACGGACTCCCTCGACGCGACGCTCGCCGAGAACGAGGGACTCGCCCGACTCGTCGACCGCGCGGACACGCTCAACGACGTGCTCGACGTGGTCGACCTCGCGATGGCGGCCCTCGACGACGAGATGGTCGAGCGACTCGCCGCGACCGGAACTGCCGTCGGCGAAGTCGCCGACACCGCGACGACCGACGAGACGGCTCGCGGACTCGTGGCCGTCCTCGAAGCCGTCGGTGAATCGACCGAGGCCGCTCAGTCTCGTCGAGAGCGTGGCACGACGCCAGGGACGCTCGACCTGCTCCGCGACCTTCGTGATCCCGACGTTCGACGGGGACTCGCGTTTCTCGTCGACGCGGCGCGAACGGTCGGTCGGAAACTCGAGTGAGCGTCGCGTCCGCGCGCCGCGGTCCTTTTCTGTCTCTCGAACGTCACTGACTCCTATGACGGGAAACAGCGGCTGGACCGCGGCGAACATGCCCGACCTACGCGGGAAGACCGTCGTCGTCACCGGCGCGAACAGCGGACTCGGCTACGAGGCGGCGAAGGCGTTCGCGTACAAAGGTGCGCACGTCGTCATGGCCTGTCGGAGCGTCGACCGCGCGGAGGCCGCCCGCGACGACATCCGCGAGGGATCACCGATCGGCACCCTCGACGTACGCGCTCTCGACCTCGCCGACCTCGACTCGATTCGGCGATTCGCCGAGGACTTCCACGACGACTACGACGACCTCCACGTCCTCTGTAACAACGCCGGAGTCATGGCCGTCCCGCGCGGCGAGACGACCGACGGGTTCGAACGCCAGTTCGGCACCAACCACCTCGGCCACTTCGCGCTCACCGGCCGTCTCATCAACCTGCTCACTGAAACGGAGGGACAGACGCGCGTCGTCACGCAGAGTAGCGCGGTCCACGAACGCGGCGAGATAGACTTCGACGACCTACAGAGCGAGCGCGAGTACGACAAGTGGGACGCCTACGGGCAGGCGAAACTGGCGAACGTCCTCTTCGGCTACGAACTCCAGCGCCGACTCGACGCGGCGGGTATCAACGGTGTGCTCAGCGTCGTCTGTCATCCGGGCTACGCGGCGACGAACCTCCAGCGCCGTGGACCCGAAGCCGAGGGGTCGACCCTCCGACTGTGGGTGATGCAAGCGGCCAACGCCGTCGTCGCCCAGAGCGCCGCACAGGGTGCGTGGCCGCTGCTGTACGCCGCCACCGCACCCGACGTGCTCGGCGGCGAGTACATCGGTCCCGGCGGTCTGATGAACATGCGCGGGTCGCCCTCGAAGCAACGCTCCAGCGACCGCTCGTACGACGAGGAGACGGCCGAACGACTCTGGGAGGTCTCGGAGGACCTCACCGGCGTCCGGTACGACCTCGATCGGTCGATCGTCGTCGACTAGCTCTTGACCGTCCGGTCGTGGTGGGCGGCGTCGACGACACTCGAGATAGGTATATCTCGTCAGCGAGCGTATATGCCCTCACGACCGGGACCAGCGGCGGCTCGACCGTCACCGGCGCGGTCTCCCACGTTACGCATCTGAGTCGATGCTGTCGGCGGCGACACTCACGACTCGGATGCGGTGCGAGGTTCTCATGCCCATTACCACATCATCGGAGTCCACCCCGACGACCCGGCGCTACGCGATTCGCGCACGGGACGTCACACTCACCTACTCGACCGGAACGAAAGCCGTTCGAGGCATCACACTCGAAATTCCGGAAGGCGAGTTCTTCGGCTTCCTCGGCCCGAACGGGGCCGGGAAGACGACGACGATCAAGATGCTCGCGACGCTGCTCGAACCCTCGTCGGGCGAGATCACCGTCAACGGTTTCGATGCGCTCTCTGACACCCGGTCGGTACGTCGCTCCATCGGCTACATGGCCCAGGAGACGAGCATCGACGACGAACTCACCGGCCGCGAGAACGTCCGCTTCGCCTGCGAGGCCTACGGCGTCCCGCGCGCAGAGCGCGACGCCCGGATCGACGAACTGCTCGAACTCGTCGACCTAGCTGACGTCGCCGACGACCGAGCCAAGACCTACTCCGGCGGGATGAAAAAGCGCTTAGACGTCGCGACGGCGCTCGTCCACCGGCCGCCGCTCGTCTTCTTAGACGAGCCGACGACCGGACTCGATCCGAAGGCGCGCAACCGTCTCTGGGAGTACTTCCGCCGCATCAACGACGAGGGGACGACCATCTTCCTCACGACGCAGTACCTAGAGGAGGCCGACCAACTCTGCGACCGCATCGCCGTCATCCTCGACGGTCGCATCGTCGCCGAGGGGACGCCGCTCGAACTCAAACGCCGCGTCGGCGGCGACGTGCTCGAACTCGACATCGACGACGCGAGCGACGGTGTCGCGGACCGCGCCATCGGCGTCGTCGAGGAGTCCGGACTCCTCGACGGCGACGCGGTCATCACCGCGACCGACGAGGGAATCTCCGTCGCGTCGCCCCGCGCGCAGGAAATCGGCGTCGAAGTACTCCTCGCCGTCCGCGACGCGGGCATCACCGTGACCGGGTTCGACGTTCGATCGCCGACGCTCGACGACGTGTTCCTCGCTATCACCGGCGAGCGATTCGAAGACGCGGCCGAGGGCGCCGAGGACGCCGACGGCGGCTCTGATCCGGCAGACACGCGGGCGGTGGCCGACGGCGCGGGCACCGAGGAGGTGCGACGATGAGCCACGAGCACGACTTCGCGGTCACCGACGTCGACCCCGACACCGACGCTTCGACGACCCCGATGACCGACGGCGGCGTCGCCGCAGGCTCCGAATTCGAAGAGACGGACCCGTCGCGTTCACCGACGGTGACCGAACTCGCGCCGGGCAACGGGTTCCTGACTGACGTCTGGGTCAACTTCAAACGCTGGAACACCAAGGCGATCCGCAACCCGTTCGTCGTCGTCGGTTCGGTCGTCCAACCGATCGTCTTCCTCGTCCTGTTCTCGCAGGTGTTCGGACAGGTCGCGGGCGGCGCAGTCGGCGGTGCGGGCGGGTCGAGCACGGCCTACCTGACCTTCCTCGTCCCGGCGATCGTCATCCAGGTCTCGCTGATCGCGGCGGCGTCGTCGGGTATCGGCCTCGTCAACGACATGGAACGTGGAATGTTCAACAAAGTGCTCGTCTCGCCGATGAACCGGACGGCGGTCTTCGTCGGCAAGACGCTCTCGGAGATACTGCGCATCACGGTGCAAGTGGTGCTCATCCTCCTGCTGGGCTACGCCCTCGGCGCTCGCGTCGCGACCGGCGTCCCCGGCGCGTTGGGGATCATCGGCATCGCTATCGTGTTCAGCATCTGGTTCACGTCGTTCTCGAACATCGTGGCCGTCGCGACCGGCGACACCGAGTCGACGATCATCGCGGCGAACTTCCTGACCCTGCCGCTGCTGTTCGTCTCCAGCGCGTTCCTGCCGGTCGACCGACTCCCCGACTGGATTCAGGTAATCAGCACGGTCAACCCGATCACCTACGGCGTCGACGCCGCTCGCGAACTCATGATGACCGGCTGGACCGCCAGCGTCATCCTGCCGTCGATCGCGGTGCTCATCGCCCTCGACCTCGTCCTCGGCGCGATTGCCGTGTTCTACCTGAACCGCGCGTCGAGTTCGAAGGTACGGTGATCGTACTTAATTGGCTACGTTTTGCCAAACCGGACAACGATAACCACCCAGAAAGCCCCGGATTCTCGACTCGCGCGACCGCATCTGCGCTCTTCACTCGCTACACTCGTTGCGGTGTCGCACGGGCGACCCATGAGTCGCCCGTTCGGCCCGAGGTGCCTGCGGCACCTCGCTGCTTGACGGGTCGTGCTTCGCCGAGAATCCGGCATGGCGAGACCTCCGGTCTCGCTTGCTCTCGTTCGTCCCTTCGAGACTCACGAGAACCCCTTTCGGTCCCACCCGACGGCGGTTGATTGGCCTGCCACCGTTTCACGGAATCACGCTGAATCAATAGCGGGCTACTTCCCCGCTCACAACGTCCGGCCGTCGTACGCCCCGAGCGTCTCCGCCAACAGCTCTCGAGCTTCGTGCGCTCGTTCCTCCGTCTCACAAGGGAGTGCGGATGGTGGATGATACACTTTCTTCGTAATCCACGAGAGGACGTGTCCGAGGGCGTCATCGTCGAATTCGTGGGCTCCCCACGCGAGCCTCAGCGTCGTTCTATCGTCGTCGATCCGGAGTGCTTCGAGGTTCGTCGCCGGATAGCAAACTGTCCGGTTCCCGTCGAGCGTCTCGGTGCAAATCGACGCACCGCGGAGGCTCCACCGTCGACCTTCGGCAACCCACTCGATACGCGTTCCATCCGGAACGAGACACGCCGCTTGCTCGTCGAGCGCGTCCGAAACCTCCGATAGCACGTCCTCGCCCAATGCCTCGGCGTCGATCCCCGCGTACGGGTGGTGGGGAACCGATTCGAGGACCGTCTCCCCGTCGCGTCTCAAAGCGACCCAATACACGAAGTGCTGGCCTAAGATCCCGTAAATGAGACCCACGACGTCCCGAAAGGCGCGCCGGTCCCCTGCGTCTTCGAGATCGATCTGCCACGCGATCCGTCCCGAAGTATCCTCGTCGGGAACGCGCTCGAATCGGTCTTCGACGGCGTCCCATACCTGCTCACACGCTTCGTCATCCGAACCGTCGCCCGCCCAATTCCAATCGAGGAGTACGAGCGCGGTCGTCGACCGCGGTACGAGCACGTCGAGGAGAGTCGCGAACCCCTCGTAGAACTCTGCAGATTCGAGCGTGTGGGTTCGATTCATCGTGGCACCTATCTCGGTCTAATCACATTTACCGACCGCGACCGCTTGACCTCACCGCCTCCGTGACAACTAGTACTCCGGCGGTACGTACAGGTTCAGCGTCTCCAGCGGCTCTGATTCTCCGGCCTCGATTTCGTGGGTCTCTCGTGCTTCAATGAGGATCAGGTCGCCCGCCGCGAGGTTGACCGTTTCCCCGTCGACCGTCGCCCGACCCTCGCCGGAGACGACGTAGAGCCACTGGTCGCTGGTCTCGTGGTAGTTGTTCGGACCGCCTGTCGACTCGCCGGGACCGAGCGTCATCTCAGCGGCCTGCGCGTCGTCGTTCTCCAGAATCACGTCGAATCCGCGGTCGAAACTGACCTGCGTTCGCTTCATGTCGTGTCTGCCTTGAATCGCGGAGTGCAGAACCGTTACGGTAGTAGCAGGGTATCCACCTACGACACCGACCCGTCGTCGACGGCTCGGTCGCGAAGCACGCCGCCGACCGCGAAGAGGACGACGCCGACCACGACGGCGGCGGTGCCCGCAGCGAGGAGTCGAAGCCCGACGATGTTCGGCGTGAAGAAGACGAGTCCGTAGGGGACGCGGCCGATACCGATCAGCCCGTACCCGAGGAGCATCGTCAACACGGCCGGCGTCCCCGCGCCGCTCTCCTGAACGCGCTGGATGACCGGATACGTCGCGTAGGGGCCGCCCGGAAGCAGTCCGGCGACGAGCCCCGCCGCGACGACCTCGCGGACGCCCGCCGACGCGCCGAGCATCTCGCTCAGCCGATCCTCGGGGAGCAACTGTCCGATGGCGCTCGACAGGAAGAGCGCCGCGACGATCAGCGTCGCCAGGTGGAGCACGGTCGTCGCGCCGTGTTTCGCACTCGTCCACGCGGCGCTCGGCTGTCGGACGACGAGATAGGCGTAGAGGACGAGCGTCCCGAGGATGACGACCCGCTGACCCCACGACTCGCCGATGAGGAGATCGAGACGGCTCACGCCCCCAGCACCCCCGCGGCGACGAGGGCGACGATCACGGCGACGGCGACGCCGAGGGCGACTCTGGTGGCGACTATCTTGGCCTCGAAGAAGACGAGTCCGTAGGACACTCGCGACAGCCCGATCGCGCCGTAGCCGACGAGCATCGCCAGTACCGACGCGGTTCCGGCCCCGTTGCTGGCGACGCTGCTGACGATCGGGTACACCGCGTAGGGGCCGCCGGGGAGGACGCCTCCGAGGAGTCCGGCGAGTACGACGCCCGGCGTCCCCGCCGACCCGCCGACGAGTGCACTGATAGTACTCGCCGGCACGAGCGTCTCGACCGCGCTGGCGAGCAACAACGCCGCGAGGACGAGCGTCACCAGTCCGGTCAACATCCGGACGCCGCCGCGGAAGCTCTCGCGGGCGACGTCCGGACGGCGGACCGCGAGGTAGCCGTAGAGCGCGACCGTCCCGAGGATGACGATCCGCTGCCCCGGCCCGGAGCCGATCAGAATACCGACGAAGGACATGCTCGAATCGACGCCAGTCGGAGTCTTGTAGCTGTCCGACGCGGTCCGCCTCGCCTCGTTTCGGCGTGCCACTCGCCTCGTCTCGTTTCGCTACTCCCCATCGGCGAAGAGGAGGTGGCTGTCGCCGAACTCGTGCCAGCGGTAGCCCTCACTGACGGCCTGCCCGTAGGCTGCTCTGACCCGCCGCTCGCCAGCGACGGCGTAGAGCATCGCGAGGTGGGTCGTCCGCGGGTCGTGGAGTCCGGTCAGGAGCCCGTCGACCACGTCGACGCCGCGGTCGGGTTCGACGACGCGCCGCGTGAACCCGCGAGCGGGCCGGACGCGACCGTCGACGGCGGCGGTAGCGAGCGCGCGGACGACGGTCGTTCCGACGGCGACGACCCGACCGCCGTGGTCGCGGGCCGCGTTGATCGCGGCCGCGGTGTCGGCGGGGACGGCGAACGGTTCGGGAAAGAGCGAGTCGCGCCAGTCCTCGCCGGGTTCGAACTCGATGCTGGAGACGCCCGCGTGGAGCGTGATCGACTTGACCTCGACGCCGCGGTCGGCGAGGTCGGCGAGCGTCCGTCCGGTGAACGGCCGACCGGCGGAGGGCATCTCCGCGCTCCCGGGAACCGAGGCGAACGCGGTCTGGTAGGCGTCGACCGGGAACTCGTCGTCGGCGTACCCGTACCTGATGGGTCGTCCGCACTCGTCCATCGCCGCGCGGACGTCGCCGTCGAACCGGACGAAGACGAGTCGCGGGATGCCGGGATACGGCGCGACGACGTGAGCGGACAGTCCGGCAGCCTCGAACTCGTCGCCGGGTTCGAGCGGAAGCGGTCCCGGTTCGGCGTGACTCCACCGGGGTTCGGCCAGCCAGCGGTCGCCGTACGCCGTCGAGAGGTCGAGAAGGAATTCTCCGATGTCGTCGGAGTCGCTGACTGCGGGGAGGGCTGCTGGGAGCGTCCCGCTGTCGTTGACGACGAGCAGGTCGCCCGGTTCGAGATAGTCGGCGATGTCGAAGAACCGAGCGTGGCTGTGCTCGTCGCCGTCGCTGACGAGCAGTCGGACTTCGTCGCGTTCGATGCCGCGGTACTCCGGCGGCCGAGTCGCCGCCAATCCGGCGGGTCGCTCGAACTCGAAGTCGAGCGTCGTGGGCGCGACCGACATCACGCCGCCTCCAGCCAGCGGTCGGCCTGCGCTTCGAACCGCCGGCCGTCGACCTCGCCGGGGTCGTGACCGAACAGCCACGCCCAAAACGGCAGCGTCGCCTCGGGTTCGGGGCGGTCGGAGATGTCCTCGCCGGGGAACGCCCGCCGGTGCATGTCCGTCCGCATGTCTCCGGGGTCGACGGCGACGACGCCTACGTCGTCGAGTTCGGCCGAGAGCGTCGCGCTCGCGAGGTCGAGAGCTGCTTTGCTCGCGCCGTAGCCGCCCCAGCCCGGATAGCCGCCGACCGCGGCGTCGCTCGTGACGTTCACGACGAGTCCGTCCCGCGCTCGAAGCGCCGGGAGGAGCGATTGGACGAGCGCGATCGGGGCCACGACGTTCGTCTCGAAGACGCGCCGCAGGTCGTCGAGCGGGTACTCGGCGAGCGTCGGCATCGGCGACGGTCCGAGCGCGGAGGCGTTGTTGACGAGGAGGTCGAGTTCGCCGACGTCGTCGACGACGCGGACCAACTCGTCGCGGTGTACTGGGTCGGTGACGTCGCCCGCGACGGTGAAGACGGCGGTTTCGTCCGAGAGTTCGTCCGCCCGTTCGCGCAACGCGTCTGCACCGCGGGCGGTCAGGATTAGCTCGTACCCGGACTCGGCCAGAAATTTGGCCAGCATCGCACCGAGGCCGCGACTCGCGCCGGTGATCAGCGCGACCGGACGACCCTCGGTGTCGTCGAATTGGTTCATACTAGTGAGATGGTTCTCAATAGCGTTAAGTGTAATCTGAACTACTTTTTTGTTGGCTGTCTTGCTGAAATTTGGTTCAGTGGGTAGGAAGTACAGAGGTGATCAGTGGGTTCGATACTGTCGTCGTCGCTGCCGATCACACAGTGACGACGTCGCCTAACTCCGGCGCACTCGCCTCGTATCCGTCCGCTCGGAGTTCCTCGGCGAACTGCTCGCATCGGTCGCCGTGGTTGACCAGCACTTGCGCGTCGCGGTACGAATCGAGGAGCGACAGGAGTCCGTCCCGGTCGGCGTGTGCGGAGAAGTCGTAGGATTCGACTCGCGCGCTCACCGGCGTGACCTGCCCGTCGATTTCGGCGCGTCCCCGCTCTAGCAGGTCGCGACCGGGCGTCCCTTCGACCTGATAGCCCGTCATCGTGAGCTTGTTCACCGGGTTGGCCCGAATCTGGGGGATGTAGGTCATCGCGGGTCCCCCGGAGAGCATCCCGCTCGTCGTCACGATGGCGACGTTCTGATCGGCGATTCGCTTGCGCTGGCCGTTTCGCCCGGTCACGAATCGGGCGTGTGACTTCGCCCGGCGGAGCGCGTCGGGGTCGCGGACGAAGTCCGGATACTGCCGGAGCATCTTCGTCACGCCCTTTCCCATTCCGTCGACGTAACACGGGATGTCGTACTGCTCGCAGACGAGCAGCATCTCCTGCGTCCGACCGATGGCGAACGCGGGGATGACGACCGTGCCACCCTCCCAGAGCGTCGTCTTCACGCTCTCGGCGAACCGCTCCTCGATCGCCGACCGATCCTCGTGTTCGACGTCGGAGTAGGTCGACTCGCAGATCACCACGTCGGCGTCGGGACGGTCGGTCGTTCCCGGCACGAGTCGCTGGTCGTCGGTGTGGAAGTCGGCGGTGTAGAGCAGGCGCGTCTCCCCGTCGTCGACGAGGACGTGCGCGCTGCCGGGGATGTGCCCGGCGTTGAAGAACGTCACCTCGTGGCCCGCGGCCTCGAAGGATTCGCGGTAGCCGTGGGTCTCCGAGACTTCCGTCACGCGTTTGAGTTCCGCTTCGGTGAACGGGCAGTTGTACGACCCGCCGTGCAGTCCCAGCGTGTCGCGGGCGAGCGTCAGCGTCAGTTCGTACGTCGGCGGCGTCCAGTGGATCGGCGGCCGCTCGTCGCCCGAGAGCAGTGAGGGAATCGTCCCGACGTGGTCGAGATGACCGTGCGAGACGACGACCGCGTCCGGGTCGACGTCGCCACCGACCGGAAACTGCGGCGGGTTCCCGGTCAGCATCCCGTAATCGAGCAAGAGAGAGCCGTTGACGAGGACGGCACTTCGGCCGACCTCGCGGGTTCCGCCGAGAAACTGAATCTCCATTACTGACACGTAATCGCCGACGACGTTTTCATGTCTCGATTTCCTGCGTTCGGGTCGCACCCCGTCACCACTCGTCGCCGAGCGCACGACGCGCACGCTCGTAACCGTCGTTGCTCCGCCACGTCCGTCCGGACGCGACGTGGAGGACGTAGTACTCGCTCCCGCAATCGCCACAGCGGTACCCCCGATCCGGATGCGTGATCGTCGTCGAAGCGCGGTGACGCTCCGGTCGCCAGTCGCACTCGTCGTTCGTACAGACCATGACGAGACGGCCCTCGGTGAACTTCCGACAGTGACGTGGGGCGTCGAGTTCTCGCGCCTGCTGCCTGAATCGCGGACCGTGTCCGGACTCGCCGAAGCGACGGTACTCCCACGCGTGGACGAGTTCGTGCCTGATCGTCTCGGTGAACTCTTCCCACCCGAATTTGCGATACGCGGCCCACGTGAGCGAGATGGTTATCTGTTCGGTGGATCGGTCGTACCGACACGACCCGGCGCGACGCTTCGCCCGCTCGGAGATCTGCCACTCGATTGTAGCCACGTCGACGTCGATGTCGACCGTCTCGGCGTAGGCCGCGGCGCGGTCGAGCAGTTCGGCTCTCGTCTCTGGGACGGTACGTTCGTCGACCTGGTGACCAGTCACTGGTTCGTCTCTCGTGGATTTGTGGGATAAACGTACTGTTCGGGTGCGGTCGAGACGGTTGCGAGCGACTGATCGGCAGTAGCGAAAGAATCCGGATATTCAGTCCGTGTACGTTCTGCTGGTTGTCAGAACTGGGGTGCTGAACTCAGAGCGTGTATGCACTACACTTGCAGAATTTTTATCGTTGTCAAAGAATTTCGATAGAACCTCGTCGTCACATCAAGAGCAGTGGCGATTTGTCCCTTACTTTTGGATTTTTTCAATAGACACCTTTGTCTTGTCACCGAATGTCACCTTTATACCTCGTAATCTGGTTCCTTTTCCTGCATGAAAGTGGATCGTTTTGCTGATGTCGTCGTCAAGTAAATATGCATTAAACAGATAATCACTACCTTTCTTTGGATGTTTAATCGCCTTCGGATATCTGATGTCTTTTCCATCACCTAATACTGTCTTGTGAGTAAAGAACGCATTCCCATCTTCTTCGAATTCTACACCTATATGATGGGATTTGCTTGACTTGTTTTGAACATCGAGATAAATAGGGGATGGTTTATTCAAAAATCCAGCACAACCTGCGAGTGCCGCAGGTACGCTTCCACCGATTGTCTGAAGGACGCGTCGCTTAGTGAAGCTCATAATCTTCAAATATATGATTGAATCATATAGATTTGGTTTTGCTGAAATCCTCTTGCTGTCTTACGATGTTGCTGACCGATCTATTAGGATCGGTTTGAATGCTAATTAAGCAAAGCAGTGTTCTACTACCGTTCACTCCGGAGGATTTCGATAGAACACCATCAAACTCAGTTCACCTCTTCAGAGAGACCCTACCCAATTGAGGAATCCCATCCTGCACAGAGCGATTTCGTTTCGATCCGTGACCGATACGCGGCCTGTATTCATCACGCTTAGATCGATGGATTTGAAACCGATCACATCGAAATGGACGAGGATTTCTGCTAACTACTTTGAGACGACATCGAAAGCCCCCTCCCGCTCGCGCGTTCTGAGCGACCGGTCGGCATGGACGGGACCGAAGGTCCCGCTGCTCTCGTTCGCACCTTCCGCGCTCACGAGAACCCCTTTCATCCCCGCCCGCATCGCCTGATCGCCCGGTCGTCGCTCACCCGACATCCACTTTCCGTGTCGGAGGCCACTCCGAATCTACGGCTCTACGACGGGTGGCTCGTCCTCGTCCATCGGTTCGCGGACGTCCCGGCGTTCGAGCGCCTCCTCGATGTCGGGTTCGAGGTCCGCCAGTTTCTCCTCGACGTGGTCGTCGTCGCGCTCGTGGAACTCCGGCATGACCTCCTCGGCGAACAGTTCGAGCGATTCACAGATGTGCTCGTGGCGGTTGTTCCCGCCCTGCTGGACGAGGATCACCTGATCGACGCCCGCGTCTTCGAGTCCGCGGAGGTGGTCGCGCACCTGTTGGGGCGTGCCGATGGCCCCGTCGCCCTGGTTGCCGTCGAGGATCGCCTCGGCTCCGATCTCTTGGAACTCGTCCCAGATGCTCGTCCGTCCCGGTTGGTGGACGCCAGCGCCGTAGTAGTGAGCGAGCGCGTACCGGAAGAACGCGAAGCCCTCGGCCCCGCGGTCCCACGCGACGCCCTCGTCTTCGTGACACGAGAAGCCCTCCACGACCGCGAAGTTGGGGTTGACCGCGTGGCCGATGGGGTCGCACTCCGCTTTCAGCGTCTCGTAGTAGATATCGACCCACTCCCGCGTCTCCTCGGGCGTGGCGAAGTTGAAGCTCAGCACCCCGAGTCCGAGGCGGGCGGCCTGTTCGATCGTCGACCGGCCGGAGCAGGCGACCCAGAGCGGTGGGTGGGGCTCCTGTACCGGCTTCGGGACGACGTTTCGACAGGGCATCTCGAAGTGCTCGCCGTCGTAACCCGGATACGGCTCCATCGTCATCATGTTCGTGATCTCGCGGAGCGACTCCTCCCACATGCCCTCTTTCTCGTCGCGCGGGATGCCGAACCCGCCGAGTTCCATCGTCGACGCGGACTCGCCGGTGCCGAACTCGACCCGACCGTTCGAGACGAGGTCGAGCGAGGAGACCTCCTCGGCGACGCGCGCCGGATGGTTGTAGCTCGGCGGCAGGAGTTTGATGCCGTGGCCGAGGCGGATGTCCTCGGTCCGCTGGGCGGCCGCGGCGAGGAACACCTCGGGTGCCGAGGAGTGTGAGTACTCCTCCAGGAAGTGGTGCTCGACCTCCCACGCGTAGTCGATACCGAGGTCGTCCGCGAGTTCGACCTGATCGAGCGCGTTCTCGTAGAGTCGCTGTTCGTCGCCGTCGTCCCACGACCGTGGGAGCTGGTGTTCGTAGAAGATGCCGAATTTCATGAGTTAGCGTGTGCCGTCGTTTGGTAGCTGCGTGTGTCGTCTCGGTGGTCTGCGCGTGTCGCCCGGTTCGTTCGCGTCACCGGAAGGCGTTCATGCCGCCGTCGACGACGACGATCTCGCCCGTCGTGTACGGCGACGCCTCGGACGCGAGGTAGAGGGCGGCTCCTTTCAGGTCGGCGGGGTCGCCGAGGCGGTCGAGCGCCATCCGGTCTGTGAGTTCGTCGCGGACGGCGGTACCCGCTTCGCCCGACGGGATCACGCCGCCGGTCATCCCCGTCTGAATCCAGCCGGGCGCGATGGCGTTGACTCGGATATCGTGACGGCCGAGTTGCGCGGCGAGGTGACGGGTCACCTGTACGACGCCGCCCTTGGCAGCGGTGTAGGCAGCCAATCCGGGAATGCTCGTTCCGTTCAGGCCGAGGATCGAAGCCGTGTTGACGATCCGTCCACCGCCGTCGGCCCGCATCGCCGCGGCGGCCGCCCGGTCGGTCATGAACGCACCGCGGAGGTTGACCCGCATCAACTGATCCCACGCGTCCATATCGTACCGATCGGGGCTGCCACCCGACGTGGCGACCCCCGCGTTGGCGAACGCGACGTCGAGTCCGCCGAACGCCTCGACAGTCACGTCGACCATCCGATCGGTTTCCGCCTGCGAACTCACGTCGGCGACGACCGTCCGAACCGCGGCGTCCGTCTCGGTTCGCAACCGATCGGCGACCGCTTCGAGTCCGTCCTCGTCAACATCGGCGAGGGCGACGTTCGCCCCCGCTTCCGCCATCGCCTCTCCGAAGGCACTGCCGATCCCGCCCGCCGCACCGGTCACGAGCGCGACGTCGCCGTCGAGTCGAAACGTATCGAGGACGCTCACGCCGGATCTCCTGTGTCTGTCATATCGACACGGTCCGTTTGCGACTCGCCGTCCAGTTCTTTCTGCACCGGATGCGAGGCGGTATAAGTAGCCGACGCGGGCGGCGTCCGTCGGAGCGATATGCACGCCGAACGGCGACGTGATCGAACTGCGGCGTAACTGGGCAACGGGGCGTCGCGCGTCGACTGGCACATAAAGGGCCGCGAATAGAGTGGAACAGCCTCATAGACGGTTCGGTAGAACGCTGACACGAACTGCGCCATCGACGAGTCACAGTGGCCGACCTCACGTTCGATGGCCGACCGAGACGGACCATGTCACAGACGAACTTCGACACGCTAACAACGGTACTAGAACAGGACGACGAGGAGTTCAGGCGGAACCTCCCGGCGGCGCTCGATGGCGTCGAAGACGAACTCGAAACCCTCCTCACGTCGCGACCGGAGGCGTTCGACCGACTCTCCGAACGGATGAGCACGCTCGACGGGATCGCCGCGTTCGCGGACGACGACCCCGAGACGGTCGACCGATTCCTCGACATCCTCTGGAACGGACTCGGACTCATCACGGAGACCGTCCCGGCGGTTCGAGAGGAAGTGTCCGAAGACTTCGGCGTCAACTGGGTCTGCGAGGACGCACCCACGTCGTTTCACATGGTCTCGGACGCGGAGGCGGGAACGATCTCGGGCGGCCCCGGACGCTTGGACGACGCCGAACTGACCTTCCGCGGCCCGGCCGACGTGATGTTCAGCATGCTCAACGACCCCTCGTTCGACGGGACGCTGGCGTACGTCCAGAACCGATACGAGATCGTCGGCTCGCTCGAACGCGCACGGACGCTCGACGGCATGATGGCGACGGTCAACGCGAGCATGGACGACCTGAATTAGATCAGAGCCGACGCGCCGACGAGTCGGCGACGACCCGCTCGCTGTCTCCGCACCGCTCGCTCAGCACACGCCGATTCGTTCGCGACCACGTCACTCCGACACCGATGACTACACCACCCACCCGAGCAGCCGAGGAATCGACTCCCGTCCCCGGACCGGACGGACTGGGGATCGTCGATCAGGCACGTCGTCTCTTCAGCGACGACGCGACGGCGGCGCTGATGGCGGCCCAGCGCCAGTACGGCGACGTCGTCGAACTGCCGATGCCCGGCGACGACCCGACGTATCTCCTCTCGAACCCGGCACACATCCGGCGCGTCCTCGAAACGAACCAGGGGAACTATCGGAAGTCGGACGTGTATCGGAACGAACTCCGAGACATCTTCGGTCGCGGGTTGCTCACGAGCGAGGGCACCCACTGGGCCAACCAACACCGCCTCATTCGGCCGATGTTCCGCTCTGATACGGTCCGTTCGTTCACCGACCTCGTTGCCGACGAGACAGACGCGATGCTCGACCGCTGGGCGGAGTGTGAGGGGCCAATTCGACTGCTCGAATCCATGGAGCGGGTCGCCTTGCTCGTCATCGGCAAGGCGATGTTCAGCGCAGACATGGAACCCCACGCCGACGACATCGCGGCGTCGATCCGGACGCTCAGACGGCAGTTTCAGCGGCGAACGAGCGTCCTGCCGACCGTCCCGAAGTGGATTCCGACGCCGCACAACAGACGGGTGGTCGCGGCGCTCGAACGCCTCGACCGCATCGTCTACGACCTCATCGAAGAGCGGAGAGCGAACCCGAGCGACCACGCCGACGACCTCCTCTCGATGCTGTTGTCGGCGGGCGAAGCGACCGACGAGCGTATGAGCGACGAACAGATCCGCGACGAACTCATGACCTTCCTGTTGGCCGGTCACGAGACGACGGCGGCCGCGCTGACGTGGACGTGGTACCTGCTCGCTCGGAACCCCGAGATTCACCGTCGACTCCACGAGTCCGTCCTCGACGGGTCGAAGTCGGGGCAACCCGCGTTCGACGGCGAGGACACCTCGTTCGTCGCCCAGTGCGTGCAGGAGTCGATGCGCCTCTACCCGCCCGTTCCGGTGTTCTCACGCGAGGCCGTCGAGGCCGACCGCGCCGGCGACTACGAGATTCCGGCGGGGAGCGAAGTGTTGCTCAGCCAGTTCGTCGTTCACCGCCACCCCGAGTACTGGGACTCGCCGCTGTCGTTCCGGCCGGAGCGGTTCGAACCCGGTGCGGCCGAAAATCGATCGAAGTACAGTTACTTCCCCTTCGGCGGCGGCGCTCGGATGTGCATCGGTCGACAGTTGGCGTTGATGGAGGCGCGGGTCGTCCTCGAACGCGCAGTTCGGCGCTTTCGGCTGACGCTCGACTCACCGACGGACGAGCGGGTCGGTGTCAGTTCCGCGGTGACGATGGTCCCCGACGAACCCATCGAGATGCGGGTCGAGTCGTGGTGAGCGATCTGAACGAGTCGCGCTAAGTAATCTGAACGAGTCGCGATGGACGATCAGGAGACGCTCAGCACGCCGCCGATGAGCAGGAGGACGACGCCGACGACCGCCGCGACTTGGTAGAAGACGGCGCTGTTCGACGCGGGCGCCCGGACTCGCTGTTCTTCGAGACCGTCCCGGAGCCGACTCGCTCCGACCTCGACGAGCGCCGAGAGCACGAGCCAGAGGATGACCATCGAGATCACGAGCGTCCCGTTCGTCGTCTGCATCATTCCTCCGCCATACACCTGTCCGGCGATGTAGCCGCCCGAGATCAGCATGACGATGACGCTCGCTCGCGAGAGCATCGTCAGTTTGCTCGTAATCGCCGCCAGTGGCTTCGCTCGAATGTCGCCCGCTTGGGCGGTCGGCAAGACCGCGTAGGCCATGAACAGCACGCTCCCCGCCCACAGCCCCGCGAAGAGGAGGTGAACGGCGTACAACGTGGTCAGCAACCAGGTCATGCCCGGCGACACGGACTGTGGCGGCATGAACCTCCCGGATTACTGTCGGGACGGGGAGTGCGGTCAATCCGGGCTCTCGATGCGATCAGTTCGAACTGTTGTGGGGACCGCGCGTGTTACCGTGGACGCGCTGGCCGGTCTTCGGATCGAGGAAGAGGCGTTTCGCTCGCGGCTTCTCGAAGTCGAACGTGTTCTCGATGGTCCCGGCGAGTTGGTCGAAGGAAGCGTTGCCGATGCGGCCGGTGTTCCAGTTGTCCTCGATAAACCGCAGGACCGACGTCTGGTCCGTTCGGGTGCTATCGACGGCGTTCACTTTGCTGTACGGAGAGATGACCAACAGCGGGAGACGCGGGCCGTAGCCGTAGCGGCCCTCGTATCCGCCGAGCGGCGTCCTCGACTCGGACGTGCCGTCTCCGGCCGAGACGTCGTATTGGGTCCGGGATGGGTTGACGGTCGGCGGCATCACGTGATCGTACCAGCCATCGGAGTCGTCGTAGACGATGACGACCGCCGTCGACTTCCAGTACTCCGACTTCTGGATCGCGTTGATCGTGTTGACGAGGAAGTGCTGCTCGTCGAGCGGGTCCGAATACCCCGCGTGGCCGTCCTGGTATCTGGCCGCTTTGAGGAAACTCACCGCCGGAAGTCGACCTCGTCGGAGTGCCGTGAAGAAGTACGAGAGGTCGTACTGGTGGTTCGCCTGCCCGTCGTACCCGATTTCGTCGACCGATGCGGGCGGCCGGTGGTGCGGGTTCGCCGTCGACTCGTAGTACTGGAACGCGGCGTGATGGGCACTGTAGTCTCGTACGGGCATGTCCCCGACGTTCATGTGAATCCAGAGGGCGTCCCTGTCCGTACCGAACCCGCCCTGGAACCAGCCCCAGGAGACGTCCTCGTCGGTGAGCAGGTCGCCGATGTTTCGCCCGGTCATGGCGACGCCGGGACTCGATCCCCGTTCGTCCCACGCCGGGTCGGAGTCGCCGATGACCGTCCCGATGCCGTCGCTGTCGACCGCGGCGAGCGAGTCGATGCCGTCGGTGATCTTGTTGCCGTCTTTGTCGACGGCGTAGCCGCCGTGGGTCTGTCCGGAGACGAGGTTGAGCGCACCCGGTGTCGATGGACCGGTGACCGTCCCGAATGAGTTGTCGTTGAGCGCGAAGTGCTGAGCGTAGTTCCACATCGCGGTGACGGTGTTTCCGTCGTAGTAGTCCATCACTAAGCCGTCGCGGTAGTACTGGAAGAAGTTCCCCGGACCCCGCTCGGTGTACTCCACGAACTTGTCCATTCGACCGCGATCGAACGCCTCCTGTTCGGCCGTATAGTCGTGGTTCATGTCCGTCGTCAGCGCGTGGTCACGGCTCAGGCGACGCGGATCGTACTTGTTCGGATTGTCGTCGAGGAGGGTGCGGTCGAGGCCCTCGACGCTCGGGGTATTCGGCTTCGCGTGAAACTGTGGAACGCCGTCGGGGTTCTTCGCGTGCGGATACGTCGCGAAGTAGTGATCGAACGAGACGTTTTCCTGGAAGAGGACGATCAGGTGCTCGATCGGCGTTGTCGTATCGTGCTTACCTGTCGTGGCGTGTTCACCCGTCGTGCCGGGCGGACTCGCGGCGTTCAGCATCCCTCTCCGACCCTCGTCCGTCCCCCACACTCGATCCGCTAACCCGTAGACGCCGGCCGTGAGGAGGCCAGCGGCCCCGGCGCTCTTCAACAGTCCACGCTTCGTCACCGGAACGGAACCCCCGTCGTCAACCATCGCTCTGATGAACGACTCGTCGGGTCACTACTTAGATATCCTGTGTGTAATACACATCCTCCGTGAAGTCGGTGTCCCGACCGTCGGACGCTGGCGTGCCCCTACTCCTGCGTCTGGCGGTGTTTCACCGCGACGGCTGTGCGCTGATGATCGTCTCGTCGGCTTCTTTCCACTCGCCCATCCCGGCCGGATCGAGATGGACGTGGACGTCTTCGACGGCCTCCTGTTCGCGGAGTCGCTGTCGGAGTTGCGTCTCGATATCGTGGGCCTCCGCGAGCGTGTGCCGACCGTCGACTTCGGCGTGGAACTCGACCTCGATAGACGTCCCGGCGTAGTACGCCGCGAAGTCGTGGATACCGTGGACTTCGGGGTGACCGCGGATTCGCTCTTTGATCTCGTATTGGACGTCGGAGGACGGGGCGTGGTCGACGAGGTAGGCGAGGTTCTCGCGGGAGAGTTCGATCCCCTGACAGATCACGAGGAGGCTGACGAGGCCGCCGGCCAGCGGATCGAAGATCGAGTAGCCGAGCGCCATGCCGACGACGCCGACGACGGCCGCCAGCGTCGTGTACACGTCGTTCTTACAGTCGGCGGCGAGTGCGGCGAGTCCGCCCGACTTGACCGTCTCGTTGACTCGCTCGGTGTACCAGTACGTCCCGAGTCGATTCATCAGCGCGAACGCGAGTCCGGCGAGGAGGACGATGCCGAAGTGTCCCTCGGTCGCCGTCGCTGCGGTGGTGACGGCGTCGTAGAGGAGTTTGAATCCGATGAGGAGGAGTGTGCCGCCGACGAACAGCGCCGACAGCGGTTCGAACCGATTGTGACCGTGCGGGTGTCGGTCGTCCGGTTCGTCGAAGGCGAGTCGCCCCCAGACGAGCACCACCGCGCTCGCCAGGAGGTCTGCGAGCGAGTGTGCGGCGTCGGCGGTGAGCGCGACGCTTCCGAACGTGAGACCCAGTGTCCCCTCGACGAGGATCTTGAGCAGGTTCGAAGCGACGTTTGCTCCCGACACTCGCAGGAACGCCGCGCGGTGCTCGCTCATGCGCGGTATCCCTAAGCGCCTCCCGGATTAATGCGTTCGGGTTCTCTCGTCTCGGGGGTGGTAGATGGTCACACGGAACTCGTGGTGCTCGTCGCGGTGGCGACGCCCCAGTAGCGAGGTCTCGCTCCCGACTCACTCGCGCTCGACGGCCCGTATCTGAAACTCCCGGTAGCCACCGTAGGCCACTTCGAGCGCTCCGAGCCACCAGTTCCAGCGTTCGGGGAGCGTACAGTCGCCGGGGGCGTCGGCGAGGTTCTCTATCACGTCGGCGACGGTCAACCGACGGCCACGATCGGCCTCCGGCTTCCCCGAGTCGGCGAGATCACGCGCCTCTCGGCCGACGACACGTCGCTCGGCGTCCGTCCCGCCGAACGCACGCTGTAACGCTGTCTCTAGCTCTTCTGCATCGAGTTCGGTGGCGTCGAGCGCGTCGTCGGTCATCGCCACCACTTGCTCCGACGCTCGTCATAGCCCGCGTTTCGGAACGGCTGCGGGCGGTTCTCCGGGTTCTCCATGCCGAGTCCGTAGGCGAACCAGTTGCCGACGTGCCAGGCGATGGCGTCCGTCTGTAGATCGACGATGGTGATGCGTAACTGGTGGTACTGCTCGATCGAGCCGTCGCCGTCGGGGTCCGGGCCGACCGTGGTGAAACACGACCCCGCCCCGTCCCCGCACGGCGAGGTATCGGAGAATCGGATCACGATGTCGGCGTTCTCGGCCGAGGCGACGTTCGTGAACGTCAGGTTCTGAGGGACGTTCGCGCTCCCGTCGGCACCGTCGGCGTAGTACTTGAACGCGTGATCGATCTGGTCACGCGCTCCCGACGGGTTCGAGGCGTTCGAGTAGTCGACGTAGACCTTGAAGTTCGGATCCGGCCACGGGAACGCCCGGTCGACGGCGTCCTTTTTCGCCTCGGTGTAGAGAACCGAACTCGGCTTCATGATGCGGTGCGGTGCGGACTGGTGGTCGAGTCCGAGCGTGTGGCCGAACTCGTGTTCCATGACGAGTACCGTCGAGTTCTCGGAGAGCCCGGACTCGACGTAGACGTGTTCCGGCGGGTGAATCTGCCGGCGGTTCTGAATCAGCGGCGCACAGCCGGCCGCGTCGGTCGTGTTGCCGCACTTGGGAATCGTACTCTCCATCGTCACGACGATGTCGGGGTTCGACGCGTTCGGTTTCACGACGTAGTGCACCTGATATCCCAGGTACCTCCGGTCGTGTGTCTGCCAGAACTGCGTCGCCTGCTGGACCTCGGAGGTGAAGTTTCGGCTCGGCTCGCCCTGATCGTCGATCGCGACCACGATCCTGTGGTCTCCCCACGGACTCATCTGCTTGGGGACGGCTGTCGGTGTCGCCGTCGACGAACGTCTGGCGGACGACGAATTCGCCGTTCCGCCGCTTGCAGATGGCGTGTCGCCGCCGGACGACACGGGGGTTTGCGTCGTCGTCGCTCCCTGCGCCGGTGCGTTTGACGATCCGATCGGGACCGCACTACAGCCCGCGAGGAGGAGCGTCACCGCGAGGAGCACCGGCAGGAGAGGGGACCGTGCGGTCATTCGATATCACTTGGGCCGGAAGTCCGTATGAGCATTCCGGCCATTCTCACTCGTCTCAACCGACCGCCCCCGTCGCCTCGTGCGCTACGGGTCCGAGGCGTCCGCCGAATAGCAGTCGAACGATTCGCTCCGTAGCCGATCGCCGGACTCGACCTGAATCGTCGCGTGGTCGACGCCGAACCGCGCTGCGAGCAGCGAGCGGGCGCGTCCGAGGACGGTATCCGAGTCGACCGTCGTGTCGACGACGACGTGAGCCGACACCGCGGTCCGCTCGGAGTCGAGCGCCCACGCGTGGACGTCGTGGGCCGACGCGACGCCCTCTATCTCGCAGAGCGCCGCCGCGAGTTCGTCGACGTCGACGCTGCGGGGCGTCCCCTGCAGGAGGATGTTGAGGCTCTCCGCCAGCAGGTCCTTCGCCGAGTAGAGCACGAGCGCCGCGATGAGCACTGCGAAGACCGGGTCGAGCCACGTCGCGTCGGTGAAGACGAGCGCGACCCCGAGGGCGATGGCGGCGACGCTCCCGGCGGCGTCGGCGACGAGATGGACGAACGCGCCTTCGACATTCAGCGATCCGCGGTGGTCCGCGAGCGTCCACGCCGCGGCGACGTTGGCGACGAGACCGACGACGCCGACGACGATGACGATGGGCGCGTCGACCGGGCTAGGGTGCTGAACGCGCACTGCGGCGTCGTAGAGGATGTAGCCGACGACGCAGACGAGGAAGACGCCGTTGGCGAGCGCACCGAGCACTTCCGCGCGATGGTACCCGTAGGTCCGCTGTGCGTCTGGTGGCCGGGTCGACACCCACGCGGCGAAGAGCGCCAACCCGAGACTGGCGCTGTCGGTGAGCATGTGGACGGCGTCGGCGAAGAGGGTCAACGATCCTGCCCAGTACGCGCCGCCGATCTCTACGAAAAAGAAGGCCGTGTTGATGGCGAGCGCCAGCGTCAGCGCGCGGGTGCTCTGCGAGCGGTGGTCGTGGGAGTGGCCGTGATCGTCCGTGGAGTGACTGTGCTCGTCGTGGGAGTGGCCGTGCTCGTTGTGGCCTTGGTCGCCGTGAGTCTCGTGAGCATGGCTATCGTGGGCGTGTTCCCGGTCAATTCGATCGTTCCGGTCATTCATACGGACCTCAGATCAGTCGTCTGCGGCGGTCGCCGTCGCGTGTGTCCCATGCGCCCGACCGTCCGAGGGCGGAGTCGACTCCGGGGGCTCTTCGGGCGAGACGCCCGCGAGTCGCATCGCGTTGGTCGTCACGCCGAAACTCATCCCCATGTCGCCGACGACGATGGCGGCCATGACCGGGACGAATCCGAGCGGCGCGCCGACCGCGAGGACGGCTTTGACGGCGAGCGCCGACCAGATGTTCTGGCGGATGACGCCGTTCGCGCGTTCCGAGAGGTCGTAGAGGTACGGCAGGCGTGTGAGGTTGTCGCTCATCAGCGCCACGTCGGCGGTTTCGAGCGCCGTATCCGTGCCTGCTGCGCCCATGGCGATGCCGACCGAAGCCGACGCCAGCGCCGGGGCGTCGTTGACGCCGTCGCCGACCATGGCGACGCCGTCGAACTCCTCGCGGAGTTCCTCGACGGCGTCGACCTTCTCTTCGGGCAGGAGGTCCGCGCGCACCTCGTCGACGCCGACCTGTTGGCCGATGACGCGCGCCGTCCGCTCGTTGTCGCCGGTGAGCATGACGACCCGTTCGATGCCGAGTTCGCGCAGGCGCGAGACGGTCCACGCGGCGTCCGGGCGAACCGTGTCGGCGATGGCGATGACGCCCTCCAACTCGTCTTCGGTCCCGACGAGGACGACCGTCTTCCCCTCCGACTGGAGGCGCGGGACGGTCTCGTTGACGAGATCTAAGTACTCGCCGTGCTCGCACTCGGCGGCGTCGGCGAGGGGGTCGCGGTCCTCACTGCTCTTTCCGACCGCCCGTGCCCCGCCGTCGGTCACGACGTGGGCGTGTTCGAGGTCGAATCCGAGGTCCTCGAACAGTTTCGGCTTTCCGGCGTAGTGGGTGCGCCCGTCGAGGGCCGCTTTCACACCCTTGCCGGTGATGGCCTCGAACTCGGTCACCTCGCGGCCGTCGACGCCGTGTTCGGTCGCGTAGCCGACGATGGCCTGCCCGATGGGGTGCTCACTGCGGGCTTCGAGCGACCCCGCACACCGGAGTACGTCGGTTTCGTCGTTGCCGTTCAGCGGGACGACGTCGGTGATCCCGAGTTCGCCCGTCGTGAGCGTCCCGGTCTTGTCGAGTGCGACGGCCTCGACCCCGCCCATCGCTTCGAGGTGGTCGCCGCCCTTGATGAGCACGCCGTTGCGGGCGGCGCTCGTGACGCCGGAGACGACCGAGACGGGCGTGCTGATGACGAACGCGCACGGGCACGCGACGACCAGCAGCGCGAGGCCGTGTCTGAACGCCGTCTCCCACGTCGTGTGGAGGACGAACGGCGAGAGCAGGACCGTCAACGCCGCAGCGATCACGATGATCGGCGTGTAGTAACTCGCGAAGCGGTCGACGAACCGCTCGCTCTCGGTCCGGTTGGACTGGGCGTCCTCGACCATGTCGATGACCTGCGAGAGCGTCGACTCGCCCGCCGTCGCGGTCGTCTCGACCTCGAGGTAGCCGCCTTCGACGATACTTCCCGCGTACACCTCGTCGCCGGGTTCCTTGGTCACCGGGACGCTCTCACCCGTGATCGGTGATTCGTCGACGGCGGACGAGCCGTCGCTGACGACGCCGTCGAGCGGCACCTTCTCGCCCGGTCGAACGACGACGGTCTCGCCCACGTCGACGGCTTCGGCCGGGACGGTCTCCTCGTCGCCGTCGTGGATGACCGTGGCCGTGTCCGGCGAGAGCGCCATCAGCTCACGGAGCGAGTTGCGGGCGCGGTCCATCGAGAAGCGTTCGAGCAACTCGGCGACACTGAACAGCACCGCCAGCGTCGCCGCCTCGAACGGCATGTTCGCGATCAGCGCGCCGACGAGACCGATGCTCATCAGCAGGTCGATGTCGAGGTTGCGGTTCCGCAGCGAGTAGTAGCCGCTCTCTACCACCTCGACACCGGGGATCACGGCGGCGACGACGTACAGCAGCCACGAGACCGTGATCGCACGTCCGGCGAGGGTCGTCAGTGTCGCGTTCGACCCCGTGAAGAGGAATTCGAGGGCGACGCCCGCGAGCAGGAACGCACCGCCGATCCACGTCTTCAGCGCTCGCGCGCTCGTCCAGACCGAGTGAGGCGACTCGACGCCGGCTTCCTCGTCCGCTTCGACCGCGTAGCCCGCGTTCTCGACGGCCGCGACGAGTTCGCCGCGACTCGTCTCTGCGGGGTCGTAGGTGACGACGACGGTGCCGCTCGCCGGGCGCGTGTCGAAGTCGACGACGCCGTCGACAGCGTCGAGCGCGTTCTGGACCTTGCCAGCGCACGAGGGGCAGTCCATATCCGGAACCGAGAGGGTCTCGGTCTCGCCGTCTGCGATCTCGTATCCGGCCGCTTCGACGCGACCGCGGATGGCGTCCTCGTCGCTCTCGGCCGGGTCGTAGCCGACGATCAGCGTGCCGCTGGTCGGACGCGGGTCGATTTCGTCGACGCCCGAGAGCGTCGCCACGCTCGACTCGACCTTCCCGGCGCAGGAGGGACAGTCCATGCTCGGAACCGATAGCCGGACGACGGCGTCGCCGTCGATCGACGTCGATTTGGGGTCTCCGTGGTCGTGGCTGTGGTCGTGGCCGTGGTCGTGATCGTCGCAGCAGTGGTCGTCGATCTCGCGACCGTGGTCGGCCTGACCGCGTTCGCGGTCGCCGTCACCGTCACAACAGCCATCGCCGCACTCGTGACCCCGTTCGTGCTCGGAACCGTCGTCACGAGCACCGCTCCGACAGCCGTCGCCGTCACTGTCGCAGTCGTGGGAGCCGTGGGCACCCTCGCGGAACTCCCGGTCCTCGTCACTCATTGCCTGACCCTAACCGCTACTGTCTTATTAATCACCCTGCCACAGAACGCGCCAGAGCTAGCAAGCGTTAACAATAAATCGCGTCTGAGTTATTAATAATCGGTCGTTAACGCGTGACGGCGACGGTCGCGCCGCTCGTCGTCGAATACGGCTGAGAGGAGTAAGCCCCCTTCTGTTCGTCCCGACATTCGGCTGAGCGTCTGCGCCCGCGTTCGGACTACCTTCCGGCGAACGCCGACGTGAGGTCGGTCGTCCGCCAGCGGCGCGGACTTGCACCGGTGAGGATTCGCCGTTCCATCCGTTCTCGACGGTCACGGCGGCGGCCCGGAGGCCAGCGCCGGAAGTCCGTTGGACTTCTCCCTCCGTGGGTCAACTCCCTTCCCTCTCGGGTCGGTTCGCACACGTCATCGGTCGCGCCGAGGGGTCTCGTTTCTGTTCCAGAGCCAGCCGTCTCCGACTCCGGGCTTGCGCCCGGTCACCTGTCCGAACGGTGGGGGGACTTTCCTCATGCCTCGCGAGGGAAGCACGGGGGTCGGGCTCTCTCTGCCGTCTCTCTCTTGTGGTAGCGCTTGGTTAAGCCGTTCGGTCGGGTTCGGTCGGGTTCGCTCTGGTCGTACTCTCTGCACCGTGCTCCGACAGATCTCTCGGCTCTCGCTTTCAGCATCACTTAAGCAATCGTTAATCTCTGTCGAGAATCATCTTGGGCGAAGGGAAGCGTTCAAGTTAATGCATAGCTTGTGTGGGGATATGTCCGAGGCGCAGACCGTACGTCTATCCTACGAGGATGGGGCCCGGGCGGTCGAATTAGCGCGAGAATCGGTCGAATCGTACGTACTCCACGGCCAGCGAGAGCAGCCGGGGAGCATGAGAGACGCCTTCTACGCTCGGACTGGTGCCTTCGTTCGTCTCCAGTCTACGCGTGGTCGCGGTCGGCTCCGCGGCTGTGCCGGGTCTTATCGCGGGAAAGACCAACTCGGGCACGCGATCGTCGACGCGACTATCAAAGCCGCGTCGGGCGATTCGTGTGGCTCCGAAATCGAACCCGCCGAACTCTCGAACCTCAAAATTTCCGTCTGCGTCGTCTGTAATCACCTTCTCACCAACGATCCTGTGGCCGACCTCGAACTCGGGACGCACGGCGTCGCCATCGACCAGGGTGGCAACCACGGGTGGCTCTACCCTACGATTCCGGTCGAGCAGGGTTGGAGCAAAGAAGAGTACCTCACTCGTGTCTGCCGAAAGGCGAAGCTCTCGCCCTTCGCGTGGCAGGACGAAGATACCATGGTTACGCTGTTCGAAGGTCAAGTCTTCCGCGAGCGGCCCGACGGCGGCAGCGTCGAACAGGTCTAAGCAGGATTCGTTTTCCTGTCGGTCGTCTCGGATTCGCTTCTGTGCGCGCTCGATTTACTCCGTAGCGAACGCTGTCGCCTCGGCGTCCGCGAGCGCCCGCTCTGCGGCCTCGTCGATATCGAACTCCATCACGAGGTCGCCGTCCCGGATACACGGTTCGAGGAGCGACTCCCCACCGTCGGGACCGTCGCGACCACGGAGTCCGACGTGGTGACCGCCGTTCGGGGTTCGGTACACTTCCTTGACGCCGGAGAGCTTTCCGCGCTTGGCCACCGGTTCGCCGTCGATCTCGACGATGTCGAGCGCGAAGTCGACCGGCGTCGCGTTCGAGACGTACCCGCCGACGCCGAAGCCGTCGACGACGTCCCGGAGCTCCCGGAGATCGCTGGGGCCGAGCCCGCCGCTGACGAAGATGTCGACGTCGTCGACTCCTTCGACGTCGAGTTTCCAGCGCACTTCGCGGATGATGTCCCGGAAGTTCCCCCGACGCGAACTCGTCGTGTCGAGCCGAACCCCGTCCAGTCGATCGCCCAGCGCGTCGACCGCGCGCAACACTTCGTCGGTCTCGTCGGAGTAGGTATCACAGAGCGCGATCCGAGGGACGCCCTCGGGTACGGCTTCGTCGAACGCCCGCCACGCCGCTTCCTGTTCGCCTCGGCCGAAACAGATCATGAGCGCGTGGGGCATCGTCCCGCCCGCCTCGCGACCGATGACGTCACCGGCGGCGACGTGCGAGATTCCGTCGAGTCCCCCGACGAGTGCGCTTCGTTCGACCATCGCCGTCATCGACGGGTGGACGTGTCGCGCGCCGAAGGAGAGCACCTGCGAGTCCGGGGCCGCCAGCCGCGTCTCTAGTGCGGCCGTCGCGATTCCGGAGGCGTGCGAGAGAAATCCGAGCAGCGACGTCTCGAACCGCGCGAATTCGAGGTAGTCGCCCTCGATCCGCATCACGGGACCGCCGTCGAAGAGTCGACCCTCCGGAATCGCATCGACGTCGACGTCGCGGCCGGAGAGGAGGTGCGCGGCGTCTTTGACGCCGGTCAGCAGTTCGAAGTCGCCGTCGGGAAACTGGTCTGCGGTCACCTCGGCGACGACGTGCGGGTTTTTTCCCACGTGGCGAAGCGTCGTCTCCGTTCGCTCGAAGTACGCGTCGGTCGCCCGGCCGTCCCGGATGGCCTCGGCGTCGACGATGTCGAAGTCGGTCATTGGCCGCGGTTCGGCGTCCGCCGTCAAAAACCCCGTCCGTCTGCGTCGGCCGGCTCTTTCGTGGTATTCAAAACCGTCGGCACACGGCGGCCAGTCTCGCAAGCGTTAAACGACCGCGCCCAGAACGGTCCGTCATGCCAAGTTTCGACGCCGCCGTCAACCGTACGCTGGAGAAGCAGATCTGCATGCGCTGCAACGCACGCAACCCGAAGCGAGCCACGAGTTGCCGGAAGTGTGGCTACAAACACCTTCGACCGAAGTCCAAAGAACGCCGCGCAGCGTAATCGGATTTAACTACTTTCTCTTTCGACGTCGCCACCCCCGAGCGACGCGACCGTTTCAGCCTCAGACCGAGTCGTCGGCGTACTTCGGCGTCCGCCGCTCGGCGCGTTCGAGCGCGCGCTCGACGACGTCACGGACCGTGTCACCGTCCGGTTCGTTGTGGAACTCGTCACCGTGACCAGCGTACATCGCCTCGACGCTGTCCGGGAGGTTGTCGAGGAGGTCGGAGATACTCTGGATGAGTCGCTCGCGTGACTGTCCGGGCAGGTCCGTCCGTCCGAAACTCCCGTCGGTGAACGCTTCGTCGTTGTAGACGACGACGTCGCCGCTGTACAGCGTCTTGTCGCTCACGAGCGAGACGTGGTCCGCCGCGTGACCCGGCGTGTAAACGACGGTGAACTCTTCGTCACCCATCTGAACCACGTCGTCGGCTTCGAGTTCGTGCGTCCGACGCGGGTGCTCGGCGTACGCGTAGAGGTCTGCGTCGAACGCGTCGAGGACGGCGTCGAGTTCGCCCACGTGGTCCGAATGCTGGTGCGTCAGGACGACCGCGTCGAGGTGGTCTGTGTGTTCGGCGACCACGTCTTCGACGCCGGACATCGTTCCCACGTCGACGAGCACCGGTCGTTCGCCGCGGACGAGGTAAGCGTTACAGGTGAACTCCTCGGCGTCGGCCGTGACGTTGAGTGGGTCCATGTCCGATTCTAGTTACCCAGGCATGAAAAACAAGAGGGACCGCGGCCAAAACGAACGCTACTCACGAACGGACCGTCCGCATTAGTAGTAATTTGTCTGACAACGTCGCCGGTTTTTTGAGTGTGTAGCCGTTACGTATTTGTGTATGGGATTTGGGAGCTACGATGAGTCCGAGCAGGAGAATCAAAACTACGATACGGACTTCGAGGACGGCGAAGGCGTATCGACCAGTGATAACGAGCACAAGGGCAAAGTCGAGTTCGAGATCGGTGCGTCGAACGACGAACTCCTCGACCGGCTCAAAGAGATAAAGCGCGAGTGAAACCCGGACGGCGCGCGCTCGGCGTCGCCGCCTCGGACGGCGACGCTCGAAGCACATTCTGCGGCGCGGTCGTCCGCGCGGACCGCGTCGTCGACGATCTCGTTTTCGACGCCTGCACTGTCGGCGGAACCGACGCTACCGACGCGATCATCGCTCTCTTCCAGACGCTCGCCCGTGAGGACGTCCGATACGTACTCCTCGCCGGAATCGCTCCCGCCTGGTTCAACGTCGTCGATCTCAGCGCCGTCTCCGACGCCGTCGACCGGCCCGTTCTCTCGATTTCGTTCGAAGCGAGCGACGGCCTCGAACCGGCGCTACGCGAGCACTTCGACGGCGACGCGCTCGACGCACGCCTCGAGGTATACCGCGCACTCCCACCACGCCATCGAGTCGACGTGAACGACGGGACCGTCTTCGTCCGCGCACTCGGCGTCGACGACGCGACTGCTGCAGAGATCGTCCGTGCGTTCACTCCCGAAGGGGGTCGACCGGAGCCGGTTCGTGTGGCTCGATTGGGCGCTCGCGCAGGGCGGGAGTGGATCGGTCGGTCGCAATCTGGAACGATCGACGACTAGTCTGTTCGCCCGATTCTTTTTACCTGGTACCGAAGCCACTCCGCCTCGTGATCTGACTGTCGCGCGGAGCGGCCGAGGCGGGTGTGTGGCGCGCCGCTCCGTGAGCCTGTGTCTCTCCCTGCGCCGCCTGTTCGCCACTTCGTCGCGCGATATCGACGCCGGTCGAGTCGACGCGGACCACGGAGAGTTAAGCCGTTTCCGTTCGCCCATCTCCCATGGAACACATGGACGGGCTCTGCGTCCACGACTGCGAACGGTGTCCAGCCTTGGTCGACTCGCGGAGTCGGATCGTCAACGGAACGGGTCCCGAAGACGCCGATCTGCTGTTCTTGGGTGAAGGACCCGGTGCGCAGGAAGACCAGCAAGGCGAGCCGTTCGTCGGTCGATCGGGCTCCGTTCTCGACGACGCGCTCCGCGACGTCGGTCTCGCTCGAAGCGACGTCCGGATCACGAACTGCGTGCGCTGTCGCCCGCCCGAGAACCGCGATCCGACCGCGGACGAACTCGGGAACTGTCGGGACTACCTCGAACGCGAGTTCGACCTCGTCGACCCGGAGTTGATCGTCACGCTCGGGAAGGTTCCGAGTGAGCACCTCCTCGACCGCTCGGTCGCCGTGACCAAGGAAGCCGGTGACGTCGTCGATGCACGGCTCGGCGGTGCCTCCCGACGCGTCCTCGTCTGTGTCCACCCGGCAGCGACGCTGTACGACCGTAGTCAAGAGGAAACGTTCGCCTCGACCATCGAAAAGGCGGCGAGCCTCGCGGGCGGTGACGGCGGCTCGAACGGCCAGTCGACGCTCGGAGACTACTGATCTCCTTTTTGCACTCTCCATACGTCGACACCGGGCGACTCTCGCACCAACGGAAACTGACTTCTCCGCGGCCACGATAGCCTCGGATATGAGCACGACCCAGCCGCCGGACGAGGCGCTCGCGTCGGTGGTCGTCGTCGACTACGGTCTCGGCAACCTCCGGAGCGCCACGCGCGGGCTCGAACGCGCGGGCGCCTCCGTGACGATCACGGACGACACTGACGACTTCGCGGACGCCGACGGAATCGTCCTCCCCGGTGTCGGTGCCTTCAGCGAGGGCATGGAGAACGCCGATCCGTTCCGTGCCGAACTTCACGCGGCCGCCGAGCGAGGCCAGCCCGTCTTCGGCATCTGCCTGGGGATGCAGATGCTTCTGACGACGAGCGAAGAGTCTACCCGCGAGGGTGAGGGTGATGTCGAGGGTCTCGACTTCATCCCCGGTCACAACGTCCGCTTCTCGCAGGGTCAGAAAGTGCCCCACATGGGCTGGAACCAGCTCTCGGTGGAGCGCGATCATCCCATCGTCGACGGGATCGACGGCGAGTACGCCTACTTCGTCCATTCTTACTACGCCGTCCCCGACGACGAGGACGCGATCGTCGCGACGACCGACTACGACGTCGAGTTCCCGTCGATCGTCGCCAACGAAGCGGGTACCGTCTTCGGCACGCAGTTCCACCCCGAAAAGAGTGGCGAGACCGGCCTTCGGCTCCTCCGGAACTTCGTCGAACTCTGCGCAGAACGCGCTGACTGAGTCGGCTCTACTTCACTGGAAACGGGCCCGCAACTCCGCCCGCAGGTCGTCTAGATCCATGTCTTTCATCGAGAGCATCACGAGCAAGTGGTAGACGAGATCTGCGCCTTCCGCGGCGATCTCCTCGTGGTCGTCGTCCTTGGCAGCCAAGATTAGTTCGGTCGTCTCCTCGCCGAGTTTTTCGAGCACCGCGTTCTCGCCTTTCTCGTGGGTGAACAGCGACGCGGTGTACGATCCTTCGGGAAGTTCCGCCTTTCGCGCTTCGACGGTCGTGAACAGTTCGTCGAGCACGTCGGCGTCAGACTCGTCGGTCATACCCCACGGTCGACGCCGATGCTGTAAAGTCTCACCGTCTCACCGTCGCTGAGCACTCATTCGAAGAACGCGAGTTCGTGAATTCGGTCGTCAGTCGTCAACTCCGGGTGGAACGACGTTCCGACGACGGGCCCGTCGCGGACGGCGACGGGGCGACCGTCCCAGCGTGCGAGGACGTCAGCGTCACCGACGTGGTCGATGAGCGGTGCACGGATGAACACCGCCGGGAAGGGGTCGTCGAGTCCGTCGACGTCGAGTGCGGCCTCGAAGCTGTCTTTCTGTCGGCCGAAGGCGTTGCGGTCGACGGTCACGTCGAGGAGCGAGAGCGGGTGGACGCGCTCGTCTTTGGCGTCACTGGCGGCAACGATGAGACCCGCACAGGTCGCCAACACGGGCTTCCCGGCGGCGACGTGGGCTTGGATCTCTTCGTCGATGCCTTCCGAGCGGAGCAGTCGGGAGATCGCCGTCGACTCGCCGCCGGGCATGAGGAGGACGTCACATTCCTCGACGTGTCCGGCCTGTCTGATCTCGACGATTTCGACGTCTTCGCCGCGGGCAGCACCCGCTCGTTCGATCGCGTTCGCGTGCTCGCTGACGTCTCCCTGAACGGCGACGACGCCTGCGCGTAACATGTTCGGTCGTGTGAACCCGGCGGCTAAAAAGGTCGCGACCCGCGATTCTGTCGAGCGGTCTTAGGGCTCTCAGAACGCGACGATGTTCAGAATCATGATGAGAACGCCGAAGAGGACCCCGACGGCGACGACTGTCTTGGGGTCGATCCGAATGGCGTTGCGGTCCTCTGCGTCGAAATAGCGGACGAGGCCCGCACTCGACATGAGGCCACCACTGTTCTGGCCTTTGCTCATACCTTCCGTTGATTGCTTCGTCTGCCTAAACGTTTCGACTCTAATCTGACACTCCGTGCGCTGACTCGCTCCCGACGTTGCGGCCCGGCTGGACGATCTAGTACCCCGTATAACTGTTTGGAGTCAGGTACGTGAGAAACCCTTATGCGGACACATAAGTAAGCCCGAGACGGGTATACAGCACATGACCGTTCGACTCAAGGACTTCTACGCTGACTGGTGCGGACCGTGTAAGACGCAGGATCCGATCCTGGAAGAACTCGAAGGTGACTACCCCGACGTCTCGTTCGAGAAAGTCGATGTCGACGAAGAACAGGACATCGCCAACCAGTATCAGGTTCGGTCGCTCCCGACGCTCATCGTCGAGAACGACGACGGCGTCGTCGACCGCTTCGTCGGTGTCACGCAACGCGAAGACATCGAGGGCGCGCTTCAGGAAGCGGGCGCGTAATCGGTCGTTTTCAGCTCGTCTCTCCCGAGTTCCGTTCGAGCGAGTGCGCCGACAGTCACTGCTCTCGACGCAGACGACGGATGACTCTTCTCAGACGACGCGATTGACGAACTCGCGGTCCGCTCCGGCGCGCTCGACGTTCGTTCGGATCAGCTCTGCGATGTCGCGGTGGTAATCGCGCGTCATCGCCGCCGAGTGGGGCGTGACGATCACTTCTTCGAAGTCCCAGAGCGGCGACTCCGCGGGAAGCGGTTCCGTCACAAAGGCATCGAGCGCCGCACCCGTGATCCGCTCGTCGCGCAGTGCCTCGATCAGCGCGTCTTCGTCGACGACCTGACCGCGGGCGACGTTGATCAGATAGGCGTCGTCGCGCATCGCTTCGAGTGCCGCGCTGCCGATCAACCCCTCTGTCTCGGGCGTCAGCGGCGTCGCCAGCGCGACGAACCGGGCGTCGGCGATGGCGTCGTGTAGTCTGTCGGGCGTGTAGACTTCGTGAACGTTCGGAACTGGCTCGCCCGAACGGCGGACTCCGACTACGTCCATCCCGAGGGCCGCGGCGCGGTCCGCGATCCCGCGGCCGAGCGTCCCGAGACCGACGACGCAGACCCGCTCGCCGTCGAGCGTGAATGGCTCGCCATACGCGGCACGGCCCCACTCGGCTTCGGCCTGCGCGTCGCGGTAGGCGTGGAGTCGACGGGCGAACGCGAGCATGTAGCCGGCGACCGTCTCCCCGATCGTCGTCCCGTGGATGCCGGTACTGTTCGTCAGCCTCACGCCTTCCCGTTCGTAGGTCTCGACGTCGAACTCGTCGTAGCCCGAGCGGATGCAGTGGACCCACCCGGCGTCGACGAAGTTCGGCTCTGGCCCGAAGGCGGCGACGCCCTCGGTGGACTCGAACGTCGCGTCGTCGCCGACGACTTCGACCGGCACGTCGAGGTCTGCGAGGGCGTCGGCGAGCGCTTCCGCGGGTAGCACGAGTTCGACTGACTCGTGTATGGCGAACCGTGTTAGCTCCATACCGCCCGTTTCGCGACGCCGCTCAAGGCTGTTACCTTCCGGGATCGTATCGAGGGTTCGTGATCGCCTCGTGGTGTAGAAGGGGCGGCTCGGAATCAAGCGTCGTCACAAAGGGCTCGGTGGGGGTAACCCTCGTCACTGCCGCCCGGTCGAGCGTAAGCGGGTCCGACGTTTCATCTTTCTCATCTGCGGTGCTCTCGTCTCGGTCGTCGCCGACGTTACTCCTTCCACGCCGCGAAGTCTGCGTGCTCGGCGGCGACGTCTCCGATCTCGTCGGTGTCGAGGGCGCCGTCTTCCGTGATCACGCCCGCGACGAGGTCGGCGGGTGTCCGGTCGAATATCGGGTTCAGCACGTCGAAGCCGCGGTCTTGATCGCCGTCACGACAACCATCCTCGTATAGATCGGCGTCGTCGCCGAACTCGGTTCTGAACGTCTCCTCGGGTGCGATTTTGTCGCGGGCGGTGACGACGTACAGCGGCACGTCGACCCGTGCAGCGGCGAGTGCGAGGAGTCGCGTTCCGGTCTTGTTGACGACGCTCCCGTCCGCGAGGACCGTGTCCGCGCCCACCAGTGCGACGGCGGGCGTGGTCGCCGCCGCCCCCATCCCGTCGTTCTCCGGGCGTTCGGACTCGGGCGTGAGGAGGTAGCCGAGTGCCGCGTCGGTGACGAGTGTCACGTCGCGTCCGTCCGCGGCCAATCGCTCGGCGACGCCGACGCCCTCGTTTGCGGGCCGCGACTCCGAAACGACGATCGGTCGGTCGATCGACGAGAGCGCGGCGGTCGCGGTTCCGGAGCGCGAGAGCGTGACGATCGGGCCGTCGCCGATCGCCACTTTCGCCTCGGTGCCGGATTCGCCGTCACTTGCGAGCAGTTCGACTGCCTTCGCCGCCGCGGTTTCGTCGGCGACGATGGCGTCGGAGACCGCCTGCTCGGCGCGGCCGAGCACGGCCTCGGGCGTCCGTTCGGCTTCGGCCATCACGCGGTCGATCCGGGTGGCGAGCGCGGTCATCGTCGGTCGGGCGTCACGAAGCGCGCGGGCGGCGTCGGCAACCGCCTCCCAGCCGTCGGCGACGGCGGCCGCGTCGCGCAGCACTTCGAGCGCCCGAATCGAGATGTACGCCGAGCCGTGGGTCTCGTCGTTTCGCACGTCTTCGACGGTCGGTGCGACGCGTTCGTACGCTTCCCAGAGGGCGGGTACCGCCTCGCGTGCGAGTATCTCGGGCGGTTGGACCCACTCGGACGCGACGAGTTCGTAGTTGAGGGTGACTTCGGGTTGGGGCGTCTCACGAGCCCCATCGTCCCCGTCGACCGCGCTGTCGCCGACCTCGAACAGGAACGGGTGGACCGTCCACTCGCGGTCGCCGTCGCGGAGGTCGAGCGGTTCGCCCGCTCGGACGAGCGCCACGTCGAGAATACCCGTCTCCTCGGCGATTTCGCGACGTGCGTCGGCCTCCGCGTCGGCGACGTCGCCTTCGAGGTAGCCCGAGACGCCGCCCCACTTACCGCGATACGTTCCAACCTCGTCGCCGCGGCGGACGAGAAGCACGTCGCCGCGGTGGCGCAGAAACGCGGTAACGACGTTGCTCATGTCGATGTGTCGCGGGCGACGAGGAAAGCGATTGCGTCCGCACGTTCGCGTTCTTCCGGTCCTGTCGCCCCGTCACACCGGCCGTACTCACCACTTTCGGCGTCTTTTAACGCGGCTCCGCCGAACCGACGGCCATGGAACTGTTCGCCGTGCCCGACATCCCCGAGATCAGGCCGGGCGACGATCTCGCGGCGTTGATCGACGAACGCGTCGATCTCCGTCCGAACGACGTCGTCTGCGTCGCCAGCACCGTCGTCTCGAAAGCCGAGGGTCGACTCGCCGACCTCTCTGACTTCCCGGCCGGTCCGCGGGCGAGGGAGATCGCGAATCGTCTCTCCGAACTCACCGGCGAGGAGAAAGACCCCCGCTTCGCTCAGGCCGTCCTCGAAGAGTCGACCGAGATTCTCATCGAATCCCCGTTCCTCCTCACCGAGTCGCGGTTCGGCCACGTCGGCGTCAACGCGGGGATCGACCGCTCGAACGTCGGCGACGCCGAACTTCTCCTCCTCCCGAAACAGCCGAGCGAGAGCGCCGAGCGCATCCGCGAGGGACTTCCGGTCGACAGCGTCGTCGTGACCGACACCTGCGGGCGACCCTTCCGCCACGGCCAGCGCGGCGTCGCCATCGGCTGGGCGGGTATGCCAGCCAGCCGCGACTGGCGCGGTGAACACGATCGAGCGGGTCGTGAATTGGGCGTGACCGTCCAGAGCGTCGTCGACGAACTCGCCGGGGCGGCGAACCTCGTCGCGGGCGAGGGTGACGACGGAACGCCGGTCGTCGTCGTCCGCGACTTCGACTTCGGCGACCACGGCGGCAGCGACAACCTCTTTCGCGACATCGAGGGCGACTTCGTTCGACAGGCGCTCCGGGAGTGGTCGTTCGATGGCTGAACGGATCGGGCTCGGCGTCGAACTCACGCCGGAGCACCCGCCCGACCGCCTCGTCGACCTCGGCGTCCGGGCCGAGCGCGAGGGGTACGACGCGCTCTTCTCGTCGTGTCACTACAACAACCGCGACGCCTTCGCGATTCTGAATCTGATCGCCGCCGCGACAGACGGACTCCGCGTCGGTCCCGGCGTCGCCAACCCCTACGAGATCCACCCGGTGACGCTCGCGTCGAAGGTCGCGACGCTCGCGGAGGTCTCGAAGGGTCGAACCGTCTTCGGCGTCGGTCCGGGTGATCCATCGACGCTCCGGAACCTCGGTCTCCTCGACCGGCGCGGTCTCCGTCCCGTCCTCGAAGCCCTCCAAACTGCGCGTCGACTGTGGGCGGGCGAGCGTGTCGATCACGACGGCACCTTCACCGCCGACAGCGCGGGGCTGAACTACGAACCGCCGGACGAGATTCCGATCTACGTCGGCGGCGAGGGCCCCCACATGTGCCGGATGGCCGCCAAACACGCCGACGGGTTGTTGTTCAACGGCTCCCATCCGGACGACCTCGAGTGGGCGCGCGACCGAGTCTCGGAGGGAATTTCGGACCGCCCCGCCGACCGCGACGACTGCGGTCCGGACCTCGACGACGACTTCGACCTCGCCGCCTACGCGAGCGTCAGCGTCGACGACGACCACGATGCGGCCCGCGAAGCAGCGCGGCCGCCCGTCGCGTTCATCACCGCGGGAGCGGCACCGCCGGTGCTCTCGCGGCACGGTGTCGACGCCGGCCGCGCAGAGCGGATCGGCGAGAAAATCAGCTCGGGAGACTTTTCGGGGGCGTTCGACCTCGTGACGCCCGCGATGATCGACGCGTTCTCCGTCGCCGGGACGCTGTCCGAGGTGAGCGAGCGACTGGCGGCGCTGCTCGAACACGCAGACAGTATCGTCGTCGGTTCGCCGCTCGGGCCGGACCCGGAGGCGGCGATCAGCCTTGCTGGGGCGGCCTACCGGACGAGCCGAACGCGGCGCTGAGCCATCCGCCGATCCCGCCGAGGACGAGGTAGAGGAAGAAGAGCAACGAAAAGAGCGTCACGATCGCTCCACAGATCAGGAGGATGATCGAGAGTCCGCTCCCGAGAATGTTGCCGAACGCCTGTCCCGCTGGCACCTCAGCGAGTGCCAGCGTGTGGCCCAACTGCATCGCGACGTCGAGTCCCGTTACCATACACGCCGGTTCGATGCGGGGGTACTTGGCGTTGGTTGTTCTCCAAGCATGACGTTCGGTGTGTGTTCGACGGTGGTTCGTCGCTCACTCGCTGTAATCGTCACACCATCGCGGCGGTGTGTGCTGGTCCGATAAACCGGGCCAGCGAGTCACTGCCGCTTAGTCTTCTGTACACCACCGCGACAGTGCGTTACGCGCGGATTCTACCGCGCGTTCTGCATCGTCGCTGAGTCGATTTAGTCGTCACACCGCCGCGGCGGTACGTGTTCGCGCCAGAGAGGCGCGAACGGCAACTGCCGCTCAGTCGTCACACCACCGCGGCGGCGAGTGCACACGCCACGAGGGCGTGTGCGTCCGCTGCCGCTCAGTCGTCGCCTTGCCGCGACAGTTCGTACCGCGCCGCTAAATCGGCGCGGTGAGTCACTGTCGCGTCAATCGTCTGCACTCGATACGGCAGGACCCGAAACCGTCCCGTCGTCGTTCCAGCCGCGGGCCGCGTAATACTCGTCGAGCGCCGCGTCGAAGTCCGGCAGGTCGTACGGCACCGTGTCGTCCGAGCGGTCGAATCCGCGCTCGTTGTTGAACGAACGCTCCAGTTCGACGATGTCGCCGCCGACTTCGAGCAGTTCCTCGAAACTGGCGTCGAGGAGGATGCCGAGGCGTTCGTCGGTGACGAACCCGCGCGAGAACTTGCAGACGATACCGCTGTCGAGAATCGCGTGGTGGTTCTCGCGCTCGATGAGTTTCTCGGCCTTGTCGGTCAGGCCTGCGGGTGTGACGGCCTGATCCTTGCCGACCAGCGGGTATTCGAGCGTGTAAAAGGACGCGTACATGTGGTCTGCTCCGCGGTTGGCGACGGCGAACGAGAGCCCCTGTCCGTTGAGTTTTCGGCCGTCGTGACCGGGGAACTCCATGCCCTTCGCCGTCCAGTCGCCGACGCCGAGTTCTTCGTGACACCGGTGGACGCCTTCGGCGAGCACGTCGCCGATTCCTTCGCGGGTCGCGATCTTCTCTACGGTCTCGTGGATCAGGTCGCTGTTCCCGAACTCGTCCTCGCTGGCGAGGTAGGCCGCGACGACGTCGCCTGCGGAGATGGTGTCGAGACCGTACTCGTCGCAGAGTTCGTTCGACTTCATCACCGAGACCACGTCGTCGACGCCCGAGTTCGACCCGAACGCCATGACCGTCTCGAACTCCGGCCCCTCCGTCTCGAGTCCGGACTCGTCGTCTTTGGTCGGGAGTTTGCAGGCGAACGCACACGACGAGCACGTTCCCTTCTTGTACTTCTTCTCTTCGACCCGGTCGCCGCTGATCCCTTCGGCCCCCTCGAACGACTGCTCGCTGAAGTAGTACGACGGGAGGGCGTTCACGCTGTTCGCGTACTCCGTGACGCTCGCGGTCCCCTGCCGTCGCATGATGTTGTCGCTCGTCGCCGCCTCGCGGTGGATCTCGCTCGTGACGTCCGGGAACTCGATCGTCTCTGCGGCGTCGCCGTCGAACGTGATCGCCTTGACGCCCTTCGATCCGAGGACGGCACCGATCCCGCCACGGCCGAACGCACGACTCTCCGTGGTCATGATCGAGGCGAAGCGCACCCGATTCTCGCCTGCCGGGCCGATGCAGGCGATGGAATCCTCGCCGATGCCGTGCTCTTCCTCCATGTACTCGGAGACTTCGCTCACGAGCGCCCCCTCGAGGTCCGGTACCGACTCGAATTCGACGCCCTCGTCGGTGACGTGAAGTGCGAGGAGTTCGTCGCTCGCGCCGGTGATTTCGACGGCGGAGTACCCCGCGCCGGTGAAGTTTCGCGAGAGGAACCCGCCCGCGTTGGTCGAGACGAGGCCGTCAGTCAGCGGCGAGAGTGCGGTGGCGTTCATCCGACCGGTGAAACTCATCTGGGCGAACTGCATCGGACCGGTGGCGAAGAACACGGCGTTTTCGGGCCCGAAGGGATCCGCGTCGAACGGGATTCGGTCGTAGGCCAGTCGCGTACAGAGCCCTCGTCCCCCGATATACGATTCGAGCGCGTCGTCGATGTCCTCCGTCTCGTGACTCTGATCCGATACGTCGATCGAGAGGAGTGGACCTTGCGCGTGTCGCATAAGTCATCCTCGACGTTGACGTGAATAAACGTTGGTGAACGTCCGTCCGAGAACTGCCACGTCGGAATGCTGCTCGATTAAACTACACGTCGGCGACCGCCCGCACCGGAGAGCCGTCAACGCCGACGAAGGAAAGCGGAAGCGCTAGCAACCGAACCCGTCCGGGTAACCCATCGAGATCGGTCAGATTCTCCACGATTAGCGATCCGTTCCCGAGCAGCGCGTGATGAGCGGGCAGGTCCGGGTCGCCGAAAGCGTCCGGGCTGGCGAAGTCGAGTCCGAGGTCGTATCCTCGAGCGGCACACCATTCGGCGGCGGCGGCGGTCAGAAACGGGTGTTCGTGGTATCGGTCGGTTCCCCAGTGTGCGTCCCATCCCGTGCGAACGAGAATCATGGGTGAACCGGACTCGTCGCTCTCGGCGTCCCCGATATCTTCGACTGCTTCGAACTCGTCGACGACAATTCGCTCGCCCGCATCGGCATCAATGTCGACGATGCGAGCGTCGAACGCGAACCGCTCGACCGGATACGCATCGAGCGTCCGCCCGTCGGGTTCGGTGTGAGCGGGCGCGTCGAGGTGCGTTCCGGCGTGAGTTCCGAACCCGATATCGGCGACGCGGTACCCGTCGTCGTCGTGCGTCGCGTGTGGCGTGAGCCGAACTGGCGGGTCGCCGGGATAGATCGGTGTATCGGGCGAGAGCGGATGTGAGAGGTCGCGCATAGATGAGATCGGTTTGATCGGCCGACTGAAATAGGCGCTGTCGGAGTGATGACGACACTCGGGTGTGTCTGAGGCGACTGCGACGACCTCGAAAAAGCCCCACTCGACGGCGGTTGTCCGACCGAGCGCCGATTTCTTGGATTCCGCTTCGTGCGACGATGCGGTCGGTAACTGGTCTGCGCCCGCCAACTCACTCCTCGGGATGACAGAACGTCATCGCGTTTCGGACCGCGTCGCGCTGTCCGAGGACCGTGATCCGGTCGCCGCGTTGGAGGGTGAAGTCGCCGTCGGGGACCGCCGTCTCGCCGTCTCGGGCGACGAGCGCGACGAGACAGCCGCCGGGGAGTTTCGGCCCGATCTCTCGCAGCGTCCGGCCGACCAACTCCTCGGCGGTCACTTCGATCTCTTGGACGTCGCCGGTGCGGCCGAGTTCGCCCATCCAGTTCGCCAGCGCCGGGCGTTCGATGAAGTTGTCGATGGCCTGTGCGGTCGCCAGCACCGACGAGATAGTTCGGACGCCTAGCTCTTCGAACGCGTCGACGTTGTCGGGTTTGTTGGCGCGAGCGATGATCGTCTCGGGGTTGAACTTCGAAGCGGCGAGCTGCGAGACGAGCAGGTTCACGTCGTCGTCGCCCGTGGCCGCGACGACGATCTTCGACTTCTCCGCGCCCGCCGATCGAAGCACGTCCGTGTCGGTGCCGTCGCCCATGTGGACCGTGTGGCCCCTGTTGCGGGCGCGTTCGACGATGGTCGGGTCGTTCTCGATCAGTACGACGTTCTCTCCGCGGTCTTCGAGGCGTTCGGCGAGCGCGCGGCCCACCTTCCCACCTCCGATGACGAGTACACGCATTGGTATCACATCTAAATATTCCGCGATCCGCCGGGCGAAGCCCGCCTCGAACACGACGGTCAATACGATGACGAGGAACACCGTGCCGACGAGGGCATTCGCCGCCTCGGGCATGTTGATCGCGTCGCTCCGGAGTTCGTAGGCGAAGAGCGTCGCCACCGACGCGGGGATGATCCCTCGCGGCCCGACGAAGCTCATGAACCACTGCTCTCCCCGACTGAACCGATTACCCCTCGTCGAGAGCATGACGAGCGCCGGGCGGATGACGAGCGCGACCGCGGCGACGACCAGCAGTCCGCCGGGTCCGATCTCCCGGAGGTACGAGAACTGGAGCAGTCCCGCGAGCGCGATGAAGACGAACGAGAGGACGATGAGCGTCACGTCGCCCTTGAAGTCCGTGATGTCCTCTTCGTAGGGCACGTCTAGATTCCCGAGCACGAGGCCGGCCGTCGCGGCGGCGGCGATGCCCGACTCGGGGCTGAGCCACTCGCCGCTCCCGTAGGCGACGAGCGCCCCCGCGAGCACGATCAGGCGGGCGTTCTGCGGGGCGTTCCCCGGTGAGAGGCCGACGTACCGGAGTAACCAGAAGACGGTTCCGGCGATGACGATGCCGACGAGGACGCCGACGCCGAGTTTCTGGGCGAACAGCGAGACGAACTCGGCGGGGCCGATGCCGCCACCGTTGGCACCGGCTTTGATCGTCTCGAAGATGACGACGGCGAGGATCGCGGCCGTCACGTCGTTGACGATCCCCTCCGTTTCGAGTGCGGCGGCGACACGGTCACGCACGGGGACGACTTCGAGGATCGGCGTGATGACCGTCGGACCGGTGGCGACGAGAAGCGCCCCGACGAGGAACGCCACTTTCCACCCGACTCCGAGTGCGAGATGGGCGGCGACGGCAGTGCCGACGAGCGCGACGGCCGCCCCGGTCGTCACCAGCCGAAACGTCGCCGCCGGAGCCTCCCGGAGCTTGTCGATCCGGAGGTGAAACGCGCCCTCGAAGATGATAATCGCGACCGAGAGGCCGACGATCGCGGGCAACGCCTCGCCGAACGACTCCGTGTTCACCACGCTCACGCCGAACAGCGACTGGGGGATCGGCCCCAGTAACAGTCCGGCCGCGATGAGGAAGATGACACTCGGCAGTTGAAATCGGTCGGCCAGCACCTGCGCACCGACACCGATCGCGATGAGGGCGGCGACGAGTGCGATGAGGGCGGTCCCTGCCACTAGACGTCCTCCATAATTGTACGAATAGCGGCACGGGTCATAAAGGCATCAGTCGAGGTACGTTTCTACACGATATTATTCGTCGTTCGTAACGAATTCCCGTGTAATTCGATCAGCTATCAGATTACGGTTTCAGCGCGTTCGACCGTCGATCGTCCCTACGCCGTCGGACGAGCGGCGTCCCCGTACAGCATCTCGATCTGATCTGCGTATCGGTCGAGGATGTGGCGGCGTTTCTTCTTCATCGTCGGCGTCAGCAGGCCGTTCTCCTCGCTGAACTCCTCGGGCAGGAGGCGGAACTGCTTGATCGTCTCGTAGGGTTCGAAGTTCTCGTTGATGCGGTCGACCTCCTGTTGGATTCGAGCGCGGACGTGTTCGTCGCGGCAGAACGCCCGTTCGTCCGCCGGCAGGTGGTATCCCTGCCCCTCTGCCCACGACCGGATCGCCTCGAAGTCCGGGACGATGAGCGCGCTGACGAACTTCTGTCCGTCACCGATCACCATGCACTGCTCGACGACCTCGCTGGCGGCGAAACCGTCTTCGATGGGGCCGGGAGCGACGTTCTTACCCGTCGAGAGCACGAGCAACTGCTTCGCCCGCTCGCGGAACACGACGTAGCCGTCGGGCCGGAGTTCCACGACGTCGCCGGTTCGGAGCCACCCGTCCTCGGTGAACGCTTGCTCCGTCTCCTCGGGTTTGTTCCAGTAGCCCGCGGTGACGTTCGGACCCTTTACGAGCAGTTCGCCGACGCGACCGCCCGAACTGCCGATCTCCTCGCCGGCGACGGTCGTATCGACTTTCACGTCGGCGTCGACGACGGGGAGTCCGATGGTGCCGATCTTCGGGGCTTCGGGCGGGTTGACGGCGACGACGGGCGAGGTCTCCGTCATGCCGTACCCTTCGAGGATGGGCAGTCCCATCGCGTGATAGAGCGCGCAGAGGTCCGGCGAGAGGCTTCCGCCGCCGCTGATGAGGAACTCCACGCGACCGCCGAGTGCCTCTCGTACCTGCTCGAAGACGAGTCGGTCGGCGACACCGTGAGCGAGCGTCAGCGCCCGTCCCGGATCGTCGGCCTCGTGATACCGTTGCCCGATGTCCGTCGCCCACTCGAAGATCCGTCGCTTGGCGGCCGACCCGCTCGCTTCGGCCCGAATCGCGTCGTAGAGCTTCTCGTAGACGCGCGGCACGCTCGTTCCCGTCGTCGGTCGAACGAGCGCGAAGTCCTCACGGAGCGTATCCGGACTCTCGGCGTAGGCGACGGTCGCGCCCGCGGCGAACATCTGGAAGTGACCGGCCAGTCGTTCGAAGACGTGTGCTAACGGCAGAAACGACAGCGTCTCCGAAGTCTCGTCCAAGACCGGGACGTCGCCTTTGTCCGGACGGGGACCGAACCGGCGGTAACACTGGTCGACGTTCGACTTGAAGTTCCAGTGGCTCAGTTCGACGCCCTTCGGTCGACCCGTCGTCCCCGACGTGTACACGAGGCTCGCGAGGTCGTCCGGGGCGCGCTCGCTCAGCCACGACTCGTACTCGTCGGCGTCGAACGCCGCCGCACCGCGCTCGTGAACGTCGGCGAGGGTGTAGACGTCGTCGCGGTCGCGAACCACTCCGGCGGGGCCGCTCCCGTCGGCGGGTTGGTCGATCACGACGATGAAGTCGAGATCGAGGTCGCCCTCGACGGTGAGCACCTGCCGCAACAGGTCGGCGTTCTCGACGACGACACCCGAGGCGTCGGGGTCGTCGAGCAGGTAGGTCACCTGTCGGTCCGACGACGACGTGTAGACGGTCGTGGCGACCCCGCCCGCCGCGAGTATCCCGAAGTCACACTGCGCCCACTCCATGCGCGTATGAGAGAACAGTCCGACGCGGTCTCCCGCCTCGATCCCGAGGTCGCGAAAGCCCGCCGCGAGGTTCCGAACGATCCCCCGCATCTCGCCGTACGTCAGGTCCGAAAAATCGCCGACCGGGGCCGCGTCGACGACGCCACCCGCGACGAGTGACCGATCGTACACGCCGCCCTTGTATCGCTGCGCGATGCGCGTCTCGTTCCGTTCGGCGCTCTCCTCGAACATTCGAGAGAGCGTCGTTCGCCCGAATATCTCGTTCTCGTAGCCCGCTTCCGCCTCCCGCAGATCCATACCGCACCTAGGTATCGTCACGAATAAAAAACCGCCAGAACACGAAACCACGAGTTGAGAGTTTATCCAGACCCCGGTTCCGGAATCGTCACTCGGACGCCGATCGAGACCGTTGCGATCGCCGATCCGCGTCGGTCAACGACCGAACTGACCGACGACAGTCTCTACGACTCCTGTTTCGCCCGGTAGTCGAGGTAGCCGAGGATGCCGCGGACGTTCAATCGTTCCTCCGCGCGGGCTTTCTCCTCGCCCCACGTCTCGACCATCTGCGACTCGTTCTGGAAGTGTCTGATGACGGCTTCGTCGCCGTCGAGTTCCTCGCGTTGTTGGCGGACGGCTTCGACCCACTCGACGAGCGTGCGCTTGTAGCCGTCCATCAGATCTTCGTCGTAGTAGCACGGGCCGAAGTGACCGAAACAGAGCACGTCCGGGTCGAGTTCCTGAATGCTGTCGACGTCTTCGAGGCACTTCTCCAGATCGAACTGCGACGGCGGCGACGTCTGGCGGACCTCCCGTTTCGACGGCACCCAGATCCCGGCGGCGTCGCCGGTGAAGAGCACGTCGTCGGCGCGGTCGTGGAACATCACCTGATGGGGCGCGTGGCCGGGCGCGGCGACGACGTCGAGCACTCGGTCCCCGAGGTCGACTTCGTCCCCGCCGGTCAACGGTTCGATTCGGTCCTCGGGCACCGGTTCAGGTTCGACGTAGTACTGCCACTGTTCGTCGACCGCGTTCTTCGTTCCGGCGACGAGTCGCGACGGGTCGATCAGGTGGGGAACGCCTATCTCGTGGGTCATGACGGTCGCGTTCGGGTATTCGGAAGCGAGGAAGCCAGCGCCACCCGCGTGGTCTAAGTGGACGTGCGTCGGCAGAACGAATCGGAGATCCTCTCGTCCGATCCCCACTTCGTCGAGCGCGTCGAACAGCAACTCGTGGTTGGTTCCGATTCCGGTGTCGACGACTGCCGGACGCTCGGCGTCGATAATGTAGACCGAGCCGTACGCCTCGGTGCCGTACATCCCCGTGTCGAGATAGTAGATGCCTGTACTGTCCGGGACGGCCTCCACGTCGCCGATTGCCATGATCAATGAGACGAACCGGGGTGAGGAAAAGGGTTCGGACGGGTTTCGAGGGTGGTGTTTGGACGGGCGATGACTGAGTAGTGCTCGGCGTCGGGTGGGACTGAAAGGGGCGAGTTGTTGGACGAAGGCGGCCAAAGTAAGCACCACAGTGACTGAGTGGAACGAAGGAACGAGGAGCACAGCGAGGCCCCCGAGTCCACCAACTCGGGGCTTTCGAGGTCGTATTGCTAGTTGAACGCGGTCGAACCGTCTCGAAGGAGACCGCCACCTCGAAAGCCCCCGCGTTCTGGACTCGCGCGACCGCATCTGCGCTCCTCACTCGCTTCGCTCGTTGTGGTGTCGCACGGGTGACCCGTGAGTCGCCCGTGCGGCCCGAGGTGCCTTCGGCACCTCGCTGCTTGAGGGGTCGTGCTTCGTCCAGAACCCGGCCCCTTTCAGCCCCACCCGTGCCGGTTGTGTGGCCATCGCATCTCCGAGGTACACCTTCATCGACCACTGACCTTCGCACCCACTGATACGCCGACCCGAACTACGCCACCGTCTCGCAGAGAGGCGACACGGTTTTGCCGCGGGCGCAGAAACCTCCGGATAGATGATATCCCGGCAGTATCTCCGTGAACACCCGGAGGAGGTACGAGAGAGTCTCGACGCTCGCGGCTACGACGTCGACCTGGACCGCATCCTCGACATGGACGAGCAGTGGCGCTCGGCGAAGAGCCGCGGCGACGACCTGCGCCACGAGCGCAACGAAGTCAGCAGTCAGATCGGCCAGCTGAAAGCCGAGGGGAAGGACGACGAGGCCGACGACGCGATCGAACGCTCCCAGGAACTGAAGAGCGAACTGGGCGACCTCGAGGACGAAGCCGCGGAACTCGACGCCGAACTCAAACGGGCGCTGCTCGAAATCCCGAACGTCCCCAACGAGAGCGTTCCCGTCGGGACCGACGAGAGCGACAACGCCGAAGTCAGACGCGAGGGCTGGGACGACCTGCGCGACCTCCCCGACGAGGTCGAACCCCACTTCGAACTCGGCGAGCGCCTCGACATCATCGACGAGGAACGCGGCGCGAAGGTCACCGGGTCGGGTTTCTACTTCCTCAAGGGCGAGGGCGCGATGCTCGAACACGCGCTGATTCAGTTCTTCCTCGACGTTCACCGCGAACAGGAGTACGTGGACGTCTTCCCGCCGATCCCGGTCAAGAGCACGTCGATGATCGGCACCGGCCAACTCCCGAAGTTCGCCGAGGACGCCTACCGAATCGGCGGCAACGAGACGGAGAACTACAGCGACGACGACCTCTGGCTCTGCCCGACGGCGGAGGTACCGGTGACGAACATGTACGCAGACGAGATCCTCCTCAAGGAGGACCTTCCCCTGAAGCATCAGGCGTACACGCCGAACTTCCGCCGCGAGGCGGGCGAACACGGCACCGAGACGCGCGGCATCGTCCGGGTCCACCAGTTCAACAAGGTCGAACTCGTCAACTTCGTCGAACCCGACGAGTCGTACGACCGCCTCGAAGCCCTCGTCGGCGAGGCCGAAGAAGTCCTGAAGCGCCTGAGACTTCCGTACCGCATCCTCGGCCTCTGCACGGGCGACCTCACCTTCTCCTCGGCGAAGACCTACGACATCGAAGTCTGGGCACCGGGTACCGAAGGCGACGACGGTCCCGAAGAAGGCGGTCGCTGGTTAGAGGTGTCGAGCGCGTCGAACTTCGAGGACTTCCAAGCCCGCCGCGCCGGACTTCGTTACCGTCCCGAGCGCCACGAGTCGGCCGAGTACCTCCACACCCTCAACGCCTCGGGCACGGCCGTCGGGCGCGTGATGGTGGCTATCCTCGAATACTACCAGAACGAGGACGGTACCGTCACCGTCCCAGAGGTCCTGCGCCCGTACATGAACGGCAAGGAAGTCATCGAGGGCGGGAAGCCGGTCGGTGAGAGCGCGCTCGGCGCGGGCAAGCGCGACTGAAACTGTCGGCCGGACGAATACACCTGATTCTACGAGTTAGAGAATCTGCATCGACCGTTTATCCCTCCCCGACGTATCTTCTCTCATGAGCAACTCGACTTTCACTTCGACCCGATCAGTTGTCGGAATCCTCCTCGTCGTCCTCGCAGTTGTCCTGTTGGCTCCGCTCCTGCTGTTCGGTTTCGGGATGGGAACTATGGGTGGGTGGACGATGGGCGGCTGGCAGATGGGTCCGTGGATGATGGGTTCCGGCGACGGGTCGTGGATGCACGGCGGCTGGACGACGGGTTCCGGTGCGGGCGTCTCGTGGCTCGGGTGGCTCGTGTTCGCGTTGATGGCGCTCGTCCCGCTGGCGCTCTTGGTCGTCCTCGGGTACCTCGCGTACCGGCTCTTCACGTCCGCCTCGACCGAGGCTGACCGCGACCCGGCGCTCGACGAACTCCGCGCCGCGTACGCCCGCGGCGACCTCTCCGACGAGGAGTTCGAACACCGTCGCGAGCAACTGCGCCGCACCGGCTGAACTCGTCCGCGTACGACTGAACTCGACCGCATTCGAACTATCGTCTGTTTTCACACTGTTGGACTCAGAACGAGTACGTCCGCAACTCGACCAGTCGCCCCGCTTCGACGCGGTGCACGTCCACGAACCCGACGAGTTCGTCGCCGTCGGCGAGCAGTCGCCCCCTGACGGCGAGTTCGACTGCGTCCCCTTCGCGGTCGTCGCCGTCTCTTCCGCCATCACTGCGACGATCTCCTTCACCGTCGTCACCACGCTCGTATACGGCGTCGACGGCGTGCGTCGTGTCCTTCCGGGGTCTGTCGTCGCGCATGAACGAGACGAAGGCATCCCGACTCTCGAAGGTGCGGTCGGGCCGTCGCTGGACGAAGTCGGCCGCCAACTGCTCGGAGAGCGCGTCGTAATCGTGCCCGTCCAGCGCCGCGTAGTAGGCGCGGACGGCGTCAGCGGGGTCCATACTCGACGGTCACGCCGGAGCGGGATGAACGTCCCGGCACCGGTCGTGAGGTCGGGGGCCACGCGCGTGACGAACGTGACGAGGCGCTTTTGCCCTCCGAGTCGCTATCGGTCGTCGTGGACCTACACGTTCGGTACGAGGGCGACGACGATCCGGCGAAGTGTACGGCGAAGAAACTCGAACGCTTCGACCTCGCCACGCTCCACCGCTCGGACCGCGCGACGCCCTACGGCGTCGTGCTCAACCCCCACGCCGAGCGGGCGCTGTCGCCCGCCGACGCCCCGACCGCCGGTGCCGACGACGGCCGCGGAGCACTCGTCGCACTCGACTGCTCGTGGGAGTCTGCCGGGGAAGCCCGCTTCTCGCTCCCCGGCGAACACCGGGCGCTCCCCTATCTCGTCGCCGCCAACCCCGTCAACTTCGGCCGTCCACTTCGATTAACGACCGTCGAGGCGCTGGCCGCCGCACTCGTCATCTTCGGCGAGGACGACCACGCCGAACGCATCCTCTCGAAGTTCAACTGGGGCGAGACGTTCCTCGAACTCAACGCCGAACCGCTCCGACGCTACGCCGAGTGCGCCGACTCGACCGAGGTCGTCGAGATCCAGGGCGAGTATCTGGACCGCGGAAAATAGAGTCGTAGTCGCTCCTGTTCGGACGCTCCTCATCGGCAGTGACAGATGAACTCAGACTTCGGTTCGCTCTACACCCCTGTGACTGTCAGAACCGTGGTGCAAGGTACAAGGCGCGTATCGGTCACTGAAAGCGACGAGCAAGTTGGTAGGCGATAGTAGCAGGGAGTGTGACGACGAGAACAACCCAGATGATTTCATTAACAGTCGGGCCAGATTGAGTTAACGAACTGTAGAACACTAATGCGGCCAGAGAAAGAACACCAACAACCGTTGCAACATACTCTGGATTCGTCCATCTAATCGGTCCACGGTCGGAGGGCATGTGAAGATGTATTCCCGACCAATATTCTAACTGTTCAGGTTCTCTACAGATATTCACTGACAGATACAACCTCTGAATCGGTCAGCGCACAGTTGACTACTCGAGAAGCTGCCACACCGATGAGTATGAACACTTCTGCGAACCGCTATCAGTTCTTCATCGCGCCGCCGACTGCACCGCCGACCGCGCTGTCGAGCGCCGCCAGCACCGCACCGATGACGACGAGCGCGAACACGCCGAGGCCGCCGAAGAGTGCCCCGGCGGGGCCGAACGCCAAGCCCACCGCACTGGCGACGAAGCCGAGGACGATTGCGAGGACGATGCCGGAGATGCTCCCGGCGACGAGGCCGTGCCACGCGCCGCGGCCGAGTCCGCCACCGGCGAGGTAGCCCGCTGCGAAGCCGCCGATCAGTCCGCCGACGACGTGGCCGAGGACGGGCACGACGATACCACCGACGCCACCGGCTACGAGGAGGACGACGAAGCCGACGGCCACCGCACGCCAATCAGTCATTGTGGTTGGGGGTAGGCGCCGTGGTGCGAAAAGGGTTGTCGCGTGTGGGATTGATGTCGTTCAAAGAAGAGCAACGTAACTTCGACAGCAACGGAGACGACCTCGAAAGCCCCCGCGCTCTGGACTCGCGTGACTCGTTGCGATCCTCGGCACTCGCTCCGCTCGCTCCTGCGGTTCTTACGTCGTCGTGCTTCGTCCAGAGCGCGGCATGGCGAGACCAACGGTCTCGCTTGCTCTCGTTCGTCCCGTCGGGACTCACGAGAACCCCTTTCAATCCCACCCGAGACGGCTGATCGGCCGGTCGTCGTCTCTTCGGCATCGACCTTCCCGAATCCGGATTACGGTTCGTGGACGTGCCCGCACTCGGGACACTCGACCTCCTCGGCGCGCAGTTGGGCGCTCTCGCGGCGCACCTCCCGCATAACGCTCGAGATGCGCTCCTCGGCTTCGAGTTCCTCGTCGACGGTCAGGTCGACGCCCTCGACTTCGAGCAGGAACTTGGCGACCTCGGTCACCTCGTACATCATGTCGTCGAGATCCTCGGCCGTGAAGAACCCGCACATGGCACCGTAGAGGAACGTCGCGCCCGCCTTCCGGACTTTGTCCTCGAACGACGAGCGGGCCTGATTGACCGCCTGCGGCGTGTAGGTGTCGGTCATGAAGGGGATGAGTCGCGGGAGGTTCTCACCGATCTTCGTCATCTCGACGCCCGTCTCGGTGCGGAAGTCCGCGCAGAGCCGCGCGATGGCCCACTCGCGGGCCGTGACGTAGGTTCGGTCCCGGAGGAACTGGTTGACGCGGTCGTACTCCGCGCCGTTCATCTTCTGGAACTTGGCGTACTTACGAACGTCCTCGGGGACGTCGCTCTCGGCCGTCTGGGAACCGTTCCCGGCGACCGATTCGGTGGCGTCGACGGGTTCGCTCGTGGTCGCGGATTCGGTCGCGGCTGTGGATTCTGCCGTGGTCGCGGATTCGGTCGCGGCGGTCGTGCCCGACGTAGCTTCGCGTTCGTCGCCTCCGCCGTTCTCTGGATCGTCGGTACCGTCGGTCTCGACCGAGTTGCGGTCGGCCTCGGCCGGGTCGTCGCTCGAGTCTGCTGGCCGCGCGTCGTCGGGAGACACCGCGGGGTCGTCAGTCATACCCGCCCTTGCCAGTCGGGCCGCAAAAGAGTTGCCGTGAGCGCCGCCGAGGCACCAAACTGTTTTCTTCCGCCGCGCCGACCCCTCGGGCATGAAGGTACTGCTGGGTATCGGCGGCAGCGACGACTCTTTGCACGCACTCGAACGGACCGTCGCACGAGCGAAGGGGGCCGGCGACGAACTCACGGTCGCCATCGTCGACAACGTCAACACCGAGGCCTCGCCCGACGAGATAGAGGGACGCGTCAACGACGTGTTGGCGAGGTCGACGTACGAAGCCGAGGTGCGTCACATCTCCGGCGATCCCGGCCCCGAAATCGTCGACCTCGCCGAGGAGGAGGGATACGACCAGATCGCACTCGGCGGCGGCGAGACGAGTCCGATGGGCAAGATCAACATCGGCCAGATCGCCGAGTTCGTCCTGCTGAACTCCCACGTTACGGTGACACTAGTGCGATGAGTCGAAACCGCATCTACCCCGACGAACCGGCCGGGCCGTTCCCCGAACCCCCGGTGACGTTCGAGGACCGGGAGGGCCGCGAGATCGAGATCCGACCGTACGTTCCCAGTGACGACGGCGACAACGACGAGTTAGAGGCGCTCGTCGCCATGTACGACGACTTCGACCCCGCGGACCGCGCCCAGGGGATTCCGCCGGGTCGGGAGGGTCGGATCCGAAACTGGCTCGAAAACATCCTCCGCGACGACTGCCTGAACGTGATCGCGTGGGACGGCGACGCCGCCGCCGGACACGCGACGCTCGTCCCCGACGAAGACGCGTACGAACTCGCCATTTTCGTCCTCCAAAAGTACCAGCGCGCGGGTATCGGCACCCACCTCATGGAGGCACTGCTCGGCTACGGCGCGACCAACGACGTCGAACGCGTCTGGCTCACCGTCGAACGCTGGAACCGATCGGCCGTCGGGTTGTACGAAAAGATCGGCTTCGAAACCAGCAACGCAGAGAGCTTCGAACTCGAGATGACGCTCCTGCTGAAGTGAGTCGCCGCCGCCGACTCCGACTCGGTCGAACGCTGCCGATCGTACAAAAATCGCAGGTGTCACGGAGACCGCCGAAGCCGCGGAACCCGTCGAAACCGCCCTTCCTTCTCAGACCGACTCGAGTTCGTAGAGGTCGCCGTACTTCTCGGTGACGTAGTCGACGAACGCGTCGGCGGTGAAGTCCTCGCCCGTCGCCTCGACGACGAGGTCGTTCGTCTCGTAGCGCTTGCCGTGGCGGTGGACGTTCTCGGTCAGCCACTCGTGGAGGTCGTCGAAGTCGCCCTCGGCGATCTTCCCGTCGAAGTCGTCGATGTCGGCTCTCGCGGCGTCGTAGAGCTGTGCCGAGAGGATGCTGCCGAGCGAGTAGGTCGGGAAGTAGCCGAAGTTGCCGTGGCTCCAGTGGATGTCTTGGAGACAGCCGTCGGCGTCTGTGTCGGGCCGGACGCCGAGGTACTCTTCGTACTTGTCGTTCCACGTCTCGGGGACGTCCGCGACGTCCAACTCGCCGCTGACGAGGGCGCGCTCGATCTCGAAGCGGATGACGATGTGGAGGTGGTAGGTGAGTTCGTCCGCCTCGACGCGAATGAGGTTGTCCTCGTACACCTGGTTGACCGACTCGTAGGCCTCGTCGACGGTCACGTCGCCGGTTGACGGGAAGTGCTCCTGGACCGTCTCGAGCGTGTGCTCCCAGAACGGCCGCGAGCGACCGACGTGGTTCTCCCAGAAGCGCGACTGCGACTCGTGGACCGAGAGGTCGCGCGCCTCGCCGAGCGGCGTGCCGTACTGTTCTTCGGGCAGGCCGTGAGTGTACGTCGCGTGCCCGAACTCGTGGACCGTCGACATGAGCGCGTCGACCGGGTTCGACTCGTCGTAGCGGGTGGTGACGCGGGCGTCGAACATCGTTCCCATGGAGAACGGGTGCGGAGCCACGTCGAGGCGACCGCGCTCCCACGGGTACCCCAGATCGGTGAGCACGTCGCGCATCAGCGCGTCCTGTTCGTCGGTGTCGTAGGATCCCTCGAAGGCGTCGGTCGTGATCGGCGTCTCGGAATTCCGGATCTCGTCGATCATCGGGACGAGCGTCTCGCGGACGCGGTCCAGAATCTGCTCGGCCTGATCGAGCGGGAGGTACGGCTCGTAGTCGGCGAAGAGTACCTCGTAGGGGTCGGCGTCGGGGTCGATGTGTTCGGCGTACTGGCGCTTCAGGTCGACCAGCGTTTCGAGGTACGGTTCGAACGTCTCGAAATCGTCGTTGCCGCGTGCTTCGCGCCACGCCGACAGCGCCTCGGAACTCGTCTCGGATATCTCTTGGACCAGTTCCGTCGGGACCTTGTCAGCGCGTTCGTACTCGCGTCGGATCTCGCGGGCGACGGCGGCCTGTTCGCCGCTCAGGTCTTCGTCGTCGAGTTCGTCGAGCAGGTCGCCGATGTCGCCGTCGACCATGAACTCGTGGGCGATGGCCGAGAGCGTCGAGAGCTGTTTCGAGCGGGCCGGGTTCCCGCCCTCCGGCATCATCACCTGCTGGTCCCAGGAGAGGATGCCGGCGGCGTTGCCGACGTTGCTGATGCGTCGATACTCGTCGAGGAGTCGCTCGTAGGCCTCGGGGCCGTCCGTTGATTCTTGCTGCGTCGCCATGCTCCGACTCTCGATGTGGAGTGTTATCAACCCGATGTTATCGGAACGCCGCGTTCGTCGCCTTCGTCGCCTTCGCCTGCGCCGCCCTCAGCGAATACGGACCCTCACCGGGCGAACTCGTTCGCCGTCCCGCGGTAGATCTCGTAACACCGCTCTAGCACCTCGATACTCACGCTCTCGTCTTCGGTGTGTGCCTCGCCGGGTTCGGACGCGCCGCAGACGACACACGTCGTCCCTGCCTCCGTGAGCCACCCGGCGTCGGTGGCGTGCGGTTTGACGACGTGCTGGGGGTCGCCATCCTGTGCCGACCGAGCGGCGTCGAGGACGGCGTCGGCGAAGTCCGGGTCGTCGCACTCCATCGGCGGGAGGTCCTGTTCGACGTGCCAACCGACGCCCTCCAACTCCTCGACGGCTTCGAAGAACGTCCGTCGCCCGGGGACGGTCCGTTCGTCGACGGTGACCTCGCACGCGTCGGGGATGACGTTCCACGCCGATCCGCCGTCGATCTCGGTGACGGCGACGCTTCCCCGGACGGACTGACCCAGCACTTCTACCTCCGGGAAGTCCATGCCGCGAACGATATCGATGGCGTCGCAGGCGCGGTAAATCGCGTTCTCGCCCGCTTCCGGTTCGCTCGCGTGGGCCGCCTCGCCCCGGACTTCGATGCGACTCGCCCGTCGACCCTTGTGGGCGACGGCGACGTCCGTCACGCCCGTCACCGAGTAGCCCGTCGATCCCTCGCCGACGACGGCGTAGTCGGGTACGAACTCGTCGTCGATGGCGGCGCGTGCGCCTTCACCGCCGCCCTCCTCGCCGACGAAACTGGCGAAGACGAGTTCCGAGTCGCTCCCGTCGACGTCGGCATCGCGGAACGCCAGCATCGCGGCCGCGAGCGACCCCTTCATGTCGGCGGTCCCACGACCGTAGAGTCGGCCGTCCCGTTCCTTGACTGCGTACTGGTGTCCGCCCGGTTCGACTTGCGATTCAGCGGGGGGGACGACGTCGTGGTGACCCACGAACGCCAGCGACTGCCCGTCCCCACCTCGTCGGGCGATTACGTTCCCGGTCTCGTCGCGGGTCACGTTCGCGTGCGTGTGGTCCGACAGCCACGTCTCGATCACGTCTCCGACCTCTGCTTCTCCGTCGTGACTCGGAATCGACACGAGTCGGCGCGTCAGATCCACTACTTCGCTCATAGTCGCTACCGACGCACGGAGGCGGCTTAACGGCGGGGACTGCGGCGACCGGCCTTCGTCTGTAGCGGTCGGTGGACGACCCCCTACTCTTGGTCCCATACTGACGGTTGGTCCCGATCGCTGAGGCACCGTACCGGACTATCGCTTTCAGTGACCGTTAGTTCAAGAGACTTCGGTAGAGATTTCCAGTATCGTCGGAATCACTCCCGTGTCGACTTCTGTACTGTACATACGGTACTCTGGATCGTCTCCGTATTCGATGATAATGGTGATTTCAGCCGGCGATAGAGACCGATTAATTATCAATGGGATGCTCAGAGATCACTTCTCCGTTGCTCTCACACACGAGCTTTATAACAGAATATTCTTGACAACATGTTTCAATAGTACCTTCGTCTACGGAGACTGGTCCGCCTGTTTGAGGACATTCTGGCACAAATAATCGAATTCCCGACAGCAATTCGCTCTGCCGGCTAACGTCCAAATCGTGCCACTCTGGATGAGACTCTTCCAGTGCCCGTATAGCGCTCACATCCACTGCGAGAGCCGTTTTGGACGGCCACGTCCCTACTAACGTATCCTCTGTTTCCACTCTACATCCTGTGTCTTGATTTACGATGGAGATGTCCCTCTCTGGGAGATTAAATGCATCCAACACAACACTGCTGGAAAGTGTTTCGAGGGATTCCAACTCACGTGACCATGTCTGGGCAAAAGTGTCCGACAAACAAACATCTTTTTGATCCTCACATGGTTCAATGATTCCCAACTCAAGAAGAACTTCATTTACGTTCGCTCCTTCAACGATAGTATTAGTATTTTCTCCTATGGCTGTCTCTTGACTATTAGCATCGCTCTTTGAACTGAATTCGGATCCTCGAAGTCCACTTCTAGTCGGTACTGTTGATTCTTTCCCAAATAGACGTAGAATTTCTGCTGGGAGATAACGCTTTGTGAATGTTGGAGTACCTGGAATTAGGTATCCACGAAAGTAGATGAGCACGAGAGCAGCGATAAAGAAGAGTTGGCCGGCCCGGCGGGATTTTTTAGCTACTATCCCACCGATAATTACCGCAGTTAGAACATTAATAATTGTACACGGTGAGCATCGGTTCTTTCCGGTGTAAGCTGGTTTGCGGATATTTTCCAAACTGAACGTGTCTATACCCATATGTAATTGTATAATGTTCTAATTAATTAATGTTTCTCTAGAAACTAACATCCTGATCTGATCGTTGGATTGATCTCTATTAGTGACTATTTAGTTTTGTAACTCGACTATCGACAATATCGCCCACTGTAGTCAACAGCGCTATTACGAACAATAATAATACCTCGACGGACCGACCACGAAGTACAAAGAAGAGTATCGCCATGGCCCAAAGATATGTCGTAGTTATGGTATGATATCGCGGGATTCGTTGACGAATTGGAACCAGTACTCCCAAGAGCAGGACAAAGCTTCCAAGAATAACGAAGGCCATTAACCCTCTCTGAAGTACATGATGATCGATAGCTAATATAGTAACGACAACGGTAGCAAGATAGCCGACGCCTTGGAGGTCGATTAGACGATTATTCATAAGTGACATTTTGATGGAACGCGTATAAAACTATAGTTGCCTAGCAAAAACACTACTAGTGCTTATTAACAATATATTGCGTAACAGCCACAGTCCTTCCAATATCCATTCTTACAGGTCTTATCGAGTCCAATGCCTGAAGCTAGTGCTATCGCTACACAGATTCCACATGTCACCTCTAGTAATTCTCCTGCCTCAACACATTTAGCACATCTTTCAGCCGTCGCGATTCCTCCTGTGATTATGGCTGCAATAAGTCCCTCATAGTCCACGTGTCCAGTACATTCATAGACTGGCGTGCAAGTCGGAGAAGGTGCAATCGCTTGGGTAGTTGCGGTCCCTGTACTTTGTGTTGAAGCGTGTATCTTCTTTGCTTCTTGTACCTCTTTGGTAGTTAACTTTTTATTTGGACGATATGGTATCTTCTGTGCAGTAACTTCCCCATCTGTGACTGCATAAATTGTATGCTCCACTGCAGGGACCATATTGTACTTTTTGATTGCTTTGGGGAATTCATATCCCTGTGTATTGATATTTCCTAGTGTTGTCCACAGGATAAATACACTATCTGGCTGACTACTGCTGGTGCTAGATGGATTATGTTCGAAATCAAGTATAGCGAACTTGTCTGTGACTTTTGAAGGACCGTCCCGTTTTTCATGCGTCCACTGTCCAACCATCGACTGTTGAGGATCGAGCTTGAACCCTTTATCAACGAATTCTTTTTTGATTTTAGAAGCTGCTGATGTTTTCAGAACAGCGGTAATCAGTCTGTTCTTCTCTTGTCCAGTGAATACCTCTTTAGCAGAATTATTACTCGAACTTCCACTAGCGGCAGACGCATCTCCAACTAATCCTGAGGCACCGATCGATGCGGTGCCGAAGCTCATACTCTTCAGTACTGTTCGTCGATTCAGTGAAGTATGGTCATCGACCATATGATTCCTATCTATCTAATACACATTAATATTAACTAATATCCGATATTTCAATCTCACTTGTAATAACTATGATCTTATGAATATTATTTAATATCTGCATCGACATTGACTGCTGAGAACTCATAAGGTCATTAAAGCTGTAGAACGAGTAAACAGTACGTCCTTTAACGAACATTCAGCCGACTGTTCACTCTGGATGTATCGAAGCGGGTCAACGCGCATCTTGAGTGTGTGAAACTTCACTTTACGGCGACGTCTCCGACCTCCGCTTCTCCGTCGTGACTCGGAATCGACACGAGTCGGCGCGTCAGATCCACTACTTCGCTCATAGTCGCTACCGACGCACGGAGGCGGCTTAACGGCGGGGACTGCGGCGACTGTCCACCTCGAATTCCGCTGGGTAACGAGCGGACTCGCGACGTGGTCGTCGCGATGACGGTCGATATCGGCCGTCGAAAAGCGGTGTCGCGCTATCTCATCGGTCATCGGCAAACCCAACCAACGGTGCGTGTCGACGTCGTAGATCGCTCCGTTGTCGTCTCGAAAGCTAACGAACCATCGGTCGAGCCACTCGAAAAACGAACGGCTGTGAGCTCCTACGAGGTGTGTCAACTCCGTGTAACTCTTTACAGCCGTCCGTATCGCGCCTTCTCCAAAGGCGCATCTGTCTCAATTCGAGGCGTATAGATAAGTTTCAGCAAACTACTCGGTAATCTCAATCGGTTACTTCAGTGTCGGTTTCTCTCCGACTGCTACTCCATCCGCGAACGACTCCCGGCGAAGCGGAGTCTCTCTGTCGACCGGTCGGTCGCCCTCGCTCCGTTTTACTTCACTTCGTTGTGCATCTCGTCGATCATCTCGTCTACGTCGGGTTCGTTCCCGCCGGGTTGCTCCGGACTGTACTCGAAGTCGCCCTCGCCGTCCGGTGCTGCTCCTTGGGTCCACGGCTGCTGCGGGTCCTCGTGCTCCTCACGATAGGTCGACATGAACGTGTAGTTCCAGTCTTGGTTCTCTTTTTCCTGCGGGAAACTGTTGGGGACGGGGTCTACGTCGCCCATGTCTTCGAGTACGGCGCGCCACTGGTTCTGATGCATCGTGTCGCGGGCGACGAGATAGGAGAGCATGTCCTTCATGCCGGGGTCGTCGGTGATCTCGTAGAGCCGCGTCGCCAGCGTTCGGCCCGTCGCTTCGGCCATCACGTTCGCGTACATGTCGCCCGCGAGGTTGCCGCTGGCGACGATGCAGGAGCCGTTGAACGGGACGCCGTTGCTGTCGACCGGCATCGCGTGCAGGCCCGCCGAGAGCGCCTGTCGGGGTTGTCCGCCGCGCATCATCGTGTCGATGACGGCGTCGCCGCGTGCCTCCTCGCGGAGGTCGGCGGGGGCGTCCTCCAAGTTCTTCGTCACCGCCGTCGCCAGCATCTCGATGTGGCCCAACTCCTCGCAGGCGGTCTCCATCAGAAGTTGCCGATACTCTTCTTTCTCCCTCGGGATGGCGAACGCCTGAAACATATACTGGAGGGCGACTCGCATCTCCCCTTCGACGCCGCCGATGGCCTGCTGAAGCATCTTCGCGAAGTAGGGGTTCGGCTCTTCGACTTCGACTTCGAACTGGAGTTCGTCGTCGTGGTAGAACATGGTGGTACTCGTAGAATCGCACTCGCGAGACGGCACAATACGCAGTGGTTGCACATGTCGGGTGTTCAAGCTCTTTCGGGCCGTTCGGTCCGAATTCGTGCGAAACACGTCGAATCGGACGACGGTTCGTGGCGGTCGCCGTCGGCTCTCTGTTCTACGTTCCGTCGAGAAAATCCGGTTCGAGAGCGACCGATCGAACGGAGTCAGTCGTCGTCCGTCGATGACGCCGTCGACGCGCTGGAACCCGACCCGGAAGTGAACGACGAGAGCGGCGTACTCACGTCTTCCAGCGACTTCTGGGCGGCTTCGACGCCCCAGACCCACTCGGCGAGCGCGCCGATGAGCATGAGTCCCGTGGCGATCATGTAACCGTAGAACACGCTGGTCGGTTTGCCACTCTGGATGAGCGTACCGAACAGTGCCGTGGCAGCGGCACCTGCGATCTGCCCGATCGCGAAGAAGACGGCGATCGCCTGCGCGCGGATCTCCATCGGGAAGATCTCGCTGACGGTCAGGTACGCGGCGCTCGCCGCCGCCGTGGCGAAGAAGAACACGACGCACCAGAGTAGCGTCTGCGTCAACGCCGTGAGTGCGCCGTTCAGGAACAGGAAGCCGGTGACTCCGAGTAGCGTCCCCGAAATCGCGTACGCTCCCGTGATCATGGGCTTACGACCAACCGTGTCGAAGAACCGCCCGAGGATGATCGCACCGAGGAAGTTGGCGGCGGCGAAGGCGATCCCGTAGTAGGCGACGCTGCCGCTCGGGACGCTGTAGAAGTGTTTCAAGATCATCCCGTAGGTGAAGTAGATCGCGTTGTAGAGGAACGCCTGCGTGACGAACAGGATGAGGCAGAGTAGCGCACGCTCGGTGTTCTCCTTGAAGACGGTGCTGAGGAAGTTCAGCACGGAGATCTCACCGACCGCTCGGATGGTTATCGACTCGTCGTCGTCAGGCTCTCCGAGGTCCTCCTCGCTGTGTTCGTCCACCCGCTCTTCGATGTTATTTACGACGTCCTCGGCTTCGTCCGGTTCGTCGTGGATCATCAGCCAGCGCGGACTCGCCGGGACGTAGCGCCGAAGCACGAGCACGAGCAAGCCGATCACTGCCCCGAATCCGAACACGTACCGCCAGGTCGCACCGGATGCGAGAACGCTCGAATCGAGGAAGAACAGCGTGACGATCGACGCCGATCCCGCACCGACCCAGTAACTACCGCTGATCACCAGGTCCGCGTGGCCGCGGTAATCTGCGGGGATCAACTCGTCGATGGCCGAGTAGATGGCCGAGTACTCGCCGCCGATACCGAGTCCGGCGATGAAGCGGAAGGTCGCGAACGTGACGAACCCTATCGACAACCCCGTCAACACGACGCCACCGAGGTAGATTCCCATCGTCACGAAGAACAGCTTTTTACGACCGAGTCGATCGGTTAACCAACCGAACACCAGTGCGCCGACGACCTCCCCTATCAAGTACGTCGAGCCGGCGAGTCCGACCTGTTGACTCGTGAGCCCGAGGGTACTCTTCTGTTGAAGCATCGGACTGACGACGCCGACGATCCCGATCTCGAACCCGTCTAGCAACCAGGTGATGCCCAGGGCGATCAGGACGATCCAGTGAAAACGCGTCCACGGCAGTCGATCCAAACGAGCCGGTATCTTCGTCTTGTAACTCTCGATCTGTGATTCGTTTTGTGACATTGTTCGAACGCTGTGGTGACAAACGATCGGCGGGTAATACGCCTCCGAGAACCCCGTCGCTGCGGTTTTGGATGATTTTACCTGTCTCAATATATTTGACGAGAAGTCGTTTACGTGGCCGGGCTTGATATTCCGGCAATTTATATAATGGCCGTCACCGTGCAATGTCGTTAGTCTCTTTTTATAGAAAATTTGGCGTGATATAGTTCGAAAAAATACGGTCGTCTACGCTTCTACTCCGATTATTCGGATCTTCTGTAATTAATATCTCAGGAGCCTGTCTCAATTTGCGTTCGAACCTCGACCTATCTGCGGTTTTACTTCTTCTAGCGCTGTTAATCGGTTCGTCGGAGTTCGTCTCACGGTGACCGATACGCGGTCCGTCTCGCGGATTGGCAACCTCGCACGCGCGGATTTTATCAGTGCTCCGCACGGAGACCCCAGTATGAACGTAGTGCCGGACACGAGCGCGATCATCGACGGTCGCGTGTCCGAGCGGATTCAGTCGGGCGAGTACAACGGCGCGACGATTTCGGTCCCCGAAGCTGTCGTCGGCGAACTCGAATCGCAGGCCAACGGCGGCCGCGACAGCGGGTGGGAGGGACTCTCTGAACTTCAGAAACTCAGCGGCTACGCGGACGACGGGACCGTGACCGTCGCGTTCGTGGGTCGCCGACCCAGTTCGAACGAACAGTCGGCCGCCCACGAGGGCGACATCGACGCGCTCATCCGGGACCTCGCGACCGAACACGACGCGACGCTCCTGACGAGCGACGTCGTGCAGGCCGAGGTAGCCAAGGCCAAGGGACTCCCGGTCGACTACGTCGAACCGCGGGGCCGCGAGACCGACCACCTCGTCATCGAGGAGTTCTTCGACGACGAGACGATGAGCGTCCACCTCAAGGTCGGGACGAAACCCAAGGCCAAGCGCGGCGCGCTCAGCGAGATGCGATACGAGACCATCGACGACGACGTCAGCACCGAAGGCGACCTGAAGTCGTGGGCCCACGACATCGAAGAGAGCGCCCGCGGCAGTCCCGAGGGGTTCATCGAACTCGACGAGCCCGGAATGACCATCGTCCAGTTCCACGACTACCGGATCGCGGTCGCCCGCCCGCCCTTCGCGGACGCGCTGGAGATCACGGCGGTTCGACCCATCGCCAAGACCGAACTCGACGACTACGAGTTCGCCGACGAACTCAGGGACCGCCTCGCCGAACGTCAGCGCGGCGTGCTCATCTCGGGTGCGCCGGGGGCGGGTAAGTCGACCTTCGCTCAGGCGGTCGCGGAGTTCCTGAACGACAGCAACTACGCCGTGAAGACGATGGAGAAACCGCGCGACTTGCAGGTCGGCCCGGAGATCACACAGTACACCGCGCTCAGCGGCCGGATGGAGAACACGGCCGACTCACTCCTGCTCGTCCGCCCCGACTACACCATCTACGACGAGGTGCGAAAGACCGAGGACTTCAGCGTCTTCGCCGACATGCGCCTCGCCGGTGTCGGCATGGTCGGCGTCGTCCACGCCACGCGGGCCATCGACGCCCTCCAGCGCCTCGTCGGCCGGGTCGAACTCGGGATGATCCCGCAGGTCGTCGACACCGTCGTCTACATCGAGGCGGGTGAGGTCCATACCGTCTACGACGTGACGACCGAGGTGAAGGTCCCCGAAGGACTCACCGCCGAAGACCTCGCTCGGCCCGTGATTCAGGTCCGCGACTTCGAGACCGGACGCCCCGAATACGAGATCTACACGTTCAACCGGCAGGTCGTCACGGTTCCGCTGAACGAAGCCGAGGGTCGCTCGGAGAGCGGCGTCAGCCGCATCGCCCGACAGGAGATCGAACGCGAGATCCGGTCGGTCGCTCGCGGTCACGTCGACGTCGACCTTCAGGGACAGGACAAAGCGATCGTTTACGTCGAAGAGGACGACATCTCGTACGTCATCGGCAAGGGCGGCGGTCGCATCAGCGACATCGAGGGACGACTCGGCATCGACATCGACGTCCGGACCCACGAGGACAACCCGAAGATGGGCCACGCTGGCGGCGGCAACGCGGCGGGTGGGTCCGCCGGTGGAATGCGAGAGGGCGAAATCGTCACGCCCGAGATCACGTCCCGACACGTCGTCATCCGGATGGACGAACACGTCGGCGAGACGGTCGAAGTGCGAGCGGACAGCGAGTACCTGTTCACCGCCACCGTCGGCCGCGGCGGCGATATTCAGGTCTCTCGTGGCAGCGCCATCGCCGACGAGCTAGAGGACGCGATCGACCGGAAACGACAGATTACCGTCGTCTCGACGTAATCGGTCGGTTTCAATCGCTCCTTGCTCCGAGTCCGTAAGTCAGGACGCACCGGCGGCCGACTTCGGATCGACGAAACGGAGCGTACACTCTCGTCTCCGGCCGCGAAATACGTAAAACAGAACTAGTAGGTAAACTACGTTATTCGGCGCAGCAGGCTTCTTTTTTCCCGCCGTCGGCTTCGGCAGTCGGTTCGATCAGTTGGTAGAGGTTCTGTCGTGCGTCAGCGAAGTAGACGTCTTCGTCGACGATACCGATACCCTCCAACCGTTCTAGGGCGTATCGGACCGTCCGCGCCGACAGCATAGATTCCTCGACGATGCCTTTCTGAGTCAGTGGACCGTTGTACTCGAGGACTTTGAACACCAATTTCGCGCTCGGCGGAAGGTCGTCGAGGCTTTCCTCATCTGTTCCAGCCATCATTACGATTCGAAACGCGCCAATGGCATAAAGATTGATGGCCGGCAGCGACTGTTATGGACGGCTGACAGATTCGTGGCGGTCGTTCCATCGACTCTCCGAGCATCGTCTCCGTCGGTCGTTCATTCGACCGAACTGTTCGAAATGAGCGTAGCACAGCCGCGACGAAGTCGTTCCGAGAAGGCCTGATCGGAAATATCGAGTTGCGTCGCCAGTTTCGTCATCGTCGTTCGGCGAGGGATGTCGAAGTAGCCGGACTCGTGTGCTAACCGCAGCGCTTCGCGTTGTGCCGGCGACAACCCGATCGTACACCGACTTTGCTCGTCCGTGAAGTCGCTGATCGACACGAGGTCGAACGACGCGTCTACGTCCGACCACCAGTTCCAGAACTGTTGAATCGACGCCCGGTCGGGAAACCGGAGTTCAGCGACCCACTGATCGCCGGTCGTAGTGGCGCTCAAGAGCACGCCGTCGACCCGGACGTAGTTTTCGTACAGTTCGGAGACGATCCCTGATTCGGCTTCGTCAGCCCGATAGAGTCGCCGGTGTTCGCCGTCCGTGAGTGAGAGCGCATTGGTCACCGTCTCGTCCGCTGCCAACTCGCGTTCGAACGCTTCGAGCTCTCCACCGGACGCCCAGAAGAACCCCCGAACGCGTCCCTCAGGGCCCCATCTGATGCGGTCGATTTCGACAGTCGTCCCCGGCGTTCGAGCGACTGCACCTCGCAGTACTCGTACGTCCATGCGTATTTTCGCGAGTATCATTGTCGGTCGGCACGTACCCGAAAAATCTGCCCGCCACTACAATAATAATTCTCAATCATGTTTATAATTGATCAACAATTGGATCCACTCTGGTCGACGGTGGAGAAGGGTGGGTGGGTGACCGAATCGTCAGTCCGCAGGCATTGACTGACGCACGGTGGGATGAGTCCAACACAGGACTCAGTTGAACTGTACGAGTGGCTGTCCATTAGTAATGTGCTGCGTACGGTATCGAAACGAGCGCCTACACGGTTTCTGCCCGATGGAGCGGGTGTGTCACGTCCAATTTCGACTTCCGTTACCTCTCGAAGTCGACGGTTCGGAGAGTCTATCGGAGGACCTCACTCCCGTCTGTTCCGCGTCGTCTCGTGCCGACGACCCCGCGGAATTGACTTTGCGACTGATTTCCGCGTAATCGAACGGCTTTTGGCGTCGGATACCTCACATTCGACCATGGCTACCGAATCGGCAGTCGGTCTCTCCGATCACATGCGGGGGGTGACGGTCACGACGCTCGCCTGTCTCGCGGGCATCGTCGCTGGCGTCGCCTCCGGAATGTTCATCGGAACGACCCAACAGGCCGCGATGGACAAGACATCGCTGCTGATCCTCGCCGCACTCGTCTTGGTGCAGTTTCCGATCTTGCGCCTTGCGAGGATCAAAGTCGAGGACTTCAGTGGCAAAGACTACCTCTACGTGGTCTTCATGACGTCCACGCTCTGGTTTATCACCTATACGATCCTGCTCTCGACCGGTGTCACCTTCTAACGATGGCTGACGACAGTATCGCGGTCGTCGACTTAGACCGCTGTTCACCCGACCGCTGTAACTACGAGTGCAGTAACTACTGCCCGCCCAACCGCACCGGGAAGGAATGTATCACGCTCCGCGGCGACGACGCCGAGGAGGGCGAACCCGATCAAGTGCGTATCTCCGAAGAGATCTGCCTGGGCGAGACGTGCGGGATCTGCGTCGAGAAGTGTCCGTTCGACGCCATCGAGATCATCAACCTCCCGCAGGAACTCACCGAAGATCCCATCCACCGCTACGGCGAGAACGCCTTCGCGCTCTACGGACTGCCCGTGCCCGAAGCCGGGAAGGTGACCGGGATCCTCGGCCCGAACGGGATCGGGAAGTCGACGGCCGTCCGTATCCTCGCCGACGAGATGACGCCGAACCTCGGTGTCTACGGCGGCGAAGCCGACTGGGAAGCGGTGCTCGATCGGTATCGCGGCACCGAACTCCAGAACTACATCGAGAAACTGATCGACGGCGACGTCTCGGTCGCCCGGAAACCCCAGTACGTCGACCAGATTCCCAAGCAGTTCTCCGGGAAGACCCGAGAGTTGCTAGAGCACACCGACGAACGCGGCGAACTCGACTACCTCATCTCGGAACTCTCGATCGAACCGGTGATCGATCAGGACATCGACTCCATCTCCGGCGGCGAACTCCAGCGAGTCGCGATCGCGGCGACACTCGCCCGCGACGCCGACTTCTACTTCTTAGACGAGATCACGCCGTACCTCGACATCGGCCAGCGCGTCACCGCCGCGCGACTGATCCAGGAACTCGCCGAGGACGAGACGGCCGATCGGTCGATGCTCGTCGTCGAACACGACCTCGCCATCCTCGATCTCCTGACCGACACGCTCCACGTCGGCTACGGTGAGCCGAGCGCGTTCGGTGTCATCACGGACCCGAAATCGGTCCGTAACGGCATCAACGAGTACCTCAAGGGCTACCTCTCGAACGAGAACATGCGTATCCGTCCGGAGGCCATCCAGTTCGAGGAACACGCACCCCGCGAGACGGTCAAGGACGCGCCACTGATCGAGTATCCGGACCTCTCGAAGTCCTACGGCGACGGGGAGTTCTCCCTCGACGTCGACGGGGGCACCATCTACCACAGCGAGGTGCTTGGCATCGTCGGCCCGAACGGGATCGGGAAGTCGACGTTGGCGAAACTGTTCGCCGGTCGCCTCGAACCCGACGAGGGCAGCCTCGACTTCCGGCTCAATATCGCCTACAAGCCGCAGTACATCGAAATCGACCAACCGATGCGGGTCGATACGTTCCTCTCGTCGATCACCGACGACTTCGGAAGTTCGTACTGGAACACCGAGGTTGCGGGGCCGCTCCAACTCAACCGGATCATGGAACAGAACCTCACCGACCTCTCGGGTGGGGAACGACAGCGCGTCGCCATCGCGGCCTGCCTGTCGAAAGACGCCGACCTCTATCTGCTCGACGAACCGTCGGCTCACCTCGACGTCGAACAGCGGGTTCAGGCGACGACCGCCATCCGGCGCTACGCCGAGAACCACGACGCGACGGTCATGGTCATCGACCACGACATCTACATGATCGACCTGCTCGCCGACCGCCTGATGGTGTTCGACGGCGAACCCGCGGCACACGGGCACGCTTCGAAGCCACAGCCGATGCGCGACGGCATGAACGAGTTCCTCTCGGACCTCGACGTCACGTTCCGACGCGACGAACGTACCGGCCGTCCCCGGATCAACAAGCCGGGAAGCCAGCTCGACCGCCAACAGAAGCGCGAGGGCGAGTACTACTACGCCAACTGACGCTCTGACTTCGTCGACTGACGCCGTCGCGGTTTCAACTCTCTTCTCAGCTCTCGACGCCGGCCATCGTCGTTATAATCCGCTCGGGAGTTCGTTTCGACGTGCGATCCGATGAATACTCCGTGTCGTCAGGACTGCCGCTGCCGCGGTCGAGGGCACGACCGGCAGTAACGTCACGGCTGGCAACGAGATCTGTCGGGGTTTCCGCTCGATGATGCGCTCAAACGACACTCTCCGAACGCGCTTCGTCGATTGGCTCTATCTGACCGGCGACCGGACGGTCGTCACGGCGGTCGTCCTCCTCGGAATCGTCGTTCTCACGGCTGTACTCGTCAAAGCGGATCTCATCACGGTCGGGCCGCAGAGTCGGCTCGCACCGATGCTACGGAGCGGTGTCCTCGCCGGACTTCTCACGCTCGTGACGGTCGCACTCACGCTCAATCAACTCGTCCTCTCGCGGGTGTTCGGCGATCCGTCGGAACTCACCGAGACCTTGGATCAAAACATCGAGTTCCGACACCGAGTCGAAGAAATCGCTGGCGAACGGACGAGTCCGAACGATCCGTCCTCGTTTTTGGTTCTCGTGGCCGAGGCGCTCGGCGACCGTGCCGACAGCCTCCAATCGTTGGCGGAGTCGACCGAATCGGCGGCGACGGACGATGATCTTCGGGAGTACGTCGCCGACCTTCGGGAGTACGTCGCTGACCTTCGGGAGTACGCCGACCACCTCCGGACGGCAGAAGCGAGCGACAGCACCGTCCAGACGCTGTTCGTCATCATCGGAACGGGATACGCGACCGAACTCACTGAGACACGATACTTGCGGAAGCGATACGAGGACTCGGACGCGGCCGACGACTGCCCCGACGAACTCGGCGACGCGCTCGACGACGTGTTCTCGCTGCTGAAGGCTGTCGCCACGATCCGTCAGTTTTTCAAGACGCTCGCGATTCAGCAGGAACTCGCAGATCTCTCTCGGCACGTGATCTACCTCGGACTCGCGGCGATTCTCTCGACGTTCTATCTGACACTCGTCTACGAGCAGTCGGCCATGACGACGCTTCCGCCGACGGCGCTCTCGTGGGTCGTCGTCGCCGGAATCGCGGTCATCTTCTCACCGCTGGCGATGCTGTTCGCACATCTCCTGCGGATCGGGACGGTGTCGCTCTATACAGCCTCGGTCGGGACGTTCGTCCCGCCGGAAGAACGGATCGACCGTCGGTGATTTCCCTTAACCGAGCATCCGGCTACACGTCCCGCAGAGGTTCTCCTCTTTCACGTCGACTTCGCGCACCGTCGGGGAGAAACTCATCACGCACTTGCTGTTGTCGCAGTGTTCGAGACCGAACGTGTGCCCGATCTCGTGGACCACTTCTTTGCGGATGCGATCGGAGAAAACTTCGGTGGAGGGTTTCGTCGAGATGCCGCCGTCCGAGGAGGTTTGGAGCCGGTACGTCGAGATGACGGAGCCGTTGCCGTTGAGATAGGCGAGTCCGAAGACGTAGTTTCGGCGGCGGTAATAGAGGTCCTGTGCGGTGATGCCGATATTTTTCTCGCCGCTCCCGGTCCGACTGGCCAGCTCGATGAACTCCTCGGCCCGGTATTGATTGCGACTTCGGTCGTACGCACCCTCGGGAATGCTCTGTTCGTCGTGGAGCGTCACGTCCACATCGTACACGGAACGCAACACCGCCGACGCCTCCCTCTTGACCTGCGCGGGAACTTCCCCGATGGGTACGATGTCGACGAGCATACGAGGTGTTAAGCGGTGGGCTATCATAAATATCCCGCCGTGGGAACGACAAACTGCGACGGACTGTTCGCCCGGCTAGCACGTTACGACTCGCTCTTGGAGGTCGGCGTCGGTCGCCGTGGCGGCCTCGCGGGCGACCTCGCCGCCGCCGGTAAACGTGTGGTTGCCACGGACGTTCACGACCGCGACGTACCCGACGGTGTCAGGTTCGTCCGCGACGACGTAGTCATCCAGAGCGAACGCACCCACCCGGAAACGTACTATCACGTCGACGCCATCTACGCCCGGAACCTCCCGTCGGAACTGCAGCGCCCCGCCCGGGACGTCGCCCGCCGGGTCGACGCCGACTTCCTCTTTACCACGCTCGGCTTCGAACAACCGGCGATTCCCGTCCGGCGAGAGCCAGTCGGTGAGGGGACCGTATTCGTCACCGACAGTAATGTTCGGACTGGTCGCTGACAGTACCGTTTGGGCTGGTCGCCGACGCCGACGTTTCGATCGGTCGTCGCCGATGACGTTTGACCGATGGGCGACGGTGCTTTGTGAACCATCACTCGACTCACACGCCGACGAGGGCTACCACCGCTACCGCCGACGTGACGACCGCCACCGGCAGTCCGACGATGACGAACCGACGGAGCGACACGTCGACGTCCCGCCGTCGAGCCCGTTCGAGGACGATGAGGGTCGCGGCGCTGGCGACTGGGGTGGCGTTTCCGGCGAGCGTGCTGACGGCCGCGAGCAACACCCAGTTCGCGTGCCCCGAGACGACCGGCGAGAGGAGGAGGACCGCCGGGACGTTGCTGACTGCGTTCGAGAGAACGAACGTCACCCCGGCGAGCGGCAGGCCGGTGCTGACCCGCCCGAGAAGCGTCGACAAGACGGTCTGCGAGAGCGCGCCGGTGATGACGAACAGGCCGACGAACATGACGAGCAACTGCCAGTCGACGCGGTGGAGCACGTCGTCGACGGATTCGCGGTGACGTAGCTGGACGACGCCGAGGTGGAAGACGGCCGTCGAGGCGGCGATCATGCCCGGATCCGCACCGGGGAGGGCGAGCAGGAGTGCGAACGTCCCGACGAGGAACCCGCCGCCGACGAGCGCCGACCGGCGATCGAGCGACGGCACGTCCGTGCTCGCGGCGAGTCGAGCAGTCGGCGCGACGATGGCGACGGCGACGGCCGCGAGCAGGAGGCTACCGAGCGCGATTGGCGCGAGTCGAGCGACGAACCGGGCCGTGCTCAGGCCGCTCCGGGAGAGGATGTAGGCGTTCTGTGGATTTCCGAGCGGTGTCGCGAGGCTCCCGATGTTGGCTCCGAGGACGAGCGCGACGAGCGGCGCGACCGGGTCGACCTCGGCGCGACGGGTGACGCCGACCAGCACCGGCGTCAACAAGATGACGGTGGCGTCGTTGAGTGCGATGGCGCTCAGGACGGCACTCAACCCGAGCGCGCCGAGGGCCAACTGTCGCGTCGAGTGGAGCGACCGAGTCAGCCGTCCGGCGGCCCACTCGTAGACGCCGCTGTTGCCGAAACACTCGACGTGGACCATCATGCCGAAGAGTAGCAACAGGGTCGTCACGTCGACGCTGCCGAGGGCCCGTTTCGCTGACTCCGCCCCGATCGCGACGAGCACCACCGCGCCGACCGCGCTCGTCACGGCCCGGTTCAGCGAGACGCCCCGAACCTCCGGGACCATGAGCAGGGCGAACGTCCCACCGGCGACGCCGACGGTGAGCAGACTCCCGCCGTTGGCTGCGACCTGCGCGACGATCGTCGTCACTGCGTGTGCGACGGTCATCGCCGTATGCGCGAGTGCAGGTGACTGGGTGGTAATGGGTACTATCATGTCGGTGGTATGTCAAGCATCCGACTCATCTACTGGCTCGCCGCGAAGGCGTCGAGTTCGTCTTCGACGTAGGCGGCGAGGAATTCAAGCGCAGGCGAGTGCCCGCGGACCTCGATCTCGACGTGCGTACCCTCTCCGGTCTCCGAGAAGTCGAACCGGATGTCCGCGCGTCCCTTCTTGCTGTACACCTCGTAGCTCTCGCCGTCGGGACGCTCTCGACCCTTCCGCTTCGAGACGACGTACCGGAGGAACGACGCGACGGCGTCGGCGTCGGCGGCGACGTCGCGTTCGATCGTGACGGCCTCCGCGCTCGCTGGCGCTTCGAGTGCTTCGAGCCGATAGGAGGCGATCTGGCTGGCCCGGAGTTTCGTGAGCAACTCGCCGTACAGGTCGTCGTGGTCGACGCCTTCGGCGATGCGGACGAGTCCTTCCGGCTTCGAAATCTCACCCTCGTCCCACGTGTTGAACAGGTACTCCGCCCGTTTTCGCTCGGCGTCGTCGCCGTACTCGACGACGAACAGGTATCGGGCCGTCGAGCCCTCGGACTCGCCTCTGTCACCTGCCGTGTCCGTTTCCCCGTCGATCGACTCTTCCGGACCTCCCGGTCGGTCGTGTGGCGGTCCCTCGGGTCCCGGTCCCCCGTGTGGTGGTTCCGGCGGTCCCCCGTCGGTCACTGCCGCCGGTCGGCCGTCCGACCCCTCGGGCGAATCTCCGCGGTCCGGACGCTCGTGATTTGTCTCGCGTGGTGCCATGGTGGCTGTGTTCGGGCGGCTTCCCCGCCCGTGCTCCTCGTCGGTACTCCGTGATCGGAGGATTTGAGGATTTCGGCACGAAGACGTTTTTAATGATTTCTCCAATTTGGAGACTTCGTCTCGGTCCTCCGGCTCGCAGTCGTGCGGGTACGGCGGCGGCTTGCACCCTTCGGAACGACTTTGTGGACGAGTGGCCGTCTCGAAGATATGCAGGTAGACGCGGTCGTTCTCGACATCGACGGAGTGCTGGTCGACGTCGCCGACTCGTACCGGCGGGCCATCGTCGAATCCGTCGACCGACTGTACGGCGACACGATCGACACCGAGGCGATTCAGTCCTTCAAGGACGCGGGCGGGTTCAACAACGACTGGGAACTCACGTACGCAGCGGCGCTGTACGTCCTCGCGCGAGCGGAGGGCGTCGAACTGGCGCTCGACGAACTCACGGACGAAATCGCCGCTGGTGGCGGTGGCCTCGACGCCGCCGCCGTCGCTGTCGAGTCCGCGACCGGAGACGCGTGGGCGGGCATCGAGTCCCGCTGGGATCGCGACGGCCTCCGGGAGACGTTTCAGGCGCTCTACCTCGGGAGCGACCTCTATCGTGAACTCGAAGGCGACGAACCGCCGTTCGACGCGCCGGGGTACATCCACGACGAACCTGTGTTAGTGACCGCGGAAACGATCGACGACCTGACCGAGCGGTTCGAGGTCGGCGTCGTCACCGGTCGCCCGGCCGCCGAGGCCACCATCGCGCTCTCGCGTGTCGATCTCTCCGTCGACGGCGCCCATCGGTTCACGATGGACGACTGGGAACAGGGGAAACCCCACCCCCACGCGTTGACGACGGTCGCCGAACGCTTCGACGCCGATGCGGTCGCCTTCGCCGGTGACACCCTCGACGACGTTCGGACCGCCGTCAACGCCGCCGAGGCCGACCCCGACCGCGAGTACTACGGCGTCGGCGTCCTCACCGGCGGGTTGACCGGTGACGGAGGCCGCCGGAAGTTCGAGCGTGTCGGCGCCGCCGCCGTCGTCGAGAGCGTCAACGACCTCCCGGAACTCCTCGACTGAACTCGTCGACTCCGGTCGACGCTCGCCGGGTGCGAGCACTCCCGCCGAGCGACGAAGACGCCGAGGGTGAATGCTCCCGCCTCAGCAAGGCTTACGCCGCGGGCGTTCGCACACAGACTATGAGAATCGCGTTACTCGGCGGAACCGGAGACATCGGCGAGGGACTCGCACTTCGGTGGGCGTACGACACCGACCACGAGATCATCATCGGCTCGCGTGATCCCGAGAAGGCTCGCACGAAAGCCGAAGAGTACGAGACGGAACTCGACAGCCGGGGTATCGAAAAGTCGATCAAGGGATTCGTCAACGAGATGGCCGCCGACCGAGCGAGCGTCGTCGTCCTCGCGGTCCCGCCGTACCACGTCGCCAACACGGTCGAAGCCATCGCGGACAAACTGTCGGCGGGCGATATACTGATCAGCCCCGCGACGGGGATGAAACGCGACGACGACGGCTTCCACTACCACAGACCGGGTGACGGAAGCGTGACGAAACTCGCGGCCGACGCGGCTCCCGAAGGCGTTCGCGTCGTCGGCGCGTTCCACAACCTCGCTGCCGACCGACTCGCCGACCTCGACGCGGACCTCGACGTCGACACGATCCTCGTCGGCGACGACCCCGACGCCAAGGAACTGGTCGGCCGACTCGCAGAGGAGATCGAAGGCCTCCGCGCGCTCGACGCGGGCGGCGTCGCCAACGCCCCGGAAGTCGAGGGCATCACGCCGCTGCTCGTCAACCTCGCGATGAACAACGAGGGACTCCACGATCTCGGCGTGCAGTTCAAGTAACGGGAAAAGATACCGTCGCTCGTTTTTTTTTTTATCGTTCGGTCGTCAGTGACGAGTCACTGTTGCGTCGGTCGTCACCCTGCCGCGACAGTTCGTCACGCGCGGCTAAACCCGCGCGTTCTGAATCGTCGCTCAGTCGTCGTCACACCACCGCGACGGTACGTGTTCGCGCCCGGAAGGCGCGAAAACGGCTACTGTCGCTCAGTCGTCGTCGACTACGACTTCGACCGGTTCGTCGTCGACGTCGCGGTCGACGTCGCCGCTACCCTTGCGCTCGTGCCAGAGGAGTGCACCGGCGACGAAGAGCACGATCCACGCGCGCCAGCTCGCGAGGTTCAGCGTGTAGCCGATACCGAACGGTTTCTTGACGAGCATTCCCTTCCCCGGTTGCCAGTACGACGAGAGCATCCGGCCGACGCTCGGCCGTTCGAAGTTGTACGGGATCCCTAGAAGCTCGCCGGTCTGCGGTTTTTCGGGCATATCCGTGGAATACATCGGACAGCGATAAAGCGTTTTGGCTTCGACGGAATCTGATAGAATTGAAACGGATAAGACGGGAAGCGAGCCGGAAACGACGGAGACGGGGACTGAGACGACTTTGAAAGCCTCATCCGCCGGTTGATCGGCCGAGCGTTGTTCTCCGTGACACTGTGCGATAGAATCTGCCGCATCTGGCTCTGCCCTACCGAAGCGACTGGTAGATCGCCCCAAGCCCGAGCACGTAGGCGGCGACGACGCCGAGCAGTGCCTGCGCGTCGGTCAACCCCGCCAGTGGCGCGACGACGTGGGCGACGACGAACGGCACGGCGGTGAGACAGACGATACCGACGGCGAGTGCGCGCATCGTCGCGCTCCCGTGGCGACGCGCGCCGCGATAGGCCTGTCCGGCGACGAACAGTCCGACGAGGGCGGTCAGCGCCGCCGCGGGGACGACCAACTCACCGAGCATCGTAGATCACCGTGAGGATGACGAGTAAGCCGCCGAGTTCACAACCCGTTACGGCGAGCGACCGGGCGGCGACCGACCCCACCCAGAGCGTCGTCAAGCCGATCCGCAAGAGGATCGGAACCGCCGTCAACAACACCATCCCGACGGCCAATCGGCCCATCGCCGGGTCGCCAACGCGTCGATAGCCAGCGAACAGTTTGTAGGCGATGGCGAGCGCCAGCAAGAGCGCAACCGCGAATCCGACCAGTACGCCCACCACGACGACCGCCCCGCCGCCTGTCACTTCGATTCCGTTCATTTGAATCCCTCGTAGAGTCGGGTAAAGCGGTCCGGGGCGTCTTCCGCTTCGTCGTCCCCGCGGTCGACTTCGCACGAAAACCCGTCGTCCCTGAGTTCGACCGTGAGTCCCTGCATCCGCGTCGTGTACACCTTGTAGTGGTGTCCCTTCGGGTCCAGCCGCTGTTCGTCGTCGAGCAACTCGGAGTCCTGTAGCCACTCGATCCGACGGTAGATCGTCGACGACGAGGCTTCGCACGCCTCCATGAGCGCCTCCGCCGAGAGTGGCTCGTCGCGTGCCGCCTCTAAAATGTCTCGCGCGTACTGGTCGTCGAGCAGCGAGACGATCTCCTCTACGTCGTCGCTCACCGTCGCCCTCCGCCGAGCGCCGCGAGCGAACGATCGCGATACCGGCCGCCGTCTCCCATCGTCCTCGTCGTTTTCGGGCACGGTATATAAACGCGAGTCACCCGTCCGCGAATCGGCAGCCCACCAATAATTTTATTGACACGCTCGTGTACTGTCTATCGAGTGATGGCTTCGGTCACCCCCTCCTTCGACTCCGAATGGAGTTTCGCCGCAGCGACGCGAACCGTATTCGGGGTCCCCTTCCGCACTCAGACCTACCGAAATCTCTGTTATCTCGCACTTTCGTTCCCGCTCGGCGTGCTCTACTTCGTCCTCTTCGCGGTCGGGTTCTCGCTCGGCATCGCGTTCGCCATCGTCGCCGTCGGCGTTCCGATCCTCCTCGCCACGCTCGCGGTCGCGACCGGACTGGCTACGGTCGAGCGTCGACTGGCGACGTTCCTGTTGGGCGTCGACATTCCGACGCGGGAGACGGCGACGCCGGAGTCGTTGGCCGGCCGCGTCAAGTCGCTCGTCACCGACTTGGGAACGTGGAAAGCCGTGGTCTATCTCGGCACCAAACTGTTCATCGGGGCGCTGGCGTTCGAGATCGTCATGTCGCTTTTAGTGACTGCGGTGAGTCTGCTGATGGTCCCGTTCGTCTACGATCAACCGGGCGTGTACGTCGGCGTCGTCACCAACGCCCCGGTGACGCTTCACCCGGCGCTCTACTTCGGGTGGGACGACCTGCTCGTCGGCGTCGAGACGGTGATTCCGCTCTCGGCGTGGCGAGTCCACACGCTCGCCGAGGCGCTCGCCGTCGCCGCGTTGGGGCTCGGACTCGGCGTCCTCTCGCTCCACCTGCTCAACGCACTGGCCTGGCTCTCCGGTCGATACACGCGGCTGATGCTCGGCGAGCGTGGAACCGCTGGCACCGACGCTCGAACCCGATCGTGAGTCGCCGCCGACCCGGTTGCGAACTTGTATATGTATCTACGCCTCCGGTCTCTCGCTTGGGGAGTCGGTGAAGGTGTATAGGGTTACTGTCCGGGAACTACGACTATGACGAACCGGATCACTCGTCGTGAACTGCTCGGAACGAGCGCCCTCGGCGTCTCGGCCGGACTCGCCGGTTGCACCGCTGCCACCCCGTTCGTTGGCAAGCGCCGCACGTTCTCCCGCGAGTTCGACCTCCAAAAGGGAAGCATCGCGATCCGGTCTCAGAGCGGGTACGCCAAAGTGACCCGAACCGACGCCGACGTCGTACGGGTACACGGCGTGAAGCAGGCGGCGTCGGTGTTCGCCAGTCTCAGCGACGCGACGCTCGAAGCGACGCGCACCGGCGATCACCTCGAACTCGACGCCTCGGTGAAGAACAGCTCTTTTTTCGGGTTCGGTAACGCCACCATCTCCGTCTCCGTCGGCGTCCCCGACGGCGTCTCCGTCGAGATGGTCGCGGCGAGGAACGGGATCGCACGTGCGACCGACGTCGCTGGCGACGTCGAACTCCTGTCGACGAACGGTAACGCCGTCGCACGCGACGTCGACGGCTCCGTCTCGGCCATGACCACGAACGGGAACGTCCACATCGAGGGCGTCACCGGTTTCCGTGGTGCGCAGACGACCAACGGAGACGTCGACGTCGAGATCCCCGCGATCGACGGCGACGTGTCCGCCTCCTCGACTAACGGGAACGTCGACGCGGCGCTCTCTTCGGACCTCGACGCGACGGTCGTCGCGACGACCACTAACGGACGCGTTGCCTCGACCGGCCTCTCGCTGGGGTCGAGCAGTTCGTCGGCTCATCGGCTGAGCGGAACGCTCGGCGACGGGACGCACAACTTCCGCGCCGAGAGTCAGAACGGAAACGTCAGGCTGTCGCAACTACGGGCGGCCGGCTCCGAGTGACCAGCGCTCGCCGCCTCACCGATACCGACCGCGGTCTTCGACCGTCCGCAACCGCGCCAGCACGTCCTCGTCGCCCTCGTCTTCGTACGCCTCTTCGAACACGTCGAGGAGCGGATCGGGGTCGGTCGCCGTTCCCTCGATACTCTGTTTGAACACGTGGAGGTCCATCGCGTGGTCTTCGACGTGGCCCGTGTGGTAACCGAGCCCGAAGTCGATGGCGTAGGTCGACTCCGGTCCGCGGATCCGCACGTTCCGCGTCGTCGGATCGCCGTGGACGACGCCCGCGCGGTGGAGGCGCGCGAGGAAGCGACCGACGGCGTCGACGTGGTCTGCGGCCAACTCGGTCGCGAGGTCGGCGTCGCCGACGCGCTGGAAGGTGATCGTCGCGTCGCGCATGTCCACGTCGCGAACCAGCGGCGCGGGGACGCCCGCCCGTCGGGCCTCGCTCGTCAGTCGCGCCTCGGCGACCGTCCGATCGCGCCGGAGGCGCGCGTCGAGTTCCGGATGCCGGTAGGTTTTCGGGACGCGTCGTTTGATGACCGAATCGGCCTCGAACGAGACCGTCGCCTCCGCGCCGCGCACGTCGCCGTCGGCGGTGACAGAGCGCGCGACCGACTCCTCGCCGTCGCGCCACGTCACGGCGACCTGATCCGGTCGGAAGTTCGGATCGATGGCGGACTCCTCGATCGGGATCGTATCGCCCGCTTCGTACATCCTCGACCCGAGAACGGCGATCATACCCGCGTTGTCTCGCAGGAAGCGCGGATCGGGCGCGTAGAACCGCGCACCCCGAGCTTCGCACATCTCCGCGAGCATCTCGCGCAGGCGGGCGTTCTGCCCGACCCCGCCGCCGAGGACTAACTCGTCCGTACCCGGTCAGCGACAGCGCCCGCTCTGCGACCTCGGTCAACATGCCGAAGACGTGTTCTTGAAGCGAGAAGCAGATGTCTTCGATCGCCTCGCCGTCGTCGTAGGCCTGCTTCGCCGCGGACATGATCCCCGAGAAGGAGAAGTCCATCCCCTTGACGACGTACGGCAGTTCGATATACGAGCCGTCCTTCGCGGCTTCCTCGACTTTCGGGCCGCCTGGATGCGACCAGCCGACGTGGCGGGTGAACTTGTCGATGGCGTTGCCGACGCCGGTGTCCATCGTCTCACCGAGGACGCGATATCGACCGTTGTGATACCCTAACAGGTGGGCGTTCGCACCGCTCGCGTTCAGACAGACCGGCGAGTCGAAGCCCGACCAGTAGCGGCCGATTTCGAGGTGAGCGACCATGTGGTTGACGCCGACGAGGGGCACGTCGAGCGCGCCCGCGAGCGCTCGGGCCGCCGTTCCGACGATGCGGAGACACGGGCCGAGTCCCGGCCCGCGGGCGAACGCGACGGCCGAGATAGACGGGTTCCCGCTCTCGGTCGTCTCTGCCGCGTGTTCGAGGGCGATGTCGACGACGCGCGGGATCGCCTCGCTCATGTGCTCTGCGGCTTCCCGTGGGTGAATGCCGCCGCTCTCCGGTTGGTAGGGATCGGATTCGATAAAAACGTCACCGGTCTCGGTGTCGAAGACCGACGCGCTCGCCGCCCACGCCGTCCCTTCGATGCCGAGAATCCGCATTTAGGGAGGTCGATTACGCTTCTTCGGCTTCGGCGTCGGCCTCTTCGGCGTCGGCGCTGATCTTGTTACGGTCGAGCATGTAGTCCTGCTCGATGTCGCGGGCGTAGTCGGGACTGTCGTACACCTTCGCGTAGCCGACGGTCTTGCGCATCCCGAACTTCGTGTTGAGTTCGTGGACGACGACTTCGTCCGAGCCCTTGTCGAGTTTCGCCGCGAGGCTGTCGCGGACCTGCAGGCGGGAGGGGGTCGCCTCGTCGTGGATGATTTCGAATCGGACGTCCGTACGATGCAACATCGGATTTTCTTCCTCGTGGATGATGTCGATATCCATGGTTCAGTTAGGTGTAAATCCCGCCGAGGCAAGTAAAAGGATTTCGAAGCGGGCACCGCTCGATTCGACCACCGACTCACCCGCTCTGCGTCGCGGTTCGAGTCGCCGTTGACGTTGACGTCGTCGGCGTCGTGGCCGTCGATGTCGTCGACGTCGACTGCGGGCCGAACGCGTACAGACCGGCTTTCGTGGCGACGAACAGCCCCTTCTTGATGAGTACTGGTGAGCCGCGACAGCCCGCCTGGCTCGAGTCGCCGTCGAGTCCGTAGCTCCACAGCTTCCGACCCGTGTTCCGGTCGACCACGTACGCCGTCGGATCGGCCGCAGTTCGGCCACCGAAGTAGATGGCCTCCGAACCGATCGTCGGCGTCGTCGTCGGACTCCCGGTCCCGAAGTGCCACTGCTTGTGACCGTCTTTGAGGCGGAGTTTCGTCACCCCTGATGCGGTCCCGACGAAGAGGTCGTTGCCCGCGATGGTCGGGGCGTCGTACACGGACCGGACCGTCGCCTTCCAGCGCTTTACCCCGGTCGTCCGGAAGGCACGCACCGTGTCGGCGGTCGCGGTGAAGACGCTCCCCCGCTTTACGGTCACGGTCCCGCGTGCACTGGCTCCGAGGGTCGCGGTCCATCGCTCGCCGCCCGCGACCGTGTCGTGAACGCGGAGGACGCCGTCGTCGGTGACGAAGAAGACCGACCGATCGCCGACGGCCAGCGTCCCCCGAATGCCCTCGTTGAAGTCGGCCGACCAGTTCCGTGTCCCGTCGGCCGCCGTCACCGAGAAGAGCGTTCCCCCCGACCCGCTCCGTCCGCCGGTGCCGCAGTAGACGATGCCGTCGGCAGCGACTGGGATTCGCGGGTCGCCACGGTCGAGCGGTTGCGACCATCGCTGTTCGCCCGAGTAACGGTCGAACGCGAACAGCTTCTGTTTCGTCTGGAGCAAGACGTCCCCGCCGACGACGATCGGCGAGGTGGCCACGTCGTCGAAGGCGACTGTCCACCGATGTGCGCCCGTTTTCGCCTCGCGCGCGACGAGGTAACCGCCCCGCTCTCCCTGTTCGACGGCGTAGAGGTCGCGTCCGGCGACGACCGGCGGGAAGACGATGCCGGTGTAGTGCCAGTAGACCGTCCCGCCGTTCGGGAGTCCGGTCAGGTTTCGAGGATGGCCCGTGTTTCCCGTATCGTACCGTGACTGGGGCCAGTCGGACGTCACGTCGAGCGGTGTCGGGTTCTTAGGCGCCGTCGCCGTCGGAGCAGGTGGTGGAAGCGTGAAGTGTTTCGACTCACTGGGCGTGTCCGTGTTCGACGTCATCGGCTCTTCGTTCTGGCCGGAACAGCCAGCAACGAGCGTTCCGATCGCCGCCGCCCCCAGTCCAAGCACCTCCCTCCGTGTGTGGCGACGCATGAAGCGTTCTACTGCTTCTCGGGTTGGGTTATAGATTTTTTGACGACCGACGGCTGACGTCCGTCAGACTCGCGGTTCTAGACCGCCTATCGGTGATCGTTCGTATTCTTTGACCGTCCGTTCGACGATCACGCTAACAGTTTCAGTGCCGCTTCGACGTCGCCGTCCATCCGCCGTAACAACGCACGCGCTTCTTCTTTGGTTTCTTCCGTGACCGGAACGTGGACCATGCCCTGATTCGGCTGGCCGTAGACGACGCTTCCACCGATCGGTGTCGCGACGATGGCCGGGAGCGTCGCGAGGTCTTCCTCACCTTCGACGAAGACGACGGTCGATGCGCCGTCTTCGAGCGCGTCGCGGAGGGCGACGAGTAATTCTTCGGAGAGCATCGCGGGCGGGTTCTCGACGTCGATCCGTGGGTCGGCGTCGTCGAGCGCTTCTTGGACGGCGTCGTTGACGGCGTCTCGTTTGGTCATGCCGTCGATGAACGCCACGTCCGGTTCTCGCTCCGCCTGTCGGAGGTGATAGGTGACGATGTCACCGACGGCGACGAGCGGACCGTCGCCGTTCGAGTCGGCGTCTCGAATGAGGTCGACGGGATCGGTGTACACCCGTCCGAGCGGTTCTTTGAACGCCTCGCGGAGGTCGTCTGGCAGGCGGAGCGTCGCGCTCATCGGACCTTGAGCGCGTAGCTGCCGCGTTCGTGAACGTTCATCTCGATCGCGACTTCGCTCTTGTCGGGGTCGGCGATGACGACGTAGCCCGCCCAGTCTTCAGTCAGGCTGGACGATCCGCAGGACTCACAGGTCGTCGCGCCCGGATCGTTGACGCGGTGACACTCACGGCAGGCGAGCCGCGGTTTCGCCATCAGTCACCCTCCGTCGTGGCCTCGTTGCGCTGGCGGTCCTCTTCGAGCCAGCCGTGCTTGCCGAGGCCGGGTTGTTTGGCCGTGAGGCCGATCTTCGAGTCGCGCGGGTTGCGCTCGTCGATACTCTTCGTGACGACGCGCACGCGCACCGCGTCGTCCACGCCGAGCGTTCGGTTCGACTCCGTCGAGGCGAGTTGCTGGTTCTCGCCGTCGTAGGCGAGATACTCGTCGGAGATCTGTGAGACGTGAAGCAGGCCGTCCACCGGGCCGATCCCGACGAACGCACCGAACTCGACGACTTCGACGACCGTCCCATCGACGACTTCCTGCATCTTGGGATCGAACGTGATGGCGTCGAACTCCGCCTCGTAGTACACGCCGGGGCGGCTGGGGAGCACCGCTCCCTCGCCGATGTCGTGGACGTTCACGACGCTCACGACGCTTCCTACATCTTCGTCCATGCGACCTTCGAGTTTGTCCTGTAGCAGGCGCTTGACCCGCTCCGGTGTGACGTCCGCCAAGTGACGCGGCGGCACCTCAACCGTGTCTTTGAGTCGTACCTTCTTGTACATGTGCTGACCTATGGTTCCGTGACCGCGAGTTCGTTCCGCCCTCTTATACCGATTACTCGAACGCCTCGTTCGAGTACCCGGTCGCGAAGAGGTCTGTCGTTCGTGACGACGTAGTCGCACTCGCCGCGGTCGACGAGTTCGACGATCGCGTCGTCGGCGTACGATGCCTCCGTCTCCACGACCCGGCAGCGCTCCGCCGCCAGATCCGATCCGACCGACGCCGCAACGCCCTCTTTCCCTCTGCTCCCCGCCGCGAGTTTCTTCAACTCGTCGGCGACGGTCCGAGGGATGAGGCGGTCGTACTCGCTCGCGGGCAGTCCGAGGACGCGGTCCAGTTCCTCGAACACCCGGACATCGAGTTCGACCGGCATCATCAGCGCGTTCGTATCCATGACGACGGTCACCATCGTTCGGCCTATTCCTTCAGCGTACCGACGCCGATGAGACGCCAGCGTGCCCCGACGCGCCGGTTGATGGCGATCTTCGCGCCGACATCGGCACAGACGGGTCGTTTCAGGTTGACTTCGCACTCTCCACCACGGGCGCTCGTGACCGCGCCGACGGTGGTGGCAGTGCCGATAGTGAGCATCAACGGCTCACCGGTGGAAATCTCTTCGATTTTCTCGTCGCCGCCGACCACGCGTTCGAGCAGGTCGACGTCCATCTCGAACTGCTCGCGCGTCGGGGGTAGCGTTCCCGGTTCGCCCGCCAGTTGTCCGGCGAGCGCGTCGCCTTTCGTCAGGCTCGGGTCGAGTCCGGTACCGACGCCCAGCAGGCCGCCGGGATGCGCTTCGTCGACCGTCTGACCGGCCGCCTGCAGCGATCGGACTTCCGTCTCGATCGACTCCCACGACGACTGGCCGCCCTCTTCGACCTGTCGACCGGGGCGGAGTTCGAGGCCGTCGCCCTTCGCGAGTTTGCCTTCGACGAGACTGCCGCCGACGACCCCACCGGAGAGGTTCTCCCACGTGGTGCCGGGACGGTTGATGTCGAAACTGCGCGCGACGTACATCCGCGCGGTCTCGCTCTCCTCGTGTTCGGGTGTCGGGATCTCCTCTTCGATCGCCTCGATGAGGAGGTCCATGTTGACGTTCTGGCCCGCGCTGACAGGGATGATCGGCGCGTCTTCGGCGACTGTGCCTTCGACGAACTCCCTGATCTGCTGGTAGTTCTGGACGGCCCGGTCGCGGTCGACCAGGTCGATCTTGTTCTGTGCGATGACGATGTTCTCGATTCCGATGATATCGAGCGCCATCAGGTGTTCTTCGGTCTGCGCCTGCGGGACGTCCTCGGTCGCCGAGACGACGAGGACCGCCCCGTCCATGATGGCCGCTCCCGAGAGCATCGTCGCCATCAGCGTTTCGTGACCGGGCGCGTCGACGAACGAGACCGTCCGCAGTGGCTCGCTCGTCGACCCGTCCTCGCACTCTTCTTCGACTGTGTAGCACTCCGGCGCGTCGACGCCGGGGCAGCGTCGGAACGTCGCGTCGGCGTAGCCCAGTCGGATGGAGATTCCGCGCTTCATCTCCTCTGAGTGCTGATCGGTCCAGGAACCGCTCAGGGCCTGCACGAGTGTCGTTTTCCCGTGGTCGACGTGGCCGACGAGTCCGATGTTCACCTCCGGTTGTGTATGTTTTTCCGTCACCATTAGCCTCCTAAGAGTAATGTTGTGTGGAATTGGCTCCGTGCGAGTGATAAAGTTGCTGTTCTCCTCCTCCCAGCCTCCCTGTCGCAACGGGGTCTCACGGATCGGCCGTCGCTCGGTCTCTCACGAACGCGCTTTGCTTCCCCGACCGCGTCGCTTTTGTCCGACGAACCCCCTCGATTTCCCATGGAGTTCGGCTTCGAGTTAGCGCTCTGTGCGTACCTCGAAGCGACGACCGACGCCGTCGTCGCCCGGCAATTGGGGGCCGCCGTCGCCGCTCCCGGGAGTCGCATCGCGGACGTGTGTCTGGTCGAACCCGGTCCCGGCTTCGACGAGCGGGCGGCCATCACGAACCGCGCCCTCCCGGCGCTCGCCGTCGAGAGCGACGTCGGCGTCGGTCGAGCCGTCTACTGGAAAGACGCCTTCGACTGCCACCCGGATATCGCCCGGCGCGCCGTGGACCGAGCGGTCGAACTCGGCTTCTTCGAGTCCGAGCGCCGCGGCGGCCGCGAGTACGTCCGGGGGGCGACCCGGTACCCAGACGACTGGTTCGACGGTCTCGTCGGCATCGAAAACAAACCCGACCTCGGCCGCCCCGGCGACTTAGAGCGGCAACTCCGCCTCGACGTGAGCCTCGCGCTGTTCGACGAGGTGTACCTCGCCACCGAGAGCTACGTCACCCGCGCACACCTGAACCGCATCCCCGAGGAGGTCGGCGTCTGGCGCTTCGACCCCGAACTCGGGGAGCGCGAGATCGTCCGCGAGGCGACGCCGCTCGACGTGAGCGAGTCGGGAATCGAACTCGTCGACGAACGACCGCTTCGGACCGACGTCGCCGTCGTCAGCGCCGCCGCGAAAGCTCGTAAACGCCGTCGAATCGCCGAACGCGCCTATGGAAAGGGCTGGCGGACCTACGACTTCCCGGCCTGCAGAAGGGCAGGGGCGACTACCGACGGCCGGCCCCGGTGCGAGCACTTCGGGCGCGTCGTCGACCCCGGCAGCGAGTGCGGTCCGTCGTGTCCGGGGTTCGAGAGAGGTGATCCGCCAGCCGTCGACACCGACGCGCTCCGGGACGAGCGGTCGCCGTGGGTCGCCGATCCGTCGGGTGTTCGTCGGCGACAGACGGGGTTGGATCGGTTTCGATGAACCAAGGGTGGATGTGCCATCGATAGCGACCGATCGACGGCGACGACTCGATCGAAGGTCATTCTCGCCGAGAACCCTCTTTCCGGGCCGCGTATCCGCTGTACCGCTACTCGATCCCGCCCATGCTCTGATCGAGCGTGATGTCCACACTCGCATCGAACTCCTTTCCGCCCTCGTTGGGGGTCATGTAACTTCGTAAGTTGAGATCCGCAACGTCGGAATCGTCTTCCACCTCCAGGAAGAACTTCGCGAAGGTCTGACCGTCCGTCTTCTCGCGGTAGTCGGTGTAGTTCTGAACGATGTCGTTGAGCGTCCACTCGTATTTCTTGTGACTGCCGCCGTCGGCGAGTCGGTTGTACGCAAATTCACCCATCGAGGCCGCTAACGAGGCCCCTTCGAGAACCAGTTCGCCAGCTTCGATGTACTCGCCGATCGCGAATTCGGCGAGGCCCATCGTCGCGTCTTCTACGGCGTCGTCGTACGTGTATGCCTTCTTCGTCGGCACACCGCTTCCCTTGATCTGGTTTCCGCTCGTGTAGATGTCCCCGCGAATGGACGAGAATTCGATCCCGACGTCGGCTATCACGCCCTTCAAACGATTTCGGGTGAAGTCGTTCTGCTCGGAAGGTCGAAACGTGACCGTGTGATATCCCATCGCTTCGAACGTGTAGACCCAAGTTCCGCCGGAGGAGTTCTCGTCCGAATTCTTGTCGGTAAGTGCGACGACTACATCGCGGGCATATCGGAGTTTTCCCCCACTAACCTTGTACTCCGTAGTGGCGAAATTGTGCCAACACTGCTCGGCGTAATTTGGACAGCTACCCGCAGCGCTAGCGACCGTCACTGCATCGCTAGTCGCAAGTCCACCTGCAACGAGTCCCGCCGAAACCGTACTCTTCTTCAGGAATTCCCGCCGCGTACTATCTACCGGTTGATTTCGATCCCGACTATTGTTGTCGTCTGACATACGACGCCCAATGAGACTTTATTATTTATGAATTTTCGTATCTGCAATTATGTCGCTCGACAATCAACATTTTCTCGCATTCAACTTGATTGCTTTTCGGCCGTCCCGTCGGATCGCACTCTCTCGGTGATCTGGTTCGAACAAAGTCCGGTGACTTGGTAGAATCGAAATGCTCGTCGTCGGATACTCTCGCTCAGAGGTCGTACCGCTCGCCGTCGACGGCCAGCGGTTCCTCGAACGCTTCTTCGACCGGATAGAAGTGAGCGGTGTGGACGAGTCGTGTTTCGTCTGCGTGCAGGTCGTCGGCCAGAGAGAGCGCCCCCTCACGGGTCATGTGTTTCGTGCCGAACGTCCGCGGGACGCCGTCGGCGTCGTGGTGTTTGCCGCCGAGCGGGTGGTACTCGCAGAGCGACGCCGGGACGATGGCGTCGGCGAGAAAGAGGTCCGGGTCGTGGAGTACGTCGCGCGAGTCGTCGGGGACCCCGTAGCTCGTATCGCCCGAAATCGATAGTTTCGCGCCCGTCTCGGGGTCTTCGACGCTGACGCCGAAACAGATCAGCGGCGGGTGGTCGACGGGCACGAGCGTCACGTCCAGTCCGCAGACCCGCACGGGGTCGAAGGCGGCGGCGTCGTCGACGGTGATCCGATCCAGATAGTCGTACTTACGGCGGATGGTGTCGGCGACGCTCTCGTCGGTCGCGGGGTCCGTCTCGCTCGCGGCGTACACGGGCAGGTCGTCGAACAGGCGGTACGCGTTCCCGAGGCCGTCCAAGTGATCGAAGTGGATGTGGGTGATCACGACGGCGTCGGGGAGCGGAACGTCCTGCGTGAGAAACTGGTGCCTGAAGTCCGGACTCGCGTCGATGAGCAGACACTCGCCGGTGCGTTCGTTCTCGACGTGGACCGAGAAACGACTCCGCTGGACGCCGCGGTGACGCGCTTCCTCGCAGGTGTCGCAGTCGCACCCGACGGTCGGCGTCCCGGTCGTGTCGCCGGTCCCGAGGAGCGTGACGCGCATCAGTCGTCGTGATCGTGGTCGTGGTCGTCGTGGTCGTGCGAGTGTCCACCGTCGCCCGCGACTTTCGCACCTTCGCCGTCGATCATGTCCATGTTCTTCAAGTTGTCACGCTCCTCGAAGTCCTCGACGGCGTCGAGTACGTCCCGCTGATTGAGTTCCATCCGACCCTCGGTCAGCGCCGAGAGGACGGCCTCGCGGAGCACCATCCGGAGGTCGCTGCCGGTCAGCCCTTCGGTGCGGTCGGCGATGTCTTCGGGGTCGAAGTCGGCGATCTCCATCGCGCGGGTGACGACGCGGAGGATGTCGGCACGCATGCCGCGGTCGGGCTTGGGGAAGTTGACGATCTCGTCGAAGCGCCGCCACGCCGCGGCGTCGAGTTGGTCCGGGTGGTTCGTCGCGCCGATGAGCAACACGTCGTCGCGGATGAGGCTGATGTCGTCGATGCTCTTGAGCAGGGTGTTGACCGCGCGCTTGAGCGCCGCGTGCTCGTCGCTCCGGCGCGTCTTGGCGACGGAGTCGAACTCGTCGATGAAGAGGATACACGGCGAGAGTCGCTTGGCGACCTCGAAGGTCTTCTCGACGTTCTTGGCCGTCTCGCCGAGGTACTGGCTCGTGATCATCGACAGTTTCACCTCGACGAACGGGAGGCCGAGTTCGTGTGCGAGCGCGCGGGAGACGGTCGTCTTCCCGGTCCCCGGTGGACCGACGAAGAGGAGCTTCCCGATCTCGCGCAGGCCGATCTGGGCGAGGTAGTCGCGGTGTTCGATCGCGGTGACGATCTTCTCGATCTCGTCTTCCTGATCGAGGGTGAGTACCAGATCGTCGAGGGTCATCTCGATCTCTTCGGGCGCGCGCACGTGGACGAGATCGAGCATCTCGGCGTCGCCTTCGTCGTCGTCGTCGAAGTACTCCTCTAGTAGGCTGTCGATCCAGACGCGGTCGGCCTGAATCGGACGGGTCTGCTCGCGAGCCTCGTCGTAGGTCACGTCGATCGAGAGGTCGTCGCTCTCTGTGGCGGCGTCGACGATCGTCGGATTCGTCAGCAGTCGTTCGTCGTCGGCACGATCGACGAACCACTTCAACGCCATATCGGGCTGTGTGAGCGAAATCTTTCCTGAGAACTCTGCACGCTGGGTGAACAGGAGGTCCGAAACCGCCTCCCACGGGTGCTCGACGCTCGTCGCGGTTCGAGTCGTCGTGTCCGTGGCATTCAGCGGTCGTTCGATCGCTCCGTCCGTCCAGAAGACCTGTCGATACCGTGGCGGCAGGTCGTTTTCGTCCAGGTCCCGGTTTTCGGTGTATAGATGAGTGGTTAGCAGGAATTCAACGACTTCCAGAGCCGGGTCGGTCATCCCGAAGAACTTGCCGCTTCGGAATCTTAAGACCGTCGAAGCGTCCCCGCGGGTAGCGTGACCGACTACAAGCCGTCTGAACGGCGGTCACACTGCCGTCACGGTATCACGGTCGATTACGTTCGATCCCCGTTTTACCCCCCCCGTTCCGTCTCCGTTTTACGGCCGATCCCCACCGGCGCGTCCGTCACCTCGTCTCCGAGTACTCGATTCCGAACACACGAAATAAGTCGGACGTTTGGTCACTCGATCGGACAAAAACTCGGCACATTACGAACATCAATTCCTAGAACACGACTATAAACCGGACAGATAGTCGGAGATCGCTTATAGAATCGCTATTTTTCAATGATCAGGATTTTATCCGTCCGACCTGTCTCGTATGTTGTGAAAAAGGATCTATTCGGGCGAATATCTGGCAGATATTTGGACGATCGTCGCTCGTACTCGACGGTGGTGAGGTCGCGTGGCTAATCCGGTGTCGACGACGTGCATGCGTTGTGCCGTCGGATGTGGGCACGTTCATCACGGTTCTGACCGCGGGTACGGACTCGACACGGTTCGTGGCGACGCGGCTCACCCCGTCAATCGGGGCTTGGCGTGCGGTCGAGGCATCCGCGAGTCGGTTGATCCCGGTGGGGAGTGGCTCACACGGCCGCTCGTCCGCGAGAACGATACGCTCGTGCGTACCTCGTGGGAAGACGCGCTCGCGCGCGTCGTCGACGCGGTCGAGGGCGCGGTCGCAACAGATCCCGACGGCGTCGCCGTCCTCGGGAGCGGCCAGCAGACCAACGAGGCGGCGTACGCTCTCGGGAAACTCGCGCGGGCGGGTATCGGCACGCGAAATTACGACGCCAACACGACGCTGTGCATGGCGAGTGCCGTCACGGCTTACTACGACGCGTTCGGGAGCGACGCGCCGCCGCCGCCGACGTACGACGACGTACCGGCGGCCGAGAGCCACGTCGTCTGGGGTGCGAATCCGGCGGTCGCGCACCCGGTGCTGTTCCGCTGGATCGCCGACTCCGCGGGCGACGACGGGAGCCGACTCGTCGTCGTCGACCCCGTTCGGAGCGAGACGGCCGACGCCGCCGACGAGCACCTCAGTCCCGCGCCGGGCGGCGATCTCGCGCTCGCCCGCGCGGTCCTCGCGCGCCTCGTCGAGATCGGTCGCATCGATCACGAGTTCGTCCACACGAACACCGACGGCTTCGCCGCGCTCTACGAGTCGTTACCGTCCGTCTCCGAAGCGGCCGAGAAAGCCGGCGTCTCGCTCGACGCCGTCGAGACACTGGCGAGCGCCTTCGAGCGTCGGACTCTCGTCTACTGGGGGACGGGCGTTAACCAGAGCGTCCGCGGCACGGCCACGTCCGGAGCGCTGATCCACCTCTGCCTCGCGACGGGGAACCTCGGACCCGGCGCCGGACCGTTCTCGTTGACCGGACAGGCCAACTCGATGGGGACGCGCGTCTGCTCGTCGAAAGGGACGTGGCCCGGCCACCGCGACTTCGGCGACCCCGACCACCGCCGTGCCGTCGCCGACGCGTGGGGCGTCCCAGTCTCACGCCTCCCCGACGACGCCGGTCCCGGCCCGGTCGGCGTCGTCGGAAGCGACCCGGACGTGATCTGGACGGTGGCGACGAACCCGGCCGCCGGACTGCCGGATGCAGCGGCCGCCCGCGAAGTACTGTCCGACGCCTTCCTCGTGGTGCAAGACGCGTTCCACACCGAGACGGTCGACCTCGCGGACGTGGTTCTCCCGGCGGCGACGTGGGGGGAATCCGAGGGGACCGTGATGAACATGGAACGAACCGTCTCGCGCGTCCGTGCAGCGACGAGGTCTCCGCCGGACGTTCGCTCGGATCTCGACATCGTCGCCACCGTCGGAGCGCACGTCGCGTCCGACCTGTTTCCCGATCCGACACCCGATCCCGAAGCCGTCTTCGACGAGTTCCGCGCGTTGACCGCCGGGACGAACGCCGACTGCTCGGGTATCAGCTACGACCGACTCGACGCCGAACACGCCGTCCGCTGGCCCGCGCCGGACGCCGGGACGAGCGGCGGCTACCGGTATTACACTCCCGACTCGCCCGCCGATGCCACGCGGTCGTTTCCGACGGCGACGGGTCGTGCACGCTTCGCAATCGGTCGCGGCGAACCCCTCCCGGACCCGATCGACGACGACTACTCGCTCGTCCTGACGACCGCTCGCGCGCCCGACGAGTACAACACTGGCGTCCGGTCACGCGACCGCGGCGATCCGGGGCCGGTGCGGGCGCGGGTCCATCCGGAGACGCTACGCGCGCGCGACGAGGTCGTCGTTGCCGCCAGCGACGGAACCGAGCGCGACGACGGCGAGCCACGAGCGACGCTCGCCTCGGGGCGCGGATCGATCACGGTCGTGGTCGAGAGCGACGACGCCGTCCCCGAGGGGCTCGTCTGGCTTCCGATCCACCACCCGGAGACGAACGACCTGACGGTCCGAGCGTGCGATCCGATCTCGCGCGAACCGAACTACAAGCAGTGTGCGGTCCGACTCGAACGGCCGCGGTCGGTTGTGAAGGCCGCACAGGAGGTGCTCGCAGATGACTAACACGGTCGAACGGCTCGTCGTCGCGACGGTCGCGTTCTTCTGGGCGTTCCTGATGTGGTTCTCGACCGCGGCGTTCAGTCCGAGCGTCGGCACGTCGTTCGGCCTCCCGACGGCACAACTCGCGTTGCTCGCGAGTTCGGCCACCTGGCTCGCGCCGCCTCCGTTCATCCTGTTTTTCCTCTGGGCGATGCGGTACGAACACGCCCCGGCGGAGCACGGGCTCGGCACTCGTGCTCGGTGGCTGGGTGCGGCAGGAACGTCGGTCGGCGACTCGGGAGGTGACGACTGGTGACCGTCGAGTACGACTCGTGGTACCGCTGGGGCCGCCTCGTTCTCTACGGGGAGATGCTCGTCGCCGTCGTCGTCACCGTCTTCTCGCTCTACATGGCCTTCACAGGAACCATCGGTTTCCTGACCTGACCATGTCCATCTCGCTCCCCCTCAGTCCGGCGGTGGCGCCCTCGTTCGTCCCCCGTCCGGTGGTGACGCGTCCGTGAAACCCGACACGGGACGCGCGGGCATCGTCCTCGCAGGCGGTCGGTCGACCCGGTTCGGCGGTCGGGACAAGGCGACGGCGACGCTTCACGGCAAGCCGCTCATCCGACACGCCGTCGAAGAAATCGGTCCCGCCGCCGACGAAGTCATCGTCAGTTGCCGTCCCCGCCAGCGCCCCGCCCTCGAATCCGCGCTCGACGGTATCTCGGTGCGGTTCGCCCCGGACCCGATCCCCGACCGTGGTCCGGTCGCAGGACTTCGAACCGCGCTTCGGGCGACTACGGCCGAGTACGCTGCGGTCGTCGCTTGCGACATGCCGCTCGTTCCAGCGTCGTTCTTCGACTCCCTGTTTCAACGAGCGCGCCACCGGACCGGCGTGGTCCCGACCGTCGACGGCCGCGTTCGCGAACTCCCGGCGGTCGTTCACGTCAGGGCGGCGACGACGGTCTGTACCGACGCGCTCATCCGTCGAGAGGGCCGGCTCTGCGACTTCGTCGACCTCCTCGATCCGGTCGTCGTCCCCGAGCGCCACGTCCGCGCCCTCGTCGATCCCGACGTCTTTCGCGAGGTCGATACGAGGGACGAACTGCGCGCCATCGCGGACGGTCGCTGACGCGCGTTTCCCGACGAGGGCCGGGAGTCGATCCCGGAAGACGAACGCGATGTCTGGTTCTTCCGGTTCGAGTTCAGGGGGATCTTCCACCGGCGGACCGGGCAGGAGTCGTACTTCATGATACGGCTGACGAACGCGGGCGGGCGGCGACGCGATGCGGAACGTGTCGGTCCGTCCGGTCGCCGAGAAGGAGCCCACGAACTCGTCGAGACCGACTCGCTCCTCGAACGGTTGCGAACGGACCTCCGAGCGGACGACGTGCCGTCCGCGGCTTTCGCCGACGGAACGCCCTCGTCCGCGGGCGATTAAACTCTCAACTAATTTCGTTTCGTTCTCCCGGATTTATCACCATGGACCTCCGAGTAGGGAACATGCCAACGCCAGTCATCGCGAAGGCGTACCGAACACCGCAGGGAAAGGAAAGCGGCGTCTTCGCCGACGTGCGTAGCGAGGATCTCTCGATCGCACTCATCAACAAGATTCTGGCCGAGACGGGCCTCGACGGCGACGACGTCGACGACCTGATGTGGGGCTGTGCGCAGCAACGTCACGAACAGGACAACAACGTGGCGCGGGTCATCGCGTTGCTCTCGGATCTCGGCGAGTCCGTTCCGGCGACGACGATCAACCGCTGGTGTGCGTCGTCGATGCAGGCGCTCATCAGCGCCAGCGACGCCGTCGCGGCGGGCAACCGCGACTGCATCATCGCGGGCGGCGTCGAGAACATGTCCATCGTCGAGATGGGCGGCGACTCCTACACGTACCTCCACCCGCGCCTCGCCGAGGAGTACAACGTCCCCAACCTCCAGATGGGTCAGACCGCAGAGAACGTCGCCGAGCAGTTCGAGGTGAGTCGGGAGGAACAAGACGAGTACGCCCTCCGAAGCCACCAGCGCGCCGCCGCGGCGACCGACGAGGGTCGCTTCGAAGCCCAGGTCGTCCCGATCGATAACGGCGAAGAGACCGTCGAGGAAGACGAGGGTATCCGCCGCGACACGTCGCTGGAAGTGCTCGGCGGCCTGCCGACCGTGTTCCGCAGCGACGGCAGCGTGACGCCCGGAAACTCCTCGCAAATCTCCGACGGCGCGGCCGCCCTGCTCGTGACGAGCAAGGAGTTCGCCGAGGGGAACGGCTTAGAGATCATGGCCGAAGTCGGCATGAACAACGTCGCCGGCGTGGACCCGACGATCATGGGCATCGGTCCGGTGCCCGCCACGCGCGGCCTGCTGGAGCGCAACGGCCGTTCCATCGACGACTACGACCTCGTCGAACTCAACGAGGCGTTCGCCTCGCAGACCGTCTACGCGAAGAACGAACTCGGTATCGACGACGAGAAGTTCAACGTCAACGGGGGCGCGATCGCCATCGGCCACCCGCTGGGTGCGTCCGGTGCGCGCCTCCCGGTCACGCTGATCCACGAGATGATCGAGCGCGACGCTCACCGCGGACTCGCCACGCTCTGCGTCGGCTTCGGGCAGGGCGCGGCCATCGAGTTCTCGCGGTAATATCACTACTCCGACTCGTCTTTTCCGGGGATCGCGACCACGAAGTCGATGAGTTTCATCACGACCCAGAGGATGATCATGAACGGGAGCAGCGGGACGAGCAAGATGAGCAGGAGGAGGAAGTACGCCCAGCCAATGGTGTTCATCTCGCTGTCCGGATGCCCTCCGGTCGGCGGCGTCACCGTCCGGTAGACCTTCGTCACGAGGCCAGCATCGTCTTCGGGGGCGGTTTCGTCGGTGCTCATACCGTACTGTAGGCCGACTGTGAGAATAAGGGTTGGTTCGACGGGCGGTCGGCGGTGTGACTCTCTCGTCCCGAGTCTACGACGTCTAACCGCATTTAGGCAAGCAGTGGCTCCCCGATCGATCGCCGGTGGCTGGGACGTTCGAGGTCATCTTGACTCCGTCTGAGAAATACGGTACTGCTCATGGCATTTGCGGAAGTGTTCAGACATTGGCTTACCATGTACACCAGTGGCTGTCAGAAACGTCGTGCGAGATACAGGGCGCTTATCTCGCAAACCTTCCATCTCGAATCCTCCGAAGTGTAGTAGTCGCTCACCGCAGCGATGGGACGGTAATGTGAGTTACTGTTACCTGTTGGAGTAGTATGGACGTTCATCGTTCTGTATCTCTCCCGGTGGTAGATACTCGCACCGTACAGATCCTCATTGACTCAAAGAGCCATTTGATATTTCAACGCAGTAATAGTTACACGCGCCGAATGGTGTTGTATGTGGCATCGGAATGTTCTCCCAATTAGCGGAATAATCGCTATACTCCTCTTGAGCGGTTGTCTGGGTGGATCGGTATTCTCAGATCATACTCAATCTGGTCCTGCACTAAAACAACCTCCAGTGAAGCCGAGTTCGTTCAACAACACTACTTCGGTCAATTATATTAAAAAATTTGAAACGATTCGTGTGTATAACGAAACTGCGAAGGGATTTAGAGGGAGTAATCAGAAAAAGGTCAGTATTTCCCCCTCTGTACGGGCTAAACTGTTAGCTCACTCCTCTTCTGGCTACTTCGTGGAAACCGTAAGTAGTGTTAGTACACATAGTTCAGAAGGTGGGAGTCAACTCGTTGGTGATTCCGGTGTTCCCGACACATCCATCTATTTCGTCTCAAATAATCGGATGACGCGGATTGCTACCCCCTCTCCGTATCCCTCCAACCAGACTAATCTGGTTGCGATTGCTAATTTCGATTCCCATGAGTACAAGATCACGTCTAATATCATATCAAACAAGTCAAACTCATCGGTAGCACGGAATCAATCAATAGTAAAACCGAATGCGTCAACTTCAGTGGGAAATGTTTCTGCATCAAAAACACCAGCCCTTGTAAAGCTCACAGTAGGGCAAAAGCGGTTGTCAACAAAGCTTCCCCGCACTCAGTCACGCGAAAGCCTTTGGAAACCAATTGGGATCGTCATTATCATCTCACCAGACCATAAGGTCATCACTCACCGATTCTACTCCTCCGCCTTGTGATGTGTTTATATAGTCCCCGACTTGTTTGGCTGAACCCGCTGCTGAATACACCCTCTGAATTAGTCATCGTAAATTCAGTGAGTCGAAAAATTGCCACATTGGTGAGTAGGGAGACTTCTGCAAATCGCTATCAGACGGGCCGAACTGATTGAGAGAGCAACTGAGACGACCTCGAAAGCCCCCGGTCTGTCGACGAAGCACGACCCGCTAAGCACCACAGCGAGCGACCACCGGGAGCGAGCGAGGAGCGCAGGCGTGGTCGCGCGAGTCGACAGACCAGCCCCTTTCAGTCCCACCAATGCCGATGTTCGACCGAGCGTCGTCCCCTCACACCACCCCAATGCGTTTGCCGGTCGGTGTCGTGTTCTTCGAGCGATGGTCGACGCCCGCGAGTACCACGAGCGCACGAATCACTCCCCCGAACGACTCCGCACCGACTCGTTCTCGCTCGACTTCGAGAACAAGCCGCGCCCGTACAAAATCTACGAGGACCTCCCGCAAGTCTCGATCCACGAGTCGCTACCGTCGCCCGCGGAACCTGCGCTATCGGCGATCGCTACCTCCAGTCCCGACGGGACCGCTGAACCTGCCTCGGTCGACGCCGGGACGGTCCACGCCCTCTGTCACTACGCCGCGGGCGTCACGAAGGTGTTGGAGATGCAGGGTCAGCGGATGCGCTTCCGCGCGGCGTCGTGTACCGGAAAGCTCTACCACGTCGACCTGTACGCCGTCGTCGGCGACGTCGACGGACTCGAATCCGGCGTCTACCACTTCAATCCCGACTCGGACTCGTTCGACGTGCTCCGCGAGGGCGACCACCGCGGCGTCCTCACGCGAGCGTCGGGCGGCCAAGGAGACGTTTCGGACGCCCCGGTGACGTTCGTGACCACCTCCGAGTGGTGGCGCAACGCCTGGAAGTACCGAGACCGCACGTATCGCCACGCCTTCTGGGACTCCGGAACGCTCCTCGCGAACTTGCTGGCCGTCGCGCACGGCGAGGGTCACCGAGCGACTGTCGTCGCCGGATTCGCGGACGACGTCGTCGCCGATCTCATCGAGGTCGACCCCGACGAGGAGGCCCCGCTCGAACTCGTCCCCGTGGGCGTCGACGCTCCCACTCCCGACGACCGCGCGCTCGGCGCCATCGACCCCGCCGAAGCGCCACTCTCGGATTCGGTGATCGACTACCCCCTCGTCTCCGACGCGTGGCGACAGAGCCGCCTCGCCGACGGTGACGCGGTGCGGGAGTGGCGCGAACGCGTCGACGACGCGTCCGGTGACGGCGCACCCGAGAGCGCCTTCGGAGCCCACGTCGTCGGCGACGGCGACACGGTCGACTTAGACCCCGTCGACGGCGAGACCGCGTCGGCGCGCCCGCTCTGGAACACGATCGAGCGCCGCGGGTCGCTCCGGGAATACAGCCACGAGACCATCAGTGCGCGGATGTTCGCGACGGTTCTCGACCGGGCGCTTCGCGGTGCGCCGATCGCCTGTTTCGACTCCGACGGAACCCGGATCAGACGCCTGCTGGACTGCTACTGTCTCGTCCACGCCGTCGACGGGATTCCGAGCGGCGCGTACCAGTACCACCCGGACGCGAACGTCCTCGAACGGGTCGGCAACACCGACCGCGGAACCGCAGGTCACCTCGCGCTCGAACAGTCCGTCGTCGGCGACGCGGCGGCGAACGTCTACCTCACGGCCGACGTCGATGCCGTCGTGGAGACGCTCGGGAACCGCGGCTATCGGCTGGCCCAACTCGCGGGCGGTATCGCGCTCGGCCGACTCTACCTCGCTACCTACGCGCACCGCACCCTCGGCGGTCGGGGGTTCACGTTCTACGACGACCTCGTGACCGAACACCTCTCACCGCGGGCGGGGAACCAGACGCCGATGACGCTGTTCGCGTTCGGCAAGCCCGCCGAACGAGGTCCGTGAGAGCGCACCGCTGCCGGATCGGCAGCGGGCGACGGCCTCACTCGATGTGGATCGCCGGCCGGAACGGCACCGCGTTCTTCGCACGGTCGGCCGGGTCGCGAGCGTCCTCGCCCTCGACGTACAGTTCGATTTGGGCGTCGAACTCGCGAGAGAGGAAGTCCGCCGCCTCCTCGTACACCGCGTACTCGTCCATCTCGTCCATCGCGTCGACCGTCTCGTCGTCGCGTCCGCGCACGACCTCCACCAACTCTTGCACGAGGTCGTTCACCTCGTCGCCGCGCTCTCTGAGGTCGGGGTCCTGCATGACCTCGCCCATGACCTGCCCGACGTTCGGACCGACATCGGCGACCGTGTCGAACACCTCGCGCTTCCAATCGGCGGAGACGTAGACGCGGATCACTTCGGGGTCGGTGTCGGTGACCGAGGCGATGTCGCGGATGTCCTCTGTGAGCCGCTCGACCTGCCGCTCTTCGACTTCGAGTCTGTGACTCTCTAGGGAGCTTTCGACCTCCGGCCACGGGGCGTCCTCGGCGGGCGTCCCCGTCAACTGCTCGTGGAGTTCGTTCGTCAGGAACGGGACGAACGGGGCCAGCAAGCGGAGTCGCGTCTCCAATACGCGACGGAGCGTCCACCGTGCACCGGGTCTATCGAGGTCCGTCCGTCGGCGATACCAGCGGAGGTGTTCTTCGAAGCCGTAGAACGCCGTCTGGCTGGCGGCCCGCGTCTCCGAGTTGTCCATGGCCGCAGTCACGTCTCGAACGGTCGCCTGAAGCTTCGACAGGAGCCAGCGGTCGATTCCGGTCACGTCCCGCTCGGCCGGGTCGTCGTCGAACGTCGATCCGACGACGGCGACGCCCGCATCGTCGCCATCGTCAGCGTCGCCGGCGTCGGTACCCGCGTCGATCACCTCCTGTGCGCGGTTCCAGAATCGGTCCAACTGATCGCGGACGCTGCCGACCTGATCTGCCCGCCAGTCGTAGTCCTGCCACGGCTCCGCCGAGTTGAGCAGGAAGAAGCGGACGGTGTCGGCACCGAACTCCTCGATGGCTTCGCCGGGGAGCACGACGTGTCCCTTCGAGGAGGACATCTTCTCGCCCTCCAAGAGGCCCATACCCATGATGACGATGCCCTCGGGCCACTTCGGCTCCGGGAACAGATCGGCGTGGTGGAAGAGGAAGAAGGTCAGATGGTTCGAGATGAGGTCGTTCGCGGAGAAGCGGTAATCGACCGGATACCAGTAGTCCCACTCCTCGCGCAGTTCCAGCGCGCGCTCGTGGGGTTCGTCGGCCGCCTCGGGGCCGTAGAACAGCGTGTCGAAGAAGTCCCGCGTCAACTCCTCGGTCGGCACGTCGCCGATCCGGTGGGCGATCGTGTAGTACGCCATGTAGATCGTCGAGTCCGACAGCGGCTCGATGACGAAGTTCGAGTCCCACGGCAGTCGCGTGCCGAGGCCGTAGTTTCGGATGCAGGGCCACTCGTTCAGCCACTCGATCGTGTGATCGTACTCGCCGCGGGTGTTCTCGGGGATCGTCTCGAGGTCGTCGACGGCGGCGTGGGCTTCCGCTTTCCAGTCTTCTTCGTTGTAGCACAGGAACCAGGTGTCCTGCTCGGCGACCTCGACGGCCCCGCCGCAGCGACAGACGACCTCCTCGCTGAACTCGTACATCGACCCGAACGCGCCCCGCCCGCGGTAGTCGTCGCGGAAGCGTTCGCGCACCTCCTCGACGACTTCTCCGGCGTACTCGCCGTACATGTCGAGCAGCCGACCGGCGTGAAACTCGCGGTTGTACAACTCTTTCGTCGCCGCTTCGAGTTCGGGGGCGGCGGCGGACTCGATGCCCCGTGACTCGACGGCGTCGCGGGCGGGAATCTCGCCGTAGTCGTCTATTTCGAGGATCGGAACCGGCTCGATCCCCTCGACTTCGGCGGGGTCGATGCCGTACTCGCGCAGTCGCTCGTCGTCGGCTTTCGCTTCGAACAGGGCCACGTAGTCGTCGGGGCTGTGAGCCGGGACGGACATCACGACCCCGGTGGCGTTGTCGGCGTCGACGAATCCGGCGGGCAGGACGAGCACCTCGTCGTCCGTGACGGGGTTGCGGACGCGCTCGCCGACGAGTCGCTCTCCCGTGACGGTCTCCAACACTTCGACTTCGTGAGCTTGGAGTCGGAGCTTCTCGGCCGCCTGTACCGAGACGAACCACGTCTCGCCGTCGACGTCGGCGAAGACGTACTCGGCTTCGGGGTCGACGTAGGCGTTCGTGACGCCGTAGACCGTCTCCGGACGGAGCGTGGCCATCGGGGCGACGACTTCGCGCGATTCGCTTTCGATCCCTCCTCCCCGTCCTCGAACGTGAATCGGACGAGCGTGTACTCCTGAAACTCGGCCTCCTCACCCTCTAGGAGGTCGTGAGTGGTGACCGGCTGTTCTTCGTTCGTGCAGTACTTGACCGGGTGGAGGCCCTTCTCCAGTCGGTCGTGGTCTCGGAGCGTCTCGTACTGCCAGGCGATGAACTTCGAGTAACGCTCGTCGTTCGTCGTGAACTCCCGCCGCCAGTCGATCGAGAGGCCGAGCGACTGCATCCCCCGCTTGTAGTGTTCGTCGATGAAGTACCGGGCGAATCCCATCGGCGTCTCCAGCGATTCGAGGGTGTCTTCGGGGACGTGATACGTGTCCCGCAGGACCGAGAGCTGTTTCTCCTCGCCGCTCTTCAGGCGCTCGACCGCGCCGATGATCGGCGTCCCCGTGACGTGCCACGCGATGGGAAAGAGGACGTTGTCTCCCCGTTGGCGACGGTATCGGGCGTACACGTCCGGGACGGTGTAGGTGCGCGCGTGACCGATGTGCATCCCGCCGCTCGGATACGGGTACGGTACGGTGACGAACGTCGCCTCTTCGGAACTGTCCGGGTCGGCCTCGTACCGCCCCGACTCGGCCCAGCGTTCCCGCCAGCGCCGTTCGACGGCCTGCGGGTCGTACTCGTTCATACCGTATTCGTCGTCGGAGAGGCTAAAAAGGGTTACAGCGGTAACCGCTTCTTGACCCGAATCGCGATCGGGACCTTCGGTGTGAACGTCTTCCAGTCGTTCCCTTTTGTCGCGTACTTCAAGAACGGTCGGTTGAATCCCCCGACGACGTAGTACGTTCCCTTGCGGGGGATGTCGTCGCCGTGGAGCAGGTATTCGACGGTCTTCGCCTCGCCACCGCCGAGCGCGTGGATCAGATCGTCCATGTTCTCGTTCATCCCGCTCCGATCGCTGTTGACGTGGACGTGACTGCTCTTTGCGTACGTCGGTGAGTAGAGGAACGTGTGCACCGTCTCCTCGCTGTTGTCGTTCGCTGACGAAGAGAGTCCGAGCAGACCGAACGGCCAGACGCCGTGGTTGAGAACCTCGATCGGGTTCGCGGTCGGGTTCTTCAGCGTGAACGCGAACCGCGCCGGTCCCTGGACCACCGCGTTCGGGTCCCGAATCGCCACCGACAGCGAGAGCGGGCCGGGCGACGATTCGACGGACGCGTCGGTCACGCGGTACTGCGGGTCGCCGAGACAACCGGCGAGGCTCGCCATCGACGCGCCCGCGGCCGCGAGGAACGCGCGACGCTTCGTCGTCTGTCTGCAACGACTCATCGTGCCTCACCTCCCCGCTCGACACGGGCGTCCGTGAGCGCGACGAACACGTCCTCCATGGTGGCGTCGCCGTCGGTTCCGGCCCGCTCTCGGAGTCCGTCGAGGCTCCCTTCGGCGACGAGGCGGCCGTTATGGAGCACGCCGACGCGGTCGCAGACGAGTTCGACTTGCCCGAGGACGTGACTGGAGAAGAAGACGGTCGCGCCGCGACCGCTCTCCTCGCGGACGATCTCGCGCACCCGTCGGACGCCGTGCGGATCGAGTCCGGTAAACGGCTCGTCGAGGACGAGCAGTTCGGGAGCGCCGACGAGCGCCATCGCCAGTGCGAGGCGCTGTTGCATCCCCTGAGAGTATTTTCCCGCGACCTTGTCTGCGGCGTCCGAGAGACCGACCCGCGAGAGCAACGCGTCCGGGTCGTCGTCGGTCCTTTTCGTGTCGACGACGAGCGCGACGTGGCGACGACCTGAGAGGTCTTCGTAGACGCCGAACCGATCGGGAAGGACGCCGATCCGGTCGTGGACCGCGACGACGTCTCGGGGATCGCGTCCGAGGACGCGGATCGTCCCCGCCGTCGGCCGAAGGTAGTCGAGGAGCAGTCCGATGGTCGTCGACTTCCCGGCCCCGTTCGGCCCGAGGAAGCCGTACGTCTCGCCCGGTTCGACGGTCAAATCTAAGCCGTCGACGGCGGCGACCGATCCGTAGCGCTTGGTCAGCCCCTCCATCTCGATCGCGGGCGTCGCGTCGCTCACAGCGCGTCACCCCGAGCGAAGACGAGGCGGGCGAGTCCGAGCGGGACGACGAGCCACGCGAGGAGGATCACGAGGCTCAGCGCCGGATTCAGGTACCACGGAACCGTTCCCGGCGAGAACGTCAAGCCGACGACGTAGACGTTGGTGCTGACGGACGGTTGGAGGCTCGAGTAGACGGAATCGAAGAAATCGGCCGAGTTGCCGACGCCGAGTATCCAGTTCGTCAGGACGTTGTACGCGGCGGTCGGCGTCAGACGGAGCGCGAGAAAGAGCGGGCCGCTCGCCGGCGGGTCGAACGGATCGATCGAGACGCCAGTGATCGCCGAGTACGCCGTCTGAACGATCATCGTCCAGAACAGCGTGAGCAGGAAGAACGCGAACGTCGCCGCCGCGGCCGTCACCGTCCGGTCCGTGACCGCCGAGATCGAGACCGCGATCGCGACCAGTATCGCGACGAGGAGGAACGTCGCACAGACGACGCCGACGAACCGCGGAATCGAGAAGAGACCGTACGTGACGAGTCCGGCGACGGCGAGCACGAGGGACGTGACGAGCGTGAGTGTGCAGACGCCCGCCACTCTCCCGGCTACTTTTCCGACGAGGATATCGGTCCGCGTCAGCGGCAGCGCGAGGAGGAATTTCAGGCTCCCCGTCGTTCGCTCGCCGATGATCGTCTGATAGCCGAGCAAGAGTGCGCCGAGCGGGAGGAAGATCGAGGCGCTGATCTGGACGTATCCGGCGGTGATGCTCTTCCCGAGCGCGCCCCATCCGGCGTAGGTGGGACGGAATCCCCAGAGGACGACGACGATCGCCAGCAACCAGACGCCCTTCGAAGTTAGGACCGCTCGACACTCCTTGCGTGCGATAGGGGACCACTGCATTGTCTCGGGATTATTCACTAAATCAATAGGTATTCCCATTCGACATCTACGGCTCGTAGAATTCAGACCGTCTGATCGCCACCGGCTTCCCCGTGAACGGCGGTAGAACGGCTCGTTTCGAGGTGCAGTTCGCGGCTACAGCTTCGTGCGGTCGCCGGTCCCGCCGGTGAGCGCGCTGGCGACGGCTCCTTGGACGACCACGTCGTCGCCGAGGTTCGTCAGTTGGATGTCGGGGACGTTGATGAACACCATCTCGCTCATCCGTTCGCGGATCGGTTCGAGGGTCAACTCGGGGTTGTTGAGCGCGACCGCACCGCCGACGAAGACGATGAGCGGCGCGTAGGAATGGATGATGTTGGCGACGCCCATCGCGTTCCAGTGGCCGACTTGGTCGATCACGAAGTCCGCGAAGTCGTCCTCTCCGGCGTGTTCGAAGACGTGCTTCGCCGAGAAGTCCGGATCGTCGAGCGGGAGTGCGGTCTCGACGGGGTCCTCCTTGTGGAGGTCTTTCGCGTACCGGGGGATGTTGTTCCCGGAGCAGTACGCTTCCCAGTGACCGTCGTGTCCACAGCCGCAGGTGCGCGTGCCGTGCGGGTCGATCGTCATGTGACCGACTTCACCGGCGTTGCCGTCCCACCCGGCGAGGACGTTGCCGTCGACGCAGACGCCGGCCCCGACACCCGACGAAATCGTGAGATAGACCATGTCGTCGGGGTTGCGTTCGCTGTGGAATCGCTCGCCGATGACGCCCGCGTTGGTGTCGTTGTGGAGGTAGACCTCGTCGGTTTCGAGGAGGTTCGATACGGGTCCGGTCAGCGGAATGCGATCGATCGTATCCGGCAGGTTCGCCGGGTTCTCGATCACACCCTCCGCGAGGTCGAGCGGCCCGATCGTACCAATCCCGGCTGCGATCGCTTGCGAAGGCTCGACACTCGCTTCGTCGCACGCCTCTCGTACCACGTTCAACACCGCCTCGGTGACGGCAATTCCGGTCGGCCCGCGCGGTGTTCCCTGCTCGCTTCGTCCGAGTATTTCTCCGTCGCCGTCGGCCACGACCGCTCGGACGTTCGTCGCCCCGAGGTCGATGCCCACGTAGTACGCCATTGTCTCCTAGGGCTCGCGGACAGCACTTAACTACATTCCTCCTAAGTCTTGGTGCGGACTGTTCTCTCATGTCGGGGGTGACCGTCGGACGCTCTACTCGGCCGTCAGTTCCGGCGTTCGCCGAGTTCGTCCCGACGGCGTTGTCCGGTCGTCGGCACCGGCACCGACAGGTTTCGATTCCGCGCCGTCGCCGACCGATCACTGTCCGCCGTTGTTGGTGCTCGGCAGTTGCGGGATGAGCCACGCGAGGAAGGCGTCCATGCTCCGCGTCTGAAGCCAGATCCGACCCGGACCCGCGAACTCACAGACGAGGCCTTCGCCGCTGAACAGCGTCGACTTCAGGCCGCCGACTTTCCGCACGTCGAACGTCGCCGACTCCTCGAAGGCGACGATGTGGCCGGTGTCGACGACGTACCGTTCGCCCGCGTCGAGGCTGATCTCTTTGACGCCGCCGTAGCTGGCGAGGAACGCCGGTCCGATGCCGTCGAGTCGCAGGAGGAACAGGCCTTCTCCGCCGAAGAAGCTCCGACCGCCGCCGAACTTGGTGTCGACCTCGATGGAGTCGTCGGCTGCGAGATACGACCCCGACTGGACGAACAGCGTCTCGCCGGTCAGTTCGTGGGCGACGATGTCGCCCGGGAGCGGCGGGGCGAGCGTGACGTGTCCGGCATCGCGGGCGACGTACGTGTTTTGGAAGAACGACTCGCCGCCGAGGACGTTCCGCTTTAGCGATCCGAGGATCCCACCCTTGGCTTGTGTCTCGATGTCGATTCCGGGTGAGTGGCTCACCATCGCCCCCGCTTCCGAGCGAAGTCGCTCCCCCGGTGCGAGATCGACGGTCAGGAGGGCGAAGGAGGGGTCGAAGTCGATTTGGTGTTCCATATCACCGGCACGTCGTCGTCGCTGATGTAGCTTCCTACGTGTCGGTCGAAAGAAGAGATCGCCCCGAAATCACTCCGTGTCGGCGCGGACGAAGGTGACCGGGCACGGTGCCGAGAGCATCACTTCCTGTGCGGTGCTCCCGAAGACCGCCTTGCCGGTCGGCGAGCGTTTGCGACCGCCGACGAGGACGCGGTCGGCCCCGACGGCCGTCGCGAGGTCGACGATGGCCTTCCCGTGGTCACCGACCGCACCGCGGACCTCGTAGTCGACGTCCGCGTCGTCGAGATGTGCCACCAGATCGCGAATGGTCGCGTGCCGACTCGCCACTTGATCCGCCGAGACTCCCTCGGCGGCCGGGTCGAAGTCGAGTTTGTCTAGCGTGTCCTCGTACTCGGACTGCGTGAATACGTGCGCGAGGACGACTTTCGCACCGGCGGGTTCGGCGACATCGATCGCCTCTTCGGCCAGTCGGTCTGTTCGTTCGGCGTCGTTCGGTCCGACCGCGACGAGAATCGTTTCGAGTGTCATGGATGTGTGTTGTCTCGGGAGCGACTTAAATATGACGAGATTTTACTCGGCCTCGAATAAATAATTATACTCGCCATCTTCTCGCTCACCGTGACATGTGTTATCGCAGGTACTTGGCTGTTCTGACCGTGGCGAAAGAACGTAATTTCGGTTCGTAGGGGGAGTGTCGGGTTCACAGAGTTTCGTGGGGGTTCATGGGGTCCGGCGAGGTGAACGCGGTGCGGTGAACACCGGGAGAGATCGACCGGGAAGCCTATTCTCGCCGCCCTCGTCGTCGCGGTCATGATCGAACCTGATCTGACCGGACGCGTCGGACTCGTCACGGGGAGCTCCGGCGGCGTCGGGCGCGCGTTGGCCCTGACGCTGGCGGAAGCCGGCGCGAGCGTCGCGATCCACTACCATTCGAGCGAGGACGCCGCCGCCGAGACGGCCGAAGAGGCCCGGGACTACGGCGCACCGGAGGTGACGACCGTGCAGGGCGACGTGACCGACCCCGACGGTGTCGACTCGCTGTTCGACGCCGTCGAGTCCACACTCGGCTCCGTCGACGTTCTCGTCAACAACGTCGGCGACTTCGCACCCAGCCACTGGGAAGACATCGACTACGATACGTGGACGCGCGTCTTGGAGACGAACTTCAACGGCACCTACCTCTGTTCGAAACGGGCGCTCCCCGCGATGCGCGAATCGGGCTACGGCCGCATCGTCAACGTCGGCTACGCCGGCAGCGAGAAGGCGCTCGTCTACCCGAAGAACTTCCCCTACTTCGTCGCCAAGACGGGCGTCCTGATGTTCACGCGGATGCTCGCCGCCGACACGCAAGACGACGGCGTCACGGTCAACGCCATCTCTCCCTACGTCGTCGAGAACTCAGACGAGTTCCCGGAGGACCTGCCGCGCGGCCGCTCGGCACGTTTCGAAGACCTTCAGCAGGTGCTCGGCTTCTACGTCGACGACGGGAGCGAGTACGTAAGCGGCGAGAACGTCGAAGTGGACGGCGGATGGCTACCGGAACGGCTGTAGGTCGTCGACGCAGGTAGATCCGTTCCCGAGGGTCGTCGCTCCTCGGGGATCGCTTCTCCTCGCAGAAAATGTACGTCAGTTTCCGAGCGGGTATCTAATAGTCCGGCGCGTCGTCTTCGACGGTCCGCTTCATCGAGTCGCGGCGGGACTTCGCGTTCCGGCCCGTGGCTTCGAGCAGGAAGTCGTTCTTCGCGGTGACGGCGTCCTGGGCGGAGTCGGCGTGACCCTCGGCGATGACTTCCGCGGCGTCGCGCTCCTCGAAGTGGACGGCGAGTTTGTCCTTCTTACCGCTGTACTTCGCGGCTCCGGCGACGATTCGCTTGAAGACGGGATTGTCCGGTTCGCCGACGACGTAGAGTTCGTGCCCGTTGAACTCCTCCGTTCCCGTTACCGGGCCGAAATAGTCCTCGATGCTGCCTTTCAGGTCCGGCATTCGCTCTTCTAGCGTCTCGCCACGTCGCATCTTGTATTCCTTCATGTCCTCGGATTTGATAGGGTATGGTTTACCTGTTTCGTCCCTCATCCGCAGCGTTTTTAAGCGATACGCCGTCGCTACTGCTCGCGCTCGGTGACGTACCCTTTCCGACACTCCGGACAGATGTCGCCCGGCCGCATCGACGAGTTCTCCGGAAGGCGGGTCATCTCGCAGGCGGGACAGTAGTACTCGGTCGGCGTCCTCTCGTCGATCTCCTCGCCCGCTTCGGCGCGCACGAAGCCATCGTCCTCGGGGACGGCCTCGACGGCACCGTTACCGACGAATTCGGCGTCGTAGCCCTCCCGCGGCCCGCTGTTCGTCGGTTCGGCCTGCGGGGCAAGCCCGCCGAACGTAACGTCGAGCGGTTCGTCGTCGCTGACTTCCGCCGAGAAGCCCTCGTCCTCGCCGGTCTGCTCCGGCCACGGTGTGGACTCGTCTGTCTCGGCCATGGACCCGACGTCGTCCGAATCTGGCCACTCCCCGTGGCCGCGCTCGCTCGGTTCGTCGTCTTCGTCACTGAGGATGACCCCGTCGTCTTCGTCCGGATCGAGATCGACGTACTCGTCCGTTTCGGCGTCGACGACGCCGCCCGACTCGTCGGAGTCGCCGATGAACTCCACGTCGTCGGCGTCGCCGCCGAACTCCACGTCGTCCGCTTCGGCGGCCATCTCGTCTTGTGACTCGGCGTTCGGTCCCTCTGCGCTCATCCCGCCGACCGACGTCGTGTCTGCACTCGCACCCGCGTCGGTCAGCGCGCCCGTTTCGATCTCGTCGGTCGACTCCGAACCGAGCGACGCGGACGTGCCGCTCGGTGCCCCCGTCACCGCCTCCGCCGGCCGGGCGTGGATCGACGTCACTTCTTTGTTCTCGCTGACGACTTGCTCTTCGCCACACCGGGTACAGGCTTTCACCTCTCTGACCGTGACGATGACTTCGTTTCCGTCCTCTTCGCGGTCGCGTTCGACGTGGGGTTCGTCGAAGTCGTGCCCGAGCATGCAGCGGAGTCCCATTGGCCCGTCTTGCGTGTTCCACGACTAAAAGCTACCTCCTCGCCGTCAGCCACGCGTCCGACGCCGTCCGTGCCGACGGCGGTAAGCGTAAACCACCTGAAACCGTTGCATCATCTATGAGAGCGAAGCGGGAGTATCGCGGTCGGGCGGACGTCGAAGTGGCGGTGCTTGATGCCCTCGTCGATCGGGCCGAAGAGGGGATGACCGTCTTCGAACTCCGGGCCGCGGTCGACGAGGACATCGACACCCTCGAAGAGGCACTCTCGGAACTCAAGTCGGACGGACTCATCTCGGTGGAAAAGGACGGGGGCCGCGTCGTCATCATGCCCGACGATCGAGTCGTTCCCGAACCCGGCGAAACTCCGGAGAACGATCGCAGTATCGTCGACCAGATCCGAGACCGATTCGGACTCTGATCTGACGAGCCGATTCCGGTCCCGTACGCGCCGATCCGATCTATCCTCTGTTGGCGGTTCTCTGCCGCCTGCTCCTCGTCACTTGTCTGCTCCAGACAACCCCTCAATTCGTCACCATCGTTCGCTCCACGCAGTCCGCCTTCCGCTGCCGACACTCGATCTGACGACGGAAGGGCACGCTTTACCGCCGCCGTCACGTACACCCATCCATGACTGTCATCGGCGACGTACACGCCGACCACGGTGCGACGTTCGAGGAGCGAGGCGGTCGCCGCGTCGTCCGCGACTACGGCCGGCCGGAGCGGACTCACAAAGCGGTCCGAAACGGCGTCGGCGTCATCGAGATGGGCTACGGCGTCGTCCTCGTCGAGGGTGACGACCGCGTCGAGTTCGTCGACAACGCCGTCTCCAATCGGGTGCCGACGACCGACGGCGAGGGTTCCTACGCGCTCTTGCTCGATCCGAAGGGCCGCATCGAGACGGAGATGTACGTCTACAACGCGGGCGAGCGACTGCTCGTCTTCACACCGCCGGAGCGGGCGGAACCGCTCGTCGACGACTGGAGCGGAAAGGTGTTCATTCAGGACGTGACGATCCGCGATGCATCGGCTGATTTCGGCGTCTTCGGCGTCCACGGCCCCAACTCGACCGAGAAGATCGCGAGCGTCCTCAACCACGCCGGTGCGCCGGAACCGCACCTCTCGTTCGTCCGCGGTTCGATGGGCGACGAGGGCGTCACCGTCGTCGCCAGCGACGCACCGACCGGCGAGGAAGGCTACGAAGTCGTCTGCGCGGCCGACGACGCCGCCGACGTGTTCGACACCCTGCTCAACTTCGGAATGAACGCGGTCCCGTTCGGCTACCGGACGTGGGAGACGCTGACGACGGAGGCCGGGACGCCGCTGTTCGACACGGAATTAGAAGGCCAGATTCCGAACGTACTCGGTCTGCGGAACGCGCTCGACTTCGCGAAGGGCTGTTACGTCGGCCAGGAGATCGTCTCCCGCATCGAGAACCGCGGCCACCCGAGCAAGCGACTCGTCGGGTTGCGACCCGACGCGCTGCCGGACGCCGGAGCGGCGGTCTTCGATGGAGACGATGTCGCCGGCGAGGTCACCCGCGCGGTCGAGAGTCCGAGTCTCGACGAACCGATCGCACTCGCGCTGGTCGACTTCGAGTTAGAACCGTCCGATCTAGCCGTGCGCGTCGACGGCGACGACGTACCGGCGACGCTCGCGTCGCTCCCGTTCGTCGACGGGAGCGATTGATCGGACCGGCTTCCGAGTTACGAGTGACCGGTCGAGAATTGGTTAGATAGGGCGTAATCGGCCGAGAGGGTCTGAGACGGCCTCGAAAGCCCCCGGACTCACGAGAACCCCTTTCAGTCCCACCCCACGTTGGCTGGTCGGCCGGCCATCGCTTAGCTGAACACTACCGATCGACGGTGAGCGTCTCTACACTCTGAGAAATACTCGTCGCCGCCGCTCAGGGCAGGTAATTCTTCAGGTGTTCCCGTGAGAACACCGTCGTCGGCTTGTCCATGTGGACGCCGATTTCGCCCGACAGGAGGCGGAGTCCGGCGGTCTGGATCGGTCGCGGAAGCGAGTACGCGAGTCGAACGAGGTGACCCAGTCGGATCTCTCGTGAGAGCGCGTCGCGCCACTCGGTCTCGTAGGTCGAAAGCGTCGCCGGTCGGTCGGGGTCGATCACGCTCGCCGCGCGGTCGGCCGCGGTCATCCCGTAGAGGATGCCGCCGCCGGTGAACGGTTTCGTCTGCGCGGCCGCGTCGCCGACGAGGAAGACTCGGTCCGTCGTCACGGTCTCCGCCGGACCGATCGGGATCATGCCCGAGCAGAAGTGGTCGGTCTCCACGTCGTACGTCTCGGTGAGGTGGTCGAACAACTCGCCTACTTCTTTTCCCGGCGGGGCCGCGAGGCCGTACTCGACGCCCGCGTCGCCGCGGGGGATGCGCCACGCGAAGAAGCGCGGGACGGTGAGGTGGACGGCGACGAAGTTCCCGAAGTCCGGTTCGGGGTCGAACGCGAGGACCCCGTGGAGTTTCTCCTTCGGTTCGGGAAGGCCGACCGCCCGTCGGACGCGGGAGACCGGGCCGTCGCATCCGGCGACCATCTTCGCCTCAAATTCTCGCTCTTCGCCGCTCACACTCGCCGTGACGACGACGCGGTCGGGTCGTTCGTCGATTCCGGTGACGGTGTGACCCTCGCGGACGTCGGCCCCGGCTTCACGGGCGCACTCGGCCAGCGTCCGGTCGAGTTCGACGCGGTCGATGACGTTCGACACTTCTTCGCTCTTGTAGAAGCCGTGCGGATCGCTGTTCGGGCCGCCGACGTGGAAGTTCGCGCCGTAGACGCGATTCTGGAGGAGGTAGTCTTTGGCATCGTCGGGGACGTAGTTCCAGATGTCGGTGCTGACGTGTCCGGAGCAGGCGAGCGGGGTTCCGACCTCACCTTTCTCCAGCGCGAGCACCTCGTATCCGGCTTCGGCCGCGCGGCGGGCGAATCGGGCACCGGCGGGACCGACGCCGACGACGACGAAGTCGTACATGTTCGCTTCTGTGTGTTCGGGTAGGTAAATACGTTCTCGGTTCTATCGGTTGGGGTGATTATGGGAACCATTGAACGCCGGAGACCAGTGAGAGACGGACGAAACGAGACGAACACCTCGAAAGCCCCCGCCGTCTCGGCTCCCGGGACTCGCTGTGGTCCTCGGCCTTCGGCCTGCGGTCCTTGCGTCGTCCGGGTTCCCCGAGACGTCGGCCCCTTTCAGTCCCACCCGCGTGGCCCATTCGAGTAGCGTCGAACACCGAAGTTACACTCTCGACGTCGAAACGAAATCGGACGAGCGACGATCAGTCGAGTTCTGGCACGGGTGGGACTGAAAGGGGCGGAGCGGTCGCGAGCCGAGACGTTCACGAGAGCGTAGTGCTTAGGGAAAGTTATGAAGATAGAGTCTGTTGAGAGAGTATGTCTGCGGAGATCGCCGCAAAGAGATCGTCCGTCACCTCAGTGAGGACGATCTCAATTGACTCCTTGCGGAGTCTACTAATCAGAAACTCACTGAGCGGCTAATCTTCCTCAAACGACTCTACAAGGGTGCAACCTTGGAGGACGCTGCCGACGACGTCGGCAGGTCCTCCGCCACAGCAACCCGCTGGGTCCGCCGATGGAACAACGGCGGACTCGGGCTTCTGATGCCGAACTTCGGGGGCGGTAGGCCCCCGAAGCTCGACGAAGAACAACGAAAACACCTTCTCGAGCTGCTTCGCGACGGCCAACCGTGGAAAAAACAAGAGATACAGCATCTCATCAACGAGGAATTCGGCGTTGAATTTCATCCGGTCTATCTCAGTACCTTCCTCGAAAATCTCGGTCTCTCCTACGCAATTCCGCGGACTAAGCGACCATCACGGCCAGACAATGCCGAAGAAATTCTCGACGAACGCGTCGCCGACGCGTTCGACGAGGACCAAACGCCGCACAACAAACGCGACGGAGACGACGAGGAAGGCTGGGTCGTTGACGAGGAAATCCGGACGGACGGCGGAACCGTCCTTGGATTTCTCGACACATCTCATCCACAACCGTGGGATAACTCACAGCGACTCTATACCGTGGATGATCCGCATATTACTCGACCGCTGGTGAAGTTAGACGAACCAGCGGTCGGGTTTTACGCACTCTCTGGTGAGAGTGTCGTTCAGTTTCCGACTAATCAAGAGAAAGAACGGATCTGTGAGTGTCTCGAAGGGATCCGCGAGCAGAATCCGGGCGCCCGGATTCTGCTCGTCTTGGACAACTTCTCGTCGCACGTGTGCGAGTATACGCGCAAGCGAGCCCACCAGCTTGGCATTGATCTTCGTTGAGCTCCGGGTGTCTACTGCCCGAAGTTCGGCATCAAACCGGAGTCTCAACCGTTGTCAATCGGCAGACCCAGCAGGTTGCTGTGGCAGAGGTCCTCCGAACTCGTCGGAAGCGTCCTCCAACGGTTGCACCCTTGTGGAGAGTCGTTCGGCAGAATACCGCGCTCAGTGAGTTCCTGCACTAGTAGACTCTTCGAGGAGTCGTTAAGCTCATCCATCAGCTGAGGTGACGCATGACCTCTTGCGGCGATCTCCAGACATATCATCTCGGCAGACTTATCTTCAAAAGTTACGCTAGGCACTATGCTCTCGTGAGCCAGCCAGAAGCGAAGCTTCTGGTGACGATGCAAGCACGGCCGAAGGCCGCGCGCAGCGAGTCGCAGGCCGCGAGCGCGAGGGGGCTTTCGAGGTCGTGTTGTCGTGTACTCTCGGATCGGTTCCGAGACACCTATTTGCTACTCTCCCACACCAAAGCCAGCAGTGTCGATTTGTACGCAATACCCTCATTCACTCGCAAAGAATCCCGATTTCTTCGCGTCGTCGTCGTCGGTGCCCCACGGCGGGTCGAACTCCGCGATACTCAACCGCGGGAGGTGCTTCGCGCAGTGGATGTAGGCCTCTTCGACGTCGAGGACGACCCACGTCTTCGTCCGGTCCGTCCCGGAGGGGTCGTGCGCCTCGGGCACCTCGTCGTGGAGCGTCGCCCGGCCGTTGACGTGCAGGCCGACGGTCGTGTCCCACCAGTCGACGAACAACATCGTCGCGTTGGGATTCTCCGCGATGTTCCCGAGCGAGGCGTGGACGCCGTTGCCCCGGTACTCCGGGTAGGCGAGGCGGCGGTCGTCGAGCACGTTCACGAACCCGCGCGGGCCGAGTCGCGGCGAACAGTCGGTCTTGCCCTCCCCGTCGGCCGTCGAGAGGAAAAAGAGGATGCGCTCGCGGACGAACGACCGCATCACGTCGTTGAGGCGGTCGTGCATGCTGTCCTCGTAGAACCGGAGCGCCTGTTCTTTAGTATCGAACCGCTCCTGTAGGTCGCGTTCGCCGTCACTCCCCGGTCTGCCCTCTCTCGACTCGCTGCCCATACTCGAACTGCGGGACTGTCCGAGAAAAATGGGTGTACATGACAGGTTGCCGCGGGCAACGCTCGACGGTGGTCGAGTCCGAGTCGATTCCGCCCCGTGAGCCACTACAGTTACTCCCTGTGACGAACTATTGCTCGTATGACAGATGGGCCTTCGCGACGGACGTTGCTCGCCGCCATCGGGAGTACGAGTGCAGCGGCAGCACTGAGCGGGTGTACGGGATCGGTTCGAAACGCCATCGGGAGCGGCGGCGGTGAGTGTCGCGTCCGCGTCGAGAATCTGGGGAGCGGTGCAGCCCTCTCCGGGGGTTCGTCCTCGTCTTCCGCTGCCTCGTCGGCGAGTTCGTCGTCCGCGACGCCAACGCCGTCCGCGACTCCGACTTCGCAGTCGTCGAAATCGGACTTCTTCCAGAGCGTCACGGTGAACGAACAGAACGGCCGGGCCGTCCTGAAGATCACGCTGAAGAAGGGCGTGATCGAGTCGAAACACATCGGTGACGTACTCGTCGTGGGGACGGTGACCATCCCGGTCGTTCGGGGCACCAGAACGTACGAACAGGACCTCGGGGCGCTCCCGACGAACGGGGAACCGGTACTGGCAGTCCGGCGGTCGACGGACATGGAACCGATCGCGATGGTTCGATTGAAGTTCAACTGCGACTGACCGCCACCGCCCGGTACGGCGAAGTCGCACCAATACCCGAATCATTAATCACCGGCCACGCAAAAATTGCGTCCATGTACGACGAGGACGAACTCGCCGAGATCCGCGAGTCGCGCGAGGAGTGGGAAGCCGAGACGCTCGACCCCGTACTCGATCGGTTCGGCGAGCGAAAGGAGCGGTTCGCCACCGTCTCGAACCTCGAAATCGATCCCCTCTACACCCCCGCCGACGTCGCCGACGTCGACTACGAGGACGACCTCGGATACCCCGGCGAGTACCCCTACACGCGCGGTGTCTACCCGACGATGTACCGCGGCCGGACGTGGACGATGCGTCAGTTCGCCGGGTTCGGCACCGCCGAGGAGACTAACGAGCGGTTCCACTTCCTCGTCGACGAGGGCCAGACCGGCCTCTCGACGGCGTTCGACATGCCGTCGCTGATGGGCATCGACTCCGACGACCCGATGGCCGACGGCGAAGTCGGCAAAGAGGGCGTCGCCGTCGACACGCTCCGGGACATGGAGGTGCTCTTCGACGGCATCGACATCAGCGAGGTGACGACGAGTTTCACGATCAACCCCTCTGCCCCCGTCATTTACGCGATGTACGTCGCGCTCGCTGACAACCGCGGTGTCGGCCGCGACGAGATCGGTGGGACCCTCCAGAACGACATGCTGAAGGAGTTCATCGCCCAGAAGGAGTGGGTCATCCCGCCCGCGCCCTCGCTCGACCTCGTCACCGACACCGTCGAGTTCGCCGCCCAGGAGACGCCGCGCATCCGGCCCATCTCCATCTCGGGGTACCACATCCGCGAAGCCGGGTCGACGGCGGTCCAGGAACTCGCGTTCACCCTCGCCGACGGGTTCGCCTACGTCGAAGACGCGATGGAACGCGGCCTCGACGTCGACGACTTCGCCCCACAGCTCTCCTTTTTCTTCAACTCGCATAACTCCATCTTCGAGGAGGTGGCGAAGTTCCGGGCCGCGCGTCGTATCTACGCTCGCGTGATGGAGGAGTGGTACGACGCCGAGGACCCGAAGTCCAAGCAACTCAAGTTCCACACCCAGACCGCGGGTCAGTCGCTCACCGCCCAACAGCCGTTGAACAACATCGTCCGGGTGACGATTCAGGCGCTCGCGGGCGTCCTCGGCGGGACGCAGAGCCTCCACACCAACAGCTTCGACGAGGCGCTCGCGCTCCCCTCCGAGGAGGCAGTCCGCGTCGCGCTCCGCACCCAGCAGATCATCGCCGAGGAGTCCGGTGCCGCAGACAGCATCGACCCGCTCGCCGGGTCGTTCATGGTCGAGTCGCTCACCGACGAGGTCGAGGCGGAGACGATGGCCTACATCGAGGAGATTCGCGAGTTGGGCGACGGCTCCGTCCGCGACGGTGTCTTAGCGGGCATCGAGGAGGGCTACTTCCACCGCGAGATTCAGGAGGCATCGTACGAGTATCAACAGCGCGTCGAAGACGGCGAGGAGGTCATGGTCGGCGTCAACAAGTACACCATCGACCAAGACACGCGGCCCGAACTCCTGCACGTCGACGAAGAGACCCAGGAGCGACAACTCGCTCGCCTCGCCGAAGTCAAAGAAGAGCGCGACGACGACGCCGTGGAGGCGGCACTCGACGATGTCCGTGGGGCCATCGACGCGGACGAGAACGTCATGCCGCCGCTGGTCGACGCCGTCAAAGCCTACGCCACGATGGGCGAGATCATGGGCGTGTTCAAGGCCGAATACGGCGGCTACCAAGAGAAGATCGGACTGGCGTAGTTCGACCGCCCCGCCGCTTCACCGGACGAGCGGAGACCGCGACCCGGCGCGTGAAGAACGATCGCTCGACGGTGCCTATACCGTGATCGGTCGACCTGCCAAACTCTGGGGCTTTTTTCTGACAACCCGATGACGACGGCGACCCCATTCGTATTTATTATGTTTCATTTTCGTTAATTCAAGATGGAGCTACGCGCCGGTTGCCATAGGTTTATCATGTAGGATAGGCAAGTTACCACTTGTTATGTCAGACGGGGACGTGGAACTAGAGGCACGATTGGCAGAACAGGAATCGTTTGAGCCACCGGAGGAATTCGTCTCACAGGCGAACGTCGCCGGAGAGGGGATTTACGACGAGTTCGAGGAGAACTGGCCCGACTGCTGGACGGCGGCGGCGGACCTGCTCGACTGGTACGACGACTACGACCAGGTCCTCGACGACTCGAACCCGCCGTTCTATAAGTGGTTTACCGATGGGAAGATCAACGCGTCGTACAACTGCATCGACCGTCACATCGAGGACGGACGAGGTGACGAAGTCGCCATCGAGTGGATCGGAGAGCCGCTCGACGAAACGCGGACGTACACCTACGAAGACCTTCACAAGGAGGTAAACGAGTTCGCAGCGGCGCTTCGGGACCTCGGCGTCGAAGAAGACGACGTCGTCACGATGTACATGCCGATGATCCCCGAGTTGCCCATCGCCCTGCTGGCGTGTGCGCGCATCGGCGCACCCCACAGCGTCGTCTTCGCCGGGTTCTCGGCGGACGCGCTGGCGACGCGGATGAAGTCCGCCGAGTCCGAATACCTCGTCACCTGCGACGGCTACTACCGCCGCGGCGACCCCCTCGACCACCTCGACAAGGCCAACAAAGGGCTCGGCAACGTCGACCACGACACGACCACCGTCGTCGTCGACCGACTCGGCGACGAGGGTCACGGTCACGAACTCTCCGACGATCAGCACGACTACGCCGAACTCGTCAGCGAACACGAGGGAGCCGAAGTAGAACCGGTCCACCGCGACGCAGAGGACATGCTGTTCCTGATGTACACGTCGGGAACGACGGGCCAGCCCAAGGGTGTCAAACACACGACCGGAGGATACCTCGCGTGGACCGCGTGGACCTCGCAGTCGGTCCTCGACATCAAGCCCGAAGACACGTACTTCTGCTCGGCCGACATCGGGTGGATCACGGGCCACTCCTACATCGTCTACGGGCCGCTGGCGCTCGGAACGACGAGCGTCATGTACGAGGGATCGCCCGATCACCCCGAGCGCGACCGCCTCTGGAAGATCATCGACGAGAACGACGTCACGCAGTTGTACACCGCACCGACTGCGATTCGGTCGTTCATGAAGTGGGGCAGCGAGTTCCCCGAGGGACACGACCTCTCCAGCCTCCGACTGCTCGGCACCGTCGGCGAACCGATCAACCCGCGCGCGTGGAAGTGGTACTACAAGTACATCGGTGACGAGGAGTGCCCCATCGTCGACACGTGGTGGCAGACCGAGACCGGCGGCATGATGGTGACGACGCTGCCGGGCATCAAGACGATGAAGCCCGGTTCCGCCGGGCCGCCGCTGCCGGGACTCGACATCCGTGTCGTCAACACCGCCGGCGAGGAGGTAGAACCCGGACAGGCGGGCTACCTGACGGTCAACAAACCGTGGCCGGGGATGCTCCGCACGCTCTACAACAACGACGATCGGTTCATCGACGAGTACTGGGCGGAGTACTCAGACACCGAGAGCGACGACCCGGACGACTGGGTCTACTTCCCTGAAGACGGCGCGAAGATCGACGAGGACGGCTACATCACCATCCTCGGCCGTGTCGACGACGTGCTCAACGTTTCGGGCCACCGCCTCGGGACGATGGAGATCGAATCCGCCATCGTCGGCGTCGAAGGCGTTGCCGAAGCCGCCGTCGTCGGCGGTCGACACGAGGTGAAAGGCGAGGCAGTCTACGCATACGTTATCTTAGAAGACGGCTACGACGGCGACGACGAGATGCGTGACCGGATCGTCGCTGGCGTCGAGGACGCCATCGGCCCGATCGCCCGGCCCGAAGCGGTCGTCTTCACGCCCGAACTCCCGAAGACCCGCTCCGGGAAGATCATGCGCCGCCTCCTCGAAGAGATCGCCAACGACGACGAACTCGGTGACACCACCACGCTGCGCAACCCCGAAATCGTCAAGGAGATCCAGGCGAAAGTGCAGGGCAACTGATCAGCCGAGCACAGACGCACAACTCAACTCTCGTTTTTTCAGCGACTGACGACGCGTCCGACGACGCGACGACACGGTTCGTTACAAGCGACGCGCTCAGAGTACTTCGCCGAACCACTCGTCGAGGCACCGCTCGTCACAGAGATGGAGTCGATCGACGTTGGCTCGGGACGACGCCAGCGTGACGAGTAGGTGATCGTCTCGAAGTCGCAGTTCGGTTCCACAGTTCGTACAGTCGCTCCACGTCTCCTCTTCGACGTTCCATCGGCGGTGATGAGCGATTCGGTCGACCGTGGTACCGTCGTACCCCGGCGGGGTTCGACCGCGATAATCCATCAGACCCATGCCGGGTATTTGGTCCGACTCGTCAAATTATTTTGTATGTGATGTTCATAGAAATATAGCTCGTTGGGGTCGATATTGGGCGTATAGAGGGATATTGAGATCGACCCATCGTGGAACTCTCTCGTCGACGTAATGTTTGTTAATTCCTTATAGATTATGGTCGTCCCCGCCCCACTGTCGTACGCATGAAGAAACCACTCCTCGCCACGGACTTTCTCGACCGGGCGCGGCGGAACTACGGGGGGAAGGAGGCCGTGGTGGCGACGACGGGCGAGCGGTACACGTACGACGAACTGGGTGACCGAGCCGACGGGTTCTCGGCCGCCCTGCAGACCCGCGGCGTCGAGGTTGGCGACCGGGTCGCGGTGCTCGACCCGAACACGCACTACCACCTCGAAGCGGCCTACGGGTCGATTCAGGCGGGTGCGATCCACACGCCGCTGAACTACCGACTCATCGCCGACGACTTCGAGTACATCCTGAACGACGCGGGCGTGACTGCCATCTACGCCGACTACGAGTACGCCCCGAAGATCGACGCCGTTCGGGACGCCGTCCCGACGGAGGTCTTCATCACGAACGACCCCGACCGCGTCGAGAGCGACGGCGACTGGGAGGCGTTCGACGACGTGCTCTCCGAGTCGGTCTCCTACGAGCGACCGGAGATGGACGAAGACGACATCGTCACGATCAACTACACCTCGGGGACGACCGGGGACCCGAAGGGCGTCTGTCGAACCCATCGGACGGAGTCGCTCCACGCGCTCACCGCATCGAACCACCTCGGCGTCCGCGACGACGACGTGTACCTCTGGACGCTCCCGATGTTCCACGTCAACGGCTGGGGACACATCTACTCGATCACGGGCCACGGCGCGCGTCACATCTGTACGCGCGGCGTCGACGCCGCGGACATCTTCGAGACGATCCGCGAGGAGGACGTCTCGTACTTCTGCGCGGCACCGACCGTGCTGAACATGCTGCTCGACTACCACCGAAAGAACGACCCGGAGACGACGGGGAACCGTCCGGTCCGGGTCGCTACCGCGGGTGCCGCGCCGCCGGAGGCGACGATTCGAACCGTCGAGGACGACTTCGGCTGGTACCTCTCGCACGTCTACGGCGCGACCGAGACCGGGCCGCTCATCACCACCTCGGACAACCGGCGGTTCTTCGAACAGGGCGACCCCGGCCGCTTCGCCGTCAAGAAGCGCCAGGGCTTCGGCTTCCTCGGTACCGACGTCCGCGTCGTCGACGAAGACGGCGAGGACGTCCCCCACGACAACGCCACCGTGGGCGAAATCGTCGTCCGCGGGAATCAGGTCATGGACGGGTACTGGGAGAACCCCGAGGCAACCGAGGAGGCGTTCGACGACCGCGTCTCGGGCTACTATCACACCGGCGACTTAGCCGTCGTCGACGAGAACGGACTGATGGCGATTCAGGATCGCAAGAAGGACATCATCATCTCGGGCGGCGAGAACATCTCCAGCATCGAGTTGGAAGACACCCTCTTCGACCACGACGCCGTCGGCGACGTCGCGGTCATCCCGATCCCGAGCGAGCAGTGGGGCGAGACGCCGAAGGCGTTCGTCGTCCCCGCGAACGGCGACCCGTCGAACCCCGGCGTCACCGAAGCGGAGCTGATCGACTTCTGCCGGGAGCACCTCGCCTCGTTCAAAGTCCCGAAGGCGGTCGAGTTCGTGGACTCGTTGCCTGCGACGGCGACGGGGAAGATCCAGAAGTACGAACTCAGAGAGCGGGAGTGGGAAGACGAAGATCAGATGGTCGGGGAGGGGTGAGCGACGCCCCCTGACGCGAGGCCCCGTCTCGATACCTCTCATCTCGAGGCACGAGGGCGATCACACGAGGATTCGCCACACGGCGACGGCGATACGCGCTAAGATGATGACGAACAGTATGTTCACGAGAGCGGCCGCGAGCAGACCACCCATATCGGAACCGGTGAGCAGTCCGAGCGCCGCGTAGACACAGACGAAAAACGCGGCACACGCGGCGTAGAAGACCCGCCATTCGCGACGATCTTGGGGAGCGGAGATATTTGCGGCCATGGCGATCTGTTGAACGAGCGTCAGTATATGTTTTCTGCGTATTGATCGTCCGCAGAAACCGGTCCGATCGCTATCGAACGACGCACGCGACGAATCGCCGACGTATCGTTTTCTCGTTTCGCCTCCTACACACAGCACATGGTCACGTTCTCCGGCGTTTGGTCCGAAGACGAGGTCGAGGCGTTCCTCCGCGAGTCGACGATTCCGATCCGCGTCTCCATCCACAGACCGGACGAGTCGCTGTGGACGGTCGCGCTCTGGTATCGCTACCGCGACGGTTCGTTCGAGTGTGCGACGTGGGCGAACGCGAGGGTCGTCCACTACCTCCAGAACGACTCGGAGGTCGCCTTCGACGTGTCGACGAACGAGCCACCGTATCGCGGTATCCGAGGTAACGGCTCCGCCGCCATGTCGCCCGACGAGGACAAGTCGACGCTGCGCGCGCTCATCGAACGGTATCTCGGCGACACCGACTCGTCGCTCGCCGAGTGGTTGCTCGACGACGATCGGGAAGAAGTTCGCATCCACGTACATCCGCAGGTGATCTACAGTTGGGACTACTCGGATCGGATGTCATGAGTACCGGTTATCGGAATAGAATCTCAAACCAAGACCGAAACGACCGGAACCGCGATCGAGGCGACCTCGAAAGCCCCCGTGGTCTCGACTCCCGCGGCTCGTTGCGCTCCTCGGCCTCCGGCCTGCGGTGCTTACGTCGCCGAGGTTCGCCGAGACCACGGACCCTTTCAGTCCCACCCAGCGGCGGTCGATTGGCCATCTTTTATCTGATCCCTGAAAACTCTCTGCCGCCCGCCACTCACTCCCGCTCGTACCGATCCGCGGCGGACTGAAACCCGAACTCTTCCTGTTCCTTCCCGCGCCGCTGTTCACGGGCGGCGATGGCTTCGGGGTCGGGTGAGGCGTCGTCGTCGATGCGCGCGAATGAGTTGTGGATCTTGGCGTGACACCAGCGACAGAGCGAGACGGTTATCTCGTGGCTCGGTTCCTCGCCCTCGCTGTCTTCCGCACCACTGCCACCCTCCCCGTACGACAGGTGGTGTTCTTCGAGGAGCGGCCGCGCGCCCTCGTGGGCCATGCGGACTTCCTCGATGCCGCAGCGGACGCACTCCCGGCCGTTCGTCGTCGAGCGGTAGTGCGGGCAGTCGCGCCAGTCGGCGCCCTCGTCGGCGACGAGGCACTCGTAGTCGTCGTCGCGGCGGGCGGCGGCGAACTCCGGGTCGTTGCCGGCGTAGGCGAGCGCGTAGCGACACCGACCGTCGCCGGTGAGGTGATCGCACGGCCCGGCGACCTCGTACGGGTCGTCCACGCCGACGGGCGTGCCCGTGGGCGTCTTCTCCATGGCCCGGCGTTGACGCGCCGAGGTGTTGGTTCTGTCGGGGTTCGTGAGATTGGCGTCGGTCCGAACGAATTAATTCGATTCGAGACAGTCGGCGAACGTATGCAACTCGTTCACGACGACGACGGCGACGACCGGGTGCTCGCGTCGACCGTCGAGGTGGCCGATTCGTTTCTCACGAAAGCCAAGGGATTGATGTTCCGCCGATCGATCGCTGACGATTCCGCGCTGCTCTTCTCGTTCGACGGTCCGGCGACCCAGAGCCTCCACATGGTCGCGGTGCCGTTCGACATCGACGCGCTCTGGCTCGTCGACGACGAGGTGACCCGGAAGCAACGCCTCTCGGCGTGGATCGGTTTGGGGTGGGGAACCGCCGATACGATCGTCGAACTCCCGGCTGGTGCGGCCGACGGGGTCTCCGTCGGCGACGTGGTGCGGATCGAGGAGGAATAGGAAAACCGGACCGTCAAATCTGTCACAACCCCTCATGTTATCAGGGGGCACGCCCAAGGCGGAGATACAATGTCGGAACACACCCCGACGGACGAGGATAGAGTAAGTCGCCGCGAGGCGGCTGGCTGTGAAATTCGACGGTTCGCCTAACTCACGTGACGAACTCGTGACAGACTTCTTCGGAGGCACCTCCGAGCACACACTCGATTCTGAGGCCAACGTACAACTGTTAGACACGACGCTCCGCGACGGCGAGCAAGCGCCGGGCATCTCGCTTTCGCCGGACGAAAAAGCCGACATCGCCCGCGGCCTCGACCGCGCCAACGTGGCGTTCATCGAAGCCGGGAGCGCCTGTACCGGCGAGGGCGAACGCCGGACGATCAGCCGCGTCACCGGGCTCGGACTCGACGCGACGGTGACGAGCTTCGCCCGCGGCGTCCAACGCGACATCGACCTCGCGCTCGACTGCGACGTCGACGGCGTCAACCTCGTCGTCCCGGCGTCGGACCGCCACGTCGAGACGAAGGTCGGAACGACCCGCGACGACGTAGTCGCCAACGCCGTCGAACTGGTCGAGTACGCCCGCGACCACGGCCTCTGGGTCGAGGTCCTCGGCGAGGACGGCTCGCGCGCGAATCTGGATTTCCTCGAACGGCTCATGGCCGAGTCGCTCGACGCCGGGGCCGACCGCGTCTGCTACTGCGACACGGTCGGCCACGCCGGACCCGAGCACACCTACGAGGCCGTCTCGCGGCTCTCGGCGCTCGGCCCGACGAGCACGCACGTCCACGACGACCTCGGACTGGCGATGACGAACGTCTACGCCAGCCTCCGGGCGGGCGCGGACACCGTCCACGCCACCGTCAACGGCATCGGCGAACGCGCCGGTAACGTCGCATTAGAGGAGGTCGCCATCGCGCTCGCCCACTGCTACGGCGTCGAGACGGCGAAACTCGACGAACTCTACGCCGTCGCTCAGCGCGTCGCCCGCGCGACGGGCGTCGACCTCGCACCGAACAAGGCCGTCGTCGGCGAGAACGCGTTCACCCACGAGAGCGGCATTCACACCGACGGTACGCTCAAGGACGACGCGATGTACGAGCCGTACCCGCCCGAGATGGTGGGCCGCGAGCGGCGACTCGTGCTCGGCAAGCACGCCGGAGGAGCGGGCGTCCGCGCCGCGCTCGACGAACACGACGTGAGCGTCACCGACGACGAACTCGCGACGGTCGTCGGACGCGTCAAGGACCTCGGCGACCGCGGCAAGCGCGTCACCGACGCCGACTTGCTCGCTATCGCCGAGGACGTCCAGGGTCGCGAGCGCGACCGCCGGGTCGAACTCGTCGACCTCACCGCCACCAGTGGCGGCGGCACGCCCGCAGCGAGCGTTCGCCTCGTCGTCGACGGCGAGGAGCGCGTCGCAAGCGGCACCGGGAGCGGTCCGGTCGACGCCGCCGTCGAGGCGGTTCGGGCCGCGCTCGGCCCCGACGCCGACGCGCAACTCGACTCCTACCACGTCGACGCCATCACCGGCGGGACGAACGCCGTCGTGACCGTCGAGGTTCAGATGTCACGCGGCGATCGAACCGTCACCGTGGCGGCGTCGGAGTCAGACATCACCCTCGCCAGCGTGAGATCGATGGTCGACGCGCTCGACCGACTGCTGGCGGCGGAGCCAGAACCCGTCTCGGCCGACGACTGAGCCGGCACGCTCTCGCCGTTTTCTTCGAGAAAAATGCGACGCGAGAGCGGAGCGTCTCGGACTTACTGCGTCTGCGGCGACATCCGGATGCCAGATACTTTCTGGACGAACTGCCGCGAGGCGAACGAGCACAGGAAGTACCAGACGAGCCACGTCGCGAACGGGCCGAGGAGCGCGTGCTGCCACGGAACCGAGCCGACGAGCGGGACCACGACGGTCGCGTGACTGCCGAGGGTCCCCGACTGGACGACCGTGCGCAGCCAGAGGAACACCGGAATCGTCAGGAGCATCGTCCAGACGAGCGGTCGGAACTGGACTTTGAACATCCCGAGTTGGTCTCCCATGGCCTCCATCTGTTCTTGTTGTAGGCGTTCGAGTTCCTCGTCGTCGCCGCGCTCTTTGGCCTTCTCTTGGCGCTCTTGTACGTCTTTCATCCGCTGTTGGTACTTGCCGATCAGTTCGACGTCGCCGAACAGCGCCTGCATGGCGATTGAGTACAGCCCCGTCAGGAAGGCGAGCAGGAGGATGACGTCGTAAAAGGGCATCGCCGACTGAATCACACCGAAGACGACGTCGTCGACTCCGACGACGACGTGCTTGATCTGCGGGAGCGAGTACCCCGCGAAGAGGATGAGCGAACCGACGCCCGCGAACTTATCGGCGAGCGTCCACGAGATCGGTTCGAGTTCTTCGGCGTCGTCGTCGGTCGGTTCTGCCGCTGCTGCCGCTTCGGGGGCCGTTTCGGTGGCGTCTCCCGCGTCGTCGCGTTCGGGGTCAGAGAGGTCGAGTTCGCTCCGAACGCGGTCGGGTGCTGTGAGGACGAACCCGTCGCCGTCGCTGACGAGAACCTCCCGCTCGATCAGCGTCCCCCACGCACCGCTCGAGAGCGCGTCGTCGACGTCGGCCCACTCGATCTCCGTCCGCCCGCCGTCGGACCGCTCGTAGACGGTACGGAGCGCGTCACGCATCGCGGCATCGTCGAGAAGCCCATTCAGTCCTTCAGTAGACATCGCTTTCCCCACCGTAGTGACTCGGTGGTTATCAACGCTTTTGTTCGAGCGTTTACCAGACGAGCGAAGCTACCAATCGTTATATTATCTTCGATCGACAGGACAACCGTGCAACGGAGGACGCAAGTGGCCGCGCTCGTCGCGGGAAAGGGGCTCGACGCGACGAGCACGGTCTTCGTTCTCGGGGCGCTCGGGGGTGTACGCGAGACCGTCCCGTTCGCTCGAACACTCATGCGTGCCTTCGGCGTCGTGTGGGGGAACGTCGTCCTGACACTCGTCGCGATCTGCGTCGTCGCCCTGCTCGCGGAGAGCGGTGCCCTCGTCGCACGACTGGTCCCCGACGCGACGCCGAGTTGGTATCCGTCGACCGTCCGCGAGGTCGTCTACCTCGGGAGCGCGGCGTGGTTCACGTTCGTCGGCCTCCAGAACCTCTGGCTGTTGTTTCACTGGCCGATCTCGTGATGTGGGTTCGAACGGACGATGCGCTTAACCCGTCGCCGTTCGACGCCACAGACGAGAGATCATGGAAGAAGCGTTCAAACGCGAATTGGCGTACTCGCTCTGGGACCTCACGCTCGGCCTGTTCATCATGCTCTTCTTGGTGCTCCCGCTCGCCGTCATCGCTATCGTGCTCGTGTTGTTGACGCGGCGGTGACGTGACCGAACCGGGTGTTCACACGGCCGAGGGACCGCCGAGAGTGCGTCGAACCCGAATCGAACCGGACCCACTGATTTCATCGACTGATCCGGTCGATAACCGACTGACACGTAGAGATCGCTGCGACTGACTCGCAGAGACACCAACGTCACCAGAGCGGCAGCGAGAGCCGTGTCGTCACCGTCACTCGGCGGACGGATGAAAATGAAATGACACGTCTCCACGGTTCGATTTATCTTCCTAGCGCGTCTACTGTCGTATGACGGTGATATCCCGTGAGCACAGGCTTCGCTAAGTGGAGAAAACGGTGGGCGGATCACGCCTTGCGGTTCGGAATCTCGACCGTTCTACTAGTTGGACTCGACCGTGGTAACCCGAGCGCCGTCGTGAACGCGGCAGTGTCGCTTGCGACCTCGTTCGTTCCCAGCGTGCTCGAACGGCGCTACGGCCTCGACCTCCAGCCGTGGCAGCGACTCTGGATCACGGGCGCGATGCTGCTCCACGCGATCGGAATGCTCGGGCCCTACGACCGGACGTGGTGGTGGGACCACGTCACCCACACCCTCTCGGCGAGCATCGTCGGCGGGGTCGCCTACGTCGTCGCCCGAACGCGTACCGGGAGCGACCCCTCGACCCGAAAGCGACACTCCGTCTTCGTCGTCGGCGTCACGCTCGGATTCGGCGTCTTCTGGGAAGTGATAGAGTACCTGATCCACCACTTTGCGAGCCGTGCCGGTGTGGAACCGATTCTCGTCTCCTACGGCCGAAACGACACGGCACTCGACCTCGTTTTCGACCTCGTCGGGGCCGGACTAGTCGTGTTACTCGGCCCGGACGCCCTCGCGAACGTCGTCAATTCGCTGACCGAGGGATCGGTGTCGACGTCCTCGGAGGAGATCGAACCCGGATCGAACGGACACGACGTAGTCTCGGAGTGATTTGGTCCACCGGGTCGAGCCACGGTTACTTTCAGTGTACGAACGATACCACGACATGTCTACATTCCAACAAACCGCGGTGTATGTCCGACTTTGCCCTCCGACGGACGATCCGTCGAAGTACGGCGGTCCTGTTGATTCCGCTGTCGATGGCGATGATGATGCCAGCGGCGCGACTTACCGAGGACGGCACCGTCATCACCAACCCACTGCTAGTCGCCGCTCAACCCGTCGGGTACCTCCTTCTCGCCGCTGCCTGCCTCTACCTCGTGTGGAGCGTTCGACAACAGTGGTCGAGCGACTCCTCTGACTCGACAACGGTGGAGAATACGTAGCTAGTAGCGAGCGCGACAGAGCGCGCTCTCGGAACGTGGAATCGAGAGAAGCGCCGAGGGTGAGATCGTGAACCTGGGCGAGGCGGTCGCCCTCACTTCGTTCGGGCGCTGCGACTCGCTTGGTTCAAATCTCACGTAAATCGCACACTCGACACAGCTATAGTCGCGAGCGCGATAGGACGCACTCGCGGTAGATTGTGTCGAGAGAAGCGCCGAGGGTGAGATTTGAACTCACGTGTCCGAATGGACAGTAGATTTCGAATCTACCGCCTTGGCCGGGCTAGGCTACCTCGGCTTCGTTTGCACCTGCGGCGTCCGGCGTTTAATCCGTTTCGATTTCGATGGACCGTGCACGAGGATGTCAACCGCGGAGACTAAGTCGTGGGAGTGCGCCACGTTCTCCCATGGAAATCCCCGAAGCAAGCGAGTCGTGCGAATCCGTCCTCGATGCGGTGCGTGCGGCGGTCATCGCGAACGATGCCTTCCTCGAACGCGTCCTCCTCGGCGTCCTCGCCCGCGGACACGTCCTCTTAGAGGACGTCCCCGGCACGGGAAAGACGCTCACCGCCCGAAGTATCTCGACGGCCCTCGGCCTCTCCTTTTCCCGGATTCAGTTCACGCCCGACCTCCTCCCGGCGGACGTGACGGGGACGAACGTGTTCAACGAGAGCGACGGTACCTTCGAGTTCTCCCGAGGTCCGATCTTCGCCAACGTCGTCCTCGCCGACGAGATCAACCGCGCCCCGCCGAAGACGCAGGCGGCGCTCCTCGAAGCGATGGAAGAGCGACAGGTCACCGTCGACGGCGAGACGTACGAACTCCCGGACCCGTTCTTCGTCATCGCGACGCAGAATCCGGTCGAACAGGAAGGGACGTTCCCGCTCCCCGAAGCACAGATCGACCGATTCATCGTCAAGACCGGAATCGGCTACCCCGGTCGCGACGGCGAGATCGAACTCCTCCGCCGCCGCGCCGGTCGCGACCGACGAAGCCCGAGCGTCGAGCGCGTCCTCGACCGACGCGAAGTGCTCGACCTCCGCCGTGCCCCGGAACGCGTCCGCGTCGAAGAGGACCTCCTGGGCTACATGGCCGACCTCGCGGCCGCGACCCGGTCGGACCGCCGCGTCGCCATCGGCGTCTCCCCCCGCGGGACGCAGCGACTCTTCGAGGTGACCCGTGCTCGGGCAGTACTGAGCGCGCGCGACTTCGTCACCCCCGACGACGTCAAAGACGTCGCTCAGAGCGTGCTGGCTCACCGCCTCGTCCTCACGCCGGACGCGAAGGTCAACGACGTCTCGAAAGCAGACGTCGTCGAGAGCGTCCTCGATTCGGTTTCGGTGCCGACGCTCGACTGATCGGTCGGCGTCAACAGAAGATCACGTCGGTACGGTACGTTGCTCTCACGTTCGTCTTCTCTGTACCTGCGTTCCCGATAGTGCGGTGCGGGGTTAGACCGGGCGGCCGCCTTCGGACGTGCCGAGGATGAGCGTTCCCGCAACGAACGCGACGACGCTCAGTACGCCGAGGATGACGGAGAGGATGCCGAAGCCGGTCGGTAGCATCAGCGGAATGATAAACACTGTCGCGATGACCAGCAGTACGATTCCGACTTTCGGATCTCGGTATCCTTCGCTCATGATAGTCTTGACCGGAATTCAGCGCTCGGTGGTCTTAACTGTTGTCGGATTCGGTTCGAGGGAGTCAGCGTCGCCCGATTACCCTCGACGGCCCCTGAGCCGATTCGCACGACGTTACCGAAGTGCGGACACGAGAACGACGATTCCGACGAGGAGGAAGACGAGTGCCGTGATCGGCTGCCCACCGACACCGGCGGCGTACGCGCCGTACCCGAGGGCGATGGCGACGATGCCGACCACGAAACTCGACGCGGCGTGGACGAGTTCCGCCCGCTGCGTGTCGGCTTCGTGGCCGAGTTGTGCGCCGAGTCCGATCCCGTTCTCGCCGATATCCCACGACAGCACCGCGCCGAGCGCCCCGACGAGGAGCGGAACCGTCGATCCGCCTTCGACACCGGCGACGAACACGCCGCAGAGGAGGACGAACGAGCCGAGCAACAGCACCCGACGCGATCCGAGGAACGCCCCGGCGGCGACGACGACGAGGCCGACGCCGGCCGGCGCGAACGCCATCGGTACGGAGAGTCCGAGCGCGAGTAGCGTGACTAACGCCGCCCCCGTCGCCAGCCACGCGCTGAGCGTCGGGGGCGATCGGTCGATGTCGTCTTCCTGTTCGACGGGCACCGATGCGCTCACTGCGACCACCTCCCCGACATGCGGGTGAGAACAGTCGCGAGCGGTTCGTCCGGCCAGTCGACGGCGCGTAACCCCGCCCGCCGGAGCGTGCTGAGTCGGGTCCGACGCTCGACGGCCGCCAACCGATGTCCGAGCGTGTCGCTCGCGGTCGGGTCCGGCGAAACGACCGTGACGGCGTGGCCGTAGGCGTCGAGTCGACGGGCGACCGACACCGCGTACTCGTCGGTGACCGGTGAGAAGAAAAGCACCTGCGCGTCGGACGGAAGCCGACGGAGGAGCCGTCTGAACCTGATCGAGGGGAAGAACTTCCCGCCGCTCGGTATCGGCGACAACGCCGGGTGCGTCGCCAACAACGTCCGCGCTCGTGCTTGGTGATCTCGTCCGCTTCCCGGTGCGAGCCAGCACTCCTCGGCACCGAACGCCGCGACGCCGACGCGGTCGCCGCCGCCGACCAGCGCGGAGAACACCTGTCCGGCGGCGTCGACCGACCGCTCGACCGCGTTCGGCGCGCCCGCACGCGATGCGACGTACGCCTGGTCACGGGCGTCGATGAGCAGGACGACCGTCGCGGCGCGTTCCTCGCGGAAGTCGAGCGTCGCCAGATCGCCGGTTCGCGCCCTGCGATACCAGTCGACCCGGTTCAAGGGGTCGCCGTGTCGGTATTCGCGGGTCGAGTGGTATTCGAGCCCCGGCCCGCCGACCTCGGTCGCAAGCTGTCCGGCGTACTGCGTCGTGAGCCCCCGAAGCGGGAGATTGGCCGCCGTCCGGAGTTCGGGGAGGCAGCGGAGCGTCGTCTCGGTTTCGACCTCGGTGACTCGCTCGCGCGACCCGCTGGCGTTGCGGGCGATCACCTGCATCGGCTCCCAGTCGTGCTCGCCGCGGACGGCCGTCACGGCGTACGAGAACTGCGCGCGCTTTCCCGGTCGGAGCGCGGTCCCGAGCCGCGGCGAACCGTCGGCGACCGCCAACGCCCTCGGAACGCCGTCGACGAGGCGCAGATCGAACAGCGTCGAATCACCGGTGTTCGTCACGGTGACGACGACGCGGACTTCGTCGCCCGGTCCCGCCGTCTCGTCTGCGAGTTCACGCTCCACGGTCAGCGACGGCAACGGCGCTTCGTCGCTTCGGGCGTACGCGGCGTAAGCGACGCCGACGACGCCCACGAGAAGCAGCCCCGGTTGCCGACCGAGGACGATGGCGACTCCCGCCGCCAGCAGCGTCAACGCGCCGACGCCGGTCCAGCGGTTGGTGTCGAGCAGCTTCATCGGTCCTCCTCGACTGCTTCGATCGCTGCAACCGTCTCACGAAGCTCGCGAGCGAACTGCGATTCACGCCGAAAGAGGCCTCGAATCCGTACGGTGAGCGGAATCTCGACTTTGGATTCCGAGAGGAACCCCGCCGCGTACGGGTCGTCCGTCCACGTCCCCCTCGCGATCTGTTTCTCGGCTTCGTCGCGTGCGAGCCCGCGATGGGCGACCAGCACGCTGACCGCGACCTCGTGCAGCCGGTCGCGGACGGTACGGCGCTGACTGACGCCTCGGACGGTCCACCCTTGCGCGCGAACGACGGCGTCGTCGAAATCGTCGCCGGGGACCGGCACTTCGTATCGGTGCTCGGGCGTGCCGGTTTCGGTCTCTTCGACCGGCGTCGACCGCCGTGCCGAAGCGTAGCGCAGCCCCTGTACGAGTGCGAGCACGCCGATCAGCGTGACGAACACGTAGCTCAGTTGGAATCCGAAGGCGCTCCGCATGACGATGCTCGTCAATCCGACACCGACGGCGACGACGCCGAGGGCGATCGTGAGTCGCCTCGTCTTCATTGACGCTCACCACCGTCTCCACCGTCGTCAGCGTCGGCATCGTCGGCGTAGGTTGCCTCGATCTGCCGGAGCGCCTCGACCGCGCGACGCTCCCGGTCGGTCGTCGCTTCTTTTCCACCGTACCGGACGTCCTCGAACAGGTCGGTCAGTGCCTGCACGTCCCCGCGGGCCATCCCGGCGTCGACGGCCGCGGCCGCAAACTCGCCGGGCGTGCTCGACTCGGGTCGCGGCACGTCGACGTACTGCGTCATCTCGCGCCACGCGCGGAACACCTCGTTTTCGACGTCGGCGTCGGCTTCGATGCGGTCGGCCGCTTCCCCGGCCGCACGGCCGATGGCGGCGACGTCCGTCGTCGGCGTCGGATCGTCGACGGTTTCCTCCACCGTTTCCTCGTCGTTACCCGTCGAGTAGAAGAGCATCAGACCGGCCCCGACGAGCGCGATGACGAGTAGTGCGCCGAGCAGGAGCGTCGGCGTCGAGGCCACCTGTCCGGTGTTTCCGCTCCCCAGCGCACCGCCGCCGCCGAAGACCGATTGGTTGGGCGACGAGATCGGTCCCATCGGTTGTGATCGCTGAGAGAGATCCCGGTTGCAACTCGTCAGCAACTCGTAGACGAGCAGGACGGGAATCCCGAACACGAACGAGAAGGTGGCGCTGGCGAGCGCCGAACGCGTCCGCCAGTAGACGATCCCGACGAGGAGTGCGAAGACGGCGACGATCGCAAGCTTCACGGGACCTCTCGAGAGCGAGGCGACGCAGAGAGACGTTCTCGCGGCACCGCCGGTTCCGTTATGTGTCGCGTTTCCTGTCATCGAGAAGTTGCCGCTGTGGCCGCTGAGACCCGGTCCGGGGCCCGATCCACCTCCGATACCGCTGCCGGTCGACTGTGCGGAGTCGAGCGTCGCGGCGGCAAAGGAGATGGCGGCGACGGCGACGAGGGCGAGAACCAACGTGAGGGCAGTGTTGCGGTCCACGTCAACGCATAGCAGTAATCAAACATTAGTCGTTTCGGGGCGCGACCACCCAAACCGGTCACGGTTGCCGCTACGTCCGAGAAATCGTGGCTCAGAACCCGATCAGTTCCGGAGCGCGTCGACCGGGCGCTCGTTGGCCGCCTTCCACGCCGGATACAGGCCGCTCAGTACACTGACGAGGACGCCGAACGCGAACGCGACGAGCAGATACAGCGCCGTACTCGGGACGAGCAACACGTCGAGCGTGATCGGCGTGAAGTAGTACAGACCGAACGCGGTGAGAAGACCCGAGAGCGCGCCGACCGTGCCTCCGACGACGCCCAACAGCGTCGCCTCGATCAGCAGCGTCCGGAGTACGTCGTGTTTCTGAATCCCGACGGCGCGGAAGACTCCGATCTCGGCCCGCCGCTCCGTCGTACTCATGAGCATTACGTTGAAGATGCTCACCCCCGCGACGACCAGCGAGATGCCGCCGATTCCGATGAGGAAGCCGTTCAACAGGTCGAAGAAGTCGTTGATGCGATTCAGGACGCTCGACAGTTGGAACACGCTCACCCGCTTCTCGCGGGCGTTCAGTCGCGCCTCGACGGTGTCCGCGATATACGTCGCGTCTTTACCCGAATCTGCGGTGACGACCACTCGGTCGTATCGGTCCTGTACGAACTGGTCTTCGGGGAGGACGACGGCGTTGTCCGAGGACACAGGCGAGAGCGTCTGACTCGGTGCGAGGACGCCGACGACGCGATACTTGTTCCCCTCGATGTCGACGACGCTCCCGACCTGCGCGTGGAGCGAGTCCGCCACGTCCGGGCCGAGGAGGATGCCCCCTCGGAGGCTGTCCGGGAGCGTTCCGTGTCTCGCCCTGAACAGCGCCTTCGGGTCGTTCGTCCCGTAGAGCGACGCGGCCGCGCGGTCGTTGCCGCTCGTGACCACCGCCCGTCCGCTCTTGAGTGGAACGGCGGTACCGTGACCGGCCGTGACGCGCTGAATCTCTTGGATATCGCGTGGGCTCAACGTTCCCTGACCCGTCTCGGCGTTCGGGCTGACCACGACTTGCGTCCCGATGTCTCCCAGCGAGTGGGCCGCCGAGAGTTGTAGCACGTTGCCGAAGATGCCGAGCGAGGCGATGGCGAAGACGCCGATGACGATGCCGAGCGTCGCCAGCGCCGATCGGAGTCGATTGCGCGAGAGGTTCCGCCAGGCGAGCATCGTCGCCGGGAATCGCCGGTCGAAGCTCATCGCCTACCTCCCCTCATCTCGCCACCTCCGGCGAGCGCATCACGCCGTCGACGAGGTCGACCGTCCGGTCTGCGAACTCCGCGACGAGTTCGTCGTGCGTGACGGCGACGACGCTCACCCCCGTCTCGCAGATGCGCCGGAACTCCGAGAGGATCTGCGTCCCCGTCTCCCGGTCTAGGTTTCCGGTCGGTTCGTCGGCGAGGACGACGGCGGGCTTGTTCACGAGCGACCGCGCGATGGCGACGCGCTGTTTCTGGCCGCCCGAGAGCTGATTGGGGTGGTGGTCCAACCGCTCGCCGAGTCCGACTCGCTGGAGGAGGTTTCGCGCCCGGTCGTCGTCGTGTTCGTCGCCGTCGAACAGCGTCGGGAGCGCGACGTTCTCGACCGCGGTCAGCGTCGGGATGAGGTAGAAGTCCTGAAACACGAAGCCGACGAACTCCTTTCTCGCCTTCGTCTGGGCTTCGTCGTCGAGCGTCGTCACGTCGCGTCCGCGGAGTCGACGCGTGCCGGACGTGGGCGCATCGAGGAGTCCGAGCAGGTTGAGCATCGTACTCTTGCCGCTCCCGCTCGGTCCCATGACGGCGACGAACTCGCCGGACTCGACGGCGAAGTCGACGCCGGAGAGGGCGGTCACGACCTCGGTCCCGGTGTCGTACTCCTTCGTTACATTCCGGAGTTCGAGCGTCGGTGTCGTCTTCGTCGTCGGTCTCAACTCAGTCATCGGAGGTCACCGACGCCGGTAGACGACGAGCAATCCGGCCGCGAGAGCGACGAAGACGATGGCGATCGCGTAGTCGATCGCCTCGACGTTGAACCCGCTCTGATTCCCGTGTCTCTGGCCACTTGGCCGCTCGTAGGGGACGGTTACGTGTTTCGTATGCCGAACGCCGTCGACCGTGTAGGACACCGTGAGCGGGATCTTCGAGACGCCACTCCCGCTGACGTTGGCGGTGAGTTCGAACGGGGCGAAGCCGCTCTCCTCGATGGAGCCGACGAAGTAGTTCCGCTCGGGGTACGCCGGAGAGACGTGATCGCTTCGACCGACTGAAATCACGACACCTTGGACGGTCGCCTCGCCGGTGTTTCCGGCGTCGCCGTTGACCTTGATCAGTCCGCCGTCAGTCACGGAGAGGTTGAGCCCCGTCAGTGCGATATCTCCGGTCGGCGGTCGATAGTTGTACGACGCGCTGGTCTGGCTCGACCGATTCGCGATGTCGTAGGTCACACGGAACGTGACCCCGTCACTCCGTCGGACGTTCGCCAGCGAGACGACGATACTCTTCGACTGACCGGGCGCGAGCGTGCCGTTGATCGCGTACCGCGGGAGTGACCGGTTCCCGAGCGTCGGCGTCACGACGGCGTTCGAAACCGGGACGTTGCCGAAGTTCGTCACTGTCACCCGCGCGGACTGGGGCTGACTCGACCCGCTGCTCGACGTCGTCGTCCCCTGATTACCGACGAGACTGCCGAGTTGGCTGTTGACGTTCCCCTGTCGATTCGGTTGGTTCGCGACCGGTTCGACGCGGACGCCCACGTCGTCGGAGAGGGTTTCGACGGCGATCGATCTCGACGCCGAGGCGGTGGCGCGGTCGCCACCGGCGGTCGTGTACGAGGCGTCGACCGTGTAGGTCGTCGATCCCGCCGACTTCGGACGGACTGGGAAGGTGAGCGTCGTGCTCCCACCCGCGGCGACCGTCGGCACGAACTGACGGCCGACGACGCCTCCCTTCGACGAGCGGAGGTCGACCGAGACGTTTCGGAGCGGCGTCGCCGTCGGATTCGAGACCGTCAACCGGAGTCGCCCCCCGGAGTCGGCGACCAGCGTCGGATTCGACAGCCGAAGTTGGAGTGGAGACCGCCGGGTGGCAGTCGGGTCAGACGCGTTCGCGCTCGATGCGTTCGACGCGCTCGACGCGTTCGTCGCAGCGGGCGTCGACGAGGAGGTGGAAGTCGAAGCGGCGAGGGCCGTGCCAGGGATTTGCCCGTCGGTGGCGATGCCGAGTGCCCCGACCGACGGCGCGACGAGGAGAATGACGACCGCAAGGAGAGTCGCGTGACGATTCATGTATCGTCTGATTTCGACTCACGGCGGTTATGTATGCCGTCTATCAAATTCGCGGACTATCGCCTCCGAACGACTGACGGCTGCTACTGTATTTCACGTCGAAGAGACGCTTCCACGAGGAGACGACCTCATCGCCAGTTCGACCGTCGGCGAGTGACGGGAGCCGTGGTCCGCTCAGCACCTACCGGGAGACGAGGTACGTTCGGCCGCCGCGTCGTTCGAGGTAGAGGTCGACGTCGCGGTCACGCTCTGTCCGTACGTACGCCTCGACTTCGTCCGTCGAGACGTCCGTCACATCAATCTCGATTCGTTCGTCCGCTCGCGAGAGACACCCAGTCGCGCTCATACTTCGTTTATCTCTCTTCGACGACTTGTAGGTCATCCTAGCGGAGTGAAAGTGAAAGTGAGCGACTGCGTGGGGATGCTACGCAAATCACCCGGTGCGGTCGATCTGTGACGCCGCCAGTCGCGTTCGTGCTCACCGGCAATCGGTGATACCGCCGCTACCGACGCTCGGCAGTCCGCATTCGTGATCCCCGCTACCCTAACGGTTAGCGGGCTGGGAGCCGTCTCTAAGAGGCATGACTCGCGACCGCGCGCTCGGATTCCACTCGCTGACCGACGAGGTCGAGGTCGAACTGCCCGCCGAGGGATCGCTCCCCGAGTGGCTCTCCGGGGCGCTCGTTCGCAACGGTCCTGGCGCGTTCGAACTCGGGGAGGCGGCAGTCGACCACTGGTTCGACGGCCTCGCGATGCTGCACGAGTTCTCCTTCGGCGACGGCGTCACCTACCGGAACCGATTCCTCCGCACCGACACCTACGAGGCCGCGCTCGCGGGGACGTTCGAGGGCGGGTTCGCGACGAGCGAGACGACGCTCAGACAGCGCCTCCGATCGTTCCTCCTCGACTCCACGTACGACAACACCAACGTCGTCGTCGAGCGCGTCGGTCGGTTCTACCTCGCTCTGACCGAGACACCGCGTTGGGTCGCTATCAATCCGACGACGCTCGAAACCTACGGGCACGTCCAGTACGCCGGGTCGGAGCCGACAGGAAACATCGCCTGCGCGCACCTCCACTGGGATCCGCTGGCCGAAGAGTGGGTCAACTTCGAGACGGCGTTCGGCTATCCCAGCGAGTACCACGTCTACGCCATGACCGACCCGGCCGACCGCCGGAACATCGCTTCGATTCCGGCCGACAGGCCGGCCTACATGCACAGTTTCGCGCTCACACCGAACTACGTCGTCCTCACGGAGTTCCCCCTCGTCGTCGACCCGCTCGACTTCCTCAAACCCGGTCGACGCGGGCCGTTCATCGAGAACTACGAGTGGCAACCCGAACGTGGAACGCGCTTTCTCGTCGTCGACCGCGAGACCGGCGACGTCGTCGCCGAACCCCGGACGGAGGCGTTCTTCGGCTTCCACCACGCCAACGCCTACGAGGCGGACGGCGAACTCGTGATCGACCTCGAAACCGTTCCCGACGCCGAGTCCCTCGACACGCTCTCGCTCGCTCGCCTCCGCGCGGGCGAGTTCGGCGTGTTCGGCGGCGCATTAGAACGCTTCCGGATCGCGGGGAACGAAATCGACCGCGAGACGATCTACGAGGGCTCCACGGCGCTCCCGACAGTCTCGCCCGAGCGCTGGTGTCAGAAGCATCGCTTCGTCTACGCGCAGGACGGCGATCAACCGATCACGGACTGGCCGCGGGCCGTCTCGAAGATCGACACCGAGACGGGCCATATCGACCGCTTCGGCGACGGCGAGAACTACTTCAGCGAACCGATCTTCGTTCCCCGACCGGACGGGACGGCCGAGGACGACGGCGTCGTGCTCACGGTGATGCTCGACGTCGACGCCGAACGCTCGGTGCTCGTCGCACTCGACGGCGAGTCGTTCGCGGAGGTCGCTCGCGCGCCCGTTCCGCACGCGATTCCGTTCGACTTCCACGGGCGGTACTTTCCCGAGATCGAGTAGCGCCGAGCGGGTAGGCGTCGATGGACGCGCCGAACCCGACTACGCCGCGCCCGCGTCGAAGCGTGCCAGCAGTTCCTCGACGGCGTCCCGGTCCGGGGAGAGGTCGCTTCCGTCGCGCCCGCTGTCGAGGTGGTCCTCGACGGTTCGAGCGATCGACACGTCGAGCGGCGTCGACGACCAGCCGAGCGCTTCGAGTTTCTCGGTCGAAGCGAACGAGGGCATCGGCGTGTAGAGCGGGAAGTCGGTCGGCGAGAGGCCAGCGGCGTCGAGTTCCCGCTCGCTCGCGTGGACGGTCTCGACCGTGGTGTCGAGCGCGTCGGCGACGCGAGAGAGCGACCCGTCGAGCGTCATCAGGTCGTGATCGGCGGCGTTGTAGGCCTCGCCGGGCGTCCCCGATTCCGCGACGGTTCGGATGGCGCTCGCCACGTCCTCGACGTAGGCGCGGTGGAGGATGCTCCCGCCGTCGCCGGGGACGACCACGCGGTCGTAGGCCGCGACCTGCGCGATCCACGAGTCGAAACGCTCCGTGTAGTCGTGCGGGCCGTAGACGAGATACGGCCGGACGCTCATCGCGTTGATCCCGCGTTCGGCGGCCTCGAAGACGACCCGGTCACCCTCGGCCTTGCGCGCGCCGTAGGTCTCGACCGAGTCGTCGGTCTCGTCGGCCGTCTCGCAGGGGACCAACGGCGTCTCGCCCTCACGGACCGGGACGTGACCGAACTCGTAGGCCGAGCCACTGGAGACGTAGACGTAAGCGTCGACATCGGCGAAGGCTTCGACCGCCACCCGGACCTCATCGGGATGGTAAGCGACGCAGTCGACCACGAGGTCGGGGGTGACGGCGGCGGCCGCGCGTCGGACGGCGTCGTCGTCGGTGCGGTCGCCTTCGACGTGGTCGACGCGCTCGTCCGCGGCGAACGGGTTCTCGTGGTTCCCGCGGTTGAACAGCGTGACCTCGTAGTCGTGTGCGAGCAGTTCCGAGACGGCGTGTCGACCGACGAATTGCGTGCCGCCGATGACCAGTGCAGTATCCATGCGAATCGCTGGTGCCAGGGCTACAAAAAGCAGTCAGAGAGGGTGGGGTGCGTCGAGGTCGGCCGTCCGGGAACGTTCGAATTCGAGGCTCGGAGGGACCGAGATTGCTCCGTCATCCGTCGGATTCAACCTTTCATCTAGTCCGAAAACTTAAGGCAGATAATTCATCGAGACACAGTCATGACAGTCGACCGATGTGGGGGACTCCACGGGCGATGAGCGACCGGCCGACGCTCGAATTGGCGACCGACGACCGGGAGGAGAGGGGAGAGGGGCACGTTCCGCCGCCGCGTCCGCCGGACGATTCGGAGGCTTGGTACGCGCCGGACGTCCGTGCCCAGTACGAGGTTCATCCGGGCGTCGTGGCGACGATTCGTGAGACGGATGCGGGATTCGCATACGACGTGCGAACGCCCTCGCTCGGACCCGACGACGAACGCGCGTTAGCACGGGTTCGAGCGCACTTCGCCGAGTCGACGCGGAGTCGACCGCTGACGCGTGAAGGGGCGCGGGAGCGGGCGACGACCGGCTTCGAGCCGAAGTATCGGCGCGTCATCGACCGACTGGTAGATGCGTCGGCGGCGGCGCGACGACGGATCGACTACCACGCGCTGGCCGAACTCCGACTGCTCGGCGAGCACACGCCGCTGGCGCTCGACGACCGGATCGACGTGGTCGACGTGAGTGAGCGTCCCGACGACGTCGATGCGAACGAAGTCGACGGCGCGAGCGAAGCGGACGACGGAGACGAGGCGGACGACGCGGACGCTCTCCTCGTCCACACGACCGACTACGCGCCCGCGACGACGACGTTCGACGCCGGTTCCGACGCCGTCGAGCGCGTCGCCGGCGAGCGCATCACTCGATATCCGGTGTCCTTCGGGCCGTTCGAGACCGACGTCGTGGTCTACCGCGAGCACCTGCTCGGGCGCGACCAGTTCGCCGCGAAGTACGCCGTCCTCGAACCCGACCTCCTCCCGGGCGACGAGGACCTCATCGCCGAGTGTAAAGAGCGCATCTGGGAAGCGAACGTCGACGCCGTCGTCGACGACCGATACGCGTTCGTCGCCGACCGCGCACGGCAGTTCCTCTCTCGACGACTGACGGCGCGGAACACCCGTGCATGGCTCGACGCGACGACGTATCGCCTGAAATCGGCGCTCGCCGCCTACGGACTCGCGGTGCCACCCGTCGGCGGACGGTACGCCAGCGACCGTCTCGACGACCTCGTCTACTACGTCCTGCGCGATTACGTCGGCGAGGGAATTCTGACGGTTCCCATCCGCGACCCGAACTTAGAGGACATCGAGGCCAACCGCGTCGGCGAGCGCGTGAAGGTCGTCCCGCGACGCAGCGTTCTCGGCGACGAGACGGCGGGCCGCGTTCCGACGAATCTCGTATTCGACGACGAGACGACGTTCGTCAACGTCGTCACGCAACTCGCGTCGACCGACGGCACCGAACTCAACGCCAGCACGCCGAGCGCGAAGGTCAACCTCGATCCGGCGGGGATCGACGAGACGATCCGGTGTGCGGTCGCCCTCCCGGTGATTTCCGAGGACGGCCCACACGTCTCGATCCGCAAGCAGTCGTCCGACGCGATGACGCCGATCGACCTGATCGCCACCGGCGCGCTCTCGACCGAACTGGTCACCCTCCTCTGGCTCCTGTACGAACACCACGGCGTCGTCCTCTTCTCGGGGCCGACCGGCGCGGGCAAGACCACGCTGATGAACGCGCACATGCCGTTCATCCGGTTCGACGACCGCCCGATCAGCATCGACGAGGGGTCCCGCGAGGTGCGACTCCCCCACGAGACGGGCGTCTCGCTCACGACGCGCGACCACGAGAACGAGTACAAGCGCGTCACGATGGCCGAACTCATGACCGAGACGAACTATCTCAACCCCGACGTCGAGGTCATCGCAGAGATCAACACGCCCGCGAGTTTCGAGACGTTCGCGCAGACGCTCAACACCGGCCACGGCGTCATCGGCACGACGCACGCCGAGGACGTGGAGACGCTGGTCAACCGCGTCGTCGAACAGGGACTGCCGCCCTACCTCCTCCGGGAACTCGACCTCGTGGTCTTCCCGCACCACGTCGACGGCGAGCGCTACGTGAGCGAGGTCGTCGAACTCGTCGACGCCGACGGGTTCGATTCCGTCGACGGCCGCTGTGGCGTCGTCGAAAAACGCGGTACCGAAGTCTACTGGAACTCCGTCGCGTGGCGCGATTCGGGCGGGCAGTTCCACGTCGACTACGACCACCCGCAACTGGGTGACGACGAGCGCCGACTCGGACTCCGGACGTTCGACCGACTGGCTCGACTCACCGACCGCGACGTCGATGCCGTCGAACGCGAGTTCCACCGGAAGCACCGCTACGTCGAGTACCTCGTCCGCGAGGGGGTCGATGACTTCACTGACCTCTTCGAGTTCCTGGCCGATCTCCGAACCGACGAGGCGGCGACGGTCGAACGCGCCGCACACGAACTCGCCGGCGACGAGACGGGAAGGTCCGAGAAATCGTCCGACGGAGGATCGGCGTGAGCACGCGAACCGAACGCACGAGTCGGTTCGGGTCGTCGCTGTCGGTCCCCGACCGGGCGCTCTACGCGCTGTTCGCCAGACACGCAGACGCCGACCGGCACGCGGTCGACCGGCGTCGATACCGGGGAACCGACCTCCGGACGAGTTTCGACGTGTACCTCGCCCGCGTCTACGGTTGCTCGTGGCTCGCCTTCGTCGCCGTCCTCGCCCCGACGTTCCTCGTCGCGTCGGCGCTTCCGGCCTCCGCACTCGCGAGTACCGCCCATTTCATCGAATCCGGCGTTCCGGTCGTCAGCCAGATCGGCGTTCCGGCGATGCCGCGCAGTTACGCCGCCGTCGGCGTCGCGCTCGCGGTCGGCGTCGTCGCGAAGTACGCCGTCGTCGTACTCGGCGGTCAGTACTTGCGCTGGTGTGCGTCGGCCCGCAAAGCCGACATCGAGCGGACGCTCCCCGGTGCCGTTCGATACCTCCACGCCCTCTCGACCGGCAGCGACGGCCAGCGCGCGATGCTCCGAAAAGTCGCCGACAGCGACGCCTACGGCGAGACTGCCGTCTCGTTCAGGAAGGCGCTGAACACCGCGTCGCTGACGGGCAACGTCGGAGAGGGACTTCGACGCGTCGCCCGCGACACGCCGTCTCGCGACGCGCTCGCCCCGTTCCTGCTCAAGTTCCGCGAGCACGCCGCGCAGGGGTCGGACTCGCTGGCGAATTACCTCCGGATGGAGAGCCGGATGCTCGGGCACCGACAGGCGCGAGCCAACCAGCGCGCCGAGGGCTTCCTCGAACTGCTCGCCGAACTGTTCATCGTCCTGCTCGTGATGCCGTCGCTGTTGGTCATCGTCCTGACGGTGATGAGCGTTCTCGCACCGGGTCTCTCCGCGCCGGTTCGGACGCCGGTCGGGGAGACGACGATCCGCGCACTGGTCGTTTACGGGAGCGCCGGGTTCATCGTCGTCGTCGGGGCCTTGGCGGCGACGATGGTCGCCGACATGCGACCGGCCGGGCAGACGACGATCTATCGGTTGCCCGATGGCGTCCTCGGGACGCTCCGATCCGCGGGGACGAACCCCGCGAGCGCCGCGGTCGTCTGTGTGTTTCCCGCACTCGCAGCGGCGATTGGACTGCTGACGACCGGCTACCGCCCAATCGACGTCGCCCTCCTCGGCTACGTCACTTACGCCCTTCCGGTCGGCGTGATCGCCGTCCGCCGTGCTCGACGCGACGACCGGAAGGACCGCGAGATCAAGGACTTCGTCCACGCCGTCGCCGGGCACGTGAACCTCGGTCGGCCCTTCCCGGCGGCGGTCGAACTCGTCGCCAACGAAGTCGACCTCGGACCGCTAAACGCCGACGTCGCTGACCTCGCGTTCAACGTCAATCTCACGACCGGGGTCGAGCCAGCGCGTGATCGTTTCGACGCGCCGAGAACGGACCTCCGCTCGGCGGCGCTTTCACGGTTCGTCGAGCGCGTCGGGACGCCGTTGGCCGAACAGACGATGGGCCTCGTGACGGGCGCGCTCGACGCCGGGAGCGACACCGAAGCGGTGTTCGAGACGCTCCAGACCGAGATCGGACGACTCTACCACGAGAAGCGGTCGTTGCGCTCGACGATGCTCGTCTACGTCGCCGTCGGATGGACGACCGCGCTTCTCGTGGTCGGCATCACCGTCGCGGTCAACGCGTTCGTCCTCGACGGCTTCGCCCAGTTGGGTGCCGTTTCGGGGACGTCCGGGTTCGCACTCGATCCCGGCGCGGTCGACCCGACGCGCGACCGATTTCGGTTCTACGTCGTGACGCAGGCGACGATGCTCGCCTCGGGCTGGTTCGCCGGAACCGCCAGCCGCGGCCGATACGAGGCGCTGTTGCACTCGGGAGCCCTGGTGTTGATCTGCTACGTCGTCTTCGCGGGAACGGGGATGATCTGATGCGCCGAACGTCCGACCGCCGGCTGCAGTCGAGCACCCGGCGAGCCCAATCGACCGTCGTCGGCGTCGCGGTGCTGCTCGGCATCACGATGGTCAGCCTCGGCGTCCTCACCGCGAGCATCGGTGCGGTCGTTCAGGAGAACGCCGCCTCGGCCGACGCCGGACGCGTCGCCGCCGACATGGACACCGCCCTCGCGCCCGTCGAGACGACCGGTCCGCACCGCGGGCGCGTCTCGTTCACTGCCGGTCGCCTGTCGACTACCGACCGGACGATGCGAGTCCTGAACGACTCCGGTGTCGTCGCGACCGAACGCGTCGACGCGCTCGTCTTCGAGTCCGGTCGCCGTCGCGTCGCGTTCGACGCCGGAGCGGTCGTCCGCGGGGACGGCGACGACGCGCAGTTCTACACCGACCCGCCGATCGTCTCCTCGCAACGCGTCCTCGTCGTCGGCGTCGCACGGCTGGATGGCGGCGGTGGCGGTTCCGGTCCTAACGGCACGGGAGATCACGGCGAGACCCAACGCGTCTCTATCGGCGGCAACGACGCGACGACGGTCGGACTCCGGACGAACGTCACGCACCACCGAACGGCACTCGGGCGGGGTCACTACCGCGTCGCCGTCGAGACCGAGACGCCCGATGCGTGGGAGTCGTACTTCCGGCGGCAGGGAGCCAACACTACCAGACGCGACTTCGACGGTGACGGAATCGACAGCGTCGTCGCCACGTGCCCCGGGAACCGGACGGCGTATCTCGTCGTCCACGACATGCACCTGGAGGTTCGCGATGCGTAATCGCCGCTCGCTGTGGCGAGTCGAGCGACCGACGCTCGCGGCCGACGAGCGCGCGTTGTCGCCGGTCGTCGGGAAGACGCTCGAAATCGGCCTCGTGCTCGTGTTCTTGAGTCTCGTGACGACGGCGCTCTACGGCGGCATCGTTCCGCAGTATCGGACCGCGGCCGGATCGAAAGTCGCCCATCGAACGCTCTCGGCGGCGTCCGACCGACTCGAAGCGTCGATCCCGCCGAACGCGACACACGTCGACGCTCGATCGCGTGTCGATCTGCCGCGGACGATCCGTGGCGAAACGTACCGCGTTCAGGCCAATGGATCGGCGCTCGTCCTCGACCGTCCGAACCCGGCGCTCGACGAGCGAGTACGGCTTGCGCTCCCGTCTTCGGTAGTGCGGGTCTCCGGGACGTGGCGGAGTGGACGACCGGCCGTCGTCGCGGTCCACGACGTGGACGGTGGCCTCGCCGTGAAACTGGAGGTCGGTTCGTCGTGATCGGATCGCGGGATGACTGCGGCGCTGCGACGGGCGCGGCGACCGCTCGTCACGGCCGGGACCGCGCGCAGGCGAACCTCGCGGTCCTCGCCGTCGCGTTGATTTTACTGACCACAGTGACCGGTGCCAGTATCGCGCTCGCGGGCGGTGCGCTGGCCGGCGCGACTCGAAGTCCGACTGATCGACGTGCGGCGACCGCGGTCGCATCCCGACTCGTCGCGGGCGATGCGCCGACGACCGAACGCGCGGACGTCGTGAACCGGACGACGCTCGATGCACTGAACTGGTCGACGCTCACGACGCTCGCCCCGCCGACACGGAATCGGTCTGTTCGGATCCGCCTCGGCGACGAGACGCTGCTCGATCAGGGCGATCCGACAGGCGGCGTGTCCGTCACTCGGATCGTCCTCGTGTCGACGAGTGACCCGGAGACGCGGACGGTGAACCTCTCGGCGAACGACGCCGTCACACTCCCCCGTCGCGCCGAGCGGGTCCGGGTTCGGATCCGGTCGGGACCGGACACCACCGTCCGGACGGTACGGGCGAACGACCGAGTCGTCCTCTACGATCCGGACGGACTCGATGGCGTCACGTCGGTTCGGATCTCCCGGTACGATACGACCCGACTCACCTTCGACACGATCGGCGCGGGTAACGCGACCGCTTCACTGACCTACGACCCGAAGCGGACGACGAAAGCGACGTTACGGGTGACCGTCGATGGATAGAGCACAACTCACGCTCTCGGCGATCGAAGCGGGCGTCGGCGTGTTGCTCGTTCTCGCGGTCGCCGCGAGTTTCGGTCTCGCACTCCCGTCGCCTCACGCCCGTCGTGCGCAACTCGATACGAACGCGAACGATGCGCTCACCGTCCTCGCACAGGAAGCGCCGCGTCACGGCGGCGCGACGCGACTCGCGGAAGTGAGTCGGTCGAACGCCAGTTTCGACCGCGAACACGCCGCGCTGCGTCACCGCGTGGACCGCATTCTCCCCGACAACCTGCTCTTTCGACTGCGCACGCCACACGGAACCGTCGGCTACCGACGACCGACCGGGGTCCCCATCGGACGGGCGACCGTCACGACGCTCCACGGCGAAGTGGTCCTCTGGGTGTGGTACGTGTGAGTCGCGCGACTCGCGAGACCCGCGAGACCCGCGCCCGTGCGCAGGTGGTCCTCGTCGCCGCGGGAGTCATCGCCGTTGCACTCGTTCCGATGGCGCTTGCGTACCTCCAACTGGGCTATCACGCCGACGTCCACGCCAGCGGGGCACACGCCGGTCCGGGGGTGGACGCCCGACGTGTCCTCGATCACGCGGTCCACAACGCGTCGACGGGCGTCGACGGCGAGTACTCGTGGCACAGGCGGTCGGCGGCTATCTCGGACGTGAACGAAACGCTCTGGCGGTACCGCGGTCAAATCACGATGGCTCACGTCGACCGCGGAACCGTCTACGAACTCAGTCGAAACGAGACGGCGGCGGCAAACTGGGCGGACGCCCGCTGTCCGCGCGGACCGACCCGCCAATTCGGTCGGTGCGAGGCCGCCAACGGCATGGTCGTTCAGAACAGAACCGACGAGACGACCGTGCTCGTCGTCGCGTACGACGTTCGTATCAGCGATGATCGAGGTGCGGCGAATCTGACGTTCGTGATCCACGCGATCGGCGGTACCGGAGCGCGGTAGCTCGGGAGTCGACAACCGCCGCGATTCGCCAGCAGAAACAGTGTGTCTTCCCGACCGATTACGTGCGTTCTACGCCGACACGTCGACGAACACGGTCGCGATCCCGATGAACACGCCGAGGAGTCCGACGAGCAGCGAGAACGACCCCGCGGTACCGGTCAACGCGATAGTGAGCGCGACGAGGCCGACGAGTTTCGTCACGAGGTCCACCAGACGATAGGTCTGCGGGTCGAGCGTTGCAACCGACTTCATGGGGATCAGTCGTCCGCAGGCTCTCCTCGTTCGCTAGCGGGTGCCTTTCGTTCGAACCGACCTGTTCTGTTCGCGTGCCTGAGCATGAAGAAGACGATGAGCCCCGAGATGACCGGGAGTGCGATCGAGTAGACGAGCAGGCCCGTGTAGACGCCACCGACCGTCGTGTTGAACATCTCCGCGACGGTCGAGTTCATCCCAGCGACGGACATCGTCATCACGAACGAAATCGCAGCGACCCCGATCGCGGTCTGTGCGGGCCGCTTGAGCGGGTTAGCCGTGAAGTGGCGCTGGTCGCGAACCTTGTCGATGAACGGCCAGAGGACGAGGAGCGTGATGGTGACTCCCGGGAGGATGATACCACCGACGAGGCGGGAGTAGTCCCCGAGCGCGCTCGGCGTCATCTTCAGGTAGCCGTAGACCCACATGAAGTACCAGTCCGGACCGACGTTTGGCGGCGTGGTGAGCGCCGACGTCGGACCCGTGTGGACGATGTTCTGGACCGGGAAGAACGCGGCCAGGAACGAGAGGATGGCCATCGTCACGAAGAAGACGATAGCGGTCACTACGGCCTGATTCGGCAGCAGCGGCAACCCGACGACCACGCTGTCGTCGTCGTCTTTGACGAAGTCCTTGAGGTCGGTACGCTCGCCAGGATCTTCCGTGTGCTTCTGTCGGACGAGCAGCGCGAGGTGCAGTCCGATGAGGCCCAGGATGATGAGCGGCACGAGGAAGACGTGCAGGAAGAAGATCCGTGGGATGACGGCGTCTGCGTTGACCGGGAAATCACCCCCGAAGGCGAGCCGTTTCAATTGCGTCCCGATGATCGGGACGGCCCCGGTCATCTCGAATCCGATCGTCGTCGCCGTCGCACTGAAGTTGTCGTACGGGAGCGCGTATCCGAGGAACCCCTCGACCAGTCCGAGGAGCAAGAGCACGCTGCCGACGACCCAGTTGATCTCGCGCGGGTTGCGGTACGATGCGCTGAAGAAGATGCGCAGCATGTGCAGGCCCATCGCGGCGATGAAGATGTACGCGCCCCAGTGGTGGAACATCCGGATGTAATCACCGAACGGGACGGCGTACGTGATGTGCAACACGCTGGCGAATGCTTCCGGAACCTGCTGGCCGTTGAAATCGCTGACCGGCCCGGAGTATTTGACTTCCTGGACGCTCGGCTTGTAGAGCAGTCCGAGGAACGTTCCGGAGAGGACGAGGAGGACGAACGTAAAGAGCGCCACCTCCCCGAGCAGGAACGAGCCGTATCGGCCTTCTGGGAACGCTTTCCCGAACAGACTCTCGTTGCTCAGGTCGAAGCGTTCGTCGAGCCAGTGATAGACACGGCTGCCCTCGTATTCACGTTCGTTTCGTTCCCATGGTTTGAGTCCCATTTCTAATCACCTCTACGATGGCCCGATTGGGCCGTTGAAATTACCTGTCGCCATCAGGATGTTTCCGCTCTTCGTGATTCCGATCGGCAGTTGTGGAAGTGCGCGCGGAGCCGGACCGCCGACGACTTTCGCTCCCTGTCGCGGGTCGTAGGTACTCTGGTGGCACGGACAGTGGAAGTCCTTCCCCTGTCGTGCGGACACCAGACACCCCTCGTGGGTACAGACCTTCGAGTAGGCCGAATATCCCTTGACGAGGTCTTTTTTGACCGTCGGCGCTTTGTAGTCGCTCTCTTTGAAGCGGATCAGGAGCGTTGCGGCTTTCTTCTCGACGAGCGCCCCACCACCCTTCTGTTCGGGGAACGCCGTCGCCTCTTTGCTACCGTCTTGTGGGAGCGAATCGACGGTGAACTTCTTTCCGTTCTCGTCGACCAGGTGCGTCCCCTGCGTGTAGATGTCTCCGGATGGCGGCTTCTCGCCGCCACTGAACGCGCCCTGGATGTAGTCGACCGCGTAAGTTCCGATGGCGACTGTTCCGCTCAGTCCGAGCAGGAACTTTGCAGCGTTCCGTCGCGTGGTCTCCGGAATCGGCGAGTTGTTCGGTTGCCGTTCGTACTGTTCTTCCGTTGGTTGCGTTTCGGAATTGTCACTCATTGTTCTCTTAGTCGTGCTCTCTCATTTCGGCGACTTTCGTGGTCGGCATGAACCACGCTGCGTAGACCATGACGAGGCCAGCCAGAGACAGGAACATCAGCCCGGCGTAGACGCCGATGAACTGGGTTCTCGCCTTTCCGAACCCTTCTGCACCGAGTAGATAGGCGAAGGAGATCGTCGTCAGGCTTAGTCCGGCGACGAGCCAGAGACCGGTCATTCCGTTGTTGGCCGGATGGTACTCCGCGAGCTTCCGGTGCGGATTCAGGACGAATCCCGGGAGCGGTGGCCCGGATCCATCGGAGCTCTCGTTCGCACCACCGTCGGCGACGGGTACCGAGTCGGACGGACTCGACGAGTCCATCTGTCGGCGGCTACCGGATTTGGCTATGCGCGGGATGAAACCCTGTGCGTACCACAACATTCCGACCAAACAGAACATTGCTACCCACGAGATTATGCCTGCAATGTTCGGGCCGATCTCGTTCGGTCCCGAGATGAATCTCTCTGTCGGATTGATACTACCCTTCGAGGTGTTGAGTTTCACCGCTGATATCTGCTCGCCACTCTGCGCTGCAACGTACCACATCGGTAACAACGCGGCGAGGAGAAGCAGGATGATAACTGCGGTCTCGCGTCTCATAATCTGTCGAGCTTATCTTTTCGTCGGCTACTGCACCACGAATCGGATCGCGGGAATACGTTAGTCATGGCTATAGGGCGGGCTTAGGGCTAAACCACCTTATCACCAGCGATGTTCTGATACGGAGATAGACGCGTTCAGGAAGCCATAAAACGCCCGAAGACGCGCTGATGGCGCACCTCGTACGGAATCGGTGATTCCCGGGTTCCATGTGTGAATTTCTCATCCACGATCCACACTCACGAAACCCGAGACAGTCCTCATCGAGTCACTTCGAAACCGACACAAGGGACGCCCCCGTTTCGCTCAGCAGTTTCGGTGAGACGGCAACGTTTCGATTCACTGTGATGCGAACAGCAATGCCAAAGCTTCTTTATCAGATGCCCATAAGATATCGACAACACGACCCCGTAGCAGCTACTCTACGGGAGGTTGAATATGAATTCCAGTCGACGACAATTCCTCGCCGGATTGGCGGGAACGACGCTCGCGGGTGGGGCAGTAGTCGGAAACGCCGCCGCTGCTGGCGGAAAGACGCACACGGTGGAGATGGTCACCGGGAGCGGGAACTACTACTTCGATCCCGTGGGCCTGTACGTAGAGCCCGGAGACACCGTCAAGTGGCATATCAAGGCCGGTGGCCACTCGACGACGTCGTACTCGAAAGGGAACCCGAAAGACGGCGGTGTCCAGCGAATTCCTGACGGAGCGAAGGGCTGGGACAGCGGCGTCATCAAGAGCGGCTCGTTCAAACACACCTTCAAGACGAAAGGGACGTACGACTACTACTGCATCCCGCACAAGGACCTCGGGATGGTCGCGCGCATCGTCTGCGGCGAACCGGGCGGTCCCGCCGAGAAAAAAGAGATCCCGGACGACGTGGGCCAGGGGGCCCTCCCGGACTCGAAGACGATCGTCGAGAAGAAGAGCCTCTCGTACCCCTACATCGCGAAGGCCAACACCGCACCGCTGCCGCCGCTGTTCTGGGAGGCCGCCGGACTGTTCGGCCTCGCGAACGTCTACCTCTTCTCCCGGTACGACCGGGAGTCGGGAAACTACGACGAATACGAGATCGAAGAGTAATTTCGCGATCGCATCCGCTTTCGTTCTCTCGATCTGAGTTCTGTCTTCCGAGGATATCGCCCAGCGTACGCGAGCCTGGCGTCCAGCTTAGTCGTCGGCCTGTTCGAGATAGTTCCGGAGTTCGGACTCGTCGACACGGTACTTGAACCGCGGCGTCCCGTCGACGAAGACGTACGGCACGCGCTCGCCGTACGCTTCTCGGAGCTTCGGATCGTCGTCGACGTCGATCAGGGAGAGTTCGACGTCGGTCGGGATCGACTCGGCGACGTCGTCGATCGTGTCGATCGCGTCGTCGCAGAGGTGGCAGCCGTCGCGCGTGTACACGGTGACCTGCGGCATCGTCGTCGTCGGTAGGAGAGGGGCCAACTAACCTGTTACGTCCGAGCGTCGCTTCCGCGTCGTTCGTAACGCAAATATCGCAGTGTGTTCTATTCGACAATGATGGTCGCCACCCACGAGCGTACCGAGCGTCCGAACTCGACCGATACGAAGCCGTTCGGAGAGTGGGGACGATGAGCTTCTTCGATCGGTTCGTCCACCCGCGACTGGCGATCACGACGACCGTCGCGGTCGTGATCTGGGTCATCGCGTCGCTGGTCGCGGGAACCGGCGTCGCCCTCGGTTACGGAACGATAATCTACGACGGCGCGCTGCTGGGTGCGCTCGGCTCGCTGGTCTTCATCTTCTGTGTCCTGTGGTTCGTTAGCCTCTACGTCGTCCGCTTCGTCCGGACGCAGGCCAGCGGCCACTGAGCCTGTTCGCATTCGATCTCGATTAGTCGGAAGAAGAGCAACCGCTTCGACCACACTCGGATCTCCGGAACGTTCAGACCGCCTCGGGAGCCTCGAACTCGACGTCGAGTTCGAGGTCGAGGTCGACCGCCCGTGCCGCCTCGCGGATCCCGTCGGCGTCGACGGCCGTCACTTCCCCGCCGTCGAAGAGGACGTTGCCGTCGACCATCGTAAACTGTACGTCGTCACCGTGAACGGCGAAGACGAGGTGCGAGAGCACGTCGTGGAGCGGCGTGGCGCGCGTCAGATCCGTCGTGAGCCCGACGATGTCGGCTTTCCAGCCGGGTGCGAGTTTACCGACTCGGTCGAAGCCGGCCGCCTTCGCGCCGTTGACCGTCGCCATCTCGAAGACTACTTCGGCGGGGATCGTCTGCGGATCGAGCGTCTCGACTTTCTGGAGAAGCGACGCCTGTCGCATCTCGGTGAAGGCGTCGAGCGTGTTGTTGCACGGCGGACCGTCGTTGCCGAGTGCGACGTTGATTCCGCGGTCGACGTAGTCGACGATGGGCGCGACGCCGCTCGCGAGTTTCATGTTCGAAGATGGGCAGTACGTGACGTGCGTCCCCGTCTCCGCTAAGACCTCACGTTCGGTCTCGTCGGTCCACACGCAGTGAGCGAGGACGACGTCCTCGCCGGTGAGTCCGACCTCGTCCAACCAGTGGATGTTGCGCATTCCGGTGTCGTCCTCGACGGTGGCGATTTCGTCGCGGTTCTCGCTCGCGTGGGTGTGGATGCGGACGCCGTCGTACCGATCCGCGAGTTCGCGCACGCCGCGGAGACACGCCTCACTACAACTCACGGCGAAGCGGGGCGTGACGGCGTATCTGATGCGGTCGTCGAAACTGCCGTGATACTCCCGAATCAGGCGCTCGGACTCGGCGAGGCCCCTCTGCGTCTCTTCGAGTAGCCCCGGTGGCGAATCTCGGTCCATGAGCACCTTGCCGAGGAGGCCCCGAATCCCGATCTCACCGGCGGCTTCGAACGCGCGGTCCGCGTGCGAGACCGAGAGGTGGTCGATACAGGTCGTCGTCCCGCTCTCGACGAGTTCGAGGTACCCGAGCTTCGCGGCAAGTTCCATCTGTTCGCCGTCTAAGTTCGCCTCCATCGGGAGGACGTAGTCGAACAGCCAGTCGAGTAGCTCCGTGTCGTCGGCGATCCCCCGACCGAGGCTCTGGACGGAGTGAATGTGTCCACCGACCAGTCCCGGCATGAGTACGTCGTACGTCCGGCGCTCGTGGTCTGGATACTCGTCTACGAGGTCTCGGGCGTCGCCGACGGCGACGATTCGATCACCGTCGACGACGACTGCACCGTCCTCGATGATCGTTTGTGCGTCAGCGACGACAGTCCCACGGAGTAGCATGACCGCCCGGAACTCTGAGGCGAGGAGGCAAGTAGTTTGCTCGTTGCCGAGTGACGCAACGCAAAGGTTATACCAACTGATCGAAGGTACAGTACCGAGCGATTGGCGGCTCGATCGTTCCGGGCCGGTTACTCCCCGGTAACCGCCTTCTCTGGCCTTCTAGTTAGCGAATTCATATATAGGACCATCGCACTTTCTTCGCTCGAACCCGGATGGCACCGAATAACATATCGCTCACACAATTCGGACGGCGGAGAGAGGACCCAGATCGGGTCGAGAAGACTCACCGTCCACGACTGCTATCGAAACTCGCTCGGGCAGGAATCGTCGTCGTCGCACTGGGGGACATCACGACGACGTACCTGATTCTTCGCTCGCCGACACGCATCGAGGGGAACGCCGTACTACGATCGCTAGCGAGCCACGGTGTCGGGGTCGCTATCGCCGCGTTCGCGGCGTTCTGTACCCTACTAGTCGGCATCTCGCTGTTCCGACAGGGGTGGCTGTCGGACGTCGCAAGCACCTACGTCCTGCTCGCGATGGGCTTTTCGTGCCTCAACAACGGTATCGCCTTCGCCACCAACGTCGCGCCGCTCGGCGTCTTCTTCGCGCATCCAAGCGTCATCATCGCCTACGGCTTCCCGCTCGCAGGCCTCGTGCTCGGTACGCTTCGGGCGTACCGTCGGACGGATTCGTTCCCGCGAATCACCGTCACCGCCGGCTGGTTCGTTCTGCTCATGGCGATGGTGCTGGTTCCGATGCTGCTCGCCTGACTCGACACGAGGGAATTCCGACGGCATCGAACGATGCTTGCGGCCGATCGACGCTCGCTTTCTCGTCGCGTTCGTCAGCGCGTTCGACGGTGTCGCTACCACCGTCACCGATTTTCACAACCGACTGCTCTGATTCCTGTCTGCGGTGTCGCTCTCTTTGGAGCTATCGCTTCCGTCGGCGGCGTGGCGCTCGCCGTCGGTACCGCGTCCCTCGGTCGCGTCAGATCCGTCAGCGGTGTCACCTCCATCGCTGGCGGTCTCGGACCCCTCTCCCAGGAAGTCGCTGGGGTTTGACCCCTGGTGCATCGCGCCGGTCGAGGTCGGACTGATACGACGCCCGAGGAAGAGGTCGGGGATGACGATGTTGATCAGTTGGATCGTCACTACGAGCAGGATCGGGCCGAAGAAGAGCCCGTACCACCCGAAGACGGGAACGCCGATGGTGTAGGCGAACAGTACAAGCCCCTTGTGCATCGTCCGCCCGGAGAAGTACGCCCGAAAGACCGTGTCGGGGAGGATGTCGAGGATGAGGAACGCGACGACCAGAAACAGCAGGGGGAACCAGAGGTCGCTCGCCGCGGTGTGGAACGACCGCCAGAGCAGGTAGAGCGTGATCGGGATGTAGACGACCTTCCCGACGAGAATGGGGACGAGCGTCGCCAGCCCCGTCAGCAGCGCGAGCAGCGTCGGGAGCGGAATCGAGAGGTTCGGCGGCGAGAAGAAGTTGAAGCCGTTGTAGACGACGACCGAGAGGGCGCAGACGAGCAGTACCGTGAGGACGTTCCCGTAGAACACGGCTTCGAAGTCGGAGTCGAGCGCGGTCGCGTAGGCTTCGACGGTCGCGGCTTCGTCACCGAACTCGGCGTCGAACCACTCCCGGACTCGGTGGCCGTCCCGGAAGAGGAAGAAGGCGATAGTCAGCGCCAATCCGATCTTGAGGAGGGCTTCGCTGACCGTCATGATCGCATTGAGCGCGGCCGTCGTCGGATCGTTGACTACCGAGATATTCTGGAGTTGTTCGTAGAACCGCGCGGGCCGCTGTACGGCGTTTTGGAGCGACCCCTGTATACCGGGGATACTGTTGAACAGCGTCCGGAGTACGTTGGGGCCGGTCGTGTTCGTCACCTCTCGATACATCTGAAACCCCATCAAGCCGAGGAGCGCGAGAATGGGAATGACGACGATCAACAACGTGAGCGCACCCGCGACGTCTCGCGAGTCGACGTGTTCGTGGATTCGCCGGTAGATCGGCCGTGAACCGTAGTAGACGAAGAACGCGAGCGAGAATGTTCCGATGAACGCGATAACGACGATCCCCAACACGGATCCGACGAGCAGCGTGACCGCCCACCAGAACGTACGCTGAGAACCGAGGGTCCTCGGTAGTCGGTCATCCATGTCTGACACGACACTGCGATCGGCCTTCTAGCTGTTGCCCGCTTCTGACTCTGACTCGGACCGTCTGTTCCCGATTCCGGTTCGCCCGACCTGCTCCTCTCGACTCGCCGACCGCGACCCGGTGCTCGCGATCGAACTGCGCGCCGATCCCTCGTCGCTCAGATCTCTGTCGTCCGGCTCTTCGTCACTCGAATCTCCGTCGCTCACGTTTTCATCGGATGGGCGACCGCCGTCATCGTCTTCGACGAGTGAGTCGCTCAGACCCCACTCCTCGGCTCGTTGGCGCGCCTCGGAACGGGCCTGTTCCCGGATGGCTTCGATCTTCGCGTCGTCCCGGAGGAACGCTTCGACGGCGCTTCGGGTTCCCGCGTCGGTCCGGTCCTCGGGGGCCGCCGCTCGGGTTCTATCGGCGAGTTCGACGTCGTCGGCGACCTGCTCGGCGGGAGCGCCCGGTGGCACGCGCAACTCCTGCGTGTCGTGTATCTCCGCCAGCGCGCTCGTCGGAAGCTCGTACAGTTTCGCGCGGTAGGGGCCGGGGACCGCGAGATCGGCGAGCGCGTCCGAGCCGCCGTCGTCGCTCGCAACGTCGTATGCGAGCACCGGGACGCCCGCTTCGAACGTGAGGACGCCGGTCGTCTCCTCCGCCAGTAACAGCGAGTCCTGCGGTTCGAGCACGGCGTAGCCGGTCAGTTCGTCGTCGAGCACCTGCGACAGCACGACGGCCGGGTCGTCGACGACTCGGGACCGGAGGAGCGTCCCACGCGGCAGTCTCATGGCGTCTCGGGGACGACGGCGCTTCGAAAGCGCGCCGCCACGTCGACCTCGTCGCCGTCGCGAACGTCGATGGCGGCCGCGGCGGTGCGATACGCGGTGGCGGCCTCCGAGTCCGGTGCGTGGGCGAGGAGCGGTTCACCCGCTCTCCGGGCGGCACGGACGGCGTCGCTGTCGGGGACGGTCGCCAGCGTCTCCCCGCCGAAGTAGCGCTCGGCCTGCGACGCCACGCGGTCGACGCCCTCGTCGTCGCGGACTTTGTTGAACAGGACTCCCGCCGTCTCCGTGCCGTAGGAACGGGCGTACTCTTGCACTTTCAGGCCGTCGGAGAGCGCCGGAATCGTCGGCTGGAGGACGATCACGGTTCGGTCGGCGAGGACGACCGGGAGGACGGCGGCTTTCGAGCCGAGCGCCGCGGGCGAATCGAGGAGGAGGACGTCGGTGTCGGCGGCGAGCGTGGCGACCACGTCCCGAAGGCGACCCGGATCGGCCGCCCGGAAGCCCGCTAAACTCGTTCCACAGGGGACGACTGACATTCCGAAGCGGTCGTAGACGGCCTCCGAGACGTCGGTCACCGTCCCCTCGACGAGCAAATCGTGAAGCGTGACCTCGACGTCGTCGAGTCCGGCGTGAAAGAGGAGGTTCGCCATGCCCGTGTCGGCGTCGATGACCGTCACGTCGTGGTCCGCCGCCAGTGCCATCCCGAGCGCGAGCGTGCTCGTCGTCTTACCCGTCCCACCCTTGCCGCTGGCGACGGCGAACGCCTCGACCATAGAATCGAGTTGTCGACTACTCCGTAATAAACTCTGGGCTGACACGTCCGCGTTCGATCTGATCTACGGCGATAGAAACCCGGTCCGTTCCTCGCCTCTTCGTCCGGAGGCCAACAGACCTCAGCCGAGCAGCCCACCGGACGATCCCGAGTCGGTGGTGTTGTTCTCACTCGTCGACCCGGTCAGACCACCTGTCAGGTCGTGGGTCGCGTTCGAGACTGCACCCACCACACCAGAGACCGGACTCGACGACCCCGACGACGTACTCGTCGTTCCGCTCGATGTCTCTTCCGCGGTCGTACTGGTGGGTGTAGACGTACTCGTCGGAGTGGACGCACTCGTCGGAGTGGACGCACTGCTGGCAGTCGGGGTATTCGTCGTCGAGCGAGGTGTCGCCGTCGGACTCGACGTCGTACTGCTGGGTGTCTTCGACGCCGTCGGGGTGCTCACGCCGACGGCGCCGGTCCCGACGTTCACGCCGACGCCGCCGACAGTCGCACCGGCGTTCACGGACGAGTCGTTCTTCGACACGTCGGCTCCGGCACCGACCGAGGCGCCGCTATCGTTGCTTCCGGTGACTCCCGCGTCGACACCGGCTGAGGCCCCTCCGCTCCCGGCAGACGCGTTGGCGCCAGCCGACGCCCCGCCGTCGCTCGTCGAGGCACCCGCGCCGACACCGGCAGAGACGCTGGTGTCGTTGGCCGAGGCGTCCGCGTTCGCGCCGCCCGAGACGGGCGTGTCGTTTCCGGCGGAAACCGTCGCACCGGCTCCTCCCGATACGGAACCGTCACCGACCGTCGCGTTCACGTCCGCGCCGCCGGACGCGGATCCGCCGCCGACTGAAGCGTCGCCGCCGACGGTTCCTGTGCCGTTGTCGACCGATGCACCGCCATCGACGCTGCCGTCGACGCTGGTACCGTTGCCGACGGAGACGCTCCCGTCGCCACCGACGGTAGCCGTCCCGTTACCGACCGACGCGCCACCGCCGGCTGTCCCGCCGACGGCGGTCGTTCCACTACCGACCGACGCGCCGCCACCGACGGTGCCGCCGGCGGTACCGTTGCCGGCGGAGACGCTTCCACCGCCACCAGCAGACGCTCCGTCGCCGCCGACGGAGGCATTCGTCCCGACATCGGTCGACGTTCCGGGGCCGCGGGACGTCGGGGGTACGCCGATTCCGACTGTTGTGTTTGTGCCGCCGACTCCACCCGTCGCGTTTGTGCCGCCGGGTAGCCCGACACCGACCGTCGCGTTACCGTCGGTCGGTCCCGTCGGTAAGCCCAGCGTCGTGGTTCCCGGGAGGGTCGTCGTCCCGTCGGCGTTGGGGAGTCTCCCCGTCACGTTCGAAAGCTTCGGCGTCGTCGTACTCGGGAGCGCCCCGGTCACGTTCGAAACAGTCGGTGTCGTCGTGTTCGGGAGTCCCGGTGTCGTCGTGTTCGGGAGTCCCGGCGTCGTCGGAACGCCACTCGGGCCGGTCGTCGTCAGATTCGGCGGTATCGGTGACGACCCGCTGTCGGTCGAGAGCACCCCCGACGAACCGTTCCCCGTCGAGTTGTTTCCTGCGGGCGTGAGCAGTTGCGGCAGCAGCGACACGGCCTCGGTGGTCGGCATCCGGAGCGTCATAGATTTGGCTTCCCCTCGGTGGAGCGAGACCGCCGTTCGCGTCCCGCGAATGATCGTGTCGTCGAGGGTGGCGTGAGAGATCTTGATGCGAACGACCGCCGGGTTTGCGGTCGGCCTCACGCAGAGGTTCCTGGCGTCGATCCGCTTGGTCGCGATCTTGAACGTCCCGTCGCTGGGCTTCGACGGGGCCGACACGTCGGCGACGCCGGTGGCGTGCAGGTAACCGACCCGTTGCTGATAGACGGTCATGTTGGCGTTCGTGAACGTTGCGTGCGGGAAACATCCCAACTGGATGTTTTGGATCGACTCGGACCGAGAGGGTGCGCGGTTGGAACCGATGGAATCGGAGCCGACGGTGCTCCCGGATCCGACGGACCCGACAGCGTTCACGGGACCGTCAGTCGCGTAGACGCCGTCGGTCGGTGACGTTGTCGCAACTGCAACCGGAACCGTCACGAGTCCGAGACAGACGAACAGTATCAGGAATCTCATTCGTAGGGGAACGTGGCTCGGTGTGTCACTCTGAACCACACATACTCCAAGGCACGGGTAGGAACGGCAAAACGAAATCCCCGGTTATGGCTGGTTGTTTATGACAGTCTTTGTATCGAGAACGCATTCGGCATAACTAATCCTGATCGTACAGAATTCGACGAATCCGTAACGCTATTACGTCGAAATCATTGTTGGATATTAATGAGATTTCTGACCGCGACGGTCGAATCCGAGACGGGAGGCATCCATCCCGTCGACGTGGCCCTCGCGAAGCACCCGGACCTCATCCGGGTGCAACTGCTCCACATCAACTCCCTGTTCGACGGTCGGGGGGTGATGCTCTACCACCTCGACGGGCCAGCAGACGCGATCCCCGAACTGCTCGACGGCTGTCCGTCCGTCGTCGACTACGACGTCCTCGACGGCAGCGACGACGGGTTCCACATCTACATCCACGTCGAGGCGGGCGAACCCGCCGGAGCGTTGATGCATCTCGTCGAGCAGCACGGTCTCATCGTCGACACGCCGATCGACTACACGCTCGACGGGTTGCTCCGCGCGACCGTCGTCGGAACCGAGGACATGATCCGCCGGGGCCTCGCCGACGTCCCCGACACCGTCGAACTCACCGTCGAACAGGTCGGACGGTACGCGCCAAACCACGAGGGCGTGCTCTCGTCGCTCACGTCACGACAGCGACGCGTCCTCCGGACGGCGGTCGAAAGCGGGTACTACGACGTGCCGCGGCGGACGACGCAGAAAGAACTCGCCGCTGAACTCTCGTGTTCGACGAGTACGGTCGACGAACATCTCAGAAAAATCGAGTCGAAGCTGTTCTCGAAACTGGTCGTGTGAACTGTTCAGTCGCTCTCTTCGCGGCTGATCTGCTCCTCGGGGTCGATCCACGCGACACACATCGCGCCACCGATCGAGCCGAGGAGCGTCCCGATACCGAAGCCGCCGAGCGCGCCGAGGAGCGACGTGATCGCTAGTAGAATCCCGGCGACACCGAAGAAGCTCGCGAGCTCTGGCTTTGCGACGGCGAAGACTCCGCAGAGCAGGACGATGACGCCCTCAATGATGCCGACGAACGCGAACGTCCCGGGGACCATCGCGAACGCGACGGCTATTTGCGTCGGGATGGCGGCGATGGCGACTCCGGCGAGGGCCAGTAGGAACCCGCCCCAGAACGGTCGCTCGGACCGCCAGTCTGCGAACGATGCGCGTCGGTTGCTGATGCCGTTGAGGGGATGGGAGGTGGACATCGTGGATCAGGCTCCTGAACTTCCGCTGCCGGTGTTGGCGGCGCAGACCGCCGAGTCGACTGGTCCGCTGTCTTTCGGGTTGACGCTCGTCGTGACCTGTGCGTTCTTCAGCGAGATGCTGTCGACGAACTGGCTCTGTGCCTCGATGTGACCGTCGCCGATGACGACCGACGGCGACGTGATCGAGAAGCGGCCCTGCGGTTTACTCGCCCCGCCGTCGGCTCCGATCTGTTGTCCGTTGTTGAACGTGAGGTCGCCTCTCAAGTACGTGAACTTCTGCGTCAATCCCGTAAACTTGGCTTGCTTAGACTTTATCAATACTCTGACTGTCTTCGCGTTACCCGGAACCTCCTTCGGTACCGGAATGTCTTTGTACAAGTGTAGGTCGTTTATCGTCCCTTTGTTGATCTTCGCGACTGCCGACGGGTACGCCGCACAGTCGCTCGAATTTTCGAGCGTCGCATACTGTGTGAACCCTTGCCCCTGGAGAGAACTGAATTCGACGACGAACCCCCCGACGCCCGCCGTCGGGACGGCGAGTGCCACGCCGCCGGTCGCGATCGCGCCGACGACGACGCCTGTCAGTACCAGAGACATCACGAACACACGAAGGAATCGACTTCTATCGATTGCCATGAATTAACAATCACGATTATTGTTGGTAAGTCTGGCCACGGTTACTGCAGGTTCTATAAGTAGTATCTCCCGACTCTGTCAACAAACCACCCGTATTCACCGACTGAACTGAACGCGCTCGCGAATCGCGCGAGTCGAGCGTATAGCGGTCCCGAGGCTCTTCGGTCGTCTCTCGGCCGAGTCGCCCGGAATCAGATCGACTCACGGTCCCGTCGGAACCGCGAACTCGAACGCGAACGTCTCGTCACGCCGAGCGACTTCGAGGACACGGCCGATGAACTCGGTCTTCCCCACCGAATAAGTCGTGAGGTCAGGGTCTCCGCCGGCCAACTCCCGTTTCAACTCCTCGTACTCTCGGCGCAGGGCCGAGCGCGAAGCGCGTCGCGGGTGACGACGCTCACTTTCCACTTCTCGCTGGATTCCCCGAAGACGTGGTCGTTGAATCGCTGCCCGTTCTCACGCCGGAAGATCGGTTGCCACCCCGCCGAGTTCTCGGCCCGGTCGCCACCGAGTTCGGTTTCGAGCGCACGCGCGACCTCGCCTACCGCCTCGTCGTCGACGACGACACCGAGGTCGACGACGTCTTTCGCCGCCAGTTCCGGAACGGCTGTCGAGCCGACGTGTTCGACGTGTCGTACGTGCTCGTGGAGTCCGTGAGCCGCGAGCGACTCGCGAATCCGGTCGCGTTCGGTTCGGAACTGTTCGTGCCACCGCTCCTGATCCGGCGCCGTGAGTACGATCGGATCGTCCCTCGGGTCGACCATACCCGACCCACCGACGGGACGCTCATGAATCTGTCTCATACGTGATAACCAACGCCGTACCCGCAGCCTCGACGAACTCGTCCTCAGCGTCTCGCCGCCGATTCGCCGCTCCGCCCGATCACTCCCCGCCTGAGCGCGTATTCGAGAGTCCCGAGGACGACGAGCGCGAGCAGGGGAACGGGCCACTTGAGCACGTATCCCGGCGTCGGCGGGAGACTGAGGGGGTTCACGCCGACGCCGCCGGAGTACGGGTATTCGCCGAGGTGCTGGACGAATCCGACCGCGGCCCACGCGGCCCACGCGGCCACGACGGCGGCCGGTGCGACGAGTCGCGACTCACGATAGAGGCCGACAGCGACGAGGGTGAATCCGGCGATGACGGCGAGCGAGAGGGCAAAGAGCGCCACGCCGCCGGCACCGGACTCTCGGAACGTCGGAAGGCCCGATTCGACGGCCTGCGTGCCGAGTGCGAGTCCCGCGTTCGCCAGTGCGAGGGCGACGCCCGCCCGCCCCGTCGCGCGGAGCGTGCCGCGGATATCGAATCGACCGCGGGCGGACGCTTCGAGGGCGATGGCGAGCACGACCACCGAACAGAACCCCGTGAGGTCGATGGGACTCGCCGCCGGACCGCCGCTCCAGTATCCGACGACGACGAGTCCGCCGACGGCGAAGGCGGGGGCCAGTCGGAGTCCGGCGTCCCACGAGCGTTCGATCAGGACGCCGACCAGCGCCAGTATCTGCAGGGCGGCGACCGTTCCGAGCGGGCCGCCGACGGTCGAGAGCGGTTGGTCACCGGGTTGCCACCCCGGTCCGTACCGTGGGGTCAGCGCACCGAGTACGAGAACGAGCGCGACGAACAGAGCGGGCGTCAGGACGGCCGCGAGGAGGGCACGGCGATTCATACCCGTACTGTCGGCTCGCCAATGGATGTGCGTTTCGCCGACGAAAGGAAGACACCTAAACACTCGGAGTGCCACGGAGGCGACAAGGATGACCGACGGAACACCCGTCGTCTCGCGTCGTCGACTCCTCGCGGCGGTCAGCGGTGGGGCGGCGGTCGCGACGGCCGGTTGTATGGACGTGCTGGGTGACGACCCCGAGATGCGCCTCCGCGCAACCAAAGCCGAGGGGACCGAGACGAGCGTTCGCTGCACGCTCGACGACGCGTTCGTCGACGCTCGCCCGAAGCTTCGGACGGTACTCGACCGCGCGACGAAGAAGAAGTCCGGTTCGTGGGCGACGACGGGGCTGTCCGGGGACGCCGGAACGCAACTCGGTGACGACCTCGACGGTCACTGTGACGGGCAAACGCGCGGATTGTATCGCTACCGCGGACAGTGGTTCTTCGTCAGCCTGAGCTTTACCGATCCGGAACTGCACGAACAGTACGAACAGGGCCACTCGCACGGCGACAGCCACGCGCATGGGAACGACAGTACTCACGCGCACGGCCCGAACGCGACGCCCCACGAACACACCAACGGAACCTGACGGATTCGCCCGACGGCGGTCACGCCGCGAATGCGATTTCGGCACAGTGCTTTCCTCTCTCCAGCGCGAACTGTGATACATGACCACAATCTACGCAGCGATGAGAGAGGCACTCCTCGTCGTCACGGGCGAACCGGGGGACTGGCAGGCGACCCGGCGACTCGACGGCCACTCGCTCGAATGTGTCGCCGCCCATCCGAACCGCTCGGATCGGGTGTTCGTCGGGACGTTCGACGATGGGCTGCTACGGAGCGAAGACGGCGGGAAGTCGTTCGAGCGGGTCGCGTCCGACCTGATCGGGAACAAGGTGATGTCGGCTGCGGTAAACCCCCACGACGCCGACGAGGTGTGGGTCGGGACCGAACCCAGCGCCGTCTACGCGACGGTCGACGGCGGTGACTCGTGGACGAAAAAGGAGGGGCTGACCGATCTCCCCTCGTCGTCCGGATGGGCGTTCCCACCGCGCCCGCACACCCACCACGTCCGGTGGATCGAGGTCGATCCGGAGGTAACCGATCACCGATACGTCAGTATCGAGGCGGGCGCGCTCGTACAGACGCACGACCGCGGCGACTCGTGGGAAGACCGCGTCCCCAGTTCTCGTCGGGACAACCACTCCCTGACGACGCACGTCGATGCACCCGGCCGCGCGTGGGCGGCGGCGGGTGACGGCTACGCCGAGACCCACGACGGTGGCGAGACGTGGGACCACCCACAGGAGGGGCTGGATCACAGGTACTGCTGGAGCGTCGCCGTCGACCCCGACGACCCCGATACCGTCCTCCTCTCGTCGGCGACGAGCCCCCGCGTCGCACACAACGCCGACCGTGCGGAGTCGTACCTCTATCGAAAACGCGGCGACGGCGCGTGGGAGCACGCAGAGGACGGACTCCCCGCCGGTGAGGGTCTGCTCCGTGCGGTTCTGGCCGCGGGCGACGTCGGCGGCGAGTGCTACGCGCTGACGAATCTAGGTCTCTTCCGGACTACGACCGCGGGCGACTCGTGGAATCGCGCCGAGGTCGACTGGGCCGACGCGTTCGAGCGTCAGACCGCTCGCGGGTTGGTCGTGCTCTGAGCCGACTCGCCTCATCTCGACCACCAGACCGCGTAGATGCCGAACGCGACCGATACGAGGCCGATCATGAACAAGAGCGCGTCGAGTGCGAATCCCCACGGCGATAACACCGACGAGAAAACGAAGACGAACCCGAACAGCACCGCCACCCATCCGACCAGCGTACCGAGCACCGAAGTCACCATCGCCTGACCGTTCGACACGGAGGATAGTAACCGTAACCGTCGATCGTTCTCGTTCGCTCGGCGAAGTCACGGCCTCTTTGGCGTTCGCGGTCGTAGCCGTCGATATGCGTGCCGGTGTTCTCGTCGCGGGCGGGCGGTCGACCCGGTTCGGCGACGCCGACAAGGCCGTCGCGAGCCTCGCGGGCGTCCCGATGATTCGTCGGGTGGCGGACCGACTGGTCGACGCCGTCGACGAACTGGTCGTCAACTGCCGGGCCGACCAGCGATCGGTCATCGAGGACGCCATGGCCGACTATCCGCTCGCCGTCCGCTACGCCCTCGATACGGACCCCGACCAAGGTCCGGTCGCCGGGATCGAAATCGCGCTCCGTGCCGTCGCCGACGGCGTCGGTCCCGCCGCCGGCGGCGGCGACGCGAACACGGACCGTCACCGGGCTGACGACCCCTACGCCTTCGTCGTCGCTTGCGATATGCCGTTCGTCGACGCCGAGTTCGTCGACTATCTGTTCGACCGGGCGAGGGGACACGACGCCGCGATTCCGCGCGCGGACGGCTGGTTTCAGACTACCCACGCAGTCTACCGAGCGGGAGCGATGGCTGACGCCTGCGCGAGGGCACTCGAACGGGGTGAACGCCGGATCGTCGCGCCGCTGTTCGATCTCGATTACGTCGTCGTCGGCGAAGACGAGATCGGAACGCGGGCCGACTCGACGACGTTCGAGAACGTGAACACTCGCGAGGAGTTCGAGGCGGTCGCCGAGCGACTCGAGTGACGTCGGGAACGATCGGCGAAAAGTTTTGATGTGGAGACGAGCGGGGGGTGCCTGTCTCCGGGGGAGAACGTGTGTCCCAAACCTCCACTCTGATGGGCCGATGGAAGGGTAATGAGCTTTGTGTCTTACTGTCTGTCGCGTGTCCGACGGTAGTCATTCGTCAACCGATCCGCCCAAAAATGTGTGTTCGTTCGTTATAAATAAACTCGCCGACGGTCGATCGAGGATCGGTGATCTGTCTCGATCAGCAGCCGTCGTCGTTGTCGCCGCCTGCGATCGTGAGATCGATCTCCGTCTTCCCGGTTTGGCCCTGCTCGTCTTCGACGACGAGGGTCGCAGATCCGTCCGCGACCGTGAACGTCTCTGTCACTTCCTGTCCGTGGATGGGCCCGCTGCTCTTGTGGGGTGCATAGTAGAACCGCCACGTGTACGTCACGTCGCCGGAGACGTCGCCGCTGGCGGACCCTCGGAACTTCACCGCCTCGCCGGCAGTCGGATCGTCGGTGAGCACTTCGATGTGTGCCTGCGGCGCGGCCCCGCAGTCGCGGACGGTGAACGCGGTCGTCGCTTCGGCCGTCCGACCCCAGCGGTCGACGGCGACGACCCGGACCGTCTGTCGGCCCGTGTCGAACTGCCGCGAGAGGCTGCCGTCGGTCTCCTCGTCGATCGAGCCGTCGTTCCCGATGTCCCAGCGGTAGAAGTAGTCGCCGCCGTCGTCGTCCTGTGCGGACGCCGTCAGCGTCGTCGGATTGCAGTCACCCGGTTTGTCGGGGCTGACCGTGACGTCGACGCCGGTCGGCCCGTCGCCTTCGGGGTCGGTGCCGGTGATCGCGTGGAGGTTGCCGGTGTCGTACGGGTCGTACGTCGGGACGTACACGTCGCCGTTCGCCACCGAGACGGGACCCCGCGGGACCGGACCGCCCTCTTCGCCTCCGAGCGTTTCGATGTCGTACCACGTGACCGTTCGACCGGTGCCGGCGTCGACGACGTAGAGGTGATTTCCGAGGACGTACACCTCGCCACCGGCCACGACCGGCGAAAACAGGACGCCGGCTTCGTCGCCGAACCCGCCGTACCGCCACTGCTCGTCGCCGGTGTCGGCGTCGAGTGCGATGAGGTCGTCGTCCCCCCCGTGACGTAGACGGTCCCGTCCGCGACGGCGACCGAGTCTCTCGATCCGCCCACATCGGTCCGCCACTGTCGGTCGCCGGTCGTGGCGTCGTAAGCGGAGATGGCCTTCCCGTCCGGTACGTACAGCGTTCCATCGACGATCGTCGGAGATCCGTCGGTTCCCGACCCCGCTTTCCACTGTACGTCACCGGTGTCGGCGTCGAGCGCGACGACGCTATCGCCGACCGTGGTGATGTAGACCATCCCGTCCGCGACGGCGGGTGCGCCCTGGATCTCGTTACGCGAACTGTCCAGGTCACGGGTCACGTACGCCCACTTCAGGCTCCCATCGTTTGCGTCGAGTGCGTTGAGGTGGTTGGTGGGTCCGGGGTGCTTCTTGTCACCGACTTTGTCGCTGGCGACGTAGACGGTTCCGTCCGCCACGGCCGGTGAGATCCGCGAGTCGGCGCCGACGCGCCACTGCATCTCGCCGGTGGCTGCGTCGTACGACCTGCGCCGCCGCTGTCGGTAGTCACGAAGACACTGCCGTCCGCGTAGGTGGGAGACGCGTACGAGTAGGGCCTGACGTTCTGACCGTCGTAGTAGTAGTTCGTGTCCGTCCGCCACGCGATGGACCCGTCGTCTCCGTCGACCGCGACGAGTTTCGCGTTACCAGTGGCGACGTAGACTCGTCCCTCGGCTACGGCGGGATTCGACAGGGAGGGACCCGTATCCGCGGCCCACTTCCTGTCGAGACCCGCGTCGGGTCCGTCCGCGTCGACGTAGCCGGTGTGCGCGGCGTCGCCTTGGTACTGTGGCCACGGTGCATCGCTTCCGCCGCTGTCGGTCGTTCCCGACGAGTCGTCGGTCGCGGCACGAGCCTCGCGGAGTCCGAGGACCGATCCGGCAGCGAGGACACCTGTGGTCGCTACAAACGTTCGTCTGCTAGGGGAGGTCATGTCATCCATGTGACCTGCGTTAGGTGTCTGGGAGTTAACTATAAACCACCTGAAATAGTGACTGTCAGTCGGTCCGACGAGTCGTCGCGTGCGGCTTCGCATCGATCACCGCCGGACCCGCCGCTATCGCGTCACTCGCGTCGGTCGGTTTCTTCGCTTGGTCACCGCCTAACCGGCCGATATCTCACGCTGACGCCCCCGTTTCGACGATTCCCGTTCGAGAAACCGAGTCGAATCCTCGACGGAGTGTTCGCTCACTCCCGAGAGAGTCCGATGTTCCGCATCGTGTCGCCGCAGTTCGGACAGATGCGTCGGCGGTCTTCGACCCGCGTTCGGTGACCGCACGATTCACATTCGAGTTGCAGTGTTTCTGTGTCCGGTGCCATATGCCAGCATACGGCGTCCGACCGGATGAACACTTCCTCCGCGCGGTGGACCGATCGGAGCGCTAACTTATCGAACGCGCTTCGCGATCAAATCGAGGTACAACGCCGCGCTCCACGAGAAGCGGTCGCTTCCGCGACCCGCACCCGTCTCCGGGTTGAAGTACTCGCGGAACCCCTCGCGCTCGATCAGTTCGGCGGCGTCGTCCCGGACGCGGTCGGCGAGGTCCACCGCACCGTAGCGCCGCAGTCCGTCGGCGAGGAGCCAGTTCGTGTTGATCCAGACCGGCCCGCGCCAGTAGCGATCCGGGTCCATCTCCGGGCCCACGTAGGACGGTGTGGCGTAGCCGTAGCCGAGGAAGTCTTCTCGGATCGTCTCTCGAAGCCGATCGAACTGCTCGTTCGTGGGGATTTCGCCGACCGTCGTGAGCAGTCCGGCGATCGAGTTCGCTCGGAGCGGTCGGTCGCCGACGCGGTCGAACGAGACGAACGTTCCGAGGTCGTCGTCCCAGAGGCGGTCCCGGATCGCCGTGCGACTCTCCTCGGCTTGTCGACGCCAGCGGTCCGCGGCGTCGTCGTCGCCCGCGGCGGCGTGCATCGTCGCGAGGTCGTCACACGCGCGGACGAAGAGCGCGTTCGTCAGCACGTCCTCGACGAGAAACGGACAGACCTCCCGCAGTCGACGCTCGTCCCAGTCGTAGCTTCGGCCCTGTCGAACGAGGGCGACGTAGCGGTCGTAGTCCCAGTCGGTCGGACGCTGGTCGGCCAACTCGTCTGACTTCCGGTCCTCGCGCTCGTAGTCGAGGTCGCCGACGCCCGGAACTTCCTCGGGTTCGAACGCCGCCAACGCCGAGTGCCACGCGGGCGAATCGTCCATACCCGTCGCCCACGGATGGCGGACGTAGACGGTGTCGCCGTCGAACGAGCGTTCGTCGACCCACCACGAGAGAGCGTCGTCGAGTGCCGGACGGACCCGGTCACGGAAGTCGTCGTCGCCGGTCGTCTCCCAGACGCGACGGGCCGCGGGGACGAGCATCGGCGGTTGGGTGATGCCGCCGGTCGGGGTACCGTCGGCGGCGGTAGCAGCTTTCCACTCGTCCGGCCCGGGGAAGTAGCCGCCCGCCCGCTCCCAGAACACGATGTGCGGAATCATGCCGTTCGACCACTGCGCGTCGAGTAGAGTCCTTAACTCCCGCTTTGCGGCCTCCGGGTCGACGTGAGCGAGGCCAACGGCGATGAACGCGCTGTCCCAGTTCCACTGGAACGGATAGAGCGTCGCGGAGGGGATCGTGTAGCCGTCGCGTCGGTTCTCCCGGAGGATCGCTTCGGCTTCGCTCCGTCGGTCGCTCTCCGCTCTCGAATCGTCGTCGGTCATGCTTCGAGTCTCGATGTCGTCGTGAATGGCTCTATGGGTTCTTCGAAACGGGGTCGGTCGTCCGATCGTCGACGATCTCGGCGCCGTCACGATACTTCCGTTGCCGCCACAACGTTTCATGACGGACGAGCGTGATGTGTGCGTATGGACCTCACTGACGAGACAGTCCTCATCACGGGCGCGGGGTCGGGAATCGGACGAGCGACGGCACGGCGGTGTGCGGAGGCGGGCGCGTACGTCGTCGTCACCGACGTCGACGAGGAGGGCGGCACGGAGACGGTCGACTTGATCGCCGAATCGGGGTCGAACGCCGAGTTCCGCGAACTCGACGTCCTCGACGAGAGTGGTTTCGTCGATACGGTCGACGAGATTGCCGACACGTACGGCCTCGACGTCGTGGTCAACAACGCGGGCGTCGGTCACGTACCGGCACTCATCGAAGACGTCGATGACCGCCAACGCGATCACGTCCTCGACGTGAACGTCAAGGGCGTTTGGAACGGCTGTGCGGCGGCGCTCCCCGTCATGAAAGCGCAGGGCGAGGGTGCCATCGTCAACGTGGCGTCGCTCGCCGGAATCGTCGGCTCGCAGCGACTCGGTGCGTACGCGGCGTCGAAGGGCGCGGTCGTGAACTTCACGCGGACGGTCGCCGTCGAGGCCGGTCCGCATGGCGTGCGGGCGAACGCCGTGTGTCCGGGGTTCGTCGAGGGCGGTATCGGCCGGGACTACTTCGAGGCCTTCGGCGACCCGGAGACGGCGAAGGAGCGAATGGCCGAAGCGTACCCGCTGGGCCGTCTCGGAACCGTCGAGGAGGTCGCCGACGCCGTCTGTTTCCTCGCAAGCGACGCGGCGTCGTTCGTCAGCGGCGAGGCGCTGCTCGTCGACGGCGGGTACGCCGCACAGTGAGGAGGGGGCCATTCGTGTCCGCGAATCGCTCGATACGCTCCGACCGGCTTCGACGACTCGGTCGACTACCACTGGTTCTTCGGCGCTGACGCCGACGTCGACGATCCATCGCTCTCGCAGGCGAACGCGACGGGGATGCGCGTCACGAAGGCGTTCGGCACTACGTCGCTCGACGCGACGCTCGTCGTCGAAGACGCACAGCGACAGACGGCAACGACGAAGACGACTGTCGAACTCGCCTACTGAGTAGGGCCCCCCCGTCACGTCACCCTTTCTTTTAGTCGCCTAACGTGGGTTTGATGTGTATATGATAACTGACAACAGCCGACTCGACTTCACGGTGTCGACGTCGTGTGGCGAGAGCCGTCCGGCGATCTGATCCTGTTCGGTCGTTGACGACGTTCGTTCCGTAATCCCACACTATTCTTCTCGATAACTACCCGATCGAATGTACGAAAAATACTAGATATGAAGCCGACGAACGGCCACAATTGTTGTTAACGCTCCAGTCGAATCAGTCAACGACACTATGTCTACCGAATCGGCCGCGAGCGCGACCGGTGGGACAAATCGGTTCGTCTACATCGCGACCGCAATCGCGGCGCTGAACGGGCTTCTGTTCGGGTTCGACACGGGGATTATCTCTGGGGCACTCCCCTTCATCAAACACTCCTTTCACCTCGGCACGTTCGTCCAGGAACTCGTCGTCAGCGGGGCGCTCGTTGGGGCGATCGTCGGTGCCGCATCCGGCGGTCGTCTGACCGACTACCTCGGCCGACGGAACCTCATCTTCATCGCGTCGGGCGTGTTCTTCGTCGGCTCGTTGGCGATGGCGTTCGCACCGAGCATTCCGATTTTGGTCACCGGGCGTATGATTGTCGGCTTCGGGATCGGCGTCGCGTCCGTCATTGGACCGCTGTACAACTCCGAAATCGCTCCGTCACGGCTTCGGGGATCGCTCGTTTCACTGAATCAACTCGCCGTCACGTCCGGTATTCTCGTCGCGTATCTCGTCAACTACGTCTTCTCGCCGTCGGTCGCCGGTTGGGGTCAGAACGTCGCGTGGCGGTGGATGCTCGGGACGGGGATCATCCCGGCGGCAGTCCTCGGTATCGGGATGATATGGATGCCGAAAAGTCCGCGGTACCTCGTGCGTAACGGTGAGCAAGACGAAGCGCGGCGGATCCTCCAGCGGATCCGTCCGTCCACCGAGGTCGACGAGGAACTCGAAAGCATCCGAGAGACCGAGGAAAAGCAGTCGGGTACCGGTCTCCGCGAACTGTTCGAACCGTGGATACGTCCGGCGATCATCGTCGGTGTCGGTCTCGCCGTCTTTCAGCAGGTCACGGGGATCAACACGGTCATCTACTACGCGCCGACCATCTTCAAATCGACCGGCTTCGGGAGCAGCGCCTCGATCCTCGCGACTGTCGGTGTCGGGGTCATCAACGTCGTCTTCACGATCGTCTCCGTCCTCCTCCTCGACCGGACCGGACGGCGGCCGCTGCTGCTGATCGGCCTCAGCGGAATGACGATCATGTTGGCCGGACTCGGTGCGGTGTTCTACTTCCAGTCGCTGAGCGGACTCGTCGGAACACTGGCGGTCGGTGGTGTGATGCTGTACGTCGCGTTCTTCGCCATCGGGCTCGGTCCCGTGTTCTGGCTGCTCATCTCGGAGATTTATCCGCTTCAGGTTCGGGGGACGGCGATGGGCCTCGTGACGGTACTGAACTGGGCGGCGAACCTCGGGGTCTCACTGACGTTCCTCTCGCTGACCCATGCAATCGGGAAGTCGTCCACCTTCTGGCTGTACGGTGCACTCAGCGTCTTCACGCTCGTGTTCGCCTACTACCTGGTTCCGGAGACGAAGGGCCGCTCGCTCGAAGCGATCGAGCAGGACCTGCGGAACAGTAGCCTCACGGGCAGCGAAGACCAGGTGTCGAAGTCGATGGCGGACGGTGACACGGAGTAGGTGCGCTACTGATTCAGCGGATCGACTTCTGCCTGTTGACTTTTTATTTCTGAATCGTATATTGACAATTTCGAAACCGATCTGACTGATCGGCCTGTCGAGCCACCAGTTCTAAGTAGTGGTATGCCATATCATGACTTGTATGGCGTCCGCACCGAGCAACCACGACGACGTCTTCGACGAATTCCTCACCGACCGCGGTCACGAAACCGAACCGGAGCGATGGGATCGGTCTTATAATAAAAAGCAGTGTCCTGATTGCGGAGGAATCCACAACGAATCGGCCACAGAATGCTCGGTTTGCGGGTGGGAACCGACCGTCTAAGTCCTGTCCCCGCCCTCTTTTCGGTAATCTTATGTGCGATTATTTAGCAACGTCCACGCGAGGAAATATGCCTGAATGCCAAAATTGCGGTTCCTTTGTGACTGCGGACTACGTTCGCGTTTTTGCCCCTACCGGTCTCGAGAACCCGCGCGTCTGCCCTCGCTGCCAAGATCTGATCCGAGACGGTTCGGCGGTCCGAGAGGCTCGGTCGACGCGGCGGGGTTGATCGCCGGGACGTGACGTCGATGTCGCTCTCGACGATCCGGGCCGCGTGAGGTTCCGATCGTCCGCCCCGCGAAACAACCACTTATCTATTCGTTCGTTCGACAAGATTTCCTCGACCGAAAGCCACGCCGTTTATCAGTCGGTAGATCCTGGGGATTCGTAATGAGCGACTCCGGCGCACATATCACCCGGTTGTTCGGTGGGCCCGGGAGCGGGAAGACCACCGCACTTCTAGATCGAGTAGACGAAATTCTCGACGACGACGACGTATCCATTCGTGACATACTTGTCGTCTCGTACACCCGTGCTGCAGCGGCCGAGGTTCGTGAGCGACTGGCCGAGCGACTCGACATCTCTCCTCGGTCGCTTCAGGGCAACGTCTGTACGATGCACGCGAAAGCGTACGAACTACTGAATCTCTCGCGTGGTGACGTCGTCGGCGAGAAGAACAAACAAGAGTTCTGTGAAGATTTCGGACTCGAATACGAAGACGAGTACGGCGGTGCCGGTCGGCGAACGGCCCGCTCGACGACCATCGGGAACAAGATCATCGCCACCAGTCAGTGGCTCCAGCGCACTCGTCGCGACGTCGCCGACTGGTACGACGTTCCGTTCCAGTGGGACGTCGACGAAATCCGCCTGCCTCCGGACATCGACCCCAACGCACAGGAAGGGAACAAGTACACCCCGACGTGGCCTTCCGACGACGACCGGGTCGATGTTCCGGAAGCCATCCGCGGCTGGCGCAACTACAAGGGTGAACACGGACTCGTCGGATTCGCCGACATGCTGGAGCGAGTCAAACAACGCTCGCTCCAGCCGAACGTCGATTACCTCATCATCGACGAGTTTCAGGACATCACGTCCCTCCAGTACGACGTCTACGAGGAGTGGAAACCGCATGTGAAGAAAGTCCTCATCGCCGGTGACGACGACCAAGTCGTCTACGCGTGGCAGGGTGCCGATCCGAACCTCCTGCTCGACGCCGACCGCGACGACGACATCGTCCTCCCCAACTCCTATCGACTCCCGTCGCGAATCCTCAACGTCGTCAACAGGGAGATTCGGCATATCGACAAACGACAGGAGAAAGACCTCAAGCCGCGCAAGGAAGGCGGTGGCGTCGAAGCCGTCGAGAACCCTTCGCTGCTCGACCTGGTTCGTAACGTCCGGTACACGGTCCAGCAAGACCAAGAAGGGAGTATCATGCTCCTGTTCCGGGCTCGCTATCAGATGTTCCAGTTCATCGATGAGTTCATCGGCGAAGGCATCCCGTTCAGCGTGCTGACCGACCAGCGGATGTGGACGGATCGTCTCACGCAGTACGTCAGAGCCGTCGAACGAATGGAAGACGGCGATCCGGTGACGGGCCTTCAGGCTCGACGACTCGCGGACATGCTCCAAGAGTCCGCGTTCGGATCGAACGAACGTGACGACCTGTTCGACCTCATCGACGACTACGAAGCCGAGGCGGACGTCGACGACCTGGCGGAGATCGAGATCCCGGGCGACGAGATCAAATCACACGCACCGTTCATGCCCGACGGTGCCTCGGCGGGCGACATGGTCCGCAAGGTGACGTCGTTCCAGCGGAAGTCGATCAAAGCGTACTTCTCGGGGAGCTACCACGGGATGGACCCCAACCGAGTTCGCATCGGAACGATCCACAGCGCCAAGGGTCGCGAAGCCGACCACGTGTTCGTCGCGACCGACCTGACGGAGAAAGTCGTCGAGCAGATGGCCGCCGAAGCGGAACAGAAGGGACTGCCGGGTGCTGAGGACTTCTCCAAGACGACGAGTCCGGTTCCGATCCTGACTGACAACGAACGCCGTGTCTTCTATGTCGGGATGAGTCGTGCACGAGAACGACTGGTGATCCTCGAAAACCTCATCGACGGTGCCCCGACGCTTCCGCTGAGTGTTATCCTCTACAACGAACTTCGGGACGAGCCGATCGACGAGATGCTCGCGACTGCGCAGGAGCCTGCTACACCCGAACCGTGAGAACCACTCGGCCACCGGCCGATCGGCAGTTTTTACAGCGGACGCTCGACGACGCGGGAGCCGTCGGCTTCGTCTATCTCGCCACCGGACGCGACGCGAACCTGCAGTACTTGACTCGCATGTCCCTCGACCCCGATGTCGAGTACGCGTTCGTCTTCGTCGACGGGCAGTCCATCCTGTGTTCTCCACCGCACGCCGCTCCGGACGAGGCGTTCGACGGAACTGCCCGCATCGACGACGATCCCGCGGGTGTTCGCGCCGTCGCGGCCCTCGATGGACTCACTCGTGAACCAGGTGTTGTGCTCACTTCGCGTCGGATACCACACGACGCCGCGCTCCACCTCGAACACGCTGGTTACGAACTGGCGTCAACACGAGTGCTCTCAGACGTGCGCGCGACGAAGTCTCCCGAGGAGCGAGAGTGCGTCGGACGAGTCCAGCGGGCTGCCGTTGAGGGTATCCGACGCGCGGCGACCGTATTGGCCGATGCGACGCTCTCTTCGACAGACGAACTTGTCGTCGGTGAACGGACAGTGACCGACGAACGACTTCGGCGTGAGGTGGACGCCGCGCTCGTCCGAGCGGGTGTCACCGATGCCGAAAACACGAGCGTGGTACTCGGTTCGGCGGGATCCGAAACGCGAACAGACGTGTGGCCAGTGACGGCCGAGGGGCAAGTTTGTCCGATATCGCGAGGGGAGACGGTGACCGTCGTCGTTGCACCTCGGGGATCGTCGGGATATCACGGTGCGTGCGCACGGACGTTCGTCGTCGACGGCGACGGCGGATGGGAGCGTCGTGCGAGCGTCGCCGTCGACTCGGCGTACGATGTCGCGGTCGGAGAGATCGAGTCCGGTGTCGCCCTCGAACACGTGCGTGAGGAACTACTCGCGGAGCTCGCGTCGTTCGGATTCGATCCCGGAGACTATCGTCCCGAGAACGTCTGCTATAGCCTCGGCCTCTCACGCCGTGAGAGCTTCGACCAGACAGAGGAACTACGACCAGGGACGATACTCGTGATCGATCCGCGTGTACGTGACTTCCGCGAGGGTCTCGTTCGGGTTGGCGATCCCGTCGTCGTCACTGCGAATGGCTGTGAGCCACTCGCCTCTTCGACTCTCACGCGTACGCTCGCGCCAGAGCGATACGCTGAGCAGTGAGAGCGACGAGAAGCTACTCGTCTTCAGGCGTCCGTACGGCTTTTCCAACCGCTCCCTGAAACAACTTCGTCACGAGATCCGACGGCGTGGTCAGTACGTTCGGAACCGCCACCATGAGTACGGCGACGACGACACAAAACGTCCCGATCGGGAGGTTACCGCCGATCAGCGCTTGGACGCCGTAGACGCCTACCGGAATGGCGAAGACGAGCGTCGCCGCGAGCCCCAACATGTCGAGAATTCCCATCGTCGCTCGCATCAGTGGTCTGTAGGACGGAGCGCGATATAATCCTCGCGACGTGGACGCGTACGGACGACCGACGACCATCGGACGATAGCGACGACGACGATGACGGCGACGGCGACGGCGACGTGGCGATGGTGATGTCGGTGGCGATGGTGATGTCGGTGGCGATGGTGATGACGGCGACGACGCCACGTAGAAGCTAACTGACGACACGGTGGGTACCCAAACTGGCGACGGCCCGCGAAGTGGTGTGTCGCGCTCGGGCAGAACACTTCGCGGTGGGAGTCAGCGCACGGGCGTGCTGGCCCCGGTTCACCTGAAAAATGTTCGCACACTGTGGTCACCGCGATGCCCGCGGACGCGACAGCGCAACGCTTTCGGAGCGGTGAACCAAATCACTGGTATGTTTACCGGCATCGTCGAAGAAACCGGATCGATCGCCGACGTGACCGACGACGACGGCGGGCGTCGACTCCGTATCCGGGCGTCGTTCGATGACCTCCACCACGGCCAGTCGATCAGCGTCAGTGGGGTCTGCTTGACTGTCGAAGAGTACGGCGAAGACGGGTCTGGGCCGTGGTTTACGGTTTTCCTCGCAAACGAGACCGTCTCGAAGACGTACCTCGGAACCGTCGAGCAGGGGGACGTCGTCAATCTCGAACGGGCACTCGCTGCCGACGGTCGGTTCGACGGCCACCTCGTGCAAGGCCACGTCGACACGACGACCGAGGTCACTGCCGTCGAACGGGTCGGTGACGACTGGTGGTTCGAGTTCGCGCTCCCCGAAGGGTTCGAGCGATACGTCGTGAGTAAGGGGTCAGTCGCACTCGACGGAATCAGCCTCACGGTCGCCGAGCGGGGTGACGAGACGTTCTCCGTCGCGATTATTCCCACGACGTACGAGTTGACGGCACTCTCGGTGAAGGAACCCGGCGACCCGGTCCACGTCGAAGTCGACGTGGTCGCGAAGTACGTCGAGTCGATGATCGAAGGGTACCAGTAGCTGTCAAATGTCCGTAACCGTCGACGTATCTGTGACTGTCGATAGTTAGTGATCGACGGGTTGGAACCGATCGTTTTTCGGCGAGTCGAAACGGGGTCACTTTTCGACGCGTCGTGACGGAGCGCACAGCCGTTCGGAAATCCTGCCCTGTGCGCTAGTAGCACATGGTACGTCATCCCATAAACCGCTAGACGGCGTCGGGGTCGTCCGTAACGCGTATCGAAATGGTTTTAGGGGAATCAGCCAAAAGAAACCCCACAGAGCGCCTTAGCGCGTTACATAAAACTCATGAGCGAAGACAAACCGCACCAGAATCTGGCCATTATCGGCCACGTCGACCACGGAAAGAGTACGCTCGTGGGCCGACTACTGTTCGAAACAGGGTCTGTCCCCGAGCACGTCATCGAGCAGTACCGTGAGGAAGCCGAAGAGAAGGGTAAAGGTGGATTCGAGTTCGCCTACGTGATGGACAACCTCGCCGAAGAGCGCGAGCGTGGTGTCACGATCGACATCGCCCATCAGGAATTCGACACGGACCACTACTACTTCACTATCGTCGACTGCCCGGGCCACCGTGACTTCGTCAAGAACATGATCACGGGCGCCTCGCAGGCCGACAACGCAGTACTCGTCGTCGCCGCCGACGACGGTGTCGCGCCCCAGACCCGAGAGCACGTCTTCCTTGCGAAGACGCTCGGTATCAACGAACTCATCATCGGCGTCAACAAGATGGACGTCGTCGACTACAGCGAGAGCGACTTCGACGACGTCAAGGAGCAGGTCTCGAAGCTACTGAAGCAGGTGAACTTCAAGTCCGACGACGCGACGTTCATCCCGATCTCGGCCTTCGAGGGCGACAACATCGCAGAGCGCTCGGACAACACGTCTTGGTTCGACGGTCCGACCCTGCTCGAAGCACTCAACGACCTGCCGGAAGTCGAGCCGCCGACGGACGCGCCGCTCCGACTCCCGATCCAGGACGTCTACACCATCTCCGGCATCGGTACGGTCCCGGTCGGACGTGTCGAGACCGGTATCCTCGAGACGGGAATGAACGTCTCGTTCCAGCCGTCCGACGTTGGCGGCGAGGTCAAAACCGTCGAGATGCACCACGAAGAAGTCCCGCAGGCCGAGCCCGGTGACAACGTCGGGTTCAACGTCCGCGGTATCGGTAAGGACGACATCCGTCGCGGTGACGTCTGTGGTCCGGCCGACGACCCGCCGTCCGTCGCAGAGACGTTCAAGGCGCAGGTCGTCGTCATGCAGCACCCCTCGGTGATCACCGCGGGTTACACGCCGGTCTTCCACGCCCACACGGCGCAGGTCGCGTGTACCTTCGAGGAGATCAACCAGAAGCTCAACCCGAAGACGGGCGAGGTCGCAGAGGAGAACCCGGACTTCATCAAGTCCGGCGACGCTGCGATCGTCACCGTCCGCCCGCAGAAACCACTCAGCATCGAGCCGTCGGGCGAGATTCCGGAACTCGGCTCCTTCGCCGTTCGTGACATGGGTCAGACCATCGCGGCCGGTAAGGTGCTCGAGGTCAACGAGCGATAAATGCAGCAAGCACGCGTCCGTCTGGCCGGGACGAGCCCGGACGACCTAGACGACATCTGTGACGACGTCCGCGAAATCGCGAACAAGACGGGCGTCAACCTCAGCGGACCGATCCCGCTGCCGACGAAGACGTTGGAAATCCCGTGCCGGAAGTCGCCGGACGGCGAAGGAACTGCGACGTGGGAGCACTGGGAGATGCGCGTCCACAAGCGTCTGATCGACCTCGACGCCGACGAACGCGCGCTCCGCCAGCTCATGCGCGTTCAGGTTCCCAACGACGTCAGTATCGAGATCGTCCTCGAGGACTGAACCGACTGCGGCGCTAAGGCGTTGCGTTCACGCCACGCATTTCGTTTTTGCGTCGTGTCGAGTAGATCGGTCACACACGCCCGACGAAACAGAAGCTACAAGTAAGCGGGCGGACTTGAATCAAGTGCGGGCTCGTAGATCAGTGGCAGATCGCTTCCTTCGCAAGGAAGAGGCCCCGGGTTCAAATCCCGGCGAGTCCACTCACTTCTTCCGTCGCTACGCTTCGTCAGTCGTTCGTGGACTCGCCGACGTCCCCCTCGCTCACTGACGCTCGCTCGCGGGGCTCCCGGCGAGTCTCCGCTCGTCTTTCGGCTCTCGAATCCTTGCACCGATCGGTTACGACTCTTCTCCATAGACGGGTTCGTTCTGCGGTGATGTCGAACAGATTCGGGTCATCTTCATCGAGAAAAGGAGCGATAAGACCAGCATGAGACAAGACGCGACAGCGTTCGCGAACGCGACGCAAAGAAGCATATGTCGACTACGGTCTCCGAGGATCGGATCTCCACAAACACGAGGAACTTAACGCTTCAGTACGTAGAGAGAGTATGACCGAGCAAGCGACGTTCGCGGGTGGCTGTTTCTGGTGTATCGAAGCCGCGCTCAAGGAACTCGGAGGCGTCTCCGAGGTCACGTCCGGCTACTGCGGCGGCGAGACCGAGAACCCGACGTACAAGGAAGTCTGCTCCGGATCGACTGGCCACGCGGAGGCCGTGCAGGTGACGTACGATCCCGACGTCGTCGACTACCTCGAACTACTGAAGGTGTTCTTCACGGTCCACGACCCGACGACGCTGAACCGGCAGGGTCCCGACGTGGGGACGCAGTACCGATCGGCGGTCTTCTACCACGACGACGATCAGCGCGAACTCGCCGAGGCGTACATCGACGAACTAGAGTCGTCGGGCGCGTTCGACGACGAAATCGTCACCGAAGTCGAGCCCCTGCAGACGTTCTACGAAGCGGAAGACTACCATCAGGATTACTACGAGAAGAACCCCGACGACGCCTACTGCACCTTCAACGCGCAACCGAAGATCGAGAAGGTACGAGAGAAGTTCGCGGACAAACTCGAAGCGAACTGAGCCAGCGAGCGCTGTCGCGATCGGAACCGACCTCGGCTTTTCGAACCGTCGGCGACCTCGGCTTTTCGAGCCACATCTGTTTTCGGTGCTGATCGCGACCGCCTCAGTCGTCCTCGTCGCCTTCGACGAGTTCGTCGAGCAGCGTTTCGAGGTCGTAGCTCTCTAGCGGACGGGTACTGTCGCGCATCGACGAGATGACGAACGTCGAGTTCGTCCGCTCGACTTCCTCGATGGCCTCGAAGTCCGTGATGAGTCGTTCGACCATCTCCGGCCCGGTGAGGTGTGCGATGACGATGAAGTCCGTCTCACCCATCGTGAAGTACGACTGGGTCACGCCCTCGATATCGAGAATTTTCTCACCGACGTCCTGATACGGACCGCTGTAGTCTGCCAGTACTTCGATGACGACCGTCACACCGAGCCCGAACGTTTCGATATCTATATCGTAGAGATCGTTCGTGATGACGCCCGCCTCACGGAGGTTGTTCAGCCGATAGTGTATCGTCGAGACCGGAATCTCCGTCTCTTTGTGTAGTTTCTCCGGGCTTCCGGTGCCGAGATCTGAGATCGCCTTCAGCAGCGTGATGTCGCGCTCGTCCATCCCTACCAACTCTCTGTGTGCGCGCCCCCCAATTCAGTTCCGCTCCCTACAATGCACGATCGTGAGGCGTGTCCGCACCTAACTGATAATGAGAGAATTCTCCAAACTAATAGTGAAATACTGTATCAGAATCATCCATTGAGGATGTAAACACATTATAATTCAATAAAATTCTCTATTGTAGAAGCATTTATCAACGACCGACAGGTAGTTGGAGATCAATACATGATCGGAGATTTCGATTACACTAAAATCCGAATTGAGCCGGTTCTTTTCGTTGTGCTCGCCCTGTGCTGGGGGACCTCGTTCGTCGCCATCAAAGTCGGCCTCGGTCACTTCCCGCCGTTGCTCTTCGCGGCGATTCGGTACTCGATCGCCGGAGCGGTACTGCTCGGCTACGCAGTCGTGACGACCGATCGCTGGCGACCCGTCGGGCGGTCCGAGTGGGCCGCCGTCGGCGTCGCCGGTGTCTTCATCATCGCCGCTTACCACGGCTGTCTCTATCTCGGCGAACAGCACGTCTCCGGTGCCATCGCCGCCGTCGTCATCAGCCTCTCGCCGATCCTGACGGCCGGGTTCGCCAGCCTCTATCTCGGTGACACCCGACTGGGCGTAGTGGAAATCGCCGGGCTGATCGTGGGATTCCTCGGCGTCGTCGTCGTCGCGAACCCGAGTACGAGCGGATCGCTCGGTGTGAGCCTCGCGGGGATGGTACTCGTCTTCCTGAGCGGAACGAGCTTCGCCCTCGGGTCGGTGTTGACGCGGCCGCTTCGGATCTCGCTCCCGATTCAGGCCATGGAAGCGTGGGCGATGCTGCTCGGTTCCGGTGTGCTCTTCGTCGCCGGCTTCGTCCACCACGAGTCGTTCGCGGCGATCGACTGGACGCTCCCTGCGATCACGTCGCTCGCGTACCTCACGTTCGTCTCCGGGGTCGCAGCCTTCCTCATCTACTTCACGCTCCTCGATCGTACCGGTCCGATGCAGATCAACCTCGTCGGCTACCTCGAACCCGTCGTCGCCACGCTGATGAGTTGGCTCCTGCTCGGTCAACTCGTCGCCTCGTCGACGCTCGCCGGATTCGCCGCGATCTTCGTCGGCTTCGCGCTTCTGAAGTACGACACGCTTCAGAACATCGCGCTCGCGACGACCAGAGCGGTTCGCTCCTGAGGATCGAGACTTCGATTCGCGGTCTGCTCACGCACTGGCTGCCGCCCGCTCGAAAACGAGTTCGCGGATTACTTCACGCCGCGTCGGCTTCGCTCGTTTCGTTTTCGTCGTCCTCTTCGCCTTCGTCGTCTTCTTCGACGACCTCGATTCCGCGACTGTTCACCGCGTACGGGTCGAGTCCGACCTCCTGCATGAACTGCTTGTATAGCCGTTCTGCGGTCTCGGCGTCCTTCTGGCGGTCCGACGCGCGGTCGCAGAGTTCGACGAGATTCTCGGGGACGTCGTTCTCGTGGACGATCCAGTGGTTGATGAGGTCCGAGAGCCGTCGGATCGGCGAGGTGAAGTGACCGTAGATGTCGAAGTTGAGCGCGTGGTGACCGCCGAACGGGTCGTTCATGTACTTCGCCCGCGGCATCACCTTCAGCACGGCGCGCTGAATCTTGTTCAACTGGCGCGGCGGGGCTTCCTCCAGTGCGGCGTTGACGACCTTCCGAGGGTCGTCCCACGAGTCGCTCGGCACGTTCACGCCGTCGAGTTCCACGATCTCTCGCAGCGCCTTGTCCCACTGGTCGGGCGTCGGCTGCGGGTGGACGCGGTACATCGCCTCGACGCCGCGATTCCACATGAGTTCGTGCGTGACGGCCTTGTTCGCCTTCAGCATCGACTCCTCGATGATGGTGTGTGCTCGGTCACGCCGCGGGTTCAACACGAGCGAGCCGTCCTCTTTGCGCTGTTCGTGCATCCGGTCGGCGAGTTCGAACGCGAGCGCGCACTTCTCGTGGAGCGGGGCGTCCTCGTCGTCGAGTCGCCGCTCACACTGCGAGTAGGTGAGTCGCTCGTCGCTCCGGATGACGGACTTGTAGATGTCGATGGTGTCGAAGGAGAGCGTCTCCTTGTCGATGTGCATCTCGACCGTGTGGGCGAGGCGGTCCTCCTGCGGGACGAGCGAGCAGACGGTCTCGGCGAGGATGGGCGGGAGCATGTGCACCGTGTAAGCGGGGAAGTAAACCGTGTTCCCGCGCTTGACGGCTTCGTCCCACATCTCCGAGCCGGGGTGGACGTAGTGGCTCACGTCGGCGATGTGGACCCAGAGCGTGTACTCCTCGTCGTCGACTTCGATACTGATCGCGTCGTCGAAGTCCTGGGCGTCGGCCGGGTCAGTCGTCCACGTCGTCATGTCGCGGAGGTCCTGTCGCTTCTCGACGGCGTCTTCGATCTCCTGTTGGACGGCTTCTGTTCGCGTCTCGGCTTCGCGGAGAACTTCGGGCGGGAACTTATCGCGGATTTCGAACTCCTCGAACAGTTCCTCCCGTTTGTTCTCTAAGGCGCGAGCGACTTCGGGGGTAATCTCGACCGGCCCTTGACCCTCGGCCGTCCCCGCTTGCGCCTGTGCGTCGTTCGACATGGTCTGGACAAGGAGGGTGAGGTAGTTAGGTATGTCGGGGTAGAAATGCGAGCGAACGGCTCAGAAACTCACTTCTGCGCCGCATTCGGGGCACTTGAGCCCCATCTCGCCGCCCTCGAAGTTGACGGCCAACGCGTCGCTCTCGCCGCACTCGGGACACGTCTGCGGGACGCGAACGTCCGTCGACGGCGTCGGCGCACCGAGCGCGAGTGCGACGACCTGCTCGTCGCCTTCGTTACGACCCTGCTGGAACTCACCGGCCGCAAACCGGATGGCTTCGTGAGGGCCGACTTCGACCGTCTCGGACTCCCCGTTCGCTTCCGACTTCGTCTCGAACGTCGCCGTCCCGTCGACGACGTAGAACACTTCTTCCTGGTCGAGGTGGGTGTGGAGTCCGCTAGCGAACGCCTCGCCGGATTCGAGAGCGTAGTAGTTCATCGCGAAGTCTTCCATCCCGAGCGGGTCCGTGAGTCCCCGCCGATCGAGGTCGTCGCCCATGCTCTGCGGTTCGACGTCGTCGACCGTGATCTTCTCCATGTACGATCATTCTCGTCCGACGGCTTGAAAACTCGCTTCGGTCACACGGCTCGCCGCTTAACGTCGAACCCATCGGGTCCGCGGGAGAGGTCAGACATCGGCTCTCTTTACTCGTCAGTGACTGTTAGAAAATCCGTGCGAGATACAGGGGGCGTCTCGGTCATCGGTTCGGTGCTCAACGTGAGCTAATCAAGTCGGTAAGTACAGGCAAACGATGGAACGCTGCGGATTGGCATCGACTCGACCTCTATCAAAAACGGCGTGCTGAAGACAGAGCGAAAATCCCGCACGGCGACGAGTGCAGATGGAGACAACGTGGACTGGTAGATACAGATGAACCAACAACGCGACGGATTTTACTCCCTCTGATAACTACTAAGAACAGTATTTTGAGGGCTACTCGTTTATCTTCCGAGTGGAAGGCACTCCTTGATTCGCTTTTTTCCGGAGTACTATCTCGTGCCCAACGATTATGCAGGGTCGATCTACTGGGTAACCAAGACGACCCCGATAACTGCGAACGCTATCCCGGCAAGTCTAGTTATCGTAACTTTGTCTCCGAGGACGACCATCCCGATGATGGCCGCGATGACGAAGTACATCGCACCGAGAGTAGAGACGGTTGTCGTTGACCCTCTGGAGAGGCCGACGTACATCGAAATCAGGCCGATTCCGGTGAACAATCCGGCCGTGCCAGCGAGCAGTCCTCCTCTCGCAGTAATCGTGAGCGATGCGTCTGAAAGGAGGATGAATCCGAGTGCGAGGGGTCCCGCAACGAGATAGGAGATCGCGGCGGCCGTCCTCGGGTCGATGGACTCCGACGCAGCGTTGCCCAAGACTACCCAGACTCCCCACGTTACCATTGTGATCGAACCAAAGAAAACAGCCGAATCTATCTCGGGGAAACCCATCAGTGTACGATCTGTATCGCCACTGAAAAACACCGTTCTTCATTATCTGCGATTCTTAAACAGCCGCTGTTCAAGAACAGAACGCGTTGGTGCACTGTATCTGCAGCACGGCTCAACAAACCTCATCGGTAACTGAGAGAGATTCCGCCGTTCAGTTCACAGTTCGACTTAGGAGCTGATTCATCGGTTATGCGTCGGATGAAATGTAGTCTCCGTGTCGAATACGACCTCCGTGTCGGTCATCACGGATCCAACTATTCGAAAGACTGGTCGGTCGGTGAGTCTGAAACGGTCCGCGAGTTACTGTCGAAACGCCGCCGCGACCGTCGACACCGACGCGAGCCGTGCGTCGGGGGCCTCTAGCACGTCGCCGATCAGCCCGTCCAATTTGGCGACGAGGTCGCTCCGGCCGGTCACCTGCGGGTGCATCGTCAGGACGAACACCTCCTCGCTCGCCGTCGAGTGTTCACGGAGCCAGTCGAACTGCTCGCGCCACGACTGATACACCGACTCGGCCGCGACGCTCGCCCGCTTCGGCGAGAACGCGAGCGGTGGATAGTCGTCGCGGTGCCACGATACCGGCACTTCGAGCAGGTCCGTCTCCTCGCCGGGATCGTAGGGCCCGTCCGCGGGTGCGACGTCGCGACGGGCGTAGTACGGTTCGAATTCGCTGGCCATCCCGCTCGAACTCCACTCGAAGCCGAGGTCGAGCAGGAGGTCCACCGTGTGCTCGGAGTAGTCCCACGACGGCGACCGATAGCCGATTGGGCGCTCGCCGGTCACCGCGCGGACGCTCTCGATGCCGCGTTCGAGATCGGCGCGCTCGGCGTCGGCGTTCTCGTAATCACCCGGCGGGATGTGGCTCCACCCGTGGTGTTGGATCTCGTGACCGCCGTCAGCGATGTCGCCTGCGACGTCGGGGAAACTATCGAGCGTGTGACCGGGGACGAACCACGTCGACGGAACGTCGCGACGTTCGAGCACGTCGAGGATACGTGGTGCGCCGACCTCGGCGCCGAAGACGCCGCGCGAGCGGTTGGTCGGCGAGTTACGTGAACCCCCGTCCATGTGGAGCCACGACGAGACGGCGTCGAAGTCGAAGGTGAGGCAGACCGTGACCATAGTCGGCACATGTCGGACGGCAGTAAATCGTTACGGGTGGCGGTCAACGGCAAACTCGCCGGTCAGAACGCCGCGCTCGACGCCGTGACCGACACGAACAGTCCGATCACCGCGAAGACGATGCCGAAGAGGACGATCAGCGACGACGTGAGGAGGATACGTCGGGCCAGGGTTCGGCGGTCGCCGTCGCCGACGAGGAACGGCGAGCCACTCTCGATGACCGCGTTGACCTCGCCGACGTCGCCACGGGCGGTCGTCGGCGACCCGAAGACGCACACCCGATCGCCGGGTTCGATGCGGTGCTCACTGTACCGCCGGTCGTGACCCGTCGACAACGAGATCGGCCCGAGTTCGAAGCGCGTCGCTTCGGAGTCGACCTCGTCGTTCGAGTCGATGAACGATCCGATGCGCTCGGGTGGGAGTCGACCGCCAGCGACCTTCGTCACCTCGTCGGCGCGGACTTCGAACGTCGCACTTCGGGGATCGACGCGGATCCGTGCCGATCCGTCGTCGAGGACGAACGGCACGCCCGCCCACCCCTCGTCGATGGTCTTCCACGTCCGCGAGCTGGTCTTCGTCGACGCGTTGTAGCTGCTCCGCAGTTCTTCGACTTCGTAGCCGACCACGACGGCCTCACGCCCCGAAAACGGCCCGAAGAGCGGGTCTTCGACCGTCCCGGCGGTGCCGACGAGACAGACCTGCTCCGGGAGCCCCCCGCTCAGGGAGAAGACCGTCGTCGTCGATGCTCGGTAGAGTTGGACGCCGAGCCACGAGCGTGAGAGCCCCCAGCCGCTGATACCGACGCCGACAGCGACGAAGAGCGGGCCGAACAGCAGTGGGACCATCGAGAGCATCGCACGTCGACAGGTCCCCTGAGCTGAAAAAGAGCGCGGCTGACACCCGTGACGACCCCGACCTCGTTCACGACCGAACTCCGACGCTTCCGCCCTCGTTCACGATCGAACTCCGACGCTCTCGTCGTCTGCTTCTGCGGACCGGAACGTCTCACGACGGACGTAGCCGCTCGCGTGCCGACCGAAGCTGTTACTTAGGGAGAGAGTACTTATGGGTGATACGACCGAAGGAAAGAAGCGGAAGATGGTCGATCGTGGGAGATCCGAGACAAGTGAGCAATAGCGTACAGATACTGTTCCCGAGCCGCGTGCGTCCTAGTACTCTACTCGTCGATCTATGATCGGGCGCGTAGTCGCCATCCTCCGTCGGTGGTATCGAACGCTGGCTCCGGGGGAAGCGGCGCTTTCCGAGCGGACGATCAAGGGCGGCGTCTGGGTGATGCTGATCAACGTCACCGACCGTGTGCTCCAGCTGGCGATGGTGGTATTCGTCGCCGGACTGATCGGACCCGAGGAGTTCGGGCTGATGGGAATCGCCCTGTTGGTCGTCTCTGCGCTGCGACGACTGACGGAACTGGGGGTCGACGCATCACTCGTTCAACACGAGGATTCGGACGTCGATCGGTACCTCAACACGGCGTGGACGCTCAAGATCGGACGCGGTGTCGGCCTGTTCGTGATCGTGCTGGTCTGTGCGCCTGCCATCGCCCTCCTGTTCGGCGAGTGGGAGGCGGAGACGGTGATTCGAGCGATCGGTCTCTCGATCCTCGTACAGAGTTTGGCGAATCCCGGACTCCTCTATCTACAGAAGAACCTCGAATTCCACAAGGAGTTCGTCTACAAGTTGAGCGGGCGGCTGACTTACGTCGTCATCGCGGTCGGCTATGCGCTCCACTTTCATTCGGTGTGGGCGCTCGTTCTCGGCCACATCGCCGGAACGACGGTTCGAACGACCATGTCCTACGTGGTACACGACTACCGTCCTCGTCTGGCGTTCGACCGCGGCCTCGCGACCGAGATGATGACGTACGGGAAGTGGGTCTTCGGGTCGTCGATCCTCGGATTCCTCGGCAACGAGGGCGACGACGTGTTCGTTAGCTGGGCGCTCGGTGCGGCCTCGCTCGGCATCTATCAGATGGGGTATCGCATCTCGAACGCCCCGGCGACCGAGATCACGCACACGATTTCGCGCGTGGTCTTCCCGACCTACGCGTCCCTTCAACACGACACCGACGCGCTCCGACGAGGCTATCTCAGCGCGTTACAACTCATCGCGTTCGTCTCGTTTCCGATGGCGGTCGGCATCGCGCTCGCCATACCGTCGTTCACCGGCGTCTTCCTCGGGGCCGATTGGTCGCCGATGGTCCTTCCCGCACAGCTCTTGGCGATTTACGGGTTGCTTCACTCGTTCCGGACGGCGGCGGTCCCCCTGTTCCGCGCTGTCGGACGGCCGGACTTCGATACGAAGATTCGGGCGCTCAAACTCGCGTTCATCGTCGTGCTGATCTACCCGGCGAGTCAGCTGTACGGTCTCGTGGGCGTCTCGCTCGTCATCGTCGGCAACGCCGCCGTCGCGAACCCCGCGACCCACTACCTCGCGCTCCGACTCGTCGAAGGCAAGCCGACCGAGTTGCTAGCGCTCTTCGCGTATCCCGCACTCGGGACGACTGTCATGGCGCTCTGTGTGATCGGGGCCGAACGAGGAGTCGACGCGTCACCCGCCGTGATGCTCGCGTTGACCGTCATCGTCGGTGTCGTCGCCTACTCCGCGTCGATGCTGCTCGTCGAACGCGTCTTCGACTACGACATGATCGGCCTCGCTCGTACGATTCGAGAATCGATTGCCTGATCGGGGTCGTGAACAACCCACATTACGCCGCTGCGTGGCGAGCGATTACTCGTTCGAACCGGGCGACGACGGGTCCGTTTCGTGACCCGAGAACAGTATCAGTTTGCGGCCATCTCGTGTGCCGGTGTCTTCTCGTATCTCTTCATCACTGATTCGTTCTCACGGTCGACAGCTTCGTCCCGGGTCGTATCGGCCGTGCTCGTGCCCTCTCGGCGGGCGATGATCTCTAGACAGCCGATGTCGCGGTACTCCCAGAACTCGTCGAACGTCTCGATGGAAACACGCTCACCGTCCCACTCGACAGGATCGTAGACGACTCCAGAGACGATTTCGAGACCGCTGTCACTCAGCATCGAAACGAGCCGATCGACCGTCTCGTCGTCCAGGAGAACGAGGTGGAACTCGACGTAGAGTAACAGCGGTCCCGCTGCTTCTAACACGCTCGTCATCCCGTTGAATATCTCGGGCTCGTACCCCTCTACGTCGAATCGAACGACGTGAATGTCGTCCGGCGAATGTGCTCTGTCAGTGAGTAACGTCTCGACGTCCGTGAGATCGACGTCGATCGCTTCGAGAGCGTCTCCTCGGGGGTTTTCAGCTCTGTCCACTCGGTGCCAGTTCGACTTCGGCATGATATTGAGTACTGCCGATCCCGTCTCGGATCCGACCGCTCCTTCGATAACTTCGACCTGCTCGTTCAGCCCGTTTCTGCCCACGTTCTCCCGGAGAATCGCGAGATTCTCCGGATGCGGTTCGACCGCGTATATCTTCGCCCGCTCCCCGAGGAGACTCGTGGCGATCAGGAGGAAGTAGCCGAGATTGGCACCGATCTCTAGAACGCCGATCTCGCCGTCGACGTCCTCGCGAAGTCGCACGAGCTCCTGTTCGTAGATTTTCGATGACGTCTCCTCGTGAACGCCGTACCGGAGTAGACGACGCGAAAGTCCCGGGTCCGATGCGTCCACCAGCAACTCACCGTGCTTTACGGGCTGCGTGACCAGTCCGCCGCTCTTGCTCGCGACAGACCGCAGGTACAGGTCGTTCCCCAGGACCTCCTCAGTGAGATACCCAATCGCCTCTCTGTACTTCCCTACCGAGACCATCTTGTGTAGGGACCGACCGACGACTCGAAAATACGGGTAGATGAGATCCGGTCTGTGCAGCGCCTTCTTCACACTAGAGACGATTGACATATGAACGTCACCGATTCCCTCGATAAAAGGTATTGTCCGGTTAACACGATGGTTCGGTACGGAACCATCGGCGGAGGATCGACGGCACAGAAAGTGTCTGGGTTCTGCAACAAAAACGCCGCTACTGTCACTCACCGCGACTGTTCAATCGAGTATAGACGTCTCAGTATGTCTATTTTCAGTTGTGTAGTCCGGGATTTATGCGTGCACAGGACTCTTTAGGGCGTCCTAAAAACGATCATCTATATAGAATATCTCGCTAACGACCTGCTAATTCTCGACATCGTGATCGTGTCCGACCGATTTTGTGCGCAGAGCGAGAGTGAGAGTGAGAGACGCTCGCGGAGTCACTCTCGTTCCCGTTCGCCTGCCGAGTCGTATCGTTCCCGGACGGCACCGAGATACCGTCGGATGAAGTCGTCGCGTGACAGTCCGTCCTGTTCGACCTCCAGGATGATTGATTCGAGTTCGTCGCGCGGTTGGTGGCAGAGCTCTCCGTAGCAGGACTTACAGAGGTGTTCGAACTCCTTACCGTGTCGGTTCCATCGGTTTCCTTCTTTGTCGTATTCGCGTGCTTCCTCGCGTAGAACGGTGGTTCCGCACGCAATACAGACAACCGTCTTCCGGTCCCGGTTGGTCCGGGCACGCCACATGGCCCCATCCATGTCCTGGGATTACTTAGCATTTGTTGCGTCGTCGCGCGGGCGTCTGACGCTTGTCAGTACGGATTTGGCAGGTTCCGGTCGCGTGCGAGTTCTGTCGTTCGGTCGCTGCAAGGTGACGTTCGTTCGGGTGTGGTGACGCCGATGCGACGCTCGTTCAGGCGTGGTGACTCTCCCGTGGGTGGGACGCTCGACGGGCGTCCTTATCGGCTTTCTCGCCGTCTAGTGTGCATGAACTACGACAACGACGGCGAACGCGACGAACCCGTGACCGATCCCCGAGAATCTGCGGACGAACTCCACGAGAGCATCGACGGGCCGCCGCCCGACGAAGCAGGCGGTACGTCGGCGTCGACGCGCCGCGATCGCCGCAGCCAGCCCGGATCGTCAGTTTCGGTTCCGTGGGACTCGCCGGTCCTCCGAGTCGTCCTCGCCAGCACCCTCCTCGCGCCGCTCGGCGTCCCGCTCGTTAGTCCGGCGTTACCAGTCATCCGAGACCAGTTCGGGGTTTCCGACGCGACTGCGAGTCTAGTCATCAGCGCCTACTTCGTCGTCGGCATCCTCCTCTCGCCGTTCATCGGCGTCGTCGCCGACCGGATCGGGCGACGGGCAGTCCTCACCACCAGTCTGATCGTTTTCGGTGTCACCGGCGCGTCGATCGCCCTGGCGCCCGACTTCGCGACCTTGCTCGTCCTGCGGGCGATCAGCGGTACCGCCGCGGCGGGCATCTTCGTCACGACGGTGACGCTGCTTGGTGACACCTTCGACGGCGTCCAGCGCAACGCCGTCCTCGGCGTCAACACGGCCGTCCTCTCGTTGGGCGCGGCGACGTTCCCGCTCCTCGGCGGCGCGCTCGTGGCGATCGCGTGGAACGCACCGTTCGTCACGTATCTCGTCGCCGTTCCGCTCGGTGTCGTCGCACTCAGAGTGATTCCGGCTGTCGAGCGCGACTCGTCGGCCGACCGCGACTCGTTGGCTGACCGCGACTCGTCGACCCAACAGGACTCGTCGACTCCGACCGAGACCGTCGACTACCTCCACGGCGCGCTCCGGACGATCGCGACCCGTGGTACGCTCGCGTTGTACGGGGTCGCGTTCACGACCGAGGTCTTGCTGTTCGGAACCGTCCTGACGCTGTTCCCGTTCCTCTTGTCGGATACGTACGGCCTGACGCCGCTGTTCATCGGACTCGTCGTGACGGTGGCCGAAGTCGCCTCGATCGTCGTCGCCGCCGGAAACGGCCGACTCGCCGGGCGGTTCTCGAACTGGACGATCCTCGCGGCGGGCTTCGTCTGCTACGGCATCGGACTCGTCGGCGCGTGGTTCGCGTCGTCGCTCCTCGTCGTCGGCCTCGTCACCGTTCTCCTCGGTGCGGGCGTCGGGCTGACGATGCCGACCGTCGACGCCGAGATGAGCGCTCGCGTTCCCGCGACGTTCCGCGCTGGGGCGCTGAGTCTGCGTAACAGCACGACGTTCCTCGGGCGAGCCACGGGGCCGATCCTCTTCGCCGGACTCGCCGTCGTCGTCGGGACCCGTCCCCTCCTGCTCGGCGCGGGGCTCGTCGTGTTCGCCATCGTACTCGCGGCGCTCGCCGTTCGCAGACGGGCAAAGCCGATCTCGGCCGGTAAGGGGGCAGTCTGAGCGATCCGACCGCCGGACCCGAGCGATCGGTCGAGCGCGATCGATCGACTCGGAGCGGTCGATTTATCCGCCGAGAGCGCCAGCGCTTCGACATGAAGGTCAAATCTCGACACCACCTGCGCAGTGACGCTATCGATACGATCGAAACGGCGCTCTCGGCGCATCTCGGCGTCGACCTCGACGGCGACAGCTACGAACTGGTCGAACTCGACGACTCGCCGTTCGACGTCGTCCTCGTCGATGGCGAACCGCTCGTCTTCTACGTCGAAGACGACGAACCCTTCCTGACGGTACGCGGAGCCAACGAGCACCCACCGGCGAAGAACGTCGTCACCGTCGACGCCGGTGCCGTTTCCTTCGTCAGCGGCGGCGCGGACGTGATGCGTCCCGGCATCGTCGACGCCGACGAGCGCATCGCTTCGGGCGACCTCGTCGCCATCGCCGAGGAGACCCACGGCAAAGTGCTCGCGATCGGCCGCGCACTCGTCGATGGTGACGACCTCGTCGGCGACTCCGGAAAAGTGATCGAGTCGGTCCACCACGTCGGCGACGACTTCTATCAATTCAACGTCTGAGCCCCCGTTTTTCGTCTCTTCCCGTCACTCGCTGCCGCTAGATTCGTCGACGTCTGCGCTCTCCGCTTCCGGGTCGTCCCCGTCGTCGGCGTACTTCTCCATCACGATCCGATGGCCCCGACGGGCCTCGTTGAACGTCGTCCGGAGGTCGCGAATGGGCGTCTCCGTCGCGTCGACGCGGAGGTCGTCGTAGTACGGTTGTGGCTCGTCGGCCGTCGACCGAACGAGGAGCGCCGCACTTTGGATCGGGAGGTCTTCGCGTTTGTCGCCGCCTTCGGCGTGACCGGCAGCCAGCGCGTCGATCAGACGCTCGCCCAGTGGCTTCTCGCGGTCGCTCTCCTCGTATTCGCGTGCCGTGGCGTCGATGACTGATTCGCCCGCGAGGAGGTTTCCGGCGACGGTGTAGTTCTCGCCGACGGTGTGGCCGTACCAGTCGTTACATTCGGAACCGGAGAAGACGAACGTCCCGTCGGCGTCGACACCGTGTAGCTGTCGCTGCTCGCGCCCCTCGTCTGCGTTCAGGAGTGCTTGCAGGGCGTCGTCGACCGCCAAGCCGTCGTCGACGTATTCGATTCCTTTCTGTCCCAATTCGACGTTGACGAGGCTCTGTGTCGCCACCGCTCCGTTCTCGCTTGCGAAGGGACAGAGCGTCCCGACGCCGGGGAGGCGGGTCGTCACGGCGACGCCGAACCGCGTCTGTTCCTCTCCGGCGTCGTCCTCGTAGTGTTCGCGGACGCAGATGCTGAATGTCACGAACGAGGTATTGCGAGATGAGAGCAAAAAGCTCCGCGTCGCGGCACTCGGATATCCGCCTCGATTCACTCTGTTTCGAGGCATCGATGGGACGGCGGGGGCGCCGCCTCGAACGTCAGCGAATCGAGAGGTGAGGAGTGGACACCGCATATACACGTACTGAATCGGACGATGCGCCGAATGTATCAGCACATTGATTGATGTCTGACGAAGGTACAAATGGCTCCGAATCCAGAAACACCACATGGGAATTATGAGCAAACTCGTTGGTGGGGGTCCGACCCACACCACCGAGGATTACGTCGAACTCGATCTCGAGGAGGATTTCGACACGGCACGCGGTGAGGCGGGGACGACCGTCCACATCGCCGAGATCGCCGACCAGCAGGACGTCATCGCCATCAAGGACGCTGTTTACGACGGCGACTTCGTCATCGCGGACATCACGCGCCTTCGCACGACCGACCGCACCGTCCAGCACATCATCGACGAACTCCAGCAGGTCGCCCGCGAAGTCGACGGCGACATCGTCCAGAAGGGTGACGACCAGCTCATCATCACCCCGACGGGGATGTCCATCTCGCGACAGAAACTGAACTGAGCGGCTAGCTGAACGGTGACTTCTCGGCCGAATCGACCGCTCAAACGGATCTTCACTTCGAAGAGAAAAGCGTCCGCGACGGGTTGCGATCTCGCAGATCGCTCGTGATCGACTCCGGTCTCGGTTCTCGTATCTCCTCTCGACGACTGTTCACGACCGGCAGGTCGTCGCGGACGAAATGCCGCTGCCTCGGATGTGGATCGTGACCGTGCCGACCGACCCGCTCGACCCGCAACCCAGGGTGCCCGTCGAGAGTTGCGAGCGATTGCTTCCCCGGTCCCGGACGACGTACATGAGCGTCGTGTTGTCGTCGGCGGTCCACGACACTCGTTTCGTTATGCCCGGCTTCAGCGAGATTTCGGTCGAACGACGTTGCTTCCCGATCGGTTCGACGTCGACGACCCCGTTACGCTGGCCCGTGAATTGGCTCCCGTTTTGGATCGTTTCTGTGTGCCCGTCCGCGTACGTTCGGCGAACCCCTTTGATCGGACCTCGAACGAGATACAGTTCGACGGAGTACGCTCTCTCTCCGCTGTTCGAGGCGTGAACGACGTACCGATGCTCTCCCTTCCCGGCGGACTGCCGTGTCGACTGCGGAGATTGTGAAGGCTGAGAGGACTGAGAGGACTGGACCGATACCGATCGATGGGACGACTGCGAAAGTTGCTCCTGCGACGACTGCGACTGGTGGGACGAGTGGTCGACTAACGAGCCGCTACACCCCGCGAGAGCGACGAGCGAGACGATTGTCGCCGTGATGATCCACTGACGCATACTCGCACCGTCGTGATCCAACCCCAAAGTATTATGTCAATTAATATATAGACTCACCGAATTTGATCAGTCGAACGTATCATCCGGGCACATAGTGATCGGTGAGGGCGCCGACAGTGGTGGGTGAGGTCTCCGTGTAGCGGCGGGGACGCGTCGCTACGCTCGTTGTATTAATTAGAGGCTCGTTTCGTTCGATCGCGCCCGTCTCAGTCACGAGTGCGATCCGTTCAATCACACCAAAACACCGCCGAGACGAACCACAACATACCCAAACCCCCAGTCCTTAGAGGAAGCAATGAGCGACGAAAGTCTCCGGGACCGGATCGAGACGTGGATGGTCGGACAGATGCCGATCATCCGCATGCACGGCGGAAACAGCGTCGTCCGCAAGGCCGACCCCGAGAGCGGCGAAGTCGTCGTCGAACTCGGCGGCACCTGCTCGGGGTGTGGCATCAGCAACCTGACCGCCCAGAACATCAAGCGCGACCTCATCACCGACTTCGATGAAGTTCGAGACGTGACCGTCCGCGTCCCGAGCACCGGCGACGTGGGGAGCGACACCGTCGAAGGCGGACGCGGCGGCGACCTCCAGTTCTCGAACGAACCGGCCGAACACTTCTGAGCGATCCGTCTCCCCTTCTCCCGAACCCACTCACCGCCGACAGAGGCGTCGAGGATTCCTACAGGGCCAGAATGCGTGAACCGCGCGGGTACGGCCGCCGACAGCGCGGAATGGGCGAGACCGCAGGGCTCGCTCGCTCTCGTTCGTCCTCGGACTCACGGGACCCCCTTTCAGTCCCGCCCCGAAGCGGTTGATCGGCCGGTCGTTGCGTGCCTGACGTCACTCGTCGTCGCCGACCCGATCGGACGCTCTACATCGCCGTTCCGAATCTCGGCTACCGAACCTCACCGTCCGCTCAACCCACGACCGCTGCGCTTCCGGCGCGTACTTGTCACTGCTCGTCGAGATGTGCAGCGGCGGTGAGTCCACTCAGTCACCCGTTATCTACGCGTCACGAACCGCAGTTAGATGGCAACGTATAGAAGCCCAACACGACAAAACAGGGTAACGCGGATTCTTTCATGCAAACGCAACGACGATTCGATCACTCGGAAATCGAGCACCGCTGGCAAGAAGCGTGGGCCGACGCCGACGTGTTCCACGTCCCGGACGACGCCGAGGACCCGACCTACGTCCTCGGGATGTTCCCCTACCCGTCCGGCAAACTCCACATGGGTCACGTCCGAAACTACACGATCACCGACGCCTACGCCCGATACAAGCGGATGTGCGGCGAGGACGTCCTCCATCCGATGGGCTGGGACTCCTTCGGTCTCCCGGCCGAAAACGCCGCCATCGAACGCGACACCAACCCCCGCGACTGGACGTTCTCGTGCATCGAGACGATGCGCGACCAGATGCGTTCGATGGGTCTCGGCTACGACTGGGACCGCGAGGTCACCACCTGCAAACCCGAGTACTACCGCTGGAACCAGTGGCTGTTCACGCAGTTCCGCGAGGCCGGACTCGTCGAACGTCAGACCGGCGAGATCAACTGGTGTCCGTCCTGCGAGACTGTCCTCGCCGACGAACAGGTCGAAGGCGAAGCCGAACTCTGCTGGCGGTGTGACACCCCCGTCGAGGACCGCGAACTCGACCAGTGGTACCTGAAGATCACCGAGTACGCCGACGAACTCGTCGACGAACTCGACGAACTCGACGGCTGGCCCGCGAACGTCCGCGGGATGCAGCGCAACTGGATCGGCCGACAGCACGGATCGCGGGTCGAATTCGAAGTCGGCGAGGCCGCTGCCTCGGAGACTTCGAGCGGCGAGCAGGGTGAGTCGCGAGAATACGGTCCCGTCGAGGTGTTCACCACCCGACTCGACACCATCTTCGGCGTCCGGTTCTTCGCATTGGCACCGGGTCATCCGATCGCCGAAGAACTGGCCGAAGAAGACGACGAGGTCGCCCACTTCGTCGACGAAGTCGCCGACCCCGAGGGCGACGAACCCCGGGGCGTCGCCACCGACCTGACGGCGACGAACCCGGCGACGGGCGAGGACGTTCCCGTCTTCGTCGCCGACTTCGTCCTCTCGGATGTCGGGACGGGCGCGCTGATGGGCGTCCCCGGCCACGATACGCGCGACCACGCCTTCGCCACGTCGATGGGCGTCGACGTCGCCCCGGTCGTCAAACCCGAAGACGGCGACGTGCCGGACGTCGAAGAGGGCGCCTACACCGAGAGCGGCGTCGTCGTCAACAGCGGCGAGTACGACGGCCTCGACAGCGAGGCGGCACGCGAGCGACTCGAAGCCGACATCGAGAGCGCCGCCCACGACGTGCAGTACCGCCTGCGCGACTGGGGTATCTCCCGCCAGCGCTACTGGGGAACGCCCATTCCGATGGTCCACTGCGAGGAGTGTGGCCCGGTCAGCGTTCCCGAGGGGGATCTGCCGGTCGAACTCCCCGAGTTCATCAACACCACGGGCAACCCGCTCGACGCCGCCGAGGAGTGGAAGCAGGTGGAGTGCCCCGAGTGCGGCGGCGACGCGGTTCGAGAGACGGACACGATGGACACGTTCGTCGACTCGTCGTGGTACTTCCTGCGCTACGTCGCCCCCGACATGGACGACGCCCCGTTCGATGTCGACCGCGCGAACGACTGGATGCCGGTCGACCACTACGTCGGCGGTATCGAACACGCGGTCATGCATCTGCTGTACTCGCGGTTCGTGACGAAGGCCATCGCGGACATGGGCCTGCTAGAACACCGCGAACCCTTCACGGAGTATCTGGCGCAGGGGATGGTGCTGAGCGGCGGCGAGAAGATGTCGAAGTCGAAGGGCAACGGCGTCTCGCCTCAGCGTATCGTCGACGAGTACGGCGCTGACACGGCGCGCCTGTTCACGATGCAGGCCGCCCAACCGCAACGCGACTTCGACTGGACCGAAGAGGGCGTCCGATCGAGCCACGCGTTCCTCGAACGACTGACCGAAGCCGTCGACGCGTTCGTTGAGGGGACCTTCGACGGCGAGCGCGATGCCACCGCCGAGTACGTCGACCGCGAAATCGACGCCACCGTCGGTATCGCTCGTCAGGACTTCGAGTCGGTGACGTTCAACACGGCGCTCCGCGAGACGCAGGAACTCGTCTCGTTGCTTTCGCAGTACCGCGACGTCACGGAGGCTCACGCGCCGACGCTCGAACGCGGGTACCGAACCGCGGTCAAACTGCTCGCCCCCGTCGCGCCTCACGTCGCCGAGGAACTCTGGGAGCGACTCGGCGGCGGCGGGTTCGTCGTCGAGGCCGACTGGCCGACCGCCGAGGCCGACGTAGACGAACTAGAACTGGCCCGGCAACTGGTCGAGAACACCCGCTCCGACGTTCGCCACATCATCGACGTGGCGGGCATCGACGACCCCGAACGGATCGACGTCGTCGTCGCCGCGCCGTGGAAGTTCCGCGCACAGACGATCGCCCGCGAGTCCGACAGCCCGAACGTCATCGGCGACATCATGCAGGTCGACGAGATCCGATCGCGGGGTGACGCCGCTGCATCGTTCGGACAGGACCTCCAAGAGGAGCGCCAGTCGCTCCCGGAGACCCTGTCTGCCGACGGAGAACGCGAGGCACTCGAACGCGCCGTGTGGCTGATCCGGCGCGAGTTCGAAGCCGACGTTCGTATCCTCCCTGCCGACGACGCCGACGCCGACACCGCGAAGAAGGCTCGACCCGGCCGACCGGCGATTCAGATCGACTGATCGCCGCTCACGTTCCGATCGCAGGACACTTGGGAGGGACAACTGTGAACGGTCTCCACCGCTCTCGTCCAACTCGTGAGTCGCGCGGACGCTCGACCGCGTCGACTACGCGGGCGTTCGATCTTACGCTAAAAATTCGGGGTCGATCGCAGGTATCGGACTGCACCTTCCGTCGAGGGTCGACGCGACGGGCGGGCCGAGACCGAACGACGCCGACGAGCGGGGAGGGAAGAGTCACTCGCCCGACGTCGAGTCGCTCAGTTGACGTCGATGTGGTGGGAGTCCTCGTCGCTGGTCGCGTGGACCTTGGGGAGGGTGACGGTGAGGACGCCGTTCTGGTACGACGCGCTGGCGCTCTCTTCGTCGACGCGTTCGGGCAGGCGGATCGTGCGGTGCATCGACGCCGAGCGGCGTTCGCGGCGGAGGTACTCGCCCTCCTCGCTCTCGGCATCCATCTCGCGCTCGGCGCGGAGGGTCAGCGTGCGGTCGGCGATCGAGATGTCGATGTCGTCTTTCTCGAAGCCGGGGACGTCGGCGGTCACGACGATCTCGTCGTCGTAGTCAGCCACGTCGACGCTCATACCGCCTCCTATCATCCCGCTCATTCCGCCCATGCCGCCCTCCCACTGACGGCCCATCTCGTCGAACTGTCGGGACATGCGGTCGAACATCTGCTCGATGTCGTCGAATGGATTTCGTCGCTTCATCATGGTCATAATCTCCGCACCTTATTTCGGCATCTGTGGTATTAAATATTCTTGGAGCTACGCTATCCAGTCGCTCGGTTTGAGCAGTCTCCGTGCGAAATATACGCGTTTCAGGTCGAGAGACTAGTTGATGTCGATACTGAATCCGTCCTCGCTCTCGGCGGCTTGGAGCTTCGGGAGGTGGATCAGGAGTACGCCGTTGTCGTAACTCGCACTCGTGTTGTTCTCGTCGACTTCTTCGGGGAGGTACACCGTTCGTCGGACTTCCCGGTGAGACCGTTCGCGGCGGTGATACCGCTCGTCGCTCGACTCTTCGGTGCGCTCACGTTCGGCCGTGATCGTGAGCCGTCGGTCCGAGAGCGTGATCGAGATGTCTTCACGGTCGTAGCCGGGGAGGTCGGCGGCGACGGTGAGTTCGTCGTCGGATTCGGTCACGTCGACGGCGATGTCGTGGAGTCCGGTGTCGACCTCGCCGAAGCCCTGCGTCATTCGGTCGAACAGATCTTCGATATCCTTGAACGGGTTCGAGCGGTCTGGCATACGCTCGTTTGTCACGCCGGTCAGCTATTCAATATTGTTGCCGGCGTCACGACACGCGGCGTCAACACCGTGTGAACGGTCGGGACTCAGTACAGGACGTGGCGCGTGTCGTACGAGCCGAGACGTCGTACCCAGCCGTTCGATGCGATCTCCTCGACGGTGGCGAGCGCCGCTTGCGTCCGCTCTTCGTACAGTCCGGCCTCGATATCGACGTGGAACAGGTAGTCGCCGAGGCGTTCGCCGCTCGGTCGCGACTCGACCCGCGAGAGGTTGATATCGCGGTCGGCGAAGGCCTCTAACAGTTCGAGCAAGAGCCCCGGGTAGTTCGCGTTCGGGTAGACGACGAGCGACGTCTTCCCACCGGCGTCCGACCGCTCGTTCGCGGGCGCGACGACCAGGAACCGCGTCGCGTTCGACGACTGGTCCTGAATGTCTTCGGCGAGTACTCGCAGGTCGTCGTCGCCGTCAGAGCCGGCGGCGTTGTCCGGGTGTCCGATACCGGCGACCGATGGGTCCGCTCGGGCGCGTTCGACGCCGCGGGCCGTACTCGCCACGGCTTCGAGTTTCGCGTCCGGGTATTGGGTTTCGAGGTACGACCGACACTGAGCGAGCGCTTGCGAGTGACTGGCGACGACGTCGAACTCTTCCGACTGGGCCAGCAGCGCGTGGCGGATCGGTGTGATGATCTCCTGTACCACGGCGATGTCTCGGTCCGCGATCGCGTCTAGACTCTCCGTGACGCTTCCCTCGATACTGTTCTCGATGGGCACGACGCCGCGGTCGAAGTCGCCGTCGGCGACGGCGTCGACGATGGCCGTGACCGATTCTCGAAACGCGACGCTGTCGTCGGCTTCGTCGGCGACGGCTCGCGCGGCGCGGTGTGAGTACGTCCCTGCGGGGCCGAGCGTGACGGCTCTCATCGCGCGACTGTTAGCAAGTGGACGGGAAAAGACCGTCGGGTGCGGCCGGGGCCCGTCGTCGGTACGTGTCGACTGCCGAGTACGGTCGAGGTCGGTGTCGGGTCCGGCGGACCGGACTGCGGCCGACACACCGGCGAACTACCAGAAGAAGAACCCGAGCAGTTGCATGAGCAACGTCTGTGCGAACACCAGCGTCGCGGTGAGCTTCAACGCCTTGGTCCCGAGGTCGAGGCGTGCGACGGTTCCCCCGACGGCGAGCGTCATGAACGGGAAGAGGTACATCGCTCCGCGTGCGGTCTCGGCGGAGTTGTACGCACCGACGATCAGCAGACCCAGGTAGCCGATGATCGCGTAGACCAGTAGCCAGGTGCCAGCGTCGAAATCGAGTCCGAAGAACGGATCACCGTGGCTGTCTCTGAGACTGCGGTACGCGAGCGCCACCGGAACCGGCGTGAAGAACAGGATCGGTTCGCCGATGCATTCGGCTCGGGTCAACACGTAATTGACCGGCTCGACGAGTGCAAACATCGCGGCGCCGGTGTCGGCGGACTCGTGCCCGTAGGCCCCGAAGAAGCCCGTTACGTAGTTGAAGTCGGTCAGGCTGAACACTACCACCAGGACCATCGCGACCGGCAGCACCACCGCGACGAGTACCGCGATCGGTTTCGCAGAGAGGCCGTGACGACGCCACTGATCGAGTGCCGTGACGCCGATGAGGAAGATCCCCAGGTAGGTCAGCGACATCGCGCCGAAGAGGAACAGTGCCGTCAACGCCGCCAGTACGTACGGGTTCCCATCGTCGTCGGCGAGCCTGACGTAGAAGTACAGCGTCGCAGCGAAACAGAGGCAGATCACGCCGTCGATCGCAGCGATCCCATAGATCTGTATCGACGGGAGCAACGCGAATATGACCGCCGAGAAGAACGCCGCGTTCCGTCCGTAGAAGTGATCGACGAGTCCGTACACGAAGAACACCGACAGCATCGTGAGCAGGCCGATCACGACGGCGATTTCGGCCGGGCTGATCACCTGATTGAGGTAGTAGTAGAACAGGACGGCCCCCGGCGGGTGCGTACTCGCGTGGAGCGACAACGACTGCTGAATGTCGGTATAGCGGCTCAGAAACTCGGGACCGCTGGTTACTCTACTGATCACCTGGTAGTACTGCCGGTTCGTCCCCGCGCCGACGATCGGGAAGACGTAGCCGTTCTGAAACCCCTGTGTGAGATTCGTGAGCAGTAGGAGTACGAACCCGACGCCGTAGATTTCGGTCACGGATCGGTTCTCGACGTCGTGGACGAACCAGACGAAGACGGCGACAGCGAGGAACGCGACGACTACCTCGACCGGCGTCAACCTGTAGACGAGCGAGAGCGCCGAACCGCTGCCCAACCCGACCCCACCCAACTCGTGACGAAGAAACGACGCGACGCGCGGCGGGACGCGGGGGCGAACGATACTGATCGGCCAGGTCCAAGGGACCATCGAGGCATCGAGGAGAACCTTCAACGCGACCATCACCGCCCAGAGCGCGACGAACGACCCAAAAAATATCGCGTAGAGGCGCTTGAGCGACCATTCGATTCCGAAATCACCACGCTCGATCGACGGAACTCGCGGGCGTATCCTGATGAACGCCACCGAAACGCCGACCATCGCGACGACGATGGCCCCGCTCGCGAGCCACGCAGAGGTGGTCTGACTCGTTCCGTCGAATACCCGGTAACTCACGGTCCACGCGGCGAAGAGAATCAGCAGTAGCGTCCCGATCTGTTGGAGGGGGAGTCGGCGTAGCCGACTACGGGGAGCTGCATCCATTATCTACGTTCTCGTTACTCAGACTAAAAAACTCGTCGACTTTCTGATCTGATCCCGAATATCGTAGCCAAATCTTCGATTATTTCAGCGATATCCGTGTATCATCTATTCCGTCACGGCTCCTCAGTCGCTCTATTTTCCCCTTCGAACTGCCCGAATGAAAATCGACTGACGCGATTCGGCGCGACGCGAAGCGATCCGACCCTACGACCCGACGTACTCCCGGTAAATTCGACCGAACGCCTGCCGCCGGAGCGTCCCGACCGCGGCCTCTCGTTCGTTTTGGTACGTCGCCGCGACGATCGTTTCGGCGAAGGGGGCGACGTGCCAGACGACGCGGTCGACGTTTTCACTCCCGATCTCGTTGACTTCGTAGTCGGGATGCTCGTCACACCACGCTTCGTACTCCTCGCGCTCACCGACCGAGACGACGAGCAGCGACGCGAACAGCGCGTCACGGGCGGTCATGACGACCTCGTTCGTGACTCGTTCTCGGTACTCGTCGCGGTCGAAATCCATCGCTTTCGCGGTCTCGCGGACGACTACCTGCGCGGCAGGTCCGACCGACTCGTACGCGTCGAGTGCCTCTTCGACCGTCTCGGGGGAAAACACGCCTTCCGTTTCCATACGCCTACGTCCTCGGCGGTCGGTTTAGATGTTCACGATTCGACCGAACTCGCCGAGTCGTCACCCTATCTGCGACCTTCGTCTCTCACCTACCCGCTCGCGCGATTATTCGTCGGGTTCGGACAGAGACGACGCGGACTCGTCGCTCTCGGACCCGTCTTCCCCGCCACTGCTTTCCATCATCTGTCGCGTCAACTCCCGGGCTTCCATTAGCACGTGCTGTGTCTCGGCGTCCACCCCGCCGCTCCCACGTTGGTCGGCCGCGGAGACGTCGATCCCCCCGTGTCCACTCCCGTGTGCGTGCTCGTGATCGTCGTCGAACGGTGATTCCTCGCGGTCGTGATGGTGGTCGTGCCGATTAACGGTGTCTTCGAACACCTCATCGTACTCCGTCTCCTCGGCGTACTCGACGACTTCCGCACCGAGGTCCGCGGGTCCCTGCTGTCCCCACTCGGGGACGCGTTCGTCGAGCCACTCTTCGTGTTCTTCGTGACGAAGCATCGCCGTGAACGCGAGGTGGTCGGCGAGGTGTCTCGCGTCGCGCTGTGGCACGTCACAGACCGGACAGGCGTATCCCATGCCGGGGGCTTGGCTCCCGAGCGGGAAAAACGTGCCAATTCCGAATCGACTCCGCCGATCGGACTCCCTCTCAGTAATGATACGGATAGATTCGATCTCCCATCCCACCGTAGAGCACTTCCTGAATCATCGGTTGCGCGAGGAACTCCCACGGGAATCCCATGTCGATGGCACCGATCCGGTCGATTCGATCGAGGTGTTCCTGGTCGAGCACGACGTCGAGATTGCCGAGGTTCTCGTCGAGTTGCTCCGGCGTGGTCGCGCCCAAGATCGGGATCTGTTGGCCCGGTTGTTGGCGAATCCACGCGAGCGCGACCTGCGCCGGAGTGGCATCGACCTCCTCGGCGACCTTCCGGACGACGAACGTGACTCCCTCCTCTCGCTGGTTCGGCCCGTCTCCCGTCTGCTCGACTCGTCCCCGTGGCTCTTCGTCGTCTTCGCGTTCGCCCTCGTACTTGCCGGTGAGCACGCCACCGCCCAGCGGTCCCCAGACTGTCACGCCGAGTTCCAACTCGCGGGCCATCGGAAGCAACTCGCGCTCGACGGTCCGTTCGACCGGGTTGTACTGTATCTGGATCGCGCTGAGCGGCGTCAGCCGGCGCTCCTCGGCGAGCGTCTGCGCGCGCGCGATCACCCACGCCGGTGCGTCTGAGAACCCGATGTAGTGAACCCGTCCGCTCGATACGAGGTCGTCGAGTCCGCGCATCGTCTCCGCGATCGGGGTCAGGCCGTCCCACGCGTGGACCCACAGGAGGTCGATGTAGTCGGTTCCGAGTCGATCGAGACTCGCCTCGACGGACTGGAACATGTTCTTACGCTGGTTGCCGTTGGCGTTCGGATCTCCCTCACGCGTGTTCAGCGTGTACTTCGTCGCGATGACGTGCCGATCGCGGTCGCCGGCGACGAGGTCGCCGACGATCCGCTCTGCGGTTCCGTCGGTGTAGTTGTTCGCGGTGTCGATGAAGTTGCCACCCGCGTCGACGTACCGCTCGAATAGCTCCTCGCAGGTGTCCCGGTCTGCACCCCACCCCCAGTCCTCACCGAACGTCATCGTTCCGAGTGCGACGTCGCTGACGCGGAGTCCGCTCGTCCCGAGTAAGTGGTAGTCCATGCGATCGGGTCGCACGGATTCTGATAAAGCGTGTCGTCGCGTCTCAGCCAGCGAATCGGCTCGCGTTCACGCGCCGTCGGTGGCGTTTCGACTCATCCGCCAGTCGACGGCGTCGACGACCATCACGAGCGCCGCTTCGCCGTCCTGATAGTAGCCGGGTACGCGACGCACCGGTTGGAACCCGACGTCACGGTAGAGCGTCAGCGCCGGTTCGTTCCCCTCGCGGACTTCCAATTTCACGACCGACGCGCCACCGACGAGCAACGTCGCCATCGACTCGGTCAGCAGGTGACGACCGAGGCCGTCGCCTCGGTGCTCCGGGTGGACGGCGATGTCCTTGACGTGGCCGATATCGCGGCCGTAGTTCGGGGTGACGTCGGAGACGACGTAGCCGACGATGACGCCGTCGACGACGGCGACCAAGAATCCGGGCTCGCCGAGGAACTGTTCGAACGCGGCGAAGGGCCACGGCTGCGAAAACGATGCCGTCTCGATACGGAATACGTCGAGCAAGTCCGCCTGCTGGGCCTGCCGGAGCGTCACGCCTTCGGCCGGAGAGGAGACGGCGGTCACAGGCGACGTTAGCGTTTGTTTGGTATAAATTCCGCGGCTAGGGATGAACGACCTCGCTGACGCTGACTCAGGTCTCCAATCGAGCGGCGAAGAGTGGGGACTCTGGTTCGTCCGTTTCGTTTGAGTGGCATTCCCCGGCGGTGGACAGTCGCGTCTGAAAGTACGGACCGTCTGCCGTCGCCCAGTTATCGGAAACAGGAGAGAAGATTGAGAATCTGTCGTCGTCACACCACCGCGACAGCGCGACGCGAGCCGATTAAACGGCTCGCCGTGCGTGGTCGCTCAGTCGTCTGCCGGCGACGCGCCGCTCGAACTCTCGTCGTACTGCTGCTTCGTGTACGAGAGCTTCCCACCGGCGGCGAGGATCTTGCGCTCGCGCTCGGAGGCGTCGAGCTGGGCGGTCGCTTCCCAGTCGTCGTTCACGCGGATGGTGAATTCCTCCTTACCGCTGCGGACGCCTTCGCCAACGTCGTCGACGATTTCGATCTCGTCGCCCTGCTCGATCTGCTCGTAGGTGTCCTCGTCGATCGTCAGCGGGACGAGGCCGAAGTTGAACAGGTTGGCCTTGTGGATCCGAGCGAAGCTCTGTGCGAGGACGCCCTCGATTCCGAGGTACATCGGACAGAGGGCGGCGTGCTCGCGGGACGAACCCTGACCGTAGTTCTCGCCGGCGACGAGGAAGCCGCCGTCGGCGTCGAGTGCGCGCTGTGCGAAACTCTCGTCGACACGCGAGAGCGTGAACTCCGAGAGCTTCGGCACGTTCGAGCGGTACTTGAGGATGTCCGACGTCGCCGGGATGATGTGGTCCGTCGTGATGTTGTCGTCCATCTTCAGGAGCGTCTCACCGGCGAGGTGCGACTCCAGCTCGTCCTTCAGCGGGACGTCGCCGATGTTCGGGCCCTTGATGAGTTCGTCGTCGACCGGATCGTCCGGGTCGATGATGTCCGCCTTCGAGCCGTCGTAGGCGTCGGGCAGGACGTAGTCGGGCGCTTCGAGGTCGCCGAGTTCGTCGGCGAGGTCGCGCGGGTCGATGATCTCGCCCTTGATGGCCGCCGCCGTGGCGACTTCCGGCGAGCACAGGTAGACCGAGTCGTCCTCGATACCGGAACGACCCTCGAAGTTGCGGTTGAACGTACGCAGCGAGACGGAGTCGGAGGCGGGAACGTGACCGATTCCGATGCAGGCGCCACACGTCGCCTCGGAGAAGTTGACACCGGCGGCCATCAGCTCGGCCGTCCAGCCCTCACGGGCGAGGATCTCGGAGGCCTGCTTGCTGCCGGGCGCGATGATCATCTCGGTGCTCTTGTTGACCTCGCGGCCTTCGAGCATCTTCGCGGACGGGAGGATGTCCTCGTAGCCACCGTTCGTGCAGGAACCGATCATGACCTGCTCGACGGACGTGCCTGCCGCTTCGCGGACGGGCACGACGTTGTCGGGCATCGACGGCTGCGCGATGAGCGGTTCGAGGTCCGAGAGGTCGATGGTGAGTTCGTCGGCGTATTCCGCGTCGTCGTCGGGCTTGACTTCGACGTACTGGTCGCCGCGGCCCTGGCGCTCGAGGTACTCCTTCGTCTTCTCGTCCGTCGGGAAGATCGAGGACGTGGCACCGAGTTCCGTACCCATGTTGGTGATCGTCGTCCGCTCGGGGACGGTGAGCGACTCGACGCCCGGTCCGGTGTACTCGAAGACCTTGCCGACGCCACCCTTCACGGAGAGACGGCGCAGCATCTCGAGGATGACGTCCTTCGCGGTCGCCCACTCGGGGAGTTCGCCTTCGAGACGGACGTTGACGACTTCCGGCATCTCGACGTAGTACGCGCCGCCGCCCATGGCGACTGCGATGTCGAGGCCACCGGCACCGATAGCGAGTTCGCCGAGTCCACCGGGGGTCGGCGTGTGGGAGTCCGAACCGAGGAGCGTCTTGCCGGGTGCGGCGAAGTTCTCCTTGTGGACGTTGTGGCAGATACCGTTGCCAGGACGGGAGAAATAAGCACCGAACGTCCCCGCGGCCGAGCGGAGGAAGCGGTGGTCGTCCGTGTTCTTGAAGTCGAACTGGTACGTCTGGTGGTCGCAGTACTGTGCGGCGAGTTCCGTCTGTACTTCGTCGAGGTCGAGCGCCTCGAACTGGAGCCAGACCATCGTCCCCGTCGTGTCCTGTGTGAGGACTTGGTCGATCTCGATCCCGATCTCCTCGCCGGGTTCGAGTTCGCCTTCGACGAGGTGATCTCCAAGGATTTTCTCCGTAAGCGTCTGTCCCATATCGTCCGAAGATCATCCCCGCGGAGATATAAATCCGGCGAGTTACGTATCGGTCGACCGTGTGGAATCGACTCTCTCACGGCAATTTTCGCACGATACTCGCGAAAGAACTCGGCTTCGAGTACCGTCCCGATCACGAGTCGCGACGAATCCTGCGGTATTTTCACCACCCACAATCGAGGTTCGCCCATGTTCAAACCCGGAACGTTCGTCGCCGAACGCATCGACCCGATCGACGATGAGCAGGTCCAACCGAACGGCGTCGACCTGACCCTCGAGGCCGTGTTCGAACAGCGTGAACCCGGACGGATCGCCACCGACGGAACCGAGATCGGCGACCGACAATCGGTCGAACTCGACGAACGCGGCGACGACGACCGTGAGACGTACTACCTGCCGCCCGGCGGCTATATCGTTCGATACGCCGAGACGGTCCGTATCCCCGACGGCCACGTCGGCTACATCTATCCACGATCGTCGCTGCTCCGCAATTCGTGTATGGTGAACACCGCCGTCTGGGACGCGGGATACGAAGGTCGCGGGGAGGGACTGCTTCAGGTTCACCACGACGTCGAACTCGAACGCGGTACTCGCATCGCGCAACTCGTCCTCGCCGACGCCGACCACGAGACCACCTACGACGGTCAGTACCAGGGCGAGAACGTCGACCAATCGGCCTGACTTCGACGTCAACGACGACATCCTCGGTCGGTGGCGGCGGCGAAAGCTTGTTTAACACACAGTTGAAACGTGTTGTGTCAACCCCGATCGAGACTGACCGATCGGAACCGAACCATGACCGAGATCGATCCGAACGCCTTTCGATTGGCCTTTCGAGAGACGCCGAACCCTGCCCTCATCACCGACACGAACTTCGCCATCGTCGCGGTCAACGACGCTCTCGTCTCGTTCACTGGCTACGAACGCGAAGACATCCTCGGTGAGACGCCCCTGTGGCTGTTCGACAGTTCGGTGATCTACGACGAAGCCGTCGGCGTGTTGGCCGTCGGCGACGCTTGGACGGGCGACTTCGAGGCAGTCGCGCACAGCGGGGCACCCATCTACGGCCACGGGTCGGCCGCGCCACTCTTCTCGGACGGTGAACTGTGCGGCTACGTCGGCATCTTCACCGACCTGACGAAGAGTCGCCGATACGAACGGTCCGTTCGCGTGCTCGACCGCGTCCTTCGACACGATCTTCGCAACGACACGAACATCATCCTCGGCCATCTCGAAACCGCGATAGAGACCGTCGACGATCCCGATAGCCTGTCGTCGCTCCGAACTGCCTACGATCGGGTCCGTATGCTCCTCGACCGTGCGGAGACGACACGTCACCTCCACACACTTCTCACCGACGCGGCGTCGAATCTCGGCCCGGTCCGACTCGACGAAGCGATCCGAGACGCGCTCGACGGGATCGACACCAGCGAGGCGACCGTCACCGTCGACGTTCCCTCGATTTCGGTCCTCGGCGACCACAGCCTGTCTCGCGCGGTCGAAGTCGTCGTCCGCAACGCGATCGTCCACAACGACACCGACGCGCCGGTCATCGAGATCAGCGTCGAGTGCACGGACGACGCGATCTCCCTCTCGATCGCCGACGACGGACCCGGCATCCCGCCGGACCACCGCGATCAAGCGTTCGGCCGCGAGGAGTGGACGCAACTCCATCACGGTGAAGGGTTGAGTCTCTTCTTCGTCGACCGCCTGATGGAGGTCTACGGCGGCCGGATCGACGTCGTCGACAACGACCCCTCGGGGTCCGTGTTCGTGTTCGAACTCCGACCCGTCGATGACGACTCCCGAGGCTCCGGACCTGCGTCGTAGCGTCGTCGCCGAAAGCCGTAGAACCGATCGTCCCCGTGGCACGAAGTCTCAGGTGGCACTTTCGTTGTCGACCGTGCGGAGAAACTCGGACACCTGCTTTTCGGAGTCGAACTGCAGTACTTTGAACGTGGCTGCCGTGTCCGCGTGACTATCGCCCATGAGTTCCATCTCCACGCCGACGTTTTGCGCATCGAACTTGTCGACCTTGCCGACGGCGACCCGTTCGAATGAACCCCGTTTCGAGAGCCTGTACTCGATGCTGTAGGTGCCGAGTCGTGTTTCCCACTCGTCCTTGATCAGTCGGGCGTTCTGCATCGCCGCGTACGTCGCCTTCGTGCCGTTGTCCTCTCGGAAGCTGACGATGTCGTACTGCTGTTCGAATAGCTTCACCCCGTCGCGGAGGACACGGACCTCGACGTGTTGTTCGCTGAGACTTCCGTTTCCGATACGAACGAACCACAGACGGTACCGCTTCCAACTGGGCAGGAGTTGCGTACACCCGGCACTCCCGGCGACGGGAACGACTCCCGCTAGCTTGAGGACCGCCCGACGATTCATCGTTCACCGCTCTCTTTTCGCAGTGGAGGTGTCGCTCGCGGGATCATCCACTGTTCCACTCAATCATCTGCTAATAAAATCATCTTTCTTACCGCACACATCACCGACCGCTCGCTGTCGCTCGCGGATCGGAAACGGGCTGGGAGGGACTTGAACCCCGGTCGTTCCGCTCACTTCGTTCGCTTCACTCTCTGATTCAAGTCCTCTGTAGCGTTTTCACTGCTCACGTTGTTCGCAGGAAAACGGGCTGGGAGGGACTTGAACCCCCGACCGTCTGGTTAAAAGCCAGACGCTCTCCCTAACTGAGCTACCAGCCCTCGTTTTACTGTTCAGACGCAACTACTGATAAGCCTTTACCATCACGTCGGGCGATGGCGGTTGTCGCCCCCCTACTCGGTACCACGGTTCTTCGACGCGCAGACCATCCGACCGAGCGAATCACGTCGACACCCCCTACCCAAACGCTTACCCCGCAAACCAGCGTGCGGTCGATGATGTCCGAACTCCGGGAGTTCACCGAGCGATTGCTGCGATTCGACACGACCGACGGCGACGAGGAACCCGCGACGACGTGGGTACGGTCCCGCCTCGACGACCTCGGTTTCGAGACCTACGAGTGGACCGCCGACCCCGAACGCCTCGCCGAACACCCGTCGTTCCCCGACGCGGACGAACTCGACGTCTCCGACCGACCGAGCGTCGCGGGCGTTCTAGAGTTCGGCGACCCCGACGCCGGAAAGACGCTCGTCCTCAACGGCCACGTCGACGTCGTCCCCGCCGAACGCGACCTCTGGGACTCCGACCCGTTCGAACCGACCTGGGACGGCGACGACCTCACCGCCCGCGGGGCGGCCGACATGAAATCCGGACTCGCCAGCTGTGTCTTCGCGGCGCTCGACCTCCGAGACGAAGCCGACGCCGCTGACCTAAACGGCCGAATCGTCGTCGAAGCCGTCGTCGGCGAGGAAGAGGGCGGCATCGGCGTCGCGGCCGCGGCGCTCGACAATCCCTATCCGTTCGAACGCGACGCCGCCATCATCGCCGAACCGACCGACCTGACCGCGATCACGGCGACCGAAGGGACCGTGATGAAGCGCCTCCGTCTCACCGGTCGCTCGGCGCACGCCGCGACGCGTTGGGTCGGCGAATCCGTCCTCCCGCACTTCGAGACCGTCCGCCACGCCTTCGAAGACCTCGAAACCGAACGCGGGGAGCGAGTCACCCATCCATTGTACGAAGACTTCCCCGTCCCGTGGCCGATCTGCATCGGTCGCGTCTGGGCCGGGTCGTGGTCGTCGACGATCCCCGCGGAACTCACCGCCGAGATCCGCATCGGTGTCGCTCCCGGCGAGACCGTCGACGAAGTCGAGGCGGAGTTCGAGGACCGACTCGACGAAGTCGTCGAAGCGAACGAGTGGCTCCGCGAACACCCGCCGACGTTCGAACGCTTCACCATCCAGTTCGAGTCCGCCGAGATCGACGCCGACGAACCCGTGGTCCGTGCACTTCAGTCCGGGATGGACGCGACCGGGTTGACCGACACGGACGTCTACGGCGCGACCTACGGTGCGGACTCGCGGCTCTACGTCGCAGCCGGCATCCCCACGGTCGTCTTCGGGCCGGGAACGATCGAACAGGCCCATTTCCCGAACGAGACGATCCACTGGCCGGACGTCGAACAGGCGCGGAAAACGATCACTGCCGCCGCACGCGAGTACCTCCGCTCGGACTGATCCGATTTAGCCCAGATACTCGTCGAGCGCGTCGGCGACGACGTCGCCCGGTGCTCGGTTCGCAAGCGAGGCGCGACGCCTGAGTTCGATGTACTGGTCCGCCGGGAGCGTGAGTTCGAGTTGTCCCGGCACGATTCCGTGGGCGCGGAGGACGTCGATTGCGGACGTTCCATCGTTGATCTCGCTCGCCAGCGCGCGAACCTCGCGGACGGTCAGGTCCTCGTCGACCGTCGCCCACGCGAGGTAGAACCGCGCGTCACCGGAGACGCGGGCGATGTGCTTGGCTGCCGTCGGTGCGATATGACCGCGCGCGACGTGACGCCGGATCGACTGCGGGAGGTCGTGTACCCGCGCCCACTTGCGGATGAAGGACACCGTTGCGTCGCCACCGACCCGTTCGGCGGCGGCTTTGTACGAACCGACGCCGCGGACGAGCGCAGCGCAGGCCGCCGCACCGCGGAGCATGTAGACGTTGTCCTCCGACCCGACCGTGTTCTCGGCGAACGAGCGAACCGTCTCGGCGGCCTCCGCGAGGCTCTCTGGGTCGGACGGATCGAAGCCGACTGCCTCGACCGCTCGCTCACCTGTCACGGCGGGGTCTGCACGAACGACCGGCTCTCCGACCGGCTCTTCGCGATCCGCCGATGTCTCCGTCGGCGATCGGATCATGTCAGTGTGGGACCCGCCCTGTCTTCGATTGGGGTCGTGGTCGGGCGGCCGGGTCGCGTCGTCGGTCCCCTCCGCCGACGAACGCCAGGGATCCCGTGTCATATACAGACTCCTTTACACGCCCACAGTAAAAACACCTCGCTGCCGAATACGGCACGCACGCCGAGTTTACGCCACACTGTCACGTTCGATGCGAGCGCCGAACGTTCGACTCCCGATTTCGCTTGCGCCCGTGGTGGACGAGCGCTCGGGTTCGGCTCAATCGTCGGCGTTGGCCTTCTCACGCTGTTCGGACAGATGTTCCCAGATTTCCGTGCAGCCGGTTCCGTCTTCGAGGTCCGCGAGGTGAGCATCGGGTCGCTCTTCGGTCTCGTCGACTGCGTCTACGTCGGTGTCCGACCGCTTCGCGACCGCTTCGGTTCGGTCACTCACCGTTCCGACCTCCCTCGAGCGGTTCGTACAACTCCGGTGCGACGTCGGCCGACGCATGTTGCCGGGGGCTGTCGCTGCGATAATTCGTAGTCATCAATCTGTGGTACTCCTGCGACTTCCATAAGGCCGATTCTGGCTGTAACGTCTACCTCAGCTCCCCCTTCGAGGATCTATTTGCCGGCTTCTTCGACGCTACTTTCGTAGGAATCGCCTCCTCGTCAGTCGATTCTGCTCGTATGGTCCGTCACGGGGTCGTCGCAGGGTTTGCTGTCGTCGCCCGATACAGGTACGTCGGCGCAAAACCCACTGTATGAGCGTCTCGTTGCGCATCTTGGACGATGGTGCGTGGATCTCGGTCGACGATCGGCGACGGGTCAGCGTGAGCGAACTCTGGCGATTTCCGGGTGGGAACTTCTGTCCCTGTGAGCTACCGGACCTCGTCGTCGAGGGATTCATCGAAGTCGGCGTCGACGGCCGAACGGTCGAGACACGGGTCGTCGGCCAGTGTATCATGTGTGGGACGAAAGACACGACCGACTGGCTTCCGGTCGGTCGTATCGTGGACGGCGAGTTCCGAGACATCGAGCGCGAGAGCGTGCTCGCACCGTGTGGTGTGGCCTCACAGAACTGATTAGGCAAAATAATCCTCTTTGTGGGAGCACCGGGGAGGGTTGACGGCATGCGCGCTCCCTTACGTCCACCGCACAAGGAACTACACACGAATGCCTACGGACGTCGAAAACTGGAAATCGGAGGTGTACGGCAACGAGATCCGTGATCACCTCCTTCGATTCGCCGAGGAGGGATGGGAGACCATCCCCGAAGACGAACAGGACGCGTGGTTCGAGCGCTTCAAATGGTGGGGACTGTACCACCAGCGCAACGGGCAGGAGTCCTACTTCATGATGCGGATCGGGACGCCCAACGGTCAGTTGACGCCGGGACAGACCGAGGTCGTCGCCGAAGTCGCAGACGAGTACGCCCGCGGCCCCGCCGAGAACCCGATCTTCGGAAACGGGTGGGTCGACTGGACGACGCGACAGTCGATCCAACTCCACTGGATCAAACTCGAAGACATCCCGGAGATCTTCGACAAGTTGGAGAGCGTCGGCCTCTCGACCCAACAGGCCTGCGGTGACTCGTGGCGCAACATCGTCGGCTGCCCCGTCGCCGGGAAGGACAAACACGAGCACGTCGACGCGCTCTCGGTCGCCACTGGCCTCCACGAGACCTACAAGGGCAACGACGACTACGTGAACCTCCCCCGCAAGTGGAAAGTCGCCGTGACCGGCTGCCGCGAAGGCTGCGGTCAGGGGGACATCAACGACCTCGCCTACGAACCCGCGACGAAGGTGATCGACGGCGAGGAAGTCCGCGGTTTCAACGTCTGCGTCGGCGGCGGCCTCGCTCGCAACGAAGAGCGTCTCGCCCGCGACATCGACGTGTTCGTTACGCCCGACGAAGCCATCGACATCGGCGGCGCGGTCTCGGCGCTGTTCCGCGAACACGGCGACCGCGAGAACCGTTACAACGCTCGCGTCAAGTTCCTCGTCGACGAGTGGGGTGCCGAGAAGTTCCGCCGCGTCCTCCAGGAAGACTTCGTCGACTACGAACTGAAGACCGCTGGCGAGGACTTCCGCGAGGACTACTCCTACAACTCCGGCTACGCCACGGGGGGTCACTCCGACCACGTCGGCGTCCACGAGCAGAAAGACGGCAACTACTACGTCGGTCTCAACGTCCTCGTCGGCCGAATGGGTATCGACGACACGAAGGAACTCGCTCGCGTCGCCGACGAGTACGGCAGCGGCGAGATCCGGATCACCCAGCGCCAGAACGTAATCGTGACCGACGTTCCGGAAGACGACGTAGACGACCTGCTCGCCGAGGACCTGCTCGAACACTACTCGCCGGACCCGCACCCCTTCATGCGCGGTTCCGTCGCCTGCACGGGCACGGAGTTCTGTTCGCTCTCGATCGTCGAGACGAAGAACCGACAGGTGCGCTACGCCCGCTGGCTCAAGGAGAACGTCGAACTCCCCGACGGCATCGACGACTTCCACATCCACCTCTCGGGCTGTACGGCCTCCTGCGCCCAGCCCCAGATCGCCGACATCAGCCTCCGCGGCATGAAGACGCGGAAAGACGGCGAACCGGTCGAGGCCCTCGACATCGGCCTCGGCGGCGGCCTCGGCGAGAACCCGAACTTCGCCTCGTGGGTCGAACAGCGCGTCCCCGCGGACGAAGTGCCCGGTGCCATCAAGAATCTCCTCGCCAACTTCGAGGAGCACCGCGACGGCGACGAGACCTTCCGCGAGTTCGTCGAGCGCCACGACGACGAGTTCCTCGCGGACCTCGTCGAACCCGAGGAGACCGACTACGAGGACGGCATGCTCCACAACACGAAGATGACGTGGTACCCCTACGCCGAGGACGATTCGATGGACGCCCGCCCGACCCCGACGGATGGGGACGGGGAGCCGTTGTCGGCTGACGACTAGATCCACGTAGCGGCGGCGGACGTGAGCACCCTCGTGGTGCGAACACTCGCCGCCGCGGAGGTGTGACGACTGAGCGACGATACAGCGCGACCCGTTTTATCGGGTCGTGACGTACTGTCGCAGAAGTGCTATTGTAACTGATCGACCTGCCGACACAGTAGTACGTCTGTTCACTAATTTCCTACTTATTGTACATTATGTGGGTTCTACGACACGAATTTAATAGCGCGGCTGGCGTACCCGCTAGTTACAGTTGAGTATCATGACTGGCAGTTCTATGAGTACAACAAACGAGTCGAGTTCGGAGAGGGGGACGTAGTCATGTGTACCGGAATTCGGTTGCAGAACGCCGACGGGTCGACCGTCCACGGGCGCACCGCCGAGTTCGGACTCCTGCTCGACATCGACATCGTTGTCATGCCACGCGGGTACACCTTCACGGGGACGACGCCACTCGGTCCCGGCAAGCAGTGGACGTCGAAATACGCGGCCGCAGGGGTGGTTGCATTCGATGACGAGGCGATCGTTGACGGAGTAAACGAGAAAGGCCTCGCCGCGGGTGGCTTCTACTTCCCGACGTTCGCGTCGTATCCGGAGACTACGACAGCCAATCGGGACTCCTCGTTGTCGGTGGCGGAGTTCACGAATTGGATCCTCACGAGCTTCGCGTCGGTGGACGAGGTCCGGGCAGCGATCGATGGTGGTGAGGTCACGTTGTCGCGATCACCGCTGCCGGGCTTCGGTCCCGACGAGCAGCCGTTCCACTTCGTCGTCTACGACGCCGACGGCGAGTGTGTCACGATCGAACCGGTCGACGAGCGCCTCGTCGTACACGAGAACCCAGTCGGGGCGATCACTAATTCCCCGACGTTCGATTGGCACCTGACGAATCTACGGAACTACATCGCGCTGGATCCACACAGAGTCCCGGCAGTCACGATCGATGGACTCTCGCTCGAACAACTGGGCCAGGGCTCTGGGCTGCTAGGCATTCCCGGCGACTTCACGCCCCCGTCCCGTTTCGTGCGGGCAGTTGTGTTCTGCTCCACCGCGAGACCCGCGGCAGACGCCGATACCGGGGTGACGCAAGCGTTCCACATCCTGAATAACTTCGATATCCCCGTGGGAACAGTTCGTACGACTGATGAAACAGAGACCGATGACGATTTCACGCAGTTCACCGTCGTTCGGGACCCTCAGGCATCGCGGTTCTACTGGAAGACGTACGAGGACCAAACTATTCGATACGTCGATCTGACTGAGCTAACTCTCGACGCGACGGAAATCCGCCGAATCGGAACGAAGACCACCCAGCCCTTCGTGAACGAGACCGCAGAGTTGGCGTCTTGAACTGCACCGGAACGAAGTCCGCTGATTCGGACGGTTGAACTGTCGGTGCAGTGTCCGAGTGAGGCTGCTTGTGACCGACGTTATTTTCGGCAGAGTCGACGGGAGAGATAGCGACTACGGCGGCCTCGAAAGTCCACCCGGCGGCGGCTGATCGCTCGGTGATCGCGCGTCAACTCACCGCCGCGATGTGGGGATCATCGAGGAGCAAAACGCCTCTGCTAACTGTCCGCACACCCTCCGAACACTCTTCTCAACTCCCGCCGCCGAACGATTATGGACGGCGACGAGGCGTACTTCGACACGTTGGCGGACGTATACGACGATCAGTATCGAGAACTCACTGACGACATCGACTTCTACGTCGACCGAGCGAAGCGAGCCGACGGACCCGTATTGGAACTCGGCTGCGGCACCGGTCGCGTCTACCTCGAACTGCTCGCCGCGGGCGTCGACGCCGACGGCCTCGACCTCTCCGAGCCGATGCTCGCGGAACTCCGCGAGAAGGCCGTCGACCGCGATCTGAATCCATCCGTCTGGCGGGGCGACATGAGCGACTTCGAGGTCGGCCGCGAGTACGCGCTCGTGATCGTGCCGTTCCGGGCCTACCTCCACCTGACCACTATCGACGAGCAACTCGGCGCGCTCGACAGCGTTTACGACGCGTTGGCACCCGAGGGCGAACTGGTGCTCAACTTCTTCGCGCCCGATTTCGCCCTCATCTGTGAGCACTACGGCGTGCCGGAGACGACGACCGTCGAACGCGATGGAGAGGAGTTGACGCTCGAAACCGTCACCCAGTTCGGCGACGAGTTAGAGCAGGTGGCTCGTATCCGAAGCGAACTCCGCGACTCGGACGGCGTGGTCGTCGCCGAGAGCGACACGGGTCTGAAACTCGTCTCGAAACGCGAGTTCGAACTCCTCCTTCGATGCTCACCGTTCGAGGAGTGGGCCGTCCACGGCGGCTTCGACTTCGAACCGCTTCAGTCGACGCGACAGGAGATGATCTGGGTCGTGGAGAGGTAGTCACCGACCGTCGTCGATCGCCTACGTCGTTCGTCTACGATTCACCGGCCGCCTCCGCTTCGAATCGCTTCACGAACGTCCGTACGAAGTCGCTTCGTTCGTTGGCAACCTCCCTTCCCACATCGGTGTACATCCGGTTCGGGAGGTCGAGGATCTTCTTGTGCAGGTGGTTGAACTGCGTCTCTCCGGCGGTCGACAGATCCTCTTCGGTGGGGAGTTCCGGGTCGTGTATCGCCGAACCTAACTCACCGCCGTAGCTGAAGCAGCGTGCGATTCCGACCGCACCGAGCGCGTCGAGATTGTCCGCGTCGCTGACGATCTTCGCCTCGATCGTCTCGGGCTGGATCGCGTTGGAGTAGCGGTGTGCGCGAATGCAGTGACTCACTGCGCCGATCGTCTCGTCACTCGCACCGTGTTCGCGGAGGATGCCTGCACTCTCCGCTGCGCCCCACTCGGCGTGGTCCTCGATTTCGCCTCGATCCTCTCGCGCCCGTCCGATATCGTGCAGCAGTACCGAAAGTCGGACGACCCTCGCGTCTGCGTCCGGATACTCCGTCACGAGGTCGTCGGCGTTCGCTTCGACTCGCTGCACGTGGTGCCAGTCGTGTGCCGGACTCATTCCCGCTGGAAAGTACGCCGTGACGATCGACCGGATGTCGGAGATCATCTCGTGAAAAACAGGAGGCGCACGTCGTCAAATAAGTTGACAGTTGTTTCGCGTCGGTCGTCGTTCCCCGGCGGCGATGGGCGTCCAAAGACACGACGACCAGCCGATCAACCGCCACCGGGTGGGGCTTTCGAGGCCGAATCAGTTGCTGTTTCGCGCGTGTCGCGTCTCTCGGAACAGTACCAGGCAGCAGTAAATGTTCTCGCTGTCACTCGGTACTGTCGTCGTCACACCTCCGCGGCGGCGGGTGTTCGCACCACGAGGGTGCTCACGTTCGCCGCCGCTCCGTAGATTCCACACCTCCGCGACAGTACGTCACGACCCGATAAAACGGGCCGTTCCGTATCGTCGCTCCGTAGAACTAGTCGTCCCCAACCAATTTCGCGGGCTCCTTCCGATCCGACCGCGGCCCGTCGATGTCCACGTCCGGGAGCAGGTCACGGAGGTAGCGACCCGTGTGCGAGTCGTCGTTCTCGGCGACTTCCTCGGGCGTTCCGGCGGCGACGAGGTCGCCGCCCTTCTCGCCGCCCTCGGGGCCGAGGTCGATGACGTGGTCTGCGTTCTTCACGAGGTCGAGTTCGTGTTCGATCACGACGACCGTGCTGCCGTTGTCGACGAGGCGGTGGAGCACGTCGATGAGTTTGCGCTCGTCTTCGGTGTGCAGTCCCGTCGTCGGTTCGTCGAGCAGGTAGAGCGTGTCGCCGGTGTCCTTCTTGCCGAGTTCCTCGGCGAGTTTGACGCGCTGGGCTTCCCCGCCCGAGAGCGTCGTCGACGGCTGACCGAGACGCATGTAGTCGAGACCGACGTCCTTCAGTAGCTTCAGCCGACGGCGAATCTGGCTGTTGGCCTCGAAGAAGTCGTGGGCCTCCTCGACGCTCATGCCGAGCACGTCCGCGATGGTCGCGTCCTTGTAGGTCACGTCGAGCGTCTCGTCGTTGTAGCGAGCGCCGCCGCATTCCTCGCAGGGGACGTACACGTCCGAGAGGAAGTTCATCTCGATCTTGACGGTCCCCTGCCCGCCGCACTCCTCGCAGCGACCGCCCTTGACGTTGAACGAGAAGCGACCCTTCTCGTAGCCGCGCTGCTTCGAGAGCTTCGTGCTGGCGAAGAGTTCGCGGATGTAGTCGAAGACGCCGGTGTAGGTCGCCGGGTTCGACCGCGGGGTGCGACCGATGGGCGACTGGTCGATGAGGCGAACCGTCTCGATCTGGTCCAGCCCCTCGATGTCGTCGTGCTCGCCGGGGTCGACGCTCGTGTTGTCGTTCATCTCGCGGGCCAGTCCCTTGTAGAGCACGTCGTGCATCAGCGTCGACTTACCCGACCCTGAGACGCCCGTGATGGCCGTGAACGTCCCGAGCGGGATCGGCACGTCGAGGTCCTTTAAGTTGTGCTGGCGAGCGCCGCGGATCCTGACGTCGCCCCGTCGCTCTCGACGGTCCTCGGGGACCGGAATCACCTTGCGACCCGAGAGGTAGTCGCCGGTGATCGACTCGTCGGACGCACAGATGTCGTCGAAGTCACCCTGCGCGACGACTTCGCCGCCGCGCTTGCCCGGTCCGGGACCCATGTCGACGATGTTGTCGGCGCGGCGCATCGTCTCCTCGTCGTGCTCGACGACGACGAGCGTGTTGCCGAGGTCGCGCAGGCCTTCGAGCGTGTTCAGCAGGCGGTCGTTGTCGCGCTGGTGGAGACCGATCGACGGCTCGTCTAACACGTAGAGGACGCCGACGAGGCCGGAGCCGACCTGTGTCGCGAGGCGAATACGCTGGGACTCGCCGCCCGAGAGCGTCGACGCCTCGCGGTCGAGCGTGAGGTATTCGAGGCCGACCTCGGTCATGAAGCCCAGACGGGCGCGGATCTCCTTCAGGATCTCCTCGGCGATGGTGCGCTGGCGGTCCGTGAGGTCCGCCTCCATCTCCTCGAAGTGCGCCAGCGCGTCGCCGATGCTCATCCGGTTGACCTCGGTGATGGCCGTGCCGTCGACGAGCACCGAGCGCGACTGGGGCTTCAGGCGCGTCCCGTCACAGACCGGGCAGGTCGTGACGGCCATGTAGTCCTCGATGTGTTCGCGGGTGGACTTCGAGTCCGTCTCGACGTACCGGCGTTCGAGGTTCGGGATGACGCCCTCGAAGCGCTTCTGCTTCCGACGGGTACCGTTCTTCGTCGTCCGCTCGAACACGACTTCGCGGTCGGTCCCGTAGAGGAACTGGCGCTGCACGTCGTCGTCGAGTTCCTCCCACGCCGTACGGACGCTCACGTCGAAGTGATCCGCGACGGAGTCGAGTCGCGTCCGGTAGTACGACCGCTTGTAACTCCACGGTTCGAACACGTCCTTGATCGGCTTCGACGGGTCGCGGATGACGAGGTCCTCGTCGATCTCCTTCGTGTTCCCGATCCCCTCACACTCGGGACAGGCCCCGTGGGGCGAGTTGAACGAGAACGACCGCGTCTCGATCTCCGAGAAGTCGATGCCGCAGTGGGTGCAGGCGAGTTCCTCGGAGAACTCGACGACGAGTCGCTCGTCGCCGTCGCCCGCGAGGTCGCCCGTCGCTCGGGCCTCGGTGCCGAGGTGGAAGTCCTCCCGGGCAGGTGGCTCGGGAACGATCAGCTTCAGCACGCCGTCGGCCTCGTCGAGCGCCGTCTCGACGGAGTCGGTGATGCGCGAGCGCGCCTCCTCGCTGATCTTCACGCGGTCGACGATCACGTCGACGGTGTGGTCGTAGTTCTCGTCGAGTTCCGGGCGGTCCATCGTCAAGTCGTAGCCCTCGCCGTCGACCTCGACGCGACTGTACCCCTCGGTGACGAGTTCGTCGAACAGGTCTTCGAACGCGCCCTTCTGGTCGCGGACGACCGGCGCGGCGATCATCGCCTTCGTCCCCTCCGGCAGTTCCAGCATCCGGCGGACCATCTGCTGGGCGCTCTGTTCGCCCACTTCGCGGCCACACTCGGGACAGTGCGGCGTCCCGACGCGGGCGTAGAGCAGTCGGAGGTAGTCGTGGAGTTCGGTGACCGTCCCGACGGTCGAGCGGGGGTTGTTGGCGGCGTTCTTCTGGTCGATGGAGATGGCCGGGGAGAGCCCCTCGACGGCCTCGACCTGCGGCTTGTCCATCTGCCCGAGGAAGTTCCGGGCGTACGCAGACAGCGACTCGATGTAGCGGCGCTGACCCTCCGCGTAGATCGTCTCGAAAGCCAGCGACGACTTCCCCGACCCCGACAGGCCGGTGACGACGTTGAACTTCTCGCGAGGGATCGTGACGTCTAGATCCTTGAGGTTGTGCTCTTCGGCCCCTCGCACCTCGATGAAATCCTTACTCATGCGATTATCGTTGCGTGACACTCGGCGATTCGTTCACTAAACGGCGTCCCCATCATTCGTAACTGTGCCAAGGGTCGCGGATATTTGAGTCTTCCATTTCGTGTGCAAGAGTCGCATACCGTCGGGTACCTTCGGCTCCGTACTTTCGCGAAATATCCTCCCGAGGGAAGCGTCGACGCCGATCAGTCAGCCGCCCGCTCAGATCCCGGACCTGATCCGACCGCGTACGCTCGCGTCACGTCGACGAGTTCCTTCCGGTAGTCGCTCTCGGAAGGGTCGTCGACGAGCGACCGGAAGCGCCGCTTGAACGTGTCGAGGCGGACGCCGGGGGCGTCGTCTGCGGCCGCGTGCGCGAGGTCGTACAGCCTGTGGTCGTCGTCGATGAGGTCGTTCCGTTCGGCGAGCGCGAGCGCGAAGGCGGCGTTGACGGCGGTCATCTCCGGATCGGAGGCCGCGGTCAGGCGGGTCCACGTCTCGGTGCTCGGCACGCCCATTGGACGGTCGGCGACGGCCGCCGCGAGTTGCGATTCGAGGAAGTGGACGAGTTTGTCCGCCGGCGCCAGCGAGAGCGTGATGTCGTCGGCGTAGATGTCCTTCATGTGGTTCGCGATCTGATAGCAGTGGGCGAGTTTCCGTCGCTCGACGGAGTGGCCCGTGAGTGCGAGGAACAGCGCCTCCTCGGTCGACTGCGTGTGGGAGGGGTGGGATTCCTCGTTCCGAGCCATGTGTGAGAGCTCGTGCAGCACCAATTCGCGCGCCATCGCGCTCGTCGCGGCTTGTCGGGAGATGTTGAGGACGTGGTGGTTCGGATAGTGAGCCGCCCACGTTCGTTCGTCCGGGTCGTCTCGTACCTGCACGCGCACCGGCAACGACAGATCGTACTCGGTCTCGAACAGGTCCGCCGCGCTTAGAAACGGGTCGGGGACGGCGGGCCCCTGCACGTAGACGTCCATGTGTGTATGTATCATGGGCCGAACTGGTATGACTCTTGTGTCGGATACGACCCCTGATTGCCGCCGCTACTGCCTCCACTGCCACAATCTCGTGGGAGTGCGCCTACCGAACACTCGCCGCGTTCAGCGGATGCTCCGCGTGAGCACGAACAGCAGGAGCGCCATCAGCAGCGAACCGAGCAACGCTTCGCCCCCCGCGAGAGCGCGCGCCCACGTTCCGATCGGATGGATATCTCCGTACCCGAGCGTCGCGAACGTGACGACGCTGAAGTAGAGGCTCTTCGCGAACACGATCAGAAGCCCGTGAGGCGTGATCGCGGCCGGGTCGCCGACGGAGTAGGTGATCGTCATCTGCGACTGGGTCTCTTGGACGCCGCCGACGAGCGGGTAGATGATCGCACAGAAGACCATCAGGAACCCCGACCAGAACACCACGCGCCACGGACCGTGACCGTATCGCGTCGTCCACCGCGCCCCCTCGAGTTTGAGCGCCCGGAAGTAGTCGCCACGGATCCACGCCGCCCGTCGCTGGAGGTCTTTCTCCCGGAGGTAGCACGTCAGCGCCCGGTGCGGGTAGCCGTCCGCCTCGAACAACTGTTTCAGCGTCCGGTAGGTCGTGCTCGCCGCCGCGACCGCCGTGAGTCGAGCGTCCGTCCGCGTTCGCCGCCTCGCGACGTCTTCGTAGACGAGTCGCTCGCCGAACGACGTGTTCGCATTCGTTCGGACGTCGGTGAACGTCGTCCGGTGGAGTTTCGCGCGGTCGAACGTCACGTCCCTGAGGTCGGCGTAGAGAAAGACCGCGTCTTCGACGTTCGCACGGTCGAACGTGCACCCTCGGAGGTCGGCGTCGCGAAACGTCGCCCGTCGCAGGTCGACTCCGGTGAAGTCGACGTTCCGGAGCGTCGCCCCGGTGAAGTCGGCGTCGACGAGGCCGCATTCGCGTCCCCACGTCACCTCCGAGAGCGTGACGCCGCGGAGGTTGGCACCGTCGATCCGCGTTCCCAGCGGCGGGAGTTGGTCGTGCAGGTTGGTCGTCGATTTCCGACCCTCGGCGTGCCAGAAACACCGATCCGAACCCTCCTGAACCGGCCGCCAGCAACACGTCGCCCCGTCGCCGTCGAGAAGACTGTCCTCGTGGACGTATCCGCACCGCTCCCGGGATACCGCCCATTGCCCTCGCTCACGCGACACGGCTGTTGGTCGCGAATCGAGGCATATAGGTCTTCTCGCCACAGTTCTATCCGTTTGACAATCGTCTCCGATCGACGTTTCACCGCGACTGACGTTCCCTCTCGACGGACAGTTCGCCGAGGCTGAGGCTGTCAACGTTCACGAGGATTCGTGACGAACTAGTAGTATGTCCTCGGAGACGTTCTCAGAGATCCAAGGGATCGAACTGGACCGAAAGGCAGTCGACGCGTTCCTCCGCGAGCAGGGCGTCGGCACCCTCTCGCTCACGAACGGGAGCGACGCATACGGCGTCCCGATCTCGTTCGGATACGACGGAGCAGACAGCGTCTACTTCGTCTTCCTCCGCATCGGCGAGCGAAGCAAGAAGTCGGCGTTCGCCGAGTCGACGGAACGTGCTTGCCTCACCGTCTACGACGTGACGTCGAAACACGTCTGGACCAGCGTCGTCGTCTCCGGGCCGATCCGGCGTATCGAAGACGACGAATGGCCGACGCTCGAAGCCGTAATCGGCGACAACGCCTGGTATCCCAGCCTGTTCTCGGAGGCCGAACCGATGCAGGACATTCAGGGATGGGAACTCCGGATCGAGGAACGAACTGGTCAGCATAGCGAGGAGTAAGTTCGCGGACTCCTCTGTGCTACTGTGACAAAGTTGCCCGCAGACGGTTTTCGTGGCTGTTTCTGGCCGTCTGACCGAATCAAATCACTACCCTTTTGACCCTGCTGCCGATACCTGACTGTAATGGGCCGACGCAAGAAAATTGTCCAAGAATGTGAACGGTTGATGGACAAGCCGGAGAACATCCGGAACATCGCCATCGCCGCCCACATCGACCACGGCAAGACGACCCTGACAGACAACCTCCTCGCCGGTGCGGGGATGATCTCTCAGGACCTCGCCGGGCAGCAGCTCGCGATGGACACCGAAGAGGACGAACAGGAACGCGGTATTACCATCGACGCGGCAAACGTTTCGATGACCCACGAGTGGGAGGGAACCAACCACCTCGTCAACCTCATCGACACCCCGGGCCACGTCGACTTCGGTGGCGACGTGACCCGCGCGATGCGCGCCGTCGACGGTGCGCTCGTCGTGGTCGACGCCGTCGAGGGCACGATGCCCCAGACCGAGACGGTCGTTCGGCAGGCGCTCCGCGAGGGCGTCAAGCCGGCCCTGTTCATCAACAAGGTCGACCGCCTCATCAACGAGCTTCAGGAAGGTCCCCAGGAGATGCAGGAGCGTCTCCAGGACGTCATCGGCGACGTCAACGAACTCATCCGCGGCATGGCCGAGGAAGAGTACGAGGAGGAAGGCTGGAAGGTCTCGGTGCAGGACGGCACCGTCGCCTTCGGGTCCGCGCTCTACAACTGGGCCGTCTCGCTCCCGTCGATGCAGGCGACCGGCATCGACTTCGGCGACATCATCGAGTACAACCGCAACGACGAGATCGACCAGCTCAAAGAGCAGTCGCCGCTCTCCGACGTCGTCCTCGACATGGTGGCCGAGCACTTCCCGAACCCGCTCGAAGCCCAGCCCCGTCGTATCCCGACGGTCTGGCGCGGTGACGACGAGAGCGAACTCGCTCGACAGATGCGCGAAGTCGACGACGACGGCGAAGTCGTCTTCATGGTGACCGACATCGCCAACGACCCGCACGCGGGTGAGATCTCGACGGGTCGTCTCTTCTCCGGGACGATCAAGAAGGGTCAGGACCTGTACGTCTCCGGCACCGCGGGAACGAACCGCATCCAGTCGGTCGGGATCTTCATGGGCGGCGACCGCGAGGAGCTCGACCGAGGTGTCCCGGCCGGGAACATCGCGGCCGTCACCGGCCTCCGCGACGCCATCGCCGGTTCGACCGTCTCCTCCGTCGAGATGACGCCGTTCGAGTCGATCGAACACATCTCCGAGCCGGTCATCACGAAGTCCGTCGAGGCGAAGAGCATGGACGACCTGCCGAAGCTCATCAAGACGCTCCAGCAGGTCTCCAAAGAGGACCCGACGATCAAGATCGAGATCAACGAGGACACCGGCGAACACCTCATCAGCGGACAGGGTGAACTCCACCTCGAAGTCATCACCCAGCGTATCGAGCGCAAGAACGGTATCCCGGTCACGACCGGTGAACCGATCGTCGTCTACCGCGAGTCGCCGACCCGACAGTCCGACGAAGTCGAAGGCATCTCGCCGAACCGCCACAACCGGTTCTACATCTCCGTCGAGCCGCTCGACCAGGAGGTCGTCGACACGATCAAGCTCGGAGAGGCGTCGATGGACATGCCCGAACTGGAGCGCCGCGAAGCGCTGCAGGAAGCCGGCCTGGACAAGGACACCTCCCAGAACGTCGAGACCATCTTCGGCACGAACATCCTCATCGACGACACGAAGGGTATCCAGCACCTGAACGAGACGATGGAACTCGTCATCGAAGGGATGGAAGAAGCCCTCGACAACGGTCCGCTCGCTGGCGAACCGGTGCAGGGCGCACTGCTCCGCCTCCACGACGCGCGACTCCACGAGGACACCATCCACCGCGGTCCGGCGCAGGTCATCCCCGCCGTCCGCGAGGCGGTCCACCGTTCGCTCATCGACGGTCAGGTCCGTCTGCAGGAGCCGATCCAGAACGTCCGGATCGACGTTCCCTCGGAGCACATGGGTGCGGCCTCCGGCGAGATTCAGGGTCGCCGCGGTCGCGTCGACGACATGTACCAGGAAGGCGACCTGATGGTCGTCGAGGGCATCGCGCCCGTCGAAGAGATGATCGGATTCGCGTCCGACATCCGCTCGGCCACGGAAGGCCGCGCGTCGTGGAACACGGAGAACGCCGGGTTCCGCGTCCTCGTCGACAACCTCCAGCGCGAGAAGATCGGCGAGATCCGCGAGCGCAAGGGCATGAAGCTCGAACTCCCGCCGTCGATCGACTACTTCTAAACCCCGACTTTTTTGCGGCTCGGGTTTCCTCGCGCGCCTCCGGCGCGCTCCGGGACCCACTCGCCGCAAAAACCTCGACCAAAGAAGGCCGCTCGCTCGGCCTGCGGCCTCTCTCGCGGTTCTTCTACATCGACAACTACCACACAGCACAGCCGTCGACCACCCGTTTCGGCTGGGATTCCCACCCACGCTTTCGGCGTGCCGCGGGAACCGCTCTGTGCGGGTCCCGAGTCGCCTCGTTGCGACCGCTCACGACGGACGGTCTCGTCACGCCCGCCGTTCTCAGGTGGAACTTTGTGCGCGGACGATCGACTTCCGGCGATGCCGAACGATGTCGATGCGGAAGAAACGACGGCGCTGTCTCCGGACGAGGCGTACGCGGTTCTGGGGAACGAGATGCGCATCGAGATGTTACGAACGCTCGGCGACGTCGACGGTCCGCTCGCGTTCTCGGAACTCCGCGACCGTCTCGGGAACCCCGACAGCGGCCAGTTCACGTACCATCTCAACAAACTGGTCGGACACTTCGTGAGCCGCGAGACCGACGGGTACGCGATCCGGCGAACGGGCGAACGAGTACTGGAGGCAGTCTCGTCCGGTGCCGTGACCGACGCTCCCGTCCTGGAACCGACGGTCGTCGATCGCTCGTGTCAGTACTGCGGGGCGCCGGTCGGGATACGGTATCGTGAGGAGCGGATCGTCGTGTTCTGCACCGAGTGCGAGGGTATCTACGGGCAGAGAGACGACGTCGACGGGTACGGACACCTCGGCACGCTCTTTCTCCCTCCGGCGGGTCTCAAGGATCGAACCCCGGCGGAAGGGCTCCAGGCAGCGTACGTCCGGGGCGAGGTGACGGCCATGGCGTCCGCCTGCGGCGTCTGTCCCCGCTGTTCGGGCGTTCTCGAGGAGGCCGTCAGCGTCTGTGACGATCACGACGCGACGGACGGGATCTGCCGGACGTGTGACGAACGGTACGCGGTCGGCGTCCACTTCGAGTGTACGAACTGCATCTACGACCGAGGCGGCGCGTTCGGGGTCAAACTCCTCGCGAACACGGAACTGCTCGCGTTCCTGACGGCCCACGGTATCAACCCCGTCAGTCCGTCCTCTCAGTCCGCCATCGGTTCGATGATGGAATACGAAGAGGAGGTCGTCTCGGAGACTCCGTTCGCTGCCCGGTTCACGTTCACCGCCGACGGGGACTCGCTCACGCTCGCCGTCGACGACGAGTTGTCGGTCGTCGACGCGACTCGGAATTGAGGACTCGCGGTTCACCGGCGCCTCGATCGGTGAACTGAACTTCAGTATCGGATCGGACTGAAACTTCGTTCGGAGTACTGTTATCCGGTATCGCCCCTTCGTTCGACCACGATGTGCGAACGATACGACGCGGTCGTCTACGATCTCGACGGGACGTTGGTCCGACTCGCGGTCGACTGGGAGGCAGCGGTCGAGCCGATCGCCCCGATTATCGAGAAACGCGGCGGAGACGCGGACGCAGACGACGCGCTGGATCTGCTCCCGGTCGCCGAGTCGCTCGGCGTCGCCGATGAGATCGAACCGCACCTCGCCGCGGCGGAGTGTGACGGTGCCGACGACTCCGAGCGCCTCCCGCTGCTCGACGAGTTCGTCGAGGCTGTCGACGCCGATATCCCGGTCGCGATCTGCTCGCTCAACTGCGAGGCCGCCTGTCGCCGCGCCCTGCGCGCTCACGGGGTTCCCGAAGAAGTCGAAGTCGTCGTCGGCAGAGACTCCGTAGAGAGGCGGAAACCGCATCCTCAGCCGCTCTTGACCGCCGTGGAACGGCTCGGGGCTCGCCCCGGGGAGACGCTCTTCGTCGGCGACTCCGAGAGCGACGCGGTGACGGCCCGTCGGGCCGGGACGCGGTTCCGTCGCGTCTGAGCTCGACTCGACGGCTCGCGGTCGACTCAATATCCTACATAGCCCCACGAACCCCTCATAGCAACCTTCGAGGGTCGACGGCGAGTGAAGTCCACCGATGAACGCCACTGCAACCCTCGATCGGCGCAACGCGGTCGTCGACTGTCTCGTCGGTCAATCCTGCGCGCACTGCGAGAGCGGCGAACTCGTCCGCGGATCGTTCAAGGGAAACGTCGCAGTCGTCTGTGAGGAGTGCGACGCGCCGACGATGCGACTCTTCTGACTTTTCTCCCGGTCGAATTCGCGTTATCCACGAGATCAGTGGTGACATTTGCAAGTGACGAAGGCTTATAACGCCCGCGACGAGTGGCAAATAGTATGCTACGGGCGACGTCTCTCCCGAGCGGTATCGACACGAAGCTGGCCAGCGGCGACAGCGCCGTGTCGACAACAGGGATACCGCGTACGATCGCCCACACTCCCGATTCGTTTCGAGCGGAATCGCCCTCGTCGCCGCGGGCAGTCGAACGCGGGTGGAGCTAACCCGATGACGGACGAATCAGACGCCCTCGACGGGACCGAGACCGACGGCGGCGAGGAGACGCAGGCGCACACGATCCGCCTCGAACTCGCCGACGAACCGGGCCAGTTACTCGACGCGCTTCACCCCATCGCCGAGAACGGCGGCAACCTCCTGTCGATCTACCACGAGCGGGGGAACCTCACGCCACGCGGCCGTATCCCCGTCGAAGTCGATCTGGAATGCCCGCCGGATCGGTTCGAGGCGATCGTCACCGCGCTCCGCGAAACCGGCGTGAACGTCATTCAGGCCGGAGCCGAACGCTACGGCGAGGAACTCACCGTCCTGCTCGTCGGCCACCTCGTCGACACGGACCTCTCCGATACGCTCCAACAGATCGCGGAGTCGACCGACGCGTCGGTGACCGACCTCTCGCTTTCGGCTCCCGGCGGAACCAGCGACATCTCCAGCGCCCGACTGCGACTCGCCACCCGAACCGGTGCGACGGATCGCGTACTCGCCTCGGTCCGTGACATCGCGGTCGCGAAGGACTTGCACATCGTCGAACCGCTTCCGGAGGTGTCGACGTGAGACTCGCCGTCCTCGGGGCCGGTGCGGTCGGTCGCTCGGTCGTCGACCTCGCGGCGGAGTACGGCCACGTCGTCACTGCCGTCGCCGACTCGGGAAGCAGCGTCGTCGATCCCGACGGACTCGACGCGGAAGCGGTGCTGGACCGAAAAGAGCGCGACGGCGTCGTCGGCGACGCGGACCCGGCAGACGTCCTGACCGCCGACTACGACGTCCTCGTGGAGGCGACGCCGACGACGCTCGGCGACGCGGAACCCGGCTTCTCGCACGTCCGGACGGCGCTCGAAGCCGACCGACACGTCGTGCTGGCGAACAAGGACCGGTCGCCGAACGGTACGGCGACCTCCGAGCGCTCGAACGCGAGAGCGACGGCCGCGTCCTGTTCGAGGCGACCGTCGGCGGCGCGATTCCCGTCCTCTCGACGATCCACGACCAGGGACCGGCCCACGTCAGCGCCGTTCGGGGCGTCTTGAACGGCACCGCGAACTTCATCCTCTCGCGGATGGCCGCCGAGGAACTCGGATACGACCACGTCCTCGCGGAGGCCCAAGACCTCGGCGTCGCCGAGGCCGACCCCTCGTTCGACGTGGACGGTACCGACGCGGCACTGAAGTGCGTGATCCTCGCCAACGTCCTCGCCGACGGCGACAGCGAGTTTTCGCTAGCCGACGCCGAGGTCGAAGGTATCCAGAACATCCCCGGGAGCGCGCTCGAACTCGCCGCCGAGGACGGCCGGACCATCCGACTCGTCGGCGAAGCCACCCGCGACGGCATCCGCGTCGGGCCGCGACTCGTCCCCCAGAACGGCACGCTCGCCGTGACGGGCACCCGAAACATCGTTCAACTGGAGACCGTTCACGCCGGTCGCCTGAACATCAGCGGCCGCGGCGCGGGCGGTCCGGAGACGGCGACGGCGGTGCTCTCGGACGTGGGTCGACTGGAGTAGGGCGTCCGCCGAGAATCTCGACCTTGCGCAGCGCGGTGGTGTGGCTCGACCGCTCGGACGTGGCAAACACAACTCTATACTGTTCCGACAGCAGACAGATCTCCGTATGACACTGGTCGTTCCATTCGACGGGTCGGAACTCGCTGAAGCGGCACTCGTCCGCGCGACGGAGTTCGGTACCGTGTTCGACGGAGATGTACTGGCGGTGAGCGTGATTCCCGGAGACAACGTCGACTACGCCGGCGAACGCGGCTGGATCGGACCGGACGAACCGTTCGATCTGGCGTCTATCGTGTCGTCGCTGTACAAGCGAGTGACAGATCCGTGTCCGAGTGCCGACTTCCGACACGAGGTCGTGGACCGATATGCCCCCTCCGGGGAGATCTCGACTCGCGTACGCAAGATGGCGCGAGAGGAAGACGCCTCCATGGTCTTCATCGGGAGCGAGAACGCTGGCCATCTCGTCACCGCGATCAGTAGCGTTGGCGGGGCCATCGCAACGGACAACGCCTACGACGTCGTCATCGTTCGGCATCGGGGTCCCGCCAGAATCGCCAAACTCGAAAACGCCTCCCCCTACAGACGACCGAAATCGGATTTCTACCTCCCCGACTGATCTCTCTCGAAGCGCCAGTCCCTTCGGATGCGAACCTCGAGTTCACGCTCCGATCGGTTCCCCGGACCGCATCTGCCCTCGCACTCCGCGTCGGACTACAAGGCCCGCTCTAACGCACTCGCCACCGAGCGTGCCTTCTCTGCCAGTTCTTCGGAGATGAACCCGCGTTCGACTGCGTCGTCGAGTTCGTCGTCGTCGACGCGCTCGACACGGCCGTCCCGGTGTTTCACCACGTCGACGTGGAGGTCGACGTATCGGATCGTGTTCGGGAAGCACTCGACGGGCGTACAGATGTTGACGTAGGTTCCTTTCCGGTCGCCCTCTTCGTCGCGGTAGACGGTCGGATACCACCAGCGACCCTCGCGGAACTTCGTCACGGCCACGTCGCCCGATTCCCGCTCGACGTCGAGTTCGTCGTAGGTTCCGCCGGGGGTCATCTCCCGTCGAACCGTCAGCGACCCGTCGGCGTCGCGTTCGGTCACTTCTCCGCGTCCGAGGATCAGCAGTCGTCCGTCGGGCTTTCCGTGCCCGATTCGGACCGTGTCACCCTCGACGGGGCCGAACTTGTCGGTGACGACCTCGAACGGGAAGTCCATGTCGCCGTCGAACTCGCCTCTCCCGACGTCACAGAGCGCCTCCACGAAGTCGACGCCCGCACTGGCAGTCTCGTCGGCCGCCTTCGTCCGGTGGTGACCGGGCATCGTCGTCGTCACCGCCCGACGCGCTTCGTCGAGACCGAACCGGCAGTCGCGGCCGAACCAGACCCACGCCGTCGCCGTCGGCGCGACGAGTCGGCGCGAGGGATCGACGGGTCCGGCGTCGTCGAGGGCGGCCGAGAGGTCGGCGGCGACTGTGCTCGCACGCTCCAACGCATCGCCGAGCGCGTCCATCGACGCGTCGGTGGCGTCGCGAGACCACCGGACGCCCCAGCCATCGGGTACGTCCGCGCCGAGGAGGTCGGTCATTCCGGCGAGTTCGCGTCCGGCCTCGTCGTCGTAGGTGTCGACCGTCGTCCGTTCTTGCCCACGGACGAGCGCGGCGAGTCCGCCGACGGCGGTGATACTCGTGTCCAGCAGCGGTCGGTCGTCGCTCCACGGCGGCGCGGCCGAAGACACCTGCACTCGGACCGTGTCACCGTCGTCGACGTAGCCGTCGGCGTCGTCGAAGGGGAGAAAGCCCTCGACGGAGCGCATTCGCGCGGCCGATACGTCTTCGACGTCCGTCCGTTCCGGTTCGCTCGATCCGAGGTCGACGACTGCACCGCTTCCGAGCGTCTCGACGACTTCGCCGTCGAACACCGCGCCCGCCGGTGCCGGATCGGCCCACGCGAGTTCGTCGACGCCGACGGTCCGGAGGTGCGAGACGGCCTCGGCGACGCCGCGTGGGTCACCGTCGACGCCGACGCCCTGCCGATCGCCCGTCGTCTCGACCGAGACGTCGTGATCGGCAGGCGGGAGTTCGGCGTCGAACCGCCGCCTGATGGGTGGGGAGGCTTGTACCACCTCGTGGTCCGCGTCGAGGAGGAGCCGAGTCAGTGCCGTCGTGTAGATGCCGCGAATGCGCGCCTTCATGTCAGAGGTCGTCCGGATCGCGAGCGAATTTGACGCGTGCGTGGACGGTGGGACCGAGCGAGAGTTCGACGAGGTCGTCGGAGAGAATGCGACCGCCCTCTACGTAGACGCCCCACGAATCGAAGCGGAGATAGCCGCGGAGGTCCGCGCCGTGGGTGTAGAGGTCGAGGTACTCCACCGTGTGTTCCTGTACGTCGCCCGCGCTGTGGGCCGTCTGCATGTCCGAGTAGAACGTCCCGCCGTCGCCGAAGAACGCCTCTAACTGCTCGGCGTCGCGGTCGACGGCCTCGCTTACGGCGTCCGAGGCGGCGCGGATCGCGTCTGTGTCGAGTCCGGCGTCACGCAGTGCGGCCTGTGTCCGCTGGTCGAAGTGCATGGAGGCCTTTGGGTGGCGGGGGTTTTCAACCTCCCTCGTTGGTGTTCGGGCGGTTCGAGCGTGCACGTCACACTCTCGCCAGGTTGCATGTGCCGGGTCAATTATGTCGTTTGGAGATGAAGACTGACTTATGGTAGACAAACGCGACCCGGTTGAGAGGGCCGCCAACCGGTCGATGGATCTCTACGATATCGCGACGTGGGAGGAGCGGACGTCGCTCGACGGGTTGTCGGTGGCGGTGTACCGTCTGATCGTCACGCTCTCACGGGTGCTCGTGGTACTTCTCGCGCTCGGTATCCTCGTCGCGATCGGCGGGCTGACCATTTTCACGAATCCCCAGGTCGGGATACTGACGGCCCTCTCAGTGATCCCGGCGTTCGGACTGGTGGCGTACGTCTGGTACAGCGACGTGACGTCGAGCGAACCGCTCTTCTTGCTGGTCGCGACGTTCTTACTCGGCGTTCTGATGGCGAATTTCGCGGCCGTCATCAACACGGTCATGCAGCAGTTCCTCGTCGGTCTCCTCGGCAGCCTCATCGGCTCGATCGTTCTCTATTATCTCATCGTCGGACCGACCGAGGAGACGGTCAAAATGCTCGCCGTTCGACTCTACGCCTATCGCAGCGAGAGTTTCGACGCCGTCATCGACGGTGTCGTCTACGGTGCCGTGGCCGGTCTCGGCTTCGCCACGATCGAGAACTCCCTGTACATCGCACGGAGTCTCCAACAGTCCGGGTCGACGAGTCTGGGGCTCGGCATCATCGGCGCGGGCGGCGGCATCGCGGCGGTCCGAGCGCTCGCCGGACCGGGGCACGTCATCTACTCTGGCTTCGCCGGGTACTACCTCGGACTGGCCAAGTTCAACCGCGAGAACGCCGGCCCGATCGTCGTCAAAGGGATCATCATCGCCGCGTTCATCCACGCGACCTACGACACGACGGTCGGCGTTGGCTCGACCGTGATCGCCGGCATCACCGGGCTCCCGGATCTCTACGCCTTCCTCGCTTACGTCATCATCTACGACAGCTTCTTCGCCTTTCTCCTCTTCCGGAAGATCCGGCGGTACCGGCGGGCCTACCGGGACGTCGACGCCGGTCATCAGGGACGCGAGGTACGCCCGGAGCCGACCGAGTTCGAGTAAGGAATCAGGTTTCTTCGACGCCCGCGAGCGACCGCACGTACTGGCCGACGTGGTCGTCCATCCGGCGCTTGAATCCGGCCTGCCGCGCTAACCGATCTAGTTCGCGAGCCGCGTAGGTTCCGTACTGGACTGCTTTCTTGTCCGCCGTTCTGATCGAGTCGGGGACGAAGCCCTCGGCGGCCATCCTGAGCGCCACCTTCCGTGTGTCGCCCTGTACGAGCAGTTCGTCCGGGAGGCGGAGCGCGGCGTCGACGACGCGGTCGTCGAGTAGCGGGGTCACGGGTTCGACGCCGGCAGCGCGAAGCGTGAGCACGTCGCGTTCGAGTTGAGCGGGGAGCGTCGCGATCACTTCCCGCGTCGCCCCGCGGACCGTGTCGGCGTCGACGCGGTGGTCCTCCGCCGGATTCACGACCTTCGAGTAGCCGCCGAACAGTTCGTCCGCGCCCTGCCCGAGTGCGAGTCGGCCGTAGCCGTCGTCGGCGACGCGTTCGGCGACGAGGTAGAGCGCCAGCGCGATCTGGACGTCCATGGCGTTCGTTCGCCCGGTCGCGGCGACGATCTCGGGGACGGCCCGGCGCAGGTCGTCGTGCGTGAGTTCGACCACGCGGAGGTCGCGGTCCATCGCCTCGGCGGCGGCCCGCGCGGCCTCGACGTCGTGAGACTCCGGAAAGCCAGCGACGTAACACGGTGCGTCGGGGGCACCGGCGGCGACGAGCGCCGAGTCGATCCCCCCGGAGAAGGCGACCGCGAGATCGGTCGCCCCGTCGGCACGAACGGATGTCTGAACGGCGTCACGGACGTTCTTCGCGGCCGCCTCTCCGGGATCGACCGGGGGCGTCGGGAGCGTCCAGACCTCGTCGTCGCCGTCGGCGTCGCGGACGTAACCCGGCGGGACCGAGAGGGGCTCTGCGAGCGCTCGCGGATCGAAACTCCACGTCGCCGGGTCGTCGCGTTCCGAAAAGAGGGGTTGGCGACCGAGCACGTCGCGGACTAACTGTCCGTCGAGTTCGCCCGCGAATCCGACCGTACCGGGGAGCGGGTTTCCGATCTCGATAGCGGTTCGAACCGTCACCGAGTCGGCACCGCGAAGCGTCGTCACAGGAAGTCTACGAAGCCGTGTTTGATGCGCCGTTTCGCACCGCCGGCGGCCTGCCGGAAGCTGATTCGCCACGGGGTTCGCGAGCCGACGACGCTCGTCTGCCCCGACGCGATGGCGTCGAGGATCGAATCGGACGAACGTCCGCCTGCGTTGACGTGGGTAACGGCCTGTCCGATCATCTCGCTGATGTGGGCGTCGCTGCCGGCGGTCATCGGGAGGTCGCGCCGATCGGCGAACTTCTCGGCTCGCCGATTGGCGAGGCCGGTCAGCAGGCGGGAGTTGTACACCTCGATGGCGTCTGCGTTCGTCAGTTGTTCGTTGCTGACGTGCGGAGCGACGCCGTGACGCGACTTCTGGAAGGGATGGGGGACGACGGCGACCCCGCCCTGTTCGCGAATGCGGTCGAGCGTTTCGTCGTACGACAGACCTGCGGGGATCAACTCGTCGATCCCGAACGCGAGGATGTGGCCCGCTGCGCTGGTGACTTCCATGCCCGTGAGTCCGATGAGACCGTACTCGGGGGCACGCGCCGCTGCTTCGATGCTGGCGTCGATCTCGTCGTGATCCGTGATCGCGAGTGCGTCGAGTCCGACGGCCGACGCCTGTCCCAAGAGTAAGTCTACAGGATCACGGCCGTCGAACGACAGCGACGAATGCGCGTGTAATTCGACGGATAACACAGCCACCCCTATGCGTGGTTCCTAAAAAAGCCCCCCGATACGATCGTTCAGAGGGGCCGTTGTGAGTCGGCTCGGTATTTCGCCGACACGGCCGCCGAATACCGGGTGCCAGTCCCGACAGTCCTTCTCAGTCGCTCGAAAACATGTTCGGCACCATGACGATCGCCGTCAACAGGAAGGCGATACACACGCCGATGCCGTAGTAGAGGATGAGACTGTTCGTGTCCATCGTCTGCAGTGCGTCCATGAAGTCCTTGTCTAAGAAGATGATGACGGCCCCCGCCAACGAGAGGAGGACACCGATACCACCCCAAATACGAGTCTCGTCCATTAGCGGGGGTTGACACATCCAGCATCTAAAGAATTACCGGATTTGAACCCCGGTGTGACGACGGTCCGACAGCTCTGACGATACACGTCTGTGTACATGGAAAGACATTAGCCGGGCCGTTCTAATCAGGAAAGTGAATGACCCTCGCCGACTCGGACTTCGACCTCGTCGCCGCGGAACTCGGTCGGGACCCGACGCCCGCCGAGACGGCGCTCTTCGAGAACCTTTGGAGCGAACACTGTGCGTACCGCTCCTCGCGTCCGCTGCTCTCGGCGTTCGACGCCGAGGGAGCACAGGTGGTCATCGGCCCCGGAGACGACGCTGCCGTCGTCGCCGTTCCGACCGACGACGACGCCGAAGACGTGTACGTCACGCTCGGTATCGAGAGCCACAACCACCCTTCGTACGTCGATCCCTACGACGGTGCCGCCACCGGCGTCGGGGGCATCGTCCGCGACACGCTCTCGATGGGCGCATACCCCATCGCACTCGCCGACAGCCTCTACTTCGGTGACTTCGACCGCGAACACTCCCAGTACCTCTTCTCCGGCGTCGTCGAGGGAATCGGCGACTACGGTAACTCGATCGGCGTCCCCACGGTGACCGGGAGCGTCGACTTCCACGCCGACTACGAGGGGAACCCGCTGGTCAACGTCGCCTGCATCGGCCTCGTGACACCCGACCGCCTCGTCACCGCCGAAGCCCAGAGCGAAGGGAACAAACTCGTCCTCGTCGGCAACGCCACCGGCCGCGACGGTCTCGGCGGCGCGTCGTTCGCGTCTGAGGACCTCGCCGAAGACGCAGAAACCGAGGACCGCCCCGCCGTGCAGGTCGGCGACCCCTACACCGAGAAACTGCTCATCGAGTGCAACGAGGCGCTGATCGACGAGGACCTCGTCCGCTCGGCCCGCGACCTCGGTGCCGCCGGACTCGGCGGCGCGTCGAGCGAACTCGTCGCCAAAGGCGGACTCGGGGCCGACATCGAACTCGACCGCGTTCACCAGCGCGAACCGAACATGTCGCCGCTCGAAATCCTCCTCGCGGAGTCCCAAGAGCGGATGTGCTACGAAGTTCGTCCGGAAGACGTCGACCGCGTGAAGGAACTCGCGGCCCGCTTCGACCTCGGCTGCTCGGTCATCGGCGACGTGACCGAGGGCAACTACGTGTGCACGTTCGAGGGCGACGTCGTCGTCGACGTGCCGGGCGAGTTCCTCGCCGACGGCGCGCCGATGAACGACCTCGATTCCGTCGAGCCCGCCGAACCCGAGCGCAAGTTGCCGGAAATCGACCTCGGCGAGGCGTTCGAGGCGGTCGTCGGCAGTCCCACGACGGCGAGCAAGCGCTGGGTCTACCGCCAGTACGACCACGAGGTCGGCCTTCGAACGGCGGTCAAGCCCGGCGACGACGCCGCCGTGCTGGCGCTCCGTGAAGCCGCAAGCGACGGTCAAACCGGCGTCGGCCTCGCCTTCTCGTCGGGTGCGAACCCGAACTGGACGACGTGTGCGCCGTACGACGGTGCCCGCGCCGTCGCGCTCGAAAACGCGACGAACCTCGCCGTCACGGGCGCGATGCCGCTGGCCGCGGTCGACTGTCTCAACGGCGGTAATCCGGAGAAACCCGAGGTCTACGGCGCGTTCCGCGGCATCGTCGACGGCCTCGCAGACATGTGTCGGGACCTCTCCGTGCCCGTCGTCGGCGGCAACGTCTCGCTCTACAACGACTCCGTCTCGGGTCCGATTCCGCCGACGCCGACGCTGGCCATGATCGGCACCCGGATCGGTTACGACGCCGCTCCCGCGACCTTCGACGGTCGCGGCGACCTCCTCCTCGTCGGCGGCAACGCAGGCGACGAGGTCGCCCTCGGCGGGTCGGAACTGCTCGCGCAACTCGGCGGCAGCGATCGGTTCCCGACGCTTCCGGGCGACGCGCCCGCCGCGCTCGCCGCGCTCGCCGACGTGGCCTGTTTCGACTCGACGCTCGCCGCCCACGACGTGAGCCACGGCGGCCTCGCCGTCTCGCTGGCCGAGATGCTGACCGAGGACGCCGGTGCGACGGTCGAAGTCGCCGACGTGCACGCGCTGTTCGACGAGACGCCCGGCCGCGCCGTAATCGAGACGGCCGACCCCGACGCGGTCCGCGAGCGGTTCGCCGACGTCGCTCCGGTGGCGAAACTGGGCACGGCTACCGACGGCCGCCTCGCGCTCGCCGTCGGCGACGAGACGCTCGACTACGGCGTCGACGACGTCACGGAACTCCGGGACGTCATCGAGCGGGAACTCGAGTAGAACGGAGTCGAACTGAGGCCCGCGCGCGCCGCTTTGCGCGTACCGCTCGCTCCGGTACCGCTCTTTCCGGTCGTGCTGCGCGCATCGCTCTTTCCGGTCGTTCTGCGTGCGCCACTCGTTCTAACTTCCCAGAACAGTTACGGTCGAGCGTGACAGAATCGAGACATGGCTCCGCCAGCCGAAACGGTCAGTGTCCTGATGGCGCTCGAATACGTCGTGATGGCCTCGATCGTGCTGCTCTTGGTCCCCCTCTCCGTCGCAGTGCCGCTCGTTCCACTGTTGCTGATCTTTGCGATCGCGCTCTACTTGTATCGTTCCGGCTGATCACTCGCGTGACCCGCGGAACAGCCGGTTTCCGCTGGATCAGGAGAAGAGTAGCGGCAGTCCGAAAGTAACGATGACCCCGACGACGAGGACGACGAATCCGACGCCGACCTGTCTGGTCGTGAACGGCCGCATCGGAGACGTCTGTCGGATATCGGGGTCGCTGGAGTGGTTGTGTGCCCCACCTGCGTGCTCGCTGTCGCCCGTCTCGTGTTCGTGCTCGTCTGCCATGTCTCCCTGTGTGCGTCCCCATCACTAAAGCACAACTAAACGCGGGCCCTCGTCTACAACTAAATGGGCTCCCCCCGTCCGGACGGTCGTGAATGAGTGAAGCTAGTGAACCCGATATCGACCGGGCGTGGTGGAAAGAGGCCGTCGTCTATCAGATCTATCCGCGGAGTTTCAACGATTCGAACGGCGACGGGATCGGCGACATTCCGGGAATCGTCGAGCGACTAGACTACCTCGACGAACTGGGCGTCGACGTGATCTGGCTCAATCCGGTGTACGAGTCGCCGAACGCCGACAACGGGTACGACATCGCCGACTACCAGTCGATCATGGCCGAGTTCGGGACGATGGACGACTGGGCGGAACTGCTCGACGGACTCCACGACCGGGGCATCAAACTCATCATGGACCTCGTGGTGAATCACACGTCCGACGAACACGAGTGGTTCGTGAAGTCCCGCGACGACCCCGACGGCGACTACCGCGACTACTACATGTGGCGGAAGGGACGGACCGACGTCGACGGCTGGACCGGCCACCTCGGACCGGAAGGCGAAGCGCCTCCGAACGAGTGGGGGTCGTTCTTCGGCGGCCCGGCGTGGGAGTACGACGAAGCCTCCGAGGAGTGGTATCTCCACATCTTCGACCGCAAACAGCCGGACCTGAACTGGGAGAACCCCGAGGTCCGCGAGGAAGTGTTCGAGATGATGGAGTGGTGGCTAGAGAAGGGGATCGACGGTTTCCGGATGGACGTCATCAACCTCATCTCCAAACCAGACTCCGTCACCCAGCACAACCCGCCGACGAACGAAGACGGGATCGACGCGTCGTTCGACGGCCCGAAGGTCCACGACTACCTGAGCGAGATGGGCGAGCGCGTCCTCTCCGATGACCTGTTCACCGTCGGCGAGTGCGTCGGCAGCGACATGCCGATCGAGGAAGCACAGCGGTATGTCGGCCGCGACGGTGACGGCCTGAGCATGCTCTTTCACTTCGAGCACGTCACGCTCGACCTCGGCGGGAAGATCTGGGAGACCTCGCCGTGGGATCTCCGCGAACTGAAGGGCGTCTTCTCGAAGTGGCAGTACGGCCTGCAAGACGACGGCTGGAACAGTCTCTACCTCAACAACCACGACCAGCCCAGACAGGTGTCACGCTTCGCCGACGACGGCGAGTACCGCCGCGAGTCCGCTAAGTTGCTCGGGACGCTCCTACACACGATGCAGGGGACGCCGTACGTCTATCAGGGCGAAGAACTCGGGATGACGAACGTCCCGTTCGAGCGCCTCGACGAGTTCCGCGACGTGGAGACGCTCAACCCCGTCCAGAACGCCCTCGAATCCGGCGAGATCCAGAGCTTCGACGACGTGAAAGAGGGCCTTCGGGCCAACAGCCGGGACAACGCCCGGACGCCGATGCAGTGGTCGTCCGAGGAGAACGCCGGATTCACGGACGGAACGCCGTGGATCATGGTCAATCCCAACCACACCGAGATCAACGTGGAGGCCGAGCGCGAGGACCCCGACTCGGTGTTCAACTACTACCGGCGGCTCTTCGAACTCCGGAAGGAACACGATATCGTCGTCTACGGCGACTACGACGACGTCTGGTTCGACCACCCCGAACTCTGGGCCTACGTCCGAACCCTCGGCGACGAACGGCTCCTCGTGACGCTCAACTTCTCGGACACGGAGACGTTCTTCGAACTCCCGAGCGAAGGGAAACACGAGGGCGACCACCCGCTCTGGGCACGCGACGCCGACGCTGCCGACGTCGAGGTGCTGATCGCCAACTACGACGACGTCGACGACGACCCCACCTCGTACACCCTCCGGCCGTACGAGGCGCGCGTCTACCGACTCTCCTAACGAGCGACTCGTCTTCCGACAGGCGAGTCGCCGCCGTCGACCGTTGCTGTTTCTTTGTTAGCCGCTAGCGGACACACGTATCGACCGGCAGATGTCTCGTCCCTCGACTCTCGACTGTTCGCTTCGCACGCCAGCCTATGGCTCGTGTTAACAACACCCAAAGAATACCAAAAATCTCCGGCTAGAACGGTTGAAATTCCATAAAACCGATGGGAGAGTCTGCAAGGATGTGGTTCACTTATCCATCTAGAGGCCGTAGGTTCGGTACCCGCCGGAATGCGGGACCGGAATGCATGCGGTCCAACTGTTGCGATCGTAGTGTGTGCCGAGCGAGCCGTGCGGCTCGCCCGTAAAATCAGTCGCGTCGTCCGCCGGTCGTGTCGACGTCGGCAGAGAGGCACCAATGTCCACCAAAGAACACAAGCCGAACCTCCAGTTGTTCACGGAACACTGCGAGGGGTGCGGCGAAACCACGCCCCACGAAGTCTCGATCCAGCTCGTCACCGAGAGCAAGAAACGGTCGAACGCGGAGTTCTCGCGCGAACCGTATCGCGTGAGCATCTGTACGATCTGTCACGATCGGCAGAGCAAGCGGATGAACAACGCCTGAGACCGTCCGATTGCGACGAAGCCCGTCGCGTTCACTCCGATTCGAAGCCCGATTTTCTGTCGACTCCGACGACCGAGCGGCGGGTCCGTCGAACTCACTGGCCACGCCGCCACGGCCGACCTTTCACACGAAGCCCATGCGTTTAGGCAGCTTTCGAGCGTATCGAGTAGCGGCGACAGAGTTGTCGCCGCCCGTCCGATCGCGATCCATCGCATCGACGGACTATCACGTACCACGGAGGAGCGCTCGCCCGCAGGTTCGACTGTCTCTCGTCCTGCGGACGGCCGTTTTGACACGACTGTCCCGCCAGTACACGCGATCAGTGTCGCCAGTACACGCGATCAGTATCGACATCGCTCACGTAATCCGGAGCGGCAGTTCTCCGAGGGACAGACCGACGGACTTCTCGTAGGTCGGTTCGCCGTCCGGGAAAATCAGTGGTATCGGTGGGCTTTTGCGTCCGCTACGTCTATCGCCGAGCGGCAGCACACGGCGGCGTGGACGCTTCTCGCGTCGGTTCCGGCCGCCACCCACGTAGTTCCATGGTACTCACGAAGCGAATCATCCCCTGTATCGACGTCGACTTGGACGAGAACGGCGACCCGGCGGTCTACACCGGTGTCAACTTCGAGGATCTGAAGTACACCGGCGACCCCGTCGAGATGGCCCGCGCCTACAACGAGGCCGGTGCCGACGAGTTCGTCTTCCTCGACATCACCGCCAGCGCCGACGGCCGCGAGACGATGCTCGACACCGTCTCGACGGTCGCCGACGAGGTGTTCATCCCGCTGACCGTCGGCGGCGGCATCCGCACCCGCGACGACATCAAAGAGACGCTCCGCGCCGGTGCCGACAAGGTCTCGATCAACACCGCCGCGCTCCAGCGCCCCGAACTCGTCACGGAGGGCGCACGCTCCTTCGGCAGCCAGTGCATCGTCATCAGCGTCGACGCCCGCCGCCGGTTCGACGAGGAGGGCGAACACTACGAGACGGTCGACGGCGAGTCGTGCTGGTTCGAGTGCACGGTCAAGGGCGGCCGCGAGGGAACCGGCATCGACGTCGTCGAGTGGGCTAACGAAGCCGAACGCCGCGGCGCGGGCGAACTGTTCGTCAACTCCATCGACGCAGACGGCACCGAAGACGGCTACGACATCCCGCTCACGCGCGCCGTCTGCGACAACGTCTCGACGCCGGTGATCGCCTCTTCGGGCTGTGGCGGCCCCGAGGACATGTACGAGGTCTTCACCGACGCTCACGCCGACGCCGCGCTCGCCGCGTCTATCTTCCACTTCGACGAGTACTCCATCGGCGAATGCAAGGAGTACCTCGCCGACCGCGACCTCCCGATCCGGTTCTAACCCCCCGCTCTCGCTCGACTCCACCGTTCATGTTCCTCCGGAGCGTATCTCGCGCCACTATGCCGACGCCATCCGACTGGGAGTCCGAGGTCCGACGGTATCGCGCCGACAAGGACGAGTACTTCGAACGGAACCCGCAGTCGCCGCTTCCGCACGATCAGCGCGAGGCGTTCGACGGTCTCGAGTACTACCCACCCGATCCGGCCTACCGAGTCGAGGCGACGCTTCAGGAACGCGACGAGCGGGAGACGATCACGGTCGCCACGACGACCGAGGGGGAGCGCGAGTACATCGACTGGGGCGAACTCCACTTCGAACTCGACGGCGAACCCTGCACGCTCCACGCGTATCGCCGCGACCCCGACGAGGGTGGCTTCTGGCTTCCCTTCCGGGATGCCACGAGCGGCGACGAGACCTACGGGGCAGGTCGGTACCTCGACATCGACGCCGATAACCGAACCGAGGACGGCGCGTGGGTTCTCGACTTCAATCTCGCTTACAACCCGTTCTGCGCGTACTCGCCGGCTTACGAGTGCCCGCTGGTTCCCGGCGACAATTGGCTCGACGTGGCCGTCGAAGCCGGGGAGAAGAACTACCATCCCGAGTGACACCCGTCTCGCTTGCTCCTGAGAGATTAGAATCCATTACGCCCCGTACGTCTCGTAGAGCGCGGCGATACCGCCGACCGCGACGACGAACCAGTAACTCGCGACGCGATAGAGCAGCGCGACCGCCGCGGCGAGTTCCGGCGACAGCGAGGTGAGCGCGACGAGGAGTCCCACGAGGGCGGCCTCGACGCCGCCCAGACCGCCGGGCGTCGGGACGACACCGGCCAGCGAACTCGCCGGGACGATAAAGAGGACGAGCAGCGGGTTGATCGGAACCCCGAGCGCCCGCGCGGCCATGTAGAGAGGAGCGGTGAAGAACAGCCACCCGCCGTACGCGAACAGCAGCGTATATGCCAGTTGCTTCGGATGACCGCTGATGATGTCGAGTCGGTCGTAGAACTCGTCGACGCGCTCGCGAACGTCCTCGACGTCGACGTAGTCGATCAGATTCGAGATCGGTTTGACGACCGCGACGACGATGCGTTCGACCCAGTCGCGCTTGCGCCAACTCAGGTAGAGGAGTATCGGGAGCCCCAGTGCCAGTACGCCTAGCACCCAGAGCAAAGTGTGTGCCTGTGCTGGAATCCCGCCTTGAACAGCCAGTGCTGCGAATCCGATCCCAGCGAACGTAAAGAACGGAATCAGATTGAGCATGTCGGCGGCGAGCACGCTCGCGAAACTCTCCTGATACGACGCCCGGTCGTCGGTCGAGAGGATGTAGGCGATGAACGGACCGCCGCCCGCTCGACCGAAGGGCGTGACGTAGTCTGCGAACGTCGCCGCGAAGTACGTCGGAACGAGCGACCGGAACGGGATGTCGACGTCGACGAGCGACAGCGTAACGTCCCACGATTTCGTCCAGATGACGAGACAGATGCCGCTCGAGAGGCAGGCGACAGCGACCCAGAACAGGTTCGCATTTCCTAATGTTCGCAGTATCTCGCTCCAGCCGATGACGCGACCGAAGAGGTAGATGATGAGTGCGGCGACGACGAATCCGGCAGCGACTTTCGCGATCGTTCCCCGGTCGAGCGCAGTGCTCGGCTCTGTGGTTGTACTCTGCTCTGACATAGCTGTGTGGAGAGGATAGAGCAGACGGCTCGACTGCTCGTGACTTCACAGCAAAACAGTCCGTCGCCCGACGGTAGTGTCTATCGGCCCCTCAGTGATTCAAAGCGCGGCCTGAAACGCCGCTTGCAGGTCGTCGGTCTGACTCTGGATGAGCCGCGACGCCTCTGCGACGGCGTCGAGCGGGTCGACGCCACCTTCGGTCTTGACAGAGAGGATCGGATCGGTCTGGCCGCCGGACTGCTCGGGGTTCATGTCGTACGTCGCCGCCGCGACGTTTTCGGTCTCCAAGAGCGCGCCTTTGAGTACGTTCATGAACGTGTGGTCCTCCCCCGCGACTTCGATGCGGAGTTCCTCGTCGGTTTTCTCGATAACCCGCAGTTCCATGCCCCCACGTTCTGTCGACGGCCGTTTGAACGTTTCGTATACCGGACGCCGAGGGTTTATCGCCGAACGGGCAGCCAACGACGCCCATGTACTGACTCTGATCGCAGGACGGGCCGCGGGTGTACGACACGCCGTCCTGCGTTTCCCGCCGATGTGTCGTCTGTTCGCCATTCGACGAGCGACGCCCGAAAGGCTCACTCGTCGAACTGACTCACGTTTCGTCACTCGTCGAACTGATTCGGGTTCCGAGTCGCCTGTGCGACGCGCACGGCCGCGACGTTCTCGTCGACGTCGTGGATGCGGACCACGTCGGCACCACGGTCGACGGCAAGTGCGGTCGCGGCGACCGTTGCCTCCGTCCGTTCGGCTTCCCCTCGACCGATCAACTCGAACATCGACTTGTGGGAGTGCCCGAAGAGGATCGGACAACCGAGCGCCTCGAACTCCCCGAGTCGGTCGAGGATCTCGAAGTTCTCTGCCTTCGACTTCCCGAATCCGATGCCCGGGTCGACGACGATTCGCTCTCGTGGGACGCCAGCCTTCTCTGCGAGTAGCACCCGTTCGGTCAGTTCGTCGATGACGTCCTCGACGACGTCGTCGTACTCGACCACGTGATCGGGGACGACTGGCGCGTCGATGCTGTGCATGACGACGATCGGAACCTCCCGCTCGGCCGCGAGGAACCGCATCTCGGGATCTTCGAGCCCGGTAACGTCGTTCAGAATATCTGCACCGGCGTCGAGCGCCGCACGCCCGACTGCTGCTTTGCGCGTGTCGATCGAAATCGCGACCTCCCTGTCGGCGAGCGCCTCGATGACCGGGACGACGCGGGCGATCTCGTCTTCGACCGGCACCTGATCGGCACCCGGTCGGGTGCTCTCCCCACCGACGTCGATGACGTCGACTCCCGCGTCGATCATCGCGTCGGCGCGTTCGATGGCTACCTCGGGATCGAAGTACTCGCCGCCGTCGTGGAACGAGTCCGGCGTCACGTTCAGAATTCCCATCACCGCCGGGCCGTCCGACCACGGGTACTCCCCACCCTCGTCGTCCATCCGAATTCCCAGTTGCTGGCGGAGTTCCGCCCCCAACTCGGGGAGACCGTACGGCTGATCAGAGAGCGCCTTCGTGAGGTCGCTTAACTGTCTGAGCGTACCCATGAGGATCACGTCCATCAGTTCACCTCCCGACTGTGCTCCGGAGAGCGCACACTCGCCGCCGAGAGCCAGCAGCTCTTCTTTGAGATATACCGCCTGCCGATATCGGACACGCGTCTTCACGACGCGATGGACCGCCTTGGCGCGCATGTGATGGATCCCACGATCCGTGACGTCGGTCCGTTCGAGTACCGCTTCGGCGTCGTCGAGCGTGTCGACTCGCTTCGGAATCTGGACGCGCGTATACGGAATACGCGCCTCGGCGACGAGGAAGAGCGAGCCGACGACGAGGACGCAGTCACCCGATGCTGCGTTCTCGCACGCTCGGCTCACCGCCCCGTCGACGGAGTTGCCGACGTGCACGCTAGCGACTCCGGCGTTCTCGAACACGCGTCCGAGCACTTCGGGATCCTCGGCTCGGTCGATGTCCGGCTTGCAGGTCACGACGGTGTCGGGCGTCGGCAGCAGTTCGATCATCTCGCGATGGTCCTTGTCGTGCATCGCGGCGAACACGAGGTGAAGCTCGTCGTAGTCGAACTCACCGAGCGTCGCGGCGATCTTCGAACACGCACCGGGGTTGTGCGCGCCGTCGAGAACGACCAGCGGTTCCCGGTTCATGACTTCGAAGCGACCCGGCCAGTGGGCGTTTCGGAGGCCACGGATCAGCGTCTCGTCGTCGACGTCGGCGATCTGTCTGGCTAGCACGGCCGCGATACCCGTGTTTTGAGCCTGATACGAGCCGAGCAGTGGGATTCGGGCGTCCACGTCGAACCCACTTCCCGTAATCGAGACGGCCGATTCGGCGTGATTGACGCGACCGCCGTACTCGACGACGACGTCCGGGGTCGTCGTGGTCTCCGCGTCGTCAGCACCTCCTGCTCCGCGGACCGTTTCGGCGTCGCTAATCGACACGACGTCGCCCGCTTCACGTCGGATCACGTCCAATGCTTCGCCGGTCGCCGCAGTCACGAGCGGTGCGTCGGCTGGTGCGACTGCCGATTTCGTCGTTGCGATTTCCTCGATCGTGTCGCCGAGAACGGCCGTGTGTTCGAGCGTGACGTTGGTCACCGCGCTCGCTTCGGGGTCGACGACGCTGGTCGCGTCGAGTTCACCGCCCATCCCGACTTCGAGTACCGCGATGTCGATGTCCGCTCGGCCGAACTGCCAGAGTCCCATCGCCGTCACCGTCTCGAAGAACGTGAGTGGCTCGCCCGAAGCGGCTCGGTCGACGAGGAACGGCTTTGCCGTTTCGACGAACTCGCAGAGCGCCCGCTCGCTGATCTTGCGACCGTCGATACGGATGCGTTCGCGGATGTCGTCGAAGTGAGGCGACGTGTACAGCCCGACTCGATACCCCGCCGCTCGGAGCACGGATTCGACCATCTTGGCGGTGCTCCCCTTTCCGTTCGACCCGGCGATCTGGACGAAGCGAACGTCTTCGTGCGGATCGTCGAGGTACGCAAGGAGATCACGAACCGACTCCGTTCCCGGTTTCACCTGGAACCGATGGAGATCGAACAGGAAGTTCGCCGCCTCGTGGTAGTTCATATGCCGGTGTCACCCGGTGTCCGCTTTAGCGTGTCGAACTCGCCTCTTTCTCACTGCCGCTGACCTCCGGGTCGTAACACACCAACTCGACGCGATTCCCTTCCGGATCGTCGAAGAACAGCGACCGCCACGACACCCACTCGAACGTCTTTTCGATGGGCTCGATTCGGTGCGATCGGAGACGCGCTCGCTCCGACTCGTACGCGTCGCGTGGAATCTCGAAGGCGACGTGATCGACGGTGGTTCGCGCTCGATCCGGTGGTGTGTAGTCATTCGTGTCGGATCGGTCGAACAGCGCGAGAACTTGCGTGTGCCCGCCGACACCGGGCGCGATGTCGAAGAAGACGTTCGTCTCGGCACGGTTCATAAGTTCGAGTCCCACGACGTCCTCGTAGAACGCCTGCATCTCGTCTAGGTCGTCGACGCGAAACGCTATCTCACCGATTCCTGCGATGGGCGTCCCCGTCTCGTCACCAGTCATCACCGATCACTCGCGCGACTGACGCAAGAACGCTCCGCTCAGATCGTTTCTGATGCTCGCTACGGTGCGTCGTCTTCGTCCGGATTCATCGCAGCGCCGACCGACCCACCGTACGAGTTCGGGATATCGAGTTGCGACAATCGCCGGTCGACCTTCGATTCGAGTTCGTCTAATCGGTCGTCATCGACGTCGGCACGTCGCAGGTCGTGGACGTCCTCCCGCGCCGATCGAAGTAAGGACAGTTCGTCGTCGCCAGTCGCCTCTGCCGCCCGTTCTACTTTCGCCTGCACGTCGTCGAGTGTCGGATCGCTCATATCAGGTCGTCGTGCGCCGGACGGAAGCGCTCGTCCCTGCATTCGCTTGTCGACCGATCCTGAACGTTCCTCGCTGCTGTTAGTCGTGCCGGAAGCACCGAAAACTCGCTCCGCTCGTTTTCGAGCTTCAGACGCCCCCTTCGCTGACACTCAGTCGTGTCTGAAGCACTGGTGACTCGCATGGCTCGTCACCAAGTTTCCGTCCGCTTCTTCACTGCGTTCAGTCGTGACGGAAACACCGCTGACCGGTGAACACCATCGCCATGTCGTGCTCGTCAGCGGCTTCGATGACGTCGTCGTCGTTGACGGAGCCACCGGGTTGGATGACGGCTTCGATACCGACTTTGGCGGCTTCCTCGATTCCGTCCGGGAACGGGAAGAAGGCGTCCGAGGCCATCACTGCGCCCTCGGCGTCTTTGCCGTCGGCGTCCTTGTCGGCTTTCATCGCGGCGATCTGGACGGCGTCGACGCGGCTGACCTGTCCGACGCCGAGCCCGATCGTCTCGGTTCCCTTCGCGAAGAGGATGCCGTTGGACTTGACGTGCTTGAGCGTCTGCCACGCGAAGCGCATCGTTTCTAACTGCTCGTCGGTCGGCTCGCGCTCGGTGACGATTTCGAGGTCGTCGACGGTCGGCGCTTGCAGGTCGCGCTCCTGAACGAGTCGTCCGCCGACGATCGGTTTCTCGGTCAGCGGTTCCGTGATCTCGCCGAGCGGACCGACGTCGAGGACGCGCAGGTTCTTCTTCTCGGTCAGTACGTCGACCGCCTCGTCCGTGTAGCCGGGAGCGACGACGACTTCCTTGAACGAATCGACGATCAGTTCGGCCGTGTCGGCGTCGCACTCGCGGTTGAGCGCGACGATGCCGCCGAAGGCGCTCTTCGCGTCGGTCGAAAGCGCCCGCTCGTACGCCTCGGCGAGCGTGTCGGCCGTCGCACAGCCCGCGGGGTTCGTGTGTTTGATGACCGCTGCGGCGGGTTCGTCGAACTCCTTGATGAGGTTCAGCGCGCCGTCGGCGTCGTTGTAGTTGTTGTAGGAGAGCGCTTTCGCTCCCTCGTTCAACTGCTCGGCGTGGACGACGCTGGCCTCCTCGCAGGTCGCGTCGGCGTAGACCGCAGCGTCTTGGTGGGGGTTCTCGCCGTAGCGGAGCGTCGCGGCACGGTCGCCGGAGAGTACGCGTCGGGTCGGGAACTCGCCCGCCTCGTCGTCTTCGACGTGGACGGCGTCGCCGTCGACCTCGACACGGTCTTCCGCGAACCATTTCACCGCTCGTGGATACGCTTTGAACTCTGCCTCGTAGAGCACGCGGTCTTTCAGCGCGTCGGCGTCGTCACCCTCGTAGACTGGGACGGCTTCCTGTGTGACGATCGGACCCGCGTCGACTTCCTCTGTGACGACGTGGACCGTACACCCGGTCGTCCGGACGCCCGAATCGAGAACTTGCTCGTGGGCATCCATGCCGGGGAACGACGGGAGCAGCGACGGGTGGACGTTCAGTGTCGTCGGTGCGTCGTCGATGAACTCGTCCGTGAGCACGCGCATGTAGCCGTCGAGACAGACTATATCGAAGTCGTACGCTTCGAGTTCGTCGAGGATTCGTCGCTCGTGCGACTCGCGCGATTCTTCCTCGTCGCGCTCGACGACTTCCGTCGGAATGCCTCGATCCGCGGCGGCGTCGAGAATCGGCGCGTCTGCCTGGTTCGTGACCACGACAGAGAATTCAGCCCCGCCGGGGGCACTGTCGGCGACGTGCAGGAGGTTGCGTCCACGATTGCTTGCCAGACCCGCGATCTTGACCATGTGCGAATCAGTCGCCGCCGAATGAAAAACAGTTGCGGTTGCGACAGCGAGAGTATACAACTTCGTGCATCGTTTCGTCGTGTATCCGGTGGTGAATGCGATTCGGTATGCACGAAACTGCCCTCTCGCACCGATACGTTTTTGCGACTGCCACGGACACGAACGGATATGAACGACCTGCCGCGGAGCGACTCGCTCGCGGCCGTCTCGCCGCTCGACGGTCGCTACGCCCGACGGACTGCCCCGCTATCACCCTACGCTAGCGAATCGGCGCTCATGCGTGCTCGCGTTCGCGTCGAAGCCGAGTACCTCGTCGCACTCGCCGACCTCGACGCGACGCCGCTCGAACTGTCCGAGGGGGAACGCACGGCCCTTCAGAACGCATACGAGGACTTCGACGCCGACGACGCACGTCTCGTAAAGCGACTCGAAACCGAAGGCGCGGCGGGCTACTCGGCGACGAATCACGACGTGAAGGCCGTCGAGTACTTCCTCCGCATTCAACTCTCGGAGGCCGTCGACGACGCCGACCGACTCTTTCCGTGGATTCACTTCGGCCTGACCAGCGAGGACGTGAACAACCTCGCCCACCGACTGCTGGTCAAACCCGCTGTCGAATCGGTGCTGCTCCCGGCACTGACCGACGTTCGCGACGAACTCGTCACGATGGCTCAGGAACACCGCGCAACGCCGATGCTCGCGCGGACGCACGGGCAACCGGCGACGCCGACGACGTTCGGAAAGGAGATGGCCGTCTACGCCGCCCGCCTCGGTCGGACGATGGGCCGCGTGCAGGCCGCAACCGACGCGCTCGCCGGGAAACTCGCGGGCGCGTCGGGCACGTTCGCCGCCCACGTCGCCGCCTACCCCGACGTCGACTGGCGGGCGTTCTCCCGTGAATTCGTCACGGGTCTCGGTCTTCGACACACGCCGCTGTCGACGCAGGTGAACCCCTGTGACGACCTCGCGGAACTGTTCGACGCGCTCCGCGGCGTCAACGACGTGCTGCTCGACCTCGACCGCGACATCTGGCTCTACGTCTCCGATCGCTACCTCGGACAGGAGGCCGTCGCGGGAGAGACCGGTTCGTCGACGATGCCCCACAAGGTCAATCCGATCGACTTCGAGAACAGCGAGGGCAACCTCTCGAAGGCCAACTCGGACCTCGTCTTCCTCGCGGACTACATCACCACATCACGGCTCCAGCGCGACCTCTCGGATTCGACGGTCAAGCGCAACATCGGTTCGGCGTTCGCCCACTGTCTCATCGGCTACGGCAAGACGGAGGCCGGACTGGGCAAGGTCGTCCCCAACGAGGAGGTCATGCGCGAGGAACTCGAAGCCACGCCCGAGATCATCGGAGAGGCAGTCCAGACGATTCTCCGACGTGAGGGTGACACCGACGCCTACGAGCGCGTCAAGGAACTCACCCGCGGCCGTCGGGTGACCCTCGACGATTTCCGCGCGCTGTTCGACGACCTCGACGTAAGCGAAGAAGTCCGCACCGAACTCCACGCACTCACGCCGACGAGATACGTCGGACTCGCGGACGAACTCGTCGACGACGTCCAATAACGGCAAAAAATTCTTCGGGGAGCGATCCGGTGAGTTCGTCCGTCGTCGGTCTCGACTCGACCGAATTACGCGTTGTTCATCCGGGTCTTCTGCTCCGAACCACACACCCGACACTCGCTGACTCGGTATGGTTCGCGCGAGAACTCGGCGTTTCGCTCCTTGTCGCTCTCGGTGACGAGCGTCACCGATACGCTATGCTGGGTCTCTTGGTCGCACTCTTGGCAGTACTCTGTCGTCGCTTCGATTGACTTGTTGGCTGACATAGTAGGCATTCCGGCACGCGCGAGCGAGCGTCGCGACACCGAAATCGGGCGCGACGGATCGTTCGCTCGTGGGATAAAATACAACGGCTCCCACAGGGATAAGCCCCGGGCCAAGACAATTAGGGTTCGAAGTCGAGGGCTGGACGTCTCGATTCGAGCCAACTCTCGATCGGTCTCGATTCAGCAGTAGCGGCGCTCGTGAGCACGAATAACGTAGTTCGGTTCGATCGATCTCGACGGACATACAGACTGTAACGATCGATCACGCTGCCGACTCGTTTCACGTCGTCGCCCTGCCGCGACGGCTCGTGTCGCGCCGATATACCGGCGCGACGAGTCACTGTCGCGTCAGTGGTCGTCACACCACCGCGACAGTGCATCTCGCGCGGATAAACCCGCACGCTCTGCATCGCCGCTCAGTCGTCACACCACCGCGGCGGTACGTGTGCGCGCCCAGAGGCGCGCACGTCTACTGCCGCTCAGTCGTCGCTCGACACGAACTCACTGCTCCCATCCGCGTCGGCGCGGCTTCCGAGCGCCGCGCTCGCCGCTTCTGGGAGCGTCTCGCGGACGTCCTCGCGGCCGTCTTCGGCGATGATCTCCGCGTAGACGTCCGGGATGATCTTCACGAAGTCGTTGACCGCGCCGGTCCAGTCGTCGAGCAGTACCGACGCCTTCTCGCTGTCGGTGTAGGCGGCGTGGTTCTCGACGAGCCGCCGGAGCATCGCTTCGTCCGTCTTAGAGAGGTCGTCGTGAACCGTTACCATCCCGGCGTTGACCTTGTCGTGGAACTCGTTGTCGGGGTCGTAGACGTACGCGACGCCGCCGGACATGCCCGCGGCGAAGTTACGACCTGTGTCGCCGAGGACGGCGACGACGCCGCCGGTCATGTACTCGCATCCGTGGTCGCCGACGCCTTCGACGACGGCCTTCACGCCGGAGTTGCGGACGGCGAAGCGCTCGCCCGCGACGCCGTTGATGTAGGTCTCGCCCTGCGTCGCCCCGTAGAGTGCGACGTTGCCGACGACGACGTTCTCGGCTGCGTCGTAGGCGGCATTGGCCGGCGTCTCGACGATGACTTTCCCACCGGAGAGACCCTTGCCGACGTAGTCGTTTGCCGCACCCGTGAGTTCCATCGTCACGCCACGCGCGAGGAACGCGCCGAACGACTGGCCCGCCACGCCGTCGAACGAGCACGTGATCGTGTCGTTGGCGAGGCCCTCACCGCCGTACTGCTGAGAGATGCGGTTCGAGAGCGTCGCGCCGACCGCGCGGTCGACGTTCGTGATGTCCGACGCGAGATGGACGGGCTGTCCGTAGTCGAGCGCGTCTTCGGCCTTCGTAATGAGCTCCCAGTCGAGTTGCCTGTCCAGATCCGAGTGCGCCTGTTCGCAGGTCTTCGTCCGCTGATCGCCTGCAGGCGGCGCGATGACTTCGGAGAGATCGAGATGCTTCGCCTTCGGGTGGTCGGTCTCGCGCTGACGCAGGTACTCCGGTCGTCCGACCATATCCTCGACCGTGCGGAAGCCGAGTTCGGCCATGATCTCGCGCAGTTCCTGCGCCATGAACGTCATGTAGTTGATGACGTGGTCGGGCTGACCGGGGAACCGCTGGCGCAGGTTCTCGTCCTGCGTGGCGACGCCGACCGGGCAGGTGTTCTCGTGGCACTGCCGAGCCATCACACACCCGCTGGTGACGAGCGACGACGTCCCGAAGATGTACTCCTCGGCTCCGAGGAGTGCGGCGATGGCGACGTCGCGGCCGGTCTTGAGTCCGCCGTCGGTCGAGACGCGGATGCGGTCGCGCAGGTTCGTCGCACGGAGCATCTGGTTGGCCTCCGCGAGACCGAGTTCCCACGGCAGACCCGCGTTCTTGATACTCGTCTTCGGCGACGCGCCGGTGCCGCCGGAGTGACCCGAGATGTGGACGACGTCGGCGTTAGCCTTGGCGACGCCGGCCGCGATAGTCCCAATCCCCGCCTCGGAGACGAGCTTCACGTTGATGTCGGCCTCGGGGTTCGCCGCCTTCAGGTCGTGGATCAACTGCTTCAGGTCCTCGATGGAGTAGATGTCGTGCAGCGGTGGTGGCGAGATGAGCCCGACGCCCGGCGTCGCATAGCGGACGTGGGCGATCATCTCGTTTACCTTCTTACCGGGCAGGTGACCGCCCTCGCCGGGCTTCGATCCCTGCGCCATCTTGATCTGGAGTTCGTCGGCCGAAGTGAGGTAGTGGCTCGTGACGCCGAATCGACCGGACGCGACCTGCTTTACGTTACACTCCTTCTCGGTGCCGAAGCGTTCCGGCGGCTCGCCACCCTCTCCGGTGTTCGACTTTCCGCCGATGCGGTTCATCGCAATGGAGTTGTTCTCGTGGGCCTCCGGCGACAGCGATCCGAGCGACATCGCCGCCGTCGAGAACCGCTTGACGATCTCCGAGACCGGCTCTACGTCGTCGATCGGAACCGACTCGCGGTCCGACTCGAATTCGAGCAACCCGCGGAGCGTCTGGAGGTCCTCGCTCTGATCGTTGATGAGTTCCGCGAAGTCCTGATACCGCTCGTAATCTCCCGAGCGGACGGCCTGCTGGAGTGCGCCGGTCGTCTTGGGGTTCCACTGGTGGTGGATCCCGCCGGAGCGGTTCTCGTACTCACCCTGGCGTTCGAGTTCAGGTGGCTCTCCACCGTAGGCGACCTGATGGCGCGTCAGCAGATCCGATTCGATCTGGGGGACGCCGATCCCCTCGGTGCGGATCTCTGTCCCCTCGAAGTACTCGGCGACGAGCCCAGAGTCGAGCCCGACGGCCTCGAAGATCTGCGCACCCTGGTAGCTCTCGACCGTCGAGATCCCCATCTTCGCCATCGTCTTCAGCAGCCCGTCTTCGAGCGCCTTCTTGTAGGCCGCGATGGCCTTCGACTCGTCGGCTCCGTCGGGACCGGCGACGATGTCGCCGATCGTCTGGTAGGCGAGGTACGGGTTGATCGCGTCGGCCCCGTAGCCGACGAGCGTCGCGACGTGGTGGACCTCGCGCGGGTCGCCCGACTCGACGACGAGTCCGGCGTGGTTGCGAAGTCCGTTTCGAACGAGTGCGTGGTGGACGGCACCCGTCGCCAGCAGACTCGGGATCGCCACACAGTCGGGTCCGAGTCCGCGATCCGAGAGGACGACGATGTCGGCACCGTCTTCGATCGCCGCCCGCGCGTCGTCGCGGAGACGTTCGATCGCCGCTTCGAGTCCGGTGTCGCGCTCGAACGTCACGTCGACGACTTCGGTTCGGAGGCCGTCGCCACCGTCGCCGTCGAAGTCGCGGATCGCCGCGGTCTGGGCGTCCGTGAGAATCGGCGAATCGAGGTGGAGCTGTCGGGCGTGTTCGGGCGACTCGGCGAGCATGTTGCGCTGGTAGCCGAGTCGGCTCTCGATGCTCGTCACCAGTTCCTCGCGGATGTAGTCGATCGGCGGGTTCGACACCTGCGCGAACAGTTGCTTGAAGTAGGTGAACAGCGGTCGGTTCAGGTCTTCGAGCACCGACAGCGGCGTGTCGTCGCCCATCGACCCGACGGGGTCTTTCCCCTGCGTCGCCATCGGCTCGATCAGGTGATTCAGCTGGTCGTGCGTGTATCCGAACGCGGCCTGCTGGGCGCGGAGGTGGTCGACGGATCCGAGCGTCTCGTAGTCGTCCGGGTCGGCGAGGTCGTCCATCCGGACCTGTTCGTCGCGGACCCACTCGCCGTACTTCGGATCGAGGAGCGTCTCGAACACCTCCTCGTCGGGAATGACCCGACCTTCCTTCGGATCGGCGACGAAAATCTCGCCGGGTTGGAGGCGACCGCGTTCTTTGATGTCGGCGGGTTCGACGTCGAGCGCGCCGACTTCGCTCGCGATCACGAGGCGGTTGTCGCGCGTGACGTCGTATCGGCACGGTCGGAGTCCGTTCCGATCGAGGACGGCGGCGATGCTGTCTCCGTCGGTGGCGGCGACGAGCGCCGGGCCGTCCCACGGCTCGACGAGGCTGGCGTGGAAGTCGTACCAGTCCTTCCGGGCGGCGTCCATCCGGTCGTCGCTCTCGAACGCTTCGGGAATGAGCATCCGGAGCACGTGCGGGAGTTCACGGCCGGACTGGTGGAGCAGTTCGACCACGTTGTCGACGGAGGCCGTGTCCGACTGGTCGGCCTTCGTCACGGGCTTGATCGTCTCGATGTCGTCGCCGAACGCCTCGTGTTCTAAGTCCGTCTCACGGGCGCGCATCCAGTTGACGTTGCCACGGATGGTGTTGATCTCGCCGTTGTGGACGATGTTCCGGTACGGGTGGGCGAGGTGCCACGCACCGAGCGTGTTCGTCGAGAAACGAGCGTGAACGAGCGCCAGCGTCGTCTCCATCCGCTCGTCGGCGAGATCGGGGTAGTAGGACGGCAGTTGTTCGCCCTTCAGGAGACCCTTGTAGACGAGCGTCTTGCGGTGGAGCGAGCAGACGTAGAAGCGCCCTGACCCCGAGATATCGGAAGATTCGACGGCCTTTTCGGCGGCGCGTCGGGCGACGTAGAGGGTGCGGTCGAAGTCAGCCTCGGTGAGTTCCGTGGCCGCTGCGGGCCGGACGAAGGCCTGCCAGACGTCGGGTTCGGAGTCGAGTGCGGTCTTGCCGAGATCCGAGTTGTCAGTCGGAACGTCGCGCCAGTGGAACACGTCGAGTCCGTGTTCGGAGAGGGCGCTCTCGAATCGGTCGACGACTGCCTCACGGGCGTCGTCGTCCTTCGGGGCGAAGACCGATCCGACGGCGTACGTTTCCGGGAGTTCGACGTCGACGACTGCTTCGAAGAAGGCGTCCGGACGCTGGACGAGAATACCCGCGCCGTCACCCGTGTTCGACTCCGCTCCCGTGGTACCGCGGTGCTCTAAGTTTTCCAGGAGCGTGAGTGCGTCAGTGACGATGTCGTGGGACTGTCCGTCGTCCAAGTCGACGACGGCACCGACCCCACAGTTGGAGCGTTCGTCCGTCGGGTCCGCCAGTCCGACCGGACGTGTGTCTCTTTGTGACTTGGTCATACGCGTCCGCTTGTACTTGTGAGTTATAAGCCCACTCCTGAAAGCATAAGGGTAACATTATGCCATTCTAGGCAATATAAGGTATCTATGTCTCACTAGTATCACGAGAATCTCTCGCCTCGACTCGTTCGACGTGTCGATGTCCGACACTCGTACGTCGTGTCGACGGCCTGCTAATGACGCCTAATTGTCATGAAATCCGGGAGTATTCTACCCGTTCGACCACTCTTTAGGCAAAGACCTTAACGGGTGTCGACGCCTACTCGTTAGTGCGACGCTTTGTCTCCTACTCGTTACGATTGGGTGTACTCGGTGTCGCTAGCATTCCGGCAGAATGGGGCGTCCGGTGGCACCGGGCGCTTCGATTCGCCTGGGATCATTTTGATAGCCAATAATCAATTCTCGGTAGAAGTTCTTATCACTACCTGTGCGAACGGTACATCGCCTACTGAACCTCGTAGGCACCCTGCAGGAATGCTAGCGACGGGTCCCATCGGACTGTCACTTAGCGTTTCGGTGGGGCCTTTACTCATACGCGACTTTCTACAGCACCGACGAAGTCGAGTGCGTGACCGATCGACGCGAACCACCGAATCCACGCCGTTCGGTCTCTCGCATCTCTCAGTAGGACTTCGCGAAGTACGCCGTCTCCGTCGCTTCGTCGCCGCAGATGGCACAGTCTTCGCCGTCGTGGGTCTCTTTCTCCTCGTCGTCGAGCGGGAGCATGACGATCTCGGCCGCGATCTGGTCTTTGATCTCCGTCTCGCAGTCTTCGTCACCGCACCACGGCGCGCGGACGTACCCGCCGTGCTGGCCGATCGTCCCGAGAATTTCGTTCCGACTCGTCGCGTCGCGGACGTTCGATTCGAGACGTTCCTCGGCGGCAGCGTACAGTTTCGCGTACACCTCGTCGAAGTGGTCCCGTACGGCGTCGACGACGCCGACGCGGTCTTCGGTCGTCGACTCGCCGTCCGGTCGGTGAACGACGGTGACTTCGTCGTCTTCGACCTCGTTTGGCCCGATTTCGAACCGGACGGGGACGCCCTTCAGTTCCCACTCGTTGAACTTGAAGCCCGGATTGCGTTCGTCGCGGTCGTCGAGTTCGACGCGGACGCCCTCCTCGCGCAGGTCCTCGGCGAGGTGTTCGGCGTACCGGAGCACGTCCTCTTGGGTGTCCTCCTGCCAGATAGGAACGATGACGACCTGCTCGGGGGCGACCGTCGGCGGGAGCACGAGGCCCTGATCGTCGCTGTGGGTCATGATGAGGCCGCCGAGCGCGCGCCACGAGAGTCCCCACGAGGTCGTGTGTGCGGGTTGCTCCACCTCGTCTTCGTCGGAGTAGGTCACGTCGAACGCCTCGGCGAAACTCGTTCCGAGGTAGTGACTCGTCGCCGCCTGCAGCGACTTGCCGTCGGGCATCAGCGCCTCGACCGTCGTCGTCGTGTCGCCGCCGGGGAACTTGTCGTGCTCGGGTTTCCGGCCGCGCATGACCGGCAACGCGAGCACGTCCTCGTAGAGCGATTCGTACTGGCTGAGTCGCGTCATCGTCTCGTCCCACGCCTCGTCGCGAGTCGCGTGTGCGGTGTGGCCTTCTTGCCAGAGGAACTCCTTCGTCCGGAAGAACGGTTTCGTGTCCGTCGCCTCCCATCGGACGACGCTGCACCACTGGTTCAGCCGGAGCGGCAGGTCGCGGTGGCTCCGAACCCACTGGGCCATGTAGGGCGTGATGATACTCTCGCTGGTCGGGCGCACCGCGAGTCGCTCTTCGAGTTCGTCGTACCCGCCCTGGGTCACCCACGCCACTTCCGGGTCGAAGCCTTCGACGATGTCCTTCTCGCGTTCGAGGTACGACTCGGGGATGAACATCGGGAAGTAGGCGTTCTGTGCGCCGGTCCGCTTGAATTCGGTGTCGAGGTAGTCCTGTACGGCCTCCCAGAGCGCGTACGCACGCGGTCGGGTGACGATGAATCCGCTCATCCCTTCGGGGCCGTAGTTGGCCAGTTCGGCCTTCTGGACCACTTCGGCGTACCACTCGCCGGTGTTGTGTTCTTTGGACTCGGTGATTCCGAGGTCCTGATCGTCGGTCATTATCGGTTGGTGCGTGACGGCGATATTAAACACCGTGTCTTTCGGTGTGGCGACGTTCTGTTGAGATTATGTTCGGTGTGGGTTATCGCCTCCCGAGATCGAGACCGTTGAGAGATCAATTAGCACGACCTCGAAAGCCCCCGCGTTCTGGACTCGCGCGACTCGCTGCGCTCCTCATCGCTCACTGCGTTCGCTCCTGCGGTGCTTGAGTCGTCGTGCTTCGTCCAGAACGCGGCCCCTTTCAGTCCCACCCGGCAGCGGTTGGTTAGCCGACCATCGCTTGCCTGAACACTGCCTGCGGGATTCGATCCCTGTTCACAACTTCACTCGACCGAGAACGGACTGTCCTCTTCGGTCCACGACCACCCCGGCAGTCGCGTTTGAAATCCTGCGGCCAGCGCCGCGTCGAGGTCGTCGACCCCGGCGACGCCCTCGGTGTGGGTGTGAACGTCCGCGAAGTGGAACGTCGCCTGCGCGAGCAGTCCGAGCGGGTCGCCGCCCGCGATCGTCGCCGCGAGTTTTCGACCGAGCACTTCGTCGACGACGAACCCCGGATAGTCACCTTCGACGTCGAGATCACGCAGGAGACCGACGTAGGCGGCGACGTTGACCGCGACGTTGCCGTCGGCGAAGATCACGTCGACCTCTTCACGATATGTCGACTCGGAAACTTGACCGACGTCCGTCTCGAACAGTTCGCCTAACTGCGCTCGGGTGTCGTTGATCGTCGGAACGACCACGTCAGCGCGTTCTCGGACCCAATCTCGCTCGGCGGTGACGGTCTCTGGTGTCAACTCCATACCCTACTCACCACCCTCTCGCCCTTCGATTTTGCGAAGGCTTTTATAATCGGCAAGTAATACTGCCGAATAAGCGGGTTTTCACTGCCTCTTCCCGCAGCTGAGCACCTTGCAGTAGTATCACATCCGTACTATGCTGTCTCGTGAGTCCGGTTCCGTGCCAATCTCCACGTTAGTGGTTCGACAGAATCTCGGCTCGCGTTGGCGGCGTCACGGTGACCCGCGCCGCAGGGAAACGGGTGGGTAGCTTCGACATATGAGTTCTGTAGATAAGCAACTCGAACAACTGACCGCAGAGATCGAGAGCGAACTTCCAAGCGACATTACGGTTTCGGACGTAAAATACGAGGGCCCCGAGCTGGTCGTCTACACTCGCCATCCCAAGGAGTTCGCCAGAAACGGTGACCTCATTCGAAAGCTGGCGAGCAAGCTTCGAAAGCGGATCACGGTCCGCCCCGACCCGGACGTCCTCTCGGACCCCAAACGGGCCGAAGACCAGATTTACGGGGTCATCCCCGACGAAGCCGGCGTGACGGACCTCGATTTCCACGTCGACACGGGGGAAGTCGTCATCGAGGCCCAGAAGCCCGGAATGGTCATCGGCCGCCACGGGTCGACCCTCCGCGAGATCACACAGAAAGTCGGCTGGACCCCCGAAGTCGTTCGGACCCCGCCGATCCAGTCCTCGACGGTTTCGAACGTTCGTAACTTCCTCAAACAGGAACGCGAGGACCGCCGGGACATCCTCGAACGCGTCGGGCGACAGATCCACCGCCAGGAGATGTCGAAAGACGAGTGGGTTCGGATCTCCACGCTCGGGTGTTGTCGCGAGGTCGGTCGCGCCTCGTTCGTTCTCAACACGCCCGAGACGCGCATCCTCATCGACTGTGGGGACAAACCGGGTGCCGAAGACGAGGTCCCGTATCTCCAGGTCCCCGAGGCGCTCGGTGCCGGACCCCAGAACATCGACGCCGTCGTCCTCACACACGCTCACCTGGACCACAGCGCGCTCATCCCGCTCCTGTTCAAGTACGGCTACGACGGCCCGATCTACTGTACGGAACCGACGCGCGATCTGATGGGACTGCTGACGCTCGACTACCTCGACGTCGCGGCCAAGGAAGGTCGCACGCCGCCCTACGAGTCGGAGATGGTGCGCGAGGCGATCAAGCACTGCATCCCGCTCGAATACGGCGACGTGACCGATATCGCACCGGACGTGAAGCTCACGTTCCACAACGCCGGTCACATTCTCGGCTCGGCCGTCTCGCACTTCCACATCGGCGACGGCCTCTACAACGTCGCGTTCTCCGGCGACATCCATTACAAGGATACGCGCCTGTTCAACGGCGCGGTCAACGACTTCCCGCGCGTCGAGACGCTCGTCATGGAGTCGACCTACGGCGGTCGCAACGACTACCAGACCGATCAGGAGGACTCCGAGGACAAACTGATCGAAGTCATCAACGAGATTCACGACCGCGGCGGAAAGGTACTGATTCCGGCCTTCGCGGTCGGTCGATCTCAGGAGATCATGCTCGTCCTCGAAAAGGCGATGCGAGAGGGCAGAATCCCGAGTATGCCCGTCCATCTCGACGGGATGATCTGGGAAGCGACGGCGATCCACACGACCTACCCGGAGTACCTCCGTGACAACCTCCGCGACCGCATCTTCCACGAGGACGAGAACCCATTCCTCGCCGAAGAGTTCAACCACATCGACGGCGGCGAAGAGGAACGTCAAGAAGTCACCGACGGTGGCCCGGCCATCATTCTCTCGACTTCCGGGATGATCACCGGCGGACCGATCATGTCGTGGCTCCGTCACCTCGGCGACGACCCGGACACCTCGCTCGTCTTCGTCGGATACCAGGCACAGGGAACGCTCGGACGACGCATCCAGAACGGGTGGGACGAGATTCCCGTCAGCGACCCGAACGACCCCGGTCGAACGAGCACGTTGGCGCTTCAGATGAACGTCGAGACGGTCGATGGCTTCTCCGGTCACGCTGACCGCGCCGGCCTCATGAACTTCGTCAAGACGATGAACCCGCGTCCGGAAAAAGTGCTCTGCGTCCACGGTGACGAACGCTCCGTACAGGACCTCTCGTCGTCGCTGTACCACGAGTTCAACATGCGGACGTTCGCACCGAAGAATCTGGAAACGTTCCGGTTCAAGTAACTTCTCGACTTCGTTCGACCGTTCTCTCCTTCGCTCACACGTCGCCGGACATCGACTTGAACAGCCGGTCGACCAGTTCCGACCGGGGGAGCGCCTCCTGAACGCCGCCGTTCGGTAGTGCACGCTCCTCGTGAATCTGGCCGCCACCCATTCGGGCGTGGCCGCCCGCACTCGCGTTGTGGAACCCCGAAATCGCCGCTTCGAGCGTTCGACCCATGTGGACGCGGTCGTCCCGCGAGCGGCCGGACAGGTAGACCGTTCCGTCGCGCTCGCCGCAGACGACGACCGCCGTCACGCCCTCCAGTTGGATGAGTTCGTCCGCCGCTTGTGGGATGGCGTCGACGTTGGATAACGACCCGACGTCGCTCACCGCAAAGGACCCCTGAATCTTCCGCCCTGCGATGGCACGCGCCTTCACTTCGAGCACTTCGGTGCTCACCTGCGGGTTCGCGATCCGGTCGAGCAGGTCTTCGTCGATACCGGGTGAGAGATACGACGCGGCCCGAAAGTCGAACGCGGACGCGCCGTTCGTCAGGTGGTTGGTGTCCGCGAGAATTCCGTACAGCAGACCGGTCGCGACCATCGACGGAACCGTATAGTCGGCGTCGATCTCGCTCGCGTGTTGGTCCGGGGGAACCGGCTTCGCGCCGATGTCCTGGAGGTACTCCGTGACGATGCTCGAACAGGCCCCGTAGTCGGTCCGAACGTCGGTGAACTCCTCGCCGGCACCTTCGCCGGGATGATGGTCGACGACTGCTAACGGGAGGATACCACCGGCGCCGCCGAACCCCCTCGGCGTGTTGTGGTCGACGAGGACGACGGCATCGGCATCGAGGTCCGACACGTGGTCGATACAGTCCATGTCGAGGTCGAGAACCGTCCGAAACGCTCGGTTTTCCTGGTGGCGAATCTGTCCGGCGAACTGTAATCGGACGTGCGTATCGACCTGTTCGGCCAGACACGCGACGCCGATTGCCGCGGCCATCGCGTCCGGGTCCGGGTTCGGGTGCATGAGGACGGCCACTTCCTCGCAGTCGCGGAGTACTTCGAGAAACCGGGCACCCATCGGCCGTCGGAACCGCTGGTATGCGTACACCGCCAGCAGTAACATGAGGAGTCCGACGAGTGCCGCGGCCACCAACTGCGGATTTTCGAGGACGTATCGCTCGGTGTTCCCCACCGTTCCGGCGCCGACACCCCAGACTCGCATACTGCCCATGTCAGGGTCGATATTCAAGAGTGTTGCTCATGCTTCACGCACGACACGTCGCCGTCGGTCGTTTCTTCCGCGCGTTAAGCTACTAATTCTTCATTCTGCATTTCTGATCGGTCACAGTTAGGGTCGATTTACTGCCGGTACGCGGCGGCTATATCCCGATAGCCCGCTCGGAACGTCGGATACCTGAACTCGTACCCGAGCGATCGGAGGTAGTCGTTCGAGCAGCGTTTGCTCGTCAGCAACCGTCGGCGCGCCGGGTCGGAGAGGTCGCCGTCGGCCAGTCGCTCCGATTTCGTCCGCTTCGCCGGTCGATCGACGCCACACTCGTCGGCCAGCCAGTCCGCGAACGCCCACTTCGAGGCCGGTTCGTCGTCGGCGACGAGGACCGTCTCCCCGCGCGCACGGTCCGATTCGAGCAGATACCTCACCGCCCCCGCCGCGTCGTCTCTGTGGACCATGTTCAGGTACCCCTCCGTCACCGGCCCTTCGACGTAGCGTTCGAGTCGATACCGATCCGGTCCGTACAACCCGGCGAACCGAACGACCGTCCCGTCGATACCGTGTGCGGCCGACTCCTCGTGGGCGACTCGCTCGGCCTCGGCGAGCACGCGCGTCTTCTCTGTCGTCGGCTCGATCGGCGTCGACTCGTCGACCCAGTCGCCACCGTGATCGCCGTAGACGCCCGTACTCGACGCGTAGATCAGTCGATCGGGCGTGTCGGTCCGACGACCGAAGTGTTCGATGGCGGTCCGCTGTGCGTCGACGTATATCTCGCGGGCGGCGTCGGCCCCGCGACCGCCCGAACTGGCGATGAAGACCAAGGCGTCGACATCCGGGACGGCGTCGAGCGTCGCCGCATCGGCCAGATCTGCCTGCACCGCGTCGAAACCCGCGGCTTCGATGGCTTCGATACCCGCATCGGACCGGCGGACGCCGACGACGTCGCAACTCGCGTCGGTCAACTGTCGACCGAGTTCGAGTCCGACGTACCCACAGCCGAGGATTGCGACTCGCACGGTCGCCTCAGCGGTCGTTACGCCCCGCGATGAACGCGTGGAGCTCCGAGAGTTCGTCGAGCGTCATCGGAATCCGACCTTCCAGGGCCTGCTGGACCTCTTGGCCGGTCATGTCGCGGTCGACCTCGGTCGCGATGGTGTCGACGTCGAGGACGCCCGTCGTCATCCCCATCAGGAGGTGGTCGCGGACCTCCATGACGATCGCGTCGCGATCGGGATACGCGTCCGAGACCGCGAGGACGCTCGCCGCTTCCTCGAGCGTCAACTCGCCGGCGACGTCGCCGTCACCAACCAACAGTGCCTCGATGCGTTCGCGGTCGACGTCGGATTCGTCGACGACCGTATCGACGCCGACCTCGTCGACGACGCCGGTCAACTCGGCTTCGTACGCGGTTCGCAACTCCTCGGGCGACAGCGAACCCGGATCGTCGGCTGCGTCGTAGAGCATGGCTACTGGTCGGCGTCGCGGAGGGAAAGTCGTTATCACTCCGAACGCGCCTCGCTCACTGACTCCGTTTCACACTCCCCGTGCGACAGTTTCGGGAGGTCGCGGTACAACCCGGGTCCGGCCATCCGCTCGACACCTCGTCGGCGTCGCCGTTGGTGTCACCGACGCCGCGCTCACCCGGCGGGACTGCGACGACGACGAGCGTCCGAGTTTCGAACGAGATTCGACTGTCGCGACCGAGCCGCTCGGCGGACCCGTCGCCGTCGACATCGAGGTGAACGACTGATCCGTCCCGAACGTACTGGAGCGCGGCGCCGCCACCGTCGGGCACACCCTCGCGGACACGGACGGTGAAGCGCTGGTACGTCCCGCGAACCGCAACCGACCAGACGTTGACCGTTGCGTACCAGTAACCGGGAACGGGGAGTACCGGCAGTCCGGCCGGAAGTTCACCCAGCGTTTCGCCGAGATACCGCCGCTTCGCGCGCTCGGTCGCGTTCCCGAGTGCGGCAGTCGCGTAGTGACCGACGACGAACGTCGCGGTGTCGCGAACGGCTGACGCCGTCCGGTTCGTCGCCGTCCGCGGCACGCGGACGTTCCTCTCTCGAGTCGTACGAGCGATCCCGACGCGGAGGCGAACCCGAAGCTGACCCGCGTCGATGGCCGACCTGGCCGTCTCCGTCCCTCTCGCCGCTTTTGCATTCACTTTCGCTCGCACTTCGCCGGCGACGGCGGCCGCAAAGGATCCGTTGTCGACGGCGACCGCCCGCCGACCGACGCCGTCCCGGCGATCCATCGCACCTCGAACCGCGGCGCGGCGAGCAGATCCCGAGAGTCCGATCCGAACAGCGAGTATCCGCCGCGTCCGCTCGCGAACGCGATCGAGCGACTTCGCCACCGCTCGACGGAGCACGTCTCGGCGTCGACGGAGGGTCGCGTTGTCCGTCCGGGCGAGCGTCCGGTTCGCCGCCACGAGCGTCTCTCCCGCTGTTCGGAGGCTGACGCGTCGATCACTCGAAAAGAGCGACCCGACGACCGTATCGGCGGCATCGCCGTACGGGACGGTGAAGTAGTTCCGATTCCGGGCGACGAGCGGTCGATACGTCGCCCCGCGTGGGAGCGACGCGACGTGATCGTGGTCGACGGCCGCGAGCGTCAGATAGCTCGGTGCTCCGTCGGGCACGAGCGTGACGCTGCCGGTCGGACCGTCGCCGCCGAACTTTCGCCGAGTCGGCGCTTGCACCCGCCGTCGCGAGCGGAGTATCCGTCCAGCTCGCGCCGCCGATCCGACGTCAGCGTCGCGGAGCGCGTCGTCGAGTCCCCGGTTCGCGTTCTGCGTCTGATTCGCCCGGCGTTCGAGGGTCGCGATCACGGAGTCGAGATACGCCACCCTCGCCGCCACTCGCGCTCGGTCGGCGACGCCGTGGTACTCGTCCGGCGCGTCGAGCAGTGCTGTCCGGCGCTCGCGTAGTCGCTCGGCCAACTTCGCTGCCGGGTTCGCGTCGCCGGTCGCGACCGCACCCGCTCGGACGGTCACGCTCACGTTGCGGACGCGCTGCCCGAGCGCGAGCACGTCGTGCGTCGCCCACTCGTTCAGTCGATCCGGACGTCGGCCGTACACGACCGCGTGCGTCCTCCCGAGTGACCCGTCAACTGCGCGGCGTGCGACGGCGTCGCGTCCCCCCTCGCTGGCGAGCAAGCGTTGCCGTGCCTCCTTCGACACGTCGGCGAGGTTCGGTCCGTCGAGCGCGCCGCCTCGACGATAGCGCGGCTGAACGCGACGTGATGGCGCGTTCGACGTGGGACGATAGTGACCCACGACGGCGACGCCGACGCGATAGCGGTTCGTCCATTGCGCGTCAGTTCGCCGAGTTCGGTTTCCGTTCTGCCACGTCCGGACGACGTAGCCGCGGTCGACCACGCGCCGACCGTATCGCGCGAACGAACGACCGCCCGACGCGCCGGGGGCGGCGCTCGGAGCAGTGTCGACCGTCTCGCGATGTGTCGCGTTCTGACCGATCAGCGTCCAGTTCTCGCCGGGCGCGTGGGGAGCGGGCATCGACTCGACGTGTACGTGACGGACGCGCGTCCGCAGGTGTGCCTCGACGCGGTAGGTGTCTCGCAGCACGCCGTCAAGTGACTCGGTGTCGTTGCCGTCGAGGAGACGAGTGAACCCGACGTCGGCGGCGTCGCTGGCGTTGACCGTCAACGAGCGATTCGGACTGGGACCGCCCGAGGCGAGCAATCTCGGCGACGTTCCCTGACTGGGACTCGGAATCGGCGGTGGGAGCGTCGTGTTGAGCCACTCGTTGCTCTTGATGACGCCTGCCGCCGCGAGGTCCTTGACGCCGATCGCTGCGGTTGCTCGCGTCAGTCCTCGCCGTGCGGCCGGGTCGCTCCGGCCGAAAACCGCCCGCTGGGTGGCGACGATCCCGCCGTTCGTCGTCAACTCGACGTGCCTGTTCGCGATCACGTTCTCGATGGGTGCGCCGCTGTACTGGGCGTAGCCGCGGGCCCAAGCGACCGGATAGAGGCGTGCGGTCAGCCGTCGACCGAGACCCGGTCCCGCGAGCGGGCCGCGGTTCAACCGCCGTTCGTACCGCTCGGTCGCGTCGCGCGCAGCGATGATCGGCGTCGAGACGACCACGGTGACGGGTTCGCGTATCTCGGTGATCGGTTCGCCCGTCGTAGCGGCACGTCGGTCCGCCCGCCGGACGCGGACGGTCACGTTTCGGATCGTCACTCGGAGCCTCGTGCCGTTCGATAGCGACTCGATTCGGACCCGTCGCTTCGCGGTGCGTAGGTCGTCGACCGAGTTGATCGGCGGCAACGTCGCGTTGGCAGAAATTCCAGACTGTCGGTATCCGGTTCGCCCGAGCGCGTCGCGGGCGGCGAGATAGATTCGAATCCGGAGTTCGTCGCGGACCGGCGTCGAGTCGTTGAGCACCCGACCCGCGGACGTGTTCGCCGGTTCGGTGACCGGGTTCCGGGCCGTCCACCGGGAGGCGTTGACGACGGCGGTTCGGATCGCCGTCGACGACCCGGCCTCGACGCGGTCGACGGCCCGTCCGACGGCGTGTGACTGACGGCCGGGTCCACGCGTCGCCAGCGTCGCCGCGAACGCCGTGCTCCCGAGGAGCAAGAGGACGCCGAGGAGCGCGAACGGAACCCGCGCCCGGTCGTCGTCGGCCAACCTCACGACGACCGCCCCCACGTCCGGACGACGAGACGAACCCGCCCGATAGCGACGTGCCGTGCCGCCGCACGCGGCGTGTCGTATCGGGCTCGAAGCGACCGCTCGACCGACGGCGTCATCGCGCGGGCGATACGAGCATCCGCGCGCTTCGTGTGATCCCGTCCGCGTCGAGTCTGTTCGTCGACGGTAACCCCGTATGCGACCGCCACGCGCCGATATCGATACCGAGCGAGTCGGTTCACGGGATAGTCGCCGCGAAGCGAGACGCGGAGTCGAGCGGCGGGGAGCAGTCCCGAGACAGTCCGATTTGCCACGACGCGAGCCACACCCTCGAAGCCGTCGCGTCGCGCCGCGGCCTGTGCGTCGGACCGAGTCGCCGGAAAGCCGCTCGGAACGGCCACTGTTGCGGCGTCGACGGTCGCCGAGGGCGGTGGCGACGGGCCGACGGCGAGTCGTCCGCCGATCTTCGAACCGGGGAACGGCCGCCAGACCACGATCACCTGCGTCCGTGAGTCGGTCTCGTTCGCGACGGTTCGGCGGATCCGCTCGCGGAAGTCGTCGCTCGTGTGGGTGACTCGATGACCGTCGATCGTTGTACCGTCGACGGCAGCCTCTGCGAGCAACTCGGCGATCGTCCCGTGGCAGGACCGCTCGAACGCCGGACCCGAGGTGACGGGAAACCCGACGAATCGTTCGTCGGCCCGTCGTGCACCCGGTGCGAGCGAGTAGTTCACGCTGGCCGTCGCCGTCGTGAGCGACTCGGCGACCGGCCCGGCGCGACCCGCCGGGCCGTCGTTCGCGCCGGGAACGTTCGGTATCGTCGTCAACGTCACGACGGAGGCGCTCGCGAGTAGGAGGCAGAGCGATACGTCGAGGACGGTGCTCGTCATTTCGACACCGCCGAATACTCTGTCACGCCCACACCTCGACTCGAAGCCGTCCGGGAACGACTCGGCCGGGGGCGGTTCGAACGCTCACGCGTCGAGACGCGCGGTCCGGATTCGATTCGGTAGCTCCGGATGCGTCCGGTGGGACGGCCGGACCGGCAGTCCACCGCTTCGACCCCGCGGTCAACGTGGCGTTGACTTCGTACCCTTCGGGTTCCGCGTCGACGGCGTCGGCCAGTGAAGCGGGAGATGCGACGCCGCCGCTCGTCACCCGGTCGTACGCTCGGCGGAGCGTCGGTCCTGCGGGGTGGCGATTCGACGTCGGCGTGACGTCGCCGAGCGCGACGACGTACAGTCCGAGTCCGACGGAGAGCGCGAACACCGCGACGAGCGCCGTCGTTGGCGTCGCCTGCGCGCGAACGGAGGGAGTTCGTAATGCGACTCCTCCCCTCACGGCCTCACGCACCGACCAGCGTGACATCGAAACCTCCCCAGGCGACCGTCCGAACCACGAGTGTCCGTTCGACCGGCCGCCACGTCGGCTCCCGTGTCCGCGCTTCGATGACCGCCTGCCGGAACGCCCGTTTCGAGTCGAACACCTGCCGCGGTGGGACACCGTGTAGTACGGACTGTAAGCGTGAACCTTCGACGACGGGCGTCACGGGCCCGAACGCGAACGCGGCCTCGCTCTCGCCAGCGTCGTTCCGAAGGCCGACCTCGGACGGTCCGAGTCGGATTTCGGCCGCGTCGAGCGGATACTCGCCGGTTGCCGGATAGTCACTGGCGGCGACGGAGTCGACGACGTCGGCGGCTCCTGACGCGTCGGGAGGCGGTGCCGTCGGAAGCGATCCAACGGCCGCGAAGGCGACGAGACTCACTGCGGCGACTCCGAACCAGGCGTACCACGCGTCGAGCGGGACGTCGAACATGGACCGGGGTGGTCCCGTGTTCCGATTTAAAGGTACGTTACACTGCACTACACTCGATCGGTGACTGTCACACCAGCAGTCCCGCCCCGACGACTGCGGCGAGGTAGGCCGCCGTCGCAGTCGGGAGTGCGAGTCCGATCCGGTAGCCGACGAGCGCTCGATCGAGGCCGCGGTCGAGTCCCGCCGCGAGCGTCGTCAGGATCGTCGCCAGCAGGAGAACGTAGACGCCGACCGCGACGCCGATGGCGGACGTCGGAAGCGCCGTCGCCGATCCACCGCCCATCGACCCGAACGACGATACGCCAGCTACGCTGACGCTCGACGCAGTTGCGGTCGCGGTCGCGGTCGTGGTCGCCGATGCGGTCCCTCCACCGACCGACGACGACCCGGATCCGACGGCGCTCGCGACGCGTCCCGAGAGCGCCACGGTCGCGCCACCGACCAGCGGCGCGAAGACGGTGGCGGTGTTCGCCAACGTCTCGGTCACCGACGCGAGTTCGCGTCGCGCCTCTCGCTCGACTCGTCGCAGTTCATCTAACTGATCTGCCATCGAGACGACGACGCTTCCGGCGGGGCGTCCCTCAGTCGCCGCGAGCGCGAGCAGTCGGGCCGCACCCCGCGCTCGCGGGCTCGGAACGCTTGCCAGTGCGCCGTATTCACCGAGGAGAGCCGCACCCACGTCGATGCGAAGCGCGCGCTGGACGCGGACGGCGTCGGCGAGCGCCTCGCCCGTCGCACCCGTTAGATTCTCACTCACGCGTGCGAGCGCGACCTCGACTGCCTGCCCCTCGGCGATCCGGCGGCCGACGAGCGAGAGTGCGTCCGGAAGCCCCGACTCGACGGCTCGAACGTCGTCGCGGACCGCCTCGATCGGTCTATAGTGGACGAACAACGCCGCACCGACGCCGAAGCCGACCCCACCGATCGGTCCCGCCCAGTCGACGACCTCCGACGCGACGATCCAACCGAGTCCGCCCGTGGTGACGCCGACGAGTGGCGGGAGCCACGGGCGATTCGGGACGTCGGGGTGATCCGCGGACACCGTCGTCGGCGGGAAGGCGACCGGCCGGCGGACGAGGAGCCACCCGACGGCCGCGACGAGTGCGAGCGGGAGGACGACGTCGTAGCACGCGACGAACGTGGCGACGGAGACGTCCATACCCGCTGTGCGCGCTGCCGGGAGTGTCCCGACGAGTGCGAGCGGGAGCAGGACGCCGAAGGCGTAGACGGCCGTCGCGGGGCCACGCACTGCCACTGCGAACGCGGCCATCCGGTCGTGAGTGCCGTCGAGGGCCGCTCGAATCGAGCGATCGAGGACGCGTTCTCGTTCGGCCGTCGGGGCCGACGCGCTCGCGGTCAGTAGTCCGATCGAACGGTCGAGCGCCGGGAACCAGTCGCTCCACTCGGCGGCGAAGCCTCGAAACCCGGTCGTCGGCGTCCCGCTCGCTCGCCGGACGTGCTCGTCGAGGCTCGCCGCCAACGGCCCCGTGCCGGTTCGCGCAGCGAATCGTGCGGCGCGCTCGGCGGCCGGTTCGATACGCATCCGGAGGACTGCACGACCGACGAGCCCCGTCGTCGACCCCAACGCCCGCGTCCGACGAATCCGGGCGTAGAGTAGCGGTGCTCGGTGAACCGCGTGTGCGACGGCGACGGCGCTTGCGAGCGCGCTGGCGACGGCGGTAACGGGCGTAGCCGCAGGGTCGAGGATCGCCCCGAGAAGCACCCATCCGAGGGCGAGACAGACGACCGCGGCGACACTCGCCGCTCCGAACCCGCCGCGGACGACCGTCTCGGCGTCGATCGGCGCGTCGATGAAGCCCAGCGCCCGTCGGAGGTCGTCGCTCGGTTCGACGGGCCACGGGTAGCACCGCGCGAGGACGGTGAGCGATCGAGCGGCGAGCAGTCGAACGACGCTCGACCGCCGCCGGGCCCGCCGTCCGGTTCGCCGCACGTCACGCCCCCCGTGATCGAGGGACTTCGGTGTGACCTCTCGATCGGTACGCCTCGACGACGGCCTCGGGGTGAGTTCGCCCAGTCGTCGCCAGCGACGCGAGTTGCTCTTCTCGGTCGTCGAGCACCGATCGGAGGTCGGCGTAGGTCTCACTCGGTGCCGAGAGCGCGTCGACGAGCGCGCTGTTGCCGCGGGCGACCGTCCCGGCCGGTCGGAGTTCCGTGCTCGGTCGGTCGTAGAGGTCGACGAACCGCACGTCGCCGTCGACGGCTCTGACTTCCTCGACTCGCGCTACTGATCGACCACCCGGTCCCGTCCCTCCCTTTCCGACCGTTACCAGCAGGTCGGTCGCCGCGAACGACGACGGCGGGACGTCGAGGTCGGAGACGACGCGCTCGCGAACGGCCTCGCCGCCGTCTCCGTGGATGGTTCCGAGGACGGCGCTCCCGTTCGCACCGACGCGCATCGCCTCGTAGAGCGTCGCGGCTTCCTCACCTCGGACCTCGCCGATGACGAGCGCACTCTCGCCGAGTCGAAGCGCCGTTCTGAGCGCCTCGGTGGGTGAGAACGGACCGTCGCCCGTGTCGACACACAGCGGCTGTACGTCCCGGCCGTTCGACTGGAGAGTCCGGGTCGGGAGTTCAGGCGTGTCCTCGATGGTGATCGTCCGCGTCGTCGCCGGAAGCTCCCAGAGCAGCGCGCCGAGGAGCGTCGTCTTGCCCGCGCCGCGCGGTCCGGCGACGAGACAGGCGACGGCTCGCTCGACGGCGACCGAGAGGAGGGCAGCGGCGTCGGCGGGGACGGTCCCGTTGGCGACGAGTCCGGGAAGCGTCCACACGTCGCCGTCGTGACGCCGGAAGGCGAACGCGAAGCCGTCGCTCGCGGGGTCGCTCACGCCCGCAACGCGAACGCGGACGTCGTCGTCGGCACCGGCGGCCTCGGCGGCGCTCGATTCGATCACCGCGTCGAGCGTCGGACTCGCCCGCGAGAACGCTCGACCGCTGGCGCGTCGAAATCGAGAGGCGAGCGCCGCGGTTCCGTCCGGCGTGAGGCGCACGTTCGTGCGCATCGGCTCGCCGTCGACGACCACTCGCACGGGATTCTCGGCCGCGGGTGCGGTGACGAACACGTCGGAGACGCGGTCGTCGGCGAACAGGTCGTCGAGGACGCCGTGACCGCGGGTGTGCTTTTCGAGCGCGGCGGCGATCCGCTCGATCGGTTCGTCGCCGTCGGCGACCCCCTCGACCGCTCGTCGCGGTGCTCGCGTCCCGCCGCCGCCTGCGAATCGCTCGGCCGCGGCCGCCAGCGTCGCCGTCGCGTCGTCGTCCATCGTGTACTCGACGGGGACGAGGTGGTACGTCGGTCGTGCGTCGCCGGCGTCGGTTCCGTAGATGCGAACGGTCGCGCCGGTCGGGAGCGTCCAGCGGTCGGTCAGCACGGCGTCTGCAGGCGGTCGAGTCGCCACCCGGGAACGGGCGACCGTCGGCCCGCGGAACGCCCGGAGCGCGTCGTCGTAACCGTCGACTCGGGCCGCCACCTCGGCCAGTCCCGTCTCGGCGGCGACGACGGCGACCGGACCCGCCCGGCCCGTCGCGTCGTGAGCCGCCTGTAGTGGGTCGCGTCGGGCCACCTCTGCCAGTCGTTCGTCGTGGAACGCGACTCGATCAGCGAAGCGGCCAGCGGCGAGCAGGAGCGCCGCCGCGCGACCGACGTACCGCCGAACCTGTCCGGCAGACCGCGTTCGGATCACATCCGCGTCGCGGTCGGCGAGGGCGTCGATGACCGCCGCTCGGCAGTCGACGCTCGATCGGAGGTCGCCGTCGCCGGGGCAGGCGGTCGCGTCGACGCGGAGTTCGGTCCGATCGGCGTCGACCTCCGCTCCTGATGGCCGCTCGAACGACGGTTCACACGGGCAGTCGGCGGTCGAACTTCGCACTCGGTCGAGTAGTCTCATGGCGGCCGGTGGTCGCCTTCCGGTACTTCAACGTACGGGGCCGTCGTTCGCGCTCGGAGCGTTCCGACGAGTACGACCACCCGACCGTCGCGCTCGGAGAGCGTCAATCTCAGTCGATGCGTTCCGGATTCGCGGAAGACGATCGGACCGTCCGGCGTTCGGAAGTCGACGCCGTCGAGAACGAGTCGCGTCGGCGACTTGCCGCGAAGTTCGTACGTCACGACGTTGGCGCGATCGGCGGGTGAAATTCGCACTCCACCGTCGTTTCGGCTCCGACCCTCTCCGGTTCCCCCGATCTCGACGTACGCGACCGACGCCGTCGTCAGCGAGCGTTCCGGAAGGTGAAACGTCACGGTCCGACGGGCGTCCGGCACTCCCGCCGGGGTCACGTCGCTCCCGTCGACCAGTGCCGACGCGGTCGCGTCGAGTCGATGGAGTTGCGTCGTCACGTCGCTGGCGCTCCGCCGTTCGCGTGCCGTGTCGATCGCCGGAAGCGACGCGGCGAGGATCGCCAGCGTGAGGACGACCGCGACGACGACGCGGATCACAGCACGGCACGGAATCGGTCGGCCAGTGACGGCTCAGATTCCTCGTATTCCTCGAATTCCTCGGATTCTTCGGATTCTTCGGACTCCTCAGGCTCTCCGGATTCTTTGGGTTCTCTGGACCCGCCGGACCCAGTCGGCTCCGAGCGATCGAGATTACCCGGTCCCGACTCGCCAACTTCGGCTGGTCTCGTCTCGTCGTCTGCGGCGGCGACCACCGCCCGGAGTTCCGCGTCGGTGCCCGGTTCGTCAGTCAGGGACTCGATTTTCGCCAGCGCGAGGTCCGCTCGTCGCTCTACGTCGCGGTTGACGGCTCGAACCCCGCCAACGTACCCCCTGACTGCCTGTGTCGCCGCGTCGAGTTCGTCGAGACGGGCTTCGAGTTCGTCCATTCGCGCAGTCAACTCGTCGACTCGCACGCTCGTCCCGTCGGTGCGATCGGCGAGCGCTCGGTCGTCCGTGTCGGTGGCGTCGGTGTTGGTAGTGTCCCCGGGCGGACCGCGCCGCCTGTCGACGTGACTACGGTCGCCATCGGTCAGCGCGCGCTCGACGGCGTCGAGACGACGTTCGAACTCGTCGTATCGGTCCGGTTCCTCGTGGCGCTCCCGGTCGACATCATCTTTCGATCCGCCGTCACGATCGCCGAATCTGCCTGCGAGCATGGCTGTCGGTCGTCCCGGCTTCGGGTGTAAACCCTCGTGAGGGGAACATTCAAGAGAGGGCCTCGCTTGGTGTCAGACATGAAGACCGTCCTGATTGGTGTCGGACAGGCCGGTGGGAAACTCGCCACCGAACTCGTCGAGTTCGACGCGCGGATGGGGTACGATTCGATCACGGGTGCCCTCGCGATCAACAGTGCGAGCGCGGACCTCCTGTCGCTCCCTCTCGATACGGTGTTGATCGGGCAGGACCGCGTCAACGGTCACGGTGTCGGCGGCGACAACGAACTCGGTGCGCAGGTGATGCAGTCGGACGCGACCGAAGTGCTCGGCGCGCTCGACGGACGTATCACCGCTGAAGCCGAAGCGATCGTCGTCACGGCCGGACTCGGTGGGGGGACCGGCAGCGGCGGCGCTCCGGTGCTCGTCAAGGAACTCAAACGGATCTACGACGTTCCCGTCTACACGCTCGGTGTTCTCCCCGGTCGAGGCGAAGGATCACTCTATCAGATCAACGCCGCGCTCGCTCAAGACGATCGCCCGCGAGGGTGATGCCCTCCTCCTCATCGACAACGATGCGTGGCACGCCTCGGGCGAGAGCGTCGGAGAGGGATACGACGCGATCAACAAGGCGATCGCGCGCCGCGTCGGGTTGCTGTTCGCCTCCGGTGAAGCCACCGAGGGCGTCGGCGAGAGCGTCGTCGACACCAGCGAGGTCATCAACACGCTGCGCTCCGGTGGAATCGCGGCGCTCGGCTACGCCAGCGCTGACGCCAGCGAAGTCGCCGAAGAGAACATCAACACCGTCATGAGCACGGTCCGTCGCGCCCTCCTCACCGGAACGAGTCTCCCGGACGCGACGAAAGCCGATTCCGCGCTCCTCGTCATCGCTGGCCAGTCTGACCGCATCTCTCGGAAGGGCGTCGAACGCGCCCGTCGCTGGCTCGAAGAGGAGACCGAGAGCATGCAGGTCCGCGGCGGTGACTTCCCGCTCGGAAGCGAACGGATCGCCGCGCTCGTGCTTCTCGGTGGCGTCGAACGTTCGGACCGTCTCGAACGGTTCATGGAGCGCGCAAAGCAAGCGCAGAAGGAAGCCGACGACGTCGAAGCCGAGCGACCAGATTCGGCCGAACTGTTCCAAAACGATCAGTTAGACAACCTGCTCTGAGCGGTACGCCGTCATTTCCCTTTCGAACGTCCCGTTGTCGACTCTATCGAAGATTCGTTACATACGCTATTTTCGATCGGAGACAAGTCCTCGGATACATCCTAGTCGGCCGGTATATAAATGCGCAGTTACCCAACGGAGCGACTTACGCCAGTGAGTCCTATATAATTCTGTATGGGTACCAACGATCCCGAAGACACCCCTCGGGATCAGCAGTCGACGGTGGACGACTCAATACCAGGTGACATCGCGCCGGAGGTAACGTACAGCGAATTCAAAGCCGGGTCACAGGAGTTGGGTGTGATAATGGACACGACGAACAGTCGCGCGTGGATCGAATCGACGGTTACCGTGCCTATCGAACCGTAGATTAACGAACAATTTCGGACGTCTCGACCGAATTCGGTCGAGTTCGCTTTAAGACGTTTAGACGGTCGACCGCATCCTTGCCGTCGCACTACTCGACTCGCTGACGGATCAACGCCGCTAGCCGATCGTAGAATCCCCCCTCGTATTTCGTCTCGTCGTCGATCGTCGGTCGAGCGTTAGTCTCGTTGACGACGACGCGCCCGTCGGATTCGAGCAGGTCGACGCCGAGGTATGGGATGTCGAGGACGGCGGCCGTTCGCTCGGCGAGTCGACGGTGCTCGGTCGGGAGGTCGACGGGTGTCGCTTCGGCCCCACGGTGGACGTTGTGTTTCCAGCGACCCGCCGCCCTGGCCGTCGCGGGGAGGCGGCGCTCGACCGCGCCGACGTACTCGCCGTCGACGACCATCGCCCGGTAATCTCGGGCGTCGGGGAGATACTCCTGTACGAGATACGACCGATCGTCGGTCGCGCGGTAATCGTGGACGAGGTTCAGGTAGTCGACGACGCCGAGTAGCGAGTCTTGGTCGGTCACCTTTGCGACACCCACACCGCGGGTCGTGGAGTTCGGTTTCACGACGATGGGGCCGTCTGAGCTGTCGAGGGCGTCGATTGCGTCGACAACGGTGGCTTCGTCGACGGGGTTCGAGATCATCGTCGTCTCGGGGACGGGGACGCCACCACGAGCCAGCGCGGCGAGGACGCCGGCCTTGTTCCGAGAGGTGAGGACCGCCTCCCGATCGTTCACCCACGGAACGTCGAGCAGGGCGTCGACGACGCCGCCTTCCATCGGTCGTGACGGGTAGACGAACCCGACGTCGAACGTTTCGGGCCACGGGTCGGTGAGCGGGATCGTGCGCTCGTCGGCCTGGACGTGACTGACGTCGATGCCGCGGTCACTGAGCGGCGAGCGCATCCGCTCGAACGTCTCTGCACGGGTCGTGACGGCGAGCCTGAGCATACGCTACGAGGGGTGTGGAGGCGCAAAAACTTGGTCGGATGGCGTCGTTTAGGAGACGAGGAGCTGCTCGCCCTTCTCGACGACGATGCGGCACGGCGGCGACATCTTGTTGTAGGAACGGCGGAACGCGTCTTTGACGATCGCGGCGTCCTCGACGTTGCAGTAGGCCGTGAAGATGGCGTCACCGTTCGGGACGCGAGCGGCGGTGCCGACCGGCTTCCCGAACGCCTGACGCATTCCGTCGGAAACACGGTCTGCACCCGCGCCGGTCGCCTGCTTGTTCTCTCGCAGGACGTGGTGCGGGAACTTGCGGAGCACCATCTTGTAGCCCTCCTGTCCGATGTGCTTCAGGAGGTACCGGTTAGCCGATAGACGCGCTGACTCGAGCGCGCCGTGTCGGATCTGGCACTCCTCCGCGACGCGGAGGCTGATCTGAACCGGGTAGTCCTCAGGGTCCGCCTGCAGGTTACCCATGTTGTGCTGTGCGATTTTCGAGCCGGGAATCCCCGTGATGTACTCGCGCCGCGTGTACGGCCGGTTGGAGATCTCCCGGTACATTGAGGCCGGTTTGTCTGCCATGGTTACTTGTGTCGAAAAACCGCTGCGCCGTGGATAAAGCCTTCGATGCAACTCGCCGTCGTCGTTCGGTGAGAGGCGGTCACACGGCGGAATTAGGTGTTCGAGCGTGCGTCGGTAACGGATCGGAACGAACGCGTCGTCGGAATCGAGAGCAGAGTACTCGGAACCGGAGAGTTATCACGGCCGCTCGCTAACGATCCCTGATGCTCCTCGTCGTCGACAACGAAGTCGACCGCCGATACGGCTACCTACCGGACGAACTCCGGCGCTACCTTCCGGAGCACGGCGTCTGCAACGTCGCACAGGGTGACAGTCTCCCGACCGCTAACGACCTCGATGCCGTCGTCATCACGGGGAGTACGGCGGGCGTCTACGAGACCGAGTCGTACCCGTGGATGGACGACGAACGCGCGTTCGTCCGTCATCTCGTCGAGGAGGAGGTGCCGACACTCGGCGTCTGCTTCGGTCACCAACTGGTCAACGACGCGCTCGGCGGACGCGTCGAACACCGCGGACTCACCGCCGAACTCGTCGCGGTCGACTTCGCGGACGACCCGCTCTTCGACGATGTCGACGACGTCGTACCGATGGTCCACGGCGATCACGTCGTCGCTCCCGGCGACGGCATGCGACCGATCGCGAGCGCGGCGTACTATCCTCTCCTCGCGACGCGACACGAAACCGCGCCGCTCTGGACCACACAGTATCACCCCGAGTTCACCGCTCGCGTTCACGATCGGATCGCCGCTGACTTCGGCTGGTCGGAGACCGCTCACTCGTTCGAGGACGTGGCGGTCGAACGGACGTTCGAGAACTTCCTGCGCCTCGCCGGTCTCTAAACTCGCTCAGTCCGATTCGACGCTCTCGCCTTCGAGGTCGCCGTCGCCGTGTTCTGCGTCGTCAGCCGACTCATCAGACCCTGTCTCTACGACCCGTGCGTCGACGGCACCGTCGCCGTTCGGTGTGAGCGAGACGAACCGAAGTCCGTTCCGGTCGAGCAGGTCGGCCGTGCGGTCCGTGATCGACGGGGCGGCGAGGACACCGCGGACGAAGACGCCGTCGCCGAACTCGCGTTCGAGCGCCTCGACGTATCGCTGGAGTTGGCTCGCCGCCGACGGGCCGACCCGGCGGCGTTTCAACTCGACTGCCATCGGATTCCCGTCGGCGTCCTCGCCGTAGATGTCGATCGCACCGGCGGCGCTCTGACGTTCGGTCTCGAGCGGCGTGAATCCGTCTTCGACGAGCGTCGGATCGTCCAAGATCCGCTGGCGGAGGTCCTCTTCGCTCCCGTGGACCGTTAGATCCCGCCCGCCCGTGACGGTGAGCGCCGAGAACTGATGGACGTCCGTGAAGTGCACGTCGAGCGTCTCTTCGGGCGTCGGGCGCGTGCTCCGAACGCGCAGGTGTCCATCGCGGACGCTGGCGTGGTGTTCGCATCCCGGCGGCTGCCAGTTGACCGGCGTCCGCTTCTCGTCGGTGTGGACGAGCGCGGAGCCGTCCGGTTTGAGGACGAGCAAGCGTGCCCCCGGACCGAGCGTACTCGACGCGCGACCGTCGTACTCGACCGTACAGCGGCCGAAGATGGTGACCATGTCGCCGCGCTCGAACGCCTCTTCGAGCGCCCAGAGCGTTTCACGGTGTGTCGGTGAGTGAAGGGTTGTCGCGTGCATCGAGTCGCCTCTGTCCGACGATTTGAGCCACGGGGCTAAAAGGAGCGCGCTGGATAGCCATCCTCCAAGCGGCAACAAAGTTTTCGGCGTGAGCGCGAGAACCACCCAACGCTACTACAATGACTGACACACTCACACGCGAAACCCGAGAGAGGATCCTGAATGCGGGTCGTGATGCGTTCAAAGAGGCCGTAAAGGAGGCGGTCCAAGAATCCTACGACGAACAGGCCGCCAGTAGCCGATCCGGTAGTCGCGGTGGCGGCGGCTTCTCAGGGCTCGTCTTGCTCGGCGGCGGTGTCGCGCTCGGATATCTCCTCTCCGGTCGGGAGGCCGAGGTCAAAGAGGCATTGACGACGGGCGTTCGTGAAGCTCGCGAAGGCGTCGACGTCGACATTCCCGAGGAGACGAGTGTCGAGATCGAGACCGAATACGAAAACGAAGCGACGGACGAAACGTCCGAGTCCACGTCGTCCGGCAGGAGCAAAAGTCTGTATCTCATCCTGTTAGTGGCCGGACTGGCGATCGTGGGCGCACTGGTCCAAAAGAAACGCCGCGGCTCGTCACCGATGAGCGACCTCGATACCGACTTCTCCCTCGACGACGAGAACGTCTCCGAGTCGGACGCTGACAGCGTTGCCGGTGTCGACACCGACGAGAGTCAGGGCGCGTCGACCGACGAAGCCGAAGACTGATCACCGAATCTCCGTTTTTTGGGAGGTCCGACTACGACTCCGGTCCCGACACTTACGACTCTCCTGCTAACGCGGCCGAAAGCACAGTTACTGCCTCGATCGTGAGACTGGCGCTCGTGAGCCGAGACGCGACTGCCTCACGGACCCGATTCGACAATTCCGCCCGGAGGCGAGTCGGTCGCCGATAGTCGGGTCGACGCTCGCTCTCCGGAGCCGCCCGCCGGAAGGCGTTTCGGACGTGGTCTTCGGTTTCGGCGATGTTCGACTGCCGGTCGTCGATGTAGTCTTTCGCCCGCCGGATCGCGTCGATGAGTTCGTCTTCGAACTCGTCTTCTTCGATGCCCCACGACCAACTCTGTAACTCCTTGGTCCGGAAGACGTCGACGACCGACCCGAGCACGCCCGAAGTCGGTTCGTGAACCGCGACGGATGCTCGCTTGTCACCGTCGGTCGCTCCGGACTGCTGTCGGATCTCGACGACGATGTAGTGGCCTCTGTACTTGTGTTTCTCCGTGGCGATCGGTTCGAAACTGTCGTCGTCAGCGTAGGCTGGTTCACTACTCATGATACGTTACACGTCGGGTCAATCGCCCGGCGCTCGTGGACACTTCGCTCGCACTCACCAAGAGTGGTACGGCAGCTTCGGGACCGCTGTTAGCACCGGAAAACGTCGTCAGATACGAAATACACCGTTCGCAGTACGCTATCTCGTAGAATCGACATCTGTCCTCAGTGTTGAACTCCGTAGCCGTCGTCCGCGGATCGACTCACTCGCTGGATTTCTGGAACGCGATGTCGTGGACTTCGAGTTGCGGATGCTCGGTGAACATTCCTTCCGGCGATTCGTTCGCGTGGGCCTCTCGGAACTCGTCTGACTCGGTCCACGCCTCGAAGTCCTCCATCGAATCCCAATACGTCAGCGCAACGTACGTCTCACCTTTGATCGGCGTCAGCAGTTCGAATTTGACGAATCCCCGTCTGTTCTCGACGTTCCCCATGCTGTTCCGAAATCGTTCGACGAACGCCTCTTCGTGTCCCTCTCCGATGTGGAAGCGGTTCGCAACCAGTATCATACGCCGGTGACTTCCGTGGGGTAGTGTATAATACTATGTCCAGATCGAGCGTTACGATACTCGAAAATGGATTATACGACTCGGTCGATCGGTCGTAACCGCGGGCCGCGCTGCTCGGCAACGAGTGACGTAAAATGAAGAGAAGATGAATCGAGCTGCCGGACGGCAGCGCGTTGTGCTAGTTTAGAGACGCGTGACGTTCGTCGCGCGCGGACCCTTGGGGGCCTGTTCGATGTCGAATTCGACTTCCTGTCCTTCCTCGAGGTCCGGGCCGCCGACGTCTTCCATGTGGAAGAAGACGTCCTCGTCCGCGTCGTCCGAAGAGATGAAACCGTAGCCGCCAGTGTCGTTGAAGAAATCAACTTCGCCTTTCGCCATTGCTTCTAAACGAATTACAGCACGAGACATAAGAGTTGTGAACCGCGATTCCGACCTTATTTTTTGTGTAGATTGTTTCGGAGGCACTCTCCCCTGACGGCGACCATCCGAATCGTCGTGAGCGATTCTCTGAGTACTACGAAAGCTGGTTCTTTTTGAATGGCAGATATAGTCTCGTTGGCGGACCTCCTTGCCGATCGCAGAGCGAGGTCGAGCGGTTATCGTGGTGATTATTCGTCAGTTCAACGCACGTCGTAACGACGTCCACGTGTATTTGGTCATCTACGGTGAGATCCAATAGTTATCAACAGTCGTCTGAATCAACAAGTAGATGTATGGTAGCGACTGATACGGTACTGCGACTCATTGGCACACTGCAGTGGGTCGCGTTCAGCGTTCGGTGGGTCTGAGGGAATCCACCGAGTCACAACGCTATTGACCACCTTCCCTCATTCCTCCCGTTTCGCTGTACACGCTCTGCTGACTCTGCAGTGATATCGTCGACGTCTCCGTCCGTTGGACCGAGAATCGGATGTCGCCTCCCGGATTTGAACCGAGCCGAGACGGACCGTTCGCTTCGCTCACGGTTGCGACTCGCCGGGTTCAGAATCCACTCAGGGGTCATTTTCACTGCTCACAACTCGGTCGCTTCGCTCCCTCGTTAGTTCGCAGGAAAATGCCGCCTCCCGGATTTGAACCGGGGACAGCTCGATCTTCAGTCGAGTGCTCTCCCAGTCTGAGCTAAGGCGGCGCACTTCAGACGACGGCGATGGTAGCAAAAAGGATTTCGGAATCGAATCGCCGCGCCCTACGCGACTTTTCGCCGCTGACTGAACGTCTGTTGACCACCGTTCCACGTCACCGTGGTCTTGACAGTGACGTATCCACCGTTCTGTTTGACCTTGATCGCGTCGAGATAACCGAGCTTGACACGTTCGGTCCGCGTCTTCGACGCACTGCTGTCGATGTGATCGAACGTCTGACTACCCTCCCAGAGCTTGTCCTGCTTGGTGTAGATCTGCGTCACGATCTTCACGTTCGTTGCGGTGCTGTTCTGCTGGTTCGTCACAGTCGCGGTGACGTCGCGGCACGTCCGTCCACACGACTTTATCTGATCCACTTGGAAGAGAAACGCCGGATTCTCCGCCGAGTCGGCGACGTTCTTCGCTCCTCCCGTCTGCTGGCCTCCCGAACCTCCAGACGAGGCGATTCCGCCGCTGTTCGACCCACTGTCCTGCGAACTCCCCGATAGTCCGGCATCGACCGCGTGTGACGACCACGGTCTATATCCGAGCGAAACTCCACCGACCACCCCGGCGACGAGTAACACTGCGACGACACCGAACGCGACCATTCTCCCTTTCACACCCGTCCCCCACCGGATCGTTCTCGAATCCGTTTCATCATCACCACCCATCGACTACGTGTATGTATGTTTATTGACTGGTCTGAGAACCTATATCACGGCGGATTCGAACTTCGATCGCTTTACTCTCCGGCTTGAATACTCGACGCCACGGGCTCCCCACTTCGCCCGCGTCACTCTCTGGCTCGTATCCTTCTCGCGGAAAATTCGGTCACTCGCTATCGCCAGTGACACTCGTATGGGCTCGGGCGGATTCGAACCACAGCAAGACTCGCTCTGCTCGTCTTGCAAGATTCGAACCTTCGTCACCCACTCAGACGACACGGACTCCTCGCTTCGCTCGTCGTGTGATGTCGTCAGAAGTGGGCTCGGGCGGATTCGAACCACCGACCTCGGCCTTGTAAAGGCCACGTCATAACCAGCTAGACCACGAGCCCGCATCCGGATGAATAGGTTCCGGTGGAATAACGTTTTCTGTCTTCGTCGAAGTACGCCCCGGAACGCTTACTGACTCCGCTCACCTCTTGGTTTCTGTGTCTCCCCAGCGTATCCAGCGGGTCCTCGTCGCGCTCGGGGTTCTCATCGCACTCGGACTCGTCGGTGCTGTCGCGGCCGATCTGGGATACATCGACGATACGCAAGGCCACGCGACGGTCACGGTCGTCGGCGACAACGGAACGACGATAGCCACGGTTCACACCCGCGTTTCGGATTCGTATCGAGAGCGCTATCGTGGGTTGAGCGGGACCAAGTCGCTCGCCGACGGTCAAGGGATGTTATTCGTCTACGACTCGGCGGGCCACTACGCGTACGTGATGCGCGATATGAATTATCCCCTCGACATCGTCTTCGCCGACGCGAACGGGGCCATCACGTCGATCCATCACGCCCCGGTCCCGCCACCAGGGACGAGCGAACAAGACTTGAAGAAGTACCGTGGCTACGGAAAGTACGTCCTCGAAGTTCCCCGCGGATACACGACCCGCCACGGAATCACCGTCGGCGACCGAATCGTCGTCCACCGATCGTCCTAAGCGGTCACTCTTGACCCATTATACTCCGGACGAGAATCGCCCGTGTCGATGACACGGGCGTGCACAAGGTTGTTCCGGGTGGTGACACACCGTTGACCGGAACGACGATTCCTCCCATCCCCTAAATGGGCACGAATCGCATAGAAATGCGATGCCTCTGTAGGCTTAATTCTTTCGTCGCGGTGGGACATGTCTGGACACTGGTTTTTCATATTGTGTTTCGATTCGTAGGTAACGCTTTTCAACCAGCCATTCGTGACGACTGAGTAATGGGATTATCTGCTTCAGAGGACGATCCGTTCGAGGAGCAACGGGAGCAGGTGAGCAACGCGATGTTGCGGTTGTTCACCCGGTACGGAGACGAAAATCGCTCCCAGTTCCTCGTCGGCGTCGTTTCGAGTATTTTGGCCCGTATCCTGGATCTCGTCCCCCCGGTGATGCTCGGGTACGCTATCGACACCGTGTTGAATCAAACTGGCCCGTTCCTCGGATTTCTCCCCGGTTCGGAGACGTTCGTCCCGTCGGATCAGACCGGCCAGTTAGTCCTCGCCGGTGCCATCATCATCCTTTCGTTTCTAGCCGGTGCGGCCTTTCACTGGATACGTAACTGGGCGTGGAACTCCTTCGCCCAGAGCATCCAACACTCCGTTCGGACGGACACGTACAACAAGATGCAGCGGTTGAACATGGATTTCTTCGCCGACAAACAGACCGGCGAGATGATGTCTATCCTCTCGAACGACGTCAACCGTCTCGAACGGTTCTTGAACGACGGGATGAACTCCGCGCTGCGACTCTCGGTGATGATCCTCGCTATCGGGGCGATCCTCCTCATCAGGAACTGGCAGCTCGCGCTGCTCACGCTGCTTCCGGTGCCGATTATCGCCGCGTTCACCTACAAGTTCGTACAGGCGATCCAGCCGAAATACGCAGGCGTTCGATCGAGCGTCGGAACGATGAACTCCCGACTGGAGAACAACCTCGGCGGGATTCAGGTCATCAAGACCGCGAACACCGAGAACTACGAGGCCGACCGCGTCGAGGACGTTTCGCAGGGCTACTTCGACGCCAACTGGGGTGCGATCACGGTCCGAATCAAGTTCTTCCCGGCGCTCCGGATCATCTCCGGCATCGGCTTCGTGCTGACGTTCCTCGTCGGCGGTTTCTGGGTGACTTCCGGCCGCATGCAGGTGGGGACGTTCGTCACGTTCATCATGCTGAGCCAGCAGTTCATCTGGCCGATGGCGCAGTTCGGGCAGATCATTAATATGTACCAACGCGCACGCGCGGCGAGCGAGCGCGTCTTCGGACTGATGGACGAGCCGAGTCGTATTCAGGAGAACCCCGACGCTAAGGAACTCGTCATCGACGAAGGTCGCGTGGAGTACGACGACGTCACCTTCGGCTACGACGACGGCGAGACTATCGTCGAAGACATCACCTTCGACGTCGACGGCGGCGATACGCTCGCGCTCGTCGGCCCGACAGGTGCCGGGAAATCGACGGTGCTGAAACTCCTGCTCCGCATGTACGACGTCAACGAGGGCGCGGTCCGCGTCGACGGGCAGGACCTCCGCGACGTCACGATTCCCAGCCTCCGCCAGAACGTCGGCTACGTGAGTCAGGAGACGTTCATGTTCTACGGCACGGTCAGAGAGAACATCTCCTACGGGACGTTCGACGCGAGCGACGACGACGTCGTCGAAGCCGCGAAGGCCGCGGAAGCACACGACTTCATCATGAACCTCCCGGAGGGCTACGACACCGAGATCGGCGAACGCGGCGTGAAACTCTCCGGCGGCCAGCGACAACGGCTCTCGATCGCGCGTGCGATCCTCAAAGACCCGGAGATCCTCGTGCTCGACGAGGCCACGTCGGACGTCGACACCGAGACGGAGATGCTCATCCAGCGGAGTCTCGACCGACTGACCGAAAACCGGACGACGTTCGCCATCGCTCACCGTCTCTCGACGATCAAAGACGCAGATCAGATCGTCGTCCTCGAAGGCGGTCGGATCGTCGAACGCGGCGGACACGACGAACTGATCGAAAACGACGGGCTGTACGCCCACCTGTGGGGCGTCCAAGCCGGCGAGATCGACGAACTCCCACAGGAGTTCATCGAGCGCGCCAGCCGACGGCAGGCGCGGACGGAAGTCTCGAACGACTAACCGTCACGACGACTGGCTTCTGAAAAAAGAATCGCGGCCACCGTCTGACTCGTTTTAGAACGACTCGTTTTCCGAATCTTCGGCTTCGCTTTCAGTTTCGCCGCCGCGGTCACTGTATCCCTCTCGGCCGACTGCCTCCGAGTCGACCATATTGAGGACCGCCGAACGCACGTCGTCAACGTCTTGGAACTCTCCGTCGGTCGGTTCGTACCCCTCGATCGCCTCTTCGAACGTCATCGAACCGTCCGGAAAGCCGAGTTCTCGGTCTCCGTACTCCTCGATCAGTGTCTCCTTCGAGGCGGGATAGTCATGTGATTCGAGTTCATCGCTCAATTCGCCGAATTCGACACCCTGCTCTCGGTCTTCTGAGTCGCTCATGTCGTTTGTCGATACACAAGCCTGGTAAAAACGGGTTATGCCCGTTTGTGACAAAATACACTCACGTTATCCTACTTTTGGACGACCAGAATCTTCGTGTTGGCGCGCTTATCGACGTATCCGCCCCCCGAGGGCGGTTTGATCTCTACCGTCAGTGTCCCCTCGTCCTGGTTCGGTCGTAAGTGCGGTTTCACGTCGACCGTCGCGTGGCCGTCCGTCCCCGTTTTCGCGGTCGCGATATCGTCGAGTTTGGCTGTCTTCCCTCGGACGATGACGGTCGCACCCGAGACTGGGTCGCCATCGGGGTCGACGACCGTCAACTCGACGTGTTGGTGTCCGGGTGAGACAACCTCCGGTGACGGGTGGGCGTCGAGTTCGGTCACGGTGAGGCCGTGAATCCCGGAAATCATGTTCAGCATCACGCTGAGACTGGCGACACCGACGACGAGCGCGATGACGAGTCTGATCGGTAGTCCTTCGATAGCCCGCTGATCTGCTCGGAACGCCTCGAACATGGACCGGGATGGTCCCGTTTCGGCGTATAAACCCTCGGGCGAGCGTTTATCCTCGATCGGGCCGCCATCGCCTCCGATGCACGTCATCGGTCGTTCGACGGATCCGCAGTCTCCACCCAACGCCGATCCGGTACCGCCCAAGCGTCCGGAAGGCCCGACCGGCCGACTCGGCCCGTATCGCGCACGCGACGGGAGCACGGGCGCAGTCGTCAACGTCGACCTCGACCGCTCGCACGCCGGGCTGGTCGTCGGAAAGCGCGGCTCGGGGAAATCTTACACGTTGGGCGTGCTGGCCGAGGCGGCGACACGCGCTCGTGGCGTCGCGCCAGTCGTCGTCGATCCGCTAGGTGTGTTTCGAGGATTAGCCGAGAGCGATTGCAACGAAGGCAGCGACGACCACGACATCGCCGCGCGAGTCGTCACGAACCCGACCGTTCGGGCGTCTGGACTCCCGCCGCGTGCGTGGCCCGAACTCGTCGGTCTCGACGCGACGACGCCGACCGGGTCGCTCGTCTGGCGCGCGGCGACCGAAACGTCGACGCTGGATGGCATGCGCGACTGGGTCGTCTCCGCCGACGTCGATACGCACGTCCGTCGCGCCGCGTCGAACCACCTCGAACTGGCCGCCTCGTGGCACGTCTTCGACCCCGACGGCATCACGATCGAGACGCTCGGCGGATCGGAAGCGACGGTCCTCGATCTCGCGGGACGCTCGGACGCGGCGATGAACGCCGTCTGCGCCGCCGTCGCCCGCGGCCTCTACGACGCTCGCGTCGACGGGCGCCTCCGACGACTTCCGTGGCTGTTCGTCGACGAGGCGCACGCGTTCTTCGACGGCATCGCCGCCGCCGCATTACAGACGCTCCTCACGCGCGGTCGCGCACCCGGAGTCAGTCTCGTCGCGGCGACGCAACGACCGAGTGCTCTTCCATCAGTCGCCGTCTCGCAGGCCGACCTCCTCTTCGCACATCGACTGACGCTCGCCGCCGACATCGACGCACTGGCGACGGCGACGCCGACCTTCCTCGACGGGTCGCTGACGGATCGCCTCCCGAGCGAAACCGGCGTCGCACTCGTCGTCGACGACGCCACGGAGTCGACACACCTCGTTCAGATTCGAGAGCGTACCACGCCACACGGTGGTGAGAGTCCGAGAGCGCACGCTATCAATGTCGACGACGGGAGTGTCAGTTCCTGAGAATCGGAGTGTGGTCCGTGGGATCTGTTCGTGATCTGTGAGAGAGAAGCGCCCGAGGCGGGATTTGAACCCCAGTCGTTTCACTCCTTAGTTCAGATCCGCCGTCTACGCTTCCTGATTTCACCTCCGTCGCTCGGCGATACACGCCTCGCTGAGTGTGTTGAAATCAGAGAAGCGCCCGAGGCGGGATTTGAACCCGCGTCACGACCGTGACAGGGTCGTATGATAGGCCACTACACCACCCGGGCATACAGTGTCGCACAGCGATCCTCGTCCGCAGCGAAACAGTCGCTGGAGAGTTGGAATCAGAGAAGCGCCCGAGGCGGGATTTGAACCCGCGTCACGACCGTGACAGGGTCGTATGATGGGCCACTACACCACCCGGGCACGCTTTCTTGCTCGCTGTCTTGCGGCATTCATCCGTTTGGTGGTATGGTAATTAAGGCTTGCCATCTACGGGTGGTGTGCGCGGTTGTACCGCGATTATCGCTCTCGCGATTCGCCACAACTCATATATTGAACGACGGCATGCGTACGAGTAACACAACTCCCGGCGGTTGGATCCGACGGGAACGCCGATAGCGACGCTTCCCCTCTATTTGGGAACCCTTAAATGCGTGGGCCTATAATCGCGCTGTAGTATCTCGTGATAGCCGCTTCTCTCCACAGGCCAACCCATCCATGGTAGACGTAAGCCAACACAAACTGGTTCCGGAACACACCGTTCTCGACGATCCGGAGCGCGTCGAGGAGGTGCTCGAAGAGTACAACGTGAGTAAAACTAACTTGCCGAAAATCAAGCGGAAGGACCCGGCTCTCCGCGGAACGGATGCCGAACCGGGTGATGTGATCCAAATCGTGCGAGACTCCCGAACGACAGACAGAGCAATCGTGTATCGACTGGTGGTCGAGTAATGGACCGACAGGCACGCCGAACGATCTCTCGAGAGTACTTCTCGAAGGAACGGCTCGCAGAACATCACTACCGCTCGTTCAACGCGTTCCTCGAACGCGGAATGCAGGAAGTCGTCGACGAAAAGGCGACCATCGAGACGGACATCGGCGACAAAGAGGGCGAAGAACCCGTCTACGTCGAACTGGGCGACATCCGCGTCGTCACGCCGCGTGTCCGCGAAGCCGACGGCAGTGAAGAACTCCTCTACCCGCAGGAAGCGCGCCTGCGTAACATCACCTACGCCGCACCCGTGTTCATGGAGATGTCCATCGTACGCGGCGGCGAGGAAGAAGAGGAAATCGTCGTCGACTCCGCCGAGACCAAGGTCGGTCGGATGCCGATCATGGTCGGGTCGACGAAGTGTAACATCGCCGGGTTCTCCGACGAGGAACTCGTCCAGATCGGCGAGGACCCCGTCGACCCCGGCGGATACTTCATCGTCAACGGATCCGAGCGCGTCCTGATGACCTCGGAGGACTTAGCGCCCAACAAGATTCTCGCCGAGTACGACACGAAGTACGGCGACGAGATTCAGGTCGCGAAGACGTTCTCTCAGCGCCGCGGGTACCGCGCGCTCGTCCTCTGCGAACGGAACCGCGAGGGTATCCTCGAAGTCTCGTTCCCCTCGGTGTCGGGGAGCGTCAACTTCGTCACGCTCGTCCGCGCGCTCGGACTCGAATCCGACGAGGAGATCGTTCACCGCGTGAGCGACGACCCGGAAATCGTGAAGTTCATGCTCGAAAACCTGGAGATGGCCGAAGTCCAGTCCGAAGAGGAGGCCATCGAGACGCTCGGCAAGCGCGTCGCCAGCGGGCAGGGCAAGAACTACCAGCTCAAGCGGGCGAACTACGTCATCGACCGATACCTTCTCCCGCACCTCCACGAGGAGGGTGTCGAGGACGAGGAAGTCCGGTCGAACAAGGCGTTCTACCTCTGCCGGATGGCCGAGGCGTGTTTCGAACTCGCGCTCGGTCGCCGCGACTCCGACGACAAGGACCACTACGCCAACAAGCGCCTGAAGGTCAGCGGCGACCTCATGCGCGACCTGTTCCGGACGGCGCTGAACAAACTCGCGCGTGACGTGAAGTACCAGCTCGAACGCGCGAACATGCGTAACCGGAACCTCACGGTCAACACGGTCGTCCGCTCGGACGTGCTGACCGAACGGCTCGAACACCCCATCGCGACGGGTAACTGGGTCGGCGGCCGCTCGGGCGTCTCCCAACTGGTCGACCGCACGGACTACATGGGTGTGCTGTCTCACCTGCGCCGTCTGCGTTCGCCGCTGTCGCGTTCGCAGCCCCACTTCGAAGCACGCGACCTGCACGCGACCCAGTGGGGTCGCATCTGCCCCTCGGAGACCCCCGAGGGACCGAACTGCGGACTCGTGAAGAACTTCGCGCAGGCGATGGAGCTGTCCCAGAACGTCGAGGACGAACAGGCACTCAAACGAGAACTTGCGTCGATGGGCGTCGACGGCATTCCCGGCCTCGACCGAACAGAACCCACGACAGCTGACGACTGAACATGGCTCAGGCACGAGAAGCGAAAGTATACGTCAACGGTAGCCTGGTCGGGACCCACCCGGACCCGCACCAGCTCGCAGGACAGATTCGAGAAGCACGACGACGCGGCGACGTCAGTCCGATGGTCAACGTGAGCGTCAAAGACCGCACGCGTGAGGTCATCGTCAACGCTGACGCCGGACGCGCCCGGCGACCCCTCATCGTCATCGAGGACGGCGAACCGCTGCTCGGCGACGAAGAGATCGAGGCCGTCGAGGCGGGCGAACTGGAGTTCCAGGACCTCGTCGACCGCGGGTATATCGAGTTCATCGACGCCGAGGAAGAGGAGGACATCTACGTCGCCGTCGACGAAGACGATCTGAACGAGGCGCACACGCACCTCGAAATCGACCCGCAGCTCATCTTCGGGATCGGTGCGGGGATGATCCCGTACCCCGAGCACAACGCCAGCCCGCGCATTACGATGGGCGCAGGGATGATGAAGCAGTCGCTGGGAATCCCGGCGGCGAACTACCGCATCCGACCCGACACGCGCCAGCACCTGCTGCACTACCCGCAACTGGCGATGGTGAAGACGCAGACGACCGAACAGATCGGCTTCGACGAGCGACCGGCGGCTCAGAACTTCGTCGTCGCCGTCATGAGCTACGAAGGGTTCAACATCGAAGACGCGCTCGTCATGAACAAAGGGAGCGTCGACCGCGGACTCGGTCGTTCGCACTTCTTCCGAACCTACGAGGGTGAGGAACGCCGCTACCCCGGCGGTCAGGAAGACCGCTTCGAGATCCCGTCGCAGGACGTCCGCGGCGCACGCGGTGAGGACGCGTACACGCATCTCGACGAGGACGGTCTCGTCAACCCCGAGACGGTCGTCGACGAGAACTCCGTACTGCTCGGTAAGACGTCGCCGCCGCGGTTCCTCGAAGAACCCGACGATATGGGCGGTCTCTCGCCGCAGAAGCGCCGTGAGACCTCCGTCACGATGCGCTCGGGCGAGGACGGCGTCGTCGACACGGTCACGCTGATGGAGGGCGAGGACGGCTCGAAGCTCTCGAAGGTGTCGGTGCGCGACGAGCGGATCCCCGAACTCGGGGACAAGTTCGCATCGCGACACGGACAGAAAGGGGTCGTGGGCCACCTCGCACCGCAGCAGGACATGCCCTTCACGCAGGAGGGGGTCGTCCCCGACCTCGTCGTCAACCCGCACGCGCTGCCGTCGCGGATGACGGTCGGTCACGTTCTAGAGATGCTCGGCGGAAAGGTCGGTGCGCTCGAAGGTCGGCGCGTCGACGGGACCGCCTTCCAGGGCGAAGACGAGAGCGAACTCCGCGGTGCGCTAGAAGAACACGGGTTCAAGTCCTCCGGCAAGGAGGTCATGTACTCCGGCGTCACCGGCGAGAAGATCGAGGCCGAAATCTTCGTCGGCGTCATCTTCTACCACAAACTGTACCACATGGTGAGCAACAAACTGCACGCCCGTTCGCGCGGGCCGGTGCAGGTGCTCACCCGCCAGCCGACCGAAGGACGTGCCCGCGAAGGTGGGCTCCGTGTGGGTGAGATGGAACGCGAAGTGCTCATCGGTCACGGGGCGGCGATGGCGCTCAAAGAGCGTCTGCTCGACTCCTCGGACCGCGAAGAAGTCTACATCAGCGCCGACACCGGGATGGTCGCCGTCGAGGACGTCGATCAGCGTCGTGTCTACGACCCGGTGACGGGCAACGAAGACGACATCCACCGTCTCGAAGTGAGCTACGCGTTCAAACTTCTGTTAGACGAGATGATCGCCCTCGGCATTCGACCGCGCCTCGAACTCAAAGACGCAGTGTAGGAGGATCCAATAAATGTCAATTCAATCACCGAAGGAACTCGGGGCCATTCAGTTCGGGCTGATGGACCCGGAGACGTATCGAGACATGTCCGCCACGAAGGTCATCACCGCGGACACGTACGACGACGACGGGTACCCGATCGACATGGGGCTGATGGACCCCCGTCTCGGCGTCATCGACCCCGGATTGGAGTGCCGAACGTGCGGACAGCACTCGGGCTCGTGTAACGGCCACTTCGGCCACATCGAACTCGCCGCACCCGTCATCCACGTCGGCTTCACGAAGCTCATCCGTCGCCTGCTCCGCTCGACGTGCCGGGAGTGCGGTCGACTCGCGCTCACCGAAGACGAGCAGCACGAGTACCGCGACCAGTTGGTGCGCGCGAAGGAACTCGGCGACGACCCGAACAACGCCCTGAAGGCGGCCGTCCGTCAGGCCCGGAAGGCGAAGCGCTGCCCGTACTGCGGCGCTCCCCAGCACGACATCAAACACGAGAAACCGACCACGTACTACGAGGTACAGGACGTGCTGGCCGGCGACTACAGCGAACGCATCGCGCAGGCGATGCAGCCCGACCCGGACGACGAGGACGACGAGGGCGTCAGCCCGCAGGCGCTCGCCAACGACACCGGCATCGACCTCGGGCGGATCAACGAGATCATGTCCGGCTCGTTCCGACCGCGCCCCGACGACCGCAAGGCGCTCGAAAAGGCGCTGAGCATCGACCTCACGGTCGAGGACATGAACAAGCTGATGCCCTCGGACATCCGCGACTGGTTCGAGGACATCCCGGACGAGGACATCGAGTCGCTCGGCATCGACCCGAGCCGCTCCCGGCCGGAGTGGATGATCCTGACCGTCCTACCCGTGCCGCCGGTGACGGCCCGACCGTCGATCACGCTCGACAACGGGCAGCGCTCCGAGGACGACCTCACTCACAAACTGGTCGACATCATCCGCATCAATCAGCGGTTCATGGAGAACCGTGAAGCGGGTGCCCCGCAGCTCATTATCGAGGACCTGTGGGAACTGCTTCAGTACCACGTCACCACGTTCATCGACAACGAGATCTCGGGGACGCCACCGGCGCGCCACCGCTCCGGTCGCCCGCTGAAGACGCTCTCGCAGCGTCTCAAGGGGAAGGAAGGCCGCTTCCGGGGATCGCTCTCCGGAAAGCGTGTCAACTTCTCGGCCCGGACCGTCATCTCGCCGGACCCGACGCTCTCGCTGAACGAGGTCGGTGTCCCCGAGCGGGTCGCCACCGAGATGACCCAGACGATGAACGTCACCGAGCGGAACATCGAGGACGCCCGCCGGTACGTCGCCAACGGCCCCGAGGGGCATCCGGGTGCGAACTACGTTCGGCGACCGGACGGCCGACGCCTGAAGGTGACCGAGAAGAACTGTGAGGAACTCGCAGAGAAGGTCGAACTCGAATGGGAGGTCAACCGTCACCTCGTCGACGGCGACATCGTCATCTTCAACCGGCAGCCGTCGCTCCACCGGATGTCGATCATGGCCCACGAAGTGGTCGTGATGCCGTACAAGACGTTCCGGCTGAACACCGTCGTTTGCCCGCCGTACAACGCTGACTTCGACGGCGACGAGATGAACATGCACGCCCTCCAGAACGAGGAGGCCCGTGCGGAGGCGCGCGTGCTCATGCGCGTTCAAGAGCAGATCCTCTCGCCGCGCTTCGGTGAGAACATCATCGGTGCGATTCAGGACCACATCTCCGGAACGTACCTACTCACTCACGAGAACCCGCACTTCTCGGAGACGCAGGCGCTCGACCTGCTGCGTGCGACGAGCATCGACACGCTGCCCGAACCGGACGGCGTCGAGGACAACGGCACCGAGTACTGGACGGGTCAGACGCTCTTCTCCGAGTTGCTGCCCGACGACCTCTCGATCGACTTCGTCTCCTCTGCCGGCGACGAAGTCGTCATCGAGGACGGCCAGTTGATCGAGGGGACTATCGACGAGGACGCCGTCGGCGCGTTCGGTGGCGAGATCGTCGACACCATCACGAAGGTCTACTCCGAGACCCGCGCTCGTATCTTCGTCAACGAGGTCGCCTCGCTGGCGATGCGTGCGATCATGCACTTCGGGTTCTCGCTCGGGATCGACGACGAGTCCATCCCGGAGGAGGCAAACGAGATGGTCGACGAGGCCATCGAGAACGCCTACGAGCGGATTCAGGAACTCATCGAGACCTACGAGGCGAACGAACTCGAGTCGCTGCCGGGTCGGACCGTCGACGAGACCCTGGAGATGAAGATCATGCAGACGCTCGGAAAGGCTCGTGACAGTGCTGGTGAGATCGCCGAAGACCACTTCGGCGACGAGAACCCGGCGGTCATCATGGCCCGCTCCGGTGCGCGTGGGTCGATGCTGAACCTCACGCAGATGGCCGGCTGTGTCGGACAGCAGGCTGTCCGCGGCGAGCGGATCAACCGCGGGTACGAGGACCGGACGCTGAGCCACTACCAGAAAAACGACCTCTCCGCCGAGGCACACGGCTTCGTGGAGAACTCCTACCGTGGCGGTCTGACGCCGAAGGAGTTCTTCTTCCACGCGATGGGTGGTCGCGAAGGGCTGGTCGACACTGCGGTCCGGACGTCCAAGTCCGGATACCTCCAGCGTCGGCTCATCAACGCGCTCTCCGAGCTAGAAGCGCAGTACGACGGGACGGTGCGCGACACGAGCGACACCATCGTCCAGTTCGAGTTCGGTGAAGACGGCACCAGTCCGGTCAAGGTTTCGTCGAACGAGGACAACGACATCGACGTCGAGAGCATCGCCGACCGCGTCCTCGACTCCGAGTTCGACACCCAGGAAGCGCGCGAGGAGTTCCTCGGCGTGCGTGAACCGCCGACGAATCTCTCGGAACACGCCGGTCCCCGGCGGGAGGTAGAATCCGATGACTGAATACGAACACGTTGACGACGATATCGAAGCGGTCGTCGAGGACACACAGCTCCCCCGACGGCTCAAGGACCGAGTGTACGACACCATCGAAGACCGCGGCGACCTGAGCGTCGAACAGGCTGACAGCATCGCCAAGGCCGTCGAGGCGCGCTACCTCGACACGCGGGTCGACCCGCTCGACCCCGTCGGCACCGTCTCGGCGCAGTCCATCGGGGAACCGGGAACGCAGATGACGATGAACACGTTCCACTACGCGGGTGTCGCGGAGATCGACGTGACTCAGGGGCTTCCCCGCCTCATCGAACTGGTGGACGCCCGGAAGACGCCGGACACGCCGATGATGACCGTCCACCTCGAAACCGAGGAGCAAAACGAGGGGGACATCCCGTACGCGACCGACCGCGACCGGGCCCACGAGGTCGTGTGGGACATCGAGTCGACGAAGATTCTCGCGCTCGGTGACGTCTCGACGAACGTCGCGGACATGCTCGTGCAGGTCGATCTGAACGAGGACACGCTGATGGAGCGGTGGCCACGCGCGAACGACGTTGGCGAAGTCGCCGCCGAAATCGCCGAGACCATCGAGGACGCCCTCGGCGTCACGACCCGACGGCAGGGTACGCTCGTGGAGTTCGGCCCGGAACAGCCAAGCTACCGCGAACTCCTGCAACTCGTCGAACAACTGCGCGAGATCGTCTTCAAAGGGATCGAGGACGTCACGCGCGTCGTCATCCGCAAGGAGAAGACCGACGACGACGGCGAGGAGTTCGTCCTCTACACTGAAGGGTCGGCCTTCGGCGACGTCCTCTCGATCGAAGGTGTCGACGCCTCGCGGACGACGACGAACAACATCCACGAGGTGTACCGTAACCTCGGCGTCGAGGCCGCTCGCGAAGCCATCATCAACGAGACGATGGAGACGCTCGAAGAGCAGGGTCTCGACGACGTGAACGTCCGCCACCTGATGCTCGTTTCGGACATCATGACCAACCGCGGGACGATCGAATCCATCGGTCGACACGGCATCTCCGGCAGCAAGGAGTCCGTCCTCGCCCGCGCAGCGTTCGAGGTGACGGTCAACCACCTCCTCGACGCTGCGATCCACGGCGAACTCGACGATCTCGATGGGGTCATCGAGAACGTCATCGTCGGGAAGCCGATCGCGCTCGGCACCGGCGACGTCGACCTTCGGATGGGGTCGTTCCAGCAGTCGTCCGATAGCTCCGAACTCCCGAGCGACGACTGATCGGACGAGTCCATCATGAAGGTCACCCTGTCCGACGAGGCACGACGGTACATCGGGTTCTTCCAGGAAGAGACCGAGGCGGCGGCGACCGACTGCCTCGTCTACGACGACCGCGTCGTCATCCTCGTCGCGGCCGGTGAGATGGGGAGAGCGATCGGTCCCGGCGGTCGGCGAATCCGTTCGTTCGAGTCGAAGGTCGGACGGACCGTCGAACTCGTCGAAGACGCCGACACACCGGAGTCGTTCGTGGCGTCGGCGCTCGCGCCCGCAGCGGTCGAACACGTCACGATCAGCGAACAGGGCGACCGGGTCGCCTACGTCGAGGTCAGAGACGAAGACCGCGGCGTCGCTATCGGCTCGGACGGGGTCAATATCGAGACGGCACGCGTCTTGGCTCGTCGCCACTACGACGTCGACGATATCCAGTTGACGTAAGTCGACGTCGTCGCGCCCCCCGTCTTCTCTCACCCCGGTACCGCCACTGTTTCACTGGTATCACTCTCCTAACGCGGTGCAGTCGCTCGATTTCTCGTAGCTTCGCTTCCCGCTCTTACGTCGCTCATAACTATGCTACTTCCTAGCGACATGATACAGGTATGACGGTGCCAATTCGATGTCCCTCGTGTGACGCTCGCGTCGAGGCGAATCTCACGGTCGCTGACGGCGGCGAGCCACCGGCGACGGACGAAATTCATGGCAAAGACGTGATCTGTGGGAGTTGCGGTTCGGCGTTCGAACTGTTGTACTACCCGTCCTGACCGCGGGTCCGGTTCTTCGCTGTCCTCGCCGGCTATCTAACAGTCGACTGAGCATTTCACGAGACGCATTTAGGCATCCGTTCCCGTCCTCTCCGTCGACGAACGGCCGTCGCTCAGAGAACGAAACGACCTCAGATCGGTTCTCGTACCCCGCTACGCGAATCTGCGGGCGTCTCACGCGTTTCGAAAAGGGAGGCTTAAGTAGCTCCGTCGGGAACCCACTGACACTATGGCGAACGGCAAATACGCTGCCCGCAAACTGAAGAAGGACCGCCAGCAACGCCGGTGGTCCGACTCGCAGTACGCGCGACGGGAGCGCGGTCTGCGAAAGAAGTCCGACCCGCTTGAAGGCGCGCCGCAGGCTCGCGGCATCGTCCTCGAAAAGGTCGGGATCGAAGCAAAGCAGCCGAACTCGGCGATCCGGAAATGCGTCCGTGTTCAGCTCATCAAGAACGGAAAGCAGGTCACCGCGTTCTGTCCCGGTGACGGCGCGATCTCGTTCATCGACGAACACGACGAGGTCACCATCGCAGGGATCGGTGGCGCGAAGGGTCGCGCGATGGGCGACCTGTCCGGCGTCAACTACAAAGTCGAGAAGGTCAACGGCGTCTCGATGATCGAACTGGTTCGCGGTAACGCCGAAAAGCCGGTGCGATAATCATGTCTGAGAGCGAACCCCCAGAGCCCGAGGCACCCGCCGACAGCGAAGAGGCAGAGAACAACGCACAGCTGTTCGGCGTCTGGGACGTCACGGACATCGAGTACGCAGACCCCAGCACGAAGCGCTACATCTCGGTGACGCCCATCGCGCACACGATGGGCCGCCACGCCAACAAGCAGTTCAAGAAGTCCGAACTCAGCATCGTCGAGCGGCTCATCAACCGCCTGATGCAGACCGAGGACAACACGGGTCACAAGCAGAAGACGATGCGCATCGTCCGCGACGCGTTTGAGATTGTCCACGACCGGACCGAGGAGAACCCGGTGCAGGTGCTCGTCACCGCCGTCGAGAACGCCGCACCCCGCGAGGAGACCGTCCGCCTGAAGTACGGTGGCATCTCCGTCCCGAAGGCCGTCGACGTCGCCCCCCAGCGCCGTGTCGACCAGGCAGTCATGTTCCTCGCCGAGGGCGCGTACAACGCGTCCCACAAGCGTCCGACCAGTGCTGCCGAGGCGCTCGCCCAGCAACTCATCGGCGCTGCGGACTACGACGTCCAGACCTACGCGATCAACCAGAAAGAAGAGCGCGAGCGCGTCGCCGCCGCGGCCCGCTAACTTCGTCGGCAGCTTTCTCTCGCGGTTTTTCTCTCTTTGCGTTTCAAAACTCAGTGAGCGATGCGTTCGGGGTATCTGATCACCTTGGTTAGGGACGGTGTTTGGATACACGACAACTAACCGATCAACTACCGTGGGTGGGACTGAAAGGGGCCGCGCCCTGAGCGAAGCGCGGGGGCTTTCGAGGTCTTCTAAGTCGTTCTCTCGATTACTTCGATCTCATCTGAACTGTGCCGCAATCAAGAGACGAATTTCAACAGATCATCCCGCTTCGCCTCGTGGAACTGCGTCCGAATCGCTTCTTTCAGCGGCTCGATCAATCCGCGCTTCGCGCTGATCGGCGCGATGGTGTCCTGCCACTGCTTCCACGGCGGGTAGAGGCCGAGGCGGTCGCAGAGGTCGTCCAGTCGCTCGTCGCGGTCGTCGACTTTGTCCATCTTGTTGACGGCGACGATGGGCGGGATGCCGAGTTCGTCGAGGAAGTAGAACATCTCTACGTCGTGAGGGATCTCGTCGTCGCCGGAGTGGCGGTCGATGATGTCGACGACGCTCTTGCCGTCGACGACGAGGACGCCCGCGATGATGTGGTCTGCGTTGTCTTCGATATAGCGGACGATATCGGTCTTGATCTGTTCGCGTGCGTCACCTTCGACGCCGGACATGAACCCGAATCCGGGCAGATCGGTGAACATGAAGCTCTCCGAGGTCCAGTCGAAGTGATTCGGCTTTCGGGTGACGCCGGGTTTCTTGCCGGTCGAGAAACTGTGGCCGGTGAGTTCGCGCATCAGCGTCGACTTGCCGACGTTCGACCGCCCGATAAAGACGATCTCGGCGTCGCGCTCCGGGCGATTTTGGAACATACCGATGGTATCGGACGACGCGGCATAACGCTGACGAGAGCGTTCTTATCTCGCCTCGGCGCGACTCTCGTTCATGTCGAACGAAACCGATGGTCCGGACCCCGATCGACCGGAGACGGAGGCCAGTTACGGGATTCCGTCCGACCGCGAGGGGCTGTTGTCGTGGACGTTCGTCGAGGAGACGCTGGCGGGTGAGCGGAACTACTGGCTCGCGACGACGCGACCCGACGGGCGGCCGCACGCGCGACCCGTTTGGGGGGTGTGGGTCGACGGGACGCTCCACTGCGGCGGCGGCGAGCGGACGCGCTGGGTGCGGAATCTCGCGGAAAATCCTGCGGTTACGATCCACACCGAGGACGCAGAGGAGGTGGTCGTCGTCGAAGGCGTCGCGGAGAAACTCACAGAATCGACCGCCGAATTAGACTTCCTCGAGCGGATCGACGACGCCTACGAGGCGAAGTACGATGTCCGGCACGGGACGCCCGTCTTCGCGATTCGACCGACGAAGGTGCTCGCGTGGCGCGACTACCCGACCGACGCGACGCGGTGGCGGTTCGAGTCGGAGTGAGTGTTCGGATACGACCGGAATATAGAGACCGCGGTCGATACGACCTCGAAAGTCCCACCCAGTAGCGGCTGATCGGCTCGCTATCGCCTACATCGCCACGTCGGACTGCGAACTCCCCGAAAGCCTCTTCTCCGACAGTATACTGTTGTCCCCTCGCTCGAAGGGACCAGTATGGACAAGCAGGACCTCCGGGAGCGCGTCTGGGACCGTCTCGAAGACGACGGCATCGCTCGGTTCCCGTTTCCGCCGCACGGTCGGATTCCGAACTTCGACGGGGCCGATGCGGCCGCCGACCGCCTCGCCGAGACCGACGAGTGGGCGGCGGCAGACGTGTTGAAAGCGAATCCCGACGCGCCGCAGTTGCCGGTGCGTCGGCGGGCGCTCCGCGAGGGGAAGGTCGTCTACATGGCCCAGCCGCGACTTCGGAGCGAGAGGCCGTTCATGAAACTCGACCCGGCCGAGATCAGCGATACCGACGCCGCAGCCACCGTCTCGAAGATGGACGGGTACGCAGAGCCGGTCGGCCCTGACGAGGTGCCACACGTCGACCTCGTCGTCTCCGGGAGCGTCGCCGTCTCGCCGGAGGGTGCGCGCGTCGGCAAGGGAGAGGGATACAGCGACTTGGAGTTCGCCGTCCTCTCCCAGTTGGGTGCCGTCGACGACGAGACGACGGTGGCGACGACCGTTCACGAGACACAGATCGCAGACGACATCGATCCCGATGCTCACGACGTGCCGATGGACCTCGTCGTCACGCCCGAGCGTCTGATTCGGACGGAGACGACGTACCGGCGGCCGACCGGCATCGACTGGAGCGAATTAGACGACGAGCGAGTCGGGGAGATTCCGGTCCTCGAACGGTTCCGTCCGTCCTGACGCCCGCGTCGTCCGTACTTCAGACACTCATTTCGCCGACAAGTCCTGATAGTAGAACGGCGTCCCCTCGATCTCTTTCGTCACCGTCTCGCCGAACGCGAGTTCGACGGGATGCGTGAAGGTCGGGCCGTCGGTGACGAAGGTGTGGAACTCGCCGTTCTCGGCGCAGGGGTCGACTTCGTCGGGGAGGTCGTCCAGCAGTGCGGTGTCGTACGCTCGGCCGGCGAAGGACTCGTCGAGCGCGTCGCCGTCGACGCAGACGAGCGTCGCGCGGAACCCCGCCTCGACGAACTCGCGGGCGAGGTCGTCCGTGTCGCGTCTCCAGAGGGGCCACCGACCGTCGAGCGGGGCGTCGGCGAGGTTCGACTCCCGGTAGGCCCGCACGTCTTCGAGGAACAGGTCGCCGAAGGCGACTTCGTCGACGCCACGTGCAGCCTGCGCGTCGAGTGCGTCACGCATCCGTGCCTCGTACTGTTCGTTCGAGGGATCGGCGGGGAGTTCGACGAATTCGACGGGGAGACCGGCGGCGTCGGCCTGCGCGTCGATCAGTTCCGGGCGCACGCCGTGCATCGCCGTCCGGCCAGTCGCGGTCGAGACGGTCGTCAGTAGTCCGGTTACGGTGACGGTCTCGTCGGCTCGGAGTGCTCGAAGCGTGAGCGTCGCGTCCTTCCCGCCGCTCCACGAGAGGACGACTTCGGTCGTCGCGGTTGTAGAACTCATAGCCTCTCTCGTCGCTCGGTGACCTGAAACCTTGCTCTCCTCCCCGCCCCTGGTCTATTTCTCGATGCCGGTCGTCGCCCGAGTGTGCGACTCGTAGAGGTGATGATTCCGGCGGGTAAGCGCGACGCGGTGCTCGGTGTTCTCGACGACGAGGGGATCGATTACGCCATGAGCGACGAGACGAGCGGCCGCGAGTACACCGCCGTCGTCACGTTCCCGTTACCGACGAACGCGGTCGAGCCCGTGTTGTCTCGACTCCGCGAGGCGGGTATCGAACGGAACGCGTACACCGTCGTCCTCGACGCCGAGACGGTGGTTTCCCAGCGATTCGAGCAGTTGGAGGCGCGGTACGCCGAGGAGAACCGCGACACGGAACGCATCGCCCGTGAGGAACTGATCACCCGCGCGCGCGAACTCGCGCCGCAGTTGGGATCGTTCGTCGCCATGACGATCATCAGTGCCGTCGTCGCCACCTCCGGACTCCTGCTCGATTCGCCCGCCGTCGTCGTCGGCTCGATGGTCATCGCGCCGCTCATCGGCCCGGCGATGGCGACCAGCGTCGGTTCCGTCATCGACGACGAGGAACTGTTCACCCGCGGGGTCAAACTGCAGGTTCTCGGGGGATTGCTCGCCGTCGCCAGCGCCGCGTTGTTCGCCATCGCACTGCGCTATTCGGGAACCGTCCCGCTCTCTGCCCACCAGGTGTTCGCGCTCAGCGAGGTCAAGGAGCGACTCGCGCCGGACGTGCTCTCGCTGGCCATCGCCGTCGGTGCGGGTGGGGCAGGTGCGCTGAGCCTCGCTTCGGGCGTCTCGTCGGCGCTCGTCGGCGTGATGATCGCGGCGGCGCTCATGCCACCGACCGCCGTCGTCGGCATCGGCATCGCGTGGGGAACTCCGACGAAAGTGCTCGGCTCGGCCGTGCTCGTGTTAGTCAACTACCTCTCGATAAACTTCGCCGCGCTCGCGGTTCTCTGGTACAAGGGGTACCGTCCGAATCACTGGTTCCGACGGGACGAGGCGCGTCGGGACACGATGACCCGCATGGCGGCCATCGGCGGTAGCCTGCTCCTCCTCTCGGCACTCCTCGTCGGTGTTACCGCGGCGTCGTACCAGTCGTCGACGTTCGAAAAGCGTGCACGAGGAGCCGTCGCCAACGTCGCCCAGTCGAACGGGCTCTCCTTGATCGGCCTGAACGTCGAATATCAGGGATTCCCGATCCGGCGTCCCTCGAACGTGACGGTAACGCTCGGCTATCGACCCGGGACCACGCCGCCGCCGGTCGGCACTCACGTCGCCCGCGTGGTTCGGACCCACTCGCCGAACTTCCCCGCTCTCGGCTCTTCTGGTCCGATCCCGGTCCGCGTCCGTTACGTCGCCGTCGAGTGTCCGAGCGCCACCAACACCTCGACGACGTGCGGTAGGACAAACGCCTCTTTGCGCTTAGCGCGTGTTCATTAGCCCAGACGACTTTCAGGAATTCGTATGCGATTACGAACGCGAACGCTCGGTGCCCTCGTTCTCGCCGTCACGCTCTTGCTTGCCGGCTGTACCGCCCCGCTCCAAACGTCGAGCGACCCCGCCGCTGACGCGTCGTCGACCGATTCGGCCTCGGCCACTGGGCCGACGGTCTCGACCACCGGAACCGGCGAAGTGACCGTCGCTCCCGACCTCGCCGTCGTGTCCGTTTCGGTCGTCGCGACCGCCGACACCGCCGACGCGGCCCGCTCACAGGCCGCCCAGCGGTCCAACGACCTCGTGGCCGCGCTGAAGAAAGCCGGTGTCGCCGAGGACTCCATCGAGACCTCCTACTACTCGCTCCAGCCGCAGTACGACTACAGCGGTCAGGCTGGGAAGTCACCCCGTGTCGTCGGCTACCGTGCCGTCCACGCCTACACCGTCGAGGTCTCGCCCGACCACGCCGGTGACGTCGTCGACGCCGCCGTCGGGGCCGCCGGAACGACCGTCAACGGCGTCCAGTTCACGCTGACCGACGAGACGCGTGCGGACCTCCGCGCGAAGGCGCTCGCCGCCGCCGTGAAGAACGCCCGCGCCGACGCCGACGCCGTCGCCAACGCTTCCGACGTGTCGATCTCGGGCGTCCACTCGATCTCGACGGCGAGCGCCGGAACGCCGGTGCCCGTCCAGTACGGCGCCGAGAAGACCGCTGCGAGCGGGTCGACGAGCACGAACTTCCAACCCGGCCCCGTGACCGTCACGGCGACGGTGAGCGTCACCTACGACGTGCAGCAGTAGTCGGGCACGAAGATTCAGGCCAGTCGTTATAGACAAAAAACACTTATCGCTTCAGATGGAGGTTTAGCCATGGTTCGCCGCCAGTCCTCCAGGCGTGCGGTACTCGCCCTCGCCGGTGCGTCGCTCTGTACCGGCTGTCTCGGTGGTATCAGTCGGTCCAGTCTCGCCGACAGCCTCTCGGGATCTAACGCGGACGATTCGACGACACCGCCAGCCGACGGGCCGGTCGCTCCCGAAGGGTCGTGGCCGGCGATCGGCCGGGACGCCGGCCACACGGGGTACAATTCGACGATCGGCGCGGAGAAGCCGACCGACCGCTGGACCGAGCAGTTCGACGGGCCGGCGACGACGCCGACGGTCGTCGACGGCACGGTCTATCTGGCCCGTGGCGCGTACGACCAGTCGGCGAAACTCACGCGAGTGACGCTCGATGCGCTCTCGCTCGACTCCGGTGAGAAACTGTGGGAGCGTTCGTGGGCTTCGATTCGCGGCTACGGGCCGATCCCGGCCGACGGCGCGTACGTTCTGACGACGCAGCGAGCGCCGAAGAACGGTCGATCGCGGACACGGCCGACGGCGGTCGGAACGACCGGACGACCGTGCGGGCGTTCGACGCCTGACTCTCCTTACCCTTGCCGCGACGGCGGGATGTCCGGTTCGAAGTCGACGGCCTCGACGGCCATGTCGAGGACGCCGTCGACGTTCTCGTCTTCGGTGACGCTCATGTAGGCGTCCGCTTCGACGTCGGTCGTGCGGTCGCTCTTGTTACAGATCGTGAGCACCGGCACGTCGAACCGTTCGGCGACTTCGTCGCGGAGTTCGAGTTGGGCGGGGAGCGGATAGCCGCAGTCGCCGCTGGCGTCGACGACGAAGAGCACCGTGTCGGCGAGATATTCGAGCGCGCTGACGGCCTGACGCTCGATGTCGTTTCGATCCTCCTCGGGCCGGTCGAGCAGGCCGGGCGTGTCGATGATCTGGTACCGAACTCGGTCGCGTTCGAAGTGCCCGATCTGGACGCCCTTCGTCGTGAAGGGGTACTCGGCGATCTCGTTGCTCGCTCGCGTGACGCGGTTGACGAACGACGACTTCCCGACGTTCGGGTAGCCCGCGACGACGATGGCGGCTTCGTCCGGTCGGATGTCGGGCAACGTCTTCAGCGCGTCACGGGCCTCGCCGACCTGGAGCAGGTCGTCTTCGATCTCTTCGACGATGTCGGCCATGCGCGCGAAGGCCTGTTTTCTGTGCTTGCGTCCGGTGTCGACGTTCGTCTTCCGGAGCTTCGACTGGTACTCGTTGCGGATCGCACGGATCTGGCGGCTCGCCCACGAGAGTTCGTTCAGGCTCTGCCGCAGTGCGTCGACGTCGACGATGGCGTCGGCGAGTTCGTAGTAGAACGGGTCGACGAAGTCGAAGTCCGGCCACGCCGTCACTACGTTCTCTAGGTTGTCCGCGAGGACGTTCGATGCCGTCTGTAGCATCGACTCCTGGGCGTCGAGGCCCTTCTTGGCTCGCCCCGCGCGGGCCGCCCGCGAGAACGCTTTGTCGATGAGCTCTTCCGACCGGGGCGTGGTCGGAAGGTTCTCGAAAATCATGTGCCGCTCTTTGCAGTCACGGCCTAAAAGCCCGTTCGTTCCGTCCCGCTCCCGTTCGCACGGTCGTCGTCAGTTCGGTTTCGACTTTTATTCTGCCTAATACAACGCGAAAGCAGCTAATTCGGCCGAATTGAGCGTATCAAATCGGATAATCTATGGCGAAATCATATATAATAGACTGTCTATTTGCAGGTGAATACTATGTCCGGTACCTCACTCCGCTCGTCTGATGTCCACTCCTTCCGGACGGAGTACGAGCGAGGCGGCGACTACTCGCTCAGCGTCGATGTCGCTCGGGCAGTTGCCACTGTTCGCGGGGAAAATCCGGTCGCGTCGTCGTTCGTCCTCGCCGACTGGGTCGACACCGATGTACTCGACGCCCTCGCACGATCGCCGTCGCCGGACTGGTCGTTCCAATTCCTCGTTGCGAACTGCGTCGTCACCGTCGACGGCGAAGGCACGATCGCGATCGACGCGCCCTCCAACATCTGAAAGCGCCGCTCATTTTCGCTGTCCGATCGCTCGCGTCGCGGAGTCGGGTCAGTCTTCGTACTGACGGGGATCGCCCGCGAGTTCGCTGAGCCGTTCGGCCGCCGCGCGAGTCCCTTTCGCGATGACGATGTCGCCGACGCCGAGGTGCGTGGTCGGCCGCGGGGAGACGACCCACTCACCGCTCTTACCCGTCGGCTGGTCCGGTCGCCGGACGGCGATGACGCGCATTCCCGTCTCGGTCTTCACCTTTCTGTCGGCGAGCGTCGCGTCGGCGAGCGTGCTCCCCTCGGCGATGGTGAGGCGGACGAGAATCTCGTCGGACTCCTCGACGGCGGCGGCGACGACGGGGTGGGCGTCGAGTCCGCGGAGGACGCCTTCGCTGATCTCGACGGCGGCGTCGCTGATGACCTCCGTCGAGTTGGCGATGTGGACCAGACCGCGTAGTTGAATCGGGTCGTCGACACGGCTCGCCGCCTTCAGCGTCCACGCCTCGAACCGCGACTGGAGCGCGTCGACTTCGGCTTCGAGTTCGTCGACCTCCTCTGCGACCTCCGTGCTGTCGAAGAGTACCGCGCCGTAGGCGAGGTCGACGGCGAGTTCGCTCATGTTCTTCATCGTCACGATGGAGTCGACGGCACGCTCTAAGTCGCCGATCGTCGCTTCGGGGCCGGACGGCGGTTTGTACGCTTCGCCGGTGGCTCGCTCGTAGACGTCCGATAGGCCGTCGTCGGTGCCGCGTAGGAGGACCACGTCGCGGGCTTCGAGCGTCGTCTCGTGGTCGGGGTTCATCACCCACTCGCCCGCTCGGCGGATGGCGATGATGCGTACCCCGGTCTCGGTCTCCATGTTGATGTCGCCGAGCGTCCGGCGCGCGTACGGCGAGTCCTCGGCGATCGTTCCGCGGACGAGTACCTCCGCGGCTTCCGGGAGCGCCGCCCGGAGCGCGTCGGGGAAGCCGATGTCCTCTAGGACGACTTTGGCGATGTCGCCCGCGGCGTCGCTGATCTTCTCGGCCGCGCCGACGACGCCGAGGACGGGCGCTAACATCTCGGCGTCGTCGGGCGTCCGTGCGGCCATCAGCAGGCTCATTCTGGCCTGTAACTGGAGCACGTCCATCCGTTCTTCGAGCGTGAGTACCTCCTCTGCGATGTCGTCGCTTCCGACCAGCACGGCCGAAAAGGAGAGGTCGACGAGCAACTCGGCGGTGTCTTTCATCTCCGCCAACACCTCCTTGACGCTTACCGGCTCGTACTCGACCTCCTCGGGGTCCATGGTTCGGACTTGTCGTCGGGTGGCAAAAAACCCCACTTCCGCGCCTCATCTCCGATCGGACCCGTCGTCCGCGCTTGCGGTTTCGGACACTTCGGACGGGTTGACGTTTCGCAAGTGAACGTCCCTGTCACCCGGAGACTGAGGAGAACCGGGGGCCGAACGGTAACGCTTTTTTGAGAGGGTCGGGAAGTTTATGCCATGTCCGATGAGCTAAAACGGGGGCTCGAAGGCGTCTTGGTTGCCGAATCTGAACTCAGTCATATCGACGGCGACGAGGGCCGCCTGATCTACCGTGGCTATGCCATCGAGGATCTCTCGCGCGAGGCGAGCTACGAGGAAGTGCTCTACATGCTCTGGCACGGAGAGCTTCCGACGCGCGACGAACTCGACGAGTTCAAAGCGTCGATGGTCGAAGAGCGCGCACTCGACGAGCACGTCTTGGAGACGGTTCGCAAACTCGCCGAAGCCGACGAGAACCCGATGGCCGCGATGCGGACCATCGTGTCGAACCTCTCGGCGTACGACGACGAAGTCACCTTCGAGGCCGAAGAGGTCACGAATCGAGCGGCCAATATCCGTAAGGGTCGCCGTATCACGGCGAAGATTCCGACGGCGCTTGCGGCGTTCAATCGAATCCGCAACGGCGAGGACCCGGTCGAGCCGAGCGACGATCTCGATCACGCGGCGAACTTCCTCTACATGCTGAACGACGAGGAACCCGACGAGGTCCTCGCGGAGACGTTCGACATGGCGCTCGTTCTCCACGCCGACCACGGACTCAACGCCTCGACGTTCTCTGCGATGGTCACGTCCTCGACGCTTTCCGACCTTCACAGTGCGATCACGTCCGCCGTCGGCACGCTGGCCGGGTCGCTCCACGGCGGCGCGAACCAGAACGTGATGAAGATGCTGAAGGAGGTCGACGACAGCGGCAAAGACCCCGTCGAGTGGGTCAAAGACGCACTCGACAACGACCGCCGCGTCGCCGGATTCGGTCACCGCGTCTACAACGTCAAGGACCCGCGCGCGAAGATCCTCGGCGAGAAGTCCGAAGAACTCGGTGAAGCAGCGGGCGACACGAAGTGGTACGAATACTCCGTCGCCATCGAGGAGTTCATGGCCGAGGAGAAGGGCCTCGCGCCGAACGTCGACTTCTACTCGGCTACGACGTACTACCAGATGGGCATCCCGATCGACATCTACACGCCCATCTTCGCGATGTCCCGCGCTGGCGGTTGGATCGCACACGTCTTAGAACAGTACGAGGACAACCGCCTCATCCGCCCGCGTGCGCGCTACGTCGGCGACGAGGACGCGACGTTCGTCTCGATCGACGAACGCTGAACTGAGCCGCACTTCGGCACAATTCTTATCGCCGCTCCGACCTTCCCTGTATTCGATGTCAGACCCAGAGCGCACGGTGAAGCAGTACACGGAACGCGTCAAGCGTCGTGCACAGGTAGAGGCGGACCGCCGCGGCGAGCAGTGGCGCGAGCAACTCGGCGACGTCGTCGTCGACGCGACGAAAGAGTACTTCCCCGAGCAGTACCGACGGAGACAGCGCAAGCGACTCGGAGCGGCGTTCGTCGGCGGCCTGGCGACCGGCGTCGCCGTCGGCCTCTGGGGCCGTCGACTCGTCGAACGCGAACGCGGCGGCGAGTAGTCGTCCCGGACTGCGCTCTCTTTTCTGTGGGTTCACTCACTCCGCGGCACTCCGCCGCTCGGCTATCTGGTCCGCCGCGCGCCGCGTCTATCCGCCGTGACGGAACTGCCAGCCGACGACGAGCGTCGTCCGCACGAGCGTTCGAAGCGTCTGTTCGGCCATGACCGGCCACGGCAGTGACAGCACTCGTCGGCAGACACGGCGCACCGAACGCCGCCCGTCGGTCATACGCGCCGCGTCGAACGGACTCGGTTTCGCTGTACCGAAACCGGCGGTTCCAGGAGTCGAGACGCCGTGACGCTCATACCCGTGGCCGGTGTCTCGTCGCTATGGATGTTTTCGTCTACGGGACGCTCACGAACCCGCAGCAAGTCGAGCGTGTCGTCGACTCGTACGTGTTCGTCGGATCGGCGGTGCTCCACGGCCTCCACCCAGTCGAAGGGCGTTACCCGACGCTCGCCCCCGGCGGCGACGTAGCGGGTCGCGTGCTCCGGACGGACGACGTCGACGCGCTCGATCGGTACGAGGGCGTGGGCCGAGGGCTCTACGTCCGCGTCCCCGTTCCGTGGACGGGTCTCGATCGGACTGACGACGACTCGGAGACCGTCGCCGTCTACGTCGGCGACCCCGACCGTCTGGACGTGACCGAACCGATCGAGTGGCCGGGAACTGGCTCGTTCGTCGAACGCGTCGAGGCATACGTCGCCAACGGTGACGTGTCGATCAGAGCGGTCGACTAATCTCTCTTCAAAGAGCCCTGAAAAAATGGTTTGACGCGCGGCGGACATGCGTCAGACACGGGCGGTACAGCGCCGCAGTCTACCACTTTCACTTTCACTCCGCGTGCCAACTCTTTATATACTCGGGGGTTGTTTCTCAGACCGCGCGTCACATGTGGCGTGCATTCCCCTTCAACGAAACAACATCGGCGAGTGGCGACACCGGAAATAAACGATTAACAACCGGCGGGGGAAACTTCGAGTATGCTTTCGCTTGAGGACATTCTTGCGGCACGCGATCGAGTGAGCGAGGTCGCTCGACACACACCGCTCGAGTACTCGCATACGTTTTCAGAGATGACCGGCGCGGACGTCCACCTCAAACTGGAGAACTTCCAGCGGACGGGTTCGTTCAAGATCCGCGGGGCGATGAACCGTATCACGACGCTCTCCGAGGAGGAGAAAGACGCGGGTGTCGTCACCGCCAGCGCCGGAAACCACGCGCAGGGTGTCGCGCTCGCGGCGACGCGGGCGGGCGTCTCTTCGAAGATCGTGATGCCCGAGCACGCGCCCGTCTCGAAGATCGAGGCGACGAAGCGCTACGGCGGCGAAGTGGTCCTCTTCGGGGCCGACTACAACGACGCGCAGTCGAAGGCCCACGAGATCGAAACGGAGGAGGGCCGGACCTACGTCCACGCCTTCGACGACGAGTACGTCATGGCCGGGCAGGGAACGATCGGCCTCGAGATCGTCGACGACTGCCCGGACCTCGACACCGTCGTCGTCCCGATCGGCGGCGGCGGACTCATCTCCGGGATCGCCACGGCGGTCAAAGAGCAGCACCCCGACGTTCGCGTCATCGGCGTGCAGGCAGAGGGCGCATCGAGCGCGGCCGAGTCGCTGAAGAAAGGAGAGATCTACGAACTCGAGAGCGTCGACACCATCGCCGACGGGATCGCCACCCGAAGCATCGGCGGCGGGCCGTTCGAGGTCATCAACGAGCGCGTCGACGAGATCGTCACGGTCTCCGACGAGGAGATCGCCATCGCCCTGCTCTACCTGCTCGAACGGAGCAAGACGCTCGTCGAGGGCGCGGCCGCCGTCGCCCTCGCCACTCTCCTCTCGGACAAGTTCACCTACAAGGCCGACGAGACCATCGTCCCGGTGCTCTCCGGCGGAAACATCGACATGAACATGCTCACGACGGTCATCATGCGCGGTCTCGTCGCCACCGGCCGTTACCTCAAGGTCCGGACCGTCCTCAAGGACCGCCCCGGCGCGCTCGAAGACCTCATCGAAGTCGTTTCGGGCGAACAGGCCAACATCTACGCCATCCGCCACGACCGCACCTCCCGCGACATCGCCATGAACGCCGCCGAGGTCGAACTCGACTTGGAGACCCGCGGCGAAGCCCACGTCGAGCAGTTGCTGTCGGCGCTTCGGGACTGCGGGTACGCCGTGGAAGTGTTGGACTGAGGCGTCGAAGCCGCCGGTATCGACGGTCTGTGGCTATTCGTACGTCATCACGTGACCGCCGTCGAACGGGAGGTCGCCGCCGTTCAGATGACGACCGTGCTTCGAGAAACCGAAGGCGAAGAGGTTACCCACGTCGACGGGTTCCATCAGTTCTTTCACGCGCGAGCCACCGAGCATCACGTCTTCGACGACTTCTTCCTCGGAGATTCCCCGTTCTTCGGCGGTGTCCGGAATCTGCTTCGTTACCAGCGGTGTCTTGACGTAACTCGTACTGACCGAAAAGGAGCGGAGGGTACCCTCCCCCTCGGCGGCGACGCAGGCCGTGAGTCCTCGCAGCCCGAACTTCGCGGTGATGTAAGCGACCTTGTCGCTGGTGGCGACGTGGCCGTGGATCGAGGCCATGTTGCCGATACAGCCGACGCCGTCGTCGCTCTCGCGGATGTGCGGGATGGCGTGCTTAGTCAGGAGGAAGGGCGCGCGGAGCATCACGGCGTGCATCGTGTCCCACGTCTCCGTCGGGAACGACTCGATGGGGTCGATGTGTTGCATGCCCGCGATGTTGGCGATGTAGCGCACCTGTCCTTCCTCGGCCGCCGCCGAGACGATGGCGGTCACGTCGTCCTCGTCGGCGAGGTTTGCCGCGACCGTCTCGACGGTCCCCGGCGCGTCGAGGTCCGCGACCTGTTCGACTGTTTCGGCGAGTCCGTCTTCGTCGACGTCGGTCCCGACGACGGTCAGGCCGTTCATCGCGAGGACGGCAGTCGTCGCACGACCGATCCCCGACGCCGCGCCGGTGACGATGGCGACGCTCTCGGGTGTGAACCGTGGGTCGTCGACGACGAGGACGTCCTCGGAAGTCAGCGTCGTCGGTACGGCCGGGTCGTCAGCATCGGATGTCATACCGTAGCGGTACGGGAGAGCGGGGTATCAAAGTGTGCGACGAGATAAGGGACGCGTACTAGGAAACGTGGTCTCGAACTGTGCGTATGGTGGGCATGTCACACGACACGAGATTGCTCGTTTTAGTCACTAAGGGGCGAGCGGGTAAAGACTGTTGTGCCGTTTTCGGCTCGTTGGAATCACCCTGAGCCTTTCCGCGTTTGCTGGTTCTCTGTATAGACAGATACGGCTATCGCCGCGCCACATCCATCTATGCTTGATCCGACACTTGCCAGCAGACTCCAATTTGCACTGACTACGATCGTACACATCATCTTTCCCGTGATGAGCATGGGTCTCGCACCCTACCTGATCTATTTCACGTGGAAAGACATCCGAACGGAAAAGCCCGTGTATGGCCAACTCCGCCAGTTTTGGACGCGGATCTTCGCGGTGAGCTTCGTCGTCGGGACCGTGACGGGCATCGTCCTCGAATTCGAGTTCGGGACGAACTTCGCGGTGTTCTCGACCGCCGCCGGGGAACTGTTCGGCGGCCCGTTGGCGACAGAGGGGATGATGGCGTTCATGCTCGAAGCGACGTTCCTCGGTATCTTCCTCTTCGGTCGCGACCGCGTGGGTGATCGGTTCTACTTCCTGTCGAGCGTCGCCGTCGGCCTCGGTTCGTGGCTCTCGGCGGTCTGGATTCTCGTGGCGAACTCGTGGATGCAGACGCCGCGCGGCTTCCAACTCGCGACCAAGAACGGACACGAGATCGTGAAACTGACCAATCCGGTCGCGGCCTACCTCAACCCGCGATTCCCGTGGATGTACGTCCACATGCAGAACGCCGCGATCCTCTCCGTGTCGCTGTTCATGGCCGGTGTGGCGGCGTACCACATCTACCGCTACCACCGCGGCGTCGTCGACGGCGGCAACATGGACCTGGCCTTCTGGCAGACGACGTTGAAAATCGCCATCGGCGTGATGATGATCACGGCACCGCTACAGGTCCTCCACGGCGATGCCTACGCGCGTCACATCGTCCAGACGCAACCGCAGAAGTTCGCGGCGATGGAAGCCGTCTGGCACACCGAGCGGTACGTCCCCGAGTATCTCTTCGCGATCCCGACGCACATCAATCAACTGTTCAATCCGCGCGCGAAGGAGATCTTCGGGCTCGGCATCCCCGGCGGCGCGTCGTGGCTCGCCAGCGGCGGGAACGCCAACGCCGTCATCAAGGGACTCGATCAGTTCCAGGGGTCGCCGCCGGTCGCAATCGTCTTCTGGGCCTTCCGCATCATGGTCGCGCTCGGCATGTGGTTCATCGTGCTCGCCTACTGGGCGGGCTATCGGTGGCGCACCGGCGAACTGTTCGAGGACACCCTCCTGCACGTCGCGCTCATGCTCTCGTCGCTGCTTGGCATCCTCGCGGTCGAAGTCGGCTGGGTCGTCACCGAAGTCGGCCGCCAGCCGTGGGTGATTCAGGGCGTGATGAAGACGAGTCAGGCCGTCTCGCCGTCGCTGACCGGCACCGAAGCGGTCGCGACGCTCGCCGGGTTCGTCGTCGTCTACGCCGGAATCCTGAGCCTGTACAGTTACGTCGTCGCCCGTATCATCCGGCGCGGCCCGCCGAGCGTTCAGGACGTCACCGGCAACGAGGTGGCGACGACCGCGGAGGTGCCCGCCGATGACTGAGGCGGTCGTCGCCGCGAGCATGGGGGGCGTCGATCCCACCGCGCTCGCCACTTCCGCACTCGCGACTCCCGCAGTCGCCACTCCTCTCTCGTTGGCGGATGCGCCGTTGTTCGGCCTCCCGCTTCCGGAACTCTGGTTCGCGCTCGTGTTCCTCCTGTTGGGAACGTTCCTCGCGCTCGACGGCTTCGACTTCGGGATCGGCGCGCTGTTCGCCACCCGAGACGACGAAGAAGAGCGAGAGCAGTTGCTCGCGGCCATCGGTCCGTTCTGGGACGGTAACGAGGTGTGGCTGGTCGTCTTCGGCGGTGCGCTGTTCGCCGCCTTCCCGTCGGTCTACGCGGCCCTGTTCAGCCGCTACTACCTGCTGATGTTCGCCATCCTCGCCTCGCTCATCGTCCGCGGCCTCTCGCCGGAGATGTACGAACAGCGTGACGACGCGCGGTGGCACCGCTTCTGGGGCTGGTGCTTCGTCGTCGGCAGCGTCGCCGCGCCGTTCTTCCTCGGCCTCTTCGCGGCGAACTGGTTACTCGGTGCGACGGCGATCATCACTCTCCCCGGCGTCGTCGTCGGCCTCACGCTGGTGGCGCTCTCGGTCGTCTCGGGGGCGTCGTTCCTCGGCCTGAAGATCCGCGGTGAGTTACGCGAGGAGATGCTCGGCTACGGCCTGCGTGCCGTCGTCGCCTACCTCGTCCTCGTCGTCGTCACCCTCGCCTACCTGTTCGTCGCCGTTCCGGGCCTCCGGAGCGCACTGCTGTCACCGATCCCGATCCTGCTGGTCGTCGGGACGCTCGTCCTCGCGGGTGGGTTCGTCTTCGGGGTTCGCCGGAGTCGCTACTACCTCGCTTTCGGGAGCGCGTCGGCACTCGTCTACGGGTTGGTCACGCTCGTCGCGACGCTGATGTACCCAGCGATCGACCCGCAGACTGGGCTGACCGTCCGGCAGGCCATCGTCTCGACGCTCCCGCTCAACCTGATGTCGATCATGGCGGCGCTGATCCTCCCGTTCGTCTGCGCCTACTTCGTCCTCCTCTACTCGACGTTCCGCGGACCTGTCGAGGCGGGCGAGACGTACTGAGGATCGGCCGTCACGAAGTTGTCTCGGAACTTTCGACGCACTGTGACTCCCAGAAACCCCGTACGTTACCGTCCCCGGATCACGACGGCCGGCCGATCAGCAAGCATGGGCGGGGCTTTCGAGGTCGCTTCACTCGTCTCTCCTCGACCACCATTTAATCGCGTTCAGTGCTTTTCCCGTCGGTTTAAGTCGCCTCCACGAGACCGCTCTCCCGTATGAAACGCATCATCGCAACCGACGAGGCACCGGCGGCGGTCGGGGCGTACAGTCAGGCGACGACGAACGGTTCGCTCGTCTTCACGGCGGGTCAGATCCCGCTGACGCCCGACGGCGAACTGCTCGACGGCGAGAGTATCGCGACGCAGACCGAGCAGTCCCTCGACAACGTCATGGCGATCCTCGACGAGGAGGGTGCCGACGCGACGGACGTGCTGAAGGTGACGGTCTTCCTCGGCGACATCGAGGACTTCGACGAGATGAACGAGACGTACTCGACGTACTTCGAAGACGAACCACCGGCCCGGAGCGCCGTCGAGGTGGCGAACCTGCCGAAGGGCGTCGGCGTCGAGATCGAAGCCATCGCCAGCGTCGAGTAGAGACGTGTCGAGCGTCCGATCGAGCCTCCTCTGGGGCGTCGTCGGCGCGCTGGCCTTCCTCGTCCTCGCGCAGGGGTACGTGATCGCCGTCGGTCGACTCCCGCTGGGCTTCTTCGGACGCATCGGCGTCGCGCTCGTCATCGGTGTCGTAGTTGCGGTCGTCTCACACGCGACTCCGACGACGAAAGGAAGGACTTAAACTTCCAACCGCGGAAATGACGAATGCGAGCCGGGATGGCTGAGTGGTAAAGCGCACGCCTGGAAAGCGTGTTCCCTCTGGGATCCAGGGTTCAAATCCCTGTCCCGGCGTTTCTCTGAAACCAACGTGACGAGCGACGCGTTTCGTCGCGTCGCGACTCACCTGTTTCCAGTGTCGTTCCGTACTAGGATTTGAACCCTACCAGTCGCGCGCAGCGAACGGAGTGAGCGGGCACGTCTGGTCCCGGTTCAAATCCCTGTCCCGGAATATATCATATCATCTATATAAACGAAACACAACCCCACGCAGCGACTTCTCTCGGTATCTCATCAGCAATTCGTCAGTCAGATCTATCGCTCGGACTCCGACGAACGCTAAACAATCGACCGCCGCTCCGTCAGATCGCACACGTCAGTAGCCGCTCTACCTGAGGTGCGCGCTGGTGACGTCTCGACTCGCCTTCCCCGACGACCTCGACTGTTGTCTCCCCTGCGGGTTACCGCCGAGACGGAGGACGAGGTCGTCGCGATGATCGGCGGCGTGTCGGCGCAGTTCTTCCGGTTCGTAGTCGGTCATCTACAGGCCGCGAGGGGGGACATAAGGAAGGTTGTAGAGAGAATATTCGGACGGGAGATCGGAGACTCGCGTTCTCGCCTCTAATCACCCCCCAGGGGTCTTATCTGACCGAAGTATACGCGCGTAAACGGGCATTTCGCGTCGATCGGGAGTTGACCGTCCTCGATTGCTTGTGCTCGATTCGGGAGCGATTCTCGGAGAAGAGCGGTCGTAACCAATCGCACCGACCTACTGCTAGAGCGTCGTTTCTACTTTCGCCGAATCGGCCACTTTCACCCTACACCCATGGCTGAGGGCTTTTACAGTCCTCTTCGTCGGTGAATCTGATGCCCGGAAACGAACCAGAGACCCCGACTGCAGTCCCATCGGGTCTCACGAACGGGAAGACGCGCGTCGTCTCTGCCGAACCGATCCTCGATGAGCGCGGTGACACCGAAATCGTCGTCGAGCACCACTCGGAGATGTGCGAGCGGATCGACACGCATCAATTCGTCTACGAGTACTTCTACGATCCCGTGGAGGGCGATAGAGAGTCCGACTACGTCGGTCAGTTCGTCGCGTGGGAACCGCCACGGACGCAGCTTACGCACGGTGATTTCAAGGCGCTCGAACACGCCGAGCGGTATCTCGGCTACTACGGTGTTAGGGTCTGGTCGATGCTCAGCAGTGGGATGATTCGACCGGACTCGGACGAGGATCTCGTCGAGGACGACGCCGATCTGAAGACTGGCTCCGGTAACTGAACGACTTCGTCAGACAGACCGTCTCCTCAGGAAATCTACGTCTATCTTGTGAAAAGCGGCAGGAGCGAAATTGCCCCCGCCACGATGGACTGCCAGCAACACATTCATCCCTGCGCAGGGACGGGTTGTGGCATTCCGGATGCCTGCTGCTGCAGGCGATATAGATAGACCCCCGTCGGTGATATAGATAGCGTAAAACATCCCTTGGGGGGGATGTCTGCCGGAATGCTAGCGGCAGAATGCCACAACCCGATTCGTCGGGTTGTAAGTCACGATACGGCTTCAGATGGGATATAAGTACTGTATATCATCATACCACCCTACGAGACAATACCCTCTATATCAAAGTACGACGTCGACGTCGACGTCGACTCCCCGATAGCGACTCTGAATAGATCTCCTCTGCTCGCACGCGCTTCATCAGATACCAACCGATGCCGAGAACGGGAACCACGGACGTCGAAATTGGGGACAGAAACCGACTCGGCTTGTGATCGACGTGGGCCTAACGATCGGTAGATACTCCCGAGATCACGGCGTCGACGTGTGAATTGGCGCGAATCTTAGTGACTGTATTCTACGTTGGCCTATCGAGCTTGATCGACCACGAACTCGTAAGCCACGGCACCGCCAGCAACGACCATCAGCAGTCCGGCGACCATCGGTGCAACGCTGTTCACACCGGAGGACAACCCTGAAACGTCGCCTCCGTTGCAGCCGATCCAGACCGTCGCGGCGATCACGAGTACGAAGGCGACGATGGTCGCCGTGACAGTACTCGGTGTCGTTCCGGTACCCGGATCCGGAGCGAGGACTCGGACGGATACGACCTGCCGGACCTTCTCGACGACCCCGGCAACTGGCCAGTGGAGAGCCACTGGCGAGGTCTCGATGCACTCGCTCGACCAGCGAAAGCCCTACAATTGAATAGTTAGTCGATAGTGTCACTCAGGCATGTACGGACTGACTGGGAAGACCGCTCTCGTAACGGGAGCCGGGTCCGGGATCGGTCGTGCGTCCGCACTCCGATTCGCCGAGGAGGGGGCAAACGTCGTCGTCGCCGATATCGTCGGAGACGGCGGGCGTGAAACGGTCGATATCGTCGAGGACGCCGGAGGTGACGCGACCTTCGTCGAAGTCGACGTCTCTGATCTCGAGTCGGTCGAGCGAATGGTCGATATCGCGGTCGATACGTACGGAAGCCTCGATTTCGCGCACAACAACGCGGGAATCCTCACCGACTTCGTGGAGACGACTCAGATCGAAGAGGGACGGTGGGACAAACTGGTCGATATCAATCTGAAGGGTATCTGGGCGTGTATGAAGGCCGAACTCCCCGTCATGAAACGGCAGGGAAGCGGGGCGATCGTCAACACGACCTCCGAGGCCGGCCTGGTCGGTATGGGTGGTCTCTCTAGTTACTCGGCCAGCAAGCACGGTGTCGTCGGTCTGACGAAGACAGTCGCCCTCGAGTACGCCGATCAGGGCATCCGAGTCAATGCGATCGCACCCGGTCCGACGAAGACGAACATCCAGTCCGGTCTCGTGGGCGGGTCCGGTGAGTGGCCGTCGATGTCGATACTGAGCCGGATACGGGCAGCCGTTCGGCTACTTCGGACCGTAATTCGGACGTTTCGGGCCGACTTCGACACGTCGGCGATGCGGGACGTCCCGATGGGCCGTATCGCCGAGCCAGAAGAGATGGCCGGCGTGGTGGCGTTCCTCTGTTCGTCCGACGCGTCCTACATTACGGGTCACACGATACCCGTCGACGGCGGTCAGGCCGCCGACTGAGCGACATTCACGTTTCCCCCCACCGAGCACCCTCTTCAGATAGTGTTGAACCGCTTGAATACGTGCCTCGAACCAAGACCGCATACAGAACATGAAGGCAGGAATCTATCGGGACCCACGCGACATTCGAATCGGAGAACGGGCGTATCGGTACCTACTCCTCGGTCTCGGGACGCTCGCATACGCGGGGCTGATGTTCGTCTGGTTCTCGGTCCCAGCTTACCTCGCGGCGCTCGTCTCGGACTTCGGTCTGTCGAGTACACAGGCTGGCCTACTCACGGGCGCGATCCCGCTGACGTACATCCCGGTCGCGCTTTTCTCCGGAGTGATCACGGACCGAGTCGGTCCCTACCGAGCCATCGGCGTCGGCGTCATCCTGTTCGGTGGTGCGCAGTTCGGGCGTGCAGCCGTCCACTCCTTCCCTACCCTCCTCGCACTCACCGTCGTTATCGGCCTCGGGGGGACGACAGTCACCTTCGGCTTACCCAAACTCGTCTCCGATCTCTTCCCGCCGGCCGAGTCGGGCACGCCCTCCTCTGTCTACGTCCTCGGATCGCTTGCCGGAACCGCCGCCGCATTCAGCCTCGGCCGGGACGTTCTCGGACCGGCACTCGGTGGCTGGCGTCCGCTCTTCCACGTGACCGGCCTCGCCGTACTCGCCTTTGCTGCGGTCTGGTGGGTCAGCATCCGCTGGATTCCGGTTTCGGACGTCCAGTACGCTGCCGACGGGGGATCGTCGCATACCGATGGCGACGACCCGCTCTCGATCGCGACGCTCCGCAGCGATATCTCTCGGGTGTTCTCGAACCGATCAATGCGTCTGCTCTTCGTCGTCGGACTCGTCTACCTTCTCGTTACTCACGGCCTGCAGAACTGGCTCGCGGCCGTCCTCACGTCCCGTGGTGTGGACCCGGCGCTCGCCGCGTCACTCGTTAGCGGCTTCGTCGTCGCCGAGGCCGTCGGCACCTTCGTCGTGCCCGTCCTCTCTGACCGACTCGGCGTGCGCGGTACCGCCATCACGACGTGCATGGGACTCTGCGCGCTCGGCACCGCTACGTTGCTCGTCCCCAGCGTTCCACTCGTCGTGCCCGTCGTCGGCGCACTCCTCGTCGGTGTCGGCGTCGGCGGCGTCTCCCCGCTCGTCCGCATGATACCCACTGAACTCGACGGCGTCGGACCCGCGCTCACCGGAACGGCCGTCGGCCTCATCTTCGCCATCGGCGAGGCTGGCGGCTTTCTCGGTCCCTTCCTCGTTGGGAGTCTCTACGACCTCACAGGCACGTACGCCGCTGGCCTCGGTGTCATCTGCGTCGGCTGTCTTCTCGCCGTCCTCGCTGGGCGACGTCTTCCCGTCTGAGAACCCGAGCGACATCGCCGACTCCTTCCACGGGGTGGGAAGGATGCCAATCAGCTTCGATCCGGTCAGGTGGAGTCTCTTACCACAAACACGGCCACCAGAACGCCGATTATCGCGACGACCGTGCACAGTATCATCGTCCAATTGAAGCCGAAGACGAACGACTCGCGTACTATCTGGTCTACCTGTCTGGCTATCTCTGGGGCGAGCTGAACCAGCTTCGCCTTCGCGGCGTCCGACCCCGACAGCAACCCGTGAATCTCCGCTCGATCCGAGGGGTCGAGATTCGCTCCGGCGCTGGTGAGCAACCTGGCTAACCGTTCGTTTTCGAGTGTCTTGAACAGCGCCCCCCCGATCGCAACGCCGAAAACCACGCCTAATAGTATGAGCATCCCCAATATCCCCGAAGCCGCACCACCCTTCGCATCCGGCACCGCCGCCATGCCCGCTGTATTCGCTACCGAATAGGCTACTCCGATTCCGGCGCCCCCCATTACGAGAGCGATGAGCATGACAGTCAATTCACTCGTCGGTGTCGTCCGAGAAAACAGCACAAACGCTACTGCGACCAACCCCATGCTACCCGCCATCGACCGACGCATCCCTACTCTCCCCGTGATCTTGCTCGATTGCGTTTCGCCTATGACCAACGGAATAGCAAGTGCCAGAAATATGAATCCCGTTCTCAATGGTGAATACTCGAGTATATTCTGGAAATAGAGCGTGAGGAAAAACGAGAGTGTACCGATACAGAAATTGGACGTGAAGCCGACCGCCGTTGCGCCAAGGTAACTGCGGTCGCCGAACAGATCGAGTTCGATTAGTGGATCACGCAGACGCGACTCGATGACCAAAAACAAAGCGAGCAAGACCACTGCAGTAACTAATAGACCGACCACGAGCGGCGATTCCCACCCCAACGCGTCGCCCTGTTGGATTCCCAGTACCAGTACCGCGAGGCCACCGGTAACCGTGAACAACCCGACGAGATCGACGTGCCGCTCGACGGTCTCGTCCCGCGACTCGCGCACGGCGGCTAACGTTAAAACGATCGTGAGCACGGCGATCGGGATATTGAAATAAAAGAACCAGCGCCACGAGAAGACCTCGGTGAGAAAGCCTCCAGCGAGTGGTCCGATCGCCAACCCCGTACCACTGACAGCACTCCACATCGCGATGCCTTTCCCCCGCTCGTCGGGTGGGAACGCGTTAGTAACGATCGGTAGGGACGCCGCGTAGAACGCTGCGGCACCGATACCTTGAACGATGCGAGCAGAGATGAGCCACCAGTCCGTTTGTGCGAGTCCACACAACGCGGAAGCAGTGATGAAGATACCAATGCCGACGAGAAGTATCCGTCGCCGACCAAAGATGTCGGCCAGACGCCCGAAGGCGACCATCGACGCTGCGAAAGCCAGTAGATAGGCGTTGACCGTCCACTGCAGTCCGGTAATCGAGGTATGAAGGTCCTGCCCGATAGTCGGTAGCGCGACGGTGATCCCATTGAAATCGATAGTGATGAGAATAATCGCCAACCCCATCGCCACGACGACCCACCATTTCCGATTTTCGTCGGTGATCCGGAACCATCGACGAGGCAGCCACTGTGATGACGCGTTCGACTGTTCGCGGTCTATCGGTCCATTCTCGTTTAGTGGCTTTGATGGTACCATTACATTCACCTAATCCACAGGATCAGAGGGATCCGATCCTGAACTGCGTAGTATATGTCGCTCTCAGCATATGATAATTCTATGACAATTTCGACTAATCACACATATTTCGATTCATATTCCCAGACTATCTGTACAAAAGTGCCTGAATATGAATAGAAAATAGATATATCATACTATTTGTCCAATCAGCTAGATGCGTATTCGTCCGGATTGCCGTCGACGAAGCGAGTGGATTCGCTGGCCTCCGGAAGGTGCGACGACGAATAACTCACTAATCGATCGCTTCGGAATGTAACGCTGCCACGCTTTCCGGACACCCACGATCGGTTAAGAGGACACCCGGACGATTCGGGCAAGATTTCTCGACGCCACGGATCGTGGTCCCTTTTGACTCCCGTTCTTGCGTTCGGAGGTTCGCACGGCGATCCTCACCGGAGAAAGACGGAGGTTCAGGCGAGCGCAGGACCGCCGAGGAGGAAGAACCCTACCGCGGCCACACAGGCAGAGATCAATCGGTGGATCCCGACGTACCACTCACGCGGTTCCACGTTCCGGCCGCCGCGGTAGCCGATGAGGTCGAAGGTCTTCCGGATCGAGGCGAAGGTGTAGGCGGCGAGGCCGGAGCCGAGGCCGAGGAGGACGAGCAGGAGACCCGCACCGCCCGGCGCGCCAATCCATCCGTCGTTCGGAAAGACGCACGCACCGACGGCCGCGAGACCGGCGAGAACCGCGACACCTCCCACCAGTTGCGACGGCCTCTCGACGGCTTCGTGTATCCCGAAGTAGAGCACGGCAACCGTCCACGCGCCCGAGAAGAGCGCAATCGCGAGCCAGATCGGACAGCTCGGGAAGAGCGCGCTCGCCGCCGCCGGTCCGACGCCGTCGAGCGTGTGCGGGTACGTCCAGCTATCGAGTGAGTTCCGCACGACAAGCGGGCGCGCGGCGTAGCGAAGTGCCGCCGGAACGGCCGCTACGCCAACGATCCCGAACGCTTTTCGGAACGCACGCCACGCGCCGCCGTCCGGGCCGCCCGCCCTCCCGGATACGAGGACGAACCCGAACGCGGTGAGGAGCGTCCACGCTAACGGCGCGAAGAACGCCTTCAGTGTGACCGCTCCAAGCGAATTCCGCGCAGCGGGTCGGAGCGGTTTCTGTATGGTCTTCGAGGCGTTACAGCCGCTTCGAAAGACCGGGTCCGTGCTGTTGTCCTTGCACACCCAGTCTGGCGGCCGGTTCGGGTTGTCGACCGTCACTGTCCCACTGACGTGACTGGCGACTGCGCCGCCCGCCGTGGAGATGGCCACGGCGTTCAGTGCGCACAGCGCGAGTACGACGACGAGCGCCACAGTCGCGGCGGGCGTCCACCCGTCGAACGCCTCGTCCGGCCGATACAGAGCTCGTATGTATCGTTTTAGAGTCATGAATCCGCGTACCGCGTTCTGACACATAACTTTCGTGATCAGAGAGATTCGCAAATTAATGTCCATCCGAGGGGGACCAGCGGGAATCGGTCGCTTCGCTTCGTCGGGATTTCGACGGTCCCGTCGCTTCGGAGGTCGTCTGATCGGTACTCGGATACGATCGTCGAGACGTGCGAGTCGGAACAGCCGACCGCGTCGGTGATCTGCGTGCTCATCTCTCTGTTTTGTGTACTCGGTCGATGGCTCAACGGCTCAACGACGACCGGAGAGCCACTATCTGTCTGATAACCGCGTGTGGCTCCGCAGAGAGAGACTAACGGGGCTCGAGTTCAGAACCCGCCGCGGGCGATGATCTCGTCGAGGGACTTGCGATCGTTCGGCACTTCGCGGTTACGCATCTCTTCCGGGAGTGTTTCGACCGGCGCGCGTTCGCCGATCGCGATCATGAGTTCGACGTCGTAGTCGTCCGGCGCGTTCAATTCCTCGGCGGCGGCGTCGCGGTCGAAGCCACCCATCGGATGGACGACCACCCCGCGCCGTGCACCCTCCAACGCGAGGTTCTCCCACGCCGCACCTGCGTCGAGCGTGTGCGACGACAGCGATCGGTCCTCCTCGTCGACAGTCTCGGAGAAGAGTACCGCGAGGACTGCGGCGTCGGCCGCCCACATCTGATTGAACTCCATCATGAAATCGACGAAGGTCTCCCACTCGTCGTCGTCACGCGTGGCGTACGCGAACCGCCACGGTTGGCTGTTGCGTGACGACGGTGCCCAGCGCGCGGCCTCGAACAGCGGGAGGTACTCGGACTCGTCGAGCGCCTCGCCGGTCATCGCACGGGGCGACCAACGGTTGACGAACAGCGGGTCGATGTCGTACTCAGGGACGCGATTCTCGGCGACCTCGTCGTGGAGCGACCGCGATAACTTTTCTGTCATTACGATCCTTTACCGATCATCGGCTGATAGCCCTTTTCGACCCGGTGACGGTGGCCGGTGTCGGAGTTTGCCGAAATTCGGCGAATCGGCAGTGGTGACCGATCGTATCAGATCGCCTTCGAAACCCATCGCTACCGTTTTGTGGCATCTCCTCGCGGAGGGCTACCGAAGAAATCGACCCGCAGGCGTTCTCTGATCCGACAGAGATTCCTGAGGCTCGATGGCTAGACGACGACCGGCTTGTCCTTCCGCAGTGCGGCCAACGTCTCTTCGTCTATGTTCAAGTGCGCCTGCACTAGCTCGGGCGGCGTCAGCGCCATCCATTGGTTGAGCGACACGTCGGCGAAGTGATCGCTACGGAACATCTCTAGGAAGCGAAGCGGCTCGTCGCCGGTGTTTTCGACGTAGTGGCCCATGGCGAACGGGACGTAACCGACGTCACCTGCCTGGTAGTCGAAGGTCCGTGCCGTCGAACTCGACGCGAATACGGTCATGCGCCCGTGTCCGCTGATGTAGTACTGCCACTCGTCAGCGTTGGGGTGCCAGTGCAGTTCGCGCATCGCTCCGGGTTCGACCTCGACGAGCGCCGCGGCGATGGTACTCGCCGCCGGGAAGTTGGACGAATCGACGATACGTGCCCGCCCTCCTTCGAATTCCTCCGCTTCCTGTTCTAACAAGCGGTAGCTGTAGCTCTCCGGAACTGTCCCTTCCGGCGATTCGACTGCGTCCGACTCCAGCGGTGGCGGTACCTTCCCGTCGAACACGTACCGGCTGTGCTCGATATCGCGCGGTAGATCCGCGAAGGAATCCTCCGGAACGCCGAAGTTTTTCGCGAGCACGTCACGCGGCGTGTGTGCGAACCAATCCGTGATGAGGAACGTCTCGTTCTCCGAGAAATTCCCGTCGTCGAAGACCAACAGGAACTCACAGCCCTCCTCTAACCCCTGGATCGAGTGTGGGATACCCGCGGGGAAGTTCCACAGGTCCCCCTCCCCGACGTCGTCGATGAAGTTTCTCCCTCGTTGATCGACGGCGGTGATCCGGGCGCGACCGGCGAGCATATACGCCCATTCGGCTTCCGTGTGCCAGTGGAGTTCGCGGATTCCCCCCGGCTTCAGGCGCATGTTCACCCCCGCGAGGTCGGTGGCGACGGGGAGTTCGCGCTCCGTCACTTCCCGCGCCCATCCGCCCGTCGTCAGACGGTTCCGCGCTTCGGCGAAGGGAAACTTGAGGTTCGGGATCGTACCGGCGTCGGTGGAGGGAGAGGCCAGCAGGTTCGGATTCTCGCGTTCTAGTGGGACGTTACGTGGACCGAGGATCGATGCACCTCGGTCGGCTTGGAGAGGCTGCGGTACACTGTCGGATTTCGCGTCGTTTCTGTCGGTCATGTCATCTCCTTTTGCTTAGGGAGCGTGTCAAGCGTGAGACATGGCGGCCGGGCCGACTACTGCCGAGACGGCCAACAACGGCGACCACGACGAAACTGGTCGACGTCCGGGCGGCACCTGAGAGGGACTGTTGTAAGTCAGTTCAGTCGTTCGTCGACACGTATCGACAATTCGGCTGACAGTTACAACAGTCCCTAGGACACAAACGTACCAGCCGTCACGCCCAACCCCGATACGACACACAGTAGCATGAACACACCGCTGCACCGTCCGTGAACCAGACCGCAACGCTCGTAGTGGATCCTCGGGATACTCACGAATCGCGAGAAAATGTTGATACCTTCACACGACCTTCTCTTCTAGTATGGGCGTCATTGATAGCCTCATAGTCTTCGTCGTGAGCTTACTGATCGGTGGTCTCGGGATTTACGTTGGTGCTCGCGTCATCACCCACGTAGACAGTTACAGCTATGCAGTCGTCACGGCATTCGTCGGCGCTCTCGCATGGCTGGTCACGAGTTTCCTGATCGGGTGGATCCCGTTTCTCGGTGCAGTCATCACGTTGATCGTCTACCTGGGTGTGATCAATTGGCGATATCCGGGCGGATGGATCAGCGCCGCTGAAATCGCGCTCGTTGCGTGGATCATCTCCCTCGTCGTCCTGTACGCTCTCGCCGCTCTCGGCGTCTTTAGCTTCGGAGCGCTGGGCGTCCCCGGTGCGTGATCGACTCATCGGAAACGAATACTCTTACTTTGAGAGATCACACCTACGTCGCCACCGACGGGAGGAATACGGCCGCTTCGTCGACGGCCGTCGATGTGTCTGTCTCCTTCGATACGACTTGGTGTACGCATTGAACGTACATCACCGGCGCAACTAAGTCGTTGTACGCCTCACGCATCACATAGGACACAGAACAGACGGACTCGGAACGGCGACCGATCGACTCGAAGTTCGCCTTCTCGGCGTTTCGATGCCCCGAAACGCGATGATGCGGCCAGTCGACGGAACGCCGATACGATTGGCGGAACGTCCGTCCGTACTCAAAATGTACGTTTTAAACGTACATTAGGGGAAATATTTATATAATAGTACGCCTCACGTACTGGCAGTGATACCGAGATGACAGACGCGACGATGATCGAAGCAACCGACGTTCGGCTCACGTATGCGGACGGAACAGAAGCGGTTCGCGGCGTGAATCTCACCGTTGCCGAGGGGGAATTCTTCGGGTTCCTCGGTCCGAACGGCGCGGGAAAGACGACGACGATCAAGACGTTGACGACGCTGTTGCGCCCGACGTCGGGTACGGTGAAGATCAACGGGATCGACGTCGCCGACGACCCGCGAGCGGTTCGCGAGTCGATCGGTTACATGGCCCAACAGACGAGCGTGGACCCCCATCTCACCGCGCGCGAAAACATCCGGTTCGCCTGCGAGGCGTACGGCCTCCCGCGCGCCGAACGCGCAGAGCGCATCAACGAACTACTCGAACTCGTAGACCTCGTCGAGGTGGCCGACAAACGCGCCGAGAAGTTCTCCGGCGGCATGAAAAAGCGCCTCGACGTGGCGACAGCGCTCGTCCACCGGCCCGCGCTGGTGTTTCTCGACGAACCCACGACGGGGCTGGACCCGAAAGCTCGAATCCGCCTCTGGGAGTACTTCCGGAAGATCAACCGTCAGGGGACCACCGTGTTTCTCACGACCCAATATCTCGAGGAAGCCGACGAACTCTGTGATCGGCTGTCTGTCATTCAGGACGGGCGAATCGTTGCCACCGATTCACCGCAGGCGCTCAAATCACGGGTCGGCGGCGACGTTCTCGACATCGCTCTCGAGGACGCGAGCGACGAGGAACGTGCGCGCGCTCGTCGAATCGCGGTCGAGTCGAGACTCCTCGACGACGCGACAGTCGAGACGACGACGGACGGCATCTGCGTCACCACGAAGAACGCACGGCGCAAGGGTTCGGATCTCTTGATCGCTCTGCGCGACGCCGGAGTCACGGTCGTCGGTTTCGACATCCGTTCGCCGACGCTCGACGACGTGTTCCTCGCCATCACCGGCGAACACGTACGCGACGAGTTCGCCGTAGACACCGATCCGAGCGGTGAAGCCCTCGTCCCGGAGGTCGGTCAATGAGCACTGCCACTCGGACGGCGACGGGAAATAGTTTCCTCGGCGACGTCTGGATCAACCTCAAACGGTGGCTCCTCAAGACGACACGCGATCCGATGGTGCTCATCTTCACGCTGTTCCAACCCATCATCTTCCTCGTACTGTTCTCGCAGGTGTTCGGTCAGGCTACCAGCGGTGCGCTGACCCAGTCCCTCGGCCAGAACGTCGACTACGTCACGTACCTCGTCCCGGCCATCGTGATCCAGTCGGCGTTCTTCGCTGCTGGCTCGTCGGGCACTGGGTTGACCGACGACATGGAGACCGGGATGTTCGATAAGATCCTCGTCTCTCCGATCCACCGCGGCGGGATGTTCCTCGGCAAGGCGCTCTCGGAAGTGGTGCGGATCGTCGCCCAGACGCTCATCATCCTCGTACTCGGATACGCTCTCGTCCGGCTCGACACCGGCGGATCGGTCGGCACGTACGTCGCAACGGGTCTTCCGGGCGCACTCGCCATCGTAGTGGTTGCGATGGTGTTCGCGATTTGGTTTGCGGCGCTCTCGAACATCGTCGCCGCCGCCACCGGAAACGGCGAGGGAACCATCGTCGCGATGATGATGCTTCAGTTCCCCATGTTGTTCCTGTCGAGCGCGTTCCTTCCGATCAGTTCCCTCCCGGCGTGGGTGCAGACGGTGGCGAAGATCAACCCACTCACCTACGGTATCGACGCCACCCGTGCGCTGATGCTGGGCCAGAGCGTCTCGAACGCGCTCACCGTCTCGGGGCTCGGTACCGTCTGGAATACGGTCGTACCGTCTCTAGTCGTCCTCGGCGTGCTCGATGTCGCCCTCGGTGTGATCGCGATTCGATTCTTGAATCGAGCGTCGAGTCCGTAATCTCCGTCGCGTCTGTCCTCTCAGCGCGTCGACGATCGTTGCTCGTATCCGTCGATACACGGCGAGACGGCCGTACGCGTCATACGTACGCCTTCGCGCTGGTTAAATACGTGTACGCCTTATGCGCGAGTGATCCCGAGACTATGAGCGATCTAACACCGACGGTCGAGGCGTTCATCGGTACACCCCGTCTCGACGGGCACGAAGACAGGGCGGTGAGTGACTGGTGAGTTGGGCTCCCGACAGTGACGACGAACCCGACCGCGTCGAGCGTATCGTGGCGGACGTTCGCGAGCGTCCCAACGTCGCCAACGCGAAATACGAGGACGGGATGATCGCCATCGCCTTCGATGAGTTGACGACGCTGCCCGACGGATTCGACGAGTGGGCCGACGCGGAAGGGCTGTCCATTCGTGACTTCGCCGTCCTGCCCGAGGCGGACGGGTTCGTCGTCCGGTTGAAATTCGTCGACGAAATCGAAGCACTATCGCCGTACTATCAGGCAGCCGAAGGGCTCCGCCCGTACTTCGAGGCTGGCGTCCCCCCCGCCGCAGCGCTCGACGCGTGGATGGCCGACCGCGGACCGTTCAGCCAGGCGCAGTGGGCGCGGTTCCGCGGCGTCGGTCGCCAGACCGTCGGCGACCGGGTTCGAAACGCTCGAAAACACGCACCCGATCAGCGAAAGCGACGCGACCGCTCCGATTCTCCGTGGTGGGACCTCTTCTGACCGCCCACTCCACTCGGACGTGATTCGGAGAAGGGGCGGGAGTGCTCAGAATGCGTGACGGTGCCACCCGCCGTCGACGGGCAACGTCGATCCCGTGACGAAGTCCGCAGCGGGTGAAGAGACGAACGCGACCGCGCGGGCGAACGACTCCGGCGTCCCGAGGTCGTCGAGCGGAAGTTCGTCGGTTCGTTGTCTCAGGGCGTCCTCGGCGGAGATGCCCTGTCGCTCGGCTCGTCCCTCGAGTTTCTCTTCGATTCGGTCCGTCACGATACCGCGGGGCGAAACGCAGTTGACTCGCACTCGCCGCGGTCCCACTTCCTCGGCGAGCGTCTTCGAGAAGCCGTAGATCGCGGGTCGGAAGACGTTCCCCAGCACGCCGCGGGCACCGGGTTCGAGCGCGGATGCGGCGACGAGGTTCGTGATGGCACCGCCACCGTCTTCGAGTGCCGGGAGCGCCTCTCGACAGACGAGTATCGCACTGCGAAGGATACTGGTGTACGCGTCGTCGAAATCGCTCATCGAGAGGTCGGGGACGCGCTCGGTCGACGGACCGCCGTGGTTCGTGACCAGCACGTCGAGTCCGCCGAGTCGGTCGATCGCTTTGTGGATCGCGCGCTCGACACGCTCCGGATCTGCGAGATCACAGACGACCGAGGTCACGTCGTCTGGGTCACACCCGGTCTCGTCCCGGATGGCGGCCGTGGTCGCGTCGAGTCGGTCCGGATCGCGCGAGGAGATTACGACCGTCGAACCCTCGCGAACGAGTTCGGTCGCGACCGCTCTCCCGAGACCGCCGCTGGCCGCGAGGACGTAGGCCCGACTGCCGTCTAACTGTAGATCCATGGGTGACGTTCACGAACGCCTGATATAGCCGTTCCTACGGGGTAACCGAGTGATTGTGCCACCGTCTCACACCACCGATAGCCTTTCCTCGAACGTGTCAGTCGTCTCGGGAAATGACTCACGCTGCTTCTCACTTCGACACGACCGACCTCGAAGCCTATCTCTCGGCGGAACCGGATCACGAAGTCACCGGCGTCGAGGTTCTCAGCGACAAGCTCAACCTCGTCGCCGCGGTTTCGACCGACGGATCGGACGGAGCGTACGTCCTCCGTCGACCGGGCGAGTTACGGGACTCCTACGTCTTCACCGAGTTGAAACAGGAGTATCGACTGCTGGAACGACTCGGGGAGACGACCGTCCCAACGCCCGATCCCGTCCTGTTTTGCGACGACGACTCCATCATCGGCGACGTCTTCTCACTCAGCACGTTTCTCGAAGGTGAGACGATTCCGTGGGGTTCCGACCTCCCCGAGCGATTCCGAAACGAGCGCGCTCGCGAGCGATTGGTCGACCGTCTGGTCGACACACTCGCCGAGATTCACTCACTAGACGTCGAGCCCTTCGAAGACGTTTGCCGGCGACGGACGCCCCGGGACGAAATCGCTCACGCGACCGACCGGCTCGACGAAGCCACGGCCGCGACTGGTCTCGACCTCCGGACGCTTCAACTCGTCGCGGAGTGGCTTCGAGAGAACGTCCCTTCGAATTCGAGGACCGCGCTCGTCCACGGTGATTTCAGGCCCAGTAACGTCCTCTTCACGGGGTCTGATTCCCCCGAGATTTCGGGCGTGATCGACTGGGAGACCGCGACCCTCGGCGATCCGTTGACCGAACTCGGATACGTGCTCTCAGATTGGCGAGACGAAGTCGATCCGGCGCTACCGCTCGACGACATCGAGGCGAAGTGTCCGAACGAAGACGTACTGTGAGACGTACGGGAGATGAGTCGGCACGGACTCAGCCCGTTCACGACGAAACCCGGCTGCCCGGATTCGCCTTCGAAGACGAGCGGTTCTACCGTGTACACTCGGCGTTCCTGCTCGCGGCAGTGTGGGTCGACCTCCACCGGCAACGGGTCGAAGCGGGGGAGGAGTCCGACTGGGTGCCGTACATCGAATACGCCTCGATGGTTGCTCCCGGTATCGTCGAGGGCGACTTCCCGCTCTGAACTCGTCCCCGTCAGGACCGATCCGTCTCGGACTGCTCCGACTCGTAGGCCAGCAGTTCGATACGATTTCCGAACGGATCGCGGAACGAGAACCGCTCTCGTCCCGGAATTCGCTTCTCATCGCGGGTCTCGACGCCGTTCGCCTCCAGATGCGACCGTGCTTCGTCGATCGCCCCGACTTCGAACGCGGGGTGTCGCTTCGAGCGTCGCGCGGGTTCTTCGACCCCGAGGTGGAGTTCGACGTCACCGGCGCGGAACCAGAGCCCCCCGTTCGAGCGAAGCGACATCGGTTTGGGAATCTCTTCGAAGCCGAGAAGTGAGCCGTAGAACTCGCGTGCGTCCGCCTCCGTTTCGGGTGGAACCGGGAGTTGGACGTGGTCGACACGGTACCAGTCGATCATCGACCGACCGTCGTCGTCGCTTGCGAACACTCTTTCGGTGGCGTCGTCTCCGGCGTCTCCCGACTGTACAACACTCTGGCGTCTCCCGAACGTATATCGTATCTGGTGGGCGAATGTACGTAAATGACGCCAGACGAATACGTGGCCTTTCGGCCGAGCGACAAGGATGCGATCGTCAGTTCACCGTTCGGCGACGGGATGGAAGTGCTGGCGACGGTCAACCAGTACCCGGGCCCCGCTCGTCGGGGATGGAACGGCGCGCTGATCGAGGAGACGTCGGCGTTCAGACTCGACATCGAGCAGTTCTACGACGTGCACACCCTGCTGTGGGACGCCGAGGTCGGACAGACGCTCGACGTGCGCAACGATGCCGTCGACAGCGACGTCACCTACGAGTCGAGTCGCGTCCCCGAAATCCACATCCGCAACGACTTCGCGTTCGCCGACGGCGCGACCGCGACGCTCGATCAAGACGTACTGGTGTGTGTCGACACCGCGTCGCTCCTCGTCCGCAATCGTGCGCAGTTCTCTACACCGTCACGACGCACTCTCTACACGCTCTTCGGGCTCGGTATCCACGACGGCGAGCGCGACGACGGCGGAAGTACCGACGACGTCGACGAGGCGTACGTCGTCCACGACCGCGGCTACGACTTCGTCGTCGCCCACGACGGGAGTCGGTATCTCGCTATCGCCCAGCGTCGCCCCGACGAGAATCGGACGACGTTCGACGGGTGCCGGATCGGTCGTCAAGGGGTCTCTTCGGGGACCGAAAAGAGCGCGTGGCACGATATCTACGAGGAGAACGACGGCCACATCGACGACAACGACCACCTCCGTGGGAAAGTCGACGCCGGATTCGGACTGTACGTCGGCGACGACACCGACTGCACGTGGCTTACGGCAGTTGGGTTCGGTGAGAGCGAATCGGACGCCATCGAACGCGCGCTGCGGACGCTCTGGAGTGGGTATGGGCCGGAGCGATCACTGTTCGCGGCCGTCTGGGAACGATGGCACGACGGCTGCTCGGGGAGCCCGGTCGACGACGACTTCGCAACCGACACGTACGAGTTGTCGCTGACGAGTATGAAGTGCTCGCAGGACCCTCGTGGCGGGATCATCGCTGGCGCGTTCACCCCCCAGGAGTTCGCCTATCGGTTCGTCTGGCCGCGCGACCTCGTCGTCATGGTGCAGGCGTTCCTCTCCGCCGGCGCGACGCTCGAAGCGCGCGAGGCCCTCGACTGGCTCGCGCACGCGCAGATCTCAGAAGAGGTGACCGACAGCCGTGGGATCGACCGATACGGAACGTGGTGGCAGAACTACTACTCGAACTGGGAACCACACTGGCGGGCGCTCCAACTCGATCAGGTGGGCGGTCCGATCTACGCCCACTGGCTCCTCTGGCGGGAGACGGGCGACGAGTCGCTCCTCGAAGCCTACTACGGGATGAGCGAGCGGGCGGCGGACTTCCTCCTCGGGTGGGACAACGGGGAGTTCCCGGAGAAACATCAGGACCCGTGGGAGGAGATCTGGGGCTACACGACCGAGGGGAGCGCGGCCGCCATCGCGGGGCTTCGGTCGATGGCACAACTGGCCGACGCGGTGGGAGACCACGAATACGCCACGCGGTGTCGCGCCCGCGCGTCGACGTGGGCCGACCACTTCGACGAGTACTGTTTCAAGCGCGACGGACTGCTGGGAGCGCACTACGTCACGGCCGACAGTCCCGACTGGCCGGACGAACCGCGGGCGGACCGGCGACCCGACGCGGCGGCGTTCATGGCCTACTGGCCGTGGAACGCCGTCGACGCCGACGGCGAGGCGATGCGGTCGACCGTCGAACACGCCGACGACCTCGACTGGCGTGCCGATCTGAGCCCCTGCGTGGGCCGGTATCCGGGCGACGATTACACGCCGACGGGCGCGGTCGAAGACGGGGGCTGGCCGCTCTGTGAGGCGTACGCCGATATGGTACGCTGGCAGTCCGGCGTCGACGACGACGCGGTCGCTGAGCACGTCTTCGAGCACAGTAAGGCGTGGCGGACGGCCGCCGGCCTCCTCCCCGAGCGTGTCGACGGCGGCGGTCGCGTGCGGTGGAATTCGAACCTGCAGTGGACGCAAGCGACGTACGTCCTCCTCGTCGAGAGCCTCGCACGCGGCGCTCCGTTCGGGCTCGCGCCACGGGAGTAACAGGGAAACCCAGTTCTCAGTCGCTCGTCTGTTCGACCGGCTGAACGTCCGAACTAACGCCGAGGAACGCCGAGGCCGCGCCGTACAACTCGATATCCTCGTCGAGCGTCGTCATTCGAATCGCGGGCGGTTCTGCGAGCACGTACTCGTCGATGTATCGCCGGACACCCGAGAGCATCCACTCGGCGTTGTTGAGGGCGACCGACCCACCGAGCGTGACGATACCGGGGTCGTAGGCGTTCACTAGCGTGCCGATCCCGGCGGCGTTGTAGCGGGCGATCCGGTCGAGGCAGTCGCGGGCGAACTCGTCGCCGTCGGTCGCGGCCGCGAACACGTCCGGGGCGGTCAGCGGGTCGTCGGTTCGGAGCGTCGACGCTCGGTCGTCGTCTGCGAGCAGGTGCTCGGCGAATCGGGGGATGCCGCGTCCGGAACAGTACGCTTCCCACGCACCGCGGACGCCGGTGCTCGTCAGGTCACCGTCGGCGACGATGGGGAAGAGTCCGACTTCGGTCGCGTAGCCTCGTTCGCCGCGAATCGGGCGGCCGTCCTCGACGACGCCGGCACCGATTCCGGTTCCGATCGTCACGTGGGCGACGCTGTTGTAGCCGCGTCCCTCGCCGAACCGATGTTCGCCGATGGCCGCCGCGGTGCAGTCGTTTTCGAGCGCGAGCGGGAGTCCGAACGCGTCCTCGACCGCGTCAGCGAGGTGTATATCGTAGACCCGATCCCCGTCGGCGGTGTCGAACTCTGCGATGATACCGCGTTCGGCGTCGACGAGTCCCGTGGTCGAGACAGATACGCCGCGAATGCCCGCTGGTGATCGGGCTTGGACGGTCTCGACGGCGTCGACGAGTTGCTCCGCCAACGAATCCGCTCGGGTCGGGTCGGCTCGAACGTCTAGCGGACCGCGGACGGTCCCACGACCGTAGCGGAAACGGGTGCTTCCGATGTCGACGACGACGACGTCAGGCGCTGAACTCACGCTCTGCCTTTGGGGACGTTACTGCTTCAGTATAGGCTTCCTAATGTCACTTATGAGATACCCAAACGGTCGGAAAACGGCTGCAACAGTCGTCGAACGGTCACCGAGCGGGCCGATCACGGGCGGATCGGCCACGTCCCGTTCGACGGCTGTTGCGGTGTTCCCCGTCCAGAAGCCCTGTCGACCTTGGATCGGTCCATATTCGGGCGACTTCCGCCCGAGACGCCGCCAGAAAATATATGTGCACCATGGTATCTATACCCATACGTATCTCCTTGCTGTCAAAAAACTTCATGACTATTCGTCCCCTTCTGTGACCTGACGATGCCTGACACGAAGACCGGCCGAGAGAGAAAGGGGCTCAACAAGGAAGCGCAACTCGAGCGGCGTCTCGCTCGACAGGAGGTCAGGACGATGGGTGCAGACGACGAACCGTCGCGCTTCGACGACATCGACGCGGAACTCCTCACAGAAGGTGAGGATCGTTCGGACGTCGACTACTGATCCCCGTTTTTCGTCCCGGCGCCTTCGGGCGACCGGGACGCCGAATCCGCTGTTTCTCCAGTGTCGTCGCCCTTTTAACATCATAGCGAGTAGCGCGGACCGTGCATACCCGTGCGAACTACACGACGGTCTACGTCGGGGCGCAACTCGCACCCGAGAAACGGAAGTTGAACTTGGACTGGGCGGACGACGCCGGTGACAAGACTGACGAACACGAGTTCACGGTGTCGACGCCCGACCCGGCGGACGCACTCGTCGGCATACAGGCGTTCGACGTCGGCGAATACGGCCACGAGATCGTCATCAACGGCGAATCGCTCTCGGGGTTCGACATCCCGCCGAACGACGGCTGGCAGTACTGGGTGGACACGATCACCGGCGCGCGACTCCAAGAAGGGACGAACACGCTTCGGATCGTCCGAGACACGAGCACTCGCGACGCGTTCGCCGTCGGAACCGTTACGATCCATTGGAAAGAAGCCTCCGAGTGAGGCGGAACCGTATTTAAATGATCGCTTTTGGTCCGCAGGAGTCCCTCACCCGCTCGTGCCAATCGTTCGCACGAACCGTTCGATAGAGTCGCCTCCCTGCTCGTATTCGTTCACGGTATCCGAACTCCGCGGCCGAGATTTCGTGTCCCGAATCAGAAGCCTTTTATAGAATCACAATCAATCTCGCGATGCACATGAGCCAGCGCATGCAGGGTCAGCCCATGATTATTCTCGGTGAAGATTCCCAGCGCGTCAAGGACCAAGACGCGCAGGAGTACAACATCTCTGCGGCCCGCGCAGTCGCCGAAGCCGTACGGTCGACACTCGGCCCGAAAGGGATGGACAAGATGCTCGTCGACTCGATGGGTGACGTCACCATCACGAACGACGGCGTGACCATCCTCAAGGAGATGGACATCGACAACCCGACGGCCGAAATGATCATCGAAGTCGCCGAGACGCAGGAAGACGAAGCCGGCGACGGGACGACGACGGCTGTCGCGGTGACCGGTGAACTCCTGAAGAACGCCGAAGACCTCCTCGAACAGGACATCCACCCGACGGCGGTCATCAAAGGGTACAACCTCGCAAGCGAGAAGGCCCGCGAAGAAGTCGACAACATCGCCGAGTCGGTCGAACCCGACGACGAAGACCTCCTGAAGAAGGTCGCCGAAACGTCGATGACCGGCAAGGGCGCGGAACTCAACAAAGACCTCCTCGCGGACCTCGTCGTCCGCGCGGTTCAGCAGGTTACGGTCGAAGCGCACGACGGCTCGCACGTCGTCGACCTCGAAAACGTCAAGATCGAGACCCAGACGGGTCGCTCGGCCTCGGAGTCCGAACTCCTCACGGGCGCGGTCATCGACAAGGACCCCGTCCACGACGACATGCCGACGTCGTTCGACGACGCGGACGTCCTTCTGCTCAACGAGTCCGTCGAAGTCGAGGAAGCCGACGTCGACACGCAGGTCTCCATCGACAGCCCGGACCAGCTCCAGAAGTTCCTCGACCAGGAGGAAGCGCAGCTCAAGAAGAAAGTCGAGCAGATCAAAGACTCCGGTGCCGACGTCGTCTTCTGCCAGAAGGGCATCGACGACCTCGCACAGCACTACCTCGCCAAGGAAGGCATCCTCGCCGTCCGCCGCGTGAAGAAGTCCGACATCAAGTTCCTCAAGAACGTCCTCGGCGGCAGCGTCGTCTCCGACCTCGACAGCGTCACGTCCGAGGACCTCGGTCACGGTTCGATCAGCCGCGACGACGAGGACGAACTGTTCTACGTCGAGGGCGACGACGCCCACGGCGTCACGATGCTCCTCCGCGGCTCGACCGACCACGTCGTCGACGAACTCGAACGCGGCATCCACGACGCGCTCGACGTCGTCGCGACGACGGTCTCCGACGGTCGCGTCGTCTCGGGCGGCGGTGCCATCGAAGTCGAACTCGCCTCCCGTCTGCGCGACTACGCGGACTCCGTCTCCGGTCGCGAGCAACTCGCAGTCGAAGCGTTCGCCGACTCGCTTGAACTCGTCCCGCGCGTGCTCGCCGAGAACGCGGGTCTCGACTCCATCGACACGCTGGTCGACCTCCGCGCGGCCCACGAGGACGGTCAGGTCCGCGCCGGTCTGGACGTCTTCAGCGGCGACGTCGAAGACACCTTCGAGGCCGGCGTCGTCGAACCGGCCCACTCGAAAGAGCAGGCCATCGGGAGCGCCACCGAGGCTGCGAACCTCGTCCTCAAGATCGACGACATCATCGCCGCAGGCGACCTCTCCACCAAGGGCGGCGACGACGAGGGCGCGGGCGGCCCGCCGGCCGGCGGCATGGGCGGCATGGGCGGCATGGGCGGAGCGATGTAAGCGAGGTTCGGAACGAACCTCGAACGTCGAGCGGGCTTCGCCCGCGAGACTACCACTACACACCCCGACCCGACCCTCGCACCGCTCGCAGACCGAATCCTCTCACGTTTTTCACCCGTCGAGCGACGCGTCTTGTCACGCAGAAAGCATTTACCACGCGTTGTCGAATTCGGTGCCAATGCCCTCCACTCGACGCCGCGTTCTCGCGACGCTCGCGGCGTCGTCGCTCGTGAGCGTCGTCGGTTGTGTCGGTGACGGTCGCCACGCGGGCGACGGCAGTTCGACCTCGAACCGGACCTCACCTCCGTCGTCGACACCCTCGAACCGAAGCCAGTCGTCAACCGCAGCGTCGACGTCGGGGACTCCCTCGTTAACCGCGACATCGACCGCCGACCTCGACGCGCTCGACGTCACCGGGGCGGTCGTCCAAACCTCGCTGTACCGCCCGTGGCAGACCGACTGGTCGCGGGTCGTCCGTGCCGACGGGCAGTTCGTCTTCGTCGGCGTCGACGCTTCCGGAGTCGACTCGCCGCCCACTGTCGACCGCTTTGCACTCGCCGACGGGACGGGACACACCCACTACCCTCGGCGGTTCGACTGGATTCGGCCGCCGGTGGTGCAGTCGCTCGGTCGCCCGTACGAGCCGGCGGCGACTGATCCAGCGACGAACGGGTGGATCGCCTTCGAGGTTCCTCGGCCATTCTCGGGGACGTCCGAACTCGCGCTCCGCGACGGTTCTGGCGGGGTCGGGCGGTCGTGGTCACTCCCCGAGTCGGCGACGACAGCGATGCAGGAACCGGCCCCGTCGTTCGAGACTCTCTCCGTCGACCTCCCGAAGTCGGTTCCGGTGGGCGGTCAGATCGACACCTCGGTCGTCGTTGAAAACGAGGGCGACGGCGAAGGCGTCTTCCGGGCGGTGTTCGATCGGTCGTGGCCAATCTCCGGACCGTGGGGACTGTTCGACGAGCGGCGATTGGCTGCCGGTCAACGCGAGACGTGGACCGGTTCGATGGACGCCCCGACTGCCGCTGACGGCGTGAGTGAAGTACGTCTCGTGCTCGCCTCACCGAGCGGGACTCGGAAGTTCGCCGTCGCGGTCGACTCGTGATCGTTCACCGTCCGGCCGAATTTTGCGTGTTATTCGTTACGAATACATCTCGATCTCCACGTTCAGCATAAGTTAAATAGCGCCCCGCAAAATTTGCGCGCATGGAGACGCTGCTGTTGAACGGTAACGACGTCCACGAGAACGCCCCGATGCCGGAACTCATCTCCGCCATCGAAGACGCCTTCGCCGCCTACGAACGCGGCGACGCGCAGATGCCCCCGAAATCGTACATCGACCTGCCGCAGTACAACGGCGACTTCCGGTCGATGCCCGCTTACATGGACGCGGGCGACTGGGACGCCGCGGGGATCAAGTGGGTCAACGTCCACCCGGACAACAACGAGAAGTACGACCTCCCCACCGTCATGGGGACGATGATCTACTCCGACCCGGAGAACGCCTTCCCGCTCGCCGTCATCGACGGCACGGAACTCACGATGAAGCGCACCGGTGCCGCCGCCGCCGTCGCCACCGATCACCTCGCCGTCGAGGACGCTCGGAGCATGGGCATCGTCGGCGCTGGCGTCCAGTCGTACACGCAACTCGAAGCCATCTCGAGTGTCCGCGACATCGAAGAGGTCGTCGTCAGCGACTTAGACGAGGAACGCGTCGCCGCCTTCATCGACCGCTTCTCGGAGCAGTTCGACGTCCGTGCCGGACCCATCGAGGAGGCCGCCGCCTGTGACGTCCTCTCGACCGTGACTCCCGTCGAGAGTCCCATCGTTCCGCGCGACGCCGTCGGCGAGCACACCCACATCAACGCGATGGGTGCTGACGCCGAAGGTAAACACGAACTCGCAGACGACGTGCTCCTCGACGCCAAACTCGTCATCGACGACTACGATCAGACGACTCACTCCGGCGAGATCAACGTTCCATGGCACGAGGGCGTCCTCTCGGACGAGGACATCTACGGTCAGATCGGCGAAATCGTCGTCGGCAACAAAGACGGCCGGACCGACGACGACGGCATCACCGTCTTCGACTCCACCGGTCTGGCGATTCAGGACGTCGCCGCCGCCCACGTCGTCTACACCCACGCCGACGAGAACGACAACGGCTACCCGTTCGACCTGGTCGGTGCCGGTCGACTCGGATAAGTTCTCGCTCGTCTCGTTCCGTCGGATCGAATCGGTCGCTGCTTTTCGCGGTTCACGCGTCGAGGTATCAGCAAGTCCGTACACGAGGCCAAGAGCCAACTCGTTCTGCGCCGTTTACGAACCATGCGAGTCGCAGCCTTCTCCGAACTCGTCGGCCCGGACGGCGTCTCGATCGAAGACCACGACGACCCCGAACCCGGTCCGGGCGAAGCCGTCGTCGACGTAGCGGCCTGTGCGATCAACCGCCACGACCTCTGGATCCTCGAAGGCGACTCGGCGATGGTCTCGGGCGACGAACTCCCGTTCGTCTCGGGACTCGACCTCGCGGGCACCGTCCGATCCGTCGCTGACGACGTGACCGCCGTCTCTGAGGGCGATCGGGTCGTCCTCTGCCCGAACGAGACGTGTCGCTCCTGTCGGTTCTGCCGCGAAGGCCCCGAATCGCTCTGCGAGGAGTTCGGACTCTATCACGGCGGCTTAGCCGAACAGGCGCTCGTGACCGCCGACCGACTCGTCCCCCTGCCAGACGACGTGGACGCGACGACGGCGGCGGCGCTCCCGACGGCCTACATGACCGCCTTCCAGATGCTCCGACGGACCGAGGTCGGCGCTGGCGACCTCGTCTTCGTTCCCGGTGCGACCGGCGGTGTCGGCGTCGCGGCCGTCCAACTGGTCGACGCGACGGGCGCGCGGTCGATCGGCACGTCGACCTCCGCGGAGAAACTTGAGCGACTCCGCGAGGTCGGCGTCGACCACACCGTCGAGTCCGCCGACGTCGACGAGATCCGCGAGGCGGTCGAAGCGATCGGGCCGGTCGACGCCGTCGTCAACCACCTCGGCGGCGAGTACACGCAACTCGGCCTCGACGTGCTCCGACGCGGCGGGCGGATGGCCATCTGCGGCCGGACGGCGGGTGGCTCCTCCGAGATCGACATTCCGCAACTGTTCCTCTCACACAAACACGTCGTCGGGAGCACGATGGGAACCCAACCCGACCTCGAAACGCTCGTCGGGTTGGTCGCCGACGGGAAGTTCGATCCGGTGGTCGACCGAACCTACCCGCTCGACGAGACCGCGCAGGCGTTCGCTGATATGCAGGATCGCGACGCGTTCGGGAAGCTGATCGTTGAACCCTAGGGAACGAACGGTCGATCACGTCGCCAGCGTACTTACAACAGACGCGTCCGACGTTACGACGTATGGACGTCCAGATCGCCGACCTCGACGATTTCGAAGACGCACTCCAGCGTGCGCTCGACCGAATCGGTGAACTCCGCGCGGGCACCCGTGTCAGTTCGGACGCGTTCTTCTCGAACCCGTTCATGCGTGAGCACACCCAGTACGACTCCTTCGAGGCGTTCCGTACGGACGCACCCGTCGAACTCAACGTCCCCCTCGACGACCAATCCGAAACCGACTGGGATCGGCTCGACGGGTACGTCAGTGAAGTGACCGAGTTCGAGACGTGGGAGGCGATGCAGACCGAGGCCGCTCAAGCGGAGATCATCGATCAACTCGTCTCCAACACCGCCTGAATCCGATCGCTCGGTGTCACAACGCTCGTCCGAACGTGTGCAAGCCGAGGTAGAGAACGTAGCTGATGAGACCGGCTCCGACCAGCGACCCGACCCACGAGAGGACGGTAAATCCGGCCTTGCGGGGTGAGACTCCGCCTCCGCCGGACGAACTGGCGGCGAGACCACTCCCGACGATACTCGAAATCATGACCTTGTTGAAGGAGATGGGGATGCCGAGAACGATGGCGAGCTGGGCGATGAGGAACGCCGGGATGAGCGCGGCGATCGATCGCCGGGGACCGAGCGACGCGTATTCGTTCGACACGGCCTGAATCACGCCCGGCGATCGAGTCCATGCACCCGCGAGGATGCCGATCCCACCGAGCGCGAGGAGATAGATCGTACTCGTGTGGAGGTCCGATTGGAAGACCGTTTCGAGCGGACCGGTGGCGAGGCCGACCTGACTCCCGCCGCTCGTGAACACGACGATCAATCCGAGGACGACGAGGAAGCGATTGATCCCCGTCGTCTGATCTCTGGTGAGTTGCCAGCGCGTCACCCCCAGTGCGAGAACGCCGCCGCCGACGCTCACGACGACCATGCCGAGGGTGTAGCGATTGACGAGTGTCGTCGGGAGGAAGTGGTATGCACGGGTGAGCGAGCCGGCGAGCGACCCGGACCCACCGCTCGGCGTGGGGAGGACGGAGAGGTGGATATTGGCGAGCGCGAAGCCGACACCGCCCGCGAGAATGGGGATTCCGACGTCTTCGGCGAGGCGCTCGCTCCGGAGCGCGCGAGCGATGAGGTACCCGAGGAGCGCGTTGGTGATCGGAATGGTGAGCCAGAAACTGAAGATCCGGACGTACTCGCCGGTGGCGAACCCCCCGCCGAGGGCGATACCGACGCCGATTATCGAACCGGTGACGGTGAACGCGGACGGGATCGGGTAGCCTCGGGAGTTCCCGATCGTGATGAGGGTCGCTGACGTGAGGAGTGCAGCGGCGGCGGCGAGTGGTGTGATAGAAACGCCAGTGACGAGGCCCTCCCCGATGGTTTCGGAGATACTCCCTCCTTGGAGGATCGCACCGAGCCCGGCGACGACGCCGACGAGAAGCGCCGCGCGGAGAACCGAGAGCGCGTTCGCGCCCACGGCGGGTGCGACCGGTGCGGAGTTACTGTTCGCACCGACAGTAAACGACATGAACAATGCAGCAACGAACGCGATGCCCAGAACGAGCAGTATAGCTGCCATTAAGTATGGATTACTCCTATATCGACGATCTCAGCCAGCTTGAATGAAGATATTGGCTTCCGATCGCGTTCGCGTGTCTACTCCGCGCGAAGCCGGCAACTAGTCAGCCAGTCGCTGCCAGGGTCGAGCGGTCCGAGTAGCCGGTACGCACTCGTCTTCGAGATTTGTGATGTTTGATCGTCAGTCGAGGACTCCGGCAGCGCGAAAAAAAAAAGGATCGTGACGCCCGCGAACGGCGTCGACAGTGACGCAGTTGTCAGCAGTGACGCGACTTGCCGTGTCGACCGCCGTGAATCGGCTGGCCGGTCTTCGGGTCGAGGAACAGGCGTTTGGCCTCCGGTCGGTGGTCCTCGAAGTCGAACATCCCGTCGAGACTCCCTGCCAACTGGTCGAACGAGGCGTCGCCGATGCGTCCGGTGTTCCAGTTGTCCTCGATGAAGCGAAGCACGGACGTCTGGTCGGTGAGCGAACTATCGACGGCGTTGATCTTGCTGTACGGGGAGATGACCAGCAGCGGCAGGCGCGGCCCGTAGCCGTAGCGGGCCTGATAGCCGCCGAGGGGCTTCCCGTCGCCGGACTCGCCGTCGCCCGTCAGCACGTCGTGTTTCGTCTGGGAGTCGTTGACGCTCGGCGGCATGACGTGGTCGTACCAGCCGTCCGAGTCGTCGTAGGCGATGACGACAGCGGTGGAGTCCCAGTACTTCGACTTCTGGATCGCGTTGATCGTGTTGACGAGGAAGTGCTGCTCGTCGAGCGGGTCCGAATACCCCGCGTGGCCGTCCTGATACATCGAAGCCTTCAGGAAGTTCACCGCCGGGAGGTCGCCTCCCTTCAGTGCCTTGAAGAAGTACGAGAGGTCGTACTGGTGGTTCGCCCGGCCGTCGTGGCCGATCTCGTCCATGGACTCCGGCGCGAGGTGGTGCGGGTTCGCCGTGGACTCGTAGTACTGGAAGGCGGCGTGGTGGGAGCTGTAATCGCCGTAGGAGTCGCCGCCGACGTTCTCGTGCTTGGACGATTTGTCCCCGAAGCCGCCCTGGAACCAGCCCCAGGAGACGTCCTCGTCGCTGAGCAGGTCGCCGATGTTCTTGCCCGTCATGACGACACCCGGCTTCTCTCCCCAGTCGTCAAGCGCCGGGTCGGGGTCGCCGATGACCGTCCCGATGCCGTTGCTGTCGACTGCTGCGAGCGAGTCGATACCGTCGGTGACCTTGTTCCCGTCCTTGTCGACCGCGTAACCGCCGTGGGTCTGCCCGGAGACGAGGTTGAGCGCACCCGGCGTCGATGGTCCCGTGACCGTCCCGTAGGAGTTGTCGTTGAGCGCGAAGTGCTGTGCGTAGTTCCACATCGCGGTGACGGTGTTCCCGTCGTAGTAGTCCATCACCAGCCCTTTGTCGTCGTACTGGGCGTCGCTCCACGTGCCGCCTTCGGTGTACTCCACGAACTTGTCCATCAGGCCGTGGTTGAACGCCTTCTGTTCGGCCGTGTAGTCGTGGTCCATGTCGCCCGTCAGCGCCTGTGAGCGACTGAGCCGCTGGGGGTTGTACTTGTTCGGATTGCGGTTCAGAAGGGCGTCGTTGAGCCCGTTGACGCTCGGCGTGTCCGGTTTCGCGTGGAACTGGGGCACGCCGTCGGGGTTCTTCGCGTGCGGGTACGTCGCGAAGTAGTGGTCGAAGGAGACGTTCTCCTGGAAGATGACCACGACGTGCTCGATCGGGGTGGTCGTGTCGTTGTCCTTCTTGGCTCCCGAGCGACGGGATTTCCGGGTCGAACCCCGTGCCTGATTCCGACCCGTCGCCCCCGCTTCACCCATTCCTGCGGCCAAAAATCCCGTGGCTGCGATACTCTTGAGCGCGCTGCGTTTCGTCATTCTCGGTGTGTCCTTCTGATCTGTCATGGTCAACGGATCGTCTGTCGGTACACAGTTGGATTATTTAGACTATTCTAAGAATGATATATAGCAAACGTCTTGTAAATATACATACGGAGAACACGAGATCGAGCGGCCTTTCTCCGTATTTACGGCACCCGTTTCGGAGGCGCGTCTTCGAACGACGGTACGCTACGGCGCTCCGAATCCAGAAGGGGTTTCATCCGCCTCACCGTAGCGACGGGTGTGCGACGCTTCTCGGCAGACTATCTCCGGCACACGCGCGAGGGGATGTGGGACGACTCCCGAGCGGCACTCTCGGATCTCGATCTCCCGTCCCGCGAACGCGTCCTCGACGTCGGCTGTGGAACGGGCGAACTCTCGCGAGTGCTCGACGCCGAGACCGACGGAACCGTCGTCGGCGTCGACGCCGATCGCTCACTGCTCCGAGTCGCCCGCGCGGAGACCGATCTCCCCGTGCTCGCGGGCGATGCGACGCGACTCCCGTTCGACGACGACACGTTCGACCTCGTCGTCTGTCAGGCGCTGCTCGTGAACCTCCCCGATCCGGCGGCTGCCGTCGGCGAGTTCGCCCGCGTCTCGTCGGACCTCGTCGCCGCGATCGAACCCGACAACGGCGACGTCGGCGTCGACTCGACCGTCGACTCGGAGGTCGCCCTCGAACGACGCGTCCGACGAGCGTATCTCGAAGGCGTCGACACCGACGTCGCGCTCGGCGACCGCGTCGGCGACACCCTCCGCGATGTCGGACTCCGCGACGTGTGCACCCGACGCTACCACCATCAGAAGCGGATCGAACCACCGTACGACGAACGTCACTTCGAAAGCGCCGCCCGGAAGGCGAGCGCCAGTGCGCTCGCCACCCACGAGACCGAACTCCGCCGAGTGCTCTCTGACGACGAGTACGACTCGCTCCGACAGGACTGGCGCTCGATGGGCCGTGACGTCGTCGAACAGATGAAAAACGGTGTGTACCGCCGTGTGGAAGTCGTCCCGTTCGACGTGACCGTCGGACGGCGGTGAGAGCTAGACGACGTCGCCGCGAACGGTCGTTCCGGTCTGTTCGGCCCGGTACCGCCGCATCGCGTCGGCCGCGTCGGCCGCCGTGTCGTCGTCGAGACCGATCATCGTCAGCGCGTTCGAGAGCGTCGGGAACGGGAGTTCCCCGTTCCGGAGCTTCGCCATCGTCTCCTCGGCGAACGTCCCGTCGGCCCAGAGTTGGACGCCGCGCGGATCGAGAATCTCCTCGTAGGCGTCGCGGGCGACGGCCCCTTTCAGTCGCTGCGTGACGTTCTGGTCGAAGCTCGCGTTACAGACTTCGAGGTGGATCGGCTCGTCACTCCGGAGCAGGTGCGCAGCCAGACACTTCTCCGGAGCGGCGTAGCCGTTGTCGCTGGCGCGGAGGTACTCGGGGAACCGATCTGCCCACTCCGACGAGACGCTCTTGCCGACGCCTTTGACGCCGTGGGACTCCCGGAACGCCGCCTCCCGCTCGGTGTCGCCGCGCATGAGGATGTCCTTCGTGAGATACACGTCGAGGCGGTCGATCGGGTCGAGGCCGAGCGCGACGTCGCCGTACACCCATAGCTCGCGGACGGGGACCGGCATCGGGTCGGACTCGACGGTCCGAACGAGTTCCTCGACGCGGTCGAGCGCCACGCTTCGTTCCATGCCCGTCGGTCGGTCCCGCGCGGTGAAAACGGTTTTCGGTAAGGATGGAGGTGTCTGCGAGATGGACTCGAAATACTGGAGACCGGTCTCATGACGATCTTGAAAGCCCCCGCGTTCCGGACTCGCGCGACCGCATCTGCGCTCCTCGTTCGCTCCCAAAGGTCGCTCACTACGGTATTTAATGGGTCGCGCTTCGTCCGGAACGCGGCCCCTTTCAGTCCCACCCCAGCGGCGGTTGGCGGGCTGTCGTCTCTCACCCAAACGTACTACTGCGAGGTCCGGACGCGTGGCTACACTCTCCTGGTGAAACAATGAGACAGAACAGCAGAAGAACCGAAAAAACCGCTTACGCCAGTCGAGCGAAGGCCAGCGTTCCGGAGATGTTCTCGATGTAGATCTGCACGACCTGTCCCTCCTGTGCGCCGGGGACGAAGATGGTGTACTTGCCCTTCTCGGCGACACCGTCGCCTTTGCGACCCGTGCCGGTGATCTTCACTTCGTAGGTGCGGCCCTCCTCGACCTCGGGACGGTTCGCGTTTCGGCTGGACTGGCTCTTGCGCTTTGCGACCGGGCGGAACGCACCACAGGCTTCACAGCGGAGCATCAGCGTGCGGTCTTCGTGGACCAGTCGGGTGTCCGGCAGGCCACACTCCGAACAGGTGACGTAGGCGTCGATGTAACTCTGGATGGCCTCGTCGAAGTCGCTCGCGGAGAAGTTCCCGTTGTAGCGGGCGCGGCCGTTGTCGTACTGTCCGTTCGTCCCGAGTTCGCGCTGAATGATCGAGTGGAGGTGCTCGGGGTCGCGCGAGAGCGCGTCGGCGACGGCCGAGAGGTTAGTCAGCCGCGTGAACGCACCGTCCTTCTGAGCCTGTGCATCGGGGACGACGAGTCGTTCGTCGCTCCCTGCGATGTCCGGCATCACGTCGATCGCTCGATCGAGTCGTGCTTCGTATTCCATACAGACGCGACGAGAGCGCGACGTAAATGGATTCCGTGTTAGACGCTGGCGCGCGGTCGCGCGGGCGTCCCAGGCCGAAACGGGGGGGCGCCTCGATCAGGATTCGAACGACGGCTCCGTGCCGTCGTTCCCCTCGGAGTTCAGTCGATGACGGTGTCTTTCGGGTCGAGGTCGACCCACGCGCCGTCCCGTGCGGCCGACTCGTAGGCGGCTTCCGTGACGGCGGTCACGCGGAGTCCGTCCTGCGCCGTCGCGGCCGGTTGCGTCCCCTCACGGATCGCCTCGACGAACGCGGCTGCCTTCGACTGGCGGTCGCGCGGGTCGATGAAGGGGACGTGATCGGTGCTCTCCACGTCGACTTCGGCGAGTTGCCGCGGCTCCCACTCGCGCCCGGTGAGGTAGATCGCACCCTCTTCGTCCCAGATGTGGATGTGTTCGCGCACGGCCGGCGTCTCGCCGTAGGTCGTGACCGAGGCGCGAGCGCCCTCCTCGAACTCGATAGTGAGGTCCGCCCAGTTGTCGACCCGCTGTTCGTCGTCGACGTACGTCATCCGCGCCGAGACGGCCGTGGGGGTGAGTCCGGTCGTCCAGAGGATCGCGTCGAGCAGGTGGCTCCCGGTGTCGTAGAGGTAGCCGCCGCCGCTGAGTTCGGGGTTGCGCCGCCACGTCTCCTCGAAGCGGTCGATCCAGTCCTGTGAGACCTCCGCGGAGATCCACTCGGGCGTCAGATCGCTGTCCGCCCAGCGCTCGCGCGCGTCGATGAACGCCGGGTTGAGGTGGCGCTGATAGCCGACCATCAGCACCTCGTCGCCGTTGCGGGCGCGGTCGCGGAGGTCGCGGGCGCGGTCGAGATCGGTCGTTAGCGGTTTGTCGCACAGGACGTGGAGGCCGCGGTCGAGCGCGGCGGTGACCTGCTCGTAGTGGAGCGTGTGCGGCGTCCCGATGAGTATCGCGTCGAGTGACTCGCCGTCGAGCATCGACTCGTAGCTCTTGTACTGCTTCGCCGGCGACACGGCGAGTTGTTCGCCCGCCTCCTCGCGCGCTTCGTCGCTCACGTCGGCAAGGGCGACGACCGTCGCGTCTTGCAGATCGTTGAACTCGCCACCGACTGTCGTGCCGATGAAGCCGCCGCCGACGACTCCGACGCGCAGTTGGCTTTCGTCTCCAGCGTCGTGTGTTGACATCGTGCGATCCGACACGGACTGCGATGATAGTAACTCGGTTTGAGGTGAGTCATACCGGGGGTGAGACTCGGTTTCGGGCCACCGTGACGACGCGGGAGCATCCGCGCTGAGCGAGAGGATCTGCGACGACGCGAAACCGTCCGTACGGTCGTCTTCGAGGCTCCGTGCCGTCGTCGTCGTTCGGTTCCGAGCCCGAACTGACGAACGAATCGGCGGTGCGTCTTATGCTCTCTGCGAGCGTTTATACGGACGAATGGCTGCGAAGAAGATTCTAGTCGTCGGGGCAACGGGAACGCAAGGTGGTGCGGTCGTCGATCACCTCGCTTCCGGGGAATACGGTCCCTTCGAGGTGTACGGACTCACGCGCGACGCGGGCAGTGATGCTGCACGGACGCTGGCCGAGCGGGGCGTCCACGTCATCGAAGGTGATACGACTGACCGCGACGCGATGGCCGCGGCCGTCGACGGGATGGACGGCGTCTTCCTCGTCACGACGTTCTTCGAACGAGGCGTTGCAGAGGAGGCCCTCCAGGGGCAGACGGTCGCGTCTGCGGCCGCCGAGGCGGGCGTGTCTCACCTCGTCTTCTCCTCCGTCGCCGACGTCGATGCGGACACCGGACTCCCCCACTTCGACTCGAAGCGGACGATCGAGCGCCACATCCACGAACTCGGCGTGCCAGCGACGGTGATCCGACCGGTGTCGTTCATGCAGAACTTCGAGGGACGACCGAGCGAGGGGATCAGGAACGGCCTGTTGACGCTCCCGATCGACGAAGGCGTGGAACTCCGCCTCGTCGACGTCGACGACGTCGGCTCGATCGTGGCGTCGGCGTTTGCAGCCCCCGAACGCTACGTCGGACGCACGCTCGAACTGACCGGCGACGCGCTGACGGTGGAGGAACTCGCGGGGGCGTTCGGGCACGTCCTCAGCCGCGAGGTCGAAGCGATTCACGTTCCCGTCGAAGAGACACGCGTCGCCATGGGCGATGCGCTCGCGGACACGTACGCCTGGTTCAACCGACGCGGATACGACGCTGAGGCGACTGAGCAGCGCGCGGAGACGGACCCTCAGCATCACCTCCACACGTTCGACGAGTATCTCCGCGCGAACTGGTCCGTGGAATCACCGACCTCGACGCAACCTACGCGCGCGGACTAACCAATCAACCCGGTCAACAGTCAACAATCAACCCCGTCAACAGTCAAGCCCGTCAAAAATCCCGGTCGTCTCGTCCGAGCGGACGGTCGCGTTACCAGCGGTGATGGACGTGCTCGCTGACGTACTCGTCGTACACTGACCGGACTGTCTCCCGTTGCGCATCGCTCGGAGCCGGAAGCTCAGCGGCGTCGACGTTGTCGCGGATGTGGTCGGGGTTCGTCGATCCGGGGATAACCGACGAGACGGCGTCGAAGGAGAGAATCCAGCGGAGGGTGAACTGCGCCATCGTCGCGTCGTCCGAGACGGCGGGTTCGAGCGCGTCGACGGCGTCGAGACCGACCTCGAACGGAACGCCCGCGAACGTCTCGCCCACGTCGAACGCGTCGCCGTCGCGGTTGAAGTTCCGGTGGTCGTTCTCGGCGAACTCGTCGTCGGCCGAGAGCGCGCCGGTCAACAACCCGGACGCGAGCGGCACGCGTACGATGACACCGATATCGCGGCGCTCGGCCTCGTCGAAGAACAGCTCCGCGGGTCGCTGACGGAACGGGTTGAAGATGATCTGCACCGTCTCGACGCCGTCGTACTCGATGGCCTTGAGCCCCTGCTCGACCTTCTCGACGCTGACGCCGTAGTGGTCGATCTTCCCCTCCGATTTCAACTCGTCGAGCGCGTCGAACGTCTCGGGCTGGTAGTACGTCTCCCACGGCGGGCAGTGAAGTTGGACGAGGTCGAGCGAGCCGACGTCGAGGTACTCCCGGCTTCGATCGACGAACGAACTGAGGTGGTCGTAGTCGTAGTCCTCGGCGACGTGCGGGTCGAGTCGGCGACCCGCCTTCGTCGCCACCGTCACGTCGTCGTACGCGTCGCGCTCGTCGAGGACGGACGCGATGTGCCGCTCGCTCTTCCCGTCGCCGTAGACGTCTGCCGTGTCGATGAAGTCGATGCCGGCGTCGAGTGCGGCACGGACTGCTTCACGACCCTCCTCGTCTCCTACGTCACCCCAACTGCCGCCGATGTTCCACGTCCCGAGGCCGATCTCCGTCACGTCGTACCCAGTGCTACCGAGTGTGCGATGGTTCACGAAGAGACAGTCGGCTGGTATCATCGTAAAAGTCAGGACGCCGGCAGGGGATTCGAACCCACTCTCCCGTTCGCTCGCTCACCTCTCGCTCCGTATTCAAACCGATTCATGGAGACTAGTCACTGCTCATGTCGTTCGCAAGAGAAGTCCGCTCTCCCCGATTTGAACGGGGGACAAGCCGATCTACAGTCGGCTGCTCTGCCAGGCTGAGCTAAGAGCGGTATAAGAGGTGTATCCGGTGATGGCCTTTAACGGTTGCTGTTCGTTCCAATGCTGGCAGACATCCGTCAGACGATAAGTAAGATTCAAATACCGACATTGAGATTAAGGAATGAGGATGAGTAAGATAACGTTCCGCGCGGACGACGACCTCGTCGAGCGCATCGAGGCTCTTGACGCCTCGAAGAGCGCGGTCATGCGCGACGCACTCCGCGCTTACCTCGACGGAGCGGAACGTGGCGGTGTGGATCGGTCTCCAGCGGATCCCGATCCAACGGTCGATGACTCGACGGACGACGCACCGACGTTCGACGACGTACTCGTCACACGGATCGACGAACTCGTCGCCGACCGTGTCGACGAATTAGTCTACGACCGATTTGGTGACGCTGGCGTGCGTCGGACACCGAGTCAGACACCACAGGACGTCAACGTCAACATCTCGCTCGACGGACTGTCGACGACTGACGCGTCTGTCGATGCAAACGAAACGACCGATCGGAAACGTAAGACACGCACCGACGACGCTCGATCGGACGCACAAGACAAGACCTGCTCACAGTGCGGTGAACTGGTCGGCGCAGATCACGTATACTGCCCGAACTGTGGTGAGAAGGCCTCGCATCGTGTGTTCTGTGACTGCGGTGATGAAGTCCGGTCCGACTGGGCGTTCTGTCCGAGTTGCGGCCGTCGGACGCCCGCGGCGGACGTACTCGATCGAACGTAAACGTTCTGAAACGCCTGCATACGCCCGTTCTGGTAACTGCGTCTTACACCCGTCGTAACCTTTATATTCTAACAGTCTGTGGATACTCTCGCGTAAGACGGTCGTCTTACACTGCTGATCCGGAAGGGCTATCTAAGCTCCTTCTTGCGATTTCAGTGTGTAATACGGTCGCATGGGCCTTGCCCGCCGTCTTACCGGGGGAATGTACATATGGAGCGTGTGACACTACGAATTCCGAAGCAGCAGATCGAGGAAGTAGAACAGATGGTCGAAACCGGGAAGTTCCCGAACCGAAGCGAGGCGATTCGCTCGGCCGTTCGGGAGATGCTCAACGAGCAGGGCGAAAGCACTCGTGAGTCCTCGCGTTCGACCAAGCGTGGCTGGGCGAAGGTGTAAGCGATGCAGGACATCGTTCAGGACGCACTTGATAACGCCGAAGCCGAACAGCGCGAGATGGCTTCCGCAGACGACGAGTTTGGCGAACCCCGAATCGTCATCGTTGGCTGTGGTGGAGCCGGCAACAACACGATCAACCGTCTCTACAACATCGGCGTCGAGGGTGCAGAAACGGTCGCGATCAACACCGATAAACAACACCTGAAAATGATCGAAGCCGACACGAAGATCCTCGTCGGCAAGTCCCTCACCGCCGGACTGGGCGCGGGCGGCGACCCCGAAATGGGTGAGCGCGCGACCGAGATGGCGCAGGGAACGGTCAAGGAAGTCCTCGGCAACGCAGACCTCGTCTTTGTGACGGCTGGCATGGGTGGCGGTACCGGGACCGGCGCCGCACCCGTCGTCGCCAAGATCGCGAAAGAACAGGGCGCGATCGTCGTCGGGATGGTCTCGACGCCGTTCAACGTCGAACGTGCGCGGACCGTCAAAGCGGAGGAAGGTCTGGAGAAACTCCGCAACGAAGCCGACTCGATCATCGTCCTCGATAACAACCGACTCCTCGACTACGTCCCGAATCTGCCGATCGGCAAGGCGTTCTCGGTCATGGACCAGATCATCGCCGAGACCGTCAAGGGTATCTCCGAGACGATTACGCAGCCCTCGCTGATCAACCTCGACTACGCGGACATGTCGACGATCATGAATCAGGGCGGCGTCGCGGTGATGCTCGTCGGCGAGACGCAGGACAAGAACAAGACCCAAGAGGTGGTCAACGACGCGATGAACCACCCGCTTCTCGACGTGGACTACCGCGGTGCGAGCGGTGGTCTGGTCCACATCACTGGCGGCCCCGACCTCACGCTCAAAGAGGCCGAGGGCATCGCGAACAACATCACTGAACGACTCGAAGCGAGCGCGAACGTCATCTGGGGCGCTCGCATCCACGACGAATACAAAGGAAAGGTCCGCGTCATGGCGATCATGACCGGTGTCCAGAGCGCGCAGGTGCTCGGCCCGTCGACGCAGAAACAGGCCGACCGCTCGCGTGCCAGTATCGAAGGGACGCAGGCTTCGGAGTTCGACGCTCGATCGAACGCGAGCAGTGCGTGGCAGTCTGACGGCGGTCACGACGAACTCGAAAAGAACAACGGGCTCGACGTCATCCGCTGACGCCATCGCCGCGTTCGATCGTTTACTTCATTTCTATTCTTTAGCGCCGATTCGCTCTCCTAACGACTGAACCGTCTCGAACTCTCTGGGCGGTCTCTACTGTCTCGAAGTCACCACCCGACCGAGCGTATCGCTTAGACGGCCTGTACGGCCTCGACCAGTCGGCACTTCCGACAGACGTCTCGGGTCGTCTTCGATCCGCAGCGCTCGCACTCGCGGAGTCGGCTCCCGCCGTCGCCGTCGCCGTTGTCGCGGTAACGCTCGGCTGCGAACTGAGCCAACTCCTCGTAGCCGGACATGATCGAGTGTCGCGTTCCGGGGTGGTTCTCCTCTAACTTCAGCATGAGCCGCTGAATCTCGCCGCGGTAGGCTTCCGAGGAGTGCGGGCACTCGGTGATGTGTGCGGGGAGGTTCTTCAGGTGGGCGTAGAGTGCGACTTCTTTCTCCGGAACGTCCCGGAGGGGCTTGGCTCGCGGGACGAAGTGCTCCTGTTCCTGTCGGTCTTCGAAGCGCCCGAGGCTGGCGTCGAAGTGTTTGGCGACCTGTTTGACGTCGCCCTCGAGGAAGTTCATCAGCGCAGTCTCGGCCTCGTCGTCTAAGTTGTGGCCGGTCAGAAGCTTGTCCGCGCCGAACTCGGCGGCGTAGCGCTCCAAGAGGTCGCGGCGGAAGACGCCGCAGTAGGCGCAGGCGGCCATGTTCTCGGGGTCTTTCTCGACTACGTCGTCCATGCGAACGCCGAGGTCTTCCTCGTAGGTGACGACCTCGTGACGGAGCGAGAGGTCCTCACAGAGTTCGACCGAGGCGTCGAGACTCTCGTCGCGGTAGCCTTCGATCCCCTCGTGGATCGAGAGCGCGATCAGTTCGACTCGTGGGTCCCTCCCGAAGGTGTCGTCCAAAATCTGCGTGAGGACGACGCTGTCTTTCCCGCCGGAGAGGCCGACGACCCACGTCTGCGGGTTCTCGGGCGTCGCGTCGTTCGGGAGCAACCCGTCCTCGCGGATGCGACGGCGGGTTCGCTTCTCGACCGAGGCGCAGAAGTGATCCTCACAGAGGTGTGCCCCGGAGTAAGCCGCGTGCATCACCGCGTCGCGGTCGCACTTGTCGCACTCCATTGTTGGCGTCGCTTGTGCGTCGGCAGTCATGACGGTTTCGTCTCGGGGTTCGGACGAGCGGTCCGACGTGACGAGAACCGCCGCCCGGCGGCCACTACATCCATTGCCGTTCGGGTCCGATTTCGAACCCCATGAGCGACGACCACGACGCGACCGCCCCCTCCGCGACGGACAGTAACCGTGTCGAGGAGCACTCGATCGAGCGCCAGCACGAGCGCGCAGAACACGTCGAGAACATCCTCGAAGAGACCGAGTCGCACCTCCGCGGTCGAAAGTATCCGGTCACGACCGAGGAACTCGCCACGGAGTACGCCGACCAGCCCCTCGACATGGCGAACGAGACCGAGTCGCTCGGAAGCGTCTTCGACCGGATGACCGATCGGCAGGAGTTCGAATCGGCCGACGAGGTCCGTGAGGCGCTCTACAACGAACTCACGGGCGAAGCCGAGGGCGAGAGTCTCGGCGAGTACAACGACGAGCGAAATCTGGGGAAGATCGCAGACGCCGAAAACGACGTCGACGACGTCGACAAACCGTAGTTCGCCGAACGAATCCGTTCTCTCTTCTCACGCTTTGATTCGTCTTACGACTCCGCCAGCCGAGCGTCCGACTACCCCGACGAGATATCCCACGACGCCGATCGGGACGCCGTAGAACAGCGCAAGGGCGGCGGCGAGGCCGACGTATTCGAGCGGCGTCGGTTCGTTGAAGAAGCCCATTACGTTCCCCGAGAGCGCGAAGCCGAACAGCGGGACGACCGCGAGGGCGACCGAGACGAGCAGACCACCGTTTCGGTACGCGTTGGCAGCCGCGAGAGCGGCGAGCGCGACGGCGACGACGACGAGGTGGTAGCCGTTGAACAACCACGCAAACGCGCTCGTATCGGCACCGAAGTATCCGAAGACGACCCCGAGAACGGCGAGTGCGAGGGCGGTTCCGAGCCAACGACGCGATTCGGTCCAGCTGTGTCCGACGAGGGCGACTCGGAGTCGGGAGGTCATGGGGATTGACTATCGATCGACATAGCCGTTGGCTGCGCTCGAAGTCTGTCGTCAGTCCTCGTCTGAGAGGTTGAGCGAGTCGAAGAACCGCTCCGTGACGCGGATCGAGACCAGCGGGACGAGTTCCTCGTCGTCGTCGACGATGGCGGCGAACAGGCCGAGCGGGATCTGGCCGCCGGCTTCGTCGTAGCGACCGCCGACGCTCCCCACGTCGTCGAAACTGTCGCGGAGGATCTCGCTGACGTCGACGCCGGGGTCGATAGAGCGCGCGCTCAACTTCACGTCTTCGTCGACGACGCCGAAAACGAGCGTCGTGTCGACGCCTTCTAAGTTCAGCAGGTAGTCGGCGGCCTGCGGGATGGCGTCGCGGTCGCTCGTCCGGCCGACGTCTGCGGCGAGGACCGAGCCGCGAACGTCGCGGTTGCGGATCGCCTCGCTGATCACGTCGACCGTCGTCGGCGTGTACATCGCTCCGTACATCGACTCCACGAGCGAGTAGTCCACTTGTGGAAGGAGGTACTCGGCGGTAGCGTACTCGACGGCCGTCGGCGATCGAACGAAGTCGAGCGTCTCGCGGTGAAGGGCGAAGAGGGCGGCGGAAGCGAGCGGCGGCGGGGGGTCGGCTTCGAGTTCGCGGAGGTACTCGACGAGAATCGTCGTCGTCGCCGCGTACTGCGGACGGAGGTCGAGGTAGTCGGCTCGGATCTCTCGGTCGTATTCGTGGTGGTCGATGACGATGTCGACGTGCGTATCTCTGGGCACCTGGTTGTTGACGCCCGGAATCGCGTGGTCGACGAAGGCGATGCGGTCCGCCTCGGCGAGGCGCTTCGTGGACAGTTCGTCGAGTTCGACGTCGAGGAGGTTGACGAACGCGCGGTCCTGCTGGTGGGTGATCCGCCCGCTGTAGACGAGTTCGACGTTCGGGACGCCGATCGACTCGACGACGTATTCGAGGAGGAGAGCACTGGCGAGACAGTCCGGGTCGGGGCTGTTGTGACAGACGACGGTGAGCGTTTCGACTCCTTGGAGGATCTCCGAGAGCGCGTCGAGACGGTTCGTGATCACGGCTCTCTCCATGGCACTGTCGTCACCATGTCGTGCATACGATTGGACTAAGGCCGTCGTGGACTTGACACTGCTGTCGTCGCTCATCACGCACCACGATCGCGTGAATTTTTGTCGTGTCCTCGTGCCGGTCTGTCGCTCGGTACCTACCGTACCGCTTCCCAGACGCTTTTGAAGATCGGTGGCAAGCGTGCGGCATGGCAACGCACCTACCCGATACCGAGTTCACTACCCGCGTCGACGAGATCCGCGGCCGATTGGCCGACACGGACGCCGATGCCGCCGTCTGGTTCGGCGCGACGAGCATCGAATACGTGACCGGATTCCACCACATTCAGACCGAGCGCCCCGTCGCTCTCGCGGTGACGGCGGATCGGATCGAACTCGTGGTTCCCCGATTGGAAGTCGAGCGCGTCGCCGACAACCCGCGTATCGACGCCGTCCACCACTACTTCGACTACCCCGGCGGCGACCCGATCGGGGCCGTCGTCTCCATGCTCCGCGACCTCGGCGTCGGTTCCGTCGTCGCCGACAGCGACGGCGCGCCGGGCGTCATGGGCTATACGGGTCCGGCGCTCTCGGAGTCGTTCGACGTCGAGACGCAGCACTGGGTCGACCGGATGCGCTGGGAGAAGACCGACGCCGAAGTCGACCTCGTCCGGGAGTCCGCCGAGTGGGCGAACCTCGGTCATCGCTACCTCGCAGACTACACCGAAGTCGGCGCTCACCCGGCGACGGTCTCGCAGCGAGCGTCGACGGACGCGTCGCGGGCGATGCTCGACACGCTCGGCGAGCGGTACTCGGTTCGCGTACGCGGCAACGGTCCGGTCCACGCGGGCTACATCAGCGGTCACGAGACGGCGCTCCCGCACGGTCACACACCGAACGAACGCTTGAGCGAGGGAGACGTGCTCATCACCGGCGCGTCGGCGAATATCGACGGCTACCACTCCGAGTTAGAACGGACGATGTTCGTCGGCGACTACACCGACGAGGACGAGCACTACTTCGAACTGATGCTGGAGGCGCAGACCATCGCCATCGACGCGCTCGGCCCCGGCGTCCCGCTGAGTCACGTCGACCAGCAAGTGTGGGACTACTTCGAGGAACAGGGCGTGACCGACCTCGCACGTCACCACACCGGCCACAACATCGGTCTCGGCGGGCACGAACCGCCGTACATCGACCGCGGCTGGGACGACCACGTCGACGACCCGGCCGACGCCGAGATGGCCCCCGGTCAGATCTACACCATCGAACCGGGCCTCTACACCGAGCGGGCGGGCTACCGCCACTCCGACACCGTCGTCGTCACGGAGACGGGCACCGAGTGGCTCACCTACTTCCCGCGGGATTTAGAGTCGAACGTGATCCGGTGAGACGGTCACCGTCGAAGTGGGGCGCTGAGACGGTCGCGGTCACCGTCGAAGTGAGGTGTTGAGGGCTCCCCGGGGCGACGTACCGGCTTATCTCGTCGTCGCGCGTACCATTGCTATGTCTTCGTTTACCGCCGAGGCGACGCCGCCGTTCGACTTCGATCACAGCGTCGCGTTCCTCTCGGGGTTTCTCCCCTGCGCCGACGACAACGTCTGCGGCGCGCGTCGACTCGTGGTCGGCGGATTCGCGTTGCAGTCGTTCGTCGCTCGCGTGACGGCGACCGACGATCCGAACGCGCTCTCCGTCGACGTGGAGTGGCTCGACGGTCCCGGTGTCGGTGACGGCGATACCGACGCGGTCGCCGCGTGGCTCGCTGCTCACCTCTCGCTCGACGACGACCTCGGGCCGCTGTACGACGCGGCGTCGGACGACCCACCCTTCGCTCACGTCGTCGACGACCTCTACGGTTACCACCACGTCCGATTCCCGACGCCGTTCGAAGCGGCGTGCTGGGCCGCGCTCTCCCAACGGACGCCGATGGCAGTCACGCGACGACTGAAGCGCGCGCTAGTCGCAGCGTGCGGTCGGATCGTCACCGTGGACGACGCAGGCCACGTCGTCGACGCCGACGCCGCCAACACTGACATCGTCGGGGCCGTCGACGCCGTTGATGCGACCGCCGGACGCGAACTCGGCCTGTTCCCGACCCCGGAGATGGTGCGCGCGAATCCCGATGCAGCCCGCGCGGCCGTCGGTTCCGAGCGAAAGGCGAAGACCGTGCTCGCGGCCGCCGAGGCGTTTGCTACGACCGACTTCGCCGAACTGGACGACGAGGCGCTGTTCGAGCGGCTTCGGGAGATCTGGGGATTCGGCGACTGGTCGGCCGAGTTCGTCTCGGTCCGCGGATTCGGTCGAACCAGTCGGCTTCCGACGTCGGAGCGTCGACTCAGAACCGCGGTTGCGACGTTGTACGAGTTAGACGGCGAAGAAGCGAGCGCCGACGAACTGGTGCGACTGAGCGAACGGTACGGTCCGCTCCGCGGGTACTGGGCCCATTACATTCGCGTCCACGCGTTTCGAGCCGATTCGGCGGCGTGACCGAGATATGATCGGGGAGCGTAAACACGCCGGAGACGTGGTACTTATCCGATCATAGAGTATTAGTGTCGCTGTGAGCGGAACGACGAGCCGTCGAATCTCAGAGACCGGACGTTCGACGGTCGAGGAACGCCGATGCGACTGATACTGGCGGCGGGTGCGACGGCGACGGCACACATCGAAGGCATCAGCGGCGCGGGCGTCGACACGAGAGCGATGGAACACACGCCGAGTGCCGACGCCGAACTCATCGCCTACGGCCAACTCGCGTACGCGCGGTCGCTCCCGAGCAGTCCGGGCGGCTGTCCGACTCCGGCCGTCGTGACCCGCGCGGTCAGGGAACTCCTCGGCTTCGACTGTGCGGTCATCGACGCCGGGTTGGCGACGCCGACCGGAGCGCCGACGGTCGACGTCGGCGGAACGCCCGGCGGCGACATCAGAGAGCCGACGCCGGTTCCCGGCGCGACCGCCCTCTTCGTCGCGGGCCGTCGACTCGGGAACCGCTTGCCGGACGAGGAACTCGTCGTTTGCGAGACGATTCCGGGCGGAACGACGACGGCGATGGGCGTCCTCCGAGCCCTGGGCGAGACGACGATTCCCGTCTCGTCGTCGCTTCGATTCAATCCGATCGACCTGAAGCGGACCGTCGTCGCCAAGGGATTGGCGGCGAGCGGGCTCGAACCGGGCGACGCCGAAGGGCGGCCGACCGAAGCCGTCGAGACGATGGGCGATCCGACGCTCGCCGTCCTCGCGGGGCTCGCCGTTGGCGCGCTCGAGACGGGCACGACGGTCACGCTGGGGGGTGGCACGCAGCACTTGGCCGTCGCGGCGCTCGTCCGACACGCGGGAATCGAGGCTCCGCTGTCGCTCGCGACGACGACGTATCTCGCGGACGACGTCCCGACGCTCGACGACGCCGGGGAGGCACTCGACGTCTCGATCACCGTCGCCGATCCCGGTTTCGACGACCTCGACGGGGGGAGTCTCGCCCGGTTTTCTGACGGAGAATTCAAGGACGGCGCGGGAATGGGCGGTGCACTTGCACTCGCTGCACGCGATGAGGTACTTGACATAGTCTCAGACAAAACGTTTGAGATGCTCGATAGACTGGACATATCCAATGAAGATTGATACCGACCTGGAGCGGTCCCCACACGGCGGTGCCCCCGACCACGACCTCTTAGATTTCAGTGCGACGACGAACCCGGACCGACCGCCGGGACTCGTCGCGGCTTACGACTCGGCGCTCGTCGACGCGCGTCGGTACCCCGCAGACGACTACCTCCGCTATCGGAAAGCGGCCGGTGCGTACGCGGGCTGTGAACCCCGAAACGTGATCCCGACCGCTGGCTCCCTCCAAGCGTTCCGATTAGCGCTCGCCGTCAGCGTCGACGACGGCGATACGGTCCTCGCTCCGACCCCGAGTTGCGGGGAGTTGGCCCGTGAGATGCACCTCAGCGGTGCGACGCCGGAGTACGCCTCCTACGATTCGATCCTCGACGTCGATCCGGCCCCCCACGCCGCCGTCGTCATCAGCAACCCGAACAACCCGACCGGGAAGGTGTACGACGCAGATCGGTTGCGTGCGTTCGCGGACTACTGCCGATCGGTCGACACGGCGCTCATCGTCGACGAGGCGTTCATCGACTTCACCGTCCAGCCGAGCCTCGCCGGGACTGACGGTGTCATCGTCACGCGTTCGCTGGCGAGAATCTTCGGCCTTCCCGGTCTCCGAACGGGCTTTGCAGCCGCCACGGGCGAACTCCGCGAGCGTCTCGAAGTCATTCGCCCCGCGTACGGACTGAGTACGCCCGCCGTCGACGTCGGCGTCCACTGTATGAAGCAACCCGAGTTCGTCACCGAAACTCGACGCCGAGTTCGGCAGGAGCGCGAACGCATGCAGGCGGTCCTCTCGGAGCGGTTCGACGTGTTCCCCTCTAGCGCGCCGTTCCTCCTCCTCGACGTCGGCGACCGGGGCGTTTCGACGGTCTGTAACGTCGCTCGCGAACACGGCATCGTCATCCGGGACGCGACGACGTTCCGCGGGCTCGATTCGCACGTCCGCGTCTCGGTGAAGCGTCCCGCGCAGAACGACCTGCTGTTGAACGCCTTGTCCGCGGTGTGAGTCGCACTGACCGTCCGCGAGAGCAGTCAGTTCTTCCGGACGGCCACGACTCAAAAGACGGGTGAGTCCGTAGCGATGCACACGATGGACGAGATCGCATTCGTCGGACTCGGCGCGATGGGCGCACCGATGGCGTGGAACGTCGCCGAGGAGTTTTCGCTGCGCGTCTACAACCGAACCGACGCGAAGACCGAACCGTTCCGCGAGGACGGAGTCCGCGTCGCCGACTCCCCGCGCGACGCCGCAGAGGGTGCCGACGCGGTCGTGATCATGGTCGCCGGACCGGCGGACCTCCTCTCGGTACTTCGGGGAGACGACGGCGTTGTAGCCGGACTCGCCGAGGACGAAGTCGTCGTCAACATGAGCACCGTCTCACCGGAGGCGACGGCCGAAGCCGCCGAGGTCGTTACCGACGTGGGCGGCAGGTTCGTCGACTCGCCGGTCTCGGGAACCGTCGGGCCAGCAGAGCAGGGGACGCTGACGGTCCTCGCGGGCGGTCCCGACTACCTCCTGGACGAGGTCGAACCGCTGCTCTCGGCGATGGGCGACCCGGTCGTGCGCTGCGGCGACGTCGGGCAGGGGACGCGTATGAAACTCGCTATCAACCTCCTGCTCGGCGATCTGATGGAGAGTTTCGCGGAGATGGTGACGTTCGGCAGCGAGCAGGACCTCGACTTCGACACGATGGTCGAGGTCGTCGAGTCGAGTGGACTGAGCGCGCCGCTGTTCAGCGCGAAGGCGGAGAAAATTCGGAACCGTGACTTCTCGTCGGACTTCCCGCTCGACTACCTGTTCAAGGACCTCTCGCTCGCGCTGGACGTCGCGGGCGAGAGCGCGACGCCGCTTCCGGCGACGGCCGCGAGTCGCGAGGCGGCCAACGCGGCGCGCTCGCTGGGCTACGGCGGCGAAGACATGTCGTCGGTGTTGAAGTACTTCGAGGCGGTGACGGAGCGAGAGATCGGTCGCGGCGACTGAGTTAGCAACGCTTCAGACCGATAGTACGGGCTGACTCGCGTACAACAACACGTATTCGGCCGCTTTTTCGAGTACGCTTCCGGGTTCGTCGGAGAACGATTCACGCGGGACGACGACGAAGTCGGCGTCGAGTTCGTCGGCGGTGTCGAGAACGACGCTTCCGGGATGGCGGAGTTTCGACGTGGTCGAGAAGCCGTAGGCGACCGACGTGGAGAATCCAACGCCTCGGTCGTCGGCGAGTGCGCGTGCCGTCTGGTCGAACAGTTCCTCCTCGGCGACGACGTCTGCTTCGTCGACCGTCCCCCGTTCGATGTCTCGCGCGACGTTCTCACCGAGTACGTACACGGCGTGAACCTCGGCCCCGTACTCCGCGGCGATGGCGACGGCGTACTCGACGGCCGTCGTCGACTCCTCGCTCCCGTCGACCGGCACGAGTACGAGGTCGATGTCGAGTGCGTCCATACGCACCCTGCGTCGGCAGGCGTCAAAAACTCTTAGGGATGGTTCGGGTCCCGCCGGGTCGCGCGAGTTTTATAGCCCGACCCGATGAACGAGGGCGTATGTTCGAGCGGATCGTCATCGCGACGGACGGATCGGAGAGCGTTCGCCGAGCGGTCGTAGTCGCACTCGACCTCGCGACGCGGTTCGACGCCGAAGTACACGCGCTCTACGTCGTCGACACGGACGAAGTCGAATCGTCGCCCGAGCGCGTTCGGGACGAGTTAGACGAGGCACTCCACGAGCAAGCCGACGACGCGCTGGCGACCGTCAGCGGCGACAACGACGGTGACGTCGGCGTGACGACCGCCGTCCGCGAGGGCCGACCGGCGGCCGAAATCGTCACGTACGCCCGTGAACACGACGCCGATCTGGTCGCGACGGGAACGCGCGGCCGCCACGGCGAGAACCGCTTCCTCATCGGGAGCGTCGCCGAAGCCATCGTCCGGACCTGTCCGGTGCCGGTGTTGACGGTTCGGCAACTCGCCGCTGAGGAACAACCGTAGACGTTCTCGGACGGGTATCCCATTCGACGATCGGACACTCGTGGCCGTCGATCGATGCGCTTCTAGGGGTCACCGGATAGTCGCGACCAACGACAGTTGTGCCGAGTTCGTAGACGGCTGTCCCCGTGAACTCGCTCCTCAGCGACCGGGAACGGGTTGCTCGACTTCTGGGGTATTGTCTGAAATATGATTACTGTGCGAACTGCGTCCCTCTAATCGGTTACAGTCACAGTGTTATCAGAATCTCGTATAATGTTTCTTGAATTACATTAATGGTCCATCACGGTGAGTCCTGTGTTGCAGACGGGAGCAAGTTATCTATGAAAGCAGTCGTCTACAAAGGAGAACACGACGTCGCGATCGAAGACGTCGACGAACCGGAAATCGAACACCCGAGTGACGTAATCATCGACATCACGACCACGGCCATCTGTGGGTCCGACCTCCACATGTACGAGGGGCGAACGGGGGCCGAGCCCGGAATCGTGTTCGGACACGAGAACATGGGCATCGTCGAAGAAGTGGGTGAGGGCGTCGACACCTTAGAGGAGGGCGACCGCATCGTCCTCCCGTTCAACGTCGCCTGTGGCTTCTGCCGGAACTGCGAGAACGGCTACACCGGGTTCTGCCTCAACGTCAACCCCGGATTCGCCGGCGGTGCGTACGGCTACGTGGCGATGGGTCCCTATATGGGCGGTCAGGCGGAAAAGCTCCGCGTTCCCTACGCCGACTTCAACGCCCTCAAGCTACCGGAAGGAGGCACCAACGAGGACTCCTTCGCACTCCTCGCCGACATCTTCCCGACGGGATGGCACGGAACGCGTCTCGCCGACCTCCAGCCCGGCGAATCCATCGCCGTCTACGGCGCTGGACCCGTCGGACAGATGGCCGCCTACAGCGCGAAGATTCAGGGAGCGTCCGAAATCTACATCGTCGACCGCGTCCAGAGCCGTCTCGACCTCGCGCGCAACCACAGCGACGCGACCCCGATCAACTTCGAAGAGGGCGACCCCGTCGAGCAGATCATCGACGCGCACGGCGATCAGGTCGACAAGGGCGTTGACGCCGTCGGCTACCAGGCCGTCGACCCGGAGAAGGAAGCCGAGGGTGCGTACGATCCCGCCCGGGAGAACCCGGCGATCGTGCTGAACCAACTCATCCGGACGGTCCGTGCTACGGGTCGCCTCGGTATTCCCGGTCTCTACGTCCCGCAAGACCCCGGCGCACCCGACGAGATGGCCGCGGAGGGTCGCCTCGGGATCGACTTCGGGAAGCTGTTCGAGAAGGGTCAACGCCTCGGCACCGGCCAGTGCAACGTCAAGCGCTACAACCGCCAACTCCGCGACCTCATCATCGAGGGTAAAGCCGACCCGAGTTTCGTCGTCTCTCACCGCGTCGACATCGAAGAAGCGCCCGAGATGTACGAGCGGTTCGACAAGCGCGAAGAGGGCGTCTCGAAGATCCTCCTCGAACCGTAGTTCCGATTCGATTCAACTCGACTCTATTTTTTGTCGCACTATCCGCTGTCCGTGTCGTCCGCTCGTCGACACCTCGTGACGACGACCGTTCTCGCTGACGCACAGCCGACAGTGTCAGGGCTGCAGTGTCAGGCCTGTAACCACGCCCGGGGATGCTTCGCTCGCAGGTGGTCCTGATACTCTTTCACCATCTCGCTGTACGATCCCGCGATCGCGCACCACGTACAGTGCTTACAATTTCCAGTAATCATCGATCCTCTGGTCGACGGTGGAGCGAACTGAAGCGCCCCTTGGCACCATCGATCTATTCGGAAAGTCGTGTGGACGATAATAATGCTTGTGATTCACACTCAGGATTTCTTGACAAAACGACTATCGCCTCACGGATGATATCCCTGTACACCGAGCACATGTGTCAGTACTGTAATTACGGCGACGACGGCTGGGATCGACTGCTCGACTACGACGACGTGTATCGGTCGAAGGCCGGTCACCCGGAGAGCGACGCCGGGCACGACGCCGACTCGGACGCCGCCGCCGGTCACCACGACCACAGCGTCGACGTCGATGATCGCGAAACTGCCGATACCGACCCCGCCGATGCCGACGCCGTCGACAGCCCTCGCGATGTCAACGCCGACACCGCCTGAATCGAACGTCTCACGTCGCCGAACCAGCGGTGTTTTCACGACGCTCCCCGTCGCGTCGGTATGAACGACGATCTCATCGATAGCAGTCGGCTTCCGCTCTCGCGTAAGTCGTTGCTACCGGGAGCCGGTTTCTTCTACCCCGATTCGCTCGACGAAGAGCGCGCCGAACAGCAAGTCAGAGAGACGGTCGAAGGTGCGGACGTCGTCGTCATCGCCGACACCGACGCCGACGGACTCGGCTGTGTCGCACTGATCCGTGAGATGTACGACGCCGCCCTCGACGTCGCCGACTTCGAAGCAGAGATCGAAGCCCGACTCGTCGACACCGAAGCGGAGGACGCTCTCGACGAAGTAGTCGACGACGCCGAGTCAGCCGACACTGACGGCGACAACACGGACGTTGACGAGGACGAGGAAGACGACGCGGAGCCGAAATCACCCGTCGCACTCGTCGGAACGGGACCGTACGGACTGAGCGACGCGCTCGAGCGCGTCGCCGAGTACGCCGACCCCGGCGTCGACGTGTACATCTGCGACCTCTGTCCCGACCGCTACGTCTACGTCGCCGACGGACTCGAAGCCCTCGTCCCCAAGGCCGAGCAGGTCCGCTGGTTCGACCACCACCAGTGGAGCGACAAGACCGCAGAGGCCGTCCGCGAGATCGGCATCGACCTCGTCGTCGGCGACTCCGACGAGGAGTGTACGACCGACGTGACGCTCCGATCGCTCGACTACGACTTCCCGGAACACTTCCGCGAACTCGCCCTCGTCACGCGCGATCACGACCTCTGGCTGAAAGAGGACTCCCGAAGCGACGACCTCGCGGACTACGCCCACTGGTCGAGCGGTGAGGAGTACGCCGCCATCGTCGGCGCATACGGGGCCGACCTTCCCGAGGCGGTCGAGGACTACATCGCCGAGCGCCGGATCGAGAAGGAACGACTCGTCGAGTTAGCCGTCGACCGCGGCGAACTGAAAGAGGTCGGCCCGTGGACCGTCGGCGTCACCTACGGCCGCTGTTCGCAGAACGAAGTCGCCGAGGGACTCCGACAGCAGGGTGCCGACGCCGCCATCGTCGTCAAGCCCGCCGGGAGCGCGAGCATCCGCGGCACCGACAACTTCGAGCGATGCCACGAGGTCGCAGAGCAGGTCAACGGCGGCGGCCACCCGAAAGCCGCCGGCTGTAAGCCCGATATCTACGACGACATGCTCGACTACGCCCAGCACTGGACCACCCACGGCGCGACGACGAAGCGCATCATCCTCGCCGCGTTCGAGCGGGTGGCAGCGAAGGAAGCGGAAGAAGCAGAAGAAGCCGGAGCGGCCGACGAAGTCGAGAGGAGCGAGGGAGAGACTGCGGGGGAGGACGCCGACGTCGACGGTGCGACCGAGACCGACGCCGACGGCAACGAGTGAGCGTCGTCGCGTAACGTTCGCGACTTCGATTAGCTTCTTCGATACGGCCTTCGGGAGACCTGTTCGTACGAGCGTACGGAACACTGAGGGCGCGGATCGGTCACGGGTCGGGACAGGAACCGTTCGGTAGAGGACACACGGCGATCACTCTTTCATGAGCTGATTTGAACGGGTGATGACGTACATGAGAACGAGACCGGCTCCGACCGCGAGAACGAATTGGGTTACGATTGCGAACATGAACGCGAAGATACCACTCAGTAGAAATTGGAAAAGGGCCGGGATGAGTGCGACTACGCCGATAGCTCCGATAAGCTCCGCGAGCGGGCGTGCTTCGTAGAGAACCTGCTCTGTATCCAGCTCTCCCGAGGACGAATCGAAAAACGGTCCGGAGGGCGACATCCTCTGAACGAAATATTCGAACTCTGATATCTCTTTTGTGTTGTATCCATCCAGGTTATATCCGCTAGCTGGAACAACTCGATAAAGCCATTCAGTTCGGCTCGATTCCGCCGAACTACTCCCGCTCTGCGACCCAGCGATCCGAGTACTGCGCCCCGCAGACACACTGCGCGTAGGCGTGGATCACGTCGCCCTCGGCGTAGACGCCGCCGACCTCGTCGTTCTGCTCCTCGGCGAACGCGAAGATGAACGTCACGTGGTGTTCGTCTTCTGGGGCTTCTCCGTCGTCCGAACCTTCGTCTGCGGCTTCTTCACCCGCTTCCTCTAGTTCGGGACAGACGCCGCCACCCAAATCGCGGTCGATGTGACCGTCGCGGTTCATCGCGTTCTGTGCGAAGTTCATCGCGTCCATGTCGGTTCCGGCGGCGAACATCCGGCGGCCGTCGTCGCCGGGGACGACGAGTACGACGCCGTCCTCTACGTCCTCGCCGTAGTTGGCGATCTTACCCTCGTCGTCTAAGTAATCGTGCGTCAGAAAGAGCGCGACGTCGTCGGTGCGCTCGCCGGCCACGAACTCGTCGAGTTTGCTCATACCGTCCGTTCGGTGAGCCAGCGGTAAAAAGCGCGTGACCTCTAGTCGTGATGCTCGAGTGTCCTCGAGTCAACCGAGCAGAAACTGGGAACACTGAGACGGCTTTCGAGGCCGTGTTATCGTCGCTCGATTCAGCGACGTTCTCTCGATCAAACACTACCTGTTGTCCTAACTGATCGAATCGAACTCTCGAAACCTACTGGCTCTCGGACCGACCTACTCGCCGTCGAGTCCTTCAGCAATCGAGGAGAGCGAGTCGTTCGGTTTCTCGGTGACGCTGTACACGGTCCGCTTGCCGGGGACGCGGACGCCGTAGAGGAACCCGGGGACGACCTCGTCGACTTCGACGCTCGATTCGACCCCGCGACTGCTCTCTTCGACCCACTCCACCAGGCGGTTCTTCGCACCGTCGGGTTCGCGAGCGAGTCGACGGTTGTCGTAGGCACCGCGGATCAGGAATCCACTGGCGTCTTCACTGACGCGAGCGTGGTAGTCGGTTCCGTCGAGGACGAGGCGGACGTAGTCACCGCTCTCGACGTCGAATCCGTCGGGTAATCGGAGGCAGGGGCGGCGCATCCCACCGCTGCGAGCGAGTTCGCCGCGCTCGGTTATCACGGAGGGGTGGTCACTCGGAAGGCGTTCGGGCATAGGAGATGAGAGATCGGGTTTACTCGTCGTCTTCCTCGTCGTCGCCCTCGCCGAGCGCCTCCGCGACGCTGCCGTCACCGGAGACGACTTTGGCGTTGATCTGGGCGGTCTCCTCGCTGATCTGGCGACCGCGGACGGTGATCCGCTTGCGCTCGCCGTCGCGGGACGGCTTGTAGCCGACGCCACCGTCGAGCAGGAGGTCTTTCAGGTTCGCGCCTGCGACGTCCGGGCGCATCGGGCGACCGGCGTTGTCCGAGCCACCGGTGAGTTCGAGCGTGAAGCCGCTGAGGCCGACAGCGTCGCCCTCGATCTCCTCTCCGAGGTCTCGGCCGAGGAATCGGTTCGCGTCCTGTCCATCAACGTCTCGCTGGAACGTCTCGCCGGACTCTGGGTCGGCGACGACGACTTTGAAATCTGCCATACGCGAGGTGTGTCGGTCGGCGATAAAAAGTACGTCGAAAGCAGTTCCGGAACGCGTGTGGTCGAATCCGGTCGTCGCGGGTCTGAGAACCAACCAACTAAGCCTCGTGGCGCGCACGTTCCGGTATGGAGAAAGACCGGTCGCTGGACGACTTCCTCGGCGGAGGGAAGGCGGCCGAAGATGTGGATGCCGCCACCGACGACGCCAGCGAAGCCGACGCCAGCGAAATCGACGACAACGAAGCCGACGCCGGCGAAACGTGCGACGAGGCTGCCGAGGTCGACGCCCCGATCGTGTCAGACATCACCCACGATTCGGAACCGGCAACCGAATCCGACGACGTGACCGTCGCTCCGGCCACGCCGACGTACCGATGGATACCCGGCGGGGAACCGTGTCCGAACTGCGGAGAGACGGTCGAACGAGAGTGGTTCGACGACGGTCGGTTCGTCTGTTCGGACTGCAAAGAGTGGTAGTTCAGTTGCGACGGGTGCTCTCGTCACCGTCGTGGTCTTCGTCGTCACCGCCGTCGGCGGTTCCACTGCCGGATGGCTCGTCGTCGTCGACCTCGCCACTGGTTCCTTCGTCGGCGTCGGTGTCGACGTCCGATCCGTTGACGCGTTCGTCGGTGTCGACGCGTTCGTCGTCGTCGACGTCCACGTCCTCGCCGCGGATGTTTTTCCGGAGCGTCGCGAGTTCGTCCTCCACGGCGCTGTCGGTCTGGAGGCGGTCGAGTTCGGCTTCGTACTCGTCTTCGTCCTCGAAGAAGCCCTGTTCTTCGAGTTCTTCGAGCGCGGCCGCGCGGGCTTCCTGCTCTTCGATTTCGTCGCTCGCGTCGTCGACGCGGCGACCCGTCTCGCTCGCGACACCGCCGGACGCACCCGACGCCGTCGATTCCGCGCGGGCGAGTCGTTCGCGGGCGTCGAGTTTCGCCCGCTCGGCGCGGTAGCGGTCGACGCGCGTTTCGAGATCGCGGCTCCGTTCGAGCAACTCTTCTTGGGCAGTCTCTAGCTCGTCGATCTGCCCCTCGATCTCTTCGAGCGTCGCCATGTCCTCTTGCTTCTCACGGAGGAACGACCGGGCGAGGTCCTCGTCGCCCGCGCGGACGGCCTTCCGGGCCTGCACGTTCCGCTCTTCGATCTGGGATTCGAGTCTGTCGCTGCGGCGCTGGAGGCGCTTCTTCTCGGTCACGAGGTCGACGATGGCCTGCTTGACGCGCTCGAGTTCGTCGCGCATCCGTTCGACGTTGTACTCGCGCTCGGCTTTCGGATCGTCGAAGCCCTCGAGCAGGTCGTTGACGCGTCGATTCAGGAGGTCGGAGGATCGATCGAGGAGTCCCATACGTCGAGAATGGGATATCAGGGAGCATAGGTCTTGCTCGGGTGTACGTCTTAGTGGCGACGAGTGTCGACGGACTGTTCGAACGGGCGACTCCTGCCGTTTGAATCGTGGCGACCTCAGATGACACGACCTCGAAAGCCCCGAGTAGCTGGACTCGGGGGGCTCGCTGTGCTCCTCGCTCGCTCCTTACAGTCACTCGACTGCGGTGCTTGCGTCGCCCGCCATCGCCCAGCCACTCGCCCCTTTCAGTCCCACCCGACGGCGGTTGATCGGCCTGTCGTCGTCCGCCGGAACGAGACGTTCCGCCTCACCCCATCCGCGTGCCGCGCCGTTCGAACCCCTTCGCCAGCGTCCCCTCGTCGAGCGAGATGACGGTCGGTCGCCCGTGTGGGCATGCGAAGGGCTGCCCGCAGGCTCCCAAGTTGTCGAGAAGCAGTCTCGCCGCGTCGGCGTCGAGGGCGTCCCCCGCCTTCAGCGACGGGTGGCAGGCGAGGTCTTTCAGCAGTTCGTCGCGGGTGTCGGTCGGCTTGTCGCCCGCTCGAAGCGCGTCGACGGCCTCGCGGAACGCCTCGGGGTCGGCGATGCGACCCAGCGGGGCCGGGACGCCGGTGACGCGGTACGTGCTCCGGCCGAACGGTGCGAACGCGAAGCCGACGCCTTCGAGCAGTGGTCGATTGGCTTCGACGGTCTCCGCCGCGCCGGGTGAAAACGAGAGCGTCGCGGGGGGATCGATCGACCGCGTTTCGACCGCCTCGTCGGCGAGCGCGGCTTGGAGACGCTCGTAGTTAACACGCTCGTGGGCCGCGTGCTGGTCGATCACCAATAGATCGTCGTCGGCCTCGCAGAGCACGTAGAGGTCGCGGAACTGCCCGATGACGCGCACGTCGTCGAACGGCGAGTCGCCGTCGACGGCGTCGAGTGACGAGTCCAGATCCATCGCCACCTCGCCGGTCCGCCGGAGGTCGGCGGTCGTCAGCACCTCGCGTACCGCCGTCTCGACGACGTCGGCGATAGTCCCGGAATCGACGTAGGCGACGCGGGTCTTCGCCGGATGGACGTTCACGTCGACCAGTTCGGTCGGCAGCGACACCGAGACGACGGCGACGGGGTGGCGACCGCTCGGGAGCAGCGTCCCGTACCCGGCCTCCGTCGTCCGGCGGAGCGTGTCGTCCGTGACCGTGCGACCGTTGATCGCCGTGTAGACGTGTTCACGCGTCGCGCGCGTGACCGACGGATAGGCGAGGAATCCCTCGACCCGAACGGTCCGCTCGCGGCCGTCGAGTTCGACGGTCGCCTCGTGCTCGAACGTCGAGCCCTCACCGGCGACCGTGCGGTCGTAGACGCCGAGCACAGCGTCGGCGTAGTCGCCGCTCCCGTAGGTCGAGAACGTCGTTCGCCCGCCGTGTGCGAGCGAGAATCGGACGTCCGGGCGGGTGAGCGCGTAGCGCGAGACGACGTCGCTGACGCGGGCGAACTCGGCGTTCACCCCGGCCAGCGACTTCCGGCGCGCGGGCCGGTCGGCGAACAGGTCGCGCACCTCGACGGTCGTCCCCGGCGCGCGTCCGGCGGCCGTGAGCGTCCGTTCACCGTCGCCGACGACGAGGCGCGTCCCGGCCCCGTCGCCGTCGTTGGTCGTCAGTTCGAGCGTCGCCGCCTCGGCGATGCTCGGGAGCGCCTCCCCCCGGAAGCCGAGCGTCCCGACGCGTTCGAGATCGGCGTCGTCACCGAGTTTGCTCGTCGCGTGGCGCTCGACCGCCAGCGGCACTTCTTCGTTCGCGATTCCGCACCCGTCGTCGGCGACCCGAATGCGCTCCGTGCCGTCGCCGTCGACGGCGACGTCGATCCGCGACGCTCCGGCGTCTAAGGCGTTCTCGATCAGTTCCTTGACCACCGCCGCGGGCCGGGTGACCACCTCGCCCGCGGCGATGCGGTCGACCGTCTCCGGGGGGAGTCGTTCAATCGGCATCGTCGACTCTCGTCTGTAGGTCGTTCAGCGCGTTCAACGCTTCGAGCGGCGTCATCCGCGCGATGTCGAGTTCGGCGATGTCGGCGGCGATGGAGGCGAGGGCGCCGTCGGACTGGACGGCTCCCTCGTCCGGAGAGGCTTCGTCGCTGTCAACGACCTCGACTGCTCTCCCCGACGCTCCGTCGCTCTCGCTTCCGTGCCCGTTCGTCAGCGCGGCGGTCAGCGTCCCCTGTACGGATTCGCTCCGCTCGTCGACGCCGTCACCGCCGTCGACGCCGGTCGCCCGCTCCGACGCGGCGACGAGTTCGCGCGACCGGGCGACGACGGCGTCAGGGACGCCCGCCAACTCCGCGACTTCGACGCCGTAGGACGACGAGGACGCACCGGGTTCGACGCGGTGGAGGAAGGTCACGCGGTCGTCGTCGTCCCGCTGGGCGGCGAAGTGGAGGGTGAACACGCCGTCGCGCTCGTCGGCGAGTTCCGTGAGTTCGTGGTAGTGGGTGGCGAAGAGCGTGTACGCGCCGATCTCGCTGTCTACGAACTCGGTCGTCGCGCGGGCGATGGCGAGGCCGTCAGTCGTGCTCGTGCCGCGGCCCACCTCGTCTAACAGGACGAGCGAGTTCTCGGTCGCGCCGTGGAGGATGTCGGTCAACTCGGCCATCTCGCGCATGAACGTCGACTGGCCGCCCGCGATGTCGTCGCTCGCGCCGACGCGGGTGAAGACCCGGTCGACGATCGGCAGGCGGGCGGCGTCCGCGGGGACGAAACTCCCGAGTTGCGCGAGGACGACGACGAGCGCGACCTGTCGCATGTAGGTCGACTTCCCGGACATGTTCGGCCCGGTGATGACGGCGACATCGCCCGCGTCGCCGCCGAGGCGCGCGCCGTTCGGGACGAACTCGCCCTGCGTTTGCTCGACGACCGGGTGCCGTCCGGCCTCGATCTCGATGCTGTCGTGGCCGAGTTCCGGCCGGACGTAGTCGTTGTGCACGGCGACCGCCGCGAGCGACGCCAACACGTCGAGTTCGGCGAGCGCGTCGGCGACGGCCTGCATCCGTTCTGTCTCTTCACCGACGTCGGATCGAACCTCGGTGAACAGGTCGTACTCCAGCGAGTCGGCGCGCTCCGAGGCTCCGAAGATCTCGTCCTCGCGCTGCTTGAGTTCCGGCGTGTAGAACCGCTCCGAGTTCTTGAGCGTCTGGCGGCGGGTGTAGTCGTCGGGCACTCGTTCGAGGTTCGGGTTCGTCACCTCGATGTAGTAGCCGTGGACCTGGTTGTGACCCACTTCGAGCGAGTCGATGCCGGTCCGCTCGCGCTCGCCCGCTTCGAGGTCGGCGACCCACTGACGACCCTCGCGCTCGGCCGTCCGAAGGTCGTCGAGATCGTCGTCGAAGCCCTCGCGGATGACGCCACCTTCGGTGATCTCGATCGGCGGGTCGGTCTGGATCGCCCGGTCGATCAGGTCGCGCACGTCTTCGAGTTCGTCGAGCGCGCTCCGAAGGGATTCGAGACGATCCGATTCCACGCCGTCGAGTTCCGCCTTCACCTCGGGGACCACGTCGAGCGTCGCTTTCAGCGACCGGAGGTCGCGGGCGTTGGCCCGCCCCCGAGAGACGCGACTCGCGAGGCGTTCGACGTCGTACACGTCGGCGAGGTGTTCGCGGATCGCCTCGCGGGCCAGCGAGCGCTCGGCCAACTCGTCGACTGCGTCGTGGCGCGCGTCGATGGCGTCGGCGTCGACGAGCGGTCTCCGGAGCCATCGCGTCAGCAACCGACGGCCGAGAGCGCAGGCGGTCTCGTCGATCACGTCGAAGAGCGGTCGCCCCGTCCCGTGGCCGCGCGTCTCGAACAGTTCGAGGCTCCGAAGCGCCGTGGTGTCGAGACGGAGCGATTCGCGGGGGTCGTAGCGGGTGATCCGGGAGACGTAGTCGAGGTGCTCGTCGCCCTGCGTGTACTCGGCGTAGGCGAGGACGGCCCCGCACGCCCGGAGTTCGGTGTCGTTCGCGACGACGGCGTCGGTGTTCGGGACGTACGCGCCGACGCGTTCGCGGGCGGTGTCCCGCTCGAAGGCGTCCGGGTCGTGCTCGGTCACCATCGCTTCGAAGTCGAAGCCGTCGGGAGCGAGCGCCTCGGAGTCGACGTCGGGCCCGTACAGCAACTCGGCGGGCGCGATGCGCGCGAGTTCTTCGCGGAGTCGGCCGCGGTCGGCGCCGGTGACGAGACACTCGCCGGTGGAGACGTCGACGGCGGCGAGCGCCCACGTCTCGTCCGGGTCGGCCGCTGTCGACCCTCCCCCCGTCTCCTCTCCCTCGCGGGCGACCGCCGCGACGTAGTTCGTCGTCCCGCTGTCGAGGAGTTCGTCGTCGACGACGGTGCCCGGCGTGATGATCTGCGTGACCGCCCGGTCGACGAGGCCCGACGCTTCCTCGGGGTCTTCGATCTGATCCGCCACGGCGACCCGGTAGCCCGCGTCGAGTAGCTTCTCCACGTAGCCCGAGGCGTTGTCGATCGGGATACCCGACATGGGGTAGGTGCCCGTCGAATCCTCGCGTTTCGTCAGTGTGATCTCGCAGATGCGGGCCGTCGCCTCGGCCGCTTCGCAGAACGTCTCGTAGAAGTCGCCGACCTGAAAGAGCACCAGCGAATCCGGGTACGACTCGCAGAGGTCGTAGTACTGGCTCAGCATCGGCGTCAGCTCGTCGCGAACCTCGGTCATCGAGGGCGGAGGGCCCGTGACCGTCGCCGTGTCCATGTTCCACAGGCGGTGACGGACGGGCTTAAGCGTCCGGAACCGAGCGCGGTCGCTCAGACGCGGCGAGGCGTGGGAGGCTCTCGGATCAGACGCGAGGAAATCGACGAGCGAGTCGAGATAGACACGAGAGTAACGGCCCACAGACGTTGTGCATGGTTCTACCCGGCAGAGTTACGTGCATTCGGGGGGTATAACCCTTGTGAACGTCGTGTTCGGATCGCCGAAGGCTGACCGACGGCTCCCAGCACAAGTGATTTATCGTCTACCGAACAATTTCGAGAGGTCCCACGGAAATCTATGACTGACGCCGAGACTACCGCAAACGCAGGATTGACCGAGCGGACGGCGCTTCCCGTCGAGGAGGCGGCATCGCTCGCGGAGCGAATCACGGAGAACGTCGGGGAGGTGATCGTCGGCCACGAAGAACCGATCGAGCACATGGTCGTGACGATGCTCGCGCGTGGCCATCTCCTGCTGGAGGACGTTCCCGGCGTCGGGAAGACGATGCTCGCACGGGCGGTCGCCAAGTCGGTCGACTGTTCGTTCAGACGGATCCAATTCACCCCCGACCTCCTCCCGACGGACGTCACCGGCGTCAACGTGTTCAACCAGAAGACCCGCGAGTTCGACTTCCAGCCGGGCCCCATCTTCGGCAACGTCGTGCTCGGCGACGAGATCAACCGCGCACCGCCGAAGACCCAGTCGGCACTGCTCGAAGCGATGGAAGAAGAGCAGGTGACCGTCGACGGCGAGACGCGTGCGCTCCCCGATCCGTTCACGGTCATCGCCACCCAGAACGACGTCGAGCGCGGCCGAACCTACGAGCTTCCGATGGCCGAGGTCGACCGATTCATGAAGAAACTCCGACTCGGTTACCCGACCGAGACCGACGAGACACAACTGCTCGGTCGCGTCGCGGGCGACCACCCCATCGAGACGCTCGACGCCGTCGCGACGGTCGAAGACGTCCGCCGAGCGCGAAAGACGGCCTCGCAGGTCGAAGTCTCCGAACCCGTGCGGTCGTACATCGCTCGTCTCGCCAGCTACACCCGCGATCACGCCGAACTCGGCGTCAGTCCGCGCGGTGCGATCTCCCTCCTCCGCGCCGCACAGGCGCGGGCGCTCCTCGAACGACGCGAGTACGTCATCCCGGACGACGTGCAGGCCGAAGCGCCGTCGGTCTGTAGTCATCGCATCGTCGGCGGTGCGGGCGACGAGTCGGGGTACGCGGTCATCGAACGCGCGCTGGGAACCGTCCCGATCGAGTGATATGCGGCTAACTCGACGTGGGTTCGGGGTCGTCGCCGTCTGTATCTCCGGGTTCGTCCTCGCAGGCGTCTTCAGTCCCCGCTCTCTGAACGCCATCGTCCTCCCGTGTCTCGTCGTCCTCGTCGCCGCCTACCTCCAAGTTCGGACCCTTCCCTCGCTTCGTGCCGTCCGCGACCTCCCTCCGGCCGACTCGGTCGGGTCGACGCACACGGTTACGCTGACATTAGATGACGCCGCTCGACCGTTCGTCGGCACGGTCCGTGAAGAGCTCTCGGCAGGGCTATCGAGCGACGGAACCGTAGTCGACGTCGCCGTCGGCGACGAATCGATCGTCTACGACGTCACCTACGAATCGCGCGGGCGACAGACCCTCGGTCCGGTCCACGTCGTCGGCAGCGACGTGCTCGGACTGGTCGAAGTCGACGACGTGTACTCCCAGACCGACCGACTGCTCGTCTACCCGCGCGTGCATCCGCTGACGGGGTGGGCGCGTCGGGATCTGCTCGCGCTCCGCGACCCCGATCAGGCGGTCGAGCGCGACCAGTTCGACGGACTCCGAGAATACGTGCGCGGCGACGCCCTCCGCGACGTCCACTGGAAATCGAGCGCCAAGCGCGACGACCTCATCATCACCGAGTACAGCGGCGCGATGGAAGCGCAGGCCATCACCATCGCGGGCAGTGCGATCGACGGCTCCGACGACCAGTTGGCAGAGGCCGCCGTGAGTATCGCCCTCGCGTACCACGACGCCGACGTGCCGGTGACGCTCGCGCTCCCCAACGGCACTGTCGAAACCGAACCCGACCACTCCGGCCGCACGCGACTGCTCGAACAGTGTGCGCTGACCGGTTCGGGGACGCCGGACCCGAGCGTCGAAGCCGACGTCGTCATCGAGGCGAACGAACGCAACGTGACGGTCGAATTCGGAGCCGAAACGACCACCTTCGATGCCCTCTGCATCGGGTACGGTCGGCGGCCGTCGGCGCGAGAACACCGTGACGAAGAACGCAGTGACGCCGCCGACCAAAGCGAGGAGGTGGTCACGTGAGCGCCACTGACGGTTCCGACTCCGCCGATCGAGACGATTCGACCGGCCGGGGCCGCTCGACTGACCGCGATACGTCGCGCACGAGCGGCGGTCAGTACGCCGGACTGACGAATCCGGCACTCGTCGGAGCCGCGTTTCTCATGCTCTCGTATCTCTCCGTTCTCTATCACGTCACCGACGTCGTCGGGTTGTCGACGACGATGCTGCTCGTCGTCGCGGGGTCGATCGCGCTCGCGACCGTATTCGGACGATTCCTCCGCACTCGAACGGCATTGGTCATCGGGGCCGTCCTCATCGGCGGTGGGTTGACGATCTACTTCTACTCGGTTCCGGTGAGTAACCGCGACCTGTTCACGGTGGGGAGCGTCGTCGGCGACACGATCGGGTTACTCACCGGCCTGTCAGCGCTCCGCTTGACGAAAGCGGGCGTCTGGGCGCTCGCGATCGCACCCGCGCCGACGTTCTTGACGTGGTATTTCGTCCTTCGAGAACGCTACATCGCCAGCGCGACGATCGGCGGTATTACGCTCGCATTCTTCGTGCTGACGGGCGATGCGGGGACGCTGGTAACGCTCCTCGGCGTCTGCGGGGCGGTTGCGATGGTCGGACTCGGTCGGCTCGAACGACGTGGTCGCGGCGCGATCACCGCGCAGTTCGATACGCTCGCGTTCGTCGTCGCCGCGATCGTCGTGCTGGGTGCGATGGTGTCGGTCGTCCCCGGCGGGGCCGCACAACCGCTGTTACCCGGAAACGGGGCGCCGACGCTCGAATCGAACGTGGACGGTTCGACCGACTCCGTCAGTATGCAGGGCGCGATCAGGCTCTCGCCGAAGGTCCGCTTCACCGTCAAGGCGGATCAGTCGACGTACTGGCAGACCGGTGTGTACGACCGCTACACGGGCAGCGGGTGGACCCGTTCGGGACGGGACTCCGCGTACAACGGGCCGCTCCAGAAGCCGCCGGGTGAGACGAAGACGCTCGTCCAGCAGGTGACGGCGAGACAGCAGCTACAGACGCTCCCGGCGGCGTGGCGGCCGATCGCGATCCGGGGCCGTATCTCCCAGAGTACGGAGGTGAGCCAGCAGGGCGGACTCGTCCCGCGGGCCGCGCTCCGGAACAACGAGTCGTACACGGTTCGAAGCGAAGTCCCGCGATACACTGTCGCACAACTCCGGAAATCCGGAACCAACTACCCGGACCGCGTCAAAAGCAAGTACCTCCAGCTCCCTGAGAGCACGCCCGACCGCGTCGGCAAGAAGGCTGACGCCATCGCGGGCAACGAGGACAACGCCTACGACAAGGCCGTCGCCATCGAGCGATACCTGAAAGCGAACAAGCAGTACTCACTGAACGTCCAGAAGCCCGACGGCAACTGGGCCGACGAGTTCCTCTTCAAGATGGACGCGGGATACTGTACGTACTTCGCGACGACGATGGTCGTTCTCCTCCGTGAGGAAGGTATCCCCGCTCGATTCGTTACGGGCTACACGCCGGGCCAGCGCGTCAGCAAGGACAAGTGGGTCGTCCGCGGTCTCAACGCGCACGCGTGGGTACAGGTGTACTTCCCGGACCACGGCTGGGTGACGTTCGATCCGACGCCGTCGACCCCGCGGGAGAACGCCGAGTCGGCACGGCTCGTCGACGCACGTCAGAACGGAGAACAGGGTGTCGACACCGCGGACTCCCAGAACGGAACGTGGACGACGACCACGACGGCCCCGCAGACAACGACGAGTTCCGGTTCCACGACGACCACGACCACGACCACGACGGCGACGACGGCGACGACGGCGACGAACGGGTCGGGGAACGAGAACCGGAACCCCGCGAGCCACCTCTCGCAACGGCTCGGCCAAGGCGGCGCCGCGAGCGGTGGGACCAGTGGGTCCAACGGGTCCGGCAACGGGACGACGACGAGTCACGGACTCATCCCGCCGATCCAACCCACCCGACAGAACATCGGTATCGGGATCGCGCTGCTCATCGCGTTCGTGGCCGGGATCCGACGATTCGGCTTCGCCGAGCGGGTCTATCGGTTCTTCTGGCTCCGGTATCACGGCGGCAAGCGGAGCCCCGAATCGGACGTCGAGCGCTCTTTCGAACGGTTGGAGTATCTGCTCGGCCGTCGGTACCGACCTCGCCGGACGACCGAGACGCCGCGGGCGTATCTGCGCGCGCTCGCCAACGTCGGCGTCGACGAGCAGGTGCGCTCGGTCGGGCAGGTCTACGAACGGGCACACTACGGCGGTGAAGTCTCCCGCTCGGACGCGGACGACGCGATCGCTACGGTCGACCGATACGTTCGGTCTCACACGCCGATCGTCGGCCGGTTCCGGTCGTAATCGGTCGCTTCGGTCTCCCAATTCGAACCGATCGGGCAACGGACCGATCAGTCGGCGAATCGGTCCTCTGATTGATGTATCCGATGGTGGTCGTTCTGTCCGATGTGGAGTCCCGATACTGTTTAATATCCCCATCGTGTAGGCTAGAATTGTAATGTCGGAAGTCTGCTCGACGTGCGGGCTGCCTCAGGAGCTTTGCGTCTGCGAAGACGTGGCGAAAGGCTCCCAGGAACTCAGAATCCGCATCGACGAGCGCCGCTACGGAAAAGAAGTAACGATCATCGAAGGGTTCGATTCACGAGATGTCGACATGGACAGTCTGTCCTCGGACTTGAAGTCAAAGTTCGCCTGTGGTGGGACTGTCGAGAGCGACTCGATCGAACTCCAAGGGAACCACTCGGGTCGCGTGGAGGATTTCCTCCGCGACAAAGGTTTCAACGTCGCGTGATCAATACCTAACCGTTCCACACCCACGGTCGTTACGAGACGATTTTTGACGCACGGTATCTAAACAGCCGCAACTCTCACTTTCTACGAGCGACGACGCCGAAAGCGTCCGCGCTCCAGTTTCAAACGACGGATCGAACCGAGGTGTGGAGTGATCGCTAAAACGGCGCGGCCGGACCTTCGTCGCTGTCGCCGTTACGGTCGGCCGATTCGAGGGGACCGGTCCACGCTTCGAGGCCGCCGTGCATGCTCAGCACCTCCGCGTCGGTCGTCCCCTCGTAGGACTTGATCAGGCGGGCGGCCTGTTGGCTCGCCTGTCCGTGCGGGCAGACGGTGACGATACGCGAGGCGTCTTCGAGTGCGGCGACACGGCTCGGGAGTTCCTGAAACGGGATGTTCTCGCTGCCGGGGATGTGCTCGCGGTCGAAGGCCACCGGCGTCCGGATGTCGACGACCCGCGGCGGGTTCTCGTCGTCCAACTGCTCTTCGACCGCTGCTGGCGCGATTTCGCCGTCCATGCACCGGATTATCCGGCGACGGCGGATAAGCCCCTCGGCTACGGCACGTTCGTCGCCGATCACGGTATCGCACAAAAGACGCCAGCTATGAGCGGCAGCAACGGTTGGTGGTCCGACACCGTCTCGCACGAATATGGGACTCGACCGAACTGTGACGCGGCGGACGGTCCTCCGAAGCGCCGGTGCCGTCGGGATCTCGGCGCTCGGACTTTCGACGCTCGGACGTGCGGCGACGACGGGCGATCCCCCCGGTTCCGAACCGATCTTGCTCGTACACGGCTACTCGGACACGGACCGATCCCCCTGGTGGGACGTCCTGACTGACTACCTCACGGACGTCGGCTACGCGAACTCGGACGTCTATCGAATCAATCTCGGGCCGCTCCCCGGAACGACCGTCGACTCCCCCGAGGAGTACGCACCGGCGGTCAAAGCGAAACTCCGGGACCTCCACGACGAAACGGGCTCACCGATCGACGTCATCGCCCACTCGATGGGCGGTCTCGACACTCGATGGGCCCTCGAAAAAGACGACGCGGCTCACCTCGTCGACGATCTCGTCACCCTCGGAACGCCCCATCAGGGAACCTACGCTGCGTATCTCGGACTGACGACCCACGGCGGTCGGGACATGCGACCCGATAGCGAGTTCGTCCGGTCACTCAACGACGGCCAACTCGCCGAGGGTGTCGAGTACACCGCCGTCTGGAGTCACGCCGACGAACTCATCGATCCGAGTCCGTACGCCGAACTCCCGGAACCGGAACTCGACTCCGTGTCGGTGGCGCGAAACGTCGATTCCGGGTATCAAGAACACGTCGAACTCGTCTACGATCGGCACGTGTTCGACCAGTACTACCGTTTTCTGGACTGAAGTTCCGGCCGTTCCCCCACTACCGCTACAGCAGTCCCTCGTCGCGGGCGATGAGCAGTCCCTCGATCGTCGCGTCGTTCGTCGGCGGCGTTCGTGCGACAGAAGACGGCGTCGTCGACGGGGACGGCCTTCGGCGTGAGGAACTCGTTGTCGTCTAGGTCCCGCTCTGCGGGGGTCAGCCCCTCGGCGAAGACGATGCCCCGGCGGTGCCGGAGGAGGCCGGTGCAGGTCCAGAAGTCCTGGAGGCAGACCAGCGTCTCGGCTTCGAAGCCGGTCTCCTCGCGGAGTTCACGCTCGGCGGCCTGCGTGAACGACTCACCGCGTTCGACGATGCCCGCCGGGAGTTCGAGTTGCGTCTCGCGGATCGTCGGCCGGTACTGCTCGACGAAGAGCACGTCGTCGTCGGCGACGGCGACGATCACGACCGCCGTGGCGAGTTCGGCCCAGTAGTACTGTTTGTGCGTGCCGTTGGGCTGCTCGACGTCGTCGTAGCCGCCGGTGAACCAGCCCGTCTCGTACTCGGTGACTTCCTCGCGGACCGGCCACGCCGGTTCCGGAAGCGACTCGTGACGACGGCCGTCGTCGGCGTGCGGGGCTTCGTCGGTCATACTCGGTGTGTCGGCGGGGGAGGTCTTAACCGGGGGTGTTGTGGCGGACGTCGCGGGTATCCCGGCTGGGATTCGAGCGCTGTCGCGGGTCTGTCCCGAGGGTTTCGACTCCAAGAGCGTTTATGGGGATCGCGGTATCGGCGGGATCTCGTTTACGACTGTCGCACTCCGTCCGGTCTCGGACTTGGTTCCCCCTTCCACGAACGCGAGCACCGAGACGGAGTTCTCGACGGGGAAGACGCTCTTCGGGATCGATTGAGAGATCGACGGGTCGCTCTTGCTTTCGAGTTGTACTGTATACCGTCCCGGTTTTTCGATTCGGTAGGCGTGGTACGTCTTTGTTGGCATGATATCCGTGCCTTTGCTTCCTTTCCCCTTGGTATTCTGAATGGACATCGAGGTCACATCCACGGACTCGCTACGAGCGTTTACGAACAGGATGTAGTGCTCTCCCCCGCGCGGGTCTTTCTCGAATATCCGTCCGTTGTCCCGTATCTGCATCTCGTCGAGCGGCGGGACGTAGGATAACTTCTGTAGCTGGGGTTTAACGTCCGATCCTGAAATCTTCGAGACGATCCCGCTACAACCGGCAAGTGACACCGTCAGTGTAGCCGCTGTCCCCTTCAGTACGGGCCGCCGATTCATGTAAATTAGAACTCACATTGAGGGTATATGTTTTGTGGAGGATCCCTTCTGAATTCGGATAAGAGGTTCCGATGGAGGTGTCGCGATGGTCTGTGTTCTCCCCCGATGAAGGGAATCGAGGTTCCGACTTCGACGATTCCGAAAGCCCCCGGCCCCTTTCAGTCCCACCCAACGGTAGTCGATCGGGACCCTCTCGCCCATCCGAACACGGTTATCGTGGCGTCACCGCCGACACGGTCAACGCGGCGAAAAATCGGCGACAGCGGACTATCCGCTCAGAACCCGCGCTGGTACTGGACGGGCGGTTCGACGGCGTCTTCGCGTCCTAATTCGGCGGCCGCGTGGAGCGTGAAGTAGGGGTCGCGGAGGTGCTCGCGCCCGATGATCGCCACATCCGCACGGCCGTTGCGAACGAGCGCGTCGGCCTGTTCTGCCGACTTGATCCCGCCGACTGCTCCGATGGCCATGTCGACGTCGGCCTCGCGTTTGATCGTCTCGGCGAGGGGGACCTGATAGCCCGGCCCCGCCGCGTCGGGTGCGCTGCCGGGGCTGATGCCGCCCGCGCTCACGTCGAGCAGGTCGACGCCGATCTCGTCGAGCATCGGAGCGAGTCGGACGGAGTCCTCGACGGTCCACGACTCCTGGTCGTCCAGCCAGTCGGTCGCCGAGATGCGGACGAACACCGGCTTGTCGTCCGGCCAGACCTCGCGGACCGCCTCGGTGACTTCGCGAAGCAGTCGGGTCCGGCCCTCGAAGTCACCGCCGTACTCGTCGTCCCGGTCGTTCGTCACCGGCGAGAGGAACTCGTGGAGCAGGTAGCCGTGTGCGCCGTGGACCTCCGCGATGCGGAAGCCGGCCTCGTCGGCGCGTTCGGCGGCGGCGACGAACTGCTCTTTGACCGTCTCGATGTCGTCTTCGTCCATCTCTTTCGTCGCCGGTGCGTCGCCACCTTCGTAGGGCCACGGCGAGGCCGACGGTGCCATCACGTCCCACCCGACGTCGTCGGGGTAGACGGGGTCGCTCCCCTCCCACGGTCGCGACTTCGACGCCTTCCGGCCCGCGTGAGCGAGTTGGATCGCGGGGACGCTCCCCCGTTCTTCGACGAAGGAGGCGATGGGTGCGAGCGCGTCGCGGTGTTCGTCGCTCCAGAGTCCGAGGTCTTCGGGCGAGATCCGACCCGCGGGCGAGACGGCCGTCGCCTCGGTCATCACGATTCCCGCGCCGCCGGCGGCGCGACTGCCGAGGTGGACGTGGTGCCAGTCGGTCGCGAGTCCGTCACGATCCTCACAGGAGTACTGACACATCGGCGATACCATGACGCGGTTCGGGACTTCGATACCGCGGAGATCAAGCGGAGTGAACAGATCGTCGGTCATCGAGTCGGTATTGTACCCTGTGGGAAAAGCAGGTGTCGAAAACGGAGCAGATTACCGGTCTTCGGGTTCCGAGGTAACGTATACCGATGGTCGTCACTCGGACTCTTGTCGACGCCATCTGAGGAACACGGCCAACAGCACTGCCAGAACACCCGTCTCCGCTTCGAATCCCGGACTGAGTGCGCCCGTCGTAGTCGCCCCTCCGGCGCTCTCCGAGCGGCCGGCCCCGTCCGCGGATGCCGTTGCCGACGCGGTCGCCGCCGGGGGATCGAGTGTAACGACCACTCCCGCGTGATCGGAGGGCCACAGTCGGTCGACGCCGTCCCGACCGTCGACTCGCACCTTGCTCCGCTGGGACCGCCCGACGCGTGACGCCGACGAAACGCCGAATCCGCCGCGAACTTGAACGTGGTCGATGTCGATTTTCAGGTCCGACTGCCTGTTTCGTAAATCGGTCTCTTGACAGCACGTCGGGAACCTTCGAAGCGATCGCACCCGATCGACCGCGTCCGCGAGCGACGTGTTCAGAATTTGGTACGCACCGCCGTCCGGACTCGGGCCGTCGTTGAAGTCACCGGCGAGAACGAGCGGACCGTCGACTCCGTCGAGGTGGTCCCGGAGTTCGCGGGCCTGTGCGCGTCGAACCTTCTCGTCAGCCGATTCCAGGTGCGTCGTGACGAAGGTGAACTTGCTCCCTCGGACCGTCGCGTCGACCGTCGCGTAGCCGCGGGCGATGTCGACGAGGTGCAGCTTCGGAGGGTATCGGAGCGCGGCGTCGTACGTCTCGGTCCGGGGGTTCGCCGTCGTCGTCGTCTCACGACGAGCGAGGATCACGTCCCGGTCTGTCAGTCGAACGTCGCCGTTCGAGGATGGGAGTTCCACGTCGGCGTTCTTCGAAACGACGGCGACGGCGTACTCTTGCCCCCGCTCGCTGAGCGCCGACAGGAGCAGTTCGAGGTAGTCGTACTCGACGGTCTCTGCGTTGGTCGCCGGGCCGAAGAAGACGTCGCCGGGTCGCTGGACGCGAATCAGTGCGGCTTCTTGGACGCCGACGAGGTCGGGCTTCGTCGCGGCGATCTCGCCCGCGATCGCCGCCATCCGCTGCTTGACGTGACTCCGTTTGACGGCCTGATGAAGCGAGTCGACGGCACGACGGATTCCCCGCAGCGACTCGACGCCGAACAGTTCCCCGAGGTCGGCTCCGAGATCGAGATTGCGCGTCATGATCGTCGCGCGTGAAGAGTCGGTAGCGTCGGTAGTGTCTGCCCGGGCCGATCCGATTCCGCCGATGGCGAGCGTGCTTGCCTCCGCCGTGCGGCGAAGTACGTCACGTCGTGTCACGCTAACGCGCTCGCCAGGCCTGTGGCCGACTTGCCACTCGGAATCGAATGTCATGCCCCGATGAAAGTGGGGCATTCATGCGATTAGACCTTCTTTCGCCTCTCGTTCGATGCGAGTTTTTCCCGTTTAATTCGCGTTTCGACGGAGGTTTCGGACTCGCTGAATGTCCCATTCGAAGCCCTTTTCCTCCTCGTTCGGTGTCTCCAGAACGAGCGGCACGTCACTGAGATCGGGATGGTTTATGAACGACCGCATACCCTCCTCACCGATGAACCCCTCGCCGATATGGGCGTGTTCGTCCTTGTTCGTCCCGCATTCGTGTTTCGAGTCGTTCAGGTGAACGCATCGCAGGTGTTCGAGTCCGATCACGTCGTCGAACTCGCGGACCGCGTTGTCGACTCCTACGTCACTTGACAGGTCGTACCCAGCCGCGAACGCGTGGGCCGTGTCGAGGCAGACGTCCAGGTCCTGTTCGCTGTCGTCGAGCACGCGTGCGAGGTGCCCGAAATCGCCGCCGAGTTTCGTCCCGCTCCCGGCGTCGCTCTCGATGAGTACCGTCACGCCGTCGGGTACGTCGAGTTCGTCGAGTGCCGTCGCGGCGTTTTCGAGTCCGGCGTCGACGCCCGCGCCCGTGTGCGCGCCGAGGTGGACGTTGACGAACGGGATGTCGAGTTTGGCCGCCGCGTCGACTTCCTTCTGCATGCTGTCGATGGACTTCGCGCGCAGGTCGTCTTTCGGCGTACAGAGGTTGACGAGGTACGACGAGTGGATGACCCACGGCCCGACGTCGCTCTCCTCGGTGAGCCGTTTGAACTGCTCGGCTTCGTCGTCGCCGATGTTGGGGTCCTGCCACACCTGCGGGGAGTGGGTGAAGATTTGCCCGCAGTTGCCGCCGTCTTCGACCTGTAGATCGACCGCGTTGAACACGCCGCCCGCGATAGATTCGTGTGCACCGACTTTCATGCACGTGGGGAGGAAAGCAGGGGTCAAAGGGACTTCGGACTCCCCGCCCGTCGGCGTGATCCACGAGGTGATCGTCGAAGCGTTCGGAGACGTCGTCTCCGGGTCGATACCGTTCTGAGACGTCTCCGGGTCGATGTCGTTCCGACCCCGGTTTACCGGGTGGTCGTCTCGCGACGAACCCAGTCGTTGGCTTCGTACTTCTCTTCTGCGCGCGTTCGCGCCCGGTCCAACTCTTCGTCGGTCCACGAACCGTCGTGTGCGTCCGCCCACTCGCCGAGCGCCGACTCGAAGCCGTCGACCGCGTCGGCACGCGAGGCGGACGCCAGTTCGTCGATACCGACGACGCGCTTCCGGAATCGCTCCTGAGTGACGGCGGGGTCCGCAAAGACGCCGAGATGCGCGTTCGCCTGTACCGAGTACGTCACCGACCCGTGTTGGATGACGGCGTCCTTCCGACGGTACTGCGCGTTACCGCTGATCTTCCGCCCCTCGGCGACGAGGTCGTGTGCGGGGTGAAGCGCCCGAAGGTAACACGCCGGGTGATAGATGACGGGGCGTTCTTCGGGGACGAAGTCCGCGTCGACGCCGAGTCGCTCGAAGGCGTCGAGGACGGGTGTCAGGAGGAGGCGATAGCAGTCCATGAGGTCGCCGGGAAGTTCGGCCTTCGGCGCGATGATCGAATAGGAGATATCGCCGACGTTGTCGTGGTAGATGCCGCCGCCGCCGGTCTGTCGGCGCGTCACGTCGACTCCGTTGTCGGCACAGAAGTCCCAGTCGACGGTGTCGGGGTCCTGTCCGTAGCCGAGAGAGAGGCAACTCGGATCCCAGCGATACACTCTGACCGTTCGCGGCCCGCCCGCCGCTGCGGTCTCGGCGGCGATTTCGTCCAGCGCCATCTGCATCGAGCCGGGGCGCGACTCCTCGCGGATGAGACGCCACTCCCGTCGGGACAGCTCACTCATGCACCGGCGTTGCTCGGCGGCGGGCAAATCGGTTGCGCTCGTCGCCGGTCGTCGCGTCCGCGTCGACCGTCACGTTCGTCCGATCGTCGCTCCTGGCCGGTCGATATCTCCACGGTGCCGCCACAGCCGTATCGGCCGTTAGACTCATGCTCGAGCCCCGATGCGTCGTTCTGGTGGCGAAGATCTGGCCAGCATCATTATGTGGTCTTCGGGGCGTCACTACTAGGTGACGGAGACGATGGCTGTGCGACTCGCGCACGCATCGAATCCCCTGCCTTTCCGTACGCGACCCGCAGAGCTTGCAGAGTGCGCGAGAAGCCTCGCTCCGCCTCGTTCCAACTATGTCAGATCAACAACTCGAACTCGGAATCATTGGATTGGGCCAGATGGGCGGTAACCTGGCGAAACAAGCGTCGGACAAAGACGTTCGTGTCGTCGGCATGGCACCGGAAGACCACGAAGAACTAGAAGAGCGGGGTATTCCCGTTCACGACACGGACGAATACGGTGCGTTCGTCTCCGACCTCTCGACACCCCGCGTCGTCTACATGTCGGTTCCGGCGGGTCCGGTCGTGGACGAGACGATCGACAAACTCGTCGAACACATGGACGAGGGCGACGTCATCCTCGACGGCGGGAACTCCTTCTGGCGCGACTCGATGCGCCGCGCCGAGTACGCCCACGACAACGACATCTACTACATGGACACGGGGACGAGCGGCGGACTGACCGCCGCCCGTAACGGTGCCTGCTTCATGGTCGGTGGGAAAGAGGAAGGCTTCGAAATCGTCAAGCCGCTCCTCGACACGCTCTCGGTCGACGGCGGCCTCGTCCACACCGGACCGTCGGGATCGGGTCACTTCGTCAAACTCGTCCACAACGGCGTCGAATTCGGGATGCTCCAGTCCATCGCCGAGGGTGTCGAACTCCTCGAAGCCGGACAGTGGGACCTCGATCTCGCCGACATCTTCCACAACTGGAACAGCGGCGCGGTCATCCGGAGTTGGCTCGTCCAGTTGATGGCCGAAGGGCTCGAACAGGACCAACCGGACGTCATCGACGAACCGCCGGAGGACTTCACCGACATCCCGAACTACGTCGAGGACACCGGCGAGGTCAACTGGCTCGTACAGGAAGCGTTCAAGGGCGAGGTACCCATCCCGGTCATCTCACAGTCGGTCACCGAACTGTTCAAGTCGCGCGGACACCAGGAACACGCCTACCGCGCTATCTCGCTCATGCGTCACGGGTTCGGCGGCCACCCGTTCGGCGAGAACGAAGGCATTCGGCAGGAACGGATCGAAGGTCGCCAGAAAAACGAGTCCCGTTACACGCTCACCGAGGAAGACGAGGTCCGCGACACCGTCGGTCACGTCAAGGACACCGGCGGCGACGGGTCGCTCTCGGACTGAGCGGTAGGACGCTCGTCGACTCGGTCGGGTTTCGCCGGCCCGTTCTCGCCCTTCTCGAACGGAGCGGTCATCCACGACGAACTTCGGGCTGAACGGGCGACAGATCGGCCGAACCACTCTTCTGCGACGATGCTAGGTTTTCGTGATCTGTGGCCTTTCTCGCGTTCCGCGAGTGGATACACGATGGACGCAGCAGTCTTCTTCTGGTTCTATCGCGGTCAGCGCGAGTACGAGGACGGCTGGCGCGTCGGTCACGAACCGATGGGTAACTGTAGGCCTCTCGTCCCGCGTCGCTTCTATTCATTTCTTGTTCCGGGACGACGAAGCGCGCGCAATGGTCGACAGTTCCGATCGGAAGCGGACGACCGCGGAATCGTTCGGCGTCGCCGCCGACGCCTACCTCGACAGCGACGTGCACCGCCAGGGCGACGACCTCGACCGCCTGGCGTCGTGGTGTGCGGAGGCGACGTGCGCGCTCGATATCGCGACCGGCGCGGGCCATACGGCCGGTGCCGTAGCCCGAGCGGGCGTCCCACGAGTCGTGGCGGCCGACGCCGCCCCCGAGATGGTCACCACGGCCGAAACCACGTTCGAGGGTGTCGAGGGCGTGGTCGCGGACGCCGAGCGACTCCCGTTCTCGACTGACGCGTTCGACGCCGTCACCTGTCGGATCGCCGCTCACCACTTTCCCGACCCCGAGGCGTTCGCCGCCGAAGTAGCGCGCGTGCTCGCCCCCGGCGGAACGCTCGCGTTCGAGGACAACGTCGCGCCCGAGGACGACGCGCTCGGCGAGTTCGTGAACCGCGTTGAGGGGATCCGCGATCCGACCCACGTCGAGTCGTACACCACCACCCGGTGGCACGAGTGGCTCATCGACGCCGGGTTCGCCGTTCGGGAGACGATTCACCTGCAGAAGACGCTCGAATTCGAGTCGTGGGTCGAAGCGCAGTCGCTTCCGGCAGCGGAACGCGACCGAGTCGAGGACGTACTGCGAACCGCGAGCGGTGAGGCGACGGAACGCTTCGAAATCCGGACCGAGGGGGGGCGGGTTCGGTCTTTCGCTAACCTGAAGGCGCTCGTGCGGGCCACGCGAGACGAGTAGTCGGTCCTTCTCTGTTCTCCAGCTCTCGCCCGTTTCCGTACGACTCGACTACCTCGTGACGGGACCTCGTAGGCGTCGTACCCCCCTCCAGCGCCGTTTCGCTTCCGGACGCTCGGACGCGTTAGCGAACGTTTCGAGCGCGTCGAGGGACTTCCATCGGTAGACGACGAGGACTTCGCCACTGTCCGGTGTCCCACGTTCGCTTCCCGGTGTATCCCGAGATAGATTCGGCAACCGCTTCGATCGCATCGTTCAACCGATGGAAGTCGTCGTCGTACTCTCCCGGTCGAGTCTGAACAGGACGCGAGACGTGGCCGCGGTCTCCGACAGGGAGAACGTTACGTCGCTCTCACGGCGAACCCCCCGATCCGAGTCCGTCCACGATGGTGGACCTCGTTTCCGCTTCTGCGGCCAGAACCGTCTCGCGTTCCGACGAGGTCGCCGGTGGCTCACGGCATCGCGAAGATCGGTGTTCTTCGAACCGCGCTCACCCGATTTACTATCGCGGCATACAATTTACTGACCGGCTCGAACGGGACACGCCGACCTTTTACGGGTTGCCCGCTTGCGTTCGGTATGGTTCGGAACGTAGCCCACGTGATGGCCGAACTCGAACCCGAGGACTTCTATCTCCTCTCGGGGATCGAGCAAGGGATGCGGTTCAGTCGCTGGGTGAACCGCGGCAAACTCCCGGAATATTCGGGCTTGACGCCGGAAGAAGTCGAGTATCGACTCGATCGCTGTATGAAACGCGACCTCGTAACCCGCAAGACGATCCAGTACGAGGGCTACCAGTTGAACGTCGAGGGCTACGACGCGCTCGCGTTGCGGACCTTCTCCCAGCGCGAGACGGTCGACGGTGTCGGCGCGCCGCTCGGGGTCGGAAAGGAGAGCGACGTGCTCGAAGTCCAGTCGTACAAACCGATGGCGCTGAAATTCCACCGCGAGGGCTACACGAACTTCCGCGAGGTGATGAAAGAGCGCGATTACACGTCGGACAACCACCACGTCTCCTGGCTCTACACCGCCCGGAAAGCTGCCGAACGCGAACACGAAGCACTGACGACACTCTATCCGGACGTCTCGGTTCCACGTCCGATCGACCAGAACCGACACGCCATCGTCATGGAGAAGTTCGATGGGGTCGAACTCGCGCGCGCGAAACTCGAATCCGCGCAGGTGGTCGCCGTCCTCGATCTGATCTTAGCGGAGGTGGCGACTGCCTATCGGGAGGGCTTCGTTCACGCCGACATGAGTGAGTACAACGTCGCGATCAGCGAACGGGGGGTCACTATCTTCGACTGGCCACAGGCCGTCCCCACTGAACACGACAACGCACGCGAACTCCTCGAACGGGACGTGAAAAACCTCGTCGGCTACTTCCGACGCAAATATCCTCGTGAAATGCCTGATTCGGTTGATACGAGCGCCGTCGCGAGCGAAATAGACCAGGATACGTTCGAATCGGTTCGAGTACACGCCGAGCAATAAATCCTATTCTGCGATATCAAACACGGTCGTGTCGGTCCGTGAGATTCGACCCGGCACGGAAACGTCTCTGCGATCGACGCGGCGACTGGCGCGTCTCGTTGGCCGTTCCAATCACCTGCTGACGTGGGGACGCCGCCGGTCGCGGTCGGCGGAGACGCGTTCGTTGGCGGCGGCGAAGGCTGCGTCAGCGGTGCAGCGACCTCGTCGCCGACGAACGGGACGGTCCCGGTTTTCTGTCGGGAGTCGGGACCGCCGCGACGATCGCCGGAATCGGTTCGGGGTGGTGGCTTCGAAGTCGAGACTGAAAGCGGCGTCCCCTCGATACCGTCGCTTCGGTGCTCAGTTAACTCCTGGTACGCCAGTGTGTCGCTCGCATCTGACACTCGTCTTTCCCGAACAGAATGCAAAGAATGAACGCCCTCGCGTCGAGAGACCCACCTACGGGGACGTGCCAGCGGACGCAACTTCAGAAATGAGCTCCTGATAATCCACGTCCCCGGTTCTGCTGTCGACTCTATCTCGTGGTCGCTGCACTGCTTGCGTTGACGCCGGTGTTTCCGCCGCTCGTCCGACTGTTGGACCCGGCACTGGCCTCTCGACGGTGAAGCCAACGCTGGTACGCCGCCGGTTTCACGACGCTCACGTTCGCCCACATTCGAGCGTGCCCGGCACCGCAGAACTCGGTACAGTAGGCTCGGTACTGCCCGGTTTTCGTGGCCTTCGTCCGAATCGCGCGGTAGCGATGCGGAAAGATGTCCTGCTTGACGCCGAGTTGTGGCACGTAGAAGGAGTGAATCACGTCCTTAGAGGTCATTCGCAAGTAGACCTGCCGGTGGGCCGGAATGACGAGTTTGTTCTCCGAGGTGACGTTCGTCCCGTGGTACTCGAAGTGCCACCCCCACTGATACGCCACGACTTCGACCTCGACGGCGTCGTTTGGGGCGTCGGCGAGGAGCTTCTGGTTGCTGCTGGCGGCCGCCTGATCCGGGGTGATGTACGGGTTCGTGAGCACGGTGTAGGCCGCGAACCCGACGAACAGGAGGATGATCGCCGTCGCGACCGTCCACGTGATTTCGAGCGCCGGATCCTCCGTCGTCGGCTGCGGGTTGTCGTTGTTGCGAAACCGGACGACGGCGTAGACCAGGATGAGTTCGACGAAGAGCGTCAGTGGCAGTGCGACGTAGAGCAACTGCGAGTTCAGTTGGTTGATCGCGTTTCGATTGACCGACTGTGCGGCCACCGATCCGACGGACAACGACAGAACGCCGACGAGGAGGCCGGTGAGGACGAAGAAACGGCGGGTTCGCATTAGCTTACAGGTCCGTCGGGAACGCCAAATAGCTAGTCGAAGAACATAACAAATTCATAATTTTATACCAATATCAGACACAATTTCTGAATTTATTGATAGCAAGTGCTACGTGATTGTCTCTTCTCTCCGATATTGTGTCAGAACATAATACAGTTTTATCCGTTTTGCAACGCTCGAATTGGTATGGAACCGCCCTCTCTTGACGTCTTCTCGGAGGTCGCAACATGAATTCTGCAGCCGTTCAAGTGAGTGCGCTCTGCGTGTTGATGTTGGCGTCCGGACTACTCTGGTTGCGGGGCCGGCGGCGGCGGGCGACGACACGATCCGACGGCGGGTATCCCGCGTCGGACCGAAGTGGATACAGCATCGGTGAACTGCGCAAACAGATCGTTCGATGGACGACGACGACGAACCACCGCGATATCGGCATCCTGTATCTCACGTTCGGGACGTTCGCCGGTCTCTGGGGCGGTGTCGACGCGATGATGATGCGTACCGAACTCCTGACACCGAGACCGGACGTGTGGACGCCGGACACGTACAACGCGCTCTTTACGATGCACGGTCTCACGCTATTGATCTTCTTCGTGACCCCCGTGTTCTTCGGCGTCGCCAACTACTTTCTCCCCTTGCTCGTCGGGGCCGACGACATGGCGTTTCCACGGCTCAACGCCATCGGATTCTGGATTCTCCCGCCTGCTCTCCTGCTCGCCCGTGCGGGGCTGTTCATTCAAGTTATCGGACAGGTTCTCGGCTTCTTCGTCCCGCCCGACGTCATCCAGTTCTTTCTGGCGATCCACGAACCCGGCATCGGGTGGACGCTCTACACCCCGCTTTCGGTGACCACGTCGGATCCGGACATCGACTTCGTCCTCCTCGGACTGCATCTGAGCGGGATCGCCACCACTATCGGTGCGATCAACTTCCTCGCGACGGGCTTCTTCGAACGCGACGAGGACGTCACCTGGGCGAACCTCGATCTCTTCTCGTGGAACATGCTCACCACGAGCGCGCTCATCCTGTTCGCGTTCCCGCTGCTCGGGAGCGCCATCATCATGCTCCTGCTCGACCGCAACTTCGGGACGACGTTCTTTTCGTCTCCCGGTGGCGGACCACTCCTCTGGCAGCATCTGTTCTGGTTCTGGGGACACCCGGAGGTGTACATCATCTTCCTCCCGGCGACGGGGTTGATGAGTACGATCTTACCGAAGTTCGCCCGGCGGCAACTGTTCGGGTATCGGTTCATCGTCTACTCGACGCTCGGCATCGGAATCATGTCCTTCGGCGTCTGGGCCCACCACATGTTCGTGACGGGGATCGACCCGCGCATCCGCGCGTCGTTTATGGCCGTCTCCATCGCCATCGCCGTCCCGAGCGCTATCAAGGTGTTCAACTGGCTCACGACCATGTGGGACGGCGAGATCGACTTGACCGCGCCGATGATCCTCTGCGTCGGCGGCATCGGGACGTTCATCGTCGGCGGCGTCACCGGCGTCTTCCTCGCCGCCATCCCCATCGACGTCCTCTATCACGGCACCTACTACGTCGTCGGTCACTTCCACCTCATCCTCATGGGAATCATCCCGATGATGATGATCGCCGCGAGTTACTACTGGTATCCGATTCTCACCCGTCGGATGTACGACCAGCGGTTGGCGAAGTTTCAATCCGTGCTGCTCGTCTTCGGGTCGATCGTGACGTTCGGGACGATCCTGCTCATCGGCATGATGGGAATGCCGCGCCGACTCGCCGCCTATCCCGTCGAGTTCACTCCGTTCCAGCAGATCGCCTCCGTGGGTGGGTTCGCGATCGGGTTGAGCATCCTCCTCTGGCTCTACAACATGCTCTGGTCGTACTGGACCGGCGATCCGATCGAGGACGCAGACCCGTGGGATCTGAAAGTAACCGGCCAGTTCACCCGGGAGTGGCAGTGGTTCGAGGAGCGACTCGAACGCGAATACGGCATCACCACGCCCGCACCCGCGACCACGCGTCCGTCGTTCACGACCGAACCCGGAGCGGGGAGTCCGGGGTTCGCGCGGACGGTCAGGCCCGTCGCGGCGGGCGTCGGCGAGAACGTCGTGGCGGGTGCCATCAGCGGACTCGTCGGGACGCTGCTGATGTCCGGCGTCCTCTTCGCCGGCGTCGTCGTCGGCGTCTTCTCGCTGCGCTCGTTCGGCGACCTCTCCGGCCTGATCGGGCTTCCGGGTAACGTCCTCGTCGGCTACCTGCTCTTCCTCGCGGGCGGGATGACGACGTGGGCGCTGCTGTTTCTGGCGCTCTCCGAGTACCTCCCCGGTCGCTTGCTCTTCGTCAGCGGACTCGTGTACGCGACGATCATCGCCTCCGGGTTCGCAATCGCGTTTTACTCCGGTGAACAGGGGCTCGCGCTCGTGGGGTACGTCGCGTTCGTCCTCGTCGCTCACTGGCTCTACGGTCTCGGTCTGACGATCACCTTGCGACTGCTCACGAGTCAGCGGCGCATCCGGAGGTTGATCTCGTGACCGATCTGACCGAGGTGCTGTTCACCTACTTCGTTCCGTTCATCGGCGTCGTGCTCATCTCGACCGGCATCGGCGGTGCGGTCTTCGGTGGCTACGCTGGAATCCAGCGGAGTCTCGACCTCTGTGGGTCGCCGACGATCAGCGTCTCGACGCCCGCCGCGACCGAGCGGCTCCTCTCGACGGGGCCGTCCGTCGACTTCCCTCGTTACCAGGTCGACCAACTCGCGCCCAGCGAGCGCCGAGCGTTCGAGAGCGGACTGACCGACGCGAGACGGCAGGCTGATGTGACGGGGCCGTTCCCGCATAGAACGGCGTTCCGAAACGGCGTGATCGTCGTCTCCGGCGGCGCTCGGTACTACGTCACAGTCGTCTCGGCGAACAACTGTACGCCGCAGAATCCGGTGTTGTTCCCGCTCGGCATCGCCGCCATCGTCATCGGCATCGGCGGCGTCCTCACGCCACCTGCGTATCGAAAATTGGAGGAGATCGAAGAACGGACGCAGTGAGTGACAGAACCGAGACGCGTCGCTGATCGCTCGAACTCTCAGGGCTTCGCGCCGATGCTCGCACCCACGTAGAGGACGGTGACGAGGATGATCCAGACGAGGTCGACGAAGTGCCAGTAGAGCGAGACGGTCGCGATCGACGTGTCGCGCGAATCCGAGTACTGGCCTCTGAGGGCGCGGTAGAAGAGGACCGAGAGGAGGATCACGCCGAGGCTCACGTGAATTCCGTGGAGTCCGGTCAGTCCGAAGAAGGCGGTTCCGAAGATGCCGGCCGTCATCGTGAACCCCTCCTCGGTGATGAAGCCGAAGTACTCGATCACCTGTCCGCCGACGAAGACGATTCCGAGCAGGAGCGTGGTCCCGAGGAGGACGACGAATCGCCGTCGGTTCCCGCGTTCGAGGGCGCGGTGTCCGTAGTGGAGCGTGAAACTCGAAACGATCAGCGCGGCCGTGTTGATCCCGAGGATCACGCTGAGTAACCCCGAGGGGAGTACCTTCGGTGGCCACGACCCGACCCGGATGAAGATGTAGTAGACGAACAGCGCACCGAACGTCGCGACGTCGGAGATGAGAAAGAGGATCATCGTCGCCACGTACAGGCGCCGTCCGCGAGTCACTCGTTGCGTCCAGTAGTCTGCGATGAACGCACTGTACAACCATCCGCCGAGTCCGGCGACGAATCCAGTCGCCCCACCGGCTACGAACAGTGGCCCCAACCAACTCGGGACGAGGTCGGTGTTGACGTCGATAAAGAGCAGGGCGACGCCGATGTAGAGACTACCGACACCCACTGCCCCGATGAACGGCCACAGGGTCCGTAGATGCTCTTCGTGCGCTTCGTCCTCCGTCGGACCGTGCGAGGACGACTCGCTCTCGCCGGACGAGTCGGCGGTTTCCATGGGGGGCGTAGGGACGCCAGTACCAAAAACACGGACTCACGATTCGAACCGTGAGAATCGCTCGTTCGACAGTAACTGCGTCAGTAGTGTTCGAACAACGAGAATTTCTGTACAATTCGACGAGAGGCGTCAAGATACGGGGAGAACCGATGGCCCACGTATCGGAGAAACAGCGCCGCCCTCAGCGGTTCAGCCGCCAGACGTCGAAGTTGAGCGTCGAGGCGAACGCCGACCAGAGGAGGTAGGGGACGAGCAACGCGGCCGCGCGGCGGTTCACGGTTGCGACCGCGAGGATCGTGCCGAAGATCGCGAACACGAGCGGGAAGATGACGAACAGTCCGCCGAGCGGCGATCGGCGACCGAAGAAGACCATCGTCCAGAGCGCGTTTAGCCCTAACTGGAGGACGAACAGGGCGGTGGCGACGCTTCGACGCGCTCCCGACTGCTCCCGCCGGAGCAGGTAGAGCGAGATCCCCATCAGGAGATAGAGAGTCGTCCAGACCGGCCCGAACACCCAGTCCGGCGGCGTTCGATCCGGTTTTTCGAGCGTCGCGTACCAGTTCGTGATCTCGTCGCGAGTCAGCGCGCCGGGGACGATGCCGACCGCTTCACAGAAAGCGATCGACGCGAGGAGACTCGGTCCCGTCGACTGCTTTCCGTCCGATGGTTCGATTGTTGCCATGACTATCAGTAGTGGGCCGAGAGCGAATAGCTATCGCCGCGTCGCAGTCGGCTTCGGTGCGCTTCCCGTCGAGTTCGCCGACGAATCGCAACCAGTGGACGGACAGCCCACTCGCCGGGGAGCGCACCAGCGGACGGACCTCACTCGCCGATGTCGAGCGTGACCGTGTCGGCTTCGAAGTCTTCGATGAACGCCCCGCGGCCGCCGACGGTGTATCGGCCCGACTGCGTCTCGACGATCAGGGCGTTTTCCACGGGGAAGGAGTTGTTCGACGGGTGGACGAGTCCCTGTCGGACCTCGACGACGCGGCCGTTGAGTTCGTTCGGTGCGTCGACGTGGACGGGGTGTCCGGTGACTCGCGCGACGAGGTCGGTCTCCGCGCGGAGGTGGAGCGTCGCCTGGAGGACGACGTGTCGGAAGTCGCGATAGGTCTCCGGAAGCGTGGCGGGGTCGGTGACGTACACTTCCTCGGCCATCGGCCAGTAGTTTCCGAAGAAAGAGCCGACCATGACCGGCGCGAGTTGGTCTTGCGTGAACGCGATGGCCTGTTTGCCGCTGTTCGAGCGGGCGATCATCTCCGTCGGAGCGACGAGACTCGACGCGCGGTCGACGGCGACCATCGTCGGCATCGACTCTTGCCACGCGCGGACGGCGCTGGCGAGGCCCTCGAAGTCGACCTCGGTGGGGTCGACCGCGGGACCGACCTCGTCGGGGTTGACGCCGCTGACGACGAGCAAGACGAGGAGTCCACGGTCGACGGCGTCGCGGAGTTCGACCTCGACTTCCGACACTCGCTCGTACGGAATCGAGAGTGCGACTTCTTCGGTCGCCTCGTTGAGAAGCGTCTTGATCCGTTTGATGACGGTGACGCGGGACTTGATGACCTCGAACTCTTCCGACGCCGGAGCGTCGTTCGTGTAGCGCGATTCGAGGGCGGGTCGCATCCGCTCTACGTTCCCGGTTAGCGTCTCGATGACCTGTTCGGGCGGATTCGCTCGAATCGTCGTCGGCACGACGTGATCGTTGACCGAGACGAACCCCCGCTCTTCTAGCTTCTCGCTGATACTGTAGACGTAGCGCTTCGAGACGCCTGCGGCGTCGGCGATGGTACTGGCTTTCGCTTCACCGTGTTCGAGCAGCGTGAGGTAGGTGTCGATCTCCTTCTCCGAGAGTCCGAACTGCCGCAGGAGTTCGGACAGCGTGGGGTCGTCCATTTGCGTATTCATGGTTGCGGGCGTTATTTACATCCTCTGTGACTCTTCGGTCGATCGTCGACCCTGACGGACGGTGTGAACGGGGAACGGAGCGGTACTGCAGTCGTGGGAACGGTCCATCGACGTCGAAACGACTCGATCGATGAACGTTGGAACTAACATTACACCAAAAATTAATACCGGAGCCTCGCTTCGGCTGGGGTATGCAATTACGGGATGCGCTCGACGACTTCAAGCGATACGGGGGACACGAGACCCTGTTTCCCGGCGAACGCCGATCGACCCGGGGGCTGTTCTCAGGGTCGACCGTCGATCGGGCGGCCAACGGGGACGCGCGACTGGTGCACGTCTCGCCCGACGGCGCGCCGCGGGACTTCGGCGAACCGCTCACGGGAGAGACCGGACTCGTCCGATCCCGCATCGGTGTCCGTCGCGAGCACGACGACGTGCTGTGGTTCGACGAGTGGGAGACGGTCTCCCAGCGGTATCGGGACGGCACGACGCTGATCGTGACCGAGTACGACGTTGCGGGCGACCGGCTCACGCAGTACGATCTCACGGTGGGCGACGCGCACCTCACTCACTTCGAAGCCGATCTCACGGCCGAGATCGTCGCGTTCCTCGGCTTCGCACCCGACGGTCGAGACGCGCGGATCGGACAACTCCACCACGAGAACGCGGTGGAGGTCTTTCACGCCGCCGAACACGACTACGTCGCCAGCGCCAACGGCTTTTCGTCGGTCGACGGGCGCATTCCGGCCACATTCGCCGAGTTGCTCGACGACGTACCCGTTCCCCACCCACGGGACCGCGACGCCGGACGGTACGAGGACAACAGTCTGAGCGGCAACCTCGTCTGTTCGCTTCCGATGACTGACGGCGGCGCGACGCTCGTGACGCTGTTGACCGACCGAACGGAGACGACGCGCGAGCACGCGCTCGGCCGACTCGACGAGTTGACGACGGCCTATTCAGACCCGAGCGCGTTCGAGCGTGCCGCCGACGCACGGGCGGTGAGCCTCCCCGACGGGACGCCGCACGCCGACGCCGCGGTCGCGGACCTCCGGGTACTCGGATTCCTGTCGGCGTCGACCGGCCTGCGGATCGCCGGTCCCGACTTCGACCCTTACTACGTCAATTCCGGCGGATACGGCTATACGTGGTTCCGCGACGACGCCGAGATCTCTCACTTCCTCCTCGAGAGCGACCGTCGCTTCGGACTCGGACTCGACGCGTGGCACGAACGCAGCGTCCGGAGCTTCTGCGAGGCGCAGCGACCCGACGGGACGTGGCCCCACCGCGTCTGGCCGCGTGACGGCGCGCTCGCACCGGGCTGGGCGAACGGTCGTCTCGAAGCCGGTGACGACGTCGACTATCAGGCCGATCAGACCGCGAGCGTCGTCACGTTCCTCGCGAGCGTCCTCGACGACTTCGACGGGATCGACGACGCGGTCGCCGCCGACCTGTCGACGCGGATCGCCGCGACGCTCGTCGACGCCCTCGACGGACTCGACGACACGCTCGCCGACGACCGGCGGCCGATCGCCTGCCAGAACGCGTGGGAGGACGCGACCGGCCGTTTCGTCCACACGGCGGCGACGTTCCTCGAAGCGTACGCGACGCTCGCGACGACGGACCTGGACGTGGCCGACCACGCCGCCGAGCAGGCCCACCGCGTCTACGACGCCCTCGACGATCTCTGGGTACCCGAACGCGGTATCTTCGCACTCCGAGAAGTGACCGAGACGGAGTACGTCGCCGTCGAGGACGACGAGGGCGCGGTCGAATCGATCGAACACTCCCGGACGGTTGCGTTCGAAGCGGGCGAGTTGGACGACCGCTGTGACTCGGCGTCGTTGGCGTTGGCGAGCGCCCATCTCGCCTACGCCGAGGTCGGGACGGTCGACGGCGACCGCCTCGACCGCCTCGTCTCGCACGTCGGGACGGTCATCGACGAACTCTGGCACGAGTCCGACGACGTTCGTGGACTCGTCCGGTACGAGGGCGACGAGTGGCGGCGGGCCGGGCAGGCCCGCGAGAAGATTTGGACGGTGTCGACGGCGTGGGGCGCGAGTGCCGCGGCGAACCTCGGGAGCCTGCTCGCGGCGACCGACGACCCGCGGGCCGCCACGTTCGACGACCACGCACGGACGCTGCTCGGCCTCGTGTTGCCCGACGGTCCGCTCTGCCTCTCGACCACGTACCTCCCCGAGCAACTCTTCGACGACGGAACGCCCGACAGCGCCACGCCGCTCGGGTGGCCGCACGCGATCCGACTCGCGACCGTCGCCCAGTTGGACGAACGCGACGCCCTCTCCACGCGTCGCGCTGTCGCCGACGACTGAGTCCGAACTCGCGGAGCCGCTGTCGCTACTCGAACGGGATAGTAATCGAACCAGAACGTTTAATGTGTGAATGAATTATTCATCACTTGTTCAGAGTGCGCGGTCGCCGAGTCGCGTGCCCGTCGTGGGTAAGTGCGGTCGCCGTTCGGTCTTCGAGTAGCGGGGAGCACGGCGATTACGGCCGATTCGCCGTATTCTTCCGCAACGTTATCGCGAGTATGAAAACCGTGTTGTAGAATTTCTCCCAAATTTTTATATGGGTATCTTTCACAATAGCTGATGAACTATGTCGAATAATAACACCGAACGTTCAGACGACAGCGAACTGAGTCGTCGTGGCGTCGTACAGGCGCTCGGGACCGCGGGGCTCGTCACCGGTCTCGCCGGCTGTGGGGGCCGGAGAGCAGCGAACACGTCATCATCGTCGAACGGTGGCGGCGGTGGTGGGACGAACAGCGGGACGCCGGGGACGACACAGCCCGACAAGGAGACGGTCCAGAACGAGGGGAAGCCGATGGACGCCGCACTGACGGTCGCGCAGTGGGCTGTTCCGAAGGATTCGCAGTACAACCCGTGGAACGGGAAGAGCTACGCGGAGCCGCGTCGCATGCTGTTCGATCGGCTCATGCGCCACAACCTCAAAGAGCAGAAGTTCTACGGCTACGCCGTCTCCGACTGGTCGTTCGACGGCAAGACCGTCTCGCTCAAACTCCGCGACGGGCTGACGTGGCACGACGGCGACGACGTGACCGCGACCGACCTCGCCAACCAGCTGAAACTCGACATGTACACCGGCGGGTCGTTGAAGAACTACGTCGACGAGATCAGCAGCGGCGTCGAGGTCGCGGACAAGCGGACGGTCAAGCTCGACCTCAAGCGGACGGTCAACAAGCAGATCGTCCTCTCGTATCTCCAGCCGAAACGCCTCGTCGGCAAGGACAGCGTGTACGGCTCGTACGTCAAGAAACTCGACAACGCGGGAAGCGACAACGCGCGGAGCGACGTCCTCGCGAAACTCCAGAACAAGAGCATCTCGAAGCCGGTCGGGAACGGTCCGTTCCAGTTCGAGGACGCGGACTCCCAGCGAACGCTGCTCACGAAGTACGGGAAGCACCCCGACGCGGGCAAGATCAACTTCCCGAAGATGGAGTACCTCTACATGCCGACGAACCAGAAGCGCTGGGACGCGCTCATCAACGACCAGACCGACGGTTCGGCGACGCTGTTCATGCCCCAGAACAAGCTCAACCAGTTGCCCGACCACGATCGCGTCGGGCTCATCCCGCGCCACTGGGGCATGGGACTCGTCTTCAACTACTCGAAAGACCACGTCGGCGACCCGAACGTGCGTAAGGCGCTCGCGTACGTTATCAACCGCGACGCCGTCGCGAAGAACTCCGCCGCGGGCACGGGCTCGAAACTCGGCGTCGACATCCCGTCGGGGCTCACCGGGCAGTTCAGCGGCAGCATCAAGAAGAAGTGGTTGAAAGGCGTCGTCGACAAGTTCGACAAGTACGAGACGAACACCGACAAGGCCGCCTCGCTGCTCAAGGACTCCGGCTACACGAAGAAGAAGGGAACGTGGGTCGACAGCGACGGCAACAAGTTGTCGATTCCGATCAAGGGACCGTCCGGGTTCACAGACTGGGTCGCGGGCGCGAAGACGGCCGTCAGTCAGCTCCAGGATTTCGGTATCGACGCCAGCCTGCACGCACTCGACACGAACACCTACTGGGGCAAAGACTACTCCAACGGCGACTTCGTCGTCGGGTTGCAGGGCTGGGCCGACTACGACAACAGCTACCCGTACTTCCACTTCGACTTCATCTACAACAGTACGGACTCCGAGCAGTACTGGCAGGTGCCCAAACAGCTGAAGGCACCGCCGCTGTCGAACCCGTCGGGAAGTCCGCAGACGTTCACGCCCGGTGAGATGGTGACGAAGCTCTCGAAGAGCAGCGGCGGCGACGCGACACAGCAGATTCAGGAACTGGCGTTCCTGACGAACCAGACGCTGCCCGTCCTGCCGCTCATGGAGAAACTGGCGCAGACGTATCTCACGTCGGACGACTGGAACGTCCCGCCGAAGAACAGTCCGAAGCTCCAGCAGTACTGGCCCACCGAGTGGCTCCCGCGCATGGGCGCGTGGAGCGCGAAACGCAAGTAACGCTTTCTCACCATCCACCAGCCCTCATCACTCACCAGATCCACATGAATTATCTCGCTCGTCGAACCGGGCAGGCGGTGTTTACCGTGTTCTCGGTCGTCTCGATCTCGTTCGGAATCATCCGGCTGCTCCCGGGCGGACCGGCCGACTACCTGCGGGCACAGATGCTCCAGCGTGGCAGTTCGCTCACCCGAGCACAGATCGACCAACGGATCGCCGCACAGACGAATCTCGCACCGAACAAACCGCTGTATCTTCAGTACGTCGACTATCTCTCGTCGATCCTGCACGGGAACTTCGGGACGTCGATCTGGTCTAACAAACCCGTCACTGCCGTACTCGGACCGGCCATCCCGTGGACGGTCTTCCTGATGGCGACGTCGCTGTTCGTCGCGTTCGCCATCGGCGTCTCCCTCGGCGCGTTCATGGCGTACCGTGAAGGCAGTCTCTTCGATACGGGCGCGACGGGAACGTCGCTGATCACGAACTCCATCCCGTACTACGTCATCGCGCTGTTGATGCTCACGTTCCTCGGCTACCGCTTCGGGCTCTTCCCGACGCGCGGCCAGTACGCATCCGGCACGCCGGTCGGCTTCAACCTCGCGTTCCTCGGGAGCGCGCTGTATCACGGCGCGTTGCCGATCATCTCGCTCTCGATCGCCAACTTCGGCGGGTGGGCGCTCACGATGCGCGGAAACAGCATCCGCGTCCTCGGGGAAGACTACCTTCGAGTCGCCCGCCTCCGCGGACTCTCGGAGCGCCGCATCGCCATGCGGTACGTGGGCCGCAACGCGATCCTGCCGATGTACACGGGGCTGCTCATCGCCATCGGCTTCATGTTCCAAGGATCGATCATCCTGGAGCAGATCTTCGCGTACCCCGGCGTCGGCTACTACCTCATCGCCTCGATCGACCACCGCGACTACCCCGTGATGATGGGCGCGTTCATCCTCATCGCGGTCGCGGTCACCATCGGCGTCTACATCGCCGACCTGACGTACAGTTGGGTCGACCCGCGGGCAGAGGGAGGTGGATCGCGTGAGTCGTACTGAGACCTCCGACTTCGAGACGGTCTCGGAGACGACGCTCTCGACGCGTGAACGCTATCTCCAAGGCCTCGACGAGTACCTCCTCGCACCGGCTCGGATCGTCCTCGACGACTGGCGCGCCATCGTCGCAATCGTCATCATCGCCGTGTACGTCCTGATGGGGACCGTCGGCTTGCTGATCGTCCCGGAACCGAAAGTCAATCAGGGACCCTCGCTCATCGGTGCGTTCCGGTCGCTCCGATACCCGTTCGGAACGACCTACTCGGGCGTGAGCATCCTCTCGGAGGTCGTCTACGCGACCCCGCCGATGCTGGAGATGGTCGTCTCGGGCGCCGTGTTCTCCGTCGTCATCGGCACCGCACTCGGCACCCTCTCCGGCTACAAGGGGGGGCGCGTCGACAGCCTCATCATGCTGTTTACCGACGTCGCACTGACGCTTCCCGGCCTCGTGCTCGTGATCGTGCTCGCGGGCGCGCTCCAGGGGTCGCTCAGCGGCAACCCGCTCCTCATCGGCGTGCTCTTGAGCATCAACGCGTGGGCCGGTCTCGCGCGGTCGATCCGGTCGCAGGTGCTGACGCTCCGGGACGCCGAGTACGTCGAAGCCTCACGGATCATCGGCATCTCGACGACCTCGATTATCACCACGGACGTGATTCCGAATCTCATGCCATACATCACGATGAACTTCGTCCAGCAGGCTCGCAACGTCATCTTCAGTTCGGTCGCGCTGTACTTCCTCGGTATTCTCCCGTACTCGCAGCCCAACTGGGGCGTCATCATGAGTGACGCCAACAATCTGGCCGGTGCGGTCTCCTCGCCGTCGGCGTTCCATTGGATTCTCATGCCCATGCTCGCCGTCGTCGGACTCGCGCTCGGGTTGACCATGTTCGCGCAGGCGGCGGACCGTCTGTTCAACCCGCGCGTCCGCGCCCGACACATGAGTCGAACCGCCACCGACGACGACGTCGACGACAAGAGCACCGACGCGCGCTCGACGGGGGTGGTTCGCTGATGTCGACCGCCGCCGAACGTGAACGCGAGACGCAAGGCGGAGACGTCGTGCTCTCGCTCCGGGACGCGAGCGTCTCCTTCGAGATGGACCGCGGAGCGGCACGCGTGCTCAACGGCGTCGACTTAGACGTCCGTCGGCAGGAAATTCTCGGCGTCGTCGGCGAGAGTGGCAGCGGCAAGTCGATGCTCGCTTCCGCCATGTTAGACGCCGTCGAAGAGCCGGGCGAACTCACCGGCGACGTCACGTACTACCCCGAAGACGGCGACGCCGTCGACGTGCTCGGGCTCTCGCCGGGCGAGTTGAAACGCCTCCGCTGGGAGGAGATTTCGATGGTGTTCCAGGGCGCACTGAGTTCGTTCAATCCGACGATGTCCATCCGAGGACACTTCGAAGAGACGCTGAAAGCGCACAACGAGAGCGTGAGCGAGGGGATGGACCGCGCCTCCGAGTTGCTCTCGGACCTCTATCTCGACCCTGACCGAGTGCTCGATTCCTACCCACACGAACTCTCGGGCGGGATGAGCCAGCGCGCGCTCATCGCGCTCTCGCTCGTCCTCGAACCCACCGTGCTAGTCATGGACGAACCGACGGCGGCGCTCGACTTGCTCATGCAGCGGTCGATCCTCGCGCTGCTCTCGGAGCTACAGGCGAAGTACGAACTCACGGTCGTCTTCATCACGCACGACCTGCCGCTGGTCGCCGGACTCGCAGACCGCCTCGCGGTCGTGTACGCCTTCCGACTCGCCGAGGTCGGTCCCGCGGCGGAGATCGTCCGCGACGCGGCCCACCCGTACACGCGGGCGTTGCTGAAGGCGGTCCCGAACCTCGACGCGCCACTCTCGTCGATGCAGTCGATCGCGGGTGCGGCACCCGACCCGGTCAACATTCCGGTGGGCTGTTCGTACGCCTCACGCTGTCCGATGGCGGATGACGACTGCCTCTCGACGGACCCACCGCTGTACGACGCGGGCGACGCTCACGAGGTCGCGTGTCACTACTGGGACGACGCCGACGAGGCGGTCCCGTTCGACGCCGATCTGACGACTGCGGACGCGAGCGACACGGGGTTCATCGACGCGACGCCCGTCGACGCCGGTGCGACGTCCGCAGACACCGGTGTGACGTCCGCAGACGCGACCGTCGCCGGAGGCCGATCCGTCGACGACGCGGTGGTCTCGCTCGCCGACGTGAAAGTCCACTTCGAGAAAGAGCAGGGCTTCATCGAGGGTCTCTTCTCCGACCCGGACGTCGTCGGCGCGGTCGACGGCGTCTCGCTCGACATCCCGGAGAACGACGTGGTCGCCCTCATCGGCGAGTCGGGCTGTGGGAAGACGACGCTCGGTAAGACCGCCATCGGCGTCCAACGCCCGACCGACGGGTCCGTCTCGTTCCGCGGGCAGGACGTCTGGGAGGCGAAGGCCGGACGCGGCGACGTGCCCTACGGCGACATCCGCCGGTCGCTCCAGATCATCCACCAGGACCCCGGCGGCGCGCTGAACCCGAACCGGACGGTGATGAAGACGCTCACCGCACCGCTGAAACGCTGGCACGACGACATGTCGAGCGAAGACCGTCGTGCGCGGGTACTCCGGATGATCGAGCGGGTCGGCATGGAACCGGCGACCGACTACGCACATCGGTACCCCCACCAACTCAGCGGCGGCGAGCAACAACGGGTCGCGCTCGTTCGTGCCCTCTTGATGAACCCGGACCTCATCCTCGCAGACGAGGCGGTGAGCGCGCTCGACGTGAGCCTTCGCGTCGAGATGATGGAACTGATGCTCGAACTCCAAGAGCAGTTCGACACCTCGTTCCTGTTCATCTCGCACAACCTCTCGAACGCGCGCTACCTCGCAGAGAAGTCTGGGGGACGTGTCGGGATCATGTATCTCGGCGAACTCGTCGAAATCGGCCCGGCGGAGACGGTGCTCCAGAATCCGAAACATCCCTACACGAAGGTGCTTCGGTGGGCGACGGCCGACCTCGACCCGAGCGGCGAGGTGGCCGAACCGCCGGTTCGCGATATCGACATCCCGGACCCGGTCGATCCGCCGTCCGGTTGCCGGTTCCACACCCGGTGTCCGGCGGTCATTCCGCCGGACGACGTCGACATCGGTCGGGAGGCGTACAACGAGGTGCTGAACCTCCGGCAGGCGATCGACGGGCGGTCGATCGACCTCGAGGGGCGGGTAGCGGAGTCCGGTTCCGCCGCGTCGCTCCGGTCCGAACTCTTCGACCGCGACCTCCCCCACCCCGACCGTTCGCGCGTCGACGACGCGCTCGAATCGCTGCTCGCAGGCGAGTGGGAGACCGCGTCCGCGACGCTCCGCGAGCGGTACGAGAGCATCTGCGAGCGTTCACACCCGGAACTCACGGACGCGGGCCACCCGGTCGCGTGCCATCGCTTCGAGCAGCCGTCGGGCGTCGAGACCGTCGACGTCCCGCCGTCTGATCGGCAGGCGATCGACGGACCGTCGTCGAGCGGACGGGCCGACGGTGACTGATCGTTCGATGACCGAGACCGCATCGGTCGACACCGATTCGATCCGGCGCGAGTTGAGCGTCTTCGGGCTCTCCGAGAAGGAAATCGAGACGTATCTGACCGTGTTACACCACGGGGAAGCGAAGGCGAGCACCATCGCGGAGAGCGCCGATGTCTCCCAGCGGTACGTGTACAATATCGCCCGCCAACTCGCCGAACGAGGGCTCGTGCAGGTGAACGAACACGCCTCGCCGACGACGGTGCGTGCCCACCCGCCGGGTGAGGCGCTTCGGACCCTCTCCGATCGGCTGGAGGCGCTCACACCCGCGCTCGAAGCTCGGTTCGACGCGACGGAGCCGAAGACCTCGCAGTTCCAGATCGTGAAGTCGCGTCAGACGGCGATCAAATACATCCAGCAGACGCTGCTCTCCGCGCGCGATGAGGCGTTCGTCAGCATCCCGGCGACGCTGTTTCCGGCCGTCCAACCGGAACTGGAGACGGTCGTCGACCGCGGCGTGCTGGTGTTGGTGTTGCTGTCGGGCGCGGGCGCGGTCGACCCAGACGCGTTCGACGGGACCGCGAGCGTCGTTCGCCGCTGGGACGAAGACGCGCCGTTCATGTTGACGGCCGACAACCAGCGTGCCATCGTCGGCGACGCCGGACTCCTCTCGGGGGTGCACGCCGACGAGACGGCCGTCGCGCTCTCGCAGGGACACATCGCGGGGTCGGTGCTCGGATCGTTCATCGGGAGTTTCTGGCCTGCCGCCGAAGAGCGGTACGTCTCCGAACCGGGACCGCTACCGCGGACCTTCGAGTCGTTCCGTCACGTCGTGCTCGAAGCGTATCGGCATCGGCACGCGGGCGACGACGTCGTCGTCGACGTCGTGACCGAGGACGGGTTGTCGCTGACGGGTCGTGTCGTCGGGGTCAGACAGAGCCTCGTCGAGCCGACGACGGGTGACTTCCCGGTCGAGAACGGACTGGCGGTCGAAACCGGCGAGGGGCGCGTTCAGGTCGGCGGCGAAGGGGCGTTCATCGAAGACTACCGCGCGGAGACTGTCACGCTCCGCACGGTCGACTGATGGCTGCGATGAGTCTCTGGCGCGTGCTGTTCGCGCTGAACGCCGTGTTGCTGGTGTTTCTCGTCTTCGCGCTGCCCTTCCAGCGGGCGGGAACCGGTTCGTGGGTGATCTCCGTGGTTAGCTTCGGGATCATCGGCTGTTCGCTGCTCGGGTTGGGGGCGCTCCTCCGGTTCGAGTGGGAGCCGTTCTGATCGGTCCGGGATCTGATCGCCTGCTGCCCGTTTTCGAGTCGGCCTGGCCAGCAGCTAATTACCGACTTGCGACGATTTCGAATCCGATGACTGAGAGGACCGTTTGGGAATACGAAACGCACCGCCCTCGACGGGAGTCGACCAAGAAAGAGTCGGTCGATCCGAAAGAGGCGCTGAACGAACTCGGTGCCGAAGGGTGGGAACTCGTGGACACGATAGATTACGCCGGCGGTGGGACGAAGTATCTCGTTCTGAAGCGACCAGTGCGAACTGAGACTACTGATGAGTGACGATCAGGCCGGCGGCGAGGACATCAGCACCGCGGACACGATGCGCGAGCGGACCAACGAGAGCCGCATCAAACTCTGGATCTTGCTTCGTGCCCGCCGCCTCGTCGTGAGCGGCGCGCTCTGCGTCGTGATTTTCATCGCGGTGGTCCTGTTCGGTCTCTTCCATAACCCACCGTTCCGCTCAACGATCGCGGGGAGCGATACGATCGAGACGACGTTCTCGACGCTCATCGGCGGCGTGATCACGACCGTCACGTTCGTCGTCTCGATCAGTCAGCTCGTCATCTCACAGGAGAACGGCCCGCTCGGAGACCAGCGCCAGCGGATGAGCGACGCCATGGACTTTCGGACCTACACCGAGGAACTGACCGGGAGCGTCACTCCGGCGGACCCGTCTCACTTTCTCCGAACGTACGTCGACGCGAGCGAAGAACAGGCGAAGCGCGTACGTGACCTCGTATCAGACAACGACAACGAAGAGCTTCGGTCCGAGATAGACACACTGGTCGACAGTCTGATGGGTAACGGCAAGGAAGTCCGCGAGGAGTTAGAGGGGGCGACGTTCGGCTCGTTCAAAGTGGTCTTCGCCGCGCTGAATTACAACTACTCGTCGAAGATATATCACATAGAGCGGCTGAAACTGCAGTACGGCGACAGTATCGACAAAGAACTGAAGATCGCGATGGACGATCTCCGGACCGCGATCTCGATGTTCGGACCGGCGCGTGAACACGTCAAGACCCTCTACTTTCAGTGGGGTCTCATCGATCTGTCGCAGATGATTCTCTATGTGACGGTACCTGCGCTCGTCGTCGCCGGATGTATGCTCGCGTTCGTCGGCAGTAACTCGTTTCCGGGGGCGACCTTCGGAATCGACGACCTCCTCCTCGTCTACGCGTTCGCCTTCGCCGTGACGCTGTTTCCCCTGACGTTGTTCATCTCCTACATCCTCCGCATCGCTACGGTCGCGAAGCGGACGCTCGCCATCGGGCCGCTCATCCTCCGCGATTCGCAGCGGTGAGCGGTTTCCCGAAGGCTGCGGAATCGCCACCCTCGGAACGTGCGACCGAACCGCACGCGACATCCCGTTCCGAAGTTCTTAAACGGCGTTACCGGGAAGGTTCGACAACTCGCTGGACGACGGGCCACCAGTGGGCACCCGTGACGCCTCCGGGGCGAACGGGACGACATGTGACCGATGCGGTGTCGGTCGAATCGCAAGCGCCCGTGGGTGATACATATGGCACAAAGTTTCTACTCCCACATCCGAGACGCGTGGAAGACCCCCGGCGACGGTAAACTCGCCGAACTCCAGTGGCAGCGAAAGCAGGAATGGCGCGAGCAGGGCGCGATCGAGCGCATCGAGCGCCCGACCCGCCTCGACCGCGCCCGCGAACTCGGCTACAAGGCAAAGCAGGGAATCGTCGTGGTTCGCGCGTCCGTCCGCAAAGGGACGGCGCGCAAGCAGCGCCACAAGGCCGGTCGCCGGTCGAAGCGTCAGGGCGTCAACCGCATCTCGCGGCGCAAGTCCATCCAGCGCATCGCCGAGGAGCGCGTCTCGCGCAAGTACCCGAACATGCGCGTACTCAGTTCCTACTGGGTCGGTGAAGACGGCTCGCAGAAGTGGTTCGAACTGGTCCTCGTCGACCCGGAGCACCCTGCGATCCAGAACGACGACGACCTCAATTGGATCTGCTCGGACGACCAGCGAGGTCGCGCGTTCCGCGGTCTCACCAACGAGGGCAAGCGCAACCGCGGTCTCAACGGCCGCGGCAAAGGGACGGAACACACGCGCCCGAGCGTGACCCGCGGTCGAAGCGGCAAGTAACCCTTCGACGCTTCACCGTTTCCGAAACCGATGACGAGGTCGGTCGGAACCGACGTTTCTATCCTCCGTTTTGACGAAATCGACGCTCCCGGGACCGCGCGGAATATAAGGAAGTCAGATCCCCCTTTGATAGCTCTGTTTCTTCGTAGCGGTGAGGTCGCCTCTAGTCGGTATAGGGAATATCTTTATTTGTGTGTCAGTCCCATCCACGGGCGTTCACATGACGATCACCAAAATCGACCATCAATTAGTAGTCGTCTCAGACGAATCTGCTGAGATTCACGACCGAACAGGAAGTTCGGATCGTGACCGCGACCGATTATCAGCGATCAGACAGTCACTCGCCTGCCGAGGCGCGCTACGCGAGCGGGGTGACGAGTAACCCGAGTAAGAAATCACCGTCGTCTCCGACCTTCGAGTTGCTTGCTGCTATTCGCCGTCGCTCACTTTGACCAACTGTTTTCCGATGTTTTCGCCTTCGAACAGTCCGAGGAAGGCGTCGGGAGCGTTCTCTAACCCGTCGACGATCGTCTCGCGGTAGTGAAGTCGACCGTCGTTCAGCCAGGTTCCGAGGCGCTCGGTCGCCTGCTGGAATCGCGGGGCGAAGTCGCCGACGATGAACCCCTGTACGCGCGCTCGATTCTCGAGGATCGTCGAGAGCTTTCGCGGGCCGGTCGGGAGTTCCTGGGCGTTGTAGAGCGAGATCTGTCCGCAGATGGCGACGCGCGAGTCGGTGTTGAGTTTCGAGAACACGGCGTCGGTGATCGGGCCGCCGACGTTGTCGAAGTACACGTCGACGCCGTTCGGGGCGGCCTCGTCGAGCGCCGCACGGTAGTCGTCGGTCTTCTTGTAGTTGATCGCGTCGTCGAACCCGAAGTCGTCGGTGAGGACGGTGATCTTCTCGTCGGAGCCGGCGAAGCCGACGACGCGACAGCCGTTCATCTGCGCCAGTTGACCGACCGTCGACCCCACTGCCCCCGCCGCGCCGGAGACGACGACCGTGTCGCCCGGTTTCGGGTCGGCGACTTCGAGCAGTCCGAAGTAGGCGGTTCGACCGGGCATCCCGAGGATGCCGAGCGCGGTCGAGACCGGCGCGATGTCGGGGTCCACCGGCTGGAGTTGAGAGCCGTGGGCGACGCTGTAGTCCGCCCAGCGGAGGTTCCCAGCGGCGTAATCGCCCTCGGAGAACGCCTCGTGGTTCGACTCGACGACCTCGCCGACGACGCCGCCCTGCATCGGATCGCCGACGTCCCACGGTTCGGCGTAGGACTCGCGGTCGTCCATCCGACCGCGCATGTAGGGATCGACAGAGAGGTAGCGCGTTCGGACGAGTACTTCGCCGTGTTCGGGCGTCGGTACGTCGCTTTCGGTGAGTTCGAAGGTGTCGCGGTCGGGTCGCCCAGTGGGTCGCTTTGCGAACGTGTAGACGCGGTTCGTATCTCGCATACGAAACCGTACGGCCGGGTGCCTGTCAGTCCTTGCGGAGCGCGTCGCGCCTGCCGGAAAATCCACCGTTGGTTGTCAGTCCGTCGAAAAAGTCCGTTCCTCCCCCTTCACCGCTCGCGGGCGCGGTGGAGGAACGCCAACGCTCCGCCCAGGAGCGCGAGGTTCTTCAGGAAGTGAATCCGCTGGTTCTGTTTTTGCTCGTCGTCCGCGGCCCAGAAGTCGTGCATCTGAACGGCGGTCCCGGCCATGAACGTGGCGACCGCACCGGCCGCGAGTGTCGGCAACCGCCAGAGGACGATGCCGATGCTTCCGAACGCGAGCGTTCCGCTCGCGAGCGGGACGAGTTTGTCCGCTTCGGAGACGCCTTTCGCCTCGGCGTAGGCGATCTGTCCCTCTAACTCTCGGAAGTTGTCGATCGCCATGAGCGCCAGCACGCCGCCGAAGAACAGTCGCGCCAGCAGCGACGGTGGGTTTCGACCGCTCGTCGACTGGTCTGACTCTTCGGTCGCCGTCTCGTCGACGACCTCGATCTGAGTGCCGTCGCTCATGTGCATCGACCTCCGGTGGCGGTACGCTCGTCGTCCGACTGTGATGACATAGTGACGTGTACACGGGCCACACACTTACCGATATAGGTTGCTGGTTCGAACCGCCGTCTCCGGCGAGCGGAACGGAGACCGGAACGCACCGACCCTACGAGAGGAGCAGCAGCGCGACGTTCAGTCCGACGAGGGCGACGTGGAACGTCGCGTGGGCGACCATCGACGCTTCGAGGCTCTTGCGCCAGTAGAGCCACCCGAGCGCGAGGCCGGCGAGCGCGTTGAGCGAGACGACGCGGGCGATCATCGCCGTCGAGAGCGGGCCGAGCGTGGCCGCCGCCGGGAGGTGACCCGCGCCGAACGCAAGCGCCGAGAGGACGATAGCCGACCAGACGATGGCGGTCGACGGGACGCCACCGTCGCGCTGAACGAGTCGCCACAGTACCCACGCGACGAGCGTCAGCAGACCGAAGCGGAGGAGCAACTCCTCGACGACGCCGCCGTAGAGCAGTCGTACCGGCAACGAACCCACGACCGCTCCGACCGTCGGTGCGGCCGTCACGCTCCCCGTTGGAGCGGCGACGAAGGGGCGCGTCAGCACGTCGATGGCGACGACGAGCGCGAAGACGAAGAGGCCGAGTCCGACCGCCGTCGGGAGTTCGGCACGGAACCCCTCGAACGGTCGCTTCTCCTTCGCCGCCCACGCGAGGGCGTGCGACCGCAAGCCGAGACGCGGTGCGAGTGCGACGCCGACGGCCGCGGCCGCGAGTACCAGCAGCGTCGGCTGTACGAGCGTCAAGAGGACGAGTACCGGCGTCGGTAGCGTCGGAAGCCCCGGAAGGCTCCCGAGTTGGCCGGCGGCCGTCAGTCCGAGCGCGGCGAGTCCGGGAATCGCGAGCGCGACCATAGTACCCCAGCGCTTCAGGAACGACGATCCGGTCGTGATCGAGTCGTCTCTCGCGCCTGCGAGCCCCTGCGTGACTGTCCGCTCTGAAGAAGTGACCATCTCGAAGCCCGGAACGCTTCGTGAGACGATAAATACAGACGAGTCGACCGATCGCACGGTGCACTGTCGTCGGGGTCTTCGGATCGCGGTCGTCGAGACTCCTCGAGTCGCTGCCGTGGGCTTATTGCGAGGCGGCGGCAAGAGCTGAGTATGAGTGGGCTCTCTCTCGACGCGACGCAACTCGACCGATACTCTCGACACATCATCATGGACGAGGTCGGGCCGGAGGGACAGAAGCGACTCCTCGACGGGCGCGTGTTGGTCGTCGGTGCGGGTGGACTCGGCGCACCGGCCATCCAGTACCTCGCCGCCGCGGGTGTCGGCACCATCGGTGTCGCCGACGACGACGTCGTCGAGCGCAGCAACCTCCAGCGGCAGGTGATCCACGGCGACGCAGACGTGGGCACGCCGAAAGTCGAGAGCGCGGCGGCGTTCGTCGACCGACTGAACCCCGACGTGACCGTCGAGACCTACGAGACGCGCGTCGATTCGAACTCGGTCGGATCGCTGATCGAGGGGTACGACGTCGTCGTCGACGCCTCGGACAACTTCGCGACGCGCTACGTCGTCAACGACGCCGCTCGACTCGCCGGAATCCCGGTCGCCCACGGCGCGATCTACAAGTTCGAAGGCCAGGCGACGACGCTCGTGCCCGACGGCCCGTGTTATCGGTGTCTGTTCCCCGAAGCGCCCGAACCGGGCACCGTCCCCGACTGCGCGACGACGGGCGTCCTCGGCGTGCTCCCCGGAACTCTCGGTTGCATCCAGGCGACTGAGGCCGTCAAACTCCTGCTCGGCGCGGGAGAACCGTTGGCGGGACGACTCCTGTTCTACGACGCGATGGAGATGAGTTTCGAGACGGTTCCCTACCGGCGCAACCCCGACTGCCCCGTCTGTGGTGACGACCCCATCGACTCCATCGAAGGTATCGAATACACCGACGGGTGTCGCGTCGAAGTGAACTGAGTCGAGCCTCCCGACACTCGTTTTACCGCCCCCCGAGAACGCTCCGGCATGACGCTCGCGGACCTGCTCAGCGGGATGCCGTACGCCGAGCACCTCGGCATCGAGATCGACGTCGCCGAAGACGGGTACGCTCGAGGGACGCTCGAACTCGCCTCGGAACACTCCTCGGTCCCCGGCCACTTGATCGGACACGGCGGCGTCGCCTACTCGCTCGCGGACACGGTCGGCGGCGCGGCGGTCATCTCCCTCCACTTCGTCACGACCCCGACGATCGACATGCGGATGGACTACCTCGCGCCCGTCCAGCGTGATCTCGTCGCCGAAGCCGAGGTCGTCCGAAGCGGTGACAGCGTCGCCGTCGCCGATGTGTCGATTCGCGATACCGAGGGAACGAACGTCGCGGAAGCCCGCGGCGTGTTCAAGACCGACGGCGGCGACGGCGAGACGGCGTGGGGGACCGGTGTAACCGACCTTCGAGCCTTCGAAACCGACTGAGCCGTGTGACCGTCCGACGATCGGCCCCGACTCGGATCGCTCTCTTCACACCTCCTCGACAGTTCGGAACGAGTACCTATCGAATATCAATTATGAGGTGCAGAACGAGCGAGTCTGGACGGCCCACTGCGGGCCTGGTCGAATGGCGATCTCAGCCGTTGAGGGGCCTTCCGCCCCGTTTTGTAACCGTGATCCAACGGTTCCGACCGAGGACTGTTTCCGGCGGTCGGAGACCAAGTCGCCGTGAATTATCACTTCGTTAATACTCCGGGACGGTCGCTTAGGATACCAATTAATAACGCCTCACACCGCGAGGGGGTGGTGGTGATGGTTGGTGCTACGAACAAGAGTTTATTCGAAGAACGACCGAGACGAGTTCGAGAGTGAATCGCTCACTGGCGGGTTTACTTTCGACGACGCGGCCGAGGAAGCGCACGAAGAGGGGACGAATCCCACGAAGACTATCGAGACGGAGAGCCAGCGCACTCCCGTCCGACTCGTCGTCGTCGCACAGCGAGAGAACGGTCGTCTCCTGTGCGAGTACTTCGAATCTCTCGACTATCTGGTGACGATCGTCCCCTCTATTTCGGAAGCCGCGGAGCCCCTCACGACGGACGTCGCTGCGGTGGTCGTCGACGGTGACACACCGGGTCTAGTGAGAAACTACGAGGGCACATTCGCCGGGACGGACGTCCCGATCGTCACCCTCGCTCGAGGGAGGCTCAACCATTTGAACCTGCCGTGGCGCGGACTGACGCTCGAAAAGCCGGTCGAGAAGGCACACCTCGGCGACACCGTTCGCGCGATCACCTCCACCGCGAGGTCGTGAGGTCTGGTCGCTCTCGATCGAGACTGCTTTAGCGGTCGACCGTCTCCATTCGAACGATATGGTCAGTGGAGTCTCGCGAATTCAAGGGCAACAACCGAACGGTCAAATGAGCTTTTTCGGGGTTCTCGTCGGGATCGGCGTCCTGTTTCTGATGATCCCGGTCATCCCGTTTTTCGTGCTGGCGGTCGTTCTACGCTGGATCTTCGGCAGATAACTGACGACGCGAACGCATCCTCGGGGTCAGTGCCCTCGTCTCGGGTGCTAGTTTCCGTCCCGCCGCGCCGGAGTCTCTCGAGTCGCCGACCGAATCGCCCACGAGATATACTTGTCTGCCGACCGACTGGGCGCACATGGCACGAATCGCACTCACCGGTGCCGCGGGGAACGTCGGTCAGGAACTGCTGAACGGGTTCGAGGGTCACGACGTGACTCCGTTCACCCACAGCGAGCACGACGACGTCGACAGCGAACTCCTCGACGTGACGGACGCCGACGCCGTCGCGGACGCGCTGGCCGGATCCGACGTCGTCGTCCACCTCGCGGGCGCGTCGGCCCCGAGCGCGGAGTGGGACGCGGTCGTCGAGACGAACGTCCGGGGCACGAAACACGTCTACGAGGCGGCCGTCGAACACGATATCGACCGCGTCGTCTTCGCCTCGTCTAACCACGCGATCGGCACGTACAACATCGAAGACGAGTCCGATCCGGAGACGATGATCACCGGTCACGCCACGACGATCCACCCCACCGACCCGCCGATGCCCGACTCCTTCTACGGCGTCAGCAAGGCCTCGTGCGAGGCGCTCGGCAACTACTACGCCGTCCGCCACGACCTCGAAATCGTCAACCTCCGCATCGGCTGGCTCATGGACGTCGACAAACTACACGAGACCCAACAGAACCCGGAGACGAAGGCGCGGTTCGCCCGCGCGATGTGGCTCAGCCCGCGGGACTGCCGGAACGTTACCGAGGCGGCGGCGACGGCCGACCTGAAGGACAACCCGGCGACGGTCCACGGTATCTCCGCGAACGACGACCGCGTGATGTCGCTCTCGGAGACGATGCACCAGATCGGCTATCAGCCCCGCGACAACGCGACCGAAGCGCTTCAGACCGACTAACCGATCTTCCAAGCCCTCGATCGAATCCGCGCTCGCCGAAGTCCGTCGGTGTCGGGACCATCGCCGAATCACTCTCGACTCACACGTGAGACTCGCTCCCGATGAACCGTGCCGCGAGCGGGTGGCTTTTGTGTCGCTCGCGGCTAGTTGGGGCGATGAGTTCAGAGGACTCCGAGTCGATCACGATCTACTCCGACTACGTCTGCCCGTTCTGTTACCTGGGGCGTCAGTCACTGAGTCGGTACCAGGCGATCCGCGACGACGAACTCGCGATCAATTGGCATCCGTTCGATCTCCGGTCGAGCAAGCGCGGTCCGAACGGTGAGATTCGAGACGACGCCGAAGACGGGAAAGACGAGGCCTACTACGAGCAGGCCAGAGAGAACGTCCGACGCTTGCAGGAGCGGTACGACGCCGAGATGACGCAGGAGTTGTCGACCGACATCGACTCCCTGCCCGCGCAAGTCGCGTCGTTCTACGTCAAGGAGAACCACGACGACGAGACGTGGCTGGCGTTCGACGAGGCGATCTTCGCGGCGCTCTGGCAGGAGGGGAGAGACATCGGCGACGTCGACGTGCTCGTCGACCTCGCGACGGACGTCGGACTCGACGGTGACGAGATTCGGGCCGCCGTCGACGACGACGACCTCCGGGACCGACTCGGCGAGCAGTTCGTCGAAGCCCAGCAGCGCGGCGTCACCGGCGTTCCGACGTTCGCCTACGACGGCTATGCCGCACGCGGTGCGGTCCCGCCGGAGCAGTTGAAGCGACTCGTCGAAGGGAACTGAGTCAGTCTCGGATCGGCGACGACTGCGTTCGACAGCCACAATCCATACCCCACCACCGGTCGAACGCCGAGTCGAGGACCATTCCGTGCTAGGACTGCTCGGCATCACTCCAAAATCGTTCATCAAGACCGTCTCCGGATGGCCCGGTCTCGGCGCGGTGTTCGTCTACTCGTATCTCGTCGCCGTCGCGTTACCGTTTCCCGGCGAGTTGGTTCTGTTCGTTCCGATCCATCTGGGAACGAGTCACGCCATCGAACTCGCGGTCGTCATCCTCGTGAGTTCGGTCGGAAAAACCTTCGGAGGCGTCTCCGCGCTCGTGGTCGAAGAGCGGGCGGAGAGCGCGGCCGAATCGAACTCGTCCGGCCAGATGCCGGATTGGCTGGTGTTCGACGTCGACTTCGATTTCGACTTCGACCTCGGGATCACCGATTGGTTCGAACGACAGACGGTTCGGCTCGTCAAACGCTGGGGATACGTCGGTCTGACAGCGATGCTGGCGATTCCCGGCGCCCCGGATACGGTCTCGATCTACGCCTTCACCGTCATCCAAGAGGACACGAAACTGTTCGCGGCCGCGGCGTTCGCCGGATCGGTCGGTCGCCTGCTCATCACGCTGGCACTCATCAGGGGGATCCTCTCGCTGTCGATAATCCCCGGTCTCTGACGCCCGTGTTAATCGGTAGCAGTATCTGCGGCAGACGAGCGTCAGACACCGACGCAAACGTCAAGAACATCCGTTTCGTCGTGTGACCCGTCGCGTCGTCCGGGCCGCGCCAATGGGTAGGGGATGGTCGGGCGGGCGGTCCGCGACACACGTCTCTTTCGTACCGCTCCGAACTACGACGCGCGTCATCCGACGCAGTCCGTACGATCGGACGATCCGTTACCCGATCCGTCCACGTGAACCGATTTCGACCACGAAGCGTATCAGCTACCAGCAACGGCTTGTCGACGACCAGTCCGCTTAGCCAGCCAACTGCCCAGCGTCGCGCCGATCACTCCGGTCGCCATCGAGATTAAGACCCCGAACCCGAGTACGACGAGCACCAACCCGGCCTCGAAGACACTGAACCACTGTGGCTGGGCTAACCCGAGGACGTACACGAGCATGTCGAACGCCGGCCAGAGCAACGCGATCGAGCCGACGAGTCCGACTCGAATCCCGATGCGACGGCTCGTCTCCCGTTCGTTGTAGAGGTATCCGCCGAGTAAGCCGACGAAGAAGACTGGTATCAGGTCGAGGTAACCCGACGACGACTGCAGATAGCGATAGTCCATGTACGCTGCCGAGGCGAGACCGACGACGATCGCGTATCGCCACACGTCGTCGGTCAGGAGGGTTGGGAGGGACTGGAGGCGGGTCACGAGTATCTATACTCTCTACTCTGGAATAAATATGTTGTACAGTCCACATATACTCGACGTGAGTACTCTCGTCAGCATCGAACGCCACTCGGTCACCCGTCGGTGACTCGCCAACCCGCAGCGTTTTAGCCGAAGACTCACGGACGTACAGTCATGACCACACAGGGAATCGTCGGCGAGTTTCTCTCGCTGAAGTCGGAGACCGACGCCGACCTGCTGGCGATGCAGTGTGGCGACTTCTACGAGTTCTTCGCCGACGACGCCGAGACCGTCGGTGCCGAACTCGATCTCAAGGTGTCCAAGAAGTCCTCGCACGGTTCTTCCTATCCGATGGCCGGCGTCCCGCTCACGGAACTCACGCCCTACCTCAAGGCGCTCGTCGAGCGCGGCTACCGGGTCGCCGTCGCCGACCAGTACGAGACGCCCGACGGCCACGCCCGCGAGGTCACGCGCGTCGTCACGCCGGGGACGCTGCTCGAGACGACCGACGCCGACGCGCAGTACCTCGCGGCCGTCGTCGGGAGTAGCGCGGATGGATTCGGCCTCGCGTTCGCCGACGTGACGACCGGCCACTTCCTCGTCACCGATGTCGAGGACGTAGGCGACGCCGCCGCCGAACTGTACCGATTCGACCCCGTCGAGGTGCTTCCGGGACCCGACCTCCGGGCCGACGACGACTTCCTCGCTCGCATCCGCGAGGAGACCGACGCCTCGCTGTCGCTGTCGGACGTGGAGAGCTTCGACCCCGGACGCGCGCGCCACCGTCTGCGTGAACAGTTCGGAACGGAGACGCTCGACAGCGTCGGCCTCGAATCGGAACGGGCCGTCCGCGCCGCCGGGGCCGTCCTGGCCTACGTCGAAGAGACGGGTGCGGGCGTCCTCCAGTCGATGACGCGGCTCCACGCCTACGCGCCGAGCGACCACCTCGATCTGGACGCGACCACCCAGCGCAACCTCGAACTCACGGAGACGATGCAGGGCAAGCGAGCGGGGTCGCTGCTCGATACGCTCGATCACACCGTCACGAGCCCCGGCGGTCGACTGCTGCGCGAGTGGCTCACCCGTCCGACTCGCTCGCGCTCCGAACTCGCTCGCCGGCAGTCGTCGGTCGACGCGCTGGCGTCCGAAGCCCTCGCACGCGAGCGCGTCCGCGACACGCTCGACGGCGGCTACGACCTCGAGCGACTCGCGAGCAGGGCCGCCAGCGGAAGTGCCGCCGCCCGACATCTGCTCTCGGTCCGCGACACCCTCTCGCTGCTTCCTGACCTCGTCGAGGCCATCGAAGGCTCTCGGCTGATCGACTCGCCGCTCACCGAGGTCGTCGCTCGCCCCGACCACGAGGCGGCCGCGGAACTCCACGACGCGCTCGCCGACGCCCTCGCGGAGGACCCGCCGAACACCGTCACGCAGGGCGGCCTGTTCAAGCGCGGCTACGACGACGACCTCGACGAACTCATGGAGCGCCACGACGAGGCGCTCCGGTGGCTCGACACGCTCGCCGACCGGGTGAAGTCGAAGTACAACCTGAACCACGTCAGCGTCGACCGGAACAAGACCGACGGCTACTACATCCAGGTCGGCAAGTCCCAGACCGACGGCGTCCCCGACGAGTTCCGCCACATCAAGACGCTGAAGAACTCGAAGCGGTACGTCACGGGGGAACTCGAAGAGCGCGAACGCGAGGTACTCAGACTCGAAGAGTCCCGCGGCGACTTGGAGTACGAACTGTTTCAGGACCTCCGCGAGCGGGTGGCCGACCACGCCGCCCTCCTGCAGGACGTCGGTCGAACGCTCGCCGAGGTCGACGCGCTGGCGTCGTTGGCACAACACGCCGCCGCCAACGACTGGGTCCGACCGGAACTCGTCGACGCCGGGCCGCTCCGAATCGAGGCGGGCCGACACCCGGTGGTCGAGCAGACGACCGAGTTCGTCCCGAACGATCTCTTCATGGATCGGGAACACGGCTTCCTCCTCGTCACCGGACCGAACATGTCCGGGAAGTCGACGTACATGCGCCAGTCGGCGCTCGTCACGCTGCTCGCACAGGTCGGGAGCTTCGTCCCGGCCCGATCCGCGACGGTCGGCCTCGTCGACGGGATCTACACCCGCGTCGGCGCGTTAGACGAGTTGGCCCAGGGTCGGTCGACGTTCATGGTCGAGATGCAGGAGTTGAGCAACATCCTTCACTCGGCGACCGAGGACTCGCTCGTGATCCTCGACGAAGTCGGTCGCGGGACCGCGACCTACGACGGCATCTCCATCGCGTGGGCGGCGACGGAGTACCTCCACAACGAGATCAAAGCCAAGACGCTCTTTGCGACTCACTACCACGAACTCACGGCGCTCGCTGACCACCTCCCGCGGGTCGAGAACGTCCACGTCGCTGCCGACGAACGCGACGGCGACGTGACCTTCCTGCGGACGGTCAGAGAGGGGCCGACCGACCGATCCTACGGGATTCACGTCGCTGACCTCGCGGGCGTTCCGGGCCCGGTCGTCGACCGTGCGACGGACGTCCTCGACAAACTCAGAGCCGAGAAGGCGATCGAGGCGAAGGGCAGCGGCGGGAGTGGCGAACCCGTGCAAGCCGTCTTCGACCTCGGTTCGGGGCAGTTCCAGTCGTCGGCCAGCGCCGATGGCGGCGAAGTCGGTGACGCGAGTCGAGCGTCGTCGAACGAGTCGTCGTCAGTCGGTTCCCAAACGGAGGCTGAGGCGGCGACGCTCGACGCAGCGGCGCTCGACCCGGCGACGGAGTCGGTGCTGGACGCACTGAAGGGGACGAACGTCGACGAGACGTCCCCGATCGAGTTGATGGCGAAAGTTCAGGAGTGGCAACGGCAGTTAGAGGACTGACCGCCCGACCACCGTTTCTTAGAACGACGAGTCGGTCACGGCCATCGTCTGCGAGGCGATCTGTTCGCGGCGGAACGCGGGCATTCCCGAGTCGATCTCGAACGACCACGTCTCGCCGCTTTTCAACCCGTCGACGCTCGCCGAGTTCGAGTCGAGGACCGTGTGTTTCGACTTGTGGAAGAACCCGACCGCCTGTACGTAGTCTGCGGCCTGGTCGCCCTCGTTCGCGATCGTGCCGCGGATCGTCGCTTTGTCGTCGGTGACGTCGAGTTTCATCTCCTGTATCTTCAGCCCGGAGGGATTGAACTGCGGGACGGGATCGACACTCCCGCTGACGGCGTGTTCGGCGATCGACCCGGCGTCGTTCCCCTCGTAGGGAACGTACGCCTGCCACGTTTCCCCGGGCGCGAGGTCGGCCATGTCTGCCTTCGCGTCGCCGACGAGCGATCCCGAGTCGTCGTAGAACTGTCCCTTGAGGTGGACTCGTCCGGAGTGTGAGTCTCCCTTGTTGACGACCGTGGCGAGGACACCGACCGCGGACGAGGAGCCGTCACCCTTCGTTCGGAGTTCGTGACTCGTGACCTCGACCGTGGAGCTGAGCTGCGGGTCGCTCGTCGGTCGCGTGCCTGCCTTCGTTTCGGAGTTCGGAGCGTTCGTCGCGGTGCCCGAGTCGGATGCCGAACCGTTCGTAGAAGCGCGATCGGTCGTCCCGGCTTCCACGTCGTTCTCTCCGCCTGTACACCCGGCGACCAGAATCCCGCCCGCGAGCGCGAGATACGTTCGTCGGTGCATGCGATTCGTCTCGTCGACAGACAGTATAAGAATGTAGAGCCTACCGATCGGGTATCCGGTGCCGTCGGCGGAGAAATCACGGCTTTCTCGCTCCAATTGCTCGTATCGACGAGCCACCTCGAATCCGTGATTCGCCCGACGTGACGGGCTTCGGTCGACTCGACGGATGGTGTCCTCGACAGGTCCCGATTAGCAGTGGATTCATAGGCATCTGTACCGTCGATTCAACAATGTCACTGAGCGGCTCTCTTTGCCGACTATCGTCTTTCCGGTTCCGTTCGCTCGCGGACTCGGTCCGCGGTGATCGAGCGTGACCGCCGAACCGCTTCGAGCGACCATCAGCCTCCGAGGCGTCGTGTTTGGCCCCGACGAAGACGTGCTGATCCTCCGCCGTACCAGCGACGGAGAGTGGGAACTCCCCGGCGGTCGGCTCGGTGCGGACGAAGATACCCTCCTCGGACTCTGCCGCGAAGTCCGAGAGGAGACCGGTCTCGACCCGGCAGTCGACGGACCCGTCCACACGTTCGCGTGGCGAAACGACCGCGATCACGGCCGGTTCGCGGTCTACTACCGATGCGTCGCCGAGCGAACCGCGATTTCGCTCAGCAGTGAGCACACCGACTTCGAGTGGCTGTCACCGCGAACGGCGACTGACCGCCTCAGCGATCCGCAGTCCGAAGCCGTCACGCGCGCTCGGGAGGCCTATCAGCGATGAGCAGCGGCGATGACGCCGACGCCCGACCCGACATCCGTGCGCTCGACGAGGCGACGATCCAGCGCATCGCGGCGGGTGAAGTGGTCGAGCGCCCGGCGTCGGTCGTCAAGGAACTCGTCGAGAACAGCCTCGACGCCGACGCCTCGCGGGTCTCCGTCGCCGTCGAGAACGGCGGCAAGGACGGCGTCCGCGTCCGCGACGACGGCGTCGGGATGAACGAAGCACAGCTCGACGTCGCCATCGAGGAGCACACGACGAGCAAGATCCGGGACAGCGACGACTTAGACGCCGGGATCGGAACGCTCGGCTTCCGCGGCGAGGCGCTCTACACGATCGGTGCGGTGTCCCGGCTGACGGTGCGCTCGAAGCCGCGCGATTCGCCCGACGCGGGCGCGGAACTCGAAGTCGAGGGCGGTGACGCGGGAGACCCCCGACCGGCGGGCTGTCCGGCGGGGACGACGGTCGAAGTCGACGACCTCTTCTTCAACACGCCCGCCCGGAAGAAATTCTTAAAGACCGACGCGACGGAGTTCGACCACGTCAACACCGTCGTCACGCAGTACGCCCTCGCCAACCCCGACGTGGCCGTCTCGCTCGAACACAACGGTCGCGAGGTGTTCGCCACCGAGGGTCGCGGGAGCCTCGAATCGACCGTCCTCTCGGTCTACGGGCGCGACGTGGCCGAGGCGATGGTCGAAGTCGAGTGGTCCGCGGAAACGGAGGGAGACGGAGAGCGCGAGTCGCCCGTCGCGTCCGTCACGGGTCTCGTCAGTCACCCGGAGACGACCCGGAGCGGCCGCGAGTACCTGTCGACGTTCGTCAACGGCCGATACGTGACGGCCGCGACGCTGCGCGAGTCGGTACTCGACGCGTACGGCGGCCAACTCGCACCCGACCGCTACCCCTTCGCGGTGCTGTTCATCGAGGTGCCGTCCGGTGCGGTCGACGTGAACGTCCACCCGCGGAAGATGGAGGTCCGCTTCGACGACGAGTCGGGCGTCAAACGCGTCGTCAGCGACGCCGTCGAGTCGGCGCTGCTCGATCACGGACTGATCCGGTCGACGGCCCCGCGCGGTCGGTCGGCCCCGGACGAGACCGCGGTGTCGCCCGAGCACGCCGACGGCGACGTGGTCGGCGGCGCCGGAACCTCCCACGAGGGCGCGAGCGACGTCGCCGGTCGGGGTGCACGCACGCCCCGAGCGGCGACCCCAGTTAGGGAACCCGACTCAGCCCGGAGCGGAGTCGACGGGAGCGAAGCGAGCGTCGGAGACGGCGCGCCGGCCGAGAGCGGCGTGTCGGCCGGCGACGACGGACCGAGCACCGACGCCGATTCCGACTACGATCCGTGGACCGTCGACGACATCGGACCGTCGGAGCGTCCGGGCGGTCGCGGCACTCGCGATTCCCCCGACGCCCACGACGCCGCCCGGACGGCGGAGTCGGGGTCCGAGTCGCCGCGCAAATTGGCCTCCCGGAGCGGAACCGAGGGCGTGGCCGGGTCGTCGTCGGACGACGGGTCGCGGGCGGGTGTGAACGACCGTCTCGGTTCCACTCGACAGATCGCTATCGACGACGAAGACGGCGATGCGGGGCAGGTCGAGGATGCGTCGGGAGACTCGCCCGCGCGGTCGTTCCCGTTCAGCGCCTCCGCACCGACGACCCAGCGCACGCTCGACGGCGACGAGGCGACGCTCGACGCACGGTTGGACCGACTGCCGTCGATGCGAGTGCTCGGCCAGTTGTACGACACCTACATCGTCGCCGAGACAGAGAGCGGACTCGTCCTCGTCGACCAACACGCGGCCGACGAGCGGGTGAATTACGAACGGCTTCGGAGCGAGGTGCTCGGCGACACGGCGACGCAGGCGCTCGCCGATCCGGTGACGACCGAACTCACCGCCCGCGAGGCCGAACTGTTCGCCTCCTACGCCGACGCGCTCGCCGAACTGGGCTTCGAGGCCGAACGCGCAGACGACCGGACCGTCGAGGTCCGGACCGTCCCGGCCGTCTTCGACGCCGCACTCGACCCCGGACTCCTGCGCGACGTGCTTTCGGCGTTCGTCGCCGAGGAGGACGAGGGCGGCCGCGAGACCGTCGACGCCGTCGCCGATTCGCTGCTCGCGGACCTCGCTTGTTACCCGTCGATCACGGGCAACACGTCGCTGACGGAGGGATCGGTCGTCGGCCTCCTGGAGGCGCTCGACGCCTGCGACAACCCCTACGCCTGTCCGCACGGTCGCCCGGTCGTCATCGAGTTCGGTCGCGGCGACATCGAAGATCGGTTCGAGCGCGACTACCCCGGTCACGCAGGTCGACGACGCGAGGAGTGAGGCGGAGCGAAGGCCGCGAGTTCACTCGATCGCCACGACGAGTTCCCCGTCTTCTTCTTCGAACGTCGTCTCGAACCGTTTCGAGCGACGGCGCATCGTCTCCCGACACCACTCGGCGGCTTCCGCACTCGCCTCGTGGACCGCGAAATCGTCTATCTCGACGGGGACGAGTCGGAGTTCGGTCGGACCGTCGTCGTCGCACGTCACCTCGAAGAGGAAGCTCCGATCGTTTCGAAGTGTTCTGTCGACGGCGTAGTCGTCGACGAAGTCGCCGCAGTCGTAGCAGACGAGCGTGCCGTCGACGACTTCGACGCCCTGAAAGACGTGTGCGCTGTGGCCGTGGACGATGTCGACGCCCTCGTCGGCCAACCAGCGGGCGAACCGACGGAATCGTTTCGGCGGTTTGGTGCGCAAGTTCGGCCCCCAGTGGAGCGAGGCGACGAGGAGGTCGGGATCCGCGTCGCGGGCTTCGTTGAGCGCGCTTCTGACGACACGGCGATTCCGGCGGTCCATCTTGAACTTGACGTGGGCGGTCCCGGCGCGGCGCGGGCGGGCGGCGAACTCGGGTGTGTTGTCGGTGAAGGCGACGACGGCGACGGTGAGGGGGTCGACGTCGAAGGTCGCGGGCGTCCGTGCGGCGGTCTCGTTCTCCCCGGCTCCGGAACGGGCGATCTCGGCGTCGTCGAGGGCGTCGAGCGTGTCGAGCAGTGCTGGGCGGTCGTAGTCGAGACTGTGGTTGTTGGCGAGGCTGCAGTAGTCGACTTCGACTGCTTGCAGCGCCGGGACCGCCCAGTCGGGGTCGGCGCGGAAGTGATACGGGTGGTGGGTGAGCGTCCACGGGTGGCCCCGCGTAGACAGACAGCATTCGAGGTTGATGAGGAGGCCGTCGAGGTCTCGCAGTCGCTCTTCGACGTCACCCCAGACGGCCGTCACGGGCCGTCGTCGCTGGCGGCGGTCGACCCCCCTGCCGAGCATGACGTCGCCGGTCAGACCGAGACTGACGGTCGAACCCATACCCGACTTCGGGACGCGACGCGCAAAAGAGTCGCGCGGGTTGTCAACGTCTGATAGAGACTGTCGTGACTGTTTATCTGGATTCGCCGACACGGGTCGGCAAACTATCGAACTGACTTCCGACAGTCCCTACGACATCGTTGCGGCTTCGGGAAATTCGCGTCGGCGGGACGGTCGATCGGTGAGGCGACTCGGCCGTCGGAACGGTCGGCCCGACGGGGCAATCGACCGACGAAGACGAACTGGTCGGACTTATGTACCGAGGGAAGATACGGGGGCACATGACAGACCTCGTCACGTTCGGGGAGACGATGCTCAGACTCTCCGCGCCGCAGGGGACGCGACTGGAAACGACGGACGTACTCGACGTACATCCCGGCGGTGCCGAGAGCAACGTCGCCGTCGCCGCCTCGCGGCTCGGGAAGAGTTCCGTTTGGCTCTCGAAGCTCCCCGACACGTCGCTCGGGCGGCGCGTCGTGCGTGAACTCCGGGCCAACGGCGTTCGGACGGGTATCGCGTGGGACGACAGCGAAGACGCCCGTCTCGGGACGTACTTCATCGACTTCGGCGGCGCGCCGCGCGGAACGAACGTCGTCTACGACCGCGCGGACTCGTCGATCACGACCGTCGGGGCCGACGAACTCCCGACGGACGTCGTCTCCGAGGCGGACACCTTCTACACGAGTGGGATCACCCCCGCCGTCTCCGAGGCGGCGGCCGATGCGACGAGAGAGTTGCTCAAGACCGCTGTCGACTCTCGAACGCGGACGGCGTTCGACCTGAACTACCGGGCGAAGCTCTGGTCGCCCGCCGAAGCCAAAGCCGGCTGTGAGCGGCTGTTCCACCTCGTCGACGTGCTCGTCACGGCCGAACGCGACGCCCGTGAGGTACTCGGCCTCGACGGCTCGGCCGAGGTGATCGCCCGAGAACTCGCCGACGAACACGACTTCGACACGGTCGTCATCACGCGCGGTGACGAGGGCGCGCTGGCGTTAGCCGGCGGCGAGGTGTACGAACAGCCGGTCTACGAGGCAGACACCTACGACGCCATCGGTACCGGCGACGCCTTCGTCGGCGGCTTCCTCGCGAAGCGGATCGACGGCGGCGACATCCCGTCGGCACTGGCGTACGGGGCGGCGACGGCCTCGCTGAAGCGGACGATCGGCGGCGACATGGCCGTCCTCACACCCGAAGAGGTCGAGGCGGTCGTCGACGAGGACGACGCCGGCATCTCGCGCTGATCGGCACCTCGTTCTGACGTTTCGCGACGTCCGTTTCCACTGTCACGAACGAATGTGACCGGAACACATACGCAGTTGCCGAACCCAGAGTGAACGATGAGAGTCTTGGCGCTCGTCACGACCCTCTTACTACTGGTCGCCGGAGTAACCGCTCCGCTCGCGGCGAGTTCGGCAGCGTCGTCGCAGCGAACGTCGTATCGCGGTGCGCACGTCTCCTTCGAGACGACGCCGACGGCGCTCACGGACTACCGCGTCGACGGCCACCCGTTCATCGACTCGCTCGCCATCGAATCACGCTCGGCCGTCAGAAACGACAGTCCGGTGCCGCCGTCGCTCTCGAACCTCTCCTCGCTCAACGGGAGTCCGCTGAACGTCACGTCGAAGTCGCGGACACGCGTCCGCATGCGGACCGGCGACGGCGGGGTCGTCACCGCTCACGACGACGGTCACGGCGTGCTCCTCGTCAAGGGCCGAAACCGTACCCAGTACGTCCGAGCGACGCTTCCCACGGGTTCAGACGCCGTCTTCGAGAACAACTCGCAGGTCGTCGCGACGACCGCTAACGGCTCTGAGGCGACGTTCTCGGTGATCGGTAACGGCACGATAGACGTCGACGACGCGGGCAACGTCGTCGCGGAGTTGGGTAACGAGGGCCTGCTCGTCGTCCGCACGTATCGCGGCAAACGCAGCGCCGCCGAGCAAAAGCGCGAACAACTGATCGTCGACGGCGTCGCCACCGGCGAGGTGTACGTGATGCCGCGCGCCAACGGCACCGCCGTCGACACGATTTCCTACGAACCAGAGACGTCGCTGAACGTGACCGATCACACGCGCGATAGCATCCGATTCCGACTCGATCGGCGTCAGCGACAGGGCGTCGTCGTCCTCACGAACTTCGAGGATTCGAACGTCACGAACGCGTCCGACGTCGCGGTCTCCGTCGACGGCACCGCCGCGAAACCGACGGAGCAGTACGGCAAACTCGCCTCCTCCGCCAACAACGGGCGAATTTCGCGCTACCTCGTCACGACCGCAAACGGCTCCGGAACCGGGAACGGATCTTCGGGCGGAAGCGCATCGACGAACGGGTCGACGACGAACCTGTCGGCGCCGAGCGCGTCCTCGAACGGGACGACGTTCGCCAACACGTCCTCACTGAACGGCTCTTCGGCCGCGAACACGTCGGCTGCGAACACCTCTCCCTCGAACACGTCGGTCGGTGTGCCGCACGTCGCCGAGGTCGACCTGTCTGTCACGCACTTTTCAGGCCACGCGCACACCGTCGTCGTTCGACCGGCGAGTCAGCAGCAAAACGAGAGTGCGGCGACGAACGCCAGCAGGTCGTCGATCACGACGACGACCGGGACGTCCTCGACGCCTGTGAACGGTTCGAACGGCACGAACGGTTCGAACGCGACCGACGGTTCGAACGGGTCGAGATCGGGCGTGACAGGCACATTCAACCCCGGATTCGGACTCCTCGCGGGTGTCGTCACGCTCTTCGTCGTCGTCGCGGTTCTCGCGCTCGCCTTCGCGCGTCGGCGTCGCTGATCGTCCGCGGCTCTCTCGACGCAACGACTAATCCGCTGGCGCGTCTCTCCCAGCTATGCACATCGTAATCCTCGGCGCGTACGGGAGCGCAGGGGTCGCCGTCGCGGAGACGCTCTCCTCACACGTCGGCGACGAACTCGACCGCTTGACGCTCGTCGACGACGGCGAACCCGGCGGCGGGCTCTGCATCCTCCGAGGCTGCATGCCGTCGAAAGAGGTCCTCTCGGCTGCGTCTCACCGATATCAGGCCCGCCACGATCCGCGACTCGTCGGCGACGTTCCCGACCTCGACTTAGAGCGCATCGTCGCCTCGAAGGACCGTCACATCTCGAACTTCGCGGCCCACCGACGCGAGGCCGTCCACACGATGGCCGAAGCCGAGGGCGTCGAGTTCATCCACGGTCGCGGGCGGTTCACCGACGACCGGACGGTGCTCGTGACGCCGAACGACGCGGCCGCAGGAGCGGCCGACACCGAACGCGAACTCGACGCCGACTACGTCGTGATCGCCACTGGTTCGACGCTGGACGTGCCGGACATCCCCGGCATGGACGAGGTCGAGTACACGACGAGCGCGGACGTGCTCGACGCGACCGACCTCCCCGACTCAGGCGTCGTGATGGGCTTTGGCTACGTCGGCATCGAACTCGTCCCGTACCTCGCCGAGGCGGGCGTCGACCTCACCGTGATCGAACACGACGACCGGCCGCTGGACGAGGCCGACCCAGCGTTCGGCGACGACCTCCTCGAACTCTACCGAGAAGAGTGGGACGTCGAGATTCTAACGAACACGCGTGAGACCGCCGTCGAGACGACGGCCGATGGCGGGGTGCGCGTCCACGTCGAGCACGAGGGGGAGGGAGCGGCGGACGACGAGCGGTCCGATGACGACTCCCGTGAGCGACGCGACGTCGACGCCGTCGAAGCCGACGCGCTGTTCCTCTTCACCGGACGACGGCCGACGGTCGACGCCCTCGATCTGCAGAACACGTCGCTGTCGGTCGAGGAGGGCTGGGTCGACGCGACGATGCGGTCCCGCGACGACGAGCGAACCTTCGTCGTCGGCGACGTCAACGGCAAGGAACCGATCCTCCACGTCGCCAAGGAACAGGGCTACCAGGCGGCCGACAACATATTGGCGGACATTCGCGGCGAACCGATGGGAGAGTACCACCCGACCGTCCACCGAGTGATCTTTTCGGGTGCGGCGGTCTACCCCTTCGCCCGCGTCGGCCATACGAGACGATCCGCCGAGGACGACGGATACGACGCCGTCTCCGTGGCTCGGGAGGCCGAGAGCGACGGCGTGTTCGTCACCAAGTACGCACCCTACGGGCGGGCGGAGCTAGTCGTCGATCGGGAGAGCGGGACGGTGCTGGGATATCAGGGGTTCCACTACCACGCCGACGTGATGGCCAAGACGATGCAGGTGATCGTCGAGGGCGGGATGGACGTGCGCGACCTCCCCGACCGGGCGTACCACCCGACGACTCCGGAGATCCTCGACGGCCTGTTCCGGGCGGCCAGCCAGGAACTATCGTAGTCTCGGGGACTCGTCGCTCTCATTTCCCTCTCCTCTCTCGCCACTCTATCCACACATCACAGAATCGTCATTATCGCCGCCGTCACCGGCTCTCTCGTCACTTCGGCGTCATTACTCCTCCCGTTCCGAATCATCTTTTATCATGATTTCTACGCATTATTCGATGACCATAAATGCGCTCAGAGAATATCGGCGAGCGAATGGCAAGTCTCTCGTTCGAACCTCTGTCGTACCACGACATCCCGGAGGACGAGCGCCCGACGTTGCTTCAGGCGCTCGTTCCGGTCGTCGGGATGCTGGTCTTCCTGAGTGTCGGTGCGATCGCACTGGGGTTGGACGTCCAGTTCCCGCTGGTGTGGGGAATCGTCCTGACGGGTCTCGTCGGTCGGTACTGGATCGGTCTCTCGTGGAACCGGATGTACGAGGGAATCGTCGACAGCCTCAGCATGGGGATGCAGGCGCTCCTCATCATCTTCGTCATCTACACGCTCATCGCCGTGTGGACCGGGTCGGGAACGATCCCGACGCTGATCTACTACGGACTCGATCTGCTCTCGCCGAGCGTGTTCCTTCCCGCCGCCGCGGCGCTCGCAGCCGTCGTCGCCTTCGCCGTGGGATCGTCGTGGACGACCGCCGGGACGCTCGGCGTCGCCTTCGTCGGCATCGGGACTGGGCTCGGCGTCCCGGCACCGATGACCGCGGGTGCGGTGCTCTCCGGTGCCTACACCGGCGACAAGATCTCGCCGCTCTCGGACACGACGAACCTCGCGGCCGCGGTGACCAACACCGACCTCTACACCCACATTCGGACGATGCGCGTCGGGACGTCGATCGCGTTCGGCCTCTCGCTCGTCGGCTACGCGGTCCTCGGGCTGACGGCGACGGGGTCGATCCCGGCCGGCCGGGTCGCACACATCCAGCACGCCATCGCCGGGAGCTACGTCATCAGCCCGCTGACGTTCTTCCCGCTCGTGCTCACGTTTGCGCTCGCGCTGTACGGCTTCCCGGCGCTGCCGTCGTTGGCGACGGGTATCTTCGCGGGCGTCTTCACGCAGATCTTCGTGCAGTCGAGCGTCCTCGGATCGGTCGCGAACGCGCCGCTCTCGCCTGCGGCGTGGGGGCAGTCCTTTGGGAGACTCGTTCCGGCCTTCACGCACGCCTGGAGCGTCGCACAGTCCGGTGCGTCGCCCGAAACGGGCATGAAACTGGTCAACGACCTGTTGTCGACGAACGGCCTCGTCGGGTCGGCGTGGACCATCACCGTCGTCGTCGCGGCGCTCTCGCTCGGCGGGATTCTCGAGCGGACGGGCGTCCTCGCGACGCTCGCCTACTACGTCGAGCGCGTGCTGGTGAGTCCGGGCAGCCTCGTCGTCGGCACCGCCGTCGCATTGATCGGGACGAACATCCTCGCGGCCGAGCAGTACATGAGCATCGTCGTCCCCGGAATGAGCTTCCGCGGCCTCTACGACGACTTCGACCTCGAGAGCCGTAACCTCTCGCGGTCGGTCGAGGCCGCCGGGACGACCACCAGCGCGCTCATCCCCTGGAACTCCGGCGGCGTCTACATGGCGAGCGTCTTCGGCGTGCCGACGCTGACGATGACGGGTCACGGCCTCGTCGGGTACGCCCCGTACTACTTCTTCGGCATCCTCTCGCCGCTGGTGCTCGTCGTCATGGGCATCACCGGGTGGCGCATCACCTATCAGGACGAAGACACGACTCCCGGCCTCCGCGGTATCTTCGGCTCCGTCACCGGCGACTCGCCCGCCGACGACTGAGGCCGTCTCGCCTCACTGCGGGTCGACCGCTTTATCGCCTCCCGACGGCTACCCGACCTCATGGAGGTGACGACGGACGGTCAGTTCCGGGTGCTCGACAATCCTCGACGTGCCGACGAACTCCTGCTCGTCGAGCGGAGCGGCGACGGAGTCGGTAACGGAGACGACGCGGAGGCGTTCACGCCGACCGCGGTCCGAACCGACGACTACGACGACGAACTGGGCGAGGCGGTCGCGGACCTCGAACCGGGATACGTCGTCGACGCGACGCTCGCGTGGAACGACGGCACCGCTCGGTTCGTCGCCGTCACGGTCCTCAAACGGACGCGGTTCTCCTTCTTCGACGGCGTGACCGGCGTCTTCGAGGCCGCCCGGCAGACTTGGGACGCGGCCGAGCGAGAGGGCGAGGCGATGAACTCGCGAGTCACGCGGAGTACCGACGGCGACGCCAACGGCGTCGTCTACGTCTTCGCCGAACAGTCCGGCGTGCGCGATCTGTACGGGGAGTTCCGGAACGGAACGCTCCCGCTCGAACCGCTGATCGACCGCGTGGACCAGACACACGGCGGGGACCACGAGGTGTTCGTGATGCGACCGCTCGACGAACCGTTCGTGTTGGTCTACATCGTCTTCGAGAGGGACGGCCTACTGGCGCGGACCGTTCGTGAGACGTACGAACCGTAGGCGATCCACACGACCTGTACGCGACCCGCACGATCCGTAAGCGACCCGCACGACCCCGGTCCGTACGGTACGCAGCGAACCGAGATCGGTACTACTCTCTGACAGACACGTCGCGTGACGTGACAACACCTATACCCCTCGACTCACGTATCGTCGTCCGAATGGGTTCCGAGGAGCGCCCGACGTCCGACCGTATCGTCAGTGGCGACGTCGCGGCCAGTGTCGTCGAACGTGCGATCGAGACGAGCGCCGTCGAGGCGGTCGAGACGCTCGCCGCGGCGCGATTGAACGACGTCCCCGAACCCGAACCGGACGCCGACCGCTCCTTCGACGAAACCGTCTCCGCCGTCCTCGACGTCCTCGTCACGCTCCACGCCGAGCGCCGTGACGTCGGTGGGGTCGGAGACGACCTAGACGCGATTCAGAGAAGCGTCGCCGACGCCGTCGACGGTTCGACGTTCGAACACGTCGTCGACTCGCTCGCGCGGCCGGAAGTCGACGGCGAGCGGAGAACCGTCGACTACGCCGCACTCGACGTCCGCCACCTCGGCCGGTTGTACGAACGGCTGCTCGACTCCGAGCTTCGAGTCGACGGGGGGACCGGGTCGGAGACGGCGGAGACCCCGACCGTCTCGCTCGTCACTGCCTCGGACGACCGCAAAGCGAAGGGCGCGTACTACACGCCTGACTCGGTCGTCGACTACGTCGTCGAGCGAACGCTCGACCCTCTCGTCGAGGACGTTCGCGACGCGGTCGGCGGCGTCGACGACGCCGAAGACGCCCGGACGTTCACGCACCGACTGCTCGACCTGTCGGTGGTGGACCCGGCGATGGGATGCGGAAACTTCCTCGTCGGCGTCGTCGACTTCCTCGCGATCGAACTCCGCGACGCGTGGGACGTCGCGTCCGGCGTTCGACGCGACCTCGACTGGGCGCGACGGCAGGTGGTTCGGCACTGCGTCTACGGCGTCGACAACGATCCGCTGGCGGTCGACGTGACGAGAGCGACGCTCCGGCTACACGCCGGTACCGGCGCTCCCTCGCTGGACCGCCACCTCGCCGTCGGGAATTCGCTAGTTGGCTGCGATGGAACCGACCTCGCCGCACTCGTCTCTCGGTCGCTCGCTGGGTTGGAGTCATCGGGCGAGTCCGGGTCAGTAGACGAGTCTGACTCGCTCGACCTGCACGACGAGCACGACCGTCGACGCTTGCGAGCGCTCGCCGACGCCCGGATCACCGCCGTCGTCGACGACGCGGACGGCGAGGCGGTGTCTGCGGGCGCGGACACGGTCGCCGGAGAACGCGGCTCGTATTTCCACTGGCCGCTCGCCTTTCCGTCGGTCTTCGAGGTCGACGCCGGGAGTGACTCCGAAGACTTCGACGCCGGGAGTGGCTTCGGAGGCTTCGACGCCGTCGTCGGCAATCCGCCGTGGGTCGCGACCGCGGGTCGAGGAACCGTCAGCGCCAGTCTCGACACGTCGTTCCGGTCGTACCTCGAATGCGCGTTCGAGACGACGGTCGGCCAGTTCGACCTCTACGTCGCCTTCTGTGAGCGGATGATGGCCGTCGCACCGGAGGGGCGCGTCGGCGTCGTCGTCCCCGACGCCGTCCTCACCCGCGAGAGCAACGAGCCGATCAGACGACACCTGCTCGATCGCACGTCGCTCGACTACGTCGTCAGGCTCGGTACGGCCTTCGACGGCGTCGAATCCGGCGTGGCCGTCCTCGTCACGGGTGATTCGACCGGCGACGTTCTCTGTGCCGACGTCGCGGGCGACGTCGGTGCACACCGCGTGCTCGATCCGACCGGCGACAGTTACACGCCCATTCCGCAGTCGGTGTTCGCCGCACAGGACGCCGCTCGATTCCGAATCCACTTGGACGAGACGACGCGTCGGATCGTCGCCGCCATCGACGACCATCCCACCCTCGATCGGGTCGTCTCGCTCTCTCGCGGCGAAGAACTCGGAAAGCGTGCGGCCGTCCTCGATGGTTCGACCGGTTCGGACGACGACTGCCCGGATTCTCCCCGCGGCCGTCGAGCGGTCGCGCCCGGTGGTGCGATCCGGCGCTACGGCGTCGACGAAGGCGAACTGCGCTCGATTCCGACCGACCGGATTGCGAAGCCGGCGACGAACTACCGACGCCCGAAGCTCGTCTTCCGGCAGACGAGTGACTCGCTCGTCGGCACGTACGACGATCAGTCACTGGTGACGCTCAAGTCGGCGTACAACCTCCGCCCGCGCCCCGAACTCGACGACCCCGAAGCGCTCCTCAAACACCTCCTCGGCGTACTCAACTCCCGAACGTTCGCCTTCTATCACCACGTCACCCACGCGGTGTACCGCTCGGTCTTCCCGCAACTCAACCAGTCGACGCTCGCCGCGCTCCCGGCAGGTCACACCGAACCCGACTCGGGACTCGTGGCGGCCGTCGACGACAGACTCCGACTCGAAACCGAGCGTCGGGGGATCGAAACCGACCTCCTCGCGACCCTCGGCGACTACGACGACGGCCCGAGGCTGGACGCGCTTCCCGGCTCACGACTCGTACCTGGCGCAACGACATCTGTCCTCTGTGAGACCGCGGCGACGCGGCGGAAGCTCCGGATCGGCTCCGTCGAGGTCGAAGAGGGGGGTGACGCGCTCACGCTCTCCGTGACGGCCCGATTCAAACCCGATGCCGAGGAGACGGCCGACGAGAGCGTCTACACGAGCGAGCCGGATCGTTGGGGATACGTCGAGACCGATCCGATCCCCGCGCTCGAATTCGACGCGCTCGGCGAGCGTCGACGGGCCCTCGTTCGGGCGTTCGTCCCCGCCGTAATCGAGCGGGCGGGCGGGTTCGCCGGATACCGGAGCAACGCGACGCAGACCATCTCGCCCCTCGACCGACTCGGGGCGTTGACGCTCCCGGACCCCTCGGCGGTGGCCGACGGACTCGACGACCACCGACGGCGGGTAGAACGGGCGGCGAGGCTGGACGACCTGATCGCGGCTGCGGAGCGGCGAATCGACGACCGCGTGTACGTGCTGTACGATCTCACTGAGGACGAGGTCGCCGTCGTCGAGCGGCGAATCGAAGACAAGTAATCGCGTGTACTGACGATCGAAACCACGTGACAGTCTCCCTCGAGCACCTGTCAGCAGCGGCTGAATTCGACGGAACGAATGGCTTTTGGCGCGCGGTTCCGAAACACCTCGTTGAGACCATGGTAAGCAGACGTACACGCCCTGAAACGAGCCGCGACGGGAGGATCGATGGCTGAGAACGCGTCGGGCGGCGGATTCATTCGGTCGTCTTCGTGGTCGCGCCCGCTGTTTCGCTATCTCGTGACCATCGCGACGTTCGCGACGTTCGTTCTGATGGCGGCCGGGTTCTACTCGGTCTCCATCGGCGGGAACCCGTCCTGTCACGGGTTCCCGCTCTGTAACGGCCACCTCTTCCCGTTCCTGCATCCGCAGGTCGTCGCCGCCTCTGGGTATTCCGCCCATCAGGTCTTCGCCGAGTGGTTCCACCGGGCGATCGGTTTCGTCACCGGCGTCACGATGCTCGCCGCGAGTATCATCGCGCTGCGCGACAAGGGGATCAACGGGACCGCACGGTGGACTGCCGTCGGTGCGACCGTCTTCATGCCGCTCGAAGCGTGGCTGGGCGTCGTCACCTCGGGCGTCAACCCGCCGACCGGGTACGTCCTGATCCACCTCGTCGTCTCGTGGATCGTCTTCCTCGCGCTCCTCGTTAGCGCGTTCGTCCTCTGGCGGGGTCGCCTCTCGTTCTCGGGGCCGGGCGAAACGCGAACCTGAGCGGTCTCGGTTCGTCCTCTCGGTTTTGATTCGGGTTGTTCGGACCGTTTTCTCTCGACTCTCTGCTCGCTCTCTGTCTTCGATTTCTCGACTGCGCTCGACGACTCACCGGCTGACTACCAGTCCAACGAGCCGCCGCTCTGATACTCCGTTACCTGCGTCTCGAAGAAGTTCTTCTCCTTGTTCAGGTCGACCTGCTCTGACATCCACGGGAACGGGTTGGCCGTTCCGTACTCTTCGGCTATCTCTAGCTGCCCGAGACGTCGGTCCGCGACGTGCTCGACGTAGGCCGCGAACTGGTCGGCGCTCATGCCGAGGATGCCGTCGGGACACGCCTCGTAGGCGTACGCGGCTTCGAGGTCGACCGCCTCACGCACGAGGTCGACGACTGTCGCTTCGAATTCGTCGGTCCAGACGCCGGGGTTCTCCGCTCGGATCTGGTTGACGAGATCGACGCCGAAGCCCACGTGGAGCGACTCGTCGCGCATGATGTACTCGAACTGCTGGCCGACGCCGACCATCTTGCCCTGGCGCTTCAGACCGAGCATCATGGCGAACCCGGCGTAGAAGAACACGCCTTCCATGATGACGTAGAAGCCGACGAGGTCGCGAAGGAACTCCCGGATGTCGGCGTCGGTGTCGAGCGAGAAGCCGTCGCGGTCGACGGCGCGGGTCAGGTCGACGACGAACTCGTCTTTCTCTCGGATCGTCGCAATCCGGTCGTACATGCCGTACATGTACTCGGGGTCGAACCCGAGCGAGTCACAGCAGTAGATGAACGTGTCCGTGTGGATCGCTTCCTCGTACGCCTGCCGGAGCAGGTACTGGCGACACTCGGGTGCGCCGACGTACTCGTAGAGCGCGAGGACGACGTTGTTCGCCGTCAGTGACTCGGCGGTCGAGAAGAAGCCGAGGTTCCACTCGACGAGTCGGCGTTCGGCGTCCGAGAGGGCGTCGTCTTGCCACTGCCGGATGTCGTCTTGCATCGGAACCTCCGAGGGGACCCAGTTGTTGGCGACGCCCGCCTCGTAGTACTCGCGGGCCCAGTCGTATTCGATGGGGAGGATCTTGTTCGGGTCGTGCTGGTCGTCGTAGTTGATGAGAGGCATCGGGTGGTCGGTGAAGTTGCGTCAGTTGATGTGGAGTCGAGGCGGTACTGGCTACTGGCACGCGTCGCACGTCGGGTCTTCGACGCGACAGAGGTCGCCGGATGCATCGGTGCCGTCATCCCCGTCGTCGCGGTCGTCACCTCCGTCGGTCCCGTCACCGTCGGCGTTCGCCGACCCGTTCACATCGGAGCGGTGCTGGGTCTTCCCGTACTCGCTCATATCAAGCGTCGACTTCTCGATCTGGGAGGCTCCGAGCGTGCGGAGGTAGTAGGTCGTCTTCAGTCCGAGTTCCCACGCCGTCCGATAGACATCGTCCAGCAGCGTGCCGTCCGTGCTCGGGAAGAACACGTTGTGCGAGACCGACTGGTCGATCCACGTCTGGCGGTGCGCGGTCAGTCTGAGTTGATGTCGAGGGTCGACCTCGAAGGCGCTCCGGTACAGTTCCCGGAGGTCGTCCGGAACGGCGTCGATGGGTTGGATCGATCCGTCGTGGTACTTGAGACGGTCGATCATCTCGTCGTCCCACAGGTCGCGCTCTCGCAGGTCGTCGACGAGTCGGTCGTTGACGACGGTGAAGTCGCCGCTCATGTTCGACTTCACGTAGAGATTCGAGTACAGCGGTTCGATCGAAGGGGTCGTGCCGTTGATCGTCGAGATCGTCGCCGTCGGCGCGATCGCCATCGTGTTCGAGTTGCGCATCCCGCGCTCGCGGATCGCCTCGCGGACGACGAACCAGTCCATCGTCTCCGATCGGTCGGTCGGTATCTCACGGTCGCGTTCGGCTTCGAGGCGGTCGACCGTGTCTTGGGGAAGGAGGTCGCGGTCCCACTTCGACCCCTCGAAGGAGGCGTACGCACCGCGCTCGTCGGCGAGGTCGGCCGAGGCGAGGATGGCGTGGTACGAGACGAACTCCTGCCAACGGTTCGCCTTCTCGACGGCTTCCTCGCTCGCCATGGAGACGCCGATGTCCATCAGCGCCGCGTGAAAGCCCATCGTCCCGAGACCGACCGGTCGGTGTCGGGCGTTCGCGCGTTCGGCCTCCTCCGTCGGGTAGAAACAGAGGTCGACGACGTTGTCGAGCATTCGCATCGCCGTCTCGACCGTCGAACGGAGGCGTTCGCGGTCGAGTTCGCCGCCGTCGACGTGGGTGGCGAAGTTGACGCTTCCGAGGTTGCAGACGGCGTGTTCGTCGGCACTCGTGTTCAGCGTGATTTCGGTGCAGAGGTTCGACGAGTTGACGACGCCCGCGTGGTCCTGCGGCGAGCGGACGTTACACGGGTCCTTGAACGTGAGCCACGGGTGGCCGGTCTCGAAGAGTCGCGTCAGTAGCTTCCGCCAGAGTTCGGCGGCGTCGACGGTCTCGTACTGGCGCAGTTCGCCGCGCTCGGCCTTCCGCTCATACTCCCGGTACGCCTCCGCGAACTCCTCGCCGTAGGTGCCGTGGAGGTCCGGAACTTCATCCGGCGAGAAGAGCGTCCACTGTCCCTCGGCTTCGACGCGTTCGACGAACAGGTCCGGAATCCACGCGGCGGTGTTCATGTCGGGCGTCCGGCGGCGCTCGTCGCCGGTGTTGCGCTTTAAGTCGAGGAACTGCGGGAAGTCCAAGTGCCAGCATTCGAGGTAGGCGCAGGCCGCCCCGCGGCGCTTGCCGGAGCGGTTGATCGCACCGGTCACGTCGTTCGAGATGCGGAGGAACGGTACCGTGCCCGTCGACTCGACGCCGGTCGACGAGATGAGCGACCCGGCGGCGCGGACGTTCGTCCAGTCGTTGCCGAGGCCGCCGGACCACTTCGACAACTGCGCGTGGGACTTGTAGGCGTCGAAGATACCTTCGAGGTCGTCCGGAACGGTCGTCAGGTAACACGAGGAGAGTTGCGGGTGCGCCGTCCCGCTGTGGAATAGCGTCGGCGACGACGGCGTGAACTCCAATTTCGAGAGGACGTCGTAGAACTCGATCGCACGCGCCTCCGGGTCGTCCTCTTCGAGCGCGAGACCCATGGCGACCCGCATCCAGAACGTCTGCGGGAGTTCTAGTCGCGTTCCCTCGGTCGTCTTCAGGAAGTATCGCTGCCGAAGCGTGTCGAGTGCCATGTACTCGAACCGCTCGTCGCGTTCGATGACGAGTCGGTCGGCGAGTTCGTCGAGGTCGAACGTCGAGCGCATCCGCTCGTCGAGCAGTCCGAGTTCGACGCCTCGGTCGACGTTCTCGACGAACGTCCGCCGGTAGGCCCGGTCTAGTTCGTAGCCGGTACGCGCGGAACCGAGACGGTCGTCGGCGATGACCTCGCGGTAGTATCGCTCCCGGAACACGGCCGCGGCGACGTGCTTGTAGGCCGGTTCGCGTTCGATCCGAGCGGTCAGAACCTGTAGTAGTCCGTCGTACAGTTCGTCTACGCCTGCTCCGTCGTAGACGGTCTGCTCTGTTTTCGAAACCAACTCGTCGAACGTGTCGTCGTCGACGACGGTCTCGTAGCCGGTACGCGCCCGGTCGAGAATCGAGCGGGCGGTGTCGTCGTGATCGGTCTGTGTCTGACTCATAGATTGTCGGGTAGATTCGTCGGTTGTCGTTGCCGGTCGGTGCCGGTGACACGTCGGTCGCGTTGACGCGTGATCGGCGGTGCGTCAGCGACGCTCAGCAGTCGCGTTGTCGGCCGATCGTCGTCACTAACGGGCTCTCCCGGACCGTGTCCCGAACCTCGGGGCGGGAAGTTCGCTTGCAACTCGTGGTGTTCCTCGTCTTCGACATAAGCTTTGCTACTACAGATGATCTAATCCAATTCTACTTTAGTTACGCCGTCGACCTGCGAACGAGAACAGGTTCTCGTTCCACGTCGGACACGTCATCTGCCGCCGCTCCCTCGGGCGTGGATCAGTCGTCGGGGGCGACAGCGTGTACGAAAACGAGCACTCGGAGCGGACAGTAACCGAACAGTCGGCGTCGTCGGAGAAGAGTCGGTACGAACGCCCGTCAGCTACGGTCTCGGTCGCTCGACCAACGGGTACATGGTCGCTTCGAGAACGGCTTTGAGTCCCCGTCGGATGCGTTGAGACACCGCCTGGTTCGAGATGCCGAACGCCTCGCTCAATTCGTCGAAGTCGGTCCTGCGGGGAATGTCGAAGTATCCGGACTGAAGCGCCAGTAAGAGCGCCTCTTCCTGTGCCGACGAGAGCTGGTCGATCGTCGGATTCGTCTGGTTCCTGAACTTCTCCTCTCGGAAGATGCGGACGAACCTGAATTCGAGGTCGTGTTCGTCGCAGTAACTTTGGAACTCCTGAATCACCTCTCGATTCGGGAAGTTGGCTCGAATCTCGGTGCTATCGGTCGATAATCGCATCGACTGGAAGATGACGTCGTATTCGACGGCAAACGGATACACCATTCCTTGCTTGCCCGCTGGCGTCAGCGTCACCCGGTACAGCCGTGGCTCTTCTCCCGCGTTGGACAGCGGACGGGTTTCCGAAATCGACGGATCGTCCTCCATCGCCGCTTCGAGTCTTGAATACTTGCCGCCTGACGCTGCGAACACGATCTTTGCGACACCACTGTCGTCGATCCGTTCTTCGAGCACTTCGTACTTCATGTCGGGGGCTGCCGCTCTGGCATCCTTCATGATCGGCGTCTGCATACGAAAGTCGAGAATGATGCTCATAGCAAGACTCCTTCCGTCCCACAATATCTCTATTTAGACGTATAAAGACACACGTCGGATAACTGTCAGATGTTCGGAACGTTCGATTCGAGCGATATAATCGACGTACGACGTTCGCTACGGTCTAGTCATCGCCGTCCGCCCAGCGACTACTTCACCGTTCCGAAGGGCGTGACGTCGCTCTCGTCATCCCGAACGGCCATCTTCGAAACTCGCAAAGGAAGCGCTGAACTCGTTGGGTGTGGTGAGCGTCCGCGAACTTCCCACCGGCAGAAACAATCCCCATATCGAGGCGATCGCCACCGACACGAAAGATCTCACCGTGATCACGAACGGACTCACTGAACTCGGCTTCGAAGTCGTTTCGAGCGAGATCATTACGAACAACTACGCTCGCCCTTGGGCGAACTTTGAGTACGAGTCGATGGCCACTTTCGAGTGATCTCTCTTCCAACAATTGCTGGGTCGCTAAACGGCTTACCCGTGATCAGTCACATAATCAGACCGGAGGAATATTTGGGAAAATCGCAGTTACATGCGTCATAGCTACGAATTTCGCACCCAATAGACTGTGGGAATAGCAAAGCTTTTTTTTAATTCGCGCTAGATGCTACCATGGAGGCGGGCGAATGACATTGCGCATACATATCTGGTCGTTCGCCCGTCTCCATAGCTCACTGGGTACAGACAGGAAGCGTGCCAGCGCCGACTGAATGCCCCACGTAATCGGTCGATTTTAAAATTAATAACTGTTTCTTCGGCTCGATCGGGGTCAAACACGGGGTCGTTATGAATGTGGGTGGTAGCTTCCTTCGGATTTCTATTCATAGCGATTTTTGAAACTGATAGCCACACCAGCACGTTCTAGCACGGGCGGATGGCCGCGACTCTCGTAACGTCAGTTAGCATGTCGCGTCAGCAGATGACGTAACTACTCGACTCGGTTCTGTCGCCGCTGTACGTCGCGGCGAACTCGTGCCACAGGAGTCCGACCGTCTTCATCGATCCGCCTCGAACCACCTCCGTGCGGATCATCAACAGCCGCGAATCGGGCGGTTTCGGAATGGGCCCTGTCGGATTCGAACCAACGACCACTCGGTTATGAGCCGAGCGCTCTAACCAGACTGAGCTAAGGGCCCTGAATCCAACGTACCGACGGCCACCTCTTTAGCGTTACTTCTCCGAACGGCCGCCCGAGAGACGGATGGAACGACCCGAGAAAAGCGCACCCAGAGTCAGTCTGCACCGTCGTCCGACGGCTGACCGGCGGTCAGCGACGTCGAATCGCTACCGACAGCGCTGTCGCGGAGATCGGCTTCGATCGCTTCGAGCGAACGACCTTTCGTCTCCGGAACGAGGAAGTAGGTGAACACCAGCGCGGCGACGCTCAGCACACCGTACAGCCAGAACGTGCTGCTCGCTCCGATCGCCCCGACGAGTTGGAGGAACGTTTGTGCGACGATGAGGTTCGCCAACCAGTTGACGACGGTGACGATACCCATCGCGGACCCACGGACTTCGAGCGGGTAAATCTCGGAGATGAGCAGCCAGAACACGGGTCCGAGCCCGATGGCGAAGAACGCGACGTAGAGCATGAGCGAACCGACGGCGGCGAGGCCGACGACGCCGGCGAGACTCGGGAGAAAGAACGCCGCACCCAGTCCCGCGAGCGAGAGTGTCATGCCAGCGAGCCCGACGAGCAGGAGGCGGCGTCGGCCGAGGCGGTCCATGAGGAGAACCGCGACGACGGTCATGCCGACGTTGACGACGCCGACGCCGACGGTCGCGAGGATCGACGCGCTGTCGCCGAAGCCGGTCGACTTCAGGATCGTCGGCGCGTAGTAGATCACCGTGTTGATACCGGTCACCTGCTGGAACGCGGCGAGGCCGATACCGACGATGAGCGCGGGTCGAATCCACGGTTCGAGCAGTTTCGAGAGGCTATCCGATTCGGCCGCTTCCGTGTGTCTGATCTCGTCGAGTTCGTCGCCGACGCGTGAGTCGCGACGGATGCGCCCGAGGACGCGACGTGCCTCCGCCGTCCGACCCCGTTCGAACAACCAGCGAGGGCTCTCCGGCATGAAGACCATCCCTGCGGCGAGAACGAGAGCCGGGACCATGCCCGCACCGAGCATCCACCGCCACCGGCCACCTTGCGAGAACGCGTAGTTCACGAGGTAAGAGAGGAGGATACCGCTGGTGACCGCGAGTTGGTTGAGCGAAACGAGCGAACCGCGGATCTCGGGCGGTGAGATCTCGGAGATGTAGAGCGGGCCGACGATCGACGCGAACCCGATCGCGACGCCTGCGATCACGCGTCCGAGGACGAGTATCGTCACGGTCGGCGCGAGCGCCATCGTCAACGAACCGACGAAGAAGATGATCGCGCCGACGAGGATGAGGCGACGACGACCGATTCGGTCCGCCAGTCGGCCACCGAGCGCCGCACCGAAGACGGCACCGATGAGTGCGCCGCTGACGACGAGTCCCTGCGTCATCGCAGACATCGTGAACGCCTGCTTGATGTAGAGGAACGCGCCCGAGATGATGCCGGTGTCGAACCCGAAGAGGAGCCCGTTCAACGCTGCGAGCGCGGCGGTAACGTACGTGAAGTTGTTACCACCGCGGATACGTGCCAAAACCGAGGGTGTGGTACTCATGTGAATATGCTACACCGTACCAGTTCAGAAGTATGATTTACAAATATTATGGTATTTAGTGCATGTATGTTCATTTCAATTGTTATAAGTGGTGTTTTTTGGATGAACGTTCTCTTCCCGTGTCGTGTGAGACGACCTCGAACGCTCCGCCAACACCCCACAACTCTCGCTGACTGGTACTCACAACTGTTCGACCGGATCGACCCACGAACGGGCGAGCACGGACGTTGAGACGGATCTGTGCGACGAGAATCCGAGTGACGAAAACCTGTGCGACGAGGACGGACCTTCCGAGCGAACCCGGAAAATCGAACACGCGCTCCCGGTCGAGACTCCGTCTCGATCCGCGAAACGTGAGAGAAAGACGCCGTCGCCAGGACTCGAACCTGGGACCACCTCGTTAACAGCGAGGTGCTCTACCAACTGAGCTACGACGGCTCGCACTCCAGTCTATTCGAGGTTATTTGAAAGGGTTTTCGTTTTTCGACGATGGCTGCGGGGTTGTAGCACACCCGTCGGTCGCAGCAGTGACACCGACAGCCTTTCGCGGTCGGCCTCGAAACCCGCGACCATGAGTGCCTCAGACGACGACTCCGTTGCCTCCGTCGTCGCACGCGTCCGCGACCGTATCGACCCCGACGCCGAGGAACGGACGCGACTCGCCGACGCCGTCGCCGAACTGGCGACGCGCGTCGAAACCGCCGTCGCCGACCTTCCCGTCGACGCCGACGTGATCCAGGTCGGCAGTACTGCCCGTGGAACGTGGCTCTCGGGCGACCGCGACATCGACCTGTTCGTTCGCTTTCCGCCGGACCTCCCGCGCGAGCGGTTGGAATCGTACGGACTCGACGTCGGCCGTGCGGTCCTCCCCGACGGGCACGAAGAGTACGCCGAACACCCCTACGTCAAGGGATCGTACGACGGATTCGACGTCGACCTCGTCCCCTGTTACGACGTCGCCGACGCGACGGAGATCCAGTCGGCGGTCGACCGGACGCCGTTTCACAACGCGTACCTCACCGAGCGACTCGACGACGACCTCGCCGCCGACGTTCGCGTGTTCAAGCGATTTCTGAAGGGCATCGGCGCGTACGGCAGCGACCTCCGAACCCGGGGTTTCTCGGGCTATCTCTCGGAACTACTCGTCCTCGAATACGGCGGCTTCCGAGCGGTACTCGACGCGGCGACCGATTGGCACCCGCCGGTCGAACTCGATCCCGAAGACCACGGTCGGAAATCGTTTGACGACCCGCTCGTCGTCATCGACCCGACGGACCCCGAACGGAACGTCGCCGCCGTCCTCTCGGCAGACAACGTCGCCCGACTCCAACACTACGCGCGGGAGTTCCTCGCCGACCCGCGCGAGGAGTTGTTCTTCCGACCCGATCCGGAACCCCTCTCCGCCGAGGCGGTGCGAGCACAGATAGACGCGCGTGGGACGACGCCCGTCGCCATCGTTTTCGACGCACCGGCCGTCGTCGAAGATCAACTCTACCCGCAACTCGAACGCTCGATAGAGGGCGTCGTTTCCGAACTCGACCGCCGTGGCTTCGAACCGCTCAGGGCGGCAACGTTCGCGAGTGAACGTCCCGATGGAGCAACCGACAAGGCGGACGACGCACCGTTCGAGACGGCCGTTCTGTTCGTCGAGTTGAGCGTCGCCGAACTCCCCGCCACAGAGCGTCACAATGGGCCACCAGTTCACGTCGGCCGACATGCGACCGGGTTCTACGAGAAGTACGCCGACGACACCGACGTCTACGGCCCGTTCATCGACGGCGACCGTTACGTCGTCGAACGCGAACGCGAGTTCACGTCACCAGCGTCGCTACTGGCGAGCGACGCGCTGTTCGACGTTTCGCTCGGGAAACAGGTAGCCGAACAACTTCGGGTCGGTCACGACGTGCTCGTCGGTGACGAGGTGGCGACGCTGGCGACTGGCTTCGGGATCGAACTGGCGCGGTATTTCCATCCGACGCCGTAGGGCGTCGCGGGCCGCCGTCGAAAGGAGAACGTCCGGTCGTAGTCGCCCGTAGCGGTCAGTCGAGGTCGTGGACGGCGCGGATCTCGTCGACTAACTCGCGCGTGTCGTCGTTGGGGTCGTCGTCGGGATCCATCGGATTCCGTCCGTCGAACGTCTCGTGGACTGTCGCGACGCCCTCTGAGAGAGTGTCGAGCCCGTAGCCACCCTCTAGTACGAATCCCAGCGCGGCGTCGACCTCGTCGGAGACGGCCCGCACGCGGTCGGTCATGAGTGCGTACCCTTCAGTCGAGACCTGCATGCGGGAAATCGGGTCGTGTTTGTGGGCGTCGAATCCGGCACTGACGAGTACGAGATCCGGATCGAATCGGTCGAGTGCGGGCAAGACGACGTCGTCGATGGTCAACAGATAGTCCGCGTCACCGTTCCCCGCCGGGAGAGGTATGTTGAGCGTCGTTCCGTCGCCGTCGTCTTCTCCTGTCTCTTCGACTTCTCCCGTGCCGGGGTAGAGGCCGTCTTCGTGGATCGACGCGTAGAAGACGTCGCCGCGGTCGTAGAAGATGTCCTGTGTCCCGTTTCCGTGGTGGACGTCCCAGTCGAAGATGGCGACGCGGTCGCTCTCGCCGTCGTCGATGACAGTCTGTGCGGCGACGGCGGCGTTGTTGAAGAAACAGAAGCCCATCGCGTCGTCGTAGACAGCGTGGTGGCCCGGCGGGCGACCGATCGAGAACGGTGTTTCGCGGCCGCTCGCACCGGACAGCGCCTCCCTGGCGGCCCACTGCGCGAGTCCCGCGCTGGCGAGGGCAGCGTCCCACGTTTCCTCGCAGGCGACCGTGTCCGGGTCCCAACTGCCGCCACCGTCGGCGCAGAATTCCTTGACTTCCGTGACGTAGCCCGGGTCGTGTACTGCGGCTACGGCGTCTTCACTAGCCGGGGACGCGTCTACGTAGTCGACGCCGTGACGTCTCGCCAGACCGCGTCTGATCGCTCGGAGCCGGTCGGCCGTCTCGGGGTGTCGTGGGCCGGTATCGTGTTCGAGGCAGGTTTCACTGTAGCCAAAGCGCATTATTCGAAGAGGGCGAAGTAGGTTTGGATGTCCTCCGCCTGTATCGTACGTCTGTCGGCATGATGGGCAAGCTTTGCGGCCGCGCTCGCGACGTTGTCGGCGTAGTCTTCGAGGATGTCCGCGAGGGCGATCCGTGCATTCATCGAGACGCGATAGCGGTCTTGGATGTCGAGTCGGGCGATGCGGTCGATCGGTGCGATGGGTAGCTCCAACGCCCGCCGATCGACGACCTGTTCGACGCCGAAATCCGCCGCCATCAACGTCTTTCGGCCGTCTTTCGTTGCCTGTTCGGCGGCGTCTTCGGCCAATTCCGCGCCGTGTGACTGGATGCGGCGGGCGAGTTCCTCCGCAGCGTCGGCACTCACTCGCAGGTCACCGGCGTTGCGCCGAATGATCGCATCTACCGGCGCGAACGGCAACTCTACGCTCATATCCCCATACCTGTTCGTACCGGCTATAATCTTTCCGTTACGGTGGTTTTCACGCGGCGACGAGTACGCGGGGCGCTCTCGCACCCGCTCGAGACATCAAAACGAATATTCGCTCGATCGATAACCGATCAGAACACTTCTTCGGCTTCGATCCGACCGTCGCGGAGCCGTCCACGCACCGTCACCTGTTCGCCGAGTCTGAGATCGGCGCTCGTCTCGACGCTTCGCGTCTCGCTTCCGTTGTCGAGGACGACCGGACTGCCGGCTTGGACAACCGTTCCGGTGAACTCCGTCTCCTCACCGTCGTCCGATCCGGCAGTCGTCGTGCTGTCGGCCGTTGTCTCGGCTGCGGCGGTCCCTGTGGCACTGGTGTTCGCCGTGTCTGCTCCGGCGTCGCCGTCGTCACTACCGCTCGATCCGTCGCCGCTGAACGCCGATAGTCCGCCGTTGTTCACTGCCGCTGCCTTGGCTTCGGGGCTCGACGCGGACGAACTGCCGCGCTCCATCACGGTCACGGTCGAGCGCCACCCGGCCGAGGCTTCGAGGTCCTCCTGCCAGCCGTCTTTGATCTCGACGTCGGTGAAGATGACCCGGTCGGCGAGTTCGATGTCCTCGTCGGCTTTGTCGCCCCAGAGAGCCACGCGGATTTCGCCGGTCTCGTCTTTGACTCGGACGTTCCGGACCTGTCCCTGTGAGCCGTCGTCGCGGTCGAAGGTCCGCTTCGGGTCCGTCTCGATGACACCGCCCGCGATGTCGACGGTCTGCCCGATTTCGAGTGCGCCGATGTCTGCCGTCTCGGGGACGTACTCTACGTCCTCGTCGAGTTCGTCGACTGCACCGCGCGATCCGACGTGGAGTTCGAGACTCCCGTCGCGCTCCCGGACGTACCCGTCGACGACTTCGACGGAAACGCCGGGTTCGAACTCCTCGGCGAGGTCCGCTTTCTCGTCCCAGAGCGTGACCCGTACGCGGCCGGTCGGATCTCCGAGCGTCAGGTTCGCGACGCGACCCTCCGAGCCGTCGTTACGCGAGAACGTCCGAATCGTGTCGGTGTCGAGCACTTTTCCCTTGAGATTCACGTCCGAGAGGCCGAGCGAGAGGTCTTCGACGTGGTAGCTGTCGAGCACTTGTACGTCGACTTCGGTGTCTTCGTCCGTCTCGACCCGGTCGGCGTTGACTTCGAGTCCGCTGAATCCGTCCTTCGGTCGGCCAGCGATTCGGAGTACCTGCCCGACTTCGAGTTCGTCGACGGCGGCTTCGGCGGCTTCGTCCCAGAGGGCGATGCGCACGCGACCGGTCTCGTCGGCGACGTCGACGTTGACCACGCAGCCGTCCTCGTCGTCGCCGTCGCGTTCGAAGGTTCGCATCTCGCCGACGCTGACGACCTTGGCGACGAACTTCACGTCGTCCATGCCCGGTTCGATGTCGGCGATGCCGCTCACCTCTCCGCCCTGGTCTTCGAGTTCGTGGGCGATGAGCATCGCCGCCGTTTCCTCGTCGGCGAGACCCCCCATCTGTTCGACCTTCTCGGTCACCGCCGCCTCGAATTCCTCGAGAGACACGTCGGTGTCGAGGTCATCGTAGACGTCCTCAATTACGCCCATGTTAGTCCCCTTACGTTCATTATGCTATAGTTCATTGGATTCGTTATGTCTGAAAGTCCGTCCGATTATGACCAATCTCCGAGTTCGAAGTACGAAAAGGGTTTGCAATATTTGAACACGGCGGTTGAGAGCGGGGAAGTAAGTGAGACCGAACGTGAGCTTGTTATCGACTTTCTCAAAGCCTTCAAGAGCGACGTTTACTCAATTCCTGTTCCCAAGGGAAAGTCAGCTAAGAGCGACAACACTCTCGCTGCATACAACACTCGACTACGAACAGTGGCACGTCGCTTGAAACCCGAGTTAGATGAGGCTACAGCGGCCGATATTAACCATCTATGGGACTTGATGGCCAGTGGCGATCATGAGGATGTAAAAGACGATGGTGTCTCTCAAAACACACTGAACGCTTATCAGGTGGCTGTAAGGGAGTTCTATGATTACTACGATTTTGGACCAACGAAAGAAGAGATAGCCATGGTGAACAGTGTGAAACGCACTGTCGATGAGAGGGATATGTTCACTCGGGATGAAATTGAGCGAATGAGGGAAGTAATTGACCACCCTCGTGATCGGTGTCTTTTTGAACTTCTTCTGTACACTGGTCAGCGGATTCGGGTGATCCAGACCCTTCGAATCAAAGATATCAACGTCCAAGAAGGAACGTTCTTTCTCAACGAGGATGATGGTGGTTTGAAAGGTGCTCAGGGAAAACGACCGATGTTAGGCGCAAGAGCTGCTGTTCGTAACTGGCTTGATTATCATCCTTGTCCGAATGACCCTGACGCATATCTGATCACTCACCGATCTTCGTATCCCAACGCAGAAGGTGGTGGTATGATCAAACAGGCTTCACTGAATAGAATTCTTCGGAAAATTGGTCGCTGGGCAGATGTTGAGAAACCGTGTCACGCTCACTCGTTCCGTCATAACTTCGTGACGATCTGCAAAACTCAATATAATCTCGATGACTCTACCATCAAGCACTTGATTGGACATCAACCAGATAGCAACGTTATGGAAACTACCTACGCCCATCTCACTGACGATGACCACATAAAAGCTGCTGAGATAGCCACAGGCATGAGAGAGCCTGAAGACGATGGATTACTTACGCCAGAAGTTTGCCCAACGTGTGATCAACCTCAGCCCCGTGGAGCGAAGGCCTGTTCTCATTGTGGTAATGTCTTCACTCCTGATGCTCAGAGTGTACAAACTATGGTAGATGATTCTCTTTGGGAAGGAAAGTCAGCAGCAGAAGATGATGACGAAGAGCAAGCAGTCGATGCGCTTCGTGACGCTGTCAACAATAATCCCAACGAGGTACTTCAACTACTACTTGAAGCCAGCGATGTAGACATAGACGACCTTTCGATCTGATCCCCATCTTTTGCTTCAAGAACCGCTTTCGCAATCCACGCACAGGGATTGTCGCGCTCAATCAATAACTCTAGTTGCTCCTCAGTCACTCCGAGCTCTGAAAGGTCAATATCCGGCGGTTTATTCCTATTAGATCCCGATTTTATATCACGACTTAGAAGAAATTCACTTAAGTATATATGGACTTTTTAGGTCGGATCACGGGGGAGAAAAATGCGTCCGGGTAAGCTATATCAAATCCGAAGTACCATTTTTCGGAATCATCCTCTCCTTCAATTCTACACCTCCTCGTGGCCTATCCTCTGTTGATAGTACTCAGTTGGGTGCAAGGGTGATTATGCGACAAACCCAGACTATAAAAAGACTCATGAAAAAATATACAGGTTATATGTAGAAATTTTAATATTTGCTTGGCGAGTGTGGCTACATATGGGTGTCTTTGATCAGAGTACCTTCAAGAAGTCAAGAAAAATTGTTAGCCAAACGATAGGCAGTAAAGGACTAAGTGTCTATGTGACCGCGAATCCGGAAAATATAATGAAAGGAAAAGAGGTGAACGTTATTATAGATATTGCATCTCCGACTCCTCCCAATAGATTCTGTGAACCATACTGGATCATCAATTATGATTTCGGTGATGGGACTACTACGTCTTATGAGTCCTCTCGTCAAGGTCATAAGGTGAAAAAGAGTTACAAGACCCTTGGAACGAAAGTGATAACAGTAACAGTTGAAGAGCGCTGGAAGTGTGCTTGGGGAGGGGACCTGTACAGGGACATTGCCTCTGATAGTACGACAGTATTTGTCTCACGTACTGGCATCCCAATTTGGCCATTAAGATGACATATCTGGGAAATGTCAAAGATTCATCTGTATTATATTCGTCCAATAATTGTCATCCATATATTACATTATCGGATGATATCTCTTGCTGATTCATTGGATGTGAGTGGCCAAAATGAGATCATCCTACATCCGATGACCCTAATGCGTACATCTTTTGCTCCCTAAACGATCTTTGAGAATCTTATATCCCGCACAAGTTCGCCACTCTTACAGATGAATTCCTAAATAAGTGACAGTTTTCGACTGTCTAGTGCTGTTTATTTTTCAGGATAATGAATTACGAAACATATCAGTTCACAGGACGTTCCCCTAGAGGACGATAGAATTTGTAGTACCAATCACGGGCTTTGGCAATATCCACGTAATCATATCTACTATCATTAGCAAATCCTGGGCGATAATTTCCTATGTGTCCGGGTATATGTTCAACTCCTCCACTGACATCGTAAGTAACTCCCTTATAACTGCAATGTGGGAAATCTTTTTTCGGGCACTTTCCCTCCGGTGGCATTTGCTTCGGTGAATAAAAATGTGTAGCTCCCGCACTATTATCCGCTATTTTGCAAGATAAAATGTCCCTTGAGAAGTCAAGAATCTTCTGTGAAGGTGACTGATTGTGTGCATATTTTCCCCATACATCTTGAACCTGATTCTTTTTATTACGCTTCATCCGATTTAGGATTGTATAAGCAACAGCAGATTGTTCCGCTTGATTCCCAACTGATGCCTCGGACATAACGACCCTAGCAAGATCCTGAATATTCTGCTTAGAATTCCATCGGCCTATGTCCTCTGTTGTGAGAATTTTCCCCTCTACATCGGTTGTTATTGGTTTTAATGTCCATGACAATTTCTCGCTTCCTTCCACTATTCCTCCATATTTGCACATACTATCAAAATTGTATGGATAATATATTGGATCTCTTAAATTCGTGCTTTTGAGTTCATTACCAATATCAAACCCACTTTTTGGTAAATTACTTTTCAGACTCATCTCTAGTAAAGCTGTTTTCTCCTCCCCCGCATCTATTATTTCATCACCATTATGTATCTCGAAATGGTAGTTGAATGGTATCTTACCAACCTCTACTATGCATTCATTAGTGTCGATTTTAGCAGATATGTGAGCAAATGGAGTAGTTTCATTCGATTTTAGAATATATTCATCCTCAAAATTTAATGAGGGCTCATCAGAATAAACCGTCTCACTCTCAACTGCATTTGAAATATCGAGAGTTACAGTTCCGCGATTAGGATCACCTTGCCATTGAAAACCCTGGTTAGATTCTGACTCTATGTCTTCACAAGAACGGAACAACCTGAAATCGCCTTTGATGGAGACATGATCAGTAAGTGTAATAGTATCCTCTACAGATCGCGCTGACTCCTTAGATATACATTTCCGATCGCCAGCATATTCAATTTTGAGCTGCCAATCAGTCACCCGTCCAAATCGTTCTTGAAGTGTTTTCTGATTAGTCGCCATGCTTTCTCACCCTATCTCTAAGCGCTATCACTACGTAAATCAGCACTTCAAAAACTTTGTATTTGGTCATTTGGATCTATTCTCAATATCTGGTGATGGAAATCTATAAACTAATGAGAATATCTAGTATTAAAGAAGATTTTACATATACTGGGTTCACCACCACAAATTTTTATGATCTGCAAATTGTTAGGGAATACTGAAAGAGATACATATATCACTATATACATATTGACAGATTCCCAGTGGAGTACTCGTTGCCAGTGCTAATTAGGCTCCTAATCTCAATTCACTAAGTATTTCAAACAGTGATGTATTTGGTCAGTCCATTAGTGTTGCCGGGTTAGTAGCTATAGTCGGCAAGGTTCCGATTCCTCACTCACCCAATCTCTCTCAATCCCCCAAGAACACCCCTTTCATACACCCTGCCAAATCAGTAGAAGACTTATATCGCCGAGTTTCCTCAGTAAAAGTAGGCAATCTATCTATGAGATTGAAAAGTCATGATAACAGTCCCGACGATTACAAGGTAATCTTCAGTAACTCTGAATTTGAGCAACTTCTAAAAGTAGCCGACAACCGAGAGAATCCAGATATTGACGCACTTGACGAACGAACAGCCACCGACAGAGCGATTCTAATGCTCGGTGGGAGAGTTGGCCTGCGCTGCGAGGAAATCTCTCACGCACGCGTAACTGCTCTCTCCAGTGATGAATACGGTCGTCACTATCTCCGTGTCGGGGGGAAAAACACACGTGGAGGTAGTAAAAAGACGAGATATTCCTATGTTCCGGATGACGCCTATCAGACTTTGCTCAATCTACTTCAAGTTCGGAGCGTGAGCTTGCAGGATGCATCACCTGATGAGCGTTTGATTCCGATAGCTCCGCGAACTGTCCGATACCGAATCGAAAAACTCCGTGAGAGAATGGTTGAAGAAGCAGGAACTCAAGAGTGGGCTCATCTCTCGACTCACGATCTCCGACGACGATATGCTCAATGGATGTTACAGGAAGTAGGGGTCAATATTCGACACGTGATGTCGTGGGGTGGATGGGATGATTTCGACTCGATCAAACCGTATCTGGCTGAACCAAGCCCGGAAGCCATGCATAACGAACTTGAGCGTGTTGGACTGAGCTAACTGCCTTCATTCTCATCTTCCTCACCTTCACCTCTTCCATCGCCACCATCAGCTACTCCTTCCTCCTCGAAATCAAAATCAAGCGTTGCCTGCTGCTCATCTGGAATGTGGTCTTCGTCAACATCCTCAAGTACCTCTTCAACACGCTTTTCACGAACTGTTTGCGTGATTTGCAGCACTTCCGTGATATGGTCGCGTGAGAACTCGTAAGTTAAGTCTTCAATATGAGTGCACGCCCCGATCTCTTGTAGATAATAGAGTACTCGGTTAACTCTCTTCGGTGGAATATTGAACGTGGGTGCGAAGTGATCGCGAATCTGGTTCACGTTTGCTTGAACCGGATTTTCGTGTCCAATTGATCGCTCGCCCCAAATCCCACAAATAGCGATAGCAAGGATTTCCTTCTCCATCTGCTCCGTCAAGACAAACTCTTCCTTTGGGTTTTCAGGGAGCTCAATTCCTTCATCAAAGCGATTCTGGAGACGTCCTGATTTGAACTCACCAGCTACACGACGTAATCTACCACCGAAGTCCTGAGTGAGAACTGCTGCTTCACGTTCAAGTGCTTCAAGTCGCTCCTGACAGTTCTTCCACTCATTTCGACATTGGTTGATCCAATCCTCGTCAATATCGTGATACACTATACAGCGGTCGATTGTCCGAACGGATCCATCATACGGGGTCTTTTCCCGGACATCTGCGTCTCTGAGCTCCTCTTCAACACCCTCAATAGTAAGCTCATTACACCGTTGCATTTGGCTTATGTGTCTTTCTTCGATATTGTTACCAGATTTAATCTCGACTAATAAACAGATATCGCCATCATACAGAATGAAATCTGGCTCTGAAACTACGCCAGAATAGGGGTCATTGATTTCCCTAAATTTGATCGGCATACGCCAACCGAGATCTGCCAGACAGGGTGACGCACGAGCAGTCATACAACTATAAAAGAGGTTATATGTCTGTTTTTCCCTGAGTTGTCGATCCACTTCTGGCGACTCTGTCAGAGATATTAAGGTGCTGCAACAGGATTCTCGACCTTCTTATGCGAGTACGTCGAGTCATATTCATAAATCTCCTGAACAACATCTCGGAGGCTCATTGCTGTCGCAGACTCTCTCGGGTACAGAATGATATTTGACCTTTCAACTGCGAGGTCGAAAATCTCCTCGTGGTAAGTGTCGTACACCCTTAGTGTATTCTGATCTCGCTGTCCAAACTTGTATCGGAGACCATTGAGGACATTCTCTTTCAGTTCCTCAATTAGCGACTCGTCTATATCGGAATCTCGATCCGGGTCAGTTAGCTCAATTGCAGTGAAACTATTCACGGAGAATCCGTTCTCCAAACTATGATGTTTCGAGACTTGGTTGACCTCGAAACCTTTCTTATCGAGCTGCTGGTATTCATCTGAAACGCTTAGCAGAGTATCAACTGCTTTCTCCTGCGACTCTTCAACAACAGCTTGGTAGGAAAGTCGACTGTTGTTTGTTCTCAACCTTTTGGATTGCGGCTTCAGGACTATTCTTTTGATCAAATTCGATCCTCGAAGTCTTCGCTTTGAAGTACCGTTCAGCCTTCTCAAGATCCTCTTGTCGGCTACGATAGAACTGGAGTGTTGCCTTCTGCTCTGCGTAGTGTGCATGGTATTGGGCGGTGAAACCAGACACATAGGAGTCTTTGATCGTCTCTTCGTCGGTGAGAATTTCAAGGTACTCGGAATATAGGAACAATCGCTCAACCTGAGGAAGGTATTTGATGAGATTCTCGATAGTCTTTTTCCGCCACTCTTGGCGCTCGGTTGTGAGAACCGAGATGTAATCCCTTTGAATGATCCAAACACAGTTATCAGTTCGCGATTTCTTTGGGTTGTAATCTGACAACAGCGGTTTCGTTGTCTAAGACCTCTTCTGAGAAGGTATGTTCAGTAACGAAGTTCTTGGCGAGTTTTCGGATTCGATCACTTTTGGTTATGTAATTGATGTAGTTATCAAGTGATTCAATTTCGTATCCTCGATTGTCTAAGAGATAAAGATTGAGATCAGTAGTACTGCCGCTACGGTGTTCTTTTGTTTCTTGCTCCTCTTCGGAGGATACGACGTGTTCGATGAGATCGCTGAGGATTTCCGCTTACTCATCTCTTGGTAGCGGTCGATATCGAGGTCCATAGTGATCGTGTTCTAGTATTGGTGGTTCGCTGTTCAGTATTCGTACATCCGGGATTTCCTGCGCGGATATAATTTATTTGGGATGGAGGATGATAGTGTTATGCTCTGTGTTGAAAGTGATTTTGGCAGTGTGAGAATGGAATTCCCTCGTCACTCATTCCTTTTCTGTCTCTTCCCCGGACGCGCTTTCTTCTCAGTCTGACCTCCCACCGTCTTGAGTGTCATTTTGACCCCCCTTGTTTCGAGTGTAATCCTTCTTCTCTGTTCTTCTCTCGTAGTTTCCCGGTGTCGATGATGATCCTGGTATTCTTCTCCGTGTCGTGTATGTGGGTATCAGGGTGATCGAGATTTTCTGGGTATCTTCTTTCGTCTATGAACTCGTGTTTCGGGTTGTAGTTAATGAGTTAGAGTTTTCTTAGTCGTCGTTTTCGGGGTATCCATTTTGTTCGTGTATCTGGGTATCCACCTGTTCTTTCGTCTAATCTATCTTCATTCTGATACTTTATTTCGGGGAATCTGGTTTTATGGATCTGGGGGTCATTCTCTTGAAGTCAGTAAGCCAGTTTGGAATCTAAAAACGGAAATCGGGGTCAATCCTAATGTATAGTGTCGGAGTCACCCCGTCGTTACGTGAATCTTGCTCGCTGAGCCTTCTCGCACCGTTTCTCGTTACGCGTTAAGCGCAATGCGTAGGGATTTGAGAGTAATTGTTAATCAGTTTTCACAATCTTACTATGATCACGTAAGTCTTCACGTAACGTTGTGAGTGTTAAACTCGACTCGAAGCTCAAAACGTAGATTTCCCATATATATGATTCTCTATTAGGCCCGCTGAGGTAAGTCAGAATGAAGTACAATGATGTAGAAGTTGACACAATCGGACAGATCGTGCTACGGATGATCAATGACTATGACGCGTTTGTTTCATCTTCAATGTTGTTCGTTGTGCTTTAAATGAACTCTCGGTTTTTGTTTTTTGTGAGAGTGATTTGTTGATCGATGCTGAAGAAATTTTATCTGTAGATCGGTATACTGTTTGTCGTTGGTTTGATCGTCTATCAGAAGCTGTTTTCGTTGATTTAAATACTATTGAGATTTTTTATCTTCGTTACTTTATCTCGGCTACTTGTCGTTTGAAATTTGTGATTTCGTTAGTGATCGGTTAGTTGATTTAAGCTCTAAGACTGTTTTTAACTACTGTTTCGTTGTTTTACTGTCTCGCTATTCTCGGTTAGAAGTGAGATTATATGATTTGGTATCTGTTGCTGTTGAGATTTTTGAGCGTTCGCGAGCAGAATCTATGTTTTAGAAGTTGAAAATCTAGTTTTGAGAGAGATTATTGACATTTCGTTGATTGTTTGGTTGTATATCTTTTTGATATTGACGTTTGAATTTCTTTCTAATCTCTCTTGGTCGCGCGTTTGTGTTTATATCTCTCTGATTATTGATTTTTCGATGTCGTTTACTCGACTCTGTTTCTTTTTTTACTTCTCTATTAAACTAGGTTACTTTCTCTTTGACTAGTTTTCGTTATTGTTTTATCTTTTTTTGTGTCTTAGATATAGTTTTCTTTTAAATCTAGCTTTCTCGCGTTCTTTTAAAACTCTCGTGAGAAGTGTCAGTTTGATTCATCTCGGCGCGATATATCGATGGTCTGAGAGCCCTTTTTAATCTGTCTTCGTGATCTCGGTGATAAGCTCGACACTCAGTTTTGGTTAGTAGCTCTTGTACTCGCTGTTCGATAGATCCTTTGAGCTATCTCTGATCGTTGTCTCTTTGAACTAAGCTACTTTGATTTTCAGATAGATCTCGGGTTAGAGACTCGTTTTTGTTCGCTCTCGCTTTCGTTTTCTGAGCTTGCTCTCCTCTTCTCTAACTTCTTTGTATGTTTGTGTGTTCGTCTATGTCTGTAACTGTTCGTTGCGTTTTTAGTTGACGAAATAGATATTTACAGTCCTGATTACTGCTAAGATATTTCGGTATGTTAGTGCTGTCTTTGTTCTGGCATGACATGCTGATTCTTAATCTGAAGACAGCTGTGCCTGCGTTTGTCTGTTTTTTGACTGTTTTTGTCGTTATTGCATTGTGCATTAATGCTCTGTCTGTTTTGTTTCGCGACTTTTCTCCTTGACGATTGCTTTTTCTGACTTCGTTGCTTTCGTTTAATATCTTTAACTAACTTTATAATCTATTCTTTATTTCTACTGTTCTATTACTCTTCGTTGAGATTATCCTTGTTTATACGTTCGTTTTGTCTAGCTATTTGATTTGTTCTGTGCTGTATCTCGTCAGTCTCTTCACGATTCTGTTCTTATCGTTGACCTCTCTTGTCTCTGTTTCGACTTTTCTTGTTTCTTCTGTTTCTTCGATACGCTTCCTATCTTTGTATGGAGCTCTACTTCTTCTTTGTCGTTGTCTAACGTTTCTGCTACTGTCTTGTGTTTGACTTTATTTCGTTTTCTTCTCGTCTCTCGTTCAGTGATTCTTTTCTCTTTGAGTTTTTCGATGTTTTGTGTGATCTTCTGTTGGTGTTTCTGACTCTTCGTTTGTTTGTAGATATAACTTTTACTTTTACGGTAATTTTGATTTTCATCTCGTTCGTGGTTTCGAGCGATTTAGAGATTTCTATTGGTTTTTGTAGCTCTCCTATCTCGTCTCTGTCTCTCTGATATCTCTCGCTTCTCTTTGCGTTTGCTGACTTTCAGCCGATAGTAGTGCATCGCTGACAAGCCTCTTTGTTGAGTTTATCGATCTACACTCGGTAACGATTGTAGTTGTTCGTTTATATCGTTTAGTTTTCTTCTCTGATTGGCTGCAAGCGTTCGCTACTGCGTTTTTCTCGCTACTGTAACTCATCTCTATCTCTCTGCTCAGCTCTTCGATTCTTATGGTATTCTGTCGAGAACTTCTTGTTTTTGCGCTTTGTTGTTTCTGTTTGCACGATGCGTTTTTTTCGTCTAGAGCTGATCTTTAGTTAGGTATCGTCTTTCTCGTTACACCTTTTGCCGTTCCTCCTCTGACTTTATGGCACATACATTGCTTGAGTTCGCTCTTGACTTGTTGAGTTCTTTGCTGAGTCTGTTTCTGACTGCTCTGATTGTTGTGTTCCTTCTGCGCCCGGTTCGTTGAGTTTGTGACTGTGCGTTTTTGTCGTTCTCGCCTGTGCTGTCGTGCGACTTCACGTGTGTGAGCTTTTGACTGCCTCGCGTCCGACCTCGGCGCTGTTGATGCGATTTGCGACTGGCTCTCTCGATCTCGTTCTCGCTGCGGTCATCGCGATCGTCGTTATCGATGTGACTGACTTTCTTTCTGACTAGCGTTCTATTGACGATTATCTTACTAACGATCTCTGAGCGCGTCTCTCGGGAGACTCTCGCCTCACGGTTATTGCTCAGTGTTGTGTTGACTGCGATTTGCGCTGTTTGAATTGGGCTTTATCGGTTTAGTTATCTGTTTGTTGTGCTTATCGCTATTGGTGGTATCGCTTTCTTTGATTTCGGCATCTTGCTCTCCTTTTTCAGCTCTATTGGAGCGTTTTCTATCGCTTTGTTGTGTTCTTTCTGACCATCGTGCTCTCATGACTCTAGAGTTCCAGCACGTACGGTTAGTAGTCTTTTGACGGTTTTCGATAGTAGCGTTTACTGTTTCTTTGATTTCTTGCTATCATTAGTGTCAGGTCAGCGCGTTGTGGCTTTGAGTTCAGTCTGGTTTTTCGGAGCTTTTATGTCTGACTGTTTTAAGTCGGACTGCACTTGAACGATTAGACTGACTGACTGCTATCTGTGTTGTCTGGTATCTTGACGTTTTTGATAGCTGGGATAGTATGTGCGTTTGAAGCGCTCCTCCTTGCTGTTAGACTCTGAATAGATGGTTGTTCTTGTCAGAGATGTCTCTCACTTTGGAGCCTTATCGGTCTTAGCTATTCTCTCAGTTTATTGGTAAAATTGCGTTTGATGCTCTGCGGACTATCGATCTCTGTCTTTGACGCGTTCTCCCGACAAGACTTTGTCTCTTCGTTGTCGTAATCTCTGTTCGTTAGGCTCTGAGTGATTCGTGATATAGACCCTCGCTCGTTATCTCATTCGCTCTTCTTGTAGATATCTCGGTTGTTCTGCTCTCTGAGCTCTCGTCGTGCCTTTTGTTCTTTTTTGTTTGTTTTGTTTTTACTCGTGACGACTACGATGTGACTATCGATCTGGCTTCTGACAAATCTCTCCTCCTGCTTTCTACTCTCGCTCGATGAGAACTTTGAACTTTTACCTATTATTGAGTTTGTCTACTGACAGGCTATCTCGATTGGCCTCTTCAACGATCTGGAGTTCGTGTACTACACTTCCAGATAGTGACTCTCGTGACGTGCGCTCGTGCTCGGAGTGCGACGGCGACTCGACGATACGCGTTCCGTCGCTCGTGTAGAGAGTGCGCCGTCTGGGACTCGTTCGTCTTTAGTGTGCGACTTGTGCTTTTCTCAGGTTGTTTTCTGTTTTCGTTTGGTATCTTTTCATTACTGCTTCTCGTTGTAGATGTTAGTGATCGCTTCTCTCTCTTTTTGCGGAGATATTGATAAGCTTTTAGACTATCGCGTTTGGTGTAGATATGTCGCTCTCGTGGTTTCTAGCTTAAAATCGACTTCCAATCGTGGACTTAGTTTGAATAGTAACTCGTTCAAAACGACTACTAGTATATCTTCTTAGCTCAGACTCTGTTTTAGCTTGACAGCTCTGTCTCTGACTCTATCGGTGCTTGATCTTTCTTCGCTTTCGTGAATTGCGTCTTCGGTCGTAGATCTGCTTTCTATATCTCTTGTTTTACTCTCTTGTTCTGTTGTTGTGGTTTTTTCTACTGTCTCTTGCTTGTTTTCTTTTCAGCTTAGTGTTTGCTTTCTTAGCTTCTGTTTCTGTTAGGTCAGTAGTGGTTTTTAGGTCTTTAGTCGCTGTCCGAACTGAGATTCGAGAACTCAGATAAAGCGATAGTCCAGTGTTGGTGGTCTTCTTTTGATTATATCTGTTGCTGTAATTTTCTATATCTTCTTGGACTATTGCTATCTTTTAGCAGAGTTTTTATCTGCTTATCTGAAGACTTTTTTTCTAGCTCGCTCAGCTTCTGGTGTGTTAGTCTTTTCTTCTCTGTCTGAAACTATTCCGTTTTTAGATATTCTTGAACTGTGACTTCGTTTTGTTCTTTTTACTCAGATATTGTCTCTTCCTCTGGCAATTCTTTGTTTTTTTTTTTTTTTTTTTTTTTTTTTTTTTTTTGGTAGCTTTCTGAGCTATCTTTGTCTAGATATTTTTTATTTCTTCTATCTAAGTTGTTTACATCTCAGATATACCTTTGAACTTCTTATTTCTTTCCTCTTCTTTCCAAAATGGATCTGTAGTTAAGACTACTTCACTTCTACGAGATTTTGCTTGAGCTGCTTTTTCCATCGCTCTCTTTGCTTTTGCGTTCTGCTTACTTGCTTTTGCTTCATTGACAAATTGATTATTGATTGGTTCTTCTCTTTTATCTAATTCTTTAGTTCTGTGTCTCTGATCTACTTGGTAATTCATCGCTATGTTTCTTTTTGTCGTTTCTTCTTTGATCTGCTTCGTTATCTCTAGATTACTCAGTGTCTGATCTAGTGCATAACTCTTCTTTTTATTTCTCTCTTGCTCCGTCTGGTTTTCTTAGAGTTTGATTCATCTACCGCTGTTGTAGATTTTCGCTTACTTTGAACTATGGAGCTCTAATTGTTTCTGATATGTTTGAGAACTTTCGTAGAGCGAACTCTATATCTAATCTCATCACCGGTGTTATAGTTCTTCTTAAATCATAGAGATCTAAGATATCTGGTTATTGATAACAGATTCGCTTTATCTACCTAAAATCTCTACTTTTCTCCGATTTCTCAGTGCTCTCAAAGCACTCTTGTACTATTAAGATTAATGGATATGCTCCTTTCTGAGTTAGATATTCTGCCACTATTGACTTTTCTGTAGCTCTTTTTTCTCCTGACCAAAGGGAGCTCGCATATTTTCTAGATCTCTTTGATGGTGAGAGAGATGTGCCATTTACTCGGTATTGTCACCGATTTAAGTGGATAAACTCCGACTAAACACGACTTCGATAACTTGCTGCGAATTGTTTTTTGGGTCATATCTCATACGAAGTTTTAATGCACTGTCCAAAAAACGATTGTTCTACCCTTTTTTGTGCTAGTTCGAAGATTGACTTCTTTTGAATGCTACTCTGTCTCCGCACTTGCTTCGCTAAAGATATGTGTATTTATATCTATGCCTATAGATCGCTCCTTCTTCTATGATTAAAATATATATCCTCTATTGCTTGAATCAGCAATAGCTCCCGGAAACAGAGGTACAGAGGAACACGGTGTAGCGGAAATCTACGGCCTCTAAACTATCACTCGTACTCTAAAACCTCTCGACCGGAAATACCGGAAGATCAATAATATATTACTATCTGGCTACTTCTATCCTTGAATAAACTTCACTGTGCCTGCTTCTCTAATTAATCGTGAAATAAAACTGATAATTGGCGACGTCCTATATCAGTCTTAATCCAATACGCCGCAAATATCTCTACTCTCTACTTATCTCTTCTCCGCTCTCCAGATCTCACAGAGACGCTACTCTGTTGAGAACTCTCGTCTCTCTGTGCGCGAGAGTGCATGGCGTATAACTGCGCCAGAACTGCTCCGCACTGACGTAGCGATAGGAGTGAGCTCCTATAATGATCACTGTAGCACCCCCCGCGGCGACAAAGCCAGCTGGCCGATGGCCAACGACATGTCTACGCAGCCCTCTCTCTGATCTCCCTGGGAATGACTCGTCCAGAACAGATATAAACCCCCTGAGAATCTCCACTCCAACGACGCCCCAGATATCCACGCAGACCGCTCGCGCTCTAAACCCGCCCCACAGCGGCACACACCGGCAAGTACGGCTGACACTACCAAACGGCCACAGTCAAAACCGCCCCCCCCAAATATAACAACACGCAAGTGAGCACCCAAACACATAAATGAAGGAGCAACACCCCAAGCGCACAGCAGCCACCCCCCCGCCGCAACAGGCCAGATGGAGAGACACCCGGACCAAAGACCCCGAACGGACCACCCAAGAAGACACAGAACACCAGAGCGATAGACGAGGGACCCCAGGCGACGGAGGGGAAAAAAGGCAAGAGACACAACAGGACAGCTGGGCCACGCAGACAACACCGCTAAGAAAGAACAGATATTGTTTTGAGTGAGTTTGTGGTTGCTGTCTTTGTGAGATTTGGGTGTAGCTCTTGTGTTTTTTGTTTTGTTGCTTGAGTTAGGTTTGGGTTGTTTTGAGAGGTGTCCGGGCCGGTTATAGTGCCATACCTTTTATCTGATTGAACAATGACCGCGTGGAGTCTTCATTGATTTATATCTGACTTTGGTGAAATCCTCCGATATTAATGAGATTCGACTAGACTCCCCTTCGTGTCTCCCCCTTTTTTAGTAGAATAACTTCTCCTCGGCCCCTTCTTGGAACTGGGGTCTCCTCGATTAGGTTCCCTTCTGGACCTCACTGGCGAGATGTAAATAGCGTATTGATAGCGGTGTGAGTTAGAGCGAACATCAGATTTGATGGGGTGGGTTCATCTACTACAGTCCTCTTAGATGGCGTCCTACTGGATGTTGTATAGGGGGATCGAAGATAACCCCATGGCACCTCTGTCGCTGGGATTGCTGCCGCAACTCTCAATAACGGTTTAGGAGGGGCAGGGATTGCTGACACGCTGTCATCTACTCCATTGCGACTCCTGGTGATTTCACGAAGCCTGCTAATACTATTGTAGATTTAGCGGCAGGGATCCAACTAGTGATAGAAGCAGATGTTTCAGTTATCAATATGTCCCTTGGGTTCCCGGTTATGTCAGCAGATGTTACTTTGATTGATAAAGCTATTCAAAGGGCCTACGATGCAGACATTGTCCTTTGCGCTGCTGTGGGTAATTTCGGTGCGGATGTTGCCTACCCTGCTTGTCACGATCTCGTAATTGGGGTAGGCGCGATTGGAGAACAGGATAAAAGGAAAGAATTCAATGACGGCTTGGCATACTGGCTTGAGAATGTAGGCTATCGCGATTGGGATAGTTGCTACGGAGAAGGAATTGATGTCGTAGCGCCGGGTGTTTTCTGCTTCACAACCGACATTACAGGACCGGTTGGGTATAATCCGTCTGGCTTAGCAGTGCCAACTGGTTACTACAAAGATTTTAGCGGCACATCCGCAGCGTGTCCCCATGTATCCGGGCTTGTAGCACTAATCCGATTCCTGAATCCATCACTGAATAACAATCAGGTAAGAGACATAATTGAGCTAAGTTGTGAAAAGATATCCGGATATTCCTTCCAAGATAATGTCTTACATCCTAACGGTACTTGGAATCGGGAGGTTGGATATGGACTAGTAGATGGTTCGTCTATCATCAATTATTTGAATAATCCGCCGAAGGGTGGTTTTATATAAGGAAAGAGTTTGAGCACTTGACATTTTTGAGAAGATACTAACCAAGATTTGGCTACATCTTTTTTAGCTAATCTTCCACAGTGAATGATTCACAAAGTTTAGCACAGAATAACCAACGTCAGACATCAAACATACGCCCATAATCCTGTGTCCACGCAAGGGTGAGCCGCGCTTAAGCGTTGTCCTTGGCCGGGAATCTCGGCGTAGCCTGTCGATCTCGGTGTGCTCGAATCGGCGATCACGTCCCGTGATAGTCTCGCGACCCTACAAGAACTTTCACAGACATCTTCTCAGCCGTCGGTGGCGACCGTCTTCTTCTTGCCCATCGTTTCGTGGACGACTTCGACGTGCTTCGGCCGACCGCCCGAGAGTTCGACCGTCACCCGATATCCGAGGTGAACGATCTGTTGCGTACACGCGGTTCCGTTCCCGGCTTCCTCTTTCGTCGTGACGACGATTCGGAGCGTGCCTTCGTCGACCGTGGCCGACTTCAGCTTCGGCTTCGCACAGCCGTCCGGACCGCGGATACATCCCGTGACCGTCACCGACGATCCGTTCCCATCTGACTTCACCGTCGCATTTCCCGGGTTCGAACACTCGCCGGTCGCATCGAGTTGCGAACTGGTGATCGACGGCGACTGCCCGGACTGTCCGGCCGTGGTCGTCGTGCTGTTTGCCGTGGTCGCCGTGTCGTTTGCCGTGGTCGCCGTGCCGTTTGCCGCCGTCGTCTCGCTGGTTGTCGTCTCACCTGTCGATGTCGACGACGCGTTCGCCGTATCCGATGACGGACTCGTCGTGCCCGACGACGTCCCGGTCGCGTCGCCGCCGGACCCACCACCTGATCCACTCCCGCTACCGTTGCTCGTTCCGCCCCCACCGAGACAGCCCGCCAGGGTCCCTACACTGATCGCTGTCACCGTTGCCTCGAGAGCCGTTCGACGTTTCATACTTCGTAGGTAGTCTCCTCCTGAAAAAGGGGTTTCGTACGCACAAAGAGTTCTTTGTGTTATCTCCCGAGACCACCGACAGTACTGGTAGTGAGACGGTATTCTCACCCATGGCAGTTCGTCCCGATGGCGAGCCATACCGGAAGCCACTTAAGCGAATCCTGCATACACCAAAATGAGTCCTGGTAGGGTAGTGGACTATCCTCTTGGCTTGCGGAGCCAGGGACCGGAGTTCAAATCTCCGTCAGGACGTTTCCTTCGTGAACTGATCGCCGAGCGATCAGTCCACTCACGTGCATCCTGACGCGCCTCACGCTCGCGTGAGACTCCGTCAGGACGTTTCTGCGAGACGCAACGTGACGAGCGGAGTGAGGAACCTGCGTCTCGCTGGCGAACGGCGCGTAACAGTCGACGACAGAGACGACGAAGTCGACACTACCACACACGCGAATCAGTACGTACTTGGGATACTCCGTAGTGTCGATCGAGTCATAGATCGGTCGCAAATGGTATCCCGGTCGAAAGTGCCCGGAGGGATGACGAGGCCGGTGGAGCGATGGGAATTGCCTCTGACAACCCGTGTGGTTACACGGGAATAACTATCCGAGTGGAATCGAAATAAGTACACACGGCCGTTTCGGTCGTTGCACGTCGTTTCAACCCTATGACGCTCCTAAAAACGCCAGAAGGAACCGGCTTTTCTGATGGTCGATCCTACTGTTGAACATGGATACAGCGCTTCGAGCGGGAGTCGCAATGTACAATGCCGGTGAATATCACGCCGCCCACGACGCGTGGGAGGAAGAGTGGCTCGACCTCGCTCGTGGCACCGACGACGAACGGTTCCTTCACGGACTCATCCAGTTCACCGCGGCCATCTATCACGCCCGTCGATCGAACTGGGACGGCGCGACCGGACTCGCCGAGAGTGCTGGCGTCTATCTTCGAGAACTCCCTGACGACTACCGCGGCGTGAACCTCGGAACCGTGCGAACGGTTCTCTCGCGACTCGACGCTGACCCCGCGAGTATCGAACGCATTCGCCCGCCTGCCCTGACGATCGACGGCGTGGCACCGACAGTCGACGATCTCGACTTCGAAGCGGCCGCACGGGTAGCCCTCGTCCTCGCCGAAGAGTACGACGCATACGAGGAATCGGTGGTCGAGCGGGGGGTCTCGGCCGCACGCGAGGAGATCGCCGAGGGAATTCAGACGACGTATACGACGCTCGTGATGGACTTCACAGCGGATGCCGAGCGTCGAGAGTTGGTCTACCAGCGTCTCTCCGAACACGTCGAGCGGCGTCGTCATCGAGAATCGGACGTAGATGGGCTGTTCGACTGACGTCGTTTCGATCGGAGGTCCCGCGGATTCGATCGGAGTCAGTCCTCGAAGTCGGCCGAGTTGTCCTGCGGATCGTAGCCGAGTACTTCGCGTGCGCGGTCGATCGAGTAGTATTTGCGGTCGTTGTTGCTGATGCCGTAGACGATCTCGTACTCGTAGTCTGCTCTGACACAGCAGTCGAAGAGGTGCGCGCAGTCGTGATACGAGAGCCACATCGCCTGTCCGCGTTCGTAGTCCCACGGCGGATGGTCACGCGTGAGATTGCCGATGCGAACGCAGACGACAGAGAGGCCGAACTCGTCGTGGTAGTATCGTCCGAGCGTCTCTCCGGCGGCCTTACTTACGCCGTACAGGTTCCCCGGACGCGGGAGTTCGGACCCGTCGAGGCGGAACTCGTCTTCGGGGCGGTACATGTCCGGCGTTCGGTCGTCTGTCTCGTAGGCACCGACGGCGTGGTTCGAAGACGCGAACGCGACTTTCTCTACGCCGTTTTCGACGGCGGCTTCGAAGACGCTCTGCGTTCCGTCGATGTTGTTTCGCAGGACGCTGTCCCACGGCGCTTGCGGTCGCGGATCACCGGCCAGGTGGATGATAGCACCGACGTCGGAAGTGGCTTCACGCATCGCGGCATCGTCGACGACGTCCGCGACGTACACGTCGTCTTTATCGACGCTCTCTGGGAGTTTTTCGTTGGGGAGCGGTTCACGGTCGAGGAGTCGCCAGTCGTACTCGTCGGCGAGGTCGTGCAGGATCGCCTGCCCGACGCGGCCACCAGCCCCCGTCAGCAAAACCGGGTCGTCCATTCAATCGCTTGTCGGTAGCAGTGGGCTAAGTAACGCACGGTTCGAGCGTCCCGTGTCTCCCCGAACCACGACCCTCGTCTCACCGCTCTCGCGACCGCCGTACTCGCCGCCCGAAACGCAGCCATAACCGACCGATGGGAACGACTTAACCGCTCGCTCGTCTCGGTAGCACGTATGCCGACCGACGCACAACAGGCCTGCTTCGAGGCCGGAATCAAGTTCGGGTCGTTGTACCACCAGTTCGCCGGAACGCCCGTCAGTCCGGAGAGCGCGCGCAGTCTCGAACGCGCCATGGCCGAGTCCATCGAGAATCAGCCGTTCTGTGAGTCCGTCGTGGTTCGAATCGACGACGATGCCGTCGCCGAGGCGATCGACCACGACCACGACTACACCGAACTGACCGGCCGCCTGATGGAAGTCGAGATGCGCATCGAATACGAGGGCGTCCGCGTCCGAACCCGGATGGAGATGGAAGACGGCTATCCGCTCATGAAACTCGACTCGGTCGCCGACGCAGAGTGACGTCCCGGCATTTTTGTGACCGACGGTGAGTTTCGATCCCGGAAACTGATTCTCGACGGAGGCAGGGTGAAGCGACGATCTTCACTTTCACTTTCGGGCACGTTTTTAAAGCAAGCGACGCCCAAGTGGATGTTATGAGTAGTCAGACCAGTTTCAGCGACGACGAACTGTTCGGCGAGGCAGCGGCGGAGATGCGCGCGGACGTAGAACAACACCTCGAAGCGGCGTGGGAGGAACTCCCCGAGGGCGAGGACGTCTGGGAAACCGAAGCCGACAACGTCCTCGGCGTCCTCAACGGACTCCGCTCGGCCCTCAACGTCGGTGACGCCGAAGAACACCTCGTGCAGGCCAAGAAGTGGTACACGATGGGCGAACGAGCCGACGCGTTCGAAGACGCCGACGACCTCCGCGAGCAGATCGAAGCGATTCAGGAAGTGCTCGATCAGATCGAGACGGCCAGCGAGAAAGTCGGCGATCTGACGAGTACGATTCCGGGCCTCCGGAGCACGCTCGACGAGGCGCGTGAGAACCTCCCGGCCGACGAGGAGGCCGAAGACGATGCAGACGAAGCGGAGGCTGAGGCAGACGACGACGAGGAGGACGAGGACGAGGAAGAAGAGGAATAGGATCCTCTCCACGCCGTCGAGACGCTTCTCTCGCCTACTTGTGTGCCGGTCGCGAGACGTCTCGCTCGGCGACGGCGTCCATGAGCGCGACGAGTGCCTTCGTCGCCATCGTGAGCAACTCGGCCCCGCGTTCTTCGTCGCCCTCGGCGGGGTCACCGACGACGCCGTTTTCGGTGAACTCTGCGGAGTCGTGTGCGAGGTTCACTCCCGAAACCCAGTCGCCCCAGCGGTCGCTCCCGTTCTCTCTGGCCTCGTCGATTCGATCCTCGCGGACGAGTTCCGGACGGGTGTGCCTGAGGAGCGCCGTTTCGAGTGGACCGCCGTGGCCCATATCGCTCGCGTGGTCCCCGACGGCCTGGAACCACGTGAACGGTACGGCGTACGCGTCGTCGCGTCGGGTGATCGTCCCCGCCACCTCGCCGAGCGCGGAGACGTTTCCGCCGTGACCGTTGACGAGGATCACGCGGTCGAAGCCGTGGCTGGCGAGGCTGTCGACGATTTCGCGGACGTAGGTGCGAAAGGTGTCTTCCGTGACCCAGAGCGTCCCCGGAAATTGGCGGTGTTCCTCGGCGACACCGACGGACACGACGGGCGCGACGACGACGTCTGCGTCGTAGACGTCGGCAGCGGCTTCGGCGACCGTCGCCGCGTTGAGCGCGTCGGTTCCGAGCGGTGCGTGCGGGCCGTGTTGTTCGGTACTACCGATCGGTAACAGGGCCAAATCTGTCTCGAGATCACGAACGTCCGTCCACGTAGCCTCCGTCAGGTACATATCTCTGCCTGCGGGTCGGCACACGCTTGTAGCCGGCGGTCGCTCCCTCGCTATTGTCGATGTCCTCGACAGCTATCGCTGTTTTCGCCGTCGAAGCGAAGTATCAGAAAAACGTCGGTGCTGGGTCGACGAGAGCGCGACTACTCGACGTCGATGGCGGCGGAATCTTCGACGCGATCCAGGGTGACTTCGAGGACGCCGTTGTTGAACGACGCCGAGGCGGAGTGTTCGTCGACGCGGGCCGGAAGACGGACACGTTCGTCGTACTCTCGACGGTCGCTAGCGGCACTGATCGTGAGCATCTCTCCGTCGCATTTGAGTTCGATGGCGTCCTTTTCGACGCCCGGCAGGTCCGCAACGAGTCGAATGACGTCTCCCTCTTCGTACACGTCGACGTGGGTTTCGGAGGCGAAGCCCGTCCGGTCGTCGTGGGCACCGGTCATTTCGTTCATCATCCGTTCGATTTCATTGAAGATATTATCGAACGGATCGTCGCGATCGTCTCTATCCATGGGTTCTGGTATGCTATTGTGGCTCAAAAGCTTTCTGTCGGTGGCGATTCGACCGTCCGTCCAGTGCCGATCGTGTCAGCGATCGTGACTAGCCGATCGACATTGAAAACGGTCGATTAAGAAGGTTTCTCCCCTCCAAATCGCTAAGAGGACGCAGCAACTAGTCACGAATAGGGCCTGCGTATCCGAAACAGATTTACCACGCCCATTTAAATACACCACACGGACAACTCGGCTATGAGTGAAAAATCATACCTCGACGCGAGCGACGACGTATCGGATTCGGAGGTCGTCCGCGTCGGCCTGAACGGGTTCGGTCGAATCGGACGCAACGTGTTCCGTGCCGTCATGGACGACCCACGGATCGACCTCGTCGGAATCAACGACGTCATGGATCAGAACGACATGGCGTATCTCGCCAAGTACGACACGGTCATGGGTCGACTCGACGGCGTCGAACTAGAAGACGACACGCTCACTATCGAAGGGACGTCGGTTCCGCTGTTCAACGAGCAGAACCCGGCGGAACTCCCGTGGGACGACCTCGACGTGGACGTCGCACTCGAATGTACGGGCATCTTCCGTACGCGCGACGACGCGGCGGCCCACCTCGACGGTGGCGCGGACAAAGTCGTCATCTCCGCGCCGCCGAAGGGCGACAAGCCGGTCAAACAACTCGTCTACGGCGTCAACCACGAGGAGTACGACGGCGAGGAGATCGTCTCGAACGCGTCGTGTACGACGAACAGCATCACGCCGGTCGCGAAAGTGCTCGACGACGAGTTCGGCATCCGCGCCGGTCTGCTGACGACGGTCCACTCCTACACGGGTTCACAGGCGCTCATCGACGGTCCGAAGGGCAAGACCCGCCGCGGTCGCGCCGCCGCCGAGAACATCATCCCGACGACGACGGGTGCCGCCATCGCCGCGACGGAGATCCTCCCCCAACTCGAAGGCAAACTCGACGGCATGGCGATCCGAGTCCCGACCCCGAACGGATCGATCACGGACTTCACCGTCGACCTCGAATCGAACCCGACCGCAGAGGAGATCAACGACGCGTTCCGCGACGCCGCCGACAACGAACTCGCCGGCGTGCTCGCCTACACCGACGAGGAGGTCGTCTCCTCGGACATCATCGGACTTCCCGCCTCGTCGACCGTCGACCTGAACTCGACGAACGTCGTCGGCGAAGGCTTCGCCAAAGTGCTGACGTGGTACGACAACGAGTTCGGCTTCTCGAACCGGATGCTCGACGTCGCTGCCTACATCACCGAGTAATCGCTCGAAACGTCCGGGGTGCCGTGATTCGAAACCGGAATCCGGGTTCTCGTTTTTCGCCTCGAAACTATTATAATCGGTTCAGTCGACAGATACGTCGATGCGTCGCCGCCAGTTCCTCCCCGCCCTCGCCGCCGGTCTGGTTCCACTCACCGGTTGTTCCAGTCGTCCGCTCACGACGCAACTCTCCGGTCCTAAAGTCGAGACGAAGGATCGCCGAACGGACATGGGGTGGTCCCGGAACGGGACGGACTACCTGTCTCTCGGGGTGCTCTGGCCAGAGACGGCCGACGACGGCGGTCGAATTCCGCTGACGTTCGACCTCTGGCACGCCGCTGACACCCACCTCGACGCGTTTCGCTTCCGGCTTCGGGCACCGCCGAGTGTCTCGGGCGGAGTCCGCGCCGACGTCTACCTCAAACGACCGGGTGGAGACGGGTGACCGACGTTCACCTTCGAACGGACGCGGGACGATTCGACGGTGTTCTCCGCCGACCACCTCGGTCCCGCCGGATCGGCGAGCCAGCGCTTCGAACTCCTCCTCGACCCCGTCGGTGGCTCGGCACCGAAGCAGATGGTGCTCGCCGCGAAATTCAAACTCTCACCGACGAGTAACTTCTCCTCGATCGACAACCTCGGCCGGACGTTCGTCGCCGAGACGACGAAGATACTCGATCTTCCCTGATTTCTCCGTCTCGACTCTTCGCGGTTTCGCCTATCACTAAGTGACCCGGCGGCGATTTCCGAGTATGTTCAAGACGCTCGACGACCTCGAAACCGGACAGCGCGTCCTCTGCCGTCTCGACCTCAACTCCCCCGTCGAAGACGGCGAGGTACAGGACAACCGCCGGTTCGAGCGACACGCCAAGACGGTCGGTGAACTCGTCGACGATGACCACCGGATCGCGCTCATGGCCCACCAGGGTCGCCCCAGCGGTGACGACTTCGTCTCGCTCGACCAGCACGCCGAGATCCTCTCTTCGCACATCGACCACCCGGTCGACTTCGTCGCCGACACCTACGGCGAGGAGGCCATCGACGCCATCGAGGATCTGGAAGCGGGCGACGTACTCCTGCTCGAAAACGTCCGGATGTGCGACGACGAACTCCCCGAGAAAGACCCCGAGGAGCACGCCGAGAGCGACTTCGTGCAGTCGCTCGCACCCGAGTTCGACGCCTACGTGAACGACGCCTACTCGGCGGCCCACCGGGCGCACGCGTCGCTCGTCGGCTTCCCGCTCGTCCTCCCGGCCTACGCCGGGCGAGTGATGGAGAGCGAGTACGAGGCCAACACCTCCATCGCCAGTCGGGAGTTCGACGGGCAGGTGTCGATGGTCGTCGGTGGGACGAAAGCCACCGACGTCATCGACGTGATGAACAACCTCGGCGACAAGGTCGACGTCTTCTGCCTCGGCGGCATCGCGGGCGAGTTGTTCCTCCGCGCGGCCGGTCACGAGGTCGGGTACGACGTCGACGGCATGGACTTCTTCGACGACCAGTGGGAGGCGAACCACGAGACCGTCGAATCGATCTTGGAAGAGCGCGGCGACCAGATCAAACTCGCCAGCGACCTCGCCTACGAAGACGGCGACGGCGAACGCGCCGAGATCCTCGTCGACGAGATCGACGAGAAGGACCGCGGCTACCTCGACGTGGGGAGCAAGACGGCCCGCGAGTACGCCGACGTCGTCCGCGACTCCGAGGCCGTGTTCGTCAAAGGTGCGCTGGGCGTCTTCGAGGACGAGCGGTTCAAGAAGGGGACGGTGACGGTGCTCGAAGCCATCTCCGAGACCGACTGCTTCTCGGTCGTCGGCGGCGGCGACACCTCCCGCGCCATCGAGATGTACGGCATGCGCGAAGACGACTTCTCGCACGTCTCGATCGCCGGCGGCGCGTACATCCGCGCGCTGACGGGCGAACCGCTCGTCGCCGTCGAAGTGCTGGAACAGGCCGCAGAACGGATGGACGAGTAGGGTAGTTTACGATCGGCGTCGACTCATTGGCACTTCGGGAGCGACGTTCGCCTCGCCAACTGCCGCAGGGCGGGACTGAAAGGGGCCGCGCTCTGGACTCGCGCGGCTCGCTGCGATCCTCGTCGCTCGCTCCACTCACTCCTGCGGTTCTTACTTCACCGTGCTTCGTCCAGAGCGCGGGGGCTTTCGAGGTCGTCTCGATCGCTACCTCGATCTCCCCGTTCTGATTTGCAGATTCACGCTTGACCCGCCTTCACTCCACGACGTCGGTTGAATCGTCAGTTCCTCTCGAGATGCCCTCAAACGAGTTACCGCCTCCGCGGACCGCTCCACGGATACCACCGAAGAGACCGTACGCAGCGACGAAGATACCGATCACGAACAGTACCCAAGGGAAAACCGCACCGTCTATGCCTGTATTGAACGGTACCCCACTCGTAATCAGCGTCAATCTATAGAACACTGAATAGATAGTGTAAGCCACCAAGACCAGTCCGATAGTCACCATCCCTGAATAGCGGTGGATTGACATATGTCGCCCAACTCTGCCACCTGCAATAAACGTACCTCCGCCACCCACTTTCTTACTCACCGCCCCCAAATCCGACGACATGAGACTCGGAATCGTCTCCGACACGCACGACAACTTAGATCTGGTGAACGCCGCGGTCGACCTGTTCTCCGGCGACGTCGACGCCGTCGTCCACTGCGGCGACGTTATCTCACCGTTCTCGGCTGCCCCGTTCGACGCCGATTTCGGTTTCTACTGCGCCCGCGGCAACAACGACGGCGAGTGGAACCTGCAGGGAGCGGTCGAGGAGTTCGGCACCTACCTCGGTGAGATGGCCGAACTCACCTTCGACGGCGTCGAGTTCGCCGTCTACCACGGAACCAGCCAACCGCTCATCAATGCCCTCGTCGACTGCGGGAGTTACGAGTACGTCCTGCACGGTCACACGCACCTGCACGGCCACGAGGAGCGCGACGGTGTCACGAGAATCAACCCCGGCGGGCTACCGATTCCGCCCGCCGACGACGCGTTCCACGTCGTCACGCTCGACACCGAATCGGGCGACGTGGAGTTCCACGAGTTGGGCTGAGAGCCCGCGTCGTGTCGGCCCGAAAACGCTTGTTGAACTATTTGAAAGGGTGCGCTCGTGTCACAACCCCACGCAGGTTCCGGACGAGACGGGTCGTGGTCGCGCCGACCGATCGTGTTACTCGTCGGCGGTATCGTGGCGTGGCTCGTCGGAACGGTTCTTTTCTTCTTTCCGGAACCGATCACGACGCTGGTCGGTATGGCCGCCATGGCGCTCGGCGTCGTGGTCTTCGTCGTCGGACTCGTCGGAATCGTCCGGGGACGCCGCTGATCAACGTCGAATATCAGATCGGGTCGGCGGCGTTACTGGTACGGCGTCACCCGCTTGCGTGGACCGTGGAACAGGCTTTCGAGACCGATACCGAGTCGCTCGTCCGTCGTGACCATGCTTTCGGCCTGCTCTGCGCGATTCGTGATGGCGCGGATGGCGTCGATGTTCTCCGGAATCACGTCGGACTCCTGGTGGACCGACTGGAAGAGGTAGAGGTCGTTGCCCCCCATCGAGATGGAGGGTTCCCAGATGCAGTTCTCCCAGAGGTCGCCGCGCGGTCGTCCGGTGTCCATGGCGAACTCCTTGAGCTTACCCGTGCCGTCGATGCCGGTCACTTCGGGGACGAGGAAGAGACGTGGCTCACCGTGGAGGAGCGTCCGAACTTCCTCGGCACTCGGAGCTTCTTCGAGCGTGATGTTGACGCTGTGGAGGTGCATCAGCGTCGCCGGGACCTTCACGCCGAGCGTGTCGATATCGAGGTCCGGGAGGATCGTGTTGACGTCCGGGCCGTGGTGCGAGGGGACGGTGATCGGGTCGGGGAGGATGTCGTTGATCGGACCGCGACTCGTCTGTCCGGGGTCGCCACCGCGTCGAATGAGCGTGATGCGCGCCTTCTCGACGCCGAACGCTTCTTCGAGCGGTGTGACGAGTCGAGAGATACCGGTCGTGTTACAGGAGACGACGCGGACGAACTCGACGTCATCGACCGTCGCTTTCGCGTAGTTCGAACGCGCGTTGAAGCTCACGTCGGCGACGTCGGGATCTTCGCCGCCTTGGAAGATGGCAGGCGTGTCGTACTGCTCGTAGAGAGTTCGGTTCTCCGCACCGATGCCGGACGGCGTCGTGTCGACGACGACGTCGCTCTGCATCACGAGGTCCTCGATCTCACCTGCGAGGTCGATTCCGGCCGTCCGGAATTGGTCCGACCGCTCGGGGATGGCCGCATAGAGCGGGTACCCCTTTCGGACCGCGGCCTCGGCCTCGTAGTTCGGCCGCGTCTTGGCGACGCCGACGAGCTTCATGTCCGGTTGCGCTTTGACCGCATCGGCGACGCGTTTTCCGATGGTACCGTAGCCGTTGACGCCCACCTGTATCATGTTTCTCGTCCGCCACTCCGATCCCGAGGGGGATAGTTATTCCGGGTATAATCGGTTAGAAATTAACTCCGCAGCGAGTAACGAGCGTGAATTTTTACGAATCCGTGTAAGAAGTAGTCGTTCGTGAATATTCATCACATCTATCCGAATTTGACACAAAGCTTATACTGTACTCCTCGCGCCATTCTAGCATGGCTGGATTTGGTTTCCTGTTCATACTGTTCGCCCTGTTTTGGCTCGTCCTCGCCATCGCCCTCCCGATATGGACCTACGGTGATGCGCAACGAAACAGCCCTCACAGTCCGTTGTTGTGGGCCCTCGTCGTCTTCTTCGGCGGCCTTCTCGGATTCCTGCTCTACCTCATCATCGGGCGGACGGGTCGCCGCGGTCGTCCCCAACCTAGCAGATCCCAGTACTGAGCGTAACGACAACACCTAACCCTCCTCGGCGTTCTCATCCGCTATGAGCGATAGCACACTCGAAGACGCCGCCGAGACGGCGGTTCGACAGTGCCTCGACCTACGGGCCGACGAATCGTGCGTCGTCGTCACCGACGACGAGCGAGTGGCGATCGGCGAGGCGCTCTACGAGGCCGCAAGCGAGGTGACCGACGACGCCGCGATCCTTCGCTACCCGCCGGGCGACCAGCACGGCGAAGAACCCCCGGAACCAGTCGCGGCGGCGATGCAGAACGCCGACGCCTTTCTCGCGCCGACCACGAAAAGTCTGAGTCATACGCGCGCGCGAAGCGTCGCCAGCGAGGAAGGCGTCCGCGGGGCGACGCTCCCCGGCATCACCGAGGAGGTCATGCTCGTCGGTCTCGACGCCGATTACAGCGAGATCGACGCCCACTGCCAGCAGGTGCTCGAACAGGTCGCCGACGCAGAGGAGATCCGCGTCACCGCGGAGAAGGGGACGGACATCTCCTTCTACCCCGGCGACCGCGAGTGGTTCGCCGACACCGGCATGGTCCACGAACCGGGCGACTTCTCGAACCTCCCGGCGGGCGAGGTGTTCGTCAGCCCCGAGACGGTCGACGGCACCTACGTCGTCGACGGGACGATGATGCCCTACGGTCTCTTAGACGATGGCCAGACGCTCCGCTTCGAGGTCGAAGACGGCTACGTCACCCACATCGAAGACGACGAGATCCGCGAACAGGTCGAGACCGGAGCCGAGGAAGTCGGCGACGACGCCTACAACCTCGCGGAACTCGGCATCGGGACGAACGTCGGCGTCGACGAACTCCTCGGGTCGGTCCTCTTAGACGAGAAGGCAGCCGGAACGGTTCACATCGCTATCGGCGACGACGCGGGCATCGGCGGCGACACCGACGCACCGCTCCACCTCGATGGGATCATCCGCGAACCGACCGTGTACGTCGACGGCGACGCCATCGACCTCCCGTCGGCCGGGTTGTAAGTCTCGGAACTCCCCCGAGCGGACTTATCGCCCCGTCGAAACGAGGAGACACTCACCCGACGATACGGATCGCGTGTCGCGTACTGAGCGCCAATCTCGTGCGGTCTACGACTCGTTCAGGGCCACTGCGGCACGGATGAGGGACTTGAAGGCCTTCTCGTCGATCACGTCCCCCTCGGTGATGTCGATGGCGCGTCTGACGTTGCCGTCGAGGCTGGCGTTGAAGAGGTCCGCGAGGTCTTCGAGAGTAGCGCCCTTGGGGAAGGTCAGTTTCACCTTGTTCTTGTAGGTCTCGCCGGTGCAGATCAGTCCGTCGTGGGACCACGCCGGACCGCTCCACTTCCACTCCTCGACCACATCGGGGTCGGCCTCCTTGATGAGACCGCGCACCCGGGAAAGCGTCTCGCCTCGCCAGTCGGGAAGCTCCTCGATTCTCGCGTCGATGAGTTTGGAGGGGGACTCGTCGTTCTCCGAGTCACTCTTTTTCATGTCGCCGCGGACGACGAGGCCGGATATATCTCTTGCGACGCCAGTGATAACCCGTGTATGGCGCGTGCTGGCGTCGCCTCCGTGCGACGCCGAGTTGCGCGCGAGGGTCCCGCGCTCGACCTCCGTGTCGAGCGCCCCGGTTGGGGAGGGTGAGGACCGAAACGGGTGGGACTGAAAGGGGGCGTGGTCTCGGTGAAGCACGACCCGCTAAGCACCGCAACGAGCGACTATCAGGAGCGAGTGAGGAGCGCATGTGCGGTCGCGCGAGTCGAGAGCGCGGGGGCGTTCTTTGTCATGTATTCGGATACACTGTCTTCCGTGATCGACTCGAATACACCGCCTCCATGACCGAGTCTCCTCACACCTACCCAGATACACACTCTCACCAAATCTAACAAGCGCGGACTTTTACGCACGGACCGATTACGAGCGGCCATGAGCGAAACCGCGGATCGCGTACCGGTCGCGTGTCCCTCCTGTTCGCCGGGGGAAGCGACCGTCCACGAGGTCCTCAAACCCGGCGGGCAGATGACCGTCCGCTGTACGGAGTGTGGCCACGTCCACAAAGAACAGATCGAACGCCCCGAGACGGCCGAACTCGACGTCGTCGTCTCGCAGGGCGGCGAATCGCTGACGGCGACGGTCGAGTCGCCCGCCGCCGAGTCGATAGCGGTCGGCGAGGAGTTCATCGTCGACACGGCCGAGGCCATCATGCAGGTCCGAGTCACCTCGATCGAAGTCGGCGTCGAACAGCGCGTCGACGAGGCGACTGCCCGCGACGTCGACACCGTGTGGACCCGCGCCGTCGACAACGTGAGCGTCGGCGTGACGATCCACCCGAAAGACGGACGCGTCGAGGACACCCGAAGCGTCACGATGCAGGTCCCCGGCGACTACGAGTTCGTCGTCGGCGAGACCGAAGAAGCAGGCAACGAAAGCTTCGAAATCGAAGGCCTGCAGGTCCGAAGCGACGTCGACGGGTACCGCCGCGAGAAGTTCGACCACGACGGCGACATGGTGTTCGCCAAGGACTTAAAGCGGGTCTACGCCCGCGACGACCAGACCAGCGCCTGGTCTGCGTGGTAGCTGTCGAATCGTAACGGATTCGAATCTCGTCGGATCGAGTCCCGACATCTCCTCCGTCACACGTCTCCGGGGACTCGATACGGAATCTCTCTGACCGACTGCGCTCTTCTGCGAGGACCGACCGTCTCCGCGACGATCCAACCGCCCTCACCGTGATCCGACCGCCCTCACCGTGATCCGACCGCTTCCACCATGAACTACGACGACGCTCGAAATCGGCTGGTCGACCGCCTCGTCCGAGACGACCGCGTCGAGCGCGAGTCGACAGCGGTCGCTCTCCGAACGGTTCCACGCCACGAGTTCGTCTCCGACGACCGGCGTTCGGAAGCCTACCAGGACAAACCACTCCCCATCGGCGACGGACAGACGATCAGCGCACCCCACATGGTCGGGATCATGGCCGACCTCCTGTTGCTCTCGCCGGGCGACCGCGTGCTCGAAATCGGAACGGGTTGTGGATATCACGCGGCGGTAACCGCAGAAATCGTCGGACCGGGTAACGTCTACAGCGTCGAGTATCACGAGTCGCTCGCCGGGGAGGCACGGAAACGACTCGACAGACTCGGTTACGACGTGACCGTCCGCGTCGGCGACGGTCGGGAGGGGTGGTCGGAACACGCCCCGTACGACGCCGCGTACTTCACCTGTGCACCCACGAGGGTCCCGGTCGCCGTCGTCGAGCAGGTCCACCCCGGCGGCTACGTCGTCGGACCGATCGGCGGCCGTTCACAGCGACTCGTTCGCCTCCGGAAGCGAGCCGACGGGAGCGTCGAGGGCGAAACGCACGGGCAAGTGCGGTTCGTCCCGATGCGGGCGTGAATTCGAGCGACTATTCGGTCGCGACCGACGCCGAGAGGAACCTCCAAGAATCGACGGAACCACTCGAGGGCGTCGGTGTGACGGTCTTCTTCGCGTGACAGATCGAGGGCAATCGGCGTCGATAAGCGTGCGCTTGAATAGTGTCGAGAACCGAATCGGAAATATGGATACGACGGTTCTGCGCGAGGATATGGTCGACGGTCTGGAGGAGGCCCTCGGCGGCCTCGACGAGGCCGTTGCCATCGCCATGCGCACGGTTCCACGACACCAATTCGTCGTGGACCAGCCCTACTCGAACCGTGACGCTCGTGAGGACGGGACCGCCGTCCTCGCACCGGCGACGGTCGCTCGACTGCTCTCCGCGCTCGACGTTCGACCCGGCGACGACGTGCTCGTCGTCGGGGCGGGCGTCGGCTACACCGCCGCGGTGCTGGCCGAGTTAGTCGGCGGCCGCCACGTTCACGCGGTCGATATCACCCGTCGGATGGTGTGGCACGCGCGGCAGAATCTCGGCGACGCAGGCTACGACGAGGTGCTCGTCGACTGCCGCGACGGCGCGTCCGGCTACCCCGAGTACGCACCGTTCGACCGCATCGTCGTCGAAGCGGCGTCGATCAGACCTCCGCGCGCACTCGTCACACAACTCGCCGACGACGGCCGACTCGTCATGCCGATGGGCGGCCCGCAACAGTCGCTCGTCGCGATCGAGCCGACGAACGCCGACGGCGGGGAGTACGAAGTCACCGAGGAGTTCGGACCGACGGCGTTCGACCCGCTCCTCGTCGAGGGCGAACAGTCCGACAGCATCACCCGTAACCGGATGGAACGCGAAGACCGCGAGTTCGCCCAACAGGGGTACTTCGCACCCACGGGTTGGGAGTACGACTGGGTCGACTGGGAACAGGAATTCTAAGTCGCTACTCGAACGTCGGCGAGGGCGATCGAAATAGAGAACGGAGAGCGACTGGTGGGACGGTTCGACTTCAGCCGATGTATCGCAGATCGTCGCCGCTTGGCATCCCCTGTTGCTGTTGTTGCATCTCCTGAATCTTCCCGACGACTTCCTCCATCTCTTCTGCGCGCTCTTCGAGCGAGGCGTAGTCGACATCGAAGCCGACGACCGTCTGCAGGATTTCGAGCACGGCCCGGGCACTCTTCGGGTCGACGAGATAGCCGCTCGTCTCGCCCATCAGACACGCCGCGTCGAGTCCGCGGCGCGCGCCGAGTCCGAGGAGCATCCCGCTGACGCCGACGATGCCGCCCGCCGGTTCGTTCTCGCGGAATTCGACGCCCGTATCTTCGAGTTCTCGCTTCTGTTCGGCGTCGGTGACCGCACCGAGGACGTTGTACTCGTCGACGAGTTCGCCGGTCGGAACGCCACCGAGCGCGAACACTCGCTCCGTCCCGAACTCCTCGGCGATGTCGAGGAACGCGTCGGCGAGGTGGTAGTGACCCGAGTTGCTCTGAGCTTGGTGGTCCCCGGTGAGGACGAGCAGGTCTGCGCCGTCGGCCCCGTCGCCGTCGACTTCGTCGCTTCCGACCTCGCCGCCGTCCGGTTCGAGAGCGTCGTCGTCGCCGTCAGCCGCCGCGTCGGCATCGGCCGCGGCCTCCGCATCAGTCGTCTCGTCGCTCTCGGCCGATGCATCGCCGTCGGTCTCGTCGGCGTCTTCCTCGTCCGTCTCGTCGGGGGCCGGGACGTGAACGGCGTGGAACTCAGCACAGGTGAGTTCGGCGATGCCCTCGTCGTCGATATCGACTTGTGGCGGGAAGTCGTCGGCGTAGACCCGACGAACGAGCTCGCTATCGAACTCCTCCAAGAGATGTTCGGCCGCTAACTTACCAACGTGACCGACGCCGGGCAGCCCCTCGATGAGCGTCGGTTCGTCGAGGTCCGGGTCTGCGACCACGTCGACTTCGATCTGCTCCATAGAGCCTAGTCGCGTGGCCGCCGAATAAGAGCGCGTCGGTCCCTGACGAAGCGACGGGGACTCACAAGGACGGTCGTACGTCAGTTCGGTGCCGACCCGTGCCGGCGACTACCGAGACACAGGCACAACCGCCCCTATCACGCGATGTCCGGCGACTCGTCTCGCCGCCGCTTGGCGCGACGGCGGTACTCGCCGTATGGGTCTTCCGGATTGAACGGTGCGGGCGCGCTGTTGATCGCGTCGGCTCCGCACTCCGGACAGGTTTCAGAAAGGGTGTACACCGGGCGGTCGTGGCAGTCGCGCCAGACCGAACAGACCCGAATGTCCGATTTCATCGGCTATTCGTCGTCTACGGTGCGTTCGCGGTGGTACTGCGCCGTGCCACCCGTCGTCTCGATCTGCTTGCGCGCGCGGTCGGCGCTGGCTTCGAGTTGCGACTCGGCGGTCTTGTAGTCCGGCGCGCGGACCTTGATCCGGTACTCCGGCGAACCGACGTAGGAGACCGAAAGCTCGACACCGTCGGGGATCTGACCGTTGCCGCCCGCGGCTTTGAGCGCCTCCTTGATGTGGTCGACGCCGTCGGGCGTCGGACAGCGGATATCGACGTAGCCCGTGACGTTGACGTACGGAACCGAGACGTTCTCGCGGGCCGTATCGACGATGGCGCGCTTTTCTTCTTCCTCCAGGTCGACGTCTTCGAGCGCCTCCATCCCGTGGATGGCGGCCTGCTCGAAGCCGTCGTAGAGCGAGCCGAACTCGGCGAGCAGGGCGTTGGCGACGGCTCCGTACTGTTCGTCGGAGATGTCCTCGCCGAACGCGATGCCCATCCAGTTGTCGGCTTTCTGCTCGTTTTTCCACTCCTGGATCTTCTCTTTGCGCTGGTGCTCGTTGACGTCTTTCAGCGAGAGGTCGATCTGCTGGGAGGACTCGTCGATGTCGAGCACTTTCGCGACGACCGTCTGGCCCTCGCGAACGTGATCGCGGACGTTCTTGATCCACCCGCTAGCGACTTCGCTGATGTGAACGAGACCGCGCTTGTCTTCGTACTCTTCGAGGTCGATGAAAACCCCGAAGTCGGCAATTTCGTCGACTTTGCCGACGACGAGGTCACCTTTCTCGGGCCATCCACTAAATTTCATGTTCGAACCCCCGGATTATCGGGCCTCGACGGTCTCGACGACTTCGCCCTCGAAGGCGGACTTGCCACCCGTCGGGCGAGCGAGCGTCGTTCCGCAGACCGCACAGTTGACGACCGTCGCCGCCTTGCTGAAGACGATCTGTTCGTTCTCACAGTCGGGACACTTGACCTTGTGGAAACTTCCTGCCATGAGATTACTCCTGGAACTCCAGTCGACCGGCGCGCCATCCTTTGCGCATGTGGGCCTTGCCGCATTCACCGCAGCGGTACTTCAGGTGCGTCTTCTTCGTCGGCTTGTCGCCGCCGGGCACCTTCGAGAACTTCCCCGCGTTCCCGATGACCGCCGTCCGTCGCTGCTGCTGGCGGTAATTCCACTTCATGTGGGTCTGTCGTCCCTGCCGCACTTTCTCCACCTCGTGCTCGTGGTGTTCCCTGCAGTGCGGACAGTACGTGTTAAATCGGCGTGGCATCTGCATGGATATCTACCTTATGTCGGTTTTGGCGTGGCCGCTTAAAACGCGTTTGGTTTAGTGTAGTCACCTCACGGGACTGTCGGCCGACTCAACCCCCACTCAGGCGTCCGGTAATCCCTGACTGCGAGTCTCGGGCATGAAGTACGTGAACACGATGCCGACGACGTAGATCAGCCCGAACGCGACCGCCGTCTGGGCCGTCCCGCCGAACGTCGAGATGATCGCTCCCGCGCCGATCGGGAACAGGAACGCGACGAACCGCGACGAGTTGAAGATCAGCCCCAGCGCGGTGCCCCGAACGTCGGTCGTGAACAGTTCGGGGAGGTAGATCGGGAACCACGCGAAGCCACCAAGCGTGAAGAAACCGTTGACGCCGATGACGAAGAGTAGTAACCCGAGCGAGTGGACCCAGAGGAACGTGATCGGCGTGATGATGAGCGACCCGACGAAGATGAACCAGAGGTAGTTCCGGCGACCGAGCCCGTCGGCGACCCACCCCGAAACGAGGTAGCCGACGATCGCTCCGCACGTATACACGATTCCCGCGAGGCTCGACCAGTAGTCGCTGTTCGTCGCCGCGACGGCGCCGGCCTGCTCGGGGATGAGGAAGTTCACACCCCACCAGCCCGCCGTCGTCGCCAGCGAGAGGAAACTCCCGAACACGACCAGACGACGCGTCTCCGGATTCGACAGGAGGCTACGGACCGTGAACTCCCGCTTCGTTTCGGTCTTCGCTCCGCCGGTCGATCCCTGATTCCGGGGTTGTTCGCGGGTGCTCGCTTCGGTCGTTACCGTCCCGCCGTTCGATTCGGCGGCGACTGCGCCATCGCTCGCCGGTTCGTCGGACTCGTGGACGCTGTCGAGCCACATCTGGGACTCGCCGATACCCGTCCGGAGGTAGAGCACGAACAGGGCGGGCAGGATCCCGAGCGCGAACAGGTAGCGCCACGACTCCGGACCGAGCGGGCGGACGAAGAACCAGGCCGCCGCACCGAGTAGCGATCCGAATCCGAAGCCCGACTGCATGATCCCCGCCCCCTTCGCTCGCGCCTCGTCCGGCCACGTCTCCGAGAGCAGCGCGGTCCCGGTCTGCCACTCGCTTCCGAGCGCGAGGCCCGTCATGAACCGGAAGGTGATCAGCATCCAGACCGACGTGCTGAACGCCGTCAACCCGGTGAAGAGCGCGTAACCGAGCACCGAGTAGATCATCATCCGTTTCCGACCGATGTAGTCGGCGAGGATACCCCCGAGGACACCTCCGGTCGCCCATCCGAGCAGTGTGATCCCGACGGCGAGTCCGGCGTAGAACGACAACGATGCCTGTTGGGACGGTGCCAACAGCGTCTGGAGGATCGGAGCGACGGCGACGATCAAGGCGTAGGTCTCGTAGCCGTCGAAGATCCAGCCCAAGAACGCTGCGAACAGTATCTTGTAGTGACGGCCGGTCAGATCCGAAGTCCACTCGAACGAACCCCATCGACCCGCCGTGGTGTCTGTTGCCATAGGACAATATGTGTTAGTTTCATACATACCGTCGATGCTTGTATACCACTGGAACTGTTATTTAATGTCAGCACAGATTCCGGTCGGTTGACCGGCCATCGAAGCGATTAAGCCCGAACTACGCAAAGCCACGACCATGCAGCACCTCATCATTCACGGCGACCCCGGTATCAGGAAGGGGGCCATCATCGAGTTCGACGATGAGGAGCAGGTCTGTTTTTCGATCCAGCGACAGGGTGACTACCACGGACCCGACGAGGTCCAACTCTGGTGTGTCATCGGTCCCGAGTCCGATCGAGAGACGTTCGAAAAACGGCACTTCGTTCCCCACTGGCTCGATGTCGACGCCGTCGACGCCGACGACGTGTCCGTCGTTCAGGCGAAAGCGAAGCCGAGCGCCTGAGCCACGTCACGGATCGCTCGACAGAACTCTACTTCGGCTCTCTCGACCCGCGATCACTCGCCAGCGACGCCGATCGACGGCAACTTGTTCTGGTGGACGCGGTAGATCGTCACGTCACCGCTGTGGAACACCTGTTCGACGCCGGGTACGTCGGCGAACGAGACGTTCTTCCCGTACCGTGCGCGCTCTGCCGTCCCGACCCAGACGTACCGCACGTCGTACTTTCGTAACACTGCGACCCGCTGGTCTGTCGACCCGGTGAACGCGCGGTCGACGTCACGAACGCGGTCGTAGTAGGGCTTCGTCCCGCGATACCCGACTTCGTGACCCCACCCCGCGACCGTCGGGATGCCGGTGAAACTCGACGCCGGGTTCGCACTCCAGTTGTACATTCCCGGCACCCTCCTGACTCCGTCCGTCAAGGTGATCGACGTTCCGGGTGCCGCGAGGATCGTCGGCTGTCCCTCGACGTTGCGGTCGAGCCAGTGGACGCCCGCTCCCGTCGCGGGATATTTCTGATCCAAGAACGCCGTCGAGTTCAGCGTCGAATCGTGATTGTACTTGAAGTGGTTGTTCAGCGCCAGCGCGCCGTACATCCCCGTCGAAACGACGAGCGCGACGACGAGCACCGTCGCCACCGTCGTCCGCGTCAGCCGCCGAATCGACGAGCCTCCCCTGACTGCTCGGGTAGTGTCACCGACTTTGGAGAGCGTATCCATCGAGAAGAGCGAGGCCACCACCGCACCCATCGCCGCACCCCAGATGACCCACACCTGCATGTACGCTTTGAACACCGTGTTCAGCCGACCCGGCCCGGCCTGTTCTTTCACGTAGACGAACTCGACTAGGAGTACGAGGCCCGCACCGGCGACGACGAGCACGGTTTCGAACCCGATTTCCTCACGAAGGTGAGCGGCGACCCATCCGGCGGCCAGGATCGGCGCGACGATCGCGATCGCGGCCAAGTGCTCCTGCAAGGCGATGAGTACGAAGGCGACGACCGACAGGACCAACAACACGTATCGGTCCGGGTCGAGTGCGCCAAACAGGTATGCGGCGAAGGCGGCGAGGAACGCGCCGTGAACTAAGAGGAGCGGTCCCAGTCCTGACCGAGACGCCGCCGGGACGATTTCGACGCTACGCTCTGCACCCGCTCCGAGGAGGAACGGAAGCCCCATCACGACGGCGATGGCACCGGCGACGCCGACGAAGACGAGCGCGCTCGCGGTCCGAATCAGTTCGTCCCCCAGCCAGTCGCGCGCACGCACGGTGGACCCATCCGTCCGAACGCCGTTCCCCATCTCGGCTCCGACGTACGCACGAACCCGCTCGACGAACGAACCCGGAATCAGCGTGAGCGGGTCGGCCGGTCCGAACGCCAGGGCCAACCACGCGATGCCGAAGACGGTCGGGAAGCTCCACGTGTTGATGAGTATCTGGAGCGTCGCGACGAGCGGAAGCGCGACGAACAGGAGAATCAGGCGTCGCCGTCGCTCGTTCGCTGGCGTTCGGTAGTAACTGAACGCGAGTCCGGCCGCGAGGAGGAGAAACGGCGTGCTGAGCATGTGGGCGTGGAGGTCGCCGTTCAGGTACGAGAACATCGGGAACTCCGTGATCGTGTCCGGGATGACGCGACTCGCGGGCCAGTACCAGAACGAACTCGCGCCGCCGAGGACGTCCTTCACCGTGAGTTGCGTCGTCTGGCTGGCGAGCAACGTCGCCGCCTGTTGTCGGTACGGCGACGGCAGCGAGGAGGTGACGAGGCGACTGATCGTGAGGAGGTTGCTGGCGAATCCGACGAAGAACGCGCCGAGGACGCCCGCGAGCCGCCTCGACCCGCCGCGGGCCGCGTGAACGGCACCGGCGAGTTCGTACGCACCGGCGACCAACATCCCGTAGAACCCGGCTAACGCGAGGTTGTACGCGTACGCGGCCGGAACCTGCGAGACGAACGGCACCAGTCCGGTGAGCTTCGTCAACGTCGCCGCGATGAGCTGTCCGCCGTAGTAGTACCGGACGGGTTTCCCGGCGAACCACATGTCCTGTGGCGGGAGTTTCCGGGCTCGAAGGAGCGACCGAAGCAGTCCGAAGTCGAGGTACTTCTCGCCACCCAGCGCGTGAAGCACCGGGTCGGCGGCCCGAATCGCGACGATGAGGAGAAACCCGACGACGAAGACGACGGCGACTTCGGCGACCGCGGTCGTGTCGATATCCAGGTCCGCGCGTCGGTACTCGCCGTCGCGCAGCGCGTCCCAGTCGAGCGCGGCGAGGACACCGCCGCCGAAGAGAACGAGCAGTCCGACGACCAGCGTGGGCCACGCGTACGAGACGTGGCCGAGCCAGTAGACGACGGTCGTGAGCACCACGAGCGAAACCGGGAGCGCGAACCCGACGCCGCGGCCGGGTACGCGAGCGAACAGCCGAACGGCCAGCGGGAGCCCCGCCGCCGCGAGTGCGGCACAGAGAAGGAGCCAACCGACGACGAGGCCGAATTCCATCACAGGGTGCACCACGTTCGGTCGGTATACACTTTTTGGGTTCTCCCGCGGGTGATAGTCACGCAGCGAAACTCGAACACATTTTTAAATCCCTACACGAAAGCGGTGGTCATGACACGCACCGTCGGGATCGTGGTGCCTGCCTACCGTTCGGATCCCGACCGTCTTGCAACGTACGTCCGAGCGCTCGACGAGCGGCTCGCCCCGGAGGCGATCCGTATCGAACTCGACGCGCCGACGCCCGACGTGACCGACGCGCTCGCGGAACTCCCGTTCGACGTGGGGACGACTCGACGACGGCGTGGGAAAGGTGCAGCCATCACGGACGGCTTCGAAGCGCTCGATACCGACGTGCTGGCTTTCGTCGACGCCGACGGGAGTACGCCGCCGGAGTCCGTCGCCGACGTCCTCGCTCCCGTCGTCGACGACGACGTCGATCTGGCGGTCGGTTCGCGTCGTCACCCGGACGCTCGGGTGGTCTCCCACCAGACGTTCGCCCGCCGATACCTCGGTGACGGATTCGCGTTGCTGGCTCGACTGCTCCTCGATGCGAAGTTCTACGACTACCAGTGCGGCGCGAAGGCGCTCTCCCGGGAGACGTGGGCGACAGTGCGCGAGCACCTCTACGAACCGGGGTTCGCGTGGGACATCGAACTCGTCGCCGTCGCCGCTGCGCTCGGCCACCGGCTCGTCGAGGTACCCGTCGTCTGGGAGGACCGACCCGGCTCGACCGTCTCGCCCGTCGGGACGACGCTCTCGCTCGCACGCGGGTTACTGGTCGCCCGTCATCGGACGAAACTGCTCCGAAACGACCCGCTCCACTCACTCGTCGCCGCACGTCGACCCCCGGCGACGGCGCTCATCGACCGATTTACGCGGGACGAGTTGGTCAGCGATGGGGGTGAGCGGTGAGTCGACGGCTGATCGGGGGAAGCGGACGGTGAGTCGACGACCGATCGGAGGGGGCGAACGGTGACGGTGACCTCACAGCAGACGGGGAGCGCCGACCCGTGAGTCGGCAGTCGACCGACGGCGTCGACGAACGGGGAACCGGCGGTGCGTTCGGAAACGGGACGCTCGACGAACTCGTCTCCGGCGTCCGTTTCGGAAAGTTCGCCTCCGTCGGAGCCATCGGTGCGGTGTTCGACCTGACGATCAGTACGGTTCTCACGCTCGCCGACAGTGTTCCGCCAGCGTACGCCAAACTCGTCGGTGCCGAGGTCGCCATCGTCGTCATGTTCCTCATCAACGAACGGTGGACGTTCGCCTCGCAGGGTCGGGACGGTCGACGACACGTCGTTAGGCGATTCGTGACGTCGAACGTCGTCCGTAGCGGTGGCCTGCTCATCCAGTTTCTGGTCGTACTGGCGCTGGGTCGACTGGCGATTTCGCTCCCGGTCGCCGGCGTCGACCTCTGGCGTATCCTCCCGTTTCCGATCGCCATCGGCGCGTCGATGTTCTTCAACTACGTCGCCGAGAGTCTGGTGACGTGGCAGGTCACCAGCGACTGATCTTCTGTTCGTGGCTATCTCTCGTCCGCTCACAGTCGTTGCCGATCGATCCCCGCCTCTGAGAGAGTAAAACTCACATACGGCGGCGGAATCACAATCCTTAACAGGCGGTGGCGTGTTGTCAGAAACAGCGGGATGGGATAGCCAGGAGATTCCGCCGGGCTCATAACCCGGAGACCGGTAGTTCAAATCTACCTCCCGCTACTTCTCCTGACAACTTCCGATTCGAGCGAGTCGTCTTCCGATTCCCCCGGCGATTCGTCTCTCTCCTTCGACGAACTTGACCGACAGTTTCGTCTCACGTCCGTCGACCCTCGGTCTGACGGCTCTCGAACGGCTAGTTCGACTCGTCTCGTCTGCCGGATTACTTCCGCTATTTAGTAATCCGTAGAAAAACATGTCTTCGCGGGACACGAACGTCACTCCGAAGATGACGACGAACACGACTGGAACGTCGCTCGAAGTCGACGTAGCGGAGGTCATCGACGGCGACACGATCAAAGTGCACTTCCCGGAGGCGACGACGGGCGATTCGGACCTCGCGAACCTGCGGCTCCTCGGACTTGACACCGAGGAGACTCACGCCGGGGTCGGCAAGCCGAAGACGCCGTGGGGGGAGAAGGCCAAAGAACACGCGAAAGAACTCGTCCCGTCGACGATCACGATCGAGTTCCCTGGAACCGAACCGCTCGAGGAGTGTCTCACGCGGTATCGCGGCAACTACGGTCGACCGCTCGTCTTCGTCCACGTCGACGGCGAGGACTACCAAGAGCACATGATCCGGAAGGGGTACAGCCCCTACTTCTGCAAGTACGGCTACGCCGTCTTCGACGATCACCACAGAGCGTACCGGGAGGCAGAGCGGGAGGCGCAGGCCGACGACATCGGCGTCTGGAACCAGTCGAAAGTCAACGGGTCCGTGATGCGCCACTACGAACCGCTCTGCTCGTGGTGGACGCTCCGCGCGGAGATGGTCCGACGGTATCGAAACGAAAGCGAGAACGGCGATTCCATTCTCGACAGTCGGCAGGACTACCACGAGATCGAGAACAGCGTCGGCGACGAACTGACCGTCTTCACCGAACTGGACGGCTACGAACGCGCCGGAGAGAAGCACGCCATCGTCAAGATCGGCTCGAAAGAACAGCCCTTTCAACTGTTCTTACCGGACGCCTTGGAGACCGACGCGGGTCAGCGACTCATCTCGCTGATGGAGAAACGCTACATCGCCGAGTCGAACGGGAAGACGGTCCGGCGTCCGAACCGGAGCTACGTCTTCGTGACCGGCGAGGTCAAGCAGTACCCCGAAGAAGACGGAAATCCCGAAATCGAGGTCACGTCGGTCGACCAACTGACCGACGTACCGCCGAGTGAGAGCCAGTAGTACCGACTGCGCCTAGCTTCCGGTGAAGTCGATGCGGTTGCCCGAGGAGAGGTCGTGTTCGCCGGACGGCCCGAGACTGTCGAACTCGTACTCGTCGTCGGTCAGGTAGACGGCACCGTCCTCGACGGTCACGTCGACCGTATCGAGCGTGGCTCCCTCGCAGGGGCCGAAGTTGCAGTAGCCCGTGTCGCACTCGAACGTCGCGCCGTGTTTCTGACAGACCAGTTCGCCCGCTCGGACGAGCGCGCCCGATCCCTTGTCGAAGCGGACGTCCGTCCAGTGCTGGCAGTAGTTCCGATAGGCGACGACGCCGCCGTCGTCGAGTCTCGTCAGGACGGCTTCCTCTCGGTCGAAGCCCTTCCGAAGCGTGACGAGCAGCGTGCTGTCGTCCGGTACCTCGTCGACGGCGGCGATGCGCCGGTCCTCGTCCATACCGCCCCTTCGACCTCGACGGGTTCAAGGTGACGGTTTCCGGAATCGCTGACGACGAGCGACGCCACCCGGCGGACGCTCCGATGACGACGACCGATCCACCGCGCGGACTGTCACCGACAACAGATTTTTCGTGGAATCGAACAAAGTGTACGCGAGTTGCCGTGCTCGGAGACACGATCGACGACGTCCTCAGTCGCCGGAAGACGCTCGTCTTATTCAACTACGAGGGATCCGACCGCCTCTACGAACGCATCTCCCGGTTCTTCCGGTTCCGGAACGTCGAGGTCGAGCGGGGCTTCACCGACCCCGGACGGCCGCGAAACTACGCCGTCCTCTACGACGACGCCGGCATCTACGCGACGTCGTCGGTCAACGACCTCCGCGCGCGTCTCCCGGAGACCGTGGAGTACCGCGACGCGATGGCTGACTCCTGCGGATTACATCGCCCGGGAGTACTCGCCGAACTCGATGGCACGGTCTTCACGATCACCGCGGAGGGCGTCGACCTCCTCTGGCATCTCGTCGCCGACATCGAACGACTGGCGGCGTCGACAGGCGACGGGCGGTTGCTCACGAACGACGGTCGTTTCGACGGCGTCCGCGACGCTGATTACGGTGCTGTCGGCGCCCGAGAGCGATATCGACGGCTCGACCGGAGCGGTATCAAGGTTCACGTGTACGGACACCTGACGGTCGACCCGGACGATCTTCGGATCACCGTCCATCCAACTGAGAGCTCCGAACTCGCCGAGACGTGGGTCGTGGCGTACGATGGCGGCGGTCGACCCGCTCGACGGGCCGCGGTCGTCGCGGAGGCGCGTCCGGACGGCTACTACGGGTTCTGGACGTTCGATTCGGCGCTCGTCGAGACGGTCGTCGAGTATCTGTCGGCGACGTACCCGGAAGCGGACTGTCCGTGACTCCGCTTGGCTCTTCCCGATGGACGGATCCTCCCGTCACTCGTAACACGTCGCTTCGACGTATTCGTCGACCCGCTCGGCGAGACGGGCGGTCGTCGGTCCGCCCTCGCCGGCGTCGCCGGTATCGAACTCGACGTCGTCGGCGTGTCGGATCGGCCACACTTCTCCGCTCGTATTCGTCAGGAACGCCTCGTCGGCGCCCCGGAGATCGACGGGGGTGTACCGTCCCTCCTCGATCGGGATTCCCTCCTCGCGGGCGAGGCCGAGCACGACCGCTCGCGTGACTCCCGAGAGTACCGGCCCGTCGAGGCTCGGCGTGCGGAGCGTTCCATCGGTGACGAAGAAGACGTTGCTCGTCGTCCCCTCGGTGAGGAACCCCTCCCGGTCGAGCATGAGCGCCTCGTCGGCGTCGGTACCGCGGAGTTCGAGACGGGCGAGGATGCCGTTCAGGTAGTTGTGCGTCTTCGCGCGCGCGGGAATGGCTTCGTTCGGGACGCGCTGCGTGTCGACGATCCGGACGACAGCCAGGTCGTCCCACACGGACTCGCCCTCGACGCCCCCGCGGGGGAGCGACGAGACGGTGACGACGACAGTCGGGACCACGTCCACTCCGGGCGTCAACTTCCCCGGCTGGACGCCGCGCGTGATCGAGAGACGAACCGAAGCGTCCCAGAGATCGTTGGCGTCGAGCGTCGATTCGATGCGAGCATGGAGGTCGTCGTCCGTGAGGTTGTGATCGAGGGAGAGTACGTCGCACGTCTCTCCCAGACGCTCGGCGTGGGCGTCCCACTCGAAAAGCGTGCCGCCGTAGACGCGACACGTCTCGAACGCGGCGTCGCCGTACATGAATCCGCGGTCGCGGACGTTAACGGTCGCCTCGCTCGCGGAGACGAGTTCGCCGTCGACGTGGTAGACGAGTTCGTCGGTCATGGATCGTCGTTCGCGGGCGGGGGAGAAGAAGCGTGGGTCGACGGGTGTGGCACTACTCGGTCGTCATCGCTCCTCTGTCCGTTCGCGAACGTACCCCATGTTCTCAAAAGAATATGTCACTGTATCTGGACCACACACTATGGGTCGTCCGAAAATCTCCCGCCGTTCAGTCCTCCGCGCAGGTAGTCTCGGTGTCGTCGGCTCTCTCGCCGGTTGTTCCGCTGCGACAGTTTTCCACGGTTCCGGAGTTTCGCTCGGCGACATCCTCATCAAACACGATCCGTCGACGACGCACAAACTCCGGTTGAAACTCGAACGGGACGGAGAGGTGGTCGAACGCGTGCGATACGACCTCGACGGGACTCAGAAGAAGGTCGTGAAGGCGACGTGGTCGAGCGATCCGGTGGTATACCACCTCTACACCGCTATCGAGGGGCCGCTCGCCAACGACGAGTCGTTCGATCTCTTCGAAAACAAGTTCGCAAAGAGAGATGGCGCGAGCGATTCCGGCTGTTCCGTGATCGACATCCAGATCGGCGCGCCACCGACCCGCGTCAGGTGGCGATCGGACTCAAATCGCCCGGTCCGAGGGGATTCGGTGGGTGCCGAACCTCTCACTGAGTCCTCTCTCGATCGAACCGGCCGGACCCCGCTCCGAACGCCCGATCCGAATCGGCGTCACGACACCCCTCCACGAAGTTCCGGACGAGACGCTTCCCACTCCCCGTGAGGATGCTCTCCGGGTGGAACTGCACGCCGACGTGCGGCCGGGAGCGACGTCGGACGGCCATCACCACTCGGCGTTCGTCGTCGGTCCACGCCGTCTCGATCAGGTCGTCCGGGAGGTCGGCCCGCTCGACGGCGAGCGAGTGGTACCGACCGACTTCGAACCGCTCCGGAAGTCCGTCGAACACCCCCTCGCCGTCGTGGACGATCGTCGACGGTTTCCCGTGGACGACTTCGGGCGCGTGCCCGACCGGCGAACCCAACGACGCGCAGAGCGCCTGATGACCGAGGCAGACACCGAGCGTCGGGTAGGCGAGATCGGCGAAGATCGCCTTCGACACGCCCGCGTCGTCGGGCGTTCCCGGACCGGGAGAGACGACGATCCCGTCCGGGTCGAGCGTTCGGACCTCGTCGACGGCGACGGCGTCGTTCCGACGGACGACGACCGAGTCGGCGACCTCGCCGACGTACTGGACGAGGTTGTACGCGAACGAATCGTAGTTGTCGACGACGAGGATCACTGCCCTTCCCCGTCTCCACCCTCTGTCACCTTCGCGCCCTCACCGCTCTCGACGACCCCTGCTCGCGTCCGCTCGTCGAGGGCGTCGTCGACGGCGTCGATCAGCGCCCGCGCTTTCGCCAGCGTCTCGTCGTATTCTCGCTCCGGTACCGAGTCGTGAACGATTCCCGCGCCGACGCGGAGGTGATACTCGTCGCCGTGGCGGACGAGCGTCCGGATGACGATGTTCAGCGTCGCCCGGTCGTCGAAGCCGAACGCCCCGATACTCCCCGTGTACGGGCCGCGACGCGTCGCCTCGAGTTCGTCGATGATCTCCATCGTTCTGGGCTTCGGCGCGCCGGTGATGGTGCCGCCGGGAAACGTCGCCGCCAGCGCGTCGGCCGGCGTCACGTCCGGCCGCAATCGACCCTCGACGAGCGAGACGAGGTGCATCACGGCCGAGTAGCGGTCGACGCGACGGTACTCGCTCACGTCGACCGAGCCGTATTCACAGACTTTCCCGAGGTCGTTTCGCTCCAGATCGACGAGCATCGCGTGTTCGGCCCGTTCCTTCTCGTCGCCGCGCAGGTCAGCCTCGAACGCGGCGTCCTCGTCCGACGTTTCTCCGCTCGGGCGCGTACCCGCGATGGGTTCCGTGACCGCGCGGTCGCCCTCACACCGGAGGAGCAGTTCGGGGCTCGCGCTCACGAGGTCGACGCCGCTCGACCGATTCGGTCCGGAGAATTCGATCACCCCGGAGTAGGGTGCGGGGTTCACCCGCCGGAGCGCGGCGTACGCCTCGACCGGATGGACCGCCGCCGGGGCGACGAGTCGCTGCGAGATGTTCGCCTGAAACGTGTCGCCGTCGCGGACGTATTCCTTGACGCGCCGGACGCGCTCTGCGAACGCTTCGCGGCCACAGTCGCTGACGAACCGGAGGTCGTCGGCGTCGACGGCGGCGGGCCCGACGCTCGGGTCGCCGGTCGCCGTGGCGACGGCGAGTTCGCGGGCGCGCTCGACCGCCCGATCGTAGGTGGCGTCGAGGTCGGCGTCCGTCGCCTCGCTTCGGTCTCCGACACGCGGGCAGACCGTGATTCGGAGGGTCGTCTCGTCTCCGTCGCGGGGTTCGCGCCACGCCGCGACACGGTCGTAGACCGCGACGTCGAGGTGCGGCAGCCCTCGGTCGTCGCGCGCGGATCGCTCGGAGCCGAATCGCTCTAACTCGCGGGCGACGTCGTAGGAGAGCCACCCGAACGCGCCGCAGGGATACGGCACGTCGCAGTCGCCACGGACGAGCGTCTCCGCGTCGAGCAGTCCGGCGAGAGCGTCGAGCGTCGGCGATGGCCGGGCGTATGGTCGTGTACCGTCCGAGTCGGGATCGGAATCCGGATCGGTATCGAACGAGACCGCGTCGGGGGACACCTGCAGTCGCTCGACGGGGCTCGTTCCGAAGTAGCCCCAGCCGGACTGTCCGCCGGTCGTTTCGAGAAAAAAGCCGCCGGGGCCGTCCCGAGCCCGGCGATACGCGTCGAACGGGTCCGAGACGACCGCACGGAGTTCGACGGGGACGCGAGCACCGGCGGGCGCGTCGGTCGCGAGCCGTCGAAAGGAGTCGCGGTCGGTGACGGGAGTTCGGTTCACGGTTGCCCGCTGACCGTCGGTGGAGGTAACGGTTTCGCGAAGTGGTCGACTCAGTAGTCGTTGGCGCGATCGATCCAGCGCTGGACGCGCGATTCGGAGACGGTGATGCGCTCGGCTACGTCCTCGGCGTCGGCGTTCGCGAGGTCTTCGACGGTGCCGATGCCGATCTCGTCGAGACGGTCGGCGTAGGCCGGGCCGATGCCTTTGATGTTCTTGACTGACTCGCCGTCGACGGCGTCGGCACCCGCGTCGGGCTCGGTCTTCGTCTCCTCGACGTCCGTCGCCATCTCGTCGAACTCGGGCCCAGCGGCTTCGCTCGGTTCGGCCGCCTTCGCACCTTCGGCTTCCTCGTCGACCATCGAACCAGTCGACGCCGAGGCGCTCGTCTCCTCGACGCTGCTGCCGTCCGTTTCGGCGACGTCCTCGCTCTCCGCGTCGGTCCGCTCGACGCCCGTCTCCTCGGCGTCGCCGGTCTGGATATCGGATTCCGATTCCTCGATTTCGGCGTCCGAGTCGGCCTCTTCGGTCTCTTCGACGTCAGCTTCGAGACGCTCTTCGTCGGCTTCGACCGATTCCTCGGACTCGACTTTCATCTCGTCGGATTCGGGGCCGACGGCCTCGCTCGGTTCGGCGGCCGCGGCGCCTTCGGCTTCCTCGTCGACCATCGAACTAGTCGACGCAGAGGCGCTCGTCTCCTCGGCACTGCTGTCGTCCGTTTCGGCGACGTCTTCGGCCTCGGCAACGCCCTCGGCCTCGGCAACGTCCTCTGTCTCAGCGACGTCTTCGGCCTCGGTGACGTCTTCTGTCTCAGCGACATCCGCTGTCTCGGCAACGTCTTCGGTGTCTTCGGCTTCCTCGATGTCGGCCGATTCGGACTCCACGGCTTCGTCAGCTGTTTCCTCGGTGTCCGGGCCGGCGGCTTCGGCCGGCTCGGCCGCTGTCTCGTCTGCTTCGGAGTCGTCGACCATCGACCCGGTCGACGCCGAGGCGCTCGTCTCCTCCGCGCTGGCGTCGACGTCGGTCGTACTGGTCGCTTCGGTGGCACCCGAGTCGTCCGTCGCCGGTTCGTCTGTCCCCTTGACGACCGCTTCGTTTTCGGCATCGACCTCGTCACGCGTGTCCCGTTCGACCGTCACGCCAGTGTCGTGCTGGCGTGCGCCCGTGGACGAGCCGCCCATGCCGAGCAACGACTTCAGCTTGTCCAGTAATGCCATTAGTCGCCACTATGAGTGCCCGATATTTAAAAGCCGCCGACGAAACCGATAGACCGACCGTCAGAGCACACTGCGGAGGGCGTCGTTCATCCGCTCGACCGGCGCGTCGCGACCTGTCCACCGTTCGAACGCTTCCACTCCCTGATACAAGAGCATCCACGCGCCGTCGACTGTCGTCGCACCCGCCCGTCGAGCGTCCCGTAACAATCGCGTGTCGAGCGGCGAGTAGACGGCGTCGAGGACTGCCAGATCGGCGTGAAGCAACTCGGCCGGGACGGGCGTCTCGTCGTCTTCCATTCCGACGCTCGTCGCGTTGACGAGCACGTCGGCGGCGGGAACCGTCGGTGCGAGCGAGTCCAGTCCGCCGGCCGTGATGGCGTCCGGGTCGTCGGCCGACTCGCCTACTTCACGAGCGAGTTCCGCTGCCGTCGGCTCGGTTCGGTTGGCGATGTGAACGGACGAACGCGACTCCGCGAGCGCGAACGCGGCCGCGCGACCCGCACCACCGGCACCGACGACGACGGTGTCGGCTCCGTCGAGGGCGACGTCGTGGTGTTCGAACGCGCGCCGGACGCCCGACGCGTCGGTGTTGTAGCCTCGTGGCCGACCGTCCTCACCGCGCTCGTCGAACGCGACCGTGTTGACCGCGCCGATCCGTGCGGCGAGCGGGTCGGGATCGACGAGTTCGAAAGCGTCCTGTTTGAACGGAATCGTGACGTTGAGTCCGGCGACGCCGAGCGCGTCCGCGCCGCGAATCGCGTCTTCGATGGATTCCCGGTCGGGTTCGAAGGTGACGTACCGAGCGTCCATGTCTAACGCCGAGTACGCGGCTTCGTGCATCGGTGGCGACAGGGAGTGGCCGACGGGGTTGCCGACGAGACCGTAGACGTGCATGTCGAAAGAGCGGAGCGTCGGGGACTTATACTGTGGTGAATACGCCCGCTGGCGGCCGAATCGGCGCGTTGGTTCAGAGGCGAAATCGGAGCGTTCACTTACACGGCCAGTTCGGCGCTGTAGAGGACGAAGTAGACCGTCAGGACGAGGAACGCCAGATAGAAGAAGCCGCTACTGAGGAACGGTGTCGGATTGAAGCTGTCTTCGCCGACGCGATGCGCGCGCAAGAGGACCACGAGTCCGGCCATGATGGCGAAGACGACGGAGACTGCGTTCAGGAACCCCGGGGTCCCCCACGAGAGATTGAGATCCCACGTGGTGAACAGGATGCCGAGCGTGACCGGCAGCGTTCCCTGAAACGCCATCGCGCCCGTGATGTTGTTGAGCGCCAGCGTGTCTTTGTCGCGTGCCAGCCAGAGGACGCTGTTGAACGCCTCGGGCAGTTCGGTGGCGACGGGGGCGACGATGAGGGCGACGACGGCCGTCGGGATACCGATGGAGGTCGAGACCCACTCGACCTGGTTGACGAAGAGGTGTGCACCTTCGATGATGAATCCGAGCGCGATGAGCGTCTGGAACGCCGTGAGGACGAGGTGCGGATCAGAACTGTGGTCTTTGTCGGCTCCGTTACCGACCGCGTCGAGGACGCTCTCGACTGCGAGGCCGACGTGGAGGTCGTCGATGTCGTCGCTATCGCTGAGTTCGCCCGCCTGAAGCGACCGATAGAGGTAGGTCAGATAGAGCACGACGAGGACGACGGCGATGAGGTCCCGGATCGGTACGGGACCGACGGCGGTCCCGTGGGGGACGAGGGCGGCGACGAACGCGAGCGTGTACCCGATCAGGAAGAAGGTGAGGTCGCGTTTCGTGGCGTCTTCGTTGAAGTGGAGGTCCGTCTCGTTGTTGCGTCGGCCGGCGAAGTAGAGGACGCTCGCGCCGACGAGGAACATCGCGAGCGTGGCGAGCATGAACGGAGCACCGAGGATCGCGCCCACACCGACGTCGTTGCCCGCGCCGTGACCGTTCAGGATAGCGATGACGGGAATCGTCGTCTCGGGGAGCGCGGTTCCCATCGCCGCGAGGATGCTGCCGGTCGCCGACTCGCTGATGCCGAGTCTGTGGCCGAACCACTCGACCCCGTTGGTGAACACTTCGGCACCGATCAGTAGTAGGGCGAACGCCACGAGGAGCAACAGTACGTGGCCCGACGAGCCAGCAAGCAGTGCGGCAAGTATGGCAGCCATCGCTATGACCCTTGTATCCGGGTACCCAAGTTAAGCGGTTCCATCCGGAACGTCGAGTGGCAAGAAGACACACGACCGACCGCGTTTTTGCACGAACACGCGTTTCTCCCCTCGATCACCCGCATCCGGCCGATCGCCGACGCCCGGCCGAGCGGCCGCATCCGACGTGTTTTACTCCCGCCCGCACCGACGCTCGAACGTGATCGCCATCGTCGTCAGCGAGGCCGACTACGCATCGGAGCACATCGGCGAACAGTTGCTCGCCGAAGCCGACTGGAGCGAACGCGAGGACGACTCGCGTCCCGACGCCGACGGCGGCGGCACCTACTACACCCTCGACGGCTTCGAACTCCGGACGTTCGACGCGATGCACCTCGAACTCGAAGACGTGGCGTCAGTGTTCGACGAGCGACCCGACTTCCTCGTCTTCGCCTCCCGCCACTCCGGCGACACCGGCCCGCTGCTGACGGCGCACTTCACCGGCAACTTCGGCCCCGCCAAGTACGGGGGCGAAGACGGCAGACTCGCGAGAGCGTGTCCGAACGCCCAGAAGGCGCTCGTCGCCGCGTTCGACGAACACGTCCCGGACGACTACGGCGTCGGCATCGAGTGCACCCACCACGGACCGAGTTCGGTCGGCGTCCCGTCGATGTTCGTCGAACTCGGCAGCGACGACGCCGAGTGGGGCGACCCCGAGGGCGCGCGGGCGGTGGCGCGTTCGATCCTCGACCTGCGCGGCGTCGACGCCGACCGCGAGCGCCAACTGGTCGGCTTCGGCGGCGGCCACTACGCGCCGCGCTTCACGCGCATCGTCCGCGAGACGGCGTGGGCGGTCGGCCACATCGGCGCTGACTGGCAACTCGACGAGATGGGAACCGCCGTCGAACACCGCGATGTCGTCGACGGCGCGTTCGAAGCGAGCGGGGCCGAGTTCGCCGTCGTCGACGGCGATCACCCCGGACTCGAAGACGTGATCGAAGCGTTGGGCCACCGCCTCGTGAGCGAGACGTGGGTCCGCGAGGTCGACGACCGACCGCTCGCTCTCGTGGCGGCCCTCGAAGCGGACCTGACGAGCGTCGACGACGGACTCCGGTTCGGCGAGGTCGAGGTCGACCCGGACGACGTCAGTGACGTCTCCGACGCTGCCGGCGACGGAGGTAACACGCCGGCCGACGCCTACACCGTCGTCGACCTCCCGAACGAGTTACTCGCCGAGGCCCAGGGGATCGACGCCGCCGCCACACGCGAAGCCGTCGCGTCTCACACCGTCGCCTTCGAGACCGAACACGGCGGGACTCGCGCCGTCGGTCGCGCCGCGGTCGTCGACGCCGCCGGCCGGACTGCACTGGTCGATGAGTTGGCCGAGGTGCTCGGGGGTAAGTACGACTCGGTCGACCACGACGGCGACGAGGTTGTCGCCCGTCAGACCGCGTTCGATCCGGAGAAGGCGCGAACCCTTGGCATCCCCGAAGGGCCTGCGTTCGGTCGACTGTCGAGCGGCGAAGCGGTCGAAGTCGACGGTCGACGGATCGAACCCGACGTGGTACGGAGCGAACGCGTCCATCGGTTCTCCGCGTAGCCTGGCACACCGATTCTCCACGTAGTCTCGCGGTTTTCCCCGGAATTCGGGTGGTTCTACACATTTCTGATCCGTGACTAGCCGTGCGTCAGACGTTCGTCGGACGGTAGGGGAAAGATAATTAAGCTAGGTCTGTAAGCCACGCCCATAACTAATGGACTCCATCGTCGAGGATGCAATCGGGGAGGCCGAACAGACGGAGGACGGGGCGGTCCTAAACGGGTCGGGGCCGGCCGACGCCTCGGAGACGGAGCCGCGGATGAGCGGCAAAATGACCGACGAAGAACTGCAGGACATCCTGCAGGACCTCCAGACAAACATCACAGTCGTCGGCTGTGGCGGTGCGGGCGGCAACACGGTCGATCGGATGGCACAGGAAGGAATCCACGGCGCGAAACTCGTCGCCGCCAACACCGACGTCCAGCACCTCGTCAACATCGAGGCGGACACCAAGATCCTCATGGGCCAGCAGAAGACCATGGGTCGCGGAGCAGGCTCGCTCCCGCAGGTCGGTGAAGAGGCGGCCATCGAGTCTCAAGAGGAGATCAACGACGCCCTCCAGGGTTCGGACATGGTCTTCGTCACCGCCGGACTCGGCGGCGGAACCGGCACCGGAAGCGCACCCGTCGTCGCCAAGGCGGCCCGCGAATCCGGCGCGCTCACCATCGCCATCGTGACGACGCCGTTCACCGCCGAGGGCGAGGTCCGCCGCACGAACGCCGAGGCGGGTCTGGAGCGTCTGCGTGACGTCGCCGACACCGTCATCGTCGTCCCGAACGACCGCCTGCTTGACGCCGTCGGGAAACTCCCCGTTCGGCAGGCGTTCAAGGTCTCCGACGAGGTGCTGATGCGCTCGGTCAAGGGCATCACGGAACTCATCACGAAACCCGGCCTCGTCAACCTCGACTTCGCCGACGTGCGCACCGTCATGGAGAAGGGCGGCGTCGCCATGATCGGTCTCGGCGAGTCCGATTCCGAACAGAAGGCTCAGGACTCCGTGAAGTCCGCGCTCCGCTCGCCGCTGCTCGACGTCGACATCTCCAGCGCGAACTCCGCGCTCGTCAACGTCACCGGTGGCAGCGACATGAGCATCGAAGAGGCGGAGGGCGTCGTCGAGGAGATCTACGACCGGATCGACCCCGACGCGCGCATCATCTGGGGGACCTCGGTCGACGAGGAACTCGAAGGTCAGATGCGGACGATGATCGTCGTCACCGGCGTCGAGTCGCCGCAGATCTACGGCCACTCGAACGAGGGTCAGCCTGCACCGGCGGGTCAAGACATCGACTTCGTCGAATAACCGGAGCGGACTTCGAACCCGTTTTTCTATCCGACCGTCGAATCTCGACCTTCGAGTGACGGCGGAGGTCAGTCGACACCGACAGTCCCGACGAACGCCCTCGAACGGAGTCGCACGGCATCAACAAGTAAAAAAAGGCCGCCGTATTACAACGCAGTAACATGGACGTCAAATACAATCTTACGGCTTACGTGCGGGTGCTGAAACTGGCCAGCACGCCCTCCTGGACGGAGTTCTCGCAGATCGCCAAGATCGCCGGAGCGGGCATCTTCCTCGTCGGCCTGCTCGGGTTCCTCATCTTCGCAGTGATGCACTACGTGCCCGGGGGCGTCTGATGCCGATATTCGCCGTCAAAACCACCGCGAGTCAGGAGCGAACGGTCGCCGATATGCTCGCCACCAAGGAAGAACCGGAGATCTACTCCATCATCGCGCCCGACCAACTCACGAGCTACGTGATGGTCGAAGCCGAGGGGACCGCGGTGCTCGAACGCCTCCTCGACGAGATTCCCCACGCGCGCAGCATCGTCCCCGGCACGTCGAGCATGGCCGAGGTCGAGCACTTCCTCTCGCCGACCCCCGACGTGGAAGGGATCGCCGAGGGCGACATCGTCGAACTCATCGCCGGGCCGTTCAAGGGCGAGAAGGCCCGCGTCCAGCGGATCGACGAGGGCAAAGATCAGGTGACCGTCGAACTCTACGAGGCGACGGTCCCGATTCCGGTGACGGTCCGCGGGGACCAGATCCGCGTGCTCGACTCCGAGGAACGCTGATCCGTCTCGGCAGAACGGTCTGATTTCTCCTTCGAATCTCGTGACGGTGATGGAGCGGTGAGTGCCCAACTACCACCGCAGGGTGGGACCGAACGGGGTTCTCGTGAGTCTCGAATCGACGAACGAGAGCGAACGAGACCTGTGGTCTCGCCGTGCCGATCGATCGCACGTTCTGAGCGGGAGGGGGCTTTCGACGTTGTCTCGACCGTGTTTCGCGTGCTTCGTTTCGGTCTCACTAATACTACGTCTCATACTCTCGTACTGCTTCGAAAAAATCACATTTTTTATAAATGTACTATCTCCTCGATTGGTCGAATTAGCGATGACCGATTCAGAGAGTGTATCCAGTATAACGAAGCGATAACTATTGTCGAGTAGACGAGATTATGATTATGCCGTCACTCGAAGTGGAATCAACGCTATACGGCCAGTACAAGGGTCGATCAATTCAGCATCTCCGATTCGCCTACGGCCTGTTTGCTATCGTTTCTGTGGTCGGCTGGGGTGTGAATCAGTTATTTGAATATATCTTCAAGTCATGGCCACTCAGGAATGGAACCTACCCTCGGTTAGTCCTTGGAGCGGTAGCGATTCCCGCGACGGATATTCTGCGATGGTTTCTCTTCTGTTTGATAGCGTGTGGTCTCGTTGTTTCTGTTCTCTCTGCTTACCGAAACAGGGCCCTTCTCGCGAGTCTGGCACTCGGTCTCGCACCGATTCTTGGGTATCTAACCGGGCAAATAGTATACTACGGTACTTGGGACATTCTGAGTCCTCTCTTCGTTGGAAGTGCGATCGGTACCTTCGTCGGTCTTCTTGGCTTTCTTGTCGGAAGCGGACTCCGAGTCACTTCACACGGGCTGATTGGCAGATAGACTAACGATACTGATTTATTCGTGACCGACACGTGCGTTATATCTCGCACGACATGTCTGACAGTCACCGATAAGTATCGAGAACTGACATCTGAAACCTTCCGCGAACGCCTATCAGAACGGAAATTCGCCCGTACCAGCCACAACCGGCAATCTCACTCGACTGTCCGAGACTCCTCGATCCGATCCACGTACTCCTCTACGAACCTCGGAACCTCGTCACGCGCTTTGATCTCGTCGTAGGTGAGCCAGTGGACCGCCGCGACCTCGTCCGACGCGCGAGGATGTGCACGGCCGCTCTCGTACTCACAGAGCGTGACGACGTTGAGGCAGGGAGTGCCGTCGTCGGCTTCGAACGTCGAACTGAGCACGTACTCGACGTCGCCGACTTCGATTCCGACCTCCTCCTCGAGTTCGCGCGCGGCGGTGCGTTCGATCGTCTCGTCGCCGCCGGGGGTCTGTTCGACTTTCCCGCCGGGGAACGCGAGCAGTCCGGCCGCGTGCGCCTCGGCGGCCCCGCGCTCGATGAGTAGGTACTCGTCGTCCCGAACGACGACCCCGTCGACGTTGACGACGTATCCGTATTCGTCCATCATCGAGCTAGATGCCACGGCTAGCTCTCCTAATTCCTTCGACGAGCGGGGTTAGATCGGATCAGCGGACGGTCTGATCGACGGATGTTCAGATCGGCGGACGTTCGCGCTCAACCGACAGTTCTTGCGCGCGGCGTAAGCTATAATAGGAGCACCGACTGTGTCACGGGTGTGCAAGACGCCATCGTCGCGACGTGGACGCTCGAACCCACAGCGACGACTCTGACTTTTTACAAAAAACGTCCGTGAACTCGCTCGCGGCCTGGGGTGGCGTCCCGGTCGCGGGTGAACTCCGGGCGAGTTGACCGACGACTGACTACGACACGAATCCACACCAGACATGACAGAATTTCGATTAAGCGGGGTGTATCCGGCGATGACGACGCCGTTCACCTCCGAGGGAGCGATCGACTTTGAACAGTTGCGAGCGGACGCACGACGACTAGAGGACGCTGGCGTCGACGGCCTCGTCCCCGTCGGATCGACCGGCGAGAGCGCGACGTTGACCCACGACGAACACGTCGAGGTGGTCGACGCCGTCGTGAGCGCGGTCGACTGCCCGGTGATCGCCGGGTCGGGGTCGAACTCGACGCGCGAGGCGCTAGAACTCTCGCAACGGTCGGTCGACGCCGGGGCCGACGGACTGCTCCTCATCTCGCCGTACTACAACAAGCCCGAACCGGCGGGGATGTACGAGCACTTCCGAACGATCGCAGACGAGGTCGACGTCCCTCAGATCGTCTACAACGTCCCGTCGCGGACCGGTCGCAACATGACCGTCGACACGGTCGCCGCGCTCGCCGAACACCCGAACATCGCCGGCTACAAGGCTGCGAGTGGCGATATCGGACAGATCTCCGAAGTCGTCGAACGGACCCAGATGGAGGACTTCGCGGTGCTCTCGGGCGACGATGGGATGACGCTGCCCGTCTGTGCGGTGGGCGGCCGCGGCGTCATCAGCGTCGCCGCCAACATCGAACCCGTGCGTATGTGTGCGATGGTTCGGGCGGCGCTGGCGGACGACATCGAACGCGCTCGCGGTATCCACCACGAACTCGGCCCGCTGATGCGCGCGCTGTTCGCGGAGACGAACCCGATTCCGGTGAAGGAAGCCATGGAACTCCGCGGGTACGGCCCGGCGCGTCTCCGCCCGCCGTTGACGCGACTCTCGCAGGGGCACGTCGACCAACTCGAACGGATCCTGGACGAACTAGAGGAGAACCCGTTCGAAGACGAGTTCGCCGGCGGTGAACCGTTGTGACGGTCCGACTCGCGGTCACCGGCGCCGCCGGGCGCATGGGCCGCGAGGTGCTGTCGGCGGCGGCCGACCGTGACGACTTCGAGGTCGTCCTCGCCGTCAACCGAAGTCCCGTCGACAACGTAGTCGGGTACGAAGTCGCCGACGCCGACGACCTCCCGCGACTGCTCGATGAACGTGACGTCGACGTGGTCGTCGATTTCACCGGCCCCGAATCGAGCGTCGAGTACGTGCGGGCCTGTGCCGACGCGGGCATCGCGGTCGTCGTCGGGACGACGGGCTTCGATCACGCGGGGACGGGCGCACTCCGCGACGCGAGCGAGGAGATCCCGCTGTTGAAGGCGTCAAACTTCTCACGGGGCGTCGCCGCGCTCCGTCGGGCCGTCCGTGAGGCGACCGCGACGCTCCCCGGATACGACGTCGAACTCACCGAGACACACCACAACGGCAAGCGCGACGCACCCAGCGGAACCGCCAAGACGCTCCTGCGTGACATCGAGAACGTTCGGGACGACCTCGACGACCGCACGCACGGTCGCGAAGGTGACGCACCGCGTCGGCGCGGCGAGATCGGCGTCCACGCGCGCCGCGCGGGCGACGTGACGGGCGAGCACGAGGTGTTGATCGCCGGGAACCACGAACAAGTCTCGCTCACGCATCGCGCGGAGTCCCGCGGCGTCTTCGCCGCCGGTGCGCTCGACGCGGCGGCGTGGCTCGACGGGCGGAACGCCGGACAGTACGAGTTCAGTGAGGTACTCCAATGAGTTTAGAAACCACCATCGACGACTTGTGGCAGCGATACGAAGACGACACGATTTCGGCGGAGTCGGCGGGTTCGGACACGCTGACGGCGCTCGACGAATTCCTGACGGCGCTCGAATCCGGAACGGTCAGAGCGGCCGAACCCGTCGGCGGCAGTGGTCCCGACGGCTGGACCGTCAACGAGTGGGTCAAGCGGGGCATCCTGCTGAACTTCGGACTGCGGTCGACACAAGCCCGCGTCTACGGCGACGTCACCTACCACGACGTGCTCCCGCTGCGGGAGACCGAGGACCTCGCGGCGGGCGGGACGCGCAACACGCCGGACGGAACCGTGCTCCGGCGCGGTGCCCACCTCGGGACGAACTGTATCATGATGAGCCCCTCGTTCGTCAACATCGGCGCGTACGTCGGTGACGGGACGCTCGTCGATTCCTGTGACACCGTCGGGTCGTGTGCCCAGATCGGTTCGAACGTCAAACTCGGCGCGAACACGCTGATCGGCGGCGTTCTCGAACCGGTCGAGAGTACGCCCGTCATCGTCGAGAACGGCGTCTCCCTCGGCGCTGGCTGCCGGGTCACGTCGGGGTTCGTCGTCGGCGAGAACTCCATCGTCGGCGAGAACACCCTTCTCACGCCGCGTATTCCCGTCTACGACCTCGTCGAAGAGGAAGTCATCTACGGACATCTCCCGGCGAACCGACGGGCGTTCACCCGCTTCGTGGAGTCGTCGCTCGGCGATCACGACCTGTTCGAGGGCGGCGCGTACAAGCCCGCCGTCGTCGCGATGGACGTCGAAGAGGACACCCTCGACGCGACCCGCCGGGAGGAGGCGCTGCGTGAGTGAGCGGGCATCGCCGGACGACGCGTTCGATTCCACCGGTCCGGACGTCCGCCGTCTCGGCGACTGGGACTCCGCCCGACTCCGCGACCTCGCCGACGAGTACGGCACGCCGTTGTACGTGATGGACCTCGACCGCGTCCGCGAGAACTGCGCACGACTCCGACGGGCGTTCCCCGACGCGGAGATCAGATACGCCGCAAAGGCCCACACCGGCCGCGCGGTCCTGCGAGCGGTGCGCGACGCCGGCGTCGACATCGAGTGTGCCTCGGCCGGTGAAGTCAAGCGCGCGCTCGACGCCGGATTCGCCGCCGACCGCGTCCAGTACACCGCCGTCAATCCGCCCGGCGACGACTTAGACGCCGTCGTCGAGTGGTGGCGCGAACGCTCCGACCTGACCGTGACGGTCGGCGCACGGGACACGATCGAACGACTGCGTGAGCGCGACTACGACGGTCGCCTCTGCGTTCGCGTCAACCCCGGCGTCGGCGCGGGTCACCACGAGAAAGTGCGCACCGGAGCCAACGCGAAGTTCGGCGTCCCGTACGACCGCGTCCCCGAAGTGATCGACGACACCGGCGACGACTTCGACGTCGTCGGCATCCACGCCCACGCGGGGAGCGGCATCTCCGGCGACGACCTCGAAGCCCACCGCGAACTCGTCCGCCGGATGGGCGACCTGGCGCGCGACCTCTCCGACCGGGGAGTCGACCTCGAATTCGTCGACGTCGGCGGCGGGTTCGGCGTGCCGTACCGGGAAGACGAACCGCCGCTCGACGTAGACGCCGTCGCGGACGCGACCCGCGACGCCGTCGGCGACGTCGACGCCACGCTCGCCGTCGAACCCGGTCGGTACGTCGTCGCCGACGCAGGCGTCCTCCTGACGCGGATCAACACCGTCAAACAGACCGAGGAGGCGACCGTCGTCGGCGTCGACGCCGGGATGACGACGCTGTTGCGTCCGGCGATGTACGACGCGTACCACTCGATTGCGAACCTCGCCACCGATCGGTGGCTGGCAATGCCTGCCACAGTCACCGGCCCTATTTGTGAGAGTGCGGATGTACTCTGTGAAGACAGATTGCTCGCGCGACCCGTTCGGGGTGACGTCATCGCCGTCGGAAACGCCGGTGCGTACGGCTACGAGATGGCGAGCACCTACAATTCCCGTCCGCGACCGGCCGAAGTCGCGTTCGGCGTCGGGGATCCCGACGTGACAGACGCCGACGCGGCTGACGGCGACGATAGACCACCCTACGGCGACGCAACTCTCGTCCGACGACGCGAGCGCCTCGACGATCTAACCACCCTAGAGACTGACCGACCATGAGCCGACCCGAAAACGACTACGACAACCGACCGAACTCCCGAGACGTACCGTTCGAAAAGTACCACGGAACCAGCAACGATTTTCTCGTAGTAGACGCCGACGCCTACGTTCCAAATCGCGCGGCGTTCGCGACCGCGTACTGCGACCGCACGGCCGGCGCGGGCGCACGAATCGACGACGAAGAAACGGTAGACGACGTGGCGACCCGCGTCGGCGCTGACGGCGTTCTCTTTCTCGCACTCGAAGCCAAGTACTCGCCGCCGCGCGTCATCATGACCCTCGTCCAGCCGGACGGTTCGACCGCACCGATGTGTGGCAACGGCGCGCGCTGTGCGGCCGCGTGGGCCGCCGACCGAACCGCCGCCGACGAAGTGATGGTCGACACGCAGGCGGGCACTCGCCACGCTCGAATCGACGACGACGGCGTCACCATCGAGATGGGCGTCCCCTCCTTCGAACCCCACGACGTCCCGCTGGTACAGAACGAGCCGCTCGTCGAGGAAGTCGTCGAGGGCGTTACCGTCACCGCCGTCGACACCGGCGTCCCGCACGCCGTTGCCTTCGTCGACGACGTAGACGAAGTCGACCTCGAAGCCGTCGCTCCGGCCGTCCGGAACGCGGACGCCTTCTCCGTCGGCGCGAACGTCACCTTCGCGTCGCGCGACGGCGACGGCTTCCGCCAGCGCACCTTCGAGCGCGGCGTCGAGGGCGAGACGCAGTCGTGTGGCACCGGCGCCGTCGCCGTCGTCGCCGCCGCGAAGCGCCTCGGACTCGTCGACGACGCGTCCGACCCCATCATCGTCTCGCCGCCGGGCGGCGATCTGGAGATCACCGTCCCCGACCGAGGGGCCGCCACGTTGCGCGGGCCGGTCGCCCGAGAGTTCGAAGGTGCACTTCCGGTCCGACCGCGACTCTCCCCGTGAGTTTCGATCCGATCGCATTTCTAGAGCGTGCCGTTCCGGTCGCGTCCAACGAGCGGATCGACCCGATGCGTGACCTGTTAGTCGAGACGCTCTCGGCGCACGGCGTCGACGCGACCGTCGACGACGCCGGAAACACGATCGCCGCGAAGGGGTCGGGGTCGCCACACGTCGCCCTCAACACGCACATCGATACCGTCTCGCCGCACGTTCCGTACGAGCGGGTCGAGGACGGCGACGGCGGCGGTTCCACGATCCGCGGCCGCGGGTCGTGCGACGCGAAGGGGCCGCTCGCCGCGCTGTTGGCCGCGTTTCTCGCCGTCGATCCCGAACTTGGAACGCTCACCCTCGCGATAACGCCCGACGAGGAGACGCTGTCCATGGGCGCGCACGCGCTCGTCACCGACCCGGAGAGTCCCGTCGCCGACGCGGATCTGTTCATCGTCGGCGAACCGACTGGACTCGACGTGTGTACAGCCGCGAAAGGTCGCTTTGAGGGGACGGTTCACCTCACCGGCGTCAACGCCCACGCCGCCGAACCCGACACCGGCGTCAACGCCGTCGCCGCCGCCGAAGAAGCCCTCGCGGCGCTCCGGACGTTCGACGCCGAACGCGGCGCACATCCGCAACTCGGAGAACCGACGCTGACGGCGACGGGGATCACGGGCGGCGAGTCGACGAATCAAGTCCCCGCCGGGTGTCGAATCACGCTCGACCGGCGGAGCGTCCCGCCGGAGACGGCCGACGGCTTCCGCGAGGAACTGCTCGAACACCTCCGGGAGGTGGTTCCCGATCCGGTCGGCGTCGACTTCCGGTTCACCGAGCGCGAGACGCCGTTCCTCGAAGCCTTCGCCACCGACGAGGGCCACGAACTGGTGACGACGTTGGCGGACGCAGCCACACGGGCCGCTGCCGACCTCGAAATCGAACTCGGCGGCGACGTGCGACCGTTCACCGCGGCGACGGAGGCGTCGTACTTCGCGCCGACGCCGACGGTCGTCTTCGGACCGGGCGTCCTCGCCGACGACGAGGGCGCGGTCGCACACGCCGACCGCGAGTACGTCCGCACCGTCGAGGTGAACGCAGCGGCCGAGGCCGTCGAAGGCGCACTTCGGCGACTGTTCTGAGAACCAGGCGCTCGACCGGCCTTCACGGCCGAACTGGGCGGTTCGCGCTCTATCCCAAGAAGATGTCCGCGAGGTCGCTCCCGCGGTTTCGAACGTCGCGGTAGAGTTCGGAGTACCCACAGTTCGTACACGAGACGACTTGGAAGTTGTTCGTCTGGATGTCGAACATCTTGCTCAGACCGCCGCCGGTCGTCGAGATTCGGCCGACATCGACCTCGGTGTGACCGCACTTCGGGCAGCCCTTTTCGCCGTCTCTACCGGGTGTTCCACTGTTTGCGCCGTTTGTTGGAGGGCACATACTCCGACGGTCGAGCCATCGGGGTAAATATCTTGTCACGAACGGAAGGAGCGTCGGAACGGCGCACGACTGAACAGTCGCCACGGGTGGGACTGAAAGGGGCCGTGTCGCCGGAAGCTTCGCTTCCGGCTGCTAGCGAAAGCCCTCGCGCGACAGCGAGACGCGGCGGTCGAGCGTGTCGAGGCTTTCAAGGCGGTTTCAGTTGTTGTCCCAGACGAGCAGCTACCTTGGGATCGGTCTCCAGCCGAATCGACACGCCACACGAAAACGACAGACGCCCCCGAGACCGCCGGTTCCGAAACCGTTACGCACCGGGCACGAACAGGTGGGCTATGAGCGATTGGATCGGTTCGACGTTCACGAGTACCGCGGGATGGGACCACCTCGAAGCGCTGGTCGACATCGGCAACCGGATGGCCGGGCAAGAGGGCGAGGCGAAGGCGCTAGAGGCGACCCGCGACGCGCTCGCCGACCTCGGCGCTCGCGACGCTCACGTCGACGAGTTCGATATCCAGGGCTGGACCCGCGGCGAGAGCGAGATCCGAGCGGGCGACACGACCCAGGAGTGTATCGCCCTCCCGCGCAGTCCGAGCGAGAGCGCCGCGGGCGAACTCGTCGACCTCGGGTACGGACTCCCCGAGGACTTCGAGGGCGACGTCGAGGGAAAGGTCGTCGTCGTCTCGTCGACGGTTCCGGACGACTACGACCGATTCATTCACCGCCGCGAGAAGTACTACTACGCCGTCGAGAACGACGCGGCCGGGTTCGTCTTCAAGAACCACGTCGAGGGCTGTCTCCCGCCGACGGGGAGCGTCGGAACCGCCGGGGCACCGATCGGTGACATCCCAGCGGTCGGCGTGAGCAAGGAAGTCGGCTCGCGGCTCGTCCGTCGGTTCGAGGGCGAGGAAGTCGAGGTCGACGTGACCTGCGACGTCTACGACGCGACGAGCGGTAACGTCCACGCCGACATCGGTCCGGACACGGAGGAGGCCGTCCTCCTGACCAGTCACGTCGACGCCCACGATATCGCCGAGGGAGCGATGGACAACGGGGCCGGAACCGCGACGGTCGTCGAAGTCGCCCGCGCGTTGGTCGAGCGCGAGGACGAACTCGACACTCGCGTCCACTGCCTCTGCTTTGGCTCCGAGGAAGTCGGACTGGTCGGCTCGTCGTACGCGGCGGAGACGATGGACCACGACGCGATCAAGGCTCTCGTCAACGTCGACAGCAACGTCGGCGGACGGACGCTGAAACTCGACACGCACGGGTTCGACGGTCTCCAGCGGGCGGCCGACGCAGTCGCCGAGCGGTTCGACCACCCGATCAGTACGAACTCCGAACTCGCCCCCCACAGCGACCACTGGCCGTTCGTTCAGTGGGGCGTCCCCGGCTACATGGTCTCGGGCGTCTCGAAAGAACGCGGTCGCGGCTGGGGCCACACCTTCGCGGACACGCTCGACAAACTCGAGTCCCGGAACCTCCGCGAGCAGTCGATTCTGCTGACCGATCTCGTGGTCGAACTGGCCGATTCCGAGTCCGTCGTCGAACACAAGTCCGCCGAGGATATCGCCGAGACGCTCGAAGCCGAAGACCTCGCTGCGGGAATGAAGATTACGGGCGACTGGCCCTACTGAGCGGTGGAACCACGCAGCCTTTTACGCCCGGGTGGGAAACGTGGGACAATGAGCGCGACGCAGGAGGAGCGCCGGTGAAGGTCGCACTCCGCGGTGGCGGCGACCTCGAACGAGCGCTCTCGGAGGCCGGTGTCGACGTCGTCGACGTCGACGAAGCGACCGTCGTCGTGGCGGTCGGCGAACGAGCGTTGCTCGACCTCGCGACGACGTGTCCGTCGACGCCGATCGTCGCCGTCGACACCGGAGTCGACCGCTACGGGCTCTCGACGGACACCCTCCGTGACGGTCTCGACGCCCTCTTCGACGGGAATTGGTCGACGGTTCGCCACCCGGTGTTGTCGGTCTCGGTCGGCCGCGAGTCGATCGCTCGCGCGGTCTCGGACGTGATGCTCATCACGAGCGAGCCCGCCCGGATTTCAGAGTACGCGGTTCGATTCGGCGAGGAGTCGGCGGGCGTGTTTCGGTCGGACGGCGTCGTCGTCGCGACGCCGCTCGGCAGCCGCGGGTACGCTCGCGCCGCCGGGGGACCGATACTCGAACCGGGTTCGGGATACTCGGTCGTCCCCATCTCGCCGTTCGCGACGAACTGGGATACGTGGGTCGCCGCGGGTGACGTGACGCTCTCGGTCGAGCGTGACGACGGCGACGTCGTGCTCGTCGTCGACGGTCGCGAACACTGCGAAGTGACGCCTCACGAGCGGGTGTCGATCGAGCGCGTCGGCTCCGTGTCACTGCTCGATCCGGCCGAATTCTGACGACCGACGGCGACGGATCGAATCTCAACCCTCGGCAACCAACGTTTTGTGTCTCCAGCTATTTGTTGATACATCGGCTTACGGAGGCCGGAATGCCACACGATACGCTCACTACTCACGGCACGGTTCCCTTGTCTCTCTCTTCGGCGTGCGTCCAGCCGTCGCGACACGCGTACGAATCGACGCCTCGACCGGGCGGACCGAGTCCGTCCGTTGCCGTCGGATCGCCCCCGGCGGCAACCCTCGTACAGACCGCGACCAGGACCCCTGATGGGGGATGACACCGCGCTGATCCTCTCGGTAGCCATGGGCGACGAGAACCGTCGCCTGATGACTCGATTCCTCCGCTCGATCGGATACACGGTGGAAACGGCATCGAGCCTCGGCGAGATGAAACAGTTGCTCGAAGACGCCGACACCGTCTCGGTCGTCGTCTTCGACGTCGACGGCTTCGGCGCGGGCGTCTGGGATCGCTTGACGCAACTCCGGACGCTCCGCGTTCCGCTCTTGGTGATCGGACGCCGACTCCCGTCGGCCACGCGCAGTCGCGTCAAGTCGAGCGGCGCGCAGGCGACCTTAGAGAAGCCGACGACGAAAGCCGAGTTGGAGGGCGCGGTCCGCTCGCTCGAACTGGTGGGTGCGCGAGCGTAGAAAAAATCGACTCGCTCTTCAGCTCTGATAGGGTTCTTCGTCGCGGTGGCGGTCCGGGTTCTCCTGTTCGGCCGCCTCTTCCTCGCGCATCTCCGATTTGCGTTCGACTTCCTCTTCGCGCTGTTTCTCCGCTGCCTCCTCGATGGCCTCTTCGTGTTCCTGCTCGGCCTCGGCTTTCTCTTCGTCTTCTTCCTCGTCACCCCGGACGTCGAGTTCGGTGTCCTCTTCCAGATCGATCCCGTGTTCGTCCTTGGTCATGGTTCGATATTGCCCCGTGAGATTGTTAGGCGTTCTGGCCCTCTCTACCCGCCGTCGTGCGATTGCCCGGCCTCACCAGGCCTCGCCGCTGGCGAGGTCGACCTCGGCGTCGACTTTCGAGGACGGACAGATCTCTCGGAGGACACAGTCGCTACAGTCCGGGTTGATCGCCGTACACGTCGCTCGCCCGTGACTGATACAGAGGTGGGTGAACTCCTGCCAGTCGCCCTCGGGGACGATCGTCATGAGATCGCGCTCTATCTTCGTCGGCGTCTCTTCTTCGGTCAGTCCCAGTCGGCGTGAGAGCCGCTGGACGTGCGTGTCGACGACGATTCCCTCGACGATATCGTGACCGTGCTGGAGGACGACGTTCGCCGTCTTCCGACCCACGCCGGTCAAATCAGTGAGTTCGTCCATCGTATCCGGCACCTCGCCGCCGTGTTCGTCGATGATCGTCTGGCAGGCGCTCTTGATCCACTTCGATTTGTTGTTGTAGTAGGTGATCGAGGAGATGTCCTCTGCGAGTTCTTCCTGCGGGACGTTCGCGTAGTCCTCCGCGGAGTGGTACTTCTCGAACAGATCCGCAGACACCTTGTTGACTCGTTCGTCGGTGCACTGCGCCGAGAGCATCACGGCGATCAGGAGTTCGAGTCGGTTCGAGTAATTCAGCGAGATCGTCGTGTCGGGGTACGTCTCGTAGAGTCGGTCGAGTACCTCGACGACCTGGTCCTCGCGCGAATCGAGTGGTTCGCCCATGAGGACTGGTTCGAGCGAGGCGGTTTAGTGCGTTCGGAAGCGGGTCGAAGGGCTGTCCGATGGGGCACAGGCTACGTTCAGTCAGCGACGACTGCTCGATGGCCATCTCGGGTGGGACTGAAAGTGGTTCTCGTGAGTCCCGTAGGGAGAAACGAGATCTCGGAGGCTTTCGAGGCCGTCTCGGTGTTTCAGTTGCGTTGACCGTCGAATCGCATTCCGAGCACGACGACCAAGAGTTAAGCCACCGGACTCCGACCGCCACGTATGGACTTCAGTCACGATACGTGGACCGCCGCCGCGGGCGCGTTCGGGGGGTACGCGGCGATACTGCTCGGGATGTTCGTCCTCCTCTTCTTGTTGCCCTACGCCGTGTTCGTCGTCTTCAACGTCTCCTGAGCGCCGATCCGTTTTTGCCTTCCGTCGACAGCGCGACCGCTCTCAAATCTGCCTGTTCGAAAAGTCACTACTCCGGCGAACGGCGTGCTGGAGTCGACGAGACGACTACGCGAACGCGCGAGAGGTGTCGGGGTCTTCTTCGGCTTCCGCCTGGATCTTGTGCCAGGCTTCCTCGAAGTCTTCCATGTAGATCTCCGTGCGGTCGTCGCGGATGGCGAACATCCCCGCTTCGGTGCAGATCGCCTTGATGTCGGCGCCGGAGGCGTTCTGCGCCAACTCGGCGAGTCTGGCGAAGTTGACGTCGTCGTCGACGTTCATGTTGCGCGTGTGGATCTGGAAGATGAGTTCCCGACCCTCCTCGGTGGGCTTGGGCACCTCGATGAGGCGGTCGAAGCGGCCCGGTCTGAGGATGGCTTCGTCGAGCATGTCGAAGCGGTTGGTCGCGGCGATGATGCGGATGTCTCCGCGCTCGGAGAAGCCGTCCATCTCCGAGAGCAGTTGCATCATCGTCCGCTGGACCTCGGCGTCGCCGGAGGTCTTCGAGTCCGTGCGCTTCGAGGCGATCGCGTCGATCTCGTCGATGAAGATGACTGCCGGTTCGTTCTCACGGGCGACTTCGAAGAGGTCGCGGACGAGTTTGGCACCCTCGCCGATGAACTTGTGGACGAGTTCCGAGCCGGCCATCTTGATGAACGTCGCGTTCGTCTGGTTGGCGACGGCCTTGGCGAGCATCGTCTTCCCGGTGCCCGGTGGGCCGTAGAGCAGAACGCCGGACGGCGGTTCGATGCCGACCTTGTCGAACATCTCGGGACGTTCGAGCGGCATCTCGACCGTCTCGCGGACCTCGTTCATCTGCTCGTTGAGACCGCCGATGTCCTCGTAGGTGACGCCGGGACTGTGTTCGACCTGCATCACGCGGGCGCGAACGTCCGTCTCGTTGTCGAGTTTCTTGACGATCGAGAGGGAATTGTTGACCGCGACACGCGCGTCGGGTTCGAGTTCCGAACGCATCTCGTCTGTGACCTCGGTCAGCGCCTCCTGATTGTTCCCGTGTTGCTTGATGACGACGCCGTCCTCACTGATCTCCTGTACCGTCGCCACGAACAGCGGCGACTGCTTCAGCTTCTTGTTCTCGTGTGTGAGCCGTTCGAGCTTCTGCTGGTACTTGTTGTTCTCTGCGTTCGCGTCGAGGAGTTTGTCGCGCATCTCCTCGTTCTGAGACTCCAGGACCTCGAGGCGCTCTTGAAGCGACTCGATCTTCTCCTGCTGCGGCGCCGACTCGTCTTCGTACGGTAAATCGACGTCGTCCACAGTATCGGTCATTGGTTGGACTAGGGTATTCCTCAATAAGAGGCTTCGGGTAGTCGGCATGTTACCAATGACGCATTGATATTACTCATGAGAATAGATCTGCTTAGAAAATATTAACATGCGGCATCCCCTCTGTCGAGGTACCGATGAGCACCACGGAGTCCGTACGCAAGGAAACGGACGAGACGACCGATCAATGGCGGCCAATTCGCGACCTTCCGCCGAGCGCGAAACTCGTCGCGAAAGTCCTCGACTACAACGACACACTGACTCAGACGGAACTCACCGAGGAGACGCTGCTGCCGCCGCGGACCGTCCGGTACGCGCTCTCCCGACTCGAAGAGGTCGGCGCCGTCGAATCTCGGTTCTCCTTCTCGGACGCTCGCAAGCGCCTCTACTCGCTCGAACTCTGAGTTCTCAGACGGAATCCGACTCTGCGACTTCTCTCGACCCGTTCGTTGAAATACGAAGCCGCGCCCACTCGGCGACAGTGACTCCCGACGAGGTAAAGCGGACCCTCCGAGCACTCGCACTCAGAGCAGAGCCAGCGGTCGAATACGAACAGGTAGTCGAACGGACCGCCGAGTCGCTCGACCGGGTCGAAGTCGCGGCCGAAGTCTGCGACGACGCCGGACGTGCGCGCTTGCGGACCGCCGTCGCCGTGGCCCGAAGACGCGGTGACACGCGTGTCGTGCGCACGGGACTTCGGACGCTCCGGTCGCTCGAACGGTATCGGCGTGCCGCGCGGTCGACGAGCCAGCAGTCGAAACTCGCTCTGAATAGCCGGAATCCGCGTTCCGGAGGCGGGAAATGGGGTATTTACGATGAGCCTGACGACCGGGGCGGTCCCGAGATCGACGACGGATCCACTGGCGACGGCCGTTCCGTTCGCGGAACGACTTTATTCGGCCATGGCCAACGGGATGACAGATGACACGGGTGATTCACACCGGCGACACCCACATCGGGTACCAGCAGTATCACTCGCCCGAACGTCGCCACGATTTTCTCGACGCCTTCGAAACCGTCGTCGCGGACGCAGTCGGCGAGGACGTCGACGCCGTCGTCCACGCGGGGGACCTCTTCCACGACCGACGGCCGGAGCTACAGGACCTTCTCGGCGTACTCTCGGTGCTTCGAACGCTCTCCGATGCGGGTATCCCCTTCCTCGCCATCGTCGGTAACCACGAATCGACACGCGGCGGTCAGTGGCTCGACCTCTTCGAACGCCTCGGACTCGCCACTCGACTCGGGGCCGACCCGGTGACCGTCGGCGACACCGCCTTTTACGGACTCGACCACGTCCCCGAGTCCCGACGCGACGCGCTCGACTACCAGTTCGAGTCTGCCGACGCCGCCGACGCTGCCCACGCCGCGCTGGTCGCCCACGGGTTATTCACCCCCTTCGCACACGGCGACTGGGACACGGAGACGGTACTCGACGAATCGAACGTCGACTTCGACGCGATGTTCCTCGGTGACAACCACGTCGCCGACAGCGTACAGGTCGGGGACACGTGGGTGACCTACTGCGGGTCGACCGAGCGCGCGAGCGCGAGCGAGCGCGACGGCCGCGGGTACAACATCGTCGAGTTCGACGGCGAGATAGACGTCCGACGCCGGAGCCTCGACACCCGTCCGTTCGTCTTCGTCAGCGTCGAGTTAGCAGAAAGCGAGGGCGCCGAGCGCGTTCGGGAGCAGGTCCGACAGCACGACCTGACCGACGCGGTCGTCATCGTCGACATCGAAGGCGACGGCGATCCCGTTGCCCCGGCCACGATCGAAGAGTTCGCGCTCGAACGCGGCGCGCTGGTCGCCCGCGTCACGGACCGCCGTGAGTTCGACGCCGAAGTCGAGTTGTCCGTCACCTTCGCGGACCCCGACGCCGCCGTCCGCGACCGGATCGACGATCTCGGACTCTCGTCGGCCGCCATCGACGTCGACGAGACGGTCCGCGCGAGCAAGGTCGCCGACGCGAACGTCCGCAGGGAGGTCAAAGGTCGCGTGGAGTCTCTCGTCGACGACCTCGATGCCTTCGAGCGCGCACCGCAGTCGGTCGACAAGGACGGGAGCGACGAGGGTGCGGAATCGGCAGCCGAAGGATCACAGTCGGCGGAGGCCGCAGACGAATCACAGTCGGCGGAAGCCACAGACGCGCGGTCGAGCGAGCCGGCAGCGCCCGGGTGACGAAGCGACAGCACCCGGTGACGAAGCGGCATTGACCTCGGCCGACGGCGGGTCGGACACGCCGACCGCCAGCGACGCACGGCCAGCCTCCGACGATGGAACCGACGGACAGTCCCCAACCGACGGTGAGACCGGCGGTACCGACGACCAGTCGTCCATGGAGGAGTACCTGTGAGGTTCGACCGCGTCCGACTCGCGAACTTCAAGCCCTACGCCGACACCGACCTCCGGCTCACCGACGGGGTGACGGTCATCCACGGACTCAACGGTAGCGGGAAGTCGTCGCTGCTCGAAGCGTGTTTCTTCGCGCTCTACGGCTCGAAGGCGCTCGAAGGCACGCTAGACGACGTGATCACCAACGGCGAGGAAGAGGCCGAGATCGACCTCTGGTTCACTCACGACGACGGCGAGTATCACATCCATCGTCGCCTTCGGCGCTCCGGCGAGCGGGTGACGACCGCCAAGTGTACGCTCGAGGGACCAGGCGACCCCGTCGACGGGGCACGCGACGTCAGGTTGCGGGTGACCGAACTCCTGCGGATGGACAGCGAGGCGTTCGTCAACTGCGCCTACGTCCGGCAGGGCGAGGTGAACAAACTCATCAACGCGACGCCCGGCCAGCGCCAAGACATGATCGACGACCTCCTCCAACTGGGTAAATTAGAGGAGTACCGCGAACGCGCCGGAGATGCGCGACTCGGCGTCAACGACGTTCTCGCCGACAAGCGCGGTCGTCTCTCGGAACTCCAGTCGCAGGTCGAGGCGAAGGAGGATGCGGACCTCCACGAGCGCCTGAACACGCTCCAGACGAAGCTGGCGAACACCGGGTCCAAGATCGACCATTACGAGAAGCAGCGGGAACGGGCCCGCGCCTCACGCGACGACGCACAGGCCAAACTCGACAGTTACGAGGACAAACGCACCGAGTTGGACTCGCTCGCGAGCGACATCGAGTCGTTGGAGACTGACATCACCGACACCGAGCGCGAACGCGACGCCCACCAGAAGAAGGTGCGGTCGATCCGCGAACGGATCGGCGAACTCGAAGGCGACGTCGCCGACCTCGTCGACGCGTCGACGCTCGAAACCGCCGACGAGGCCGCGATCGACGGTCGGCTCGACGAACTCGACGAACGGGAGTCGGCGCTGAACGAGGAGTTGAACGACCTGCGGATGCAGGTTCAGGCGTTCGAGAACCAGTCGACGAACCTCGGAGAGAAAGCCACCGAGAACGCCGAACGGGCCGACGAGAAGCGTCAGCGGGCGACCGAACTCGACGACGGGGTCGAAGAGGCGACGGCGAACCTCACGAATCGCCGGGAGATGCTCGACCGGCTCGACGACGAGATCGAGTCGCTGGTGGCAGCGTTCGAGCGTGCCGACGCCGACGTCGAAGCGGGGGACGCGTCGTCGCATCTCGCCGGGCTCCGTGAGGAGCGATCCGAACGGCGTGACGACCTCGAAGAGGTCCGGACGACGCTCAACACGGTGCGCCAACGCGTCGACGACGCAGAGCAGTTGCTCGACGCGGGCAAGTGCCCCGAGTGCGGGCAACCCGTCGCTGACTCGCCGCACGTCGAGGGGCTCGACGAGGACCGCGAGCGGATCGACGAGTTGGAAGCGACGCTCGAAACCCACGAAGCGGAGTTAGACGACATAGACGCTCGGATCGAGGAGGCCGAGTCGCTCGTCAAGGCGGAGACGGAACTCGCACAGAAGCGGTCGAACCGCGACAACGTCTCGGAACTCGTCGAACAGCGCGAGGAGTCCCTCGACGAGAAGCGCGAGCAGGCAGCGCGTCTCCGAGAGGAAGCCGACGACCTCGAATCGACGGCGAGCGACCTCCGCGAGGTCGCAGACGAGAAGGCCGCCGAAGCCGCGGAGTTGCGAACGACGGTCGAAGAGCGGGAGGCGGAGCGAGAGACCCAGACAGCCGCACGCGACCGTCTCGAACGGATCGAGTCGCTTCGAGGCGAGATCGACGACGCCAAGGCGACGGCCCAGCGTCACCGTGAAAAACGCGAGAGCTTGGCGGAGTTGAACGACGAGCGTCGCGAGCGGCTCGCCGAGAAGCGCGACCGTCGGGCGGAGTTACGCGAAGAGGTCGACGACGAGCAGATCGAAGCCGCACGCGCGAGCAAGACGAAAGCCGAGAACTATATCGAGCAAGTGGCCGACGAACTCGACTCGCTGGCCGAGCGCCGTGACGAGTTGCAGGGACACGTCGGCGGCGTGAAGCAGGACATCGCGCAGTTAGAGGAACTGCGCGAGCAGCGCGACGCGGTGGCCGAGCGGGTCGACGCGCTCGAATCGCTCCACGAGGAGACCGAGGAGCTAGAGGCGATGTACGGCGACCTCCGTGCCGAACTCCGACAGCGCAACGTCGAGAGCTTAGAGCGCATGCTGAACGAGACGTTCGACCTCGTCTACGGCAACGACGCCTACTCGCGCATCAGGCTCGACGGCGAGTACGAACTCACCGTCTTCCAGAAGGACGGCCAGCCGCTCGAACCGGAGCAGTTGTCCGGCGGCGAGCGCGCGCTGTTCAACCTGAGCCTCCGGTGTGCGATCTACCGCCTGCTCGCCGAGGGGATCGACGGAGCCGCCCCGATGCCGCCGCTCATCCTCGACGAACCGACAGTCTTCCTCGACGCGGGCCACGTCTCGCGACTCGTCGACCTCGTCGAGGAGATGCGCTCGCTCGGCGTCCGACAGATCATCATCGTCAGTCACGACGACGAACTGGTCGGTGCGGCCGACGAACTCGTCACCGTCGAGAAGAACGCGACGACGAATCGGTCGTCCGTCCATCGCGAAGACAGCGCGTCGTTGGCAGCGTCGCTAGTGGCGGAGGGAGACGACTGAGCGGCAGTAGCCGTTCGCGCCCGTATGGCGCGACCACGTACCGCCGCGGAGGTGTGGCGACTGAGCGGCAGTAGCCGTTCGCGCCTGTATGGCGCGACCACGTACCGCCGTGGAGGTGTGGCGACTGAGCGACGATGCAGAGCGAACCGTCTCGTCGGCTCGTGACGCACTGTCGCAGTGGTGTGACGACTGAGCGAAGGCGAAGAGGAGAGCTATTCGCGCAGATGCGCCACCGCATCGGCCGCGAGATCCGTCGCGTCGTAGCCGCGCTCACCGTATGCGGTCGCTTCCTCGACGAGTCCCGCCGCTCGGAACTCCGCGAGTAGCCCGTGGAGGTCGCTCTCGCAGAGGTCGTAGGCGTCGAGCAGTTCTACGGCCGAGATCGGGCCGCGGTCGGCCAGTTCGATCAGTAGCCCGAGCGCCCGGTCGTTGGGGACGGCCGTCATCACACGCCGAACCGACGCCGGAATGCCGGTGGCGGCGACGGTGAGCGGCGACTCGCCGTCGTCGGGTTCGAGGTCGTCGTTCGGGAGGTACCGTTCGTCGCCGGTGGCCGGGTCGCGGACGTGACTCGACTCGCTCGACTCCTTGACGAGCAGGTAGCGGTTGCCGTCGGTGTCGCGGACGGTTCGCATGGTGTCGAGAAGGGGCGGGGGCGGGTTAGCGGTTCTGGGTCGAGTCCGATACGTCTTTGGACCCTGATTCTCGGGGGCCCGCTCGGTCGTCGAGACCGGGAAGGCCTCGCTCCGGGACGACCGAGAAGACGCTCTCCTCGTCGTCTTCGTCGTCTTCGTTCTCGTCCTCGGCTTCGGCGCGCTCGGCCTGCTCGCGTCGGAACTGCCGATATCGCCAGTAAGCGAGCCCCGACAGCGCGACGCCGAGGACGAACAAGCCCCCACCGAGGAGCCATTGCCCCCGAAAGAAAATGAGCAGCGGACCGAGCGAGAGCGCCAGTATCGCCGCGTTGACGACGACGACGACGGTCCAGAATGCGACGGCGACGTGTTTCGGGACGCCGTCCGGCGCGAACTCGATCGGCTGGATTATCCCGGGTGTGCCGAGCGCGCCCGTCGATTCGGGTTCGGCGTCCGAGGCGTTCGCTTCGGACTCGTCGCTCGACGTGTCTGTCGGTGACGCTTCGGTTCGCCGTCGCTGCTCGTCGGACACTACCGTGAGAGAGTCGACAGTCCCGCAAAAACGTTCGGTTCGCCTTCGTTCGGACTTCGGGTCGTGGTCCGCACTCAGGCGTACTTCTTGAGTTGCACCGTTTGACGGGACTGCATCCATGCGAGCGGATTCTCCGCATCGTAGAACACTACGCTACCGTTGTCCTCATATGTCTCGATCGTCTCCGTACCCGCCGAGTCGTTCTCCGAACACGTCGCGTCCGTGCTGTCCCACCGTTCGTCATCGGCATGATCGGACATATTGGCGTGCTATGTCATACCACGATATATCTCTTGTGGAATGCGTCGATTTCTGCGGACGACGAAAGTGACGCTCAGCGGAACGAATCGCCCTCGGTTCCGATGATGAGGGAGTTTCGGATGAGGCGTCCGTGACCGCGTCGCAGGCGTTCCGACAGCGCTTGATGCGAGATGTCGAGTCGCTCGGCGACCGTCGAGAGGTTCGACCGACGAGGGACCTCGTAATATCCCATCTCTGCGGCCGTCACGAGCGATTCGTGCTGGTCGGCGGTGAGGCCGAACTGGCCGTGGCGGCGTTCGTCGAGTTCGTAGATGCTTCTGACTTCGACCGAGAGTCCTTCCTCTTCACAGAAGTCGTAGGTGTGAGAGAGCGATTCGCGCGTCGGAAAGAGGACGCGCAGGAGCCACGTGTCACTCCGCCCGAAGGCGGTGAGTACGGTTCCCTCCTCGTCGAGGAGGACGTGGAGGACGAACCGGATCGCGCTCACCCAGTCCATCTGAAAGAGCCACTCGTCTCCGAGATCCGAGAGCAGGTGCACGTTATCTACGCTCTCGTCGTTTTCGAGTGCCTCCTCGATCACGTCGTACGACGACGATTCCGCCGTCGCCCACCCGAACGGGAGGAGCCGGTCGTGTTCGTAGGCGACCACCCGTTCGACTTCGAATTCGAGGTCAGGGACGGCGTCGAACGTATCGGCGAGGGCGAACTCCCGTGCCGGGATCTCTATTTCAGCGATGGTGCTCATCCTTGCACTCGAAAGGACGACGGGAAACGGTATAGCCGCTGTGGGCGTCGTGTCGATTATCGTTGCCGATCGTGATCTCCGGTCGTGGCGGATTGCTTCCGATCGGTCGGCTTTCGCGGACACCGCGGGGGTTTTTAGCCCCGGACGCAAATCTCCGCCAACATGGACCAGCCCACGCTTGGCGACTACGACGGCGGCGGTGACGGGCGAACCGCGGCCGAGGTGCAGGCGGAAGCGGAGGCGGTCGCTGGCGACGGGGACCACTACGTCAGCGACGTCGTCGACGCCGCGGAACTCCGATTTCCCGATGCCGACGCGACGATCGACCTCGCGGTGACACAGGTCGACTACACCGTCGAAGGACAGGGATCGAACGAGTACCCCGTCGTCCACGTCTTCGGCCGCACCGCCGACAACGAAGCCCACCACGTCCGCGTGCTCGGACTCGAACCGTACTTCTACGTCCCGTCGGACTCGCTGGACTTCGATCCCGTGGCCGAGTACGACGTCGTCCTCGACAGCCGAGAGACCGGCACGAACGGCGAACCGTTCGTCAGTATTCGGGGCGAACACCTGACCAAGATCGTCGCCCGAACGCCGCGCGACGTCGGGCAGATTCGCGACGACTTCGAGGAGACCTACGAGGCGGACATTCTCTTTCCCAACCGCTTCCTCATCGACCTCGACATCAGCGGCGGCGTCCGCGTCCCCGAGCGTCGTCTCGACGACGGGACGATCCAGGTGCCCGTCAACGAAGTCGACGCCGTCGACGCCGACGCCGATCTGCGGGTGAACACGTTCGACATCGAGGTCGACGACCGCTCGGGTTTCCCCGAGGAGGGCGAAGAGCCGATCATCTGCCTGACGAGTCACGACTCCTACCGCGACGAATACGTCGTGTGGCTCTACGATGCGCCCGACGGCGACGGCGTCGCTCCCGATTCCCTCGAGCAGTACGCACCGCTCCGCGAGGACTCGGACATCACGGTACGGACGTTCGAGAAAGAGGACGCGATGCTCGACGCGTTCGTCGCGTATATCGAAGAGACGGACCCGGACGTGCTGACCGGGTGGAACTTCGAGGACTTCGACGCCCCGTACTTCCTCGATCGACTCGACGTCCTCGACTACGGTAGCGACTACGACCTCTCGGAAGATCGGCTCTCGCGCGTCAACGAAGTGTGGCGGAGCGGGTGGGGCGGTCCGGACATCAAAGGCCGCGTCGTCTTCGACCTGCTGTACGCCTACAAGCGAACCCAACTCACGGAACTCGAATCGTACCGCCTCGACGCCGTCGGCGAACTCGAACTCGATGTCGGGAAAGAGCGATACGCGGGAAGTATCGGTGATCTCTGGGAGGAGAACCCCGAGCGACTGCTCGAATACAACGTTCGCGACGTGGAACTCTGCGTCGAGATCGACCGCAAGCAGGGCGTCATCCCGTTCTGGGACGAGGCGCGCACCTTCGTCGGCTGTCTGTTAGAGGACGCGCCGACGCCCGGCGACGCGGTCGACATCTACGTGCTCCACAAAGCCTACGGGAAGTTTTCCCTGCCGACCAAGGGTCAACAGGAGAGCGAGGATTACGAGGGCGGGGCTGTCTTCGATCCGATCACGGGCGTCCGAGAGAACGTGACCGTACTCGACCTGAAGTCGCTGTACCCGATGTGCATGGTGACGGTCAACGCCTCGCCGGAGACCAAGGTCGGGTCGGACTACGACGGCGAGACCTATCGCGCGCCGAACGGGACGCGCTTCCGACAGGAACCGGACGGTATGATGCGGGAGATGGTCAACGAACTCCTCACGGAACGCGAGGAGAAGAAGGCACTCCGGAACGATCACCAGCCCGGAACGCCCGAGTACGACCAGTACGACCGCCAGCAAGGCGCAGTAAAGGTCATCATGAACTCGCTGTACGGTGTCTCGGGATGGGACCGCTTCCGCCTCTACGACAAGGAGAACGCCGCGGCGATCACCGCGACCGGGCGGGAGGTCATCAACTTCACCGAGAAGGCCGCAAACGAGATCGGCTACGAGGTCGCGTACGGTGACACCGACTCGGTCATGCTCGAACTCGGCCCCGACGTCACCAAAGACGAGGCCATCGAGCGTTCCTTCGAGATCGAGGAACACATCAACGGCCGGTACGACGACTTCGCGCGCGAGGAACTCGACGCGCCCGAACACCGGTTCCAGATCGAGTTCGAGAAACTCTATCGGCGCTTCTTCCAGGCGGGCAAGAAGAAACGCTACGCCGGCAACATCATCTGGAAAGAGGGCAAGGACGTCGACGACATCGACATCACGGGCTTCGAGTACAAGCGCTCCGACATCGCACCGATCACCAAGGAAGTCCAGAAAGACGTCATCGAGATGATCGTCACCGGGGTCGACTTAGACGAGGTCAAAGATTACGTCCACGGTGTCATCGCCGACTTCGAGTCAGGGAACCTCCCGCTCGAACGGATCGGGATTCCGGGCGGCATCGGCAAGCGACTGGAGAGTTACGACACTGATACGGCACAGGTTCGCGGTGCGAAGTACGCGAACTTGCTGCTCGGGACCAACTTCCAGCGCGGGAGCAAGCCCAAACGGCTCTATCTGAAGAAGGTCCACCCCGACTTCTGGCGACGGATGGAAGACGAGCGAGGCTTCGATCCGCAGACGGACCCGCTGTACGGTGAGTTCAAGCGCAATCCGGACGTCATCTGCTTCGAGTACGAAGATCAGATCCCCGACGAGTTCGAGGTCGATTTGGACACGATGCTCGAAAAGACGTTGCAGGGTCCGATCGCGCGGGTCATCGAGGCGCTCGACATGTCGTGGGACGAAGTGAAGACCGGCCAACAGCAGACCGGATTGGGCAGTTTCATGTGATCGCACCGAGGTCGATCGACCGACTGCGAGGGGTTCGGAACCGACTCGTCCGGTTTTCCGAATCGAGAAACAAATTTTCTATTAGCGAAACGGATGGGGGTAAATGCGCAAGCATTATGGGTGGCAGACGCCGACTCAAAGGCACGAGGAAATCCGAACTAACATGGCTACACTCGAAATCAAGAACCTCCATGCGGAGGTTGCCGAGGAGGACGGCGAGCAGATTCTTCGGGGTGTCGACCTCGAAGTGTCGTCGGGAGAGATTCACGCGCTGATGGGACCGAACGGGTCCGGGAAGTCGACGACGGCGAAGATCATCGCCGGTCACCCGGCCTACCGAATCACCGACGGTGAGGTGCTCTTACACCTGGACGACGAGGAGTTCGGTGACGATCTCGAAATCCCCGAGGACAAGCGTACGTGGGACCTGCTCTCGCTCGAACCGAACGAGCGGGCCGCGCTCGGTATCTTCCTCGCGTTCCAGTACCCCGCGGAGATCGAGGGCGTCACGATGACGAACTTCCTCCGCACGGCGCTCAACGCCAAGTTCGAAGAGCGCGAGGAGCTCTTCGAGGACGAAGAAGAGGCGGAAGCCGAAGAAGCGGAGTCCGGCTACGACACGTCACCGATGGAGGGCCCCGTCGACGAGGGTGAGGTCGGCGTCGCCGAGTTCCAGCAGATCCTTCAGGAGAAGATGGAACTGCTCGACATGGACGAGAAGTTCGCCCAGCGCTACCTGAACGCCGGCTTCTCCGGCGGTGAGAAGAAGCAAAACGAGGTGCTGCAAGCCGCCATCCTCGAACCGTCGATCGCGGTGCTCGACGAGATCGACTCCGGTCTCGACATCGACCGTCTGCAGGACGTCTCGAAGGGGATCAACGCGCTCCGCGACGAGCAGGGCACCGGAATCCTCCAGATCACGCACTACCAGCGCATCCTCGACTACGTCGAACCCGACCGGATTCACGTCATGCTCGACGGCGAGGTCGTGATGGAAGGCGGTCCCGAACTCGCCCTCGAACTCGAAGACAAAGGGTACGACTGGGTTCGCGAAGAAGTATACGGGACGGCCTAGGCACAGCGTCATAAGTCTCCAGCCCCAACCAACATTCAACGATCATGAGTTCAGAAGACCATCTCAAAGAGACCGACACGGAGGCTCGCTTCGAGTTCAAGAAAGAACAGAAGTCGGCTTTCCAGGCGGATAAAGGTCTCACGGAGGAGACCATCCGTCTCATCTCCGAAGACAAAGACGAACCGGAGTGGATGCTCCAGCGCCGTCTGCGTGCGCTGAAGCAGTTCCAGAAGATGCCGATGCCGACCGACTGGCCCGGACAACCGGACCTGTCGGAGGTCGACGTCGACGAGATCGTCCCCTACATCCGCCCGGACATCGAGACCCGCGGCGGTGCCGAGAAGTGGGAGGATCTGCCCGAGGACATTCGGGACACGTTCGACAAACTCGGTATTCCGGAGGCAGAACGCAACGCGCTCTCGGGCGTCGGCGCGCAGTACGAGTCCGAGATCGTGTATCAGAACATGCAAGAACAGTGGCAGGAGAAAGGCGTCATCTTCTGCGACATGGACAAGGCGGTCCAGGAGCACGAAGAGATCGTCAAGGAGTACTTCATGACGAAGTGCGTGCCGCCGAGCGACAACAAGTTCGCGGCGCTCCACGGTGCCATCTGGTCCGGCGGGTCGTTCGTGTACGTCCCCGAGGACGTCACGGTCGAGATGCCGGTGCAGGCGTACTTCCGGATGAACTCCGAAGGGATGGGCCAGTTCGAGCACACGCTCATCGTCGCGGAGAAAGGCTCCGAGATGCACTACATCGAGGGCTGTTCCGCGCCGAAGTACTCGGCCTTCAACCTCCACTCCGGCGGCGTCGAAGTGTTCGTCGGCGAAGACGCGCACGTCCAGTACTCGACCGTGCAGAACTGGTCGAAGAACACGTACAACCTCAACACGAAGCGCGCAATCGTCGAGAAGAACGGCCGGATGGAGTGGATCTCGGGCAGCATGGGTTCGAAAGCGACCATGCTCTACCCGTGCTCGATCCTGAAGGGTCGCGGCGCGTCCGACAACCACATCACCATCGCCTTCGCGGGCGAGGGCCAGAACATCGACACCGGCGCGAAGGTCTACCACAACGCACCGGGTACGAAGTCAACCATCGAGTCCAAGTCCATCTCGAAGGACGGCGGCCGCACGAACTACCGCGGTCTCGTCCACATCGCGGGCGGCGCACGCGACTCGTCGACCAGCGTCGAGTGTGACGCGCTGATGTTCGACAACGAGTCGACTTCGGACACCATGCCGTACATGGAGATCAACGAGTCGCGAGTCGACGTCGCCCACGAGGCGACCGTCGGGAAGATCGGCGACGAGGACATCTTCTACCTCCAGAGCCGCGGTCTCGACGACGACGACGCAAAGCAGATGATCGTCTCCGGGTTCATCGAACCCATCACCGAGGAACTGCCCATCGAATACGCGGTGGAACTGAACCGCCTCGTCGAACTCGAGATGGAGGGGAGCCTCGGGTAACTCCCGACGCAGATATATGAGTACGCAGCTACCAGCCAACCTCTCCGAAGAGGTCGTACGACAGATTTCCGAGGAACGCGACGAGCCGGAGTGGCTCCTCGAACGGCGTCTCGACGCGCTCTCTGCGCTCGATTCGCTCGAACTACCCGACGTCATCCAGACGCCCGGTCGCCGGTGGACGAACCTCGAAAATCTCGACTTCGAGGAACTCGTCGACCCGCTGAACGCCGCCGACGAAACCGAACGCGTCAGCGCCGAAGGCGTCTCCGTGCTCTCCTTTACGGAGGCACTCGACGAACACGAGGACGTCGTCAAGGAGCACTTCGGATCGGTCGTCGACCTCGAAACGAACTACCTGACGGCGCTGTCCGCGGCGCTGTTCACGACGGGGACGCTCATCTACGTCCCCGCGGACGTCGACGCCGAGGACATCAAGATCCGCGCCGACATGAACTCGCAGTCACTGTTCAGCCACACGCTGGTCGTGACCGAGGAGTCGAGTTCGGCGACGATCCTCGAACGCGTCGCCAACGGCGACGGAGACGTCGAGGGGGATCGGTACTTCGGCAACCTCGTCGAGATCGCCGCGGGCGAGAACTCCTACGTCCAGTTCGGGTCGCTCCAGAACCTGGACGAGGACACCTACACGTACACGCTCAAACGCGCATCGGCCGGGACGTACGCGACCGTCAACTGGATCGAGGGGAACCTCGGTTCTCGACTCACGCGCAGCGACGTCGAGACGAACCTCGACGGCGATTCGAGCGAGTCGAAGATCGTCGGTGCGTTCTTCGGACACGGAGACCAGCACTTCGACGTGAACGCCCGCGTCTGGCACAACGCCGAGCACACGACGGCCGACCTCGTCACGCGCGGCGTCCTAGACGATCAGGCGCGGTCGGTGTACGAGGGCGTCCAGCACGTCGGCACGGACGCGTGGGACACGAACTCCTACCAGCGTGAGAACACGCTGATGCTCTCAGACGAGTCCGAAGCCGACGCGTCACCGAAGCTCATCATCAACAACCACGACACGGAGGCGAGCCACGCCGCCTCGGTCGGACAGGTCGACAAGGAGGACCTGTTCTACATGACGTCCCGTTCGATTCCGGACCAACTCGCGCGAAACATGCTGGTCGAGGGCTTCTTCGTCCCCGTGTTAGAGGAGATCGAAGTAGACGAGATGCGCGAGGACTTGGAGTCGCTCATCAGCAGTCGACTCCACTCGTAACGCTTGACGAACGCGAGGGAGTCCGCTGGCTCCTTCGGTGTCGCTGCTCGCAGATCCGGCGGTCACGCGGATTTTTGAAACGAGTGCGATCCAGTGAGTCGCCAACCCTGCTCAGCGACTCGTCGAGCCGACGTCGACACTCTTGTCGACGAAGTAAACACGCTCTCTGGGGACGCGCCGATAGATGGTGTTCCCGTCGATGTCTTCTCCGACCGGGAACCGCCAGTGGCCGGTCGTATCGTCGTAGCGGAGGTCGTCTACGTGACGCTCGACGGCTTCGTCGGAGCCTTCGTATTCGATCGTAGGCATAGACTCTCTAGCCGGGCAGGCTACTTAGCCCTCGTGTCAGCCGATCTCCGATCGCGTCGACCCGTATTCCGTCGGTCCATCGTCTCGGTCCATATTCGAACGACTGCGACGCTCCGGGAGGGAACGGCTTAAGGTGTTCACCACCCGAACAAGTCGTATGAGTGTCGCAGCCGGAGTATCGCCGCCGAGGTGGCGCCGGTGAGCGTCGGCCACCGCGTCGCCTCCGACCACCAACTCGCTCGGCTCCTTCAGATCGGAATTGTACTCGAGGAGGTCGTCGAGGCGCGTGCGTACCGTCACTACCAGTCGCTGGCCAAAGAGGAGCGCGAACTCGACGCCGATGTCGAGCGACTGCTCGAACACGCCGCAGAGGAGTCGGCGGACCACCGCGAACGCCTCGAATCGGTTATCGACGAGTTAGACATCGACAGTGTTCCGTTCGAAGAGATCGAGACGTTGGTCGAAGCGAAGTACGGGCAGACGAAGCCCGACGACTTCGACGGGGTACTCTACGATCAACTCTGTAACGAGGAAACGGCGTACAAATTCTACGACGACCTCATCACGGGCGTCGAAGAGAGCGAGACGGAATTCTCGGTCGACCGCGACCGACTGCTCGATCTTCTCCGGGGTATCCGAGACGAGGAGTCAGAAGGAGTCGAAGAGGTAACACGAATCATGGAGAAGCGCGAATGAGGGGGTGTACCTATTGAATACCGCAGACCAGTACGTCAAGGCGATCTATCTGATTCAGGCGATGGACAACAGTCCGGCGGCGACGGGCCGTGTCGCGGACATGCTCGACGTGAGTCCGGCGAGTGCAAACGAAATGATCGGTAAACTCGAAGCGCGCGGACTCGCCGAGCACGAGAAGTACAAAGGCGTCAGTCTCACCGACGACGGAATCGTCCGCGCGCGTGAGGCACTTCAGACCTACTGCATCATCGAACGATTCCTCGCCAACGTCCTCGACGTAGAGGAGTTCCGCGCCGAAGCGCGCGAGTTGGAGTCGGTCATCGACGACACGGTCGCCGAACGACTCGACACCATCATCGACCGCCGGGGCGACTGCCCCGACTGCTTCGACGCCCAAAACGACGCTTGCCGTCACCTCGAAATCGACGGCGAACGTCCCGCTGATTGATTCGACACACGTCCGTCGGGTTCCCTCTCGTTGACTGATTAGTCGCTGACCTTGTATATACGTGCGAAAGAAGCGAGTGGGCGTCGTCGGTACCTGTTCGTATGGGTCAACGCGACACGGAATCGGTACTCACGTGCAGCGATTGCGGAGCGAAACTCAGCTCTACGATCGTTCGAGGGATGACGTCCACCGGATCGGGTGACAGCCTCTACTGCCCGGCGTGCGGTCACGAACTGAAGACGACGAATACAACCGTTTCGAGTAGTCGCGACACCTGACTCTGCCCTCTTTCACCGATCGGAATCACAACACTTCGCTCTTCGTAGAGGGTGTGCTGATACTGCTAGCGCCGCCGCTTCCATCGCGATACGGGAAACGTCGAGCGATTTGACGAATCACGGACTGCCGAGAAACGGACGCAGGCGGTGCCAGACCTGCGCCGCGAGAGAATGACACTTCGCTGGAGTGGTGCGTTTGCCTGATTTTCCACTCCATGCCTACTTGCGGGGTCGGAGGGATAACGCGACTGCTTGTATATACGAATCCGCGACGACTCCGACTGACGAGTCACCGGGGTCGTGACGCCTCGCTTTCATCGACGTCGTTCCGTTCGAATCCGAATCAGTCCGGACATATCACGTGATTTTCCCGATCGAGCCAGAGGTTCGGAGTTCGATGCATCTACAAACGACTGAGGGAGAGTAACGGGATGGTTCGGGCGAGACTTCTTACTGGATGGCCCGGTTAAGGTGTGGGCTTCCCTCTTGGAAACGACTTTGCGGAGCCGTGAGAAAAATAGCTGATAACTGTTGCGATCGAGTCTTCGAGCGTCGACGATGACGTTCAAGGCACCCGGATTAACGAGTTACTCGATGATTTCGATAGTCCCGTTCGTCCCGTCGACTCGGACTCGTTGCCCGGTCTCGATTTGTCTTGTCGCTTCCGGCACCGACACCACGGCCGGAAGACCGTATTCGCGGGCGACTATCGCGCCGTGGCTCGTTCGAGTCCCGACCTCTACGACCACCCCCGCCGCGTTCAGGAATGACGGCGTCCATCCCGGATCCAAGGAGGGCGCGATGAGGATTTCACCCTCCTCGATTGTCTCCTTCGCGGGATCACGAACGATCCGTGCCCTTCCTTCGACGACGCCCCCTGAAACACCGGTGCCGACGAGTACTCCCTCGGGGAGGTCGTCCCGCGCGGACCGAACGCCGGGCACTTCGCCCTCGCTCGTGAGTACCGGAGGTGCGCTCAGATCCGTGTAGCGCTCGAACTCCGCACGTCTAGCCGCGATATCGACGTCGATGGAGTTCCCCTCGAGAGCGGCGACGAGTTCGTCTGATCGGAGGAACCAGACGTCGTCGGAGTCGGCCAGCACCCCGTCGTCGGCCAATAGTTCGCCGGCGTCGCGGAGTATCTCGTGCCACGCGGTGAACAGGTATCCGAACCCCTGTTTCGGGTACTCGCGCGTTTGGATGTAGCTCCGATAGGTCCGGATCAGTCGGCGGACGAGTCGCTTCCGGATCGGGCCAAAGACTCCGTGGTCGGCCCGCCGTTCTAGCGCTTCGGCCGCTGCGTTCGCCTCTCGTTCGAGTCGCTGGAGGCGTTTCCGGTGGTCACCTTTCTCGCCGTGTTCGAGGTTCGCTCGAACGGTCGCGAGTAGCCCGGAAGGGTCATCACGCCAACGGGGGCGACTGGCGTCTATCTCGCCGGTCGCGCGGTGGCCGAACTCGTCGAGATACTCGTCGAGAGCGGCCAGAAACGCATCACCACCCTCACAGGATTCGATCTCCCGGAGCGACGAATCTTGGCGGAGCGCGTCGGCAACTGCGGGGTGATCGCGGGCTACGTCGGCGAGATCGCCCAGTCCGAGATTGATCCGCGTCACCAGATCGTCCGGGAGCCCCCTCCCGACGTCGTTGACCGCTTCGGGCGCGTTCGGGAACAACCGCTTGAGGCACGCCTCCGCGACGATGGCAGCGTACAAAGTGCCGAGGGTCGGGAGTTGAAGGAGTTCGTCGGAGAAGTCGAAGACTTCGCAGGCCCGTTCCGCGGGCGTGTTGGGTTCACGCATCTGGGCCGCGACGGTCCGCCCCCACGTCGTCCACTTGGCTTCCTCGGCCTCGGGAGGGTTCGGTTCGCCGATGAACGACTCGACGAACTCGACGACGTTCGCCGACATCATCGGGAACCCCTTCCGCGTGCTCGTCCACATTGCACCGACGACTCGGGGGAGCACGGCGAGCGTTTGGCGTAGCGTTCGCTCGCTCTGGAACTCGTCACTCCGACGAGTCAGTAGGTCGTCGATAGCGGCTCCGACGTCTTCGCTCATCATTTCCATCGTATCCGGCATACGACGGCGAAGGAAGCCAACATCTAACGTCATCGTCATATCGAAGTAGAGACGCCCACCGGCCTCGACCATGAGCGGCGTCTCAAACTCCACCCCCAACTCCGCCATCGTTTCGGTAATGTACGTTCGCCAGAGATCCCGCACGAGCGGCGGCATCGCTTCGGAGAACACCTGCGCGTGCCCGAAGCTGTAATAGACGTGTAGGCGGTCGTCGTCCGGTTCGGGCGACGGAACGGGGAACAGAGATGTGATCGGGCGGGCCTGCACGACGTAGAACTCCCCGTCTTTGAGACACCACTCGATGTCCTGTGGCGTATCGAACAGTTCTTCGATCTCCGTTCCGATGTCCACGAGCGCTTGGACCCGTTCATCGCTGAGGAGCGGGTCGTCGCGACCCCCTAAGTCGCCCGTCTCGACGCCGCCCTTGGAGCGGGGTCGAACGGCGACCTGCTGGTCACCGACCGTGTACTCGAGGATCTCGCCGGTCCGTTTATCGATGCGGACGTCGTCGGCCGTCGCCTCCCCGGACACCAAGGCCTCTCCGAGCCCGATTGCGGCTTCGACGGAGGCGACGTGACGATTCCCCGTCTGGGGATCGGCGGTAAACGTAATGCCGGCGACGTCGGGGGTAACCATCCGCTGGACGACGACCGCCAGCGCGACGTCACCGTGCGGGATCTCGTTTCTGGCGCGGTAGGTGATCGCCCGATCGGTGAACAGACTCGCCATACAGTCGCGTACCCGGTCGACGATCGCATCGCCCGGGACGTTGAGGAACGTCTCCTGTTGTCCCGCGAACGACGCGTCCGGAAGGTCTTCGGCCGTCGCACTCGAGCGAACGGCGTACGTCTCCCCGGGATCGGTCGCCATCGCCTCGAGTGCGTCCTCGATCGCACCTCGTATCTCCGCCGGGACGTCGAGCTCCTCGATCCGAGCGCGCAGGATACGTCCGGCGTTCGCAATTGCCACCGTATCCGTCGGATCGAGGCTCGAAAGTTCGTCGACCGCGTCCCGGACGACCGGGTCGTCGATCAGTTCCTCGTACGCGATGGTCGTCACGCAGAAGCCCTCCGGAACCGGCAGACCAGCGTTCGAGAGACGGGCCAGATTCGCCCCTTTCCCACCGACAAGCGCACGCTCTACTGCCCTCGTGTCATCGAACGAAACGACGTATGTCCCGTCGTGAATTCCTTCAGCCTCACTCATCGTCGTCCCCCGGGCGATCAGTCTCGTCGGAACTGCGAGTCAGTTCAGCCGCGACGGCGTTGATGATCGTGTCCCGAACCATCGGATATCGATCTTCGCCGATGTCCTCCACGTGGAGCGTGAGGTACGCCACCGCGTCGAGCACGTCTAAGATCGCCTCCGGGCTGGGACCCGTAACCCGTCCCTCGTCGTACCAGGCTTCGATGTACGAGAGGATGGCGTCGACCTCGCGCTCACGTCCGGCTTGGAGTTCTTCCAAGTGGTCCTCTTGCAACGTCTTGAGTTCGCCTTCCGCGATGATCTGCTGGAAGAACGGATCCGATTCGCCCACGTCCATCCCCCGCTTGAGAAACGCCACTATCGCTTTCTCCGGGTCGTCGTACGCCTCGAACGTCTCGTTCAGCAACCGAGGGACGGCCTCCTCGCGGTACTGGTTGAGGATATCTACGTAGAGCGCCCCTTTCGAGTCGTAGAACTGGTAGAAGGTGCCCGTCCCGATCCCTGCTTCCTCGGTCAACTCCGAGATGGTCGTCTTCTGTATCCCGTAACGGGAGAACAACTCCCGTCCGTTCTGTCGGAGTGATTCACGAACACGCTCTCGCTTCTCTCGCGTAAATGTCGGCATGGGGGCTCTCTTCGCGTTTTCCGAACGCGCAATCGAGTTGTCTCTACCTTATCTGAATATTTGAAGATTTCGTTCAAATACTCGAGAACGGTTCGGCGTGATCCGACAGCCGATTTGCCAGCGTCGTCGACGGCGAGAGTCGATCAATGAAGCCTCCGGACGACCCATATCGAACCCGGAGTAACGTCGTACGGCAATCCGAGAAGTGAGTCCTCTGCATCTACGTCTCTGGCCGATCGATGACCGCCAAAGATCCTCTGGCTCGGAAGACGTTCGTCTCGAGTATCAGCTAGCGACCGAATCCAAGGGGAGCGCTATCCTTCGATTCTGTATCGCATTGTCTCCTTTATCATCCACGCCCGCTCGTCCCAACCGTCTCAATCCCGACGCTTCTGCGGGAATCCCGCTGAGTACGATATCGAGTTTCACATCGGTAGCGCGGAATCGCCATTCCCCGTTGTCCACAACACGTCGAATGATCTCGGATGGGGGGATTTCTGTCTGCGCACACGCTGCTGTACGGGATCGTCTGCGGGGAATTCTGCTAGCCGGGAGGTGGTTGGTGGCGACGCATCAGCCGTTCGCGATGGTGGCGTTTAAGTGAATGGCCCGTCTCGATTGACTTGCACATCGGAAGTTCGCATGGGCTCGCGCCCGTGTAACGACGCAGTCCCGTGGTGTAGCGGCCAATCATAACGGCCTTTGGAGCCGTTGACGGCGGTTCGAATCCGCCCGGGACTATTCTGCCCGAACGAAGTGAAGACAACTAGCGAGTAGATTCGGCACGCAGGAGGCGAGCGAATGCAAGACTTCGCAACTTGAATCCACCCGGATGTCCCCGATCATTTCGTATCGCGTTCGAGACGGGGCGACTCACTAGCTTCGGGACTCGAACGTTCGACGGATATCGACGAAATTCCGGAGTCGGGGACCTGTTGTGTAACGTTCACCGTGAGACCCGCGGTAAGTATGCCACGGGTTATCGACTGAACTTACCACGTTGTTCGCTGAGAGTTATCTCTACGACACGAATCGAAGTAACTGCGCCTTTGGCAGAAGGCGTATCGGTGGTGATGACGGGGTCCGGAATCCTGCTTGGTTCCCCCTTCGCGTCGCGAGTCTAGTAGCAGGTCTCGCTCCTCTCGCCGGGTCGTTCGGTGGGCTCAGACACGGCGAGAAAAATTATCAGGCTGCCCTCCATCGTTCGGAACTAGGGTGGGCCAATGACTGGCAAATCTCATCCGTTACGGATGTCTTCGGCCCAGCCCTGCCGATCAGACCGCACAGTGCCATTTCTGCCCTCGTTTCAGAGGAGGTAACGCTCGACCGTCATTTAGCCACTGGTTTCAGTTTTGATTATCAATCCCAATATCATTGAGATTATATTCCATTACCAAAATCCGTCAGTCGGGAGACGGAGACAACATCGACAAAACACACTTTCTGTCGCTTCTCCGCTCTCCTCTCTTCCACGAGTGGGTCGTTGACCGCTCGATGCATTCCCCGAGAGTGATTCGTTCGCAGACGCTGTTCGATCCGATGAGTTCCCGAAAACAAACGTCGAGTCGATGCCGTCGATCTGTGGTGACGTCTACGACTCGTGTTCGATCCCTTGCTTCGAGACGTTCGCTTTCGTGATGACGTCCGGCATCCAGTCGGGAGCGTCGTCCGGGGACTCTTCTTTCCACGCCCAGCCGTGATAGACGTGGACGCGGTCGGTTCCTTTCTCCCGGAGTCGAAGTTCCGCGTGGTTGTCGACCGCGTCGCGACTCGGCGCCGGGTGAAGCCGTCGGGCGGCCTTCAGCGCAGCCTGTCGCGGTGTGTTTCCGGTGAAGATACTGCTCTCGTCGCCGTCCTCTTCGCGCAGTGCGAAGTTACGCTTACCATCCTCGCGGGCCATGCTGTCTTGCGAATCTATGGCAGTCTCTAAATAGCTTTGCCCCATTTTCGGGCGCAGTCGGCATGTTTTCGACTGCTCCGATCGGACTTCGTCCGTCGATTCGACTCGTCGTTCCTGGCTGAAACTCAGTCGAGAACGAACTCGATCCGTTCTTCGTGGCTCCCCTGTGTCTGCCGTCCCGTGACCCGAACAGTTCCGATTTCGTCCGTGTTCGAGAGGTGCGTACCGGCGCAAGCGGTTCGGTCGTAGGGGCTCTCTTCCGATCCGATCTCGACGATTCGGACCTCCGTGATGGAATCCGGTAGCAGGTGGATTCGAGTTCGGTCCGTGTCGAGCGACGCCTCCGCCTCGTCGCGGTCGAGCGTGTACCAGCGTACCGGAAGCGCATCGTCAACGAGTCCGTTCAGCCCGGCTTCGATGTCCGCGAGGTCGCTTTCGTCGAATCGGTCGTACGAGCAGTCGAGATGTGCGTGGTCGTGGTACAGTTGGTTGCCGGTCGTGGCGGCGTCGTATTCTTCTAGCAGATATGCCGAGAGGAGGTGCTGTGCCGTGTGATACTGCATGTGGGCGTAGCGTCGCTCCCAGTCGATCGTGCCGGTGACCGCCGTCCCCGTGGCAGGTGTGTCACCGTCGACGACGTGGTAAATCGTATCCCGCTTTCGGACGTCGCGGACGTCCCAGGTTCGGTCGTCGGTCGCGAGCGTGCCGGTATCGTGTGGCTGGCCGCCGCCGGTCGGATAGAAACTGGTCCGGTCGAGGACGACCCGGTCGTCGACGACTCGTTCGACCCGCGCTTCGAAGGTTTGGGCGTCGCCGTCGTCCAGATAGAGTGCCCGTGTCACGACCACTCCGAAGCGTTCGACCCACTTATGGATTCTCACCGGACGGCGGGCCCGTATCAACTACCGGGAGAAAAATCTGTCGTAACGCCTAAGAGCGAAACTCCCCTCCATTGGAGTAACATGACTACGGACGTTGGCCCACGGGGGTGCCGTTGTGGGCGTTGAAATCAAGGAATCGTCCGTCTCCGAGACTGAATTCTCGGAGATGAAACAGTTCGTGCTCGATTATCTGGCTGCGAGCGTCGAAAACGAAGACGACGGTGGTCGAATGCGATGGTATCCGTGGCACAGCGCGGAGTACCGCTTCAACCACATTCTCAACGTCGTCGACCTCGCCGAGCACATCGCAAAGAGAGAGGGTGCGGATGTCGACGTCGTCCGCGTCGCTGCGCTCTTCCACGATATCGCGAAACTCGACGCCGACCAGGACCTCCACGCAGACGAGGGCGCGCGGGTCGCACGTGAATTCTTGGCGAGCCACGGTGACTACCCACAGTCGTTCGTCGAACAGGTCTGCCAGTGCATCTCCGATCACTCGTATCAGGGGCCGCTGACCGACGTCTCCCTCGAAACGCGGTGTCTCATCGAAGCGGACATCCTCGACAAGGTCGGCGCGAACGGTACCGCGCTCATGCTCCTCCGGATGGGGTACGAGGCGCGAACGCACATGGACGCCGCCGAGATGGTCGACCGCGTCCTCAAGCGCGGCAAAGACCACTCGACGCGCATCGTCAGTGATACGGCCGAAAGCGTCGCTCACCAGCGACTCAAGCGTGTCAAGTGGTTCCGGGAGTGGTTAGAAGAAGAAGTCGCCGAGATGGACCACGACGAACCACCGCACGACTGATCCCACGGCGCGATTGTCTCTCACTCGTCGACTACGACTCGATTTTTTCGACTGTCCCCGCTCGCTTCAGACCGTGTCTAACAGTTCGAGCACCCGCTCTTCGAGGTCGCGTCCGGGATCGTGCTCGCTGCCGTCGCGATCACTTTCGCGGTGTTCGGCGACGGTGCGCGCCATCGCCTCCTCGACGGGCGTCGACTCCCATCCGAGCGCTGCCAACTTGTCGGTGTCGAGGACGTGTGGATACTCTCGGTACAGGATGAAGTCGGTGAGATCGAGGTCGACGGCGGCGAGCTCGCGCTCGCCCGCGTAGACGATTTCGACCTCGGTGTCCATCGCGTCGGCGATGACGTCGACCATCTCGTCGAGCGTGACGAGTCGACGGTCGCCGACGTTGTACGACTCGCCCGGTTTGCCCTCTTCGGCGACGATTCTGAGCGCGCTGGCGACGTCCCCGGCGTAGGCTCGGTGCCAGAGGTTGGTGCCGTCACCCGGAACGATCACTCGGTCGTAGTTGTCGACGCGGTCGAGCCAGTAGTCGAGCCGTTCGGTGTAGTCGTGCGGCCCGTAGACGATGCACGGGCGAACCGACATCGCGTTGACGCCGCGCTCGGCCGCCTCGAAGACGATGCGGTCGCCTTCGGCTTTCCGCGGGCCGTAGCTCTCGGGAGAGTCGGCGACGGCTTCTTCGGGCGTGCAATCGCAGAGTTCCGTCTCGCCCTCCCGCTTTGGGATCGCTTCGACACCGTAGGCAGACCCGCTCGAGATGTAGACGTAGGCGTCCGCGTCGGCGAAGAGTTCGACGGCCGTCTCGACCTCACCGGGGTGATAGGCGACGCAATCGAACACGGCATCGGGTTCGACAGTCTCCGCGGCCGCCCGGAGCGCCTCGTCGTCCGTTCGGTCGCCCCGGATCTGCGTGACGTCGTCGGCGTCGGCGAAGGGATTCTCGTGATTTCCGCGGTTGAAGATAGTCACGTCGTAATCGTTCGCTCGCAAGTCTTCGACGAGATGGCGGCCGATGAACCGCGTCCCCCCGATGACGAGTGCTGTGTCCATGCGCGTGAGGTCTCAGTGGTGAGCAAAATAGGTGCGAGTTCCAGACGCCGTTGCCGGGTTGCGCCGGCCGAGACTGGCAACCGACGCCGTCGAAGACTCGACGATTCAGAGCGGTTGTTGTAAGTCAGTTCGGTCGTTCGCCGACACGAGTCGGCGAATACCGATCACCGATTACACAGCTCTTTCGTCCCTTTCAGAGGTACGAGGCGTCCCAGCGACTCGGCTTGCGCTTGTTGTCGCAGGTGTTGCATTCGACGCGACCCATCGCGTCCATCGCGATGTCGAAGCCCTCACAGTGGCCACAGAAGTACCCGTAGAGCTCCTCACGGTTGTCGTCGTGGTAGGCCGCGTAGAACGGACTGAGCGAACCGCGGTCGCCTTCGTCGTAGGCGACGTAGATCGGTGTGCCGTCGTCGAGTTCGCGTCGGTCGAGCGGTGCTTCCTGCTCGCCCTCGCCGTCCTGTCCGGGCAGTTTGACGAACGTCCGCTCGGTGTGCGTCTCGCCGCCGATGTCGACGTCGCGTTCGTGACCGGGTTCGTACCCGTGAGACACGTAGAACTCCGCGCCGGATTCGTTGTCGACGAGTACCTTCCCCTGAAGGTAGGTCACGCCGCGGTCGACGAGGGCGAGTTCGGTCTCGTCTAAGAGCCGCGATCCGTATCCGCTCCCCCGGTGGTCCGGGTCGATGTGAATCCAGTCGATCTCGCCCGCCGTGCCGTCCTCGCCGGTGAGATAGCTCTGAGAGAAGCCGACGATCTCGTCGTCTTCGACGGCGACGAGGTACAGCGCGTCCTCGTCGTCGAGTTCGTCGATCATCTCGTCACCGTACCAGTGGTCGACGGCCTCCTCGATCACGTCCTCGCTGAGTGCGTGGCCGTACGAGGCCTGTAGCGACTCACGTGCGGCGTGCTGAATACCATCTCTGTCGTCGTTGGTTGCCTCGCGAATGTCCATACGGATCTATGCGTCGTCTCACACCAAAATACCCTTGGCTGGTACTGACTGTCCGTTCGGCGAGGGACGGTACTTCTAGCATCGTGTTTCGCTCGAACTCTCAGTCAGTCCTCTGAGTGGTAGTTCGTCGCCGAACATTACCTAGAGATCGGTTCGTCACGTCGACGGAACTGGCACTGAGGTGGTGACAGCGTTCAGAACGTGTTGGCGATGCCGATCCCGTTCCATCGAACGCGAATTACATGGCGAACCGCATGACGTCGCACCCGTTGGCGGGCCGCATTGACCCGGTGTATTTATATAAGTCGGTGAATTCTAGCCATACTTTTATGACAGATACTCCCCAACTCAGTAAGCGACCCATGCAAGTCATAATGTGTCAACCGGGTCGTGGAGGGGTATCGTATGCCGCTTGAACTCGAACGATCGAATCCGGCACCGCTCGGACTGGTCGCATTCGGGATGACGACAGTACTGCTCAGTCTCATCAACGCCGGGGTTATCAAAGGTGAACCGGTCGTATTTCCGCTCGCGATCGCGTTTGGCGGCTCATGTCAAATCTTCGCGGGCATCCTCGAGTATGGAAAAGGGAACACGTTCGGTTCGACCGCGTTCACGTCGTACGGAGCGTTCTGGTGGTGGTTCGCACTCCTCAACCTCTTCGCTGGGAACGGATGGGTCGACCCATCAAGCTTCGGGAGCGCAGTCTCCGTGGCACTCCTGCTCTGGGGCGTCTTCACGTTCTACATGTGGATCGCGACGTTCAAACTCAACTGGGCGCTCTGGAGCGTGTTCCTCACTCTCTGGATCACGTTCTTCCTGCTCGGATTCGGTCTGGACGTGATTGGTGGGTGGGTCGGCGTGCTCACTGGGGCACTTGCAATGTACACGAGTTTCGCCGAAGTAACGAACTTCACGTGGGGGCGCGAAATCATCCCTGTCGGTGGACAGCCGATCTCCGATAGCCGACAATCGGCCTCTAACGCCCGATCAGAGACGTAAACGACTGAGAACGTCCCTCCTTCTGTTTTACTCTGAGATCAGGCGCTAAAATCCCGCGTTTACGGCGGGGAGCAGTCACTTCGCGTATCGAACGGCCATACGGTGAAGTCCGATCTCCTACGTGAGTAGCACTGATTCAGTAGCCGTTGATTCCCGCCGTCATCCCTCGATCACGGATCCTCACGCGAGAACACCGACCGGACGCTCACGTCGAAGTGGGCGTCACTGCGGTTGTTCTTCGTAGTTGACGACCAGCACTGGTTGGTTCGCGCTCAACACGACTGTCTGCGTAACGCTTCCGAACAGCGCCTTTCCGGCCGGAGACCGTCGTCGCCCGCCGACGACGATGAGATTCGCATCGACTGCTTCGCCAGCGGTGATGATCGCCTCTGCGGGGTCGTCTGTCGACTTCGTAACTCGGCACTCGATCCCCCGCGATTCGAAGAACTCTGCCGCCCGTTGGACTGACTCGGGGTGCTCGTCCTCTTCGCTCGTGATTCCCGTGTCGGTGTGAACGAGCGTCACCGTGATCTCGGAGTCATCACCCGGCAAGTCAGCGACCGGTTCCGCGCAGGCGATCGCGTGCGCTTCCTCGTCGTCGACGCCAATCACGACGTTGTACATACGAGAACGTAGGGCGGCGCGACTGTATAGGAGTTCTTGTCGGCGGTAATCTACTCCGCACCGAGCGTCGCTCGGCAGTTCCTGTCCGGGAGTGACCGAGACTATTCTTTCCGAGACCCTGACGGCGGCTCGACCGTGTCTCGCTCGTCGGTTTCGTCGAGTCGCCGCGAGACGTACGCGATCGCGAGGATCGGTACTCCGAGCACGACGGCGATCGTAAGCCCACCGTAGGCGGCCATCCCGATCGGCGTCGCTGGGAATTCGATGAGAAATAAGAACGCGGGCGGACGCAACTCTTCGACGAACGCTCCGATGAGGAAGCCGCCGATCGCTGTGGCACACACGAGCACCACGTACAGCGCCAGGACGAATCGAGGCCCACTAAGGCGTGTGCTACTCACAGTCCACAGTTGAGAGTCCGGACGATTAGCGCTTGCGTTCGGGAGACGTTTCCCTCGTCACGTTCGTGAGTCGTTCTCTCGTCTCGTCGTGACGGCGATCACGCCGAGACGGTGCTGATGGCCAGAACGAATCCCGTTATGAACATCAAGAGGGCGACGCCACCGAGGACGAGCCCGAGCATGTCTTTATCCGACATACCTCGAAACTCGGCTTGGAGCGACAAAGACTCATCGGTACGCGCTCCGAAAGGCGCGCACCGCGTTCGATATCGTTCGCCTAGTAGTTCGAAAATAGCTGGCGTAGTAGTTCGAAACGGAGCGCCGTCTCGTCGTGAGATCGTCCCGAGAAACGAAAAGATGTCCGTCCGCCGGATTACTCGTCGACTGACTCGCCGCCGTCGGTGACCGTTTCTTCGCCGCCGTCGGCGATCTTCGTTTCGAGTTTCCGCTCGAACCACTCCCACTCGGCCGTGTGGAGGTTGTGCTTTTTGAGGTTCCACGGGTCGCCGTCGGTGATCTCCGGCCCGGAGATCCACGAGTTGGTCATGTTCCAGAGCCAGATGAGACCACCGGCGAACATGAGGAGCGCACCGATGGTCGCGACCTTCTGGAGCGGGGCGAACTGCGGGAGGTAGGTGGCGTACCGCCGAGGCATGCCGCCGTAGCCGAGCAGCAGCATCGCGAAGAACGTGATGTTCGAGCCGACCATCCAAAGCCAGAAGTGCCAGCGCGCGAGGTCTTCGCGATACATCCGACCGGTCACGATCGGGAACCAGTAGTAGAGCGCCGCGAAGAGGCTGAACGCGATCGCACCCATGACGATGTAGTGGAAGTGACCGACCACGTAGTACGTGTCCTGCAGCACGAGGTCGACCGGGATCGACGCGAGGAAGATGCCGGTGACCCCACCGATGATGAAGTTAGCAATGAAGCCGACGCAGAACAACATGGGCGCGGTCAACCGTATCCGCCCGTTCCACATCGTCGTGATCCAGTTGAACGTCTTGACTGCACTCGGAACTGCGATCGCGAGCGAGACTGCCATGAACGACGCACGCAGGCGCGGGTCCATCCCGGTCGTGAACATGTGGTGAGCCCACACACCGAACGAGAGGACACCGATCGCGAGCGTCGAGTAGACGACGAACTTGTACCCGAACAGCCGACGACCCGAGAACCGCGGGACGATCAGACTGATGAGCCCCATCGGCGGGAGGACGATGATGTACACTTCGGGGTGACCGAAGAACCAGAAGAGGTGTTGCCAGAGCATCGAACCGCCGCCACTGGCGGTGAAGAACGTCGTGCCGACGTTGCGGTCCAAGAGGAGCATGATGATGGCGCTCCCGAGCAGCGGGAACGCGAAGACGATGAGCCCCGACTGCGTGAGGATCGTCCACGAGAAGATGTCGAGGTTCGCCCAGGTGACTTCCTCGGACCGCTCAGTGAAGATAGTCGTGATGAAGTTGATACCCGCGAGCGCCGTCGCAATCCCCGAGAGGTGAAGCCCGAGGAGCATCAGGTCGACGCCAGCGTTTGCCTGGTTCCCGTTACCGACACCGGCCGCAAGCGGCGTGTACATCGTCCATCCCGTCTGTGCGGGGATGACCTTCGGAATCGGGAAGAACCCGGCCCAGATGAGCAGGGCGGCGGGCACCAGCAACCAGAACGCGATAGAGTTCAGCCGCGGGAACGCCATGTCGTCCGCGCCGATGAGCAGCGGAACCATGTAGTTCGCCAGTCCCGCGATGAACGGCGTCACGGCGATGAAGAGCATCGTCGTCCCGTGACTCGTCATCAGCGAGTTGTAGAACTGCGGCGAAGGAAGGAACGTCGTGTCGGGCGTCCAGAGGTCGATCCGCATGAGGACCGCCATCGTCCCAGCAACGGAGAACGTGATGATGCCGTACGTCGCATAGAGCATGCCGATGTCTTTGTGATCGACGGTCGTGAGCCACCGCGTGAGGCCCGAGGGCTTCTCCTGCGTGGCGTTGCCGGAACCGTATCCGCCTGCGCCACCCCCTGCCGTCGAGTAGCTGCGCCAGTTCTCCACCCTGGAGATCCAGGCGGCGACGGCCACGAGGAAGAGTCCCATGAGGACCGTCAGCAACAACTGTCCATTAATGACCATACCGCACGATGAGTAGTGCAGGGTAAAGAAAGATTCGGGATGACCCTACTCGGCAGGTTCGGATCGCTCCGCGTTCGACGAGTCGTCGTCGTCGTTGTCGGCTTCAGCCTCTTCGTCGGACGTCTCCTGGGTCGCTTCGGCGCTAGTCGTGACCGTCGCGTGACCCTCGGTTTCTTCGTCCGCTTCTTCCGTGGCGTTGTGTTCGAGGGGAGCAGTCTCCGATTCCGCGGCCTGACCCGGTGGGAGGACCGTCTCGGTCGACTCGTCACCAGCGATCGCCTTCCCGGAGATGTACGTCAGTGCCGCCAGCGCCGCGAACGGAACAACGAGCAGTCCGAACGAGATGACCGACATGAAGCTCAGTAGCGGCCCGAACGGTTGAATGACGATGAACAGGATGAGGAAGAACACGATGATGACCAGTGGAATGATGTTGACTGTCAGGTCCAAGAGGGTCTCCCTGTCGAATATGGAGTTAGTCGCCATTACTCTCTCTTACAGAACGGCGCTCAAATAGGTTGTTGGTTCGTCTCTCGATTCGACCCTGTTTCGATCCCGTTTCGACCGCTCGATGACGATCACTCAGCAGAACAGGTCGAAGGACGGACCGATCGGTCCGCCCTGTCGGTCCACACCGACGACTGTCGATCCGGTTAGAGAAGCCGTGAAAACGAACCGCGCGTCAGAAGTCTTCGGGGCCGCGAACGAACAGTCGGCCGAGGAGTCCACCGATGAGGAGGACACCGCCGGTTCCGATGATCGCCCAGCCACGACGTGCGAGGTGGGCGGCTTTGAGCGAGACGTGCGCATCCGCGTACAGGATTCCGGCCCCACCGATGAACAACAAGATCGCACAGGCCATGAGCGCGTTCCACGGCGTTTCCGTGTAACCCGCTTCGTTGATCATCGCGGAGACGCTCCCACAGAACAGGAGTAGCCCTCCGACCGAAAGTGCCGGGATACCGAAGAGAATACCGATCTCCGAAATCGGGATCCCCAACGCGACGAACAGGGGCCAGACGCTGGCCCGACGATACTGCTCGCTGAGTCCGGGGTTTTCGTCCATGCAACACCGTTACGGCCGCACAGTAAGAAACGCTTCGGAACGCCGAGTCAGGGAAGCGAGATTCCGTGACGGGCCAGATAGTCACTGACCGCTTTGATTTCGACCGGACTCCCGATGATACGACACTGTGTCCCGCCGGAACAGAAGACAGTCACGACGAACTCCGCTTCGAGGTCTTCTCGGAGCCCGTCCAGCGAATCGCACGGAAGGACTATTTCCGTACTATCGCGGAGCCGCGCGGGATCGGGCATCTCTGTCTAAGACGTGACGATGGCGTGGTATAATCGTGTCGAATTGTAGGTAATGTGTCGCATCGTTCGAGGGTTCTTGAAGAGTGCATGCAGAAAAGCGAACACCCGTAACCGGAGCCAACAGAAGAGAACGATCAGCGGAAATTCGACTGAACACCGATCACATCGTGGGTCTGTCGTGCTCACGAGCGGTTCTGTGGTCGGACTCGCGAGCGATCCGTTCGGACCCGTGACTATCTATCGAGTCGACGAGCGAAGGAAAGGGTTTTTCGCCGGACGCGGCGGAAGTGACGGTGATGGGTCTGGAGGAGGAGATCGACGAACTCCGCGAGGAGATCACCAATACGCCGTACAACAAGGCGACCGAGCAGCACGTCGGCCGTCTGAAGGCGAAGCTCGCGGAGAAAAAAGAGAAACTGGCCAACCAGTCCTCCGCCGGTGGTGGCCACGGGTACGCTGTCGAAAAGACAGGTGACGCGACCGTCGCCCTCGTCGGCTTTCCGAGTGTCGGCAAGTCGACGCTGATCAACGCACTCACGAACGCGGAGAGCGAGGTCGGCGAGTACGAGTTTACGACGCTGAACGTCAACCCCGGCATGTTGCAGTATCGCGGGGCCAACGTCCAGATTCTCGACGTGCCCGGCCTCATCGAGGGTGCGGCGGGTGGCCGTGGCGGTGGCAGAGAGGTTCTGTCGGTGGTACGCACTGCCGACCTCGTATTGTTCGTCCTCTCGGTGTTCGAGATCGAACAGTACGAGCGACTCAACGAGGAGTTGTACTACAACAAGATCCGCCTCGACACGAGTCCGCCAAGCCTCAGCATCTCGAAGAAGGGGAGGGGAGGTCTCCGCGTGACGACGAACGACGAGGTTTCGCTCGACGAGGCGACGATCAAGGAGGTGCTCCGGGAGCACGGCTACGTCAACGCCGAGGTGACCGTTCGCGGCGATCCGACTATCGACGAACTCATCGACGGCATCATGGACAACCGCATCTACCTGCCTTCGCTCGTCTCCGTCAACAAGGCGGACCTCATCGACGAGAACTACCTCCCCACGGTTCAGGAGAACCTCCGAGACATCGGTCTCGATCCGGACGACGTGATCTTCATCAGCGCCGAAAAAGAGAGGGGACTCGACGGACTCCGAGATCGGATCTGGGAGGCGCTGGGCCTCATCCGTATCTACATGGACAAGCCCGGCCGCGGCCCCGACTACGAGGAGCCGCTGATCCTCAAATCCGGACAGACGGTCGGCGACGCCTGCCGAAAACTCGGCGCGGACTTAGAAGATCGGTTCAAGTTCGCCCGCGTCTCGGGACCGAGCGCCAAACACGAAGAACAGCAAGTCGGCACGGAACACGAACTCGCCGACGAGGACGTCCTCCGGATCGTCGCGCGGAAGTAGATTTTCGTTTTTCTCGGAGTACTCTCTTCACCGAAGCAGTAGCCGGCCAACCGGCCGCCGCGGCCGGGAATGAACGGGGTCCTCGTGAGTCCGTGGACGAACGCGGAGATTTTCGAGGTCGGCTCTGTCGCTCTCGGTCGTTCGGTCGTCTCCGAACACAGCCGCGGTCGGTCTGTCTCACTCGTGGCTAGTCTGTCTCACCATCACCACCACCTCGTTGAATCCACCGCCTCCGGTACGCTTTTCGACCGTGCGGTCCATCCTTCGGCCATGAACGGAACGCTCGATCACGTGATGATGCGCGTCGAGGACCTCGACGCCGCGCTCGACTGGTATCAGGGACACTTCGGTTACGAGGAGAAGAGCCGCTGGGAGGCGGACACCTTTACCAACGTCCACCTCGGTCCCGAAGACGTCCACGACGAGGGTGCGACGCTCGAACTCACCTACAACCACGACGGTCGATCCTACGAGATGGGCGACGCGTGGGGACACATCGCCGTCCGCGTCGAGGACGTCTACGACGCCTACGACGAACTGATGGAAGCCGGCGTCGAGGACTACCGCGACCCCGACTCATGTGGCGGATCGTACGCCTTCGTTACGGACCCCGACGGCCACGAGATCGAGATCGTCGAGCGCGACCACGGCGCGAAGTGGAGCATCGACCACACGATGATCCGCGTCGCAGACTCCGACGCCGCGATCGGCTGGTACACCCGAAAGCTCGACTACGAACTGTTCCGCCGGAGCGAGAACGACTCCTTCGCGCTCTACTTCATGCAGCCCGAAGGAGCCGCCGACGAGGCGATGTCGATGGAACTCACGCAGAACTACGACGACCGCACCTACGAACTGGGTGACGCGTGGGGCCACGTCGCCATCCGCGCCGACGACCTCCACGACTACTGGGAGACGCTCATGGAGCGCAACGCGGAGGACTACCGCGATCCCGAGTCGTGCAACGACCGCTACGCCTTCACCAAGGACAGCGAAGGCCACGAGATAGAAGTCATCTCGCGGGACTGATCGACGTACCTCTCTCGACGAACCCCGAATCGGAATCGGAATCGGTCGAGTCACGAACCTGTTCTTTTGTCGTGGCGACCGGAGATGACGTCCACACGAATGGGACTGCCGAGAGACCGTTCGTTTTCGGCCGCTCCTGCGGATCACCGCACGATATTCCACTCGAATCGGCGTGTCCACTCCACGAGCGGAGTGTCGTGCTCGGGCGATTCGTCGCGGTTGCTGGGCCGTCGTTGAGGTCCATCCTTCGCGCGCGCTCGCGAGAAATATCTAAAATTTCGAGGCTCGATTCGCGGCAGAGTTGGCTTGGACATCGAGCGGGACAGACGCTTGTTTTCGATCCCGACTGACAGAGGTTCTTGTACCACTGGTAGCTCAACGAGAATGTTCCGAAATGGTCAGTATAACTGACAGTCGTCAGACGTGAGACTGACAGTGGGATGATTATATCACAAAGTACTTATAGCCACAGTTCCGGAAGAGCCTCTCTACCTCCCGAATTCCGGCGTGAGGGTGGATAACGTGGAACATCTATCACCACAAAGCATTTATAACGAGTGAATAACGTTTCGCTTGTACCCCTACCCATGGTGGCAGTAGTGAGTACCCGCAGTCGAGTCCAGCGCCTTCCGCGCTGGCGGTAACCCAGTGCGGTGCTGGGCGTTTCGATATGAGACTTCGGGGAAAGGTGGTGTCGCCGACTCAACCAACCAACCAACCATGACAAACGACACTAATCAGAAACTCCGTAGCCTCTCTCTGGCTATGCTGATGATTCTGTCCGTCTTCGCGGGCACCATCGCATTCGCCGGCACGGGCGCTGCGGCCAACGCCAGCGTTGGAACGTCCAACTCTGGTAGCGCCTCCGCAGCCATCGCCTTCCAGGGGATGACGGTCACTGCAAGTCCTAGTGACTTCGGTGGAGCTAGCTCGGTAACGGTTCGTCAGTACCACTCGAACGACGCTGACCAGTACCAGACTGAAGTCAGCGCCTCGAACGGCATGTTCTCGTACGACACGTCGGACCTCAATCCGGGTGTGTACTACTTCGTTGCGAACGGTCAGAAGGAATACTTCGAAGTCGTCAAGCAGAACGTCGACGCTTCGTTCTCCGACAACTCGGTCAGCTCGACCGGTAAGACGACGCTCAAGATTCATTCGAACCGCGACGGCTACAGCGCGTACGTCAACGCCACCGTCGGCAGCCACGATGTCGCGCCGAGCGACCTCGCAGCTGCCCTCGGCAGCAACGCAAACGTCGTCACCGTCAACGGGGACGACACGGTCAAACTCAGCAGCATCGGCCGCGACCAGTCTGTCACGTTCGACGCGGGCAAGCTCAGCCACACCGGCACGCTCGACCTGACCGTCAACGCGACTGACTCGACCGGAATGGACAACGCGTCCGTCGACATCCAGAAGTCGAACAGCAACTACAAGTTCCAGAAGAACAGCCTCGCCGTTGCACGCGGTGACATCGCGACGTACAACCTGTCGATCGACGACCAGAACAGCGCGATGGTCCAGATCGGTAGCCCCGACGTCGGTTACTCTGTCAACACGACGATGACCGACAGCAACGACGACGGTTGGATCAACTTCTCCGTCAACACGTACAACCCGAACAACAGCAGCTACGGTCTCTTCAGCCAGACGGACGACATCAACGTCCACAACGGTACGGGCCCGGACAAGCCGCTGGCAGCAACGAGCTACCCGATCGCAGTCGGCAGCGGACCTGTCTGGGACGACGGTGTCTCCGCCGACGAACTCGGCACGCTCTCGGTCACGGAACGACGCACGACCGGCGCCAAGACGTGGACCGCGCCGCACTCGGTCTCGACCAGCGACCTCAACACGCGCGGTGAGGTCCTCAACGCGATCGAGAACGGCACGATCACGTCGAGCAACCAGATCGCGAAGAAGGACTGGGCGATCGTTCAGGTCCAGGCCTCCGGTATCTACGGTTACATCGGTAGCCAGGGTGCCAGCGCGTGGTCCGGCGTGGACAGCCCCCTCGCACTCTCGATCGAGCAGACGCAGGGTACCACTGGCCCGAACCAGGCACCCAACACGATCGACAACCAGTCGGTCCAGGTCGTCTCGGACGACCAGGGGAACAACCTCTTCCTCCTGATCAACACGAAGGACTTGTCCGCAGGTGACAAGTACAACGTGAACTTCACGGTCAAAGACGGCGACCTCGCCAACGGCGACCAGAAGGTCACGACCGGATTCAAGGTCGTCAAGCGTACGGCCAGCTTCGACACGCAGGATGGCAACATCTCCGTTGCGAAGTCCGAGAACGCGACGATCAGCGGTACCTCGTCGCTCGCACCTGGCAGCAAGATCACGGTCAACGTCCGCAGTCAGAACGGCGCCGACAACCCGTTCGTCATGAGCCACACGGTCAACGTCTCTGACGACGGTTCGTTCGCGGCTAACTTCGACTTCTCGGGCATCTCGACCGGTACGAAGTTCTCCGCGAAGGCTACGGCCAACCCGTCCTTCAACGACGACGTCACGGCCGACGGCATGGTCGTCAAGCAGCAGACGACGACGACGACCACCTCGTCCAACAACACGTCGACGACGCAGACGACGACGCCGACGTCGACGGTGACGTCGACGCCGACGTCGACGGGCACGACGACGGGCAACAGCTCCGGTAACGCGAGCTCCTCGTCCTCGTCGAGCTCCAGCAGCTCGTCCTCGTCCAGCGGCAACGACAGCGGTAACGGCTCGGGCAGCACGACGCCCGGCTTCGGTATCGCGGTCGCCGTGATCGCGCTCATCGCCGCCGCGCTCCTCGCCGTCCGCCGCGAGAACTAAGTAACTTAGTTCTCCCCTGCTCACGCAGGACGTCGGACGACAACTGAACAACCGGCTCACGCCGGTCCCCTCGATGCGATTTTTCTTCGACGCTACACCCCACAGCGGGAGTGCTGTTCCCAAGCGACGAGCGACGGCACTGGCTCGATCGAACGCGGTCGAGACGCGGGTGAGCCGGCCCGGTATCGTCGCGTCGGATAATCATAACGACAAGGGATTTATCGAATGACTGCATGGTTTCAGTCATGCCCGGGCAGACTACCAACCTGATCGGCTGGGTTGCCGTCCTCCTCTTCACTGCCGGTGTGTTATTGGAACGGTACGACAACCGAGTGGCACGATCTCTGACGACCGCCGGGTGGGCCGTGTTCGCGTTGTTCTGGCTGTGGCTCTTCCCGTACTTCGCGTTCGTCCACCAGAGCTACATCGAGGGGTTCCTCACCCTCGCCGCGGTTCCCGGCTGTCTCTACGTCGGGTGGCTCCTCTGGCAGGGTCGCGAATCGCTGTTCGTCCTCACGCGATCGGTCGCGGTCATGGGGCTGCTGTATCTCCCGTTCGAGACGATCCCCGCCATGACGATCGGCGGTGTTCACGTCCCGGCACCGGCGCGCGTCTTCACGGAGACCGTGGCCGGGCAGACGGCGTTCCTGATCCATCTGCTCGGATACCATCCCCAGCGGATCGTCGGCCCGGTCAGCGGGTACTACAGTGCGTTCCTCTTTACGACGCCGAGTGGCTATCACCTCACTTCCGAACTCGTGCTCGCGTGTACCGGTATCGGGAGCATGGTCATCTTCACGGGGCTCATCACCGCGGTCCGTGCCCAGTTGCGTCGAAAACTCCGCGCCCTCGCGATCGCAATCCCGATCATCTACGCACTCAACCTCGCCCGGACGACGTTCATCGCCGTCGTGTTCGGGAACCAGTACCTCCAGGTGTTCGTCAAGCAGGTGATGTTCCTGTTCGGGTCGAACGACCCCTATCGCGTCTCGTTCCTCCTCGCGGACCGCGTCATCAGCCAGTCGCTCGCGGTCATCGCACTCGTCGGAGTCACGTACCTCGTCGTCCGCGAGGTGCCCGAGCTACTGAACGTCATCGAGGACATGCTGTACGTGACGACACGCCGCGAGTACGACCTCCAAGAGGCGCTCGGCGTTCGAGCGCCGCGGACTGACGGCGGTCACGAAGGCCACGAGAAGTAGTGTAGACAGTCCGAGTCCGTTTCTCTCTCTTCGTTCTGTTTTTCCGAGCCCGCTTCTCGACTGCCGACGTTCGGTACCGACCTCGATTCCTATCTCACGTCGAGCAGTTCCTCGGGTGCGCCGGCTAGTTCACGGAGGGCGTCCGCTTCGATGTGGTGGAGGTCGGCCGGGATCACCAGCAGGTGAAGCGGGTCGCCGAAGTCGCGTTCGGCGAGCGCGGAGAGTCGGTCGGCGGCGATGGCCGGATCGGGACTTCCGGCGCGAGCGACGACGACGCCGAGCATATCCTTCCAATCGGTCGCGAGCATCGAAGCGGCGGTACTGGCGGTCATGTACTCGTCGCGGGCGGCTTTGATGTCGAGATAGACGAGCGTGTGGAGTCCGAGTTCGAGGTTGGCTTCGACGCTCTCGACGACGCTCTTCGGGACGTCGTCGCCACCGTGCGCATAGGGGAAGGGGAGTGTGACGGCCTTCCCGAAGCGGTAGTTCTGGAGGCCGGTCAGGCTGCTCGCGGCCGACTGTGCCGTCACGCCGTGAATCACGCGTGTCTCGATGCCGCGTTCTGCGGCACGGAGGCGGAGGTCGATGTGTGTCGTCGAGATCATCGTGTCCCCCGCGGTGAGGAAGACGGCGTCGCCGTCCGCGGCCGCGTCGAGAATCGGCTCGGGGTCCTGCTCGACGCCTTCCCGGTCGCGTACATCGATGTCGATGTCGTGGTACGCTTCGAGGTCGTCGACGGTCGTCCCGATCAGTTTGCTCGTGTAGAACTCCGCGAAGGCGTGGTCGGCGGTGCGGAGGGCATCACGCCCTTCGACCGTGACCGATCGCTCGTCGTAGAGTCCAAGTCCGATGAAGGTGAGCATACGGCTACTCGCCTGTCGTCGGGCATAAGCGCGCCGGACTACGGTTCCGGACAGTCGATTTTATCTTATTCCCAGCGGATCTCGCTATATGGACATCGACCACGAACTCCACCTCGCGTACGCGATTTCTTCGGACGCGCACGTGGAGACCCCGGGGTCGCTCGACGATATCCGTGCGACGTCCGAAGAACTCGACGTCACCTGTGTTCCGATCCCGCTCGACGATCGGTATTACGACCGCAGCGACGACGAGCTAAAGCAGATGGACCCCGAGCAGTATATCGACGAGGACGCGCCGATCGTCGAGGTGCTCCGACGAATGCAGCGCCAACCGTTTCTGCTGATCGATCTGAAACACTACGGGTACGAGGTCAAAAACGGCGAACTTCGCGAGAACCTCCCAAACGGTGGCATCGGTGACCTCTACACGGCCGCCGAAGCGATCGAGGAACATCCCGAGGTCGAAGATCGCGTCGTCGAACGCGAGAGTGAGCGTTACCGTATCATCACGACCGCGGACCTGAACCGTCGCGAGGTGAAGAGCATGCTCTACATGCTCGTCGGCGAACTGGAGAGCAAACTTGCCGGTCGAATTCGTGCCGAGTACGACTCCGAAGACCTCGTGTCGGAACTGAGTGACGACACCGTCGACTACTGGAAACGCACCGTCGACGACGGCCTCGAAGTTCACATCGTCGACCGGATGTACCTCAAACAGATGAAGCAGGTGTTCGAAGGATCAGAAACGCTGATCGAGGCGTCCGGTTTCGCAGACGAGGCCGAATTCGACGAGCAACTCAGCGGACTCGTCGAACTTCGGAACAAAGTGATGCATCCCACTCGGACGCTCGTCAGAGATCGAGACGACATCGAGCGACTCGTCGACCGGGTGAATCGGGTAGAGGGCGCACTCCGAAAGCTGTAGGACGTGACGAAGCGAGTCGGTCGGTACGGGCGTCGCCAGTGATTAGTTGCTGTCGTCTGAGTGCTCGTAGTTCTCGATCATGTGGCTTCCACACTCCGAGCAGCGGGTCCGCGATAGCCGAAACGTCGTGCCACACGCACGGCAGAATGCGACACCGGCCTGTTCGGCGGTGATCGAGCGCTCCGGGGTGAGCGAGTCAGCGATGCGACCGATAGTCGCCGGAACTGATCGGACACGACTGAGCATGAGCCTACTCTGTCCCGTCCAGCAGCGCGTGCGCTTGCGAGACCGAATCGACGAGCGTGTCGATCTGTTCGACATCGATGTGGATCAGGTGTTCGTCCGTGTCGTAGCTCAGCACACCCAGTTCTCCGAGCTTCGGTAGATCGGAGTGATGGAGCGAGTTCGCGATCCGCTGTCGGCGGTTCGCCGGTTTGTCACCGTCTTCGAACTCGCGAGCCACCTCCTCGTCGACGAGTTCGTCGAAGGGGACCGTCTCCGAAGACGCATCGGCAAGTACTTCGAGTACGTGCTGTCTGCGGGGGTGCGTGAGCAATTTCGCAACGTTGGCTAACGTGCCCGGAGTATCATTCATGGGAGAGGTGTTCAGGACCGCCATCGGTTCTCACAACGACGGCCGAATAGATGAGTACCCCCTACCGTTTCGCCCGTTTCGAACCGTTTCGGCGGCGTGAAAACGGTTTTTGGGTCGAATATTTGCCGTTCGTCCGAGCGGGTGATTTCGGTCGTGCGAGACTCATTCGCAGCCAGTAGTCACACCGAACTCGCTGCTCGGTCGACGGTCGCGGTACACGGGTAGAGAACGGTAGTTCCGATTCACACGTTTTGACGACCTTGTCCGACTACCAGCCGGACGACCCCCGAGACGACGAGACCGCTGAAATCGAACTCCCGACGAGGTGAAACGACCGACATCTACTGGTTGCCCTCTGTTTAGCATTAATTTGCGAATCTCTCTGATCACGGAGCTTATGTGTCAGAACACGGTACGCCGGTCGTGAATCTGAAGCGATACATACGCGCTCTGTATCGGCTGGACGAGGCGTTCGACGGGTGGACGCCCACCGCGACTGTGGCGCTCGTCGTCGTACTCGCGCTGTGCGCGCTGAACGCCGTGGCCATCTCCACGGCGGGCGGCGCAGTCGCCAGTCACGTCAGTGGGACAGTGACGGTCGACAACCCGAACCGGCCGCCAGACTGGGTGCGCAACGACAACAGCACGGACCCGGTCGAAGTGGCTGTAACGCCTCGAAGAGCATACAGAAACCGCTCCGACCCGCTGCACGGGATTCACTCGGGGCGATCACACTGAAGGCGTTCTTCGCGCCGTTAGCGTGGACTCCTCACCGCGTTCGGGTTCGTCCTCGTATCCGGGAGGGCGGGCGGCCCGGACGGCGGCGAGCGCGCTCTTCCCGAGCAGTCCGATCTGGCTCGCGATTGCGCTCTTCTCGGGCGCGTGGACGGTTGCCGTGCTCTACTTCGGGATACACGAAGCCGTCGAGAGGCCGTCGCAACTGGTGGGAGGTGTCGCGGTTCTCGCCGGTCTCGCGGCCGTCGGTGCGTGCGTCTTTCCGAACGACGGATGGATTGGCGCGCCGGGCGGTACGGGTCTCCTGCTCGTCCTCCTCGGCCTCGGCTCCGGCCTCGCCGCCTACACCTTCGCCTCGATCCGGAAGACCTTCGACCTCATCGGCTACCGCGGCGGCCGGAACGTGGAACCGCGTGAGTGGTACGTCGGGATCCATCGACTGATCTCCGTCTGTGTGGCTGCTGTCGGGTTCTTTCTCTTCGGCGGTCCCGCGCTCGCCTAACCACGATCTTCAGCCGAAGGCTCGCTGCGCGTGTCCCCTTAGCGCGATAACCCGAGTGATAGAGGACCTTGATCCGGGACGAGCCCGGATCGCTCTCCGACGAGGTTTTTGCGCCACCCTAAACGGCACCGCACCTAGCGGTTCGTCGAAACCGACGTATTCTCCGTGAGCTCGAGCGAGGTCGCGACCGATCTCCGAGTCGGGAATGTCGCCGCCTTCCGCTTCGGCAGCCCGTCGACAGAAATGCTGCAGTTAAGTGAATCGCTGACGGAAGCTCGTCGTGAGACGCTCGATCATGGGTGCCGTACCCTCTACCTGAGTGGTCTCGTAGTTCTGAGAGAGCTCTCCGTCTCCTTCGTACGAAAGGATCCTTACGCCCACACGATCTGCCAGCTCGGCTGCTTGTTCAGTCACCTCTCCTGTAACGGTGATCTGAATGGGGCGTGCATCTATTAGAGATGCAAGCTCCCGGATTCGTTCGATATCTCCGTTCAAGGGTTGGTCAGTGATACCCACAACCACCGACTCATCAAATAGCTCGTCTCTTGCGAGGATATGGACTACAGGCCCGTCCGCACTTTCGTCAAGCGATACGTCGACTTCGACGATCATACCCCGGTCTTCTAACTGATCGACGATCGCTTCTCGTGCACCAAGTTGTTCTGCTAGCCATCTCTTGCCATCCGTACTGAGGGTGTAGGAGTACAGGGGCTTCTCGACTATTTCACGAGGTGAACAGACGACCGTGCAGTCCGAACACCAGAGCCCTGCAGTTGGTTCATCTTCTGTATCTCCACAGCCGTTACAGATATACCCCTCCCAGTGACTTAGCTCGTCCAAAGACGCTAACGAGACACCACAGCTCGGACACTCGTACTCGAACTCACCACTTTCGTTCCTGAATGATCGTTCTGTCCCACGGTAGCCACAAGAGTGCTCAAATTGGTCCTCCGGGACCATATGCTCAGAATGGCACGATGGACAAACCGATGCGTATCGGAGACCCTCTTGATTGCAGTTTGGGCAGATGTACGACTTTCTCTGGAATTCGTGGTCTAAAATGCCCCGTGTCGACAATTTCGTAAGGAGGTCTGAGAGTGGTTGATCAGCCGGATCTATGCGCTCTTCAGCGGCTGGGTAACTCACTCGCCCCGAATCATCATCGACCACTGGGGAGATCTCTTCGATTTCTCGGTCTGCAAGGTCAGCCGTCAAGCGAAGGGTGCCAGGGGAAGCCATGGATACACACAATCGTTCCGCTGAAAAATAATGTTTTGCTCTGTGACTTGTCGGAAATGACCTCAGACTTCTGCTCTGATGGTTAGAGAACAGCCAGAACGTACAATCTGGGCCGAGATCGGCATTTCAAGCGTTCCGGGGTGCTTGAGACTACCCTTCGAATCCCAATCAGACGACGCATTCGCGCGCTGAACCTGAGCTTGAACCTGCGGATCTGATTCATCGGTTTGGTCCGCTGAGTCTCGCGTCCTGCTTCCGAACACGGGTGACGAGTTCACCAGAGTCGCGTAGCTTTTCGTTCTCCGCTTCGAGCGCCTCGGCGCGATCGCGGAGCTCCTGTTCGTTCTGTCGGGGCTTCTCGAACTACCGGATAACGCCCTTGAAGTCCTGTTCGAGGCTAAGGAGGCGTCGCTCGACGTCTTCAGACACGTCTGATCACCTCGTACGCGCGTGCATCTACTTTGCAGACCACGCGCTCGCCGTGCTCAGGATGATCGATAACGAACTCGCCGTCGTTCGAGCATCCGAGACATCCGCAGATGGGCGTCGTCTGGATACTCACGACGCACACCCCCTCATTTCCGCTGGAAAATCAAAGCCGCTGCTCGCTGTTTGGGGGGTTGTGGAATCAGGCTTTACACCTGACGTGTTAAGCCGGCGGAGGGATTTGAACCCTCGACCTAATCCTTACGAAGGATTCGCTCTGCCAGCTGAGCTACGCCGGCGCCGTGTCGCTTGGACGCATTTTATCGTACCCCCATAAGGTCAATAAGGGTTCCGGATTCGTTCTGCTCCGACTGAGCGTCACACGCACACCGTATCCGGTGCCATCCACTGATCCGGTCCCGATCCGGTGTCGAGACTGAGTCGTCGTAATCGGCTATCACGTCGGCGAGTGCGGGAACGGAAACAGAATCGGGAGCGTCGTCATCGCGTGAGACGCACGTCGAGACAGACGTTGAATTCGTGTGGTGCGTACGAGCGGACGACGTGTTCGGTGAGTACGTCCACGTCGTAGGTCGGTTCCGCCGCCTCGCGGATCGCGCGCTCACCCGGACCGAACGGGTCGTCTTCGTGCTGGATATCGTAATAGTGGAGGACACAGTCGTCGCTCGCGAGTGAGACCGCGGTGTCGAGGAAGTCGCCCGCGCTGTGCGGGAGGTTCATCGCGACTCGGTCGGCCCAGTCCGGGTAGTCCGCAGCGACGTCGCGTACGTCTCCCTGTACAGCCGTCACGCGATCTGCAACTCCGTTCCGTTCGGCGTTCTTACGGAGGTACGACACGGCCGCCTCGTTGAGGTCGACGCCGACGACGTCGGCACCGCGCGCGGCGAACGGGATCGCGAACGGGCCGACGCCCGCGAACATGTCGAAGGCGTGCTCGCCCGCCGAAACCTGTTCGACGACGCGATGCCGCTCGGTTGCCAGTCGAGGCGAGAAGTAGACCGTGGCGATGTCGAGCAGGTACTCGAAGCCGTACTCGCGGTGGACCGTCTCGGTACCGTCGCCGACGAGGACGTCCCAGTCGCGAACCCGTAGTTCACCCTTGACTTTCGAGGCGCGGTTGACGACCGTCTCGGCGCGGAGATCGGAAGCGACGATGGCCTCGGCGATCTCTCGTGCCCGTTCCGGGTCGTCTTCGTCTAGGATGACGACGTCGCCGAGTCGTTCGTAGCTCGGTTCGAAGCCGAGCACGTCGGCGGGCATCTGTTGTGGCTCGCGGGCGGGTGGGTCGTAGTCGACGACCTCGAACTCGCCGGAGACGGCCGACGGGTCCGTGACCGGGATGTAGATGTAGCCCTCGTCGGCGGTGATGTCGTAGGTCCGTGCGACGAGGTCGTCCTCGGCGAGCGCCCGCCGGGTCGCCTCGCCAGCCTCGCGCGGTACGCGTACGCAGGGGACGTCCATGCCTCCGCCTCACGGTCGTCGGGAGTAAGGCTGACGCTTCGCGTGTCCGATCGCGCCTCGGTTCGTTCGTTCGATCCGGTTCGTTCGCTCGATTCGGTTCGGAGATCAGTCGCCGTCGACCGCATCGGCGACGGCCCGCAGTACGTCGTCCGTTCCGACGACGATTCCGGACCTCCGAAGCGCCTCGTACTGTCGTTTGCCCTCCTCGCCGGCGTAGTTTCGCTCGTCGATCGGTCGACCCTCCACGAGGACGAGTGCGTCGCTTCCGCGCGCGGCGTCGAGGTTCAACAGGTTCCCCTCACCGATCTCGATGTCGGTGACGAGGGTGACGTCCGCGGCTTCGACACGTTCACGGACGCGGTCGGCGGTCGCCCGGTCGACGGGTGCGTACGGATCGACGGTGACGACGTCGAGTCCGAGTTGTCGGGCCGTCTGGGTGTCGGAGTCGCTCTCGTTGAGCGCACCGACCGAGACGTCGTAGCCGGCGGCGGAGAGGAGATAGAGGTGCCGCGAGGCGCTTCCTCCGCCGCCGACGACGTGGACGCGACCGGCACGTTGGGTCGACCGCTCGGGGAGGGCCGTGACGTACACCGAGCCAGTGACCGGATGCCGAGAGACGACCGCGTTTGCGCCGAAGGCCCGTTCGAGCGCGCCCTCGGTCAGTACCGTTTCAGGTGATCCTGCGGCGAGGACGCGACTCGGCTCGGCGGACGGCGCGTCTGGCTCGCTCCCGCTCGCTCCCGCGCCGAGCAAGAGGAGTCGGTCGCAGTAGTGGGCGGCGAGGTTGAGGTCGTGGATGGCCGCGACGACGGTCTTTCCGTCGTCCACGAGCGTCCGAACGAGTTCGAGCGTGCGGATCTGATGGTTGATGTCGAGGCTTGCGGTCGGTTCGTCGAGGAGGAGGAGGGGGGTGTCCTGCGCGAGCGCACGCGCGAGAAGGACGCGCTGGCGTTCGCCACCGCTGATCGCGGTGATCGAACGGTCGGCGAGGGCGGCCACGTTCGTCCGCGACATCGCCTCTTCGACGATCCGCTCGTCGGCTTCGTCGCGTCTTCCGAACCGACTCGTGTAGGGCGTCCGGCCCATCCGGACGGTCTCACGCACGTCGAAGTCGAAGGAGAGCGAGGTGTCCTGCGAGACGGTCGCGACGAGGCGACTCGCCGCCTTCGACGAGAGCGCGTGAACGTCCTCGCCAGCGACGTGGACGGTGCCTCGGGACGGCGTCAGCGTCGCGTTGGTCGCCCGCAGCAGCGTCGTCTTGCCGGCACCGTTCGGGCCGACGAGTCCGACGAACGTTCCCGAATCGGCGACTGCGTCGATGCCCTCGAGGACGCGTCTTCCGCCGAGGTCGACCGCGAGATCCGAGACGGCGAGCAGTGGGTCGTTAGAATCGTCGCCGCCGGTGATTCCGTTCCGGGTCGCGGTCGACCTCGACGAACCCTCCGTCACAGGTCGTGCACCTCCCGCTCTCGGAGGAGGTAGAGGAAGAACGGTGCGCCGAGCACTGCGGTGACGATGCCGACGGGGAGTTCGCTCCCACCCAGCGCCGTCCGGGCGATCGTGTCGGTGACGACGAGGAAGGACGCTCCCGCCAGCGCGCTCGTCGGGAGGAGGATGCGGTGATCCGGGCCGACGAGCAGTCGCATCACGTGCGGGACGATGAGGCCGACGAAGCCGATGACGCCGGTGACGGCGACGGCCGCGGCGGTGACGACGCTGGCGACGGCGAGCAGGAGGCGCTTCGTCCGCTCGACTTCGATGCCGAGCGTTCCGGCGTCCTCCTCGCCGAGTAAGAGGACGTTGAGGTCGCGCGCATACGCGAGCAACACGAGGAAGAGCGGCGGCACGAGGAGTGCGACGCTGCGGACGTCGCTCCACTGCGCGTTGTCGAGGTGACCCATCAGCCAGTAGACGACGCGTTGCATGCTCTGGCCGCTCTGGAGCAGGAGGTACGAGGTGATCGCACCGAGGAACGTCTGGACCGCCACGCCGGCGAGCAGGAGCGTTGCGACCGGCGTGCGGCCGTTCTGCGTCGCGATGGCGTAGACACCGAAGGCCGTCAGCAACGCGCCCGCGAACGCTGCTCCCTGCAGACCGAGTCCGAGGGGCAGCGCCGTCGGGACGACGATGCCCGCGACGGCCCCGACGGCGGCACCCGACGAGACACCGACGATGGAGGGGTCCGCCATCGGGTTTCTGAAAAAACCCTGCATGACGACTCCCGCAGTCGCCAGCGCGAACCCGACGATCGCAGCGAGGACGATTCGCGGGAGCCGGATCGTCGTGACGATCACCGTACTCGTGTGTGATACTTGGTACGAGAACGGGTGGATATAGCCGACGGTCGCAGACGGGATCGGCATGATGACGCCCGCGATTCCGACGCCGCGGACCGAGACGCCGATCGAGTCGGGCACGGCAACGGCGTTGAGAAGCACCTCGGCGACGGTGAGGGGTGCGACGTGAACGGGCCCGATCCCCGCACTCACGACGACGACGACGACGAGGAGCGCCGCTAGCCCGACGGACCACGCCCCAGTACGAACCACGGGCCGCATTGTACTAAACCGTGCTTGGGTTAGGTAAATATTTATTGAATTGGCCCACACGTCCTACAATGAGACGATACGGAGCGATTTTCACGATTCTGTTCGTGCTGGTCGCGGCGACGGCCGGTGCAGCGACGGCGACGGCGGGACCGACGGGACAGGCTACCTCGACTCACTCTGCGTCATCGACCGCGAACAGTCTCGGGGCGGCGTCGGGTATCTACGCGGACACCGCGCAGTGTACGTTCCCCTTCTCGTCGACCGACGCGACGGGGACGAAGGTGACGGTGAACGGAGAACCGAAGCGGGTGACGACGCTCGGTCCGAGCGCGAGCCAGACCATGTGGGACATCGGTGGACGGAGCCAGGTTGTCGGCCTCACCTCCTACGCGGCCTATCTCGACGGGGCTGACTCACGGACGGTCGTCAACGGAAAGAGCGGCCAACCGAACGTCGAGAAGGTCGTCGGTACCGATCCGGACCTCGTGCTCGCGCCGAACATCATCAGCAACAAGTCGGTGAAGAAACTCCGAAGCGCGGGGCTGACCGTCTACAAGTTCGACTACGCGACGTCACTTGACTCCGTCGAGCAGAAGACGCTGCTGATGGGGAAACTGACGGGTAACTGCGGGGGTGCCAAGGAGACGGTCCGTTCGATGAAGTCGAACGTCTCGCACGTCAAGCAAGCGGTGAAGGGAACTGACAAGCCGCGCGTCCTCTACGTCTTCGGTGGCTACGCCGCCGGGAAGGGGACGTTCGTCAACGAGATCATCACGACCGCGGGCGGCGTCAACGTCGCCGCACAGGCCAACATCACGGGCTACGGGAAGATCAGCGACGAGGTCGTCGCCAAACAGAACCCGCAGTGGCTGATTCTGAACGACCAGGACACAGACGGCGTCCCGAAACGCGCGGCGTATCAGAGTACGACCGCCGTGAAGAAGAACCAGACCGTGACGCTGAACGGCAACTACCTAAGTCAGCCCGCACCGCGGATCGTCCGACCGATCACGAAACTCGCGAAGGCGCTCCACCCCGACGCGTTCGGGTCGCAGTCGGCGAACGAAACGACGAACTCCTCCGGGACTTCGGCAGCGAACACGTCGAGTACGTCGACGACGGGGACGAGCGCGTCGGCATCGAACGCAACGAGCGCGTCTTCATCGAACGGCGGAGGGACGAAACAGGCCAAGAACACGAAGAAAACGGGGACGATCAATCCCGGTTTCGGCGTTCCGGTCGCCCTCGTCGCCCTCGTGATCGCGGCGTTCGCGGCACTCCGGCGGGATTGAATACCGAACTCCCACGGACGCGGTTGGTTAGAGGTGGCGTTTTCGACGGGTACGATTCGCTGTCGAATCGCCGTCTCTCGGCTGTTTTTGCTGCATGTTCATGCCGTTGTAGTTCCTTTCGTTTCGTATGGACGAACCGGGAGGGGTGAGAGATGTCTCAGGCGAGGAGGTTCTTGCGATCTTCCGGCGTTCGGATGAGTCACCCGTACCACTGACGACGACGGAGGTGATCGAAGCAGTCGACAAGCCCCAAAAGGCAGTCCTCGACGCCTTGGAGTCGTTAGCCGAGACGGGCGAACTCCGGTCGAAACTGGCCGGGGAAGACGGGAGAGTGTGGTGGCTTCAAAGCCGTAGGCGGACCGCGAATGACGAAGAGACGGTTCCGAGCGGTGAGTACGCACTCGAACTCGAATTCCGATCTGAAGGGATCGGACGACTGCTACGTGAAGTCGCCGTCGATCACACCTCGGACGAGTTCGAGATTTCGATCGACGGTGACGTCCCTCTCCCTGACGGCAGGCGAATCCAGTACTACACGGCGTCCGGCGTCTCGGTCAAGAAGTACATCGGAATGCTCGATGAGTTCGACTCGATACTCCGCGTACGGCTGCTGAGTGTTGCGGGCGACTCCTGCCGAGTAGAGGTCGAGTTAGCGTACGATTCGATGGGCGCTACGTTCGCCGAATTGGATGGCCGGACGAAAGCCGGTTTCTACAGACGAGGGACCCACTACGTCGTTGGTGAACTCCCAGCAGACGTCGACGTCGATGCCGCGATCGCCACCGTTCACTCGATCTATCCGCAGATGGAACACCATTCGACGCGACGGATCGTCACTTCCCGGCAGTTCTACCGAGTCGCGGAGCATGCATTGACCGAGCGTCAGTTCACCGTTTTGCAACTGGCGTTCTACGGCGGGTACTTCGAACAACCACGACTGAGTACGGGTGCGGATCTGGCTGCCCAACTCGGAATCACGAAACAGACGTTCAACACACACCTTCGGAAAGCCTATCAGGCGCTGTTCGAGCAACTCTTCCACGAAGCCGAATCGATAGACACTGACTAGTCAGTGTGACCGCTTTTGTCTCCGCGTCGTTTAGGGCGAACGACGTAGCCGGCCTTCAGCGATCACGGAACCGCGTTACATCCGCACGCGGTAGCGATGGGCCAGCGACGGGAAACGGTCCGGCGGGGCAGTTTCGCGACAGCGGCTTCCGGTGTGAGTATGGAGCAGAAAGACGCCAGCGACTATCGTCAGCGAATCGGGTCGTTAGTGAGCGATGAGTCCGAGACGCACCGTTGGATCTCCGGAACGAGGCCCCGGAAATGATATTCGTCACGTTCCTGCTCGACCATCCGGTCTTGCGCGAGGCCTTACAGACGGTCCCCGAGATGGAACTCGAACGGGTACGAACGAGTCGGACGGACGCCGGTGGACAGCTACTTTTCTGGGCGCAAGACGGCGACTTCGAGGGATTCGAGACGGCTCTCGAAAACGATCCGACGGTCACGCTCATGCGGTCCAACGAGGTCGGGAACCGACGTCTGTATCAGGTCTCACTGGCGGATCAGGGGGTTACGACCGCGCTGTTCTCAGTTCTCGTCGAGACCGGAAGTACCGTCGAGACGACGATGACGCGTCGTGGGTGGCACTGTCACGTCGGATTCTCCGGACAATCCTCCCTGGAGCGGTTCTTCGACGTCTGTCGCGAACGGGAGCTAGAGTTCACGGTCCTTCGGTTGTCTGAGGTACCTGCGACGCCCCTCTCACCCGAAACGGTGACCACCCAAATGACTGAGAAGCAACGCACGGCGCTCATGACGGCTTGGAAGTGTGGGTATTTCGACGTTCCCAGAGGAGCCACCCTCACGGAGGTGGCTACCGAACTAGGCGTCTCCGATACGGCCGTTTCCCAGCGACTCAGGCGTGCGATTGCGACACTCTTAGGGGATCGAGCGCGATAACGAGCGGAATCTCCGTGAGTGCGTATCCTCCGTTCGCCCCTCGGGCGACTGTCCGGAGACCATCGGTTCCGACGTCTCGGTAGACGCCCGGTCGCGTTCGACACCGAACTCGTGAGCCGTCCGCTGATCCGCCATTCGTCGGCGACCACAACCGTATTACGGCAGCGTCGCGCTTGTCGAGTCATGGTCGAGAACGTCATCTATCCCGCGTACCTCGACGCGTCGCTGACGCGCTCGAAGGGTCGGCGGGTGCCGCAGAGAGACGCCGTCGACGACCCGACGGTCGACGAGATCGCGAAAGCCGCCCAACAGGTCGGCTACGACGCTGTCATCGAGCGCGACAAGACCTACTCGCGAGAGTGGGAAGAGCGCGGTCGCGTGCTCGTTCAGGGTGTCGAGGACGCGAGCAAGAACGACCTCGTGCAGGCCATCGCGGCCTACGTCACGATCCTTCGGGAGTAGAGCGTGCAACGAGTTGGAACCGTCTCGCGGACTGCACAGGGACTGGCAATCGTTCGCTGCGCCGACGACGCCCACCCCGACATCGGTGTCGGCGTCGTCGACGAATCGCTGTCGAGCGTCGGCCGCGTCGTCGACGTGTTCGGCCCGGTCGACCGGCCGTATCTGGCCATCTCGCCGAAGGGAAGCGTTCGGCTCCCCGACCTCCTCGGGACGAAGCTCTACGCGCGATAACCGTCCTCGACACTATCGTCCGGCCGCTCCAACCTGTGTCTGCGACGAACACTGTCCGAGACTGGGTGCCGTACTGTCGTCTTTGCCCGGTTCGACGACGGGTGCCCGACTAGTCACCGCCGAGTGGACCGAAAGAGATCCGCGGGGATTTTCGAAGTCGTCTCGATCGCAATCCCGACCGTCACTGCCACCCTGCGACCGGCTACTACTGCATAAACTACCGATTCGACTTTCTCGTCTGCTCGGGGTGGTCCGCGATGAACACGCTCGTGTGTTTCGGGACGTCTTCTGTCACCCAGGAGTTGGCACCGATACTGACGTGATCTCCGATTTCGACCGCGCCGAGCACCTTGCTTCCGGCTCCGATCACGACGTGGTCGCCGATAGTCGGGTGGCGCTTGTACCCCTTCTTCAGCATGTGGTCTTCGCCTTCCTGTTCTTCGAAGTGAAGCGCGCCCAGCGTGACGTCCTGATAGATCCGTACCCAGTCGCCGACGGTCGCGGTCTCGCCGATGACGACGCCCGTCCCGTGGTCGATGAAGAAGTGGTCGCCGATCTCGACGCCGGGGTGCAGGTCGATGCCCGTCTCGCTCTTCGCGTATTCCGTGAGTTCGCGGGCGTATTCGGTCATCCCGACTTCGTATAGCGAGTGTGCGGGACGCTGGATCATGATCGCGTGAACGCCGGGATACGACCGGATGACCTCCGTGTAGCAAGTAGCGGCCGGATCGCCTTTGTACGCCGCCTCGACGTCCTTCTTGAGCGCCCGCCGAATCTCCGGAAGCTGATCTAAGAGCCGATCGACGAGCTGTGTCAGCTCGGCGGGATCGTCGTCCGAATAGGCCGTCACGCCCGTGTGATAGAGTTCACCCAGCCTGGTCAGTCGGTCCCGGATCGCGTCCGGATCGTCGGCCGAGGAACTCGCATTCCAGCATCGCGGAAAGAAGAGTCGCTTGAGTAGATCCGCCTCCGCCCGCAGTTGTCTCTGCGGTGGAAACGTAAGCGACGTGTCCGTCGGGAACGGTGGCTCGTCCTCGCGGTACGATTCCACGAGTTCTCGATGGGCTGTTCCTGTATACTCGTACTCCATAGTGATGGCTTGGAATCCGACGGGCAAAGGCTTGCTATCTCCGTCGTGGATGACCGGAATCTGTCCCGATCAGCCGGATCCGTCGGCCGTCAGACGCGTGAGAATCGCTCCAAAGCGTCGCCTGCGACACGATCGGTTCGAACCGCGCGCGGTACATCCCGCCGACTGCTTCACGACCGCTTGAGAGTGTCAGTGGTGAGAGCGGAGCGTAACCACCAAACCCCCCGGTTACGAAGCGGAGCTATGAACTCCCGCGAGTATTGGGGTGCCGCCCTCGCCGGTCTCATCTTCCTCCTCGTCCAGTTGGGTGCGTTAGCGCTCGTCACACCGTTCAAAGCCGCCGGTTACCAGACGGTTCCGAACCCGTCCGATCCGACGAACAGTCTCGTCTACATCGGCGTCATCATCGTGATGACGGCGTTCATGCTCGCCGCGTTCAAGTTCAACTTCGATCAGGTCATCCGCTGGCTCATCGTCGGCACCGGCGCGATGATCGGCTGGTACGTCTTCGACACGTTCCTCGACTACCGCCTCGCGATCGTCTGCGCACTGATCGTCGCCGCGGCGATGCTGTTCTACCCCGAGTGGTACGTCATCGACACCGCCGGGGTACTGATGGGTGCGGGCTCGGCAGGCCTGTTCGGCATCAGTTTCGGACTCCTCCCAGCGATCGTCCTCCTCGTCGTCCTCGCGGTCTACGACGCCATCTCCGTCTACGGGACGAAACACATGCTCGACCTCGCGTCGGGCGTGATGAGCCTCCGCATCCCCGTGGTGCTCGTGATCCCGCTCACGCTCTCGTACTCGCTGCTCAACGACGACTTCGGCAACATCGGTGCCTTGGAGAACGACGAGGACGGCGACGCCGACGGATCGGTCGGCTCCGCTGCCGACGGTGGCCACGTCGACGGCAACGGAGCCGATGCCGACGCCGACGAGTCGGCCGTAGACGCCGACGAAAACGACCGCGAGGCCTTCTTCATCGGGCTCGGTGACGCCGTGATCCCGAGCGTCATGATCGCCAGCGCGGCCTTCTTCTCGCCCGCGAATCCGCTCGGCGTACCGTATCTCACGCTGAATCTCCCCGCACTCTGTGCCATGATCGGGACGTTCGTCGGACTCGGCGTCCTGCTCTGGATGGTGATGAAAGGTCGCGCCCACGCGGGGCTCCCGCTGCTCAACAGCGGCGCGATCGGCGGCTATCTCGTCGGTTCGGTGCTCGCGGGCGTCTCACTCGTGCAGGCTCTCGGACTCGGCCCGTACCTCTGAGGCTGTCTCGACAGAACCGGGCTCCTCGACTACTTCTCCGCCTCGCCGACGCCCTCTCGCACTTTGACGGCCATTCCCGACCGGAAGTCGCCCATCGCGTCGGCGGAGAGTTCCGCGCGACCGACGCCCAGCAGGTCGCCCTCGGCGTGGACGACCGCGACTTCGTCGCCCTGTCGGATGGCGGAGTCGACGTCTTGGACGAACTTCGCGAAGACGTTGCGTCCCTCGCGGACGAACGGTTCACTCTCGTCGCCGACGACGACGCGGTTCCGCGGTGCGTCGAGGGCGTCTACGAGTCGACTGCCACCGGCCGTCCCGAGAGTGAACCGCCCGTCGGTGACGTAGGTGACGAGGCGCTCGCGGGTCTCGGGGTCGGCCCCGTCGTGGACCTGCCGGGGGCGACCGCTGGTCGAGCGCGTCACCGCGAGGTCGGCGTCGGGCGGGAACAGTGCGACACCGGCACCGGCCCCGAACTGGTAGTCGGCGACGGTCCGTAAGTCGGCGAGGTCGTCGTCGCTCATGGACGTTTCTGATCGCAGAGGGAGAAAGCGCTTCTGACTCGCGGTCGTTACAGTCACCGAGACCGTTACGATCTCCTCTCGCCGTGGCTATCGCTGCCGCCGTCCGATTCGGAACCCGCCGACCCCATCACTACGGCGTGTTCGTGGCAGCGTCCACCGATCGTGGCCTTCGAACCGCGACTGTCCCGGAGCGGAGAGCATGATCACTCCGTGGTCGCCATCGGTTCGGGTCGAACGCCCCCTGAGCGTCCCCTATGGCTCGATCGCCATCGTCACGTCGGACTGAATCCACGCTTGGCCGTTATTGGTATCGGCGATCACTGCCAGTCGACCGAATCCCGTCGAGTATTCTGTATAGATCTCATCTGCGGATTGCTGTGGTAGTTGTCTTCTATCTGCCATCTACTAGAATCACTGCCAGTTTCGCTGGCTGAATCGCGTCCACAACTACCGATTCGCGGCCGAATTGGATCAGTCTCGCCGTTGGGTATCTGCGAGTTTATAATCTCCGCGGCTTCGTGACGTCCACAGCGTGCTTAGCGCTCGCGTTGTGGGAGGAGAGTCACGTCGATCAGTCGCCCCATTCCGCGGCGGAGCCGACGACCGACGCCGGTCGGGGTGATTCCGATCTCCGCGGCGAGTTCTTCTAAGGTCACCTTCCGCGGGTCGTCGAAGTAACCCAGTTCACGAGCCATCATCAGCGTCTGTCGCTGAATATCGGTCAAACCGAACTCCCTGCGGTCGGTCGTCGGCTCCTCGTGATAGAGCGTCTCGACGTGGAAGATGATGTCCTCATGTCGACAGAACGCACGGAACGAGATGAGCGCGTCTAGATTCGGCAGTTGAAGTTTGAGTATCCACCCCTGCTTCGCACTTCGCATTTCGAGGATCTGCACGCCCAACTCCGCTAGCTTCGGCGTCACGAGTTTCGTTTTTTCGGGGAGTTCCACGCGAAAGACCTGCTGTTCGGCAAGATCGGCGACGAGTTGCGGGTCGTTAACTGTCGGATCGTCGTTCAGGAGGTCCTTGAAGTGGTCGAACTCACCGTTGACTGAGAAAAACAAGACGGGTTTCCCCCAGTTCGGTATCGTGACCGGTTGGAGCTCTCTGATTATCTGTACGCCCGACGCTTGCTGTATCGTTTGCGCCAGCACGAGGTCGGGATGGGTGATGTGAATCTCTGCGATCGGCATCGTTCGTTGTGGTGACGTTCAGGGGCGGTCTCCCACTCCGTCAGTCGTTCAGGTGCGACCGATTAGTCCGGCGTCTCTCGATCGTGATTCGACCGAACCGATGTGCGCTCGTGGGACCTGTGACGGCAGTGTACTTCGGTCTGTGACAAATAGGGAATTTGCTCTCTGTCTCACCATACGATACGTCGCCGACGGTAATGTACGTGCGGTCTGCCCTTCGAGATGGACGGGAAAATTGGCACGTAGTGCGCTCCGAACCGATCGAAGCCACGCGGTGGTGCGCCGCCGGTCGGTCGGATGACGCTCAACCGAGTGTCGTTCGGTATCCACAACTGGTGCAGAGCAACACGTCTCCTCGTTTCACCGTGATTCCTCGTTCACAGTTGGCGCAGGGGCCGACGACCGTCGTCCCGACGGACTGTCCGACTGCTCTCATGCCGCCGGTCGTCACCGCCAGTCGCCGTTCCAACCCGACGACGGTCGCTTCGAGTTCTGCCACCCTGTCCTCCAGTTCTTCTACCCGTAGCCGTTCTTTTTTGATCATCATCCCTCCCGACAGGTCGTATCCCGTATACGCTTCCCGCCTACCCTACGCTCCCGACTCAAATCATCTTTTCTCGGATCATACCGTGTGACTGTTGTGACGACTGGGAACTCCGATCTGCATTCGTGTCGACGGCAGCGCGCCCGCGCTGCAGCATCGGCCCGAGTCCGTCGTCTGGAGGGGAAACGGGTCGGTCAGTTGGAGAGGGGGCGGGCCGGTCGGTTCGAGTGCGAACGGGTCAGCCGCTCACAACAAGAACGTGTCCTCGCGTTCTGACAGGTCGATGAATCGGTCGGCAGCCTGTATGAGTTCCTCCGCGGTCGAACTCTCGAACGCCATCACTTCGACGCGAACGCCCTCGTGGCGGAGGTGCGAGCAGAGCCGCGAGAAGTCGCCGTCGCCGGTACAGAGGACGACAGTGTCGACGTGGTTGGCGAGCGTTACGGCGTCGAGCGCCATTCCGATGTCCCAATCGGCCTTTTTCGACCCGTCGCCGAAGGTCTTGATGTCCTTGATCTTCGTCTCGAAGCCGATATCGATCAGTGCCTCGAAAAAGCGCTCTTCGTCCGGCGCGTCGGCCCGGATGACGTACGAAATCGCGCGAACGAGCTCGCGATTCTGGACTGCCTTTTCGAGGAGGGACGAGTAGTCGATGTTCCGCGAATAGAGGCTTTGGGCGGTGTGATAGAGATTTTGCGCGTCGGCTAGCACCGCGACGCGCTGATTCGGATGAATCTCGGTCATTGCCGGGTGATTCTCCTGCCACCGTAAAGGTGCTTCGTCGTTTCGATTACCCAAAGTTCTCGATCTTGGCATTACGGGCGTCGCCACCGGCGGCTTCGATCGCACCGCGTGCCGCGTCGACGAAGTCGGCGAAGCCGTAGACGAACGCTCGCGCGTCGTCGTGCCAGACGTCCCCGACGGCGTCGTCGATCTCGCCATCGGTCACGTACACGGTGGCACCGTCGGCGTCGAGCGCGTCGAGTCGATTCTCGTGTACCGGCGTGTCCGGTTGGTCGGTTTGATACACGAGGGCGACGGTCGCCCCGTTCGACAGCGCCCGTTCGCCGATGGCGACGGCCGGGCCGACGCCGGGGCCACCGGCGAGGACGACGATTCGCGGTTCGCCCTCGTAGTAGTCGGTCCCGAACGGGCCGGTCATGTCGATCACGTCGCCCGACTCTAATCCGGTGAGGTGGTGACTGAAGGGGCCCGCCTCGGCGCCGATTTCGACGGTCACTTCGAACGTTTCGGCGACGTCGGGCGAAGAGAGCGTGTAGAACCGGGAGTACTCTTCGCCGTTGACGACGGCAGTGAGCTTCACGAACTGTCCCGGTTGGGCGTCGAAGTCGCCGGGCGACTCGAACTCGATAGCGACCGTATCGGGACCGACGGAATCGATTGAGACGGCGGCGACAGTTGCGTCCATAGCGCACGATTCGATGGCGAGGGCAAAGAAACTCCGTTCCCCGGTGGATTGTGTGAGAGAGGTGGACACGAGTTCTCGGGTCGACGTAAAAACGCCCTAAAAAGTGTGTGGACGTGCGTCGTCGAGTCGAATCCCGGAAAACCCTCGTCTGACCCATGTTTCAGAAGGCTTTTGACTTGGCCGCAGGAACCTCCAAGTCACATGCCTGCGGACTTCAACTGGGCCATCGGCGGGGAGGCTGGCGATGGTATCGACTCTACCGGTAAGATCTTCGCTCAGGCACTTTCGCGGGCTGGTCGACACGTCTTCACGTCGAAGGACTTCGCGTCGCGTATCCGTGGTGGATACACGGCGTACAAAGTCCGGACGTCCGTCGATCAGGTCCAAAGTGTCGTGGATCGTCTCGACGTTCTCATCGCGCTCACGCAGCGCACCATCGACGAGAACGAAGACGAACTACACGAGGGAAGCGTCATCATCTACGACGGCGAGCGGACGACGATGCAAGACGTCGAGATTCCCGAGGGCGTCATCGGACTCGACGTCCCGCTCAAGCGACTCGCCGAGGAGGCCGGCGGAGCCATCATGCGTAACGTCGTCGCGCTCGGTGCCGCCTGCGAGGTCGGTGAGTTCCCGATCGAGAACTTGGACAGCGCGCTCGAAAAGCGCTTCAAGAGCAAGGGGACGCAACTCGTCGAGAACAACAAGGAAGCCGCCCGGAAGGGTCGGGACTACGTCGCCGACGAGTACGACCACGACTTCGACTACGAACTTGAGACGACGGACGAAGATTACGTCCTGCTGAACGGCGACGAAGCCATCGGTATGGGCGCGATCGCCGCCGGTTGCCGGTTCTACGCCGGCTACCCGATCACGCCCGCGACGGACGTGATGGAGTACCTCACCGGCCGGATCGAGAAGTGGGGCGGTCACGTCGTGCAGGCGGAGGACGAACTCTCGGCCATCAACATCGCACTCGGTGCAGCGCGCGCCGGTGCTCGCTCGATGACGGCCACGTCCGGTCCGGGTATCGACCTGATGACCGAGACGTTCGGGCTGGTCGCGACTTCGGAGACGCCGCTGGTCATCTGCGACGTCATGCGCTCGGGTCCGTCGACGGGGATGCCGACGAAGCAAGAGCAGGGCGACCTCAACATGACCCTCTACGGTGGTCACGGCGAAGTGCCGCGGTTCGTCCTCGCCCCGACGACCATTTCGGAGTGTTTCTGGAAGACCGTCGAGGCGTTCAACTTAGCCGAGAAGTACCAGGTACCCGTCTTCCTGCTCAGCGACCTCGCGATGGCCGTCACCGAACAGACGTTCTCGCCGGACGCGTTCGACATGGACGCCGTCGAGATCGAGCGCGGCAACGTCGTCGACGACGACACCATCGGCGAGTGGCAAAACGAGAAAGACCAGTTCAAGCCCCACGCCCTCACCGAGGACGGCGTCAGTCCGCGTGCGTTCCCCGGGACGGCTGGCGGCGCGCACATGTCGACCGGTCTCGAACACGACGAACTCGGTCGCCGGACCGAGGACACCGACATGCGTATCGAACAGGTCCACAAGCGCAATCGAAAGGTCGAGACCGCACAGGAGGCCGAAAACTGGGACCCGCGCGAGTTCGGCGACGCCGATTCGGACACGCTCGTCATCTCGTGGGGTTCGAACGAGGGGACGATGCAGGAAGCGATGGCGTTCTTAGAAGAGGACGGCATCGACGTGCGGTTCCTCTCGGTTCCGTACATCTACCCGCGCCCGGACCTGAGCGAGGAGATCAACGACGCAGACGACGTCATCGTCGTCGAGTGCAACGAGACGGGACAGTTCGCCAACGTCCTCGAACACGACGCGCTTCGCCGCGTCAAACGCGTCAACAAGTACAACGGCGTGCGGTTTAAGGCGGACGAACTCGCAGAAGAGATCAAGGAGACGCTCTCCGAGGAGGCAAGCGCATGAGTTCTGAGGTCAGATTCACGGACTTCAAGTCCGACAAGCAGCCGACGTGGTGCCCCGGATGTGGGGACTTCGGCACGATGAACGGGATCATGAAAGCGCTGGCGAACACGGGGAACGACCCCGACAACACGTTCGTCGTCGCCGGGATCGGCTGTTCCGGCAAGATCGGGACGTACATGCACAGCTACGCGCTGCACGGCGTCCACGGTCGCGCGCTGCCGGTCGGTACCGGCGTCAAACTCGCCAACCCCGACCTCGAAGTGGTCGTCGCGGGCGGCGACGGTGACGGCTACTCCATCGGTGCGGGTCACTTCGTCCACGCCGTTCGACGCAACGTCGACATGACCTACACGGTCATGGACAACCGCATCTACGGCCTGACGAAAGGGCAGGCCTCGCCGACCTCGCGCGAGGACTTCCAGACGGCGACGACGCCGGAAGGCCCGCAGCAGCCGCCGGTCAACCCGATGGCGCTCGCACTCGCCGCGGGCGCGACGTTCATCGCGCAGTCGTTCTCGTCCGACGCGCTCCGCCATCAGGAGATCGTCCAGCAGGCCATCGAACACGACGGCTTCGGCTTCGTCAACGTGTTCTCGCCGTGCGTGACGTTCAACGACGTCGACACCTACGACTACTTCCGCGACAACATCGTCGACCTGGAGGAGACCGACCACGACTCGTCGGACTTCGACGCCGCCAAGGACAAGATCCTCGACTCCAGCAAGGAGTACCTCGGCGTCATCTATCAGGACGACGAGTCCGTCTCGTACGAACAACAACACGGTATCGACACCAACATGTCGGAGATTCCGGACGGCGCGCCGGAAGACGCGACGGACCTCGTCCGCGAGTTCTACTGAGACGGCCTCCGCGTCGCTTCCGACTTCGCTTTCGACTTCTCTTTGACTCGCATCCGGTAGTTGCGAGTGCCGATTCGATTGCGACTCCCCTCTCAGGAAGCCGCGTCGTGCTCGATTTGCTCGATCAACTGAGTCAGGCACTCCGTTTCGTCGTCGACGGACGTGACGCCGAGAGCGACGACGACGTCGTCACCGTGCTCGACGGACGTGACGACGAGGCGCACCTCGGTCGACTGGCCGTCGACGGTGGCAGTACCGGCGTAGGTCACGACGTCGGTCGTCGTCCCGAGGACGGTGCGCTCCTGCGTGTCGACGACTCGGAGGTCGCCGACGCTTCCGACGGTTCCCAACTGACCGATGCCAGTCGAGCCCTGCACTCGGTCGACGGCCGACAGCGCGCGAGTCGCCAACTCACGGTTCGAGAGGTGAGCGAAAGGGTTGACCGAGCGTCCGGCGACGTGCGCGTTCGGCGTGCTGAGGACGGCGAGCGTGACGACCCGTCCGCCGGCGGTCCGCTTCGCGTAGCCGCTGACGTAGCTCGTGACGGAGACGTTCGTCGACACCCCGGCGACGCCGACGGGGTACGAGAGCGGGACGGCGGTCGTGTTTCCGGGGACGTAACCAAACGACTGAGCGGTCGACGCCGGGACGGTCGCTGGCGACGCCCGAGCGTCGACGAGCGACCCCGTGCAACCGGCGAGGAAGAGGAGTATCACGACGGCGAGCGCCGTCGCTTGGTGTCGGCGAAACATGCCCCCTAACAGGCGTTCTGGGAACATGAACGTTCTTCTCGATCGGTACGTTCCGTTCTCAGAACGAAATTCGGTGGATACGCGGGTTTCGGAACGGTAGGGACGAAGACGAAGGGACTCGCTCGCGAACTCGTAGAAGCGGATCGTCGCCCGGACCACCGTTTGACATATAAATATGTTTCAAAAGTGCCCCGTATATACATAGTCGTGGAGTCCCCCTTACCTTAGTAGAGAGGGAGTAAGCTCGTGTTGCGCATACTCTCTACGAAGCGAACTCCCTCTCATGCCAACACCAACATCTCCGCCCCGTTCGGCGTTCGACGAACCGAAGGACTTCGCCCCTGACGCTCGGGAGAAGCCCGAACGGAGTCACACTTCTTCGATGTAGAGGTGATACCGCGTTCCGCAGTCCGGACACTTCGCGTCCGGAGCCTCGATGAGATCAGTGATGAGGACTTCGCCGTAGTCGCAGTTCGGGCACTCGTACACGAGCGAGTCACCGGCCACGCGGTGTTCGAGCGCGTTCGTGTTGTCTTCCGATAGTACGGGCATTTTGTATGTGTCGCCTCCACACGGGCCGACAGCGCGAACCGGCAAAAACGTATTCGCCGCCATCGCTGGCTGCGAGTCCCGACGGCAGCGACCGGAGTTCGAGGGCGCGAACGCGGTCGACAAACTCGGTGGGGCGCTCCCTGCGCGTCGTCCGCTCGACTCGGCAGTCTCTCCCGGCTTCATCGCCGCGGGCGACTCCGCAGGTCACGTCAACTCGACGACCGGCGGCGGAATTCCAGGTGCCGCCAAGTCCGCGCACTGGGCGTCAGAGCGTGCCATCGACGCCATCGGCGCCATCGGCCGCGGTAGCGTCTCGTCGATGGGCGTCGGGCCGAAACTCGAGACCTCGCTGAAGACGTTCGGCCACTGGGAGACGCTGCTCGACCTCTATCGTGTCCACCGGAAGGCGGGCGAACTCGCGGAGCACTACGATCCGCTCCCCCGAGACGCCCAGCGGCTTCGGCGCGTGGCGGGACGCCCGTGACAGCGTCGTTGCCGACACCTACGCCGTCTCCGGTGCGGACCCGAAGTACTAGCTGAGCGGACAGGACTGGCGGCCCGAATCCGGACGAACGATCACGACCGATCCACGTGTATTTTTACTCGAAGCGTACTCACTGAGGGTATGACTGACATTCTCGTCGCAGGCGAGACGCTCATCGACTTCATCCCCGACGCGCCCGGTCCCCTCGCATCGGTCGGGGCCTTCTCACGGCGACCGGGCGGCGCTCCGGCCAACGTCGCCGTCGCCCTCGCTCGACTCGACGCGCCACCGGCGTTCTGGACGCGGATCGCGGACGACCACTTCGGCGACTTCCTCGTCGAGACGCTCGACGAGTACGGACTCTCGGACGAGTACGTCGTCCGCGACTCGGATGCGCAGACGACGCTGGCGTTCGTCAGTCACGGCGAGGACGCAGACCGCGAGTTCAGTTTCTACCGGGACGGGACGGCAGACACGCGCATGGAACCGGGATACGTCTCCGACGACGCGCTCGAATCGATCGGGTGGGTCCACGTCGGCGGCGTGACGCTCACCGACGATCCGTCGCGCGAGGCGACGCTCGACCTCGCCGCCCGCGCCCGCGAGGCCGGTGCGACCGTCTCCTTCGACCCGAACGCCCGCCCCGAGTTGTGGGCCAAATCCGACCGCTCGTTCGCCGAGGCGGTCGACGACGCCTTCGAACTGACGAGTGTCGTGAAGGCGACCCCTGAAGACCTCCACGAGGCGGGATTCGAGGGCGACGTACCCGAACTCGCCCGGTCGATCTGCGAGTGCGGACCCCACACGGCGCTGATCACGCTCGGCGGCGAGGGCGCGTACGCCTACGCGACGCCGGACACGCCGTGGACCGACGGAGAGACCGTCGAAGCGCGACACGAGGGCTACCCGGTCGATCCGGTCGATACCACCGGTGCCGGCGACGCGTTCACTGCCGGTGCGATCGCTGCACTCTCTGACGGTCGAGAACTCGGTGAGGCGCTCGCCTTCGGGAACGCCGTCGCCGCCACGACGACGACGGCGGCGGGCGCGATGACGGCGCTTCCGTCGCGTGACGACGTGCGGACGTTCCGCGCCGAGCGGGAGTAGGTTCGAGCGGTCGGTCGGAATCATCCGGATCGGTCAGCGCTCGTGGGCGTGCCGCCGATTGCCGTCTTCCTGCTCAGCCGGGCGACGCCGAGGCCGACGATTCCGACGACGACGAACCCGGCGGCGACGACGAACGTCAGTTCGTAGCCGACGAAATCGGCGAGCCAGCCACCGAGAGCGCTGCCAACGCCGGTCGCGAAGCCGACGACCGCGGTGTAGATACCGAGCGCTTCTCCCCGTACGGACGCGTCCGCTAACTTCGTCACCAGTCCCGAGGCAGTCACGGCGATGACGGCCCACGTCACCCCGATAAGGACGAACTCGCCCGCGAGCGTTGGTACTCCAGCAAGCATCGGTACTCCTGTGAGCAACACGACGCCGGGAAACAGGAGCGCACGCCCGCCGAGAGCGATCGCTTGGAGGACGCTGGGATCGTATCTCCCCGAGAGCGACCCCACAGGAGTATAGCAGACGGCCGACCCGAGATTACCGAGCAAGAAGAGGACGAACACGGTCTGCGTGTCGAACCCACCGGTGTCGAGGTAGGCGGGCATCGGCCCCCAGAAGACGGCGAAGCCGACGGAGAACAGCGCCGCGGCGACGAAGTACTGCGTCAGTGCTGGCCCGAATCGCTCGGCGAGTCCCGAGCGGCCGTTGTGTCCGCCGAGTCTCGGCCGTCCGCTACGCCCGCCCCGCCGAAGCGACGTGAGCGCCCAGTACAGTCGGCTCGGACCGTAGGGGACCGTCCGGAGATATCGACCGGCACCCCAGCCCTGTCGGGTGAGTCTACGATAGACGCGCCGGAAGTCGGCGGTGTCTGTCGTCGGCCGCTCGGGATACCACGCCCGTGTGAGGACGACCGCGACCGCCGCCAGTGCGGCGAGTGCGAACAGCAGTACGCGTTGTGCGGCCAGCATCGACAGCCAGCGAGTGGCGACGCTCGTCCAGATGGTTCCAAGGACGAGGCCGACGACCCATCCGTAGCCCTGATACGCGTTGAGTTTCCCGATGCGGGCATTCCACTGAGATTCCGGAACTCCTTCGACGACGACGAGGTTGAGGACGGGTGCGGCCGCCGAGACGACGAACCAGAGGACGGCGTTGAGCACCAGGACGACGGTCGCACTCGACGCGAACGGGATCAGTGCGAGGACGGCGGCCGTCGATCCGAGTGCGACGAGCACGAACGGTCGACGGCGGGCCGTTCGTGCGGCGAGGTTCCCCCACAACAGTGCACCCGGAACGCCAGCGAACGCGGCCGTTGCCGCGATGAGACCGACGAGCAGCGCACCGGCGTTCAGTTGCAGCGCGTAGAGCGGGACGAGCAGCGACGCGGCACCGACGGCGGCGTAGCCGAGGCCCCACCCGTAGAACCAACGATCGGACATGTCGTCTTCGACTCACACTTCGATACGAAAGTCTTTGCGTCGGAATCGTTCCGCGAACTCGCTAGGTTCGTCCCGTGCTGATCGTCCGACCGACTCGGCGTACACGCAGAAGGATGAGTATTTATCCATCTGCCGGTATCCATCCGTAGAGCCAATGAGTGAGGGCGAGTCACACTTCGTCGAGTACGGCATCGAAGACAAACCACCGACGCTGACGTCGGTCTTCTTGGGGCTGCAACACTATCTGACCATGGTCGGGGCGAACATCGCCGTCCCGCTGATTCTCGCGGCGGCGCTCGGCCTGCCGAAACCGCTCTGGCCGCGATTCATCGGGACGTTCTTCGTCGTTTCGGGCGTCGCGACGCTGGCGCAGACGACGCTCGGAAACCGCTATCCGATCGTTCAGGGGGCACCGTTCTCGATGCTCGCGTCGGCGCTGGCGGTCGTCGGCGTCGCGAAGACCGGGAACCCGGCCGGAGCGGGGTGGCAGGCGGCACTTCTCCAGTTGCAGGGTGCGATCATCGTCGCCGCGCTGGCTGAAGTCGCCGTGGGCTACTTCGGACTGCTCGGTCGGCTCCGGCGGTACGTCTCTCCGCTCGTCATCGCACCGACCATCGCGCTCATCGGTCTCTCGCTGTTCTCGACGCCGCAGATCACGTCGGCGACGAACAACTGGTGGCTGACGGGGATGACGGTGCTGCTCATCGTTCTCTTCTCGCAGTACCTCGATACGCGTTCGCGAGCGGCCAAACTGTTCCCCGTGCTGCTCGGCATCGTCTCCGCTTACGTCGTCGCGGCCGCACTCTCGGCCGCTGGCGTCTACACGCCGGGAACGGCCGGCTACGTCGACCTCGCGTCCGTGTTTCAGGTGTCGCTGTTCATGCCGATCCACCCGTTCCAGTGGGGCATGGCGGGCGGTCCGAACACCGTCCACGTCGTCGTGCCGGTCGTCGGTATCCCATTCGCCTTCGGCATCCCGCAGGTGACGACGTCGTTCGTCGTCGGGATGCTCGCGGGCGTCGCCGCGTCGATCATCGAGAGCTTCGGCGACTACCACGCCGTCGCCCGCCTCTCCGGCGTCGGCGCACCGAGCGCGAAACGCATCAACCACGGAATCGGCATGGAAGGGCTGATGAACGTCTTCGCCGGGATCATGGGCGCTGGCGGTTCGACCTCGTACTCCGAGAACATCGGTGCCATCGGCATCACCGGCGTCGCCTCGCGCTACGTCGTGCAGGTCGGTGCCGCGGTGATGCTGATCGTCGGCTTCGTCGGCCCGTTCGGCAAGCTCGTGGCGACGATTCCCGACCCCATCATCGGCGGCCTCTTCCTCGCCATGTTCGGTCAGATCGTCGCCGTCGGCCTCTCGAATCTGGAGTACGTCGACCTCAACTCCTCGCGGAACGTCTTCGTCGTCGGCTTCTCCCTGTTCGCCGGCCTCGCGATTCCGGCCTACATGGGCAACCTCGGCGGTGATGGGGTCACCAGTGCGCAGGCGTTCCAACACGGGCTGCAGGGAATCGCCGTCGTCGGCCCGGTCGTCGGGAGCAGACTCGTCTCGAACGTCGTCTACGTCGTCGGCAGTACCAGCATGGCCGTCGGCGGCCTCTGTGCGTTCATCCTCGACAACACCATCGAAGGGACTCGTCAGGAACGCGGCCTCGACGAGTGGGAGGAGGCGGCCGAACGCGACGAGGACTTCGCAAGCGCCTACGATCGGTTCGTCGGTAACTCGGTCGGGGACGATCGGAGCGTCGACGCCGACTGAGGCGGTCGCTCGTCGAACCCTTTCGATCGTCGCAGCGATCCGTCACCGTCGGGAGTTTTGTCCTCGAGAGTCGCGAGCGGTCCGTGGCCGACACGACCGTCGATAGAGCAGTGTTTGATGAGCCATCGGTCTCTGCGAATCTCGACTCACCGATTATCGATCAGCTTGCCGTTCTATCTCCCAACAATCCCTGCACGAGGATGTGGATGAGCGTGTCTTTGAAGGTCGCGTATCCACTCCACCCGTAGGCGTCGTGAGCCTCTTTCTGCGCGACTACCAGCTCGACTACCGACAATAACTCGACGATTACGCCCGGACTCAGGTCACAGACGAATCCGTCACTCTGTGACTGAATGTGTTCGACGAGCGGTGAAATCCGTTCTAGAACGTTCTGCTTGACGCCTTCGACGCTCTCGTGATCTATGCTTCGCAAGGCTTCCTGTGGCGCTTGATGGCTCTGTAGAAGAAGCGGTCTCTCCTCGAACTCCGACGCCCACGTCCGGAAGAGGCGTTCGAGTTGCTCCTCCGGAGCGGTTTGACTCTGTAACTCTGTCTCGACGGCATCGATCAGTTCGTCCTGTTCCCGGAGGAGAACTGCAACGAAAATCTCTGACTTCGTGTCGAAGAAGCGGTAAAACGTACTTTCAGCGATTCCGACCGGATCCGTGATGTCCTCGACGGTCGTCTTCTGGAAGCCGTGTATTGTAAACAGTTGTCGTGCTGTCTCCACTAGTTGATTCTCGATCCGTTTCCGTTCCTCGTCACTGAAGCCTCGCATTATCTCTATCAATAGTATTGTGAATTATGAGTTTAATACTCCTCGCTCATAAGTCTATGAGCGAAGCAATTATCGACTCATAGATCGTAGTCCGTACATGGAACTGATCTCGAACCGAGGGGTGGACGTCCGGAGCATTTCTCTGGGGTCGACTGTCTCCCCCGATCGAATCGGCTCGGACGGCTCTTCGAGCGGGCAGCGTTCTAGAGCGGCCCGACCGTCACGTACCCGAGGGACTCCGACATGAAACCGATCCACGTCCGAGACCTCCGGTTCGCTTATCCCGGGGCCGAAATGCCGACGCTACGAGGGCTCGATTTCGACGTCGAACCCGGCGAAGTGTTCGGATTTCTCGGCCCGAGCGGCGCAGGGAAGACCACGACACAGAAGATCCTTATCGGCCTTCTCGACGATTACGAAGGCGAAGTATCGGTGTTCGATCGGGAGGTAAACGAGTGGAATTCCCGATACTATCGGCGAATCGGGGTCGCAGCCGAAACGTCCAACCTCTATCACAAGCTGACGGGTCGAGAGAACCTCGAACTATTCGCATCGCTGTACGGTGGGGCGAAACGAGATCCGTTCGAACTGCTGGAACGACTTGGAATCAGTGACGCGATCGACCAACAGGTGGGAGCGTACTCGAAGGGGATGCGGATGCGGTTGAACCTCGTCCGCGCACTCGTTCACGGTCCCGAACTTATCTTTCTCGACGAACCGACCGCAGGGATCGACCCCACCAACGCGCGTGCGGTACGCGACGTCGTCAGGGAACTCAGCGACGACGGGAACACTGTCTTTCTGACCACCCACGACATGGCCGTCGCCGACGACCTCTGTGATCGTGTGGCGTTCATGATCGACGGTCGCCTCCCGGTGATCGATTCGCCACGGGAATTGAAATTAGAACACGGTCAGGCGACCGTTCGCGTCGAGTTCCGTCGGAACGGAGACCTACTAGACGAGGAGTATCCGTTGTCGGAACTCGCGCTAAACGAAAACTTCCAGCGTTTGCTCCGTGGAACGCGAGTCGAGACCATTCACACCGAGGAAGCGACGCTCGAGGACGTCTTCATAGACATCACCGGGGAGAGATTGGTGTGACAGACAGTCAACGGGCCGTAGAATCCGGCGAGGAACTGTCGCGTCCGGCGTTTCTGCGCTCTCCGTTCGGAGCGTTGTTCGTGTCCGACGTGCGCTTGCAGTTCAGGTATGGACTGTACACGGTCTACGCCATCCTGACTGTCCTCTATAGCCTCGGACTGCAACTGCGGGCACCCGGACTCCGAACGGACGCTGCAGTGTTAGTCATCGTGAGTAATCCGACCGCTCTCGGGTTCTACTTCATCGCCGCGTTGATGTTATTCGAGAAGGAGGAAGGTGTGCTGGACGCGTTGGTCGTATCGCCGCTCGGAGACCGGGGCTATCTCCTCTCGAAAGCCCTCACGTTATCGTTGTTAGCGACACTCTCTGCAACGCTCATCGCAGTAGCGGGGAACGGAGTAACGCCTCGGACGGTGCTCGTGATCGGGGGCGTCGCGCTTTCGGCACCGCTGTTCGTCTTCATCGGGGTCGTCGGCGTCGCGCGCTTCAAATCGATCAACGAGTATTTCATGAGTTCAATCGTCTGGGCGAGCGTCCTGTTCGTCCCACCGTTGGTCGGATATCTCGGGCTATTTCGAAGCCCGCTCGTTTATCTATTTCCGACGCAACCCGTGCTGCTGGTCGTCGAAGCCGGGCTTCGACCGATCGCTCACTGGCAACTACTCTACTCTCTCGGTTACCTCGTAGTTGGCAACGTCGTCACGTACGCTTGGGCACGACGGGCGTTCAGGAAGCATATCGTTCGCGGAGAAGACGCTCGGAAATGGCCGAGAATCGTGGAAGTATTCTCGAAACGGGTCCGGGGTCATCGACGAGAGTTCCGGTCCCAGTCACCGTGGACGGCGATGGTACGGGCGGACCTTCGGAAACTGGTTCGAGATCCCATGTTCGGGCTCACAGTTCTCACACCGCTCGTCCTTGCCGTCTTCGTCAGAGTCGGCGTCCCGTTCGTGGAGAGCAACGTAACTCAGATAGCCACCTTGTCGTCGCAGTATCCGGTAATTGCGGGGACCGTGGTCGTAGTCGCTCCTGGTATATACGGGTTCGTCGTTGGAATATTCGTCCTCGAAGATCAGGAACAGGGAATACTCACGGCGTACAGGACCAGTCCGTTTTCGGCTCGTAACTATCTCGCGTACCGCTCGCTATCAGCGTATCTCCTCAGTTTCGCAGTGACACTTCCCGCGCTCGTGATTACCGGACTCGTTTCGGTTTCACCCGTCGTTGTCGTCGCCACAGCAGCAGTGAGTGCTCTCACTACGCCGTTCTTCGTCTTCGCACTCAGTGTGACGGCATCCAACACGATCGAGGGAATCGCGCTCACGAAATTCGCCAACATCCTGTTCTTAGGACCGTCAATCGTCATTGCATTGGTTCCGGAACCGCTCCAGTTTGCTGTTGGCGTATTTCCCACGTATTGGGCCGTGAAAACGTTCGTGGTGGGCGTATCTGGCGGCTCAGGTTGGATTCTGTACTTTGTCGGTGGTCTACTCGTCCACGCGATCGCGATTTCGAGTCTCGGTGCATGGTTCGTCAAGCGGAAGTTTTAGCTAGCGCGATGAAACAACGGGTTCCTGATGTATCGGTCGTCGTCTCGCTACGGTCGCGACGGCCGGCCGACGAACGATCGAACGAAGTCGTCGCTCACCGCCGCCAGTACTCGGGCGTCAACAACACGAGCACCGGGAGGATTTCGAGTCTGCCGAGCCACATCAGCACGACGATGAAGAGCTTTCCGGCGTTCGAGAACGTCCGGTAGCTTCCCATCGGGCCGACGACGCCGAATCCCGGACCGACGTTGCCCAGCGTCGCGGCGACGGCGCTCGCGGCTTCGAGCGCCGTGAGGTCGACGCCGACGAACGAGGCGTCGAAGAGGAGGACGCCGGTGGCGACGGCGAACAGGAGCAGGTACAGCACGGTGAAGGCGTAGATGCCACGGATCGCCCGTTCGTCGATCGGACGACCGCCGAGTCGGATCGGCCTGACCGCTTCGGGGTGAGCGGTCGTGAACAGTTCCCGTCGGATCGACTTTACGATGACGTACCACCGGACGACCTTGATGGCTCCGGCGGTCGACCCGGCCGACCCGCCGACGAACATCGCCACGAGCAGGACGAACTGCGCGCGGACGCTCCACGCGTTGAAGTCGATGCTCGCGTATCCGGTCGTCGTCATCACCGAGACGACCTGAAACGCCGCGTGCCTGATCGACGGTTCGAGGTGGCCGACGAGCGCGGCCCGGATCGACGAGAGATACGCCGTGTCGTACGTTCCGCCCGCCGGTGCCGTCGTCGCCAGCCCCGATCCGGTGACGAGGAGGACCGTCGTGAGTGCGGTCAGTACCGCCATGACACCGATGTAGACGCGAAACTCCGCGTCTGCCATCACTCGCCGTCGGTCGCCGAGCAGGACGTGCCAGAACAGGGCGAAGTTCACGCCGGCCGCGACCATGAACGGAATGATGACCCACTGGACCGCCGCCGAGAACGCTTCGATGCTGTTGGCCGCCGGTGAGAACCCCCCCGTCGGCATCGTCGTCAGCGCGTGGGCGACGGCGTTGTAGACGCCCATATTCGGTGCCAGCCCGACGACGTGGAGCCCGTAGAGGAGCACGATTTCGAGGATCGTGAACCCGAGGTACGCACCCCAGAGGACGCGGGCCGTCTCGGCGATCCGCGGGGTGAGTTTCTCGATCCCCGGCCCCGGCGCTTCGGCGTCCATCAACTGCGCCCCGCCGACGGACAGTTCCGGCAGGATGGCGACCGCGAGGACGACGATTCCCATACCGCCGAGCCACTGGGTGAGCTGTCGCCACATCATCACTGAGTAGGTGTGGCGCTCGGGATTGATCTGGCCGAGCACCGTCGCTCCCGTCGTCGTAAACCCGCTCATGCTCTCGAAGAGCGCGTTCACCGGATTCCCGAGCGTCGAGTCCGCGACGATCGGCGGCTGAAGATACGGGACGCCGTGAGCCGCGACGAGATACGGGACCGCTCCGACGACGGCGACGGCTAACCACGTCACGGCGACCATGAGGAATCCCTCGCGGGGGCGCAAATCGGGTTCCGTATCGAGTCGCTCCAGTCCGGTACCGAACCCGAGCGAAACGATCGCCGTGACCAGAAACGGGACGATCGACTCTCGATAGACGAGTGCGACGACGATCGGAACGGCCAGCGAGACGGTCAGGTACTTCAGGACGGTCCCGACGAGCGAGAGGCTGGCCCGGTACTCGACGCGCAGGGTCACGGACCGGCGTCCCCCTCACGCGTCGTTCCGCTCGTCGATTCGCTTCGGCGCGGTGGGCTCCGCGCTCGGGTTCGGCACCGCGAAATCGGCGCTTGGGCTCGGCACTTCGGATTCACAGCTTCGCTCCGACGTTTCTCGCGATGTCCGCGTCGATGAGGACGACGATGTGATCTCCACCCTGAACGACAGTGTCCCCGCGCGGCGTGATGAACTCCCCGCTGCGGATGATCGCGCCGACGACGACGCCGGAGGGAAGGTCGGCCACCGACTCGCGGATCGACCGTCCGGCGAGGATACTCGCGTCGTCGACCTCGATTTCGAGGACTTCCGCGCGGTCGGATTCGATGAGCGCGACGTTCTCTGCTCCTCCCTGTCGGGTGAATCGCGTGATCTCCTCGGCGACGACTTCGCGGGGACTCACGCCCACGTCGACACCGACGGTTTCGAACAGGTCGACGTACTCCGTATCGTCGACGACGGCGACGGTACGCTCGACGCCGAGGCGTGCGCCGAGCAGTGAGACGAGGAGGTTACGTTCGTCCGAATCGAGCGCCGCGACCAGCACATCGGCCTCGCCGACGTACTCGCGTTCCAAGAAGTCGATGTCCGTCGCGTCCGACTGCATCACGACCGTCCGCGGTAATTCCTCGGCGAGTCGGCGCGCTCGATCGGGATCGCGTTCGACGAGTCGCGGCTCGAACCCACCCTCTTCTAAGAGGCGAGCGACGTGGTAGCCGATCTCGCTTCCGCCCACGACGACCACCTCCTCTGCCGTGCCGGTCGATTCCTCCGGTGCAACGTCGTGGGCGAACGCCCGAACGCTCCGCGGGTTGCCGATGACGACGACCCGATCGTTCGGTGTGATGAGCGTCTCGCCGTGAGGAATCTCGACGGAATCGGGTCGAACGATCGCCGCGAACGTCAGCGAGTCGTAGCGGTCGGCCTCGTGGACCGCCTCGTTCGCCACGGGGCTGTCGTCGTGAATCTCGAACTCCGCCATCTGGACTCGTCCGCTGGCGAACGAGTCCACGTCGCGGGCTGCCGGAAGTCCGATGATTCGGACGATCGACTGGGCGGTGAGAAGGTTCGTGCACACCATGAAGTCGATACCGAACGCCTTCTGCGAGCGCTCCCACGTCCGAAGGTACTCCGTGTTCTTGATACGGGCGATGGTGAACGCGTTGCCGACCGCTTTCGCCGTCGAACACGCGACGATGTTCGTCTCGTCGTCGTCGGTCGATGCGATAACCATCTCGGCTCGCTCGATACCGGCGCGTTCGAGCGTCTCGACGGACGTCCCGTCGCCTTCGATCGCGAGAACGTCCAGTCCGTAGGTCAACTCCTCGACCCGTGCCGAATCGCGTTCGACGACGACGACCTCGTGTGTGTCGTCCAGATCGGCTGCGATGCTCGTCCCGACCCGTCCGGCTCCGATCACGATCACGCGCATGGCATCACTTCGTTACTCACGTCTGGGTCGGTGGTCGTTCGTCTGTCGTCCCTCACGCCGGAGTCGATGGTCGTTCGTCTGTCGTCCATTTCCGTCACTCGCCGATCGTTCAGTCCGGTTGTTCGTGAATCGTCAACTCGACCCGCCGGTCACGGCCTTCGAGGTCGCGAACGATCCGCCGGACGACGCGCTGGGCTTCGTGTACGAGGATCGGTTTGACCTTCTCGACCACCCAGTCGATCGAGACGAACCGCGGGAGGTCGATACTGCTCGTGTCCGCCGAGTCCGGATCGAAGGCGATTTCGAAGAAGACGCGGCAGCCAGTCGTCGCATCCGCAGGTGCGTTCGCCGGAAGGTCGTCGAGCGGTTCGATCCGCCAGCGACCGTTCGCGTCTAGGTTCCGCGTGACGACCCAGTCGATCCGCGTCGGCGGTTCGACTTCGGTCACTTTCGAGTAGGCCGTGTACGTGAGCTTCCACCACGCGAACCGGAGGGCGTACTCAGTTCCCGGTGATCCGTCGCCGTTGGCGCGAACGTCTCGTAGATGCTTCGAGTAGTTCGCGTACCGAGGGAAGTCGACGAGAAACTCGTACACCTCCTCGGGCGGCAGGTAGATCACCGTACTGACGACGATTGCGTCCACGTTCCGACTTGGTGCGGTGCGATCAAAGGTCTATGGGAGTCGCGTAGCTCCGACCCACGGCCTGTGCGAGCGGTGTAGCGGGGTCGGGGTTCCGACCGCGTCGACTGTCCGGGTCGCCGGAGTCATCGACTACTTGACCCTTCGGACGAACGGTGGCTGTACTGAATGAGTACGGAAGACGACCACGCGTTCGACGCGTACCGTGACCGCGTCGAGCGACCGATCTCTCGTCTGTTCACGGAGTACGGCCTCGAACACCGCCGCTGGTTCACGCTCGGAATGAGCGCCAACGTCGTCGCTCGCGGTGCAAGTCTCGTCCCGCCGCTCGTCCTCGGTGCCGCCATCGACGCCGATCTCGGGCAGGGGGCGTCGAACCACGCGTACAAACTCCCGTTGCTGCCACATAGCTGGATTCCGGCGACCGAGACGGGACAGTTCTGGTTCTCGGTCGCGGTCATCACGGCCGCGTTCGTCGTCACGGCCTTTTTCACGTGGATCTACGGTGTCGCCGCCAACCAGTTCGCCCACGGAGTCATGCACGACGTCCGGACCGACTGTTTCGAGAAGATGCAACGGCTCGATATGACCTTCTTCGACAACAAGCAGACGGGCGAGGTCATGGCCATCCTGAACAACGACGCCTCGAACCTCGAAGTGTTCCTCGACAACGGCCTCCACAACTCGGCTCGACTCGGCGTGATGGTCCTCGGCATCGCCGCCATCCTCGTCTCGATCAATCTCCCTCTCGCCGTCGTAACGCTCGTCATCGTTCCGGCGCTGCTACTCTTTACGCTCTGGTTCATGCGTACCGTAGAACCCCGATACGCCGCCCAACGGGCCAGCGTCGGTCGCCTGAACACCCGGCTGGAGAACAGCCTCGGCGGCGTCGAACTCGTCAAGACCAGCGCGACCGAAGACTACGAGGTCGGCCGCGTCCGCGACGCCTCGTACAACTACTTCCAGCGGACGATGGACGTGCTCCGGTTGAACTACGTCTACCGACCGGGCATGGAACTGCTCGCCGGACTCTCCTTCGCGGCGACGTTCGTCGTCGGGGGGTACTGGCTCTTCGTCGGCCCGCCGTTCGGTCTCAGTGGGACTCTCACGACCGGGGACTTCGTCGCGTTCCTACTGCTGAGTCAGCGGTTCGTCACGCCGCTCTCGGAGGTGAGCAACATCGTCGACCAGTACGAGAACGCCAAGGCGTCTAGCGAGCGAGTCTTCGGGCTGATGTCGATTCCGGTCACCATAACCGACGACGAGGACGCCGTCGAACTGACGGACCCAGCGGGACGCGTCGAGTACGACAACGTGACCTTCGCCTACGACGACGGGACGCGGGTGCTCTCCGGGATCGACTTCGTCGCCGAATCGGGCGAGACGGTCGCGCTCGTCGGCCCGACGGGCGCGGGGAAGTCCACGCTGTTGAAACTGCTCATGCGATTGTACGACGTGACCGGCGGGACGATCCGCGTCGACGGTCACGACGTGCGCGACCTGACCGTGTCGAGTCTCAGAAACGCCGTCGGCTACGTGAGCCAGGAGACGTTCCTCTTCGACGGAACTATCGCCGAGAACATCCGATACGGGCGGTTCGACGCCGATCACCGGGACGTCGTCGCCGCCGCCGAAGCGGCCGAAGCGGACGAGTTCATCGACAAACTCCCCGACGGGTACGACACCCGCGTCGGCGAACGCGGTGTGAAACTCTCGGGTGGTCAACGTCAGCGGCTCTCCATCGCGCGGACGGTCCTGCAGGATCCCGCGATCCTCGTCCTCGACGAAGCGACGAGCGCCGTCGACACCGAGACCGAACTCCTGATCCAGCGGAGTTTGGACCGTCTCGCCGAGGATCGAACGACGTTCGTCATCGCTCATCGGCTCTCGACGGTCAAAGAGGCGGACGGGATTCTCGTCCTCGAAGACGGCGAGGTCGTCGAACGCGGGCGACACGACGAGTTGCTCGCCGCCAACGGACTGTACGCGAAGCTGTGGGGCGTGCAGGCTGGTGAACTCGATGAACTGCCCGATGACTTCCTGAAGCGGCTTGCGAGCGACTGAGCGGCAGTGGTACGCTGCTCCGCCTGTCGAATCAGCACACGCCGCCGTGGAGGTGTAGTGACGAAACGGCAGTGACTCGCCGACTCGTGCATCGAGTCGATACACGCCGCCGTGGAGGTGTAGTGACGAAACGGCAGTGACTCACCGGCACGTCTAAACTGTGGAGTCCGCTCGTCTTCCTCGTGTTTATCTAGCCAGTCGGTCAACTGCTATGCATGACAGACGATCACGAGCCGACACACGCCGATGCAGAAGCGATCGATCCCGAGGAAGCAGTCGACGAAGTGCCGACGACGACGGCGGAGGTCTGTGACGTTTTAGTCGTCGGTGGCGGCGTCGCCGGGCTGATGGCGTCGGTCTTCACCGCCCGAGCGGGGTTCGACACCCTCGTCGTCAACGACGGCGAGTCGATTTTGCGTCGGAACGCGCACCTAGAGAACGTTCCCGGATTTCCGGCTGGCGTGAACTCCCGCCTGTTCGCCGACATGCTCGAAGCGCAGGCGACCCGCAACGGCGTCGAGATTCGTCTCGGTCGAGTGACGGCGCTCGACCGCGAGGAGTCGGAGGGGTCGTTCCGGGCGACGGTCGAATCGGAATCGTCGGCTGCTGGCTCGGAGTCGATCACCATCGCCGCCGACTACGTGATCGCAGCCTCGTGGTCGGACGCTTCGTATCTCGACGGACTCGACGTGGAAATTCGTGACGCGGGTAGCAAGCGCTACATCGATGACGACGGATTGGGGCGAACGAACGTCGATGGTGTGTACGCCGCTGGTCGACTCGCCGAGCGGTATCACCAGGCGGTCGTCTCTGCTGGCCACGGTGCGCAAGTCGCGATCACGCTCATCCACGACTCCGACGTCCCGTTCTATCACGACTGGGTCGCCCCCGAGGGGTACTTCACTGACCGCGGACGTGACGTCCCACCCGGCTGTGAAGAGATCGACGCGGACGAACGGTCTGCCCGCGAGCGCGAGTCGATGGCGACGATGCAGGAGTACTTCGGGGAAGCGCACACCGAGCGCCAGCGGACGCACCCGAGCCTCACTGACGACGAACTCGGACGACTCTCCGTGGACGACTGAGCGATTTCGGTGCGAACCGACTCCCCTCACGGACGACTCTCTGACACCAGTTTTCAAATGTTCGAGTGTTGGGAACCGGTGTCGACGAGTGCCCTCCCTCACACCAGTTTTCAAATGCTCGCGTCGGCTGGGCAAAGGGGATTCCATCGTGTGAGTGCAGTCGTGCGTGGGGATAACTCGCACGGGCGTCTCCACTCGATCACTGTCTCTATCTAGTCTTATCAAAACAGTTTCGATATCGAACAAGAATCGGAACTACGTTTCCGATAAAATCGGCAGACTGAACCGGGGTAGAACATTTGAAAATCGGTGTGTGGAGGGGCAGTTCGTGGGGCGTATATATACTCTCCCGACGACTCGCCGTTCTTCGTCTCTTCGTTCTCTCTCACTCCTCAGCCGAGCATTTGAAAACTGGTGTGTGAGAGGTCTCTCCGCGTCGCTTCCGCGAACACTTGAAACACATGAATCACTTGAAAACTGTTAAATAGCGAGCGTCAAAGCAACGAACGGTAAATGGCCCCGGACTCTATTTTCGAAGACGACGCCGAGGTGTTCCGAAACATCGAGGTGCTTGAGGAGGATTACACGCCGGACACGATCCTCTGTCGCGAGGACGCGATGACCGAATACGTCAACGTGCTCAAGCCGATCTACAAGGGCCGCCCTCCACAGAACGCGTTTCTCTACGGCGATACGGGCGTCGGGAAGACCGCGGTGACGAACCACCTGACCAACCAACTCGAACACGACATCGGGGCCAAAAACGACGAGACCGACGAGACAGACAACGAGATCGACCTCACGATCGTCAAGGTGAACTGCCAGAACCTCACGTCGACGGGCGAGGAGACGTCGTCGTATCAGGTCGCCATCGCGCTCGTCAACGAACTCCGGTCGCCGAAGGACATGATCGCCTCGACGGGGTACGCCCCGCAAGCAGTCTACTCGATGCTCTACGACGAGATCGACGCCCTCGGCGGAACGGTGCTGGTCATCTTGGACGAGGTCGACCGCATCGGCGGCGACGACACGATCCTCTACGAACTCCCACGGGCACGAGCCAACGAGAAGATCGAACACGCCCGGATCGGACTGATCGGCATCAGCAACGACTACACGTTCCGGACGAACCTCTCGCCGAAGGTCAAGGACACCCTCTGCGAGACGGAACTCAAGTTCCCCGCGTACGACGCGACGCAACTACGCGAGATTCTGCGTGACCGGGCGAGTCAGGCGCTTCTCGACGACACGTACTCCGAGGACGTGATCGCCCTTTGTGCCGCGCTCGCGACGCGCGAATCCTCGGGGAGCGCACGCAAGGCGATCAACCTCCTCCGGCGAGCGGGCGAGATCGCCGAGAACGCGGGCGAGACGACGATCCGCGAGGAGCACGTCCATCAGGCGAAAGACGACCTCGAATACGGTGACATGGTCGATTCGATCACCGACCAGGACGCACACAAGCGGTACGTCCTCGCCGCCGTCGCTCACCTCGCCCGCGCCGACCGAGCCCCGGCGCGCGTCAAAGTGATCCACAAGGCGTACCGCGTCGTCGCCGATGCGTACGGTGCCGACCCACTGAGCCAACGCGGGATGTACAACCACCTCACCAAACTCGCCATGCTCGGCTTCCTCACCTCCCACGACAACAACGAAGGGATCAAAGGCGGTCAGTACTACGAGTTCGAGTTCAGCGACGAAGTCGACTACGCCAAGGTCCGCGAGGCGTTCGAATCCTCCGGTCTCTCCTGGCAGAAACCTCGAATTCCGCCGTTGTGACGCCGTAATCACCGTAACACTTGTAAATCGGTGTCCCCACTCTCGTAACCGACGTTCCGATGGAGTCTTCTCGGCTCACACTCCCGAACGTAGTGTTTTCAGCTACCCTATCGGCCGATCATTTGCAAACTGGTGTCTCCGTGGCCCCGGAGTCGTCTGCTCTGTCGTCTATCTGTCTTCATGGACGTTCGAGTGACCACCGTCTCGACGAATCAGATGAACAGGAGGATCCCGGCGTAGATCAGCGCACCAGCGGTAAACGCGACGAACCGTCCGCTCCCGACGCTCGGTATCTCTTCATTGAGGACGTTGAACAGTACGCTCCCGGCGAGAAACGCGAACAGGATCGCGAGCAGTCCTTCTCGGGTCTCGGTCGAAAAGCCCACGGCCGCCCCGAAGACGACCGCACCGGCGAAAACCCATCGCCCGATCCGATCGTAATCGACCTCCTGATTACGACGTAAGCCGGCGTCGGCCACCATGAAGTGCAGTCCCATCGCGAGCGCATAGAGGACCAAATTCGCCTTCCCCGTCTCGACCTGGTGGTACAACAGATCGCCGATGAGGACGTTGTACAGGGCGAAAAACGAGATATGTACCCAGAAGGCGGTCTTCGAAGTGGAGGTCGACTCTCGTTGCACCTGTGTGGCGTACACGTCGACGCCGTAGAACACCACGAATCCGAGGAGGACGACGACGTACACTTCGACTCGACGACCGAAGATCAAGACGACAGGGCTCGTGCTCGCGGTGACGTTGTGGGCGGCGTCTTCGAGTTCGGGCAGGACGAGGACGATCACGTACGCGACCGAGGCACCGCCCGCGGCCGAGAAGATGCCTCTCTCGCGGAACCGGCTCTCACTGAACCGTCGCGCTTCTAGGTGGACGACTGCCAACAGGAGCGCGAAGAACGTCGCGATAGCCTTCGTCTCGAGAACGAAATCGATCGTCGTCTGTGGGTGGCTCATCGGTCGAGCACGGTCTCCCATCGAACCCGTCGTCGCAAATAACTCGCTTCGTCTCTCAGGTTGTGCGTTCGCGTGTCCGTCTCTCCGGTTGTACGTTCGCGTGTCCGTCTCTCAGTCACCGACATCCGGTCGCGCGTTTGCGAGAGTAAGCGGTGAACTCACGCTTATGTTACTTGAACGTCTATTCTCGTTCATGGTCCGCCGTTCACTCGTAGGCCGCCGATTCTTCCTCGCACTCGGGGCTCTCCTCCTCGTCGCCGAGTTAGCGTTCGCCGTCGCGTTCGGTGTCTCCCCGCTCACGAACCTGCCGACCGCTCTCCAGTTCGTATTCTTCACGTTCGCGTCGCTCTGCTTCATCATCGGAGGGCTCGCCGACTCGCTCGGCGGCGTCGAGTGGTATCGGTTCGTCGGTGCCGGAGAAATCGTGTGGGGACTCTACGTGGTCCTCACCGGATATCTGTCGATTCTGGGAGCCGTCGGGTTTACAGGCGGAGGTAGCGGAGGTACTCTGCCCGCGGTCGTCTACCTGCTCTCCGGCCTGCTCTTCGCGTTCATCGGGTTCGACTGGTTCCGCGGCGGTCGATACTTCAACCTGTCCGCGTAAATCGTCCGTTTGCAGCGACCGAATCGGGATACCCTTAACCCGCCGCCACCGAAACCGAGAGACGAATGCTGGGAGGAGTGAACGTCGCCCTCGGCGTCTCGGGGAGTATCGCCGCGGTGAAGACGGTCGAATTGGCGCACGAACTCCGCCGCCACGGGGCGTCCGTTCGGGGTGTGATGACGGAGAGTGCACAGGGGATCATCCACCCGTGGGCCGTCGAGTTCGCCACCAAACGCGACGTCGTCACGGAGATCACCGGTGCGGTCGAGCACGTCGAACTCTGCGGGCGCGAGGGATGGGCGGACGTGTTGCTCCTCGCCCCCGCGACGGCGAACACGGTCGGAAAGGTCGCCGCCGCCGTCGACGACACGCCGGTCACGACGTGTGCGACGACTGCTCTCGGTGCGGACGTGCCCGTCGTCGTCGCCCCGGCGATGCACGAACCGATGTACGACCATCCCGGCGTGCTGGAGGCCATCTCACGGCTCGAAGCGTGGGGCGTCGACTTCGTCGATCCGCGCATCGAGGAGGGGAAAGCCAAGATCGCCGCCGAGGACGCTATCGTCACCGGCGTCGCCCGAGCCACGACCCGGCAAACACTCGCAGGCGAGCGCGTCGTCGTCACCAGCGGTGCGACGAGCGAACCGATCGACCCGGTTAGGGTGCTCTCGAACCGCGCGTCGGGCAAGACCGGCCGTGCCGTCGCCCGTGCGTGCTCCGTTCGCGGTGCGGACGTGACACTCGTCCACGACGGACCGGCCGTCCACTACGCCGACGTCGAACGCGTCGAGAGTGCCGCCGAGATGCTGGCCGCCGTCACGGATGCGTGCGAGGACGCCGATGCCCTCGTCTCTGCGGCCGCGATCAGCGATTACACTGTCGAGCCGAGTGACGAGAAGATTCGGTCGGGCCAGTCGCTTACGCTCGACCTCGAACCGACGCCGAAACTCGTCGACACCGCCCGCGAGACGTATCCCGATCTCCCGATCGTCGGCTTCAAAGCTGAAACGTCCGGCGACGACGAAGCGATGGTCGAGGAGGCCAGACGGATTCTGGACCGCGCCGGACTGGCGTTCGTGGTCGCCAACGACGCCTCCGTCATGGGTGCCGACGAGACGCGCGTGCTCTTCGTCGATGCCGACGACTCGGCTCCCGACGACGCTGACGAGTTCGTCGGTGACAAGCGAGCGCTCGGCGCTCGCGTCGCCGACGAACTGGCGGCGCTGTTGGTTGGGTGATCCGGGCGGTCTCCGGTACGAGTACGATTACGAGTACGGGTCTTCCTCGGCCGTCGGTGACTGAGCGTACTCTCCTGTCGGCGACTACGCGTACCTCCTGTGGGCCACTAAGCATACCCTCCCGTCGACCGCAGTTCGAATATGAACGGTAGTCCCCGTTTCGTCCGTTTCGTCCGTTTCGATCGACCGGGCGCGCTCGCGTACTCCCCTCTACCTTAATGCGTCCGATGGCTCCACTGCAGTTCTCTACCTTAATGCGTCCGATGGTTCCACTGCAGTTCGTTCAGACGTCCAATCGAGCGGTCGTCCAGATCAACCCGTGGGCGACTTTCGAGGCGCTCGATTACACGGACTTTCTGTACCAAGTCGGGATCTTCGCCCTCGCCTTTCTCGTGACGTACCTCTTCGGTCGCGTCGCGGTCGTCCCGATCACCGACCGTCTCCTCCGTAACCGTCGCGTCACCGAGACGGTCCGCAGTCCGGCGACTCGAGCCGTTCGCGTACTGGTCGTCGTCACCGCTTTCTTCGTCGGATTGGTCTTCGCTCGACTGAACACCCTGCTCTCCGTGAGCGGTGGTCTCGCGGCCGCACTGACGCTCGCGATCGGATTCGCCTCGCGAGACATCCTGGGCAATCTGGTCGGCGGCGTGTTCATCATCACCGATTCGAAGTTCAACATCGGCGACTGGATCGAATGGAACGGGAACGAGGGGGTCGTCGAAGACATCAGTTTTCGAGTGACTCGCGTCCGGACCTTCGACAATCAACTCATCACCGTTCCGAACTCGATGCTCGCGGGGTCCGTCGTTATCAACCACGCGATCAAGAACACGATTCGGGTCGACTACACGTTCGGCGTCGAGTACGGTGACGAGGTCGATGCGATGCGTCGCGCACTCGTCGAGGAAGCGCGAGCGAACCGTCGAATTCTCGACGACCCGGCTCCCAAAGCGACGATCGACGACGTGACGGCGGCCGGCGTGGATCTCAGTATCCGATTCTGGGTTCGAAACCCGTCGCGACAGAAGTACCTCGACGTTCGATCGGAGTACCTCCAGGACGTCATCGACCGATTCCGACGCGACGGGTTCGCGCTATCGCCCGATCTGCTGGAGTTGAGAGGCGAACTCGACTGAGACGTGGAGACACCGAGGGTTCTCCGTCGAATCGACTGCCGTCGACTGATCCTCCGGCCGGTACCCGTGACCGAACGGAGATTCACCGGGAACTGTCTCTCTCGACTCGCCGAAAATCGGAACCCGTTCCTGATTCATCGGTATCTCCATATGTGGAACGATCGTTTGTCCGCTCATGTACGACAATATTCTGGTCCCGACGGACGGTAGCGACGTTGCGATGGAGGCCGTCAAACACGCGATCCACCTCGCAAAGCAGGACGGCGCGTTGCTTCACGTCGTCAACGTCGTCGATCCCGACCGAACGCCGTCCGACGTGAGTTCCCTGAGCGTCGACGAGGAACTCGCAGAACTGAGCGAGGGTTTAATCGACGACGTCCGCGACATGGCCGAAGACGACGGCGTCGAAGTCGAGGGCGAGATTCTCACCGGTGCGGCGTACAAGAAGATCATCGAGTACGCCGAGGACCACGACGTCGACCTCATCGTCATGGGAACGCACGGCAGAAAGGGCGTCTCTCGTGTCATCCTCGGTAGCGTCGCCGAGAAGGTGATGCGCAACTCGGAGATTCCGGTGCTCACCGTTCACCGTCACACCGACGATCAGTAGGTACGTCTCGCCAAATTAGGGTGCCGTCGACCCGTTTAATCGCTATCCCGCGTCGGGGACGTGTGTCGTGATATTAATGGCTTTAGATGCTGATGCTCAAAGTTAGCAGTAATGACTGTTGTCGCCGAATTAGTATCTCAGCCGAAACCAGGTGGACCTTTCGAGCGTTCGCTCCGGCGTTGCCGCGCAGACCGCCGCGGGTCACGAAGCGTTCCACCGCGACGTGGTCTCCGAGGTGATCACTGATGGCGCTCGATTTAGGTACCGGTGCTTACGCCGCAATCGCGATCTTCGTCATCACTTACGTCGTCATCATCAGTGAACGGATCGACCGTTCGACCATCTCGATGGCAGGTGCGTCTGCGATGGTCCTCGCGGGGATCTACTTCGGTTTCTTCGAGCAGGGTGAGGTCATCGGAGCGATCGACTGGAACACGATCGGGTTGTTGCTCGGTATGATGCTCATCGTCGGTGTCATCGAGGAAACCGGGTTGTTCGAAGCGTTGGCGGTCTACGCGGCGAAACTCTCCCGCGGGAACTACTACAACATGATCGTCCTGTTCGCCGTCTTGACGGCGATCGGATCGATGACCATCGACAACGTCACCACTGTCCTTCTGGTCGCCCCGGTCTCGATCAGCATCTGTGACAATCTCGGTGTGGACGTTAAACCGGTCCTCCTGATGGAAGCGACGTTCGCCAACATCGGTGGGGTCGGAACGCTCGTCGGCGATCCGCCGAATATCCTCATCGGGAGCCGCGCCGGGCTCTCGTACGTCGACTTCCTCCAGAACCTCCTCCCCGTAGTTCTCCTGAGTTCGATCATCGTGCTGATCGCGATGCGCTACATCCTCGCGAGCGACATCGAGAAGGCCAACCGCGCCATCCAGTCCAAGGGGACCGAAGACACGATCCTCGACCTCCACCCCAAAGAGCAGATCGACGACTGGAGCCTGATGTACAAGAGCGTCGCCGTCCTCCTGCTGGTGACGTTCGGCTTCGCGCTCCACACGTACACCCACCTCGAACCGGCCGCAGTCGCGCTGTTCGGTGCGTCCGCGCTCTTGCTCATCTCCGATCCGGACATGGAGAAGATCACCTCCCGCGTCGAGTGGACGACGCTCCTGTTCTTCGCCGGACTGTTCGTCGTCGTCGCCGGGATCGAGAAGACGGACGTGCTCGCACAGGTCGGGGCGTCGATCACTAGCCTGACGACCAACGCGTACCTCTCGGCCGTCATCGTCCTCGTCTTCTCGGCCATCGGGTCGGGCATCGTCGACAACATCCCCTTCGCGGCCGCGATGCTCCCGGTCATCGAATCGATGAACCAGACGCTCGGACTCCACGGCGACGAACTCTGGTGGGCGTTGGCGATGGGGGCCGGTTTCGGCGGCAACGCCACCTACATCGGTTCGTCGGCGACGGTCGTCGCCGTCAAGATCAGCGAGCGACACGGCGACGCCATCACCTTCGGCTACTGGCTCAAGTACGGGACGCTCATCATGGGGATCACCGTCCTGACCGGTATCCTCGACCTGACGGTCCGGTTCTTCGTTCTCGGCGCCAGCGGATTCTGACCGAGCGGTTGATCGCGCTTTCGATCCGCTGATCGCACGCTTTTGCTCGCCGTCTCATTCGATCGCGACAGGTTTCCTCGCCGTTGTTTCATACTTCCATACTTTTTCCCTCTCGCTGGTGTTTTTCTACATTCTCCTGCAACTATTTCCGTCTCCCTTCACGTTTGTCTTCCCCACGATACGATCTTGAACCAATATTAGGTATTGGTACTCTGAGTATCCACTAGTCCCGAAGATTTATGTCGGTATGTCCTAAAAGAGGCAGTGCAGACAAACGCACGTGTGATAACCGACCACACTGCCAACGGAACGGATGTATCGCCAGTTCGCGCAGACGGTGTCTTCGACAGACGCCCAACGTTCGACTGCTACTGACCTGTCAACTGGACCCTACCTCTCCCCCCGTGGAGACCCTTTTTATCGCCGTGCCACGAGGTGCGGAAAGCTATCTGCCACGATCACTACGCCACGGGCGTCGACGAAGGCGGTCAGTCGTCGCTCGTCTCCTCGTCGGGATAGCCGTCGCTCGTCTTCCCGTCAGGCCAGTCGTCGTCGCCGTGAAACTCAACGCCCATCTTCCCGGCCGCACGCGCGATCATGTGCGCCCCGGTCGGTGCCGTGACGAACAGGAAGACGATCCCGACGAGCGACGGCACGTCCGGCCCGAACGCACCGAAGTTGACGACGCCGGCGAGAAACAGCGACGCGGCACCCAGCGTCGTCGACTTCGTCGTCGCGTGCATCCGGTTGTACACGTCCGGGAAGCGCAACAGACCCACGGTGCCGACGGTGAGGAAGAAGCAGCCGACGACGACGAGCGCGGCCACGACGACCGTCCGAAGGACTTCGAGCGAGATCATCGGATGATGTCTCCCTCCGTGATGAACTCAGCGACGGCGACGGTGCTGACGAAGCCGACGATGGCGAGGACGAGCGCGATCAGCACGAAGAAGCCCCGGTCGGTCGACAACGCGAACAGAATCGCGATGGCGACGACGTTGATCCCGATCGTTTCGAGGGCGACGACCCGATCCGGAACCGTCGGTCCCACTACCACCCGATATCCGCAGATGAGCGTGAGTACGCTCACGAGGACGAGCGCTCCGGTCAGCAGGGTCTGGTACCCGCCGGTGAGGAGGGGGTCACTCATCGTCGTCACCCCCGAGACCCCGCTCGGCATCGTCTCCGGCGAGCGGCCGAGCGTCGTCCCCTGAGATCTGCCGGGCGTCGTCCCCGACGATCCGTCTTCGTTCGGAATCGCGCTCCACGTCCGAGCGGTCTTCGCGGAAGATGATAAGCGCGTAGTCTTCCCACGTTCGGATCGCATCGGCGACGCCTTCACCGCTGCCGTCGATGCTGTGGACGATCAGCGCGTTGGCGTCGTCGTCGTAGTCCATCGTCAACGTCCCCGGCGTGAGCGTCACACTGTTCGCGATGGTGGTGACGGCGACGGGCGAGCGGACGCGGAGGGGAATCTCGACGACGACGGGATCGATCGGCATCGACGGGGCGAGCACTCGCCACGCCACGTCTACGTTGCCGACGACGAGGTACCGCAGGAACGTCCAGAGGTACAGCAGCGTGGCGGGGACGACCCGTGGATGCCACGCGATCACGCTCTGCGGTGCGTACATTCGACGGAGCGTGTAGGACACTGTCAACCCCACCACGAGTCCGAGCACCGACTCGGTGAACAGGCTCGCCGGTGTCCACGCGGCCCCACGCACGAGCAACCAGAGCACCGCGAGGGCGACGCCCTGGACGATCCATCGGCGATCGCGACTCACCGAACCACCTCCCGGAGCGCGGCGTGGCTACTCGAATTGGTGAGGGTCGGACCGACGCCGTGGACGTAGGCGTCGGTGTCGACGGCGGCCCGCGCGGCGGCTTCGGCGGCCTGATAGAGCCACTCGAAGCCGACGCCGAGTCCGACGATCAGCACCGCGAGCACGACGACGACGCCCAGTTCGACGACGAACGCCCGACGGGAGTCGACCGTCGGCGTCGACGACGGCTCACCCCAGAAGACCGCGTTCCACGCTCGGGTGTAGTAGGCGACGGTGAGCACCGCGCCGACGAGGACGACCGCGAGTGCGAGACCACCGCCGACGGCGTTCGTCGCGGTCGCCTGTGCCGCCACTCGGAAGACGAAGAACTTGCCGAAGAAACCCGTCAGCGGCGGGATCCCGACGAGCGCGAGCATACCGACGAACGCGCCACCCGCGAGCGTCGGTCGCCACGAGGCGAGTCCGCCGAGGCGGTCGAAGGAGGTCGTCCCGTAGGTGTCGCTGACGACGCCCCCGACGAGGAAGAGCAGCCCCTTCGCCAGCGCGTGACTGAAGGCGTAGACGAGCGACGCGAGCACGCCGAGCGTCAGGATCGACGGTGTGGCTCCTCCACCGACACCGATCGCGGGTGCCGTCGCCGCCACGCCGATCGGCAGGACGATGAACCCGACCTGGGCGATCGAGGAGTAGCCGAGCAGTCGTTCTAGGTCGTCGGCACCGGCCGCGGCGAAGCCGCCGAAGAGGATGCTCGCGGTGCCGACGAGGAAGAGGACGGGACCGAAGAACGCGAGCGTGGTGGTACCGTCGAGACCGGGGACGCCGAGCGACGACGGGAGCGCCGCCGCGGAGAAGACGGTGACGTAGAGGCGGATGATCGCGTAGACGCCGACCTTCTTGACGACGCCGGCGAGGACGGCCGCGACGGGTGCCGGCGCGGCGGCGTAGGCGTCGGCCACCCAGAAGTGGAACGGGACCACCCCCGCTTTCAGCGCGAAGACGGCGAACAGCAGGCCCGCGAGGCCGACCACGGGGAGGATCGACACGCCGTAAGCGGTGGGGTCGGCGAGTCGCCGTGCGAGGTCTGCCATGTTGAGCGTCCCGGTCGTGGCGTAGAGGCCGCCGATGGCGAGCAACATTACGGCGCTTCCGACGAGATTGAGCACGACGTAGGAGAGGGCGGCGCGCGTGTGCTCTGGGCCGCTGTAGAACAGCACGAACACGTAGCTCGACATGAGGACGACCTCGAACCAGACGAAGAGGTTGAACAGGTCGCCCGTGAGAAACGCGCCGGTCGATCCGGCGAGCATGAAGTGATAGAGCGGGTGGAAGGTGAGCCCCTGTGCGTAATCGTCGACGTAGACGACGGCGTAGACGAGCGCAGCGAAGCCCACGGTCGCCGCGACGACGAGCATGAACGCGGAGAGGGCGTCGGCGACGAGCGAGATGCCGACCGGGGCCGGCCACGCCGACACCTGATAGACGAGAACTCGAGACTGTGACCCGAGCGGGAGCACCACCGCCGAGAACAGCGCCGCGACCGCGACGACGTAGGCGACGCCACCGAGCAGGCTCACGACGCGGACGAGCCGACGCCGTCGGTAGGCCAGCAGCGTGAGGACCGCGGTGACGATCGAGACGAGTAACGGGGCGATGACGACGTTCGCGGGCGCGGCGGAAGCGGCCGTTGAGAGGGGGACGACGCTCGCCTCGTTCCCGATCATCGCCGCGCCCCCAGTTCGATCGTATCGATGGTGCCGTGCTCTTCGTACACTCGGTAGGTCAGGACCAGCGCGAGCGCGGTCGTCCCGAAGCCGATGACGATGGCGGTCAGGACGAGCGCCTGCACCAGCGGGTCGGTGACGCCCGCGTCGCCGCCGTGGCCGGTGAGGATCGGTGCGCGCCCGCTCAACCCGCCCATGGCGATGAGGTAGACGTTCGTCGCCTGGCTGATGACCGTCAGCCCCCAGACCACGCGAACGACGTCCCGGCGGAGCAGGAGGTACGTTCCGATGGCAAAGAGGACGCCGAGGACGACCGCGAGGACGACCGACGAACCGGACGGGCTGGCGACGCTTCCGGACGGACCGGCGCCTCCCGACGCGAGGAGGAGAGCGAGACCGCTCATTCCGCACCCACCTCCCCGACGACCGTCAGGAGCGCGCCGACGACGACGAGATACACCCCGAGGTCGAAGAAGAACGCCGAGGCGAACTCGAAGTCGCCGTACAGCGGCAGATGGACGAAGAACACCGTCTGCGAGAGGAACGGCTCGCCGAAGAGCATCGGTGCGAGGCTCTCGGCGGTCGCGAGCGCGAGGCCCAGCGCGAACAGCAGTCGGTACCGACCGACGAGTCCGCCGTCGACGGCTGCGAAGTCGCTCTCTGGCTCGCTCTCGACGTCTGCCTGACTCTCCCCTTCGACCCGCGTCGGGAGGCCGAGCACCCGCTGGAGGTAGTCGAGTCCGAAGACGACGTAGACGAGCGCGAGGCCGATCGCGGTCAGCACGCCCCCGATGAAGCCGCCGCCGGGGAGGTTGTGGCCCTGCAGCAACAGCGCCGCCGCGGTGACGAGGATCAGCGGGACGACGACCCGCGTGACAGTTCTGGGAATGACCGTCGTCGTCGGTTCGTAGACCCGCTCGTCCGCTCGTTCGCTCACTGCGTCTCACCCCGTTCGCGCATCCGGACGAGTGTCAACACCGCGAGCGCGGCCATCGCCACCACCGAGATTTCGCCGAGCGTATCGAACCCGCGGAAGTCGACGAGGATGACGTTGACAACGTTGTGCCCGCCGCCGTAGTTCGTCACGACCGACCCGTGCTCGGCGGGGACGCCCGCGTACGTGACGAAGTAGTCCGCCAGCGTCTTGGACGGCTTCGCGGCCGTCGTCACCAGCACGGTTACGAAGACCGTGACGCCGACGGCGAGGGCGGCGACCGTGTCGCGGGCGGCGACCCAGCGCGTGGGTCGTCCGTAGTACGCGGGCAAGCGATCCAAGACGAGCAGGAAGATGACGAGAATCAGCGGTTCGACGACGAGTTGCGTCAGCGCGAGGTCGGGTGCGCTGGCGAGGACGTAGACGAGGGCGACCATGAACCCGAGAATCGAGAGCGTGAGGACGCCCGCGACGTGCGACGGCGCGAGGTCGACCGCGACCGCGCCGCCGACGGCGACGATCAGGACGACGATCAGCGCGGCGGGGAGGACGAGTCCGGTGAGCGTCGGGACGCCGACCCCGGCCGCGAGGTAGCCGCCGAGCGTGAGCGACACGACGCCGAAGAGCAACCAGAGCGCGTAGGTCCGAAGGCGACCGTTCTGAATCCGCGGCGTGACCTGACGACTCGACGACGTGACTCCCGCGACCGCGCCGTCGTACCACCAGTTCGCCCGGAGCGGGCCGCGGAAGACGCGGTCGACGGCGGTTCCCAGGCGGGTGGCGAAGCCGCCCCAAGCGATGCCGTCGGCGACGGCGAAGCCGACGAGACCGGCGGCGATCGCGATCGCGCTCATCACCACCGGCGGCGTCACCGAGTGCGGGAGACCGACGTGGAACTGAACCGCCTCGCCCGCGTGTGCGCCGACGGAGACGCTCCCGACGACGCTCCCGACGAGCAGGTTCACGGCCGCCTGCGGGTCGACACTGAGCGCGACGACGAGCACGCCGAGGACGACCGTCGGGACGAGCATCGACCACGGCGGGCGGTGGACGCGGTCGAGGGCCGACGGGCGCTCGCCGACGAAGATGCGGAGGAATTTGAGCGAGTAGACGACGGTGAAGACGCTCCCGAAGACGGCGACGGCGGGGAACAGCCACGCGAGGCCGCCCGCGTGAGCGGCCGCTTCGTAGGACGCCTCGAACAGCAGTTCTTTCGAGTAGAAGCCGTTGAACGGCGGGATGCCCGCCATCGACAGCGAGGCGACGGCGGCGACGCCTGCGACGAGAGGCATGTCGCGTCTCAGCCCGCCGAGCTTTCGCATGTCGCGAGTTCCGGCCTCGTGGGCGACGATCCCGGCGACGAGAAACAGCGCCGCCTTGAACGACGCGTGGTTGAGGATGTGGAACGACCCGGCTTCCGCGCCGTAGCTGCTGGCGAACCCGAACCCGGCGACGATGAGACCGAGTTGGGAGGCCGTCGAGTAGGCGAGCAGGGCTTTCATGTCGACGGCGCGGACGGCGAGAGCGGCGCAGACGGTCATCGTCACGAGTCCGAGCACGGCGAACACGAGCGTCCAGTCGGTGAACGCAGCCAATCCGGTCACGATCCCCTGTTCGGCGTGCTCGGGCAGGAAGAACGGTCGGAACCGACCGACGAGGTAGACGCCGGCCTTCACCATCGTCGCCGAGTGGAGGAACGCCGAGACGGGCGTCGGCGCTTCCATGGCATTGGGAAGCCAGACGTGGAACGGAACCTGCGCGGATTTCGTCGCCGCGCCGACGCCGACGAGGAGGAGGGCGAGCAGGAGCACGCCGTGCGCCGAGAGCACCTCGCGGATCGCACCGGCGTTGGCGACGAGGACGGGAATGCTGTAGGTCGGTTCGCCGAGGACGAACCCCGATCCCCACGAGAGGAAGAGGAAGCCGACGAGCATGAACAGGCCACCGCTGACGGTGACGAGCATCGCCTTCCGGGCGGCGTACTGCGAGGCGACTTCGTCGCTGTGGAAGCCGATCAGCAGGAACGACGTGACGCTCGTCAACTCCCAGAAGACGAAGAGGGCGACGAGGTCGGCAGTGAGGGCCACGCCGAGCATCGAACCCATGAACGCCAGCATGGTCGCGTAGTACTTCGCCTGCCCCGACTCGCCGCGCATGTAGCCCGCCGAGTAGAGGAAGACGAGGACGCCGACGCCGCTCGCCAGAAACGAGACGAGGAGCGCGAGGCCGTCGACGTGAAAGGACAGCGAGATGCCGAGCGACGGGATCCAATCGTACGCGACGGTCCCGTGTGCCCCGTCGACGAACAGTGTCGTCACCAGTCCGAGACAGCCGAGCGCGACGGCGGTCGCGAAGTAGGCCGTCCGCTCGCCGACCCATCGGTAGACGACCGGCGCGAGGGCGGCAGCGACGAACGGGAGTCCGATCAACGCGAGGAGGAGGGCTCCAGTCGGATACACGTCGAAACCTCCGTTCACGGCGAACTTAGGTATTTCTAACGCACCGCGAAAAACTGTCGTGACTTTCGTCCATTCGTTCATATCGGTCGGCGTTTTCATCCGGCATGGGTGGTTTTAGGTGGACGGGACGCATATATTCACCTTCGTCGATCAGTTCTGTCAGTTACGCGAAAGCGACATCGACAGGATACGCGGCCGACGGAGACTCCGTCACGAAATCGCTTCGGTGAGGGCGAGAATCGCCAACTTTTATTGACGACCTCCGGTACTGGCGACATGGACCAACTTCGTCGATCCTTGCTCGACGCGCCGATCATCGAGAAAGGCGAGTACCAGTACTTCGTCCACCCGATCAGCGACGGAGTTCCGATGCTCGAACCGGGACTGCTCCGCGAGATCGTCATCAAGATCATCCGCAAAGCCGAACTAGAGAACGTCGACAAGATCGTGACGCCCGCGGCGATGGGGATTCACATCTCGACGGCCGTGTCGCTCATGACCGACATCCCGCTCGTCGTTATTCGAAAGCGTCAGTACGGACTCGACGGCGAAGTATCGCTCTCTCAGCAGACGGGCTACTCCGAGAGCGAGATGTACATCAACGACGTCAACGAGGGCGACCGCGTCCTCGTCCTCGACGACGTGCTGAGTACCGGCGGTACGATGCGCGCGGTACTCGACGCGCTCACGCACATCGGCGCGGACATCGTCGACGTCGTCGCCGTCATCAAGAAGGCTGGCCCGAACGAACTCGACGAGACCGACTACGACGTCAAGACGCTCATCAACGTCACGGTCGAGGACGGCGAAGTCATCATCGTCGACGAACACGGCGACGGATAGTCCCGCACTCGCTCCGACTCGCCGAATTCTACCCGAACATTCATTGCTAATAGACTGTTCTTCTCCGAGTTAGATCAATCGTATGTCGAACGATAGCGCATTACTATTCATATCATTGTTTTCTACACTCCTTCCATTTCTGTTCTTTCTGATCCAACTCTAATTACCTAAAATTCAAATTTCAGCAATCGATGGGTTAATACGCTAACAGAAGTTCTGACAACTTATGCCATCCGGCAACAGTGATGACAGTTTCCCAGGCGCACTTCGCCGTCCGGGTCGCAGAGACATGCTCAAGTGGCTCGGTATCGGTGTCGCGGCTGGTATCGCGGGCTGTTCAGGCAACGGCGGTACTTCTAACTCCTCCAGCGGTTCGGGTTCCTCATCGAGTTCTTCGTCGAATTCTTCTTCTGGCGGTGGAAGCGGCAACGACAGCACCTCGACGCAGTCGGGAAAGCGCTCCGTCGGCGGCGACTACGTCGTCGGCGACTCGACCGACGCCCAGACGCTCAACTGGATTCAGGTGAGCGACGTCGAGTCGGACAACCGTATCAACCTGACCCTCGACGGTTCGTACACCATCACGGAGAAGAACGAGGTCTTCCCGCTGTGGCTCGACCTGACGACCGACGACAAGCGCGTCTACACCGCCAAGCTTCGACAGAACCTGAAGTGGGGCGGCGACTACGGACAGATGACCGCCGAAGACTGGGTCTACACGATCAACAACGTCTTCGAGGCGAAGGACAACTGGGCGGGCTTCACCGGTCAGAGCGACTGGCAGCGTGACGGGGACTTCGTCCCGGTCGAGAAGACCGGCAAGTACACGTTCGACATCAAACTCCCCAAACCGGACCCGTCGTACCCGTTGAAACCGGCCATGTGGGGGGCGTACTGCATGCCGAAAGACCTCCTCAAGAAGTACGTTCCGAAGAAGGACGTCGACGGGTTGAAGAAAGACAAGGAAATCCGGACGCTATCCTACGCGGGTAACCTCGGCCCGTACACCTACAAGAACTGGAAACACCAGGCCGAGTTCGTCGCCGAGCGTAACGACGACTACTACATGCACGACGCGAAGGACGTGTCCGACGCGTGGAAGGGCGCTCCGTACTACGACAGTTACACCTACAAGGTCATCCCCGAGCAGAGTACGCGCCTCTCGGCCCTGAAATCTGGCGACGTCACGGCGACTGGTCTCCCCGCGAAGAAGGCAAAGCAGTTCCAGGGGATGGACAACGTCACCGTCAACGTCGTCAAGCAAGCCTTCCTCTCGCTCTTGATCTACAACGAGCGGAAGAACGGGTGGAAGCCCTTCCGAAAGCAGTCCGTTCGGCAGGCGCTCTCGTACGCGGTCGACAAGAAATCCATCGTCGACAACATCGAGCGCGGGTTCGCGACGGTCGCGCACACGTTCCAGCCGCAGTTCTCCGAGTGGTACGACGACTCGGAAGTCGTCAAGACCGGTGTCGGCGACAAGTACGGCCTCGACAAAGCCAAGCAGAAACTCTCCGACGCGCTCAAGGGGACCGACTACGGCTACGACGGCGACACGCTCAAAGGCCCCGACGGCAAGCAGGTGACGCTCAAACTCGTCTACGCCACCGGGAGCAGTACCACCGAGACGACCTGTCAGCTCATCGCACAGGAGTACGGCAAGATCGGGATCAAGGTGAACCTGAAGGGCGTCAAGTTCGACACGCTGCTCAACAAGTACGTCGGCAACAGCTATCAGGGAAGCGGCAAGCCAAAGTGGAGCTCGGGACCGCAAAACGCGGGCGGCCGTGACGAAGCGGTCAGCGCGGAATCGTGGGACATGATGTACGGCATCATCTTCAACACCTACCCGCGTACGCCGGCATCGACGGAGCCGTTCTGGGAGAAAGACGGCTCGGTGAACTTCTTCGGTTACTATCCGGAAGCCGACCTCCACTCGCTGTACGCGAAAGCGATTCCGGAGACCGACAAGCAGAAGCGCAAACAGCTCTTCGGGAAAATCTTCGCCGCGCTGAGCAAGGAACAGCCGGTCAACTTCATCGACATGGGCGTCGACATCAACGCGTACCAGTCCTCCGTCCAGGGTCCGAAGGACGGAGAGAGTCCGTTCGGCTTCGGCTGGGACTCGACGACTTGGTACATGAACAGGAAGTAACCGACGCGACTCTCTATCGCGCTCGAACTACTCCACATCGGAATCGCATTTCAAAGATCGCTACTAACTCGAAGTAGCTAATATAATAAATTAGATGGAACTCACGTTTGTCAGGACAGATGCGGCGGGTGGGCACTGAGTATGCGGTGGTACGTAACTCGGCGGATCGTGTGGGCACTGATCGTGTCGTTTATCATCGTCACCCTCACGTTCGTCCTCTTTCAGTTCTCGCCGAACCCGCGACTGGCTCAAGCACAGTTTAGCGCCATACAGCACGGCGGCAACGCGAGCCAAGCCGCCTCTGCGTTCAAGAAGGCACACGGGATGACCGGCTCTCCGTGGGATCGCTACGTCGATTACATGACCAACTTCGCGACGCTCAACTGGGGCTGGTCGGATACGCACTCGGAACCGGTCGCGAAAGCCGTGCTCGACGCGTACCCGTACACGCTCGAGTACGCCGTTCCCTCGGTGTTGCTCTCGACGGTCATCGGGATGGGTATCGGGCTCTACTCGGCTACGCACCAGTATACGCTCGCGGACTACGCCGCCACCTTCTCCGCTTTCTTCGGCATCTCGATTCCGAACTTCTGGTTCGGGATCATCCTCTTGTTGGTGTTCGCAGTGCAACTCAAGTGGCTCCCGGTGACGTTCAACCCCGACGCGGCGTTGTTCTCGCTGGCGAACATCAAACAACTGATCTTACCGGTGATCGTCTTCTCGACGTCGGCGATGGCGAGTCAGATGCGTTATGCACGCGCCGAGTCGCTCGAATACGTCCACGCGACGTTCGTGAAGACGGCGAAGGCGAAGGGCGCCAGTTCGCGACGGATCACGTTCAGGCACATCTTCCGTCCGGCGCTCGTCCCGCTGGCGACCGTCCTCGTCGGCGACATTCTCGCCCTGCTCGTCGCCAGTTCACTGCTGGTCGAGGTCGTGTTCGGTATCCCCGGTCTGGGGCGGTTACTCGTCAACGCGACGATCCAACAGGACACGTCTCTCGTGCTCGGCACCTCCTTCATCTTCGTGTTCATCGGCGTTCTCGGCAATCTGGCGCAGGACCTCGCGTACCAGATCATCGACCCGCGGATCGACTTCGGTGATCGCTGATGGCGACCGAACGATCCCCGAGCGAACGATTCGAGGACATCGACTGGTCGGCCATCGAGAACTCGCCGCGCACGACGCCGAAGCGGACGGTCGCGTTCGCCGCCACGATGGTGATCTACGCGGCGTGGGTCGCTTACGACTACTTCCTCGCGGGACGGGGCGATCCGACGCTTCCCGGCACTGATTGGCACGCGACCGGAACGGACTGGCTGCTCATCGCGACGCTGATCGCGATGTTGTTCTACCTCGTGCTTCCGCTGGCGATGCGCCCGCGGATGACGCGCTACTACTGGAAACAGTTCCGTAAGAACCGGATCGCCGTGTTGAGTCTCGCGTTCCTGATCGTGATCTTCGTCGTCGGACTCGTCGGCCCGATGCTCATCACCCGTCCCGAAGTGAACGTCATCGCGGCGTACCAACCGCCGATCGGGTTCTCCGTCTCCGAGGACGTTCCCGTGAGCTGTATGGGCCCGACGTCTAACGGCGCGTGTCACGCGACGTGGGCACACCCCCTCGGCACGTCCGGACAGGGGAAGGACATCGCGAAACTGGTCGTCTTCGGGATGCGCGTGAGCATGGAAGTCGGCCTGATCGCGACGCTGATTCAGGTCGTGATCGGAACCGCCGTCGGGACCGTCGCCGCTTACTACGGCGGTTTCGTCGACGAAATCCTGATGCGCTACGTCGACATCCAGCTCTCGTTTCCGACGCTCATCCTCTTTCTCCTGCTGACGTACATCTTCGGCGGGAGCCTCTTCTTGTTGATCCTCATCTTCGGCATCGCCGGCTGGGGTGGGATCGCCCGTCTCGTTCGGGGTGAGGCGCTCCAACGAGCCGAAGAGACCTACATCACGGCCGCGGAAGGCGTCGGCGCCAGCCCGTCGTACACGGTGTTCCGCCACCTCGTTCCGAACGTCTCGAACACGATCATTACGGCGGCGACGCTCGGAATTCCTGTGCTGATCCTCTCGGAAGCGGCACTGGCGTTCCTCGGGTTGACCGATCCGACCGTCCCGTCGTGGGGCCTGACGATCTCTCACGGCCGTGGGGACCTCGGTGACGCGTGGTGGATCTCGACGATCCCCGGCGTGTTCCTGTTCTTTACGATCATGGCCTTCAACTTCGTCGGAGATGCACTGCGCGACGCGCTCGACCCACGACAGGACCACTGATTACCATGAACACAGAACCACTCCTTTCGGTTACGAACCTCTCGACTCACTTCCACACGGACGATGGAGTCGTCAAAGCGGTCGACGGCGTCAGCTTCGACGTCCACCGCGGTGAGACCGTCTGTATCGTCGGTGAGAGCGGGTCGGGAAAGACGATAACGAGCGAATCGATTACGCGGCTGATTCAGTCGCCACCCGGCGAGATTCCGACGGGTGAAGTGATCTTCGACGGCCAAGACCTGCTGGCCATGAGCGAACGCGAACTCCGTTCGATGCGCGGCGGTCGTCTCGGATACGTCTTCCAGAACCCGGAGGACGCCCTCAACCCGGTGTACACGGTCGGCTGGCAGATCGTCGAAGCGGTCCGCCTCCACCGCGACGTCACGAAGAGAGAGGCGCGCGAGCGCGCGATCGACCTCCTCGACCGGGTCGGCATCCCCGACGCGACTGCCCGCTTCGACGAGTATCCCCACCAGTTCTCCGGCGGGATGAAACAGCGCGTCGTGATCGCCATGGCGCTGGCTTGCGATCCGGAACTCCTGATCGCGGACGAGCCGACGACGGCGCTCGACGTGACGATTCAGGCGCAGATTCTACGGCTCCTGAACGAACTGCAAGAGGAGTTCGACATGGCCGTGTTGCTGATCACGCACGACCTCGGCGTCGTCGCCGAGGTGGCCGACCGCGTGCTCGTCATGTACTCCGGGAAGATCATGGAACGTGGCGACGTGTACGACATCTTCGAACGGCCGGCGCATCCGTACACACAGGCACTGCTCGACTGCCTCCCGGGGCGGCGCGCCACGATGAAAGCGATCGGTGGCACGCTTCCCGATCCGACTGATCCGCCGGACGGCTGTCGGTTCCACCCGCGGTGTCCGCACGCGGTCGAGGACTGTCAGGTCGGCGAACAACCGCCGTTGATCCCGGCGGACGCGAACGAGCACGTCGTCTCCTGTCTCTTCTATCAGGACGGCTACGACTCGTCGGTCGTCGATAGCTGGTCGTCGGCGGATGCCGACGCCGACGTCAGTTACTCCGATGGAGGGCAGCCGCGATGAGTCGTTCGACTGATCCGTCGGAGTCGGCCGATCCGTTGCTCGACGTTCGCGGACTCAAGAAGCACTATCCGGTCATCAAGGGCGTTCTCGGCCGAGAAGTCAATCGAATCCGCGCCGTCGACGGCATCGACTTCACCGTCGCGCGTGGCGAGACGCTCGGCGTGGTCGGCGAGTCGGGGTGTGGGAAATCGACGGCCGCGACCAGCGTCCTTCGGCTCGAAGAACCGACCGATGGCGAGATCATCTTCGACGGTGAGAACATCGCCGAGTACGACAAGCAGAAACTGAAACGGTTCCGCCGCCGCGCGCAGATGATCTTTCAGGATCCGAATTCGAGCTTCGACCCGCGGATGTCGATCGGCGAGTCGGTCGCCGAACCGCTTCGCGTGCACGGACTGCCCGCGGATCGTCGACGCCCGGTCGTCGAAGACCTCCTCACCCGTGTCGGACTCTCGGCGTCGGATTACGATCGATACCCGCACGAGTTCTCCGGCGGGCAGAAACAGCGAATCGGGCTGGCTCGCGCGCTCGTGGTGAATCCGAGTTTGATCGTCGCAGACGAACCCGTGAGCGCGCTCGACGTGAGCGTTCAGGCCGAAATCCTCGCGCTGATCGAAGAGATCCAAGACGAGTTCGGCCTCTCGATTCTCTTCATCAGTCACGACATGAGCATCGTCAGGGAAGTCTGTGATCGCGTCGCGGTCATGTACCTCGGCGAGATCGTGGAGATCGGTCCCGTCGACGAAGTGTTCGGGGAACCACAGCACCCCTACACGCGTGCGCTCATCTCGTCGATCCCGAACCCCGACCCGCGTCAGCGCGGGGAGAACGTCGAACTCACTGGCGACGTTCCATCGCCCGCGAATCCGCCGTCCGGTTGCCGGTTCCACACCCGGTGTCCGGAGGTCATCCCGCCGGAGGGATACGAGTTCGAACAGCCCGTCTGGCGGAACGTGCTGAACCTGCGTCAACGCCTCGAACGGGACGGAGTCGACCGCGAGACGATCCGCGAGTTCGTCGTCGCAGAGCACGAGGCCGAGTCGGTCGAATCCGTTTCCGACGCGCAGTTGATCGGGGCGATCCGGAGAGAGTTCGACCTCCCCGAACACCTCTCCGATCCGGACGCCGACGAAGTCCTTTCGGCGGCGTTACGAGCGATCGCCGACGGAGAGCAAGACCGGGCCCGCGATCGCCTCGCCGAGGAGTTCGAGACGGTCTGCGAGACCACTACGCCGGACGAGCGTCGGACGAGCGACCGGCACCTCGCGAGTTGTCATCTGATCGACGAACGGCAGGTCGCCGAAGTCGCGCAGAGCGACGATTGACGCGACAGTGATCCGTCGTGGCGGTTTATCGGTGCGACGTGAGCCGTCGCGGCAGGGCGACGACTAGGCGGCAGTAGCCGTTCGCGCCTTTTTGGCGCGAACACGTGCCGATACCCGCGACAGTGACCGAGGCCCGACCGCTTTTCCCGACTCGTGGTGTATCACGGACCACACTATGCCATCCGCACTGTTCGTCGTCAGCGAGGAAGGATACTGGGGAGAGGAGTGTATCGACCCGCTCACGACACTCGACGACGCGGGCTTCGATATCACGGTCGCGACGCCGACTGGTAACAAGCCCGTCGTCGACGACCGATCGACCGATCCTGACAACGTCGGCGAGGAGACCGCAGAGAAGGTAACCTCGGTTCACGAGAACGACGAGCGACTCAACGCGCCCGAGAAACTCGCGGCCGTGGACGCTGCCAACTACGACGCGGTCGTGTTCCCCGGCGGCCACGGCACGGAGTGGGACATCAATCAGGACCGCCACGCCCGGCGACTGCTGACTGACGCCGTCGAGGGCGACGACGGGAAGGCGCTCGTCGTCTGTCACGCCGTCGGTATCCTCGCGTTCACCCGGGCCGACGACGGGTCGCTCCTCGTCGACGGTCGGGACGTCACCGGATTCCCGAACGAGTGGGAGGAGGGAATCGTCGACGAAGACGACCTGATGCCCGACGGGCGAAAACTCCCTTACTGGGTCGAAGACGAAGTGAAAGCCGCCGGTGGTAACTGGGACGCCGAACTCGACGCCGACACGAGCGTCCGCGTCGACGGCGACCTCGTCACGGCCCGCGGTCCGGGGTCCTCACACGCGGGTGTGACGACGCTGCTCGACGAACTCGGCGTCGAAACGTCGGCGTAAGCGGCCTCGAAACTGTTCGTCGACTCGCAGGGAGTTTAAGACTCACGAGCGATTTCTCACAGGCGACTCGACCATGCGAACCGGCGACCGTTCAGTTCGGGCGGGAGTAGACCGATGAGCAGGGCGAGCGGCCTCGTCGCTCCCGACGTCGACCTCGGAGAGACGATTTGGACCGGCGTTGTCGCCGGGGTACTCATCGTCGTCCTCGGTCTGATCGCCTGGGTGAGCGGAGGGTCGTTTCTCTTTCCCAGTCTCGGCCCGTCGGCGTATCTCCTCGCGACTCGACCGGAGGGCCCGAACAATCGCCCGAAACCCGTCGTCGGTGGACACGCGATCGGCGTCGTCGTCGGTTTCGTCGCCTACGCAACGCTCGGAAACGGACTCGTCGTCACCGGGACGGTGCCACCGTTCGGCATTTCTGAGTTTCACTTGATCGCGAGCGCCGTGCTCTCGGTGGTGGGGACGACGGTCCTAATGCTCTTCACCGACTTGCGACACGCCCCCGCCTGCGCGACGACGCTCATCGTCTCGCTGGGGCTGATGAGCACGCCCGCCGACGGGGCCGTCATCGTCTTCGCGATTTGCTGTCTGGTCGCCGTCCAGCGGACCCTCCTGCGGCTCGATCTGATCCCCGGCGTCTCGGACGTGCTCTCGCCGGGCGACTCGGACTCCTGACGCGAATCGAAGAAGAAGAAAAAAGCGTAGATCGAAGTGAAGCGGGACGGGACGAGGCGTTTCAGTCGTCGTCCGCCGCCGCGGCCGATCCCGCTTTGACGCCCTCTCGTTCGAGGTCTTCCAAGTAGTCGTCGGCGTCGAGTGCGGCCTTGCTGCCCATGCCGCCCGCCGTGATCGCCTGCTGGTAGTGGAAGTCGACCACGTCGCCGGCACCGAAGATGCCGGGCACGTCGGTCTCGGTCTGGCCGCCGCCCGCGCCGCCCTTCGTCTTCAGGTAGCCGTCGGCGTCCATCTCGACGCCAGTGTCCTCCAGATAGCTCGCGTTCGGCGTGTGGCCGATGGCGTAGAACACCGCCCCGGCGTCGAACTCGAACGTCTCGGTCTCGTCGTCGGGTTTCTCCGTCGGGTGACCTTCGGGGTGCCTGACGAGCGTGACGTGGTCGACGCCCTCTTCGGGCGTCCCGTGGATCTCCGTCAGTTCGGTGTTGCGCATGACTTCGATCTCGCCCGCGTCGACTTTGTCCATCAGGCGCTCGATCCAGTAGTCCTCGGCGCGGAACTCCTCGCGGCGGTGGACGAGGTAGACCGTCGAGGCGAACTTGGTGAGGAAGACGGCCTCCTCCATCGCGGCGTCGCCGCCGCCGACCACGACGATCTTCTCGTCGCGGAAGAACGCGCCGTCACAGGTCGCGCAGGTCGAGAGCCCGTAGCCCATCAACTCGTCTTCGCCGGGGACGCCGAGCGTGCGAGCGCTGGCACCCGACGCCGCGATGAGCGCGTCCGTCGTGTACTCGTCGCCGTTCTTCATCGTGACGTGGAACGGGCGCGAGGAGTCGTCGACCGACTCGACGATGCCGTGGCGGACCTCCGCGCCGAAGCGCTGGGCCTGCGATTTCATGTTGTTGACGAGTTCGGGACCGGAGATGCCCTCCGGGAAGCCGGGGTAGTTGTCGACTTCCGTCGTCAGGGTGAGTTGGCCGCCGGGTTCGTCGCCCTCGAAGACGAGGGGTTCGTTGTTCGACCGGGCGGCGTAGATCGCCGCAGTCATGCCGGCGATCCCCGATCCGGCCACGATGAGCGTTCGATGCTCGACGCCGTCGTCGGTGTCGCTCGAAGAATCGGCAGTCATGCTCCTCAATTCGGTATCGTCGGCTTTGTAGGTTGCGCTGTCACCTCGTTCTGACCGCTATCGACGGGGCCGGCGAATGGAGACGAACTCGTTCGGGTCGGAGCGAAGTGCTTACCGCGTCAGGGTCGCAGGGGTTCGGTATGCCCGCCGACTTAGCCGAGAAGACGAACCGCTACGAGTCGATGTTCGCCGACGCCCTCGACGAGGCCGAGGCGGCGGTCCCGCCTGAGACGCCGCTCGGCGACGCCGCCGCGGAGTGTCGCGAGATGGCCGAGTCGTACCTCCGCGACGGCCGGCACTTCCGCGACGACGACGACCTCGTGAACGCGCTCGCCTCCTTTTCCTACGGTTACGGTTGGCTCGACGCGGGCGTCCGGATGGGTCTCTTCGAGATACCGGACGACACGCACCTGTTCACGATGTAGGGAACCTACTCGACCGACTTCGCGAAGAACTCCTTGACGATGGTCTCCTCGGCCCCGTGGAGGACGACGCTCGCGGTCGACTTGCTGACGCCGAGTGCCTCCGCGAGTTCGGTGAGCGAGCACCGGCGCGGACTGTCGTAGTAGCCCCGTTCGACGGCTTCGGCGGCGAACTCCCGCTGGCGCTCTGTCAGCAACTCGATCGGGTCGACGGACTGCGTGACCGACACGACCTCGAACCTGAAGCCGGTCGATTCGAGTTCGTCTCTGAACGCCGAGAGCCGTTCTTGAGTGGTGGTCAACTCGCAGAGTATCCACCCGTCCCGGACGATCATCGGGAACTGGGGTAGGGTCCCCGACGAGAAGATCGCCCGATACGGCGGCGGCACCATCGGGAGCAGGTACTGAAGCAACACGACCCGGTCGTCGGCGTGCAGGACTTCGACGGAGATCATCGGAGCCGCCTCGAAGAGATCGAGGACCGGACTCGGATCGTCCATGGTCGCCTCCAGGATCACGAGCAGTCCGTTCGCCGTGGGGTACGAACTCAGGATTCGAAACTCGTCGTCCGGATGCGCTTCCGTGAATTTGAACAGTCCGAACCGAGTCTCACCGGGGGGTTTGTACTTCACTCTCGCTCTCGGCATCGCTCCCTCCGTCTACGGGCGCAGTCGGTATCCATCTCTCGACTCGTCACTGCCGTTTTCACGTGGTACCGGAAGCACGGAGACGACGTGGTCGTTCAGCCGAACATGTTCGAGTGTGCGTCGTCCCCACTCGTCGGAAGAAGAGAGGAGGTAACGTGGCCGGTCAGTATCGGTACGTCGGCCCGTCGTCGCTGTCTTCGATCTCGATACCGAGGTCGGAAAGCGCGTCGCGGAGGTCGTCGGCGCGGTCGTAGTTGCCCGCCTCGCGCTCTCCTTCTCGAACGTCGAGTACGAGTTCGACGAGGTCGTCGGCGAGGCGCACGTCGCCGGTCGCATCGCCGCCGAAGTCGAGGCCGAACACGCCGCCCGCGAGGTCGTCGAACGTCTCGACGGCGCGGCGAAGTCCTCGATAATCGTACTCGTCGTGAGCGTCGACGTGGCGATTGACTGCGGCGGCGAGTTCGAGGAGCGCCGCCATCGCCTCGCGGACGTTGAAGTCGTCGTTCATCGCCTCGCGGAAGCCCTCGCGGGTCGTCTCGACCGCCGTTCTCAGCTCCCCGTCCTCGACTTTCGTCCGGGCGTCGACGCCGTCGACGGTCTCTGTCGCGGTCTCGTAGGCGCGTTCGAGTCGATTCCAGCGCTCTTCTGCCTCCTGTATCGTCTCCTCGGAGAGCGCCTGATCGCTCCGGTAGGACGCCCCGAGGTAGAAGGTCCGGAGGACGTTCGGCCCGAACTCGGAGAGCGCGTCGGAGACGGTGAAGAAGTTGCCGAGGCTCGAACTCATCTTCTCGCCGCCGGTTTCGAGCAGGCCGTTGTGAAGCCAGTAGCGGACGAACTGGTGACCCGTCGCGGCCTCGCTCTGGGCGATTTCGTTCTCGTGGTGCGGGAAGACGAGGTCGCGCCCGCCCATGTGGATGTCGACGGTCTCGTCCAAGTGCGTCATCGACATCGCCGAGCACTCGATGTGCCAGCCCGGTCGCCCCTCGCCCCACGGCGAGTCCCACGTCTCGCCCGCCGATTCGCCGATCGAATCGAGCGACGGGTCGCGGTGCTCTGCGAGGTCCGCCGGTGAGACCGCTCCGGCTTTCCAAAGCGCGAAATCGGATGGGTGGCGTTTCTCGCTTCGTTCGTCGGGTTCGCCCTGTGCTTCCATCTCCTCGACGCGCTGGTTCGACAGTTTGCCGTAGTCGTCGAACGTCGTCACGTCGAAGTAGACAGAGCCGTTCGATTCGTAGGCGTAGCCCCTCTCGACCAGCGTCTCGATGAGGTCGACGATCTCCGGCACGTGTTCGGAGACGCGGGGGTAGACCTCCGTTCGGAGGAGATTCAGCCCGCGCATGTCGGCGAGGACGGACGCCGAGAAGTGTTCGGCGACCGCCGCTTCGTCGTCGCCGAGGTCGTCTTCGCCGATCCGGGCGGCGATCTTCTCGTTGACGTCGGTGATGTTCTCGACGTGGCGGACGCGATAGCCCTCGTGGGCCAGCCAGCGGTGGACGATGTCGGCGTGGACCCACGCTCGGGCGTGTCCGAGGTGGGCGTCGTCCGAGACCGTCAGCCCGCAGACGTAGAGCAACACGTTCTCGTCGTCTCCGGGCCGGAACTCCTCGCGCTCGCCCGTCAGGGTGTTGGTCACGGACAGCGTCATGAATCCCGCTTGGACGTGCTCCGGTTTAGTCCTTTTAGAATCGCGTTACCGCCGCGCACTCTCCGTGAGCCGGACTCTTTGAATTGTCAGAACGTACAAAATATCGGACGATATCACAATTACCTCCCCGAACTTTCGATAGGAATTATATATGGCCATCCCATCTGTACAACTAGGTGAGCACTATGCCAAGAACGGTTAGAGCACAAGTACTTCCCGTAGAGTGTCCGATTTGCCACACGAAGCTCTCAGAGGACTTGCGCGTTCACCTTTCGTCTGCGCACCAACCGGACGAACTGGTGGATCTCGTGATGGCGAACATCGGACCACACGACGAGAACCCCCGACGGTTCTCGGACTGATTCTGTTTCTTTGGAGCGACTGACTCAGAGGGGTAGTCCGGTCGGGAGGCGCTTCTGACGTCGGGACGCGCTCAGAAACCGAGCGCTCGCAGTCCGGCGACGACGAACAGCATCCCGATGATCGAACTGACCAGTGCGGTCACGCGGTATGCGAGTTCCACTCGTCGCTCGGTTCCGCCGTCGGTACGGAGGCGCTGACGGAGGGCGTTGGCCCCGCGGAGTTCCGCGGCGGCGAGGTAGATCATCGCGACGCCGATAGCGAGGAACAGTCCGCCCGCAACTCGGCTCGTCATGCGCATTGTTCGCACGCGACGGGCATAGGGGTTCGGTCGGTTCTCAACCGTCTCGTGACCGAACTGGTTCCCGAAGTTTACCCCATCACCGCATCGAGCGCCGCCTCGACCAGTTGCACTGCCGTCGGGCCGTCTCGCCGAGAGACGACGAGCGAGAGCGACTCGTCGGCGACGCCCGCGGCTTCGACGCCGACGTTGGCGGCGGCACAGCGGTCGAGGACGGTCACGAGCGCGCGGGTGTCGACGTCGCCGGTGGCGAGGATGGCCGTCGACGATCCGGCGTCGTCGACGATGTGGACGCCGCCGACGGTCAACAGCGTCGACGGTTCCGCGTCTCCGTCCGAGTCGTCGGTGACGATGCCGACGCCGCTCTGCATCGTCACTCGCGCTCGTCGTGCATCGGCGGACACCGGCGGGAGTTCGTCGGCGTATCGTCGGAGTGCGGTCGCGACGGCGTCGGGGTCGCCGTCGAGGTCGAGTCGTTCGGCGGCGGCGGTGTAGTTGACCACGCCCGCGCGGAGCGCCCACCAGAGGAACGGTCGCTCCCGAACGGCTTCCCGAGCGTCTGCTGCCAGCGACATGGCCGAGCGTCGACGCGACGGCACAAAAGTGCGGCGTCGTCGATGCGGCGATATGACGCACAGCCTCGGAATCGGCAATCGGGTGGTGTTCGGGTGAACAACGACCATCGGTCGGTCGCCCGCGGCGGCTACCCGGCGGGCCACCGCTTATCTGAACACTGCTCCCCCAGATCACGCACGAACTTTTGTGTCACCCGACCCAACCGTGGAACATGTACGAGGACGTCTCGGTCGTCGTTGCGGGCGCTGGACTCGCCGGACTCGTGGCTGCGAACCACCTCGCCGAGCGCGGAGCCGACGTGACGGTCTACGAAGAGCGGGACGAAGTCGGCGGCCGGGTTCGCTCGCGTCAGGTGAACGGGTTCACGATCGATCGTGGGTTTCAGGTTCTCTTCACGGCCTACCCGGCTGTCCGCCGGAATCTCGATCTGGACGCGCTCGACCTCCGGACGTTCACGCCGGGCGCGGCCATCGCGCGTCCGGGGAGCGTCACCGCGCTGTCCGATCCGCTCCGAGAGCGAGACCCGCGGTCGATCCTCGAATCCGTGTCGACACGCGAGGTGACCGTCAGCGACAAACTCCGGACGCTCGCACTCCGCCAGCACGTCATGGGCATGGAAGAACGCGAACTCTTCGACGGTCCGGATCGGAGCATTCGGTCGTACCTCCGCGAGTGGGGTTTCTCGGAGAAGTACCTCTCTAACTTCGTCGCGCCGTTCTACGGCGGGATCACGCTCGACAGGACGCTGTCGACCTCGAAGTTCGTCTTCGAGTACACGTTCCGCGCGTTGAGCAAGGGCGAAATCGCCGTCCCCGCGGCGGGCATGGGAGCGATTCCGGAGCAGTTGGCCGCCAAGGCCCGCAAAGCGGGTGTGACGATCGAAACCGGCGAGGCGGTCCGAGAGATCGAAGACGAGGGTGACGGCGACGTGTTCGTCCGAACCGAATCGGGCGGGCGGACGGTCGACGCCGTCGTCGTCGCAACCGATCCGAAGTCGGCGCGCTCGCTGACGAGTGTCGAGTCGATTCCGACGGAGGCTCGCGGATGCGTCACCCAGTACTACCGACTCCCGGAGGGCACCGACCTCGGAGTTGGAAAGAAACTCCTCCTCAACGCGGCCGAACCCGAACCGAACACCGTCGTTCCAATGTCCGCCGTCGCACCCGGGCACGCGCCGCCGAGTGCGGAACTGCTGAACGCGACGTTCCTCGGCGACGGCGCCCGGAACCGCGACCCCGACGAACTGGCCGAACGCGCCCGCGGTGCGCTCGACTCGTGGTTCCCGAAGCGGACCTTCGACCGTCTCGAAGTCGTCGCCACGGAGTACGTCCCGTTCGCGCAGTTCGCGCAACCGCCGGGCGTCCACGAGGCGCTCCCCGGCCCGCGCGACCCGGGCGGCCGGACCTACCTCGCGGGCGACTACACGCGCTGGTCGTCGATCCAGGGTGCGATGGAGAGCGGGCACGCGGCCGCCGAAGCGGTGCTGACCGACTCGGTTTAGGGAGGGCGGTGTCGGCGACGAGCGAACGAACGCGTCCGGAGACGAGCCAACGAACGTGTTCGGAGACGGATACATGTGCGTACGGGACGTATCCGTCGTTATGTCTTCAGCTGACGTCCCCCCTCGCGAGGAATCGACTGACGTGGTCGTCGTCGGTGCCGGTCCGGCCGGTTGCGTGCTGAGCTACTTGCTCGCGCGAAGCGGCGTCGATGTGACCCTCTTGGAGCGTCACGGCGACCTCGACCGCGAGTTCCGCGGCTACCTCTTCCAACCGCTCGTCGTCCGCCTGTTCGATCAACTCGGGATACTCGACGACGTCCTCGACCTCCCACACGAGCGCGTCTCGCACGGAACCGTCACGGCGTTCGGCCGTCCGGTCCGGTTCCTCTCGTTCGAGGACCTCCCCGAACCGCACAACTACGCGCTCCTGATGGAGCAACCGCCCCTGCTGCGCTATCTGATCGAACGCGCGAGCGAGTACCCGAACTTCTCGTTTCGACCGCAGACGACCGTCGAGAACCTCGTCGAGTCAGAGACGGGAGCGGTTACGGGCGTCGTCGCCCTCGACCGCGAGCGCGACGAGGAGATCACCTTCCGGAGTCGCCTCGTCGTCGGCGCGGACGGCCGGTACTCGACGGTCCGATCGCGGGCCGGTATCGACGCCGGGATGTTGCCGTCGAAACTCGACCTCCTCTGGTTCAAACTCCCGTCCGAAGACGTGCCCACGGAAGCCATGGGCCGTATCGAACCCGAAGGCGTCCTCCTCTACTTCGGCCTCGGCGGCGGCGAGGTACAACTCGGTTGGTTCATCGAGAAGGGGAGCTACCCGGACCTCCGAGAGCGCGGTATCGACGCCTTCCACCGGCAACTCGTCGCGGTCGATCCGGCGCTCGACGGCGTCGTCCAGGACCACCTCACCGACTTCTCGCACTGCTCGCTGCTCCACATCGAGCCGGGTCTGACCGACGAGTGGGTGCGTGACGGCCTGCTCCTCGTCGGCGACGCCGCACACGTCGCGTCGCCCGTCGGCGGGCAAGGGAACAGCGTCGCGATTCAGGACGTGGTCGTCGCCCACCCGTACATCGTGCAGGCGCTCGAGGGAGGCAGTCGAGACTCGGAGCCGAACGCCGATCCGATTCCCGCGACGGCGTTCGACGAGTACGTCTCGCATCGCCGACCCGCAGTCGAGCGGATTCTCGCCGCCCAGCGTCGGGCCGAACGGGCGCTGACGTTCCTCATCCGTCGCCGCGACGACCTACCGAAACCGCTGTTTCACGCGGGTGTGACCGCCGTCACCGAACTCGCGCCGCACTTGCGGGGCATGCAGCGGACCCGCGACCTGTTCGCGCTCGGGCCCGGCGACGTCGCCGTCGACGAGTCGGCCTTCGAAACAGTTCCGGTCGACCCTGAGGCGACCGGACGAGGCGAGTGAACGTCGCTATTATTTATTTCTGAGACTTCTCCCGGAGATCAGCTACTCCCTTAGCGAACGACAGCCGGCCCCCCGCTTCGTCGAACGCGAAGATCGGACAGGATCGCGCGAAGCGACGGTTACCAACAGATACGTCGATTCGACGGGGTCGGATTTGGGTGAGAGTCTCGGGGGAGTTTCGGCGCACTCTGGCGATAGTTCCCGCCCTCTCATGTCAGTCTTCGGAAAATGGTTATCCTCCGATACGTGCTTGCGTGACGTGTACACATGAACCCGACCGATAACGATCCAGACCGGACCAGTGCGAGATCGAAGCGTTCGCGCCGCGCGTTCCTCGGCACGACGGCGACTCTCGGTGCGCTCGCGCTCGCGGGTTGTACCAGCAACGGCGGGTCGGGCGGCAGTTCGACGAGCACCGACACGAGCACGAACACCGGTGCGTCGACGTCGTCGACGAGTTCGATGACGGAGACGAGCACGGAGACGACGACGCAGCAGCAGATGTCGAACCCGGACGTGCCGATCCTCAACTACGCGCTGACGCTCGAACACCTGGAACACACGTTCTACCGCGGCGGGCTGAAGCAGTTCAGTAAGGACGAACTGATGGGTGCCGACTCGCTCTCGAAGTTCGGCGAGGAAGTCCGGATGGAGGTACCCGATTACCTCGAGACCGTCCGCGACGACGAGTCGGCCCACGTCCAGGCGATCACGAAGACGATCGAGAGCCTCGGCGGCGACCCGGTCGGTGCGGCCAAGTACGATTTCGGGTACAAGACCCCGAGCGACTTCCTGAAGGTCGCGAAGGCGCTCGAAAACACGGGCGTTTCCGCCTACCTCGGTGCGGCACCGAACGTCGTCAGCAACGACGTACTCGGGGCCGCCGCCGGCATCCTGAGCGTCGAAGCGCGCCACGCCTCGTTCCTGAACCTCGTCGACGAGACGTCCCCGTTCCCGAACGCCGTCGGGAAAGCCAAGTCGATGAGCGAGGTACTCGACGTCGCCGCAAAGTTCGTCACCTCGAAGGTCGACGCCAGCACGTTCGCAATCGACCAGAGTTCGCGGCCGAAGGCCGACCGAAAGACCAAGGACAGTACGAGCGACATCGACGTGCTCAACTACGCGCTGACGCTCGAACACCTGGAGAACGCGTTCTACCGTGACGGCCTGAGGAAGTACAGCGACGACGACTTGATGAACGCGGACGCCCTCTCTAAGTTCGACGACGAATTCCGGACGAAGGTTCCCGACGACTTGAAGACGATCGGACAGCACGAAGCCGCTCACGTCCAGGCGATCACGAAGACGGTGAAGAAACTCGGCGGGACGCCCGTCAAAGAAGCGAAGTACGACTTCGGTTACGAGTCGCCGAGCGGCTTCCTGAAGGTCGCGAAGGCGCTCGAAAACACGGGCGTCGCCGCCTACGCCGGTGCCGCGCCGACAGTCTCCAACGACGACGTGTTCTCGGCCGCCGTCGGCATCCACAGCGTCGAGGCGCGTCACGCCTCGTTCCTGAGCGAACTCAACATGGAATCGCCGTTCCCCGACGCGGTCGACAAGCCGAAGACGACGAAGGAGGTCGAGAAGATCGCCGGTCAGTTCATCGTCTCGAACTGATCGAAGCCGTCCTGTCGCCGTCCGAGCGCCGTCGGTCGGATTCCAACGCTCGGCCGGTCCAGTCCTCGATAAAACGCCATCGTACCGATCGCGTGTCGACGGTATTAGGTAGGTCGAAATGATTGATAGGAATTAATGGAGGCAGTCCTCTGGTACGTGCTCACGGGGACGCGAGGTGGGTTCAATCGCGTCCGCATCCTCCGGGCTCTCGACGAGCGTCCCCGGAACGCAAACCAGATGGCGAAGGACTTGGACCTCAATTACGATACCGTCCGTCACCACCTCGGTGTGCTCGTCGACAACGACGTCGTTCAGTCGAGTGGCGACGAGTACGGGGCGGTGTATCTCCCGTCAGACCGCGCACGGAAGCACTGGGACGTCATCGAACGCATCATCGACCAAATCGACCAATCATGACTCGATCAGAACCCGACAGACACGTTGCCGACGACTCGCCAGGAGTGAGCCGATGAGTTTGCTGATCGAAGCCGCCAAAGTGGCCACGGGGATCAACATCGTCCTCCTCCTGGCGCTCTGCGTCGTCTGGGGTCGCAACACCCTGCGATTCGGTTCGAAGCACACGGTCGGGATGTTGATCTTCGCCCTCCTGTTGCTCGCCGAGAACGCCTTCACGCTCTACTACTACATGGTCGATCCGACGCTCTCGGACTGGTTCAGAACCGGCGTTCCGCCCGTGGCGTGGCGGGCGATGCTCCTCTTCCGCGTCTTGGAGATGCTCGCCATCGCCTTCCTGACGTGGGTAACGATGGACTGATCGTTTCACCTATGGCGGCGTGATGACCGCCCGTCCGTCGATCTCCCCGTGTTCTAATTTCTCCGCCACGTCGTTGATCTCGTCCAGTTCGTAGCGCGAGGTGTGGAGGTTCACGTCGCCGCGGGCGACGAGCGCCATGAGTTCCTGGAGTTCCGCGTACTTGCCGACGAGCGTCCCGCGGAACGCGATCTCACCGTTGACGAGCGTCTGCGACGGTTCGTGAACGTGGCCGCCGTAGCCGACGACGTGGTGGTCGCCGCCGCCAGCGAGCACGTCGGGGGCCATCGCCGTCGTCGTGTCGGCCCCGACGAAGTCGATGATCTGCTGTGCCCCGACGCCGTCGGTCAGGTCGTCGACGACGCTCGCTACGTCTTCGCTCGTCGGGTCGACGGTGTGGTGTGCGCCGAGTTCTTCGGCTAAGTCGCGGGCGCTCTCTTTGGGGTCGACGGCGACGATGTCGGCGGCGCTCATCGACGCGAGACACTGGAGACCGATGTGACCGAGTCCGCCGACGCCGACGACGACGGCGTACTCGCCGGGGTTGAGGATGCGCGTCGCCTTCTTCACGGCGTGGTAGGCGGTGATCCCGGCGTCGGCGTGCGGGGCGATGTCGATCGGGTCGACGCCGTCCGGGAGGGGGATGACCGACCGCTCGCCGGTGAGCAGGTACTCGGCGAACCCGCCGTCAGTGGTCAGTCCCGGGAAGACGACGTTCTGACAGTGCATGTCCTCGCCCTGTCGGCACGGCCGACACGTCCCGCAGGTGATGACGGGATGGCAGACGACTTCGTCGCCCTCCTCGACCAGCGTCACGGCGTCGCCCGTCTCGACGACCGTTCCCGCGTTCTCGTGACCGAGCGTCATCGGCAGTTCTTGCGGGACGTAGTCGGTCCACATCCCCTCGATGACGTGATTGTCCGTCTGACACCAGCCTGCGCCCTGTACTTCGACGACGACGTCGGTGGGCCCTGTCGCCTCCGGCCGGTCGACGTCCTCGATCGTCAGGGCGTCTTCCATGTCTTCTGTGTACTCGTGGAGTCGTGCGGCTTGCATGGCAGTGAATAGCAGGCGAACCCGGTTCAAATCGTTGGTGGCCGTCAGTCCTCGACAGTCTGTGCTGAATTAATCTCTATCGTGAAAATTAGTGATACACTTTTGTTCGTCGGATACCGAGTTCGTCGTGCTATGTACCGACAGGGAGACGAGGACATCTTCGTGATCGACTCGCACATCCACTTCTGGGACGCGAGCAAAGAGAACATCATCCACGACGGCGGCGAACAGTTCATCCAGTGTTTCTACGACTACCACACGTCGTTCACACCGGAAGACCGCCAGTGGACCATCGACGAGTACCGCAAGTACGACGAGAGCCGAATGATCGAGGACCTCTTCGAGAACGGCGCGGTCGACATGGGCATCTTCCAGCCGACCTACCTCAAAGAGTTCTACGACGAGGGGTTCAACACCGTCGACCGGAACGCCCGACTCATCGAGGATTACCCGGAACGGTTCATCCTCAACGGGCGCTTCGACCCGCGCGAAGGCGAGGAAGGGCTCGAGGAACTCGAACGGCAGAAAGAGGAGTACGACGTCACCGGCGTGAAAGTCTACACCGCAGAGTGGCGTGGTGACTCGAAGGGTTGGCGACTCGACTCCGACGAGGCGTTCGAGTTCTTGGAGAAGTGCGCCGACCTCGGCATCGAGAACGTCCACCCGCACAAGGGGCCGACGATCCGACCGCTGAACCGCGACGCGTTCGACGTGAAAGACGTCGACGACGCCGCGTCGTCGTTCCCGAACCTGAACTTCATCGTCGAACACGTCGGCCTCCCCCGTCTCGACGACTTCTGCTGGATCGGCACGCAGGAACCGAACGTCTACGGCGGCCTCGCCGTCGCCGCGCCGTTCGCGCAGAACCGTCCGCAGAAGTTCGGCGAGATAATGGGCGAACTGCTCTGGTGGCTCGGCGAAGACCGCATCCTCTTCGGCAGCGACTACGCCATCTGGAACCCCGACTGGCTGGTCGAGACGGTGATGAACGCCGACCTCACAGAAGAGCAGAAACAGGAGTACGGCGTCGAACTCTCGACGGACGTGATGAAGAAGATCATGGGCGAGAACGCCGCCGAGTTGTACGACATCGACATCGAGGCGAAGAAAAAGAAGTTAGAGGACGACGAGATCAGCGAACAGTTCGACCTCGGTGAACACTACGCCGGAGGCGCGACGGCCGACTGATGGTGACGACTCAGGCCCCGTCGCGTGATGCGATCCTCGCCCGACTCGACCGCGTCACCGACCCCGAACTCGACCGCTCGATCGTCGAGTTAGAGTACATCGACGCGCTCGACATCGAGGACAGTACGGACGCCGGCGGCGCTCACGTCGGCGTCGACCTCCTGCTGCCGACGGCGTGGTGTTCGCCCGCCTTCGCGTGGATGATGGGCGTCGACGCCCGCGAGGCCGTCGAGTCGCTTCCGAGCGTCGACCGGGCCACGATCCGGTTCCTCGATCACATGCACGCGACCGAACTCGACCCCGGCGTCAACGGCGACCTGTCGTTCGCCGACGCCTTTCCGGACGCCGAAGACGAGGTCGCCGCCGTCCGCGCCGTCTTGGACGACAAAGCGCGGATGGCCCGCCAGTTCGACGCCATCGAGGCGCTCGTCGACGCCGGACTGACCGGCGAGCAGGTGGCGACGCTCACGGTCGGCGAGTTGGTGTTCGACGAAGTGGGTGAAGACGACCGGGTCGCGATCTATCTCGCCGACGAGTCGTTCGCGGTCTCCGTGCCCGCCGAACCGCTCCGACGGTATCTAGAGAAGGCGCGCGCCGTCGACGTCGTCACCGACGACGACGACCGCCTGTTCCGAACTCCCGAGGGCGATGCGTTCGACCCCCCGGACTTCGAACTCGTGCGCCAGCGGTCGCGGCTCGCGCGGGTGAACATGAGCGGGCAGGGCGGCGTCTGCGACGCCCTCGGCGAACAGCGACGCGCCGCTCACGCCGGACGTGGCCGCGGAGAGGCCGACTGACGCGTCCGAGTCACGGGCGGCAGTCGCTCGCGATTCCGCTCGATCTCTACCCTCGATTCTGCGCCGCCCGGAGCGGCATCTCTCGAATCCGAACCTCGAGATTGGGATCGTCTTCGATCCGTTCGAGCTTCGATCGGCGGTCCTCGGCGGTCGCCTCCGACGCGTAGGTGTCGCGAGCGGCGGCCAACGACCACTCCTCGTCCGGTCCGTGTCGCACCTCGACGGCGTAGACAGTCGCGGGATGGAGATAGAGCGTGAAGCCGAAGTACGCCTCCGGCTGGACGCGCGACTTGTAGCAGACCTGCTCGTACGAACCGTCCGGAAACCGTAGCTCACCCGTGAGATGTTCGTCGGCGGAGACGGTTCGGAGATACGGTGCACCGCAGTTCGGGCAGCCACGATCTGTCATGATTGAGGATTCGTTCGAAGCGTGTGCTTCGAGTTCACCGAACTACTCGCCGGACGTGCAAAACCTTCGTGGCCATCGCGCGTGACTTTTGGCCGGTCTCATTCACTTGTAACTATCAAGTGTCGACTTATTCCCATCATTTTAAACTAACGACTATTAAGGATTATCCCGAACGGTCGTCTATGGTTGACGCAACCGTAGACGTACTGAACCGCGGCCACTTGGAATGTGATCTCAACTACCTCATCGAAGCGAACACGATCGGGTCGCGCGACGAACCGGACCCCGAGAACGACTACGTCGAGATTCCGGTGTACAACCTCGTCATCGACCACCCGGAGGGGACGATCCTCTGGGACACGGGTTCCCACCACGACGCCGCGAACGGCCACTGGCCGGAGGGACTCGTCCAGGCGTTCTATCCGAACGACGCCGAAGAGCACCGTCTCGACGACGACCTGAACGAGGCGGGATACGACCTGGACGACATCGACTACGTGTTCCAGACTCACCTCCACCTCGATCACGCGGGCGGACTAGAGTTCTTCGACGGCACCGACGTCCCGATCTTCGTCCACGAGGAGGAACTCGCCTTCGCGTACTACAGCACCCACTGCGACAAGGGGAGCGGCGCGTACGTCCTCGACGATTTCGATCACGACCTGAACTGGGAGATCATCCACCGCGACACGGCGTCGTACTTCGAGGACGTGGAGTTCCTCCACCTGCCGGGTCACACACCCGGTCTCACCGGAACGATGATCCACACGGACGACGCGGGCACGCTCATCTTCGCCGGTGATGAGGTGTATCAGTCCGAGAACTACGTGAACGAGATCCCGCTCGGCGGCCCGTTGATGTGGATGAAGCGCGGCTGGTTCAACAGCCTCCAGCGGCTCAAGGATCTCGAGCGCCGTTACGACGCGGAGGTCATCTACGGCCACGACCCCGACCAGTTCGAGGAGATCAAGGAGGGTTGGTAACGTGAGCTACGAGCGTTCCGTCTCCGCACCCGAACACGAACTGTCGCCCGAAACCGTCTGGCACATCCAGATGCCGCAGATCCGCTTCGGTCGCGACGCGGTGGAGGAACTGGCCTTTCAGATCCGCGACCTCGGCGTCGACGAAGACGCGCGCGGACTCGTCGTCACCGACGAGAACTTAGTCGACATCGGGCACGCCGGACGGGTAACCGACCACTTAGAAGACGCCGGACTCGACGTCGACGTCTACGACGGTGTCGAGCGCGAACCGTCGCTCGATGCCGTCGGTGACTGCATCGACTTCGTCCGCGACGAGATGGGCGACGACGGCTACGACTACTACGTCGGCCTCGGCGGCGGTAGCTGCATCGACACCGCGAAGACGACCCGCGTGGTCATCGAGAACGGCGGCGAACCCCTCGACTACATCGCCGAACCGACCGGCAACGGCGAGTCGATCACGTCCTCGGGACCGCCGCTCGTCCTGATGCCGACGACGGCCGGGACGGGTGCGGAGATTTCGCCCGTCGCCATCCTCTCCGTCGAGGAGAAGGAGATCAAGGAGGGCATCTCCAGCAACCACGTCCGGGCGGACGCGGCCGTTCTCGACCCGACGCTGACGACGACGCTCCCGCCGGATCTGACGGCCAAGACCGCGATGGACGCGCTCGGACACGCCATCGAGGGCTACACGACCCACGACTTCGACTCGCTGCTCCGGCCCACGGACCCCGAGACGCGGCCGGTGTACGCCGGAAAGACCCCGCTGACGCAGATGTTCAGCGAGAAGGCGATCGACCTGCTGTCGAACAACGTCCGGACGGCCGTCAACAACGGCGACGACCTCGAAGCCCGCGCCGGGATGCTTCAGGGTGCGCTCTTCGGTGCGATCGCCGGACTCACGGCCGGGGCGTCGCTCTGCCACGCGATGGCCTACCCGGTCGGCAACCGCTATCACACCTACCACGGCGAGACCATCGCGGCTCTGACGCCCGCCAGCACGCTCGGGTACAACGCCGCAAGCGACCCCGAACGCTTCGCCCGCGTCGCCCGGATGCTCGGCGCGGACACGAGCGGGATGGGAACCCGCGAAGCCGCCGACGAAGCAAAACAGGAGTACATCCGACTCCAGAAGGATCTGAACGTCCTCCCGAGCGGGCTGACCGAACTCGCCGGAATCACCGAAGACGACATCGACTGGCTGGCCAATCAGACCGTCGAGACGCAGGCGCGACTGCTCCGCTGTAACCCGCGACCCGTCGCCGAGTCGGACGTGTACGACATCTTCGAGGACGCGCTGCACAACTGGGAAGACTGATCAGAGCATCCGCCTGAACTTCCCGAGTGGCGGAAACCGCAGCGTCTCTTGACTGTCCGGGTCGTACACGATCGGGCGCATCTCGTCGGCGTCGGTGACGAGCGGTGACTGGAAGTCGCGCGTCCGCATCCCGTTCACCGAGACGCCGCTGGCGAGTCGGTTGAACGCCGGGAGCATCAGCACGTCCGTCCCCCGGTATACGCCCTCGCCGTAGAGATAGCACGGTCGCTTCTGGCCCTCGATGACGATCGACGGGTGGTCGTGGCCGACGACGTACAGCGTCGCCCGCTCGTCGGGTTCCTCGTGACCGTGGCAGACGAGCGTGCGGTCGTCGGTCTCCGCTTCCTCGATTTCGTACGTCTCGTACACGTCGTCGTCCCACAACTCGCGGAGCATCGTGTCGTGATTCCCGGCGACGAGCACGAGTCGTACCCCGGCCACACGGCAGATCGCCGCCAGTTCGCTCAGGCTATCGGCGACGTCGGGTGACGCGTTTCCGAAACTATGGAGCACGTCGCCCGCGAAGACGACTTCTCTCGGTTCGAAGTGCCAGATCAGCGAGTCGAGTCGCTCTCGGAGGTCCGCTCGCTCCCCGAGCGGGAATTCCACACTCGACGCTTCGTCGCGCCCGACGTGGACGTCCGCAACGACCAGCGTCGCCGTCGCGTGGAGGTACACGGCCCGGTCGCGGAAGGTGACGTCCGTCACGGTTGCTCACAGAGACAGAAAGGAGAGACAGCGATATGGTTCTACCGTCAGCGGTCAGGACGATCCGGTCGTCGCGCCGACGTTACCGGAGCCGTTCGGTGCGTGAACCGTAGACAGGCTGTCTGCGGCCCCGTTTGTCCACGCTTGTCCGCCCGCGTTCCCGGTCTTGATGTAGAACACGATCGGGCGGCCGTTCTGATACTGCTGGTAGACGGTGCGGCTGTAGCCCTTCCCGCGGAGGTACGGGTCGACGTCGCTGGCGTTGTTCTTCGCATGGCCCGCGCCGAGCGCGATGACGACCGGCGGCGGGTTGCGCGCGAGCGTGGACGCGTTGTTCGTGCTCGCCACCTGTGCACCGTACTGCTGGAAGTACCACGGGAGCGGGAGCCGACTGAACCAGCCCGCGGGCGGGTTGTTGGTTCCCTTCCACTTCTCGTTGGGCGAGTAGAGCAGCCAGTTGTTCTTCGCCTCCTTGTCGCCGTAGTACATCACGTCGACGCCGGAGTTGTTCTTCGAGATCTTCCGAATCTCGTTCAGCGTCGGCTGCATGTGCCCCGCGGGTTGGGCGTACTGGACCATCTTGTTGCTGGTCCCCTGCGGGTCCATGTACGAGGTCTGGACCGCGACGGCTCCCGTGGCCCCCGCCGCAACGAGCAGGACGATCGCCGCGAGCGCGACGGAGATGCGGTCGTCGTCGCGCAGCGCCCCGCGGCCGAGTCGGAACACCGCGCCGAAGCCGACGGCCGCCGGGATCGCCAGCGCGATGAAGACGTGTGCGAGGTTCCACGCCGCGTTGATGTCGACGATGATCGGATAGCCGATGAGACTGGCGACGCCCCAGTAGAAACAGAGTTCGACGATATCGCGGTGCCCATCCACGCGGTACCGCTCGATGAGGAACCCGACGACGGCGGCGATCGCCAACGGGGCTGCCAGATGGGCGGTCCGCTTCAGGAAGAACTCCTCGTACGGGAGGTAGCTGTGCCCGTGGTAGTTGTTCGAGAACCAGACGTTCCCGAGTTCGGTACTGATGTGGTCGTACGTCGTTCCGACGAAGCCGGGGATCTGAGACGGGTTCCCGAGCGTGTGGTACAGATCGGGCAACGGCGCGTAGAACAGGAACACCACGACGGCGAACAGGACGACCGCGGCGATGGCGTGGAGGATCCAGTGGGCTCTTTTTCGCACTGCTCGGAAGACGGACTTTCGAGGTTCGAATAGGGAATATCCGGGTTCGTCGGGACTTTTTCGACGGAAGTACCTTCGGAACCCCGATCCCGGACGCTCGCCGCGTGCGGCCCTGAGGAGGAGGTGACGGTCGAGGACGAGGGCGAGTCCACCGAGCCAGCAGATCGGATAGAGGACCGCGTTCTCTTTCATCGTGAAACCGAGCGCCATCGCGAACGCGGCGAGGTAGAGATACAACGGTCGTCGGGTGTCGAGTGTCCGGACGAAAAAGCCGAGCGAGACGAACATCACCGCCGCGAGGATGACGTCGTTGCGCATGAACCGGGAGTAGTAGAGCAATACGGGGTCGAAGGCGAGCACGAGCGCCAGCGCGACGAGTTCCTCGGTTCGGAGTCGTTCGCGGAACAGCCACGCCGAGAGCGGGAGCAGGCCGCCGATGATCGCCATGACCATTCGGGCGGTGAAGTCGTTGGCGCCGAAGATCGAGAAGACGATGCCGTTGACGTGGGGGATGAACGGCCCGTGGATGATCGCTCGGTACTTCCACTGGCCGCTGGCCATGTAGTGGAGCGTCCAACTGCCGACGCGGCCTTCGTCCTGATGGGCGACGCGCCAGCCGAGGTTGTAGAGTCGGGCGATGAGTGCGACGACCGTGATGGCGACCAGCGCCGCGATCGTCCGTTGCGACCCGGAGGACCTTCGCATACGTCGGAAGTTCACACCCGAGCACAAACGCTTTCTGGTGTGCTTTCTGCGTTCGCAGTCGCCAGCGACCCCGAGACCGGCAGTTGTCACCACTCGTAGAACTTCTCGATCGTCCCGTCGTCCCCGATGGATCGGCCGGGTCGCCGGTTTTATGCTTCGCTATCTCGACAATAGACTATCATGATCTCACGACGCGGCGCGCTCGCCGGAGTCGTCGCCGCCGCCGTCCCCACCGTCATCCAGTACCTCGACGGGTTCTGGAACCTCCAACTGATAACCGTGACCGCGGCCGTCTACGCGGTCGCCGGATGTCTGCTTTACCGTCATCGAGACGTGATTCGACGGCGTAACTCGGGACTCGTCAGTGTCCTACTCCCCGCACTGTTGATCGGCGTCCCGATGTTCGGAGTCCACGCCGACCTGCCGATCTCGTCGGATCTGCGGCTCGCGCTCTGGTGGCTCTTCCTCGGTTTCGGACTCGCCTTCTGGGGTGTCGGTCTCGAAACGTACCGAATCGCGGACCGCGGACGGTCGACGACGACGCCCCGGTCGGCTGATTGAGCGTCGCAGGCGGTCATCGGGCCAATCATGTGTGACCAAACAACCGCCGTGGGGTGGGATTGAAAGGGGCCGGGTTCTGGACGAAGGCGGGCGAAGCAAGGACCGCAGGAGCGAACAGAGTGAGTGACGAGGACCACAGCGAGCCCCCCGAGTCCAGAACCCGGGGGCTTTCGAGGTTGTCTCGGTCACTAACCCGCGTGCCTTGACTGTTATTCACCAGCACTCTATACAGACACCTCACACCACCGGATTTTATACCGGCCCGTCGCGCCGTAGCCCACATGGACCCCGACGCCGCGCGCGTGGCGATGCTCTATCAGGACCCCCACCCCGCCCACCGGGGCTTCGCCGACGCCGTCGACGCCGACATGGTCGACTACCGCCGGCACTCGCTTTCGTCGCTCGACGACACCCTCGCAGCCGACGTGTACAACGGCCTCCGATACCCGAAGTACGACGTCTACCTCGTCGAAGGCTCCCGACCGCTGTACGCGGCGCTCGTCAACCGCGTCGTCCGCCGATCGAGGCTCGTCTACCTCTGTGCCGACCACGGCCTCTACAGCCTCGGCCGCGACGACTTCGAGGGGGGTTCGGGCGTCAAGTCGCTCGTCGGTCGGTTCGGGACGCCCGCCGTCCGGGCTATCGGGTCGCGCTACGTCGACGGCGTCGTGGCCGTCTCCGACTTCGCCGCCGAGTTCACCCGGCCCGTCGTCGGCGACCGAACGCCGATCGAGGTCGCCCACCCGTTCGTCCAACCCGACGTGTACGACGCGCTCGGCGGCGTCGACCCCGACGTAGACGCGAACGTCGCCGTCACCGTCGGTCGACCGTACCGCTACAAGGGCGTCGACCTGCTCGTCCGAGCGTGGCCCACCGTGCGCGAGCGAGTTCCCGACGCCGAACTCCACGTCGTCGGCGGCGGGCACCCCGACTCGTACGGCGAGACGCCCGGCGTCGTCGTCCGCGGGTACGTCGAAGACCTTCGGGACGCCTTCTCTCCGGCGTCGCTGTACGTCCAGCCCTCGCGGATGGACACGTTCCCGGTGAGCGTCCTCGAAGCCATGCGTGCCGGGTTGCCGCCGCTGGTGACGAACACGACCGGGACTCGCTCGGAGGCGCGTGAACTCGACCCCGAACTCGTCGTCGACCCGGACCCGGCGGCGCTCGCCGAGGGCGTCGTTCGCTACTTCGAACGCGACGGCGACGAGCGCCGCGAACTCGCTGCGGCCGCCCGCGACCGCGGGGCGACGTTCGACGCCGAGTCGCGGTGTGAGGCGTTCAGATCGGCGTTCCGCCGGGTCGTCGAGCGGATTTGAACTCCTCTCGAAGCACTTTAGCGAAACTGCGCCGATGTCCCGTACATGACCGTCTACGTCGTCGGCCTCGACGGGGCCGACTGGTCGCTGCTCCGGGACGGAATCGACGACGGGTCGCTGCCGGGATTCGCCCGACTCGTCGACGAGGGCATCAGCGGCGGATTGGAGAGTACGCTTCCCCCGATCACGTTCCCCGCGTGGAAGTGCTACTCGACGGGTAAGACGCCGGGCAAACTGGGCGTCTACGAGTGGTTCGCGTTCGACCGGGGCGGCCCCGAGATCGTAACTAACGACTCCTCGGACTTCCGATCGCGGGAGTACTGGGACGTCCTCGTCGACGAGGGCTTCGCCCCCGCCGTCGTCAACATGCCGACCACGCACCCGCCGAACACGGACGACGGCGTGCTCACGATCGCCGGGAGTCCCGCTTCCGAACGCGGCGAGTTCACGAGCCCCGAATCGCTCAAAGACGAACTGTTCGAGGCCGTCCCCGACTACCGGACCAAACCCGACCTCGTTCTCGACGAGGCGAGTCCCGACGAACTCGTCGAAGAGGCGAAACACCTCGCGGACCAGCGATTCGACGCCGCCGAGTGGTTGGCCCGCGAGAAAGGCTGCGACCTCGTTCACCTCACCGTCTTCGTCACCGACACGGTCCAGCACCGGCTTTGGGACCACCCGGAGCACATCCGCGACCTCTACGAGTTGATCGACGCGCGTCTCGGTGACCTGCTCGATGCGGTCGAAGCCGATGAGGAGTCCGAAGACGGCGAGACCGACGCCGACCCCGAGGCCGTCTTCCTGATGAGCGACCACGGCTTTACCGAGATCGACGAGACGTTCCTCGTCAATCAGTGGCTGCTCGACCGCGGCGACCTCGTGCTCGGCGATTCGACGGGTCGAGGTGCGCTCGCGTCGGTGGGGATCACCCAGGAGCGCATGAAGCGGCTGGTGGGGCGGCTCGGCCTCGTCAACTTCGCGCAGTCGATGGTTCCGGAGTCGGTTCAGCGTTTCTTCCCGAGCGAGAGCGGCCGGACCGCCATTCAGGATGCCCCGATCGACTGGCGGAGGACGAAGGCGATCTCGCTCGGACGGGGACCGATCTACATCAACCGGGACGCGTTCCCGTCGGGTGCGGCCGCGGAGACGTACCGCAACTCGCTCATGGAGGACATCTACAAACTCCGGACTCCGGACGGCGGGCAGGTCGCCGCCGAAGTCCACTCGCCCGCCGAGATCTACTCCGGCGACATGCCGCGGGCACCGGACTTCGTCGTCGAGTACGCCGAGGGCGTCGACGCTCCCGAAGCGGTCGGCGGCGAAATCTTCGGCGAACGGACGGAGTGGTTGGCGACCCATCGACGAACCGGCATCTTCGGGGCCTGGGGCACCGATATCTCCGGCGACGGCGGCGGCGTCGCCCCGTCGATCTACGACCTCGCACCGACGATCCTCCACTACCTCGGCGTGTCGGTTCCGTTGGACGTCGACGGCGACGTACGGTTCGACGTGTTCACCGGCGACGCGGCCGAGCGTACCGTCGAGCGCGGCCCGGCCACGGATCGCTCGGCGGGTGGGGCGCGGGCCGGCGAGGAGGTCGAAGAGACGCTCCGGAATCTCGGCTACATGGAATAGTCGCAGACGGAAGACATTTCGTCTCGCTATCAGAACGGTTGGTCATGGTCTCCCGACGAACCCTCCTCGGTGCGACGGGCGCCGGTGCTTTCGGCGCGCTCGGCGGCTGTCTCACTCGTGTCGGACTCGCGAAGACCGGGTATCTACAGAACAAGATCGTCGTCGTCGAGTGGGGGTCGAGGGCTCGGAGACAGTCCGCCCAGATCCTGTACCTCGGTTCGGACGGCGAGAGCGAGATCGACGGACGGGTCGCACAGAGCTACCGCGACGTGGTGGACGGACTCACGCACGTCACCGTCTCGGACGACGACTCCAATCGCCTCCGGCGTCGGTTCGACGACGTGAAGTACGTGATCGGGTTTTGCGGACACGGCTTCGACCCGAGTAGGGCCGACGGCTGTCTGACCACCGTCAGTTCCAGGAACGGTTTCAATCGCGTCCAGTTCGGCGACCGGGCGGAAGTACGGGTCACGGACGACCGCTTCGGAGTTCTCGACGTGTACGAGGGGGCACAGGGCGATCCGAAGACCTGGAAGAAGAAACTGCACACGTTCGACCTCGACGAGGTCGCGACGAATCCGCCGCCGACTCCGACGGGAGATTGATCGGCAACGCGGTACGGCGCGATCGGTGCGTCAGCCGTCGCTCGTCGCTACTCTAGGTAGCCCAACTCGCGCAGGTGCTCTTCGACCATCTCGTCGTCCTCGTCGATTCCGGCGTTTCCGCTTCGCATGTCCGCCATCTGCTCTTGATGCTCGTCTAATGCGGTCGAGAGCGCCGCGAGTACCTCAGACGCCATCTCGCGCTGGTCGTCTTCCGGACGCTCGTCGGGCGTCTCGTTGACGTCGAAGAGGAACTCGCCGTCGTCGGCGTGCCGGAGCAGTTTCCAGCCGTCGGCCCGGCGGGCGTAGCATCGCGCGTAATCGACTTGCCGTCCGACGTCGCCGAAGGCGTACTCGCGGGCGTCGACCTCGCCGCGGGCGACCGCCAGTGCGGACTCGCCCTGCCACTCGGCGGGCGCGTCGATACCCAACGCGTCGGCGACAGTCGGCGCGGTGTCGAGTAACCGCGTCTGTCCCTCGACGACGCCTCGCGGGTCGATGCCGCTCTCGCTTCCGTCGTCGATGGCCGCCGTGTCGACCCCATTCCCGTCGAGTCCGTGGACGAAGAAGGGCACGCGGACGATACCCTCCCAGAACTCCGGCGGGTGTCCGGCGTGGTTGTGCTCGCCGACGAGTTCGCCGTGGTCGGCGGTGAAGACGAGGAGCGTGTCGTCTAACACGCCTCGTTCGTCGAGTGCCGCGACGAGCGCCTTCACCTGATCGTCGGTGTAGGCACACTCAGCGTCGTAGAGCCGTCGGATCAGATCCCACTCGCGGTCGGTCATCTCCTTCGGGTGGTGCGTGCCCTTCCGCGAGAGGCGACGACACTCCGTGACGCTCAGCGGTTCGTCGAGGTACTGGCGCTGGTACGCGTCGGGCGCTTCGTAGGGGTGGTGGACGTCCATGTAGTGGAGCCAGACGAACCAGTCGTCGTGGACGTCGACCCATCGCAGGGCGCGCTCGTTCAGGGACGCGGCGCGTTCGTACTCGCTGCTCTCTTCGGACATCGAAGCCAGGAGTCCGTCCGCGTGGTTGTAGACCCGTTCGATGGTTCGGAACAGCGGGCCCTCCTTGTCGAGATTCGACTGGACGAACTGTTTCAACTTGCCCGCCTCCGCCGACCCGCTGGCGTCGTGCATGGAGTCGAAGCCGCGGTCGTAGTGGTAGCTGCCGGAGGCGAAGTGGTTGTCCGTGTACCCGGCCGTAGCGTAGCCCGCTTCGCGCAGGCGTTCGGCGAGGGTGACGACGCCGCCGCGTTCGGGGATGCCTAGTCCCTCGATGCTGGCGAAGTGTCGGCTGGCGTGGATCGACGGAAACGACGCGGGCGTCGACGGCCCGTTAGCAACGCAGTTCACGAATTCGAGCGACTCGTCCGCGAGCGAGCGTGTGAAGGGCATCACCTCGTTGTCGACGCGGTCGGCCCGAAGGGAGTCCACCGTGATGAGGAGGACGTTCATACCGTTTCCTCCGCCCCGTGGGTCAAAAGTCCCGCGTACTGTGCCTCTACTCGATCGACGACGTCGGCCCACGTCGGTAACGGCGTCGAGGGAGCCGACAACTCGGACGCCCGTTTGACGGCGCTGGCGACGCTTTCGGCTCCGAGATAGCCGACACCGACGCAGTCCTCGCGAGTCGTCCAGTCGATCAACGCACCCGCCTCACGCACGACGCAGGGCGTCCCCGAGGCCAGCGCCTCGGCGACGGTCATGCCGTAGGACTCGTGCGACGAGAGCGTCACGTAGGCTGTCGCATCTGCGTACAATCCGGGGAGGTCGGCGTCGGCGACGTAGCCGAGGAACTCGACTCGGTCGTCGACGCCGAGACGCCGTGCGAGCGTTTCGAGGTCGTCGCGTGCGGGACCCGATCCGGCGACGAGCAGGTCGTACTCCGGCAACGCGGTCAACGCTCGAACCGCGTACTGGACGCCCTTGTACGATTCGAGACGGCCGACGCAAAGAAGGTACGGACGGTCGCGTTCGGCGTGTTCGTTCCCTCGCCCTGTCTCTGCCCCGACACCGGCGTCTCGAAAGCGCGCGGCGTCGAGTCCGTTCGGGATCACGGTCGCGTCGACGCGGAAGTCCGTCCATAGCTGCCGCCGCTCCCAGTCGCTGACGGCGACGACGCGGTCGGCGCGGCGAACGGCCCACCCGCCGATCGGTCGGTAGAGCGACAGCAGTCGGTCGCGGAACTCGTCTGCGCTCGACCCGTGATAGTGGGTCGTCGCCACCAGCGGTCTGTCCCCTCTCGCCTCGGCGAGCGCGGCGAAGAACAGCGGGAACGAGTGGTAGTTGTGCGCGTGAACGACGTCGGCCCGCTCGTGCAGCCTAGCGACGGTACGGACGATGCCCGGAGCGACGTGGAACGCGCCGCCGGGAGCGACACCGCGACACCGGCGGACGCGGACTCCGTTTCGACGCTCTCGACTCGTCATGTCCTCGCCCGCGTCGGCCGTGACGACCGTGACCTCGTGCCCGCGGGAGACCAGTTCCTCGCTGATCTGCCGGACGTGCGTCTCGACACCGCCGGTGTGGGGCGGGTAGCGCGGGGCGACCTGGAGGATTCGGAGCTTTCGATCCATCGCCTCGTTCGTTCGATTCCGATCTATCACTTCGTTCGTTCGATTCCGATCCATGGACCTACTCGTACACGTCGCGCAGTTCTTCGTCGACTTCCCAGATCGGGCCCCCCTCGCCGCGGAGGAGTCGGACGCTCGCCCAGAACAGCGAAATCTGCGTGTCCGCGAGCGCGTAGAGGGGTTGAAGCGGACCGAGCAGGTCACGGGAGCCGAGCGCGACGAACGCACCGAACGCCGCCGGGAGCGCCAGCCCGAACGGACCGAGGAGGCCGAGCGCGACGGCCGTCGCCAGCGTTCCACCGACGGCGAAGCACCACGGCGAGAGGATCATAAAGCACCAGTTAAACGGCAGGACGACCCGTCCGTAGCGCCCGTAGCGTCCGAGCATCCCGCGCTGCTGGAACAGGAGCCGAACGAGTCCCATCGCGCGGCGGTCTTTCTGCGTGCGTCGCTTTCGGAACTCCGAGAACGACGCTTCCATGTACTTTACGTCGGGGTCGAAGACGACGCGCTTGCCGTTCTTTCGGATCTTCAGCGCGAGTTCGGTGTCGTCGGCGATCGAGTTCGGATCTACGGGGACGAGTTCGTCGTTCTCGAACGCGGAGAAGGGGCCGTGGAAGATGAACGTCGAGTCGAGATGCGATTCGAGCGTCTGGACGTGGGCCTGAATCCCGCGATACCCCTCTTCGACGCCGCTGCCGCCAAGGACTTCGACGTTGCGACCGGTGACCGCGCCGACGTCGGGGTCCGCGAGGTTGGCGGCCGCCGTACGGAGGGCGCTGGGTGCGACTCGGGAGTCGCAGTCGGTCTTGACGGCCATCTCGTTCTCGGCAGCGGCGTAGGCGTCGTTGAGTGCGGCGGCGAGGCCGCGGCGTTCCCCTTCGCGGATGAGACTCAACGAGGGGGCGTCGCGCGCGTCGAAGAACTCCTCGATGATCTCCGGAGTGGCGTCGTCACTGGAGTCGACGACGACGACTTCGACTTTCTCCATCGGGTAGTCGAGGGCGACGATGTCTTCGAGTTTATTGGCGACGATGCGCTCTTCGTTGTACGTCGGCAGGACGATGCTCACCGTGGGTTCGGCCGGACGTTTCTCCGCGGGTGACCCCGACGGCCGGAGGAGGGCGTACAGTCCGACGAACAGTGCGTACGGGAGACACGCCAGCGCGAGCAGCGTGGACGCGACGGCAGCGACGCGTTTCATGCGGGGTTGTTCTCGTATCGTGACCAAAACCCCGTCGGAACCGCAGTCGGTTCGGAGGCGATGAGCGCTCGCATCCAGAAGGGCTTTGGGATGTCCGGGTCGACAGTGGGCCAATGGACCACGCTGACGTCTGTGTCTTGCTCCCGACTTACAACGAAGCCGAGACGATCGGCGACGTGGTCGTAAGCTACCGGGAGCACGGGTTCACGGACATCCTCGTCGTCGACGGCGATTCGACCGACGGGACGCGACGGGTGGCGGCCGAGCACGGCGCGGAGGTCATCATCCAGTCGGGAACGGGAAAGGGTCAGGCAATCCGCGAGGCGGTCGAGACCATCGATGCCGAGTACGTACTGATGGCCGACGGCGACGGAACGTACCGCGCCGAGGACGCCGAGACGATGCTCGGCCCGCTCGACGACGGGTACGAACACGTCATCGGCGACCGATTCGCCGACATGCACTCCGGTGCGATGACGCGCCTCAATCAAACTGGCAACCACATCATCAACTGGGCGTTCGGCCTCATCCACAGGCAGAACCTCCACGATATCCTGAGCGGCTACCGTGCGTTCACTCGGGCGTCGTTCGAGCGGATGACCCTCACCGCCGACGGGTTCGGAATCGAGACCGAGATGGCAGTCGAGTGTGTCAAGCGCGACATCCCCACCGCGGTCGTCCCCGTCTCCTACCTCCCCCGACCGTACGGATCGAGTACGAACCTCCACCCACTCCGTGACGGGAGCGTGATCTTCCTCGAACTCTACCGGCGCGCGAAGACGAACAACCCCCTCTTCTACTTCGGCAGCGTCGGTATCGTCGCCGCCATCGTCGGGGTTCTCCTCGGCGTCTACGTCGGTTACGAGTGGTTCGTTGCCGTGCCTCGGCAGAGTCACGACGTCCTCGCTTTCCTCGGTGCGGGCTCGATCATTTTCGGCGTCCAACTGCTCATCTTCGGCGTGCTCTCGGACATGATCATCACGCTCCACCGCGAGCAACTCCAGCGAATCGACGAGTTAGCGGATCGGTGGGGAGACGGCCCCCGATCCCGCGGCACTGGCCAGTCGCACCTCGATCACAATCGCCGGTATTACGGCGGCGACGGCGGTGTCGTCGCGACTGACGGGGAACAGGCGCGCGAGAGCCGTCCTGTCAGGGGGGCCGACAGCGACGGGGCCGGCTCACCCGATTCAGAACGGTAAGACGCGCCGTAACTGTCCGAGGACGGCGTTCGTACTCGATTCGCGTCGACCTTCGAATACCGGGTGCAGCCGTTCGAGTAGTTCTCGCTGGCTCTCGAACTCGGTCGTCCCGACGCTTTCGAACGCCTTCTCGAGGTGCAACGTATTACCCGACACGTCGTAGGGGACGGCAGGGTCGTCGATGCGTTCGAGAATTTCCCGGTCGGTCGCCGGAAATTCGATCCCCGCCTCGTCGACGCGAGCGGTCACCGCGGCGATTCCGAATTCGATGGTGTCGGGTTCTGACGTCGTGTTCTGTGGCGGTCTCGCTCCCATGGTCGTCTGCACGTACGCGCTCGGCTCCCAAAAAATCCAGCCAGCTTTATCCCCCGCGACGCCTTCCGTTCGTTCATGACCGAGTACACGACCGTTTCGATCCCGAAGGAACTTGGCAAGCGGGTCGACGAGACGATCGAAGGGACGAGCTTTTCGAGTACGAGTGACCTCGTGCGCTTCCTGCTCCGGAGTATCGTGATCCAGCACCAGCGGCAGGGGAAACTCACTGAGGCGGAGTTCGAAGAGATAGCGGCGCAACTGACCGACCTCGGCTACTTAGAGTAGCTTCGGTCGATCGACTTCTGTTTCTACGCGAGCGATTCCTGTGGCGGTTCGGCGTCGACGATGTCGAGTTCCAGCCGCCGACCCGAGCGATCGAACGCCGCGAGCGTGCCTTCGTCCCACGGCGGTACCGCGACGAGTACGACTCCGGCGAGGTCGTCGCGTTTCGTGAGTTGTAGCTTCCCCTGTGGATGCGTGACGAAGCGCGCGCGTCCTCGACCGACGGGTGTCCCCAGGTCCACGCCGAACACCGCGTTGATCGACTTTCCGGCGCTCGGGAAGTAGAAGTGCGTCAGGATGGGCGTCTCCGGGTCGAGGCCGAGATCCGTCCCGAACTCCGCCGCTTTCGTCGCCGTCAACACGATCGAGAGCCGTTCCGGTTCGGCGTCGGCTGCGAGGTCGAGCAACACCTCGATCAGACCCTGTGTCGCGTAAACCACGCACCACGTACGTGCGGTACTCGGATAATCCCGTCGCTGCGTCGACCGCGCGAATCGCTTCGCACCGCCGGGTGGTCTGCTGACCTCCCCATCACACGTCAGTAATCGGTCCCTTAGTCCCGTTAAGCGGTGAATACTGAAAGTCTATCCCATCGTTGAAACGATCGAGGACATTCTTGCAAAACTGTAGTGTGTAATACATGTCAGAAAATTTTAATATGCGTGACTGTGTGAGTAGTTGTATGAAGGAAGCAGACAACAGCCTCAAATCGTACATCGCAGAACACCCGCGGATGATAGGCATTCTCTTCATGATGATGCTGCTGCTCACGCAAGCGGGGAACGCGGCCGCTAATACCGCTCGAATTTGCAGTGGTCCATAGACTACCTTTTGACACTACTCACAGAATATCCATCTTCTTACAGAAATAGTCTCGACTATACGAGGGGAGGTTTCAATACTCGTGCATCTGTAGTTGTATCTAGTATTTCCCTGGAGAATTATTCGATCTTCAGGCGCGGTGGGTGCGGAGTAGTAACACACTCACGTCAATTCTGAGAGGTCTATATTTTGGCTCCACTGTATCGACCCCTCGACTTTCACCGGAAGTTCGTCGAAGCTAATCGCGTATTCCGCCTCTTCGCGAGTTAATGTGAATTCGGAGAGTTCTCCCGAAGCCAAGTACCGTATCTTGGGGTCACCAAACGGTAGACCCGCGAAACTTCCCAATCCGTGTATTCCGGTCGGAAATGCGGACAGCGATAAGCGATATTCCCCCTGATCGCTCTCCAAACCGAACAGCAGGGGCATCCGGTCTTGCGCCTGCACCACGTCTAAATTCCCGTCACCGACGACGATGTACTGCCCGCCCACGATCGACTCCTTCTTGGCGATTTCGAGCGCCGCGCGGAGCGGGAATCCCTGATTCAGCAGTCGGACCATCGTCTTGCCGACGCGGACCGCGCCGCTGTTGATGACCTCCGAGAGCGTCACGACGCCGCCGATGGCACCGCGTTCGATGAGTGCCATTCCCTGGTCGTAAGAGCGACAGGCGTTCAGGAAGAACGCGTCGACGCCGACGACGTCTAGTTCCTTGACGTCGAGTTTGCCGTCGGCACAGTCGAAGCCGTCGTGGTCGATGTGACCGATGTAGTGCAGGAAGTCCATGTCCGTCTCGATGACGGCCCGGAGTGCCGCCGTCGAGAGGTTGTGATAGATCTGGACGTCGAACGGGAGTTCGTCCCGCGAGCCGTATAGCTGCTCGGCCAGCGTCTTCTCTTCGTCCATCGACGAGTCGTTACAGACGACCGTGATGTCGACATCGCCGTCGGAGACCTCGCGTTCCAGTCGGTTCCGGAAGGCCTGCACCGAGGCTTTGCTCGCGCCGACCGGGGCGTCGTCGCCAGCCCAGGCCTGTTCGAGCGAGTCCGTCCGTTCCGGTTGGACGAGCGCCGGCGTGCCGAGCGATTCCGTCCCGGCGGCACTGCGGGTAAAGTCGTCCTCTCCGTCGCGCGTGAACTCTGTGATGGCGGCCATCTGCGCCTCGGACGCCGACACCGAATGTCCCTCCGGAAGTCGAATCACTGCGAGATCGTTGACGAGGAACGGGAGGAGTTCGACGTTCTCGGGCGTCGGATCGACGTGCGTCGTGAGTTTCCACTCCGGGACGTACTCCTCGACGAGTTCGTACGGAACCGAAAGGTACGCGCGCAGTTGCTCCGAGAGCGACGCGTCGTACAGCGCTTCGAAGTCGAGGTCGACGACCGATTCGACGGCACGCCGTTCGTGGAGGTCGACTTTGTAGTACCCCTCCGTCCGCGTCACGCAGTCGAAGAGGAACGTCTGCTTGAGGACACGCTCGACCTCGTCTTCGAAGCCGCGAGGCGAATTGAGCGCGTGTTCGAATCCGTCGTCGGTGACGATCCGCGGCGTCGGACCGCTAGTGACCGTCGCGCCGAGGTAGAACGCCAACGGTGCGACGGGATAGATGTAGTCGCGCCGGGGTGGAACCTCGATGCGGACATCTGTCTCCGGAGGGTCGAGTTCCGGCGGCACGTCTATGCTGTCGCCGAGTTCGATGGTCGGCGGGTGACCGCGGAGTGTGGGATACGAGCGCTCGCAGGTCGTCGTCTTTAGCGACGATCGAAGCGCCGAAACGGCCTCCATGAGATCGAACGGGTTCTCGGTCGTGGTGATCGTCGCCTCCGGGTGCTTGTGATACGATCGTGCCCCGATGGCGACGTCGCGCGGTTCGTCGAATTCGATGGACATCCGGTTCGCCACCGATCGGATCGTCACCGGGCCATCGACGATGACGTAGAGCTTTATCGGCGCGCACAGCTCGATACTGTGGCACCGGCCTCCGAACTCGTGGGTGTCGAAGTGTTCGACCTCGGCCACCATTCCGCCCGTTGCGTCTCGAACGAACGTGGCGACGACGCTCGGGAGAGTGAGGCTCTCCGTGGTGACTGCGATCGCCTTGTCTACCGGAAAGTAGAACTGATCGGTTTCAGTCGGCCTCGTCGACACTTCGTCCGGGGTTTCGAGCGTGTACTGCCGGCGCTCGATCCCGTCGGAGACCGTGATCTCGGTTGCTGCGTCTCCCGACGAAAACGTGATCGTCACGCACAGCTCACCTCACACGGTCTCCTACGAGCCCACACGCCCGTATTCATATGCCGATTCATTCAGGGTGTGTTGATAAAAACCTACCGCTGGCTTGAAACTATCAGGGAAGTGCGTCTCGGAGCGTCTTCAGGTAGAGTGACGGGGCTCGACGCTTCGAGTTGTCGAGTGCAGCCCGGAGTGCTGCGGTCGCGTTCTCCGAGACGCCCTCGCCGTGACCGACCAGGATCCGTTTCGGGGTCAGCCCTCGGAACGGTCGTTTCGGTGGCGTCAGTCGAAGCATCGGGTGGACGCCCAGTTGCTCTCCCTCCGTACAGAAGTACGACACCGTCCCGAGTGCCTCGGGGACGACTAGCGTTTCTAGTTTCGGGTGGTAGAATCCGATCTCCTGCCACGGCGGCAGCGTCGAGTTCCGAATCGTGATCGCTCGGTATCCCGTGTCGGCTAACTCGCGCGAGTACCGCGTGATGGGTGCGTCGACGTCACTGGCGACGCCGGTCATCCAGTCGGGGATGTACACCGACACGTCGTGGCGACGGGCGACCGCCGCGGCGTCGCGTTTGTGTCGATCGAGTGCGACGACGACGCCGGCGACGTCGCCGAACTCCGCGAGGAGGTCGTCGACGCCGGGAGCGTCTACCGGGTCGATGACCCACACCTCGCCGTCGACGGCGAGCGCGTGGCTCGCTCGCTCCATCGTCTCCTCCGGATGCGCGATCCAGCCGACTCCGCCGTCCCACCGATCGATCTCACGGAACTCCTCTTCCACGCCGTCGGCTTTGAAGGGCATGTACACTCTCAAAACGGACGGACCCCGCATAACCCCACCGGCGGCGGGTATGACGCCCCGCCCTGCCCCGCCCCGCTCGTCTGACCCCGTTCCACCGACTCCCAGTCACCGGCGTTTAACCCGACCCACGACGTAGCGAGTCCATGCTCACTGGCCTCGCCTCCCTCGCTCTCGAAGTGAAGTCGCTCGATCGCACGCGCGCGTTCTACGTCGACCGACTCGGTCTCCGCCCTGTCCGCGACGACGATTCGGAACTCGTCTTCGACATCGGCGGCGCGGCGCTCGTCTTCCGGCGACCGACCGGCGTTCCCCGCGGTGGACTACACACCCACTACGCCTTCTCCACCTCCAAGGCCGCCTACGGCGACTGGCACGACCGTCTCGCGTCGTTCGATCCCGCCGAACACCAGTTCGGGTCGTATCGCTCGCTCTACGTCGACGATCCGGACGACCACTGCGTCGAGATCGGCGACAACGCCGACGACGCGGGTGACGGACTCTCCCGGATCTTCGAGATCGTCCTCGAAGTCACCGACCTCGACGCCGCGGAGGCGCGGTACACCGCTCTCGGATTCGAGGTCGTCGACCGCGGCGAGGCGCGTCGGCGCGTTCGGCTGGCGGGCCCGTTCGACCTCGAACTCTGGGAGCCGCAGTTGGGTCTCGCGGACGCACGCGGGGGCGTCCACGTCGACCTCGGGTTCGCCGTGGAGGACGCCGACACCGCCGTCGACGCCATCGAGTCCGACGTCTGCGAAACGCTTCCGGTCGAGAACGGTCGACGCGTGCGCGAGGCCGACGGGCACGTCTTGACGTTCGTCGAGGAGTAGTCGACATCGCCGTCGACTGCGGTTGTGAAGCGATACGACTGTTTCAGGTAACTCGACTTTTCACACTCGCGTTCGTCGTCGGTGTATGAGCGGTTACCGCAAGGTTTCGATAGAGTCGCTTCCGAACACGCCGAATCCGACCCGAGAGAAGAAGGAGGTCGATGTCGCTGTCGACGCGACCGAGTTCGGTTTCAACGTCTACACTGCCGATCCGGGCGAACGGGTTCCCTGGGGCTATCACCGACATCCGAACCACGAGGAATTGTTCTACGTGATCGAGGGTGCACTCGCTTTTGAGACGCCCGATGGGACCGACCGCGTCGAAGCGGGCGAGGCGTTCTTCGTTCCCAGAGATCACCCGAACGCGGCCCACGCCGTCGGTGACCGTCCGACACGGTTTGTCGCCGTCGGAGCACCGAAAGAGGAGGACGGCGCGATTATCGAAGAAGAATGTCCGGTCTGCGGTGAGATCACCGACCGAACGTACGACGTGTGCGAGCGTGATAGAACCGAGACGACCGTTTACATCCTCCGTTGTGCCGACTGCGGGGCCGAGACCGATCGGTTCGAGAACTAACGGGGCTCAGCTCAGCCGGTCGGTATCGATGTGGACGCCCGATGGCGTCACGACCAGGAACTTCCGGAAGTGCATGAGTTCGCCGTCCATCTCTCTGATCTCGCGCGCGAACCCGGTCGCGAGCGTATTGAGGTCGCCCTGTACGGCGAGTACGAGTACGTTCCCCGACTCTACGTTCTGAATCCACTCGTCCGGGTCGGTCGTCCCGTCGAGGATACCCAGCACCACGTTACCCTGTATCCCCGCGTCGTCTAGCTGTTCTTCGGCACCGCGGAGATCGAGGTCGAAGTCACCCATACCGCGTGTCTATTCGTCGGGTGAGAAAAACGTTCGGTCCGAAGCCCTCGGCTCGTTGCTCCTTCGTGTGTTCGGAACGACTGTTCCGTAAACCACGCGTTCCGGCCGTGCTCCCCTCGGTGGTCCAACCGCCACGTCGATCCGCGCTCGACGCTGCGCAACTCCACACTTGTCCACTCTGAAGCGCGCGCAAGTCTCCTGAGAGAAAATTCCACATAATGCGAGGGAAAATTTAGTATGCCATCAACGTCAGCCCTCGTTCCTGCGCTCTGTTGTACCGACTGATAAAAGGTAAATAGAATGTATAAGGTCGTTTATGTCGTGCGGTTTCACACATGTGTCGATAAATAACACTGCTCATAAAATTGAACGATGTCTGTCTGAGGGACAGACTTATATACTCCATCGCCACTTGGAACGAACACAATGTCCAACGATACCACGGACACGTCGGTAACCAATCCGGCGGGTCGAGTTCTTCCAGGGCACACTGAAACACGCTTCTGAAATCGAAGGCGTACGGATTTTCGACACGACGCTCCGCGACGGCGAGCAGTCGCCACGCACCTCGTTCAGCTACGAGGACAAACGGGAGATCGCGTCGATCTTAGACGATATGAACACCCACGTCATCGAGGCGGGGTTCCCGGTCAACTCGGACGCTGAGTTCGAGGCCGTCCGCGACATCGCAGAGTCGACGGATGCGACGACGTGCGGGCTGGCACGCGTCGTCGACAAAGACGTAGAGGCCGCCATCGACTCCGGCGTCGACATGGTCCACGTCTTCGTCAGCACCAGCGACGTCCAACTGCAAGACTCGATGCACGCCTCCCGCGAGGAGGCCGTCGAGCGGGCCGTCGCTTCGGTCGAGCGCGTCGTCGACGCGGGCGTCGAGGTGATGTTCTCACCGATGGACGCCACGCGGACGGACGAGGCGTTCCTCGGCGAGATCATCGAGGCCGTCGACGAAGTCGGCGTCGACTGGATCAACATCCCCGACACCTGCGGGGTGGCGACGCCGACGCGCTTCGCCGACCTCGTTCGGTTCGTCGGTGAACGCACGGACGCGCGGATCGACGTCCACGCCCACGACGACTTCGGGCTGGCGTCGGCGAACGCCGTCATGGGATTCGAAGCGGGCGCGGCGCAGGCGCAAGTCTCGGTCAACGGGATCGGTGAACGCGCCGGCAACGCCGCCTACGAGGAGGTCGTCATGGCCGTCGAGTCGCTGTACGATGTCGACACCGGCATCGACACGACGCGCATCACGGAACTGTCCCGGATCATCGAGGAGATGTCCGAGATTCCGGTTCCGGGTAACAAGCCGATCGTCGGGGCCAACGCGTTCTCCCACGAGAGCGGGATCCACGCCGCGGGCGTTATCGAAAACTCCGATACGTTCGAACCGGGCGTGATGAAGCCCGAGATGGTCGGCGCGCGCCGCGAGTTCGTGCTGGGCAAGCACACCGGCACGCACTCGGTCCGCCAGCGACTCGAAGACGCTGGCTACGCGCCGACCGATTCCGAAGTCCGGCAGGTCACGCGCCGCGTGAAGGACTTCGGAGCCGAGAAGCAGCGGGTGACGGTGACCGAGTTGGAACGGTTCGCCCGCGAAGTCGGTGTTACGCGCGAGGAGGAGGCAACGGCGTAAGATGTCCCGTCCTCCGTTCGTTCCGCACGCCGAGCATCGGGTGAAGCGAACGCGACCCGTCGGAGCGCGATCTCCGGCAATCGCGCCACGCACGCCCGACGATCGGTGCGGTGACGAACGGACCGGCGGCGACGACTATTATTGCTTGACCGATACGGAATCAGTATCCGACACTACCACTACCACGGAAGGCGACCGGTCACGTCTCGGCAAGCGACGACCGGCCGGTCGATCGGTGCAGGGTGGGACTGAAAGGGGCCGACTGGTCGCGCGTTCTGAGCGACCCCTATCCCGAGCGCTAGTGAGGGATATGTCGCTCAGAACGCGCGAGCGGGAGGGGGCTTTCGAACTGTTGAACGAGTCGGTGACTCCGAGATGGCACCTGTTTCGACAGTGCAAACCTTGCACCCCACGAAAAGGTTATTTACGATCGAGCGTATGCATCGCATACGATGACGCACCACGACACGCTCCGGCACACGTTCGCCGAGAGCAGCGTCGGTGCGATTCGGTCGCTCATTATTGTAGGGGCCGCCTAGCCCCTCACACCACCCCTTCCGATTCCGTATTCGAACCGTTCTATAACGACCGAGCCACGCGTACGATGACACGCGACCGATCACATCCACAGACACAGACAGGAGGTACAGCATGAGCGAACAGACGCAAGCACCCGACGACGCAGTCGAAGACCGTGTCGAAACGAGCGCACAGGCGGACGACGCATCGACGGACGACGCATCGTCCGGCCAGCAGCCCGTGACGAACGGCGCACAGTCGATCGCCCGCGCCCTCGAAAACGCGGGCGTCGAGGTGCTGTTCGGCGTGCAGGGCGGTGCGATCATGCCCGTCTACGACGCACTGTACGACGCGTCGATGCGGCATGTGACGATGGCCCACGAACAAGGGGCCGCCCACGCCGCCGACGCTTACGGCGTCGTCAAAGGCACGCCGGGTGTCTGCCTCGCGACCTCGGGTCCGGGTGCGACCAATCTCGTCACCGGAATCGCCGACGCAAACATGGACTCCGATGCGATGCTCGCCCTGACCGGGCAGGTGGCGTCGGCCATGGTCGGCTCCGACGCGTTTCAGGAGACCGACACGACGGGCGTCACGATGCCGATCACGAAGCACAACTACTTCGCGAACGGCCCGGACTCAGTCGGCGATACGATCGGCGAGGCGTTCGAGATGGCCGGTTCCGGCCGTCCCGGCCCGACGCTGGTCGACCTGCCGAAGGACGTGACCCTCGGCGAGACCGCCCGTGAACCCGGTCCTGCACGACTCCCCGAGACCTACGCGCCGCAGATGGAAGCCGATGCCGACGAGGTCGAACTCGCCGCACGCGCGATCGAGCGCGCGGAGAAACCGTTGCTCCTCTTCGGCGGCGGCGTCGTCAAGGGGAACGCCACCGAGGAAGCCCGCGCGTTCGCGACCGACCGCGGGATCCCGGTCGCGGAGACGATGCCCGCGATCGGTGCGATGCCCGACGACCACGAACTCTGTATGGAGTGGGCCGGGATGCACGGCACCGGGTACGCCAACATGGCAATCACCCACACCGACCTGCTCGTCGCGATCGGCTGTCGGTTCGACGATCGGCTGACCGGCGGCGTCGAGACGTTCGCACCGGAAGCCGAGGTCGTCCACATCGACATCGACCCGGCCGAGATCAGCAAGAACGTCCACGCTGACTACCCGCTGATCGGCGACGCCGGACGCGTGATCGAACAACTCGACGAGGCGCTCGACACCGACACTGACCGCTGGGAACCGTGGCGCGAGCAGTGTCTGACGTGGAAAGAGGAGTACCCGATGGACTACTCGACGCCGGACGACGAACCGCTGAAGCCGCAGTTCGTCGTCGAGGCACTCGACGCCGCCACGTCCGACCGCGCCATCGTCACGACCGGCGTCGGCCAACACCAGATGTGGGCCGCCCAGTACTGGTCGTTCAGCCACCCGCGGACGTGGGTTTCCTCCCACGGCCTCGGCACGATGGGCTACGGCCTTCCGGCCGCCATCGGTGCGCGCGTCGCGGCCGACGACGACCAGGAAGTCGTCTGCATCGACGGCGACGGCTCGTTCCTGATGACGCTTCAGGAACTGTCGGTCGCGGTTCGCGAGGAACTCGACATCACCGTCGCGGTGCTCAACAACGAGTACATCGGGATGGTCCGCCAGTGGCAGGACGCCTTCTTCGAGGGCCGACGGATGGCCGCCGGCTACGACTGGTGTCCGCAGTTCGACAAGATCGCCGAGGCGTTCGGCGCGAAGGGATGGGCCGTCGACGACTACGACGAAGTCGCCGACGCCATCGAGGAAGCGGTGGCCTACGACGGTCCGTCGGTCATCGACTTCCACATCGACCCCGGTGCGAACGTCTACCCGATGGTCGCAAGCGGCGGTGCGAACGGCAAGTTCGCCCTGACGGAGGACCAGCTATGAGCGACGACGCGCCGAAGCAGGGCCTGCAGGGACCCGCTCCCGACGAGCGTCCACACCCGGACGGCCGACGGAACTCTCACGGCGTCCGGATCGACCCCGAAGCGGAGGCCGAACCGCGAAAGCGGACCGCGGTCGTCTCTGCACTGGTCGAGCACGAACCGGGTGTCCTCGCCCGCGTCTCCGGGCTGTTCTCCCGGCGACAGTTCAACATCGAGAGCCTGACCGTCGGCCGGACGACGGTCGACGGCCACGCTCGGATCACGCTGGTCGTCGAAGAGACCGAATCCGGTATCGACCAGGTCGAAAAACAACTGAAGAAACTGAAGCCCGTCATCGCCGTCGGCGAGTTGGCCGACGACGCCGTTCGTGCGGAACTCGTCCTCCTGAAAGTTCGGGGGGACGAACCCGACCAGGTCCACGCCATCACGCAGATGTACGAGGGCCAGACCTTGGACGCCGGTCCGCGGACGATCACCGTCCAGATCACGGGCGACCAGCAGAAGATCGACGACGCCGTCGACGCCTTCCGGCAGTTCGACATCATGGAGATCGCCCGGACGGGCCAGACGGCGTTGGCACGCGGCGACACGCCGACGACGCCCGGCGAAGCGCCGGTCGCGTCCGGCGAATCGATCGCCGCGACCGACGACGGAACAGACGAGAAACCGATCACGGAGAATCCAATCGAAAACGATGACTGACGAATTTACCAGCGAAGTGTACTACGACGACGACGCGAATCGCTCCTACATCGACGACAAGACGGTAGCCGTTCTCGGCTACGGCAGTCAGGGCCACGCCCACGCCCAGAACCTCGCGGACAGCGGGGTTGACGTGGTGGTCGGACTCCGAGAGGACTCCTCGTCGTGGTCGGCCGCCGAAGACGACGGACTCGAAGTCGCGACGCCGGTCGAGGCGGCCGCGAAGGCCGACATCGTCTCGATGCTCGTCCCGGACACCGTCCAACCGGCGGTGTTCGAGCAGATCAAAGACGAACTCGAACCGGGCAACACGCTCCAGTTCGCCCACGGGTTCAACATCCACTACAACCAGATCCAGCCCCCGGAGAACGTCGACGTGACGATGGTAGCGCCGAAGTCGCCGGGCCACCTCGTCCGCCGGAACTACGAGGCCAACGAGGGGACGCCGGGGCTGATCGCCATCTACCAGAACGTCTCCGACGAGGCGAAAGAGGAAGCACTCGCGTACGCGCACGCGATCGGCTGTACCCGCGCGGGCGTCATCGAGACGTCGTTCCGCGAGGAGACCGAGACCGACCTGTTCGGCGAGCAGGCCGTCCTCTGTGGTGGCGTCACGTCCCTGATCAAGCAGGGCTACGAGACGCTGGTCGACGCGGGCTACTCCCCGGAGATGGCCTACTTCGAGGTACTCAACGAGATGAAACTCATCGTCGACCTGATGTACGAAGGCGGACTCGGCGAGATGTGGGACTCCGTCTCTGACACCGCCGAGTACGGTGGTCTGACGCGGGGCGACGTCATCGTCGACGAGCACGCCCGCGAGAACATGGAACAGGTGCTCGAACAGGTGCAGGACGGTACGTTCGCCCAGCAGTGGATCACGGAGAATCAGGCGGGTCGACCGTCCTACACGCAACTGCGCCACGCCGAAAAGAACCACGACATCGAGAGAGTCGGCGCACGCCTCCGCGACCTGTTCGCGTGGGCAGAAGAGGACGCAGAGAGCGAAGACGAGAAATCCGAGGTGACACTGAATGACTGAGCGAAATCGAGACCGAAACCGAAGCGAGGACGAGGAGCAGGCGATGAAGAACGTGAGCCACACTCACCCCTTCACGGGCGAGTCCTTCGGCGGCGTCTATCAGCGCGGCCCGGCCGTCACCGACGGCGGCGCGACGGCGACGCAGAAACCCGAGCAGGGAACAGCCATGCGCGACGTGAGCCACACGTCGCCGTACGGCGAGGACGCCAACACCGTGTGGGCACGCGGCGACGAACCCGTCCCCGAGCGGAGGTCTGACGTAGATGAGTGAGGGAACGCTTTACGACAAAGTCTGGGACCGCCACGCGGTGACGGAACTCCCGACGGGCCAGACCCAACTGTTCGTGGGTCTGCACCTCATCCACGAGGTGACGAGTCCGCAGGCGTTCGGGATGCTCCGCGAGCGCGACGTGGAAGTCGCGTTCCCCGAACTCACGCACGCGACCGTCGACCACATCGTCCCCACGTCCGATCAGTCGCGACCGTTCGCCGACGACGCCGCAGAGGAGATGATGTCCGAACTCGAACGCAACGTCCGCGAGGCGGGCATCGAGTTCTCGGACCCGAACTCGGGCGATCAGGGTATCGTCCACGTCGTCGGTCCGGAGCAGGGCCTCACGCAACCCGGTATGACAGTCGTCTGTGGTGACTCTCACACCGCGACCCACGGCGCGTTCGGCGCGCTGGCGTTCGGGATCGGGACGAGCCAGATCCGGGACGTGCTCGCCACCGGGTGTATCGCCATGGAGAAACAGAAGGTCCGTCGGATCGAGGTCACGGGCGAACTCGGCCCCGGCGTCGGCGCGAAGGACGTCATCCTCGCCATCATCCGCAAACTCGGCACCGACGGCGGCGTCGGCTACGTTTACGAGTACGGCGGCGAAGCCATCGAAAATCTCGACATGGAGGGTCGGATGTCGATCTGTAACATGTCGATCGAAGGCGGCGCGCGCGCGGGCTACGTCAACCCCGACCAGATCACCTACGACTGGCTGGAGGGCACCGACGAGGTCCCCGAGGGCGACGCCTTCGAGGAGCGCAAGGAGTACTGGGAGTCCGTCCGTTCGGACGAGGACGCCGAGTACGACGACGTGGTCGTCATCGACGGCGACGATCTCGAACCGATGGTCACGTGGGGCACGACGCCCGGACAGGGCATCGGCATCTCCGAACCGATCCCGGCCCCCGAGGACCTCCCCGAAGACAAGCAGGACACGGCCCGTCGCGCGCAAGAACACATGCGCGTCGAACCCGGCGAGACGATGCAGGGCTACGAGATCGACGTGGCCTTCCTCGGTTCGTGTACGAACGCGCGCCTGCCCGACCTCCGCCGCGCAGCGGCGGTCGTCGAGGGCCGCGAAGTCCACCCGGACGTGCGGGCGATGGTCGTCCCCGGCAGTCAGCGCGTGAAGAAGGCCGCCGAAGCGGAGGGACTCCACGAAATCTTCGAGGCCGCGGGCTTCGACTGGCGCGCTGCGGGCTGTTCGATGTGTCTCGGGATGAACGAAGACCAACTCGAAGGCGACGAGGCCTCCGCCTCGTCGTCGAACCGGAACTTCGTCGGTCGGCAGGGGAGCAAGGACGGGCGGACCGTCCTGATGAACCCACGGATGGTCGCCGCGGCGGCCATCGCCGGGGAAGTGACTGACGTGCGCGAACTGAAGGAGGTGACGCACGCGTGAGTTCCGGCACGTCCGGCGGCGACGGCAGTGTCGAGATTCCGGAAGTCGACTACGTGTCGGGGTCGGGCATCCCGATCCGCGGCAACGACATCGACACCGACCAGATCATCCCGGCGCGGTTCATGAAGGTCGTCACGTTCGACGGCCTCGGCCAGTTCGCGTTCTTCGACCTGCGTTTCGACGACGACGACGACCCGAAAGACCACCCGATGAACGAGGATCGCTTCCGCGACGCCTCGGTGATGGCGGTCAACGCCAACTTCGGCTGTGGCTCGTCGCGCGAACACGCCCCGCAGGCGCTGATGCGCTGGGGCATCGACGCCATCGTCGGCGAGTCGTTCGCCGAAATCTTCGCGGGTAACTGTCTCGCGCTCGGCATTCCGACCGTCACGGCCGACCACGAGACGATAGTCGAACTCCAGAATTGGATCGACGAGAACCCCGACGGCGAGGTCGACGTGGACATCGAAGCCGAGACGATCACCTACGGCGGCGAGACCATCGACGTCACCGTCGACGACGCCCAGCGGAAGGCGCTCGTCGAGGGCGTCTGGGACACGACGGCGCTGATGAAAGCCAACGCGGGCGCAGTTCGGGAAACCGCCGAGTCGCTCCCGTACGTCGCGCTCGACGACAACGAGAGTGAGGCCTGATCGATGACGGAACGAATCGCGGTCATCCCGGGCGACGGTATCGGACAGGAAGTCGTCCCGGCCGCCGTCGAAGTCTTGGGGACTGTCGGCGATTTCGAGTTCGTGCAGGCGGCTGCCGGCGACGAAGTGGCAGAAGAGACCGGCGAGGCGCTCCCGCAGGACACCTACGATCTCGCGGCGAGCGCCGACGCGACGCTGTTCGGTGCGGCCGGCGAGTCGGCGGCGGACGTGATCCTCCCGCTCCGGCGGGCGGTCGACTCGTTCGTCAACGTCCGACCGGCGAAAGCCTACCCCGGCGTCGACGCGCTCAAACCGGAGACGGACCTCGTCTTCCTCCGCGAGAACACCGAGGGCGTCTACTCGGGGCTCGAAGATCGGCTCACGGACGACGTGTCGACGCTGACGCGGGTCGTCACCGACTCGGCGTCCCGGCGACTCGCCGAGTTCGCCTGTGACTACGTCTCGGGCGACCAGTGGGACGGCTTCACCGTCGCGCACAAGGCGAACGTCATGCGCGAGACGGACGGTCGGTTCCGAGAAACGGTCCTCGACGTGGCGGACGAGCGCGGCGTCGACGCCGACGAGGCGCTGATGGACGCGCTGGCGATGCACCTCTGCCTCCGACCGGAGGAGTACGGCGTCGTCGTCTGTCCAAACCTCGCTGGCGACGTGCTCTCCGACCTCTCGGCCGGACTCGTCGGCGGACTCGGACTCCTGCCGTCGGCGAACATCGGCCCGGAGCGGGCGCTGTTCGAACCGGTCCACGGAACCGCCCCCGACATCGCGGGCGAGGGGGTCGCCAACCCGTCGGCGACGATCCTCTCGGCGGCGATGCTGCTCGAACACTTCGGGTACACGGACGCGGGGGCGAACGTACGAGACGCGGTCGAAGGCGTGCTCGTCGACGGCCCGCGGACGCCGGACCTCGGTGGCGACGCGGCGACCGAGAACGTCACCGAAGCGATCATCGACCGACTCTGATCCGACCGCCACACCGATCGCACAGATATCTGCACGTTTCTGTTCGTTTCGAACTCCCATAACTTGTATTTGATTGACTATCGTGACGAATACGATCGGTTGTCACGCGCTATTCTCCCGCTGAATTCGATCACATCGGCGAAAATTGGGCGATAAAATGACTGTTGTTGCATATTCTCTGTCGATTCCCGTTCGTAACATCGTTGGTCATCCCGGTACTTCGATCGTATTCGATCGAATTTGCGATCGAATGTGTGTGTATGTGGTTAGTTTTGTAAATCTTTATTTGGATGGTCTATGATGTGAGTACGTACCATGACAGGTGAAAGGCGACCAACGGTGCCGGGCCGTCGTCCCCGAAGTGACGCGGTCCCGCCCTTCAATCGGAGACTGACCACGACCCGAACCGGCGATACGACATGATTCGACGACGGAGACGACCGCGATCTAAACGACCAGCTCACCGTAGACGACCTCATCCCGAGCGACCTTGTCACGCTCGCATCGCCACCGACGGAGAAGCGAGCCTGCATCGAGTTCCTGCTCGATCTCATCGTCGCGGCCGGACGGGTCGACGACCCCGACGCCGCGTTGGCCGCGGTGTTCGAACGGGAGCGTGTGACTACCAGCGGTGTGGGTATGGGAATCGCCATCCCGCACGCGCAGACCGCCGCGGTCTCGCGTCCGTCGGTCGCGTTCGCCCGCTCGCCGGACGGAGTCGACTTCGGGTCACCCGACGGAACGTCCGCGACGCTCCTGTTTCTGATCCTGGTTCCCGAGTCGGGGGCGGAGACGCATCTGACCGTGTTGAGTTCGCTCTCACGCGCGCTCGTCGACGAGTCGGTGCGGAATCGGCTCCACGCGGTCGAGAGCGTCGACGCCGTCCGCGGCGTGTTACGCGACGCTCTCACCGTCGAGTGATATCGACGCCACTTCTGCCGAGTGATATCGACGCCACTTCTGCCGAGTGATATCGACACCCGCCCGTCTACCGATTCTCAACGAAGCCATGAAGACGCGGGGTCACCAACCGTCAGGCGAGACTGCGTGTTCGAATCAGGAACACGACCACATTCGAAAACCAGGGCCCCGACGACACCGAACACACTGCTATGACTCGAACACTGACCGGTACCGGCGTGACACCGCGCTCCGGCGCGGGAACGGTCGTCTGGTACCGACCGGACGAAGGGATCGAACTCGAAGAACCGTCGGAAGCCGACACCGACGCCGACGAGGAGCAGGCGCGTTTCGGACGCGCCCGCGAGACGGCACGCGACGAACTCGAAGCCGAGCGCGACCGAACGGCCGAGGCGGTCGGCGAGGAGGAGGCCGCCGTCTTCGACGCACACATCCAGTTCGTCAACGACCCGCAGATCGAGAGCGGCGTGACGGCCGCCATCGACGACGGACTCCCGGCCGAGCACGCCGTCCGGCGGGCGTTCGAAGACCCCATCGCGCAGTTCGAGAGCATGGAAGGGCGGATGGCCGAGCGGGCCGACGACCTCCGCGACGTCCGTGATCGACTCGTCCGCATCCTCGTCGACGCCGAGCGCGTCGACCTCGGGGCGCTCCCGGAAGGGACGGTCGTTCTCGCCGAACGCTTGACGCCGAGCGATACGGCCAGCCTCGATCCCGACCGAGTCGCCGGCTTCGCCACCGTCACCGGCGGCCGAACGTCGCACGCGGCCATCTTCGCTCGGTCGCTGCTCATGCCCGCCGTCGTCGGCGTCGGCGACGAACTGGAGTCGGTCGAAGAGGGTGCGACCGTCGTCGTCGACGGCGATGCGGGTGAGGTCGTCGTCGACCCGAGCGAAGAGCGTCTCGCCGCCGCCGAGAGCGGTCCGGCGGTCGAGATTCGAAGCGAGTCGGTCGCCACTCGGGACGGCACGCCCGTCGAAGTCGCGGCCAACGTCGGTCGACCCGCCGAACTCGACGCCGCGGTCGAACAGGGAGCCGACGGGATCGGCCTCTATCGAACCGAATTCTTGTTCCTCGACCGGGAGTCGCCGCCGGACGAAGAAGAGCAGTACGAGGCCTACGTGGAGGCGCTCGACGCGTTCCCGGAGGGTCGCGTCGTCGTCCGGACGCTCGACGTCGGCGGCGACAAGCCGATTCCGTACCTCGATCTGCCCGAGAGCGACAACCCGTTCCTCGGCGAGCGCGGCATCCGACGGTCGCTCGGTCCCGACGGCGACCTGTTCGAGACGCAGCTACGGGCGCTGCTCCGGGCGGCCGGGAGTGAGAACGGCGACGGACTAGCCGTGATGTTGCCCATGGTGACGCGGATCGAAGAGGTCGAACTCGCCCGCGAACTCCTCGACAACGTCGCCGCCGACCTCGACGCCGAAGGTGTCGCGTACGCCGAACCCGACTTCGGCGTCATGATCGAGACGCCCGCGGCGACGTTCGTGGCACCCGAACTGGCCGAACGACTCGATTTCCTGAGCATCGGGACGAACGATCTCACGCAGTACGTGATGGCCGCTTCGCGGGGTGACGAGCGCGTCGCCGCCCTCCACGATCCGCTCTACCCGGCCGTCCTCCGGGCGATCCGCCGCACCGTCGAGGCCGCCGAGGGCGAGGACTGCTGGGTCGGGATGTGCGGCGAGATGGCCGGTGATCCCGACCTCACCGAACTGCTCGTCGGGCTCGGACTCGACGAGTTGAGCATGAGCGCCGTGACGGTTCCGGACGTGAAAGCGAACGTCGTCGAGACCGTCGACGCGGACGCCCGTGAGCTCGCGGCAATGACACTCGCCGCGAGCATCAAATCTCAAGTGGAGGACTCTCTTATGGGTTGATGATGAAGTTTGTGGCAGTTACAGCCTGACCAACTGGGATCGCACACAGTCAGATGGTAGCTGAGCGACTTCGGACCGCCGCCGCAGAGCGCGGTCACGAGATTCGCGTCGAAGTACAGGGGGCGATGGGTACACAAGAGGAGTTGTCGTCCGCGGAGATCGGCGCGGCCGATGCAGTGATCCTCGCGGCCGATACGGCCGTTTCGCGTGACCGATTCGAGGACAAATCCGTGGCCGACGTGGGCGTCAGAGACGCCGTCACGGACGTCGACGGCGTTCTCGACCGAGCGACGCATGAATCCGAGTCGACCAGAGGTGACGAACGACTGACTGCTGAACGACTGACTGGCGAGTGGGAGTCCGGTTCCAACGAACGACCAGTTGCCGACCGAGAGTCGAGTCCGAACGACTCGAAACCCGACGTGTTGACCAGACTCAAGCGTCGGTTCTCGTAGGCCAGTAACGTCAAAATCGTTCGAGACGGATTTCGGAGACGACACGAAGCGAGCGCACGGTCTCTTCGGGGTTCTGCTGCCCCACAGTTAAAGTACGTCTCCGCCGAACGGAGAGGTATGCCACAGATTCACCTCGACGAGGAGACGATCGGACGCCTCGATAGCCTCCGGGAGGAAGACGAAGACTACAACGAGATCATCGTCGAACTCATCAACATCTACGAGGCCGAGGAGTTGACACTGTTCCACGGCGGCGACGAGATATAACTCAGTCTCGGGCGACTACTCTTGATACGCGATTCGGACCTGATCCCACTTTCCCGTGCGCTCTAGGTGTCGCTGAAGTTCGTCGGCGTACTCCTGCGTGAGCCGTTCGGCGGCCTCCAGTTCGGCGTCGTTCTTCCCGCCGCCGCCTCCGAGCCCGAACGCACGCTTGATCGACCCGAACAGGTCGCCGCCGCCGTTCGAACTGCTCCCGCCGCTCGACCCCGCACCCATCGACTGCATCTGCGAACGGACGTTTTTGAGTTCGGGCATGATGTGGGGTAGCTTCTCCGTGTCCGCGACGATGCGGGCCGTTTCGGGGTCGTCGGCGTTCTCGATGTCGAACTCGGTGGCGGTCATGATGAGGCCCCACTCCTGATTCGAAAATCGCGAAGCCTGTACCTGTTCGTTGAACTCCCGGTCGACCGTCATCCGGTCGCCGACGATGCTGTCGGTCCAGTTTGCCATGGCCCTCGTTAGTCCACCGCTCCTATCAGGGTTTTGTTGGTCGCCGATGCCGCGGCGACGACAGGCGAGCGCGACCGACCGCGTTCACTACCTTCGTAGGAAAAACCGCCGTACTGAAGCGGCGTCTAGGCAGGACTTTAGAACGTCCCCGATCAACGTTCGTGTATGACCCGCGTACGAGTCGCCGGTGTCGGCTTGACCCACTTCGGGCGCTATCCCGAGCGGACGGGGCGTGATCTGTTCGCCGAGGCGGCGTTGGCCGCCCTCGCCGACGCCGACGTGCCCCGCACGGACGTGGAACATCTGAACTACGGCAACTTCGTGGGATCGCTCGCGGAGCGGCAGGGCCATCAAGCCCCGCTCATGGCCGAAGCGGCGGGGTTGACGTGCCCCGCGACCCGCTACGAGGAGGCCTGTGCCTCCTCCGGCGTCGCCGTCCGCGAAGCCGTGAAGTCGATCCGATCGGGCGAACACGACGTCGTCCTCGTCGGCGGCATGGAGCGCATGACGAACCTCGGTACCTCGGGCGCGACGGAGGCGCTGGCCATCGCGGCCGACGAACTGTTCGAGGTCCGCCAGGGAATGACGTTCCCGGGCGCGTATGCCCTGATGGCGCGCGCCTACTTCGAGGAGTTCGGCGGTTCCCGCGAGGACCTCGCGCACATCTCGGTGAAGAACCACCGCCACGCCCTGAACAACGAACACGCCCAGTACCAACGTGAGATCACGGTCGAAGAGGCCCTCGACGCCCAACCCGTCGCCGAACCGCTCCACCTGTTCGACTCGTGTCCGATCACCGACGGCGCGAGCGCGCTCGTCCTCGTCAGCGACGACTACGCCCGGCGAAACGACGTGGACGCCCCCGTCACCATCGTCGGTAGCGGACAGGGCGGCGATAACATGGCGCTGCAGGACCGCGACCACCTCGCTCAGACCCCCGCGGCGACGACGGCCGCCGAGATGGCCTACGGAGAGGCCGCGGTCGGTCCCGGCGACATCGACGTCGCCGAGGTCCACGACTGCTTCACCATCGCCGAGGTCTTCGCCATCGAGTCGCTCGGCTTCTACGAACCCGGCGAGGGCATCGGTGCGGCCCGACGCGGCGAGACGACCCGCGACGGCGACCGCCCGATCAACCTCTCGGGTGGACTGAAAGCCAAGGGCCACCCGGTCGGCGCGACCGGTGCCAGCCAAGTCGTCGAGATGACGCGCCTCCTGCGGGGCGATCATCCGAACAGCGACGCCGTCCCGGACGCCAGAATCGGCCTGACCCACAACGCGGGTGGGACGGTCGCGAGCGCGGTTGTCCACATCTTGGAGGTAGAACAATGACGGAACGGCGATTTACTGCCGTGGAGGTAGAACAATGACGGAACCAGAATCCCGAAACGACGGCTTCGACGAGTGGCTGGACGCGCTAGAGTCAGGCGAGGGCTACTACCTCGAATGCGAGAACGGACACGGCTGGCTCCCGCCGCGTCGCGTCTGCACGCGCTGCGGATCGACGACGTTGGAGGAGACGCCGCTTCCCGACGCCGGACCCGTCGACACCTTCACCGTCGTCCACATCCCCACGCCGAGTTTCGCCGACGACGCGCCGTACGTCACGGCGGTCGCCACGTTCGGCCCGGTCCGGATCACGGGCGTCCTCCGCGGCATCGACGCCGACGACGTGGAGACGGGACTGATCGTCGAAGCGAGCGCCGAAGCAAAAGAGACCGACGACGACCGGGTTGTCGTCTTCCGACCGCGCTGAATCTACTCCGCTCTTATTCTGCGTGGACTGTCTCTTCGAGGGCTTCACGCACCGTTTCGAGGAACTGCTCGGGATACTCGACGTGCGGGAGCAGCATCGTGTCGTCGAAGACGACGAGGCGCGCGTTGGCCTCTTCGGCCAGTGCTCGTCCGCCCGAGAGCGGCGTAACGTCGGCTTCGCGCCCCCAGACGAACGTGAGCGGGACGTCGACGTCGCCGAGCGCTTCGCCGAGGTCGATGTCGGAGTTGAGGTAGCCGCTGAGGAACGACGCGGCCGGGAAGCGGGCGTTCTCCTGGTGGGCCGTCCGCCACTCGTAGTCCATCCACTCGTCGGTGACGTGGCTCGTGTCGTAGTACCCGTGGTCCTCGTTGAAGTAGCGGATCGCGGGTTTGGACGTGATCAGGTCGAAGACGGCCTGCCCGATCACCGGGGCGCGGACGAGTTCGCGCGCCCACTCGGTCGGTTCGGGACCGCCCGTCGTCGTCGGGCAGACGAATACGAGATTCGAGACGTCGACCTGATCGAGCGCGGCGGCGACGTAGGCGCTCGTCAGCGACGAGGCGAGGACCGCAGGTTCGTCGTATCGGTCGATGAAGTCGGCGACGAAGTCCTCGTAGAGCGCCGCCGAGTAGCGGAGCGGGGGACGGTCGGAGAGACCGAAGCCCGGGAGGTCCGGCGCGACGACGTGGTAGTCCTCGGCGAGTTCGTGGAAGATCTCTCGGAACTCGCCGTTCGACGCCGCCGCGTTGACGCCGTGGAAGAGGACGAGGTCGGGGTCCGACGGGTCCCCGGCCTCCGTGTAGCCGATGTCCATACCGCGCCAGCGATAGCGACGCTGATCGCCCGTGAGCGCCGGTTCGAGCGTTCCGGCACGCTGTCTCAGGAGGCGATTCACGACGACAGTGCTACCGAGCCCGAACGCGACCGCACCGAGTGCTCGTCGAAGTTTCATGTTTTATCGAAGGGCCGCCTCCAACTTATTCTTTGTAGGCATTCGCTCGCGTTCCGGACGGAGTAGACGTGGCCGTCATACGGGAAACGAAGGAGCTTCGGTCTCACTCTCGCCGGTCGCCGATGCAGTCGGCGACGGGTTCGACGAGGTCGGCGGCGACGGTGTAGGGGTCGGTCTCGCGTTCGTACACTGCTTCGGCGAGCGCGTCGATACCGCCCTGTCGGTCGAGTTCGGCTTCGAGCAACTCGGCCGTGTCGTTGCGGAGGAGCCGGCGAATCTCCTCGGCGTAACGCATCCGCGCCTGCGCGGCGAGTTCACCGGAGCGTTCGAGGTAGTCGTGGTGGTCCGATAGCGCCGCGACGAGGTCGTCGATGCCGTCGCCCGTCGTGGCGACCGTCTCGACGACTTCGGGCGTCCACCTCGGCACTTCGGCGTCGTTCTCCCCGTCCTCGACGCCGCCCGAGAGGTCGTCGGCGTCGGTGGCGTCGATGCCGCCGAGCGATCCCGGACCGTGGTGGCCGGAGTCGAGTCCGGCCGTCGGGTCGCCGCGCATGTGGATCATCTCCTTGAGTTCGGAGACGGTGCGGTCGGCGCCGTCCATGTCGGCTTTGTTGACGACGAACACGTCGCCGATCTCTAAGATGCCCGCTTTGAGCATCTGGACGTCGTCGCCGCTGCCCGGCTGGACGAGGACGGCGACGGTGTCTGCGGTCCGGACGATGTCGATCTCGTTTTGCCCGGCGCCGACCGTCTCGATGATGATCTTGTCCTTGCCGAAGGCGTCGAGCGCGCGGACGGCGTCGGTCGTCGCCGTCGACAGACCGCCGAGTTGGCCGCGAGCGCTCATCGAACGGAAGAACACGTCCATGTCGCCGACGTTCGAGGCCATCCGGATTCGGTCGCCGAGGACGGCCCCGCCGGTAAAGGGCGAGGAAGGGTCGACGGCGATGACGCCGACGGTCAGACCGTCGTCGCGGTAGGCCTTCGCGAGTTTGTCGACCAACGTCGACTTGCCCGCGCCCGGACTGCCCGTGATCCCGATCACTTCGGCGTCGCCGGTGTGCGAGTGGAGCGCCGAGACGAGGTCGCGATAGCCCGGCGATCGGTTCTCGATCTTCGTGATGACGCGAGCGAGTGCGCGGTGACTCCCGTCGAGCAGTTCGTCGACGAGGTCGCTCTCCGTGGCTTGACTCATCGTGTGCGTTGCGTCGCGCTCATTCACGCTCCGGTGCGTTGTTCCGGACGAACTCGACGGTATCCTCCATCGGGGTTCCGGGACCGAACACCTCCGCGACGCCCATCTCCTTTAACTCCTCGCGGTCCTCGTCGGGAACGATCCCGCCGACGAGGATGAGCGTGTCCTCGAAGGCGTCGTACTCTTTCAGTCCGGCGACGACCTTCGGAACGAGCGTGTTGTGCGCACCCGAGAGAATCGAGATGCCGATGACGTCGACGTCCTCTTGGACTGCCGCCTGCACGATCTCGTCCGGCGAGCGGTGAAGTCCCGAGTAGATGACTTCGAACCCCGCGTCCCGGAACGCGCGGGCGATGACGTGTGCACCGCGGTCGTGCCCGTCGAGTCCCACCTTGGCGACGAGGCATCGGATCGTTCGCTGCTGCTGGTCTGCGCTCATATTTAAGCAATTTGCCGTCTGACCGTTTGACTCTAACGGAAGTTCCTGAGAGACGGGGCGGGGGTCGACTCTGAGTCGTCCCTCTCGCGCTCCGTTCCACCTCAGCAGTTCGTCTGATTCTCCAGCAACTGGTTTCCGGACCCCGCGTCGCGGATCGCCTGTCCGCTGTTTCCGCAGGTCGTGTTCCGGCGCACGCGGTTGTCGTCGGACCCGGCGAGGTCGATCCCGTCGCCGCCGTTTCGGCTGGCGATGTTGTCGACGACCCGGTTTCGGTTGGACTCGCCGAGGTGGACGCCGTCGTCCGCGTTCTCGTTGGCTCTGTTGTTCACGACACGACAGTCGTTCGAGCCGGCGAGGAGGATCCCGAATCGGTGATTCTCCAGCGTTCGGTTGCCGAGGAGGTCACTCGAGTCGGACTGGTCGACGTGGATGCCGAACCGATTGTCGAGGAGGTCGTTGAGGCGCAGCACGTTCGACTCGCTCTCGTCGAGGCGGACGCCGCTGATCGCACTCGACGTCACCGTGTTCCTGAGGATCGTGTTCCCTCCGGAGCGGAACGTGACGATCCCGTCCCGGTTGTCAGCAGCCTCGTTCTCGACGACGAAGTTGTCGTCGCTGCCGACGAAGAGTTGGATGCCCTGATCCCGATTCGAGTTGGTCACGTTGCACGCGATGCGGCTGTTCGTCTCGTCTCTGAATCGAAGTCCCGTCGTGTTCCGGAACGCGTGGGTACGGGCGAGTTCGTTCCGCTCGCCGCGCTCGAACGCGACGCCCCGATCGTTGTCGACGGTGACAACGTTCCACAGCTTGCTATTTCGAAGGCCCTGAAAGTAGACGCCGTTCTTCCACTTTCGGGTGACGAGGCTCTTCACCCGAACGTTCGAGTAGTTACCTTTCGCCTGTACGCCGTCGCACGTTCCCGTTCCCGTGAGCGTGTGGCTCCGCCCGTCGAGCACGACGTCGCTCGCTCGGATCTTGATGCAACACTCGTCCGCCGTCGAGAGGTCCGCCGTCACGACGTACCGCCCCGGGCTGTCGATGGTGTACGGTGCCGACGAGATGTGTGTGGTCGATCCGGACTGTGCCGCAGCCGTTCCCATCGCCGACACGCCGAGTACGCTCGCCGCACCCGTCTTGAGGAGCGTTCGACGGGAGACGATGCGGTCGGAAGTATCCGTGATTCCGGGTCGTGGCAACGACGGAGTGGTTCGATTTTCTTTCATAGTTTACACTGATCGACGTTCGAATCGTTCGGAACGTCCGCGAATCGGCTGTTCCGTGGTACGTGACTGTGCCCGTACAGAGCTTAAATTCCTATTAAATCATTGAAGATAGTCCGTGAAAAGCGGAGTTCTGCCGTCGTGATGGACACGGAGTCGTCGACGACCGCTCATCTCAGGTCGACTCGTTCTCTGGTCCCGTTGCGGTCGCGGTGATGCGATACCGTTCCGCGTCCACGTACCCGACAAGTGCTTTCTGGTCGTTCTTCGGCCGCTAGTTCCCGTGGCCGACGTGCTCTTCTAAGAAGTCGACGATGGCGGTGTACGCCTCGATGCGGTTCTCTAGCTTCGAGAAGCCGTGGCCCTCGTCGTCGAAGATGAGCTTCCGGACGGGAACGCCCTGTTCGCGGGCTTTCTCGACGATCTGTTCGGCCTCGCCGACGGGCACGCGTGGGTCGTTCTCGCCGTGGAGGACGAACAGTGGCGCTTCGATGTTCTCGATGTTGTTCGACGGGGAAATCGATTCGAGGAATTCGCGGTCTTCTTCGAGCGACCCGTACTCGGCTTCGCGGAGTTTGCGCCGCCACTCGCCCGTGTTTTCGAGGAACGTGACGAAGTTGGCGATGCCGACGACGTCGACCCCGGCCGCCCAGAGGTCGGGGTACTCCGTCACCGACGCGAGGACCATGAACCCGCCGTACGAACCGCCGTAGGCGACGATGCGGTCGTCGTCGACCGTCGGATGGTCGTGGAGCCACTCGACGGCCGCCTCGATGTCGGCCACGGAGTCCATCCGTTTTTCGACGTCGTCGAGATGACCGTAGGCCTTGCCGTAGCCCGCCGATCCGCGGACGTTCGGCTCGAAGACGGCGTAGCCGTGGTGCAGGAGGTACTGCGTCACGCCCGAGAAGGAGGGTCGGCGCTGACTCTCCGGGCCACCGTGGATGTCGACGACGACGGGGACACCGCTCGACGCGTCCTCCGCGCCTTCCGGGAGCGTGAAGAACGCCGGAATCTCGCGCCCGTCGAACGTCTCGTAGTGGATCAGTTCGGGTTCGCGGAAGCTCTCGCGCGGGACGCCCGCGGTCGCGGCGTTCGTCCACCGCTCGGCTTCGCCGGTCTCGACGTCGACGACGTAGACGTTCGTGTTGTCGGCGCTGCCGGTGACGGTCACGGCGAAGTGGCCCGCGTCGTCGGTGAAACTCACGCCGCCCGCGACGCCGCCCGGCAGGTCGGGGTCGGGGAACGTCTCGATGGTGTCCGGGTCGGCGAACTCGCCGACCGTGAGTTCGGTGTAGCCGTCGACGTTCCGCGAGTAGACCACGCGCCCGCTGTCCTCGTCGATGGCCGCGCCGTCGACGTTCCACTCGCCGCCGTCGACGACGACAGACCACTCGCGCGTGTCGAGGTCGAGTCGGGCGAGGTGGAGCGTGTCGGTGTCGCGGTCGGTCGATACGTACAGGCTCTCGCCGTCTGGACTCCACGAGACGCTCGTGTACCGAACGTTGCCCTCGTGGGGCGTGAGGTGCTCTAACTCCCCGGTTTCTATGTCGAGCATCGACACGTCCATATCGAAGTTCGAGTAGGCTTCGTGGACGATCATGCGGTCGTCGTCGGGACTCCAGCCGCCCACGTTGAGCCAGCCGTCGCCCTCATGGATGAGTTCGGCCTCGTTGCCGACGGCGTCGCGCTCCTGGACGTACACGTCGAAGACGGCCTCGTCGCGGCGGTTCGAGGTGAACGCGAACCGCTCGCCGTCGTGGCTCCAGCCGCCCCACCGATGCTTGGCGTCGGGGTGCTGGGTGAGATTCGTGATCGCTCCGGTGTCGGGGTCGAGCAGATACAACTGCTCGCGCTCGTTCCCGCCCTCGTCCATGCCGAAGACCAGTTCGGACCGCTCGGGCGACCACGAGGCGAACGTCACCCGCTCGTCGTAGAAGGTGTGTTGCTCGGGCCACCGTCCCGGCCCATCGATCGACCAGACTTGCGGCGTGCCGGTCGTATCCATCAGGAAGGAGAGACGGTCGTCGCCGGGGGCGAAGGAAGCACCGTAAGCGCTTCGGATGTTGAGGTACCGTTCGATGTCGTACCTCGGGCGCGCGTCGGACATGCGCCGGGGTTTCACGTGTACGGACAAATCCGTTCGGGTCGCGGAACTGCGGTTGTCCGGCCCGTCGGCGGCCTCCCCCGGATAACGCGAATGACACTATTTTTAACAGATGCTTCCGACTCGACGGGTATGCGCGTCGCGTTTGTCTCGATGCTCACGGTCCACCACGATGAGACGCCCGCGACCGAACGGATCGACCGCCTCGCCCGTCAGTTGGCCGATCGCGGTCACGACGTGACGGTCCTCTGCGCTCGCTGGTGGAACGGCGAGACAGACACCTTCACACACAAGCGGGTTCGGTACCGCGCGCTCACCGCCGAGCCGTCGGTGCGGTCGTTCGGATGGAAACTCGTCACCGCGCTCCGGAGCGTCGCACCCGACGTGATCCACGCCGTCAACAACCCGCCGAGTCACGTCAAACAGGCGGCCCGCGGCGGGACGTTGGCTCGCGCACCGCTCGTCGTCGACTGGTGGGACGACGTAGCAGACGACTCGCAGCGGGAGTATCGGGTCGCCGCTCAGCGGGCCGACGCCATCGTCACTCCCTCGCGAGCGACGAAGACGACGGTCCGAGAGCACGGGGCCGCCGAGGACGCCATTCGTGTGATCCCCGAGAGCGTCGACATGGACCTCGTTCGGGAGGCGTCGGTCGACGACCGCGCCGACCTCGTCTACGCGCGCGACCTCGACGCGGACTCGAACGTCGAGTCGTTCCTCCTCGCGCTGGCGGAACTCCGCGACCGCGACTGGCGAGCGACGATCGTCGGCGACGGCCCCGACCGCCACCACGCCGAGCGGATGGTACGCGACCTCCGGATCGACGACCGAGTCGAGTTCCTCGGCGACATGCCGATCGAAGAACGCGTTCCGATCTTCAAGGGCGCGCACGTCTTCGTCCAGACGGCCTACCGGGAGTCGTTCGCGACGAACCTACTCTGGGCGCTCGCCTGTGGGTGTGTCGGGATCGTCGAGTACCAAGCGCAGTCGAGCGCGCACGAACTCGTCGAGGGTCGCGACCGCGGTCGTCGCGTGACCTCTCCGCAGGAGATCGCAGAGGAGATCGAAGCGGCCGGGTCGCTCTCGAAACTCGACGTCGACGAGACGTTCGACGAGTTCGACCGTCGAGCGTTTCTGGAGCAGTATCTCGACTGTTATCGCGACGTGATGGACGAGTACGGACTGTTCTGACTGTGTCGGCGACGCGGATCGGTGCGGTCGACCGCCGGTTTTGCCGCCCGACTGCCGACGCGTTTCGGGCAGTTTTTGAAGCCCTCCCGACTATCACCGCCATGAGAATCGTCGTTATCGACAACCACGGCCAGTTCACTCACTTGGAGGGCCGTGCGCTTCGTGACGCAGGAGTCGACACCGACATCGTCGACAACACGACCGACCCGACCGACATCGACGCCGATGGACTGGTCCTCTCGGGTGGCCCGGACATGGACCGGATCGGCAACTGTGCCGACTTCCTGCGGATGGACGTCCCCGTCCTCGGCATCTGCCTCGGTATGCAAGTGATGGCTTCTGAACTCGGCGGCCGCGTCGACTCCGGCGAGTACGGCGGTTACGCCGACGTGACCGTCGAAATCCTCGACGACGAGGACCCGCTCGTCGGTTCGCTCGCCCCCGAGACGCGCGTCTGGGCCAGCCACGCCGACGAGGTGAAAGAACTCCCCGAGGGCTTCACGCACACCGGAACGAGCGACGTCTGCGGTATCGAAGCCATGAGCGACACCGACCGCGACCTCTACGGCGTCCAGTGGCACCCAGAGGTGGCCCACACCGAACACGGCGAAGAGGTCTTCGAGAACTTCCTCGACATCTGCCGGTCGTAAAGTCGCGTACCGCGCGGTTCACAATCGGTCCATCTTTCTTCGCTCTCACATCGGTCGTACCGACACGTGCGAGTTGTCGGTGTTCGATCTCCCGAGTCTGTTCGATCTGTGTCGCTGGCGATAGCGGGCGCGTCATTCCGGCCGTCGAATGCGACGTCCGAAGGCCGTTTATCGCACCGCTAAAACGAGGAACCGAATGCGATCGGCGGCGACTACGCGGCCGTCTCGTTTCCGTCACCGACGTGCTCGGGTCGGTGAGTCAACCACGAGTCGAAGTGGACGTTGGAGACGCCGGCAACGTTCGGGCTCTCCGAGACGGTCCCGCCGTTACCGTTCGCTCCCGTTCCCGTCTCGGGGTCTTTGAGCGGCGCTTCGGGAACGTTCGGACTCGACGGCCCGTTCGAAGCACCCCAGTAGTTCCCGGTCGCGTTCAGGACGTGCGTGGCGTCGTTTCGAATGCCGTACTGGCTGTTGTTCGCGATGACGTTTCCGTGGACGAGGATCGTTCTGGGTCTGACTCCACAGTCCGAGGGCACCAGATTCCGCAGGCCGACGGAGTTGTCGACGATCTCGTTGTCTCGGACGGTAACCGTCCAGTGACTCTCGACGTAGACGCCGATGTCGTGGTTTCGGATCGTGTTGTTTTCGATCGTCACCGAACCGCCGTTCCCATAGTCTTCCATGTCGATACCCTGTTGATTCTTGTTGTGCGTGTCGCTCGTGATCGTGTTGTTCGAGATGGTCACGTCGTCCAATTTCACCAGGTCGATGTCGGGTGCATTCGTCTCGCTGAGCGTGTTGTTCTCGATCGTAATATTGGACGCCGTTTTGCCGTAGTGATAGCTACCGGGGTCGGAAACCGTTCGAATGAACACCTCCGAATTGAACTCGTTTTCGCGGAGTACGAGATTGGAGGTGTCGTCTGAGGTGAAACTGTAGGCACCGTTGCCGCCGTGGTTACCGACGACATGGACTCTACTCATCCAATTCAGGTACATCCCACTGTCTTCGAAGTCGTTGTGTTCGATCCTGAGGAGTCTCCCGGACCACGTCCAGACGCCTTTGGGGAGGGCGATCGTATTGTTTCGAACCGTCATCTCCGATCCTCCGAGCCGAATACCGTAGGTTCCGCTCCCTCGAAGGACGCTGTCCGCAACGGTCACTTCGCTGCTATTGTGAATCCTGATCGCCCCGCCGGTCGTTTTCAGCGCCGTGAGGTTCGTGATCTGGCCACGGGTAACGTTCTCGAAGTCGATGGCCCGAGCGGGACCGTTCGTGGTCAGGTTCGTGACCGTCACGTTCCACTGGTCGGAATCGCTCGTCCCGACCGCGAGCGAGTTCTCGTAGCTGTCCTGTTCGATGATCGAGTGTCCGTTCCCATCGAGCGTGACGTTGGTCGCTGTGATGGTGATGCAGGGCTGTTCTCCCGACATCCGGATGTCTTTCGTCAGCGTGTAGCGGCCGGGTTGGTCGATCACCTTGCAGCTACCGATCGTCCGTTCGTTCGCTTGATTCTGCGCTGCAAATACCGATGTCGTCGCAGGAAGCGCGGCGACGGTGGCTGTCGCAAGCATCACCGCGACAACCGCGATACTGAGTTTTCGGAGCATTGTTCAATGCACCCCACCATTTATCAGTATATTACTATTGAGCGCCCAATGACCGATTTAGCCCCTCTTTTATTTCTCGTCTTTGCTAGCCCGGCGCTGCAATCTACTCACCGAGGACAGCGATGTGTACAGTGAGCTTGAATTCGCAGATGTATCGAGTATCTAACGTTTCGTGCGAGGCTCGAACACTCGCGAACGCCGCTCCGGGTCGAAATCGGCGTTTTTAGCCCGTTGTCAGACGCACGGCAGACACTCCTCGGAAGTCGTGAGGTTTTACAGCGCCTCCGAGCGAAGAGTGAGCGATGACGCAATCGCAGAGCGATCTCGCGGGGCTGTCGCGGTACATCTTCCGCGCACCTCGGTGGTACACCAGCCTCGCGTTCGCCCTGCTCATCGCTGCGTTCGCCGGGATCGCCGCCTTCGACTCCGGCGACTTTTCGCGGACGTGGCGAGGGGTCTTCTTCGTCGGCCGAGACGCGTGGGAGGGAATCTTCTTCATCGGTATCCCGACGGTGGTCGCCAGTTTCGGTACCGCCGGTGTCGACCGCTACGTCGGCGGGAAACTCACTCCCAATCGGTCGTCGCTGCTCGCGCTGGCGTGCGAACTCATCCTCGTCGCCTTCGTCACCGTCGCGGCCATCCTCTCGGTGTTGCTGCCGTCGCTCGATCAGACGTTCATCTACGACGTGCTCGTCGTCGCGCTCGCGTCCGTCTTCGCGATTCGACTGCTGGTCATTATCGGCATCTCTCGACATTCGTTGCTGGTCGCGGCGATTCCGGCGAGCATCCAGACGGTCACGTCGGCGGTGTTGCTCTTCGTCTACAGCGGTACGCTCACCTACCTCGAAGTCGGCGGGCCGATCCTCAACGCCTACCTGCTCCCGTACCTGAATCGCGCCTCGCGTGCGCCGCCGGAGATCACGGCGATCAACCTCAACCACTTCGTTCTCCTCGGCGTCACGTGCATCATCTACGCGAGCGCGGTGTACGCTCTGATCGTCCTCGTCGAGCGTCCGTGGCGACGGAATCTGGGCGTCTCGCCGCTCGACTTCCTCGGCGGGTTCATCGGTCACGTCGCCGACGGGTCGCGCGAACTGGAGGACTTCTTCGAGAAACTCGGAGAGGAGGCGATCGTCCCGGTGACGGTGCTCTCGTTCCGCCGTCCCAGCGGGGAGGAGAAGGCACAATTCGTCCTGCCGATGATTCACCCCGGCCCGATGGGCGAGATCGGCGGCGGCAACTTCCCGGTCCGCGTGTCCAATCACACCGAGGGCCTCGCGTTCCCGCCGCACGCCACCGCCGGACACGACTTCAATCTCGTGACCGAACGCGAAGTCGACACGATCCTAGAGAGCGTCGACGCCGCCATGGAGCGCATCGAGTACACGGACGAGGCGACTCGAAGCGTCCGCGTCGAGTCCGGCGAGGACCACATTCTCGCGCAGGGATTCGGTGACGGCGCGCTACTCGTCTCGTCGTACGCACCGAACTTCGCCGACGACGTGGAGTACGCCGTCGGGCTATCTGCGATGGCGGAGGCGCGAGTCCACGGGCTTCGGGACGTTCTCCTCGTCGACGCCCACAACTCCAACAACGGACTCGCCGGGCCCGACCTCGGGCACGTCACGCCCGGTAGTCGGCGCTCGTTCGATATGATCCGCGCCGCCGGTCTCGCCGGGGAGCAACTCATCGACGCCGACTACGGCGATCTCTCGCTCGGGACGGCCTGGGACCCGACCGAGTGGACGCCACAGGAGGGTATCGGGCCGCTGGGCGTCCGCGTCGCCGTCACCGAAGTTGCCGGCCAAACCACGGCCTACGTGCTCATCGACGGCAACAACATGGAACTGGGACTTCGTGACCGACTCGTCGAGGCGCTGGTCGAGGGCGAGACGACGGCCGAGACCTCAAAAGAGCCCGCCGTCGCGACTGACGGCTCTGCACCGTCGACCGTCGACGCCGTCGAGATCATGACGACCGACACGCACATCGTCAACACCGTCAAAGCCGACAATCAGGTCGGTGCGGCCATCGACCACGACGAACTGTGCTCGCTCACCGCTCAACTCGTCGCCGAGGCGCGCGCGGACTGCGAACCGGTCGTCAGCGGAATGGCCGTCGAGCACGCGACCGTGACGATCTTCGGCAACGACCGCACCGAGACGCTCGCCAGCCACGCCAACGTCGCAATCTCGATGGCCGGTGGGCTCGTCGCCGCGGTCATCCTCGTCGTGATGACGGTCAGTGTCCTGATCTTCTTCCTCACGCCCTAGCTATCGGACGCTGTTTGTTACCGTTCTACCCGTGCCATCACCCGCTGTGTAATGCGATCTGTCGTCTCCGGCCCGTCCGCGTGAGACTCCTCCGGTGAGTCACGTCCGAGCCGTCGCCACGGCGTCTAGTCGGCCCGGCGGATTGTCGGTCAAAGACAACCTTATATAATCGATACTTCATGTATCAGCCGTGAGAATTGGTGTCCCGGAGCGAAGGTGGCCCTGATGGCGGACTACGGTACGCTGACCGTCGTCCTCCTGTTCATCGCCACGGTCGTTTCGGCGATCGTCTTCCTGTTCTCGCTGGCGAAACTCCGTTCGTTTAGCGAACAACCCGTCGTCCGCCTGCATCTCTTTATCGAATTCGTGACCGTGTTCTGGTCGCTCTCTGCGGTACTCTCGGCGGTGAGCAACAGTGCCGCATCGGCGTCGTTCTGGTTGCGTATCACCTGGATCGGTTCGGTTGCCGGTTCGGTCGCGTGGCCCGTGTTCGTCCTCGCGTACCTCGGTCGTCGTGACTGGGTCACGCATCCCGCGATCGCGACGACGGCCCTCCTGCCGGTCGCGACGCTCGCTTCGCTTTGGATCGCTCCTCCGGTCATCGTCCGGCCATTGATCATCGCGTACTTTCTCTACATCTCCGTACTCAACGTGTTCGCACTCGTCGAACTCGCCCGTGAGATTCGGACCGCATCGGGAACGTACCGCCGCCAGACGTCGTTGCTGGCCGTCGCAGGCGCGATTCCGACGGTCGCTGGCTTCGCACTCGCAGTCGGCCTCTCACCGAACGCGGCCGCCGCGTTGATGCCGGTCGTATTCTCGGTCGTGACGCTGGTCGTAGGACTGACGCTCTTCCGATACGGACTGTTCGACCTCGTGCCGGTCGCTCACGATCGCATCTTCGAAGAGATGCGTGACGGCCTCATCGTCCTCGACGACCGTCGCCGCGTCGTCTCGCTCAATCGGACCGCCGAACACGTCCTCGACGTTGACGGTGCTCTCGTCGGAACGGTCGCCTCGCAAGCGTTTTCGTCGCATCCGGAACTGATGGCCGCACTCGCCGACGATCCGATGGCGAACGTCGAACTGGAAGTCGAGACGCCTGCCGGTCGATCCATCTACGACGTCGACGTCTCGGCCGTTACCAGCGGCAGTCGACCGGGTGCTGGCTCGATCGTCGTTCTCCGGGACGTAACTGATCGTAGACACGTCGAACGTCGGTACAAAGCGCTCATCGAACGGACCACGAACACGATCGCCATCGTCGACGTCGACGGCGAGATTCAGTACGCCAGTCCGTCCCACGAACGCGTCCTCGGCTACTCGCCCACCAGCCTCGTCGGGGAGAACATGTTCGATCTCGTCCACCCGGAAGACAGAGATCGAACGACGGCCGCCTTCGCCGCCGGACTCGACCGCTCACGGACGGACCGGGTCGAGTTCCAACTTCGACACGCCGATGGGTCGTGGCGAACGTTCGAGGCCGTCGGTGACAACCTCGTCGACGATCCCGACATCGGTGGAATGGTCGTGAGTTGCTACGACGTGACCGAGCGACAGCGATACGAGCAACGACTACAGGTGCTCAACCGCGTCCTCCGACACGATCTCCGAAACGATATCAACGTCATCGAGGGATACGCGGACCTGCTCGCCGAGCAGCACTCGGACACCGTCACCCGAACGCGGGTGAACGTCATCGAACGTAAGACCCGCAATCTCATCGACCTGAGCGACAAGGCGCGACTCATCGACTACGCCTTTCACCGCGACGGGTCCGTGCGCGAGTCGATCGAACTCGTAGCCGTTCTCCGACGGGCGATTCTCACCATCGAGGAGCCGAACCCGAACGTAGAGATCGACCTTCTCAGCCCCGATCGAGCGTGGATCGACGCTGACCCGCTCATCGAGTCGGCGATCGACAACGTTCTCGAAAATGCCGTCGAACACAACGACAGCGACGTGCCGCACATCGACGTGATGGTCGACGACGTCGTGGCCAACGGTCTCGACTACGTCGAAGTCCGGGTCGCCGACGATGGGCCGCGTATTCCGACTCACGAGCAGGAGGTCCTCGAGTCCGGAACCGAGACGCAACTCGAACACACGAGCGGACTCGGCCTGTGGCTGACCAACTGGCTCGTCACCGAGTCCGACGGCGAACTGCGACTCGAAGCGAACGAGCCACGCGGCAACGTCGTCGTCATCGCACTTCCACGGCACGATGACGAAGCGGACTCGGACTGACGACCGTCGATCTCGATCCTCGGTCGGCGTCCAACGCGTTTCACCGATCGGTCCTCCATCCGGTCGCCGATTGCCGTCGCTGACACTCGGGGTAACGATATCCACGTAAATACAAGCACGGAGGTGAAGGGACGGAGGTTCGAACGCGATATCACCAGCAGAGAACGACCAGTCATGGAGACGATATCTACTAGATGTATGTTTATAACTGAATTTAGATATATTGACGCCGGAAACGAAGCGCCGGTCGACGAACCGTGAGTGACGGAGTACGAACACGGGAACCGACGAGCGGAGGGGTGGGCCGCGGGCAGCGACCCGTCCCTTCGGCATCGGACGAGTACGTGGTGGTGCGCGGATGACGATGACGGTCACCGAACTCCTGATTCATCCGGAGAACTTCGCGCTCGAAGCGACGCTCCGGATGGTCGATCAGGTGAACTTACGCTTCGAACGAACGGTCGCTCAGTCGACCGAGAGTGATACGCCGCTCGTCTGGGCGTGGTCGCCGGATCCGAGCGGGCTTTACGACCACCTCCGATCCGACCCCAGCCTCGCGGACCTACACCTCCTTTCGAAGAAGGATCACTGGCGACTCTATCAGTTTACGTGGGTGCCCGCGATCGCGGACGCCATCGCGAACCTCACCGACGGGGAGAGTGCCGTCCTCGACATGCAGGGTACCGAAGACGGGTGGCAACTCAGAGTGCTGTTCTCGGAACGGGAGTCGCTTGCGACGCTCACCACGCGGTACGCCGAACGCGGTATCCGGGTCGAAATCCTTCGAATTCACCAACTCCGGTTGAGTCCGGAAAGCGAGTACGGACTCACGACTGCGCAGTACGAGGTGCTGCAGAAAGCGTTCGATCAGGGCTACTTTCACGTCCCGCGTCGCTGTACGATGCGAGATATCGCCGAGGACTTGAACGTGAGCCAACAGGCCCTCTCCGAGCGGATGCGACGGGCGCTCCAAAACCTCATCGGCAACTCGCTGATCCTCCAGGGGCGGACAGCCGACGAAGCGTTCGACTGAGAGATCGGTACTGTTCGGCCGAGTGACGGCGTCGCGACTGTCCTCGTCGGTTCGTCGAGAGAACAGCCGACCGGGGGCGGCCGCGCGCTACTCCGCTGCGTCGGCCTGCTCGAACAGGTCGTCGACAGCGTCCTGTGCGGCACGTGCGGCTTCGTCGGCGATCGCCTCCGGATCGTGTTCGTCGGCCGGTGCGTTGAGGTAGACGTCGACTTCGAGGACTCCCTCCTCGAAATTGACCGTCACGTCGAAGTCTTTGACGTCCGACTGCTTGTAATGCGCGAAGATCGTTCCTTCGGCAGCTTCTGCCGCGGTCCGGACGACTTCGTCGTCACTCGGATCCGCGGAGGTGTCGCTCATTTACGACCCGCCAGCGCCGCCCGGTCCCATCGGACCGCTCGGACCGCCCGCACCGCCCTGCAGCATCTGCTGGAGTTCCTGCTGGAGGTTCTCGAACTGCTGCTGGATACGCTCTTCCTGCTTGTCGAGCTGCTCGGTACGGATCTCGAGGCTGTCGACCTTGTCTTCGAGGCTGTCGTGGGCGCTCTCGTAGTCGGTCTCGACGAGCAGTTCGCCGACCTCGCGGTACATCGTCGTGTCCTCGTCGATGTCGTCGAGCGCTTCGAGCGCGTTCTTGGACTCGTTGAGGGTCGTCTCAGCCTGCTGTTTCTGTGCGGCGAGCTGCTGGGCAGTCTCCTGCAAGTCCTGCAACTCCTCGATCTTCTCCTGCGCTTCCGGCGGCAGATTTCCTTGCATGGTCGGACCGACGAGTCCCGGACTGAAAAAGCCCCGTATTCCGTGTCGAGGAGAGTGTCTCGTTACCGGGCGTGATTCCCGCACGGATCAGCCACGGTGACACGCGAATCAGCCACGGTGACACGCAGATCAGCCACCGTGGTCAACTGCCGCACTATCGCATCGGGCCGACGGTCTGTCCGTCGTTCAGTCGCGTTCGCGTCGCGCCAGTGCGTATCCGACCACGGCTCCCACCCCCAACGCGGCGAGCAACCGGCGCGCCGGTGTGATCGGGACGAACCGCGTCCCGTCCGAGGTGAGTTCGATGGCGCCGACCGGCTTTACCGTGACCCCGCCACCCATCCCACCGCCGCTGCCCGACGACGGTCCGTGGCGGTGTTCGTAGGCCTCTCTGTGACCGTGCTCGTGCTCTTTCCCGTGTTTGTGGTGTTTCCCGTGTCCTCGCTTCTTGCCGTGTTCTCGGCTCTTCCCGCATCCACGCTTATGCTTCTTCCCGCGTCCGCGTTCGTGTTTTTTCTCGTGGTCGTCGCCACCTTTCAGGCGACGCTTCAGCCCTCGTTTCAACTGCCGCTTCGGACCGCGTTCGCCACCGGGTCCGCGGCCACGATTCGGTTCGTGTCTCGGCCCGCCGGGTGCGCCGGGGCCGAACCCGCCTCCGAAACCGTAGGAGACGCGAGCAACGGGGATCACGGTCCGGCCTTCGGCTGTCACCGGATCTCCGAAGACGGCTTCGACGCCGGCCTGTTCGCGTACCTGTTCGACGATCGCTCGGGCGCGTTTCGGTGAGTGCATCCGGAATCGCGTTCGATACGCTGTCGGTGGGGATAACGCTTGAGTCGAGTCGGCGAACCGATAGCTCCGTCGGACCGCGTGCTATCTCGGCGTACGAGGAGGTACTTACGGGTCCGATCGACGTGTCGCGAGGTGTTCTGCGACGGCGACGAGTCGCGTCCAGCTGTTCGTCCCCGCGCGGAGTGCGACGAGGTCGGCGGCGGCGACGTCGACGATCACCGTCGCACCCGTGCGCTCGACCGCCGCTCGTGATCGATCGTCGTCGATTTCGCCGACTTCGACGCCGACGCTTCGCTCGACGATTCGCGCCGTCCGTTCGTCGTCGTACTCGAAGGAAAGAGAAGCCGTCAGTTCGAATGCCGATTCGCTCGGGGTCGACGACACGCGTTATTTAACGTCGACTTCTTTGATGTTGCGGGCGCGCTCTTTCAGGAGGACGCGGTGTCCGCAGTACGGACAGCGGACGCCGCCGTACTCGTCGAGTTCGACGTCGCGCTTACACCGGGAACACTTGTAGCTCATTCGTCGTCGCCGGAGAGCGCCGCGCGGATCGACCGTCGAACGGTACGTCCGCCGGGCGTCTGTGGGCGGTAGGTGCCGCCTGCGAACTTGTATCCGCAGCTGCTGCAGGCCCAGATGCCCGTTCCCTTTCGGCTGATCGTGTCGCTGCCGCAGTCGGGGCAGGTGTGGTTCGATCGCATGTCGCTCTCGATCTCAGAGACGCGCTTACGCGCGACTCGGCCGTACCGCGCGCCGAATCGGCCGGCGCTCCCGGTCTTTCGTGCCTTCTTCTCGGCCATAGTACCGCGAAGTAGCCCTAGCGGACACAAAAAGGCTTTGAGTCGCGCTCGCCTTCCGCCAGTCCGGTGTATCGACAGCCGTCACTGAACTCGGTCCACGACCTTCTCTCGGTCCGATACGTCGGCGTGTTCGACAACTCGGCCCGTAGGGTTTTGACTCACGATAGCGAAACACTTTTTCAACGTGATTGTCGCCGACTTCCACCTTACGACCCCGATCCTCCGGGACGCGTTGACGGCGGCGCCGGGCACCACACTCTCGGTGAGGCGCGTGTACGCCGCCGACTCAGACTCGATTCGCGTCCAGTTCCGCGCACAGAGCGACGACCTCGACGCGTTCGATGCGGCACTCGCCGACGATCCGACGGTCTCGAACGTCACGGTCCAAGCCGACGCCGACGACCGTCGGTACTATCGCATCCACGTCTCTCCCGAGGCACGCGAACTGTCGACGTACCCCGCGTGGGTCAGTCTCGACGCCGTTCTCCTCGCTGCGACCGGTCGGGAAGACGGCTGGGAACTCAGAATGCGGTTCCCCGACCGGGAGGCGCTCGCAGCCTATCGGGAAGGCTGTGCCGGATCCGACCACGAGTTCTCGCTCCACCGGCTCTCGTCGTGGGATACGGTGACCGACGGGCAACTGGGACTAACGGACCCGCAACGTGCGATTCTGTTGCGAGCCATCGAGATGGGCTACTTCGACATCCCTCGAAGCGCGTCGCTCGCCGATGTCGGCGAGTCGCTCGGGATCACTGGTCAGGCCGCCTCCGAGCGGCTACGCCGGGCGCTGAAAGCGTATCTGACGAACACGCTCTACCCCGAACACGCCGTCACGGGGATGGACTCACCCTCAGTCGAACAGAGCGCGGACTGATCGCAGTCGGCTCACGTACCCCGACGTCCGCTTCGTGTTCCCGCTTCGGTCTCTCAGAAATCTGCTTCGGCGAGCGCCTCGTTCAGGTCGTCACGGACCCACTCGCCCGTCTCACGGTCCATCGCCGTCGTGACGACGCGGTTCTCTTGGACGCTCGATCCGTCACGTAAGAGGAGTCGCACGTTTCCGTTGTCGTCGGCGCGGGTCACTTTCGCTCGGAAACTCGTTCGCGACCCCTTTCCGCTGGCGTCGATGGGACCGGGGACGATCTTCTTGACGTGCGGGTGGTCGGCGACGAGCGCGATGGCTTTTTGACCCGTTCGTCCGCCGATGAGCGTGCTGTGTGTCCCGCCGAGTTTCTCTCGCGGCGGAATCTCGACGATTTCGAGGCTCCGATCGCCGCGCCGGTCGAGTACCGACCGGATCGGGTCGTCGCCCGCGACTCGGTAGAATTCGTAGTGTAACTGCGCACGCGTCTCGCGGAGCACCTCGCGCGGTGTCCGTGCGCCGTCGATGGAGACGTCCCCGTCGACCGTCGCGGCGTATACGGTCTCGGGACGCTTGCGTCGGATCTCGTCGGCGATGCGCCCGGCGAAATTCCGCAGTTCGACGACGGCCGTCTCCTCGTCGGTTTCGGGTACCGTCGTCACCGTCGTCGACCCCGCGATGTCGTCTTCGTCCAGCATCGTCAACGTCGCACGGTCCGCTTCGAACACGACGACGACGGCGTCGCAGTTGGCGGTGTTGCAGACCAGACAGTAATCGCCTGGCTTTTCGAGTGATGTGTGACACCGCCCGCAGTCCATGTCGGAGCGAGGAAACGAGTTCGGATAAGTCCGTTCGTTTGCGGTGACGATGCGACTGTGGCCACACAGAGCACGACCGTGTCCTCAGTCGAGCGCCCACGAGAGCGCGTCGCGGAGTTCCCGTCTCGCGCCGGACTCGACGATACTCCCGTGACCGACGATCACGCGGTCGAACTCCCAGTCGAACAGCCGTTCGACCGACTGGCGGAACGCGGCTTCGTTGGCGATGGTCGCCTTCAGATCCGGCGGGACGCTGAGGCGGCCGTACATCCGAGCGAGTCTGGCGAGCAGTCGACTCTTGAGGGGGAACTCGTCGGTGACACGATAGCAGAGATCGCCGAGGATCAGCGTTCCGCTCGGCGTGTGGAAGAACTCGATTTCGATGCCGAGACGGTGGCCGAGCAGTCCCGTCTGATCTACCGCGTCGGCCCACAGCGGGTCGGGTTCGTCACCGAGGAGTCCGTCGAACGCGAGGTCCTTCCGTCGGTGGTCGAGACCGGGCGCGGCGAGGAGTTTCGCGTCCGGGTATGCCTCTCGGTACTGTTCCATGTAGAGGTGGCCGTGAAGTTTGCTCGCGGGGACGACGGCGCGGACGCCACCGAGTTCGTCGAGTCGTCGCCGCCGCCGATCCGTAAGACGGGCCGGAGAGTGGACGAGGACACCGCCGTCGGGGAGGGCGACGACGGTCATCACGCGGCCGATCTCCGTCCCGAGCAATTCGAGTGATTCTTCGACGACCCAGAGGCCGTCGTCGAGTTCGTGCAGCATGAGATCATATTGGCATACTGATGGTTGTATCTTCGTGTCAGCAGAGCGTATTTGTCTGTGGAGGCTGACAGTCTCTCATGGTTCGCCCCTCTCGTGCCGCGCGGGGCGTTATCGTCGGCGTCGTCCTCGGTTTCTTGGTGGTCGGGGCGACCGCCCCCGGTGCCGCCAGCTCACCGCCGGAGCCACTCTGTACGGCGTGTGGCGACCACGCGACGGTCGTCGTCCACGTCCACGGAGACGGGAGCGCGACGTGGGTCGTCCGCTCGAATCGCTCCGGCGAAGTCGTGACGAATCGTGAACGCAGACCCGGGTTCGCCGAGCGATCGGTGGGCGGAACGCTTCGCTCCGAGGCGTTCACGGCGTCGTTCGGCTCTCCGAACCTCGCGGGTCTCGGCGCGGAAAAACTGACCGTGGTCGCACCCGATGGAATGCGCTTCGGGACGACGGTCTCGGGGTCGACCGTCTCGGACGACGGCCGCCGGATGATCCTCACGTCTCTCCCGGACGACCACGTCGGTAACGTCGTCACGTTCGTCCCGCGGCACTCGTCGGTCGGTAGCGTCTCGAGTTTCCTCGCCATCGCATCGCTCTTCGCCCCAATCGTCGCGAAGAACACGTTCCTGTACCTCGTCGTTCCGAGCGCGCTCTTCGCACTCCTCGTCGGAGGTGTCGCCGCCGTGCTCTCGAGACGAAACGCCCGTGCGTCGTTCGAACGCGTCCGTGGGTTCGGCGGCCCCACCCTCGCCCTCCTCGGCGTCCTCGCAGTCCTCCACCCGTTGTATCTCGGACTGCTCGCCGTCGACGGCTTCGTCGCGCCGCTGTTCGGCATCGGCGTCGCCGCCGTGGCGTTCGGGGGCGTCCTCTCGCTCCCGGTTGCTCGAGAGTGAGCGACCTATCGGACGCTCGTCGGCGGTACGATACTCGCGGGATCGGTCGCCGCGGGTGCGTCCATCGCCGTCGGACTCGCCTTCACTCCCGACGCATCCTCTTCGGGCGTCGTCACCGCCCTGCTCGTCGGTATCTCCGTGTTCGCATTTCTTCCCGCGGGGTACGCACTCGGGCGACGACGGCCCGGTCTCGCGGTCGGGACGGCTGTCGTCGGCTTCGCTACCGCGCTCTCCTCGCTGACGCCCTTCACGTCGCCGACGGTCGGACTCGGGTTTCTGCTCCTCGCTGCCGCCGCGCTGTATGCCGTCGCGCTCGCGGTGCTTGGAATCCCGCTCATCGTCGTCGGCGCGTCGTTCGTCACCGACTCGAAGCCGCCGTCTGCGGGCGGTTCGCCCGTCGACAGACCGTCGATCGGCGGTCAGCGGAGCGGGGAGCGGGAGCAGTGATGCGACGCGAAATCCACGCGGACGCCGCCGTGCTGTTCGTGCCGGGTGCTTTCCGTTAGCTGTTCGACACTGTTCTCCTGTGTAGTACGATCCGTCTCAGGAGCAGTAACGCCGTGAAAGCACCATAGAAATCGTCCGTTCGAAAGTCACGTACTGGTCCCGGTGTCCGAACACGAGATAGTGGCCGACACCCACTACGACGGCTATCGCCCCGATGGTGATTCCGAGGATTTCCGGCGTGAGACCCGTAAAAAATATTCGACATCAGACGTGTAAACGCTTCGTGCTTAGACGTCGATCTGACAGTTAGTCGTTCTCGACGAGTGGGCTCGATCGAATTCGGTTCAGAGATCCAACGGTCCCGACTTCAGATACTCCCGCAGCAGCACCGTCGCGTAGCAACCGTGGGGCAGCGCGAAGGAGAGGACCGGGTCGGAGTCGGTCCACGACACGTCGAGGTCGGTTTCGACCAGAATCGACCGGCGCGTTCCGCGCGACCGGAAGTTTCCGGGCCGGTCGAAGTCGGCGGGGTCGAGGTCAAGTTCGTCGAGTACCTCGCGTTCGATCTCGCCGGGTTCGCCGTCGCCGAGTTCCGTGTCGGTGCCGACCAGCGGTGCGGTGACGAACGCGCGGCCGCGCTCGCAGTGGCGGGCGACGGTGTCGACCCGGCGGGCGGTGACGCGCTGGGTGCGGTCGTCGTCGGGGACGGCGAGGCCGTCGGGCGCGTCGCGGTCGGCGAAACAGACTACGTCGCCCTCGACGGGTCGGTCGAAGGGGAGGCCGCGGCGCAGGCGTTCGCTCAGAATTCGATTGAACACGTAGGACTGAGCGGCGTTGACGAACAGTCGTTGGAGATTCGACGGGACCGCACAGAGCGCGTGTTGCCAGTCGTCTGGCGTCTCCGATCCGTCCTGCTGGAGTCGGTGGAGCATCGACCGCTCGAAGCTGAGTCGGTTCGGCACGCGTTCGAGCGCCGCGGCCCAATCGGGGTCGTCGCTCGCGGCTTGCTCCTCGACGAAGGCGCGCGCTTCGCGGGTGCCCTCGGGTTCCGTCTCGTAGGGGTTGCCGACGTAGGCGAGCACCGCCCCGCGCCAGTCGCCGCGGACGACGTGCAGACCGACCTCGTGGGTCACCGGGCGTCGGCTTCCGAAGCGCTGCTGTCCGAAGTAGTTCGGCACGCCGACGGTCGCGTCGGTGTCGTCGTCGTCATTCTGATCTGCCTCGTCGCCGTCCGCTCCCTCCGCGAACGCCCGCAGGTCTGCCGTCACGGCGTCGACGTGCTCCGGCGCGTCGGCGTCGGGGTCGCGGACGCGAATCTCGAAGGCGTTGCCGGCGAGGTCGCCGAAACCGAGGTCGCGTCCGGCCCGCCCGACGACTTCGATGTCGGCGTGGTTGATCTCGGGGAGGTCGTCGCCGTCGACGTCGGCCCCCTTGACGGTGAACAGTTGGGTCGTCACGGCGTGTTTGTCCTTCGTGCCCGCCCACGAGATGCGTTCGCGGCTCATCCCGAGGCTGTCCGAGAGTCGACCGGCGAAGTCGTTGGTGTCCCAGCCGCGGAGGGTCGCCCGGAGGACGAGGTAGCCGTACGCGCCGGGGTCGGCGTCGGCGGGTTCGGCCTCGAACGCCTCCAGTTCGCGGACGCGGAAATCCTCGGGTTCGACGCGCAGTCGACCGCCGATGCCGTCGGCGTCGCTGACGTAGTGTTCGATGCCGACCAGTCGCTCGACGGGATGGGCCTCGCGCATCAGCGGCGAGCCTCCAGGATCTGACGCGGACGTTCGTTCATGCGGGCCACTTACGGCGACGGTGTGATAAACGCACCACTCCGGCTGTCGCGGTCGACGAACGGGAGCGAGCGAGACCGGAGCTCTCGCCACGCCGGGCGCTTTCGAGACGTTGTCGACTGCCGTTCTATCGACTCTTCGCCCGGATCGAACAGAAAACGGCCCGAACGTAGAACACCCTTCCACCTCTCGACCCCATTACCGATGGTTGACGATCCGAACCCCGAGGAGCGAGAAGCACCGATCGACAACGCCGTCATCGTCCGGACCGCCGAGTCGACCGGCGCGACCGAGGACGACCTCTCGGACGCACTCGCCGTGCTCAACGCCGAGTTGCTCGGCCGGCACTCCGAGTTCGAAGCCGAGTCCGAGTACGTCACCGTCGACGGCCGCCGCGCGTACGCCGTCGGCGACGCCGACTGGCAGCAGGTGACCGCCGGACACGACCTATCGGTGACGCTGGAGCGGGCCGTCCGCGACGCGCACACCGAACAGGCACGGCTGTTGTTCGAAGAGGCCGCCGAGAGCGTCTCCGTGGAGAGCGACGCCGGAATCGTCGTCGGCGTCGACACCGCAGAACAGATGAGCTAGATCAATACAGCGAGAGGTCGCCCGTCACCCGGTCGACCGTGTCGTCGTCGCCGGGACCGATGGCAAGCGCCGTCACCGTGCCGGGATCTAACTGCGTGTGTCCGGCGTCGCGGATGATCGCGTTCGGGAGCCCCTGCCGCTCGGCGAGGTCGGCGAGTTCGAACAACTCGGACTCGCTGTTGGCCTTCAGGACGACCTTCTTCTGTCCCTCGCCTTTCCACCGCTTGCGCGTCCGGTCGTCGGTGTCCTCGTAGGCCGACAGCGACGCGTGGGCGACCTGCGCGGCGAGTTTTCCCTGTCCCATTCCGATGTCGGCGCGGGCGACGATGGCCTGTTTCATACATCGCTCTCACCGTCGGCGGGGTAAATCTCCTGTCATCCGGAGCGACCGAGGGCAGGTGTCGGTCACGGTTCACCAACACGACAAGACATGTATCGAACGTGACGGAATCCGAGAGCGATGCTCCGCACGCCTCTCCTCCGCCCCGGCGAGTACTTCCGACGTCGCAGTCCGGACCGTAATCTCGGCCAAGCGTTCGTCGTCGTCTGGAAGGCCTACATCTGGCGCGACGGATTGGTGGAGGTCCGTGGCACGAGTCCCGATTTAGCGACGGGGCTAGCCGTACTCGCCGGTCTGATCGCGTTCATCGGTGCGGTGGTACACTGACCGAGACCAGTGGATACATCGAGAGTTTTTACCTCCCGCACGTCGCCCACTCGCACATGATACTCTCCGATCGGGATCTCCTCGACCGACTCAGTCAGGGAGACCTCGTGGTCGAACCGCTCGAAGACGTGGACATGCAGGTGCAACCGGCGAGCATCGACGTCCGCCTCGGACGGGAGTTCTTGGAGTTCCAGCGCGCGAACATCCCCTGTATCCACCCGACGAGCGAACAGGAGGTCGACGAGTACGTCACCGAGACCATCATCGACGAGGGGGACGAGTTCATCCTCCACCCCGGCGACTTCGTCCTCGGGACGACGAAAGAGCGCGTCGAGGTGCCGCCGGACCTCGTCGCGCAGGTCGAAGGGCGGTCGTCGCTGGGGCGACTCGCCGTCGTCGTTCACGCGTCGCTCCCCGCCGACGAGGAACTCTTCCTCTGGACGCCCGAAGACGGGTTCGGCTTCCACGAAATCGGCAACGTCGTAGAACACGAAGTCGACGCGCGTGCAGTGTCGTTCGATCCGAAAACGCTTCACGTTCGGACACACGAAGTGACCGATTTCATCACGAATCCCGTTCAGCGGATTTTCCGCGTCCGACTCGGTTCCGGCCGAGAGGTGCACGTGACGAAAGACCACAACCTGTTTACGATCGACGAGCGTGGTCGCGTCGAACGCCTCGCTAGCGAGGACGCGGTCGGCGAACTCGTGATGGTGCCGGGGACGCTTCCAGGACCGCGAGGGCAGGAGGACGAACTGGATCTGCTCTCGGTGCTCGAAGACGACGGTGACGACCTCGTCGTCTACGCGTCCGACGGACTCGGGCAGGTTGACTGGACCGACGTCAGTCGATCTTCACGTCGCCACTACAAGGACCGAGGAAGCGCACCGCTCACAGCAGTCCAACGCCCGCGGAGTGTCGACGACGCTCGACTCGCCGTCAAGCAGAGCAGCGAATCGCTCCCCCGGAATCTTTCGATCGACCCCGAACTCGGCTGGGTGCTCGGATTCTACGTGGCGGAGGGGTACTCCCGACGGAAACAACTGGTATTCACGAACACGGACGAATCGTATCTGAACCGGGTCGCAGCGTACTTCGAACGGTTCGACGCGTCCCTCTCGTGGTCCGAGAGACCCAACGGCGTCGGCCAACTGACGGTCTGTTCTGTCCTCTGGTCGAAAATATTCCAAGCACTGGCGGGCGAGGGTCGAGGGAAAAACGTCCCCATGCGGGCGTGGAACTGGAGCGACGAAGTCTTGCAGGCGTTCCTCGACGGACTGTTGGACGGCGATGGACACCGACGTGACGGGCGAGACACCCTCTACACGGCCAACGAGAACCTCGCCGACAGGGCAACCTACCTCGGGACGCGCCTCGGATACATCACGTCGACGTATTACCGCCATCGAGCGCCGACCGACGAAAACGGCGACGTCGAGTACGAAAGCGAAGAGTGGTCGGTGGACTTCTACGAAGACGCGCACAAATGCGGTCAGTACGTTCCCGTCCCGTCTGATCTGCTCCGATCGCTGCGCGGGGACGCGGGCTTGACGATGGCTGACGCGGCTGAGGAGATGGGGTTCTCGTCGAAGAGTAGCGTCTCGAACGTCGAGAATCGGGAGTACGATTCAGTCACACGCGAGACGCTCCGTCGGTTCCGCGACTGCTACGCTGGTCACGGCGTCGACACGACGAGACTCGACGAATTGCTCGACGAACACGTCCGATTCGAGCGCGTCGAATCGGTGGAGGACACCGGACGAGTCGAGACGACGTACGACCTCGAAGTTCAACCCAACGGACGAAAGATCGAGAACTTCCTCGGCGGATTCGGCGGTCTCTTCCTCTCGAACACGGCGGGCTTCATCGACCCCGGATACCGAGGGCAAATCACGCTCGAACTGTCAAATCTCGGAACCGCACCGGTCGCACTCTCACCGGGGATGCGCGTCTCGCAACTCGTCTTCACGGAACTCAAGACGCCCGCCGAGCGGCCGTACGGTGCCGAACGCGGGTCGAAGTACCAGGATCAGGCCGGACCGCAGGCGTCGCGGATCAAAGGCGATCGGGAGTTCGGCGGGGAGCAATGAGGTTCGTCGAGGAGATCGTCGTTGACGAGTTCCTTCCCACGTTCCGGTCGATGCTGGCCGAGGCACTCCGCGAGCGAGGGTTCACGCAACGCGAGGTCGCCGAGGCGCTCGGCATCAGCCAGTCGGCCGTGTCGAAGTACGCCCACGGCGACGTGAGTAGACGAGCCGAGTTTCTCGAAGACGAGCGAGTCCGCGACCTCGTCGAACGGACTGCCGACGGACTCGAATCGGGCGATATGAGTCGCGTGCAGGCGCTCATCGAGGCCGAAGTGCTCATCCGGCGGTTGGAAGACGGTGACCTGCTCGCCCAGTTGCACGAGGAGTCGATGCCGGAACTCGCCGAGTTCGACGGCGACTTCGACATCCACGACCCCGAGAGCGGCCTGCGGTCGACCGAGCGCGTGCTTTCGTCGGTCCGACGCGGACTGCGGACGCTGACGAACGCCAGCGGTTTCGCCGGCCTCATCCCGGCCGTCGGTTCGAACCTCGTCGAGTGCCTGCCGAACGCGGCGGGTATCGAGGACGTGGCGGGGATTCCGGGCCGCATCTTCGACGTGAAAGGTCGAGCGACGGTGCCGGGCGAACCCGAGTTCGGCGTCAGCGAGTTCCTCGCGGGCGTGTTGCTCTCGGCCCGCGAAGCCGGTGCGCCCGTCCACGCGGCGCTCAACCTTCGATACGATCCGGAGGTCGTCGAGTCGTTCGCCGAGGCGGGTTACGAGACGATCGAATTCGACCCGGAGGAGTCCGCCGACGCCGTCGTCTCCGCTCTCTCGGATCGCGAATCGGGCGATACGTTCGTCCTCTATCAGGCGGGCGGCTACGGCATCGAACCGATCACGTACGTCCTCGCGCCCGACGCACCGACGGCCGCAACGCTCGTCAGGGACGTCCTCCTCTAAGAACCATGGAGCGGAGCGCAGGTCCCCCGAAGGACGCTCTCATCGCTGACGGCGGCGTCGAGACGACCCAAGAGTTCTACACCCGCTGGGCCGCTCTCTACGACGCCATCGCGACGCGGACTCCGGGCGTCGGTAGCCTCCGAGAGACCGCTATCGACCGCCTCGCCCCCGAGCGCGGCGACGTCGTCGTCGACATGGGCTGTGGCACCGGGGCGAACCTCCCGTATCTCCGCGAGCGCGTCGGCCCGTCCGGCGTCGTCGTCGGCGTCGACTTCACGCCCGGCATGGTCGCACACGCCCGTCGTCGGATCGTCGCGGAGGGATGGTCGAACGTGCACGTCGTCCGCGGGGACGCCACCCGGCCGCCGTTCGGACTCGCCGCGGACGACCTCGCCGCGACCGGCGACGACGTGCCGACGGCTGGGAGAACTCGCCTGCGACTGGCGGGTGATGAACTTCCGAAGGCGACCCGACGCGACGTTCTCACCTCCGGCGAGGCCGACGCCGTCTTCGCCTCGTTCGTCTCCGGGATGGTCGACGACCCCGACGAAGTCGTCCGATCGTGGGCTGACCTCGTCGGCTCCGGCGGCCGCCTCGGCCTGCTCGATCTCGCACGGACGACCCGCCCCGCTGCACGCCCGCTGAACGGTCTCTTTGCGGGGTTCGTCTTCGCCGGGTCACCGAGCAAGCGGCACGGGTGGCGACTCCCCGTCCGGACCGTCGACCGCCGACTCGCGGCCGCCCACCGGGCGCTCCGCGACGTCTCTAATCACTGCCGCACTTCGACGCACGTATTCGGTTTCGCTCGGGTGAGCGCCGGAACCGTCCGATGAAATCGGTGTGGCGTTTCCGTGGCCGTCGGGAGGCGAGCGTCTCAGTTCGTCGAGATTCCCCACGAGATGTGGTCCCAGACTCGCTCGTAGAACAGATAGAGGACGGTCTTCAGAACGGCCGATGCGGTTCCGATGTTCAGCGCGATACCGACGTCTCCCAGTAGATAGTACGCGACCGCAACCGTCGTGGCGAGTGTGACGACCCGATAGAGGATCGTCTTCGTTAGCACGCGGGCCCACCCCTGATGTGCTGCGCGGCGAATCATACTCTCTCACCGACTCCGTTCCTGAAAGCCGTTCTGTGAATTGACGCCGTCTTGTTACGACGACCGTAGGCGCGGTTTCTACTCGCTATCGACCGCCGTCACCGTGTCGGATTCTCACGACTATTTATCACCGACAACCGTGTAACAAGTCGACATGGGATACATTGTCAGGATGCCGAAGTTGGGTCTGGAGATGGACCGCGGTACACTCGTCACGTGGGCGGTCGCCGTAGACGAAGCTGTCGACGAGGGGGACCTCGTCGCCGAAGTCGAATCCGAGAAGACGGTCGGGGAAATCGAAGCTCGCGAGGCGGGGACGCTCCGTCGCCGCTTCGTAGAGGAGGGTGACGACGTTCCGCCGGGTGCACCCGTGGGAATCGTCGCCGGAGCCGGTGAAGACATCGCGGAACTGGAGCGTGAAGCCGCTTCGAGCGATGACGTGACAGTCGACGATGGTGCGGCAGACGGCAGTGTCGACAGCGACGCCGAAGCCGCGGCGATGGACGAGACCACCGCATCGTCCGACGGGAACGCCGCATCTCGTTCGTCGACCGACGAGGTCCGGGCTTCGCCTCGGGCACGCAAACGCGCCGACGAGTTAGGTGTCGAACTCGCGGTCGTCGAGCCGACCGGGCCGCAGGAGTCGGTGACCGAAGCCGACGTGGAAGCCGCTGCCGGGGCGTCGACACCCGCGACTAACGGCGAGACGAGCGGGGCCTCGGCCGACACGAGTGGAGCATCGGTGAAAGCGTCGCCGCGCGCCCGCAATCGCGCCGAGGAATTAGGCGTCGACCTCACGAGCGTCGAACCGACCGGCCCGCAAGGCTCAGTGACCGAAGGGGACGTCGAGGCGGCCGCGGAATCGACCCCGGCGGCGACCGCCGCGGACGCCGGAGGCGGCAGCGCGCCCACGATCCGCGAGGAGCGAACCTTCGGCGGAATGCGTCGCACTATCGCCCAGCGACTCGGACAGAGTTATCGGGACGCAGTTCACGTCACCGAACACCGGACGGTCGACGCCGAGGCACTGCTCGCAGCGACGGACGCCGCGAAAGCCAGCGTCGACGCCGACATCTCCGTCAACGACGTGTTGCTCGTCGCGCTCTCGGCGACGCTTGCCGAACATCCCGCGTTCAACGCAACCTTCGAGGACGACACCCACCGCCTGTACGAGGAGCACAACGTCTGCGTCGCCGTCGACGTCGACGCCGGACTCGTCGCGCCGGTCGTCCGCGACGTCGGGTCGCTGTCGCTCGATACCCTCTCGGAACGTCGGCGTGAAGTGACCCGACGAACACTCGACGGTGACTACACCAGCGACGACCTGAGCGGCGGGACGTTCACCGTCACCAATCTAGGCGTTCTCGGCGTCGAGTCGTTCGATCCCGTCATCAATCCGCCGCAGGTCGCCATCCTCGGCGTCGACGCTTTCGACGAGCGGCCGGTGTCGACCGACGACGGCATCACGTTCCGAACGCACCTCCCGCTCGATCTCTCGTTCGACCACCGAGTCGTCGACGGCGCGGACGCCGCGCGATTCCTCTCGACGCTCGTCGACCACCTCGAAGACCCGTGGCCACTACTCCCTGATGCGGTCCGCGCCGAGCGGAACGACGAACGAACGACGGAATCCGCTTCGAACCAGCTTCCCGAGCGACACGTCAGGGCACATCTCCGTGACGATCTCTCGGGGGTCGTCAGCGCCGGATCGACCGAGTGGTCGTTCGACGTCGAAGAGGAGTTCGGTGGCGGCGGCGCCCCGACCCCGGTTGACCTCTTCCTCGGTTCGCTGAGCGCCTGCCTTTCCGCGAGCATCGGCATTCAAGCCGACATTCGGGAGGTCGATCTCACCGCCGTCGACGTGGAGACTGACGCGACACCCGACGAGGGGTCGGTCGCGTCGATCACCGTCCGTGTCTTCATCGACGGCGACGCTGACGACGAGACGCTCGATCGGATCGTCCGCATGGGCGAGCGGACTTGCCACGTCGAAGAACTACTCCGCGAGGATCTGCCGATCGAGCTGAGTTGGAGTCGCACGGACTGACGACGACTCCACGGAGCGTTTATATGCGATGACGCGGCCAACGTCGCCGTGACCTGACCGCTCGTCGCGTGGAGGTTTGCGGGTGTGCGGTACACCGCCTCGCGCTCTCGGAGACACCGACAAAAGTAGCGTACCGCCTGTCTGCATTCGTTCGAGTCCGTTCTATCGCCGCGATGAGAATCGAGCGAGTTCGACAACCGAGATCGAACTCACTCGAAGAACAACTGCCGCTCCGCTGCGGCGTCGAGTGCCGCCTCGAACGCGACGAATCGGAGGTCGGTCGCCACGGGTCGAATCCGAACGGTCGCGTCGGTGATCTCTCGCTCACGTTCGCCGTCGACGCTGAGGACTCCTTCCCGAACGTCGAACGTCGTTTCCTCGTCGCGATCGACGCGACGGCACTCCTCGATTCCGACACGGTCGACGACGCCCGGAGAGGTTATCGCCCGAACCGCTCGCGGTGTCTCGTCCGGTGAACCGAGTCGGAGAGCGACGCCGCCGTCGACAGCGGGCGCGTGCGGAGCGACGGTCCCGGCGATGCCGGAGAGGCCGATATCCGACGGGGCGGCGCGAGAGACGACGCCACCGACGAAGTCGGCCGTATTCGTGACCGCCCGCGTACCGACGAACGGCCGGTCGACGACACCGAGCGTCGCGAGCCCTCTGAGCGAATCGTCCTCACCGTCGATTCGGGCTTCGACCATGCCGTGTGGAATCGTGCACTCGTCGACCGAGACGGAACTGGTGGCGACCAGGGCGGTCGCCGCTCCAGCGACAGTGCCGTCGATCGGTGTCGGGACGACGTTGTTCGTCCCGGTCGAGACGCTGGCGACGGGAACGTCGCCGATAGCGTGAGCCACGTCGCGGTTCGTGCCGTCTCCGCCGAGGACGACGACCGCGTCCGCGCACTCTCGAAAGCGAGCGGCAGCGCGTCGCGTGTCCTCCGGAGAACCATCGATCTCTATATCGAGTAATTCGGCGCCGATACCGTCGGGAGCGTCGTCGACGACCGTTCGTCCGAGTCCGGCGCGGTCGGGCATGACGCGCACGGCGACGCGCTCGGGTGCCATGGCGAGTCCCGCGAGAACACACCCCGCGGTCCGTCGCTTCGCGTAGTTGTCGCTGACGCTCGCGCCGCCGGTGAGCCGTCGGATGTCCCGCCCTGCGGCCGGGTTGACGACGAGACCGACAGTCGCGTCTGCGTCGCTCACGTCTCAGACGATCCGTTCGATCGCGTCTCGAACGTCGTCCTCACCGGGGAGCACCTCCTGTTCTAACGTCGGACTGAACGGGATGTGTGTGTCCGGGACGCCGACGCGCTGGACGGGTGCGTCGAGGCTGAAGAAGGCGCTCTCGACGAGTCGAGCGACGACCTCGGCGTGGATGCCGTAGGAGAGCGGGCTCTCGTCGGCGACGACGAGGCGACCCGTCTTCTCCAGACTGGTGACGAGCGTGTCCGTGTCGAGCGGGTAGAGCGATCGGAGGTCGATCACCTCGACGCTCGTGTCGCCCGCGAGATCGTCAGCGAGCGACAGCGACTCGCCGACGAGGCGCTGGGTCGCGACGACGGTCACGTCCTCACCCTCGCGTTCGACGTTCGCTTCCCCGAGTGGGATCGTGAAGTCCTCGTCCGTCGGGACCTCACCCTCCTGCTCGTAGATCATCTTGTTCTCGAAGAAGAACACGGGATCGTCGGAGCGGATGGCCGATTTGAGCAACCCCTTCGCCGCTGCCGGTGTTCCGGGTGTTACCGCTAGTACACCGGGGAAGTGCGCAAACCAGGTGTGAAGCGTACCGGAATGTTGACTGGCTGCGCCCATACCGCCACCTTCGGTGGTTCTGATGGTGATCGGCATCTCGGTCTTGCCGCCGAACATGTAGCGCATCTTCGCCATCTGGTTGATGATCTGCTCGGAGGCGACGCCGAGGAAGTCCGAGAACATGACCTCGACGATCGGGCGGGAGCCCGTCGCAGCCGCACCGATACCTGCACCGACGAACCCCGCTTCGCTGATCGGCGTGTCTCGGACCCGCGTCTCGTCGAACTCGTCGAGGAGCCCGTCAGTGACGTCGAAGACGCCGCCGAACAGGCCGACGTCCTCGCCCATGACGAACACGTCGTCGTCGCGGGTCATCTCCTCGCGCATCGCGGCGCGGATCGCTTCGCGGACGGTCATCGTCTCGGTACGAGCAGCGTCGGGGCCGGGTGTGGAACTGGTACTCATCGTCGCTCACCTCCGTCGGTTTTCGCCTGAGGGATGTGATCTTCGATCTCGGGTACTCGTTCTGCGAACATGTTCTCGTAGGCTTCGCTCGGTTCGGGGTCGGTGGAATCGCGCGCGAAGGCGACGGCGTCTTCGATGGTCGCTTCGACCTCCGACTGCATCGTCTCGAACTCTTCTTCGGAGAGGTCGCCGCGCTCGATCATGCGCGATTTGAAGTTCTCGATTGCGTCGCGTTTCCGCCACTGATCGATGTCTTCCTCGGTACGGTAGGGCTGGTGGTCGCCCTCGAAGTGGCCGCGGTAGCGGTACGTCTCGGCTTCGATGAACGTCGGGCCGTCGCCGGCGGCGGCGCGCGCCCGGGCCTCGGTCACTGCTTCATAGACCGCAGTGATATCCATCCCGTCGATACCGAATCCCGGGATGTCATACGCTTCAGCCGTCTCGCTCAAGTTGGCGAGGCGGTGCTGTTTCTCCCTCGGCGTCCCTTCGCCGAATTGGTTGTTTTCGACGAGGAACACTGCCGGGAGTTCCCACGTCGCCGCGATGTTGATCGCTTCGTGCACCTGCCCTTGGGCGACCGCCCCGTCGCCGAAGAAGGCGAGCGCGACGCGGTCTTCGTCCTTTCGCTGGGCCGTGAGTGCCGCTCCGGTCGCCAGCGGCGGTCCGGCCCCAACGATGCCGTTCGCGCCGAGCATCCCTGCGTCGACGTCGGCGATGTGCATCGAGCCTCCTTTGCCGTTGCAGTAGCCCTCGCGCTTACCGAACAGTTCGGCCATCATTACGCTCGTATCGAGTCCCTTCGCGATACAGTGACCGTGCCCGCGGTGAGTGCTGGTGATGTAGTCGTCCGGTTCGAGCGCCGCGCACGCTCCGACGCCGACCGCCTCTTCACCGATATAGAGGTGAACGAACCCCGGAATCTCGCCGTCGGCGAACAGCTCACCCGCTCGCGTGTCGAATTCGCGGATAGTGAGCATGCGACGAAGCGCGGTCAACCGCCCCTCTTCGGTTTCTATGTCGATTGTTACCATTTACGCATAATCTATCATGGTTTTCAAGCAAATATCTTACTCCACGTTTCGAAACGCTGGCAGCTTCGCACGCCGGGTCCGAGCACCTGATCGAAACAGCTAGTCCTTTTAACGATGCCGGGGTAACAGGCCGATCATGGTGACCCCCGCGATCGAAGCTAACAGCCTCTCTAAACGCTATGCTGGCGCGATAGCCGTCGACGGACTCGACCTCTCGATTCCGGCAGGGACCGTCTACGGATTTCTCGGGCCGAACGGGGCCGGAAAGACGACGACGATGCGGATGTTGACGACGCTCACGAAGCCGACCAGTGGTACTGCACGGGTCGCTGGCGAATCGATCGCCGACCGCGACGCCGTCGTCCCCCACCTCGGCTATCTCCCGGAGGAACCGCCGCTGTTCGACGAGCTCACCGGCCGCGAACAGTTGGAGTACGTCGCCGGGCTACGTGATATCCCCGAATCCGACGCGATCGACCGTATCGACTCGCTCCTCGACCGATTCGATCTCGAAGGCGACGCCGACAAACGCATCTCGGCGTACTCGAAGGGGATGAAACAGAAGACCGGGATCATTCAGGCCATCCTCCACGAACCCGCGGTCGTCTTCCTCGACGAGCCGACGTCGGGACTCGACCCCCGCGCGGCCCGGACTGTCCGCGACACCATCGCCGACCTCGCCGCCGAAGACACCACCGTCTTCCTCTCGACACACATTCTCCCGGTCGTCGACGAACTCGCCGACACGGTCGGGGTGCTGTACGACGGGTCGCTGGTCGCCGAGGGTGCCCCTGAGACGTTGAAACGCCGCGTCGAGACGGGCGAACAGCAGTCGCTCGAAGACGTGTTCCTCGAAGTGACGAGCGAACATCCGATCGTCGAGGAGCCGTCGCCGTGACGCTGCTGCCGAACGCTCACCGCGCGAGACTCATCGCCCGGACGTCGCTCCGTCGTCGGTGGCGGTCGCTGTCTGATAACCCCCTCCAACTCGTCGCGCTCGCCGTCGCTGGCCTGTTGATGCTAGGCTTCGTCAGCATCTCGGCCTTCGGCGCGTTCGCACTCGGGCAAGCGATCGGATCGGGAGCGACCGACGACGTACTCTCGTATGCGCCGCTGACCGCAGCGGGTGTGTGGTTTGTACTCGCGGCGATGATCTTCGTTCGGACACTCCAGCAGACTGCTAGACCGGACGGACTCGACGGACTGCTGACGACCGTTCCCTACCGAGACGTCGTCGGGGGACTCGTACTCACCGAACTCGCTGGACTCCTTCTCTACATCGGTATTCCGGTGCTGGCCGTCCCTCTCGCCTTTGCCGTCGGGGCTGGCTCGGTCCTCGCGTTCGTCTCGATGCTCGTCGCGCTCGTCTCCGTGGGTTCTCTCGGACTGCTCTCGGGGATGACAGTCGGCTTCGCGGTCAAGAGCGTCGCCATTCGCTCCGAATTCGTAGCCCGGTACAAGAGCGCCATCTGGATTATCGCGGCGCTCATCTACGTCGGAATCTTCGCGACGCAGTCGCAAGGACGGGTGTTCCTCCCGGTGGTTCGAGCGCTCAGTGGGCCGCCACTCGGCTGGTTCGCCGACCTCGCGTTGCTCCCTGTTGTCCCCGGTACGAGTGCAGTACACGCGACTCTCGCAGTGGTGATTGCAGTCGTCGGTCTCCCCCTCCTGATCGCGGTCCTCGTCATCGTCGCGGGGACGCTCTGGTACACCGATCCGGCGACCTCGGAGTCGGAAGCCGTCGAGACCGAAACGTCGACCCGAGCGGGTCCGTTCGAGCGACTCGTCGATCACCGAACTGCGTGGGTCGCACAGAAGAGTTGGCTCCGGGCGCGACGTGCGCCGATCAAGCTCTCTTTCGTCGCGTATCCGTTCTTCTTCGTGGCGACGCAATTCGCACAGGCCATCGAATCGGGCACGTTTCCGGCGACGCTCCCGCCGTTCATCGCGATCTACGGCGCGTGGGCAGTTGGGGCGGCGTTCACGCTCAACCCCCTCGGCGACGAGGGAGCGGTCCTCCCAGTGACGATCACCTCCGGCATCCCCGGTCGGACCTTCGTTCGAGGGCTCGTGGCCGCCGGAGTCTCCGTCGGCGTCCCGATCGTCGCCGTGCTCACGTTGATCGTCGGACTGCTCAGCGACCTCCCGGCGTCGGTTGTGATCACCCTGACCGTCGTGTCGGCCGCGCTCTGCGTCGGTGCGAGCGGACTGGCAACGGGTATCGGTACCGCGTTTCCACGGTTCGACGCGGCCCGCGTCGGTCGGAGTCGGGAAGCAGTCGTTCCGAGTTACATGGCGTTCGTCGTCTACTCCGTCGTTCTGATCGTCTGTGCAGCCCCGGGGCTGGCGACCAGCGTCCCGCTCGTCGCCGACGGCCTCTCAGGATTGGTTGGCGTGTCGTCAGCGGCGATTCGGATCGCCGGTGCCGTGGTGACCGTCGTCCTCGTCGGCGTGCTCGGTTCGGCGTCCTACTGGTACGCCAGTCGGACGTTCGATCAGTACACCATGTAACCGAACTCGTCGATTTCCGTGAGCCGAACTCGATGAAATCTCGTGGAACGAACCAGACGACCTATTCGTCTTCCCCCCATACGACGTGAATATGTCCGACGGAGAGACGGAACTCGACGACGCTGTCGACGCGGAGTGGTTGGACGGAGCGGTCACACTGGTGACCGGCGGAACGAGCGGTCTCGGCCGTGAGACTGCACTTGCGCTCGCTGACCGAGGAGCGAGCGTCGCCATCGTCGGTCGGGACCGGGAGCGCGGTCGAACCGTCCGCGACGAGATCGACGCACGCAACGGCGACGCCGGTACCGAACTCTACGTAGTCGACCTCGCTTCGCAGGCGAACGTCCGCGACCTCGCGGCGGCGTTTCGCGAGCGCCACGGCCGTCTCGACCTCCTCGTCAACAACGCAGGGACGTTCCGGTCGAAACGTGAGGAGACCGTCGACGGTGTCGAGACCACGTTCGCGATCAACCACCTCGCACCGTTCTTGCTCACGCACCTCCTCTCGGATCTACTCGTCGAGAGCGCGCCGTCCCGCGTCGTCACCACGTCCTCGGAGATTCACGAGCGCGGAACCATCGACTTCGCGGACCTCCAGTGCGAACGCGATTACAGCGACTGGCGCGCGTACAGTCAGTCGAAACTGGCGAACGTGCTGTTCACGCACGAACTCGCCGAGCGCTTCCGCGGCACCGGCGTGACGGCCTTGTCGGTCAATCCGGGGTTCGTCCCCGAGACCGCGTTCGGTCGCGAGGCGAAACTGCGCAGTCGAGGCGCGCTGAAACTGTTCTCGCACCTCCCGCTGCCCTTCACGAAGAGCGTCGAAGAAGGGGCCGAGACGCTGATCCGTGCGGCGACTGCGCCCGAACTCGCCGGCGTCTCGGGGAAGTATCTGAGCGACGGCGAACTCACGCGCACGGTAGAAGAGTCCTACGACGAGACGGTCCAGCAACGACTCTGGGACGTCAGCGCCGGACTCGTCGGGTTGTCGCCGGACCGATCACTCGCGGGCGAGGAATCGTCCTGATCGACCGTCGACCCGACGGTGTTCGTCGCTGCCGACCCGATTGCGGGGTCGGCGGCGACACTTAAACTAACGAGAGCGTGACTGCCGCGGCCGTCCCGCGGACGAACTTCCAACTGTAGAGGTGGTTCAGGATGACGTACGTGACGACGCCGAGTGACAGCGAGACGATCCACGACGCGGCGGCGATGCGACCGACGCGCTTGTGGGGCGTCTGCGTCCGCAGTTCTTCCGGAGTGTGGGTGAGTCCGAGGACGAGCGCGTAGACGACGACCGGGACCGCGACGACCGAGAGGAGGATGTGGACCGCGAGCATCCCGAGGTAGAGGTACGTGACCAGCGGCGGTGCGCCGACGATCTCTTTCGTTCCGCCGCCCCCGATTTTCGCGAGGTAGAGGACGAGGAACACCATGATCAGGACGAACGACGAACTCATCGCGGCACGGTGTCTGCGTACCTTCCCCCGACGAATCCAGTACCACCCGAGCACGAGCAGCACCGTCGTGACGGTGTTGACGACGCCGATGGCGTCGGTGACGGCGTTCACCTCCGGCAGCGAGAGATGCGGGAAGACCGAGTGCGGGACGAGACCGACGAACGTGCCGATGACGAGGGCGTAGCCGACGACCGAGAGGACCGCGGTCGTGAGCGCCGGATGTCGCTTCACCGGTCCGCCCTCATTGATAGTTGCCATACGGCCCCCGGTAGGGACGGGACCGACAAGCCTTTTGGCATTTTCGCCCACATCGACGACGCTATTCGAATTTTGACATACATTTCTGGAAAGAGTCTGGCTTTCACGTCGCTCCGACTCGAACGTCGAAACGGAACCGTGACTGCGGGTCGATTCGATCCGGGACGGTCGACGACGGCGAATCGGAGCGAGGAACTGCAGAAGAGCGGACGGTCGACGAGTGGTACTTATTGGTGCCCCGAGACGCGAACGGGTTCGTAGGGCTCTTCTAAGTACTCGACGTCGCTGTCGGAGAGTTTGATGTCGAGGGCTTCGACGGCGTCCTCTAAGTGTTCGACGCTCGTCGTCCCGACGATCGGTGCGTCGACCCACTCCTTCCCGAGCAGCCACGCGAGACCGATCTGGGCCATCTTCACGCCCTTCTCGTCGGCGAGTTCCTGCACGCGCTCGTTGACCTCTCGTCCGCCGCCTTCGAGGTACGGGTGCTCGAAGGCGTAGTCGTCCGTCTGCCCTCGTGTCGTCGACTCGACTTCCTCGTGAGGTCGGGCTAACCGGCCGCGGGCGAGCGGCGACCACGGGATGACGGCGACGCCCTCCTTCTGGCAGTACGGGAGCATCTCGCGTTCCTCCTCGCGATAGAGGAGGTTGTAGTGGTTCTGCATCGTCAGGAACCGATCCAGTCCGAGCGAGTCGCTGGCGTGGAGCGCCTCCGCGAACTGGTGGGTCCACATCGACGAGGCACCGAGGTAGCGCACCTTCCCGCGGCGGACGGCGTCGTCGAGCGCCTTCATCGTCTGTTCGATCGGCGTGTCGTCGTCCCAGCGGTGGATCTGATAGAGGTCGATCGTGTCCATTCCCAACCGATCGAGCGAGTTCTCTAACTCCTGTTCGATGGCTTTCCGGGACAGGCCCTGTGCGTTGGGGTTGTTCTCGTCCATCGGGTGGAACACCTTCGTCGCGACGACACTCTCGTCGCGACGACCTTCCAGTGCCTCGCCGAGGACGCGTTCGGATTCGCCCTGCGAGTACATGTTCGCGGTGTCGAAGAAGTTGATCCCGAGGTCGACCGCGCGGTCGACGAGTTCCTTCCCCTCCTCTTCGTCGAGTACCCAGTCGCGCCACTCGCTCGTCCCGAAGCTCATGCAGCCGAGACAGATGCGCGAGACTTCCATGCCGGTGTCGCCGAGCGTCGTGTACTCCATACCCGTCGTCTCGCTTGCCGCTCACTAAAGCGTAGGCGAGGCGGCTACGACGGCCGATAGGCCGGGACCGTGTCCCGCTCGTCGAAACCGCGGAACCCTTTTCTACGAGACGGGACCACGTCGAGACGATGGATAGTAGTAGCCGCTTCGCCCTTCGGACGGTCGTCGGAGCAGTGCTCGGCGGGATCGTCTGCTACCTCTCGTATTCGCTCCTGGCGGTCGTCCTCGACAACGTCACCGTGATTACCGTCGCCGCCGCCCTCGTCGGTGTCGCCGCCGCCTTTTTCCTCTCTCCCGCCGTCCTCGACCGATTAGAGCCGAAAGCGCCCTGAAAAACTCACTCGTCGCTTCTCTTGACGACGACCGTCCCGGCGGCGTGATCGCCGATCCGCTGGCGACGCTCGCTGACCATCATGACCAGAAAGTCGAGTCCGTAGAAAAACAGGAAGTCGATCGGGCGGAGGAGGTTCCTGACGAACGCGCTTCGCCGCGAGAGCCGCGTTCCGTCTTTCTTCACGACGGCGATTCCCGTGATCGCCTTCCCGACCGAGCGACCGAACCGCCACTCGACGAATCCGGGGTAGATGGCGGGTGCGAAGAGTAAGCCGACCCAGAAGAACCACCAGAACGCACTGCTCTCCTCTCCGACGAGGAGCTTTCCGATCACGCCGCCAACAATCGCAGCAACGGCCCCCACGACCAGCAGGATCACGCCGTCGACGACCGCCGCGCCGATTCGAGCGCCGATCACGTCCTGCTCCGTCCCGGCGAGAACCGCCGGGCCGCTCGACTCGTCGGCGTACGGGTCGTCGGTCGTGGCGTCGGACGCCCGAAGCCACTTCGAACGGTGAACGCGCGTGATCGAGAGGTCGTTTTCGCGACCGATTTTGAGCATCCCGGAGAGGTGTGCCCGTCCCGTTATCAGACACGCCGACTCGTATCCCTCTTCGTCGGCGATGCGTCGGATACGGCGGAGCATCGTCCGGTTTCGCGGGGCGATCGTGAGTCCCACCGTCGTCAGCAACGCGAGTTCGGCCCCGAGGACGAGCGGGACGGCGAGGTACCCGAAGTGGACGAGACCGAACGCCGATATCGCGAGCACAGGGATCGCGACGATCGTTGCGACGCGTCGATTCCGGCGCGCGAGCACCGCGACGAGACCGTACACGGCGAGCGCCGTGACTGCGGTGACGAGCCCGTCGAGTCGGCTGAACCAGAGGACTGCGACGAGGACGATCCAGTTCGGGAGGATCCACCACGGTCCGGCGTCGGCCATCAATTGGACGGGGTGTTCGTCGACGCCCTGGAGCGGGACGTCGCGCTGCTCGTGGAGTCGCCTCGCGGCGAGGAGTTCCGCGGGCACCAGATCGCGTTGGCACAGGACGTACAGCGGCCAGTGGACGTACGCCATCAACACCATGCCGAGCCCGAACAGCGGCGCTTTGAGCAGACACCGGAGGAGCGTTCGGAGCGCGATCTCGTTCGGCGGATACTCGATGAAGAGGGCGTCGACGTCGTCGGAGAACTCGTCGAGTTCGTCGGTGACTTTCCCACGACGATCCATGTGAATGACACCGAAGAGACGGAGATCGGAGAGCGCCATCTACCGTCCGATTGACTCGACACTTGATAAATTTGGCACACCTGTCAATCGACGGAGTACCACAATTATCTTACACTGACGACGGTAACGACCGGCATGGACGACGGCGTAATCGAGCGACTGTCTACGGACGAGGCGTTCGGTCTCGTCGCCCACGAGACGCGAGTCCGTATCCTCGAAGTCCTGAACGAAGCGACGGAGTCGCTCACGTTCACCGAACTCCGTCGTCGGGTCGACGTGCGCGACTCCGGCCAGTTCAACTACCACCTCGGGAAACTCGACGGTCGGTACGTCCGTGAGGCGGATGGTAAATACGGACTGACGACCGCCGGTGCGCGGGTCGTCGGGGCGGTGCTCTCCGGCGGGCTGACCAAAGGACTCGACGTCGATCCGATCCCGCTCGACGCCTCGTGTCCTCGGTGTCGTACCGACCTCGCGGTCAGATTCGACGACGACCGCGTCTCCGTCACCTGTGGTGACTGTTCGTACAACGTGCTGAACTTGGACGTTCCACCCGGTGTGCTCGAAGGCTGGCCACGCACCGAAATACCCGGCGTCGTCGACCGCTGGCTCCACCGATTTTCGGTGTCCCTCGACCACCGACTCTGTCCGAACTGCGACGGGCGGCTGGACGTCGAGGTGCTCCCCGCCGGAGGCGAGGGGACTCCCGACTGGGTCGAAGAGCACGACTACGGCGCCGCAGTCACCTACGACTGCCGACGCTGTACCGGGAGGTGGCAGACCGGACTCGTAACCGCCTTCCGGAACGATCCGGCGGTCGTTTCCTTCCACTACGATCACGGTCGGGACCTCCGATCGAGTCCGATGTGGGAGCGAGACTGGCTCGTCGAATCCTCACCGACTGTCACGTCCCGAGAGCCGCTTCGCTTCGACGTTCCGATTCCGCTCGACGACGAGACACTCGTGTTAGTCGTCGACGGAGCGCTCAACGTACTCGAAAGTCACCGTCACAGTTCGTAAGTGTTTGACCGTTTGACGCTTCAGATCGCTCGATACGACGTTTCGACGACTCTGACCGATCGACTGCTGTGACCCAAATGATTAACCCGGCGCTTTTCTATCCCTTCTACATGACACTCTCGTACGAGGACGAGGTGGCGAACTTCGAGTGGGACATCCCGGAGGACTACAACCTCCCGGCGGTCGTCGAGTCGCACGCCGACTCCTTCGGAGACCGAGTCGCCGTGAAGTTCATCGACGGGGACGGCGAGCGATCCGAGCGGACCTACGAGGAGGTTCGACGGGACATGAACCGCTTCGCCAACGCGCTGGCGGACTTCGGCGTCGGCAAGGGCGACCGCGTGATGCATCTCATCCCACGTCACCCCGACGCCTTCGCGATCCAACTCGGTGCGCTCAAACGCGGGGCGTTGCTCGTCCCCTGTTCGGCGATGCTGAAGCCGAAGGACATCCGGTTCCGAGCGACCGACTGCCGGGCGACGGCGGTCGTCGCCCACGCGGACCTGACCGACATGATCGACCCGGTCTTCGACGACACGCCGCTCGAGACGCGCATCTGTCTCGATGGCTCGCCAGCGCCCGACGGCTGGGAGGACTTCCACGACTTGCTCGACGGCGCGGACGAGGCTCACGACGGCCCCGACATCGCCGCCGAGGATCCGATGTCGATCAACTACACCTCGGGAACGACGGGCCAGCCAAAACCCGTCCGCCACAAGCACCGCTGGATGCGCGCGTTCGAACTGATCAACGGGAAGTACTGGTGGGGCGTGACCGCCGACACCGACTTCTCGGACGAGTTGCTCTGGGCGACGACCGGCACCGGGTGGGCCAAGTGGTTCTGGAGTCCGGTCGGCGTCGCGCTCACGACGGGGGCGACGCAACTGCTCTACGACGGTAGCTTCGATCCCGACACGTTCCTCGGCATCCTCGAAGACGAGGGCGTCACGCGTCTCTGTGCGGTCCCGACTCAGTACCGGATGTTCGCGCAGGTCGACTTAGACGACTACGACCTCTCGCTGATCGCCGCGCTCTCGGCGGGGGAACCGCTCAACCGCGAACCGATCGAGATGATGGAGGAGGCCTTCGGCGTCACGCCGCGGGACGGCTACGGGCAGACAAAGACCGTCGCGCTCGTCTCCAACTACCCCGGCATCGACGTGAAACCGGGCAGTATGGGTAAGCCGACGCCCGGACTCGGGACGACCATCATCGACGAAGACGAGAACGAACTCGACGTCGGCGAGATCGGTGAAATCGCCGTTCCGGTCGGCTGTCCGGGCATCTTCGACGGCTACTACGAGAAGCCCGACTTAGACCGAGAGACGTTCTCCGGGGAGTACTACCGCACCGGCGACCTCGCCTCCCGCGACGAGGACGGGTACTTCTTCTTCGAGGGCCGCGCCGACGACATCATCATCTCGTCGGGCTACCGGATCGGCCCGTTCGAAGTCGAAGACGCGCTCGTCTCGCACCCCGCGGTCACCGAGGCAGCCGCCGTTGCCAGTCCACACGACGAGCGCGGAAACGTCGTCAAGGCGTACGTCGTCCTCGCGGAGGGATACGACCCGAGCGACGACCTCGTGAGCGAGATTCAGGACTTCATGAAAGAAGAGACGGCTCCGTACAAGTACCCGCGTCGCGTCGAGTTCGTCGACGAACTCCCGAAGACGTCGAGCGGGAAGATTCGACGGATCGAACTCCGCGACCGCGAAGTTCAGCAGTTCGGACAGTAAGACCTGATCGGCTGACCTGCAGACTCAGTCGGCCAGACGAGGGTCCGTTTTCTTCCGCTCCCTATTCGATTCTGGCGTCCCCGAGAGGATTCCGCTCAGATTTGTGAGCGGTTCGCCGACGGAGATGCCGTGTTCTGTGATCCGGAACTCCCGAAGCGTGCGTTCGTAGTCTGAGGTCCGTTTCTTGAGGACGCCGATGACCTTGCGCATCCGGCCGTCAAGTTCGATGTGCTGAAGGAAGACGATGTTGTCCGCGAGATAGCTAACGCCCGCGTTCGTCGCCGTGAACTCGCCGGTCATCTGCTGAATCTCGTCGACGAGGATGACCGTGACGCCCATGTTCTTCAGATACCGACAGAGCGCGTGGAGCTTCTGGACGACCGAGTCCTCGTCGTCGCGCAGCGAAAGTTTGTAGCCGTTAATCCCGTCGAGCATGACTATCTTGGTGTTACTCTCCTCGACGTCCTGTCGGACCATCTCGGCGAATTCGGCGGTCGAGAGGTTGAGCGCCTCGACTTCGATGACGTCTAAGTTCCCCTGTTCGGCGATTCGGGAAACCGGGATGTCGACGTTCTCGGACCGCTCGAAGAACGTCTCCTTCCCCTCTTCGAACATGTATATCACGGACCGCTCGCCGCGCCCGGCCGCCTCCTTGGCGAACTGTGCACCGAGCGTCGTTTTCCCGACGCCTGTTGGACCGCTGAGAACGGTGATCGTTCCGCGCTCGATGCCGCCGTGGAGCAGGGCGTTGATCTCCGGAACGCCCGAGGAGATCTGTTCCTGTTCGAACTCGCGCTTGTGAACTTCCGGCCGGAGTTCGGGGAAGATGGCGACGCCCCCTTCGCGGATGACCAGTCCGTGGCGGCCGCGCTGAACGTCCGAACCGCGGAACTTCGGGACGGTGATGGTCCGTCCGTACGTCGTCCGGCAGAGGTCGAGCGTGCCGTCGCTCAGATACTGGAGGTCGTCGTCGGGTTCGTCCGTGATGTCTTGGGTGGTGAACAGCACGGTCCCGCCGTTGCGCTCCAGGAAGTCGATGAACCCGATGACGTTCTTGCGGAACTGGTGGTCGTCGGCGAACAACTGCCGGAGGCGAGTCAGCGGATCGACGAACACGCGGTCCGGATCGAGGTCTTCGATGCGCTCGATGATCGACTCTTTGATGTCCTCCTGTTCGACCTCTTCCGGACCGAAGATGTCGTAGTCGCCCGTCGTGAACGCGTCCGAACGTGGACTCAGGTCGAGGAACTCGATGCCGTCGAGGTCGAATCCGACCGAAGCCGAGTGGCGTCTGATCTTCGCTTCGGACTCTTCCAGATTGACGAAGAGCGCGGTCTCGCCGGCTTTGATACCGGCTTGAAGAAACTGAAGTCCGAGGAGCGTCTTTCCCGTCCCCGGCTCACCGCGGAGGAGGTATGCGTCTCCTTCGAGATAGCCTCCGTTTAGGACCTCGTCGAGGCCCTCGACACCCGTTTCTAACCGTCCGTGCGTCCCACTCATGGCTGGCTTTCTCCTCCCCCTCAATTAGTAGTTCCGGAGGACTTTCAGCCGCGTTCGTGAAGGATTCGGTCGATGATCTTCCCCGTCGACAGCAGTTCGCCGTCGTACTGCGGTTCGCGTCCGGGCGCCCGTCGGACGTCGCAGTCGATCCCGCGCTCGCTGAGCGCTGCACGGATACCGTCGGCGTCGTGGTGCTGGTCGTAGCCGAGGACGATCACGTCGGGTTGGATCGCTTCGATCGGGACGAAGATGTCTTCGGGATGGCCGAGGTGTGCCTCGTCGACGACGGCCAGCGCCGCGACCATATCTCGGCGCTGTCGATCCTGCAGGATCGGTTTCGGCTTGTGGGTGACGTTGTTCCGTCGAGCGATGATGACGTGTAACTCGTCGCCCATCGCGGCGGCCGATTCGAGGTAGTGAACGTGGCCGGGGTGAAGCAGATCGAACGTCCCCTGTGCGATCACTCGCGTCGGTTCGCCGTTCTCGTCGCGTTCGTCACTCTCGTCGACGCTCGTGGGTTGCTCGCTCATTCGTCCATCAACTCCGCGTCGATATCGTCCTGCGTGAAGTCGAAGAACGATTCGGCCTCGGGTAACTCGACGTTGATGACGTCCAAGTCGCGCGGCTCGCCGTGTCGATCGAATGCGCGCCAGTCGGTTCGGCGGTAGGGAGCGCCCATGATGATGTGGACCGATCCCTTGCCGAACGAGCCGAGGTCCGTGTCGCTCGGGCGGAGGACGCCGTTGGGGTGTGAGTGGATCGATCCCTGAGCGTGTACGTCGTTCGGGACTTGGCTCGTTCCGAACGTCGCGCTGACCGGGTTGGATTTCGTTCCCGGAATGACGAGTACGTCGGTGATGACCGTCCCGTCCCGATCGAGTCCGAGGTCGTGTGCGTCCTGCCCGCGGAGGAGTCCCATGTACTCGTTCGGGTGGGTGTCCTCGGCGGCTTCGAGGGCGAAGTCGAGCGTCTCGGCGGCGATACCGATGACACCGCTCGACCGGAACAATCGCATACTGACACGTCGGTCTCGTCGCCATCTAAGGGTTGCGGAACGGTGATGGACGTGTTGTTTAGCGACAGTCGAGATCGGAGCGACTGCGACCGAGACGACCTCGAAAGCCCCCGCGGTCTCGACTCGGGGGGCTTGCTGTGCGCCTCGTCTCGCTCCCTTCGGTCCTCGACTGCGGTGCTTGCATCGCACGCCGTCGCCTCCGACCCGGAGCGACGCCGTCGATCGACTGCCGTACTTCGACAGCCGTCGATCCATCATGCAAAGCTTAACACCGGCGACCCACTTATTCGGCGTATGACTAGCGAGAATGCCGGATCTTCCGGCACCGGGTCTGATTCTCGACCCGTCGTCTACGACCTCGCGCCCGACTGTACCATGGCCGACGTGGAAGTCGGCGGGCGCTATCACGCCGTCGTCAACGGCGTCGTCAACTACGGTGTCTTCGTCGACATCTCCGACAGCGTTTCTGGACTCGTTCACGAATCGAACCTCGACGGTTCCTACGACGTGGGCGACCGCCTCATCGTCGTCCTCGAAGAGGTCCGCGACGACGGCGACCTCGCCTTCAGTTCTGTCGCCGGCGAGGACTACAGAACGGTCGCCGTCGACCACGTTCCCGAACGGACGCCGGTCGCTGAACTCCGGACGGGCGACGACGCCTCCATCGAGGGAACCATCGTCCAGATCAAACAGACCGGCGGGCCGACGATCTTCCACGTCGGCGACGAGACCGGCATCGTGGCCTGTGCGGCCTTCGAAGACGCCGGGGTCCGTGCCTACCCCGAAGCCGAACTCGACGACGTCGTACGCATCGAAGGCTCGGCCGAACAGCACGACGGCGCGCTCCAGGTCGAAGTCGACTCGCTCACGTCGCTGACCGACGAGACCGCCGAAGAGGTTCGGGACCGCGTCGAAACGTTCCGTGCCGACCGTGCCGAACCCCACGACCCCGAACCGCTCGTCGAGTGGGACGCCTTCGAGAAACTCCGCGACGACCTCCGCGAAGTGGCGGGACTGCTCCGACGGACGGTTCTCGAAGGACGCCCGATTCGCGTCCGCCACCACGCCGACGGCGACGGGATGTGCGCGTCGATTCCGGTTCAACTGGCCCTCGAGAACTTCATCCGACAGGTCCACGCCGACCCGGACGCTCCCCGACATCTGTTCAAACGGCTGCCGAGCAAGGCCCCGTTCTACGAGATGGAAGACGTCACGCGCGATCTGAACTTCGCGCTCGAGGGTCGGGCACGCCACGGCCAGAAGCTCCCGCTCCTCCTCATGCTCGACAACGGCAGCACCGAGGAGGACGTGCCCGCCTACCAGAACCTCGCCCACTACGACATCCCGATCGCGGTCGTCGACCACCACCACCCCGACCCGGAGGCCGTCGAACCGCTGCTCGACGCCCACGTCAATCCGTACCTCTACGACGAGGACTACCGCATCACGACCGGGATGATGTGCGTCGAACTCGCGCGGATGATCGACCCCGACCTCACCGACGAACTTCGACACATCCCCGCCGTCGCGGGCGTCTCGGACCGTTCGAAGGCCGAGGTCATGGACGACTTCCTCGATCTCGCGTCCGAGGCCGGACACTCCCGCGAGGACATCGAAGACATCGGCGAGGCGCTCGACTACGTCGCACACTGGCTCCGCTACGACAGCGGCCGAACGCTCGTCAACGACGTGCTCGACGTCGGCACCGACGACGACGCGCGACACCGCGAACTGGTCGAGTTCCTCTCCGAGCGCGCCGAACGCGACGTCGCCCGACAGTTAGAGGCCGTCGAGCCCCACGTCGATCACGAACGCCTCTCTAGCGACGCTCATCTCTACACGGTCGATCTCGACGAGTTCGCCCACCGCTTTACCTACCCTGCGCCGGGGAAGACGACCGGGCAACTCCACGACCGGAAGGTACAGGAGACTCAGGAACCGGTCATCACGATCGGCTACGGGCCGGACTTCGCCGTCCTCCGTTCCGACGGCGTTCGCCTCGACATCCCCCAGATGGTCGTCGAACTGAACGACGAAGTCGTCGGCGGCGGTGTCAGCGGCGGTGGTCACCTCGTCGTCGGTTCGATCAAGTTCGTCAAGGGCATGCGCGAGGAGGTTATCGACTCGCTCGTGACCAAGATGGCCGACGCCGACATCGACGAGGAACTGTCGAGTACCGCGACCCTCGACTGAGCGGGAAACCGCGCTCCTTCTCGACCAGTAGGGCGCTCTCCCGGCCAGTAGGGCGCTCTCTCGAGCACTACGGCGCTACTTCGCCCACTCGTTCCACTGGCCGTCCGCGAACACGAGCGACCGCACCGCGTACGCCACGGCGGCGACGACGCACGCAGCGAGCGCGACGACGAGTGTCCGCGGCACGTTGCCGTCTACACCGCCCTCGCTCCCAGCACTTGAGCCGCCCTCGCTAGCTCGCCAGTCGGCCGCAAAGACGCGGTCGTAGTACGCCGCGGCCGTCCCACCGTCGAGTGCGACGTCCACCTCGCGGTTCTTCCGCGCGGAGTGGTTGTTCCAATTCATGCTGCCGACGACGGCGGTGTCGTCGGCGACGAGTCCTTTCGCGTGTATCTTCTCGTAGCGATCGCCGGGGTCGGCGACCCGCGCCGTCAACGGGGTATCGCGCCGCTCCGAGGCGTTGTTCAGCCAGTCGACCAGCGCTCGGTTCCGTTTCCGGTCGTACCAAGCCGGAGAGAGCAGGATACGAACGTGCACGCCACGTTCGGCGGCGCGAACGCACGCCTGAAGAAACGGCTGGTGTCGACTCCCCACCGTCGGCTGGATCACGTCGACGCGGGTCGTCGCGTTGTCGACGATTCCGACGACGGCCCCTTCCGCGTTTCCCGGTGCGGTGAGGAGACGAACGCGGTCGGCGTGAACGCGTTTCGGCTCGAATCGAGTCGGATACGTCGCGTTCGACGGATGCGGTGTCTCGAACGTGTGGCTGCGTCGGAAGGCCGACCACGAGCGCGTGTCACGCCCGCCGAAATCCCCGCGGAACACGTCAGCCAACTGCTCGCCGGTGGCGTCGTCGTCGAGGAGAACACCCCATCCGCGACTGCCGTGACCGCCGGTACCCGCGGGTTTCCAGTTCTCGGTCATCACCAGCGCCCGGTCGTCGACGACGGCGTACTTCGGGTGGTGGTAGGAGTACCGCGCTCGGTCGCCGCCGATGACGCGGACCGCGATCCCGCCCCGAGTGAGCGAATCGAGCACCGCCGCTTCGCGTCGGCTCATCCCCCCGACCGGCGCGTCGTCGACGAGCACTCGGACTTGGACGCCGCGGTGCGCGGCCGCGAGCAACGCGCGGGCCGCCCGCTTCGAGGTGAACGTGTACCCCGCGAGGAGGATGCGGCGATCGGCGTCGCGGAGCGTCGCGACCGGAACGCCGGGATCGTCCGGGAGGACGAACACGGTCGCGTTCGCCGGTCCCGCGGTCGTCACGGGTCGCGGTTCGTAGCCGAGCGGTCGCCACGTGCCCCGACCGCGTCCTCCTCTCTGCCGCACGTTCGGCAACCAGCGTTCGCCTTCCGGAGCGTTTCGATAGGTGACGACGTCGACGACGTGTCCGCCGTGAGAGAGCCAAAGCCGCTCGCCCGCATTCGAGAGTGCGAATCCGTCCGGTGCCGCGACGATGCGCTCGTCCGTGTCGTTTTCGACGACGTCCGTCCCGTTCTCCACCGCCTTCGGGTCCGGTGTGACGACGACTCGGTTACCGGCGTCGTCCGTCGGGATGTGAACCGTCGCCTCGCCGTCGGAAAGCGACCAGTTCCCGCGAACGTCCGGGACCCTCACGACGACGTACTCGCCGCGGTCGTCGCGGGCGATGGGGTTCGGGTAGACGGCCGTAATCGTGGCTGCGCCCACCGTCGTTCCGTTTCGGGAGTGACTCGAACCGGGGCTACTCGCGGTGGCACCACCGACTCCACCGATGAGCGCCACCGTGACTACGAGCAGACAGGCGAGCGACACGCCGGGTTCGAACCGAGGCACGGCACGGAGTGGTCACACGATCGTATTTGAATTCTCGTCGGCTCTCCCTTCGTCGAGGTTCGTTTGTGGGTTGTGAGCAGTACTCATTGACGGGTGCGACAGTTCGCTCAGTCGATACTTATTTGTCGTCAACCGTACGACCGGCGTTCGATGAACGTCGCCCTCTTCGGTGCCTCCGGGCGGACGGGACGAGGTGTCCTCGCCCGTCTGCTCTCCGAGGGACACGCAGTTACAGCATTCGTCCCGGACCCGGCGGCACTCGGTGATCATCGGCAACTGACTGTCCGTTGCGGTGACGTCCGCGATACGGCGGTCGTTCGTGCAACGATCCGCGGTCACGACGCCGTCGTGTCCGCGCTCGACTCCTCGTCCGGCGGTCTCGAACGGACTACGATCGGGACAGCGAACATCGTCGATGGACTGATCGACACCGGCGTCCAGCGGCTCCTCGTCGTCGCGACCGAGGACGACCTCCCCGTGTACGACCTGCTCGACGACTCCGATCTCGACTGGACGCTCGTCTGTCCGGCGCGGGTCTCCGACAACGACGCGATCGGCGCGTACCGCGTCGCCGTCGATTACCTCCCAGATGAGGGCGAGACGATCACCGTGGGTGATCTCGCGGCGCTGGTGGTCGAGGCGCTCACGGGAGAGCGATACGTCGGAAAACAACTCGGCGTCGCGTCTTAGGCGGACTGCTCGTTCGTCGGCGTGTCGGAGCGCTCGCTCGCGAGCGCGTCGTCGGCCTGCTTGGCTTCGCTCTGGACGAGGTACGAGCGGTCGTCCCGGAACTCGGCGGCCGTTTCGAGCGCCGACTCCGTGCCGATCTGTCGGAGCGCCCACACCGCACTCGCGCGGACGCCGTCGCTCTCGTCGTCTCGCATCGTGTCCGCGAGCGGTTCGATCGCGCGGGTATCGCCGAGGAGGCCGAGTGCGCGCGCCGCGACGGTTCGGACGTTGTCGTCGTCCATGACGAGTTTGTTCGCCAGCGGTTGGGTCGCGCGTTCGTCACCGATCTCGCCGAGCGCGCGGAAGGTCACCTTCTGAAGTGCGGGATCGTTGTCCGTGTCGACGTAGCCGAGGAGCGTCTCGACCGCGTCGGCGGCCCCCTCACCCATCTTGCCGATCGCCTTGATGCTCGGCTTGTCGCGGCGCTGGGCGCGCTGGAGCATCGCGTCGAGTGCGGCGGGGTCGCCCATCCGTGCGAGGATTTTGAGACAGCGCTCTTCCATGAACTCCGATCCGAGCGTATCGAGCGCGAGGAGTACCATGTCGACGTTGCCACGCTGTTCGTGTTCTTTCAGCGCGCTCCACTCCGGCGGGAAATCCTTGTAGTGACCGAGAACGTCGTAGAACCCTTCGTAGTCCAACTGGTCACGCACCGAGAGATCGAGGAACGCCTGCGAGTCGTCGACCCCCGACTGGAGTTCGTCGGCGGCGTCGAGCATGTCCGCGATCGTTTCCTCGTCGTCGTCCGGGTCGAGGTCGGCCGCTTCGACGGCTTCGATCGTGTCGTCTAGGGCGGCGACCGCGTCGTCCTCGGTTCGACCGTCGACCGAGACGTCAGCGTCGAGGATGTCGTTCGCAGAATCGACGAAGGACTCGACAGCGTCGACGACCTGCCCCTCGCCGGTTTCGGTCCAGCGAGTGTCCTCGATATCGGACTGGGCGCTCTCGATTTCGCTGACGACGTCTTCGGCGTACGGACCGCGTTTGTCTTCGAGGGCGCTCCGGAGGTCCGAAAGTTCGTCCGTTAGATCGTCTTCGGGTGCTTCCGCGTCCTCGTCTTCCGGTTCCGGAAGTTCTGCGGCTTCGATCTCCGCTTCGATCTCGTCGAGGTCGGCCTCTACCTCGTCCAAATCCGATTCGGTCTCGGCGGCCTCTAGTTCCTCGTCGGCCGTTTCGAGTCGTCCCTGTAGCCGTTCGAGCACGGCTTCGGGCGATTCGGGAGATTCCTGCTCTTCTGTCGTGTCTGACGGCTCCTCTTCGGACGTCGGTTCGGCGTCTTCGCCGTTTGACGCCTCGTCGGGCGCGTCGTCGCCGTCGCTCATACGTGAACCTGGGTCCGAGGGTCAGAAGAGCGTTTCCATCCCACGACCGATATCGGCGATCGGCGCGGACGATTCGGTCGGCAGACCGGCGACCGCTCGACGACCGGGCGACTGCGACCCTACCCAACCGTAGGCCCATGACAGCCTACATGATTGCAGCCGCCCGACGTGCTGGTTGTAAGGTACTGTTATACGTGACCAACCAGCATGGTACCTTCTATCGGCTACTACTTCGCTCTGACGCCGATTGGCACTCACCGACCACAGAGAGGGGGAACGTCGTCACAGTCCACACGATTTTCGCGATTCCAGAATATTATTTTGCATCTCACTAATATTTATGCCCTCAGCGAGCATACCGATGGCCTATGAGCAGTCAAGAGACTCGGACCTACGTCCGTCAGCCAGCGGGAACGGTCGTCGACAACCCGCTTCGGATCGACACCGACAAGGCCGAACAGATCATCGACGCTTTGAACACGGATCTCGCGAACACGTACGTCCTCTATCATCAACTGAAGAAACACCACTGGAACGTCGAAGGCGCGGAATTCCTCGATCTGCACCTCTTCCTCCAAGAAGCGTACGAACACGCCGAAGAGGGCGCAGACCACATCGCAGAACGCGCACAGGCACTCGGTGGCGTTCCGGTCGCCGGCCCCGCCAATCAGGAGTCGCGCGCAACTGTCGAGTTCGAGGGTGAGGACGTATACGACATCCGTACGTCGTTCGAAAACGACCTCCAAATGTACGGTCGGATCATGGAAGATCTCCGCGAACACATCCACCTCGCGGACAGTCTGGGCGACTACGCGACCGGCGAGATACTCCGTGAGATCGTCGTCGAGGTCGAAGAGGACGCCCACCGCATCGACCACTACCTCGAAGACGACACGCTCGTCTCCGATCTATCGATGAACCGTGACCGTGACTGAGTGAGTACGACTTCCGTTCCCGCTCTTCTATCGTTTCAACTCGACTGTCAGGTCAGTCGCGATCCACCCGTCCGCGTTATCGCGCTCGGTGAACACGGTTCGCTCCGGCGACGTCCGGCAGGCAGCTATCCGTCCGCTCGATCCGCTCGCCTCGTCGTCGACATCGGCGGTATCGCCGGCACCGACATCGGCGTCGATCTCTTCCATGACCGCAGGTAGGGGAGATCAACATCATATAGGTTTTGGTCTGCCTAAAACTTAGAACGGAAGCCAATCGCTCGTCAGTCGACGGTCGGTGAACGTCCATCGGTGACGTGGCTCGCCGTTCTTCTGTCGGAGTTCGATGACGGCATCGAACGCTGGCGTGAGTTCGGCGACCACCGGGTCGTCGGGAGCGGCAGGGATGTGATAGTGGGCCATCCCGGAAACCGACCGAATCCGGTCACCGAGCACCGAGACGAACCGCTTCGTGTCCGCAACCGAGTGATCAGACAGGAGCGGTCCGAGTGAATCGAAGCAGAGTCGGAGTTCGCCGGAATCGAACTCTCCGGTCTGGGATCGGAACGACTGTAACTCGTCTTCGACCGCCCAGGCGAACGAACCGAGCGAATCGGATACGACGTGGCGTCGTGGAATCCCGGACAGGGGAGTTCCGGTCGAGACCGGCGCCGTCGCCGCGCTGCGCGTCGGACTACTCCGTGTGACGACTCGCACGGTTTCGGCCGTGTTCGGACCGGTCCCGAGCCGTTCGTGTGTGTAGGCCCGATCCGTAAACACGAACAACCGTCGTCGAGTCGCTGCGATACCGTCACCCAATAACCGTCGACACGCGCGGCGTCGCGTCTCCACCGACGGAGATCCTACCACCAATAGGTTGCTCCCGCGTCGTTTGAGCATCGCGAGTGACCGGGTGAATTCCCCCTTTGATCCGGTCGTTGTCTCCATTCTTTCAGAACGATACCGTGAGAAGATAATAAGTTTTATGGGCTGTGTTTCGGTGCCGGTAGTTCGAACGCTTAAGAACGTCCGGAGACAAGACGGAGGTATGAGCCGTCGCGACGACGAGTTCGAAGAACGTCTCGCCGAGTTGGAGTCGACGCTCGTCGACCTCCGTAGCCAACTTCGGCAGACTGAACCGCCCCGTCCCCGACTCCGCCCGCCGACACCGCGTGAGGTACTTCGCTTCACCGACGAGTACACGATACCGACCGTTATCGCCATCCTCGAAGCGAATATCCGCGCGCTCGAACTGCTCCAGCGGTTCATCCGCCTCTCGGATCCGACGCGGTCTGGCTCTGCGGACGCCGCCCGCAACCGACTCGGCGATGTCAGCGACGAAGCCATGTCGCAGATGTCGCGCACCCTCGCCGACCTCCAGACTGCGCTCTCCGAAGCCGACCTCCCGGAAGACCCCGAGTCGCGCTCGATCATCCAAGACGCACGCCGACTCTCGTCGGACATCGAGTCCCGCATCGACGAGAGCCGACGTGGCGGGCGCGACCGGCGCGACCGAAGCGGTCGAGGTGACCGGGACGACCGAGGTGAGCGAAGTAGGGGCGAACGGGACGACGGATCGGTAAGCGTCCCGATCGAGGTGACCGATCCGGACGAGGACGGGGAACCGAACGACCGAGAGACGAGGGACCCCGAAACCGGCGTCGACATCGAGTCGGAACTGCAGTCGATCAAGGACGAAATCGACCGAGAGTCCGACGAGAATCCCTTCGACGACGGGACCGGGAGCGACGGCCTCGACGACGATTCCGAGGGAGAGTCCCGAACGAACGGTCCGAACGGTTCGGAGTAGAACCCGCGGATCGAGCGGCGAATCCCTCAAATTCCGTGAGTTCGTATAGAATCCATGAGCCTCGTCTCGAAGGTACTCGGCGCTCACTGGCGCTGTGATCGGTGCGGCAAAGAGTACCGTTTCAATCGACGGCAGTGCAGTCAGTGCGGGAGTACGGTCTTCACGCCGGTCCACGAGTGACGCGAACCTGTTTTAGTCGTCGACGGGAGCGAATCGGTAGCCGTCCCAGTCCTGACTCTCTCGCTCTCGAATCCCTGCGTCCGGATCGCGGAGTTCCGCGGCGTAGACGGGTTCGACCGTGTCCCCGATCTCAACGTCGTCGGTCGTGAGCTGTCCGATCGCGCGGACCGGTTCACCGTCGACGTCGAATTCGACGATCGCGAGACTGTTGGGCTGGCGGACGCCGGGTGGGGTCGCCGTCGACGTCGTCCACGTGACGACTGTCGCCGTGTACTCGCTGAGGTCGACCGTCTCGACGGGTTCCTGACCGTCCGGTCCGATCGGATGTGCCGGGTAGGTGATGCTGCCGTCGGCGTAGCGGGCCGCCTCCATCGGATTTTCGTCGGTCATTGTGCCACCTCCGGCGCCTCCAGAATAGTCGTCGTCACGCAGTTGCCGAACCCGCCGACGTTGCAGGCGAGTGCGACCTCGGCGTCGACCTGCCGGGGTCCGGCCTCGCCGAGCACCTGTTTGTAGATCTCGTACACCTGCGCGACGCCGGACGCGCCGAGCGGGTGGCCCTTCGACTTGAGGCCGCCGGAGGTGTTGATCGGCAGGTCGCCGTCGCGGTCGGTGACGCCCTCCTCGACCGCCTTCCACCCCTCTCCCTTCTCGAAGAAGCCGAGGTCTTCGCTCTGGAGGAATTCGAGGATCGTGAACATGTCGTGGAGTTCCGCGACGTCGATGTCTTCGGGGCCGAGGTCGGCCATCTCGTAGGCGATTTCCGACGACTCGACGACGCCGCGCATCGTCGTCGGGTCGGCGCGCTCGTGGACGACGTGGGTGTCCGTCGCGCCGCCGATGCCGCTGACGACGGCGTAGTTGTCCGTGTACTCGCGGGCGACCGACTCCGGACAGAACAGGAGCGCCGCGCTCCCGTCGGTGATGGGACAGAAGTCGTAGAGGCGGAGCGGATCGGCGACGACCGGCGACTCCAAGACCGTCTCCAGATCGACTTCCTTCCGGAACTGGGCGTGCGGGTTGTCGATGCCGTTCTTGTGGTTCTTGACGGCGACTTTCCCGAGACTCTCGCGTGGCGCGTCGTACGTATCGAGGTAGAGACGCGCCGTCAGCCCCGCAAAACTCGGGAGCGTGACGCCGTGTTTGTACTCGACGGGGTGGGTGAGCGACGCGATGACGTCGGTTGCCTCCGCGGTCGAGCGGTGGGTCATCTTCTCGCCGCCGACGAGGAGCGTCACGTCGCTGGCACCGGAGGCGACCGACTGCCACGCGGCGTAGACGCCCGCGCCGCCGGACGAACTGGTCTGGTCGATGCGGGCGGTGTAGGCGGGCATCGCCGCGAGGTCGTGAGCGAGGGCGTTCGGGACGCCGGTCTGGCCCTCGAACTCGCCGCTTGCCATGTTCGAAACGTAGAGGTGGTCGATCTCGTCTGGCGTGACGCCCGCGTCGTCGAGACAGGCCTGCCCGGCCTCGGCGAGGAGGTCACGTATCCACTCCCCCTCGCGCTTGCCGAACTGCGTCATCGACGCGCCGACGATGGCTACGCGTTCCATACTCGTGGCGTGTTGCCCATCCGCTTACCGTTTTTCCTTCGGTGAGCGCTCAACACGAGCGGACTGTTGCGACGCGCTCGAGACGGTCGACCCGCGACCCACTCGACTGGTAGACGGCGACGGGGCAAAGCCGAAAGGCCCTTATGTCGGACCGGGGTAGAACGAGATGGACCAGGTCGGGCAGTTAGGCCCTGCTCTTCAGCCCCCAATAGAGTCTTTAGGGGGGACCGCACGCTGGCCTCGTCCGGTCAGACCGGTACGGGCCTCGGAAGCCAACGTAGAAACCTCGTCCTGCGGGGACCGCGGTCGAGGGTGCTCGTCCGCAGGGACGTCACACCCTCGTTCATCGGCGGCAATCCGCCAGGCGCGGAAGCGAGCAACGGACCATCGGACGTACGTCGCTCGTAGGGTCGCGGGGTGGAGGAGGCGACCGAGAATACCCATACCGGAACGCCGGGCAACTCCGGCCGGTCCGCCATTCATATCGCATTCTACGACTCCGACTGGCGAGTCGCGCGTTGCTGGTCTCTCTACCCGAGACCGGTACGTTCGTCTAACGGGCCTCCCAACGACCAGCCATGAGTGAGCGAACGCAGGGCGGAATCACCGCCCGCTACGATGAGACCGAGACCGAACGCCTCCTGACGTTCGAACGCGACGGCCGGACCGCCGCCGTCGCCCAGAACATCGAGGGCTACGCCATGCTCAAAGTCCGCCCGACCGCCGACGGTGACGAACTCGAACGCTACTACGGCTTCGACATGGCGCTCGACCACGCCGCCGAACTGCTCGGCGTTTCCCCCCACGACCTCCCGGTCCCGGACGAGGCGTCCGACATGGGGATGTGAGAGCGGCGTTCGTCTGAACCCCGTCTACGTGGAGAGCAGCAGCTTTCGGCTGAGCGACGACCAAGACGACTAGCCACGGGGTGGGACTTTCGAAGTCGTCTCAGTCGCCGTCGCGGTCGTCTTCAGTTGTATCGACAGCGGTCCTGATTCAACGACCGCGACTCTCTGCGTCTAATCCAATAAACCACTCCCCCACGAAGAACCGTGTAGAAAACGTAAAGCGCCACCCGCCGAAGCCTTTGGTATGGACTTCAGCCTCTCCGCCGAGCAGAAGCAGATTCGGGACATGGTCGCCGAATTCGTGGACGAGGAGATCAAGCCGGTCGCGAGCGACATCGACAAGAACGACGAGTTCCCCCGCGACCTCGTCAGCGAGATGGGCGAATTGGGTCTGATGGGCATGCCGTTCCCCGAGAAGTACGGCGGCGCGGGTCTCGACTACCACTCCTACGCCATCGGTCTCGAAGAGATAGCGCGCGGGTCGGGCGGACTCGGCACCGTCGTCGCCGCTCACATCAGCCTCGCGGGCAACATGATCTACGAGTTCGGCGACGAGAGCCAGAAAGAGGAGTACCTCACGCCGCTGGCGGAGGGAACCGACATCGGCGCGTTCGCGCTCTCGGAAGCCGGTGCGGGGAGCGACGTCCCCTCGATGTCGACGACCGCCGAACGCGACGGCGACGAGTACGTCGTCGACGGCGGCAAACTCTGGATCTCGAACGGCTCCGTCGCGGACACGGTGACGCTGTTCGCCAAGACAGACGCCGACGCCGGCAACAGGGGCATCTCGTCGTTCGTCGTCCGCCCCGAGGAAGACGACGGGTTCATCGTCGAGAACACGGAGGACAAACTCGGCGACAAGGGCTGTCCGACGGCGGAACTCCGCTTCGACTCGATGCGCGTCCCCGCCGACCGCCGACTCGGCGACGAGGGCGACGGCTTCGTGCAGGCGCTCAAGACGCTCAACGGCGGGCGGATCACCATCGCCGCGCGGTCGATCGGCCTCGCACGCGCCGGTCTCGACGACGCGCTCCAGTACGCGCAGGACCGTGAACAGTTCGACCAGCCCATCTCCGAATTTCAGGCGATCCAGCACAAACTCGCCGACATGGATACGAAAGTACAGGCCGCCCGGATGTTGATGCACCGCGCGGCGGACAAGAAGATCCGCGGCGAGAACTTCATCAAGGACGCCGCGCAGGCGAAACTCTACGCCAGCGAGATCAGCCGCGAGGTGACCAACGAGGCCATCCAGATCCACGGCGGCTACGGCTACACGAAGGACTTCGACGTGGAACGCTACTACCGCGACGCCAAACTCAACGAGATCTACGAGGGCACGAGCGAGATCCTCCGGAACACCATCGCGGCGCAGTTGTACGACTGAGTCTGTCTCCCGACTAATCGACTATTTTCGACCGCCAGAACGCGTAGCCCGCGACGACGCCTCCCCAGAGGACGATCCCGACTGTCACGTATGTAAACGGGACGGCGTAGCCGAGGTTCCAGCCGAGAACGAGCACCTGAAGCACCGCCATCACGAGCAGCGTCGATGCGACGGCGACGGTTACCGCTCGCTCCCCGCTCGGCGTCGGCGGATCGAACCGCACCGCGCGGTCACAGGTGAGCCACGTGATCACCATGACTACCGGGATCACCACACCGACTGTTTTCGGTACGTAACTCCCCGCGGTCCCCCCGGCGGCGAAGTGAATCGCGATCTTCGCTGGGAGCCGAGACCAGAGTGCGACACCGACCGCGAGGGCGAGGCCTGTCAAGCCCCACGAAATCGCGTCGAGTCGGCTCATTCGAGACGCCATCGTCGGCTATCGTGTCGTCCGGCTACTACGAGTGGTGTTCGCGTCGTTGGCGTCGGTTGACTCTGGGGCGTCAGTCGAGTCGGTGGCGTTGTACGACCACTTCCCGCCCGTCACGGTGATGCGCGCCAGATACGGTTTCCCGTCGTATCGGACGACGCAGTCCCCGACGAGTGTCGGGCTCGATCCGCCGGTCCGATTTTGTAACACGCCGTCGAGCGTCGTCTGGCCGTCGAAGCGTTCGGCGAGTCTCCTCATTCCGTCCGGTAACGACTCGTCCCTCGGGACGACGTACCCGCTGTCGGCGCGGATCGCCTGCGAGACGATCTTCGTCTCACGGTCCGAGAGTCCCGACAGCGCGAACTCACACTGCTCTCTGATCTTCGCGCCGAACGCCGCGGCCGAGTCGTTCACCAGTTTCGAGGAGTACTCGTACGTCTTCAGTTCCGTGTCGTGGGAGTTGTCTACCGTGAACCGACCGCGGGTGTCGTCGCCGAAGTCGATGACGGCGTGTTTCGGCTTCGGGACGAGTTCCGAGTCCGGAATCTCGCTCCGGAGGTAGACGAACCCCGAGCCGATACCGAGGATACCATCGTCCGGGAACCCGAACGAAGCTAGATGCCGCTGATCCACCTTCGGTAAGTCGTCGTACGCGACGGTATCGGCTGTCCGTCCCGATCTATCAGCACGATCAAGCGTGTACCAGAATATCGTCACCGGTTTCGAGTCGGTCACGTCGTACGTGATCTGGTACACTGCGTCGTCGTAAACGAGGGGTCGGTCGCGCTGAAACGGCGGTTCGGTCCCGCGCTTCGTGACAGTGTCGCCGTCGACGACCGATGCGACCAACTCGTAGTCCGAGTTACCCAGTTTGAGACGGGTGAGCGTCGCTCGTTTTGCGATGTTCTCGTCAGTGATCGTCGACATCCGGAGCGACGCCGTGGGCAGGTGGCCAACGAGGCTCGACTGGCTTGCGAGCCCGGACTTGCTCACGAGACCGGAACACCCAGCTAGCGCCGACGCCGCGAGTCCACCACAGCCGACGAGGAGTTCGCGCCGATTCATACCGGTTCCTCACGGTCCGGAGAGATTGTATCTCGGTTGACACAAACGGCCGTTTGACCTTCGAACGGCGCCCGTCGGCGCTCGAAAATCCCAAAAAGCGAGGCCCGAACGGAACGTCCGAGTCAGTCCGCCCGCGTCGGTTCGCGCGGCGCAACCATCTCGACGCTGCCCGAGAGATCGCGCTGCGGGAACGGGATCTCGATGCCCACGGCGTCGAAGCGCTCCTTGACCGATTGCACGTACTCGGCGCGCGTCTTGACGAAGTCCGCGCGGTTCGGGTTGGCGATCCAGAAGCGCGACTGGAGGCCGATGTACGAGTCGGCGAGTTCGGTCAGACGGACGGAGGGTTCGGGTTCCGAGAGGATGCCGTCGTGGCGCTCCGCCTCTTCGACGATGATCTCCGTCGCGAGGTCGATGTCGTCGCTGTAGCCGATCCCGAAGTCGAACTTCAGGCGGAGTTTGTCCTTCGCGACGGGGTTCTTGATGACGCCCTCGGTCAGTTGCGAGTTGGGGACGGTGAGCAGTTCGTTGTCGAAGGTCCGCACCCGCGAGACGCGGAAGCTGATGTCCTCGACGATGCCCGAGTTGTCGTCCCACTCGATCCAGTCGCCGATGCGGAACGGGCGGTCGGTGAAGATGAACACGCCCGCGACGAAGTTGGCGATGACGTCTTGGAGAGCAAAGCCGACCGCTAACGTCGCCGCCGCGCCGATGGTGGCGAAGGCCGTGACGATGTTGCCGTACCCGGCCATGCCGAACGCGACCGCGAGGGCGACGAAGACGACGAGGGAACCCGTGATCTTCCGGAGCGGTCGCTTCCCGTGTTCGTCGAGTCCGCGAGCGTCGAGCACGCGGTCGACGAGTGGGATGACTACCGCACGTCCGACGAGGTAGAGTATGCCGAACGCGATGACGAACGCGATCGCGGGTCCCAAGAGCGCGGCGGCGGCCGTCGGGAAGTGCAGTTGATTCTGTAGGAACCCCGTGACCGCCTTCCCACCGCTCTGCGCGCTCTGAACCGCCGTCGTCGTGTTCATCGGTAGTAGACCGCGGTGTTCCCGCGGGTCTCGATCAACTCGGCGTTCACCGCCTCTGCCAGTTCGTCAGCGAGTTCGTCGGTCGATGTACCACCGCGCGCCGCCCGAAGGAACTTCACTTTCACCAGATCTCGATCCTTCAGTTGGTCGCTCAGTTCGTCCGTGACAGCACCGATACCCGACTTGCCGACGTGGACGGTCACGTCCACATCGTGGGCCTGCTTTCGCAGTTCCTGTTTGTCCATGAGTGTCGGTGCTTGGGGAGACGGTGATTTGAACGTTGATACTCGCGGTGAGATTCAGTTTCGTGCCGAATAACGCGGAATCTGGGCGCAGAACGTGGAACGACGCCTCTCAGTCCCGATACGGGTACCGAGCGATCTCGCCGCAGTCACATTTGATGACGACGCGACCGCGCTGGAGGCGGACAGTCGCGTTGCGTCCCGGCCGAAGGTACACGTCGCAGGCGTCGCAACTGAAGCGTTCGAACGCCCGCGGAAACGAGAGACGGTTGCGTTCTGCGATGCGACGGGCGAGCCTGACGTACTCGCGGCTCCGGTCGAACTCTCCCTCTGCTGCCGCCTCCCGCGCCAACGCGTGCAGCCGTTCGATCCGCTCCGCCGCGATGCTCATGTCTGCATCGCCGGGTGGAGGTCTCATAGGACGTTCGGATTCGTCTCGCCGTCGGTCGCAGTCGAGGGTCGCGTGCTCGCCCGGTCACCCGTCCTCCCCGGAAAGTACTCACCGACTGTCAGTTATCGTCGGTCGATGCCCTCTCGAAGGCGACTGCTGCGTGCCACCGGACGATCTCGGCGTCAGTGGCACGGTGAGGGGAAAATAGCGATACCGCGACCGACAGCGACGGTTCCCGATTCCGGTCAGACGACCGCCCGCACCGCCACCGCCGCCGCCGTCGGCACCGCGAGCGCGATGGCGACCGAGAGCCAAAACAGGAGTCCCATCCCGGCCCAGACGACCGCCGCGCCGCCGATTGCCAGCCACGCGGCGAAGACGAGTAGGACGATCCCGCCGAACGTGATCCCGTAGACGAACGCCCGCGAGAGCGACGGCGCGATCAACCCGAGGAGGACGCCCGCGAGGACGAGGCCGAGCCAGTGGACCGAGGCGGCGACGAGTCCGACCACGGTGACGACGACGAGCGCCCACTCGGCGTATCGGCCGGTTCGGACGGCTTCGAGGCGGCCGTCGCCGTCTCCGTCGCCTCCGCCGTTACCGTTGTCGACAGCGCTCACGAGCGACCTCCCTTCGAGAAGACGATGTCCGGGTTCCCCGTCGGCCGATCGAGCGTCATCGGTTTGTACCGACCCTCGGCCCACGTGCCGAGTTGGTCGTGGTAGTGCTTCGACCAGAAGATTCCCGACTGCCCGCCGGGGATGACGCCCGACGACTGTCCGCCGAAGTCGACGACCATTCGCCAACTGCTTCCGACCTGCGTCGACCGATGCGCGCGGAAGTTGAACACGGTGTACGCCGACCCGTTCATCGGCCGCGTCGGGTAGTTCAGGAACGCCTGATCGAACGGGTGCGTCAGGTGGAGTCGGTTGTAGTCGCCGTATGTCTGATACCCCGCCCGCTCGATTTCGTCCACCGTCTCGTTCATCGCCTGAGCCGCGATATCGGCGCGAGTCTCGCGTTTCGCCGTCGACTGGTTGTCGAACCACGAACTGTCGGCCGGGAGCGACGCGAGCACGACGTCCTTCGGGTAGTAGTCCGCGCTGAGGTTGCGCGCACCGAACTCGTCGCTGAACGTATCGTTTCGGAACGTCGACCGCCAGATCGCGTACACCAGCGCGGCGTGCGAGTCGGTTCGCATCCGGCGATTCCACCCGTCTAGTTCGGTGGCCGCCTGCTTCGCCTCGGGACTCATCCGGCTTCGAGCGTCGAGCGCGATCGGGACGAACTGGTCGGCGGCCGTCGAGTGGACGTCGCGCTGGATGCGCTTCATGTACGCCGCGTCGACGGGTTTCCCGCTCTTCGCTCGCCGGTCGAGGAGTTGATAGATCCGCTCTGCGCGGTAGGAATCGGCGTAGGTCATCCCGTTGCCCATGTAGAACGGCGGGTCGTCGACGGTTCGCTGGTTCGCGGTGGTGACGTAAGCCGGGTTGTCGAGGTGCGGGATCGACGCGAACGGGACGAACCCGGACCAGTTCGAAGTGTTGTAAGGCCGGTAGCTGCGCCACTGGCCCTCGCCCGCAGAGCCGTTGAACACCTGGTCGCCGCGAACGACCTGTCCGTCGGTCACCCGGAGCGGATACCGACCGGCCGGGTAGTAGAGCGTCTTTCCGGCGGCGGTGGCGACGACGAAGTTCTGGGCCGGCACGTCCCAGTCGCGGAGGGCGGCGCGAACGTCGCCTATCGTTCGGGCGCGGTCGAGGCGGTAGACGCCGAGAGACTCGTTGGTCGCCGAAAAGCCCGGCCAAGCGACGGCCACCTGCTGGCCTTCGCGGTGGATCACTGGGCCTTGTACGGTCTTTCTGACCGTAATCGAGACGTTCCGGTAACCGTCACCGTCGGCGACGCGGATGGTCTCGTCGTGCGTCCGGAAGTCGCACCACTCGCCGTCGTACCAGTACTGACCGCCGCGGGTGCGGTAGGTGTACTCGTCGGTGAAGTCGCCACCGACGTTCGTCACGCCCCACGCGACGGTCTTCGTGCGGCCGATGACGACGAACGGGATACCGGGGAAGGAGGCACCGCGGGTGTCGATGCCGGGCGCTTTCAGGTGCATCTCGTACCAGACGCTCGGCACGGTCAGCGACAGGTGCGGGTCGTTGGCGAGCAGGGGTTTCCCCGACTTCGTGAGATTGCCGGAGACGACCCAGTCGTTCGAGCCGATTCCGGGCTTCGTCTGGTACGCTTGGACCCAGTCGTAGAGCGTCGAGAGGTCGGTCGCGTTAGCGGTCGAGGCGTTCGTCGCGTTTGACGCGTTCGCCCTCTTCGACGACGCGTTCCCCAGCGCGACAGCCGTCGGATCGAACGGCTTCGTGGCGTACCCACCGCGGATAATCGTCGTGTTCGTCGGGAGCGCATCCGGGTAGAGCGCCGTCGCGTCCGAACCGAGTCGACGACGAACCGTCGCGCGTTGGAGGTCAGCGAAGTTCCCCGAGAGGGACCACGATATCTGTTTGCCGATCAGGAGCGTGTCGACGGGCGTCCATCGCTTCGGTTCGTAGCCGAGCAGGTCGAACTCGGGCGGGAGCGGTCGCGTGTCGATGTAGCGGTTGACGCCCGCGCTGTAGGCCCGGAGGGAGGGGCCGGCCTCCGTTCCCTTCAGGTTCGCCCACGACGCCTCCGCCGCACCCTCGAAGTCGAGTTGTCTGTGGAATCTGTCGGAGGCGAGCGTCCGATTACCGAAGGCCTCCGAGAGGTGCCCGGAGATGAGTCTGCGCTGGAGGTCCATCTCGAACAGGCGGTCGCGGGCCTGCACGTACCCGGTGGCGTAAGCCAGCGCCCGTTCGTTGGACGCTTGGATGTGCGGGACGCCGCCGTCGTCGTACCAGACGCTGGCGTTCCCGTAGGGATTTTCCACCTGCTCGGCACCGACGACCGGACCGCGCTGGGCGGTGTCGTACAGCGACCCGGAGAGCGGGGCCGCCAGCCCGAGGTACGTCGACCCGAGCGCACCGGCGGCGACGATGGCCACCGCGAGGACGACAGCGAGAGAGATCCGAGCGATCGAACGTGACATACCAGTACCGCGGTGTGATCGACGGTAAGTATTGCGACGTTGACGTGAGTCGAACGGTTCGACGACGGCGATCGAGCGGGCAATATTCCCTCACCAGCGACACCCTTATCTCCGCAGGCGGGCACGATGCTGACATGGTCGCACAGACGATGGATCGCGTTCCGAACCGACTGTAAGAATCTTCTCCGAATGATGGGTGATGCCCGATGCTAACCAGCGAGCGTAGCGTAGCCGACACCGGCCTCGACGCGGCCGCACTCAAACCCAAAGAGTGCGACGTCCGACGGGCCGTAGACCTCCCGTTCGACACCGTCGCCGTCGACTACGAGGGTCGCGAACAACTCCCCGACGCCGAGGCGCTCCGGGCGGTCGCCCGCGAGAAGCGCCTGCTGGTGACGACGCCGGTTCGGGCCGACGGGTTCGATCCCCTCGGTGACGACTCGCTTGCGACGTCGCTTCCCGACGGCGTGGGGCGCGTGTTCGTCGCCGGACACCCCGCTTACCTCACCGAGGGCGAGCGGTCGCGGGCCGTGGCGCCCCGACTTGGCGCGGCGCTCGAAACCGACCGCGACGCGTGGGTCGGTACCGAAGGCGTCGAGCGAATCGCGCTCGCAACCGGCGCGACGCAGTACGAACTGCTCGCCCGCGGCACCGACCGAGCGATCCGAGCGCTCCGCGCCGCCGGATTCGACGGCGAGGTCGCAGTCTACGCCCCCACGGTCTTAACCGACGAAGAGGACGCCGTCCTCGACGCCGTCGGTGCCTACGTCGCCCGGCGTCGACCCGTCGCACGGGCACTCCCCGACGGCGCGCCCACCGACAGCGAGGCCACCGGCCGCGCCCGCGAGGTACTCCTCCGGGCCGCAGACGACTACGCCCTCGTCGGGACCGTCGACGAGGTGCGCAACCGCGTCTCGGCGCTCAAAGACGCCGGCGTCACGACGGTCGTCGGCTACCCCGCCCGCGGGATCGACGAGTTCGTGATCTGAGGGGACTCTTTTCGACGGACGCGGGTAGGAGATGTCGGTCGACGATCGAGGCTTCACTCTCTTCGATCAGGCCGCGTTCACGCCAGCGATAGCCGACCGGCCAACCGCCGTCGGGCGCGACTGAAAGAGGCTGCGTTCTGAACGAAGCACGGCGTTCACGAGAGCGTAGTGCTTAGGGAAAGTTATGAAGATAGAGTCTGCCGAGGTGAGTATGTCCGGAGATCGCCGCAAAGAGAGCGTCCGTCACCTCAGCTTGAGGACGATCTGAATTGACTCCTTGCGGAGTCTACTAATGAGAAACTCACTGAGCGGCTAATCTGCCTCAAGCGACTCTACAAGGGTGCAACCTTGGAGGAGGCTGCCGACGCGTCGGCAGGTCCTCCGCCACAGCAACCCGCTGGGTTCGCCGATGGAACAACGGCGGACTCGGGCTTCTGATGCCGAACTTCGGGGGCGGTAGGCCCCCGAAGCTCGACGAAGAACAACGAAAACAGCTTCTCGGGCTCGCTTGCGCGACGGCCAACCGTGCGAAAAAACAAGAGATACAGTATCTCATCAGACGAGGAATTCGGCGTTCGAATTTGCATCGCGGATCTATCTCGAGTACACTTCCTCGAAAATCTCGGTCTCTCTCTACGCAATTCCGCGGAACTGAAGCGACACATCACGGCCAGAGAATGCGAAGAAATTCTCGACGAACTGGTCGTCGACCGCACCAGCGTTCGACGTAAGACGCAGATCGTCCACAGAATAGACGTCGACGTGAGTTACGCACGAGTTGAAGGCTGGGATCGTTGACGAGGAAATCCGGACGGACGGTTCGGAACCGTCCTTCGGATTTCCTCGACACGATCTCATCCATCAACCGTGGGATAACTCTCAGTCGACGTTTATACTGTGCGATGATCCGCATATTACGTCGACCGCTCGGTGAACGTTAGACGAATCCAGCGGTCGGGTTTTATCGCACTCTGCTGGTGAGAGTGATCGTTCAGTTTCCGACGAATGCACAGAGAAAGAACGGATGATTCTGTCGAGTGTCTCGAAGGGATCCGCGATGCAGAATCTCGGTTGCGCCCGGATTCTGCTCGTCTGCTGGAGAAGGTGTTCTCGTCGCACGTGTGCGAGCTATACGCGCAAGCGAGCCCACCGAGCTTCGGCATTGAATCTGGTGTTTCTGCCAGTTGGCTCACCGGATCTCAACCCAATCGAGCAGGTGCTGGAAGAGTCTCAACGTGTCGGAAGCCTCCACGGTTGCACCCTTGTGGAGACGCGCGGCAGAATAGCCGCGCTCTTCCTCACTGAGACTCTTCGAGCAACTAACTACCACAGCTGAGCTTACGCACGATCTCTTGCGGCGATCTCCAGACAATCACCTCAGCAACTATCTTCAAAAGTTACGCTAGGCACTATGCTCTCGTGAGCCAACCAGAAGCTCCGCTTCTGGTGACGACGTAAGCACCGCAGTCGAGCGACTGAAGGGAGCGAGACGAGGAGCACAACGAGCCGCGCAAGTTCAGAGCGCAGGGGCTTTCGAGGTCGTTACGGTCGCTCTCTCGTTCGTTTTGATCTCCGATCCGTAGTACTCTATAACCGTGAAGTGTGCCTTCAAGTCCCATCCGTTCGACCCCACGTCATGGACCTGCTCGAAGCACACACGACGACGACGGCGGGTGAACGGTTCGACGACGAGGCAGTAGCCATCCTGCCGACCGGCTCGGTCGAACAACACGGCCCGGCGCTGCCGCTCGGAACCGACTTCCTCGCTGCCGAGGCGGTCGCCCGTGGGCTCGACCACGATGCCGCCGTCGTGCTCCCGACGGTGCCGGCCGGCGTGAGCGAACACCACCGCCAGTTCAGCGGGACGCTCTGGATCGACCCGACGACCTACGAGAACTACGTCTACGACGTGCTCGCCAGCGCGGCCAGCCACGGCGTCCGGAAGGCCGTTGTCGTCAACGGCCACGGCGGCAACGGCGACGCGTTGCAGCGGGCCGCCCGGCGACTCCGGCGAGAGGAACTCGCCTTCGCCGCGCCGTGGGTCTGGTGGTCGAATCTGGAGGGGTTGGACGAGGAACTGTTCGGCCACGCGGGTATCGGCCACGCCGACGAGATGGAGACGAGCATGGTGTACGCCGTCGAGGAGCGCCGCGGCGGTTCCGAGACCGTCGACCGCTCGGACTCGACGCTCGTCCGCGAAGACGCTCTCGAAGACGCCGAGCGTGCAGCGGCCGACGCGTGGGGCAAGAGCGTCCACGGGGCGCAGATCGGCTTCGACACGGCCGATTTCAGCGAGAGCGGCGCGGTCGGCGCGCCGACGAACGGATCGCGCGAGGCGGGCGAACGGTTGTACGAGAAGGCCGTCTCGGAACTCGACGCGCTCGTCGAGTGGCTAGCCGAGCAGCCCTTCGAGGACCTCCTCCCGGCGGAGCACCGATGAGTTCGAGTGACGGGGACACGAGTTCGGACGACGGCGGGTCGTGGGCCGAGACGTTCGGGATGACGACCGACGCGACGCTGCCGGACCTCCCGGACGCCGACGGCCGACGGGTCGCCGTCGTCGGCGGGGGTGCGGTCGGCGTGACGGCCGCACACGACCTCGCGCTCGCCGGTGCCGAGGTGACGCTCTTCGAGCGTGGCGACCTCGCCGCCGGGAGTTCCGGCCGGGCGGCGGGCGTCGTCTACGACGCTTTCGCCGAGGACGTCGACGCCGCGATCGGCGATCGGTCCCTCTCGCGCTTTCGAGCGTTTTCGGGCGAGGGCGCGTTCGAGTTCGTTGACTGCCCGTACGTCATGCTCGCCCGCGACGACGACCCGACGAACGCACGGGCGATCGAGGCCGCTGTCGACCGGATGCGCGTCCACGACCGGGACGTGACCCTCGTCGACGGCGACGAACTCGGCGACCGCTTTTCGGAGCTTCGAACCGACGACGTCGCGGTCGCGGGCGTCGCCGAGAACGCCGGGTGGACCGACCCCGCGAGCTACGTTCGGATGATGGGGGCGCGCGCTGCGGACGCGGGTGTGACGGTTCGAACGGGAGTCGAGGCTCGACTCGCACCCGACGGGCCCGGCGTCGTCGACGCTGACGGCGGGGCAGTCGAGGGATTCGATTCTGTCGTCGTCGCCGTCGGAGCGCACACGAAACGCTTCTTCGCGGACGCGGGGATCGCCGTCCCGCTGAAGCCCTACCGCGTGCAGGCGCTCGTCGGCGGCGACGCCTACGACGGGCCGATGTGTTACGACGCCTCGACCGGATTCTACCTGCGGCCGCATCCGACCGGACTCCTCGTGGGCGACGGGACGGTGCCGGTCGAGGCCGACCCGGACGAGTGGGTCCACGACGCCGACGAGTGGTTCGTCGACGAGACGCGTAGCCGTCTCCGGGACCGGGCGGGCTACGACGGAGAGGTCGCTCGTGCGTGGGCGGGTCTCTGTACGGCGACGCCGGACGGGAACCCACTGCTCGGCGAGATCCGCGACGGCGTCTTCGTCGCCGCCGGGTGGCAGGGTCACGGGTTCATGCGCGCGCCAGCGACGGCCGAAGCGATCGCTCGCATCGCGCTCGGCGGCGACGAGGTGCCGGGGTTCGAACCCGGTCGGTTCGTCGGTGACGAAGACTTCCCGATCGTCGAGGGGATGTCGCTAGAAGAAGACGGGGCTTGAACGGACGACCCCGATCAGGCGACGTCCTGATCGTCGAGTTCGATGTCGGTGTCCGTCTCTTCTGTGACGGCGACATCGTGGCCGCAGTCGGTCTTCGGGACGCGGACTTCGAGCGTTCCGCGGGTCGTCAACGTGGCGTTCGCGTCGGCCGGATTGACCGCCGCGTCGTCGGGGAGTTCGGCGCGGCCGTCGAGCGAGAGGCCGCGTCCGGGAAAGCGCATCTCGAAGTCCTCGTAGAAGTCGCGGAAGCGGTCGATTCGAACCTGCACTTCGTTGTCGACGAACCGGACTTGCAGATCACTCTGGGCCGCACCCGGCGCGTCGAAGACGACGAGGTAGTCGTCCTCGCTTTCGAGCAGGTCGTACCGTAGCGGCGTCCGCTCCTGGACGTGACCGATCCCGCGACCGATCCCGTCGAGGAACGTCCCGAGCGCCGACTCTCCGAATTCCCGAAGCGATGTCATACCTGAATTTCCTCCAAGCAGTCCGTTCCTCCGCAGTAGGGACAGGAGAAGTCGGTGAGTCCCACGTCGTCGGGCATGTCGTAGGTGTAGTGCATCTCGAACATGTCCAGTTCGCAGTCGGGACTCGTACACTTGACTTCCAGCGTGGCAGGCATACCACCGAGTAGTGCGGCGACCCTGATAAGTGGCGCGGGGTCGGACGGTTCCGCCGCGAACGGCGGTCGAGGCCGACCACTCTCTCGACGCTCGATCCCCTCATCCGATCGGCGTCTGCCGGAGTACTTATGTTTTCTACGTGCCATGTCGGTCTGTATGGGGGACACGTATCGACCACCGCGTCGAGCACTGGGGGTCGATTTCAGCGGCGCGAACACCAACGCAGGGCGGAAGATCTGGATAACCGAAACCGTGGCCGAGGACGACTGTTTGCGGATCGAATCGTGTCGTCCCGCAACGGAGGCGTTCGACACGCGACCGGAGCGTCAACACGCGGTTCCCGCGTTGACCGCGCACCTCGCCGAACTCGGTGGCGATTGGGTGGTCGGACTCGACTTCCCGTTCGGACTGCCGCGCGCGATCGTTCCGAAACGCCCGTGGCTCGACTTTCTGATGTCGTTTCCGGACTGGTTCTCCGACCCGAACGACATGCGAAGCCGATGTCAGATGCACGCCGAACTCGTCTCCGGCGGTCGTAAGTCCAAACTCTGTCGGGCGACGGAACTCCCGCTGGGCGCGCTCTCACCGTACGACGTCCGACTGAAGAAACAGACGTTCTATGGACTGCGGGACCTGATTCGGCCACTTGTCCTGACCCACACGGCACGTGTGGTCCCGATGCAGTCACCCGATTCGTCGATGCCGACGCTCCTGGAGACGTATCCCGCCGGGACGCTCGACCTCCTCGACCTCACGCCCGCCGGATACAAGAGCACGGACGCATCCGCCCGAGACCGGCGTGCGGAGAATTTGGACGGACTGATCGAGGAGGGTATCGACATCGACGACGGCACCGCCGAGCGGATTCTGGACGACACCGCCGGTGACGCACTCGACAGCGTCGTCGCCGCCTTCGCGGCGTTCCGGAACACCCGCGACCAGAGCAACCTCCGGACCGAGGACGACCGACACGTCGCCGAGGGTTACATCTACGTGTAGGGTCGTCTCGATCGCTCTCTCACTCAAGTCGATTCCATCGAAACCCCACCCTGACCGCGTAACCGCACGGTTTTACCGCTCGACCGCCAAGCGCGAGCCATGACTGATCCGGCCGAGTTGACCGTCACGCTGGTCGACGGCTACGTCGACGAACCGGCGCACTTCGGCGTGCCGCCGTACATCTCGACGTATCCGCGTTTCACCGCCGGTGCGCTCGTCGACGCCGGAATCCCGGAGTCGCAGATCACGTACCACACGATCGACGAACTCCGCGACGACCGCTCGAAGTGGGGCGACGTCGCCGACGCCGATCTGTTCGTCTACGTCGGCGGCATGACCGTCCCCGGCAAGTACGTCGGCGGGACGCCCGCTGAACCAGACGAAGTGCGTGAACTGGCGTGGACCGCCGACGGAACTACCCTATTGGGCGGTCCGATCCGCTTCGGCGTCGGCGAGGAGAACGCCGGTGGGATGGACATGGAGCGCAAGGACTTAGACTACGACTTCGTCGCCAAGGGCGACGTGGAGGCGGCCGCCTACGACCTCGTCGAAAGTGAGTTAGAGGGGTTCGGCGACCGCGTCCGCGACAACGAGGAACTCGATCACTGGGCCGCGAAGGGCGCGTTCGTCGTCGAGCAACACCCGAACCACCCCGAGTACCTCATCTGCGAGATGGAGACCTCGCGGGGGTGCGCTTACCGCTGTTCGTTCTGTACGGAACCGCTGTACGGCAATCCGTCGTTCCGGACGCCCGAATCTGTCGTCAAGGAAGTCGAGAACCTCGCCGACCGCGGCGCGAAGCACTTCCGCATCGGACGACAGGCGGACATCCTCGCGTTCGGCGGCGACGGCGAAGCGCCGAACCCCGACGCGCTCCGGCGACTCTACGGCGGCATCCGCGAGGTCGTCCCCGACCTCGGCACGCTCCACTTAGACAACATGAACCCCGTGACCATCGTCGACTACCCCGAGCGGTCGCGGGAGGGGATCGAGATCATCGCCGAGCACAACACGCCCGGTGACACCGCCGCGTTCGGACTCGAATCCGCCGACCCCGTCGTCCGCGAGCAGAACAACCTGCTCGTCTCCGCCGAGGAGTGTCTGGAGGCCGTCCGCGTCGTCAACGAGGCGGCCGGGTGGCGGCCCGAAGAGAACCGACTGCCGAAACTCCTCCCCGGTATCAACCTCGTCCACGGACTTCAGGGCGAGCGCGAGGAGACGTTCGACCACAACAGGGAGTTCCTCCAGCGCGTCTACGACGAGGGCCTGATGCTCCGTCGGGTGAACATCCGGCAGGTGATGGCCTTCGACGGCACCGAGATGTCGAAGACGGGCGCGCAGATCGCCCACGACCACAAGAAGCTCTTCAAGCGGTACAAGCGAGAGGTACGCGAGGAGATCGACCGGCCGATGCTTCGGCGCGTCACCCCGATGGGAACCGTCCTGCCGAACGTCCACCTCGAATACCATCAGGACGGCAAGACGTTCGGTCGCCAACTCGGAACCTACCCGCTCCTCGTCGGCGTTCCCGGCGAGCGCGAACTCGGGCGAACGATCGACGTCGCGGTCGTCGATCACGGCTTTCGGTCGGTGACGGGCGTTCCGTACCCGCTCGATATAAACAGCGCGTCGATGGCCGAGTTGACGGCGATTCCCGGCCTCGGCAAGCGCCGCGCGGGCGACATCGTCGTCGGTCGCCCCCACGACTCCCCCGCCGATGTCGAGAGCGAGGTCGACCTCTCGTCGTTCGCCGTCGCCCAGTCAAAGGCGAAGGCGACGAAGCGGCAGCAAACGTGAGCACTTTCCTGGTGCGAACAGTTGCCGCCGCGGGGATGTAGCGACGAAGCGACAGCAAACGTGAGCACCTTCTTGGTGCGAACAGTTGCCGTCGCGGAGATGTGGCGACGAAGCGGCGGTGACTCGCCGATCCGCAAATCGGATCGGGACACACCGCCGCGGGAGTGCGGACCGAACGTCGACTGAATTCTCCGACCGTTCTCAGTTCTCGCCCGACGATAGAATCCGAGGCGTTATGCCGACGGACGCCGCCCTGACAGGCATGCACCTCGCTCGCGTCACTGTTTCTGTCGATGCGCGAGTCCCCACCGGACAGACGAACGCATACGTTGTCGGTGAGACCGACGCGTTGCTCGTTGACCCGCCCGCCGCACACGACGACCTCGACGTCGCGATCGATCTCGTCGACGTCGGGCACATCGCGGTCACGCACACCCACCCCGACCACGTCGGGGGCGTCGCACACTACGCCGAAGAGACGGGCGCGACCGTCTGGGTGCGCCGAGGGCGGGAGTCACAGTTCGAAGTGATGACGGGCATCTCGCCCGATCGAACGTTCGCCGAGGGGACCGCCCTCGAAACCGGCGACGGATTCGATCACGGTACTCGACGTGCCCGGTCACGCCTCGGACCACGTCGCCTTCGTCGTCGACGACGTCGTCGGACCGGACGCGGTCCACCCGAGTAGTGCCACCATCTGCGGCGATCTCGCGATGCGAGAGGGGAGCGTCGTCGTCGGTGCCCCAGAGGGAGATATGCGTGGTTACCTCACCGCACTCCGTCGTCTCCGCGCTCGCGACCCGGACGTGTTGTATCCCGGACACGGCCCGGTCATCAGAGAGCCGACGGAGACGATCGACCGCCTCATTTCGCACCGACTCGACCGTGAGCGTCGGGTTTTGGACGCGGTTCGTAACGGTGCGCGCTCGCCGGACGAAGTCGTCGAAGCCGCCTACGAGAAGGATTTGACGGGCTTTCGTGACCTCGCGCGAGCGACGGTCGTTGCTCACATCGAGAAGTTGGCCGTCGAGGGACGGGTAGTCTGGAACCCGAGTGACGAGTCCGTTCGTCTCCCCTGATCCGACGATCCGTATCCGAACGACGGGATTTTCCGCGCCCCCTCCCGAGTACGAGTGTGCAGAGTCTCGAATCGGAACTCGAACGCGCCCGTGGTCTCGACGTGGCCGACCTCGCCGACGCTATCGAGACGATCGGCTTCGAGTGCACTCGTTGTGGGGCGTGTTGTAAGGGCTACGAGGGCGACGACGGTGACGACGGCGACGCCGAACCGCACACGGCGACCGTGTTTCCGGACGAAGTCCGCGAGTTGCAGGCGGCGACGGGCGACCCCTGGCGCGACGTCGCCCGCCCGATGCCGTACGGCTTAGTCGACGGCGACGACGGCCCGGAGGGTGAGACGTTCGAGTGGGCACTCCAGACCAGTGGATGCGGGGACTGCCGATTCTACGCAGAAGGAGATGACGGCCGTGGGGCGTGTACCGTCCACGGGAACCGACCGCTGATCTGTCGGACCTACCCGTTCAGCGTCGCGCTGGGTGGGACCAGTCAACCGATGGGCGAGGCCGTCGACGAGGAGGGCATGGTCCGCGCCCACGAGTGTGAGGGACTCGGCCGTGACATCGACCGCGAGGAGGCCGAGGAGTTGGCACGCGCACTGAAGACGCGAGCCATGCGCGAATTGGAGGAGGCGATCGGCGTTCGTGACAACTACGAGTCGGTCTCGGCGGACGGTGTCGTGGTCCACGATTCGGAGGGGCAGAAACGACCCGGCGGTGAACCGCTGCCCCCTGCTGATCGGGAGTAGAGTAGATATCGGGTACTCGCGCTCCGCGTGCCCGGAACTCGCGAGTGCTCTCTGTCCCGTCTATTCACACCGCGACATCGCAGTACGAGACGTGATACTTCCCGATACACACTGTCTCGCGGTAATATCCGCGATCTGTCGGAATCCGGTGTTATCAAAAATCGACCCGGAAACGGGCGCTCTCACCCGTCTGGCCGACGGCGGTACACATTTAACGACCTACTGTAACATCCACATGGAGGTCTCACGTTGGAAATCTCAGATAAACTCCTCTGTCTCTTCAACGCGGAGGTGCGAGCGGAAGACGATACCTACGTCGTCGAAGTTCCTCGTCGGGAGATCGAGACGGGTTCGGTCGAAACAGGCGAAATCTATCGCGTCGCTCTCATCTCGCGGAACGAAACGGAGCCAGAGGTCGAAACAGGACGAACTAGCACGCCATCTACGGAACCGCAACCGCCGGTCGAAATCGGCGAGATGCGGTACGTAGAGATCGAAGACATCGGCAAGCAGGGCGACGGAATCGCCCGCGTCGAGCGTGGCTACGTAATCATCGTCCCAGGTGCCGAAATCGGTGAACGAGTGAAAGTCGAAATCTCCGAGGTCAAGTCGAACTTCGCCGTCGGCGAGGTCATCGACGACGACATCTAAGTCGACTACTCGCCTTCTTTCTCGACGACGTGCGCGTTCCAGTAGGACACCGAAGCGAGCTTTTCGCCGACGAGACTACCCCGGAGTGCCGTGTCCATCTGTCGGAACTGTCCGGCGACCTCGTTCGGAATCTCCCGATAGAACCCGTACGGCAGGACGAAGTCGTGCGCGTCGTCGGCGAGCTGAAGTCCGGCGTCGCCGAGCAGTCGTTCGACTTCGAAACGGGCGTAGAGCCGCGACCCCATCGGAAGGAGCCAGTTGTACACGCTCCGCGTGCTGAACCGATTGAACGTGTCGAAGAACACCTGTTCCCGCGAGACCCGCGCCATCTCCGCGAGGAACTTCGCGGGCGTGTCCGCCAGGTGGAAAAACCGCATCGCGAACACGGCGTCGAAGTAATCGTCGGGGAACGGCAGTCGTGCGGCGTCGCCGCGCATGAACTCGATGTGATCCGAAACGCCCGCCGTCTTTGCTTTTTCGCGTCCCTGTTCTAGCATGGCCGGTGAGATGTCGAGCCCGATAATGTCGGCACCTCGCTCGGCGAGCATCACCGTAAACCGACCTGTCCCGCAGGCGATTTCGAGCACGCGCTTTCCCTCAACGGGAGCCATCGCCGAGAGTACCGCTTCCTTTTCGCGCCGGTCGATGAGCCGCCCGCCCTTCGAAAATCGCTTGTCGTCGTAGGCTTCGGCGATCTCATCGGCCTGATACCACTCCTTGCCTTTCACACTGTCCGAAACTGCTCACCCGAGCACTAAAGGCGTATTGGAAGACCGAACGGATCACGGTCGACGTTTATGGTGGTGGATACCATAGCACACAGTATGGCGACTTGCCGACGGTGCGGCTCGACGCACCCACCCGAGGAACTCGTCCGTCACGAGAACCACGGTCTCGTGTTCGTTCACTGTCCGGACTGCCGGTGTCCGATGGGGCGCTATCGCATGCGGTGACGCGGCCAGTCGTGACTCGGCTGATCGTGACTCGACCGATCCCAACCCGACCGATCCCAACCCGACCGATCGTGACCCGCTGAGAGGGGTGACCCACACGGTCGAACGTGACACTCGATGGTCGCTTCGACAGCCGACGATCGGCGGGAAAATCGACACACTGCACCGCCTTTATTAGGTGATATTATGTATTTAAGGAATGGGCATTCGATTGTCTCATATGTAGCTAACCTTTACCACGGAGTACAATGTCGGTGGGAGTATGAGCACCAGTACCGCAGAGACCAGTGCAGAGGACCGCCTATCCCAACAGGAGTTCCGCGACCGCCTCCGCGAACTCCCACCGAGCGCAAAGCTCGTCGCCAAAGTACTCGAAAGCGAGGAACCCCTGTCGCAGGGTCAACTCGCCGAGGAATCGCTCCTTCCGGACCGCACGGTCCGCTACGCGCTGAACCGACTCGAAGACTCGGGCCTCGTCGGCTCACGTTACAGTTTCAAGGACGCGCGGAAGCAGGTATACTTCCTCAACACGTAAACCGGCCGTAGCATCCACGCCTCCCTTCCGAGTATCTAACACTCAGACTGACCATCCAACGTGACGAGGCCGCTTGTCCTCGTCGCAACCCTTCTGATTCCCGAGTGATGCGTCGTATCAGTGCGACACGCCCGACGGCGTGTAGTATCTCTGTGACATCTGTCGCGGTGTAGCATCTGCCCCCATCGCGTTCGGCGGCACGTGATGTTCGCATCGGTCACGCTCGGCGGCAAAATCGTGTCAACTCCGCGCGTACTGGCCGAAGCGTTCATTTAAGTTGTTGCTCGTGATGGTGAGTGGTATGGATCTCTCGGTCGTCGTCCCGACCCTGAACGGGCGAGACCGCCTCGCCGCCAGCCTCGATTCGCTGGCGACGAACGCGCCGAACGCGGAGGTGGTCGTCGTCAACGGCCCCTCGGCGGACGGGACCACCGGCATGGTACGCGACCGTGACGACGTGGACGTACTGGTCGAAATCTCCGACCGAAACGTCAATGTCGCGCGCAACGCCGGTTTCGAAGTCGCCTCCGGCGACGCCGTCGCCTTTCTCGGCTACGACCGCGTCGTCGAACCGGGATGGCCGGACGCCGTCGAAACCGCACTCACCGAGTCGGACGTCGTCACCGGACCGACACGGGCGACCGACGACGACCAACCGGACGGACCGGAGCGACGGAGCGTCCTCGACCGCGACGTGGTCTACTTCGAGGGCGAAAACGTCGCGTTCGATACCGCGACGCTCGACCGACTCGACGGCTTCGACGAGTATCTCGTGACCGGCGGCGCACGCGACACCGCTCATCGCCTCGCGGGGAAAGACGTGACCGTCGAGTGGGTGCCCGAGATGCGCGTTCGAACCGAGTACGAAGCCGACGGCGGGACCGACGACCGCGACTGGGGCTGGAAGTATCGGGCGCTCGCCTACCGCCTGGTGAAGAACTACGGGGTTCGACCGACCGTGTTCCGCCGGACCCTCGCCCACGCGACGAGCGACGCGGCGTCGACGGCGCGGGACGTCGTCCGCGGGGACGCCACCCCGTCGTCGTGGTTCGGTACCGGCCGCGACGTCGTCGCCGGGATCACCACCGGCGTCTCCGACGGACTGGTCGCTCGCGCTCGGGATCGGTCGTCGATTCGAAACCCCCACGGTCTCTCGAAGCGGGCCGATCGAGCGGTCGCGCGGTACGACCGTCGGTAGTCGACGTCGATCGTGCGCGTCCTAGTCAGTCGCTTCCGGGCGCGAGTCCGGGAACCAGGCGTGACGCATTTTTCGAGAAGGCACGGCGCATCGCGTCCTCGGAGACGTCGAGGGTCAGCAGTTCCATGACGCCGACGTTCGGGTGGACGTCCGGTGCGCCGCTTCCGAACAGGATACGGTCGGGATGTTCGAGGAGACCGCGTTCGAGTTGCGAGCGGTAGCGGACCGCGCTGGTGTCGAGGTAGAGGTCGTCGTGCTCGTCGAGGAGGTCGATGGCACAACTCATGAGGACTCGGTCGAGCGGGAAGCCGCCGAAGTGCCTGAGCACGACCGGAAACGAGTACCTGAGGAGCGTCGCGGCCGCGGTCGACGGTGGAAACGCCCGTCCGGCGGCGACGAACACCGGCGACCGAACCCGATCGAGCATCTCCAGCACGTCGTCGTCCGGGAGTCCGTCGTGTGCGGGATCGAGGGCGAACCCGTGGAAGCGGTCGTCGTAGGCGTAACGTTCGACGTCCTCCGGCGAGGCGTGAGCGTCCGTTCGGGATGCGGTCAGGTTCCGGAGTCGTGCGGCCGGGTGATCGGTCACGTCGAGCGGACCGTCGATCCGGGCGAACGCGACGAACGATCGGTCGACACTCAGCCGAGCGACCGCGTTGTTCGCCGCGAGATGCCCCTCCTCCGCGGGCCGCGCTCCCGGCGCGACGACGGTCCGAACGACGCCCGCTTGATGCATCTCGCGCTCGATCCGCTCCGGCGTGACCTCGCGCCCGTGTGTCGCCACGTCGTCCGCAGCGGGATCGAGACGGCCCCCGACGTCTACCACCCGGAATCCATGCTCAAGTTCGAGCATCGTCACCCATCACCGAGTCCGACTATATTTGTGTGCCGGTCAGATCGTGAAACTGAGTGTCACAGCACCGCGACGCAGTCTCACGGTTTTTGTGAGAATATGCGAAATGTATATATAGAACCGCAAGCCATGGAGCTATCGAGGATTACTACACATGGCAAGTCAGATGCAGCAACCGATGTTTATTCTCGCGGAGGGCAGCGAACGAACGCACGGTCGGACCGCACAGGACTCCAACATTCGCGCCGGAAAGGCCGTCGCGAACGCGGTACGAACCACACTCGGCCCGCGCGGGATGGACAAGATGCTCGTCGACTCTTCGGGCGACGTCGTCATCACGAACGACGGTGCGACCATCTTAGAGGAGATGGACATCGAGCACCCCGCCGCACAGATGATCGTCGAAGTCGCCCAGACCCAGGAAGAAGAGGTCGGCGACGGCACGACGACCGCCGCCGTCTTGACCGGCGAACTGCTCGCGCAGGCCGAAGACCTCCTCGACTCCGACCTCCACCCGACGGTCATCGTCGAAGGGTACAACGAGGCCGCCCGCCTCGCGCAGGAAGCCATCGACGCGCAGGTCCTCGACCTCGACCTCGACGACGACGTTCTCGAGCACGTCGCCGAGTCGAGCATGACCGGCAAGGGAACCGGCGACGTCACTGCCGACAAGTTGGCGAAGCAGGTCGTTCAGGCGGTCCGCCAGGTCGCCGACGACGACGGCAAGATCGACCGCGACGACATCCACGTCCACACGAAGACCGGCGCGTCCTCCTCGGCGACGGAACTCGTCGAGGGCGTCCTCATCGACAAGGAACCCGCCAACGACAACATGCCCCACTCAGTCGAAGACGCGACGGTCGCCGTCCTCGACATGAAACTCGACATCCGCAAGGGCGAGGTCGACACCGAGTACAACATCACCAACGTCGACCAACTCAACGCCGCCATCGAGGCCGAAGACACCGAACTCCGCGGCTACGCGAAGACGCTCTCGGAAGCAGGCGTCGACGTGGTCTTCTGCTCGAAGAAGATCGAAGACCGCGTCGCCGGCTACCTCGCCGACGCCGGCATCCTCGCGTTCAAGAACATCAAGAAGTCCGACGCGAAGGCCATCGCCCGCGCGTCCGGCGCGAAGCGCCTCGGCTCGCTCGAAAACGTCTCCGAGGACGACTTCGGTCACATCGACAGCGTCCGCGTCGAGAGGTTCGGCGACGACGAACTCACCTTCGTCGAGGGCGGCGACGCCTCGAAGGCCGTCACGCTCTTCCTCCGCGGCGGCACCGAGCACGTCGTCGACGAACTCGAACGCGCGATGAACGACGCGGTCGACGTGGTCCTCGTCTCGATCGACAAGGGCGGCGTCGTCCCCGGCGCGGGTGCGACGGAGATCGCCATCGCCGACTACATCCGCTCGGAGTCCGCAGGTGTCGAAGGCCGTCAGCAACTCGCCGTCGAGGCGTTCGCCGACGCGGTCGACAGTCTCCCGCGCACGCTCGCCGAGAACACCGGCATGGACCCCATCGACGCGCTCGTCGATCTGCGCGCGCTCCACGAGAAAGAGGGCTGTGCGGGCCTCATCTCGCAGGGTCGAGCAGGTGACGTCGGCAACCCCGTCGAAGCAGGCATTCTCGACCCCGCCGCCGTCAAGCGCGAGGCCATCGAGTCCGCGACCGAAGCTGCGACGATGATCGTCCGCATCGACGACGTCATCGCCGCCGAGTAAGTCCGTCTGAGCCTCTGACTCTCGGTTTCTTTCGTACCCGTTTCGGAGATCGACCGCACCCGATCTCTCACACGTCCGACCCGCTACTCACGGACCCGTGAACGTGTCTCCGAATCGAATACAGATCCGTGACACGAACGAACCGACCATCCGAACGAACTCCACCGGCACCGTACCCACGACCGATTCTCTGAATCGAATCGGAGATCAGATTTTGAAACGAGGTTTACACAACTTCGACCACAGTTAATAAACACTTGTTATCACAAGCGCGCACTTGAACTACGGTCCAAGGAAGGGTAGCTTGCCTGCGCAAGTAGGCGACCGGAATGACGCAATCCGAGCGGGGAGTCGTTCGACTCCCCTCGGCAGCGGTACACAGCGGGTTTGCGGGGGATCACCGACTGTACTCTTCACTCCCCCGCACCTCTGACATGGGTTCGATAGTTCGGCCGCCCTCTGCCCGTCGAGGGGGGTGCAAAGCCATTCTTCTCGGGGATCGCCGGGCAAACCGTCACTCCCACATATGTCGCACGTCAAGTAGATGTATGGCAACGGAGAAAGTGGGGCTATCGGAGTCGACGGCGATGGCGATCGGTGGCATGGTCGGCGGTGGTATCTTCGCGGCGCTCGGTGTCGTCGCGGCCGCGGCCGGTCCGCTCGCGTGGTTCGCGTTCGTCGTCGCGGGGATCATCGCCGCGTCCGCGGGCTACTCGTTCATCCGTCTCAACGGACTGATCGAGGAGACTACCGGACCCATCGGCTACGTCCAGCAGTTTACTGGGAACTCGACGCTCGCGGGAATGGTCGGCTGGACGTTCGTGTTCGGCTACATCGGGACGATGTCGATGTACGCCTACGCATTCGGCGGATACTTCGCGGAACTCGTCGGCGTGCACACGCTATACGGGCTTCCGCTCAGACCAGTCGTCTCGGTGCTGACGGTCGCTGTCTTCGTTGGACTCAACGTCGCCGGTGCCCACGCCTCCGGTCGGACCGAAGACGTACTCGTCGGTCTCAAGGTCATCATTCTCCTTCTGTTCGGGCTCGGCGGGCTCTATTACGGCTTCTCGCGCGGGAGGATCTCACTCGGATTGTCGCGACTGGGCGTCGGGCCGCTCATCGCCGCCGCCATCTCCTTCGTCGCCTTCGAGGGGTGGGAGCTGCTCTTTTTCGATCAGGACAGCATCGAGAACCCGAAAGCGACCGTCAAACGCGCCGTCTACGTCTCGATCGCCGCGGCGACGACGCTGTACGTGCTGGTCGCGATCGTCACGACGAATCTCACGAGCGCGCAGGTCATCCAACAGCATTCGGAGACGGCACTTGCCATCGCCGCGAAGCCGTTCCTCGGCGCTATCGGGTTCATGCTCATCTCCATCGCGGCGCTGTTCTCGACCGGGAGCGCGATCAACGCGACGCTGTTCAGTTCGGCGCGCCTCTCGAAGCAACTCGCCGCGAAGAACATGCTCCCGACGGAGATCGAGAGCAGCGGAGACGAACCGATCCGGTCGCTGCTCCTCCTCGGTGCGCTCACGGCCCTGTTCACGTTCTTCGGGAGTCTCGACGGCATCACGTCGTTCGCGTCGCTGGCCTTCATCACCATCTTCGGCGGCATCAGTTACCTCGCCTTTCGAGAACGCGAGAACATCCAATCGGCCGTTATTCCGGCAGTCGGGGCACTCGGTGCGACAGCGACGGTCGCCGCGCTCCTCTGGCACCTCTTTACGGCCGAAATCGGCGTGTTCTGGACCGTCGTCGCCATCTCGGTGTTCGTCGTCGTCGTCGAGTTGCTGTACTTCGAACGCGACCACATCGAACGGGACATCGAGCGCGTCGAAGACCGTATCTGACCCCGAGACCCTGTCCTGTCGGCTTGTCCGTGTTCGCGTCCTCTTTCGGGTGGTCGTTCCCCCCGAGAACGACGGCTATGTCGTTTCGGATATCGTGGCGGATCATCCGATGACAGACGCTCCTGCTCGCGTCGGAGTCGCTCGTGTTCGGCTGAGAGCGCCACAGCACCCTGTTTAGCTCTCGTATCGAGGGACGCTCGAAGAGTAGCCACTCGCCTGCGAGCACGGCCCCCAGCGTCCAAACAACAGGAGAACGCCTCAGGTCGATCGGAAGCGGACTGCCCGTACGCTGGCATACTACACGTTGGAGACGGCACACACCAAGCCAACGATAGCCGAGGTCGTCGGCGGGACCCGCGACAACCTCACTGCTCGATCCGGAGCGACACGGACTCGCGGGGTCCGAGGCCGAACGCCTCGTCCCCGCGGCCGCGGTTCACGTCGCACTCGACGTAGCCGTGGCTGCCGACCGTGACCAGTCGGTCGCCCGGCGATACCGATGCGAACGACGTACCGACGGGGACGCGCTCACCGTTTACGCGCACTGACTCGTGCCCCGTAACGACCGCACCGGGAACGTTCGTGATCGCGTTGCCGAAGTCGTCGACGACGAGCACCTCGCCGTCCGCGCCGTCACCTCGAACGGTCGCCTCGGGGAGTTCGAGGTCGACGTACTCGTCGGTGGGCGTCAGGCGGTCGATCGACGAGAGGTCGTCGACCCCGACTTCGTGAACGTCGGCGGCCGCGGGGGCGAACACGTCGCGTCCGTGGAACGTCGTCGACGCAGGCGTTTCGTAGGCGATATCGAACACGTCGATCCCTGCGTCAAGCCGTTCGACTAGTTCACGCGCGAGCGGGAGGAGCACGCCGTTGTCGGGGCCGACGAGTGCGTGCTCGCCGACGCGAACGACGAGCGCGGCGCGGTCGGTGCCGACGCCGGGATCGACGACGACGAGGTGGACCGCGGGTGGGAAGTACGGAAGCGTCTCTCGAAGCCAGAACGCGGCGGCGCGCACGTCCTGACGGGGAAAGTCGTGCGCGATGTCGACGAGTCGAGCGTCCGAACGCTGGAGGAGGACACCCTTCATGGCCGCCGGGTACGGTGACCCGAAGTCGGAGGAGAGCGTGATCATGGTCCGGGAGACGAATTACTCCGGGTCGGTGCTGCCGTCGCCGTTGCTGTCGGTGTCGTTGAGTCGCTGGAGGCGTTCGACGCCGTTGACCTCCTCGACGATGTCGGAGACGGCGTCGGGGACGAGGCTCTGCCAGTCGTCGCCGTTTATCATCCGTTGACGAAGTTCGGTTCCTTCGAGCACCTCGCGGCGGAACATCGGCGACTGCCGCACCTCGACGCCGGCCTCCGAGAAGAGTTGGATGACGAGCGGGTTGTTCGAGTAGGCGACGGCGAATTTGGGCGACATGCTCTGGACGTGGCTCACCCAGACGGAGTTGCGGTCCAAGTCCTCGATCGGGACGACGTAGGTGGTGAGGTCGAAGTCGGCGACCGACTTGGTGATCATCATGATCCGTTCGCCCGCCGTGAAGGGATTTCGAATCGTGTGCGAATCGCCCGCGCTCCCGATACCGAGGACGAGTTCGTCGACCTCGGCGGCGATCTCTTCGACCATGTGGTGGTGGCCGTTGTGGTAGGGTTGGAACCGTCCGATGTAGAACCCGCGCATGTCCAATCTATCCACAGCCTTATTTATAAATACGACGAGTTGTTGAGAGACGAGAATTCGTGTACGAGCACACTGCTCGGGAGCGATTTCGAGGCCGAAGGCGATCCTCCGGGGGAGAAAGTATATCAGTTGCGCTCCCTACGGATTATGTAGCGACACAGTTCTATGAGCAACGACATGGATAACGACGAAAATCCCCCGGACAAGGGGATGGATGGGGATCTCCCGGAGTCCTCCGACCGGGGAGCACGCGACAACTCGAACGCTCCCAGAGACCGGGCGCCGAACGATGGGCGAGAGACGGACGACGGGTCCGGTGAAGTTACCATCGACGACCTCGGCAGCGACGTCGAAGTCGACGCCGAAATCGAAGACGACGTCGACGGAGACGACCTCCTCGGAGGGCTACGGATCGACTCGACGGCCGATATCGAAGTACCGGACCGTCTCGTCGATCAGGTCATCGGTCAGGAGCACGCACGCGACATCGTGATGAAAGCGGCCAAACAGCGCCGTCACGTCATGATGATCGGGTCGCCCGGGACGGGCAAGTCGATGCTCGCGAAGGCGATGACCGAGTTGCTCCCCAAAGAGGACATGCAGGACGTTCTCGTCTATCACAACCCCGACGACGGGAACAACCCGAAGGTCCGAACGGTCCCCGCAGGGAAAGGCGAACAGATCGTCGAGGCTCACAAAGAGGAAGCCCGCAAGCGTAACCAGATGCGCTCGTTCCTCATGTGGATCATCATCGCGGTGGTACTCGGCTACTCGATCATCATGGGTGGCCAGATCCTGCTCGGCATCCTCGCCGCGGGTGTCATCTATCTCGCGTTCCGCTACGGTTCGCGGAGTTCCGACGCGATGATTCCGAACCTCATCGTGAACAACGCCGACACGAACACGGCCCCGTTCGAGGACGCGACGGGCGCACACGCCGGTGCACTCCTCGGTGACGTCCGTCACGACCCGTTCCAGTCCGGCGGCATGGAGACCCCGAGCCACGACCGCGTCGAACCCGGCGCGATCCACAAGGCGAACAAGGGTGTCCTGTTCATCGACGAGATCAACACGCTCGACATCCGCTCGCAGCAGCACCTGATGACGGCGATTCAGGAGGGCGAGTTCAGCATCACGGGTCAGTCCGAGCGCTCTTCGGGTGCGATGGTCCAGACCGAACCCGTCCCGACCGACTTCATCATGGTCGCTGCGGGTAACTTAGACGCGATGGAGAACATGCACCCCGCGCTCCGTAGCCGTATCAAAGGGTACGGGTACGAGGTGTACATGGACGACACCATCGAGGACTCCCCCGAGATGCGCCGCAAGTACGCTCGCTTCGTCGCGCAGGAGGTCGCCAAAGACGGTCGACTCCCCGACTTCAGCAACGAGGCGGTCGAAGAGGTCATCCTCGAAGCCCAGCGTCGCTCGGGACGCAAGGGTCACCTGACGCTCGAACTGCGTAACCTCGGTGGCCTCGTCCGCGTCGCAGGCGACATCGCCCGCGCCGAGAGCGCGGAAGCCGTCACGCGCGAACACGTCCTCCAAGCGAAGGGTCGTTCGCGCTCCATCGAGCAACAGCTCGCCGACGATTACATCGAGCGCCGCAAGGACTACGAACTCGCCGTCAACGAGGGCTACACGGTCGGCCGCGTCAACGGACTCGCCGTCATGGGCGAGGACTCCGGGATCGTGATGCCGGTGATGGCCGAAGTGACGCCATCACAGGGTCCGGGTCAGGTCATCGCGACCGGGAAACTCCAAGAGATCGCCGAGGAGTCCGTGCAGAACGTCTCCGCGATCATCAAGAAGTTCTCGGACGACGACCTGAGCCAGAAAGACGTGCACATCCAGTTCGTCCAGGCCTACGAGGGTGTGGAAGGCGACTCCGCGTCCGTGACGGTCGCAACGGCGGTCATCAGCGCATTGGAAAACGTCGGCGTCGATCAGGGTCTCGCCATGACCGGCTCGCTGTCGGTCCGCGGGGACGTCCTCCCCGTCGGCGGCGTCACTCACAAGATCGAAGCCGCCGCGAAGATGGGTGTCGACAGAGTCGTCATCCCGGCTGCGAACATGCAGGACGTGATGATCGAAGACGAGTACAAGGATATGATCGAGATCATTCCGGTCTCTCACATCAGCGAGGTCCTCGACGTCGCCCTCGAAGGCGAACCCGAGAAAGACTCGCTGGTCGACCGACTCAAGAGTATCACCGGGTCGGCACTCGAAGGATCCGCCAAGGGTCCGAGCAGTCCGAGTCCGCAGTAGATGCCCTACTGGACGGCGTTCGCGGGATTCGCGGGCGTCGTTCTCGTGTTGCTCCTCTTTCTTGCGCGACTGTCCTACCAGCCCGGAGACGCCCGTCCGTCCGACGATCCATCCGACCCCGTCTTCGCCGTCACCGATGAATCCGAAGTGACGGTCGATACCGACGAGATGAAGACGCTCGACGGAAGATCGGTTTCCGACGAGTTTCCGTCGGCCGATGGCGGAACTAACGCGGGGGGTGACGCGTCCAACCCGGTCACGGCCGGGTTCCCAAGCGGTAGTCCCCACCGACACCAGACCGCGGGTAGCCACAAGCTGACGACCGCCGAACTGCTGGCGAACGTGGTGATCACGCAGGGTCTGTTCGCCGTCCTCCTCGCCGGCGGCGCGTGGTACGCCCAGATCCCACTGACGGCGTTCGGACTCGGCGGCTCGGATCTCACGGTCGTTACCCTCGGTTGGGGCGTCGTATTCGGACTCGTCCTCGCGCTTCTGAACCAATTCGGAACCGCCGCGAGCGATCGGTTAGGATTCGGCAGCGGCGACGAACTCCGAGCGATGCTCACGCCGGAGTCGCCCCTCGGATGGGTGGTGTTGCTTCTCCTGGTCCTCCCGATCATCGCCGGGTTCGAAGAACTCCTCTTTCGCGGCGCGCTGGTCGGCGTGATCAGCGTCGGGTTCGGGATCTCTCCGTGGCTGGTCGCCGTCCTCTCGTCGATCGCGTTCGCACTCGGACACGGTGCACAGGGACCGAGCGGTATCGTCGTAACCGGCGCGCTGGGGTTCGTCCTCGCGGCGGCGTTCGTGCTGACCGGCAGTCTCCTCGCGGTGGTCGTCGCGCACTACCTCGTGAACGCGTTGGAGTTCGTCGTCCACGGTATTCGAAATCCCCCTGATCGCCGAGCGTAATCGAGCCAATCTGCACGGGTTAGCGCATTGGCAATAATTTGTACTCGCCGACGAGTTAATATATACAGACAGAAAAGGTCGGGTATGGCTATCGAGCGAGGAAGCAATCTACTCACGGTCGCCCTCGCTGTGCTGGGGATGGGAATCTGTCTCGTGTTGGGCGCGGTGGCAGTCGCCGCTCGGTTTTTCGGGGTTCCGGTCGGTCTCCCCACGAACGAAACCGGCGCGACGCTCTTGGTCCTCGCTCCACTGCTCTGGCTCTGTGCTCGACACGCCGAGCAGCCGCGAACGGCCTTCTTGACCATCTGTCTCGAAGTCGCTGCCGTGGCACTCGTCGTCGCGACCTACACGAACTGTCAGACGGCTCCGACGGTTCTCGCGTTCCTCGTGAGCACCGTCGGTCTCGTCGTTCGATTGGGATCACTCATCTGACGCAGCGACGCGTGAGTTCGAACGTGATCGAGATGGCTGATCGTCCCCGCGGCCACGGGACTGAAGCCGCTGCCGCGTCATGTGCGCCCATGGTTCACTTCCGGGCGACCGAGGAGGTGACGATCGCGGTCGGCGCAGTCGGAACTGCTATCTGTCTCTCGTTCGGGTTTGCGACTCTTCTCGACGTCCTCTTCGGGACGGCCTTCTGGCCCGGAGACGCCGGACACGGACTCGCCCTCCTGGCCCTGATACCCGTGTTCGTGCTGCTCGTTCGACACTCCGACAACTGGGGTACGACGGTGGCCGCGACCTGCCTCACCGTGGCCGCGACGGTGCTCGTCGTCGCGAGTAACTTCCACGACGTACTTCTTTTGAGGATCACCGCCGTCGTCGCCGTCGCCGTCGGAATCTTTTTCGCCGTCTACTCTCGCCGCTGACGGTCGCTCGCACTCCGACCTCGAAACTCGATCACGACTCCACGCGGCGGAGCACGTCGGCGACCGCTGACGGTGTCGCACCCGCGGCGTCGACACGGTGGTCGGGAACGAAGATCGGGACCGGGTTCGCGCGGATCGCGCTCTCGGCTAGCCGCCGATCGGTTTCGCTGTCGGTGTCGAGTCCGGCGAGTCGAACTAGCTGCGAGATCGACGCCGTCTCGCCGTACGGGACTCCTCGAAGCGCGTCGAGGACACGCCGCTGATCGGTCGGGATCGTCAGCGCGAGTGTCACGTCGTCGAAGTCGTCTTTCTCGCCGTCGAGATACGCGAAGACCCGGTCGAGAAGGGGGTGCTCCGGTTCGGCGTCGTCGGGCACGGACTCGGGGAACGAGACGCTGATGACGCGCCCGCTCGCGACGCCGAGTTGCACAGGGCGGCCGAGCACGTCAGACTCACGCGCGAAGATGCCTGCGTCGTCCATGCGGTGGGAAGGATTGTCGTGCCCTTGAACCCTGCGCCGTCGAGTGATTGTGTTCGGATACGCGATGGTCAGCCAAAACATCCGCGTTGACTGATTAGCTGGTCGTCGTCTCTCTGAACACCATCTTTACGTCAACGCCGTCAACGAGACACTCGATTAACACGAACGACGAAACACGGTCGGCTCACCATGACGAGGACGCAAGACTTTTGAACAGATGAGTACATTAGCGTACAATAATGAACGCTGACGAGGAGACGATGGCCCCGGCGGTGCGTTCCATCTTGGACGCCGCGCGGGACCGCGAAGGCGGCGACGACCGACTATCGGTCGAGGCGCGGTCGCTTCCCGAGGCCTTCGCGGCCGTCGAGGCGGACGGTCGCGTGCCGATCGTCGCGGAGGTCAAGCCGACGAGTCCGACGACCGAGGGTACCCGCGACGACGACCCGGTCGAACTGGCGCAGGCGATGGTCGACGGCGGGGCCGCGGCGCTGTCGGTGCTGACCGAACCCGACCACTTCGGCGGGTCGACCGAGAACCTTCGGAGAATCCGGTCGGCGGTCGACGTTCCGGTCCTCCGGAAGGACTTCGTCGTCCGCGAGGACCAACTCGACGCCGTCGAGAGCGACGTGGTCTTGCTCATCGCCCGGTTCGTCGGCGACGACCTCCCCGACCTCCTGCGGGCCGCCGAGGAGCGCGGTTTTCAGGCCCTCGTAGAAGTCCACGACGAGAGCGAATTGACCGTGGCGGTCGACGCCGGAGCGTCGATCATCGGTATCAATAACCGTGACCTCGCCAAACTCGAAGTCGACTTGGAGACGTTCGAGCGGGTCGCACCTTCGGTTCCCGACGACGTGACGCTCATCGCCGAGAGCGGCGTGACGACCGTCGAGGACGTGCGTCGGATGCGCGCCGCGGGGGCCGACGGCCTGCTCATCGGCACGGCGATCATGGACGGCGACGTGACGACGAACGTGCGGCGATTCGCGACTGCGGAGGAAACCAATACATGAGTTCCAACGGCAAATACGGCGATTACGGCGGCCAGTACGTCCCCGAGGCGTTGATGCCCGCCATCGAAGAACTGACCGACGCGTACCAGCGGTACGTCCTCGAGAACGAGGACGGTTTCATGGACGACTTCCGAAATCGCATTCGCGACTTCGGCGGCCGACCCACGCCGCTTCAGTACGCCGGGAACCTCTCGGTGCGCTACGGCCGGGACGTGTACATGAAACGCGAAGACCTCGTCCACGGCGGCGCACACAAACTCAACAACGCGCTCGGGCAGGTCCTGCTGGCGAAGTACATGGGCAAAGAGCGGATCATCGCCGAGACGGGCGCGGGCCAGCACGGCACCGCGACTGCGATGGCGGCGGCCCACCTCGGCATGCCCTGCGAGGTGTACATGGGCACGCGCGACATCAACCGCCAGCGACCCAACGTCTTCCGAATGCGCGTCAACGACGCCGAGGTGAACCCGGTGTCGACGGGCCGAGGAACCCTGAAGGAGGCCATCAGCGAGACGATGCGCGACTGGGCGACGAACGTCGACGACACTCACTACGTCATCGGTTCCGTCGTCGGGCCGCACCCGTTCCCGGCGATGGTCCGCGACTTCCACTCGGTGATCTCCGAAGAGGCTAGAGAACAGATCCAGGAACAGGCGGGGACGCTCCCCGACTCGGTGCTCGCCTGTGCGGGCGGTGGGTCGAACACGATGGGCACGTTCACCAATTTCCTCGACGATGAGGGCGTCGGACTCTACGCCATCGAGGCGGGTGGTTCGTCGCTCGAAGTCGACGAGGAGGCCGGCGTCGCTCCCAACTCCGCGTCGCTGTCGACGGGGACCGAGGGCGTCCTCCACGGCGCGCGGACGAAGCTTCTCCAAGACAGGTACGGTCAGATCATGGAGAGTCACTCGGTCTCCTCGGGGCTCGACTACGCGGGCGTCGGCCCCGAATTGGCCGAACTCGTCGACGAGGGTCGCGTCACCGCCGTCAGCGTCGACGACGACGACGCCCTCGAAGCGTTCCATCGCCTCTCCCAACTAGAGGGCATCATCCCGGCGCTGGAGTCGGCTCACGCGTTCGGTTATCTCGAAAACGCGGCCGACGAACTCGGCGAGACGATCGTCGTCACCGTCTCCGGTCGCGGCGACAAAGACCTGGAATCGGTCATCGAGGAGACGAGCCAGCGCGACATCGAGAGCGCGCCGGATCTGGACGTGTTCGCGGGCGATCTCGGAGGTGACCGATGAGTCGCATCCCCGAAGCCTTCGCAGATGGTCCGGCCTTTATCCCGTACCTCGCCGTCGGCGATCCGGACTACGAGTCGTCGATCGAGTACGTCGAGGCGCTCGAACGCGGCGGCGCGGACGTGATCGAACTCGGCCTCCCCTTCTCGGAACCCGTCGCGGAGGGACCGACCATCCAGAGCGCCGTCGTCCGGTCGCTCGAAGGCGGCATGACGCCGGATCGGTTCTTCGAGTTCGTCGACGAGTTGGACGTGGACGTGCCGCTGGTCTGCATGACCTACTACAACCTCATCTATCGGTACTCGACCAGTGCTGGCGGCGACGACGCCCGCGGCGACCCCCGCGCCTTCGTCGAGAAAGCGACCGAGGTCGGCATCGACGGATTCGTCGTCCCCGACCTCCCCGCCGAGGAGGCCGACCCGCTCCGGGAGGCTTGCGACGAGTTCGACCGCGACCTGATTTTCATCGTCGCGCCGACGACGCGCGGCGAACGTCTGGAACGCATCATGTCGCAGGTCTCGGGTTACGTCTACGTGCAGGCCCGACTGGGCGTCACGGGCGCGCGAGACGACGTCTCCGGCCAGACCGGCCAGAGCCTCGGGCGCCTCGCCGACTGGGACGTACCGAAGGCCGTCGGCTTCGGGATCAAGACGGGCGACCACGCGGCCAACGTCGTCGAAGCCGGTGCCGACGGCGTCATCGTCGGGAGCGCGCTCGTCGACATAGTCGCTGAAGGCCTAGAGAACGGCGACGACGCCACGACGGTCGCGGAGCGACTCGAATCGAAAGCGGCGGAACTGAAATCCGGTGCCGTTCGCGGGGCCGAGCAACGCGTGCCGAATCCGGAACGCACATAAAACACCGTGGCAGAGATTCACACAGCAACTATGGACGCGGGACTCAACGCACGACTGAAACGCATCTCGACAGACGGACGATACCTCATCGTTCCGATGGACCACGGAATCACACTCGGCGCGGTCAAGGGCCTCGTCGACATCGAATCGACCATCGACGCCATCACGCGCGGCGGCGCGGACGCGGTCCTCACGCAGAAGGGGGTCGCACCGCGCGTCCACGACAACAAGAACGGCGCGGGCTACATCGTCCACGTCAACGCCTCGACGGTCGTCGGCCCCGATTCGAACGACAAGCGAACGACCGGCAGCGTCGAAGAGGCGCTCCGGGCCGGTGCCGACGCCGTCTCGATGCATCTCAACGTCGGCAGCGACTACGAGCCGAAACAGATCGAAGACCTCGCCCGACTCACCGAGAACGCCCACCGCTACGGCGTTCCGGTCCTCGCGATGAGCTACGCACGCGGGGCCAACCTCACCGGCGACGACCCCGAACACGACCCCGAATATCTCTCTCACGCCGTCCGACTCGCCGAGGAACTCGGCGCGAACGTCGTCAAGACGGCCTACAGCGGCGACGCGAATTCCTTCGAGCGCGTCGTCGACGCGACTCGCCTCCCGGTCGTCATCGCCGGCGGGAGTCGCGGGACGAACCGTCGGACGGTCGAGATGGTCCACGGTGCAGTCGAGGCCGGAGCAGCGGGCGTCTCGATGGGTCGGTCGATCTTCCAGCACGACGACCCCGAAGCGATCACGCGAGCCGTCTCGGGCGTCGTCCACGACGACTATGACGTCGAAGAGGCCCTCTCGACGGCCGGACTGGAAGACGAGTAAGGCAGTAGAATTAGAACGCGGCGAGCGGGACCATGACGGCGACGCCGACGGTCAATCCGCCGACGAGTTCGCGGTACCCCTTCTTCGGGAGATGTGCGCCCGCTTCGAGGCCTTCGGGGACGAGTTCGGTCGCGACGAGGTAGATCATCGCCCCGGCGGCGAAGCCGAACCCGAACGGGAGGGACTGTTGTGCCCAGCGGACGAACCCGAAGGCGATGACCGCGCCGACGGGTTGGGGAAGGCTCGAGAACACCGCCGCACCGACCATCCGCCAGCGACTCACGTCCAGAGCTCGAAGCGGGATGGAGACGGCGAGTCCCTCGGGAACGTTCTGAATCGAGATGGCGAGCGTCATGAACACCGCCAGGAGCGGAATCGAGAGACCGAAGAACGGGACGCCGCCCGTGAATCCGAGTTCGGCGAAGGAGACGCCGATTGCGACGCCCTCGGGGAAACTGTGGACCGTCAACACGCCGAGGATGAGTACCATCTTCTTCAGGTCGCCTTCGGCGATGGCTTCGGCGTCGATGTGGTCGTCGTGGCCGTGTGTCTCGTCGTCCTCGACGTATCCGCCGTCCGCTGCCTCGTCGTGGTCGTGCCCGCCCACGTCGACGACGGACAGCATTCGGTTGGCCACGATGACGAGAACGACTCCCGCGGCGAGACCGACGACGAGTTGCCACGGGGTGCCGTCGACGGCGGCCAGTCCCTCGTCGATCAGGCCGAACAGTGACGCCGAGACCATGATCCCCGACGCGAGTCCCCAGAGTGCGACCGTCCAGCGGTCGCTCACGTCGTCGACGACGAAGAACGGAATCGCCCCGAGACCGGTCGCGAACGCCGTCACCAATCCGGCGACGAAGACGAGTACGAGATCGAAGAGAAGCGCCATGCTCGTCTCCACGTCATCACCGGTCGTTAAAACAGCTTCCGACTATCGAAAACAATTTTTGGTGATCCTAAAAACTGTCGGATTTTCACCCTATCGGAGGGTCACGCGAGTCGGCCGACGGTCGGTCGCCGTTCGGTATCGAGTTGTCACCCCCACGGCGACCGCAAGTGGACGTGGAAGAGTTTGTCGCAGTCTTCGCCGCCACAGACCGGACACGTGACCGAACCGTCGGTGGGATCGGACTCGCCGTTGGCCCTCTCGGCTCCGTTTCCGACGGTTCCGGCGGCGATGACGCGCGACCCAGCGTACCCGAGTTCGTATCCGCCGTCGGCCTCGCGGACGAAGTACTCCAGCAGTCGAGTGAGGTGGTAGTTGAACTTCCCGGAGTCCCGCAGTCCGACCCGCCGCCGGAGGTCGGAGTAGGAGACGGGACCGCTCGCCTCCGCGAGTTCACGGAGAATCGACATTCGAATCTCGTTTCCGAGGACGGAGAGTGCGTCCGTCGGCGTGCCGTCGGTCGGCGAACCGTTCCGCGTCATACTTGCTCTCACGACGGTCGCGGTAAAGAGTACACCGACTGTCAGGAATCGTAGTGAACTGCGGTTCACCGAGCGAACAAGTCCCGCCCGGCCGTCGGATCGGCCATGTCTTCGGCACTCCGCGACCGCGTCGCCGTCCTCCGCGACCGAGACGTTCGTCGGCTGGTCGTCGGTCACGCGGTCAGCGTCTTCGGCGACGGATTGTACTGGGTCGCGGCGATGTGGTTCGTCTACAGTCTCACGGGATCGACGTTCTACACCGGACTCGCCGGATTCCTCGCCAGAGCGCCCGGCGTCCTGCGCGTGCTCGTCGGTCCGCTCGTCGACCGCTGGCCGATCAAACCCACGCTCGTCGGCTCGGAAGTCGCGCAGGGAGCCGTGGTCCTCGCGATTCCGGCGCTCGCCCTCGTCGGCGGCGTGAGCGTCGGCGCGGTGCTCGTCGTCGTGTTTCTGCTCGCAGTGAGCGGCGTCTTCGCCGGGCCGGTTCAGAACGTGACCCTTCCGCGCGTCGTCGACGACGAGTCGCTCGTTCGGGCGAACGCGGTCGTCCAGACGGGCGCCCAGGTGGCACGGGCGGGGTCGCGGGTCGTCGCGGGCGTTCTCGTCGTCGCCGTCGGTGCGACCGCCCTCTACGCGTTCGACGCGGCGACGTTCGCGGGTTGCGCGCTCCTGTTCGCGACGATCACGATTCCGGCGCGCGATCGGTCGAACACGAGTGACGAGACGGGCTTCGACCGTCGAGAGTACTTCGCGGACCTCCGGGCCGGCTTCGCCGTCATCCGAGACTCCGTCGTGGGTCGGATGCTCGCCGCCGTCCTGCTGGTGAACGCACTGCTCGGCGGTGCGATGGCCGTCCTCCCGGCGTTCGCGGGAACGGTCTCGTCCGGTTCCGGTGCCGACGTTTACGGCTACCTGCTCGCGGGGATGACCGTCGGGTCGATCCTCGGTTCGCTCTGCGCGTCGGCCGTCGACCGTCTCCCGTTCGGGTCGACGGCCATCGTCGGGTTCGTCGTCAGCGGCTGCTGCTGGGTCGGTGCCGTTCTCGTTCCCGGACTCCTGCCGACCGTCGCCCTGTTCGCCGCTTCGCAGGTGCCGATCGGAGTCTACAACGTCGAAGTGCAGGCGACGCTCCAGACGGGCGTCCCGGACGACCTGCTTGGCCGAGTGTCGGCGACGATCGGGAGCGCGACGAGTCTCGTCTCGCCGTTCGGCGTGCTGATCGGCGGTGCGCTCGGCGCTCGATTCGGCTCGCAGACCCTCATGCTCGGCGGCGGCGTCGGTATCCTGTTGACCGCCGTGTACTGGCTGGTCGATCCGTCGTTGCGTCGACTCGGGCCGCCGACGGACGTGACTCGGGGCGCGTTCGCGTAGTCGTCGGGGGTCGGTGTGAAAAGAGATCGGAGGCGCTCAGTTCAGAGCAAGAAGAGCAGCGGCATCATCGCTACGAAGCCGAGGAGCGTCCCACCGGCGAGGTATGGAACGCCGCGCTGCGGGAGCGACTCGCCGACTTCGAGACCCTCGGGCAGGATGTCGTCGATCACGAGGTAGATCATCGCGCCCGCGGCGACTCCGTAGCCGAAGCCGAGGAACTGCTGGGCGAGGCGGACGAAGTAGAACGCGATGAGCGCGCCGATAGGTTGCGGGACGCTCGTGAGCACCGCCGCCCACCACATGCGAGCGTTACTGACGCTCGACTGCTTGCTCAGCGGGATGCCGACGGCGATGCCCTCCGGGATGTTATGGATGGCGAGCGCGGTGGTCATCACGATGGCGAGCGTCGGGATGGTAAAGCCCAGCCAGTGGATTCCGTCCCCGAAGTTCAACGCGGCGAACGAGACCCCGATCGCCAAGCCCTCCGGGAAACTGTGGACGAAGAGGACGACGAGGATGTTCGTGATCGTCCGGAAGTCGGCTTCAGCGATATCTGTGGGCTGGTAATCGAAGCGCTCGACTATCTCGTGGGCCCCGAGAACGAACAGGATGCCCACCACGAACCCGCCGCCCACGAAGAGCAGACTGCTGTGGTCGAGGTACGCCTCGTAGAGCAGTCCGAAGATCAATGCACTCGCCATCAGTCCGCCGGCGACTCCCCAGAGCGTGACGTCGACCCGCGTCTCGATGTCTCTAAACCAGAACAACGGAACCGTCCCGAGACCGGTACTGAACGCCGCAACCAGACCGGCGGCGAGTACCAGGAGGTAGTTAGAAAGGACCGTGGTCATACCTGTATAGAAGGACTCCACGAACTTGAACCTGTCTACCTAACTGACAGATTTAGGTCGGCCGAAATCCGCGTTTTTGGTCGACCAAATCCTGCGATCGGTCGAACCGCTGTCAACGTTCGGTATGATTATCCGGTGTCGGTAACGGGCGGTCGAGACTCCGACCGACCGCCTGTCCTTGCACACGCAACACCAACCGAAATCAGTCGAGCAGTCGAACGGGCCCACATGGTCGGAGTGACTCGTCGCGGTATCGTCGGTGCCGGTATCCTCGGGTTCGGATTCAGCGGTCTCGTCGACGTACTCGCGCTTCATCTCGTCTTCCAACTGCATCACTTGATCTCTAATATCGTGCCGATGACGACGCTGCGTGGACTTCAGGAGAACCTCGTCGCCGACGGCCTCTTCTCGCTCGCGATGCTCGTGATCGTTGGCATCGGCGCGGGACTCGTCTGGCGAGCCGAGCGCCGGGCCGAACGGCCGCTCCCGGTACAGGCGCTCGCCGGAGCGGCGGTGCTCGGACTCGGCGGGTTTGACCTGTTCGACGTCGTCGTCGACCACTGGCTCCTCGGAATCCACCACGCGACCCACGGATCGGGCTACTACGACCCCCACTGGGCCGTGATCAGTCTCCTGATCATCGCCGCTGGCGCGCTGATCTACCGGAGGAGCACCCGTCCGGTCGGCTCTGACTCGTGACTGTACTGCTCCACGGGGCCTCGGGCGCGACGGGACTGCCACCCCATTGGGCACTCCTATTTCTGATGATCGCCGTACTCGTCGTTTTCATCGTAGGCGGCGTTCTCGCGGTCGACGCCGTGCTGGCGCGACTCCCGGCACCCTGAATTAACGGGCAGAACTGCCAAACGATTGCTCGTCGAAACGTGATCTATGGCACCGAATCCCGGAGCGAACGGCTCGCTCGCCGAACGGTTTCCGCAACTCGATGTCCTCTCCGAATCGCCGGAGAACGCACAGGTCTCCGACCGTGCCGTCCTCGATCAACTCGTTACGGAGCGTGGGGAACACTACATCCGGAATCACTACCCGACCCCGGAGATCGACGCCGACGAGTGGACCGTGTCGCTGACGGGCGCGCTCGACGAGGGGAACCTCTCGCTCGACGAACTCCGCGACGAGTACACGACCGAGTCCGTCGCACACACGATGGAGTGTTCCGGGAACGGCCGGGAGTACTTCGAACCCGACGCGGAGGGCCACCAGTGGGGACTCGGAGCGGTCGGCACCGCGGTCTGGACCGGAACGCCGGTCCGCGAGATACTTCACGAGCGCGACGCCGACCGTGGAAAGGGTCGCTGGGTCTCGTTCGTCGGCGGCGACGCACCGGAAGACGAGGAGGCGTTCTGTCGGTCGGTCCCGATGCCGAAAGTCCTCGACGACTGCCTGCTCGCCTACGAGATGAACGGTCGGCCGCTCCCGCCGGACCACGGCTATCCGGTCCGCCTCGTCGTCCCCGGTTGGTTCGGCAACAACAGCGTGAAGTGGGTCGATCGGCTCCACGTCGGCGACGAGATGGTCAACGGCGAGGAGTGGGAGGGCTACACCGAGTACCAACAGGGTTCCTACCGACTCTTCTCGGACGAAGCCCAGAAAGAGAACCCGACTCACTACGCCGACGTGAAGACGACCGACACGTACGATCTGGCGAACGACCGCGACGTACAGAACGCCTACCTCTTCGATCAACTACCGAACTCGCTCATCTGTGGCCCCGACGCTGACGACGCGCTCGAAGCCCGAACGTCCGTCACGATCTCGGGCGTCGCGTGGGCCGGAACGACACCGATCGAACGCGTCGAGATCTCGACCGACGGCGGCGAGACGTGGGCGGAAGCCGACCTCCCGGCGTCACCGCTCGGCGTCTCGGCGTGGCGCCGATTCGAGTACGAGTGGACGCCCGAACCGGGCGAACACACCCTCGTCTCGCGCGCCGTCGACGAACGAGGTCGGTCACAGGCCGAACGCCTCGCCGACGGCGACGAGGGAGTGACGACGATCGGCGAGGCGTTCCCGTGGAACGTCAAGGGCTACGGCAACAACGCCTACGAGTCCGCCGCCATCGACGTGACAGTCAGGACGATCGAATAACTGGCAACGATATTCCAAAGATAGGTTGCCGGGACGCCCCCGAGCGTCTGTCTGTCCTCACTCGGACAGTAGCGACGGCGCGAACGATCGCTGGAACCACGACTGCTCGTACAGATCCAACACGTGGTCGACGACCGATTCGTCGACGCCGAGTCGTTCGGCCGTCCGGCCGCGCGAGACGGGGCCGTCGACGGCGAGTGCGAGGATCGAATCGACGGTGTCGTAGTCGACGCCGAGGTTCTCCTCGTCGGTGCCGAGTGCGTCCACTTCGGGACTGGCCTTCCGTTCGACGATCCGATCGGGGACGCCGACGCGCTCGGCTAACTGGCGCACTTGCTGCTTGTAGAGGTGGAGGATCGGTTGGCAGTCGACGGCGGCGTCGCCGTGTTTGTCGAAGTGGCCGGTCAGCCACTCGCTTCGGTTACTCGTCCCGACGACGACGCCACTCGTCGTCATGGCACTCAACTGTTCGAGCAGCGTCCGCGTCCGGACCGACGTGACCGTCCGCTGGAGCGGGTCGATCATCTCACTGAGTTTGTCGGCGTCGCCGTCCGCTGCGCTTCCACCGTCGCCTACGTTGCGCCGGTCGGGAGCGGCGTCCGTCACGGCGTCGACGATCGGTTCGATCTCGACCACGTCGTAGTCGACGCCGAGTTCCTCCGCCGTACGCTCGGCGTCGCTCATGGTGTCGTCGCCGCTGACCGCGCTCGGCATGACGAGACCGTAGACGTTCTCGGCACCCAGCGCTTCGACGGCGAGGTACGCGACGAGCGTGCTGTCGATCCCGCCGGAGAAGCCGACGACCGCAGTGTCGAGTTCCCGCACGTGCCCCATGCGCTCGACGTCACGCACGACGTGGTCTTCGATGAACGCGAGGATGCGTTGGCGCTCGGCTTCGAGTTCGTCGTCGGTGAAATGAAGGTCGAGCGGCCGTTCAGCTGTCCGCACGTTGGGATTGGCTGCCATAGTGGTTCGATACACGGCGGAGCCGTCTGGTCTTTTTCGTCCCGGAAATATTGTTTTGTTCTTTTCTTTCAAGTACGGAATCAAGCAGAGTGACAACGCGTCGACTCCCCCGTCCGAGTCGTTTTAGTGTCGGCGAGCGAGGCTCGTGGTATGTCTTCACGAGAACGCGACTTCGACGGTCGGACAGTCATCGTCACCGGCGGGAGTTCCGGTATCGGGCGAGCCACGGCCGAGCGGTTCGGACGAGCGGGGGCGACCGTAATCGTCGCCGACGTGCGCGAAGACCCGAAAGACCAGGGCGAGTCGACTCCGACGCACGAACTCATCGCGGACGCTGGTGGGGAAGCGGAGTACGTCGAGACGGACGTCTCCGACCCCGAGCAGCTGGCGTCGGTCGTCGAGGCCGCGCGCGAGTTCGGCGGGCTCGACGTGATGGTGAACAACGCCGCGATGCACCTGGCGAAGCCGATGCTGGAACTCCGACCCGACGAACTCGACCGCATGCTCGCGGTCAACGTCCGAAGCGTCTTCTTCGGTGTTCAGGCGGCGGCTCAGGACATAATCGACCGCGGTGAACCGGGTTGCATCGTCAACACGGCCTCTATCTCCTCGAACCTCGCCCAGCACGGACAGGTTCAGTACGACACCACTAAAGGGGCGGTACGGATGATCACCCGCGGCGCGGCGCTCGAACTCGCCGAACACGACATCCGCGTCAACGCCGTCGCGCCCGGACAGATCGCCACCGAGTTCATCGAGGGCTGGACCGAAGAGGCGACGGACAAGGGAGCCAGCGACGAACTCCTGAAGCCGATTCCGCTCGGCCGCGCCGGTCGACCGACGGACGTCGCTGGCGCGTATCTCTTCCTCGCGAGCGACGACGCGGGCTACGTCACGGGCGAACTGCTCCACGTCGACGGCGGCTGGCAGATCTGCTGATGTCGAGCGGGTTCGTCGCCGTCACACTCCGCGACGCCAGAGCGGCCCCACTCACGGACGCCGTCAACGACACCGACTGGACTCAGTACGCCGTCGTCGACGTGGTCGAGTTCCTCCCCGCGACGACGACGCAGTTCGAAGACGACCACTGGCACACCGAGGTCTATCGCTATCGGGAGGCGGCCCCGCCACCGACAACGTACGACAACGGTGAGCGCCGATACCGCGTTCGGCGCGTGACGCGACCGCTCTGGGAACGACTGCGCGATCACGGTGACACCCGCTAGCGGCGCTCCACGGGCGGTCGTTCGCTGACCAACGTTCAAGTGCGAAGCCGGGACCATCGCCGCCATGACCTAGCGAAGTAGTCCGGGTCGATTCGCGGGAGCGCGACACGTTGACCCGGTCCGTTGCGGTGTCGCCTGTACGCTATCTCTCCTCTCACCGGTCGACAGTCACGCGCGAACAGCGGCGTCGAGCACGGCCGGAAGGTCGTGGAGCGAGTCGAGGACGTGGTCAGGTTCGGGATCGGAGACTACGCCCGTCTCGTCGGCGAGCCACGCGCTCCGGATACCCAGTGCGTTCGCCCCCGCGATATCGGTGGGCAGCGAACCGCCGACGTGGAGCGCTTCTGCGGGTGACGCGCCGAGTGCCGACAGTGCGGTCTCGAAGGGCGTGGGGTCCGGTTTGATGGGCACCTCTGGTTGGTTAGCGTAGACGTACGCGTCGAACGCGTCCTCGATGCCGAGCGCGGCCATCTTCCGGCGCTGGTTGGCTTCGCCGCCGTTCGTGACGAGACCGACCCGGAATCGGTCGCTGGCGCTCGCGAGGGCCGTCTCCGCGCCGGGAAGGAACGCGACGTTCGAGTGGTCGATCACGTCGGTGTCGGCGCGAGCGACTTCGGGAACGCGGGCCAGTGCGTCGTCGGGAGCGCCGACGTGTTTCCCCGCCGCACGGAGGCTCAGTTCGTAGAACTCGACCTCGCTGTCTGCCGGTTCGAGACTACCGAGGACAGCACCCAAATCGGCTTTGTCGCGGAATCGGTCGACGCCGACACGGTCGAAGGCACGCTCGAGCGTCTCATTGATGTCTTCACGATGGCGACAGAGCGTCGAATCGAGATCGAAGAGGACGGTGGTGAGCGCGGGTATCCCCCGAAAGTGTGAATTCGTTGATATAACACGTCTCGCCTGATTGTCTGACCCGTCGAACGGACTGTGCCATTCGCCATTTTCAAGCCACCGCACCGTGACCCCCCGATAATGACACGGAACGTGTGGTTGAAAGCCGACGACACGGTCGGCGATTGGGAACAGCGAAAACGACGTATCACCGCAGGTCTCGAATCGGGGGTCGATTGGGTACTCGTCGACGAAGACGACGTCGCCCGCGTCCGCGAACTCGGCGACGTGAAGATTGCGGCGTTCAAGACTGATGCCGACGTGCACGTCATGGACGCCGAACCGGATGACGAGAGCGAGGCTGCCGAGGCCGACGCGTACATCGTCGGTAAGGAAGGCGAAGGCGACGGAACCGTCGACCTCCCCCCAGACTTCTCGGGGTCGGCAGACCTGACGACGCTGCGACGCGACGACGACCGAACGCAGGGTGCGTACGTCCGCATCTTCGATCAGGACTACGAAGCGTTCGCGGAGGAAGCTGCTCGCGACGCCGACTACACTCTCGTCATCGGCGAGAACTGGCAGATCATCCCGCTCGAAAACCTCATCGCTCGAATCGGCGAGGAGACGGACCTCGTCGCGGGTGTGACGACGGCCGAAGAGGCCCGGACTGCCTTCGAGACGCTCGAACTCGGAGCAGACGGCGTCCTCCTCGATTCAGACGACCCCGACGAGATCCGACGGACCGTCGAAGCCCGTGACGCGGCCGAGCGCGAACAACTCGAACTGCGCTGGGCCGAAGTGACCGCTGTCGAGCGAACGGGGATGGCCGACCGCGTCTGCGTCGACACGGGGAACCTGCTCGAACACGACGAGGGGATGCTCGTCGGCAGTATGGGACGCGGACTGTTCTTCGTCCACGCCGAGACCGCCGAGTCGCCCTACGTCGCGTCGCGGCCGTTCCGCGTCAATGCCGGGGCCGTCCACGCCTACGTCCGCACGCCCGGTGGCGGAACGAAGTACCTCTCGGAACTCAAGTCGGGCGACGAAGTGCAGGTCGTCGACACCTCGGGACGCACCCGCGAGGCGATCGTCGGTCGCGTGAAGATCGAGAAACGGCCGATGTTCCGCGTTCAGGCGACGGTCGAAGGTGACGACGGCACGGACGATCGGATCGAGACGCTGCTCCAGAACGCCGAGACGATCAAGGTCGCGACGAGCGAGGGTCGCAAGGCCGTCACCGACCTCGAACCCGGCGACGAGATGCTCGTCTACTACGAGACGACTGCCCGTCACTTCGGCGAAGCCGTCGAAGAGAGCATCATCGAGAAGTAACCGGGCCCCTCGACGCACTTTTTTCGACGCGCCTTTGTATCGAACCCATCCTCGTGCCGGTATGCAGGACGACCAGTCCAGCCGAACCGCGCAGTACATCGCCGCGAACGTCGCCCTCGCGGCCGACCACCCGGTACTCGGCGAACTCGTTCCGGCGGATGCAGGTGCGGAGACGGTCCGCTATCTCCGTTCGATCGGCGGTTGGTTTGGGGCGGCCGTAGGGCTGTCCGCCCGCCTCCCCGATTCAGTTACAGGCGGGCTCGTCGACCGAATTCCCGCGGAAGCGCTTGCCCATCCCGTCCTCCGCAAACGCTGGATCGAAGACGTCGTCCGGAGCGCGTTAGGAGACTGCACGCAGGTCGTCATCCTCGGGGCAGGGTTCGACACGCTCGCCTCACGCCTCCACCGCGAGTTTTCGACGACTCAGTTCTGGGAACTCGACCACCCGGCAACCCAGCGAGTGAAGCGTCGGGCGGTCGACGCCGGTTCGAATCTCACGTTGCTGGCCGAGGACTTCACCGACCGCCCGCCGATGAGCGTCCTCGACGACGACCCGGACTACGATCCGACCGCAAACACGGTCGTCGTCGCCGAGGGGTTGCTGATGTACCTCTCACTCGACGACGTGGGACGGTTGTTCGACGCTGTTCGTAATCGGGTCGGACCGTCCGGTCGACTCGTCGCGACCGCGGTCGATCCGAGCGCGTTCGGCGGATCGGACGCCTTCAGTGCTCCGGGTGAAGGCGGACCTCGGTGGCTCCATCGACTCGGCGAGCCGTGGCACTGGACGGTCGGTCCGGGACAACTCCCCGGCGTCCTCACCGAACACGACCTCGAATTGACTGCGCTCGCACCCCTACGGCTCCTTCGCGCGCAGTACCTCCCCAGTCAGTCGTCCGTCTCGGTCTTTCCCGTCGAGTATTGTTTCGAAGCCGGGCTTGCTGGCGGTCGGTGAGCGACTGTACGGATTTCCCGGCCGTCGGCAGTAGACGAGCGCGATACTGATCTGCCGTCTCTCGGCCGAGAGCGGTCTGCTCTGCCGATCCCGTTTTCGAATGCCCGCGCGCTAATTCGACCCGTCAACCTTTTGCCTTCGACACATCTAATTCATGGTATGCTGAGCGACGTGATGGAGGATTATCTGAAAGCTATCTACGTCCTCCAGACCGAACGGGGGCCGCCCGTCGCCACGTCAGCCATCGCCGACTACCTAGGAAAGACGCCACCGACGGTGACGAGCATGGTCGAGAAGCTCGAATCCCGTGGACTCGTCGAGCGAGAGAAGTACAAGGGTGTCGAACTCACTGAAGAGGGCGAGACGGTTGCACTGGAGGTGATTCGCCACCATCGCTTGATCGAAGCGTACCTCGCCGAGCATCTGGACTACGACTGGAGCGAGGTTCACGACGAGGCGGACGCGCTCGAACACCACATCAGCGAGGAGTTCGAGCGTCGCGTCGCCGCGGCGTTGGGCAATCCGGAAGTCGACCCCCACGGTGATCCGATTCCCGGCGTCGACCTCAAACCGCTAGACGAAGACAACGCGACTCGACTCAACGAGCACGAGGAAGGCGACCGCGTCGTCGTCGTTCGCGTCCGTGACCGCGGAGTGTCGGAGCTAGAGTATCTCGCGGACGCCGGGATCACTCCGGGGACGACACTCGATGTCGTCGACGTCGCCCCGTTCGGGATGGTGACCGTGCGCTCACCGGAGGGGGCAGAACAGAGCCTCCCGGAAAGCGTCGCTGCATCGATCAGAGTGCGGCCCGCCCCCGAGGAACTCGAAGGCGTCGCGTAGCCGTCCGACGGTTGCCGTCTCGTTCTCCAGTTGTAGCCGACTTCACTCCGCTCTGTCGTCCGATCAACCGAAGAGCGTCGAGTAGAGTAGCCAGGCGTTGAGCACGACGACGAGCGAGATGACGACTCCCAGCACCCGCGTGGTCGTCGGGTGGTTGCGGAACGATCCCATGAGGTCCTCCTCGCGGGTGAACCAGAGCAGCGGGATGAGCACGAACGGGAGTTCGAAACTCAGGACGACCTGCGAGGCGACGAGGACGTTCGTCGGGTCGAGTCCGATCCAGACGACCGCGAGGCTGGGAACGAGCGTGACCGACCGGCGGAGCCAGACGTTGATTCGCGTGTCGAGGAAGCCGTCCATCACGGTCTGGCCGGCCATGGTGGCGACGAGCGACGAAGAGAGTCCGGCGGCGATGAGCGCGATGCCGAACGCGAGGCTCGCACTGCCACCGAAGACGCCGTTGAGTGTGACATACGCTTGCCGGAGCGAACTGATCCCGGTGCCCTGTAGCGCCGCGGCGGCGACGATGAGCATCGCGGCGTTGACGAACATCGCCCCGCTAAGTGCGAGGACGGTGTCGACGCTTTCGAGGTGGAAGTGTTGTTCGTGAGTCACCGCGTCGGTCTCGTCGTTGCTCTCGATGCGATCGCGGCGGTCCTGAACGATGTACGGGTGGAGATAGACCGAGTGCGGCATCACCGTCGCACCGAGGACGCCGATCGCGACGTAGAGGGCCGATCGACCGGGCAGCGAGGGAACGACGCCCGAGACGATCTGACCGGTCGTCGGCTGAGCGAGGACGAGTTCGAAAACGAACGCGAGGGAAGTGATTCCCACCAGCGCCATGATGGTGAACTCGATCCATCGGTATCCGCGCTCGTACGCCGTCCGAACGCCGAGGAGGGCGAACGAACCCAGTCCCGCGAGCGTCGCACCCGCCCAGAGTGGGAGCGAGAAGATCAGGCTGAACCCGATCGCGGCACCGATGATCTCGGCCATGTCCGTCGCCACCATCGCGAGTTCGGCGGCCGCCCACAGCACCCAGACGACACGTTTCGAGAGGCGCTCGCGACAGAGTTGTGCGATACCCTTGCCGGTGGCGATGCCGAGTTTCGCTGCGATGATCTGGATCCCCATCGCCATGGCACTCGCCAGGATGATGACCCAGAGCAGCGCCGTGCCGTACTTCGCGCCACCCGAGATGTTGGTCGCCCAGTTCCCGGGATCCATGTACGCGACGCTGATGACGAACCCCGGGCCGAGATAGTGCGCGATCGTCCGCAACGAGAGCGAAGAGCTATCGCTCATCGAGATCACCGTCCACCGAACGTACCGCCGGTCGGTCGCGTAGCCGTCGTGAACTCTCTGATTCGAGCGGTCGATCCACCTGTCGAACGCGTGTGATGTCTCTTGAATATCATCGTCACGAGCTGCTGGAATCTCGTCTCTACAATTCGAATCGCGTGCCGAGTTGCACTGCGTCCGTATCCGGTACCGCGGTCCCTGCTCTCACGTTCGACTAGATCCGGGAGACAAAAATATTTGATGCCCCTAATCCCATTCTTTTTGCCGGCAAATGCGCTCACCGCGGCGCGGACCGTGGGGAATTCGAGGCGGCTTCACTCGTCGATTCGGCGTGTTTTTGTGGATCGATCGCATGGACTCGTCCATGCTCGCCGTCGTCTGGTCTGCGCTCGCAGGCGTCGTCTTCGGCTTCGCACTCGCCGCGCCGCCGGGACCGATGAACGCCATCATCGCCGAGGAGAGCGTTCTCCGCGGGTGGTCGGCGGGTGCGCGGGCCGGACTCGGCGCGATGCTGGCCGACATGACGTTCTTCTTTCTGGCGCTGTTCGGCGTCGTCGGCTTCGTGAGGAAGTTTCCGACGATACAGGCGGTCATGGTCGGCGTCGGCGGCATCCTGATGCTCTACTTCGCCTACGGCGCTGCGAAGGGCGCGACCGGCACTGACGAGACGTTCAGCCCCGAAGCTGTCGACGCCGGTGACTTCAGCGCCACCGACAACGTCGCCTCCGCCGAGACCACGCGAACGGACGGTAGCGGACACACCGGATTCCGGAAGGCGTTCGTCCTCGCGCTCACCAACCCCTACCAGATCCTCTTCTGGCTCACGATGGGCGTCGGTCTGCTGAAAGACGGGCAGGCCGACCTCCTCGCTGGCGTGCCGTACGTCGGCAACAGCCTCGCCGGAACGCTCGTGGTTCACACGGGGAGTCCCGCACTCGTCGTCGGCTTCTTCGGGGGAATCGTCCTCTGGATCACGGGGTTCCCGGCGGCGCTCGTCACGGCCGAACGCCGCGTCGACTCCTTTGCGCCGGCCGTCGCGGGCGTCAGCGCCGTCGTCCTCGGCGGCTTCGGAGTCGTCTTTCTCTGGAACGCGGCGACGACACTACTCTGACTGGCCCGTCGGGTCGGTGGGTCGGTCGGTCGCCGTGAAGGTCTGAGTCGACTCGTCGCCGGCCGAGTCGACTCGCCAACTGTTCAGTCGATTCGCTGACCACGCATTCGATTCTTCGACTGCCGATCGTGGAAACTGCTAACGCGTCATCTCTCGAACGGTCAGTAAATGTCGAGCGAATCGAACGAGGAGACAGAAGGCGGTTCTTCGACCCACGACCGACGAGTGCTCGTCTGCGGTGCCGGGATCGCCGGCCTCACGCTCGCATGGTGGCTCGACCGGGACGGGTGGGACGTACTGGTCGTCGAACGAGCGGCCGGACTGCGCGACGAAGGGTACATGATCGACTTCCTCGGTACCGGCTACGACGTCGCCGAACGAATGGGCCTGCTCCCGCGACTCGAAGCGGTCGACTACGACATTCCCAGAATCCTCAACGTCGACAACGACGGGGAGACGGTTTCGCGGATCGACTACGAACTGTTCGAACGGCTGACCGATGGTCGGTTATTGACACTCATGCGCGGAGATCTGGAGCGCGCCCTCTACGAGAGCCTCTCTGACGACGTCGAGATCCGGTACCAGTGTACCGTCGACGAGGTGACGCAGGACGCGCGCGGCGTCGACGTCGGTCTGAGCGACGGGGCGAGCGAACGAGTCGCGTTGCTCGTCGGAGCCGATGGGGTCCACTCCCGCGTCCGCGAACTCGTCTTCGGTCCCGAGGAGGAGTACCTCCGATACCTCGGTTATCACACCGCCGCCTACCTCTTCGAGGACGACTCGTTCAGACGCGACCTGCGCGGCGACTTCAAGAACGTCACCGTTCCGAACCGAACGGCGGGGTTCTACCCGATCCGCGACGGCCGGATCGCGACGTGGTTCGCCCACCGCTCGCCGACCAAAGCCCTCCCCGAATCACCCTGTGACGAGTTGCGAGCCCGTTTCGGCGATCTGAGCTGGCTCGTTCCCGACGCGCTCGACCACTGCGACGAGGCCCGCGGGGTGTACTACGATCAGGTCGCGCAGGTCGAGGTCGACCACTGGTCGCGGGGGCGGGTGACGCTCGTAGGCGACGCTTGTTACGCCGTCTCGCTTCTCGCCGGACAGGGTGCCTCGATGGCGATGGGTGGGGCGTACCTCCTCGCTCGCGCCCTCCGGGGCGACGGACCGATCGAAGAGCGTCTCGCGCTGTACGAACGGAAGATGAAGCCGAACGTCGAAGAGAAGCAGGCGTACGGACGGCGGACGGCGAGTTTCCTCATCCCGCCGACGAAGTGGCACGTCGCGGCTCGGAACGTCGCCCTCGGTCTCTCGAGGCTTCCCGGTCTGTATTGGGTTCTCAAGCCCGCACTCGCCGGCATGGAAAGCGTCCTCGACGACTAGGCTTCCCCGGAACTTCGAAGCGTGGCGTGCGAACAGTTCGCAAACAGTGCGAAGATTCAACACTCGTGTCCAGTAATTCCAGTCAATGGTCGAGAAGGAGACCGTTCGTCGGGGATACGACGGGCTAGCCAGCGTACACGCCGATCAACGCTCCGACGACGGCCGCGGAACGGAGATTCTCGCGGAGTTTGTCGACTCGCTCTCGGATTCGGCCCGCGTTCTCGACGCCGGATGTGGTCAGGGGACGCCGGTGCTGTCCCGGTTGAGCGCCGAAACATCCGCCGTCGGTGTCGACTTCTCACGCCAGCAATTGCGTCTCGCGGCGGACAACGCACCCGGAGCGTCCCTCGTCCATGGTGACATGACGAGGCTCCCGTTCGGCAGCGACACGTTCGACGCCGTCGTCGCCTACTGGTCGTTGATCCATGTCCCGATGGACGATCACCAAGCCGTTATCGACGAGTTCTCCCGCGTGGTACGTCCCGGCGGTCGTGTACTCCTCTGTGAAGGAACGACCGAGTGGGTCGGCGAAAATCCGAACTGGCTCGACAGCGGTATCGAGATGCAGTGGGAGATCGCCGGTGCGAACGCGACGCAAGAACAACTGTGCAGCGCCGGGTTCGCGGTCGTCGACAGTTGGGGTACGCCCTCCGAACTCGAAGCCGACAGAGAAGAGGAGAGCGACGGCGACGAACCGTGGACGTTCTTCGCCGCACGACTCGACGCGTAGGCTCAGTACATGTCCGAGACGATGAGCGGACTGATCGTCGGGAGGTAGTTAGAGTGGTCGCTGCCGACACGGTCGGTCACGTCCCGATCCGTGTAATTAGTCGGCGTCGTGTTGCCCGACTCCGCGCCGGATTTCCCGAGCGCCTGGTCGAATTCGGCGACGCTGTAGATCCACTTGAGGACGGAGTCGTCTTCGTTGTAATAGTTGTAGGTCCACTCGACCTGTCGCGTGAGCGCGTCGTAGGTGTCCATGTCCTCTTTGGTAGGGACCTCGTTGTCCGTCGCCGCCGCGAAGGGATGGATGGTAGTGAGGTCGTGGCCGTGGTCGTTCCACCACGTGCTCCGGTCCAGGATTCTGATCGTGTTGAAGAGCACTTGCGCACCCAGCGAGTGACTGGCGAGCCTGACGACGCCGTTCGGGCAGTTGTACTTGTAGTCGACGAGGAACTGGGCGAGTTTGTATCCGTTGGCTTGTGCGATGTCTTCCGAGACGCTCCAGCCGAAGTCACAGCAGCCGCCCTTGTCGTTGTCCCACGTCATACCGACGACGGTGCCCCGATAGCCCGCCGCGGTCAACTCGTCGTTCGCTTCGGCGATCTTGTCGAGTGCGGCCTGCTCGGCTTCGCTGTGGCTACTGTTCATGTCCCAACCGTGGATGAACACGGTCATATCGTCGACACAGCCGGTGTCGACGCCCGGGACGTTCCCGGACGTCCCGTAGTCGTAGGCGGTGTGACCGCTCGTGAGATTTCCGTCGTCGTCGAAGTGGTCCCGCGTCGTGATGTACGGATCGCTGTACGCCGTCGTCCCGCACGTGCCGAGCGTCGTGAGCGTTCCGAGTCCGGCGAGTGATGCACCAGTCGCTTTCAGCAGCGTGCGTCGGTTCCGTGGCATGATTTCGTCTGTCCGATGTTCGGACTGATTCGAGAGGACGACCGAGTCGTATTAAACCCATACACAATTAATTAATATAAATTAAGTTCGTGTTTGTATCTCTCGGGAGTTATCCGTTCGGTCGGAAGTCGGTGCCGATTCCCCCCTCGTCCGAGATTCGGAGACCTGCACTGTCATTCGCGAGGCTGGCACTGTAATCAGTCGTGCATCATTCACCGGCGCTCGCGCGACCGTCGACGCCATCGTCGACCGAGACGGTGGACCAACGGCCGCGGAGGAGAACGGTGCCACCGGCAACGGCCGCGACGGCGTTCGAGAGGGCGATGGCGTACCAGACTCCGGTGGCGTCGAAGCCGAGTCCGACGACGAGGGCGGCGGCGACGACGGCGCGGAATCCCCACTGGGTAGCAACGTTCAGCACCATCGAGAGGCGCGTCGCACCGGCACCGCAGAAGCCGCCGTTCGCGACGTGAAAGACGGCCATGAGCGCCCACGTCGGAGCGACGATTCGGAGGTACTCGGCGCCGTAACGGATCACGGCCGCAGAACCGGCGCCGGTGACGAAGACGCCGACGAGCGGACGCGCGAACCAGGTACTCACGGCACCGGCGAGGAGAAATGTGCCGACTAAGAGGCCGGTCGCGAGATAGACGATTCGGTGAGCGCGTTCGCGATGTCCATCGCCGAGGTTCTGCCCGACGACCGTCTCGACGGTCATCCCCATCGCGACCGTGGGGAACCAGACGATCAGCGCGTACCGATCGACGATACCGTAGGCGGCGACGGCGGCCGTCCCGGTCTGGGCGACGAGTGCTGTCAGGATGACGGTGGCAACGGCGCTCACGGCCTGTTCGACGCCGAGCGGTCCACCGATACGAACGAGGCGGCGGACGGTGCCGAGGTGCGGTCTGAGGTCCGCAATCGTGACAGCAGGGCCGACGCGTCCTGAGAAGAGGAGCCAGAGACCGGCGACAGCCCCGAGCGAACGCGAGAGGAGCGTCGCGACGGCGGCACCAGCGACGCCGAATCCCGTGAATCCGGTCGTGCTGACCAACGTATGTTGAAGTACGTCCGTTCCCGTCCACGCGAAGAGCGGGTTCCCGGCGAAGCCGAAGACGAAGAACGGGTCGAGGACGACGTTGAGTGCGACGGTGACGACCATCAGACACATCGGGATCTTCGTCTCGCCCCACCCACGCAGGATGTCCTGGAAGACGAAGAACCCGAACGTGACGGGGAGTCCGAGGAACGCGATGCGCGTGTACACCGTCGCCATGCTGGCGATCGGCGATCCGGGAGTCGCACCGACGACACGGAGGAACAGTGGCGTAGCGAGAAAACCGAGAACGGCGAACGCGACCGAGAGGACGGCGTTCGCGGCGAGCACCTGCCCGGCGACGCGGCCGACACGGGTGTCGTCGCCCGCACCGGTGTACTGGGAGATGAGGATGGTCCCGGCGTTCGTGATACCCGCACCGACGCTGACGATGAGGGCGACGAGCGGCAGCGAGAAGGCGAGCGCGCTCACGGCGTCCGCGCCGAGGCGGCCGACCCAGAACGTGTCGGTGACGCTGTAGAGCAGTTGTAACAACTGCGTCGCCATCACGGGCGCTGCGAGCGCCAGCAGCGGTCGCAGGAGCGGCCCCTGCGTGAGATCGGACCGCCCGCTATCGCCGTCGATCTTGCCGTCGTCGATCCCCGCGCCCGCTGTCCCGTGATCGTCGGTTACTCCGTCCGCTGTCCCGTGATCGTCGGTCGCCTCGTCGTAGTCAGTCACGCATCCCTCCGCGTGGCTCGAGTGGTCGACGGGCCGTGAACGGAGGTCGAACGCGCCGAACCGCGTCGTGCTCGTAACACCCGAAATACTGCGAGCAGTACGTGTCTGTTCGTCGTGGTGGTCTCATCGTGATTTCGAATTGGATCTCTCGTGGTCGGATTGCCGGTCGTGCGACCTCCCGTGAACAAAGCGCGGTGGCCCGGTGTCCGCGTGTGAACCTACCCGAAGTCGAACTGAACGCTACTGAAGACGCAGCAGCGGCGAGAACAGACTCGTAACGGCACGGCTCGATCGGGGGAGATCGATCGTGGGCCTGCGAGTGTCAGGCCCAGTTACAGGGAGGCGTTCATCGGAACTACCTCGGGGGACAGTAGTCTCAGATAAATATCTTGGGTGGGTGTGACAGTGCCGATCCACGATCCGACGGAAACGCTCGCGGCTACGGTAGACGCTGGGTCGAGAGTTCCGTTCCTGACGTCGTCGCCACGGTCAATCGGGTACCGTGAAGCGCTCGGTCGATCGAATAACACAAACCCGTTTCATCGGGGCTATCGCGACTGCGTACCGATATTCGCCGACCCGTGTCGGCGAAATACGGGACTGACTGACAACAATCCATATCAAGCCACGCGCGAGAGTTCCGCATATGTTCGAAAAGTCGACGTGGATCAAACTCCCGCGAAACGTGCTCGTGGGCCACGGCGTGCTCGACGAGTTGGGCGAGGCGGTGGGCGAACTCTACCTCTCCGGTCGGCCGTTGATCGTGACGAGTCCGACACCGCACGAACTCGCGGCCGACCGCGTCGAGGCGCAGTTCCCCGACGCCGCGTACGTGATCGTCGAACAGGCTAGCTTCGAGTCGGTCGAGCGCGTTATCGCGGCCGCCGAAGACGCGAACGCGGGGTTCCTCGTCGGTCTCGGCGGCGGGAAGCCCGTCGACATCGCGAAGATGGCGAGCGAGCACTTGGACGTGGGTTTCGTCTCGGTGCCGACGGCAGCGAGTCACGACGGCATCGTCTCCGGTCGTTCGTCGATTCCGGAAGGCGACATCCGTCACTCGGTCGCCGCCGACCCGCCGCTTGCCGTCATCGCCGACACGGGGATCCTCGCACAGGCTCCGTGGGAACTCACGACCGCCGGCTGCGCGGACATCATCAGTAACTACACGGCCGTCAAAGACTGGCGACTCGCTCACCGCCTGAAAAACGTCGAGTACTCCGAGTACGCGGGCGCGTTGGCGGAGATGACCGCCGAGTTGCTCGTCGAGAGCGCCGACTCGATCAAGCCCGGGCTGGAGGAGTCGGCGTGGATGGTCGTCAAGGCGCTCGTTTCGTCGGGCGTCGCCATGTCGATCGCCGACTCCTCGCGGCCCGCCAGCGGGGCCGAACACCTCTTTTCTCACCAGTTGGATCGCATCGCGCCCGGCAAGGCGCTTCACGGCCACCAGGTCGGCGTCGGCGCGATCATGACCGAGTACCTCCACAGCGGCGCGAAGGGCGAGTGGATCGACATCCGCGACGCCCTCGCCAGCATCGACGCGCCGACGACCGCCGCCGACCTCGGCGTCACCGACGACGAAGTGATCGAGGCACTGACGACGGCCCACGAGATCCGAGACCGCTACACCATCCTCGGCGACGGGATCACAGAAGAGGCGGCCCAGCACGTCGCGACGGTCACGGGTGTCATCTGATCGTCACGGAGTGGGGCCGGATCTAAGTGAGTGTCTCAGTGACTGAGGCCGTTTTTCAGCTGTAATCTCCCATTCTGGGACTTGCGTAGCGGTGAGAGGTGAGTTCGTCCGGATTACGGTTCCCGATACGCCTATGAAATAACGCCACGGATTGGGAGCAATGAGTGAACGGTTCGTCACGCAGATCGAGCCAGAGGAGGCGTTTGCGCTCCTCGCTGACGAGACACGTCTCGGAATTCTACGAGCGATCTGGGACGCCGACGTTCGGACGGTGACCTTCACTGAGTTGCGCAGGGCAGTGGGAATGCGCGACCCGGGTCAGTTCAATTACCACCTCAACAAGCTCGTGGGACGATTCGTCGTCAGGACTGACGAGGGATATAGACTCACGCAGACGGGCAAGCAGGTGAACGGAGCGATCGCCTCGGGAATGTACACGGCTCACGAATCGCTCGACCCGATCGCATTGGACCATCGGTGTCGACGTAGTGGTGAACAGCTAACACTACGTTACGAGCGTGAGACCGTCCGTATCGAATGTGAGTCCTGTCCTGTCTGTCCGTCTGGCTGGGAAGCCCCAGTCCCGCCCGTCGTATTTGCTGGCCACGACTCGGATGAGATTCCCGAAGCCGTGAGTCGGTACTTCCGAACGAAAGTTCGACAGGCCGTAAACGGCTTCTGCCCGTACTGCAGCGGTCGGATGGAATCGACGGTAACACCGTTCGATGCGGCGGATCACGAGCGGTTGTCCGAAGACCGATCAGACGACCTGACGAGTCGATCTCTCGATCCGGCCGTTTGGTTCGACTGTCGACAGTGTGGTGCCGTGTCCAAGGTCGCGCTGGACCACGCACTCCTCCTCACCGATCCGGTCGTCGCCAACTTTCATCGCGAGAATAGGATCTCAGTTCGGGGACGGTCGATCTGGGAGCTATCCGAACTCGGTCCCGACGAAATCGATCTCGAAAGTCGACATCCGCTCCGGGTGGCTGTCACGTTTCGAGTCGACGAGTCAACACTCACCGTCGTCGTCGACGGGGCGTTCGAGATCGTCGATATCGAAGCCTAATTCGGCACTTCCGAGTCCGTTTTCAACTCGACGCAGTGTCGATCCGGTTCCGTCAGTTTCGAATCCACTACTTCGCCTCACCGTGGGATGGCGTGCGGTGGTACCCATGTGGGAGGGTGACGACATACTTCGCGTGATCGAATCTCGACTCCACTGACAGGCTTCTTATAGAACCAATATTCTGTTCACCTCGTAACAGAAATGTCATTCTAATTAAAATTATGCCGACCTCGGTCCATCGATCGAGAGATGAGGGAAGCCCTTCGGAACCGAACGTTCCGCAGATTGTTTATCGGTCGCGTGATCTCCAACGTGGGCGACAGTTTCTACTTCGTCGCTGCGATGTGGTTGGTCTACAGTCTGACCGACGACCCGGTCTATACCGGACTGGCCGGGTTCGTGACGATGGCCCCACAGACGTTTCAATTTCTCGTGGGGCCACTGGTCGATCGGTGGTCGATCCGACGAACGCTCGTGGGCACGCAACTCGTTCAGGCGGTCGTCGTCTCGTCGATTCCGATCGCGTACGTTTTCGGGGTCCTCACCGTCGAACCGGTACTCGTCGTGATGCCGGTCCTCTCGGCGCTCGATCAGCTAGTGTACCCCGCACAGACCACTGCACTTCCGCGTATACTCGACGAGGAAGCGTTAGTCGCGGCCAATTCGGCATTCTCGGTCGCCTACGAGGGATTCGAGATGGTCGCGAACGGGATCGGGGGTGTGCTTATCGGCCTCTTCGGCGCGGTCGCACTGTTCGACCTCGACGCCATCACGTTCGGAGCCGCGGCGATCGTGTTCGCGACCGTCTCGGTTCCACTCGGAAACACGTCGACGGATGACGGCCGATCGGGCGATACGGGAACACTGGCTGGCGACGACGGGCGAGCTGAGGATGGCGTGGAGTCCCGTCCTCGGAGCGGTGACAACACCGAGACGGAATCCAATGGATCACAGACATACCTGACACGGCTGCGTGAAGGAGTATCCGTTCTTCGCGGGACGTTCCTCGTACCGCTACTTGCCGGGGCAGTGGTCGCAAACTTCTCTGTCGGGATGATGCTCGCAGCGACTCCCGCGTACGCCGACTCCCTCGCCGTTCCGAGGATATTGAGCCATATCGGTGCGGCCGGTGCTTACGGGGTTCTCACGGGATCGATCGCGGCAGGGGGATTCGTCGGTGCAGTCGCCACGAACGCGGTCGCTGATCGGCCGTTGGGACGAACCGTCGTCGTCGGATACGCCCTCGTGGGGGTACTCTGGTGCGGTGGACTGCTCGCGGACTGGCTTCCGGCGACTGCCCTGCTCTTCGCGCTCGCGAACGTCCCCCTCGGAGCGCTCTCCGTTCAGATCGCCGCCGTGGTTCAATCTGCACCGCCAGCGGAGCTGATCGGACGGGTGAGCAGCATTCAAGGGTCCGCGTCGGCGTCCGTGGTCCCCATCGGTTCGCTGGCCGGAGGCATCTTCGCTAGCTGGTTCAGCCCACGAGCTGCGATGGCTGCACTCGGTTTCGCAGCGTTCTCACTGGCTCTGTACGTCCTGGTGAATCCCTCTCTTCGCGAGTTGCCGTCCCCCGATCGCGTGACGCTCGACTAGCTGACAACGCACGAGCTCCGCTGTTCGATCGAACCGCCCGAGACTCGGACGATATTCCCCGCCGCGTTCGCCGTCGAACGAAGGGCTATGCTCCGCCACTCCCTAGCGCACGACTGTGCCCGAACTCTCACTTCCCGCCATCGGCTTCGGTACGTCCCAGAATACGGACCCCGACGAATGTGTCGAGAGCATCGCAGAGGCCCTCGACATGGGCTATCGCCACGTCGACACGGCCCAGATGTACGACAACGAGGAGTACGTCGGCGAGGGAATCCGTCGGAGCGACGTCGACCGCGACGAGGTCGTGCTGGCGACCAAGATCCACCCGTCGAACCTCGCCTACGACGACGTGATCGAGACGGCGAGCGAGAGCGTAGACCGCCTCGGTGTCGACCGCGTCGACCTGTTGTACGTCCACTGGCCGATGCAGGCCTACGACCCAGAGGAGACGCTCTCGGCGTTCGACGAACTCCACGACCGGGGCGTCATGGACCACGTCGGGGTCAGCAACTTCACGCCCGACCTGCTCGATCAGGCGCTCGACCTCCTCGACGCGCCGATCGCCGCCCATCAGGTCGAGTTGCATCCGCTGCTTCCCCAGCGGGAATTGCAGGAACTCGCCGCCGAACACGACCACTACCTGGTCGGGTACGCACCGCTCGGTCGACAGGAGTTCTTCGACGACGACACCCTAAACGAGGTGGCAGAGAAGCACGACACCACGGTCGCACAGGTCTGTCTCGCGTGGGAGATGGCCCAGCCGAACGTCGTCCCGATCCCGAAAGCCCGCGGCGATCACATCGCGGAGAACTTCGCCGCACGAGACCTCGCACTCGACGACGATGACGTCTCGAAGATCGACGGGATCGGACGGGAACACCGCGTCATCGACCCCGACGGCGCACCGTGGAACTGATCGTTTCCCGCCCCGTTCACGGCGGTTGAGCGGCGTGTCGGCATCCGGTGCTTTTAAACTCTTTTGCGGCGCACGTACACACAATGGCTTTTGAGGAGCTTCTGAACGACCCTGTCATTCAGAAATACCTGCACGAGCTCGTCGGACCGACGGGGATGCCGGTCGCCGCGGCACCACCGGACGGCGAAGTGACGGACGAAGAGCTCGCGGAGGAACTCGGGCTCGAACTCAACGATATCCGCCGCGCGCTGTTCATCCTCTACGAGAACGACCTCGCTTCGTACCGCCGAGTCCGCGACGAGGACTCCGGATGGCTCACGTACCTGTGGACGTTCGAATACGACAACATCCCGGAGAACTTAGAAGAGGAGATGTACCGCCTCCTCGACGCGCTCGAAGAGCGCGAGGAGTACGAACGGACCCACGAGTTCTACCTCTGTGAGGTCTGCTCGATCCGATTCGAGTTCGGCGAAGCGATGGACTTCGGCTTCGAGTGTCCCGAATGTGGCTCGCCGCTCGAAGCGATGGAGAACAACCACCTCGTCGACGCGATGGAACGACGCATCGCCGAACTCCGAGACGAACTCAACGTCGACGCCGCGGTCTGATGGTCGTCCTCGCTACCAAGTGCTACGTCGAGGGCGACGCCCGCCAGCGCTCGCTCGACAGCCTGAACTCCCTCGTCGGCAACGAGTTCGGCGATCTCGACGTCTCGTGGGAGATCGGAGTCCGAAACGACGACTTCGTGGCCGTGACCGTCGAGGGCGACGACGCCCCGGTCGCGCGTAACGTACTGCGCGAGCAGTGGGGTGAAGTGCCGTCGACACCGGAGCACCTGACCGAAGGCGAGACCTACGTCGGCACGCTCGAAGCGTGGGACGACGAAGGGCTCGTCCTCGACGTCGGAACCAGAGTTCGGATTCCGAACGACGAACTCGGACTCGGCCCGGGGACAGCCAGTCAGATCCGCGAACGGTTCGGTCTCGTCCAGCACATGCCGCTTCGCTTCGTCTACGGCGACCCGTCCCGTCTCGCGGACGAAGAACGCGACCGACTGTACGACTGGACTCGCGGAAGCGGTCGTGTGAACGTCAACAGCGCGACGCGCGGTGAAGTCCGCGCCACGGTCAATCGGGCCGGTCACGCCCACGACATCGTTACGGTCGAGCGACTCGGGTTGCTCGAACAGAGCATCGTCTGTCGAGAGGAGACGGACCCGCCGGGGCTGCTTGCCAGCATCGGCGGCTACCTCCCGTCGGAGTTGCTCTGTGTGATCCCATGAACCGACGGTACCTCCTCGCAGCGGGACTTCTCGCGTTTCTCATCGCCTCTGCGGGCTGTACCGGGGTCTTCGGCGGTCAAAACCCGGTTCCCAAACAGCAACTCGACGCCGCTCCCTCCCAACCGTACAACTGGACGAGCAACGCGAGCGCCTACATCTTGGTGACGCAACATTCGAAGTTCGAGGTGGTGTACGACCTCAACGCCGCGAAGTTGCAGAACGGCACGATCAAGTTCTCCCGACAGGACACGTTCGGTGGACAGAACCCACTCAACGTACAGATGGTCCGGTACCGATATCCGAACGGAACCGTCATCAACGGGAGCCAGTTTTCCGACCACGGCGGTAGCGTCACCCAGTCGAGGGACGCAGTGAGCGTGACGATTCCGTCCGACCATCCGAAGGGGAAGCCGGGTCAGTTGGCGTTCACGTCCGACACGTCTCCCAAGCGGTTCTCGCTCCCGACCTTCGTTAAGGGATCGTACGAAGTCGTGTTACCGCCGGACCGGCGCGTCAACCTCCCGATCATCAGTTCCATCCAACCGTCGGGATACACGGTGAGTTCTCCCGACGATCAGGGCCGGACGCACATCTACTGGAAAAAGGTCTCGGCGGACAACGTATCCGTCCAGTACTACCTCCAACGCGACGTCTATCTGCTCGGTGGCGGTCTCGCGATTTTCGCGGTCCTCGGCCTCGCCGGTGCGCTCTACTACCAGCGCCAGATCGACGCCCTGCGCGACCAACGCCAGAATCTGGGACTCGACGTCGAGCGCAACGACGACGACGAGTAGCTCTCACCCGCCCTTCCCACGTTCGACGGTTTCTCTCGGCGAATTCGCTCGACGATTTCTCTCGATCTGAGCCAACGGACCGGGTTGCGGTCGACGCCTCCGGGGACGGCGAACTTTTGCCCGCGTCGGCCGTCGGTGCGAGTATGCAGGTAGCCGTGGTGACAGTCGGCGACGAACTCCTCGCCGGTGACACCGAGAATACGAACGCGACGTGGCTCTGCCAACGACTAACCGAGCGCGGCGTCGACGTCGAGCGAGTGACGACCGTCCCCGACCGCGTCTCCGACATCGCCCGCGTCGTCAACGAATACCACGCCGATTACGACGCCGTCGTCGTTACCGGCGGCCTCGGACCGACACACGACGACCTCACGATGGAGAGCGTCGCGGCGGCGTTCGGACGCGAACTCGAACCGAACGAGGAGGCGCTAGAGTGGCTCGAAGTCCACGGCGGATATTCCGCCGAGAATCTCGCAGAGGGCACAACGATGCTCCCGGCGCGGGCGCGGATGCTCCCCAACGAGGAGGGCGTCGCACCGGGTTGCGTCGTCGAATCCGTGTACGTGCTCCCCGGCGTTCCCGCGGAGATGAAGGCGATGTTCGAATCGGTCGCAGAGGAGTTCTCGGGTGACCGGAAGTACGTCGCCGAAGTCGTCACCGACGAACCCGAGAGCGAACTGCTCGACCGACTCGAAGCCGTCCGGACCCGATTCGACGTAAATGTCGGCAGTTACCCGGGCGAGCACGTCCGACTGAAACTCACCGCGGGCGACGAGGGGACAGTCGAGGAGGCGGCCGAGTGGCTCGAAGAGCGCGTCCAGTTGGTCGAGTGATCGGTACGGGTAATCTGAGTACCGGGTTACCGATAGAAGTAGGCCATCCAGGCGATAGTCACGAGCAGTGCAACGATGAGCACGGCGGCACCGGCCGTACTGGCAAACGACGCGTTCGCGCCGGACGCGAGAGGTACGAGCATATGCGGTGATTGGGCACGGACCGCATAAAGGTTCGACATCCGGAACGGTCGCCTCACCGCACCCAACTCGGCTGACCCGCCGCATCCGGGTCGCTTTTCTCTCCGCCAGTCGACCACTTCGACATGCGAATCGGCGTCGTCGTCAATCCGATCGCGGGCATGGGTGGACGGGTCGGGCTGAAAGGGACCGACGGAAAGGTGGGTGAAGCGCGAGCGCGCGGAGCGGAGCCACGGGCACCCGATCGGGCCCGGCGTGCGCTCGCGACGCTCTACGACCGATCGCCCGACGCCGAACTGCTCGTCTACGACGATCCGATGGGTGCGTCGCTGGCCCGCGCGGTCGGATTCGACCCCGTCGTCGTCGGCGGACCGACTGGTGACGACGAGGCGGACGATGACGGGGGGGTTGATGGTGACGAGGGGGCTGACGACCGATCGACTGTCGGCGAGCGGGACAGCGATGCAACGACTGACGATGAGACGACCGCCATCGACACCCAGCGGGCCGTCGAGCGGTTCGTCGCCGAAGACGTGGACCTCGTCCTGTTCGTCGGCGGCGACGGGACGGCCGCCGACGTCGCCGAGGCGTTGGGAGAGTCGACGACGCCGATGCTCGGCGTCCCTGCGGGGGTGAAAGTCTACTCTTCGGTGTTCGCCGTCTCGCCGGAAGACGCCGCCGAGGTGGCGGCGACGTTCGAGCGGACCGAGCGCCGCGAGGTGATGGACATCGACGAGGACGACTACCGCGAGGGAGAGGTCCACCCCGAACTCCGTGCGGTCGCGTGGGTGCCCGTCGCCGACGACCTCCAGTCGTCGAAACAGCTCGGCGGCGGCACCGTCGAAGCGTTGGCGGCCGGCGTCGCTGACGGTGTCGAACCCGGCGTCACCTACTTGCTCGGTCCGGGGAGCACCGTCGGTGCGGTCAAGGAGGCGCTCGGCTTCGAGGGGTCGCCGCTCGGCGTGGACGTGTGGCGCGACGGCGAGGTACTCGTCCGTGACGCGACCGAAGAAGAGATTCTCGCGCATCTCGGCGACCGAAACGTCGTCGTCGTCTCGCCGATCGGCGGACAGGGGTTCGTCTTCGGCCGTGGCAACCCCCAACTGTCGCCGGATGTGATCCGACGGTGTGACGTCGAGGTCGTCGCGTCTCGCTCGAAACTCGACGGTCTGGGCGTCCTCCGGGTCGACACGGACGACCCCGACCTCGACGCGGGACTCCGCGGCTGGATCAAAGTCCGCGTCGGGCGGTTCGAACGGCGGATGATGGAAATCGTCTGAGCCGAACCGCCCTGAAAGCCCTCGGTGTCGCCGGTGCCGTCGGTACCGTCGGTGCCGCCGGAACCGATCTCTCGATGGCCTCCGGTGGGAGTTCGGGAGACGGATCCGGGTCCTCCTCCGGGTCGAGTGATCCGTCGGTATCGAACTTCCGGACCTACTCCCCACGAAATACGGCCTACGGACGCGCGAACGCGGTCTTCAGCGTCGACAATGGGTACGCGTTCGCGGGGAATAAATTCATCAAACTCGGATTGGACGGCACCGAAACGTGGTCCCACGATACGGCCCCCCTCGGCGGTGACCGAAACCGACGGCGGTTGTTGATCGCCTCGCAGTCGATATCTTTCGGTGCGTGACCGCGTTTTGATCCCCTTCAACAAGCCGAAGAGACACCATACTCCCTGATATGTCTCTTCGTATCAGTATGATTCTTGGGCCTTGTATAAGGAATAGGTAGTCAAGATTAAGGTCCTGTAAGGGATACTCCGTCACATGGAAACACGGAAGGTTCAGCGGCTCGGTCCGTCGACGCTGGCCATGACGTTACCGGCGGAGTGGGCGAAAGAACACGGCGTGAACAAGGGCGACGAAGTGTCGATCCGGATGGGTGGGAAGGGGACGCTCACCGTCCTCCCGGAGTCGGCGAGTACCGAGGATTCGGAGGCGATCCTCCACGCCGACAACTTAGACGCCGACGCGCTCGAACGCGCGATTTTGGCGCAGTACGTGCTCGGCCGTCGCGTCATCCACGTCAAATCCGAGAGCGCGGCACTCGACAACGAACACATCAACGCGGTCTACAAAGCCGAGACGCAGCTGATGGGCCTCGGCGTCATCGAGGAGACGCCCGAAAACATCGCCATCCGATGTTCTGTCGACCCCGGCGACTTCACGCTCGACAACCTGCTCGAACGGCTCGAGAACACCGGCAGCACGATGCGCGGCGAGGCGATCAAAGCGCTCGCCCACGGGAACCCCGACCTCGCCCAGCGCGCGCTCAACCGCGAACGGCAGGCGAACAAGATCTTCGTTCTCCTCCTCCGCCTCATCTTCACCGCGTACCAGAATCCCAACCTCTGTCGGGCCGTCGGCCTCGAAACCGGCTTCCCGCTCATCGGCTATCGGTCGGTCGCGAAGAACCTCGAACTCACCGCCGACAACGCCGAAGACATCGCCGAAATCGTCCTCAGCGCGGATGGGCACACCCTCGACGTCGACTCTTCGATGATGCGCCGGATTCGCGAGTTCACGGATCAGGTCGACGAGATCACCGTCAAAGGCGTTCAGTCGGTCGTCGACCGCGACTACGACCTCACGGTCGAAGTGCGCGCGCTCTTCCGCGAACTCAGCAACCGCGAACACGACATTCTCGACGATCTCCCGGAGATGTCTAACGACGAACTGTTGCAGGTGCGCGAAGTGCTCGTCAGCCTCCAGCAGACCGCCCAATACGCGGTTCGAAACGCCGAAATCGCGGCGAACCTTGCGCTCAACGAAGAGAACGACCACGTCACCATCGGGTAGTCGGCGCTCGTCGATAGGGTTGTGAAATAGTGCGATCGGTCGGATCGGTCAGTCCGCAGTCGCCGCTTCCGTCCGTCCGAGCATCAGGTCGGTTTCGTTTTCCTTCTCGGCCGTGAGCGGATTGCGTCGCGAGACGCGACATGGGAACGTCGGATGCTCCCCGAAGTGTCGGATCAGCATGTGTCGCCGTGAGCCGGTAATACCCGTACGTCCGACGTCTTCGGCGGTGAATTCCTCCGGGAGTCGATCGAACAGGCGTCGCAACTCGTCGAAACTGTCGAACACCTTCGCGTTCCCGGTCGATTCCGCACCCCGGCGTGAAACGACGTAGCTACCGTCTTCGCGGTGTTCTCCGGCAGTGCGGAAGAACTCCCGTTTCTCCGTCAACGCGGTACCGATTGCGTCCTGTAGGTCGGCGGCGGCACTTCTCGTTAGTTCACACTGCTGGTCGTCGATCCGAACCGTGATCATCTCGTCGTCGTTCGTCACAGAAACGACTGTTCCATCACGCGATAAGAACTCGACCAGGAGATTGGTTACTCCGTGTCATGGATTCGACTTACGATTGAGCAGGTAAAAACCCTATCGACGGGTGCAGGATTCGCCGATCGATCCCGGTCCCTCGATCGCGTTCCGCCTCTCCGTCCGGCGTCGTCGAATGAACTAAGTGCGTTCTGTCGGAGCGATACGTATGGCAGGTAGTTCGAATCAGTCGGACATGGGCGTCGGATTGTCGGTGCTGTTCTCACTCGTCGCACTCGGAGCGGCGGTCGCGATGTTCGCCCTGGGAGAGGGACTCACCGCGTGGGCGTACGGCGTCGCGATCGTTGCCGCCGTGCTCGCCGTCTTCGTCACCCAGGCGTACTGGTAACCTTCCGGACTGATTCTGCGACTAACAAGAGATAATCGTTAATAGCTTCACGATCCTATAGAGTGGTGAATGACCGATTACACCGAGGAGGAACAACGGATTATCTCGTACCTCCGCGAGAGCGTCACGGGTGGCGAGCGATACTTCCGAGCGAAGAACATCGCCGAAGCCATCGGACTCTCGGCTAAGCAGGTCGGTGCTCGGCTTCCACGACTCGCAGAGAAGTCCGAAGACGTCGAGATCGAGAAGTGGGGCCGAGCTCGCTCGACAACGTGGCGCGTTACCCGAAGCTAACACCGGCGTTTTTACCTATCTCTCCCCAAGTCACCTTATGACCGTCCGCGTTCAACGTACGTTCGAGTTCGACGTCTCTAGCGAGCACGTCTGGGAGTTCATCGCTGATCCCGAAAAGCGGGCCCGTGCGATCAGCGTGGTCTCTGAGTACGAACTCACCGACCTCGACGAGCACCGCGCGACGTGGCACGTCAAGCTCCCGATTCCACTGATCGATTCGACTGTCGCCGTCGAGACCGAAGACGTCGAGAGAGATCCACCTCGCTACGTCAAGTTCGTCGGGCGCTCGCGCGCGATGCGCGTGACCGGCGAACATACGATCGAGGAGACGGAGAGCGGCTGCCGGCTCCACAACAAGTTCGTCGTCGACGGTAAACTTCCCGGCGTCGAGCGGTTCTTCAAGCGACACCTCGACGCCGAACTCGACAACCTCGAAGCCGAGATGCGCGACGACCTCGGACTCACGGCATGAAGCTCACGCTCGCCCAACTCGACCAGACGGCGGGTGACGTCGACGGCAACGTAGACCGTGCAGCGGACGCCGTGGCGGAGGCCGCCGCCGCGGGTGCCGACCTCGTCGCGCTCCCGGAACTGTTCACCGTCGGCTACTTCGCCTTCGAATCGTACGCTCGCGAGGCCGAAGCGCTCGACGGTCGGACGTTCGGCCAATTGGCTGACCTCGCGAACGACTACGACGTCGGCCTCCTCGCGGGGAGTCACATCGAAGACCTCGAAGCCAGTGCCGACGCGGGATTCGACGTTCCCGACGATCAGGGTCTCGCGAACACGGCCGTCTTCTTCGACCGCGACGGCACCCGTCGGGCGGTCTACCGGAAACACCACCTGTTCGGCTACGAGTCAGCCGAGGCGCGACTGCTGACTCCCGGGGAGTCGCTCCAGACAGTCGACTTCGAAGGCTTCTCAGTCGCGATGACGACGTGTTACGACCTCCGGTTTCCGGAACTGTACCGGAGACTCACGGACAGGGGTGCGACGCTGATCCTCGTCCCGAGCGCGTGGCCGTACCCGCGGGTCGAACACTGGCGGACCCTGCCGCGAGCACGCGCGATCGAGAACGTCTGTTACGTCGGCGCGATCAACGGTGCTGCGAGCTTCGAGGACGCGACGCTCCTCGGTCGCTCGACCATCTACGATCCCTGGGGGACGCTCCTCGCGAGCGCTGCGGACGAACCGACGCTCGTGAGCGCCGACATCAGCCCGAAGCGGGTCGCGTCGGTCCGCGAGGAATTCCCGGCACTCCGCGACCGACGCTGATCGCTCGTGACCATTTGACAACCGGACACCATTATCTCGCGCCGTTCGCTTCCGTATCGACCGCTCGCGGCCGTTTTTGGGATCGTCTGACGTCTGTCCGCTGTCGGTGACTTTATCTCGGGCGAGGTACAACACTGGGACGCCGGAGTTCGACGCTTTTCTCGTCGATGCCGGCGATAACTCGCACGTCAGCCCGGTGTCGGGGTCCACTGTGGCTGAATGCATGGCGGTCTGGACCGACCGCCGATCCGACGGTACACCGTCGCGGCCCCCGAGCCCGGCGGGGGCCACTCTTCCCGCCTCCTTCGTTTCGGAATCTATCGAACCGGAGCCGTGGCTTCGGGCTACACCTCGATACGTCGAGCCGAAACAGCCGATCGAGACGTACAGAAAGCCTACGGTACACCGATCTGTCCGACGACCGTGCCACCTCTCCCGACCTCGATCCCTCGACGTGACAGTGTCCTCCTCGTGCTGGCCGTCGTCTGCGGGCTCGTCTCGTACGCCGCTCGGGTCGAGTATCTCTCCCCGAGTATCCCCTCGCCCGTCGAGTGGGGAATCGTCGTAGTACTTACTCTCTCACTGACCGTCGCGTTCGTCGGTGGCCGCCGCGGTTTCCCCCGATGGTCGAGTCTCGCGCCGACGGTCGGAACGAGTCTCGGCGGGACGCTCGGCTGGCAGTGGGCGAACGCACACGACGGATTTACGGTCCTTCCGGGAACGTTCGGTTCGAACCCGTGGTTCGTCGTCGGCCTCCTCACCGTCTTTTCGGGAGTCGTCGCGTTCGGGATCGGCCGCTGGGTGCGCCGTCACTCGTCGAAGCTGACTCCGAGCGTCGTACAAAAACCGTAGGAAACGTGATTCGGGAGCCGAATCGACCGCCGACTCGGTTCAGATTGCGATCAATCGCCGACTCAGTTGTCGTCGGTCTTGATGTCGGCGGAGAGACCCTGGGCCATCTGGATCTCTTTGGAGTTGTTGAGCGTCCACGCGGTGCGTTCGGTGACGGCTTCGATGATCTCGCGGGCCGACGGGTAGCCGTTGCCGGACTTCTTCATGCCGCCGAACGGCAGGTGAACTTCCGCACCGATGCACGGGAGGTTACCGTAGGCCAGGCCGACTTCGGCGTGGTCGCGGAAGTAGTTGATCTGGCGGTAGTTCTCCGAGATGATGGCACCGGCCAGACCGTACTCGGTGTCGTTGTGGAGTTCGACCGCTTCCTCGATGTCGCCCGAGTACTTCAGCAGGGCGACGTGCGGACCGAAGACTTCCTCGTGAGTGCAGCGAAGGTCCTCGTATGCGTCCGCCTCGTAGACGAACGGGCCGATCCAGTGGCCACCCTCGTGACCCTCCGGAATCTCGGAGTCGTCGAGTTCCGTCCGGTCGACGAGCACGTTCACGCCCTCGTCTTCTGCGAGTTCGTTGTACTTCGCGACCTTCTCCTTGTGGTCTGCCTCGATGAGCGGGCCCATGAAGGTGTTCTCGTCCAGCGGGTTGCCGACGGAGACCGACTGGGCGGTCTCGACGAAGCGCTCTTTGAACTCGTCGTAGACGTCTTCGTGGACGATGAGGCGCTCGGACGAGACACAGCGCTGGCCGGTCGTCTTGAACGACGACATGACCGCGGAGTGGACGGCGATGTCGAGGTCGGCGTCTTCGGTGACGATGATGCCGTTTTTCCCGCCCATCTCGGCGGCGACGAGTTTGCCCGGTTCGCCGCCGACCTTCGAGGCGATTTCGTGGCCGACTTCGGCGCTGCCCGTGAAGAGGACGGTGTCGACGCGCTCGTCGTCGACGATGGAGGCACCGGCGTCGCCGAAGCCCTGGACCATGTTGAAGACGCCCTCCGGGATGCCGGTCTCCTCGAACATCTCGGCGATGATCTGACCGCACCACGGGGTCTGTTCGGCGGGCTTCCAGACGACCGTGTTCCCCTCGACGAGCGAGACGGCCATGTGCCAGAACGGGATGGCGACCGGGAAGTTCCACGGGGTGATACAGCCGATGACGCCGCGGGGCTTGCGGCGCATGTAGGCGTCCTTACTCGGGATCTCGCTGGGGACGACGTCCCCGTGGGGGTGGCGGGCGTCGCCCGCGGCCCACTCGACCATGTGGGCGGCCTCGACGACGTCGGCCTTGCCCTCGCTGATCTCCTTGCCGCACTCTTTGGTGACGATCTCGCCGAGTTCGTCGGTGCGCTCGCGCAGCTCGTGGTAGATCTCCCAGAGGTACTCCGCACGATTGATGTACGAGAGGTTCCGCCACTCCTCGGCGGCGTCCTCGGCCGCTTCGATCGCGCGGTCGACGTCGCTTTCGGTGCCGCGGCGGAACGTGGCCAGCGTCTCGCCGGTCGCGGGGTTCTCGCTGTCGAACGTCTCGGACCCGTCGCCGTCGGTCCACTCGCCAGCGATGTAATGCTGGTATACGTCTCCTGTCTGTTGGCTCATCGTGTGGTAAAATTTGCGTCACGGGGGGTAAAAAAGTGGGTAGTTCCGGGTTCGTACTGCCCACGGCCGCGGGTCCGGCAACAAGTCTGATACACGGGGGCGACCAACCTCGACCGATGGCATCCGGCTCGGCGGCATCTGACGGGTTTCTCACGTTCTATCGCCGATACGCGAAGAGCGGCGTCCACGCCGGATCTGCGGCCGCGATGACCGCGTTCGGCCTCCTGGCAACGGTCCACTGGGCGTTCATCGTCGTCGCGGTGGCCGCCTACCTCTGCCCGCTCCTGTACTTCTACTACCGACGCGACCACGTGACGCTCGGCGACGAGAGCGAGACACCCACCGTCGACGGTGATCGGAGCGCGTCAGAGCGGACCCGGACCGGCCGCAAAACGACGTCAGAGTCGCGGACCGACGGGCGTGATCGGCTCGCCGACGCGGACGCACGGCGAAACTCCGCAGATTCGGATTCGGACGACGGCGACACTGACTCGGACTCAGATTCTGACTCGGACGACGGCGACACTGACTCGGACTCAGATTCGGACGACGGCGACACCGATTCTGACTCGGACGACGGCGACACTGATTCTGACTCGGACGACGGCGACACTGACTCGGATTCTGCTTCGGATACCGCCACCGCCGCTCGGCCCCGGTGGACCGTTGCCGACGCGCCGCCGACGGCAACGCTGACCGACGTCGTCGTGGCCGGGAGTCGAGCCTACGCAGTCGGCGACGGCGGGGTCGTCTTCGAACGCCGTGACGGAGCGTGGGAATCGGTCCTCGAAGGCGGTCCCGGTGGCGACGGCGAGTCGCTCGTCGCCGTCGACGCGACCGACGACGGCAACGCGGTCTGGTTCGCGGGCGACGGCGGGGCGCTCGGTCGGTTCGACGTCGACGACGGGCGGTGGACGGACCACTCCGCGCCGAACGACAACACCACCTCGTGGACCGACGTCGCCGTCGCTGGCGAGGCGGGTGCGGAAGTCGTCTACCTCGTCAACGGTTCAGGCGCGGTGCTCCGCGGGGAGTACGACGCCGACGACGCTGACCGCGCCTCGTGGCGCACGACGACGAAACCGGGTAGCGGATCGAGTTTGAGCGGTGTCGTCGCCTTCGACGCTCACCGGGCGCTCTGCTGTGATACGAATGCGACCGTCTTCGAGACCAGAGACGGGGCGACGAGTTTCGAAGTGATCGGCATCGACGCTGCGGAGGGTGCGCTCGTCGACCTCGCGGCGGCGGACTCGGACGACGCGGACGTGATCGCCGACGACGGGACCGTCTACCGCTACGACGGCGACGACTGGACGACCGGCCGTATCGACGACTCGACGTCCGATCGTGTCGAAGCGGTCACTCCCGTCACGGTCGCACGCGCCGGAGAATACGGACTCCTCGCGGGCGAAAGGGGACTCGTCTGTGAGCGGCGAGCGACCGGAGACGCGAGCAACGGGCGCACGGCCGACTGGTCGGTCGTCGAGACGCCGACGAGCGCCACGCTCCGCGGTGTCGGACTTGGCGGGAGCGATCAGAGAGGGGACCACGACGGATTGGGCGTCGCCGTCGGTGCCGACGGATTGATCCTCGAACGTCGGGCGTGACCGGCGGATCCCCCGTCGCGACCGCGAGCGCGGTACGATGAGCGACGTACGTCCACCCGGCGACCGTACACCCACCCGACGGCGTGTGCCGGTCTCGTGCCCTCATCGTGTCAGTGAAACAGCTGGCTAGCCACCACGTCCTTATTCGTTCGGCCCGGACACAGAACCCATGAAGGAAAACTCCCGAACCGATCCTCCGAACACGTCCGAAGAAGCCGGACTGAAGCGAGCGCGAACGGTTGCGAAGGCACTCGACGAAGCGTTCGAGATCCCCGTCGTCAACTACAAGGTCGGACTCGACCCGGTACTCGGACTGCTTCCGGTCTCGGGTGATGCCGCGAGCGGTGCGATCTCGCTCTACATCGTCGCCGAAGCGGCGCGCATGGGCGTTCCACCGAAGAAACTGCTGAAGATGCTCGCCAACGTCGGCGTCGACACCGCAGCGGGGTCGATTCCGGTCGCCGGAACGCTCTTCGACAGCGTCTGGAAGGCGAACAAGTGGAACATCGAACTCATGGAAGAACACCTCGACTCGCGTGACTCGCCGAGCGAGTCGTTCTCGATCCCCGTTCGAGAGGACTAATTACTAATCGGGGAGAGCGATCGCCAGTCGACTCCTGCCGATTACACGCCTCGCTTCTCGACTTCGCCTTTCATCCCCGCGGCGTCGAAGTCGTGGTCCGGCCTGATGGCGACGAAATCTAAGAACTCGCGGGCGGCGAGCAGTTCGTCGATAGTGTACGCAGAGAGCGCCGCCTCGACCGCTTCCTTCGATCCGATGAGCGGTTCGAGTGCCGCCAGTGCGCAGGCGAGATCGTACGAACGCGCGTCGTCGTCGCTGTCTTCGCGGACGTTCGTCACGTCGATGAAGTAGAGTTCGCCGTCGAGAATGAGCACGTTCTCGGCTCGTAGATCGCCGTGGGCGAGGCCGTTGTCGTGGAGTTTGTGCAGTCCCTCGAACAACTCCGGAGCGAGTTCGACCTCGGCTTCGCGGTCTAGCTGGTCGAGTGATCGGAACTCGGGGAGATATTCGAGGACGAGCACGCCCAGACCGTCGACTTCGAACGCTTCGACGGGTTCGGGCGCGTTGACTCCGATCTCGCGCATCTTCTTCGTCGCCTCCAACTCGTGTTCGGCCATCTGGAGCGGCGTTCCGAAGTGCTCGAAGAAGCCCTCCGTCCCGCTCGAAAAGACGCCGAGGTTCCGCCCCGTCGTAAACAGCGCGTGGACGAGCGAGTTCTGGCGAGAGATCACCTTCACGAACCAGTGGTCGTCGACGACCATCGGCGTCGACAGCCAGTTGTCTGCGTCGAGAAAGTTGACGTGGACCTCGTCGCGACCGTACCGCTCGGCGAGTTCGCGGACGACCGCTTCGAGGCGGGGCCACTCCACACTGCCTCTCACCAGGCGTCGGAGTTCCATCGTGCAACGTCTACGTGACCGTCCGGCTTAATCCTCGTGGGCCAGAGTGAACGATCTAGGTCCGTTCGACCCGTCGTGTCACTGATTCTATACTTCTGTCATCGACGCGTCTGACAGACGACCGACGCTCTCGTTAATTTTTTATCTATGAAATACCGTCATATCAGCGTCGAGGGATGGATGGAAGATTTATAGCTGATGAGCGGGTGATCGAACGGTTCCCTGGGGAGGGAGAGTTGACGACAACGATCGTCGAAGCGGTCGCCGATGCGACTGGTATCAATTCGCTGAAGCTTGACACGCGATTGTACGACGTCGTAGACCCTGATGGTCTCGAACAAGTGTTCCGGAAGCGAGGGGACGGCACGATTCGGACCGGTGGCAAGCTCACGTTTACTATCGCCGAGTGCAAGGTCGTCGTCCACAGTGAAGGTCGAGTTGTCGTTTCCCCCCCGTAGTACCGGCCGCCGTTCGACACGGGTCTGCCCTTGGTGCTCACGTTAGTTTCATCCCTCCCGTTCGCTTTCGTCCGCTCGGGTCGCTTTCGCCTCGGTTCGTCCTCTCACCGCCCGTTTTTCTCACCGCTCGTGTTCGTCTACTGTTGCTGATCGCTCGTCACCCCCGAGCCACGGTCCGATTCCTCACGGTCGTTCGCTGTCTTTATGCCATCGGTCTCGCAAGATTTGCGTATGGATTTCGAGCTACCCGCCGAGCACCGGATGATCCGGGACACCGTCCGGGAGTTCTGTGACGAGGAGATCGCCCCCATCGCCCAGGAGGTCGAGGACGAACACCGCTTCCCACGGGAGATCTTCGACCAACTCGCGGACCTCGACGTGATGGGCGTTCCCATCTCCGAGGAGTACGGCGGACTCGGCGGCGACCAGTTGATGTACGCGCTGGTAACCGAGGAACTCGGCCGTGTCTCCGGCGGTATCGGACTCTCCTACGCCGCACACGTCTCGCTGGCCTCCAAGCCGCTCGAACTGTTCGGCACCGACGAGCAGAAAGAGCGGTGGCTCCGCCCGCTCGCGACCGGCGAGGCCATGGGGTCGTGGGCGCTGACCGAACCCGGAAGCGGGAGCGACGCCAGCGACATGGACACGGTGGCTAGGAAAGACGGCGACGAGTGGGTCATCGACGGGACGAAGCAGTTCATCACGAACGCGAGCGTCGCCGGGAGCGTCCTCGTGAAAGCCGTCACCGACCCCGACGAGGGCTACGACGGCATCACGACGTTCATCGTCGACCCCGAGGACGACGGCTTCGAGGTAACGACCGTCTGGGACAAGATGGGACTCAACTGCTCGCCGACGTGTGAGCTGTCGTTCGACGACGTTCGACTCCCCGAGGACCGAATGCTCGGTGAAGAAGGCGAGGGCTGGAAGCAGACGATGAAGACGCTCGACGGCGGTCGCGTCTCCATCGCCGCCCTCTCGACCGGACTGGCACAGGGCGCCTACGAGGCCGCCCGCGACTACGCGACCGAACGCGAACAGTTCGGCAAGCCCATCTCGAAGTTCGACGCGATCCGCGACAAGGTCGTCGACATGCACAGGAAGACCGAGCGCGCCCGCCTGCTGACCCACAAGTCGGCGTGGAAGTACGATCAGGGCGAGCGCGTCACCGAGGAGTCTGCGCTGGCGAAACTCGACGCCAGCGAGGCCGCCCGCGAGGTCGCCGAGGACGCCGTGCAAGTGCTCGGCGGCTACGGTTACACCGAGGACTTCGCCCCCCAGCGGTTCTTCCGCGACGCGAAACTAATGGAAATCGGCGAGGGCACGAGCGAGATCCAGCATCTCGTGATCGGTCGCCAGATTGGGCTGTGACCTGGTGGAATCTGCAAGGGCGAGGACCGAGCGGAGCGAGGTCCGAGGGCTTGCGAGCGGCACGAGCGAGATCCAGCGTCTCGTGATCGGTCGCCAGATCGGGCTGTAGTCGGACGAACGCGGCGCGCCTTCTCTCCCGATTCCGGTTCGTTCAGGCTGCCTGCCACGTCAACCGAGAAGTTTAGTGAGACCGGACCCTACCACGCCTTGTCTAGTCAGATGGTCCCTAATAGCCTCACGATCGCACTCGCGGTACTGACACTCGGAATCGGACTCGGATTCACCTACTTCGGGTACACCGCCGTCACCCGACTCACGTCGCTGGTCGGCGGCCTCGGCGGTGCATTCCTGGGGAGTCTCGTCGCGCGGCAGTTCGTCGCGCCGGCGTTCGCCACGGGTTCTCAGAACCTCCTCGTTCTCTCGTTGGTCGGCGTCGTCGTCGGTGGACTCTTCGGGAGTTGGTTCGGCCGGTCCGTGCAGCGACTCGCGATCGCTACCCTCAGCGTCGCCGTCTCCGGTGCCCTCGTCTACTCGGCCGTGTCGTCTCCGGGAGTCGGAACGACACTCGGTTCGTCGCTCGGGCTGGGGTCCGTGAACCCGCTCATCGCGTCGCTCGTCGCGAGCGTCGTCGTCGGAATCCTCGTCTGGCAGTTCTACCTGCCGTTCTTGGGTGTCGTGACGAGTCTGTTCGGGGCGGCCGTCCTCCAGTTCGCCGCGCGCACCTGGGCGAACGCGCTGCCCGTCCTCCATCCCGACCTGTGGGCGACCCTCGGAACGAATCACCTCGTCTGGATTCTCTTGGTCGGATCGGGCGTCGCGCTTCAGTATCGGCGGTATCGGGCCGCGAGGTCTCGTGTGTCTCTCTGGCGACGGCGGCGGTTCGCTTCGATCCGGTGATGGCACGCCGATCGAGGTGTACGTCGTAATCTCCGGAGAGCGAGTGGTATGATCACCCTCCGGTTCGGATTCGGAACCGCGTTCGGATTTTCCCGGCTCATCGACCTCTCGAGCGCGCTCGGTGGCTCGCCGCTCTCCGGCCCCTTCTGACCACTCAGTCGAGTTCGTCGGCCAGCAGGCCGTAGCGAACGACGTCCCGTCGCTCGCCGCTGACGTACGCTTCTTTCCGGTGGACGCCCTCTTGGGAGAACCCGACCTTTTCGAGGACGCGCCGGGAGCCGGTGTTGTAGTCGTACGCCGACGCGGCCACCTTGTCGAGTCGGCGCTGATCGAACGCGTACTCGGCGAGCAGTCTGACGGCTTCCGAGCAGTAGCCGTAGCCCTGCGCGTCGGGGGCGATCCAGTAGCCGAACTCGCCGACGCCCCACGCCTCGTTCACGTGGAGTCCGACGTGTCCGACGGGGTCGCTGTCGACACAGATCAGGAGGGACACGTCGCTCTCGTTTTCCGACAGCGACTCCAACCACTCTTCTTCGTCGGTCATGTTTCGAGGCGCGACCATCCCGAGGTGAGGCCAGACGTCGGGATCGTTCACATGCCGTTGGACGAATTCGAGGTCTTCGGACTCGACGGTCCGCAACTCGACGCTCGTCCGGTCGCTTCGGAGGAAGGCAGGTCCGGGCATAGATGTCAGAACGACTCGTGCCGACATGAACTGTTCCGTGCTGTGGGTTCGACTGTCGAACCGAAATCCGACTTCCGCGTCTCGGTTCACTGTCGCTCGGACACTGCCATCCTAACTAAGGAACTGCCGGACGGATACTGTTCGCATGGATCCTCCGATCGGCTTCGTCACGCAACTCGGCATGGACCGCTCCGAGGCGCTTCGCGCGGCTGAGAACTACGGCTTCGATTACGTCGAATTGATGATGGACGGTGCGGGTGCTCGCCCCCGACTCGAAGACGACGCGTCGACGCTCGCCGACGCCTTCGACGACCACGGTCTCGACTGCCTCGTCCACCTCCCGTTCGGCGGCATCGACGTGGGGTCTCCGTTCGAGCACGTCAGAGCGGGCTCGGTCGCAGAGATCGAAGCCAACCTCGATCTCGCTGCCGCTCTCGGTGCGACGAAAGCAGTCCTCCATCCCGTCTCGCGGGCGTGGTCACACGCCTGGGACGACGATCATCTCCGAGGTTGCGTCGTCGAGTCGGTGCGCGAACTCGACGAGTACGGTGACGGTCGAGGCGTCGAACTCTGCGCCGAGAACATTCCCCACGGCGTCATGCGCACACACGACTTCCCCAGACTCTTCTCGGAGACCGACGTGTCGATGACACTCGACACCGGTCACGCGCGGATGGACGGTCGCGACTCCGGCGGCATCGCGTCGTTCGCCTCGCAGTACCACGACCGGATCTCTCACTTTCACTTGAACGATACGCGCCAGACGCAAGACGAGCACCTTCCCTTCGGCGCGGGCGACATCGACTTCGAACGCATCTTCCGGTCACTGCCCGACCGCTGGGACGGGACGCTCTCGCTCGAAGTGTTCACTCACGACTACGATTACATCGGGAAGAGCAAATCGAGGCTGGACGACGTGTTGGCGCGTGTGTGACGGTCCCGTCGGAGAGCCGTCCGACTCGGGAGCCACCGAATCCGGTCACTCGCCGGCGTCGAGTGCGATTCGGAGCCGATCGATCGCGGGCGAGCGGCTCGACTCGTCCGTCGGCAACTCCACCCGCTCGTCGCCGAGGTCGACGACGAGTCGGGTCCGCCGCGAGTCGACGTATCGACCGACCAGTGCGAGCGCGACGAGCACACAGACGACACCCGCGACTAGCAACCCGACTCGGAGCGCGTGCAGTCCGAATTGGGCGGTCGAGAGGACCGAGGCGACCAGGCCCAGTTGTCCCGTCGACGGAGCGTCGACGGTCAGCATCGACTCGACGCCCGTGACAGTCATCCCGACCCACCCGCCGAGCGCGACGAGTCCGTAGACGAGCAGTCGCGGAACGCGTGCGAGTCGCGCCGCGTCGCCACCCGTCTCGACTCGGAGGTCGCGGACGTTGGCCCGGTGAAAACTCTCGAACCGTCGGCCGGTAGCGTCCGGGTCGTACCACAGGACGCGGTGTGACGTGACGGTCAGCCAGCCGGTACCGACAGAGACCGATTCGACGACTCGCTCTCCCGCGTAGAGCCAGCGTTCCGGTCCGGTCGACCCGGCCCGATTCGGCGCGGCCACCTCTCGATCGGCGTTCGGCCTTCGTCGAAACGATTCGGTGCTCCGCTCCGGAGACCCGAACGGAGGCGTTGCGTCGCTGTCCCGCCCGCTCGACATCTTCGACTCAGTTCTCGTCGAGCAGGCGGTTCGCGATCCGTCGTGCGCCCGCCGCTGCGGCGAGTTCGGGGTTCTCGGGGGCGGTGGCGGTCACGTCGCGGTCGAGTTCCTCGCTCAATCGGCGCTCGAACTCATCGACGAGTCCGGGGACGCACGCCATGCCGCCCGTGAGGACGATCGGTCGGTCGAGCGCGCGGCGGTAGACGCGGACGTAGTCGGTCGCCAGCGCCGGAAGGAAGTCGTTCGCCACGGCTTCGACGGCCTCGTCGAGGAACTCGTCGACGGCGTCCATGACCGCCCACTCGATGGTGAACTCGTGGGAACCGCCGCCCGGTTGTTGGAGGATGTCCGTGAACGGTTCGTAGTCGACGAAGTCTGCGTGGCGCTCCTTGTACTCGCGGGCGGTCGTTCGGTCGACGTTGACCCGGCGCTGCGTCTCCTCTTCGACGTAGTTCATGATGCGGCGGTCTACCTCGTTGCCGGTCACGGCATCGGTTGCGTAGGGCGTCAACTGTTCGCCGCGTCGGTACGCGCAGGCTTCGAGGTTGGTCGACCCGAGGTTGATCGAGACGAAAATCTCGTTGACGGCTTCGAGTCCGTCGCCGAGGGCGGGGATGGCACCGCAGAGCGACTCGGGGTACGCGCGGACGAACTTGCTACCGACGATTCCGTCCTCGATGACTGTCGAGAGGTTCGCCAGTCCCGGTTCGTTGTCGATCGTCGGGATGGCGTAGACGACGCCGCTGTCGGCGGGAACCCGTTCCTGCTCGACCAGCGCGGAGAAGAAGCGTTTCGTTAGTCCCGCGCGGTCCCCGTCTTCGGGGAGCCCCGAGCGGAGCATGTACTGCACGCGGTCGGGATACTCGGCGGCGGCGGTCTCGCCGTAGAGGACTCGCTCGTCGCCCGTGATGGCGTCCTCGTAGGTGGCGAGGCAGGTGAGCGTCTTGACCGTTCGTTGCTCGTCGTCGCGCTGCATCGCGACGACCGTCCGCGTGCTCCCGAGTTTCACACCGACTGCGGTCAGATCGGCGCTCGTCTCGCTTCCGCCGTCGTCTCCGGCGAACGCTTCCTCGGCTCCGCCCGCTCCGGTCGAGCCCGTCGCGTCGGTCGCGGCGTCCGTCGACTCGGACGACGCCGCTTCCTCGGCCTCGGACTCGGATTTGCTCTCGATGTCGACTTCCATATCCGGTGCGACCAACTCTCCATATAAAAACATGCCCACCAAATTATCAATCGTGCGAACGCGAAGAAATGGGGACGGCGACGTGGTCGAGCGAGCGAGAACCTGTCGACTGAGACCTAGGTAGGCCGCTACGAGAGCGCCCGTAACTGCGCGACGAAAGCGAGGCTCTCTCGGTGGTCTTCGACCGTCAGTCGACCGTCGCCGCTGGTCCGCGGATCGGGGAAGCCGTCGAGGTACGTTTCGAGCGTCGCTCGGGCGTCTTCGCTCACCCAGCCGAGCATCTGGTAGTATCGGAGGGCGTCGGTGGCTCCGCCGAACCCGCCGACAGTGAGGAGGAAGTCGAGCCACTCGAAGACGATCGCTTCGGCGTTCCGGTTCGCCGGCAGAGACCCGAGATACGGTTTCTGTAGTCCGTCGGTCGCCTCGCCGAGCACGAGCAGTTCGCGTCTGAGCCGTCCCCGATGAACCGACTCGGACGCCGGGAGCTCGATGCGGGGAGCGTCGATGTCGGCGTCGCTCCGCGGCGTGTCGACACCGGCCATCGCGCGAAGCTCCGCGAGGTCGTACTCGCGGGGATCGACGGTCATCGTTCCGACACTGCTCGTCAGGCGAGTTAAATGTTGGCGCTTTTGAGAGCGATCGACCGTCTGATTGAGCCGTCATCGAGCTACGAATCGAACGCCTCGAAAGCCCCCGCGCCCCGGACTCGCGCGACCCCATCTGCGCTCCTCGGACTTCGTCCTGCGATGTCGCACGAGCGACCCCCGCGTCGCCCGCGCGGCCAGAGGTGCCGAAGGCACCTCCCCGCTTGATGGCTCGTGCTTCATCGGTAGACTCGCTACGCTCGTCTACCGAACCTCCGCTCGCTCTGCTCGCGGAGACGTCCGCAGAAATCTACGATTTCTGCTGGGCACGCAAGAGCTTCGCTCTTGCGAACGCCCAGAACGCGGCATGGCGAGACCGTGGCCTCGCTCGCTCTCGTTCGCCCCGTTGGGACTCACGAGAATCCCTTCCGGTCTCACCCACGTTGTTTGCTCCGTCGAGGCCGACGGCGGTTTTACGGCGCCGTCGCCGCCGTCTGTTCCTCATTGCGATCTTCAGACAGTCTCGCTAACTGCCACGAACCCAGCTTCGAATCCTGCTACGTGGTCACATCGGCAAAAGAGATAGTCGCCCACGTCGTACGACGATTCTATGACCGATCAGTTCCCCCACTACCTCGATCTGAACTACGACGACGGCGCGGCCGAGAGCGCCGCCGACTACCCGACGCTCGCCGACAAGATGGAGAAGGCGGCGTCTGTCGTCGCGACCGCGCTCGAACAGTATCGTAATCCGGCGGTGATGTGGACCGGCGGGAAGGACTCGACGCTCGTCCTCTACGTCGTGATGGAGGTCGCCCGCGAGCAGGGGAAACCCGTCCCGCCGGTCGTGTTCATCGACCACTTCGAACACTTCCCCGAGGTGATCGAGTTCGTCGAATGGTGGGCCGACGAGTGGGACCTCGACCTCGTCTTCGCTCGCAACGAGGACTTCGTCCGCCTCGACGCCGATCCGGGCGACGAGTTCTCCCTAGGCGAACTCAGCGAGACCAACCGACGCGAACTCGACCGCCTCGATTACGACGGCGACACGCTCGTCCTCGACGCCGACACGTTCGAAGGCAACCACCTCCTGAAGACCGTCGCGCTCAACGAGACGCTGACCGAGCACGGCTTCGACGGCATCTTCTCCGGCGTCCGCTGGGACGAACAGGACGCCCGTTCCGACGAGACGTTCTTCTCGCCGCGCCACGAGTCCGAGAAGTACCCGCCCCACGACCGCGTTCACCCGATCCTCCAGTTCACCGAGCGCGACCTCTGGGACGCCTTCTGGAACTTCATCGTCCCCGACACCGTCGAAGGCTACCCGGCGGGACACGTCCCGGAGAGTCGGGACGACCTCCCCGAGGGCGTCGAGGCCGAAGATCTGCCGGTGAGTCCGAAGTACTTCGAGGGCTTCCGCTCGCTCGGCACCGAGAGCGGGTCCGGCAAGTCCGACGATCGACCGGCGTGGCTACAGGACCTGGACAACACGACCGAACGCGAGGGCCGCGCCCAGGACAAAGAGAACATCATGGGGCGTCTGCGCGATCTCGGCTACATGTGAGCGTCCTCGACGTCGCCCTCGGCTCAGACTTACGGACTCAAATCGCGTCGAGGAGGTCGTCCCGGCGGACGTAGAGGACGACCACCCCGACGAGCGTCAGAACGACGCCCAACCAGATCGAGTGGATCGGGATCGCTTCGAGCACGAGAGTGATGATTCCGGAGGTGAAGATCGACCAACCGATCGTCGTCTGGTAAGTCATACTGATCGTTAGGCCCGGCGAGGGTTATGCGTGGGGGGCGGCCACGCGTCGAGACGGTCTCGACCGAATCAGCGCCGTCGTCGCGTGGGTATCTGCGACTCTCGTGAACAAGCCGGCGAGACCGGCGGCGAGGATGAGAAAGCCGCCGAGGACGAGCGGGTGCCGTCGACCAGTCCGATCATCAGCGTTGATAACTATCCAGACACGTGATCGTCACATATTAACTGTTGATTTGCGAATGAAAAACGTGCAACTCCGCCCGCTGCCGGCCGACGAAGCCGCCGTCCGCCGCTACGTCGAAGACCTGTGGCTTCCCTACCACCGCGACATCGAAGCGACCGTCGAAGACCACGCACTCGCCGACGGCGTCGACATCACCGACGAGGAAGCCGCGTTCCGACTCGAATGGCTCGAAGACGACGATTGTCGTATCTGGGTCGCCGTCGACGCCCCGGACGAGGGGTCACGGGACGTCGACCTCGACGACCTCGACGGCGACTTCGCGGGCTTCATAGGGACCAGCGTCGCCGAGTCGCCGTCGGTCTTCGACCGTCCGGATCGGTTGATCGTCTGTGACATCTACGTCCGCGAGCGGTACCGCGGAACGGGCCTCGCTCGCGACCTGATCGACCGCGCCGTAGCGCAGGCGCGAGAATCCGGGATTCCGGAACTCGCGCTCGACGTCGACGCCGACAACGGGCGCGCGGTGGCGTTCTACGAGAAGTTGGGTTTCGAGACGGCCCGTCGCCGGATGCGGGTCGCCGTCGACGACGTGTGACGAGCGGAGGTGCGCGTAGAGGCGAAACGCTCGGTTCGGTACGATAAAGAACGGAACGGCCGAATCCGCCGACAGTGCGCGTCCTGAACTACCTCGAACTGGCCTCGCAGTTGGACCGGAGCGGCATCGGCACGTCGACGAAACAGCAGCGGAAGGCGCTCGAACGGACCGGCGTCGACGTGGTCACGTCGCCCTTTCGCGGCGGTGACTTCCTGAACGGAATCGGTGCCGCAGTTCACGGACGCGGTGCGATCGTCGACTACGACGTCGCCCACTGCAACCTCATCGGCCCCGGCAGCGTCGCCGTCGCTCGCCACGCGAAACACGGCGACCGACCGCTCGTTCTCCACTCTCATGTCACCAGCGAGGACTTCGCCGAGAGCTTCCGCGGGTCGACCTACGTCGCGAAGCCGCTTCGGCGCTATCTCCGGTGGTTCTACTCGCAGGCCGACCTCGTCCTCTGCCCGAGCGAGTACACGAAGCGAACGCTGGAAGCCTACCCCATCGACGCGCCCATCCGTGCGATAACTAACGGCATCGACCTCGACTCGCTGGCCGGGTTCGAAGACCTCCGCGACGAGTATCGACGGCGCTACGAGTTGGAGGGGACGGTCGTCTTCGCCGTCGGGAGCGTATTCGAGCGCAAGGGATTGACCGAGTTCTGCCGACTCGCGCAGGACACCGACTACGACTTCGCGTGGTTCGGCACGTACGACTCCGGACCGCACGCCTCGCAGACGGTTCGCCGTTGGACCGAGGACCCGCCCGAGAACGTCACCTTCTCGGGGTGGGTCGACGACAAACGCGGCGCGTTCGCCGCTGGCGACGTGTTCTGTTTTCCGAGTAAAGTCGAGAATCAGGGGATCGTCGTGCTCGAAGCGATGGCCTGTGGGAAGGCCGTCGTCGTCAGCGACATCCCCGTCTTCCGGGAGTACTTCACCGACGGCGAAGACTGCCTGATGTGTTCGAGCCACGAGGAATTCCGGGCGGCGCTCGAGCGTCTCGACGCCGACCCCGACCTGCGCGCCCGCCTGGGCGAGACCGCCCGTGAGACCGCGGCCGAACACTCGCTCGATCGGGTCGGAGAGCGACTCGTCGAAGCGTACGAGGACGTATCGTCTGGACGCCTCTGAGCGCGTCGAAGTCGAGGCGGAAGCGAGTTGATGTGACGCCGGTACTGACAGTCAGATGATTGGATTCGTCCGAGAGTCAGAAGCCATTAAGTAGCAGTCGGAGAACCGAGGGATACAATGGATGCGGTGGCGGCTTTCACGGACACGTACCTACCGACGGTCAACGGTGTCACGTACACGGTACAGACGTGGCGTGATCGCTGGCAGGCTCGTGGCGGCCGGATGGACGTCGTCTATCCGAACTCGAACGAGTACGAACCGACCGACGGCGAATACCCGATCAGGAGCCTCCCGCTTCCGTTCTACGAGGGATTTCGATTCGGACTCCCGCAAGTCCCGGACGCCGTCTGCGACGTCGACGTCGTCCACGCCCACACGCCGTTCGCACTCGGGGTCAGCGCACTCCGACTCGCACGACGCGAGGATTTGCCGTTCGTCGCCACCTATCACACGCCCACCGGCGAGTACGCGTCGTACCTCACGTCGCGGGATCGGGTCGAAGACCGCATCGAAGGGTGGAGCAAGCGGTACGAGCGGTGGTTCTTCGACCGAACCGACCTCGTTCTCGCACCCAGCGAGGCGACGAAGCGACACCTCCGTCAGTCGGTCGGCGTCTCGGTCCCGGTGACCGTCGTTCCGAACGGCGTCGACATCGAGCGGTTCCGAGCGGTCGAGACCGACGCCCTCCGGGCGAGATACGACCTCGGATACGGTCCGCTCGTCGGGTACACGGGTCGTCACGGTTTCGAAAAACGGCTGCCGGACATCATCGACGCGATGGCCGTCGCCGACACCGACGCGACGCTCGTCTTCGGCGGCGACGGTCCGGCGCGTGGTCACCTCGAAGCCCGCGCCGAAGAACGCGGCGTCGACGCGCGCTTCCTCGGCTTCTTGGACCGCGAGGAGTTGGCGTCCTTTTACTCGGCGCTCGACGCCTTCCTCTTCCCGAGTCCGGTCGAGACGCAGGGGCTCGTCGCCCTCGAAGCCAACGCCTGCGGGACGCCCGTCGTCGGCGTCGACAGCGGCGCGCTCGCCGACACCGTCGTCGACGGCGTCACCGGTTACCACTTCGAATCGGGGGACGTCGACGATTTCGCCGACTCGATCGAGCGGACGCTCGCCGAGCGCGGTCGACTCCGCGAATCCTGTCTCGCACGGCGCGACGACATCAGCGTCGACCGAGCGGTCGACGAACTCGAACGCGTCTACGAGCGCGTCTCGAACGGACTGGAAGTACGTGTCGGGAAATAACTCGACCGACGTTCGGTATTCCCGTCGTCACTGACGAGTTCATCGGACGGGAAGAATGGTTCTCGCTGCGTGGTCGTCGCTCGGTCGCCGTCGTCTTCACCTTCCGCGGCGGCAAGTGCACGCGCCAGCGAGGCGCGTGTGTCTGCTGCCGTTCAGGAATTGTCTTCCAACGCGTCGGCGATCCGCTGTAGCTGTCGAGTCACGTCTCGGACTTCGTCTCGGAGCTGTCGGACCTCTCGGGTGAGTTCCTCGTTGCCGCCGCTCTCTTCGCGACCGCCGGGACCGCGCGAGCCCGGACCGCCGCCCATTCCGGGACTACCGCCCATCCCGCCGGGGCCGCCGCCGCCCATCATCCCGCTCATCATCTGTGCGAACGGGTTCCCGCCGGGACCGCCGCCGCCCATCATCTCTTCCGGGCCGGGTCGTTCGCCGGACTCGCCGCCCTCTTCGCGTTCCTTCGCACGTCGCTCGCGGATCTCCTCGACGCGCTCGCGGAAGGATTTCTCCTCTTCGTCGCCGTCGCTCGTCGCTTCGGCGTCGGAGTCAATCTTCGTCTCCTCGACGTCGTCTTCCCGTTCGTCTTCGGGCATAGCCCGACCTTCGAGCGCGTGACCGAAAAGAATGTTGTCTCACTTCTTGTGGTCGACACGAAACGGTCGACCCCGCGCCGTTCGATTCGATCGGTTCGCCGGTCGGAACTACCGACGCGCCCAACCCGAACGTTCGTGTGACCAACAGATACGGCCACAGGGCTATTGTGATCGTCCTCCGTCGGCAGAACGTATGCTGTTCTTGCTGGTGAAAGTCGTCCTTTGGGTGCTATTCTGGATCTGTAGATACGTCCCAATCGTCGGCCTTCGCCTCTCCGAAGCGTACGGAAACCGGGTGTTCCGCCCGGTCGCCGAAAACGTGTCCGTGAGGAATGTCTCGGCCACGACACTCGACGACGCCGGTGACGCCGAAATCGTGTTCGAAGTCGAAAACGAGAGTTGGATCGATATCGACGTCGATGGGTTGGACGTACGCGTCGGACTCGACGAAGAGCGGATGACGATCCGCAACTTCGCGTGGTCGCCGGAGTTCGACCGCGGGCCTCGAAATATGGAGATCGAACGTATCCTGAGCGGGACCGACGGGACGATCACGATCGAATTCCTCGACGAATCAGTTTCGGACGCCGAGCGAACCCTCTGGGTCGACGGGAGCTTCGTCTTCCAGTACTCGTTCGAGATCCGTGGTCGACGGTTCGGCTTCGGTGATCGCACGCACGAAATCCCGTCGGTATCGGTGACCGTCGACGCGGCGAGTGAAACCGAGAGCGAACACTCTTCGCCGTCCGCCGCAGTCGTCGAAGACGGTGCGTAGCGCGACGAAACCGGATCAGCCGAACGCTCCGAGGCTCGACTGAAGGTTTCGGTCGGTCCCGCCGCGTTCTAATTCGTAGCCCACCAACTCGCGCATGTCGACAGCGTAGACACTCCCCGCGTGATCGAGTATCAACAGTCGCCCTTTCGTTCCGCGGACGCGCCCCGTCGCGATGGTCTCGGCCATCGGTTGGTCGGTGAGGTCGAGTCCGTAGTCGAACGCAAACGTCTCGATAGGGTCGAAATCGTCGAGTAGCGCCGCCCACGCCGCCTCGTCGACCGACAAGTGGAGCCCGCGACGTTTAGTCGGTACGCGGACCCGATCCGGGATCGTCTCGGCGATGCCCGCCTCGATCTGCCGTGCGATTCGACCGTTGTCGACGGTTCGGATGTGCGCCGCGCGGTCGGCACCCTGCTCGCGGAGGCGCGTCTCCAGTCGCCACAACTTCGTCACGCCGACTTTGAACACGTCGGGTGCGAACGCCGCGAGATAGACCGCGTGATCGTCGAAACAGTCCATCTCGTCTTTCAGGCAGGTTCCCGTACACCGCGCGCACACCCACGTATACTGGTGGTCCGAGCAGTAGGGGGCCGACGACGCCTCGCACCCGATGTGGACGCCGTCGTGGATCGTCCCCGCGCAGTGGCGTCGCCCGAGTCGGAACGCGAGTTCGACACCGGGAGCGAGCGACAGCGACTCGACTCCGTCGTCCGTGTCGCCGTCGCTCACGAGCAGTTCGGCATCCCCCGCGGTTCGATACCCGACGACTTGCACGGGCGACCGTAGACGATGACGGCGTAAAGCCGTATTCATCGTCGATCTCGGTACCGTGTCGACGTTCGCAAGGATACCGCTTCGCGACGGTCGATGCCGGTTAAATTCGAAATATGATATATTGATTCATTTAGAAAATAATAGAAATTTATAATGGTTGGATATAGTTAGTCTCACGGGATGGTATTTGACTCCAAATCGATATCTCGGCGGAACGTACTGAAAGTTGTCGGCGGGACGGCGGCTACGACGGGTATGACGGGGCTGGCTTCGGCGGCCACCGAGGCGCACGTCGAAGTGAACGTCGGATTCGCCAACGATCACGGTCGACGGGCGGCCGAGGATCACGCGGTCGGGATCGAGCGTCGATTCAAATTCAACGCGATGACGATGACGGTTCCGAAGCAGGCGATCAAGGGGCTTCAGCACAACCCGCACATCCGGTACGTCGAGGAGAACGGGACGATGGAGGCGCTCGGCCAGACGCTGCCGTGGGGGATTGACCGCGTCGACGCCGACGTCGCCCACGCGAACGGCGACACGGGGGCAGGTGCGGACATCGCGATCATCGACACCGGAATCGACAGCGACCATCCGGACCTCGTCGCCAACCTCGGCGACGGGAAGTCGTTCGTCGCCTGTGCTACCAAGCGGAAAGGCGGCTGTCGCTACGGCGAGAAACCGTCTAGCAACCCCTGCAACCAGTCGTGGGACGACGACAACGAACACGGGACGCACTGTGCCGGCATCGCCGACGCCGTGAACAACAGTCAGGGCGTCGTCGGCGTCTCGACGGAGGCGACGCTCCACGCCGTCAAAGTGCTCAACGAGTGTGGCAGTGGCTCGTTTTCGGACATCGCGGCGGGCGTTCAGTACGTCGCCGATCAGGGTTGGGACGTCGGGAGCATGAGCCTCGGCGGGAGTTCGAGTTCGAGCACGCTGAAAGACGCGTGCCAGTACGCCCACGACAGAGGTGTCTTCCTCGTCGCCGCCGCCGGAAACAGCGGTCCGTGTACGGACTGCGTCGGCTATCCGGCGGCCTACGACACCGTGATGGCCGTCGGCGCGACGACGAAATCCGACACCTTGGCCAGTTTCTCGTCGACGGGACCGGAAGTCGAAATCGCCGCACCCGGCAGAGACATCTACTCGACGATTCCGAGCGGCTACACGACGCTCTCGGGAACGTCGATGGCGTGCCCACACGTCGCGGGCGCGGCGGGGCAGTTGATGGCAAAGGGTTATACGAACGCCGAAGCGCGCAGCCAACTCAAGAGTACGGCCGAGGACATCGGACTCTCGAGCAACGAGTCCGGCGCGGGACTCCTCGACGTGGCCGCGTCGCTCGGACTCGACTCCAGCGACAACCTGTAACGGACGAAGGAGGTCGGGCATCCCGGTCCGTCGAGAGCGGGACGCTCCCGCATTCACTCGGTGAAGGTCACGCCGGCATGCGTTCTCATTTCGACTCGTCGGCATCGCGAACGTTCGTCGACTGACACGACGGACAACTCGCGACGACCATCCGAGTCTTCGCAAGTTCGAACTCGGTTCCGCAGTTCGCACACTTGTAATCGAAGGTCTCTTCCCCCGGCCGTTTCCGTTGGAGCGCGTCAGTGACGGAACTGAGTAACGCCATCGTGACCACCCGGCGGGGGTAGCGTGTCGAGCCTTTTCAATGTTGGGCCGAGCAGCACACGGAACGCCGGGCGAGTTATAGTCGCCCACGGCGTGTGCGAAAGTATGCTCACGGCAGCATTGTCGACGACACGGACGGATGCAGGCGTCGTCTTTCGGTTGACCGTCGAAAACGAGGGCGACGACCCGATCACGCTCTCGTTTCGGAACAGCAAGCGTGCCGATTTCGTCGTCCGCGACGGCGAGGACGAGGTGTGGCGCTGGAGCGACGGCCAGATGTTCGCGCAGATGCTCGGCTCCGAGACGATCGAACCCGGCACCGAGCGCGTCTTCGAAGGCGCGTGGGAAGAACCGACCACCGGAGAGTACACCGCGGTCGGGTGCCTCGAAGCCGACGAGGCCGACGTCGAAGCCGAAGCCGACCTGTCGCTCTGATTTTCGGCCACTCAGACCAGTTCGCCGATGAGGTCGCGCGCCGCCCGACGGACGGCCTCGTCGCTCGACGTCGGCGGAACCCACCCGAGCGCACGGAGTTTCTCGATGGAGAGTCGCATCTTCGGCACGTCACCCTTCCAGCCGCGGTCGCCGCCGGTGTACTCGTAGTCCGGATCGAGGTCCATTTCGTCGGCGACGATGTCGGCGATGGTCGTCACCGACGTGGTCGTCCGCGTGCCGAGGTTGTAGACGTTCAGCGGTTCGTCGGCGTGTTCGACGACGTGTCGCATGGCGTCGACGCAGTCCTCGACGTGGAGGTACGACTTCTCCTGTCGGCCGTCGCCGAGGATGGTGAGCGTCTCCGGGTCGTCGTTCAGCTTCTGGATGAAGTCCGGAACGACGTTGCCGCGCTGGTGCGGGCCGACGATGTTGGCGAAGCGGAACACCCACGCGTTCACGTCGTAGGTGTGTGCGTGGACCGAGATCAGTCCCTCGTCGGCGAGTTTGCTCGCGCCGTAGACGGAGATCGGTTCGAGCGGGGCGTAGTCTTCGGGCGTCGGGCGCGGCGCTTCGCCGTAGATCGTCGACGACGACGTGAACGCGACGTTGTCGACGCCGACGTCGCTCATCCGTTCGAGGACGTTGTACGTCATCTCGGTGTTCTCCTCGAACAGCTGTCGGTCGTCGTCGTAGTTCGTGTCCGTGTAGGCGGCGAAGTGGAAGACGATGTCTACGCCCTCCGTGATCGCCTCCGCCACGTCGTCGGCGTCGGTCATATCCGCCTTCACGAACTCAACGCCGTCGGGGACGCGGTCGCGGTCACCTTTCGAGAGGTCGTCGGCGACGACGACCTCGTTCTCGGTCGCGAGGAGGGCTGCGAGGTGCGAGCCGACGAGGCCCGCCCCGCCGGTGACGACGATCCGTTTGTCGGTCAGATTCATGGAGACTCATCCCGGCCGTCCGGGTAAGTGCGTTCTGGTTGGGACCGCAGAGTGCCCGACACCGATCGGTCAACGTCACCGACCATCGGCCCGCTACTGAAAAACCTTGATAGCTCGGCGCGTTGTAGTGTCCACTGACTCTGCGGCCGTTTTCTGCGATCGTGAGGTGTCGAACACTCATGACACTCAAAACACTCATTCGCGAGATGGAAGACCGACGTAAGACCGTGACGATCTTCGGCCCGGACTACTCGTACGCGTTAGACGACTATTTCGATACACGCCACGTCCGCGTCGAATTCGAGCTTCTCCCGACAGACGAGTACGAGGGGTTCATCGTCGTCAGCCAGGGCGACGAGTTCCTGGGAAGCGTCGATCTCTCCGCTCTCGACTCGCTCGCCTCGCCCCGGATCGGTGAGATCGGATCGCGGGAAGCCGCGGACGCCAACTTTCACTACCTGCTCGAACTGTTAGACGACACGCTCTTCTCGTCGTTCGAACGACAGCAGTTGCTCGCGGCCTCGCGCGAGTTCGAAGATCGTGCGGCGCGCGAGGGTCACGGCACGCTCTACACGGGATTCCAGCGGCTCTCGGCGATGCGTCAGCAGGTGCCGACCTACACGGAACTCGGGGCGGTCCCGGGCCTCTCAGTCGTCGTCTACGGCCAACCGGACTGGTCGCCCCCACCGATCTCCGGCGTGACGGTCCGCCGAATCGACGACGAACAGATCCGCGACGTCTGGTTCGTCGTCTACGACGGGGGCGATAACGTCCTCTGCAAGTGCGCGCTCCTCGCCGAAGAGGTGAAGCCCGGCGTCTACTACGGCTTCTGGACCTACGACCCGCCGCTGGTCGACCGCGCCATCGAGTGTATCCGCGGGACGGCGACGGACGAGTACGTCGGACACGACGGGCGAGGCGAAGGGGACGTGACCGAACACCGACACGGCGATCCAAGCGACGGCGACCCGAACGATCACGAATCGACGACGTGGGACGACCGGGGAGATCGGAGAGACCCCGGCGACCGAAGCGAAACCCCCTAAATTCCCGGCCACGAGTGTTCGATCATGCAAGACGAACCGGAGGTCGCGATCCTCCGCCTCGGCCACCGACCCGGCCGGGACGACCGGATGACGACCCACATCGGTCTCACCGCGCGCGCGCTGGGTGCCGACCACGCCTACCTCGTCGGCGACGCACACCAGTCGGAATCGACCGTCCGCGACATCACCGACCGCTTCGGCGGACCGTTCGAAGTCGAGGTGATCGAGTCCTACCGCCCCCTCATCCGCGACTGGGAGGGTTCGGTCGTCCACCTGACGATGTACGGCGAGCGCGTGCAGGACGTGGAAGCGGACATCCGATCGGCCCACGAGACGGAACCGTTGCTCGTCGTCGTCGGTGCCGAGAAGGTTCCCTTCGAAGTGTACGACGCCGCCGACTGGAACGTCGGCGTGACGAATCAACCACATTCGGAAGTCGCGGCGCTCGCCGTCTTCATGGACCGCCTGTTCGACGGCCGCGAACTCGACCGCGAGTGGGAGGACGCAGACCAGCGGGTCGTCCCGATGGAGACCGGGAAGAACGTCGAGACGGTCGATGAAGAGTAATCTCTTCTCTGTTATCGTTCGGTGACGTTGGACTGAGCAGAGTTGAATCCGAAGCGACCGAGAGAACGGTCGAGACGGCCTCGAAAGCCTCGAGTCGCTGGACTCGGGGGGCTCGCTTCACTCCTCGTTCCTTCGCTTCGCTCAGTCATTTCGGTGCTTTCTTCACCCGCCTTCGTCCAGCGACTCGCCCCTCTCAGTCCCACCCCGTGGCAGTTGGTCGGCTGGTCGTCGCGCTCCCCAACCCACTCAGAGCGGGAGCCAAAAGACGCGCTCGTGTCACCGACTGCCGCCAAAAAATATCGGTCGAGTCCGGAGTCGACTCGCCGAGTTACCTCAGATGTAGTCGTACTCGATCAGCCGATCCATGGCCTCTTCGAGTCGCTCCTGACTCGCCGCGTACGAGAGGCGAGCGTAGCCCGGCGCGCCGAAGGCGCTTCCGGGAACGGTGGCGACGTGGGCCTCGTCGATAACGTTCTGACACCACGCCTGATCGTCGTCGTCGACCTTCGGCATCATGTAGAACGCGCCGTCCGGGACGGCCACGTCGATGCCGCGGTCCGCGAAGCGGTCGACGAGCAGGTCGCGGCGCTCGCGGAACGCCTCGACCATCTGGTCGACGGCCGTGTCGGTGTTCTGGAGCGCCTCGACGCCAGCGTGCTGGACGAAGTTGACCGCACAGGAGACCGAGTGCGAGTGGAGCTTTCCGGCCTCCGCGATCAGCGATTCGGGCGCACAGAGGTAGCCGAGCCGCCAGCCGGTCATCGAGTAGGCCTTCGAGAAGCCGTTGATCGTGACCGTCCGATCCGCCATCCCGTCGAAGGTGGCGAGGCTGGTCGGTTCGACGTCGTAGGTGATCTTCTCGTATATCTCGTCGGAGATGACCGTCACGTCGTGGTCGACGGCGAGGTCGCGGACGCCTTCGAGGGCGGCGTCGGAGAACACCGCGCCCGTCGGGTTCGACGGCGAGTTGACGATCAGTAGTTCGGTCTCGTCCGAGATCGCCGCCGCGAGGTCGTCGAGCGCCGGTTCGAGGCTGAAGTCGTAGGGCGCGAGGTCGACGCGCGAGAGTTCGCCGCCCGCCAGTTTCACCATCGCCTCGTAGGAGACCCACGCGGGGTCGAGGAGCACGACCTCGTCGCCGTCGTCGACGAGCGTCTGGATGGTCTCGTAGAGCGCCTGTTTGGCTCCCGGCGTGACGATGACGTTTCCGGGACCGCACTCGATGCCGTCCCCCTGTAGCTTCTCGGCGACGGCTTCGCGGAGTTCGGTGATCCCGTTCGAGGACGTGTAGCCGGTGTCACCGGCGTCCATCGACGCTTTCCCGGCCTCGACGACGTTCTCGGGGGTCGGAAAGTCGGGTTCGCCGACCGAGAGGTCGACGACGTCGTGGCCCTCGGCCGTCAGTTCGTTCGCGGCGTTACTGATCGCGAGCGTCGCACTCGGTTCGACGCGTCCGACGCGGTCTGCGAAGTCGAAACTCATGGCAACACCCCCACCAACTCGACCGCGGCGTTTACAGCTTCCGCACCTTTGCTAACACGCTCGCGCGCTTCGGCCCCGCTCATCCCCGGCCCGCTGACGCCGAACGTGACCGGCGTGTCGCGGTCGAGGCTCACCCGCGTCAGTGCCTGTGCGGCCGCGTCGCTGATGACGCGGTCGTGATCGGTATCGCCCGTGACGATCGTGCCGACGACGACGACGGCGTCGATGTCGTCACGCCGCGCCAGCCGATCCGCCGCCAGCGGACTGTCGTACGATCCGGGGACGTGGACGGTCTCGACGACCTCCGCCCCGCGGTCGGCGGCCGCATCGAGGGCCGCGTCCTCCATCTGTTCCGTGACCGACGCGTTGAATCGCGCCACCACGAGTCCGAGTGCTACCATATGCGGCGGTTTGCCGTGCCGCTAAAAGAAAGATTGCTTTCGCGCAGTCGGAGTCCGTCTCGATCTCTGGTCCGGTCTCTCGACGCTTTGTCGTCTCTCCCGGCCGAGCGAGCGACGTTTTGACACGGACGAGACGACCGAGGCGACAACGGAGACGACTTCGAAAGCCCACCCATCGGTGAGTGGGTGGCTGTCTATCGCGTATCCAATGGTCGCCAGATGTTGTGGCGTGAGCGTTCACCGATGTCCGTCCGCGACTCTCACTTCCACGGCTTCTCGCTGTTCTGAATCTTCGATTTGTACTGACCCTGACTGAGCGTCCCCGCCAAGTACGCCTTTGCCCACTTCTTCTTGATCTGGTAGGTGTACCAGTGGCCGCCCGTCACCGTGTGTTTGACGCGCCCTTCGAGGTTCCACTTCACGTTCCGCTGGTCGACGAGAGAAGTGTAGGCGTCGCGCCACGGTCCCAGATTCGTTCCGCGGTTGATCGCGGACTCCGAGTAGACGGTGTACGCGAGGTTACCGCTGAATCCCACCTGTGAGTTGCCAGTGAATCCGTTGTGGCGCGCACGCGTGGATAGTTGCGTTGCGAACTGCGAGCGCGAGATCGACTGCTTCGACCCACCTGCGGTCGTGCTGGCGGTTCCGTTGGTTGCACCCGTCCCGTTCCCGCTCTGATTACCCATCCGTGGCAGTGTCGTGACGTTCCGACCGGGCGGCGTCGACTCCGTCGTCTGCGTCGCGGTCTTCTTGTTCTTCTCGGTCGTCTGTCGACTCGTCGACGATTGCTTCCCTCCCCCGCCCTCGCTCGTCTTGGGTTGGCTCGTCAGCCTCACGGTCGTCTTCTTTCTGGCCACCGTTCGAGCCACCGTATGGACCGGCGACCCCGAACCACCTGCGCACCCTGCGACGGCCACGCTTCCGGCGGCGGCGAGGAACGTCCGTCTCTTCATGCCGGCGCTACGACCCGTCACGAGAAAAGAATACCCCTGCTGGAAGGTCCGGTGAGCGCAAGAGTTGTAACGATTGCCGAAGTCCCTCATCACAATGAGTCACGACAGTCAGTCCGGGTCGCGACTCCGACCCTATACGACGGCTATCGCCGTCGTCCTCGTCACGGGACTCGCGCTCGGACTTCGACTCGTCGGCCTCGGCGTTCGAACCATGCACTGGGACGAGGGCCGAGTCGCCTACTGGATTCTGCGCTACCACGAGAACGGCCACTACTTCTATCGGCCGATCATCCACGGTCCCTTCCTCGCCATCGTCAACAACTACGTTTTCTCCGCCCTGCCGCCGACGGACTTCAGCGCCCGCCTTCCGGTCGCCGTCGTCGGCGGACTGCTGCCCCTGTCGGCGTATCTCTTGCGTGACCGCCTTCGCGACTCCGAAGTCGTCGCCGTCGCGCTCTTTCTCGCCGTCAACCCGATCTTCGTCTACTACTCGCGGTTCATGCGAAACGACATGCTCGTCGCCGCTTTCAGCTTCTGGACGCTCGCCTTCTTCGTCTGCGGGGTCGACCGTCGCGACCCGAAGTACCTGTACCCGGCCGCGATCTCGCTCGCGCTCGCGTTCACGGCCAAGGAGAACGCACTCCTCTACGTCGCCTGCTTCGTCGGCGGCGGTGTTCTCCTGTTCGACCACCACCTCCTCCGACGGACGACGGCGGGCGAGTCGCTCCGGGACGTGCTCCGTGGTGATTACGTGCGATCGAAGCAGGGCCTCTCCTCGTGGGCCGGTGATTCGGGCACCGCGACGTTCGTCCTCTTCGTCCACACGGTCGGCGCACTCGTCGCCTTCTTCGCCGTCGTCGTCTTCTTCTACGCGCCACGACCACAGTTCTGGCACTCGTTCGGAAGCTTCGGCGCGTTCGCCCACATCGTCGACGTCTCTACTGTCGGCGCGTGGGATCGGTTCGCGGGACAGTGGGGGCAGGGACACGGGCACCGGTACCTCTCGTACGTCGCGGATCTCGTCCAGACGCTCCTCTACGGAGCGGCCGTTACGATCGTGTTCGCCGTCGTCGGGTTCGTCGCCGACGGGTACTCCGACGGGACGGCACGCGACATCGTCGCCTTCTCCGGGTACTGGGCCGTCGCGTCGATGATCGGCTATCCGGTCGTCACCGACATCAAAGCGCCGTGGGCGGCCGTCCACGTCGTCATCGCACTGGCGATTCCGGCGGGCGTCGGCGGGGGCTACGTCTACCGGGTCGCCCGACGTTCGATCGCCGTCGAAGACGCCCTCGCGACCGGCATGGTCGGACTCGTCCTCCTCTCGGCGATCGTCGGTGTCGCCGGTGCGAACGCGACCTACATGAACGCCGCGTCCGTCGATCAGAAGGAGATCCTCCAGTGGGCACAGCCGAGCAACCACCTCAAAGACACGCTCCGCGAAGTCAAACGCGTCTCACGGGCCAATCAGGGAACCGACGTACTGTTCTACGGCACCTGTAATCCGGCCGGAGACGCTTGCGACCTCTCCGATCCGAGCGACGCCCTGTTCTACGTCAAAGACGAGTCCAGTCTCGACCGGATGCCTCCCGGCGGTCCGGCGTGGCACAGTCGGCTTCCGCTCCCGTGGTATCTCGAACGGTACGGCGCGAACGTGACGAGTTCGGCACCGAACAAAGTCCCACAGCAGGTGCTCGAACCGAACCCCCCGCCGGTCGTCATCGTCTACTCGTGGAACGCCTCGGACGTCGAACCGTATCTCTCCGGCTACGAACGACACGAAGAGCGGTTCAAACTCTGGAGCGAGAAGATCGTCATCTACATCGATCCGTCCGTGCTCCATGGCAACGACGCCGATCGGTCGCCCGGTACGAACCAGTCGGCGAACGCCACCGAACCAACCGACGTCAACCGATCGACGAACGCCACCGCGTCTGCCGACGCTAATCGGTCGAATTCGAGCGACATCGAGGGGGCCGGCCCGTACACTCTCGACTTCAGCGCGGTCGGCGTCCACGACCTCCTCGGCGTCGATCCGTCGTTCGGTGATCCACGTCTGTGCATATCTGGCCGTCACAGGTGGTAATCCTTATGCAGATTCGTACGCAACCGACCAGCCGTGACAGTGACGTTACCCGGTCCGACGATCGGCGTCGTGGGCGGCGGCCAACTCGGGCGGATGCTCGCGGAGGCAGCGGCCCCGCTCGGCGTCGAGGTCGTCGTGCTCGACCCGACACCCGACTGCCCGGCCTCGCTCGTCGCGCGCGACCAACTCGTCGGTGACTTCGACGACCCCGAGGGCGTTCGCGACCTCGCGGCTCGCGCAGACGTACTGACGTTCGAAATCGAACTGGCCGATCCCGACCTCCTCGAAGCCGTTCGCGAGGAGTTCGACGTACCCGTCCACCCGACCCCGGAGACGCTCCGGACGATTCAGGACAAACTCGTTCAAAATCAGGCGCTGGTCGACGCAGATATTCCGACGCCCGCGTTCCGCCGAGTCGACGACGTGGACGACCTCCGCGACGCCGTCTCCGAGTTCGGCGGCGTCATGTTGAAGGCGCGAACCGGCGGCTACGACGGTCGCGGGAACGTGCCCGTTCACGACGTCGACGACGCCGAAGACGCCCTCGCAGAGATCGGCCACGCGCCCGCGATGGCCGAATCGTTCGTCGACTTCGAGCGCGAGGTGTCGGTCATCGGCGTCGTCGGCGACGGCGAGACCCGGACCTTCCCGCTCGGTGAGAACGTCCACGAAGAGGAGATCCTCCGCAAGACCGTCGTCCCCGCGCGGACGACCGACGACGTGATCGAACGCGCCCGTGACGTCGCTACCAACGTCCTCGGCGTGTTGAAAGGTCGCGGCGTCTACGGCATCGAACTGTTCGAGACGGTCGACGGTGAGATCCTCGTCAACGAGATCGCACCGCGACCGCACAACTCCGGTCACTGGTCCATCGAGGGCGCGACCACCTCGCAGTTCGAACAGCACGCCCGCGCGGTGCTCGGGTGGCCTCTCGGTTCGACGGAACTCCGCGCCCCGACGGTGTCGGCGAACGTCCTCGGCGACGTCGACGAGACACAACCGGCCGAACTCGCCGGTGTCGACGACGTACTCGCGACCGAGGGCGTCAGCCTCCACTGGTACGGCAAACACGACGTGCGACCGCTCCGGAAGATGGGCCACGTCACCGCCGTCGGCGACGACCGTGATGCGCTCGTCGACCTGACCGACGACCTGACCGAGACGCTCACCTTCGTAGAGAGAGAGACCGACCAATGACTACCGTCCAAGACCTCATCGAACGACTCGAATCGGAAGCAGACCAGCAGCGTGACCCGGAGACGACGCCCGACGTGGGGATCATCATGGGCTCCGACTCGGACTTAGACGTGATGGCCGGCGCGTATCAGGCGCTCCGAGAACTCGGATTCGAAGAACAGACGGACTTCGAGAACCCGCCCGAGTCGCGGTTCACCTACGAGAGTTACGTCGTCTCTGCGCACCGAACGCCCGAACTGATGTACGTCTACGGCGAGACGGCCGCTGACCGCGGTCTCGACGTGATCGTCGCCGGGGCCGGCGGCAAGTCCGCCGATCTCCCGAACATGACCGCCTCGATCGCGTATCCCCTCCCCGTCATCGGCGTCCCGGTTCAGGAGAAGTCCGTGGACTCGGTCATCGGGATGCCGACGGGGGCGCCGATCGTCGCCGTCGACGCCGGAAAATCGTTCAACGCGGCGCTCTCTGCGGTTCAGATCCTCGCACGCGCACACGAGGAACTGAGTGATCGCCTCGTCGAGTACCACGACGACCTGCAGGGGGGCGTCGCCAACGTATCCCGCGACCTCCACGACTTCGGCCTCGACGACTTCCGTAGTCGTCAGGGATAGCACGGATTATCGACCGACCGTTCGTTTTTGTCCACGCTCGTACGAAGACTCGCCTCGACGGCGAGCGGCCTCTCTCGTCCCCGATGACCGATCAGCGTATTGGTGGTAATCGGGCGTTTCAGTGGCCGTTCTCGGCTCTCGACCGCTTCGCACTCGTCGGCACGTCTCACGGTCGTCGGACGACACAATTGACGGCAAGATCGTTGGTAGAAATCGGACGTTTGGAACCGCGCCGGACCCATCGGGTCCGTTCTACGACGTCTGACGTCGCTTCGCGGCCAACGACGCTCCTCGAAATCGCCGAGTCTGTGGCTTCTGCCGGTCGAATTTGAAACGTTTTTCGTTTTTGGAAGTGTTCGGTTCGACTGACTAAATTAACCGTTCGTTGTGACCGTTCGTGCAAAACTAGATGCCGCGAGACGGCCTGACACGCCCGAATTTCGGCGTTGTAGCAAGAATCAACGCTTATACGTGTGCGCTTCTAACCGCCGCACGTTACGGAGACCGGATATGAATTCATGGATAGCAGTTGGGGCACTGGCGCTCATGGGGCTTGCCATTCCACTCAGTATGATGCAGATGTCCTCCATGCTGCGGCCCAGTGTACCTGAACAAGGAAAAAACGCCGTCTACGAAAGCGGCGAGATCCCGACGGGAGATACGCGCATCCGGTTCAATATTCAATACTACATGGTTGCGCTGTTGTTCGTCGTCTTCGACATCGAGACCGTCCTCATATTCCCTTGGACGGTCATCTATCGAAGTGCGCTCGAGGCGGGTGTGACGCTCGGAACGATTCTGTATCCGATGTTGCTTTTCATCGCCGTCCTCGTGGTGGGTCTCGTCTGGGCGTGGCGTAACGGTGCGGTGTCGTGGGTCAAAAGCTCCCGAACATCGGGCCGAAAATCACAGAGAGAGGCATGAGTACAGACAACGACAAATTCGTCTCGGACACATCGAAAGTACTGACTAAAACACGGGACGCCCGGGCGTCGGGTCACGACGAACGGTTCAACTCCCGACTTCGCGAGGCGTTCGGCTCCTCGCCGTTCATCCTCACGAAGTTCGACAAGTTCATGAACTGGGTTCGTGGCTCGTCGATGTTTATGCTGCAGTTCGGTATCGCTTGCTGCAGCATCGAAATGATGCACACGTACGCGGTCAAACACGACCTCGACCGCTTCGGTTCTGGGGTGCCACGGGCGTCGCCGCGACAGGCGGACGTCATCATCGTCCCCGGCACGATCGTCTCGAAGTTCGCCCCGCGGATGAAGCGGGTGTACGACCAGATGCCGGAGCCGAAGTTCGTCGTCGGCATGGGCTCGTGTACCATCTCCGGCGGCCCGTTCCAGGAGGGGTACAACGTCGTCAAAGGTGTCGAGGAGGTCATTCCCGTGGACATCCAGGTTCCGGGGTGCCCGCCGCGGCCCGAAGCGTTGGTTTACGGCGTCGTCAAGTTGCAAGAGCGGATCGCTAACGGCGAGTCGAGTCCGGTCGTGGTCAAGCCGTACGAACTCGAACAGTTCGGCGACCTGCCCCGCGACGAGTTGGTCGACCAACTCGCAGACCAGATCCACGAGGACGACCTCGTCATGCGGTACAACTGGGCTGATTCACCGTGAGTTTGGAAGAGCCACGCGAACAGGACGACGACGCACAGCAAACGATCGAGGAGACCCGAGAGGGACGTCTCGCGGATCTGCTGGGAGATCACGTCCTCTCGCGTGACGATCACAAGAACGCACCCGCCTTCGTCATCCGACCCGACGAGGTGCAGGACGTACTGTTCGACCTGCGCGATGAGGCCGGCTACGACCACCTCTCGCTCGTCTCCGCACAGGAGTATCAGGATCGGTACGAGTCGATCTACCACCTGAAGAAGTACGACGATCCCACCGACGAAGTGAGCGTCGTCGTCCCGACGAGCAAGGAGAACCCGGTCAGCCAGACGGCCGAACCCGTCTACCGGACCGCCGATTGGCACGAGCGGGAAGCCTACGACCTCGTCGGCATCGACTACGACGGACACCCGGACATGCGTCGCATCCTCCTGCCCGAAACGTGGCAGGGCCACCCGCTGGGGCTCGACTACGATCAGGACCGACCGCAGATCGTCACCCTCAGCGAACACGCGAACCCGATCGCGGAGGATCACCGTGGCGAGGCCGACGACGGCCACGACACGATGTACCTCAACATCGGTCCGCACCACCCGGCGACGCACGGGGTGCTCCACCTGGAGACCGTCCTCGACGGCGAGCAGGTCGTCGACGTCGAACCCGACATCGGCTACCTCCATCGGTGTGAGGAGCAGATGGCGCAGAAGGGGTCGTACCGCTACCAGATCATCCCGTACTCGGACCGCTGGGACTACACGGCCAACATGCCCAACGAGTGGGCGGTCGCCCGCGCCATCGAGGACCTCGCGGACATCGAGGTTCCCGAGTACGCACAGATCCTGCGGACGATGGCGACGGAGTTCGGCCGACTGCTCGGTCACTTCCTCGCCGTCGGGACGTTCGCACTCGACGTGTACGGCGAGTTCTCGGCGATCTTCATGTACGCGATCCGCGACCGCGAGATCGTCCAGAACATCTTAGAAGACCTCACCGGTCAGCGGATGATGTTCTACTACTTCCGACTCGGCGGCGTCGTCTGGGACGTTCCGGAACCGCGTCACGAGTGGTTCAACAAGGTTCGGGACTTCCTCGACGCGCTTCCGAACAACTTAGAGGAGTACCACGACCTCATCTCGGACAACGAGATCCTGCAGATGCGGTGTGTCGACACCGGCATCCTGCCGCCGGAGGTCGCAAAGCAGTACGGCTGCACGGGACCGGTCGCCCGCGGGTCGGGCATCGACTACGACCTGCGCCGCGACGACCCCTACGGCTACTACGAGAACCTGGACTGGGACGTCTGCGTCGAGGACGGCTGCGACAACTACTCGCGGCTCCTCGTCCGTCTCCGCGAAGTCGAGGAGTCGGCCAAGATCATCGAGCAGTGTATCAACCTGCTCGAAGACTGGCCCGAGGACGAGCGGACCATCCAGAGCAACGTCCCCCGGACGATCCGACCGCCGGACGACACGGAGACGTACAAGGCGGTCGAGGTCGCGAAAGGCGAGATGGGCGTTTACATCCGCTCGGACGGGACGGACACGCCCGCGCGCTTCAAGATCCGGAGTCCGTGTTTCAACAACCTGCACGCGCTGGGTGAGATGTCGAACGGGGAGTACGTCCCCGACCTCATCGCAACGCTCGGAAGTCTCGACATCGTGCTGGGGAGCGTCGACAGATGAGCGGGGCGCTCTCGGCGATGGTGCTCCAGTCACAGCCTTCGCAAGCGCCGTTTCCGGACGCGATCGCCCGCCTGCTGGCGCAGGTCGGCCTCAAGGGAACGTGGGCGGACATCCTCGCGGCGCTCATCGCCGCGGGAATCGTCGCCACGATCATCCTGCTGACCGTCGCAATCGCCGGTCCGTGGGCGAAACGGAAGATCACGGCGGCGTTCACGGATCGTATCGCAGTCAATCGGTTAGGACCGGCCGGGGTTCTCATCATCATCCCGGACGCAGTACGGCTGCTCTCGAAAGAACTGATCGTCCCCGACGGCGTCGATCGGCCGGCGTGGGACATCGCGCCGCTGATCCTTCCTTTTTCTGCGATCCTGGGTTTCGCTGTCATTCCGATGGGCAACGGCGTCCAGCTCGCTGACCCCGAGATCGGTCTCGTGTTCGCCTTCGCGGCGGGCTCGATCGCGACGCTCGGCCTGGTGATGGCGGGATACGCGTCGAACAACAAGTACTCGATGCTCGGCGGACTGCGTTCGATCGCACAGAACATCGCCTACGAGATTCCGCTCGTCGTGACCGCGGCGTCCGTGGTCATCTTCACGGGGTCGCTCCGGATGAGCACGATCGTCAACGTGCAGCAGACGACGCTTCTCACGCTCGGCGGTCTTCAGATCCCGTCGTGGTACGCGTTCGTCAACCCGTTCGCGTTCGTCCTGTTCATCGCGGCCAACATGGCCGAGGTGGGCCGGAACCCCTTCGACATCCCGGAAGCGCCGTCCGAACTCGTCGCGGGGTACCAGACGGAGTACTCTTCGGTGTACTTCGTCCTGTTCTACCTCGGCGAGTTCATCCACATCTTCTTCGGCGGTGCCATCGTGGCAACGCTGTTCCTCGGCGGTCCGGCGGCACCCATCAAGGCGCTGAACTTCGTGCCGGGACTCATCTGGTTCGGCATCAAGATCTGGGCGTTCTTCCTGTTCACCCAGTGGTGCCGGTCTGCGGTCCCGCGCGTTCGCATCGACCAACTGATCGAAATCGGCTGGAAGGGCATGCTCGTGCTCTCCTTCGCTAACCTGATCCTCACGGCAGTGATCGTGGGGGTGATCGTCTAATGATCGGATTACTCAAAGGCATGGCAACGACGATGAAGCACGCACTGGACGGCCAGACGTTCACGGTCGAATATCCGGACGTCGCGCCCGAAGTCAGCCCGCGATTCCGCGGGGTGCACAAGTACAGCCAGGAGCGCTGTATCTGGTGTCGACAGTGCGAGAACGTCTGTCCGAACAACACCATCCAGATCGTGATGGACAACTCGCGTAACGGCGAGCAGTACAACCTCCACGTCGGGCAGTGCATCTACTGTCGCCTGTGCGAGGAAGTCTGCCCGGTCGACGCGATTCTCCTGACGGAGAACTTCGAATTCACGTCGGACACCAAAGACGAACTCGTCTTCAACAAAGAACAGCTCAAGAACGTACCGTGGTACAAGGGTATCGATCCCCTCAACTCGCGCAACCCCGACCGTGGTGCGTGGGTCGGTGAGGGTGAGGGGGAGGTCGATTACCAGTAACCCCGCCAACGTCCCGTCTCGGTGTACGACGGGCCGTTTGGAAATATTCAAAGGGACTCCTCAGGGAATCTTATACAAATGACTACGAGTTTCGAAATCGTGACGTTCGCGCTGTTCGCCCTCGTCACCGTGGGCTGCAGCCTCGGCGTCGTGCTCGCCGAAGACGCGTGGCATTCCGCGGTCTTCCTCGGCGGCGCGCTGTTGAGCGTCGCGGTCCATTACGTGATGTTGCAGGCGGAATTTATCGCCGCCATGCAGATCCTCGTCTACGTTGGCGGGGTGCTCATCCTCATCGCGTTCGCCGTGATGCTCACGCAGAAACGACAGACAGAGGTGGAAACGACATGACGAATAGACCGTCAATCACGGACGAGTTCGACTGGGCACCCGGTCTGGTCGCGCTCGCACTGTTCGTCGTTCTGGCCATCGTCGTCCTTCAGTCGACGTTCGGAGCCCCGAAGGGCTTCCCGAGCGGGGCGAACATTACGGCGACGATCGGCTACGCACTATTCGACCTACAGGGTCGACTCGGGAAGGTTTCGGTCGAGAGCTTCCTCGCGCCGTTCGAGATCATCGACCTCGTCCTCGTCGCGGCGCTCGCGGGCGCAGTGATGCTCGCGAAGCGCGACACCGACAACGGGGGCGACTCCCTCTCGCTCACTCTCGTCACCGACGGCGGTCGCGTCGTCCGCGGCCTGTTCGGCGACGAGTCCGACCGTGACGACCAGGAGGGGGGCCGCTGATGGTTCCGGTTCAGTGGTATCTCCTGCTCGCCGCGGCCGTGTTCTGTATCGGCATCTTCGGGATTCTCACCCGACGGAACGCACTGCTGTTCCTGATGTCGGTCGAACTGATGCTGAACGCGGCGAACATCAACTTCGTCGCCTTCTCCCAGCAGTGGGGCAACCTGAGCGGCCAGACGTTCGGTCTGTTCGTGCTCGCCCTCGCCGCCGCCGAGGTGGCCATCGGGATCGGCATCATCCTCGTCGTGTACCGTAACTTCGAAGACGTCGACGTCACGTCACCGACGACGATGAGGTGGTAACGATGGCGGGTGCTTTCACTTTCGCGCCGGCGATCGTTCTCCTGCCGTTCCTCTCGTTCGTCATCGCGATGGCGGCGACGATCTTCGCACACGGTCGCCGTGTGCTTCCGAAGGGCGGCGCGATTCCGGGCGTCGTCGCCACGGGCGTGTCGCTCCTGCTCTCGATCTGGCTGTTCTTCGCCGCTGTTGGCGGGAACGTCTACGATAAGACGCTTTACACCTGGGTACCGGGCACGGCGGGAACATTCACGCTGACGTTCGGCGTCCTCGTCGACCACCTGGCAGCGTTGATGCTCGTCATCGTCACGCTCGTCTCGTTCCTCGTGCACGTGTTCAGTCTCGGGTACATGAACGACGAGGGCGAGATCGGCCTCCCGCGTTACTACGCCGGACTCGGCCTGTTCACCGGGTCGATGCTCGCGTTCGTCGTCTCGAGTAACCTGTTCGAGGCGTTCGTGTTCTTCGAACTGGTCGGCTTCTGTTCGTGGCTCCTCGTCGGATTCTGGTTCCGCGAACCGGGCCCGCCGAGCGCCGCGAAGAAGGCGTTCCTCATCACGCGCTTCGGGGACTTCTTCCTCCTCGTCGGCGTCGTCGCCATCTTCGCGACCTTCGGTACGTCGCAGTTCGCCGGACAGGGGTCGTTCCCGCAACTCGCCGCACAGGCGCTAGAGCAAGGGAAGACCTTCTTCGGTTACAGCGCGCAGAACTGGATCACGATCGTCGGACTGCTCGTCCTCGGCGGCGTCATCGGGAAGTCCTCGCAGTTCCCGCTGCACACGTGGCTCCCGGACGCCATGGAAGGTCCGACGCCCGTCTCCGCGCTCATCCACGCCGCGACGATGGTCGCGGCCGGCGTCTACCTCGTCGCCCGGATGTACGGGTTCTACGCGCTGTCGCCGACGGCGCTCGCCATCATCGCGCTGATCGGCGGCTTCACCGCGCTGTTCGCCGCGACGATGGGGATGGTCAAGCGCGAGATCAAGCAGGTACTCGCGTACTCGACGATCTCACAGTACGGATACATGATGCTCGGCCTCGGCGCTGGCGGCTACTTCGCGGCCGTCTTCCACCTCATGACGCACGCCTTCTTCAAGGCGCTCCTGTTCATGGGGGCCGGGGCGGTCATCGTCGCGATGCACCACGACGAGAACATGTGGAAGATGGGCGGGCTCAAAGAGAAGATGCCCGTCACCTACTGGACGTTCCTCTCCGGGTCGCTCGCGCTCGCGGGGATCGTCCCGTTCGCCGGCTTCTGGTCCAAAGACGAAGTCCTCTACCAGTCACTGACGCAGGGACTGGGCGGTCATCCGCTCCTACTCTTCGCCTACCTGATGGGACTCGTCGGCGTCTTCTTCACCGGCTTCTACACGTTCCGGATGTTCTTCCTGACGTTCCACGGCGAACCGCGGTCTGACGCCGCACGCGACCCGCACGGTCTCCGCTGGAACATCAAGGGACCGCTCGTCGTCCTCGGCATCCTCGCCGCTGTCGCCGGGTTGGTCAACATGACGCCAGTCGAAGCCGTCACCGGACTCAACATCGGCTACCTCCAACAGTGGCTCGCGAGCGGCGGTGCGCTCGGCGCGACCCACTACTCGGAACTCGTCCGGCAGTTCGCGGGCTATCAGGAGCAAAGCGGAAGCATCGGTCCGGTACTCGCGTCGCTGATCTCTCTTGTCTTCGCCCTCGCGGGGCTCGGACTGGCGTGGGTGCTCTACAACGTGCCCGAACCGGAGGAACACACCGATCGGCTCGGGGCGGCGAAGGACCTGCTGTACAACAACTACTACCAGGACGAGTATCAGGTCTGGCTCGGTCAGACCGTCGGGCTGGGCGTCGCCCGGTACGCGGACACCTTCGATCAGGGGATCGTCGACGGCGTCGTCAACGGCGTGTCGAGCGTGAGCCTGTTCTCGGGGAGTCGCGTCAAGCGCGTCCAGACGGGCGTCGTGAGTAACTACGCGACGCTGCTGACGTTGGGTGTGCTCGCACTCATCGTCGTCCTCGGTCTCTACGGGGGGTGGTTCATGTGATTATCGAAGCTATACTCGCGTTCACGTTCGTCGGCGCGCTGCTGACGTTCGTCGCATCCGACCGGATCGCCGACCGCTTGGCGTTCCTCTGGAGTCTGGCTCCCCTCGTCGGGAGCCTCTTCATGTGGTCACAGTTCAGCGCGAGCGGCAACGCCCTGTTGGGCGGGTCGCTCGGGTTCGAAGAGACGTATCGGTGGTTCTCGATCGCCGGGTACACCGTCAACTGGCACACCGGCGTCGACGGCATCAGCATGCCGATGGTCGTCCTGACGACGGTGCTGACGCCCCTTGCGATCCTCGCCGCGCGGTCGATCATCGACACGCGGGAGTCGCAGTTCTACGGGCTGATGCTGCTCATGGAGACCAGCCTGATCGGCGTGTTCACTCAGCTCAACTTCTTCCCGTGGTTCGTCTTCTGGGAAGCGGTGCTCGTCCCGGCGTACTTCCTCATCGGGATCTGGGGCGGACCGCGCCGGACGTACGCCGCGGTCAAGTTCTTCGTCTACACGAACCTGGCCTCGCTGGTGATGTTCATCGGCTTCATGGCGCTCGTCTTCTCGCTGAAGGGCGTCCACACGTTCTCGCTGCCCGCCATCGCGCAGGCGACTCGGAACGGGCAGGTCGCCTCCGTCTGGGGAGTCTCTCCGAGTCTCATCCAGACGGCCGCCTTCGCGGCGATGTTCTTCGGCTTCGCGGTGAAACTGGGGATCTTTCCGTTCCACACGTGGCTGCCCGACGCGTACGTCGAAGCGCCTGCACCCGTGACGGTCGTCGTCGCTGGCGTCGTCTCGAAGATGGGCGCGTACGCGTTCCTCCGATTCAACTTCACGATGCTGCCCCAGCAGGTGCAGCAGTACGCGTTCGTGATCGGCCTGTTCGCCGTCGTGTCGGTGCTCTACGGGGCGCTCGTCGCGCTCGGCCAGCAGGACATCAAACGCATCGTCGCCTACTCGTCGATCACGTCGATGGGCTTCCTGCTGCTCGGTCTCGTCGCGTACACGACCCACGGGGTCAGCGGCGCGGCCTTCCAGATGGTCGCCCACGGCCTCGTCTCGGGGCTGATGTTCATGACCGTCGGCGTCATCTACACGGCGACGCGCACCCGGATGGTCGGCGACATGTCCGGACTCGCGGATCGGATGCCGATGACCATCGGCATCTTCGTCGCCGCCGCGTTCGGCTACATGGGCCTGCCGCTGCTGGCCGGATTCGCCGGGGAGTTCAACATCTTCGTCGGCGCGTTCGGTTCGTCGGTGCTTCCCTACGCGCCGCTCTTTACCGGTATCGCGATGTTCGGCATCGTCATCGTGGCGGGTTACTTCCTGTACGCCCTGCAGTTGACGGCGTTCGGACCCTACGAACTCGACGCCGAGTCGGGACTCGGTTCGCCCACGCTGGGTGAGACGGTCCCGCTCGCCGTCCTCTTGCTCATCGTCATCGGCCTCGGCGTCGCGCCGTGGCTGTTCTGGGGCATGATCGCGGACTCGGTCCAGCACATCGTCCCGGCCACGGTGACGGTTCTCGGAGGTGGTCTCCCGTGATTCCGTTAGTCGCGTTACCCTCGTGGATGGGACTGGCTCCGACGTTCGTGCTGGCGCTCACGGCGCTGGTACTGCTCGGTATCGACAGCGTCCAGCCGGAGTCGCGGAGCAACACGCTCCTCGCGGGCGTCGCCGTCCTCGGTTCGCTCGTCACGCTCGGTTTCTCGGCCTGGTATCTCGCGGGCGGCACGGGACAGGTCGGTACCGGCGGGGCGATCAGCCTCTACGGGAACACGCTGGTGGTGGACGGGATGTACCTGTTTTTCACCGCGCTGTTCGCCTCCGTCGCCGCGATGGTGACGGTCGCGAGTTGGGACTACCTCGAAGGTGAGCCGTACGTCGCGGAGTTCTACGCGCTGGTCATGCTGGCGGCGACGGGGATGTCGTTCATGGCCGCCTCGAACAGTTTCGTGACGGCCTTCATCAGTCTCGAACTCACGTCGCTGCCGTCGTACGCGCTCGTCGCGTACCTGAAGCGGAACAAGGGCAGCGTCGAGGCGGGGCTGAAGTACTTCCTCATCGGCGCGCTCTCGTCGGCCATCTTCCTGTTCGGTGTGAGCCTGATCTACGGTGCGACGGGGTCGCTTCAGTTCGCACACGTGGCGAAGGGACTGAGCGGAACGTCCCTCGGCATCGTCGGCGTCGGCGTGTTCATGATCGCCGGTGGCGTCCTGTTCAAGACCGCTTCGGTGCCGTTCCACTTCTGGGCACCCGAGACGTACGAGGGCGCACCCGCGCCCATCAGCGCGTTCCTCTCGTCGGCATCGAAAGCCGCCGGGTTCGCGCTCGCGTTCCGCATCTTCACGGTCGCGTTCGGCCTGAACGTCGTCCCCCACGGCGTCAACTGGGTCATCCTGTTCCAGATCGTGGCCGTCGTGACGATGACGCTCGGGAACTTCGCCGCGGCGACGCAGGAGAATGTCAAGCGGATGCTCGCCTACTCCAGCATCGGACAGGCGGGCTACGTGCTGATCGGCCTCGCGGCGCTGACGCAGGGAGCCGGTACGAACGGCGACGTGATGGGGGCGGCGATGGCCCAACTGTTCGTCTACGCCTTCATGAACACCGGCGCGTTCCTGTTCATCGCGCTGACCGAACACTGGGGCATCGGTCGCACCTTCGAGGACTTCAACGGCCTCGGTGCGCGCGCGCCGCTCGCCTGCACGGCGATGACGGTGTGCCTGCTCAGTCTGGCCGGTATCCCGCCGTTCGGCGGCTTCTTCTCGAAGCTGTTCCTGTTCACGAGCGCGATCAAGGCCGGATTCTGGTGGCTCGCCGCCGTCGGGATCATCAACAGCGTGTTCTCGGTGTGGTTCTACTTCCGCGCGATCAAAGCGATGTGGCTCACCGAGAGCGACACCGACTTCGAGATCACCGACCGCCCGCTCGGTCTCTACACCGGCGTGGTCGCCGCGGCGCTCGGGACGTTCGTTCTCCTGTTCGCCTTCGGCCCGGTGATCCAGACGGCCCAGGCCGTCGCCACCGCGCTGTTTAGCTGAGCTACCCCTTCGACTTTCGTCGTTTTCCGTGTACTCTCGACTTCCATTGGTGTCGACTCTCGTCCGACAGCGAAGCGTCTGCTCTCAACTGGAGGATAGAGTTAGAGCGTGATCTCGGGGAGAACAGTTCGTCGTGGTTCGGATGAACGATGGCCAGCCAACCGGCCGCCGTGGGGTGGGGCTTTCTAAGTCGTCTCTGCCGTCATCTTGGCTGTTTTAACCGCAGATCTGAACGATACTAGTTCAGATGCCCTGACCCATCAGGTGACTCCGTAGGAGGTCCGCCGTCTTCACGCCCGCGTCGTTGTTCAGGAGGACGATCGTCGCGTCGTCGTCGAACTCGTCGCGGTCGTCGACGAGGTCCCACGCACCCGCGGCGGCGATGCCGCCGTTGACGCTCATCTCCATGGCTTCGTGCTGACCGGCGATGACCGCACTTTCGAGTGCGTCTTCGTCGTCGGCGGTGACAGCACCCCCGTCGCTGTCTTCGAGCGCGTCGAGGGCCAGTGCGCCGCCCGCCGGAGTCGATATCTCGAGTTCGCCGCAGATGGTGTCGGGCGTCGCCCACGGTTCGACGTCGTCGTTGCCCGCCTCCCACGCCGTCGCGATGGGCGCACAGCCGTCGGGTTGTGCCGCGTAGAGCGGCGGAATCTCGTCTACGAGGTCGAGTTCGCGGAGTTCGCGGAAGCCCTTCCAGAGACCGACTAAAACCTCGCCGTTGCCGGTCGGCACGACGACGGCGTCCGGGCGTTGCCAGTCGAGTCCGGCCGCAATCTCGTAGGCGGCCGTTTTGATCCCCTCGTGACGGTACGGGGTGGTGAATTCCTGGAGGAGGTACCACTTGTCCATCCACTGGTCGTCCATGGCCTCGCGGGCGGCGTCGAACCGGCCGCCGATGACGCGCATCTCGCCGCCGTGGACGTTCACCATCGCCTTGTTGAGGAAGGTCGACCGCGAGGGCGTAAAGGAGTGCGGGCGCATCCCGGCCCGTCCGGCGTAGGAGCCGATCGACTGCGCACCGTTACCGGGTGAGGCTACTGCGACGTCCGACGCGCCGTGTTCCTTGGCGATCGAGACGGCCACCGAACTGCCCCTGTCGAGGACCGTCCCCGTCGGGTTCCGTCCCTCGTCTTTGACGACGACGCGGCCGACGCCCAACTCGTCGGCGAGTGAGGGTGCCTCGACGAGCGGCGTACCGCCTTCGGCGACGGTGACGGCGTCGTCGGCCGGGAGCGGGAGGAGCGCGTCGACGTCCCAGACGCCGTCCCGCGGTCGGGGGCTGAAGTCGCCGCGTGACAGGTCGAGCGCGTCGTAGTCGTAGACCGGGTCGAGCGGCGCACCGCAGTCGGGGCATCGACCGGGTTCGGACGCGTCGAACCGTTCGTCACAGACCGTACAGTCGAGGCCGAGAAACGCCTCCGTCGTGTTCATATCGAAGGCTTCGCCGCGAGCGGCAAATGGTTTCCCGTCTCGTCGCCCGCGACACTCATCAGCGACCCGGCTGAAGCGGATTTCAGTAACCCGTCGGACAGAAATATCATTCAGAGTACCCTTATGGGGCCGGGGAGCGATGATCTAACTGTGATGAACCCAAGTGAGCCCAACCCGGCGTACGACCCCGACGAGACGCTTTTCGGCTGGGCACTCCTCGCCGGACTGCTCGTCGCGGTCCTCCTCGCCGTCTCGTATCCCGTCCTCTTCGCGACTGTCCTCGTCACCGTCGTCGCGACTGCCGTCACCGTCGTCGTCGGCGTCGACTTCCGTCGCCGTCACGGCCGGAGTCGGACAGTCTGCGTCCCACGGACTGGGGTCTGCGTCGAGGCGTGAGCCGACGGTCGAGCAGCCAGCCGTCGAATCCCCACGTCTATCGAACTGTCGTACCGAAAACTGAACGAACGCCCGCCCTGCTGGTCGTTTCCATACTTGTTCTTCGGGCCGTTTTCGCGTCCGCTCTGACTACACGTCGCTCGCGCCGTTCTCGTTTCGTTCCTGAAGCACCCGTCTGAGCGCCTCGGAGACCTCCTCGGATCGACGCATGGTAAGACCGTCCGTGGTGACGAAGACGCCCTCGTCAGTACTCGTGACGCGCGTGAGGTAGCCGTGTTCGAACGACCGCATCGTGTGTTCGTACTCGCCGAGTTCCGACCCGCGGTAGGACGTTCGAGCCCGGAATCCGAGGGTTTCGTGTTCGACGAACCCCGCGAGGTCGGCGTCCGATTCGAGGTCCGACCGGAGATACACCTGCTGGAACGCGCCCGGCGTGAAGTAAGTGATACTCCGAAGCGTGTCGCCGACGGTGGTTCGACAGGCGCGCTGGAGTCGGTCTGCGAACTCGTCACTGACAAGGTCGTCACTGGCGTCCATGGTGTGCTATCGACCACGGAGCACGGTGACATAATTCCACCGTCGAACGTATCGAACCTCTGTCGTGGTAGCGACAACGTGACGGTAGGATTTTCCCTACAGCCCTCGAGGTTCAATCATGGTCAGGCGATTGGTGCTCGGATGCGGTGCTGTCGGGCACGACATCGTCGAGTACGCTGCCGACCGACCGGGTCGATTGGCGGTGATCACCGACGAGCAGAGTCGCGTAACGGCACTGCGCGATGAGAGCATCAGGGCGACGGTCGCCGATCCCAGCGACGCGTCCGTCTACCCCGACGACACCGACGTCGTCGTCGTCGCCGACGACGACCCGGAACGGAACCTCGCGGCGGCGCGAGCGGCGGCGGATCACTTCCCCGACGCGCTGCTCGTCGCCTACTCCGGCGAGAACGCGGACGCCGAGACGATCAGTACACTCGAGGGACTCGCCGACCGCGTCATCGACCCCGAGACGACGCTCGTCGACCAGATTCTCAACGTGACGACCGGCCAGTACGGCTACCGGATGCGCCGGTTGATGAACGTCCTTCGGGAACTCGACGGGCCGCTCGCCGTCCTCACCCACGACAATCCCGATCCCGACGCCATCGGGAGCGCCATCGCCCTCGTCCGCATCGCTGAATCCGCCGGCGTCGAGGCGGATGCCTGTTACTACGGCGAAATCTCTCACCAGCAGAACCGCGCGCTGGTGAATCTCCTCGATATCTCGCTTCGCGACCTCGCACGGGGGGAGCGACTCGACGGCTACGCCGGAATCGCCCTCGTCGACCACTCCCGGCCCGGTGTCAACGACGGACTCCCCGAAGACACGCCGGTCAACATCGTGATCGACCACCACCCACCACGTGCCCCCTTCGAAGCCCAGTACGTCGACCTCCGGAGCGACGTCGGTGCGACCTCGACGCTCCTCGCCGAGTACTTAGAGCAGTTCGACATCGAGATGGACCGAACGGTCGCCACGGCGCTGCTCTACGGCATTCGGATCGACACCAAGAACTTCACGCGCGAGGTTTCGGGCGCCGATTTCGAAGCTGCGGCCTACCTCCTCTCGAAGGCGGACATCGACGTGTTAGAGCGCGTCGAAGCGCCGAGTATGACTGCAGAGGTACTAGAGACGCTCGCCCGAGCGATCCGAAACCGGACGGTCCGCGGTTCGATCCTCGCGACGTGCGTCGGAGAGATCCGGGACCGGGACGCACTGGCGCAGGCGGCCGATCACCTCCTCAACATGGAGGGGGTCTCGACGACGCTCGTCTACGGGTTTATGGACGGGACCGTCTACGCCTCGGGTCGGGCGAGAGGGGCGGAACTCGACCTCGGTGAGGTGATGCGCGACGCCTTCGACACCATCGGCAGCGCCGGCGGACACGCCGACATGGCTGGTGCGCAGATTCCGCTGGGCATCCTCTCGGACATCGACAACGACTCGAAGGAGTCGCTGACGGCGGTCGTCCGCGACATCATCTCCGGACGCTTCTTCGAGACGGTCAGCAACGCACCGCGGGTCCCATCGCGCGAATCCCCCGCCGACCTCGCCTTCGAGTATCTCACGGGGGACGAGTGAGTGGACGCGACGCCGACGCTCTCGACGATCGGTTCGACCACGCGACGGTCTGTTATCCGCGACGCGGTGACGAACTGCTGTTCATCCGGAAGAAGCGCGGCCTCGGTGCTGGCGTCTACGTCGGCCCCGGTGGCAAACTAGAACCCGACGAGTCGCTCGACGAGTGTGCCGTTCGCGAAGTTCGCGAAGAGGTTGGCCTCGGAGTTCACGAGGTAGACGACTGCGGGTCGTTCGACTTCTATCTGGGTGACGAACCGACGATGCGGATCCGGGTCTACCGGACGACCTCGTTCGACGGAACGCCGACGGAGACGCCCGAAGCGGAGCCGAAGTGGTTCCCGATCGACGACCTCCCGTACGACGAGATGTGGACGAGCGATCGGTATTGGTTCCCGGCGATGTTAGAGGGGCGGCGTTTCAGTGGGACGTTCCGGTACGACGCCGACGGCGATCGGTTGCGCTCGTGGCAACTTCGGGAGGGCCAGCGATGACCGGCGGCAGAGGCGGGGGCACTCTTTTGCCGTCAGGTCACGTATCGGGGTTCATGTCGGGAAAGGCCACTGTCAAGGACTACATGACCCGAGACGTGGCGACGGTCTCACCGGACGATACGGTCGCCGACGTCGCCCGCCGCATCGTCGAGAGCGACGAGCACAACGGCTTTCCCGTCTGCGACGGCCGTAAAGTCGAGGGGTTCGTCACCGCCCGCGATCTCCTCATGGCCGATCGGGGCGCGCTCATCTTCACCGTGATGACCGACGACCTCATCGTCGCCCACCCGGAGATGAACGTCAACGACGCCGCCCGCGTCATCCTCCGATCCGGCATCCAGAAGCTCCCCGTCGTCGACGACGCGGGCAACCTCGTCGGCATCATCACCAACACGGACGTCGTCCGTTCGCAGATCGAACGCGCGACCCCCGAGAAGGTGGGGAAGTTGATGCGGACGCTCGAACAAATCCACGACATTCGGGTGAGCCAAGAGCGTCGAACCGTCCCGCTCGCCGAACTCATTCCGACGCAGGGACGGGTGTACGCCGACGAACTCGAAGGCCGCAAGTACGAACTCGAACGCGGCCTCGCCGAACCGCTCGTCGTCATCGACAACGACGGCACCCTCCTGCTGGCGGACGGCCACCACCGCGTCCTCGCCGCCGACCGCATCGGCGTCGAGGAGATGGACGCCTACGTCATCGTCCTCCCGCAGTCGGTCGACCTCGGGATGGCCAAGACCGCAGAGAAGGAGGGTCTCCGGTCGATCGACGACATCGACGTGGTGGATTACGCTCGGCATCCGTTGGTAGAAACGACGAAGCGGCTTCAGTAGCGCGACGTTTTTATCGGCGCGTGACCCCGCTACCGCGGAGTTGTGAGACGACGAAGCGGCCGAGGGAAACCTCGGCGCAGAGTGTCACGGAAGACGACCGGACGCAACGGCTGCGAACGGTCGCACGACTCATACTCCGAGACTGCGACGGGTTCGCATGACCGAGAAGCGAAGGCGGTGGTTCTGTCTCGGTATACTCCTCTTCCTGACGACTTCCGGTGTCGTTGCCGGCAGCAGGGCGTCGACTTCCGCTGCTCGCCCGGTGCCGTCTGCACCCCGGTCGACGGCGTCGGATCGGATCGCGCAACCACTGCTTCTGCAGGGCGAAGACGGCGGGGGCGGACCGCAGATTCTCCCGGAGTGGTGGGGGCTCGGCGGGAACGCGAGCGAGGCGTCGTACATCGGGCTGGTGGAGTTGGGCGTCACCCTGCTGATCGTCGGTGTCGTCGGCTACATCGCGGGAAAGCGGTTCTCGGTCGTGCCACCGCGGCATCGCCGCCGCCTCTTGCAGGCCCACGAGTCAACGATGCTGGTGGGTGTGGCGTTGACGGCACCGCACTTCTTCACTTCGGAGTGGGCGGGGACCGGGTTCCTCGTCGGAGTTCTGTTCGCGCTCGAAGTCGGGAGCGGCGTCTACGGTCGCCACCTCCATCGCTACGTCGTCCGACTCGGACGGCGGAACGAACAGTCCGCGCTCTTCAGTTCGCTCTTCGATGTGACGAACCAGCGGCTCTTTCGACGATGGCGCAGGATTCACGTCTCGTTGACTACGGTCACTGCGCTCGTCCTCGCCGTCCACATCGTCACCGCGACGGGTGGCTGACGACAGTGTTCGGCGCGCGTTCCACTGTCACCGCTCGACCGTCTCGATCACGTTCAGTGCGTCGTCGAGCGTCAGTACGATTTCGAGTCGCGTCTCGTCGCCGAGCAAGCTGAAGGCGTCCGCTGCCGACGGAACCGAACTGTCCTCCGGAGACATATTACGCCGTAACTTGTTGGATCGTATACTATTTCGGGACTGCCTCTTCTCTGTCGCGCGGGACTACCCGTTCTTGAGCCCGCCCGGCGCGATTAGCGATTACGGGCTCAGTCCGACATCGACGTCGAACTGAATCCGCCAGGCCTCGACGACCGCCTGCGCCGCCTCTTCGGTCATCGCAGTCTCGCGCTGGTACAACTGGCCCTCCGGTGCTTGAAACAGGCGATCGAGGCGGACCGACCACGTACCGTCGTGGCGGCGGCGCAGCCGAATCGTCGCGTACCCGTCGGAGCGCTCCCACTCCGTCGTCACGTCGTCTTGAGCGGTCTCAGTCCAACCCATGACCGTCGATTCACCCGCCTCCGCTAACAAGGTATCTGCTTTCGTGGACGATCTGACGACGATTCTGGTGATCGCGGGACTCGGTTGCGCCTGATCCCGAATCGCGTAACCCCGTATCGTGAACGCCGGACTACGCCGTATGGTGAACGTCCGCGTTACCGGTCCGCCACAACGGCCCCCGCCGCTCGCCGCAACTCGGACACACCGGGTATCCCAGCCAGTCGTATTCGATGACAGACGATTTGTCTCTCTCCCCGCAGTTGGCACACTCGAAGTATGATTCCCACTCGGACCCCATAGGCTCTCGTTCGGGTGAGATCTACTTAATTAATATGACTAATGCGACCAGTCAGTGGGCATTAACGTCGTGCTAACGTGGTATCCTTCGAGTCGTCTCCTCCCCCGAAAACGAACCATATTCGGCCTCTGACGCCGTCTCTGCCCGCGCCCGGCGATCCATTTCTGTGGCAGCGACATTTATTTACGATTCCCTATGTTTGTATCAACCCATGGATACGGCAGATCGACTCGGATTCGCTCGTTTTCGACAACCCGAGTACACCGGCGAAAACCGTTGTACTCCGTGTACCGTCGTCAACGTCGTGATCGCGGCACTCGTGAGTGCCGTCGTCGGCTTCCTCTTTTTCCCTGCGGGGGTCGTCGTCGCCGTCGCCTCGGTCGCGGCGATTTACTTCCGTGGCTATCTCGTTCCCGGAACGCCGACGTTGACGAAACGGTACTTCCCCGACCGCGTCCTGCGGTGGTTCGACAAATCGACCGTTGCGACCGTCGACACCGACCTCGACGTCGAGTCGCAACTGCTCGATCTCGGTGTGGTCGAACCCGACGGCGACGACCTCGAACTGACGGGCGACTTCCGGCGGGACTGGCAGTCGGCGATCGACTCGGTTCGTGGCGACCCCGCAGAACGCGTCGGTACGTTACTCGATCTCGACGAACCGGGCATCGAAGACCGAGGGATCGCCTGCGTCGTCACCGACGGTGAGGTGGACGTGGCGCGCTGGCCGTCGGAACCGGCGCTGGTCGCCGACCTCGCGGCGATCCCGGCGCTTCGCCGTCGTGCGGACAACTGGGAACTGCTCTCCCGCGTCGAACAGGGCCAACTGCTCTCGGGCCTGCGAATCTTCCTCGAAACCTGTCCCTCGTGTAACGGGCCGCTCTCGTTCGACGAAGAGGAAGTCGAATCGTGCTGTCGGACCGTCGACGTCGTCACCTACGACTGCGACGACTGCGGAGCGCGCATCTTCGAAGTCGAACGGTAGTCCCCGGATCGAACTCGTCGTCTCTCGTTTCTCGCGAAAAGAGTCGTTCTTCCGCGGCTACGTGTCAGTCTCGGACCGCCGCTAGCGGGTCGACGAACCCGGCCCCATAATAGGATTTGTCGGCTCCGTCGGGAACGGATGCCGTCCGTTTGAGCGTGGCTTCCACGTCGTCCGCATCGTAGCCCGGATTGACTGATTTGACGAGCGCCGCCGCAGCGGTGACCTGCGGGGCGGCCATGCTCGTCCCCGCGAGCCACGCGTAGCCGGTCTCCAGACTCGACTCGACCGGCGTGCCGTCGTCGTGGAACTCGGTGTACCGGCCGATGGTGTTGAAGACGAGGTCGTAGTACCACGCTTCGGTGTCCGCGTTCGCGGCTTCGGGATCGTAGTTGCCGCCCGGCGCGGCGAGCGTGACTGCGTTCGTGCCGTAGTTAGTGTAGACCGCGGGCGCCTTCGGGCCCTCGCGGAGTCCGTCCGCGCCCCAGTTGAAGCCGATCGGTCCCGTCGCGCTGACGCTGACCGCCTGTGCGGTCTCGTTGGGGAGGCTGATGAGGTTCTTGTCGTGCTGGAGGTCGGCGGCGTCGTTGCCGGCGGCGACGACCAGCAGCGTGCCCCGACTGTTCACGTGGGTCGTCGTCCGGTTCAGTACGCTCCCGTAGAACGAACCGTTCGCCTGTCGCGGGATCGGATACGCCCCGAGACTCAGGTTCGCGGCGTCACAGCCGATCTCGGCGCTGTAGAGCATCGCGCTGAGGATCGCCGCGAACGACGCGCTCTCGCTGTCGTACGGGAAGACCCGGCAGTCGACGATCTCGGTCTCCGGTGCGCTGCCCACGACGCCGATCTGGTTGTCGTCGTTGGCGGCGATGATCCCGGCGACGTGCGTACCGTGATAGCCGCCGTACGGGCGACCCGCACCGAGTCCGTCACCAGTGAAGTTCCCCGAGAGGTCGGTGTTCACGGCGTGTTCTAAGTCGGGGTGCGTGGCCGTAACCCCGCTGTCGATGACGGCGACGCGGGTGCCCTCGCCCCGCGTCACGTCTTGCACGTCCGGGATGTCCTGCGCTTGTTTGTCCCACTGGATCGGATAGTACGGTTCGTCGCGTGCGCTGGACGTGTCCTCCGGTGCCTGGGCGTTCACGGACGGTGCGTCGAGGCTGAGTTCGAGGTCCGGTTCGTACGCCGATGTGACGTCGTTGACGGCGCTCTCGTCGCCCGCGACGACTGCGAACCCGACCTCGTCGTGCTGTGAGACGACCGTGAACGAACCGCCGTCGAGCGCCGACTTCGACACGTCGGTGGTGTCGACGATGAACCGATCGGACCGCGTGGCCGCCGTGACCGTCGCCCCCATCGCGATACCCCCTACCACACTGCCGCTCACCTTGAGAAAGGTACGTCGTGTATGCCGTGACATATCATTCCGGATGTCAAGTCCCGTGATAACTGTTCTGCAACTAAAATTTGTTTAAGTTAATTTATAAACGACAAAATTCAATTATCGAGTATGATGTCGTAATTCGCATCGCCGCGAATCACCGACCCACCACCGCTCGGCCCAGCGCAGTTACGTCCCCGGGGGGTGAAACGCCGGACATGGACGCCCTGATGCTCGCGTTACAACTGATCGGTGGCCTGTTCTTGCTGCTCATGAACGGCTTCTTCGTGGTCACCGAGTTCTCGATGACGCGGGTTCGGCAGTTTTCGGAGTCGGAGTTTCGGGGAACGCCCGCGCTGGAACGGGCGTGGGAGATGACCGAACGCCTCGAGATCTATCTCTCCGGCTGCCAGGTCGGGATCACGATCGCCAGCGTCACGCTCGGTGTCGTCGCCGAACCGGCGGTGACGGCGCTTCTCTCCGGGGCCGCGGGAGTCGCCGGCATCCACGTGGGTGGGTCCGGTGGCGGGCACTCAGTGGTCTCGGCCGTGCTCGCACTCGCCATCGTCAACCTGCTCCACATAATCGTCGGCGAGCAAGCGCCCACGTATCTCGGCGTCGAGCGGACGAAGTGGGTCGTCCGGTACTGCGCGCCCATCCTCTACTACTGGACGAAAGTGACGTACCCCGCGATCAAGTTTGCCGACTGGGCCGCCAAGGGACTGCTCTCGTTGTTCGGCGTCTCCATGACGCGCTCGTGGACCGAAGACGGCGAAGACGAAGGGGAACTCAGCCGAGGCGACGTCCGGGAGGAGATGGGTCGCGTCCTGAGTCAGACCACGGAGTTGGACGAGGAACGACGCACCGAAGTCATGAACGCCCTCGACATCGGCGAGACGCCCGTCGCGGACATCCTCGTCCCAGCCGAGGAGGTGTTGGTCCTGTCGAACGCCGCCGGCACGGACCAGACGCTCCAGCGTATTAGGGAGAACCCGCAACACGTGCGCTACCCGCTCGTCGGCGACGGGCTCGACGACCTGATCGGATTCGTGTACGCGCCGACGGTGCTCTGCAATCTGGACCTGCTCGAAACCGGCGAGCGCACCTTCGCAGATATCTCGACGCCCCCGCTCTACGTCGACGCCGAGTTGACGATCAGCGACCTCATCGACACCTTCCAGCACGAGAATCAGGAGATCGCCCTCGTCGAACGCGACGGCGACATCGTCGGACTCGTCACCGCCTCCGACGCGTTCGAGGCGATCACGGGGGACCTCAAAGACCCGCTCGACCTCGGCGCGAACGCGAGTTCGTGAGCGGAGTACGGTCACGTGTCGCCTCCGATGTCCGTCTTCCCCGGTGGCAATAGTGGTTATGCGCCGTGCGCTCGTACGTTAGGATCGGGTGGGAGTGCTCACTCTACTAACACGAGCGGATCCCATCCGCGGAGTCTACTATACTGTTGATCGGGTGTGAAGACCTCGGATATCCTCACACCCCGTCACAGCTCTCTTCGGGGCGTCGTCTCGAGACCTGTCTAGTAACTATTGAACTGTTTTTGACGACACGAGGCTTCTCTTATAGCATCCGCAGTTATCTGACTGTAACACGATAGTTTCGGACGGGGTTGGTCGGCGCTGGCACGCCCTCGATCGACCGACTCCCGCTTTGTCGTCACGCTGCCAACAGATCGACGAGGAGGTACGTGAGGAGGAATCCGAAGTAGATCAGCACCATCACGCCGAGCGCGAAGATTTTGAAGTGACGAAGTCCCGCCGTCTCCTCTTCGTACGCCTCCTCGTAGGCAGCGAGTTCGTCCTCGTCCAACCGCCGGTAGTGTTCGCGCGCCCGATGAAGCGCCAGGAAGTCTTCTCGTGCGAACGGGCGCTCGCAGTGTCCGCACCGATGCACGGCCGCACCGTCGGGAACGTCGAGTTCGTCGTTCGGACCGCCGTCTCGTCCCTCGTCCGGGCCGTCGTTGAGCGCTCGCGTCGCCGGCATTGGATCCGTCTCTGCCGCGTCTGTCTCTGTTTTTGCCGCGTCAGTCTTCGTCTCCGTCGTGTCTGTCTCGGGTGCCTCCGTCGTGTCGGATGATGGGTTCGTAGTCATGGGAGTTGTGGCGGTTGAACGTACGGTTGTGAGACGATCCAGAGGCTCGTCATCGTATAGAGAACCATCACGGCCGTCACGCCGTACTGGCTCCGAATCGCCTGCAGGCGACTCGGAAACAGTTCGTAAGCCGTCGCGTGAGCGACCCAGACGGCGAGGACGTGACCCACGAGGACGAACACGAGGTCGAGACTCCCGAACCATCCCGGAAAGCCGACGAGGATCGTCGGATACGACGGCGGGTTCAGGGGGGACAGCGAGACGGCGACGACCGCGGGCGACAGCGACAGAACGGACGAGAAGTTGTGCGCGAGGTGATATCCGGCGGCGATCGCGAGCAACGACGGGGCGAACCGACAGGCGAGGTACGTCGTCGAGAGATAGGTTTCTCCGAACCGCCGCACCAACTGTGCGGCGAAGAGATACGTCCCCAGGAACAACACGTAGCCGAGGAGGTACGTACCGAGGTAGAGCACGAAGGGGGGAACGCCTGCTCCGAGGAGTGCCCGTCCGACACCGTTCTGACCGCCCCACATCGGCGTCCCGACGAAGCCGTCGTAGGTCGTTACGAACACGAGACCGATGACGAAGGCCACTTCGTCGAGTCCGGTCGCATAGCGCGTTTCGCTCAGCGTCGCGCCGGGGAGGTGGAACTCGATTCCGTTCTCGCCGCGTCGGAACGGGGCGACCCGACCGTAATACCGAAAGACGCGAGCGATGGGGTCGACGGTCTCGAACCACCGATCCGGTCCGAACGCGACCGCACCGGCGACGGTGACGACCGTGTATCCCGCGACGAACGTCGCCAGCAGTCGCGGCTGTTTCGCCAGCGGGGCGGTCACCTCGAACCAGACGAGTCCGAGGAGACCGACGACGCTCGGCCACGCGCCGAGTCGCTCCGGGTAGCGGAGGTCGAGCGACGGAAGCGGCTCCGCGAGGCGCTGGTTGACGGCGGAGCCGACCCACCGAAACGACTCGGCGACGGTCCGAAACGGGTTGATCGCCGGCCACGTATCGCCGACGAGGTAGGTCGTGGCGACGTATCCGACCCACCAGACGACCCAGACGAACAGGACGGCGAAGTTACGGTACCACGTTGGCGGCCCGAAGAACCCGATAGCGAGCGTGAGTCCGAGCAGCAGTACTGAGCCGATGCGGGCGGTGAGGTATACGATCCGTCCGGGAGACGGATACGACCGCCCCCACGCGTGAAGCGATCGGATGTACCGGCGATCGGTGACGAAACTGGCGAGGAGAAAGGAGACGCCGACGACGCCGCCGCCGGTGGCCAAGAAGAGCCACGTCGGAATCGTGAGCGGTTCCGGGGCTGCGCTTCGGATCGCGGCCCCGTGGGCGAGTGCCGGTTCGGCGAGTGTGACGACGCTCGCAACGAAGAGCAACAGCACTCCCGAGAGGCGGAGCGTCCGATCGAAGCGACCACGACGAAGTACGTGGCGGAGAGCCATCGTTCGGTGTTGGACAGTCACCCAAGAGTACCTTGCGAATGCCGCGTGGGGCGAACGACTGACTCCCCCCGAGGGGGCGACCGTGCTTGGGAGGATTTTTAGTAGTTCCCGAGCAAGCACCGAACATGAGCACGGAAGAATCTCATGAGGACCACGGTCACCACCTTCCGGCCGTCGAAGACTGGCCGCGCGGGTTTGGTGAGGCTACGTGGTGGCCATTCCTGGCAGCGATCGGTGCCACGGGACTCTACGTCGGCGTCGCGCTGTTCCTCCTCGGCCGAGGACCGAACGCGATCGTCGCGCCGATCGTCGGTCCGGCCGTCATCATCGCCGGGGTGGTACTGTTCCTCAGCGGACTGTACCTCTGGATGTACCACGCGTTTATCAAGGCGTTCTGGTCACACGAGAGTCCGACTGGCGGATCGAAGTTGAAGTGGGGAATGCTATTATTCCTCGCGTCTGACTTCGGGACCTTCGGAGCCGGATTCGGTTACTACTTCTTCGTCCGCGCGGGCTCGTGGACGGCGAACATCCCGGACGTCATGTCGTCGCTCGTTCTCGTCAACACCGCAGTCCTAGTCGCGTCGAGTTTCACGCTCCACTGGGCGCACGTCTCACTGCACAGAGAGAACCGTCGTCAGTTCCTCCTCGGGATGATCGTCACCATCGTCCTCGGGATCTGTTTCGTCGGCGGACAGGCGATCGAATACTACGGCTTCATCGTTCGCGAAGGCTTCACGATCTCCAGCGGGATCTTCGCCTCTGCGTTCTTCGGACTGACGGGCCTCCACGGGGCACACGTTATCTTCGGGACGATCCTACTCCTCATCGTGTTCTTACGCGGTGCGTTCGGACAGTACTCCTCGACGCGTGACGTCTCGATCAGTACCGTCTCGATGTACTGGCACTTCGTCGACGCCGTCTGGATCTTCCTCGTCGTCGTCATCTACGTCGGCTCGACGGTCGGTTCGTAATCGGCTGTATCCTCTTTTACCCGGTTCGTTACTCGTCTGCGTACTCGATAGACTCGATCACGCGCCGCTCTCCGTCTTCGTACTTGTAGACCGCCGACTCGTCTTCGTCCCTCGTCGTTCGGTGGGTTCCATCACAGAACGGATACTCGTCGCTCAACCCACACAGACAGATGGCGATGTCGCCTTTCTCCGGGTCGATGTCCGACTCGTCGATGTATCGCGGACCGGTCGCGGTGTGAGTGACTTCTCGTGCCATTACCGACCCTTCGACTGCGATTCGGTTAGTCTTCCCGCCCGATGCGTCTCGGAAGGTCAGTGGAGGGTTACGTCACGTCGTCGGCGTCTGCTTCGCAGTCACGGTCGTCGACGGGCGGGAACAGTCCGGCGAGTGAGAGCGCGAGCAGGACGAAATACGTCGCCAGGCCCGCCAGTAGAGCCGAGAGCACCCAGACACCGGCGGCGAGCGTGAGCACACCGCCACCGACGACGACGAGCAGCGTGGCGGTGACCTGCGTCGATCGTCGGTACCAACGCTCCTGGCTCCACTCGGGATAGCGGACGAAGGCGGCCTCGACGAGGAGCGCACCGACGACACCGACCGTGAGCGACCGCGGGTCGAGCAGTCGATCGCGATCGACGTCCAGCACCGAGGCGACGCCGAGCAGGGCGAGGGTGGAGACGAGGGCGAGGGCGGCGTCCCGCGCTCGTCGGTCCGTGGGAACGATCCGTCGCACGGCCCTTAGGCCTCGACGATGTCGTCCGTTTCGACGGTCGGTATCGAGATGGACCCATCGAAGGCCGTCACGGCTCGCCCGCCGACCCGAACCGTGTCGCCGACGCGGACTCGGACGTGCCCCGGTCGATCGAGGAAGTGGCCCTGCTCGAAGACCAACTCGTCGGGAAACGCTTCCCTCTCGTCTGTGTCGGCATCGACATCCTCGTCAGCCCCGTCGTCGCCACCCCCGGCGTCGTCAGCTCCGTCGTCCGTGAACGCGCCGAAGGCCCGGAGATACGCCCCGCAAGCCCCGCTGGCCGTCCCCGTTACCGGGTCTTCGCGGATTCCGAGGCTCGGAACGAAGGCCCGTCCGTGGAGCGTCGAGGTCGCCTCTAGCGTGTCGAAGGTAAAGGCGTAGAGTCCGGCGGCGCCGTACTCGTCGGTGATGGCCGTGATCGCCGCGTCGTCGGGGTCGGCACCGCCGAGGTGTTCGAGGAAGTTCACTGGGACGACGAGGAAAGGGAGGCCCGTCGACGCGACTGCGGGCGGGAGATCAGCGCCGACGTCTCGGAGCGCGGCGGGATCGACCCCGAGTGCGTCACCGAGGCGGTCGTAGTCGAGGTCGACCTCGCGGATCTCCGGTTCGCTCTGTGTCATCCAGACGACGCCGTCGTCGGTCACTTCGACGTCGAGGACGCCAACGTTCGTCTCCATCGCGTGGACGCCCGCGTCGATGGTGCCGGTGGCGAAGAGGCGTGCGTGCGTCGCGATCGTCGCGTGTCCACAGAGGTCTACCTCGCTCGACGGTGAGAAGTAGCGAACGCGACGGTCAGCTTCGTCCGACGGCACGACGAACGCGGTCTCGCTGGCGGCGACTTCGCGGGCGACCGCCTGCATTCGTTCGGCGTCCAACCCTTCGGCGTCAGGGACGACGCCCGCGGCGTTGCCGGTCAACGGGTCGGTCGTAAACGCGTCTACGAGTGCGAGTGATCGGCTCTCCACGTTCTCGGTCATACACCGTACAACAGATAGTAAGACAATAGGCGTGGCGCTGCTCCATACGTCCGATGTGAGGCTATCCCGGTGACGTTCCCGGCGTATCGGTCGTGCCGGCGTACCGATCGTTTCGCTTTCGACCGCTCTGAGCGACGGTGCGGAGAGGACGGACTCGAATACGTCGGAGACTACCGACCTCTCCGTTCGATTCGATCGGAGAGTACGTCCTGTCGACCGATGGTTTAGCATCTGTCAAAACAGTTCATTCAGTGCCCTATACTGTTCGAATGGATGATACCCGGATCGTAATATCAGCCAATAATGTTTTGTAACAGAGCTGTTTCACCGGATATAATGGCCTGATAATAAACTACTGTCCGTCTGACTGTATATCTAACAGACATGAGTCCCCCTTCCACAATGAATCGACGTCGGTACCTACGTACTGTCGGCGTCGGTGCCACAGTTGCCACGGTAGGTGTCGGTTCGGCATCTGCTGCCGGTGCCACTGGTCAGGTAGTGTTCATCTACGACGATAGCATGAAGACCGACTACTCGATGGCGTTCAAGGTCCATGAGGATGAGGGCGTTCCGGGATGCTCGGCCGCAATCGCCGCGTCCGTCGTTCCGAATCGACCGCACATGGAATTCATGGGCCCGAAGAAATTACGTGAGATGGCCGATAGTGGCTGGGAGGTCATGTCACACTCGCTGTTCCATCGGTACTGGGACACACAGCACATTCAGCGCGATCTCGCTCCCGACGACACCAAGATCTATCTCCCATCGCAGATCCTCGGCAATTTCGCGAACTTCAAACTTCGCGTCTCGGACGGCGACAAGAAGACGATCGTGACTACGGTGGGTGCTGGGAAAGACGAGAACGGCAACTACGTGAAACTGAAAGATCAGATCGGGACGGCGTACTCGGTCTCTGACGGGACGACCGTCAGGTACCCCAACGATCAAGTCAAGGACATGATGTCGCGGTCGAGGAAGATGCTTGAAGACAAGACGGGTGCGACGGTACACAACCTCGTTTGGCCGTACGGTGGCCACGGCGACTACGTGGACTCGCTCGTACCGAAGTACTTCAACGGCGTCGGCAACTTCCACATCGGCGGGATGAACTCGCGTGAGAACTTCGATCCGTATCACACGAACCGCGCGCAGTTCTCGCGGGACGCAATGACCGACTACGACATGTCGAAGTACTTCGACAAGGTCGCGAAAGGGAACAAATTGGGCGTTCTCGGCGGTCACACTCACTACAAGAGTTTCGACAAGGACCGTATCCGCACCGCCATCCAGATGGCGAAAAAACGGGACATCGAGATCGTGACCTTCCAACAGGCGATCGAAGACAACGCAACGATGCAGACGTCAACGCCGACCCCGACACCAACGCAGACCCCGACTCACCCCGACACCAACGCGGACCCGGACGTCGACGCAGACGCCGACGACGTCGACGGGGACGACCACCGCTCTCTCCGGGGGTCACGGAAACTCTCGGAAGAAATCCGGCGGAGGGGGCATCTTCGGATTCTTCGAGCACGTGATCGAGGCCATTCTCCACCTCTTTTGAGTACTCGGTGGTGCGCGTTTTCCCGACGCTCTCGACAATCTGTACGACGGAGAAAATCACCCTCTCAGACGCGTTCTCTTTTGTTCAGGGAATGGGTACTCGTAACCGAGTCTAATTTTTTTCACACCAGTTCTGGTCGGAACCTTCTTTACCGAGTTCGGCGACCGTGCACATGCGAAATGGCTGTACTCTGGCTGGACGAAATACGGGCTGTAGACCTCGAAACGGTCGGCGGGAAGGCGGCTTCGCTGGGCGAACTTACCGCGGCCGGACTCCCGGTCCCGCCGGGGTTCGTCGTCACCGCCGAAACGTACCGCGCGTTCATCGAGGACGCCGGAATCGATGACGAGCTCTTCGAAGCGGTCGACATCGACCACGAAGACTCGGGTGCGCTCGCCGAGGCACAGGCGCGCGCTCACGATCTCATCATGGGAACGGATATCCCAGAGGACGTGCGTCAGGAGATCCTCGACTCGTATCGGTCGATCGGTGACGATGGCGAGGAGGCGTTCGTGGCGGTTCGGTCGTCGGCGACGGCCGAAGACCTCCCGGACGCTTCTTTTGCGGGCCAGCAGGAGACGTTCCTCAACGTCACCGAGGAGAAACTCTTGGAGCGAGTCAAGGAGTGCTGGGCGTCGCTGTTCTCCCAGCGCGCCATCTACTACCGGAACCGACAGGGGTTCCCGCACGCCGAGGTGGACATCGCGGTCGTCGTCCAACAGATGGTCGACGCTGAGAAGTCCGGTGTGATGTTCACGAGCCACCCCTCGACGGGCGAACCCCGCATCATCATCGAAGCGGCGTGGGGCCTCGGCGAGGCCGTCGTCTCCGGCGCGGTGTCGCCCGACAACTACGTCGTCGACCGCGAGAGCGCGTCCGTCGACGACGTGACCATCGCCACGAAGAAGGTGATGCACGTAAAGAACAACGAGACCGGCGAGACCGAAGAGCTCGCAGTCCCCGACGGCAAGCGCGACGCACGCGTGCTCTCCGAAGAGGAGATCGCAGAACTCGTCGAACTCGGTCGCAGAGTCGAAGACCACTACGGCGAACCGCAGGACGTGGAGTGGGCCATCACCGACGGCTCGATCTACATGCTCCAATCGCGACCGATCACGACGATCAACGAGCAGAACGGGGTCGAAGTCACCGAAGCTGCCGGCGACGGCTCCGGAAGCGAGCAGGCTGTCGGCAACGGTGGCGGGTCAGTCGCAGAGAGCACGGAATCGACACGGGCCGGCGGCAACGGTGACGTCCTCCTGAAAGGGCTCGGCGCGAGTCCCGGTATCGCCTCCGGTCCGGCGCGGATTATCCGCAAACTCGATCAGTTGGACAAGGTCGGCGAAGGGGACGTCATCGTCACCGAGATGACGATGCCGGACATGGTCCCCGCGATGAAACGCGCCGCGGGTATCGTCACCGACGAGGGCGGCATGACCTCCCACGCCGCCATCGTCTCGCGCGAACTCGGCGTCCCGGCGGTCGTCGGCACCGGGTCGGCGACGCGCCAACTCGAAGACGGACAGGTCATCACCCTCGACGGCGACAAGGGAACGATCCGAGCGGGCGAGGAGACGCCCGAAGAAGAGGAGCGCGAACGCGAACCGGTCGAGGAGATGCGCCCGAAGACACCCGTCAAACCGATGACGGCGACGGAGGTGAAGGTGAACGTCTCCATCCCGGAAGCCGCCGAACGCGCCGCCGCGACGGGTGCGGACGGCGTCGGCCTGCTCCGCATGGAGCACATGGTCCTCTCGCTGGGCAAGACGCCACAGCGGTACATCGAACAGAACGGCGCGAAGGCCTACGTCGACGAAATCGTCGACGGCATCCGCCACGTCGCCGAGGAGTTCTACCCGCGACCGGTCCGCGTACGGACGCTTGACGCGCCAACCGACGAGTTCCGGCAGATGGAGGGCGGCGAGAACGAGCCGAACGAACACAACCCGATGCTCGGCTATCGCGGTATCCGACGCAGTCTCGACAATCCGGAGATCTTCGAGCACGAGTTAGAAGCGTTCCGCCGCCTCTACGACATGGGCTACGACAACGTCGAAGTCATGCTCCCGCTCGTCAACGACGCAGAGGACGTCTACCGGGCGAAGGCGCTGATGGAACAGGCCGGCGTCGACCCCGCAAAGCGCGAGTGGGGCGTGATGATCGAGACGCCCGCCTCGGCGCTCTCCGTCGAGTCGATGGCGGAAGCGGGCATCTCCTTCGCCTCCTTCGGAACGAACGACCTCACCCAGTACACGCTGGCGGTCGACCGCAACAACGAGAACGTCGCGAATCGGTTCGACGAACTCCACCCCGCGGTGCTCGAACTCATCGGGACGACGATCGAGAAGTGCCGCGAACACGACGTCAAGACGAGCATCTGCGGGCAGGCCGGCTCGAAACCGAAGATGGTGCAGTTCCTCGTCGACGCCGGAGTCTCCTCGATCTCGGCCAACATCGACGCCGTCCGCGACGTCCAACACGAGGTCAAGCGCGTCGAACAGAAACTGCTCCTAGAGTCGGTCCGGAAGTAAGCTTTCGACGACGGAACCTCTCAGAACCTCTCCTTTCGATCGTTATCCGACGACGACGAACAGTCGTCGAATCGTCGAGTTGCCGAGTCGTCATGTCGACAAGTTGTCCGGTCGTCACGTTATCGGGTCGTCCGCGATGGATCGGTCGACCGACGGATACGGCACCGCGAAGCGGCTGTAGCGTGCCAGCGTGGCGCGTATCTTGTTTTATCTTCTCGAAGCGCGTATCTTCAGGTGATACCCGACATTCGTCGGGAGTGATTCCTCGTGACTTCCGCTTCCGTCTTTCCAGATTCGACCGTCGACACCCAGCGGCGTCCACGCCGGGACGACGCGCTCCGCGCGCTCGGCGTCGCCGTCGGATTGATGCTCCTCGCGTTCGCGGCCAACCTCGCACTGAGTCTCGTCGGCGCCACCGCCGTCGTACTCGTCGGTATTCAACTGCCGCAGTACGCCCTGTTGCTCTTGCTGACCGCCCTCGGCGAAGTCGGGATGGCGCTCGTCGGCTTCGGGTACATCCGACGCTGGCTCGGCGGCGTGACGGTTCGGTTCCCGACCGGCCGTGAATGGGGGTGGGTCTTCGGCGGCGCAGCCCTCTCGATCGTCGTCGCCGTCGTACTGAGCGTCGTCCGACAGTTCCTCTTCCCTGGAACGGGGAGCGTCATCAGCGACGCCGGCGGTGCCGACCCACGATTCTTCCTCGGCCTCGCGGTGCTGTCGCTGTTCGTCGTCGCTCCCGCCGAAGAACTCGTGTTCCGTGGGGCGATCCTCGGTCGCCTCGGGAAGACGTTCGCCCCGATCGGTGCGATCGTCGGGAGCAGCGCGATCTTCGGACTGCTTCACGTCTTGAACTTCACCGGCGGACTCGTCGGTGCGTTCGCGGCCGCCGCCGTCATCGGCATCGTCTCCCTGTTGTGGGGGTTCGCCTACGAGCGAACGGGCAACCTCGCAGTCCCGATGCTCATCCACGGCCTCTACAACGCCACGCTGATGACGGTCGCGTACCTCGCGCTCACGGCGCTCTGAACCCGTCGAACGAGAACGACGCTCACCGAGGCAGAACAGAACGGCTAAACCGTCTCCCTCGTTATTCGACTGCATGCAGCGGGCCGCTCCGCAGGACTTCCGACGGGTGCTGTCGTCTATGTGCACGGAGCCACACCCGGCCGCTCGTCGAGCGGCCGAACGCTTTCTCGCAACGAACCCCGGTGATCCAGCGACCTACCAACAGGTAGCCGAACTGGAGGACGAAGCCGTCTCCACGCTGGGCGAACTGGTCGGCCTCCCCGATCCCTACGGGTACGTCGCCAGCGGCGGGACCGAAGCCAACATCCAAGCCGTCCGGTCGGCCCGGAACCGCGCCCGCGACGAACGGTCGACTGATGACTTCAACTTCGTCGCCCCCGAGAGCGCACACTTCAGCTTCACCAAAGCCGCCGACGTGCTCGGCGTCGAACTCCGGACCGTCCCCGTCGACGACGACTACCGCGCGGACGTGGAGGCGGTCGAAGCCGCCGTCGACGGCGACACGGTACTGGTCGTCGGCGTCGCCGGAACGACCGAGTACGGTCGCGTCGACCCGATTCCGGAACTGGCCGCCGTCGCCCACGACGCCGGTGCGTTCATGCACGTCGACGCCGCGTGGGGTGGGTTCTACCTTCCCTTCACTACCCACGCGTGGAACTTCGCCCACGCGGACGTGGACACGATGACCGTCGATCCGCACAAACTCGGACAGGCGGTCGTCCCGGCGGGCGGCTTCCTCGCCCGCGACCGAGCGGCGCTCGACGCCCTGGCCGTCGACACGCCCTACCTCGAATCCACGTCGCAGGCGACGTTGACGGGAACTCGCAGCGGGGCCGGCGTCGCGGGCGCTGCGGCCGCGATGAGGGAACTCTGGCCCGAGGGCTACCGTCGCCAGTTCGAGACGTCGATGGCAGACGCCCGATGGCTGGCCGACGAACTCAGTGATCGAGGATTCGATGTCGTCGACCCCGAACTCCCGCTCGTCGCAGCACGGATTCCGGACGACCTCTTCGACGAACTCCGCGACGCAGGCTGGCGCATCTCGCGGACCGCGGGCGGCGAACTTCGCATCGTCTGTATGCCTCACGTCACCCGCGAGAGCCTCGCGGCTTTTCTCGACGACGTGGATGCGCTTCGGTGAGCCGATCGCTCGAATCGCCCTGCGGCCAATTCATCCCACCTGAACGCTTACGACCTCGGACGACCCAGTAACCACCGTGCTCTCCGTTCTCCGTCGATCACACTCGTTCTCTCCGACGCGGTCCAGTTCGGTTGGTTCGAACACCTCGTCGAGTCGGCGACGGGGTGGGTAGGATTGGTAATCGTCTTCGTCTACTCCGTCCTCGTCGCCGTCGCTCTCCCGACTCCCAGCGAACTCGTCCTCGCCGCGCCGCTGAACCTGGGAATCGGCGGCTGGGCGACGAAGTGCTGATCGTCGTCGATCAGTTCCGTCGGGAAAGCCATCGGGAGCGTCTTCGCGTTCCGCGTCGGCCACGGGGCGCCGGAGTCGGGTATACGTTCTCAACTTCCTCCGCCGCTCGGGCATCGACGTGGTGGCGTGGTCCGAACGGCAGGTCGTCGCTCATCGCCCACCGGTGGGGGTTCGCCGGACTCGCCATGGCGCTCAGCGTGCCGGGCTTTCCGGACACGCTGTCGATCTACGCCTTCTCGGTCTTGGAGAACGACTACGTGAAGTTCGCCGCCGCGACGTTCGCCGGGAGCGCTGGGCGGCTGTTGCTCGTTCTGTTCGGGTGGCAAGCGATTACTGGGATGTTTTGACGGTCGCTGGTAGTGATTCTCGGTAGTCTCCCTACTCACCGACGTGGCAGTTTCTGGACTGGTTAGAAATTCCGCTGAGCGATTCAGAGGGTGTATTCAGCACGCGGTCGCTATTCGTTTCAAGTCCTTAGTAATGAAACAGCCGTTTGGGAGGTGTGCGGGTTGATCACTATGTCCCGAGAACCAAGCTCGGAGCGAAGATAAGGAGGATGATTAGGCCGATAAATACGAGGATCGCCGCAATTTTCAAGACACCCGCTATCCGCCGTTGAGCTGCTGGAAGGGAATGGACAATCCCCATCAGTGCGAATCCAACCGCAAAAATAAGCATCGCATTGAGAGACCCAGTACGGCGAAGCCCATACCAGACGTACATACCGAGAAAAATGAGTGATCCAATGAACATTATGACAGCGTTGATTCTCCCACCAGAGGGTTCGCTGAAGATGGCGTCTTTGACGTCAGAGGGCATATCAGACAGTTGTAATTTATCCTATAAATAGTATTTCCCGAGGAAGTACCGATCAACGCGCCGAAATTTGAGTGTTTAAGCGATGATCTGTGCGTAACGTCGAAGCTGAACGATTCCCGTGACTGATACGCGCCTTGTATCTCGCACGAAGTTTCTGACAATCCAAAGTGAGTATAGTGGATCGATCTCTGAGTTCTCCCGCCAATGCCGATGAGTTAGTTGAGTATTGTTCCAAGAAGACCGGGAGGGCCGAGAGCGACTGAGACGACCTCGAAAGCCCCCGGATTCTGGACTCGCGCGACTCGCTGTCGTTCGAAAGACGCAAAACGTCTTTCGTGATGACGGAAGAGCGTAGCTCTTCCGAACCATGCTCCTCGTCACTCACTCCATTCGCTCCTGCGGTGCTTACTTCGTCGTGCTTCGTCCAGAATCCGGCTGGCCGTCGCACACCGAAATAATGTCAGAGCGCCTCACACCACCACACGGTTTAAATCGGATCGCGGACTACCGACGAGCGTGACTCCGGTCCACCCCATGCGCGGTTGCGGGATGCGGTTCCCATAGCGACGGGTGGACCCGCCGGGTGTCGGCGGTCGGTAGCACGATTCGGTCGACGCCTTCGGTGAACCTCGACGCCTCTTTTCGACCCCCGACGGACTGAACGACGACCGAAACCAGCGGGCTTTAGGCCCGCATCCGAGATACGACAGACAAGAATGAGCCACGAAGACTTTCCCACGGATCGACCGGCGGTGGTGACCTGTGGGTTGCCGTACGCCAACGGCGACCTGCACGTCGGCCACCTGCGAACGTACGTCGGCGGCGACGTGTTCGCGCGCGCCCTGCACAAACTCGGCCAGCAGACGGCATTCGTCAGCGGGTCGGATATGCACGGGACACCCGTCGCCGTCAACGCCGACGAGGAGGGCGTCGACCCCGAGTCGTTCGCGCTCCGCTGGCACGAGAAGTACGAGGAGACGTTCCCGCGATTCAACGTCGACTTCGACAACTACGGCCAGACCCACGACGAGACCAACACGGAACTCACCCGCGACATCGTCCGCACGCTGGACGACGAGGGACACGTCTACGAAAAGGAGATCAAAATCGCCTACGACCCCGAGGCCGACCAGTACCTCCCGGACCGGTACGTCGAGGGGACCTGCCCCTACTGCGGAGCCAAGGCCCGCGGCGACGAGTGCGACGAGGGCTGTCAGCGCCACCTCGAACCCGGCGAGGTCGAGGACCCGGTGTCGACGGTCACCGGCAACCCCGCCGAGTACCGCGAGCGGGCGCACAAGTTCTTCCGGGTCTCCGAGTTCCAGGAGTACCTGCAGGGGTTCATCGACCGCCTCGAAGGGACGAGCAACGCCCGCAACCAGCCCCGCGAGTGGATCGAAGGCGAGTTACAAGACTGGTGCATCACGCGCGACCTGGACTGGGGGATCGACTACCCCGGCGACGAACAGGAGGAAGAGGAACTGGTCCTGTACGTGTGGGTCGACGCGCCCATCGAGTACATCTCGTCGACGAAACAGTACAGCGAGCGCGTCGGTACCGACGAGTACGACTGGGAAGCGGTCTGGAAAGAGGCGGGCGACATCGTCCACGTGATCGGCCGCGACATCATCCAACATCACACCGTCTTCTGGCCGGCGATGCTCCGCGGCGCTGGCTACGAGGAACCCCGCGCCGTCATGGCGAGCGGATTCGTCACGCTCGGCGGGAAAGGCTTCTCCACGTCGCGTAACCGCGCCGTCTGGGCCGACGAGTACTTAGACGAGGGATTCCACCCGGACCTGCTCCGGTACTACCTCGCCACCAACGGCGGGTTCCAGCAGGACGTCGACTTCTCGTGGTCGAAGTTCAGAGAGCGCGTCAACGGCGAACTCGTCGGCACCGTCGGCAACTTCGTCTACCGCTCGCTGCTCTTCGCCTACCGGAACTACGAGGGGACCCCGGACGCGACGCTCTCCGACGAGGTCCGCGAGCGCATCGAAGCCGCTGTCGCCGACTTCGGCCAGGCCATCAACGACTACGACATCAAGGCCGCGGGCGAGGCCGCCGTCTCGCTGGCGCGCTTCGGTAACGAGTACATCCAGCGCAACGAACCGTGGAACCTCACCGACGACGACCCCGAACGGGCCGAGCAGGTCATCTACGACTGCGTCCACCTCGCGAAGGCCGTCGCCGTCGTCTTCGAACCGATCGCACCCGAGAAAGCCGAAACCCTCTGGGCCGCGATCGGCGGTGAGGGCGACGTTCACGACGTTACGCTCGACGCCGCCTACGAGTCGCCCGCCGCGTCGTTCGACGAACCGACCGAACTGTTCGAGAAGATCCCGGACGAACGCGTCGACGAACTCAACGAGAAACTCGAAGCACGCGCCGCGGAAGTCGCGGACGACGACGAGGCGGAAACCGAAAGCGACGAGTCGAGCGGCGAGGGAGAGTCGGACGTGACAGACGAACTCGAACCGCTCACGGAGGAGCGCATCGACTTCGACCAGTTCCAGAGCCTCGACCTCCGCGTCGGCGAAATCGTCGACGCCGAGGGCATCGACGGAGCCGACAAACTGGCGAAACTCACCGTCGACATCGGCTTCGAGGAGCGCCAGATCGTCGCCGGGATCAAACAGCTCCACGACTTGGAGGGACTGCCGGGCAAGAAGATCGTCGTCGTGGCCAACTTGGAGAAAGCCGAACTGTTCGGCGTCGAGAGCAACGGGATGGTCCTCGCGGCGGGCGAGGCAGCCGACCTGCTCACGACCCACGGCGACTCCGAACCGGGGACGAAAGTCAGATAGCCGGGGAACTCGGGCTATCGCGGCTCTCTCCTTACCCCGCCATCGACGTTCCAACCTCCTTCACCGCGGTACAGAATCGGCGATCGCCATCGATACTGGTCTCGCATATTGACATCCACGCTCGTAGACATCCACGATCGTCGCTTCTTCTCGCGTGATCAATGCCGAGGGCCGGACGGTCGAGTGAGTCGAACGCCGCCGAGAACGGACCGCGATCCGAGTCAGTCGTACAGCGTCCGATAGTCAGAGGGCAACTGCGACAGGGTGTCGTACCACGCCTCGCGGTTCGTCTCCCCGGAGAAGGCGTGTAGGACGGCTTCGACGTGTGTGTCGGCCTCGTCGCCGTCGAGCACGTTTCGTTCGCGCTCCCGGTCACGGGTCCGCTCGACGAAGATCTCGGCACCGAACGGCACGGCTTCGTGGCCGTCGTCTTGCCTGAGTGCGCCCGCGAAGTTCTCGGGGAGACCGTCCGCGAGGTCGTCCGCCTCGCCGCTGGTCAGTCGTTCGCTCAGCGTCGCCAGTACCGCTTCAGTCGCCGCGTTGACGGTCGCTTCGTCGGAAAGGTCGCTCCGCTCCTGTACCGTTCTGACGAACGAATCGTAGTTCATGCGGGTGGCGGTTCGTCGTCGACACGATTCGACGTTCGGGCTGTAAATTAAGGGTCGATCTCGGGCGTCGACCCGGTCCCGTGGACCTCAGAAGTCGTCCGAGAGTTGGATCGTGTCGTCCGTCACGGATTCAATCTGATTCGCGTCCACCGTGAGTCGATCGCTCTCCTCGTCACTGATCGCGGATTCCATCTCCGCGGCGACGCCGGTTTGTCCCTTCAGGATCGCCTTGTCGCTGTCGACGGCGGTCACCTTCCCGATCTCCTGGCCGTCGGGTGCCACAACGCGCTTTCCCACGAGGTCGTCGGTGATGTGTTCCATTGCGTCTCTTCGATTCGTCGTCACGATGGAAATAGCTGGTTGCCGATCCGGTGTGATCTCCGTCTCGTCGTGCGGTTCGTCTCCGTTCGTGCTAGTCAGTACCGTGTCACTATTAAGCAAAGTCATATAACCGCTCGATCCTAACGTCTCGTTAGCGACGATCGTTCTGCCGAGGAGGCCAGTGTGGTCGACGACGGCGAGCGATCCGCATCCGCTATGAATCACCCAGACTACGAACAACTGTACCGTGACGTGAGCCCTTCGGTCGTCTCGGTCTACGTCGGCCGCAACGGCCCCGGTGTCGGGGCCGGTTCGGGGTTCGTCTACGCGCTCCCCGATCCTGCGGAGTCGACCGCATCGATCGGATCGGACGATCGCTACGTCGTCACCAACCGCCACGTCGTCGGGTCGTCGACGGACGTGGAACTCCGTTTCGCCGACGGCCAGTGGCGGACGGGCACTGTCGTCGGCACCGACGTGTACACGGACCTCGCGGTCATCGCCGTGGCCGACCTCCCGAAATCGGTGACTCCGCTTCCCGTGGCGACCACGAACCCGGCACCGGGTCGGCAGGTCGCCGCACTCGGCAACCCGATGGGACTCGACGGCTCGATCACGGCCGGAATCGTCTCCGGTGCGAATCGGTCGATGCCGACCTCGAACGGGTTCGCGATTCCTGACGTCGTCCAGACCGACGCGCCGATCAACCCCGGAAACAGCGGCGGCCCGCTCGTCGGCGTCGTCGGAGACGACGAAGGGTCGGTTCGGTACGAGGTCGTCGGCGTCAACCGGGCCAGACAGGGCGACAATATCGGCTTCGCCGTCTCGCCGGAGATCGTCAACCGCGTCTGTCCGGCGCTCATCACCGACGGCCGGTACCGGCACTCGTATCTCCGGACTCGCACCTTGGACGTGACGCCGACCGTCGCCGAAGCGAACGGTCTCGCCGATCCGCGTGGCGTCCTCGTCGTCGAGACGGCGACCGCGACCGGCGGCGATTCGCTCCGCGGCTCCGAGTATACCCGACAGGTCCGCGGACGTGAGATCCCGACCGGCGGTGACGTCATCGTCGGCATCAACGGTCGACCGCTGCGCTCACACGAGGAACTGATGCGCTATCTCATCACCGAGACGCGACCGGGCGAACCGGTCGCCGTCGACGTGGTTCGCGATGGCGATCCGACCACGCTCTCACTGACGCTCGGTGAACGCCCCGATCCGGATCACGACGGACGTGATGGACGGGGCGGCGGGAGTCGGATTCCGATTCGATAAAAACAGCGAGTCGGATGAGAGGTTGGTGGTCCGGACCTCACGCCGAGTTCGCGTTCGCTTCGAGCAGGTTTAGCTCGCTGCTGAAGATCTGTGCGTTACCGGAGAGCTTCCAGGTCGATCCGTTGTTGACCGAACTCTTGGTGAACATGAACGCGACGATTCCCGTGTTGTTCGAGTTCTGGCCGACCCGGTAGTCGATGACGTAGCCGTTGTAGTTGTCCGGGCTCGTGATCTCCGGGACTTCGCTCCCGTTGGGGCGCTTGAGCAACTGAACTGTCGTCGACGCCGTGAGCTGCTGGCGGACCTTGAACTTCACGTTCGGGTAGTACTGGTAGGAGAACACTAGCACCGACGGGTCACCGCTCTGCGCCGAAGCGACACCCGTACCGAGCGCTAGCGCACCGGCCGCAGCCGCACCTTTCTTCGCGTTCGACAGTTTGGAAGATTGTTCGTCTTCGATCTCTGTCTCGTCGATCTGGTCGTTCGATGGATATTCTTCGTTCATGGTATCTCCCGTCGTGCGACGGTGTCCGCACTTCCGGGTTCGATTCCTGGCGAGCACTGGCATTAAACTGAGACGATCGTTTTGCGCCCATTCGAACATTAAGGCGCCCGAGACCCCGTAATTCGGCATCTGAGCTCTGAGAACACACGTTCCACTCTGAAAACGCAATCTGGCCTGTAGGTATCGACTACCGGTCGGTCGACGCCGAAAATCGTCCGTTGCTCTGACAGCTTACTCCGTCGTCGGGATCGCGTACGCACCAGCCGCGAAGAAGATCACCGCGAGGACGGCGAGGACGACGAGGTTGAACCACGCGTTGCCACCGAGCGACGGGAGCAGTTGCGTCCCCTGATAGTTCGCCTCGGTCACCGCACGGACGCCGCGTGCGAAGTACGTCAGCGGTGAGAGCCACATGATGGGCTGGAACCAGCCCGGGAGCATGTTCGGCGAGACGAACGTCTCCGAGAGGAAGAGGAGCGGAATCGCCACGCCGTTACTGGCGGCGACGACGCCGTCCTGCGAGTCGGAGATGCGGCCGAGGATCGCACCGAGTCCGCAGAACAGCGCCACCGCGAGCGCGACGAACGGGATCAGGAGGATCAGCATGGGCGAGACGACGATTTTCGCGCCGGTGAGGAAGATCGTCAACGCGAGGATCAGCAGTGCTGCGATGCCGATGACGACGACGTTGACGAGCGTCTGGGCCAACATCCACTCGGGGTTGGTCAGCGGCGTCGTCGCGAGCTTTTCGAAACGGTTGTCGTCGCGGTGGCGTGCGATCTCGCTACCGACACGTGAGAGTGGCGTGAACAGCACGACGACGGCGAGATAGCCGGGGATGTAGTACACGCTGGGTTGCGAGAACAGCCCGCCGCCGCCGGGGTTGGTCTGAACCAGCACGCCGAAGATGAGTACCAGCAAGAGCGGGAAGAAGAAGGTGAAGAACACGGCCGTCCGGCGTCGGAGGAACGAGTTCCACGCGGCGGAGTACTCCGATCCGACGCGTCCGGTCGCCGTCATTGCTCACCTCCGACTGCCGCGACTGCCGGGCGAGCGGTTCCGCGCTCTCCTTCGAACGAGTCGCCGGTAAGCGAGAGATAGACCTCCTCTAATCCCGGTTCCTTCCACGTCAGCGACTCGTACTCGACGCCGACGCCTTCGAGCACTTCGACGACGTGCCCGATACGAGTCGGGTGGAGGTCGCGGACGACGAGTTCGTCGCCGACGGTCTCGACGTCGAACCCGTTCTCGCGGAGCGCGTCCACTCCGCCGCTGGCGCGCACCAGGAGGCGACTCTCGCCGCCGTACTCGCTGATGAGGTCTTCGGGCGTTCCGACGGCGGCGATCTGACCGTCGTTCAGGAGTCCGACGCGGTGGGCGAGTTCCTCCACTTCGTCCATCGAGTGACTCGTCAGGAAGATGGTCGTCCCACCGGCCGCGAGGTCTTCGATGAGCGCCCAGAGCGCACGTCGACCCGCGGGGTCGATGGCGGTCGTCGGTTCGTCGAGGAAGAGCAGTTCGGGGTCGTTGACGAGCGACGATCCGACGCAGACGCGTCGTTGTTGCCCGCCCGAGAGATTCTCGTACCACGTGTCGGCGTCGTCGGCGAGGCCGACGTCTTCGAGGACCGACTCGGTGTCGCGGGCTTCGTCGTAGAGGCCGCCGTAGTAGTCGATGAGTTCACGGGCCGTGAGACGCTCGGGCGGATTGAACGACTGCGGCAGCAGTCCGATCCGTTGCGGGTCCGCGTCTTTCGGACCGGTTCCGAGGACTCGAATGGTCCCCTCTGCGTTCGTGGTGCCGGTGAGCGAGCGAATGAGTGTCGTCTTACCCGCTCCGTTCGGACCGATGAGGCCGAAGACTTCTCCTTCGGCGACGTGGAGGTTCACGCCGTCGAGTGCGACGGTGTCGCCGTACGCCTTCCGGACGTTTTCAGCGACGAGTACCTCGTCCATAGCGAATCTCGTCGCCTCCAGTGGGTAAGGATTACGCTTCTGACACGAACTGTCAAGCGGACCACCATTCAGTCGGGCGAAAGACGACAGAGCGACACCGACTCGCCGGTGGATTCGATGTCGACTATTCGACCCCGGTCCGTCACTCGAAGCCGACCATCGGACTTCGATCCGTCACTCGAAGTCAAATTCGGCGACTCGGGTGTCGTAGGGGTCCGTGGAGTCCGTCGGGTTGGCATCGGGGGAGTACTGGCTGATAGCCCAGTAGCGACCCGTCTTCGAATCGACCGAGATGCCGTTGTAGTCGCCCCAGCGCATCACCGATTCGCCGTAGTCGTAGGCGGATTCGCCCGATTGGACGGTCAACGACCCCTGTAGCTTCCCGGCGTCGTATCCGTCGGTTCGACCGGCGACTTTCATCCCCGGGAACGTGTCCGGGCCGGAGACGTTGTAGACCATCGCCATGCTGTCGCCGTTGGCTTCCACGGCCGGATAGAAGTGTGCGACGTCGGGTGCGCCGTAGAGCCCGGACTGCAGGAGGGTCCCGCTCGGATCGAGTTGGTACCACCGAATCGCCGTCGTCGAGTCGCCGTCGTCGTTCCAGTCGTGTCTGACCCCGTGGGCCGTCCAGAGGGAGTTCCCGTCGGTGGCGACGTTGATCAGGCGCGTGTCCCCCGTGTCGATCCGCCCGTCCGTGTTCGGTTGCTCGGCGGCGGGCTGTAGCTGATACGGATCGACGGGGACGTTCGTACACTCGAGAGACGGCGACCCGACGGGGTCGCGTACGGTCCAGAGCGTGAGTCCGTCGGCGACCGCCGTCGCCGCGGAGTCGCCCGTCGGATACTGGCTGTTCACCAGCGAATGGCCGTCGCCCCCGGCGCTCCCGAGGGCCGGTTGGATGGAGTCGGCGAGCGTCCCGTCCGGGTTACGCAGGTCGGTGAAGTGGAACGTCGACACCGTCCGTCCGGCGTAGAGGTCGGACTTGTCGAGGACGAGCATCGTCGCCGCTTGGAACGACGAAGGGAAGTGATTCTGCGTGAGGTACATCGCCTCGTCGCCGACACCGAGCGCCGGATAGTCGACGAGCCCCGCGTTCTCGAGCGGTGAGATGCGGTAGGTGTGCCACTTGCCGTTCGGATTACCGTTGTCGGAGACGCCGAGGAGGAAGTAACCGCGATTCGCCGTCGTATCGTACTGGACGCAGGCGACGACGAACCGATCCGCTTCGTGGTCGTACCGGACACGGGGGTCGAACACCATGGGGAAACCGTACGCGTAGTTACCCGACGGGATCACGGCGTCGAACAAGCGATCGAGCGGGAGTTGGAGGCGTTTCGATCCGGACCGTTGGCTGTAGACGCCCAACTGGGAGTTGATGGCGACGACAGTCGACGATCGACCGACGGCCAGTTGCGCGTCGGAGGGGACGAACCCCCGCGTATCTGCGTACCCGAGCGCGTCGTACTCCTGATAGAGACCGAGGCCGCCGTCGGTGTCGCGGGCCCGTTGGCCCTGCCCGACGGTGCCGTGTCCACCAGTTCCTCCCGATCCGCCGCTGCCCGTGCCGTCGTCGGTCCCACCGACGCCGACGCGTTCGAGGGGTACTTCCTCGCCGTCGAGCGGTGAGTCGACTCCGGTGTCGGAGTCGCCACCGGAACCCGTGTCGCCGCCATCACTCGATCCGCCGTGTTTCAAATTCGCCAGGTTCACCGTCGCCCCGGCGTAGGACCGCGCGAACGGACCCTTCGCACAGTCTCCGGTCCCTGCGGCGCTCGCGCGCCCGCTCGACAGGAACGCGGCGCTCCCGGCGACACCGATCCCCGCGAGGAACCGCCGCCTGCTCGTTTCGCTGCGTCTTCCGATCCGATCGTTCACCCGGTCGCGACTGTTGTTCTCGCCAGACATTCAGCCATGGTAACAGACGGCCTATGAAAAATTTAACTTCATTTCTCACCTGATGAAATGACGGGCACGTTAGCTCGGCCGTCGATACTCGGTCATCGAAGGTACGACCCGACGTCGACGGTTCGTCCCGTTTCGGCGGCTTCGTAGGCGGCTTCCGTGAGAGCGGTTACCTTCAGGGCGTCGCTCGCCGGAATTTCGAGGTCGGCGTCGTCGCGGATGGCGGCGACGAAGTTCGTCAGTTTCTCTCGTGTGAGGTCTTCGAACGACGGTTCGTGCGGCGAGGCGGTGTATCGCACGCCGTTCTCGGTGACCGTGATCGTCTCGCCGTCGTAGTGGACCGCACCTTCGGTCCCCCAGACGTGGAGCGCCTCGCCCGGTGACGGCGTACTCCGGCCGGCCCCGGAGACGCCGATGCTCGTCGTGATCGTCCCGTCGTTCCGTTCGAGCGTGGCCGCGAGGGCGCTGTTGACGTCGACGTCGTGGCCCTGTCGATCCATCGTCCCCGCGACCGAGACCGGAACGCTCCGCGTCGACCACAGGAGAGCGTCGAGCAGGTGCGACCCGGAGTCGTAGAGTTGACCGCCGCCCGAGAGGTCGGGGTTGCCCCGCCACTGGTCTTTCGTCCATCGAATCCAGACCTGTTCTAAGTAACAGGAAGCCATATGCGGCGTCCCGATCCGCCCCTCGTCGATGATGCGCCGGAGTTCTCGAAACCGCGGATCGAAGTGGCGCTGATAGCCGACGGCGAGAGTGAGGCCTCGCTCCTCGGCCGCGTCGATGAGGTCGTGGGCGTGGTCGACGTCGGTGACCATCGGCTTCTCCAAGTGGACGTGTACATCGCGCTCTAGACAGGCGAGCGCCTGTTCGTAGTGGAGCGTGTGCGGCGTGACGATGATCGCGGCGTCTACGTCTTCGCCGTCGAGCATCGCCTCGTAGTCTTCGTACGTCGGCACGTCGTGGTCGTAGGCGAACGCCTCGCGAGCGTCGTGACTCGGGTCGGCACCTGCAACGACGTCGACGCCGTCGATGTCGGCTACGATCCCGAGTTCTAGCCGGCCGAGATCGCCGACGCCGATTCCTGCAATTCGCATACCACGTCGGACGCAGGCGAGCACGAAAGTACTGCCGCCGGGACGTATCTGCTCGTCGCTCTGTTCGACCCGCAAGCACGCGAGAGAGAGAGAATTGCAAGGGAAGTCCGACAACGTGTGACACCTTTCCGCGACTCACAGGCTTTTATCGGCCGCCGGAGAGGGTGTCGTCATGAACTATCGACGGCTCGGCTCGACCGGCACGAAAGTTTCTGAACTCTGCTTCGGTACGTGGCGATTCGGGATGCGCTCTGGCGACGTCGTGGAGACGGGCCGCGAGGAAGCCCACGACCTGCTCGACGCGTTCGAGGCGGGCGGCGGCACCTTCATCGACACCGCCAACGTCTACGGGAACCCGAGCGGCACCAGCGAACGCTACATCGGAGAGTGGTTGGAGGAGCGCGACCGCGACGACTTCGTCGTCGCCTCGAAGGTCTATTTCCCGTTCGAAGACCCCGACGAACCGAACGGTTCCGGACTCTCTCGGACGCACATCCGTCGGCAGATCGAAGGGACGCTCGACCGACTCGACACGGACTACCTCGATCTCTACTACATCCACCGCTGGGACGACGAGACGCCCATCGAGGAGACCCTCGAAACGCTCGATGGACTCGTCGAAGACGGCAAGGTGAACTACCTCGGCGCGTCGTCGATGGCCGCCTGGCAGTTGACGAAGGCACTCTGGAAATCCGACGCCGACGACCTCGCGCGCTTCGACGTGACCCAGCCGATGTTCCACGCCGCTCAGACTGACGTCGACGACTATCTCGACGTGTGCGCCGATCAGGATCTCGCGGTCTGCCCGTACTCGCCGCTGGCGGGTGGGTTCCTCACCGGAAAGTACGAACGCGACGACGACGGCAACGCCGTCGGTCCCGACGGGTCGCGTGCGAGCCTCGTCGAGTACTTCCAGGACTCCTACGTCTCCGAGCGCGGCTGGCGCGTCCTCGACGAAATCGAATCCATCGCCGCCGAACTCGACGCCACGCCAGCGCAGGTCGCGCTCCGCTGGTTGATCGAGCGCCCGGACTACGCCTGCGTCCCGATCATCGGCGCGCGGACCGTCGACCAGATGGAAGACAACCTCGGTGCGTCGGACATCTCACTCTCGGACGACCAGCGCGAGCGGATCACGGCCGCCCGGACCGAAGACGGCGAGTAATTCGATCGCGGTTCGCCTGCGGAAGTGGACAACTCCTTCCGCAACTCTCGCACTTTTGTCGTTCGCCCGTGACTCGTGATCCATGAGCATGGATTACCGACGACTCGGTTCGACCGGGGCGAAAGTCTCGGAACTCTGCTTCGGCACGTGGCGATTCGGGAAGGAATCCGGCGGCGTCCTCGAAACCGATCGCGACGAGGCACACGAACTGCTCGACGCGTTCGAGGAACGCGGCGGCACCTTCATCGACACGGCGAACGGCTACGGGGGCGGGCAGAGCGAGCGATGGATCGGCGAGTGGTTAGACGAGCGCGACCGCGACGACTTCTTCGTCGCCTCGAAGGTCTACTGGACGCAGGAGTCACGCTTTCAGGAGAACCTCTCGCGGAAGACGATCCGCGCGGAGATCGAAGGGACGTTGGACCGACTCGACACGGACTACCTCGACCTCTACTACATCCACCGCTGGGACGACGAGACGCCCATCGAGGAGACCCTCGACACCCTCAGCACGCTCGTCGACGAGGGGCGCGTCAACTACCTCGGCGCGTCGACGATGGCCGCGTGGAAACTCACGAAGGCGCTGTGGAAGTCGGACGCGCACGACTGGGCGCGTTTCGACGTGACCCAACCGCTCCACCACGCCGGATACTACGAGGACGTGGCGGACTACCTCGACGTGTGCGCCGATCAGGACATCGCGGTCTGTCCGTACTCGCCGCTGGCCGGCGGGTTCCTCACCGGGAAGTACGAACGCGCCGACGAAGACGACCCGAAGGCGGTCGAGTCACCCGACGGCACCCGTGGATCGTTCGACGACTTCTTCAGCGACTACTACCTCTCCGAGCGCGGTTGGTCGGTACTCGACGCGGTGCGCGACGTCGCCGACGACGTCGACGCCTCGCCGGTGCAGGTCGCGCTCCGCTGGCTGATGGACTGGGACGAGTTCACCTGCATCCCCATCATCGGCGCTCGCACGGTCGACCAACTCGACGAGAACGTCGGCGCGTGCGACGTAGAGATGAGCGACGAGCAGTGGCAACGGATCTTCGACGCTCGATACACGGAAGACGGTTCCGTCATCGGCCACTGAGCTGATTCTCGACGCGTACCGTTTGCCGGGGTACGCAATTCGGCACGAGATTCAAGCCGTTCGGTGTCGTATCGTGTCTGGTATGAGCACCCGCGCACCCGACGAGGACGCCTGTCCGGTTTGCGGGCAGGCGTACGACCGCCGTATCGTCGTCGAACGCGGCGACGAGTGGGCCGACCTCTACCCCGGGTCCCCATTCGACTTCTTCAACAAGTACCGGCGGCGCTGTACGGCCGACGCGAGCCTCGAACCGGACGCGAACCTCGGCCGTGACCAGCGCCTCGTCTACTTCCACGGCGGCCGGTCCGGTGCGTCGTTCTTCTGACGGCGAGAGGACGACACAGATTCGCACGCGACCCGAATAGCTTTGGCTCGTCCACGGAATAGATTCCCGAATGACAGGTCGACGATCACGTATCAGGCACGCCTACGACGAGTTGGCGACTGCCTATCGAGACCAGCGCTCGGACGACGTTCCGGCGATGAGGCTGCTCGACACCCTCACGGACCGAGTCGCCGCCGATGCGCCCCTCCTCGACGCCGGCTGTGGCGGCGGCGAGCCGTTCACCCGTGAACTGGCGACGACGTACGACGTGACCGGACTCGACTTCTCTCGCGAACAGCTACGCCTCGCTCGTGACGTCGTCCCCGACGCCGCGCTCGTTCAGGGCGACCTGACGTCGCTTCCCTTCGACGCCGACGCGTTCGACGTCGTCTGCTCGTTCTACGCGATCATTCACGTTCCGACTGAGTCACACCCGACCGTCATCTCGGAGTTCGCGCGCGTCCTCCGTCCGGGCGGGTGGCTTCTGCTCACGGCAGGTGGCGACGCATGGGAAGGTGCAAACGACGATTGGCTCGACAGCGGCGTACGCATGGAGTGGAGCTTTCCCCCGCTCGAAGAGACGGAGGCATCGCTCTCGGAGGTCGGATTCTCGGTCGAGGATCGGTGGGTCGTCGCCGACGAACTCGGTGGCGAGTTCCCGTGGTTGTTGGCCCAGAACGTCTAACTAGACGTGTTCGCGGACGCGGCGCGTAATCTCGTCGACGTCGTACTCGTCGTCGGCTTTGTCCCACACGGACTCGCCGTCGACGTCGACGCGGAGGACCCCGTGGTCGCCAGTCACCAGCGCCACGCGGTCGAGTTTGTCGCCGAACTGTGTGAGCAGCGCGTGCTGCATCTCCTCGGCGCGTTCCAGAAAGCCGCACGGTACGCAGTACTCGATTTCGACTGCCGTCATGTGGAATCGTTCGCTTTTCGTGCAGTTAAACGCTCGCTCCCCGGCCGGCGGTGTCGGTAGCGGGGCGGTCAGCCGCCGCCGGGTGGGACTGAAAGAGGTTCTCGCGAGTCCGTGGACGAACGAGGGCGAGTCGAGACCGCGGGGGCTTTCGAGTCGCCGCAGTCGCTATCTCGGTTGCTTCGGGTTATCTGAAAACCGCCTCGACCGGCGTAGCCGTCCCGTCACAGTTCCCTACCGATTCAACGGCCGCCAGACCAGCAGCGCGACCGTCACGAGGAAGACGAGCGTCGAGAGGTCGTAGGAGAGCGACAGCGTGGTCGACGCCAGCGCGGCGCTGCTCCCGAAGAACGTCGTGACGATTCCGGCGAGCAACGGCCACGAACAGGAGACACAGGAGAGCATCCCGAGGATCCCGGAGATCGGTGTCCCGGAGGCGTCGACGATGGTCGCGTAGACGAGGTACGCGAGGGCGGCGTAGCCGACGACGTGAGCGGGCATGGCGACGACGTTCAAGAACGTGCCGTGGTAGACGAGCGCCGGACCCCAGCCGATGGGATACAAGCCGATGTGAGCCCCCGGCGCGCCGTGTTTCGACGCTCGGATCAACAGCCCGCCCGCCCACGCGATGGCGACGAAGTAGAGGCCCGCGACGGCCGCGGCCCGACGCTTCGTCGACGACGAAGCGGGTGCGATGTCCGTCGTAGCGATCGCCCAGAGTCCGACCGTCACCCAGAGCAGCCCGTAGATGCCGTAGCGATACGGTCGGAGGATCCCCGGTACGAGAAGGCCGTAGACCGCAGCGACGAGCAGTTCCGTGTTGACGAGCAGGACGCCGTAGACGAGGCGCTGACGGGAGAACCGTCGACCGGCGATTTGGAGTTGTGTGCTCATGGTGAATCGAATTCGGTTCAGTGCGCTCGGTGGGGAGCAATCACGGTGCAGCCCTCAGAAGGCCAGCGCGTCGATGACGATGGCGACGAGGAGTGCGCCGAGGAAGGCGTTCGAGGCGTGGAACGACCGGAAGGCCGCCGCCTCGGTCTGCTCGTAGTGGAGGCGGACGACCGCCCAGAGGAAGACGCCGCCGAAGACGACGCCCGTGACGACGTACATCCATCCGAGCGACTTCGAAGCCGAGAGGACGGCGGTGGCGACGAGCGTCGCGGCGAGATACCAGACGATGTGGCGTCGGGTGGCCGTCTCGCCGCGCACGACGGGCATCATCGGGAAGCCGCCGCGCTCGTAGTCGTCCTTGTAGGCCAGCGCGAGGTTGTAGAAGTGCGCGGGCGTCCAGAGGAAGATGACCGCTGCGAGCGCCAGCCCCCCGAGACCGATGGTGCCCGTCACGGCGGCCCAGCCGATGAACGCCGGAAGCGCCCCTGCCGCGCCGCCGATGACGGTGTTCTGGACCGTGTTCGGCTTCAAGATCAGCGTGTAGACGACGCTGTAGAAGACGATGGCGGTCAGACCGAGCGCGGCCGCGAGGAGGTTCACCCAGGCGAATAGCGTGAGCGACGCGACGGTCAAGAGTAGCCCGAACGCGATGGCGTTGCGGACGGGAACGAGTTCCGTCGCCAGCGGCCGGTCGCTGGTCCGCTTCATGCGGCGGTCGATGTCGCGTTCGAGGACGTGGTTGAACGTCCCGCTCGCACCGATACTAAGCATCCCGCCGCCCAGCGTGGCGAGGACTATACCGGGGTCTAGGTTCTTGCCGCCCGCAAGCGCCATCGCCGCCGACGCGACGAGGCAGAGCAGCCACATCAGACGGGGTTTCATGAGTCGGTAGTACGCCGATGCGGTGAGTTTCGCACGCGCGACCCGGTCGTTCGGAATGTCCGGCGACCCCTCGGCCGTGGGAGGGAGATCGGGTTCCGGCGGTGCAGTCGGCACGTCGTCCGGGTCGCCGGTCTCGGTTTCGAGCCGCCACGCGAGCGCCGCGATCAGGCCCCCGAAGATCACCATCGCGATGACGAGGTGGATCGCAGAGAGCATGACGGGTGCACCGAGGAAGGCGATTACGGCACCCAGCGCGGCCTGAATCGGGTACAAGACGAACGAGGTCGTGAGTGCCATCCGGACCCGCGTCGAGACGTCACGTCGCCAGGCGAGAATGGTCGTCACGAGAACCAGTAGGCCGACGACGACGGCCACGAGGCGGTGTCCGAACGCCACCCAGCCGATCGTCGTCGCGGGGAACGACCAGCCCCCGCCGCAGACGGGCCACGACGCACACGCACGTTCGGCGTTCGTGACCGCCGTCGCGGCACCGACGGCGATCAGGAAGTAGACGCCCATCGCCGCGGCCGCGAGTAGCCCAGAGAATCGGTCAGAAGTCTCAGTCGCTACCACTGTAAGTCACTTTCCGATGGTTGGGAGCGACGTTACTTAGTCGCCTCGCTTTGGGGGGATCGTGGCTCGTGCTATCGTAGTCCATTCGACCGACGCCGTCGCCATCTCCGACCGATTCAGCAGGTATTTACGTGGGCTATCCGAAGCGATTCCACATGAAGAGCAAGCGCTTCGCGTTCGGTGCGCTGGTGACGGTTGCGGTCCTGGCGCTGGCCGTCGAACCCGTCGCTGCGCAGTCGACGACCGCGAACCTCATCAACCAGCTCAACAACAAACTGTTGTACGTCGCCGTTCCGATCACGATTCTGGTCGAAGGTGTGTTGTTTTACGCCGTCTGGAAGTTCCGTGACACGGAACCGAAGCCGACGAAGGAGAACCGACGTCTGGAGATCACGTGGACCGTCGCGACCGCGATCATTCTCGTGTTCGTCGGTGTCGCTTCGTACACTGTTCTCGGCAGTCCGTACATCGCACCGCAGCAAGGACAGAACCCAGCGAAGACCGCACCCCAAGACGCCGTCGTCGTCAACGTCACCGCCTACCAGTGGGGCTGGGATTTCAAGTACCCGCGCGAGGGTAACATCTCGGGAGCGACCGGGCAGAGCGGTCCCGTACTAGAGATTCCGAAGGGGAAGTCGGTGTATATCCGACTCCACTCTAAGGACGTCCTCCACTCCTTCGGTGTGCCGAAACTCGGGCTCAAACAAGACGTCTTCCCGGGGAAGGTAACGAACCTCGAGACGAAAGTGCACAAGACCGGGACGTACCAGGGCTACTGCATGGAGTTCTGCGGGGCCGGTCACTCGCAGATGGACTTCCAGATCAAGGTCGTCTCTCAACAGCAGTACGACAAGTGGGTCCAGCAACAGAAACAGGCGAAGCAGAGCAGTTCGTCGGGTAACTCGTCTGCGTCGGGTAACTCGTCCGGAAACGCTTCCGCATCGGGTAACTCGTCCGGAAACGCTTCCACGTCGACGTCCGCGGCCAACGCGTCGACCGGCAACCAGTCCAGCCTGAACGCCGCACCCGCGCTCGAGGCTGTCGCGTCCGGTTCGTACTGAATCAGAAATCCGCTCGGTCGGTTTTCACACCTATTTATCGTGCCCCGTGAGTCCGATCGCTTTGTCGACCGAAGAGCGAGGAGTCGCTCACTCGGCGGCGTCTGCTTCCCAGCCTTCCGTGACGATTCGTTCCTCGTCGACGCCCTTGTCGTTTAACAACTCTGTCGTCTCGACGACCATCTCGGGAACGCCGCAGACGTAGAAGTCTGTCTCGTCGAAGGAGTCCAGTCGATCCGAGAGGAGGTCCTGTACGTGGCCTTCCGGTCCGTCCCACGACTCATCGGAGAGCGAGTACGTCACGTCGAGATTCGCGTGCTCGGCTCGGAGCTGATCGATGCTCTCGCGGTAGATGAGGTGCTCCTGATCGGACTCCCCGAAGAACAGGTGTGCGTCACCCGTGCCGTCGCGGGCGTAGTGTTTCAGCATCGGATACAGCGGCGTGATGCCGGTTCCGCTGGCGACGAACACGACGTCGTCGTCTAGGTTCCGAAGATAGAGGTTGCCCTCCACGTCACCGATTTCGATCTCGTCACCCGGTTCGCGGTCGTGCATGTACACCGAGGCGGTGCCGTCGTCGTAGCGCTTGATCGCGAGCGTGAGTTGATCGCGTTCCGGGAGGTTCGTCGCCGTGTAGGGTCGGGCGACCTCCTCGCCGTCGTCTTCGAAGTGAACTGTCGTGTGCTGACCGGGTTCGTACTCGAACTCGTGATCGGGAACGGCGAGCCGAAACTGCTTGACGTTCGGCGTCATCTGATGTACGCCCAAAACAGTTGCAGTGTACGTCATAGCCGTCTTTCGGACGGCATTTTCAAAGGCGTGCTGGCAGTCTGACCGCTATCGTGATACCTCTCCGAAGGTGAGAAGACCAAGTACTAAAGGATCGATCGCCTCAAAAGGGGGTCACGAACATGGCAGTGTACAGTGACCCATCCGGCACGGCAGGATGACAGACTGCCTTGCTTACGGCAGTATGCCATCCGCTCGCACTGCTCATAAGTCCCGTTCGTCTGCCAGTCGCGACTGTCCAATAGGATAGCTTTATCTGAGAGGTGCGACCGCCAAAGGCGGCCGTGGGACCTCACAGAAGAAAAACGCCTCTCAGGAGGCGTTCGTTTCGCCGTACTTACAGGCGCTGCAGGTTCTTCGCGCGCGGGCCCTTGTCGGCCTGCTCGATGTCGAACTCGACTTCCTGACCCTCTTCGAGGTCCGGGCCGCCAACGTCTTCCATGTGGAAGAACACGTCGTCGTCTGCATCCTCAGTCTCGATGAATCCGTAGCCGCCTGTGTCGTTGAAGAAAGCAACCGTGCCTTTCGCCATTGTGTACGAGTTAACGAGTAATGAAGATATAAGACTTGTGAACTTCGGATCGCTCCGCTCCCAGGTAGTAGTTTCCGTTACTGTACTGCGATCACATCGCTCTGAGCGACCTTGGCGAGAGCGGATCGGCGCGATCGAAGAGTTTGTCGCGGAGTCGTCGACGAATTACTGATCGACGTGAACGAGTGCTTGGACCGATTCTCGGAGTTCCGCTTTCCGAACCGGCTTTTCGAGGACGCTGTAAGCTCCCTTCGACATCACTTTCTGGCGCGTCTTCGACGTCAGTCGCCGAGAGAGCACCAGCATCGGAATGTTCCGCTCTTTGATCCGATCACAGCGTTGCCAGATGGCCTGCGTGAACCCGTCGATATCGAGGACGATCAAAGAGACTCCGTCGGTCGACCTGATCAGGCCATCGAATTCCGCGACAGATTTCGCCGTTTGAACCTCGTATCCAGCCTCTCGGAGCAACTCGCTCATCAGTTCGAGGTTACGTTTCTTCGAGGCGATCGCTAAGATAAGTGCCGTTCGAGCACTCATCGGTACGATACCCTTCCGTCGGGGGCTAGTCCGACAGTTCGTTCGTACATTGATTTGGCATCCATGGAAATAGCATTCCGGGCTCGACATCGTGCCCTCCCAGACAACCGATGCCCCTCGTGTGAGGGTGACCCATCGAATCGGTTGGGCCGCAAGGATAAAATGTTACGTGATACATCTTCGCCAGCACGACCGAAACGAACGGTCGGTTTCGACTCTCCTTCGGCGGCACATGCCGGGCGTAAATCTCCTTTCGCCGTCACCGCAGGAACCCGAAGAGCCGATACGGATCGTCCGGGTCGTACCGACGGAACGCGATACTGTTCGTCAGCACCGAGACGCTAGAGAAGGCCATCGCGGCCGCCGCCAGCACCGGTTGCAGCAGTCCCAGCGAGGCCAGTGGGATCATCGCCGCGTTGTAGCCGAGAGCCCAGAACAGGTTCTGCTTGATCTTCGCGAGCGTCCCCTTGGAGACGTTCATCGCCCGCACCACGTCCATCGGATCGTCGCGCATCAGCGTCAGGTCGGCCGCCTCGATGGCGACGTCGGTGCCGCTGCCGAGCGCCGTTCCGACGAACGCCGCCGCCAGCGCGGGCGCGTCATTGACGCCGTCGCCGACCATCATCGCCCGGTGGCCGTCGTCCTGAATCTCTTCGACGGCCGCCGCTTTGTCCTCGGGGAGAACCCCCGCCCCGACGTTCTCTGCGTCGATGCCGACTCCCTCGGCGACGGCGCGCGCGGTCCGTTCGTTGTCGCCGGTGATCATCCGAACCGAGACGTCCCGTTCGCGGAGGGATGCGACGGCTTCCTTCGCGGTCTCTTTGACCTCGTCGGCGACGGCGAGCACGCCGAGCAGTTCGTCGTCGCACGCGACGAGGACGGCCGTCTTCCCCTCGCGTTCGAGGTCGGCCATCACGTCCTCGGCGGGCGACGGGTCGACGTCGTACTCGCGCAGCAGTTCGGGCTTGCCGACGACGACGTCGCCGCGGTCAGTCCGGGCGCGGATGCCCTTCCCGGAGACGTTCTGGAGCGCGGTCGGGTCGTCCACGTCGATGCCGCGGTCGCGTGCGCCCTCGACGATGGCCTCCGCGATGGGGTGTTCACTGCCCGACTCGGCCGACGCAGCGACGGCGAGGATCTCGGACTCGGTGAGCGATTCTTGTTCTCGGCCCGTTTCACTCGTGACCGCTCCGCCGTCGGCGGCAGTCGCGTCCGGGTCGTTCGCACCGTCCGAGCCACTGGTTCCCGACCCGTCCGTCGCGGGGCCGACGGCGAGCACGTCCGTCAGGGACATCTCACCGGCGGTGAGCGTTCCGGTCTTGTCGAAGACGACCGTGTCGACGTCGCGGACGCGTTCGAGCACGTCGCCGCCCTTGAACAGGATTCCCCGCTTCGCACCGATCGTCGTCCCCACCATCGTCGCCGCCGGGGTGGCGAGGCCGAGCGAACAGGGACAGGCGATCAGCACCGCGCTGGCGAAGACGACGACGGCGAACTCGAAGACCGAGACGCTGCCCCCGACGGCGACGGGGCCGCCAGCGACGAGTCCCCAGAGCGGGAGCGACTGGACGAAGCCGCCGAGCGCACTCGGGAAGAGATACCAGAGGACACCCCAGACGAGCGCGTTGCCGATCACGGCCGGAACGAAGTACGCCGAGATGCGGTCGGCGAGGTTCTGGATTTCGGGCTGGCGGGACTGGGCCTCGCGGACCATGCCGACGATCTGCTGGAGCGCCGTCTCCTCGCCGACTTTCGTCGCGCGGACGTAGAGCAGGCCGTTCTCGTTGACCGTCGCGCCGACGACTTCGTCGCCCGACGCTTTCTCGACGGGGACGGACTCGCCGGTCACCATCGACTCGTCGACCGCGGACTCGCCGTCGACGACGACGCCGTCGGTCGGGATCTTCTCGCCGGGCCGGACCTTCGTTACGTCGCCGACTTCGACGTCACGGAGGTCGATCTCGCGTTCGTCGACGAACTCGCCGTCGTCGGTCTCGGTGACGACCGTCGCCGTGTCGGCTTCGAGTTCGAGGAGTTGCTGGATCGCCTCGCTTGCCTGCCCCTTCGAGCGGGCTTCGAGGTAGTTGCCGAGCGTGATGAAGACGAGGATCAGCGCGGCCGATTCGAAGTAGAGGTGGCCGGTGTGGAGCAGGCCGACCAGCACTGCCAGCGAGTAGACGAAGGCCGTCGTCGACCCCATGGCGATGAGCACGTCCATGTTCGCCGTGCGGTTCCTGACGAGCGCCTTGTAGCTGTTGACGTAGAACTCCTTGCCGAGGAAGTACTGGACCGGCGTCGCCAGCGCGAGCATCCACCAGCCGAGGTCGATCCCGAGGACGGTTTCAGGAATCGGTAGGCCGACGTAGTCACCCATGCCGAGCACGGCCAACGGAATCGCCAGCGCGGCCCCGAACAGGACGAGGCGGAGTTGCCGACGCTCCTCGGCCTGTCGAGCGGCGGCGCGCCGGTCGGTCTCGCTCTCGTCGCCGTCGTCGTCGCGGACGGGTGTGTAGCCCGCACCCTCGACGGCGTCGTAGATGTCCTCTCTGCTCACCGCGGCGGGGTCGTAGCGCACCTGCGCCTCGTCGGTGGCGAAGTTCGCGTTCACCTCGATGACCCCGGACAGTCCGCCGACGGCCTTCTCGACCGTTTGCGAGCAGTTCGCGCAGGTCATGTCGGTGATCCCGACGCTCGCTGTCTCGGCGACTGGTTCGTACCCCGAATCCTCGATGGCTTCGTAGATCGCCGACAGCGACACCGTCTCCGGGTCGTATTCGACCGACCCCTCGTCGGTGGCGAAGTTGACGTTCACCTCACCGACGCCGTCGAGGCGATTCAACGCCTCCGTGATGGTCGAGGAACAGTTCGCACAACTCATCCCCCTGATCTCGATTCGGACTCGCTCCACAGTATTCACTGACTATCACTACGAGTCCCCTTTTGATGCGGGTTTTCCTTTCGGAACTGGTGCCGTTCGAACGCCAGACCTTGGAATCTGAAGCGGCACTGCGATCTCGCTGCCGGATCGAAAGAGCCGCGTACGCCATCACTGACGCCGCGACCACCCGCTCACGCGCATCGACTTCGCGTCACGCACCGCTCTCGAACCGCTCGAACCGATCGGCGAACTGGTCGAGACAGGAGTTACAGCAGAAGTGGTACAGGTCGCCGCCGAACCGGCTCGATTCGCCCTCTGCGGTGACTGTGTTCTCGCACTCCGCACAGGTGAGTGCCAGCGATGCGTCACCGAGCGACGGTGTCCAATCGCTCCCCTTCAACAGTCGAACGTCGATGTCTCGAACGAGGTCCACGTCGATGGCCTCGGCGAGCAGTCCGTTCACGTCGCCGTCGACGACGCTCGTCTGGACGACGACGTGCCCGTCGGCGGTCTCGAACGTGTGTTCGACCGCGTCGAGTCCGCGGAGACCCTCGTGGACGTGCGCCGTCTCGCCGGGTGGGACGTCGATATCGATGAGGACGGGAACGCCGTCGCGGAGGACCGAGCGGTCGATATCGACGGTAAAGGACCGGATCACGCCGAGTTCGCGCAAGCGATCGATACGGTCGGACACGGCCGGCGGCGACAGGCCGACGTGGTCGGCGATGTCGCTGTACGGTCGACGGGCGTCGGCGAGCAGGAGTCGCAGAATCTGTCGGTCCGTGTCGTCTAGGTCGCGCATACGCTCCTTTGGACGCGAAGTCAAAAGTGAATTGCGGACTCACTTTGGAATCGAAACCTAGTGAGCGATCTCAGCACCGCTCGCGAAAGGGAAATATGCTAAATCGGGTAGCCCATAGAACGTACTGATGACGACGACACTCACCGTCGAAGGCATGAGCTGTACGAACTGCGAAGAGTCGGTCGAGGAAGCGCTGAGCGGCGTCGACGGCGTGACGGGCGCGACGGCGGACCACGAAGCAGATACCGCGACCGTCGAAGGCGACGCCGACCCGCTCGACATGATCATCGCCGTCGAAGACGCGGGCTACGACGCGAGCGCGTAGGCCGGATCAGATCGGTTCAGTTCACTGAACGGTACTCGTTCTCGCAGCCAGTTCCGTCCGATCGAGAGGCGACCGAGTAGGTCGCGGTACGCTACTCTCGGTGCTCTCTGCCCATCGTGTGGAACTCGTCGTTCGGCCGCCAGTCGGCGAACAGCGCCATCCGGTTCGAGAGGTTGAAGAAGGCCGTCACGCTCCCGATGTCCCAAATCTCTTCGTCGGTGTAGCCGACGTCACGCAGTCGTTGCAGGTCGGCCTCGGACACCTCCGTCGGTCGCTCGGTGAGTTTCACGGCCACGTCGAGCATCGCCATCCGTTTCTCGTTCACGTCGGCCTGTCGGTAGTTCGCCACCAGTTGGTCGGCGAGGTCCGGTTGTTTCGAGTAGATCCGAACGAGCGCGCCGTGGGCGACGTTGCAGTAGTAACAGTGGTTGACGCCGGAGACGGCGACGACGATCATCTCCACCTCTTCGCGGTCGAGCGTCGTGTCGTCGACGAGCGCGTCGTGGAAGGCCATGAACGCCCGGAAGTGAGAGGGCTTGTACGCGAGCGCCGCGAACACGTTCGGCGTGAATCCGGCGCGCTCGGTCTCCTCGTCGACGCGCTCTCGGAGGTCCTCGGGGACGTCGTCGTAGTCCGGGACCGGGAACCGCCGCTGTGCGTCGTCGCTGAAAGTCGGTTCGGGCATGGCGTCGAGTTCGGTGTGTCGGCACTTAACGATGCGGCGGCTATGAAGTGTCGTTCGGTGGGAGCTGGAATGATTGATTCAGCGATAGAAAATGCCAGATAGAAACGGAACGACTGACTCCACGATCGAGACGACCTCGAAAGCCCCCGCGCTCTGCGACTCGCGCGCCTCGCTTCAGTCCTCGTCGCTCGCTTCGCTCGCTCCTGCGGTCCTTACTTCGTCGTGCTTCGTGCAGCGCGCGGGGGCTTTCGAGGTCGTCCGATCGCTGTTTCAGTTGTTCCTGTCCTGTTTGAATAGTTTCGCCCACCAACGATAGAGAAGTTCACTCACACGACATCAACGACTTTTACCGATCCCCGCCAGCGACCAGCGTGGCACTCAACCCATCGACGACCGGCGCCATCGACGCGTACTGGGCCGAACGGCTCGGTCTCGGTTGCGACCCAGCCGATTTCGAACGCCCCGGCGTAAGCGTTTGCGCGGCCGACGAGGGTGGGATTCAACTGTTCCGTCGAAACGGCTCAACGGTTCTCGGTGTGCCTGCGTCGCTCGTGGACGCTATCCGCGAGCGCCGATCCGAACTTGACTCGCTCGAACTCGATTCCGATCCGATCCGAGAGTGGCTTTCCAGTGACGACGATATCGAGATCAGCGACTCTGATACGGTCCTCGGTCCGGCGTTCTACGGCTACGTCGACGAGTCCACGTTTACACCCGTCGAGACAGTCGCAGCTATCGACTCAGGGATCCGTCGACTCACCGACGACGACACCGACGCGTTCGATCGGTTTCGGATGGTCTGTCCCGACGAAGAGTGGTCCGCCGGTGGCACCGAGCTCGCCCCGAATCGGACAATTGGCGCGTTCGCCGACGATCGCCTCGTCGCAGTCTCGGACCACGAGTGCTGGGACGAGCGAATCGCACACATCACGATTATTACCCATCCCGAGTACCGAAATCGAGGCTACGGTCACGCCGCCGTCTCCCTCACGACCGAGCAGGCGCTAGCCACAGATCTCCTCCCGCAGTACAGGACGCTTGACGCGTGGCCGCAGTCGGTCGCGCTCGCGGAGGGCCTCGGCTACGAACGCTGGGCGACGAGCGTGTTCGTGCGGCTCTGAAACTCCCAAACAGCCTCACACCACCCCGAATCCGAGCGCCACCGATCCCGCGGCGGCGAACACACCCAACACGAACAGGCCGTAGTTCCAGAACGGACTCTTCGCAGGGGTCAAACCCAGCGAATACCGACGCCCCGAGAGCGGCCAGAAGAAGGCGACGCCCATCGGCGTCAGCCAGTCGCCGAGCAGGTGGGCGACGATCGTCACCGCGCCGACGAAGAAGCCGAACGTCGCCAGCGGGCCGACGCCGGCGACGTCGAACGCGGCCGGTCCCAGACCGGTTACGCCGTGGCCGAGTGCCGCACTGTAGCCGTATTGGAGCGCGTACCCCGCGGCACCGAAGACGAGTCCGACGAGCGCGGCGAAGAGGAGGGTGTGCGTCGGACCGCGATGCGAGAGTTTCGGGATGTTGTGGTCGGCGTCCGGGAGCATCGCCAGCCAGAGCATCGCCGCGCCCGCCACGAACGCCAACGTCGTGTTCCCGGCGTTGACCAGCGCGTACCCGATCGGCGCGAACACGAGCAACGAGACGCCCAGGTGGCCCGTTCGGTACATGATCGGACGTTGCGCGACTTCCTTCAAAAAGTCGCGTATTCGCAGTCGAGCGAGAGTCAGTCGGAGAAACTGTTATCTAAGTGAGTCTCTTCCGGAGAGTCGTGTTCGACGGACTGATCCGTACGCTCAACGGGCTTCCGCCGTGGCAGGCGGTCATCGCCGTGTTGGCGCTCTCACTCGGCGGGGCCGCCCTCGTCCAATTCGTGGGCTTCCGGCTCGCCAAACGGTTGGTCGCCCGCACCGAGACGCAGTACGACGAGATCCTTCTCACGGAGCTCCGGCTCCCGATCGTCGTCTCCATCGCGCTCGGGGGTCTGTTCGTCCTGACGAACTCCCTTCCGGGCGTCGTCGCGGCCCTCCCGTTCACGACCAAGCAGATCACACAACTCTTCGACTCGCCCGCGCGGACGATCCTCATCCTCGTCTGGGCGTGGGCGCTGAACCAACTGGTCAACCGACTCGTCGAGGCGGTCAAGGACAAAGGGCCGCGGTACGACTTCGCGCCGGTCTTCTCGAACGTGTGGACCCTCTTCGTCATCGTCGGAGCCATCGGGAGTATCCTCGCCGTCTGGAACGTCGAGATCACGCCGTTGCTGGGGGCGGCCGGGATCGCCGGAATCACGATCGGGTTCGCCGCCAAGGACACCGTCGCCAACTTCTTCGGCGGGATCGCGCTCTACTTCGACGACACGTACAAGATCGGCGACTACATCACGATCGACTCCGGCGAAGCGGGCACCGTCGTCAAGGTCGGCATCCGCTCGACGACGCTCCTGACCCGCGACGAGGTACTCGTCACGGTTCCGAACGCCGTCCTCAACGCCGCGAAGATCATCAACCAGTCCGCACCGCAACGCCGCAAGCGGATTCGCGTGCCGATCGGCGTCGCGTACGGGACCGACATCGACGTGTTCGAAGAACTGGCGGTCGACGTCGCCGTGACGGAGACGCTCGTCCTCGACTCACCGGAGCCTCGCATCCGCTTCCGCCGGTTCGGTGACTCGGCGCTGGAGTACGAACTGCTCTGCTGGGTCCGTAGCCCGACACAGGAGAACCGTGCGCGCCACAACATCAACCGCGAGTTGTACAAGGGACTCCGGGAGATCGGAATCGAGATTCCGTTCCCGAAACGCGACGTGAGAGTGACGTTCGACGAATCGAGTCGCACGGCGATGACTGCGACTGCGGAGGTCGAGCGGAGGTCCCGTCCGGTCGAACCGGCCGCTGGCGACGAACACCCCGTCGAACCGACGACCGACGGCGGACGCGACGACGGAATTTAACATCGAGACGGTCCTCTCTCCGATGTGTCCGCCGGAATCATCGACCAGTTGCTCGCCACCTTCGGACCGTTCGCGATCGCGGCGGCGATCTTCGCCCTCGGGTTCGTCGGCTACCTCGCGCTCGTGGTGATCACCCGGTGGCGGGAGAGGCGATAGGGCGAGTTACTCGTCCGGTTCGATGGTGAACACGGCCTCTTCGACGTTCTCGCTCCGACATTCGGGACAGCGCGACGGGTAGTTCAGCGGGTCGTCGTACCCGTCGAAACCACAACTCCCGCACGTCGGCGGCGCGACGAGGAACTGTTCGTCGGTCCCGTCGAGCGATTTTGCGACGTGCCGGACGTGACTGTAGACGGTCGACCGAGGGACGCCCACTTCGTCGGAGAGGTCGCTCGCCGATGCCGGTTCTGCGCGAAGTACATCCGCGATTCGTTGACGTGTCGTCTGCGTCATATCTGCCATGATCTCACTCTCGAATCCGCGGAACTTGCTGAGAGATTCGCTTGTCGAAATGATAGTAATTTCGCTGGGGGAAAGAACCTTACCGTCCCGGTGGGAGGAGTGTTGTATGAAAGCCGTTGTGTTGGCAGGAGGTTACGCGACGCGTCTCTGGCCGATCACGAAAAATCGCCCCAAGATGCTTCTACCTGTCGGGAAAAACACCGTTATCGATATTATCTTCGAGGATCTCGAAACGGACGACCGAATCAGCGAGGTGTTCGTCAGTACGAACGAAGCCTTCGCCGACGACTTCGATCGCTATCTCTCCGAGAGTTCGTTCGAGAAGCCGACGCTCTCGGTCGAGGAAACCCGGGCGGAAGACGAGAAGTTCGGTGTCGTCGGTGCGCTCGCAGAACTCATCGAGCGCGAGAACGTCGACGACGATCTGTTGGTCGTCGCTGGCGACAACCTCCTCTCGTTCGAGATGTCCGAGTTCGTTGATTACTTCGAGAAGAAGGGTACTGCGGCGCTGGCGGCCTACGACGTCGGCTCGCTGACCAAAGCCCAGTCGTACGGGTTGGTCGAACTCGACGACGAGCGCGTCGTCGACTTCCAGGAGAAGCCCGACAACCCGAAGAGTACGCTCGTTTCGATCGCTTGTTACGCCTTCCCGCAGGACGTGCTTCCGATGTTCGACGAGTATCTCGAAGGCGACAACAACCCCGACGAGCCGGGCTGGTTCATCCAGTGGCTCCAGTCGAACGAGCCGGTTCACGCGTTCACCTTCGACGGCGCGTGGTACGACATCGGCACGCCCGAGAGCTACCTCGAAGCCGTCGCGTGGAAACTCGACGGCGAGAACTACGTCAGCGAGAGTGCGACCGTCGAGAACTCGGACCTCGGTGACAACGTCCACCTGATGGACGGCGTCGATGTCGTCGGTTCGACGCTCGACAACACCATCGTGTTCCCGGAGGCGACGATCAACGACGCCGAGATCCGAAAGTCGATCATCGACCGAGAGACGCGCATCGAGAGCCTCGACTTCTCCGGCGCGCTCATCGGCGCGCACTCTCGACTCACGAACGGATCGTAATTTCTCCCGCGCGTTCTGCGGACCCCGCTCGAAACTCCCGTGCCCCCTTCTCGATCGACGCGACGCCCCGAGCGACGCGTTCGAGTTATCCCAGTCGGGCGTCCGTGACGTCGAGTCGGCCGCGGGTTCCCTCCCACTCGATCTCGTAGGTCAACTCGATCGGTCGGGACATGTGCGGGCCGTCGGTCACCAGCGTCTCGAACTCGCCGCCCTCGCCGAGGATGTGGACGCCGTATCGCTCGTTGAGGGCTTCGAGGTCGGCGACCGCATCGGCGTCCAGCGCTCGGCCGAGCCACGACTCGTCGAGGCCGCCCGCGGCGACCTGAACGATCGTGATCTCGAAGCCGGCGTCCAACATCTCGTCGACGAGTTCGCGCGGGTCGCGTTGCCAGAGGGGCGCGAACAGGTCGATTCCGAGTCGGTCACACATCCCCTGAATCCGGGAGGTCTGGAATTCGCTCTCGACCGCACCGGCGGTGACGCCCGCGAGGTCGATCTCCTCGGCGAGATCCGTGAGTGCGGCTTCCATCGGTTCGAGTTCCGCGTCGCCGCGCGTACCCGAGTCCTCGACGGGCCCGTCGCCGAACGCCTCGGGTTCGACTTCGACGAGTTCGATCCCGATGCTCTCGGCGGCGAGGCGCGTCAACCGCGTCGCCGGAACGTGGTACATGTAGGAGTCGCTCGCTGGGTGGACTGTCAGCAGGCGCGATACGTTCAGATCCGATTCGAGTGCGCGATAGAGCGCCCACGAGGAGTCTTTACCGCCGGAAAACAGACTCACCCAGTCGTCAGTCATATGCCGGAGTAGGCGACGGGCCCGTAATACCGTCTGCGGTCGACGGTCGAGCGCACACGGACGACGCGCGGCCGGTTCCTCACGGTTTCGTATGAGCCGTCCTCTCACGCTAACCGGCACGATATCCCGTCTTTCACAACTCCTTTTCCCGTGACGCCCGTCGGTTGAAACGCATATGAGCGACGAGACTCCCTCGAGCGACGACGTTCCTCGCGCTAACGGAATGCCGATGCTCGGCCTCGGCACGTGGCAGAACACGGACGGACGAGAGTGTGCTGACGCTGTCGAGACCGCCCTGGAGATGGGCTACCGGCATATCGACACCGCGCAGGCGTACGGCAACGAAGAGCACGTCGGTGAGGGCCTCGCCGCCGCCGACGTCCCGCGCGAGGACGTCTTCCTCGCCACCAAGGTCTGGATCGACCACCTCTCGCACGACGAGGTGATCGAGACGACGAAAGAGAGCCTCGATAAACTCGGCACGGACTACGTCGACCTGCTCTACGTCCACTGGCCGTCCCGAACCTACGACCCCGAAGAGACCCTCGGGGCCTTAAACGAACTCTACGAGGACGGACTGGTCGAGAACATCGGGATCAGTAACTTCCAGCCCGGCGACATCGAGACGGCCGTCTCCGTCTCCGACGCGCCGATCTTCGCCAACCAGATCGAGATGCACCCGCTGCTCCCCCAAGCGGAGGTCCGCGAGGTGTGCGACGAACACGACATCGACGTGGTCGCCTACTCGCCGCTGGCCCGCGGAACGGTGTTCGAAATCGACGACCTGAACGAGATCGCCGACAAACACGACGTCAGCGAAGCACAGGTCAGCCTCGCGTGGCTTCGTGAGAAGGGGGTCACCGCCATTCCGAAGGCAACGGGCGAAGACCACATCCGCGACAACTGGCAGTCGCTCGCCGTCGAACTGGACGACGAGGACGTAGCGAAGATCGACGCGATCGAACACACGGACCGCCGCGTCGACCCCGATTTCGCCCCCTGGGCGTAATCGCCGAGACGACGTTACATCGTCGGTGAGCGTCACGGACCTCGACGGCATCGGGTTTTTTCCGCCGTCAAAGACTACGTTTTAAATGTCGTAGGGTTCAAATACTCCTGCTCGAGAGACTGTTTCCATGGAATACAGGACGCGTCCGGGCCTGGTGGGGGCGATGCGTATCGACGTCGCGCGGCTTCACGCGACGTGGATGGAGTTACTCTTTCCTCGACAGTTGAACCCGAGCCGAATCCTCGGTAAGTGGCGCCCGGAGACTGGCGGGCAGAGGGCAGGTTACTACCTCTGGGCGGTACTCGGGCTTCCGCTCGTCGTACTCGGGTATCCGTTGCTTCTCCTCGGATTCGCCACACGCTTCTACACGTCCCGACTCAACAGCGCGACGACTCGCCTCGGCGTCGTCGGCGTCGTCTTTCTCTCGGTGGTGGTGTGGGGTGCGCTGACGGCGCTGGCGTACCTCCGGCGTTTACAGGGCGCGTTCACCTTCGAGGGGTTCCTCGCGGTCCTCGCGGCGAGCGTCGTCGCCACCGTCGCCGCCGCGTTCGCGGTCGGACTCTCCCGCGTCGGCGGCCGGGCAACGAGCGTCCTGCTCGCCTATCCGTCCGGTGTGACTGCGATTTTCCTCCCGCCGGTCGTCGCCGCGCTCTACTCGCAGTCGCTGGCGGCGGTCGTCTTCCCGAACAGCCAGTCGCTCGCCATCTGGTTGCTCGATCACGTCCTCGCGGTCGGCGGCTTCAACACGTTCCTCCGACAGCACTTCGACCTGAAGGGGTTCGCGTACGTCGGTATGTGGTTCGGGATCGCCGTCCCACTCGGTTGGCTGCTCGGGTTCGTCGTCACGTTGGCCGACGTGATCCGTCCGACGAGAAACTGATCTGCTCGGCTCTTTCTTCGCTACTCCTTCTCCGCCACTTTTTCTCTGCCATCCTTACTGCTCGACGACTTCGTCGAGCGTCTCGTCGCTCACGCTCGTCGAGACGCGGACGCCGACGAGGCTGACGACGAGCCCGCAGACGACGAACGCCGCCAATCGCATGAACGACGAGAAGGTTATCGGGTGGAACCACCCGACCCGCTGGAAGAGGACGAGATGTGGGAGCACACCTTCGTGTTCGAGGAAGTACCCGGCGAAGCCGCGGACGACGAACCCGAGCGCGACGACGCCGAACGGCAGGTTGAGATAGGATCGCCGGGTGTCCGTCGCGTCCCTGCGGATGAGCACGTCGAGTACTCTGCCGGTGCTTGCGGTCAGCGCCGCGAACGCGAGCCAGGGGACGCTCCAGAACGTGAAGAGCGCCACCTGGACGGCTGGCGGCTGGTGAATCACCGGCTTCGAGACCTCCAACACACCGAGGAACGCCCCGACCAGCGCCAGTCCGATGGCGACGACGTACGTGACGACAGAGACCTGACCGGAGTAAAGCGCGTCGCGCATCCGTTCGGGGACGGCGGCCAGCCGATCGTCGATCGCCAGTCCCTTGTAGAGGAGCGCGGCCCCGAGGAGTGCGGCCAGCCCGGAGAGTGCAGCGGCCAGCGTGAACTCGTACAAGAGGACCGGCATCAGCAGGAGACCGATACCCAGCGGGACGAGAACGGTCGTCCGGAGTTCGTTGTCGGCGAGGAACTGCTTCAGCAAGTAGTACGTCGATTCGATGTCGCGGGCCTGTCGGACGACGACGCGTTCGACGCCGTCGACGGGGAGTCGACTCTCGACGATGGGAACGATCCGCTCGTCTTGTGCGCTGTCGATGACGACGACCACGGAGTCGGGATCGTACTCGGCCACCAACTCGTCTAACTGCGCCGCGATCGACCGATCCGCACCGATCACCGACTCGCTCGCACCGGAAACGACGCCGATGACGGCGTCTTCGTCGTCTTCGTGGAGGTCGCGGGTGAGTCGGAGTCCCGTGAGGAGACAGTTGACGCCGGAGTCTTCGGGATCGGCGAGACCGAGTTCGGTCACGAGCGATTCGACCCCATTCCATCCCGAAACCGGCGGCTCGACGCCGGCCTTACGTTCGATGTCGTTCGAACGGTCGACACAGAGAACCAACGTCGTCACGGTCTGTCTCAGTACTCCCCCGGATAAAAAGCCTCTCGCCAGGTATCGCTCGGTGCGGGGTGTGAGTCGGCCATTCGTTAGGAATGATTGGTCGGATTCGACCGGCTCGATCCGTCTTCGGCACCGACGGAATCAGATTCGACAGCGACACGGTCCGAATCGAACCGCTCTAAGTGTTTCCGTACGAACCCTCGGGCATGGATCTGTTCGGAACCGCCGGTATCCGGGGGAACGTCGTCGAGCGAACGACGCCGGAACTGGCACTCGCAGTCGGGCGCGCCGCCGGGGCGACCGGAGACGGGTTCGTCGTGGGTCGAGACGGCCGAGAGACGGGAGCGGGGCTCGCCGCCGCCGTCGAAGCCGGGTTGCTGTCGGGCGGCGCGACCGTCTATCGCGCCGGGATGCTCCCGACGCCCGCGCTCGCGTTCGCCTCGCAGGGTCGCCGCGGAATCATGCTCACCGCCAGCCACAACCCGCCGACCGACAACGGCCTCAAACTGTTCGTAGACGGTGTCGAGTACGACCGCGACGGCGAACGAGCGATCGAAGACGGCGTCGAAGCCGGGTCGCCGCCCGTCTCGTGGAACCGATGGGGAGACCGTGAAGACACCAGCCCGTTGCCCGCGTACCGGGACGCCGTCGCCGACTACGTGCGCGAACGCAGCGCCGACCTCGCGGCGTCGGACGACCGATTGGAGAAGCCGCTGGCCGGACTCCGCGTCGTCGTCGACTGCGGTAACGGGATGGGCGCGCTCGCGACGCCGCAGGTTCTCCGAACGCTCGGGGCGGCGGTCGTCACGCTCAACGCCAACGTCGACGGTCACTTCCCCGGCCGCGAGAGCAAGCCGACGCCGGAGACGCTGACAGATCTCAGAGGGTTCCTGCGCGACGCCGACGGCGCGTTCGATCTCGGCGTCGCCCACGACGGCGACGCCGACCGCATCGTCGTCGTCGCTCCCGACGGCGACGTCGTCCACGAAGACACGATCGTCGCGATCCTCGCCGAACACTACGTCCGGGCGGCCGCTGATGACGACGCTGACTCGGCTGCCGAGAGTGACCCCGTCGTCGTGACGACGCCGAACGCGTCGGCCCGGATCGACGAGCGCGTCCGAGCAGCGGGTGGGCGCGTCGAGCGCGTTCGCCTCGGGTCGCTCCACGAGGGCATCGCGTCGGCCCGCGCCGACGGCGGCGACGTGGTCTTCGCGGCCGAGCCGTGGAAGCACATCCACACGTCGTTCGGCGGTTGGATCGACGGCGTGACCAGCGCCGCGATGCTCGGGAGCCTCGTCGCCGCGACCGGACTCGACGGCCTGCGCGAGGCGATCACCGAACGTCCGTACCGGAAGACGTCGGTGACGTGCCCGGACGACGCCAAAGTCGCTGCCATGACCGATCTCGAAACGGAACTCCCGGAGGCGTTCCCCGACGCCGAGGCGGACACGGACTACGGCGTTCGGCTCGAATTCCCCGACGCCTCGTGGGTGCTCGTCCGCCCGTCCGGGACCGAACCCTACGTCCGGATCTACGTCGAGAGCGACGACGTCGACGAACTCCTCGGACAGGCCCGCTCCGTCGTCGACGCGGCGGTCGAACATGCTACCGAATCCTCGTAGTCAGAGCGTTTCGAGCGGCCGTCATCGACGCGCGGTATCGGTCGTGCGTCCGGACAGTCGGCCGATTCGGGTAATCCGTCATCGAACGGCAGTGCTATCCTTCATGATTCCGGACGCGTCCTGAAAAAATCGACAATACTGCGCCACACTCGGGTTTAGATTTACATCTGCGGGAAATCTATCCGCCGAGGTGTGCGAGCCTTTCACTTCGTGACCGACAGACCGACGCATTTAATCCGATATGTTTCCGTTTGTCAGTAGAGATGTCAAACGGCATCGACAGACGTACGTTCATCAAGGGGACAGGCATCGTGGGAATCGCCGGACTGGCAGGGTGTACCGGCGGCCCGAAAAGTAGCGGCAACGGTGGGAGCGGAAACGGCTCTTCGTCGAGCGCCACCTCCAGCACTAGCAGTTCGGCCGGCAATTCGAGTTCGTCGACCTCGGGCGAGGGTTCGACGACGACCACGGGCGACAACGGCAGCAACGGCGGCTCTTCCGGAGCCGACGTGAACGTCGGGATGGTCTACGCGACCGGCGGGCTGGGCGACGGCTCGTTCAACGACGCGGCCCAGCAGGGGATCAAGAAGGCCGCGAAGCAGTTCGGCGTCAAGTACGACGAATCGCAGCCGAGCCAGGTGTCACAGTTCAAGAACTTCCAGCAGCAGTTCGCGCAGTCGACGAGCCCGAACTACGACCTCGTGACCTGTATCGGCTACCTGCAGCACGACTCGCTGGTGAAGTCGGCCAAGCAGTACCCGAAGCAGGACTTCATGATCGTCGACAGCGTCGTCGACGCCGACAACGTCGCCAGCTACACGTTCAAAGAGGAGGAGGGTTCCTACCTCGCCGGTCAACTCGCCGGGATGCTGACGACCAAGTCGTTCAGCGCCGGGAAGGGCGAGACGAACAGCGACAAGAAGAAAGTCGGGTTCGTCGGCGGCGTCCAGGGCGACCTCATCGGGAAATTCGAAGCCGGGTACAAGGCCGGTGTGAAGGCCGCCAACTCCGACGTCAAGGTTCTCTCGAACTACGTGGGTAGCTTCACGGACCCGACCGGCGGGCGCGAGGCGGCCAACTCGATGTACAACAGCGGCGCGGACATCGTCTACCACGCGGCGGGTAACACCGGAACGGGCGTCTTCCAGGCCGCCCAGCAGAAGGGTAAGTTCGCCATCGGCGTCGACCGCGACCAGTCGGTCACCGAGTCCAACTACAAAGACGTCATCCTCGCCAGCATGGCGAAGCGCGTCGACACCGCCGTTTTCAACGCCGTGAAGTCGGTCGTCAACGACGACTTCCAGGGCGGTAGCTCCGTCACGCTCGGTCTGAAGAAGAACGGTGTCAAACTCGTCTACGGACAGCAACTCGGCGCGAAGATTCCGTCCGACGTGAAGAGCCAGATCAAGGCGTCGCGACAGAAGATCATCGACGGGAAGATCACGGTTCCCACGGACCCTTCGAAGGTCTAAACGGAATCGCTCGTCTTTAACCACAGACTTACGAACCGAACATCAATGGCGACGGCCGTCAAACTCGAGGGGATCACGAAACGGTTCCCCGGTGTAATTGCAAACGACGACGTCACGCTCGAAGTCGAAGAGGGCACGGTACACGCACTGCTCGGGGAGAACGGGGCCGGCAAGACGACGCTGATGAACGTCCTGTACGGTCTCTACGAACCGACCGAAGGACGGGTCATCGTCGACGGTGAACCGCGCGAGTTCGACGCTCCGCGGGACGCTATCGACGCCGGCATCGGGATGATCCACCAGCACTTCATGCTCGTCGACCCCATGACGGTCGCCGAGAACATCACGCTCGGCAACGAACCCCGAAAGTGGGGCGGCTTGGCAGTCGACCACGACGCCGCCCGCGAACGTGTCCGCGACCTCTCCGACCGCTACGGCTTCGACGTGAATCCGGACGACCGGATCGAAGACGTGAGCGTCGGCGTTCAACAGCGCGTCGAGATTCTCAAAGCACTCTATCGCGGTGCGGACGTGCTCGTTCTCGACGAACCGACCGCGGTACTCACACCGCAAGAAGTCGACGACTTGCTCGACGTGCTCGACGAACTCACGGCACAGGGCAAGACGATCATCTTCATCACCCACAAACTCGGCGAGGCGATGCACTCCGCCGACGAAGTGACCGTCCTCCGCGACGGGAAGAAAGTGGGTGACGTCGCGACCGCCGACACGACCCGCGAGGAACTCGCGGAGTTGATGGTCGGCCGCGAAGTCCTGATGGAGATGGACAAGTCGCCCGCGGATCCGGGTGACGTCTGTCTCAGCGTGGCCGGACTCCGAGTCACCGACGAACGCGGCGTCGACGTCGTCGACGGCATCGACATAGTCGCCCGCGAGGGCGAGGTGTTCGGTATCGCGGGCGTCGACGGCAACGGGCAGTCCGAACTCATCGAAGCGATCACGGGCCTCCGAACGGCCGACGAGGGAACGGTCTCGTTCAAAGGGACCGACGTGAGCGACTGGACGCGCCGCGAGCGAATCCGCGCCGGAATGGCGTACATCCCCGAGGACCGGCAGGAACGCGGCCTCGTGATGGACTTCGACTTGGTCGAGAACGGTATCCTCGGCAGTCAGCACACGCGCCCGTTCGCGCGCAGCGGTCGCATCGACTGGGCGCGAACCCGCGAGCACGCGGAGCGGATCGTCGAAGACTACGACGTTCGACCGCCGAACGCCGACGCCGACGCGGTCTCCTTTTCCGGCGGGAACCAGCAGAAGTTCATCGTCGGCCGCGAGTTCGAGCGCGACCCGGACCTCGTCGTCGCGACCCATCCGACCCGCGGGGTCGACATCGGGTCGACGGAGTTCATCCACGACCGACTCATGGACCTCAGAGACGAGGGGAAAGCCGTCGTACTCGTCTCCTCGCAACTCGACGAGGTGCAGGGACTCTCCGACCGCCTCGCGGTCATCTACGAGGGACAGATCATGGACGTCGTCGATCCGGCGACGGTCACCGAAGAGGAACTCGGCCTCCTCATGGCCGGTGAACGGCCGGAGGAAGCGGACGAAACCAGCGAAACGGGTGACGCGGTCGAGACGGCCGAGGCGGACACGACCGGCGAGACGGTGGAGCAACCGACAGCGGCTACAAATGCACAGAACGCGACGCAGACGACGAACGACGGAACGGCACTCGATTCCGAGTCGGAGTGGGTATTCGGCCCGGACGACGAAGCGACCGCCGAAGACGACTCGGACACGCCCACATCGGAGGACGACCGATGAGCGGTGAGACGAACGTCGAATCCGGACGCGGTGGGCCCGCGTTCATCGAGCGACTCGTTCACGCCTCGGCGTTCGAGCGCGTCCTCATCAGTACGGCCGCGCTCGTCCTGTCGATGATCATCGGAATCGTGCTCATCCTCGCGGCGGGTCGGATGACGACCTGTTCGACGGCGGCGACCACGTACTTCCACGTCGGGTTCTGTTACGATCCGTTCGTCGTCTACGACAAACTGTTCCTCGGGGCGCTCGGCAACCCGGTCAACCCGGCGTTCGACCCGCTCCACGGACACCTCGCGTGGCCGCTCCGTCCGGGGTACGACCCGCTGAACGGCCAACTCGCGTCGACGCTATCGGAGACGACGATCCTCATCTTCACCGGCGTCGCCGCCGCCGTCGCGTTCCGCGCCGGTGCCTTCAACATCGGGGCACAGGGGCAACTCGTCGTCGGCGGACTGGCGACGGCCGTCACGACGCTCGCCGCCGCCCCGCTCGTGTCGGGGCCTCTCGGAACTGTTCTGCTGATCCCGTTCGGACTCCTGGTCGGCGCGGTCGCCGGTGGACTCTACGGCGCGCTTCCGGGCGCGCTGAAAGCCTACGCCGACGCCAACGAGGTGATCACGACGATCATGCTGAACTTCGTGGCGACGAACGTGGTGCTCTACCTCATCATCTCGCGGTTCAAGGACCCCGACAGCGCCGCCAACCAGACCGCGCCGCTTCCGTCGTACGCGCACTTCCCGAGTCTGGTCTTCCCGGCGCGGACGAGCTTTTCGCTCCTCGCGCTCCTGTTCGGCGTCGTCGTCCTCCTCGGGATTTACTACCTGCTCAACCGCACGGCCTTCGGGTACGACATCCGAACCAGCGGCCTCCAACCGGAAGCCGCCGAGTACGGCGGCGTGATGGCCGCGCGAACGATCGTCACCAGCATGTCGCTCTCGGGCGCTCTCGCCGGGATCGGCGGCGCGGTCTACGTGCTGATGGTTCTCGGGAACTACCAGACCGGCGTCCCGTCGTACGGTTTCGACGGCATCACCGTCTCGATTCTCGCCGGAAACAACCCGCTCGGAGTCGGCTTCGCCGCGCTGCTGTTCGGCGTCCTCAAGAGCGGGTCGGTCGTCGTCGACGTCGGGACGGACGTACCGCCCCAACTCGTCGGCGTTCTCCGCGGCCTCATCATCCTCTTCGTCGCCATGCCGGAGTTCTTCCGGATCGCCGGGCGGCGCGTCTGGTCGTTCGAAGGAAGCAGCGGGCAGCAACAGGCCGTGACCGACGGCGGGACGGACGTGGATGCCACCGCCGCTCGTGCCGGAGGTGAGGACGATGAGTGAGGCGAACGCGTCGCGGTTCGATATCGACGCGCTCTCCGGTCGCGGACTCGCCGTCGGCATCGTCGTCGCCGCGTTCGCCGTCCTGGCCGCCCTCGGGATCGCGTTCCCGGAGTCGGCCGCCGGCGGCCTCCTGACGATCCTCACGTCGCGCGGGATGCTCTCGGCGACGCTTCGCTCGTCGGTTCCGATCGCCTTCGCGGCCCTCGGCGGCATCTTCGCCGAGAAGAGCGGTGTCGTCAACATCGGGCTCGAAGGGCTCCTCATCATCTCGGCGTTCGGTGCGATCTACTTCACCGACGTCCTCGGAAGCCTCTGGCTCGGCGTCGTCATGGCGATCATCGCGAGCACGGTGCTCGCGGGTATCTTCGCCGTCGTCTGCATCGAGTTCCGCGCCGACCAGATCATCGCCGGACTCGCCGTCTGGCTCATCGCGCTCGGACTCGCTCCGTTCGCGTCGCAGGTCTTCTACGGCAGCACGAACTCCAAGCACGTCGCGTCGGTTCAGTCGATCCCGAACATGGGCATCCCCGGCATCTCGGGACTGTTCGGCTCACTCGCACAGATCCCGTTCTTCGGGGCGCTGTTCAGCGCGAGTCCGTTCGTCTACCTGATGTTCGTCGCGGTCGCGCTCTCGTGGTGGGTGCTCAACCGGACGGCGTTCGGCCGCCACGTCCGCGCCAGCGGGGAGAACCCGCAGGCGCTCGACACCGCCGGTGTCAACGTCCACCGCGTCCGATACACCGCCGTGCTTCTCTCCGGCGTCCTCTGTGGCGTCGGCGGCGCGGCGCTGTCGCTCAGCCTCGGTCAGTTCGTCGGCAACGGGCCGACGATGGTCAACGGACGGGGCTTCATCGCCATCGTCGCGTACCTGTTCGGCAACTACAACCCGGTCGGCGCGTTCCTCTCGACGCTGCTCTTCGGCGGCCTCGACGCGCTCCAGACCTACCTCCAGACCACCGGCATCTTCCACGTGCCCAAACAACTCACCCGGACGATCCCGTACATCACGGTCATCATCGTCCTCGCGCTGTTCGGTCGCACGCGAATTCCGGAAGCGGCCGGCGAACACTTCGAATCCGGCGAGGAGTAGTCGGATTCGGTGGTTATGGTTTCGTTTTTATTGATTGTCAATCAATCCTCTGTCATCTCAACCGTCGACGATCGGTGAGTCGGTCGATCCGACGAAAAAAGAAATCTGGCCCGCTTCGATGAGCAGTCGATAAGCTGCCGGGGGTGGGACTGAAAGGGATTCTCGTGAGTCTCGAAGAGACGAACGAGAGCACGCGAGACCGTAGGTCTCGTCACGCCGCGGTCTGGACGAAGCACGACCCCTCAAGCACCGCAGGCCGAAGGCCGAGGAGCGCAGTGGTGGTCGCGCGAGTCGAGACCGCGGGGGCTTTCGAGGTGTTTCTCTCCGTGGCTACTGTCTTGGCCTTCTCAATTACGAAAACGTGACCTCGAAAGCCCCGCCCTCGGAGGACCTTTAGCATCGCGACCCGGCGGCGGATGGTCGAGCCTACGCAACTCTCCGAAGCACTCAGGCCCGTTTCTGAATCTCCTCGCGGAGCACGCTACTCACGACTTCTCCATCCGCTTTGCCGCGGAGCGCGCCCATGGCTTCGCCCATGAGGCCCGAGAACGCGCCCATGCCCTCGGCTTCGACCTGCTCTTCGTTGCGGTCGACGACCTCCTGAACCGTCTCGCGGACGGCCTCTTCGTCGACGCCGGCGAGTCCGGCCTCTTCGATGGCCTCCTCGGGCGTCATGTCCGGGTTGCGAGCGAGCACGGAGAGTACGTCGTTGACACCTTCCTTGGCGAGGTCGCCGCCGTCGACCATCGTCAGGACGCCGAGGAAATGGTCGTCCGTGATCGACTCGACTGGCACGTCGTCACGGCGCAGTTCCGTGACGGTGCTCTCTAACGTTCCGGCGGCCAGCGTCGCGTCGATTCCCTGATCGACTGCTTCCTCGAAGAGGGGCATCCGGTGGCCGTAGGCGACCTGTTCGGCGAGTCCGGCGTCGAGACCGTACTCGGACTGGTAGCGGCCGACCTTCTCCGTGAGGAGTTCGGGGACCTCGACCTCGGAGGGGTCGGGTTCGACCGGCGGCACGTCGGTCTCGGGGTACATCCGCGCCGCGCCGGGGAGCGGGCGCAGGTAGCGCGTCGTTCCGTCGTCGTTCGCGCCGCGGGTCTCCTCCGGAACTTCCTCGATGGCGACCTCGGCTCGTTCGGCGACGGCGTCGATGGCGAGGTCCGCCGTCTTCGAGTCGGCGGCGACGATGGCGACGGCGTCGTTCTCCCCCGCGCCGACTGCCTCGCGGAGCGCGTCGACTTCCTCTTCGGTGACACCGTAGGCCGGGAGTTCGTCGGTGTGGAAGATGCCGCCCGCGCCGTGGCGCTTGGCGTGGTCGGAGAACTCCGTCCCGAGGCGACGGTCGGGCTGAATCTCCCGGCCGACGAGACCGTCGAAGCCGTAGAGCGGGACGGCGGCGACCTTCCCGCCGTCCAAGACGTTCTCGATGACGCCGCTGGTGGTGTCCTCGAACACCCGCGTCACGTCTCGCGTCTCACCGACGCTGGCGTCGCGGTCTCGTAGTTCGTCGCGGACGGCGAGCAACTCGACCTGTCGGCCGACTTCGAGGCGGACGAGGTCGTCGATGTCGTCTAAGCTCTGGACGCCCTTCATCTCGACGCGAGCGCCGTCGGCGATGGAGACGTTGACGTCCTGCCGGATGGTCCCGAGTCCGCGCTTTACCTTCCCGGTCGAGCGGAGGATCATCCCGATCGTCTCGGCGGCCTCGCGGGCCTGTTCGGGCGAGTGGATGTCCGGACCGGTTCCGATCTCGACGAGCGGGATGCCGAGGCGATCGAGACTGTAGCGGACGCCGCCGTCGGTCTCCGTGACGCGACCGGCGCTCTCCTCTTCTAACATCAGGTCGTCGACGGAGACGGGGCCGTCGCTCGTCTCGAGTTCGCCGTGCTGGCCGATGAGCGTCGTGCGCTGGAACCCCGAGGTGTTCGAGCCGTCGACGACGATCTTGCGCATGACGTGGGCCTGGTCGACGACGCTCATGTCGAGCATCGTCCCGATCTGCATCGCCACGTCGAGCGCCTCGTCGTCGATCTGGTGAGGCGGCTCTTCGTCCTCTTCGACCAGACAGGTCGTGTCGTAAGTCAGATACTCGAACTCGCGGTCGACGCGGCTCTCCTCGACGGCCGCCTGATCGAGTTCGCCGAGTTCGCTCTTCGTCGGGTGGAGAAACCGGCTGAACCGTCGGGTCGATTCCTCGGGTTCGCGACGCTTCGTCGGACACGCACAGAACAACTTCGCGGCCGTGTCGAGTTGCTGGTGAATCTCCAGCCCTGCGACGAGGCCGAGGCCCTCGTAATCGTACTCGGTCATTACCGACATGTGGGTACGGGGGGAGTAAAAAGCGTTCAGTCTACGGTCGAAGCGGTCGCGAGAGGTCGGTACCGACGGTCGGCAAACCGTGCGAAGTTTGCCGTCTGCGTGGCGATACACCCGCCTCTCGGTATCGGTTCGTTCGGAAACGGATCGGTAGAAACGCCGTAATCGACTCGCGTTACTCGGAGCGGGCGCGGCGAAGCCCTTCACCCAGTCCTTCGGCGTCGCAGCCCTCTTCCGGGCAACGATAGTACCAACCGTCCTGCGTCGCCCGACCCTCCGGGAACTGTGCGCCACATTTTCGACATACGAGCATATCCCGACCCTTTGTTTCCCGGTAAAGGTTGACCCCAGGCATGTATCGAAAGTTCCCCATACAACCCCTTGAAAATGTCGTTTTCTCTCACGAGTGATAGTTTCGGACCGAACTCCGCGACGGATGTCGATTTCGCCCGAAATCGGGCGTGTCGTCCCGCGCTACGGGACGGTCAGTCGTCGCCGAGGATTCCGCGATGGGTCATCTTTTCGGGGTCGAGTACCTCCTCGGCTTCCGCCTCGTCTAAGTACCCTTCCTCGATAACGACCTCTTTGATCGTCTTGCCCTCTTTCAGTGCTTGCTTTGCCACCTTCGACGCCTTGTCGTAGCCGATCGCGGGGTTGAGCGCCGTCGCCAGCGCCATGCTCTGTTCGACCTTTTCGTGGCAGTGCTCTTCGTTCGCCTCTAGCTTCGCGATGAACTTCTCGGCGAACGCCTCCGAAGTGTTCGTCAGCAGCCGAGCCGACTGGAGGAAGTTCGAAGCGAGCACGGGTTTGTAGAGGTTGAGGTCGATCTGACCCTCCGCGGCCCCGTACTCGATGGTCGTGTCGTTTCCGACGACCTGTTTGTGGACCTGGTTGACGGCTTCGGCGACGACGGGGTTGATCTTCCCCGGCATGATCGAGCTACCCGGCTGGTTCTCGGGCTGTTCGATCTCGCCGAGTCCGTTACGCGGGCCGGAGGCGAGCAATCGGAGGTCGTTTGCGATCTTGTTCAGCGATCCCGCAACCGTTCGAAGCGCGCCGTGGGCCTCCGCCATCGCGTCGTGAGCGGCCTGCGCTTCGAAGTGGTTGTCCGTCTCGCGGAACTCGATTCCGGTCTCTTCGCTGATGTATTCGGCCGCCTTCTCCGGGAAGTCCGGATGGGTGTTCAGGCCCGTCCCGACGGCTGTTCCGCCGAGTGCGAGTTCGGAGAGGTGATAGCGCGTGTGTTCGATGCGAGAGATGCCCTTCTCGACCTGTGCGCGGTAGCCCGAGAACTCCTGTCCGAGGCGGACGGGCGTCGCGTCCTGCAGGTGCGTTCGGCCGGTCTTGACGATGCCGTCGAACTCGTCTTCTTTCTCGCGGAGTGCGCCCGCCAGCGTCTCCAGTGCCGGAACGAGGTCCTTCTCGACGGCTTCGAGCGCCGAGACGTGCATCGCCGTGGGGATGACGTCGTTCGACGACTGCCCGTAGTTGACGTGGTCGTTCGGGTGGACGACGCGGTCGCCGATCTCCTTGCCCATGATCTCGGCGGCGCGATTAGCGATGACCTCGTTTGCGTTCATGTTGCTGGACGTACCGGACCCGGTCTGGAACACGTCGACGGGGAACTGATCGTCGTGCTCTCCGGCGATGACTTCGTCGGCGGCTTCGACGATCGCCTCCGCTTGCTCTTCGTCGACGAGTCCGAGGTCGCGGTTCGCCTGTGCGGCCGCTTTCTTGACGACGCCGAGCGCGCGGACGAAGCGGCGGTCGAACGTGACGTCGCTGATGGGGAAGTTCTCGACCGCTCGCTGTGTCTGTGCGCCCCAGTACGCGTCCGCCGGAACCTGCATCTCGCCGAGACTGTCCTGCTCAGTCCGATAATCGTCCTCAGCCATACGTGCGCACACGTCGGGGCGGTCGTAAAACCCACCGGTCCGCTGACGGGCGCCGGACACCCGGGTTACGAACGGGAACCGGACTCCACCCAAGTCGCAGTCGTCACACGGTGCTTCTCTCGCGGCCGTGACGATCGGTACCCCGGTACGTTCCAACGGCGGTGCGTGGATCGTCTTCGAATCGGAATACTTTCTATCGACGCGTTGGCATGCTACCGTATATTCCAGAGACGACGTGATTGAGTGATGTACGATCACCACACGTGTTCGTGTCCCTCTGGTTGATGACGAACTGCCTACGGTCGTCCAATTGCAGCTAATTCTCCGATGAAATATTCACTCATCTTTGTAGTAATTACGGAAATGCTTAAGTGACGACGTTACCGATTAATTGGTGGTCAATAGCAGAAAACAATGACAGAACGCGATCCTCGTTCCGTCTCTCGACGGACGTACGTCAAATCCGCTGGACTTGCAGGTGCCGCAGGGCTGGTCGGACTCGCTGGTTGTACAGGGAACAACAACGGGAACAGTGGCAACGATAGCGGCACCAGCAACGGTGGCAGCGGTAACAGTAGCAGCGGTGGCGGTAACAGTGGCGGCTCGGGGAAACAACTCGTCGTTCTCCACGGGTGGACCGGTGGCGACGGGAAGAGCGCCATCACCGCGTTGACGAAGGAGTTCGCGAAGAAGTACCCCGACATGAACACCGACTTCCGGCCGATCGGTGGCGGGGGGAACACCAACCTCGACACGGTCGTCGCCAAGCGACTCGGCAACAACAACCCGCCGAGTTCGTTCGACACGTGGCCGGGCGCGAACCTCCAGAAGTACGACGGGGTCATGGGGGACATCGGGAGCGTCTGGGACGAGATCAAGCCCCAGTACTACGACGTCGCTGCGAAGCTGTCGAAGCACAACGGCAAGTACGTCACTGTCCCGATCGGCTCGCACCGCCTGAACGACCTCTTCTACAACGTCAAGGTCGTGAAGAAAGCGGGCGTCGATCCGAGCAGCCTCGAAAGCGTCGACGATCTCATCAACGCGATGAAGCAGGTTCAGCAGAAGACCGACGCCGTCCCGATGGCTCAGGGGATGAAGCTCCCGTGGCCGACGCTCCAACTCTTCGCTCAGACGCTCCTGAGCACTGCGGGTTATCAGGCGTACATGGACTTCACGAACGGCAAGGGCGACAAGGCGAAGGTCACGACGGCGCTCAAGAAGACGAAGACGATCCTGAGCAACTACATCAACGACGACGCCTCCTCGATCGGCTTCACCAGCGCCAACCAGATGATCATGAACGGCAAGGCGGCGTTCATCCACCAGGGTAACTGGGTGGCCGGCGCGTACAAGTCCAACAACTTCGAGTACAAGAAAGACTGGAACGCCGTGACGTACCCCGGCACGAAGGGCATGTACACGCTTCACATGGACTCGTTCATCTACCCCAAGAACAACCCGAGCCCCAAGAACACGAAGACGTGGCTCAAGTTCGTCGGCTCTCCGAAGCCACAGGCGACGTTCAACTCGCGTAAGGGTTCGATCCCGCTGCGCAAGGACGCGCCGACCGACCAGTTCGGTGAGTATCTCAAGAACACGATCGAGGACTTCAAGAGCGCGAAGAAGCGCCCGCCGACGATCACGCACGGACTCGCGGTTCCGCCGAAGACGTTGACTCGATTCAAGGGAATCATCAGCGACAACTTCTCGGGTCCGTACAACGTCGACGCGACGGCGAGCGCTCTCATACAAGCGTCGAAACAGCAGTCCTGAGAACCGAACCTCTCTACTATGCGTTCCATTATTCGAAAACTCAACCGACTCCTACCGGCGGGCGAGAGCGACTCGGAGAGCCTCCGTACCGACGGCGGAGCGACCGTCGAGAACGCCTCGCAAGGCGACACGTTCTTCGACAGTGACTTCGTCCGGTCGATGCCGTACTGGCTCGTCCCGCTCCTGTTCATGGGCCTGTTCGTTTACGGCGCGATCATCTGGAACATCATCATCTCCCTCGCCGACTACTCGGGGTTCGGGGGTGCTGACTACTCGCACCTCGACTTCCACAACTACGCCCGCGCGTTCTCGGACCCGACGGTCATTCACGCCGCGAGAAACACGCTCGTCTTGCTGATCGTCTTCACGATCGTCTGTCTCGCCGTCGGCATGCTACTGGCGATCCTGCTCGATCAGAAGATCCGATTCGAGAACACGTTCCGGACCATCTACCTGCTCCCGATGAGCCTGTCGTTCGTCGTGACCGGACAGTTCTGGCTCTGGATGTACAACAGCAACAACGGGATCGTCAACGCGTTCGTCGGCCTGTTCGGACTCGGCCCTTACAATTGGCTCGGCGACCCGAAACTCGTGTTGGGTTCGGTGATCTTCGCGCTCGTCTGGCAGTTCAGCGGCTACTGCATGGTCGTGTACCTCGCTGCGCTCCGTGCGATTCCGAACGATCAGTTCGAAGCCGCGCGCGTCGACGGCGCGAGCACGACTCGGATGTACTGGCGCGTGATCGTCCCACAACTCCGACCGGCGACTGTCAGCGCGACGGTCATGCTCATGATCTTCGCGCTCAAGACGTTCTCGTTCCTGTACGCCCTCTTCGGCGGGTACCGCCCGCACAAGGGGTCTGACATCCTCGCGACCAAGATGGTCCGCGAGGCGTTTCAGCTACAGGAGTGGTCGTACGCTTCCGCCATCGCACTCATCCTGTTCGCGATGGCGCTGGCGATCGTCGCGCCGTACCTCTACTACCAGTACCGGGAGGGCAACCTATGACTACCGCCGAAAGTTCAGTATCCACACAAGCAGAGAGCACGGATAGTTCGACCGACTACCGACGGATCGGCCTATACGTCATCGTACTGGCGCTGATCGTGTTCTACCTCTTGCCGATCGAGGCGGGGTTCGTGACCTCGTTCAAGACGAACAACGCCGTCGTCAACACGCTGCCGTATTTCCCGCCGGGAGGGAGCGGGTTCACGACCCAAAGCTGGGCCACCGCGTTCAACGCACTCGGCCACGGCATGTGGAACAGTCTGCTGTTCACGATTCCGGCGACGATCCTCTGCGCGATCATCGGGAGCATGGCCGCCTACGGCCTGACGCTCGTCGACTGGCGCGGTCAGGTCGGCGTCTTCTTGCTGTTCATCGCCGGGATCTTCATCCCGTATCAGGCGGTACTCGTGCCGCTGTCGCGCTTCTGGTCGAACTACCTCCCGCTGAAGTCGATTCTCGCTCCGGTCTGGTCGCTGCCGTTCATGCATCCGTACTACGGCACGATCCTCGAACTGATCATCACGCACACGGCGTACGGGATTCCGATCTGTACGCTGCTGTTCCGATCGCACTACAAGGGCATCTCCGACGAGATGCTCGAAGCGGCACGGCTCGACGGTGCGAGCGTCACGACCGTCTTCAGACGTATCGTCCTCCCGCTGTCGCGGCCGATGTTCGCGGTCGTACTGATCTTCCAGTTCACGCAGATCTGGAACGAGTTCCTGTTCTCGCTGACCCTCATCTCGAGCGCGAGCAGTCCCGCGGCGTCGGTAACGTTAGTTCTGTCCGGCCTCGGCGTCTCACAGTCCGGGAACAACTTCCCACTTCGCATGGCCGGCGCGTTCGTCACGGCGCTGCCGACGCTGATCATCTACGTGCTCTTCGCCGACGAGTTCGCCGAGGGGGTCAGCACATGAACGGAGGAGGTCAGCGGATGAGCGAGGCGAGTCCGCACGGGAACGCGATGAGTCTCCGCACGCGAACGTACGAGGTCAACGGATCACACAGGTGGAACTACTATGGCTGAATTAACGCTCGACGAAGTCACGAAAGTCTTCGCCGACAACGACGGTGACGGTATCGTAGCCGTCGACGAGGTTTCGATCGACCTCGACGACGGGAACTTCCTGGTCCTGGTCGGACCGTCCGGATGTGGGAAATCGACGACACTCCGCATGATCGCGGGCCTCGAAAGTATCACGGGAGGCGAGATCCGCCTCGGCGGACAGCGCATCAACGGCAAGTCGGCGAAAGACCGGAACATCGCGATGGTGTTCCAGTCGTACGCGCTCTACCCGCACATGACCGTCCGGCAGAACATGAGCTTCGGCCTCGAAGAGTCGACCGACCTCCCGGACGGCGAGATAGCGACCCGCGTCGAAGACGCCGCCGAGACGATGGGCATCGACGACCTGCTCGATCGCAAACCCCGGGAACTCTCCGGCGGCCAGCAACAGCGGGTGGCGCTCGGACGCGCGATCGTTCGCGACCCATCGGTGTTCCTGATGGACGAGCCGCTGTCGAACTTAGACGCCAAGCTCCGTGCGCAGATGCGCACCGAACTCCAGCGGCTCCAGGAGGATCTCGGCGTCACGACCGTTTACGTCACCCACGACCAGACCGAAGCGATGACGATGGGCGACCGCATCGCGGTCCTCAACGACGGGCAGCTTCAGCAGGTGGGCTCGCCGCTCGACTGTTATCACAAGCCGGCAAACGTCTTCGTCGCGGGCTTCATCGGCGAGCCGTCGATGAACTTCTTCGACGTCGAACGACAGGGCACGCAGCTGATCGGCGACCGGATCGAGTACCCCATCTCGGGCGAGTTGGCCGATGAGTTCGGTGACACGACTGATCTCGTCCTCGGTGTTCGGCCGGAGAGCGTCGATCTCGTCGCCGAAGCGGAGACTCAGCACGACTTCGACGTGACGGTCGACGTGGTCGAACCGATGGGCGACGAGAACGTCGTTCACCTCCAACCCCAACAGGTAACCGACGAATCGGACTCGTTCGTCGCGACGATCGACGGGATGCGACACGTCGAAGAGGGGCAGTCCGTCGTCGTGCGGATCCCCCAAGACGTGATCCACATCTTCGACCGGGAGACGGGTGAGGCGATTCGGAACCGTCGGCTCGACACGGTCGATAGTTTCGTAGCGTCGCGCTGAGCGGCTTCGGCCGTCTTCTTTCGGTAGTACGAGTACGTCGGCTCGGAGTCGAGTCACCGCTCGATCGATATGGACTGAGAGAACTCCCGAGGTCGCGTAACCCCTCGTTCCGTGACGAGCGGAACGAAGGGTCAGGCGTACCGGAATGCGCACAATCCGAATGATCCCTCGAAACGGGCTACGATCGGATTGTACTTGACCGTACGTTCCGCAAGTACATACGCCTACGGGCCGCATCGCTCGCACCGGCCATCACCGCTGTGGACCAGTGACGCGATGAGCAGACCACTGTACGATTCTGGCTGTCGAACGAGAAAAACGCCACGAACTCGGTCGTCCGAGTCTTACGATGCTTCGCGTTTCGGACTACTTCTGGCGCGCCTCGTACTCTTCGGGCGTGAACGTCTTGAGTTCGAGTGCGTGGATATCCGTCGTCATGTGGTCACCGAGCGTCTCGTACACCAACTGGTGTTGTTGAACGAGTGACTTGCCTTCGAACGTGGTGGCGACGACAACCGCCGCGAAGTGCATGTCGTCGTCGGGTTGTCGGGCCTTCGAAACCGTCGCGTTCGCGCCGTCGAGTCCGTCCTCGATCAGGCGCTCGATGTCCGCAGTGTCCATATCGGTCGCCACGTCCTGACGGGGTAAAAAACCGAACGAATGATCTTATGGCGACGCCGCTCGACGGACGGTCGTGATGGATGTCCCTGGCTCGGTTCGGTCGTACGTACTCTCCGACCACGCTGCGCTCGTCGATCATGTAAGTGACTGTGCCGACGCCGTCGCCGCCGACTGGGACCACGGACGAACGACTGACCGCGACGCGGTCGTCCGCCCGCTCGAACGGGCACTCGAAGCGACTGGTGCGCTCGATCGCTTCCCGGCCGTCCTGTCCGGTGCAGCGCGGGCCGCGGGGTACGAACTCCGAGCACCGCCGGTCGCCGCCCCGCCGTACGTCGTCGTCACGAGTCGAGGCCCGATGCTCCGAGCGACGCTCGACGACGGGCGACTCGTCGTGACGCTCCGCCTGTTCGACGTGGAGCGAGGTTCGCAGACGACCTACGTTCGCGGCTCCGACGATCCGACGGAAATCGTCCGTGTCGAGTGGCGGTCCCTCTGAGTCACGTCGCTCCTGTCGAACCGTAGTAATCAATAGATGGCTCGACTGTCGTTTAACGGTCGGTCCACGATTCGACCGCCGTTCAACCGTCGTCGTCGTTGCCACCCGCAGTCCTCGCAGACGGTCACGCGGTGGGGTCGACGTGAGAACGCTCGGTTGCGCGGACGGGTTTCGAAGTGTGATCTACTGAGACCCTTCGAGAGGCCGAAATGGGGGGACGATGCGATCGCGCGGCATTCGGATGGTCGCAGGTGCGGTCAGAAGTCGCTCGGGCTGTACTTCTTCCCGCTGATCCAGATGTCGACGTTCGAATCACCGCTCAGAACTTTGAACGACGTCACGTCGCCGATAAACCAGTAGTTATCCGAGAAGTTCTTGACCGTTCCTTCGACGCGGTTGTCGGAGACGTCGTCGTTCCCATTCGTTTCCACGTTCGGCGTGGGATAGATCTGCCCGTTCGTCTCGAACGCGTATCTGGTCCTGTTGCCCGTCCCGACGACCGATATCTCTCGCGCGTCGTGCAGTGGGAAATCCCCCGGTGCGTATCGGTTCCCGCTCACCCACACTTCGACGTCCGGATCGCCGCTCAGGACGTCGAAGGACGTGATGATTCCGTCCATCCAGAAGTTGTCCGAGAAGTTTTTGACGGTGCCGCGAGCGGTGGTTCCGCTCACTTGGTCGGCACCGCCGGTCTCGACGTTGTCTTTCGGCGTGAGCCCTCCTGAAACGGAGAACTTGTACTTCGTTCTGTTGCCGGTCCCGACCACGGAGACGGAATAGGGCGGGAAGTCCTCCGGATCGTACTTGTCGCCGTCGATCCATATTTCGATACTCGGATCACCGCTCACGACCTTGAACGAGGTGATCTCACCCCGGAACCAGTAGTTGTCGGAGAGTCCCTTGACGACCCCGTGAACGGTATTGCCGGAGACGGTGTCCTGACTCTCGACGTTGTCTTTGGGAGTGATCTCTCCGGACGCTTCGAACTCGTATTCCGTTCGCTTCCCGGTCCCGACCACCGAGATACTGTGCGGATTTCCCGACCCGGTGTCGCCGCTTCCCCGAAGCTGTCCGCTCTCCTTCATCGCCTGCTCGACGCAGAACGTGAGCCAGTCGATCTGGTTCTGCATCGTCGCTTTTTCAGTCACTGCACAGAGATATCCGGGTTTGTTCGTCGTCCCGGCGACGCGATACATGAAGAGCGGCCGATTCGGGGTGATGTCGTTCCCGAGTTCGAACGAGAGGACGTCGGAGAGGCTGAACTGATCGTTCAGCGCCGAGACGGTCTTCTTCCCGTTCGTCCGAGCAGCGTCGACGGGCGTCGGAACGACTGACTGCCCGACGCCTCCGTCGGCGGAGCCGTATATCCCCGGTACGGAGTGCAGCGAGAACACGAGGTCCGGGTCCCAGACGTTGACGACCTTCCAGATGGCTTGGGCCAGATCCGTATCACACTGACTACCGTCGGCAGGGAACTGACGGTTGAGGTCGTTGTCGTACGGCCGTTCGTCGTTCTGAATCGCCTCGACGTTGGCCTTCGGGAGGACGACGAGCGTACCACGGTTCACGGCCCACTTGGCGATTTGACTCGCCGCCTGGTAACTCGACTGTTCGTCGCCGTGGAGTCCTCCGACGACCAGGGTCGTCGGCCCCGACTGGGCTGCTTCGTACACGTGGACCGTCGTCTCCTGGTCTGTCCCGCTCATGATCGAATACGTCGACCGCTTTGCTCCGCTCGCGGCATTCCCCGCAGTCGATGCGCCGAGGACGCCGCTTCCGGCGCCGAGCGCTACGAGCGAGGTGCGGAGAACCGTTCGACGGCTGATTGAGGTGCTGCGCGATCTGCTATCTGTGGTATCGTTTCGGTGTGTCATTGAACGATTGGTTGACCATATTCTGAGCACTAATATTAGTGCTTGTACAGAACTCACTTAATGAAAGTGAATAGAAGATTTAAGGACATTCGCCAAGAACCGACTGATCGCCAGTGAGAACGGTCATCCTCGTAGACCGGAGCTGAACGCAGTCTCAAACAGAAACATGAGTGTTAAAATCACGTACATACACAAACCGATGGTACCGGACGAAAATGATCTGAATGCAGAGTTTATTAGATTCACGAACATGTGCGATTCGAGTGTAAAGTTGGACGGATGGTCCCTCGACACCAAGTACGATCAGACGTTCCAATTTCCAACGGGTGCGACCGTCGATCCGTACGAGACGATGACGGTACACTCCGGATCCGGCACGGATACGCCCACCGAGATGCACTGGGGTCGAACGGAGTGGCTCCTGAATTCGATCGACGATTCCATCTCGATCCGGGACTCGATCGGGGACCTGATCGATCAACAGAGTGTGGTTCCGTACCTTCGGTAGCGGCCCATTCGAGCGACGGTATTCGGCAGCGTGGTATCGAGCACAGACCAGCGAGCGACACTAGACGATACACACAGACGACAGATGGAATACAACTATTCGATTCCGAGCGAGGTAGATCGGTTCGATCATGTGGGCGGCGGCGACGGGTACGACCCGAAAGAGTACCTTCAACCCGGTTGGCCGACCGGTCCGCGAGTGACCGCCGGGGACGCCGATCACGTGATCCGAAGCGCAAGCGAATTCAAGAGTACAGTCATGGGAGCAAGCGATGGCGACGTCGTCTGGATTCCGGGAGACGTTACGTTGGACGTGACCGGAATCGAGAACGTCGTGGTTGGGAACCAGATCACGATCGCGTCGGATCGTGGAGTCGATGGCTCCTCCGGAGCACTGTTGAAGACGACGAAGAGTCCAGATCCGTTCCTCAACTTGCGTGCACAGGACGTGCGCGTCACCGGAATTCAGTTCCTCGGACCGATCACCACCAACGAGAGTTACTCGTGGCAGAAAGAGGGAAATGCGGTCAACGTCACGCAGGACAACACCGAGGTCGACAACTGTATCTTCCGCGGATGGGGGTACGCGGGCATCCAAGTGGGGCGAGAAGGGGCAGTAGATCCCCACATACACCACAATCAGTTCGTTGACAATCCGATGTCCGAACTGGGATACGGCGTGACGATCTGGCACGGGAAGTCGCTGATCGTGGAAAACTACTTCGACGACAACCGCCACGCCGTCGCCTCTACCGGGACTAAAGATGCCGCGTACATCGCACGAAACAACTTCTGTGGCCCGCACACGGTCTCTCACACGTTCGATATGCACAGGGGGAACGAGACGGACACCAGCGGCGGTTCCCAAGCCGGAGAGTCGTTCGAGATCATCGGAAACGTCATCTTGGCGACCCAAGAACTGAACGGTCATCGAGAGAGCGGAATCTACATCCGAGGAAATCCGCTTGAGAAGAGTATCATCGCACAGAATCAGTTCGCACACGAGAGTAAACCGGACGGCGTCGGTCAGTGGGGATCGGCGTACGAACTCGATGTAAACTCCATTCAGGGCTCCAATATAGTCGTCGGCGAGAACTACTACGGCGTCTCCTCACCGTCTCCGGTTCCCGATTACTGAGTCGTTTCGGCCTTTTTTAGACCCACATTTCCCTTCAGGTCCAGCGATCGAGACCGGTCTGGACGAGCGACTCCTCGATGCGGTCGAACCCGCGGGCGACTTCGTCGGCGTCGACCTCCCACGTCTCGGTGACGTACTCGCGTGCCGCCGCCAGATCCGGGTCGAGGTCGGTTTCGAAGGAGTAGTCGTCGGTGACCGGCGGGTCGAGGAAGAGGTCGCGGATACGGTCGGCGAAGTCGATGTGGACGCCACGCGCTTCGATGACGCCCCAGAGGTCGCCGTGCGCTTTGATCTCCTTGAGCGCCGTCTTCGGGCCGACGCCGTCGACGCCGGGGTTGAAGTCAGTCCCACAGAGAATGCCCACGTCGATCAACTGCTCCCACGTGATGTCGTGTTCGTCGAGCGTGGCCTCCAAGTCCATCAGTTCGGGGTCGCCCTTGCTGGTCAACTGGCGGAGCGTCAGCGGCGCACCGAACAGGAGCGTGTCGTAGTCTTCGCTGCCGACGTAGTCGGCGTCGCCCTTGCGTGCCATGTACGACGCCTGCGCCTCGCCCTCGGCGGGCGCTTCCACGTACGGAACGTCGAGCAGATCCAGCAGTCCGCGGCTCGTCTCGTGGATCACGGGCGTCAGCCGTTGGGTCCGGGCTTCGAGCCGAGCGGCTTCGACCGCGTCGCCCCGTTCGCGCGCGTCAGCCAGTCGCTCGCGGGCCTTCTCCTTTTGCTCCCGTCGAGCCTCGATCTCGTCGTCTTTCAACTCCGTGACGCCGCCGTCGAAGACGAAGACGGGCACGATGTCGTGTTCGAAGAACTTCGGTAGTCCCTGTACGATCCCGACGAGGTTCGCGACTTCGCGGCCGTCGCTCGTCGTGTACACCTCGTCACGCGTCCACTTTACGGTCGTCGTCAGATACCGATAGAGCCAGTTGTGGGCGTCGACGGCGACGACGCTTCCCGCAACGTCGTCGAAGGATACCTCCCGAAGAGCCGCCAACTGGCGTAGATCCGCGTTTCCCATTGGTTTCCCCTTTGGGAGCAACGAACCTTAATCTCCCGAGTTTCGGGCGGGCGAGGCGGTTGCCGAACTGGCTATCGACTCTCGGATGGGTCGGGTGCGTCCTCGACGAGTTCCGGAGGACCGATTCCTTCCTTTGCGTCCAAGAACTCCGTCTCGATGTCGCTGAGGTCGCGCTCGCGGTAGACGTCGAGGCCACACTGGTACGTCGGACGGTCGCGCTCGCCGGGGAACTCCAGGACGAGTTCGGCCAATCCGGTCTGTCGTCCGGTGTAGGCGAACCCGGCCTTGTACAGTGCCTCGTACGCGAACGGGTTGTTGACGGCGATCCGAACCCGGCGGAAGCCCCGCTTTCGAGCGCGTTCGGTCACGAACGCCGCGAGCCGAGACCCGAGGCCCTCGCCGCGGAGATCGTCGCGGACGGTCACGTACCGAAGCCAAAGCACGCCCGGATCGGTGCGATCCTGATTGAACGCGACGGCGGCGAGTACGTTCTCGTCGAACTCGTTCGGGTCGACGAGCGGCGAGTCGTCGTTCGCCGCGGATCGACGCCTCGTCTCGGTCGTCCCCTCCTCGATCGGGTCGTCGATCGGTTCCACGTCGATCGGGCCGTCGACCGACTCGTCCCCTTCGTTCTCGTGGTCGTTCGAGCGACGGCGGACCACGGCTTTGCCGCTGTTCGACATCACGAACTTTCCCGCGTAGCTGAACCGTCGGTAGTCGAGACGGAGTCGCACCTCGTCTTCAGGCCAGCCAAGCAAGGCGAACTCCATGCCGGCCCTATCGCTTCCAGCTAAAAGAGGACACGGCTTTTTGCGCACCGTGTGATTCGTTAGAACATGGACCGATCCCGTGACGTCGCCATCTTCGACCGGATCGCTCGATTCTACGACCTGGGCTCGCCGAGTGCGACCGTCGACGACCTCGTGGTCGGACTCGAGAGCGCGTCGCGGCCGATCGAGCGACTCGTCGACCTCGGTGGCGGTACCGGCCGAATCGCGGCCGCGCTCGACGCCGACAGCGGAGTCGATATCGGAGAGTCGGTCGTCGTCGACGCGTCGAGCGGGATGCTCGCCCGAGCGGCCGACCGGGGCCCCACGTGCGTCCGGGGCGACGCCCGCCGCATTCCACTCCGGGACGGCTCCGTCGACGCCGTCGTCGTCGTCGACGCGTTCCACCACTTCCCGAATCAACGACGCGTCGCCCGCGACGTCCACCGCGTACTCGCGCCCGGTGGCGTGTTCGTCGTCCGCGAGTTCGACCCGGAGACGATTCGCGGGCGCGTACTCGTCTCCTTCGAGCACCTGCTCGGCTTCGGATCGGTGTTCACGGGCCCGGACGACTTCGTCCGCTTTCTCGACGACGCGGGGTTCGATGCGAACGTCGTCGAGCGCGGATTCGAATACGCAGTCGTTGGCGTCAAACGAGAGAGTAATTAAGCCCCACGGAGCAAGGAGAGGTATGGCCAACTCCACCTCGTCGTTTCTGACGAATCGGCTCGACAGCGGGAGTCTGCCGCTTGCAGTCGGTGACTTCGTTGTCCTCATCGCACTGGGGATCATCGGAACGCTGAACCACCATCCGCACTTCCTCGCGAACAACCCCATGGAGGGTGTGCGGGCGACGGTGCCGTTCCTGATCGGCTGGATCGTCTTCGCACCGATCATCGGCGCGTACTCGGCCGGTGCCGCCGAGTCGGCGAAAGCCGCGATTCCGCTGGCGATTCGGTCGTGGGTGCCCGCGGATATCCTCGGGATCGTCATCTGGGCCGCGATCAAGGGGACGTTCGCGATCGTCGGACTGCTCACCTTCGGCCTCGTCATGCTGTTCCTCGGGGCGATCGTCCTCGGCGCCTGGCGCTGGGTCGCGTTCAAAATTCGCTGACCGTCGCCGTCGATCCGTCGAACCGGAACCGTCGAACCGTCGTCGCCGCTAAACCGTCGTCGTTCGCCGGCACGGGCCGTCTCGTCCGGCGACGACGATTCACCGACTCGTTCTCCGATTACGCAACGCTGATTTGAACCGCTCCCAACTGCTCTTCCGATGAGTTCTCGCGACGTAGATTACGCAGGGCGGGCGCGCGACGTGCTCGGGTTCTCGCGGTGGTGGCAGGTCGTCGCCGCCGCGGTCATGATGGGACTGGTAAGTCCCTACCAGTACGTCTGGAACTCGCTCGAAGGACCGCTCGCCAAGTCGCTCTCGATTCCGCTTCCGGCGCTCGGTCTCGTCTTCACGCTGTTCGTCGTCATCCAGTCGGGGTCGCAGTTCCCCGTCGGTTGGTGGCGCGACCGGCGCGGACCCAAGTTCATCTCGCTCGCCGCGGGCGTCCTCGCTGGCGGTGGCTACCTCGGCCTCGCCTACGCGACGTCCGTCTGGCAGTTGTACGTCCTCTACTCGCTCGGCGCGCTCGGCGTCGGCATCGTCTACACCGTCGCCGTCAACACGGCGCTCAAGTGGTTCCCCGACCGCCGGGGGCTGACGACCGGGATCGGGACGATGGCGTTCGCGGCCGGGAGCGCGCTGTTCGTTCCCTACGTCCGAGCCAACGCCACCGTCGGTGGATACTCGAACGTCCTCCGCAACATGGGCCTGCTCATCGGGATCGGCGTGATCGTCGGGGCGATCGTCCTCCGCGACCCGCCGGACGACTGGCTCAGAGGTGGCTCCGGTGGAAGCACCGAGGACGCCGCGAAGAGCACGGACACGTCGACGGCTTCTGAAACGGACGGCGGCAGCGACGCCACCGCTGCCGGGATCGCCGCCCACCACGGCCACCAGTACGACTGGCGCGAAATGATCCGGACGTGGCAGTTCTGGCTCATGTACCTCGTCTTCGTCGTCGTCGGGACGGCGGGCCTGCTGCTCACGGCCAAGATCGTCTCCTTCGCCGAACATCTCGGACTGGCCTCGCTCATCGTCACCGTTTCGGCGACCCTCCTCCCGCTCGCAAGCGGCGTCGGTCGACTCGTCATCGGCGACCTCTCGGATCGGTTCGACCGTAAACTCGTGATGGCGACGTCTTTCTTCCTCTGTGGGATCGGCACGCTCGCAGTCGCGTGGCTCGGGAAAACGGGATCGAGCATCGGTTTCGTCGCCGCCGTCGTCATCGCCATCTTCTTCTGGAGTCCGCAGTTCTCGCTGTTCCCCAGCGTCGTCGCCGACTACTACGGACAGGAACACTCCTCTGCGAACTACGCGCTGGTCTACTCGGCGAAGATGTGGGGCGGCGTCTTCGGTGGGGCCGTCGCCGCGTGGTTCATCACCGTCACCTCGTGGATGACCGCCTTTCTCACCGCTGGGGGCTTGACGATCGTTGCGGCGGTCGCGTCACTCGCGCTCCGTCCGCCCCGGAGCCGTCGATAGCGTCCCGACCCGAGAAAAACTGCTCTTCCCCGGACCGATCAGAACGCAACTATAACGAATTCCAATTCCTAGTACTGCCGTATTCACGTGATAGAGGGCCGCTATCGGCAGATCTTCTCATAAGTTATGGATTGGTTTGAAATGACCATCGACGTGATTACCCGGTGGCTATGGGAAAGAACTATATGGGAGTCACCCATAGTATGTATTGTATTATGACCGGATATTACGATTATGTGCTGGGGATTATCCCGCTCGCGCTGCTCGGAATTACTACCGTACTGAGCGTCGTGGGCTTCCCCTTAACGCTGGCCGTGCCCGCTGGTGCAAGCGTGGCCGGACTCGTTGTGGGACACGCACTCTTCGTCAACGGTCCGGTCGATTCTCCGACCATCGAAACCAAAGCGGCCCAGTCGCCGCCACCGAACGCCGACTGATTCGATTTCCCTCTTTTCGTCTCACTTCATCCGCCGACACGTTCGGCCCTTCACTCCGTTTCCGCCTACCCGCTGTTTTTTGCTCTCGCGGTCGTTCTTCGAACTATGACCGAGACGTTGTTCCTGTCGAGCGGCGAGGTCGCGGACCTCGCAACGCCCGCCGAGTACGTCGACGCCGTCCGTGAAGGCTATCGTCAGCGCGGCGAAGGGGCACCCGCGGAACCCCGAACCAAACTCGTCAGCGACGACCCGAAGGGAATGTTCACGAGTTACACCGCCGTCCTTCCCGAAACGGGTGCGATGGGCGGTTACATGTACAGCGCGGGCTTCGGTGCGGCCGATGCGTGGTTCGTGACGCCGCTGTTCGACGCCGAGTCGGGCGAACCGCTGGCGCTGGTCGACGGGGCGAGCATGAACCCCTTCAAGACCGGAGCCGCCGGTGCCGTCGCCGTCGACGAACTGGCCCGCGAGGACGCCGAATCTGTCGCCATCGTCGGGAGCGGCGCGCAGGCCCGCGGCCAACTCCGCGCCGTCGACGCGGTCCGCGACCTCGATACGGTCTGGGTCTACTCGCCGACCAAGGAGAACCGCGAGAACTTCGCCGGCGAGATGAACAAACTGCTCGACGCCAGCGTCGCTTCGGTCGCCTCGAGCGCCGCCGCCATCGAAGGGGCGGACATCGTCATCACGGCGACGACGGCCTCCGAACCCGTCTTCGACGGTGACCAACTCGAACCCGGCACCCACGTCACCGCGATGGGTCAGTACAATCCCCAGAAGCGCGAACTCGATACGACGACCGTCGAACGCGCGAAGTACGTCCTCGACCTCCGGGGACGCGCCGCGAAGGACGCCGGGTCGCTCATGTACGCGGTCGAAGAGGGTGTCGTCGACGAGAACCACGTCTACGCCGAACTCGGCGACGTCGTCGCCGGAACCGTCCCCGGCCGCGAGGACGACGAAGAGATCACCGTCTTCGACAGCGGCGGTACCGGCATCGAGACGGTCGCCTCGGCGTACATGCTCTACGAGCGAGCCGTCGAGGACGGACGCGGGACGACGGTCGAACTCTCCCCGGCCAGCGAAGCACTGACTGGCCAGTGAGACGGCATCCGGTGGGAAGCCGTCCGTCCCGACCGTGGACCTGTCGATCGCCGACCAGCGAGCGATTTGCTCGCGCGCGACGTAGTCTCACTCGGTGAGAACGGCATGGCAGTCACGACACCGACCGAAGAGGAGAAGAAGGCGCTCGTCAGGCGCATCCCAGAGGAGATCAACACCGGAAAGCGACTCGACCTCGTCGACGAGGTCTTCGACGAAGGCTTCGTCGAACACAACTCGCCGCTCGGCGAGATGACCGGACGCGACGCGGTCCGGGAGGGGTTCCGGACGTTCCAGACCGCCTTCCCGGACGTGAGCGTCACCGTCGAGGACGTCTCTTGCGAAGGCGACCTCGTCGCGATGCGCGTTCGCATTCGCGGCACGCACGAGAGCGAGTTCATGGGAATCGCTCCGTCAGGTAACCCGATCGACCTCGGTGGGCTACTGCTCCACCGCGTCGCGGACGGCATGGTGACCGAACGGTGGGCCTACTTCGACACGCTCGACTGGGCGCGGCAACTCGGGGCGACCGGCGACGACCTCGAACGGACGATGCGGACGGGAACTGAGTCGACAGAATAGAACGCACGAGCGATGCGTCCCATCGCTCCTTTTCGGAGTCGCTACTCCAGCCGATAGCGTAGCAGCGCCGCGATGCCACCGAGGTTCTTCAACTGCTGACCGGGGTCGAACTCGCCCGAGAAGACGGTGACCTCGCCGCCTTTCTGCTCGACGGTCTCGATGATCTCGTTGGCGTCGATATCCCAGTCGCCGTTCCCCTGCCGTTCGTCGCGGAGTCGCGAGTCGAGGACGAGCACGTTCTCGACGGCCCCGAAGTCGGCGGCCTGCGCGACCTGCTCGATCCCGTAGGCGGCTTTCGCACCGTCTGCGATCCGGGTCATGAGTTCGTCGATCAACTGGGCTTCCCGCGAGATGCGCGTCTCCGTCTGCACGTCGTCGACGGCACCGCGTTTCAGCACCTCGTGGACGCCGCGGTCGCCCGCGCTCGACGTGTCGACGACGGTGATCTTCTCGGCGATGTCGGAGTAGTTCTCCGCGAGGTAGTCGCGGGCGTCCTGTTTCGTGAAGCCGGGACCGGCGAGGATGATGGAGTCGACCTCCAGATGCGACAGCGCCGATCCGAGTTCGTCGAACAGTTCGTCGCGGGGTCGGGCGTACTCGCCCTTCCCCGTCGGTCGGTTGAACGACGCGTACTCGTCGGTGCCGTGCTGTTTGATGAGGTGGATGTACGCCTCGCCCTCTTCGACGGTCGCGACGGCGACTTCGGGGTTCTCGGCGGCGCGTTCGGCCTCCTCGATCCGATCCGTCTGATCGGGCTTGAAGTGCTTCTCGATGGTGAATTCGTTACGTTCCTCGACGTTGAGCGTGTGGTGCTGACCGAGCTGGTCCTCGCGCGAGCAGTCGACGATGACGCCGCTCACCCGGAGACGGTTGGCGAAGCGTGCGAACTCCACGTCCTCGACCTCGATGGTGACGAAGAGGTGTTCGCGCTGTCCGCCGGTGTCCCGGAGTTGCTCGTCGTCGCGCTGAATCCGTCGCGTCGTGTCCCCGGAGACGAGATCGCCCGGTTCGAGGACGTACGAGAGGTGCCAGAGGTCGTCGACGTTTTCGGGGACGAGCGTCATCCGCTCGCGCCCCTCCTCGCCGTACCCACGGCTGGCGATTCGCATACCTGCCACATCGGCCCGTCACGTAACAACCCTTGCTTTCTCGGATGGGGTGCGGTTCGAATACGGGTCTCTCAGGTTTCGGCCACGTACCGGACGACTACTCGCTCGTCGCCGCGCCCCCGACCCTCGAATCGGAACACGCCTGCCCACAGAGGACGGCGACGGCGACTTCGGCGTAGAAAAGGAGGAAGAACCCGAGCGCGACCGCGTTCAACGGCCCCACGATGGTCCCGACGAACACGGCGATGACGACGCTCACCCAGAAGGCATAGAAGTACGTTCCACGTCCCGCGAACGCTTTGAGCCGTCGCCACTCGAAGGCCGCACGCACGCGACGGGTGTTCGCGTAGGCGATGAGTCCGGCCGGGAGGAAGTAGACGAACGTGACCGCGATCAGCAGGGTGACGATCGACCCCGTCAGGAAGGTAAACGCTCCGCCGAATCCGAGTCCGTTCGCCGACGTACCGTGGCTGATCGCCCCACCGACGGTCACGAGCAACACGACGATCGGCACGACGAGGTACGCGACGCTCACGGCCATCGCGGCGAGGCCGTCCCGGAGCAATCGCACCGGGTCGCGGAACGTCGGCGGAGCGATGTCGGCGTCGTTGCGTAGTTCGAGTCGATCGACCGAAGTGGCGTGGTCCAAGACGCGAACGAGATAACCCGCGACGAACACGAGCGGTACGAGTACCAGCGCCAGGAGTATCGGGAGGACGAGCGCCGTCACGAGGTGGAGTGCACCCCCGATGAGAAACGTCTCGACCGCCTCGTCGCCGCGCGTCGGATATCGGAGCGCCTCGCGAAGCATCGTCCACCTCTTACGAGGCGAACGGTTTCACGGTGTCGCTCACGACTCGAAATCGACGGGATCCGAGTCCGCGGCGTCGACGGTGTCCACGCTAGCGTCGTCGTCGGTGTCCATGTCGACGTCGCTATCGACGGTGCCCATCGAACCCGGATCGGCACCGGCACCGATTTCGCCAGCGCCGTCGGTCAGACTTGGTGGCATATCGAGTCGAACGGTCCGCCCCGTCTGCACCGACGCCGAGACTTCGGGTCGCCGGTCGGGAAACGAGGCCGATACGTCGTCTGTCGTCTCCGAGCGTGCTGCGACCGATTCGAGGGTCGACGCCACACCACGGCCATACAACAGGTAGGCGACCGACCGGAGGACGAACCAGACGGCGAATCCGACGAGGAGCGCGGAGAGTGCTCCCCCGACGACGACGGCGACGGCGGTGACGGCGGCCCCGCGGAGCCACCCGCTCGCGTAGTCGCCGTCGGCCGCGACTCGTCCGACCCGTCGAACCGCGAGTGCCGGTCGGAGTCGCCGCTCGGCGGCGAAGACGGCGACTGCGGCGGGACGCACGTACCAGTACAGGAGCCAGTACATGACCGTCAAGAGCAGCGTGGCACCCTCGACGAGCGATCCGTACGACGACACCAGTGAGGCGATGATCGTGGCGGCGACGCTCCCGCAGAGGAGGATGAGAACCGCCGGAAGGAAGTAGACCGCGTCGACGACGAACAGTCCCAATCCGTCTTTCAGCAGTTGCCCCCACCGGACGAGCGACGGCGTGGCTTCGTCACCCCGAACCCCGACACGCGTCACGCGGACGTAGTACCCGCCGATGACGAGTTCGAACACCAGCGCGAGAGGGCCGAGAACGAGGAATAACGGATTCAGAGTCGAGGGCAAGAGCGAGAAGACGAAGAAGGCCGTGCAAACGACAGCGACGAGTGACAACACCGCGCCGACGATAATCGTTTGAACGGTGTCGTCCGCTCGGAGCGGCGCGCGCAGAGCCTCTGAGAGCATCGTTCGATTCGTCGGTTGCCGGATACATAAGTCCGAGCGAACCTTCGATCGAGGCACTGTCCCTCGGCTGATCGCGTTCGCTACGTGAGTTCGAGAGCGAGTGGAAAAACGTTGAAAACGGCCGATGTGCGGGCGATCAGCCGCTCAGACGGCCGGCCGGTCGCCGGTTGTCGGCTCTTCGCGCATCTCGACGGGGTGCATCTCGGCCCAGGTGCGGCCGTAGATGTAGTACGCCGCGACGGCCGCGTAGAACACGACGAACGCGCCGACGATTATCCCGAGGAACGGAATGAAGTTCAGCACGCCCGTGACGATCCCGGCGACGATGAAGAGGCCGAGTGCGTACAGCCATCCGGTCGCGTACGTCCCGTTCGACAGCATCGGGCGGATGTCGTCGAAAGCGAACCCAGCACCGAACGTGCCCTTGTCGGCGTAGTTCATGAGGGCCGCCGGGATGAGGTACCACGCGATGAGGCCGAGCACGAGGGTGAGCAGCCCCCCCACGAGGATGACGAGCCCACCCGCGATGGCCCCGGCGCTGCTGTTACTGGCCGCGAGTCCGAAACCGCCGAGCGTCATCACGATACCGCCGATGATGGCCGGGATCAACCCGTAGATGAACGCGATGACGACCGCTTTCAGGCCGTCGATCGTCAGGTCGCCCCAGTCCGAGAACGTCGGAACGCTCTCCTCTTCGCCGTGCATCGTCGCGCGCAGGACGCGCATCAGATATCCCGTGGCCCAGATGGCCGGGAGCAGGAGGAAGCTGAAGAGGGTCACGATCCCGCCGATGATGAAGGTCGAGACCCAATCGTCGCTCTTCCGTAGGTAATCGAGTGATTCGCTAATCATGGATTTCTGAGAACGCAGTCTGTGGGCCGTATTCTCAGTCTCTCAGACGTCGTCTCGGATATTAACCGTTTCTCAGGGTCGTACAGACGGTTCGTCGACGACGTCTACTCGTCGACGATTTCGCTTCCGCCCGGTGAGAGGAACTCCTGGATCCGGTCGGCGCTCGCCACCTTGCGGACGAACGACTGGTCTTCGAACCGTTCGCGAAGCTTCCGATAGCACATCTTCGCCATGTCGTTCTGCGCGTAACGACCCGGCTGGAGTCGGATCGACGTGACGGCTCGGTCCTCGATCGCCGACGGCGGGCCGCCGATCACACGGGTGTACGGTTCGCACGCGATCCCGACGGCGAGTTCGGCAGCTACGTCGTTGTAGTACGTCCGGTCGCCACGGACGACGAAACTCCCCTTCTCGATGTACTCGCCGCTCTCGGGCGTCTTCGATACCTGGTCCGGGTGGACCATGTAGGCGTCGTCGGCGAAACGACCCTCCTTCCAGATCGAGGAGTACGACACGGCGAACTGAGCCGCCTCCTCGCGACTCTGTTCGGGGATGTCGACGTTTCGGGCGGGTTCGCTCGGCCCCGTAGCCTTGATGACCGTCACGGGACCGCCGTGAGCCTGCGTGTGGAAGAACAGGTCGTGCTTGCTTATGTACTTCTTGACGATCTCTTCGTTCTGATCGGCGTTGCGTCCGCCGATGACGAGGAAGCCGTCACTCGTCTCGAACCAGCGGAACCGCTCGTACCACTGCTCGTTCTGCCGGATCGGGATCGACGCCCGCGAGAGCCAGTCGATCTCCCGCTCTTCGCCTTCGTCGTCGTCGTCGCCATCCTGTTCGACGTCGCTGTCCGCCGCTTCCCACTCGTCTCGGCGCTTCTTGGCCGCTTCCAACTCCTCGCGGGTGTCTTCGATGGCCGCGAGCGCGCCCTCTTTTTTCTCCTGTACACGCTTGGCCTCGGTGTAGAGGTTGTCTGCGTTCTTCTCGACGCCCATCGAGACGTCGAGGTCGATCCGGTGGCCGTTCAGACTGATCGTGACCGTCCCCGTCGCGCCGTCGACGCCTTCGACGGCCTCGGCGGCGGGGATTCCCTGCTCGGCTCCCGCTTCGAGCGTCTCCCCGATCTCGTCCCACGGGACCCCCTCGTCGCGTGCGCTTCGAACCGTACTCAGGATCTCGTCGACGAGTTCGTAGTTGGCGTAGAGCGATTCGCCCTTCTCGCGCTCCTGTTCGGCCTGCTCGTCGAAGCCCTCGATCGCACCCTGCTGTTGCTGGATGATGCGCTCTTGCTTCTCGATCTGGGACTCGAAGTCGGGGCGCTGGCGGCCGCCGCCACCGCTTCCGCCCGACGGTTCGTCGGCGTCGAGTTCGAGGCGGTAGAAGTAGTCGTCCAGCGCCGCGTCGAACGAGTCGAACCCGGCGCTGTTCAGGTCCGAGCGCTCTTCTAAGGGGAACGGCGTCACGTCGACGACGCGGGTCACGGGTTCGTCGGTTTGGGTACCTTCTCCCTCGTCTTCTCCATCCTCGTCGTCGACGATTTCCTCGTAGACGCGCGGGTCGAACTGCCCGGTCTGAAGGGGTTCCTTGAGTCGCTGGAGGGCGTCGTACAGTTTCCGGTACTCATCTTCGCCAGCGTCGGCGATGTCGAGGGTCTTCTCTATGCCGGCGCGGGTACAGAGTTCCTCCCCGTACAGCCCGCCGAAATTGAGCTGCGTCGCCAGCGTCCGCACCACGTCGGTGTCGGAGTCGTCCATCTTCATGGCGAACGCCTCGTAGCTCACGGTGAGCGGGTTGATTCGGGACTGCGGGAATTCGTACTGCGCGCCGGGGGCGACGGTTCGGGACTTCAGCCGGACGGTGTCGAGACTCTGGACGACTTCGCCGTTCTCGTCCAAGACGGCGACGTTGCCCTGCCCGAACAGCTCCACGACGATGCTGGTGTCGGCGTCGCCGCGCTCGAAGTGGAAGACGAGGATGCGGTCGAACTCGTACTGCTCGACGCCGGCGAAGTCGGCGCCGTTCAGTCGGTTGCGAAGCATCATCGCGAAGTTCGGCGGCCGCCCCGGCGCGTCGGGAACGTGTTCGGCGGCGGCGACGTGTGCGCGTTTGACCTCGCCGACTTCGACGAGGAGTTCGACGCGTCCGCGGTCGAAATCCCGGAGCTTGAGGCGAAGCAAGTCGTCGTCGTAGAGATAGGCTTTGTCGACCTTCGCGCCCTCGTATCGTCCCAACTCGGTGACGAGGGCCGTGAGGTCGATGCTCGTCATCTCTCGCTTCGGGTCCATACGTCGACTTCCGCCCGCCGACCGAAAAGAGAACCGGTTAGCGCCGCTCACACTGCAAGCCTCGGAGCCTCCGTTAGTCCTGACTCGTACCGGCGGACGCGCCGCTTCCGCTCGTCGCGTCACCGACCGTTTCGGTGACCTGCGTGTACACCAGCGCGAGACCGACGACTGCGAGTGCCGCGCCGAACTCGAACGGCACCTGATAGCCGTAGTGGACGAGCGCACCCGTTGCGAGCGGTCCGAGCGCCGTCCCGAGCCCGAACGACATCGTCAGAATCGACAACTGCGTGCCGGAGTTTCCACTTTTCGCGATGTCGCCCGCGAGCGCCAGCGACGGCGCGAAGACGGCCGCGGCGGCGGCACCCTGCACGAATCGCGCGACGATCATGCCCATCGAGGTGTCGACGAAGCCCTGCGCCGCCGTCGCCGGGATGAGCAGCGTCAGTCCGGCGAGGATGAAGGGTCGTCGACCCCAGCGGTCGCTCGCCCACCCGATCGGCACCTGTAGAAGCACCTGCGCGGCGACGAAGGCGGCGAACTCGACCCCGAACAGGAACGAGGTCTGGTCGAGGTGGTTGTTAACCAGTGGTTCGATGGCCGAGAGGAGCGCGATCCCCATCGCCATGAACAGCGACGCGATCCCGAGCGCGAATACCGGGTCGATGGTGTGATCTGCGTCGTCGGCCAGTAATTCGACGGAGAGGTCGTCGCCGGCCTCGGCGGAGGTCTGCTCGGGATCGGAGACGAGCAGCGTGACGAGGACGAAACTCACAACCGCGGTCGCCGAGGCGAGGTAGAACGCCGCGTCGAACCCCGAGATCGGTCCGACCACGGGCCAGTTGTACGGACCGCCGTTGACGAGTGCACCGGCACCGATCGGACCTGCCCCGAAGCCGATGAGACGGAACGTGTTGAAGATCCCCATGTTGCCACCGCGCGAGTCGTCGGACGCCAACTCGTTGACGAGCGCGATGGTCGCGGTGATAGTCAGCGCGACGCCGATACCCTGTATCGCGCGGATGAGGATCAGCGTGGGGTAACTCGTCGCGTACGAGTACACGAAGTTGGTGACCGCGAGGATCGCCAGACCTCCGAGGACGAACACCTTCCGCTTGCCGACGCGGTCGGAAAAGCGCCCGACGAACGGCTGGGAGGCACTGTTCAACAACCCGAACATGGCGAGGATCAGGCCGGTGATGACCGAAACGGACAACCCGAACGAACCTCCCTTGACGGTCCCGCTGGCGATGTAGAGCGGCAGGACGACGATCAGAAACGAGTTCCCGATGGAATCGGCCATCCGGGCGACCGCCAGCGCGATGACGCGTCTGTCCGTGAGCATTCAGTTATCGTCCTCCGCGACGATTTCGATACTCGTCACTCCATATCGGAACGCCTGCTTCTCGTAGAACATCCTTGACTGACTAATCGGTCAGCCACGTCAATCAATGTTCTGGCTGCGGCTGATTTCGGTCGAGAGCCTCGTTCGCAAGCGATCTGACCGCAGATGAGTAGATCCCGGTCGGGTGATCGTCTCGTCAATTCGAACGACGCTTCCTCGGAGACGACAGCGACCGCACCTCCGCGACTCGAACCGAATCGAGAAGCGCGTCGATGCGACGTTCGAGCGCGCTCCGCTCGCTCGGGAGGGCTTCGTTCCACCTCGCGACCGCCACGGGGAGTTCCCACGCCTCGATCAGTCGCCGGTCGAACGGGGCCCGTCGGGCGTACTGACGCCCGTAACACCACCGAAGCACGTCGACGACGACGCGGAACGTCGTCGCTTCGACGATACTACTCTCGTCGGACGGTCGAGCGAGACGGAGGAGGAGCGACGTGCGAGCGACGTCGGCCGCCGGGTGTCCCGTCGCGGCGTCGAGCCAGTCGATGATCGTCGGTCGCCCGTCGTCGACGAGGACGTTCTCCGGATGGAAGTCGCCGTGACAGAGTACGTCGCCGTCGGGGAGCGCATCGAGTACGTCGAGCGCGCGTCGACGGGTGGACCGCGGGAGGTCGACAGTTTCGATGCGTTCGCGGAGGCGGGGCTTCAGTGGCGGTACGTCGGATTCGTGGTCGCCGGACGCGACTGCCCGATCACTGCCCCTCGTCGTCTGATCGCCGGGCGCCACCGCGTGGATACGGCGATGGAGGTCGGCGAATCGTCGCGCCGACCCGACGACGCGCCACGGGTGGGCGAGCAGGGCGGCGGCGAGAGTCGGTCCCGCGATGCGCTCGAAGACGATTCCGCGTCGCCCGTCGCGCTCGACTTCACCGTGAACGTCGGGCGTCGGAATCCCGAGGTCGGCGGCCACGCTCGCGTTCGTCGCTTCCCGTCGAATCGCCGCCTCGGAGACCGACGGCCGGAACCACTTCACGACGCGAGTTCGGTCGAGTGCGACGACGTCGGCGGTCCGACCGGTGCCGACATGGTCGCCGGTCGTCGGTGTGGAGTGATCGGTCACGTCCGGATCGTTCGCGGGTGGTCGAGATAACCGCTCTCTACTTCCGACCGGCGATGACCTCGACTGTGGCCCTCTGAACGAACGTCTCTCCGTCCACCTCACCTAAGCGAGCGCGGAGGTCGGTCTCGAACGCGTCTCGGTCGTCGTCCAGGACCTTCGGCGAGCAGAACGACAGCGAGAGGACGTAGCCCACGATGCCGTCGACGGTCCACTCGCGTTCGAATTTAAACTCCCTCTCCTCCACGTCACCGAACCCGAATTCGGCGATCAGTTCGCTCCACGGGTCGTCGTACTCGATCGGTCCGGTTCTATCCGGGAGGTCGTCGACGTACTCGGCGGCGACATCGTACACCTCGTCCTGCCACGGCTCTTCTCCCTTCGTGAACCACTCGGAATCGGTGACGAGGGCGACGCCGCCGCTCGCTTCGGTCATCCGGTAGAGGCGTTCGAGTGTCCTCTCTTGGTCCATCCAGTGAAACGAGCGCCCCATGGTCGTGAGCCGGAACGTTCCGAGGTCGTCGCTCAGGTCCGAGTCGGATCCGAGCAACCACTCGACGTTGTCGCGGCCTCCTTCGTAGGCTCGCGCTCGGGCTTGGTGGAGCATCGACTCGTTCGGATCCACGGCGACGACTTCGCCCGCGTGGGCGGCGAGGGGGACCGTGAGCTGACCCGTCCCGCACCCGAGGTCGAGGACGCGGACGGATTCGTCCAGCGCGAACTGATCTCGGAGGTAGTCGATGACGTCGTCGCCGTAGTCGGGTCGGTATCGGGCGTAATAGCTCGCCGTGCTCTCGAAACGCTCGGAGGGGTCTGTCGGGGGCATAGCAGATCGTAGTCCACTTCCGGCATGGCGATGGGAAAATACCTCGATCTTCGATGCTGATCGTGTTCGGATGAGCAATGGCCAGCCAACCAACCGCCGGTGGGTGGGGCTTTCGAAGTCGTCTCGGTTGTTCCCCTTCTCGTCAGTTCTGTCTCGCTCGCGCCGAATCAGCAGCGTACTACTCAGAGTCGCTTACTCACGTACGGGCCGTCCTGATGGTAGCCCAACTTCTCGCGGTAGTACTGTCGGACGCCGATTCCCGAGATGACCGAGAGCTTCTCGAAGCCGGCGTCGGCCGCGAGGTCCTCGGCCTTGCGGAGCAGTTTCCGGCCGTAGCCCTTGTGCTGCCAGTCGCCTTCGCCGCCGAGTCCGACTTCGCTCCCGTAGACGTGGAGTTCGCGGACGAGCGCGGCGTCTTCGAGTTCGCGCCGGATCGGGTCGGTCGGGTTCGGATCGTCTGGGACGGCGTGCGAATAGGAGGGAAAGCGCAGTCGACAGAAGCCGACGAGCAGGTCGCGTTCGGTGTCCTCGAAACTGATGAAGTGCTCGCGGCCGCCACCGGACTCGTACTCCATCACGTCGAGTTCGACGTCCTCGGCGACGGGGTCGGCCTCGTTCATACCGACCTCGCGGGCGCGGATGTCGCGGAGTTCGATCCCCTTCTCTTCTGCCCGCTTCTCGGCGAGTTGCCGAAGGTTCGACTTCCAGACGCCGCCGTCGATGAAGTCCGCGGGGATGTCACGCTGGACGCGCTGGAGGCGGGTGTACTTCGGAATCATACCCATGACTTCGGCGACGAGGTCGGCGGCCTCCTCGTTGGTCAGCGGATCGAAGTCGTCGTTGCGCCACCAGTCGTAGATGCGCGTCCCGCGGACGACGAGCGTCGGATAGATCTTCAGGTAGTCCGGTCGCCAGTCGGGGTTCTCGAATAGCTGGCGGAAGTCCTCGACGCACATGTCCCGCGTCATGCCGGGCTGACCGGGCATCATGTGGAAGCCGACCTTGAACGCGGCGTCGCGCAGACGGCGGTTGGCGTCGATGGAGTCCCGACTGCCGTGACCGCGGTGCATCTCGCGGTTGATGCGCTCGTAGGTCGTTTGGACGCCGACTTCGACCTTCGTCGCACCCAGATCTAGCATCCGGTCGATCTGCTCGGGGTCGCACCAGTCGGGCTTGGTCTCGAACGTCGTTCCGATGTTTCGGATATCGGCCGTCTCGTTCTCGGCGATCACGTCTTCCAAGTAGCGGAACTCCACGTTCTCGGGGTCCGGTTTGAAACTGCTCTCGGAGGGTTCCGGTTCCTCGTCTATGTCGTAGTCGTTCATCGCCTCCAGCGCCCGTTTGACGAACCACTCCTGATAGTCGTGGCTCCGGGCCGTCATCGTGCCACCCATCAGGATGAGTTCGACCTTGTCGACCGGGTGGCCGATGTGGCGGAGTTGTTCCAAGCGGAGCGTCACCTGCCCGTAGGGATCGTAATCGTTCTGGACGCCGCGGGCGGCGGCGGGTTCGTGGCCGGTGTACGACTGCGACGAGGAGAACTCCGAGGCCGGGCCGCCGGGACAGTAGAGACACTTCCCGTGCGGGCACGTCTGCGGCGAGGTCATGATGGCGACCGGCGAGACGCCCGACGCGGTGCGGACGGGTTTCCGGCGCACGACTTCCTTGACGTCGTCACGGTGGGCCTCCGGTGCGTGCTCTAACACTTCGGCGTTCTTCGGCACCTTCGGCGACGAGAACTCCGAACAGACCTTCAGCTTCTCCGATTCGAGGTCGTCGCGGCCGATCTCTCCGGCGACGATCCGGTCGGCGAGTTCTTCGCAGACCCGCCGAAACGCCTTCGTCTCCGTCGGGTCCGAGGCGTCGCTGCTCACGACTGCCCCTCCGAAGCGGCGTGATTCATTGTTCGCAATTCGTCGGTGTTCGCCGTTAAGGGTGTCGCTCGCGTTCGGCGGTCGTTCGCGTTCGGCGGTCGCTGACGAGTCGCTGGCAGATCACTGCCGAGTCGTCTCCCGTCGCCCGGTCGTCGCCGACTCACTCGCCGAGTCCGAATCGCGCAATCGTCTCGAAGCTCGCACCGTCGCTGTCGGGGTCGTCGACGGCGAGTTCGACCGAATCGACCCGCATGTCGGGCACGTCGAGCGTCCGATTGGCCTCCATCCAGTCGACGAGCGCGTCGTACTCCGCCTCGTCGACGAAGTGACCGAGCGTGAGATGTGGGAGAAACTCGTCGCCGTCGAAGTCGCCTTCGTGAACGCCGTCGACGTCGAGCAGTCGCTCGTGGACCCGCTTCAGTCTGCCCTCGTCTTCGACCTCCGAGAAGACGACCGACGGGAAGAGGTTGAGTCGCGGAAAGGAGATCGAGAACGACTCCGTCTCGTCGAAAACGGCCCGCGCCGCGTCCGCGATCTCGGAGATGTCGTCTCTCGTCACCTCGTCTGCCTCTTCCGGGTCGTCGACGAGAAACCCGACTTGCTTGAGCGTGACGTGGTAGTAGTCGGTATCGGGAACCGCGAGGCACTCGAAGCCGGCGAGCGATTCGGCCAACTCGCAGAGTGAATCCAGCGTCGGGGACGGTTCGATGTCGACGAGAAACGAGACGTACCGATCACCGTCGCTTTGCCAGACGTGGTTCGATTCGGGGTCCAAAAGGTCGAGGTCGAGCGAACGCCGCTGGTTCCAGCTTCCGGTCACCTAACCGCGTTCGAACAGCAACCGCAAAAATCAGTCGGGCGCGGTAATTTAACCCGCTGTCGCCGTGGTCGTCGTGCCGACGAGTTACTCGAACTGCTCGACGATGGCTTCGAGGACGGCATCCGTGACGTCGTCGCGCGCACCCGAGAGGAACTCGATGCGGTTCTCGCGGACGCCGACGGCCGTGATGCCTGCCTCCGGTTCGGTTTCGCGGGCGGCTTCGGCGGCAGCGCGCACGTCGACCGGGTCGGTGCTCCGGATGTAGAGTTCGTCGAGCGCGACGCCGACGGTGACGAAGCGGTCGCCCTCGCGGTTCTGCCGGTGCAGTTCGTCGAGCAGCAGCGCCGTCGGCGGGAAGTCGAATCGGTGGGTGAACGCGTCGGTGTCGATGACCGCACAGGAGACGCCGTTCTCGTCGCGTTCTTCGAGGTTCGCCTCGGCGGTCCGGACCTCGTCGTCGAGTTTGGTCCGGAACTGCTTGCTGATGTGTGTGGCGAGGCCGTTCTCGCGGTCGCCGACGCTGGACCCCGGCTCACCGAACAGCAGGTCGGTGATGAGTTCGCGCTTGTCCTGGTAGGACTGGTAGTAGGCCTCAAGCGCGACGGCTTCGCGGAGTTCCGTCACGCGCTCTTCGTCGTAGCCTGCGTCGGTGGCGATGTCGACGTACGCTTCGGGCGTGTTCTCCCAGTAGCTCACGGCCGGGAGGTGGGCGAGGTCGTCGCGCACCTCGTCGTTGATCGCGGCAGCGAGGTTGGCCGCCAGCGCGCCCGTCGAGAGGTCTGTCACGTCTTCGCCTTCGAGCGCCGGGTTGACCAGCACGTCGCAGTGGTCGCCGACGGCGGCGTCAGCGACGGCGGCGTCGACGACGACGCGGCTGGCTCCGTAGATGCCCAACAGGTCGAGGCCGTCTTCGGAGTCGACGGTGCTGCCGGTGCCGAGCAGGAGCACGAGCGGCAGTTTCTCGTCGTGACGGTCACGGTCCTGTAGCATCCGGCTGACGTCGTTCGTCGCGGCGTCCATGCCGTAGACGACGTCGTCGAGCGGGCGGCGCTTGAAGTAGTGGTACACCGCGTCGTTCTTGGCGTACTCCTCGCGGACGAGCGGGAGGACGGCGCGTTCGACGGCGGCACCGGCGACGTAGCCGTCGGCGGTCGCCGCGTGGCGGACGACGATGGGGCGCGATTCGAGGACCGCTCGGCGGACCGCTTCGGCGGCGTCGAGCAGCGACTCGGAGATGGCGGCCACGGAGTCGTGACCGGCGAGCGGCATGACGCCGCTCGGTCGGGCGCGTTCGGTCAGGGCGTCCGCGAGTCGACCGCGGACCGTCTCGGCGTCGTCGCCGTCGAGGACACCGAGCGCTTCGGTTTCGATCTGGAGTTCGTCACGTCGGAGTTCGACTTCGCCGTCGAGTCGGACGACGTCGCCGACTTCGACTTCGGGGTAGGCGCGGACGCCCGCCTCGACGAACGCAGCACAGTTGACGACGCCCGTCTCGTCGCGGACCTCGAAGACGGTCGGGCCGCCGGTCTGACGCACGCTGACGATCTCGCCTTCGACGCGGAGAACGTCGCCGACGCGGTCGCCGAGCGTCGTGATCTCTGCGCGCTCTACCTCGTCGGTCGGTTCGGCCTCTCGGTCGTGGCCTTCCGGTTCGCTCTCCTCGCTTCGGTCGTTCTGTGCGTCTCGGCTCCCGGTGTCGTTGCGGGCTTCGTCGCTCGTGCCGGCACCGTCCGTCTTCGACTGCGTCGCAGCGGACTGCTGTTCGTCTCTCTCGTCTTCCTGTTCTTCGTACTCCTCGACGCTGTACTCGTCGTTGCCGTCCTGTACCAGGACGCCACGGAACTCGCGTTCGGACTGCCGGATCGACCACCCGAGGTCGATGTTTCCGTTGTCGCGGACGTTCTTGACCTGGACGTACACCGTGTCGCCCGGCTCCCAGTCGAGGCTCTCTAATCGTCGGTCGAGTTCGCTTCGGTGGAGTAGACCGGTCACGTTCGGCGCGAGATCGACGAAGACACCGAAGTCGGCGTATCCGTCGACCGTGCCGCTGTAGTATCGGTTTCGAACGAGTTGATTCGCGTGGCTACCGTGGAAGTGGAAAGCAGCGTCCTCTTCGTGGCTTGAACAAATCTTGCCGTCCACAGGCGTACCGCAGATGATACACGTACCCATTTGCTCACATAGAAAAGTCCCGCCCTAAAACGGTTGTCGAAAGTCTGCCGGGAACGATCATCCGCTCGACAGTGCGGATTGACCGCTCGATTGACGCATCAGATCCGGGGACGGCGTCGGGGTATCTCGTTTTTCGTCCCCGTGAACCGGCCGAATTTCACTCGAAAACCTCCCCTTCCGCGCGCATTCGTTCGATGTCGTCGGCGATCGACTCGACGACGTCCGGATCGAGCGCGACTTCGACCTCGTTTCCCTCGCCGTCGGCGAAGGTCAGTTTGACCTGACTGTCGCCGAACTCGCGCGCACTCGCGTCCGCGACGTGGTAGAGTTTGACCGTCGCCGCGGTTCCCGTCGTGCCGACGTGCTTGACCGTCCCGTCTTCGAGTTCGATCATGAAATCGTCGAGGTCGAGCGTGAGCATGTCGGAGGATATGTTTCGGTACGGGATAAGCGCCGTCGATTCGTCGAGGGGTGTCCGTAGGGGTCTGACCCGATCGAGGCGGCGACGGGTCGGCCTCGAAAGTCCCACCGACCAGTGGCCGACCGATCCTCGCGTTCGTCAGTCGGTGCGGAGCGTGTGGCAGTTGCGACACCGGGCCTCGTAGGACTCCTCCGCGCCGACCATGATCGTCGGGTCGTCGACGTGGGCCGGTTCGCCGTCGATCAGTCGCTGGTTCCGCGAAGCGGGTTCACCGCAGACGTTACAGATCGCCTGCAGTTTGTCGACGTACTCGGAAATCGCCATCAACTGCGGGAGCGGTTCGAACGGTTCGCCGCGGAACGTCTGGTCCGTCCCGGAGACGACGACGCGTCGACCATCGGTCGCGAGCGCCTGACAGACGTCGACCAGTTCCGACTCGAAGAAATTCGCCTCGTCGATGGCGACGACCTGCTCGCCGTTGAGTTCGTCGTAGATGTCCCAGATCCCCTCGCCTTCGGCGTCGACGACGACGGCCTCCCACTGTCGGCCGTTGTGCGACCCGATGGTCGTCTCCCCGTATCGATCGTCGACCGCGGGCTTGAACACCGCCACCTCCTGACCCGCGATCTCGGCGCGTCGGAGGCGACGGAGGAGTTCCTCCGTCTTCCCGGAGAACATAGACCCCGTGATGACCTCGACCCACCCGCTCCGCGTGATAGCGTGCATGCGATGTGTCCGGGCGACGGACCCTCAAAATAGTTGTTCTCTTGGGTCGGCGATCGTCGCTGGCGAACTACTCCTCGACGCTTGCGATCTTCCAGTCCGAGTCGGCGATCCGCTCGCTGTGGAGTTCGTCGCGGTCGCCGAGCAGGCGGAACTCGAACTCACCCTGCTGACGGGTGTGCTGGAGATCGAGCGTCGTAACGTCGGCCGTAACCTCGCGTTCGATGGGCTTTGGCTCCCAGTCGTCGCGCATCGCGGTCAGGCCGTGATCGCCGTACGAGATGCGAGTCGACTTCTCGACCAGTCCGTCCTCGTCGTAGAGATCTGCGCGGATCCCCTCGTGGGTCTCGTCCTCTGCGATCTGGAGCGTGTACGTCTCCGTCGACATACGCGACGATTCTCGCGGATCACGGTTGAGTCTACGGGCCGTCTCGGGAGTTCCGTTCGCACGCACCGTACGAGTCGCCGGATCGCACGACGCGCCGGATCACACGACGATAGCCTCGCCACCACAGTCGCATTGAAGGTGGTCCGCAGAGCACGTATCCGTATGCGACTGGCGCTCATCGCCCACGACGAGAAGAAACCGGCCCTCATCGAGTTCGCACGCAACCACAGCGACGTACTCGGCGAGTGCGAACTCATCGCCACTGGTACGACCGGGAAGCGACTCATCGAAGAGACCGGACTCGACATCGAACGGAAGGCGTCGGGACCGCTCGGCGGCGACATGATGATCGGTTCGGAGGTCGCCTCCGGCGACTGCGAAGGCGTGATCTTCATGCGCGACCCACTCACGGCCCAGCCTCACGAACCCGACATCTCGGCGCTCCTCCGCATCTGCGACGTTCACGACGTCCCGCTGGCGACGAATCTCGCCAGCGCCGAGGCGCTGATCGAGCACTTGCTGCGCTGAATTCTTCGGCTACTCGGCTTCCGCTCGTTACCGATTCGGAAACCGTGTGGAGGAGAGGCGTACCCCGTTCTGAATCTGCTTGCGGGTAGAAGCGCCGTTTTCATTCAGGTACTTGGCTATCCCGCACTGTCCCATCTCGTCTACTGCTTAGCGAGAGCAGCCGTTATCCTTTGCGCGATATTGAACGCCAGTTTTGGCGGCACCGAGTTCCCGACTTGCTCGTATTGACTCTCCTCTTCATCAACGTGCGGGATAACCCGACGGCCAGAGAACGTGTACCAATCAGGGAAGGATTGGAGTCGAGCGGCCTCTCGAACAGTTACCACCCGCGGTTGCTCTGGATCGTAGTGGAGCAGTTCATCAACAACATGAGACGTTACCGTGTATGAGGGTTTGGTCGGATCGATCTTTCTGTGTCGGGCATAGTAGTAGCTATCCGGCTTCACGTCGGAATGTTCCTCGGGAATATCCTTCACGTTCCCTCCCGGCGGAATGTGCCTAAACCGCTTTCTTGTGTCTTCACGGTGTGGAGGACATTTATGATGGGTTAGTTCGTCCTCGCCTACACCAGCACGTAGTTCCTTCTGATACTCGTTGTGCGGTTCATCGTCGTACTCCGTCTTCTCTTCCCCATTGTCCAGCTTAGGTAGGTCCGAGATGCCTTCTTTAGCAGCCAAGACGTCTTTCGTTTCTCGGCCTCGGTCCTGAAAAGCCTGCAAGCTCGATTGTTGCTTTCCGGTGTGTGTCGGTGTCGGTGATTCAAGAGGACCATGATTACGGGATGCAACGAAGAATACGCGTTCACGAACCTGGGGAACCCCGAAATCCGCTGAATTAAGAAGCCACGGCTCACGCATATCGTACCCAAGGTCCTTGATCGTACGAATGATGCGACGCTTGGTATCTCCGTCTTCCATGCTGAGGATGCCCTTCACGTTCTCCATCACGATAGCACGAGGTGCGAACCCCTCGACGAATCTCATGAACTCCTCGAACAGACGGTTTCGCGAATCGTCGGGGTCATAGTCACCCTGAGTAGAGAATCCTTCACAGGGTGGCCCCCCAATCACCAAGTCCAAATCTCCGTAAACAGGTCCGTCAAACTCGTCTGTGATTTCGTCTTTCACCTCGTCAACTGTCAGTTCGTGAATGTCCTTTCGGATGTACGCTCTGTCTGGATGGTTCTCCTGATAGGTTTTGGCTGAATTCTGCTCAAAATCGGTAGCGAAAAGGACGTTAACACCAGCCCGCTCAAATCCTGTTGAGAGGCCACCAGCACCCGAGAATAGATCGATTGCCGTCAGACTTTCCTCGTCCATTGCCTGGCTCACCTTCATGGTTGGCTATTATAAAGTTGCGCGGTGTGTGGTTTCCCAAGTATTTTACAAATCATCCGGATTATGATAAAAACGATGGCTTCACGCAGTGGTCTACTTGGTAATGGCTGACCGAGGAAACGGGCGTATCTCCTCAAGTGGTGCTGCCAAGACCCTATCCGTTTCAATCTCTGCTGACGTCGCTGTAGATTCCGCGTTTCCGTTCGAGGAGGGGCAAAACGTAGAGATTCGGATACAGGGGGACAAGTCGGTAGTCTCGGAAGAGGAGTGAATCGTTCCGACGGATCGAGCGGGTCTATCCACCCCCACCGTCGTGGAATACCGTCCCCGTTTCACACCTAATTTTGACGGGGGAGGCGAGGGCTATTCGACGGTCTGTTGAGGGTCCACAACTTCACCCGTCTCGGGAAAGACTCCTACTCTATCGCAAAGGTCGTAGAGGGGACACGCCTCTGGCCCGTCGAGACAGGCAGGGTTTCGGGCGGTGCAATACTCCCGCCCGAATTGAATTGTGGCAGTGTGCCCAAATCCACATTTCTCGGGCGGCACGTCGCGTTCGAGGTACTCTCGAACCACCTCGTGGTCGGCGTCGACCGGCGCGAGTCCCATGCGCCGTGAGATCCGGTGGACGTGCGTGTCGACGGGGAACACACCCGGTCGTCCGCCCGAGAAGAGGAGGACGCAGTCGGCGGTCTTCGGGCCGACACCGCGAATCTCTAACAGTCGATCCCGGACCCCCTCGGGGTCGTTCTCGCGGACGAACTCGTCGAATCCGGCTTCGCCGCCGAACTCGTCGACGATCTCGACGGCGGCGTCGATCATCATCTCCGACTTCTGGTTGTAGAGCCCGGCCGATTGGATCGTCTCGGCGAGTTCGGACCGCTCGGCGTCGGCGATCGCCTTCGCCAAGTCGCTGCCGCCGTAACGGTCCATCAGGCTGTCGTGGGCCGGTTGGCTCGCCTTGTCGCTCGTGTTCTGACTGAGGACGGTGCGGACGAGACACTCGAAGGCGTCCTGTCCACCGTAGGTCTTCTGCCAGTACAACTCGCCGAGCGCGTCGACGACCGCCTCGGCCTGCGTCTCGGCGTCGCTCGAGTCGAACTCGGTGTCGACCCCGCCGCCGTCGACGCCGCCGCTGATGTTCTCTGCGGGTTCCTCTGGCATGTGTGTCAGTCGAGGTTGGCGCGAAACCATCAAAAGCAGTGTGGAGGCGGCGTCGTAGGCCGCGGACTGACTGCCGGGAACTGTTGAATCGGGAGGCCGGTCACTCGACTCTCAACGTCACCGTCACCTCTGTCCCGTCGGCGAGCGCCGCCACGAGGTCACGGTCGAAGTCGACGGCGGACTTGTCGGCGTCGACGACGACCGTCCGTTCGTCGACGTAGTCACTCGTCCGGCCGACCGCGCTCCGGTCGCCCTCGAACGCGAGGTCGGGATGACCAGAACCGACGGCGGTCTCGGTGTGATCGGCCGTCTCGAACGTCACACTGATCGTGGCGTCTTCGTCCCGGCAGGCGTCGACGAACGCCGGGTCGAAGTCCGCCGGCGTGCGGTCGGCCTCGACGGCGAGGATGCAATCGCCCGCGGGCGTCAGCCAGTCGTCGCTCGTCACTTCGAACGTGCTTCCGTGTTCCGCGGTGACGTTCTCGTGGCCGCGGGCGCGGATGCGCTCTTCCATGTCGAAGGAGGAGCAGGCGGGGACGAAAGGGCTGGCGTTCTCGATCGGTGTCGGCGGGCGGCGGCAGGTGAGGGGGGCGATAGTGATGGATCAGCGAACCACGGTGACCGTCACGACGCTGCACGCGCACTCGTACGCGCGCCGCTCGCCCGCACGATCCGTCAACACGAGCATGAGGGACTCGTCGGTGAGCGCCCGGCCACATCCCTCGCACGCGCACGTCAGATGATCTCTGAGCATGACCACTACTCGGTCGGGATCACACATGAAGTCGATCCAAGGGCGGAGCGAAAGTGAAAGTGGACGTGAGGCCGGTGGCACTCGGTGTCGGAGCGACACGGGAATCCGTCGCCGTCCCAAAATTCGGCTTTTTGAGCGGGGGTATATATGGTCTGACGCAGACCGATGCTCGCGTGTAACCGTGGACCTCGTCGGCCCTATCAGTCGTGTGCTAGCTATTTTCACTCGCTCGTCCACCGAAGTATTTATATGTGGCACGCGAGTAAGAACAGTTACCAGAACGCCTCCGGCGTTCCGGCGGCATAGCACGCAGAATGATCGGGAATTCTTATCCACGGTCGGCAGCGCCCCAACGAGCAGCCGCCATGACCGGAGCGCAGATGGTATCGAGGCTTGATTAACCATGGCAGTAGCAGAAGAATTCGACATTCAGGAACTCGACGAATCGAAGAACGTAGAGCTCACAGACGACAAACTGGAGAGCGGCTCGAAAGGCGAACTCATCAAACTCGCCGGTCAGCTCCGAGACCGACGAAACGATCTCAACCAGATGGCCTCCGAGCGCGCCTCCAAGCGCGATGACCTGAACGCCAAGACTCGTGAGAAGGTCGACCGCGCACAGGAACACCGCGAGCAGCGCGACGAGCTCAACGAACAGGTACAAGAACACAAGCAGCAGCGAAACGAGCTCAACGCGAAAGCGAACGAGCTGTTCGACAAGGTCGAACAGATGAAGAGCGACCTCGAGCTCAACGACGGCAAGGGTCTCGAGGAGCTCAAAGAGGAGATCGAGCAGCTCGAGTTCCGTCAGCAGACGGAAGTGCTCTCGACCGAAGACGAGCGCGAACTCATCGAAAAGATCGAGCAGAAGCGCGAGCAGTACCAGCAGAAAAAAGAGAAGGTCGACGACAGCGGCGAACTCGAAGATCTCGTCGAAGAGGCCGAAGAGGTCCGTTCCGAGGCGTCCCAGCACCACCAGAAGGTGACTGAACTCGCAGACAAGGCCCAGGAACACCACAATCAGATGATCGAGGCTTACCGAGAGGCCGACGACATCCGTGACCGCGCCGACGCGATGCACGAACTGTTCGTCGAGGCTCAGGAAGCCGCCGACCGTCACCACGAGGACTTCGTCCGCGTCCAGAAGCGCCTGCGCGAACTCGACAAGAAGGAAGAGAGCGAGCGCCGCGGCAAGCGCGAGGAGAAGCGCGAGGCCGCCAAGCAGGAAGCCGAGGAGATCTACCAGAAGTTCAAGGAAGGCGAGACCCTCGACACCGAGGACCTGATGAAGCTCCAGAAGACGGGGCTGCTCTAAGCCGAGTTCCTGTTTCTCTTTGCGGTTTGTTGTTTTCGATCTATTTTACACGCCAGAGTGACTACGGTACGCGATCTACGGTCGGCTGACATCCTCGGGGGAGGCGTCGCGGCATCGGTTCGCTGACCGACGACGTCGCTGGCTCGTCAGCGCGCACGATCAGTTCGCAGTTTTATACTCTCTCCACTCCCAGCAGTGAGTATGTCAGACGATACGACACCGACTGATCGGTCGCGCGACCGCGACGGGTCGCCGTCGGAGCAGCGCAGCGGGCCCGGATCCGGTGGGCATCAACCCAAGATCAAGCCGGTCGACAGCGGATCTAGCACGAACCGATACCAGCGGGTGCTGATCGTCGTCGTCGCCGCGGTCGTCGCCGCCATCGTCGGTGCGGTTCTCTTCTTACTGATTCCCACCACGCTCGCCGGACTGCTCGGTGTCCTCCTCGTCCTCGTAACGATATACGTCGGCGTCCGCATCGGGGGGAACATCGCAACCTCGCGCTTCCCGACGCACAACGTCGCCGAAGTCGCCGTCGAAGGGCCGATCACGCGCGACGGCGGGTCGTCGACGTTCCCGCCGAGTCGAGGGGGTCAAGCGGCCGACGACATCGTCGATCTGATCGAATCTGCCGACGAGGACCGGCACGTCCGGGCGTTGATCGTCAAACTCAACACGCCCGGCGGAGCGGTCGTCCCGAGCGACGACATCCGACGCGCGGCGATGGCGTTCGACGGGCCGACGATCGCCTACGCCGTCGACACCTGCGCCAGTGGCGGCTACTGGATCGCGAGCGGTTGTGACGAACTCTGGGCACACGAGGCCAGCATCGTCGGCAGTATCGGTGTCATCGGCTCGTCGGTGAACGTCAACACGCTCGCCGACGAACTCGGGGTCTCCTACGAGCGCTTCGCCGCCGGGAAGTACAAGGACGCGGGAACGCCGCTGAAGGAGATATCCGAGGACGACCGCGCGTACCTCCAAGGCATCGTCGACGACTACTACGTCAACTTCATCGAGCGCGTCGCCGAGGGTCGGGACATGGACCCCGAATTCATTCGAGAGACCGAGGCGCGGGTCTACCTCGGCGAACAGGCCCACGACCTCGGACTGGTCGACTCGCTCGGCACGCGCGACGACGTGGAAGACCGACTCGAAGAACTGCTCGGCGTCGAACCCGCCGTCGCCGAGTACGAACCGCGCCGGAGCGTCCTCGATCGGTTCCGCGGTGGCGTCCAGTCGACGGCGTACGCGTTCGGTGCCGGTGTGGCGAGTGCGGTCTCGCCGGACGAGGGGTTCGAACTCGAACTCAAGCACTGATCGAAGCGTGGTGAGTAACCGGGCCGTGCACTGAGATCACCTCAACCTTCTCCGCTGTCCCCGTGACTTATGTCGCCACGTCGCCCTCACGGAGTATGGAGCGGTACGACCTTCTCTATCGGTTGTACGACGAGTTCGACACGGGGACGCTCCGCGACTATCAGGATTTCGTGGACGTGTTCCCCGCGATCGACTCGCGTGTGGCCTTAGAACATTGGCAAGAGGCGAGCGACGAACTCGAAGCGCGCAAAGACGAGATTCGACGCGCGTTCGCGTTCGGCGGGGCGTTCGCCGAAATCGCCGCCCACGCCGACCGCGAGCAGGCGTTCACGGCGCAGGACCTGCACAGCAAATACGGCCGCGCCGTCGACGCACTCGTCTTAGACGTCGACGAGACGCTCCGATCGGCCGGGAGCACCGACAACGAGATTCCGCGCGAGACGCTGCACGTCCTGACGGAGTTTTACGATGCCAACGTCCCGATCGTCATCTGTACCGGCCAGACGCTCGAGAACGTCAAAGGGTTCGCGATTCAGGGACTCGGCAACGAGATCGTCCATTCGGGCGACCTGAGCATCGTCTACGAAGCCGGAACCGGCGCGTTCACGCCCGGACAGGGATCGAAGACCAAGCAGTTGCTCTACGAGCGACTCGACTCGGAGATCCGCGACGTGTTCGACGAACTGCGCGCTCGGGTCCTCCCCGAAGCGTCCGACGACCTCCGACGCGGCGTTCACCTGCAGGGCAACGAGTTCAACGTCACGCTGAAGCCCAACTTCGACATCGGCAGCAAGCGCGCCGCCGACGTCATCGACCGCGGGCTGTGCTACCTACTCGACCTCCTCGGCGACGCTATCACCGACGACGACCGAGGGGCCGATTGGGCTCGCGCCTACTACGCCGACGCCGACCCGGAGATTCGGGACGTGCTCGAATCTGCTGGTGACGTGAGCGAGTCGAGCGTCGAGGACGTACCGGAGGACGTGCGAGGGCTGTTCGAACGCATCGACGTAGCCTACTATCACGCCGACGCCGCCGAGATCGGCTCGCTCGAACTCAACAAGGTCGCGGGCGTCGAAGCCGCTCTCGACGTTCTCGACGTCGACGACCCGTTCGTCGCCGTGATGGGTGACAGTAAGTCCGACCTCCGCGTGATGGAGTGGGCCGCAGAACGGGACCGCGGTATCGCCGCCGCCCCCGATCACGCCTCCAGAGACGTCCTCGAACACGTCATCGACACGGACGAACTCGTCTTCGATCAGGGGAACGCCGCCGAGGTGCTGCGGACGGTGTACGTGCTGAACCTCCTGGCAAAACTCGGCTAGCGAGGGCGGCTACGACGCGGTTGGATTCGACTGCCCGCTCAGACCACTGGTGGGGTCGGAACCGGGGCCACGTCCGCCGTCGGAACCGGACGATCCGCCCCCGATCGTACCGGATCCACTGCTTTTCGTACCTGATCTACCGTTCCCGTGGCTCGAACGATCGCCGCTCGAGCCTGCCTCACCGTTGTTCGACGATTTGTCCGACGTGGACGCCGACGACGATTGCTGCGCTTTCGTCGAAGACGGTCGCTTCGCCGTAGACGTGGTCGGGGGCGTCGTCTGCTGCGTCGTCGTCGGGTGATCTGTCGTTGACGACGGTGTCGATGGCCGAGCCGTCGACGGAGAACCCGACGAGGGAGTCGGGCCACCGGATAGATCGCCACGGATGAAGCCGAACCCTGCCCCGAGCAGGACGAGGGTTATCACGACGATCGCGAGGACACTCTGTCTGGCGTTCAGCGACGAGACGACGTCGTCGAAGTTCATCGGCGACGCCCTTCGGTTTCCGTCTCGATCGCGGTGACTGTCGTCTGCGCCGCCGAGTCGTTCGTCGGCATCGCCATCCGGTGCCCGGGTCGTTGCCTGCGACCCGGATCGAGAGCGTTCGCCTGTCGCCGCAGCGTCGAATCACGGTCGGAGATAACCACGTTGCGACGAGCTTCGTCCCGATGACCCTTATTTATCCACTGGTTGAGATTATCCCCGAACAGTGTCGAGCACTGCGTCTCGGTTCGATATCGGCTTAATGGGTCGTTAGATGCGTTAGTACCCGGTGTCGATCGGTGAGACCGTCGTCATCTCGTCGGCCTGAGCGACCGAAGCCCGAGTCACGAGCGCTCGGCCTCTAAAGAGCGTTGTAGCTCTCTCGTGTTGTGACCGACGCGCCGTCGCCCGTCGGCGTTGTCGCCGTAGCCGTCGGCTCGGATGTCGTGGTCGCTCCTTCGCTCGTCGCCTTCGACTCGGTCTCGTTGCGAGTTCTCCCGTCCACCTGAGACGAGGCCGCCGTGGTCGTGATCGTCGCCGTAGGCGGAGTCGCCGTCGGTGCAGATCCCGTCGCCGTCGGTGCTCCCGTCACCGGACCGGACGAGGTGCCGGTTCCGTTCGTCGACTCGTTCGTCTGTGTCCCAGTCGTTCCTGTCTCGGCGGACGGCAGTGCGGTAGTGACGGTCGTGGTTGGCGAAGTCGTCGGTCCACTGGTCGCCGCTGTCGACCCGTTCGAAGTGGCCGCTGTCGACTCGTTCGAAGTGGTCGCTGTCGTCAGATTGGTATCCGGTCGTGGCGCGCTCGTACCGTCCGTGGAATCGCGCACCGCGATCAACGGCGACGACTGCCCCTGTCCGGCGACGTCATACGTCATCGTCGCGTTCCCGGTATCGAAGAACATGGCGACGCTCGCGTAGCTCCCGATCTCTGCGAACATGAACGCCACGCTGACGACGACGATCGAGACGCTACGCCTGTTCATCCCTCTTCTCCATCTCCACCCGCGATGGGCGATCGATCGCCGCCGTCTGTCTGGGGTGTCTCCGCAGGGACTGGCGTGGCGACTTCGAACTCGTTGTCCGAGTCCGACTTCGAGTCCGCGTCGGACTCCGAATCGTCACCGAGAAATACCCCGACGGTTACGAGAGCGAACACGACGACGATCGTGAACGTCGCGGCGATCGTGAACGTCGTCCAGTACTGATACGCCATGTAACCGCTGTACGCGGCGAACGCGAGCAGAACGATCGCCGTCAGACGAAGATCCATGGTCGTCAGCGTGATCACGCTTTCATCGTCGGCGTCGTCGCCTTCGGTTTCTTTCTCTCCCGACTCGTCGCTTTGCTCGCTCGACGTTCGATGTGCGCTTTCCGATCGACTGTTCAGGAAGTGCGACCCGAGTTCCGTGAGTACGAGCAGCCCGAACGGGACGGCGACGAGCGTCAACAGACCCGTCGGTGTGTTCGCGAATTCGACGATGTATCCGATGTAGGGGATGGTGTAACGGACCTCTCCGATAACTTGACTCGAGTCGACCGTCCACGGATCGGCGTGTTGATTGGCGTCCCCTTTGGTTTTGAAGGTGACACCTCCGTTCGACGTGTGTTGGACGGAGATGACGCGGTGGGTGATGGGCGGGTCGTCGGCCTGCTCTTGGTACGTGATGACGTCGCCGACCCGTATCTGGTTGGGTGAAACCGGACCGACGAGGACCGAGTCACCCGGATGAATCGCCGGCGTCATACTTCCGGAGAGGACGACGTAACTGTGCTGCGCACCGACTAGTTGCGGGACCGCCTGTACGACGAACGCACCGACGGCGACGAGCGCGACGATCAGGAGAGCGGCTTGTGCAGCCCGTTTAGCGTTCGCGGCGACTCCGTGGCTCATCGCGGTTCCTCCGCCACAGCGACACCAGTCGTCTGTGCGAAGAGTACGGGATCAGCGGTGCTTCCGGTTACGTGAGTGTAGTTGTGGTGAATATATCTCATTTTCAGTCAATTGTGCTTGCCATCCACGGTCTTGTCGTGTTGGTTTTCTGAATTTTAGTTCGAAGACGAGGTGCTCGTCGGATCGGTGCTCGTCGCGGAGTGCGGTGTCACACTTCAGCCATCTCCGTATCGCCACGGCGATGAATCCGTACCGTGCCGACACTGTGCCGCGAAGAACTCCAGAGAAAGTGAGAGCGTGCCGCCGGTCTTACCGTCGTACGTCCACTCGAACGTGAGGCAACAGTAATCGCCCTCGTCGATGCATCCCGGCGAGAGACACTCGTCGTTCGTTCCTCCGTCGAGTCGGACGCCCGCCGAGGAGAACGCCTCCACGAGTCGATCGATCGATCCCGAGTAGACCAAGTGTCCGTCGCCTCGCCCGCAGTGTTGGTAGCTCGTGATCGTTAGCTCGAGGTCCTGTGCGACACTCGCGTCCCAAGCGTCACCGGAACGAGGACGCAACCAAACGTAGGCGGTCGCTCCGCAGACGCTTATGCCGACACTCGACTGTCCGCGTCCAGACCCGACGATGGGGACGGAGACCGTCCCGGTTGACTCGAAGTCCGTCGCGTCGAGGCTTGTCCCGGATCCGGTCGTTGCGGCGAGTGCGAGGTCGAGTGTCCCAGCGGCGGCAGTCGCGTGGACGGACTCCACGTCGGTGAGAAACGCCCGCGTTCCGGCCGCTCCTGCACCCGTAGCTGCCCCGACGAGTCCGGCAGCTGTGAGGCTCTGAAGCACTGCCCGGCGCGAGATCCGATCAGTCACGATTACGCACCCCCCGATCAGTTGGCTGACAGACACGAGGTCTTGATACTTCTATCAGATTATATTTATTGCGAGAGTTAGTTCCATGATCGCCGGTTAGTGCGCCATTAACCGACGTTTTCGGCGTTCTAGATATTCCGTCGCAGGGGGAGGCATCGAAGACGAAAGCGAGGACGACCCCGTCGCTTTGAATCGCGTTCCCGGTTCCTTTCGGAACGGACCACTTCAATCCGAGCGAGACCGAACGCCTGGGGGCGAGACAGCGGCCGCCGGCCAGCGCCCGTCCGTCGTGTCCCCCGGTCCCACTGGCGTCCAGGTCGGTGACCACCTGAGTGAGTGTCCCCGAAGAGAGCACTCGCTCGCCGATGTCGTGGGCGCCGTTCGTGGCTCCGAGGTCTCGAACGCCGAACGCTCCCTCGCCGTACCAGACTGTCGTTTCGAGGTGGTCTTGTAACTCGCCGACGTCTCCCGACGTGTCGCCAGCCCTTCGTTCGGGATCGTTCCGACCGTTCTCCGGATACTTCGCACGCAACCCGAACGAAATCGAAGCGGGTGAGGAGCCGTCGGCGACGCCGACGCGGAAGAGTACTCGCCCGTGATCCCCGGGGAGGACGTCGGTGGCGTCCATGGTGAGTTCGCCACCCGATCGATCGAGGACCGATCGTCCGTTCAACGTCGCGTCCGCCCACTCGACGACGAGGTCGGTGGTTTTGTCACTAGCTGACACGACTGTACTGTTGTTGTAGGCGACGGTACGCCCGGCGAACGCCGCCGGGACGATGGTTGCGGCTCCGACGGCACTGATACCCAGGAGGATGTGCCGACGGGAGAGTGAGGGTGTCATAGTGACAAGCCCGGTGGCGGAGTCGAACCGCCACGAGACGATCACCGATCCGGGCATGCGTTTCGCGGTCGTTTCACCGGCGCTACCGACGAGAGCGACGGGCGAACGTCCCACGGTAGGAGGCGACTACCGCGACCCCCGACCACGGGAGTCGTCGAGTCAGTGAACGGTCGTCTGTCGCGTCTGAACTCGCCGGAGGATCCACCGAGGGAATCGAACCCCCGCGAAGACCGACGTGGATCGAGGGCTTGAGGTGGTGGTCAGCTGTAAACCTCCGGAGGGTGTCCTAGGTCGGATCAGTTGCTGAAGGGGTTCTGGGGGTTCGGGTTGTGGCGCGTCTGTTCGGCGAAGAACTCGAGGTCGAACGAGACCGTGTCCGTCTCGATTTCGTTGCTGGCTTCCGTCGGGATGCACCAGCAGAACCCGTAGAAGCACGTGGAGTCCTTCGTGTGCGGGCCGAGGTTGACGCCGTTTCCGAGGACGCCCGTCATGGCCTGGTCGAGCGTTCCGAGGGAGTACGCGTAGTACGGTGCCACTGCGGTGTCACTCTCGACCATGTCACTCTTGTTGGCAGTGGTGCTGTAGTTAGCCAGGTCTACGGTCTCGGTCGAGTGCTTTTTCGCCAGTTCTTCGCTGGTCTTCGTACCCGGCGTGACACAGCACAGCGGGGCCGCGACGAGGTTGATGTTGTTGGCGAGTTCGCCCATCCCGTTCGCGTCTCCGGGGCTGTTGACGTCACCGTCGCCGGAATTCCGTGGCTCGTTGATCGCGTAGCCGTTCTCCTCGTTCCGGAAGTTGTTAGCCCGGAGCCAGACGTACGCGGGGTTGTCGGTCACGTGGACGCTGATGACACCGCAGCCGTGGTCGCCCGGTTTGACGTCCTCCAGCTTGAACATCGGCCCCTTCTTTACGATGTTGTCCGCGGCGTCCTGGTGGCCGTATTCCATCTTCGCGCCGTCGTAGTACCAGCACCAGTCGAGCTGCAGGTTCAACGTACCCGCCTGGAACGTGTTTTGCTTGATGGTTTCCTGGTCGTTCAGGAACGCGGAAGTTCCGAGTCCGGCACCGGCAGCCGCGAGACCGATCGTTCCGAGACCTGCCAGAGCGCTGCGTCGGGTGAGTTTGATTTTCTTCGACATTGTTGGGTCCTGGGCCGACTTCTTGCCGCCGACCGCTACCACCCCTCTGCCAGGCGACATGATAGCTAATTCCTGGTTTGAAGCTCCCTAACGCCAGATTCGGACGTTTGAACGACTCGTTTGTGGACATCGAATCGCCCATTTTGAGTAGTCGAACGACTCGTTTGGCGTGTCAAACAACGCATTCGGAGCTGCGAGGAACTGGTAATTTGACTGTGGAATCCGTTAACAGGTCCTTTAAACTCGCCCGGAAATCGTCGACCGAGCCGACACGTCTGTTAAATGAGCTGATAGTTAAGTCGCTTCGCCAACTGGTCTGTTCTTAATGGTATGAGCTTTGCACCGTTCACCCAGTCACCCCTCCCTGCGGCAACGGCCCACGACGTCCTTCGTAACGACCGGCGACGGGCCGTTATCGAATATCTTCGCGGAACCACGACGACGACGCTCCGTGATCTCTCGGAGGCCATCGCGGTCGCCGAGTCGGGAGAGTCTCCCGCACCGACGAAGCTCCGCGAGAGCGTCTACAACTCGCTTCATCAGACCCATCTCCCGAAACTCGACGACCTCGGTCTCGTCGAGTACGACAAGAACCGAAAAACGGTAGCGTTGTGTCAGCGCGCTCGCGGACTCGACGTCTATATGGAGGTGGTGACGAGGTTCGGTATTACGTGGGCGAACTACTACCGAGGACTCGCGACGCTCGCGCTGCTCTCCGTCCTCCTGACCGCAATCGACACACCGAGTGATGGAAACACCACGCTCCTCGTGACGAGCATCTTTCTCGCGATCGTCGCCGTTTCGACGGCCTACCAGTTGTGGACACATCGCTGGGTCTATCTTTACGCGATCACTCACTGACCACCTCCGACTCCGTTCTGCCCTCGTACTCGTCTTCGGCCTGCGATCTAACGCTCTCTCATCGTGGACCGACTCGTATCTAAAACCGCACAGTGGATTCAGGAACGATCGCTCGACGGGAGCTCCACTTCGAACAGTCGCGCCCCGCAGTCGTCGCAGGTCACCGCCACAACGTCCGTAACGTAGCAGCAGGACTCGACGTGTCTCTCGTCGAGGCTCGGAGCGCCGTCACAGTCCGGGCAGCGATCGAGGCAGAGTCGTACGCCCGCGAGCAACTGCGTTCGCTTGTCGAACGTCCGAGCGTCCCAGTTCGGATCGCGGATTCCGAGCTCGGCCGCGGCGGCGGCGTCGGCCAACAGTGCGGCGCTCGACGGCCAGCGACCGACGGTGTAGTCTCCGACGGTGACCGCGACCGAGACGTCCTCCTCGACGATCGCGGGTGCTTCGTCGACGGGGAAGTTCTCTGGTCCGGCGAGGGCAGCGAGGACGCGCTTCTGCTCGGCGTCGGCGAGACGTCGCGTCCAGCGATCCCACGCGGTTCGGAAGTTAGCCGTGAGCCGGAGGTCGCTCCCGTCGCTGGCGGGTTCGAAGACGCCGACGCGAGTCAGGACGGCTTCGACGTCGACGGGTCGTCCGTCGGTGGCGCGGGGGTTGGCCGCACGGTCGGGTGCCTTACCGAACCATCGGAGGACGCGTTCGGGCAAGTACCGCTTCGTCAGCGTCGGTGTGCCGGGAACGACGTAGCCGCGGAAGTAGAGTACCGCGAGACTCGCGAGGAGAAGAGCTACGCCGAACAGCGGCTGTACGGCGATGGCGACGACGAACGCGGCGACGGCGGCGAGACAGAGGTTCACGACGGTACACGGAGTGCAGCGGTTCGTACCGATGTATCTCGGGTCTTTCAATCGAGCGGCCGCGAGTCGAGCAGTCATGCGTAGCTCGAAGGCGATACACCGGGATAGGTAATGACCCGATAAACCCCGTCGGACGGGTGATGACTGCTGCCGAGATCCACTGACGAGAGGAGGTGATGGCCGATCCGGACGGTGGACCGTTCGCAACGTCGTCCTGTCTCCAAAGCTTTACCCCGATTCGAATGAAGGTCCGCGTATGAGCCGCGATTACGCGAAGCTCCACGACCCGAACGCGGAGTACACGATGCGAGAACTCTCCGCCGAGACGATGGGCGTCGCCGCCAAACGCGGAGGCGGTCGCGACGTCGAGATCACGGACGTACAGACGACGATGATCGACGGCAACTTCCCGTGGACCCTCGTCCGCATCTACACCGACGCCGGAATCGTCGGCACCGGCGAGGCCTACTGGGGTGCGGGCGTTCCGGAACTCGTTCAGCGGATGGCGCCGTTCGTCATCGGCGAGAACCCGCTCGACATCGACCGCCTCTACGAGCACCTCATCCAGAAGATGTCCGGCGAGGGCTCCATCGAGGGCGTCACGGTCACGGCCATCGCCGGGATCGAGATCGCCCTCCACGACCTCGTGGGCAAGATTCTCGACATCCCCGCCTACCAACTGCTCGGCGGAAAGTACCGCGACGAAGTCCGCGTCTACTGTGACTGCCACGCTGGCGACGAAGCCGATCCCGAGTCGGCCGCCGCCGAGGCCGAGCGCGTCGTCGAAGAACTCGGCTACGACGCTCTGAAGTTCGACCTCGACGTCCCGTCGGGCTACGAGAAGGACCGCGCCAACCGCCACCTCCGCGGCCCGGAGATCGACCACAAGGTCGACATCGTCCGCACGGTGACCGAGCGCATCGGCGACCGCGCCGACGCAGCGTTCGACTGCCACTGGTCGTTCTCGGGCGGCAGTGCGAAGCGCCTCGCTCGCGCCCTCGAAGACTTCGACATCTGGTGGCTCGAAGACCCCGTCCCGCCGGAGAATCACGACGTGCAGCGCGAGGTCACGCAGTCGACGACGACGCCGATCACCGCCGGTGAGAACGTCTACCGCGTCCACGGCCACCGTCGACTTCTCGAGAATCAGGCGATCGACATCGTCGCACCCGACCTCCCGAAGGTCGGTGGCATGCGCGAGACGCAGAAGATCGCAAACCTCGCGGACATGTACTACGTCCCGGTCGCGATGCACAACGTCTCCTCGCCGATCGCGACGATGGCCAGCGCGCAGGTCGCCACGGCGATCCCGAACTCGCTCGCCGTCGAATACCACTCCTACCAGCTCGGTTGGTGGGAAGACCTCGTCGAAGAGACCGTCATCGAGAACGGCCGGATCGAGATCCCCGAGAAGCCGGGTCTCGGCCTGACCCTCGACATGGACACCGTCGAGGAGCACATGGTCGACGGCGAAGAGCTGTTCGACGAAGCGTAAGGCTCGACCGATCGGTCCCGTTTTCGGCTTTTTTCTCAGTACCCGCGGAGTCGGTCGGCGATCTTTCGGCCCATGGTCCGCGCGTCGGGTTCGAGGACGACCAGTTCGTCGTCGATGGCTATCGTCCCCGATTCGAGCACGTCGGCACAGACGCCGCCGCGCTTCTGCGTCAGCGCCCGCGCAACGCCGTCTTCGTTCGCGACCGCTTCGACGTGCGCGCAGGGCGGGCGCGGACGCGTTCCCCGAAGGACGGCATCGCCGACACGGAACGTCGCTCCGAGCAGGTCGTGGACGTCGACGCCGCAGGTGACGATGTTTCGGCGGTGTCTACCGTCCGAGAGGTCGATGTCGAACTCCTCGCGGATTTCTTCGATGGCTTCGGCTTCGATGAGCGTCACCTGACAGACGTCGAACGGTGAGTAGTAGCCGGTGCCCTCCAGATAGCGGTCACCTTCGAGTCCGCCCTCCACTGCTCCGACGGTGTCCACGGAGACCATCGGAGCCGAGTCGTATTCGGCGACGAACAACTGCTCGACGTGGCCGACTCGCGTGTGTTCACTCATAGTAGGGGTAGCACACCGACGAGGAAAGCCGTTCTGCCGCGTGGAGAGGACGGATTCGTAATGAGTGACTGTCAAACGGCTACCACATTATTTTCATCCTTTAAGAAAATGTTTTTAACCCGTGGACGAGAATAGGAATATGGAGTCCGTGAAAGGCTCCGCTGTCATCATCGTCGAGCGTTCTCCCACGCTCGCTGTCCACTTCGGCCACCCATCCCCGTGGGTGGCCCGTCCTTCGCAAGGCGTTTGAGGGTTGACTCGGTGACTAATTCTATGAACGTGTACTCGGAGGTATTAGACCGATGAACGCGGAGTACGAGACGCCGCTGTTCTTCCGGGTGATGAAGTACGCCGAGGCGGCCGACCGAGACGTCATCGACATGGTCAGCGGGAACCCCGACTGGGAACCGCCGACGGCGCTGCGCGACGGACTCCACGAGTACGCCGACAGTACGTCCGACCAGTTCCAGTATCCGCCCAGTGAGGGCCTCGCGGAACTCAGAGAGCAGATCGCGAAACGCCGAAACGTCGACGTCTCACGCGTCGTCATCACGAACGGGACGGGCGAAGCGAACTACCTCGCGATGGCCCGAGCGTTCGAACGCGATGCTGGCAACGAAGCGATCCTCACGGACCCCGTCTACCCGTACTACCCGGGCAAAACGTCGATGCTCGGCGGCGACATCCGATACGTGCCTACCGAGCGCGACGGCTCGCTCGACCCGGCGACGGTTCGCGACGTCGCGAGCGACGACACCGCCTGCATCGTCGTCAACACGCCCAACAACCCGACCGGCGCGGTGTACGAACGCGAGACGATGGTCGAACTCGCCGAGATTGCCGAAGCGAACGACGCACTGCTCGTCGCCGACGAGGTGTACGACCACTTCGACTTCTCCGGGCGTTTCGAGAGCGCGCTCACGATCGACTCCGATCACTGCATCGTCACCAGCGGCTTTTCGAAGTCGATGGCGATCACGGGGTTCCGAGTCGGCTACGCCATCTTCCCGGAGGCACACGTCGACGCCGCGAAGACCCGACACATGCTCGTCAACGTCGCCGGCAGTCGGCCGTCGCAGGTGGCGGTCCTCAACGCCCTGCACGAGACTCGACCCACGTACTACGAGGAAGCCCGCGATATCGTCCGCGAACGTATCGAAACGTTCACCGACGCACTCGACGCCGCCGGTGCCGAGTACACTACGCCCGAGGGCGCGTTCTACGTCATGGCGCGATTCGACGACTACCCCGGAACGCTCGCGAACGTCAGGCGCCTCATCGACGAGGCGGGCGTCGCCGGAATGCCCGGCGAAGCGTTCGGCGATTCACACGCCGACTGGCTCCGGTTCGCGCTCGTCACACCACGGACCGACGAGGCCGCGGACCGACTCGCCGAGTACTTCGGGTAACGCGTCGAGGCGTCTTCTTTTCGCTCGCTCGAGGCCGCAGCACGGAGCTTCGACGGAGACCGTCGACGACGGTCGTCATCGAACGACAGTCGCGACGCAGAATACGTTGACCGCGTACCGACGAATACACAAGCCGGCGGACGCAAGGTGCGACCATGAGCAGTATCGACGTCGAAGCCGTCGATCGCGTCGAAGACGACGACTCCGACGCGTCGACGGGACCGGCGGACATCCCCGTTGAAGCGACAGATTCGATCGATCTCCCGGCGGGCATCGACGCCCCGAACTACGTCCTCTACGGCGGGAAAGGCGGCGTCGGCAAGACGACCATGTCCGCCGCGACGGCCCTCGCGTCGGCCGCGGGTGGCGTGTCGACGCTCGTCGTCTCGACCGACCCGGCGCACTCGCTCTCGGACACGTTAGAGACCGACATCCCGCCGACGCCGAAACAGATCCGCGACGACATGCCCCTCTATGCCGCCGAGATCGACCCCGAAGCCGCGATGGACGAGGGGATGTTCGGACAGGGTGGAGAACCGCTCGGCGGCCTCGGTCAGATGGGCGAGATGATGGGCGACGACGACGGGCCGGGCCTGCTCGGCGGCACTATGCCCGGCGCTGACGAAGCGGCCGCGATGCGCCAGTTGTTGGAGTACCTCGACGACCCGCGGTTCGAGCGCGTCGTCGTCGACACCGCCCCGACCGGGCACACCCTCCGACTGCTCCAACTGCCGGAGATGCTCGACTCGATGGTCGGGCGCATGATGAAACTGCGCGAGCGATTCGGGGGGATGGTCGAGGGCGTCAAGGGCATGTTCGGCGGCAGCGACGCCGACATCGAAGAGGGGATGCAGGGCCTCGACGACCTGCAAGAGCGTATCGTCCGACTGCGCTCGATCCTGCAAGACCCCTCGAAGACCGACTTCCGCGTCGTGATGGTCCCCGAAGAGATGAGCGTCGTCGAATCCGAACGCCTCGTGAAGCGCCTGAACGAGTTCGAGATTCCGGTACAGACGCTCGTCGTCAACCGCGTGATGGAGAATCTGGCCGATGTCGTGACCGCCGAGGTAGAGACCGAGGGGAGCGCGGACGGGTCGGAGACGGTCGATTCGGACGCGAGCGGGTCAGCGACGACGGAGACGGATGCGAGCGACTCCGACGACGCGGCGTCGTCCGTCGTCATCGACCCCGAGTGGATCGTCTCGCCGAATCTGGAGTCCTGCGAGTTCTGTCAGCGTCGATGGCAGGTCCAGCAGAAGGCGCTCGCGCAGGCCATGGAACTGTTCCGCGGCCGTGACGTCAAGCGCGTGCCGTTGCTCGCCGAGGAAGTGCAGGGCGAAGCGGCGCTGCGGGTCGTGGCCGCCTGTCTGGAGTAAGTAGCGCTTAGCTCCGTCTCTCTGCGAACCCGTACACCCGCGTTTTGCGTTCGTCTACTGGCGTCTATGCGAGCAATAGCCACCTGACAAGCCGACGCCGGTTGGACTGAAGGGAGATCTCGTGAGTATCGACGAGCAGACCGCGGGAGCAGAGCTCTCGCGGGCGGCCGGAAGCGAAGCTTCCGTCGACCCAGTATCTCTCGACCCCACCTAACGGCGGCTGATGGGTTCGTCATCGCATATCCGAACACCGCCCGGAAATCCTGCGAGACAGTCTCCGCGTGATCTACAAACACCGCTAGAACGAACCGCTCAACCGTTCAGACCAACTTCTCGGCGAGTCCGTAGGCCAGATCGCGGAATCGGTCCGGGACGAACCGGGCGAGCGATCCGATCGAGGCGACCGGGCCGACCGGAACGCGGGACGGCGGTTCCGTCGCGCTGGCGACGTTGACGATGGCGTCGGCGACTTGCTGCGGCGGGACCGCACCGGGACCGTCCGAGCCGAGCGCCCGCGTGTCCGAGAAGAGCGCGTAGAACCGTTCGTAGGCACCGGAGCGTTCGACGCCGCTGACCTCTTCCTCTCCGCTGACTTCGTCGGCGGCGCGCTGGGCGAACTTCGTGTCGACCGGACCGGGTTCGATCACGACCGCGTCGATGCCGTACTCGGCGACCTCGGCTCGGAGTGCATCGGTCATCGCTTCGAGGGCGAACTTCGACCCGCTGTAGACGCCGCTGCCCGGAATCGAGATGCGACCGAGCACGCTCGAGACGTTGACGATCGTTCCCTCGCTCTCTTCGCGCATGTGCGGGAGGACGGCCCGCGTCAGTCGGTGCGGGCCGTAGACGTTGACGTTGAACTGGCGGTGGACCTGTTCGATCGGGACGTCTTCGATCGGACCCATCTGCCCGTACCCTGCGTTGTTGACGAGGCAGGTGATCTGTCCGTCCTCGTCGATGATCCGGTCGACGACGCGCTGGACGTCGTCGTCGTCGGTCACGTCGAGCGTGGCGAGTTCGGCTCCCTCCTCGCCGAGTTGCTCGATGTCGGCGGGGTTGCGCGCCGTCGCGTACACCTTCCAGTCTTCGTCGAGAAAGGCGCGAGCCGTCGCACGACCGATACCGGACGAACAGCCGGTAATGAGTACAGTGTCGGGATTCACACTGACCAAATCGGAGGGAGGGGTGTTAATTCTGCTTGCATTCGCGTTTCGCCTCGTCGGCGTAGGCGTCCGCCAGTCGCGTCGGTTCCGGGAGTTTGTAGTCGCCGCCGAGCCGTTCGACGAGGTCGACCGCCGTCTCCGCCGAGACGCGGTGACCGGGGCTGACGTAGAGGGGGTTGATCTTCCGACTGGAGGCGTACTGACGCGACTGGTAGGCGTAGCCGATGACGGTTCCGTCGGGTGCCGTGACGCGGTCGTTCGATTCGATGGGCGTCCGCCAGCCCGCCGATCGTCCGTCGACCGATTCGACGGGCGTCCCACAGAGGAGACTCTTCGCGACGCCGATGCTGGGCAGGTCGAGCATCACGCCCATGTGCGTCGCCAGTCCGGCCTCGCGGAAGTGGATGCGACCGCTCCCGTCGAACAGCGCGAGGTCGGGTTCGACCGAGAGATTCTCGAACGCGTCGAGGATCGGACCGCCCTCGCGGAAGGAGAGCAGTCCGGGGATGTACGGGATGGAGAGTTCCGTGACGGCGTGCGTCCGTTCGATCACCTCGCCGCCGCGCATGGCGACGATGGCGCTGACGGCCTGGTCGTCGAGGAACGCCTGATCGACCCCGACGACGACCGGGCGTTCGGTTTCACGCTCGGACCCGTCTTCGGCGGCGGCGGCGTCGAGCAGCGTCGACGTGGCGAGCGAGACGCTCGTAGGATCGAAGTCGAAGTCGTCGACGAAGCGCGCCGCGTCGGCGACGTCGCGCTGGAGGGTTTCCATCTCGGCGCGCGAGAGCGACGGGTCGGGGACGAACTCGGGTCGTGCGGGTCGCACGGGTTAGAACGGTCCCCGTCCGCCGCCGCGACGGGCCCCGCCGAACTGAACCTGGTCGGGGATACGCTGGTTACCCTTGATCTGTTGCCCGTACGCGAGGCCGATGACGAGTCCGGTCAAGTGGGCGAAGTTGGCGATGTCGCCCCCCAACGGGCTCGCTATGAAGAATATCGAGACCGCCGCGAAACCGATGGTGAACAACCAGAGCGGGATGCGAATGAGGAAGAACACGTAGATCTCGAGATCCGGTTTGAGGACTGTTAGAACGCCGAGAACGGCCATGATCGCTCCGCTCGCGCCGAGCACTCCCGCGGGATGGCCCGTCACCGTGGAGAGGGCAATCTGCGAAAACGCCGCGACGCCGCCACTGATCAGGAACAGCGCGGTGAACTTCCGCGATCCGATGTACCGTTCGACGAGCGGTCCGAAGAAGAACAGCGGAATGCTGTTGAAGATGATATGAGACCAGCTAGCGTGTGCGAAGATCGACGTGAACCACGTCCACACCCACGCGATCGAGGGGTTCGGGGACAGCAGGAAGATGTCTGTCCACGTCGGGATCTGACTGTAGGCGATCACGCTGTGGGGGATTACTCCGGTCAGCGCGACCCCGACGACGTATTCGAGGATGAACGTCACCCACATCAGACCGAGGAACACGTAGCTCATGTTCCCGCGGAAGTAGCCGAAGAATCCGCCAGTCGCCGTGAGGCCGTCGAAGAACCCCTTCGCACGGCCGTCGCGGTTCTCGACGCCGTCGTCGAACCCGCTGTCGAAGACGCCGCCGGGGTCGTTCCACTCCTGAAGCCCGGGACAGTCGTGATTTTCCGGCAAGCGGTGCTCGCCACAGAAGGTCCCACCACACCGACGGCACCGATACGGGAGGTTCTCGTACTTCCCGCACTCTTCGCATTGGGCCATTACGTCGAACTAATAGCCGGTCGGTAAAAGGGATTTGCCTCCGAACGAGGTGACGACGCTCCGATTCTCGCTATTCCTCCGAGTCACGCTGTCGGCGCGGGGCGGATTTCCCGTCGGGAACCGAATCCGGCATCTCGAAGTTCGTCGGCACGACCGTCACGTGAGCGACACCGAGTCGCGGTTGTTTCGTCGACATCTCGACTGAAGCTAGGCGATTGGAACTGAAAAAATTACCCATACGCATAACTCATCTGAGCTTGAGCGTTCATGTTTGGGAGGAATGAGCGCGATTTGCGACATCAGTCCCCAGACAAATGTATGACACGAAGTGACGACTGATAGTCACTTCGCCGGTACGAGTCACTGATCAGCTCACGGACACGAGTCGGTGGACGCCGCCGTCGCCCTCCGCGTCCGCACTGAGAACGTACATCTCACCGTCGCGGTCGCGACCGAACGAGAAGAGTCGCGTGAGTTCGTCTGCGTCGCTGTCGGCCACATCGATCGCCCGCGTCGGCCACTGGCCACCGCCGTCGCTCGGACTGCTATCGCCCGGGTGCGTCGCCGCGAACACCCGCCCGTCAGCCGACAGATCGCCGAACACGTACACGCCGTTCAAGCCCGGAATCGCCGACCCTCGATAGACGTAGCCGCCGATGACGGACACGCCGCTGATCGCTCCGCCTGAGTGGGAGTACTCGACGATGGGATCGACGAGCGCCTCACCACCGCGGACGTTCTTCGGCGTCTCATCCGGACACCGATTCGTCTCGTAACAGTGGGTGCCCTCCTTGACGTTCCAACCGTAGTTTCCACCCTTCGTCACGAGATCGACCTCCTCGTACTCGTTCTGACCGACGTCGCCGACGTAGAGGTCTTCGCCGTCGAAGGAGAACCGCCACGGGTTTCGAAAGCCCCACGCGTACTGCTCGTCGCGCCCGGGTTTCCCGACCAGCGGGTTGTCGTCGGGAACGGCGTACGCTTTCCCGTCGGCCCGTCGGTCGACGTCGATCCGGAGAATGCTCCCGAGCAGGTTCGCGGACACGTCCTGCCCGTTGCCGCCGTGGACCGCGCCGTACCAATCCGTGACGTGACCGACGCCCTGATCGCCACCGCCGCCACCGTCGCCGACGCCCACGTAGAGGTACTCGTCCGGTCCGAAACCGATGGCACCGGAGTTGTGATTCGACTCGGGTTCGGGCATCTCTAGTACGACGCGTTCGGATTCGGGGTCCGCACGCCGTCCGTCGGCCGTCGCCCGGAACTCCGAGAGGACGAAGGTGTGATCGTAGTTCGTCGGCGTTCCGGACCGACGCGGCGCGCTGTAGCGAACGAACACTCTCCGGTTGTCGCGATAGTTCGGGTGGAGGGTGAGTCCGAGCAGTCCCCCCTCTCCCCCAAACTCGACAGCGTCTCGTAGATCGAGAAACGGCGCATCCCGCAGTCCTCCGGACTCGTGTGTGTAGATGACCCCGGACTGGTCGGCGACGTAGCGGCGGTCGGCATCGGGTGCGAAGGCGACGGCGACCGGGACCTGCAACCCGTCGACGAGCGTCTTCAGACCGAGCGAGGTCGGGGACCGTGAGTTCGTATCCGTGGGCGGCATGGTCCGAACGGAGCAACCGGCCAGTCCAGTCGTGGTGACGGCGGCCACGGCCCCGAGAAATCGCCGCCGACTGTCGCTCGGTTCCATACCGCACACTGGGACCCGGTCGGGAAATACGTGTCTCGCACACTACTCGCTGCCAACGCGAGCAGTGTGGCAGGCGGTTCCAACAAAAGAACGAACTGTGCGTTCGGTTATCCGAAGTGCTCTTCGTAGAGGTCTTGGGCGTGCTCGATGGCGTCGTAGGCGGCCCGTTTGTCCTCCCAGCCCAGGGTCTCGGTCTGCTTGCCCTCTTCGAGGTTCTTGTAGGTCTCGAAGAACTCGCTGATCTCGTCTTTTCGCTGCTGGGGGAGGTCGTCGACGTCTTCGATGTGGTCGAAGCGCGGGTCCTCCGTGGGAACGGCGATGACTTTGTCGTCCTTCTCGCCGTCGTCGTCCATCCGCATCAGGGCGACGGGGCGTGCTTCGATGACGCACTCGGGGAACGTCTGGTCTTCGACGAGGACGAGCACGTCGAAGGGGTCTTCATCGTCGTAATACGACTGCGGGATGAAACCGTAGTCCGACGGGTAGTGGACGTTGCTGTGGAGAACGCGGTCGAGGACGACACCGGGAATATCCTTGTCGTACTCGTACTTGTTTCGCTCACCTTTCAGACATTCAACGACGGCGTAGATGACTTCCGGCGGGTTCGGGCCGGTTTCGAGTTCTTCCCAGAGATTCGTCATTGCAGGTTTACGTGCGGGGAGCGAGGGAAAAGTAGTTTCGACATCTATTGAAATACCGGCCAACCCCAAAAGCTTCTTTCTCTCCGAAAACATATAGGCAACTGCGAACCTCGCATCCGACTGTACGGCAGATCATGGCAGGACGGCGACCAACAAAAAATGTCACCTACAGGACATAAAAAGGCAACCGTGCTTTGATGTGTTCTGTTATTGGAATCGTCGCCTTGCCCTGAAATCCGGGCAATTCAGTCGAAAACGGGCAGTCGGTTGAGAAGCGTTAAATAGAACGGTGACATATCAACAGCTATGTCAGAGGCACAAACAATCAACGACGAAACTGGTATCGCGCGGGACCTAACCGCGTTTCAGCAGAACATCCTCGTCATCCTGGCAGAGGAGCCGATGTACGGGCTCGCGATCAAGCGGAACCTCGAAGAGTACTACGGGACGGAGGTCAATCACGGGCGCCTCTACCCCAACCTCGACGACCTAGTCGAGATGGGACTCGTCGAGAAGAGCGAACTCGACAAGCGGACGAACCAGTACGAACTCACCGACAAGGGCTACGAAGCAGTCGTCGACCGAGTCAACTGGATGCTTTCGAAGTTCGTCACTGACGACGAACGTGCAGACGAGATCCGAGATCTCGTCGACACGCATCTGTAAACGACGAAACGACTGACAGACGCCACGCCGACCTACGGACGATCATATCCGGGCACGTCCGTGTCGGCGGCGGCGAACAGGAGTTCGAGCGACTCCTCGATTACGGCTTTTTGTTCCCGTGAAGGCCACGCGTTACGTGGATAGTACTCGCTGAGGAACTCGGAGACTTGCTCTGCGGTCGTGTCGTCGATCCGCTGGACGTAGTGATTACCCAAGAAATCCGCAAACGATCGTGCGTTGGCGGCGTGGAGCGAACCGTGCTCGGCTTCGACCGCCCGAACGAGGTCTGCGTTGTCGCGTTCGACGCCCTCCCAAGCGTCTTCGTCTCCCGTCCCCGAGAGCGGCATCTCGACCGCGCGGTCGGTGTCGTCGATTCGCTCGATTTCGACCGTTCCGTCGACGATCCACTCCGACGGATACAGCACGAGCACGTCGTCTTCGTCCCGAACGCGGGCGGTAAATCCCCGTTCGTCGAGGAGTTCGGCTCGTCGCCGCTCGTAGGCGTCACGTTCCCCGTCGTCGACGGCGTGCCGTGCGAGTCTGGTCAGTCGCTCGACTTCGGCCACCAGATCGGCTGGCAGTTCGCTCATGCGTCTAGTGCCTCGTTCGCTAAACTGTCGGCGCGTTCGTTTATCTCCCGAGGGACGTGTTCTAGCGACCACCGATCGAACCCGTCGAGCAGTTCCCGCGCGCGCACACGCCGCTCCCGGAGTTCCGGGTTCTTCGTTCGCCACTCGCCACGAACTTGCTTGACGATGAGCTGAGAGTCACCACGAACGTCGATCTCGTCGTATCCGCACTCCTTCGCGACTTCGAGCGCCTTACAGAGTGCCTCGTATTCAGCGCGGTTGTTCGTCGTCTCACCGATACGCGTCGACCCCTCTTCGACGATGCCGTCGCTCGTGACAATCGCCCACCCGATCGCCGCCGGTCCCGGATTCCCTCGGCTCGCGCCGTCGAAGTAGACGTGCGCGCGGCCCCCCGCGTCGCCGCGAATGAGGCGTGTAAGCTCGCCGGGGCTCACTCCCTGAACCACGACTTTGTTGTCGTAGGCGACGGCGACGGCGTCGCCTCGCCGAGCTCGCCAGCGTTCGTGACTCGTGTTTCCCGGGTCGACGTCGACACCCGCCGCCTCCAACTGTTCGCGGGCGCGAGCAGGATCGCATTCGATGGTCGGCATGGTCGAACTCACTCGACCCATCCTAAAGGGGGGTTCGCTTCACGGTGAGGTACTTTCCTCTACGTCGTACCTCCCTCCACGTCGTTCCAAGACGATTTCGCTCCCGTCGTCTCCTCCCTGTTCAAATATATCTCGATTGGTAACTACCCTCTCCAAGGATTTATATATCTGCACACTTCGAGTATAAAAAGACCATGACAGGCCCCACGCGTCATCGAGGTCGAACACGAGACCGGCGACGCACGAGCCAAGACGAGGAAACTGCGGCGAAGGAGAAAACCGCGGCGGACGAAATCGACTTGGACGACGTCGACCCGGACGACCTAGTTCGGACTGCGGACGGAGAACTGATACACGAAGAGACGGGCCTCATCGTCGAAGAAGAGAACATCGATCGGGGACCTGAGTGGCGCGCGTTCAACCACTCGGAACGCCAGAGCAAATCTCGCGTCGGCGCACCGACGACGCAGACGATGCACGACAAGGGGCTCACCACCACGATCGACTGGAAGAACAAGGACGCCTACGGCCGCTCGCTCTCCTCGGAGAAACGGAGTCAGATGCACCGACTGCGCAAGTGGCAGGAGCGCATCCGAACGAAGGATGCAGGCGAACGCAACCTCCAGTTCGCGCTCTCGGAAGTCGACCGCATGGCGTCCGCGCTCGGCGTCCCACGGTCGGTTCGGGAGGTCGCTTCCGTCATCTATCGCCGCGCACTCAGCGAGGACCTCATCCGCGGGCGCTCGATCGAAGGCGTCGCCACCAGCACACTGTACGCTGCGTGTCGAAAGGAGGGTATTCCACGGAGCTTAGAGGAGATCTCGGACGTGTCGCGCGTCGAACGGAAGGAGATCGGCCGTACCTACCGCTACATCTCGCAGGAACTCTCCCTCGGGATGAGGCCAGTCGACCCGAAGAAGTACGTTCCCCGTTTCTCGTCCGAACTCGAACTGAGCGAAGAGGTACAGAGCAAAGCCAACGAGATCATCGAAACGACCGCAGAGCAGGGGTTGCTCTCCGGGAAGTCACCGACGGGGTACGCGGCCGCCGCAATCTACGCTGCCTCGCTGCTCTGCAACGAGAAGAAGACCCAACGCGAAGTTGCCGACGTCGCCCAAGTGACGGAAGTCACCATCCGCAATCGCTACCAAGAGCAGATCGAAGCGATGGGCATTCCGAACTGATCGGCGCTCGGAGCCCCACGCGACTTCGTCCGATCCGGCCACCGTCGAGAGAGGAGTCGACCCCCTCGCCACGACTTTTTAGCGGAGAAGGAAGCCACTCCCGAGCGTGAGCTAACAACTAACCCGACGCGGTTCGCGAGAGCGCGGCACGCCGTGTCGGACTCCGACGACGATCGACTGAGGGGGGTCAGTCCCGCCGCCTGCACGCTTTCTGAGCCGTTGCTCTCCGAAGATTCATAGCGACTCGACTGCTAGTAGAATCGGATGCGTCTCGACGACTACATCGAGCTTGAGCGCAACGAGCGTGCCGAGCGACGGCGACTCGCGCAGGAGAAGTCCTACGCGATCCTCGATCAGCTGGAGTCGTTCCAGCATCGCTTCGACGAGCGAGTACAGGGTGACTCGATCGTCGGGAGCGTGTCGCCGTCGATCTTCGTCGGACGCGCGAACTATCCCAACGTTTCGACAGGAATTCTCTCTCCGGTCGGATTCGAAGACGACGCCGCACGGTTCGAAACGAGCGCCGCGTGGTACGACGAGGGCGTGAGCATCAACGACGTATTCGATCGTCGGACGAGCCTGCTCAACTCCAACCGATCTGCGAGTGTCGACCTCGGCCGATCGACGAACGTCCACGACGCGTGGGATGGCTTCGTCGGCGTTCAACGCGAAGTAGCCATCGCCGACAGACCGGTCAGCGTCGAGATCGGCCTCGACGGAGCACTCGATCTCGACTTCGATGTGACGCCGGAGGACGTCGCGACACCGACGGGTCCGCGTGCGCACGCTGAGTCGGCCGCACTCGGTGAGAACCCACACGTCCCGCGGCCGATCAAGAAGACGCTCGAAGACGACGACTGGCAGGCACAGGGCGCGATGAACTACCTCTATCGCCGCGGCTTCGACGTCTACGACATCAACACGATCCTCTCCGCGGGAGCGCTGGGGCAAGCCGAGAGTCGACGACTCGTGCCGACACGGTGGTCGATTACCGCCGTCGACGACACCGTCGGCCAGTATCTCCACGGAACGATCCGCGACGCGCCGAGCGTCGACACCGTGCAAGTCTGGCGAAACGAGTACCTCGGTAACGCGTTCTGGGTCGTCCTCGCACCCGGTAACTGGGAGTTCGAACTCGTCGAGATGAAAGCGCCCGGGAGTATCTGGAACCCGGACCCGGAATCCGGGATGTGGGTCTCTAGCGACCGCGAGGGATTCGAGGGGCGTACACAGTACGTCGACGAGACGGCTGGCGCGTACTACGCCTCGCGCCTCGCGGTCCTCGAACATCTCTCTGAGGTCGGTCGGCAGGCGAAAGTGCTCGTCCTCCGGCACGTCTCCGACGACTACTGGGGTCCGGTCGGCGTCTGGCAGGTCCGCGAGGCAGTCCGTCACGCGTTCGACGGCGATCACGGCGAAGCCGAGACGTTCCCGGCGGCGGTTCGTGGTGTCGCCGAACAACTTCCGCTCTCGATGGCCGATCTCAGACGCAAGTCGAGTATGGTTTCGGGCTTACAGGCGAACCTGAACGACTTTCTCTATCGCGATCGGTGATCGTGCGGTAAGAGGCGACCGAGCACACGTTGAGAGACCCTCCGAACAACTCCGACGACGACACCGAACGCGGTGACGACGACTCCTATCGACGGCTGTGATGATCCGAGACCCGGTGTTTCCTGCCGACACGAACAGCGAGGGGCAGAGGTCGCTCGGTGTTCGAGGGAGGCCGGCTATAACTGGCATACTGGCACTTCAGAGAACTGAGATATCCGTGTTTCTTCTGTCGACTACGCCGAATCGATCGGTCGCGCTGTGGGCGGATGATCGCGTCGCTGGATCGAAGAATATCGACAGAGCCGTCTTGAATCAGGCGAGGTGCTTAGTCTTCGGTTCGGACCGGGCGTGAACCGATCACCGACTGGACTGCGGTCACGAACCGCTGTCTGGTGTCGAAGTACTCCCCTTCGACTTCGTCGAGGAGTTCGGTGAGGACCGTCGGGCCGTCAGGCGTCCGAATGACGGCGTCTCCCTCTTTCCGTCGGATCGAACTCGCTTCTTGCGGCCACGTCAACCGGGACGCGATTCGGGCCAGCGGCGCTCCTTCGACCGTTTCGCCCTCGCCGAGTTCGACTGCTGGCTCCTCCTCTGCTTCGTCGTCGTCAGCCATGTGGGTCGCTTCCCTACCGGCGGCATTAATTCCGTCGGAGTACGTGGGTGGTCCGGTGCGTCGGCAGTGATTGTCTTGCACCTGTCTGACGTATCGTTTTGTACGAAGATTACGTATGCGCGCCCATGACCAGTCTCTCGGAGGTGTACGACGGCGAGGTTGGCACGGAAACGGGCCTCCGACGGCTGTATCTCGGTGTCGGCCTCTTTCTGCTCGGTGCAGTGTTGGCCGTCGCCGGAATCCTCGCAGCAACGATGTCGCCTCCGTTCGCACACGTGTTCGCAAATCTCGCCGACGCGCGGCACAACGGCGGTGTTCTCGTCGGGGTCGGTGTCCCAGTAGCGTTCTTGGGCCTCTCGTCGATCCTTCCGGCTGGTCGGAAAACCCGAATCGCTGCCATCGTCGGTGCATGTGTTGCCTTCCTCGGTGTCGCTCTCTTCTATCACGCATATCCCTGTCAATGGTCCGGGTCGACCTGCCACAACGGCCGGATGGACCTGACGCTTCCGACCGCGTTCGTCTACTTCGCGGGGATGGCGACGACTTTCTGGTGTTTCTTCGTCGGCGCAGCGAACTTCAAGACGCGAAACGACCCCGGCGGGACGGTTCGGATGGAAGTCACTCGGGAAGGGGAGACCCAGATCATCGAAGTCGAACGGTCGGCCGTAAGCGGTCTCGGCGGTGTCGGACTACTCGGTGCGACGCCCGACGGCGACGTCGAAACGCAGACCGCCGCGGGACAGGCGGGCGTCGACCAAACTGTCAGCGACGGCGGTGCGCCCGAGACCGACATCTCGTCGCCGATGGATCGGCCGTCGACATCGGAACAGACGACTTCGGACGCCGAGATCATGACCGACGACGAGGCACCGCCGCGTCCGAAAGGCGACACCTACTGCGGTAACTGCGCTCACTTCCGTTACGTCAGGACCGAGAACGGGATGCAACCGTACTGCGGGCTTCACGACGAGGCGATGGATTCGATGGACGCCTGCGACCAGTGGACGCCGCGCGGCCCGTCCACGCGCTGAGTAACCGATTTAGAGGTTCGCGAGGCGATTGGCCACGTCGTCCCAGTGACTCCCCTTCCAAAAGAACTGTCCACAGTCGCGACAGCGCCACGCGGCCACGCCGTCGGCGACGTACTCCGGCCGCGACTCCCCGCTCTCGACGCGCCCCAAAGAGCCGTTGCAACGGCTACACCGTCTCGGTGGATCGGCTAGCGTCAGTTCGATTTCGGCGTGCTCGACTTCGCGGAGTTGGTCGACGATCTCACGTGATTCGAGGAGGACCCCGTCGTCGGCCCGTCTGGCGAGGTCGACGTCACGCGTAAGCAACACGCGACCCTCCTCCCGAGCGATGCCGAGCAGTCTGTCGTCGGCCTCGACACCGCGGTCGAGCGCGTAAACGGTATCGTAGCCACACATCCGGAGGTAGGTCGCCAGTTTGCCGAGCATCACGTCGAGGAGGAAACGAGGGAAGTCGCTCTCGTCGGTCGACTCGGGTCGATCGCTGAAATCGCGTGAGTCGTCAGAACCACTCGATCCCTCGCCGGATACGCACACGGTCAGTGGAGGAAGTCGCGCAGTCCGTCGACGTCGCGGGCGTTCAACACGTCTCCGGCCTCCGCCCACCCTCGACGAGCGGTGTGGACGCCGTACCGGAGCAAGTCGAGTTCGCCGGGACTGTGAGCGTCCGTGTCGATCGCGATCGTCGCGCCGGCTTCGACGGCCACGCGAACGACTTCGCCACGGATGTCGAGCCGATGCGGGTTCGAGTTGACTTCGAGCGCCGTCCCGTGTTCGACCGCCGCCTCGACGATCCGGTCGAAGTCGAGTTCGAGCCCCGGTCGACGGTTGATGAGTCGGCCGGTCGGATGACCCAGTACGTCGACTGCGGGGTGTTCGATCGCGCGGACGAGGCGATCGGTAGCCGTCTCTCGGTCCTGATCGAGTGCAGCGTGGGGCGAGGCGATCACGATGTCGAGGTCGGCGAGGAAGTCGTCGTCGAGCGAGATGCCGCCGTCGGCGTCGATGTTCGCCTCGACACCGTGGAGCACCGGGATGTCGGCGACGTCGGCGACGTCGGCGACTTCGCTCGCCTGCTCTTCGAGTTCCGCTTCGGAGAGTCCGACGCCGCCGACCATCCCCGAACCTTCGGCGTGATCGGTCACGCAGTGGTAGGCGTAGCCGCGTTCTTCGGCGGCGGCGACCATCTCTGCGATCGTGTTGTTACCGTCGGACCACTCGGTGTGCGTGTGCAGGTCGCCGCGGACGCCCTCAATCTCTAGGAGGTCCGGAAGCGACCCGTCCAGCGCGGCTTCGATCTCGCCGGTGTCCTCGCGGAGTTCCGGTGCCATCGCCTCCATGTCGAGTGCGGCGTAAATCTCGTCTTCCGTGCGCCCGCCGATGCGGTCGCCCGCTCGCTGATCGGCGTCGGCGTCGTCGACTTCGGACACGTCGAAGATGCCGTACTCGTTGATCTTCAGGTCGCGTTCGATGGCGACGTTGCGGAGGTGGACGTTGTGGTCGCGGCTTCCGGTGAAGTACTGGAGCGCGCTCCCGAACTCGTCGGGGACGACGACCCGGAGGTCGATCCGGATGCCGTTCGAGCGCACGCTCGCCTTGTACTCGCCAGCCTCGATCGTCGTGTCGGCCTCGGGCCAGTCGGTGAACGCGGCGACGACTGCCTCGTTTTCGCTACTCGCGACGAGCACGTCCACGTCGCCGATGGTGTCGCGCCAGCGCCGGATCGAACCGGCGACTTCCGCCCGTTCGACGGCGTCGACGCCGCCGACGTAGTCGAGTACGTCGTCGGCGAGCGGTCGCGCATCGCCGATGAGTTCTCGCTCCTGGGCCTGCCGGGCGAAAGGAATGTTGTCGAGGATATTCTGTTCGGTTTTGGGTCCGTACCCCTTGATCTCCCGAATCTCGCCGTTCTCGGCGGCGGTTTCGAGTTCGTCGAGCGTCGTGATCCCGAGGACTTCGTAGAGGTCGCCGACGGTCTTCGGACCGACGCCCTCGACGCTCGTCAGCGCGGCCATGTCGACGGGGAGTTCGTCGCGTAACTCCTCTAACTCCCCAATTTCGCCCGTCTCGAAGTACTCGACGACCTTGCTCGAAATCGCGTCGCCGACGCCGTCGATCTCCTCGACTGCGTCCTGTCCGTCGGCGGCGAGGTCTTCGATGGCTCGCGGGTGGTTCTCGATGTTCTCGGCGGCCCGCCGGTAGCTCCGGGGTTTGTACTCCACGTCCTGCGCTTCGAGGAGGTCGGCGAACTCGTAGAACAGCGAGGCGACCTCGGCGTTACGGCTCATCGACGAATCCCCCCACCACTCCCGCGACCGAGCGCCTGCTGCAGGAACTTCGACCAGCGCTTCTGGTCGGCCGCTTCCTGTATCTTGGCCTGCTGCTCTAGGTCCTCGGGTTTGAGCTGGTTGAGAGCGTCGAGCGCCCGGTCTAACCCGACGACGCTGTCTGCCAACTCACTTCCCTCCTCGAAGCCCAACTCCTCTTCCTCCCGGAGCCGTTCGAGCCGTTCGAGTCGTTCGCGTCGTAAGTTACGTTTCGCCTGTTCGACTCGATCCCCCTCGCCCGCGGGGACCGTCTCTCGGCGCTTGATCTCGAAGACGAAGTCCCGGAGTTCGACCTCCTCGCCCTGGACCTCGATCCGGTCCGGGATTCTCGTCCCGATGGTCGCGCCCTCCCGGTTGACGCGCTCCAACAACTGCTTTCGCTCGAACTCTTGCACGGTCGATATTCGCGCGGTTTCCACTTTGCTCCTTCGCCGGATGAGAAGATTACAGTCCGTCGCGCCAGTAGAACCGCGGACCGAACACGAGGTAGCTGAGCGCGAGAAAGAGCAGTCCGAAGGCGAACACGTGCCCGTAATACCCGGTCAGTAGGATCGCAGCCGCTTGCACGATACCCATTACGCTCGCATCTTGCCAGTGGAGGTCCGGGTACTCGACGGTAGAGACCATCAACAGAGCGAGGACGCCCGAGAGAAAGACGAGCAAAACTGGCCTGACCGGACCGACGAACCCCGAGAGCACACCCGCGGCGAGAATCGTCGCCGCGAGCGTCGTCTGTACTCCCTCTGTTGCGTTCGATTCGACGTCGTAGGCGTTGTAGAGTCCGAGGCGCGTCACCGCCATCGCGACGAACAGCGCCGGGAGAACGAGGCCGACGACGACCCCGAGTGGATGCGCGTCGTACGACCACTGGTTGAGGGCGACGACGGCGATGAGGAGTGATGGTGCGACACCGAACGTAGCGACGTCCGCGAGCGAATCGAGGTGCTTACCGGCGGGCGTACTCCCTCGCTTCCGGGCGACCAAGCCGTCCAGTCCGTCGGCGACTGCTCCGAGGAGGATGAGTCTAGCAGCGAGGCTGACATCGACAGTCGCCGCGACGGCCGCGAGAAATCCGAGGGCGGCGTTGCACACCGTCACGGCGTCGGCGAGACCCAACCGACCGACGAACCGTGGTTGCATACGTTTGGGATGATCGACGGGGGGTTTACGTGTTTATATCCCCACCGAGTCGGCAGGCGGTTCGACGCGTTTCGCCGTCGCGGGCTTCGTCGAGTTCCTCGACTATCGATCGAGACGCCTCGAGGCCACGAGGAACTATGTCCATCGACAGACAGTTCAAACGCATGGGTATCGTGAACGAAGAAGACGCGGAGTGGACGGAACTGGACCACGAGAAGACCTGCTTCCGACGAAAGCAACTCGGTGACGCAAGTGACGGGAAACAGCTCGGATGTAGTCTGTATCGGCTGTCTCCGGGCCACGAATCGTGGCCGTACCACTACCACACGGCGAACGAAGAGGCGATGTACGTACTCGCCGGAACCGGAACGCTACGACTCGACGACGACACGTATTCCATCGAAGAAGGCGACTACGTGGCCTTCCCCGCCGAAGAGTCTGGCGGCCATAAAGTGATCAACGACTCCGACGCGCCCCTTCGATATCTCGTGCTGTCGACGATGAACGAACCGGACGTAACGGTGTATCCGGATTCGGAGAAGCTGGGCGTGTTCGTCGGTTCCCCACCCGGCGGTCGGGACGAGCGTTCGCTCGACGGCTACTACGGCATCGGTGACGACGTCGACTACTGGTCCGGAGAGTAGTTTCCTCCGAGCGAAGCGTGACACCGTCGCGGGTGATCCGTCGTGTCCAGCGACGCGACTCGAACGGCTACCGAAGCGTACTGCTCCGTGGATCGAGTTGTGAAAACGTGAGAATTGGATCGCGATGTCGCGTCGTGGAGTCGGTCGGAGACCGAACCGACCGCGTTCCGAATCGGCTTACTCGGCCGACTCTTCGACGGCGACGTCGTCTTCTTCGACGTCGACCGACACCTCTTCTTCCTCGGCGACCTCGTCCGGGTGCGCTTCGAGGGTCAGCTTCTGGACCTCGACGCGGCGCAGCGGGTAGATCGACTTCGCCTCGCCGTAGATGGCGGAGGAGAGTCGACCCTCGACGATGCTGTCGACCAGCTGCTCGAAGGTCCGCTCGTCGGCGGCGTCTTCGACGAGGTCGATCATGACCCGGCGGATGGCCTTCTCCTGACTGCGGTCGGCCTTCTTCGTCGTGAACGCGACCGGCTGGATCTGGACGCGGTAGTCGTCTTTCGTCAGTACCGTGATGCTGGCCTCGACCTTCGAGGCTCCACGGCGGACGAGACTACGCAGGTAGTCCCGCGTCAGCTCGTGCTTGACGAACTCGGTGTACGCCGAGTCGCTGCCCACGTCGGTGATCTTGAAGGTGAGCTTCGTGTTGTTCGAACCGGCGTCCTGCGTGAGTTCGCCGAGGGTGGCCTCGATGGTCCGACCCAGTACTTTCTCCGTCTCGTCGGCGACGGTCTGACCGAGTTCGGCCCGGTCGAACTGCTCGGGCGCGAGCACGGTGTACCATCGCTTTCCTCGTTTCTGCTTGGAAACTGATCGTTCGCTCATGAGTTAGTGTGTGATCTTACTGCGTCGATGACGGTCTCCGCGACCGTCAGGTTCACCACGTAATCGTCGACCGTGGCCTGCAAGCCGCCGGTCGTCTCGCGCTCGATGGTCGTGACGACGTGATCGTCGTCGACCGTCGTCGCCATCGAGTCCGTGTTGTCCGGGACGATCGCCCCCGCGACGAGAGCCGCCTCGTCGTGGCGGGTTTCGAGTCGCGCCCGCCTCATGCGAGCGCCTCCCGGAACGCCGTGATGAACGTGTTCGTATCCGTTGCGTCGTCGAATCGTACTTCCGCGCGCGTCGCCGTGCCGTATCCGCCCACGTCGCCGTCGAGTGCGGCCGCCGCGTCGACGGCGACCGATCCGAGCGCTCTCGGCTCGACGCTCGCAGCGGCTGCGCCGTCTTCGCCGACGACCAACGCCACCGGCTCCGGTGACCGAAAGTCACGGAGCAGTCGCGCCGCCGTCGCCAGCGAGGGGTCGTAGCCGTCGAAGGCGGGGACACCGTCGCTGCTGCTGTCCGTGGCGTCGCCGTCGATAGCGTCTGCGTTGGCGTCGCGGTCTCCGTCCGCGTCGACCCGAGCGACGAAGACGCCGTCGTACCGGCCCGTCGTCGCCGAGTCGAGTGCGGCGTGGGCTCGGGCGGCGTGTCGCCGCCACGCGTCGAGTGCGGCCGCGGTTGCGTCGTGACCGAGTGCGAGCGCGATACCCGTCCCGGACTGCTCTCGTGCGACCGCGTCGAGCACGTCCGCGAATCCGCCGACGGTCTCGAACGGTCCCTCGGGTGTCGCGTACGGGCGAAGCGCCCGTTCGAGGCGCTCGACCCCCCGTTCGGTGACGTCGTCGACGCTGACGACGTCGATCGCGACGAGCGACGCGAGTCGCCGATGTGCGTCGACGTCCAACTCGGCCGGCAGGTCGAGTTCCGCGAGTGTCGCCTCTGCCGCCGTCACGTCGCCGGAAAACGGCGCACGAAACAGCGTCGAGTGGGCGAGTCCGTCGCCGAGATTAGCGACAGGGATCGCAACGCCGGGCCGTCGGTCGACCTGCCCGCGAGTCTCTGCGGCCGACAGTACGTCGGCGTTCTCGTCGGGGTCGGGGTTCGACTCGGCCGCGACGATACCCGCGAGTGCGAGCACCGGGTCCGGATCGGCGTCGAACTCGGTAGCGACCTCGAACGCGAGGGCGCTCGCCGGACGGGTCGCGTCCACGAGCGAGATATCACCCGTGGTTGCTCCGATACCGACGGTCAACTCGTCGTCGCCCGGACCGATCTGCGGGTCGGGCGAGACGCGGACCTGAAACGGCACGCCGAGCGACCGAAGCGTCCGCGCGAGGACGCCACTCGCGGCTACCGAGTCACCGTCGGCACGCGAGACGATTCGAACGAATCGCGCCTCGCTGAGTGCCGCGGCGACGGCAGGGGCGTGCTCGGTGTCTGCGGAGCGCGCGGTCGACATCTACGAGTTATCCTTCGAGGAGTTCTTTCGCGACGTCGTAGTTGTACGTGAAGTCCGCGTCGAGGACGTCGCCTCGGTAGTAGTTGACGAGGCGACGGATCTTCGACTCCGTGTTCTGGAGTGCGCGCTTGTTCTGGGCGTCCTGCTGGTTGTCGGCCATGTGCTCGCGCAGACGCACGGCACGCTCCATCAGGTTCTTGAGATCTTCCGGTAGGTCGGGGGCGGCGTCGTTCTCTTCGAGAATCTCGGTGACTTTCTTGCCGGTCGCGAGTTTGACGTTCGGGACTGGCGTGCCCTTGACACCCTCGTCGCGCAGTTTCAGACCGATCTGACTCGGGTCGTGACCTTGCTCAGCGAGTTCGACGACGCGTGCTTCGACGTCGTCCGAGTCGACGTCGCTCCATTCCGGCGGTTCCGTTGCCGCGGGCTTGTCCGATGCGGACGAGCCTCGGCGGCGAGTGTGCATTCGTGCCATAGTTCTGAATTGGAACTGCACAGACCGCAGGATAGCGTGTCCGGTCGCTTCCGGCGCACTTCCGCAATCTCAAAGCCCGCAAACGCGGACGAGTCAGATTTGCGGCCGTGCTGTTCCCATGCCTACTTCGCTGGGTTACGAACTAAACCGTTTCGTTACCGTCTCGGTCATCTTGTGAATTCTCGTGGTCAGTCGTCGCCTCCGATAGATCGTGCGTGTGACTCTCTCGTCTCCCGTATCGTAAGTCGAAGGCCTTATTAGCGGTAGCGCGGAAGATGAAAATGCGTTCGAGGGCTCGTAGATCAGGGGTAGATCACTCCCTTGGCATGGGAGAGGCCCCGGGTTCAAATCCCGGCGAGTCCATCTCGATTTTACCGGCGTATCAAGGGACACAAGAGCGGTGGCTCATCGTTTCTATTCTATTTTTTGCCATATCTCGATTCTCTGAGGCACCCTCACGAAAGAGAGTTCTTGCCGGCTCGGAGACCGAGTCGACGCCGTCTGGCGATGCGCGTGAGGGACTGAGGTGGTCCGCGTGAGCGTCAATCTCGACGAGACGCTCATCTGCGAGTTCTGCGGACTTCCGATCGATGAAATCGACCAGCGATGCCCGGCGCTGGATGACGGGAAGTGCCGCCCGTGATGGCGCTCGCTCACCGCGAACCCAAGCGGTGCCTCCACTGTGGCGACCACGTCACCACCACCTTCCGGCGAGTCGACGGAGGGCGGGTCGTTCAAACGCGTCTGGTACAACTGCCGCCGCTGTACCTGGTGGAACTCGGTTTCCGTCCTCGACGGGTTGAACGAAGACGAGCAAGAGCCGCTCTACCGACAGGCCGCAGCTGACGGTGGTGGCGGCGAGTGAGCGATTGGGACATCCCCGGAAAGCAGCAAGATCTCTGGGGACGCGACGCCCGTCACTTCCGACTCCGAGGACAGTATTCACTCCGATTCTCTGGTTGGTGATTAGCAGCAGATTCACCGCAGACTGACAGGAGATAACGGACCTTCGCACTGACTACAACCTCTAAGTTCAGTAGACTCTTTCTGACAGAAATTGAGTGAGTTCCAACGGCCGTGCTGAATACAGTGCGCGTATCGGTCAGGGAATGAGCGAGGCTCATTCAGTGTAGTGAGTTGAGTCACCGTAACTGAGAAACCTCAATAAGTGCATTTAACAGTAGGTGGAAATGCAGATTCTTATTTCGAAGATGAAGTGAAACCAAAGGAGAGTCTCTTAGCAGTGAGATACGCGACGATGACTGCCGGAATCACCCCAACGACAAATCCAACTTTCGATTTGAAGACGAAAAGAGTCAGAAGTGAGATTCCAATCCATGTGAACGAGGAGGCAGCAAGAACGACTCTAAACTTCAGGTCACTAATAGCAATCTGCTCGAACGTCCCCATAGTGTCACAATAGTGTTGATTACCATAACTGTACCTCCTGAATGAATCGTTCATCACCGATTTCTTGGAACACACAATGAACGACTGCTGAATACAACCTCTGTATGTTTCACACCTCATCTGACAAGAATTGAGTAGCTTTTGGTGACTGTACCGGCGGCCACTCGCTGCGTCAACAGGGTACGACTATTCCACTGTCGCATCAGAGAGCGTCACCGAAACTGCAGCGTATCCTTCGTAAAATGGCTGCAGACTTCCATCGTTGCCGCCCGCCGCGATGAGTCCGTCCGGGGTGTCGAACACGAGGCTGTTTTCGATGGAGAACTCGTTCGTCGGGTCACCGACGAGGCTCTGACGAACCTCGACGACGGGGACTTGTTCGTACGTCGTCGTCACCTCGGATCCGATCCGCTGGATGGTGACGTCGGCGCGGAGCGACCGGCCCCTCGCACGGTGCAGCGCCGCGTTAGTCACCGCGGTTCTGACGCGCTCGTAGGTCGCGGGCAGCGGGTCAGGCTCTGCGATGTGTCGAACCTCCCCCATCGGCCAGAAGTTACTGATGGTGTTGCCGAAGAACGCGCCGGCGATGTCCTTCTGCGAGAAGACGAGTGCATATGCAGAGCCGTGGCGTCCCGAGAGGATACTGTGTGCACCCATCACCCCGGCTTGCTCGTCGGCGACGACAGTCACTGGCGGTGTTGCGTCCCACGTCTTGACGATCGTCCCGTACAAGTTCCAGTCGATCTCCGTCGGTGAATTCTCGAGGGGTGCAACCAGTTGGAGGTAGATTGTCACACCGCGGTCGCGCGCGTCCGCCAGCGCCGTCCGAAGGTGTGCGAACTCACTTGCCGGGAGGGTCAACACCACTTCGTGTCGTGCACGTTCGATGGTTCGGACGATCCGCTTGCGAACGGTCGCCCGCGAGTGGACGAGCTCGACCGCAGGTTCGCCGGGGTCGGCGTGACGGTAGAGACGGTTCAGTCCGTCGCTCATCTGGTCGAGCCGCTCGCTGAATGTCCCAAGCGCCTCCTCGGGCGGACGCGCTTGCAACCGTGTGGGAGTGGTCGACTCGTCGATGGAGACGAGTCCGCGATTAACCAACTCGTTGGCAATCTCGTAGACGTATCCCTGCGAGATGTCGGCTGCCTGTGACACCTCGCTCGTGGTCGCCTGCCCGGACTGAAGTACGACGAGATAGGCTTCGGCCTCCTTCTCGGAGAGACCGAAGGCCACGAGGTGGTCGCGGAGTTCGTGTTCAGGCATGGGCGAAAATTATTCTACTATCTACAAAGTACTTTTCCGAAGGTAGGCAGAGGTTAGCATATGGAAACAGTATCTGAAAACGAAACTAACAGGGAGTTCGATAGCCGTCACTGGTGGACACTGGCTATCTTCGCCTTCATCGCGCTCGAAGGGGCCACGCTGCAGATGCAGGGGGCGATCATCCCCGTTCTACGTGAGACCTTTGGTACGCCACAGTGGCAGTTAGGGCTGATTGCCCCTGCGGGCACTGTCGGCCTTCTCGTCTTCGCCGCCGCTATCGGCGCCCTCGCTGGCCGACTCGATATGCGTAAACTCCTCTTGTTCGGCATCATCGGAACTGGTCTCTGTGTCTTCCTGATGGGATTCATGCCGACGTTCGGGACGTTTTTAATCGCACTCGTCCTCCGTGGCTCGTTCGCCGGGGTCGCACGCGGGAGTGACAGGCCATTATTGAGCCATCTCTACCCACGCCGACGCGGCCGACTGTTCGGCTACTACGACATGATGTGGGCCGTCGGTGCAACGCTCGGTCCACTCGTCGTAACCGCCGCACTGTGGGCAGGTAACTGGCGGTTCGCGTACTACGCACTCGCTGCATCCTTCCTGCCATTAATTGCGTTGGTCTGGTACCTTCCGAATCCTTCTGTCGAGGGGGGCGATGACCCACTGACACTGGCGGGCGTCCGACGAATCGCCCGTAATCGCTCCGTGTTGGTTATGGCAGCCGGGATTCTATTCTCGACGGGCGTCGAGGGTGGTCTCTTCACGTGGTTAACAACGTACGCCGAAGGACGACTCCCTGTCTCGCTGGTGACCGTCTCGCTGAGTGTCCTACTGGCGGCCTACATCCCCGGTCGCTTCGCCGCGGGGAGACTGTCTGAACGGTTCGGTTACGCCCCCCTCGCAACCGCTCTCGGGACGCTCTGCTTGCTATCAGCGGTCTACACGTTTATGTTTGCGTCGGGCTACGCTCTCCTAGTCGGTGTATTCTGTATCGGGCTCGGGCTTTCAGGGCTCTACCCGACCTTATTAGCCTACTCGACGGAGAGCACACCGGAACACAGCGCCCCAGTCAACGCATTTGCGCTCGTCATCTCCTCGTGCGGCATCGCCGGCGTCCCGGCAGTGATGGGTTTCATTATTGGCGAGGCTGGCGTCGTCACGGCGATGCGATCGTTGTTCGTCCCACTCATCGGCTTACTGGTCGTGACTGCGCTAGCGTGGTTCCGCCTGGAGAGTTCTGACTGATACACTCACCCTCCGTAGTCAGCACACAGCTTCTGACAGCGACTGGGTAGTTCGTTCGCCCGTGTTGCATACAGCGTGCATCTCGGTCACCCGCCAACGAGGCATGTTCTGATCGAGGCGCTATTAGTTCTGATTCCACGGAACTATCGAACGTCGCTTCTCTAGAGCGGATACATACTCAGGAAGTCGCGGCTCCACACAACTGTCGGTGAGACAACCTCTTGTGTTTATAGGTGTTTAGCTCAAATTATCTTCAAGAACTGATCAGCATGAGTAACATCATAGTGAGATTATACGGTCACATCTCTCTCTTTCTCGGAATCATCGGTGTGGGGTTTGCGATACTAGTCCTCGGGACGGACCCGATGAGTCCGACGACATGGCTTGCAGGACTAGTATGTCTCGCGTTAGCCATCTTGGGATACAAAACTATTCTGGAGAACTGAGATCAATACCCAAACCACAACCGTTCAGATATCTACAGCAAAATGACGTAGATTTGGGTGCTGAACACGCCCGCTGAGTTCAGCGCACAACATCTGACCGGCACTGGGGTAGTTCCGGAGACGTGCTGACTACAGAGCGCGTATCGGTCACGGGAACTCGACGTGGTGTAAGTCGTTCGAATCGGCAGATACAGAGGAAACGAATATAATGCTTAGAGGCTATCCACGCGGTATGGCAGATGAAGATGGTGCCGGATTTGGGCCGGGTTCGCTGGCGATATGGACCGTGATGGGGACGGCACTCGGCACCGGCCTCGGATCCGCGCTCGGCGTCGTCCTGGATGATATCGCGCTTGGACTGGCATTAGGGAGCGCGCTTGGACTGGCATTAGGGGCGGCCTTGGGTGTGACTTTAGGCGCGACGTCCGACGACGAATGAGAGAGTCCCGCTCGATTCGTGTGAACGAACTATCTGACCGTTGTTTCGAATGGCTATTTCTGAATCGAAGTCAATCTCGCTGCTGAATACACCCTCTCTATTCAGCACACAGTTCGTATCTGATCCGGAACATCAACTGGTATCGGAGTTATCTCTGCACCTCATTATCTCTGCACCTCAACTGGTTTCCGCGCACGCAAAGCACCACCATCCACTCGTCGACGAGGTGACCGACGTGATCCGCCAGCACGAGTTCGACGCGCTCCGGCAGTAATCGACCCATCCGGACGCGCGAACACGGGACGTCGATTTGCTTCGGTTTCGGGATCACGGCGTCTGATCGACGTAAGTGTCGTCAGGCAGAAATGGCCAATCATGTTTTAAGATCGACACCGCGTAATTGGGATCGAGTGATTGATCGGTGATGGCCCACTGATTCGTCTCTATCTAGCAATGATCGTAGCTCTCTGTCTAATGTGCATCTCGTACGAAGTCTAGAAAGGGAGGGGAAAACGCCATATCTGATACTCACTTCGATTGTCGTCATCGCTGCCTTCTTCGTAACGATAGCTGGTGTCGCTCCGCTCATCGTGACCAGCACCGTCGCAATACTGTTGTTGGGGACGGTTGGGTACGCACTCGATCGGTTCACTGATCTCGGTCGAGCAGGACCGCCGTAGGCACTTATCGGACCCCGAATTCAACTCACTTAGCTATGGGCAGCAACGGCGTCACCGAGTGGAGCTACACGCGAACGTACGACATCGGAGACGGTCCGTGGCCGAGTGAAGACACCGCCGAAATCGAGTGCGACGCGGAAAACGACCGCATCCCGATCAGCGGCGTTTACCACGACGGCAGTACGGTCTGGGAAGGGTGCGCTCGACGCGTTCGCTACAATGAACGCGAAGACGCCCTCTTCGTCGACATCGGGATCGTTAGCACGGGCGAAGAGGTGGCCCTCACCGTCGCACAACGCATCCACTACGAATTCTCCGCGGAGATGATGAACGGCTTCCCGAGTCGCACGGAACTCCGCCACCTGACTCACGGTGACGACGTCCAGTTCTCGATAACCTCCGAGTACGACTGATCGGGATCTGTCTTTGCGAGGGAGATATCTCGCTCAGTTCGTGATCGAGCGCGAAACTGCTTCGATGTTGAACTCCGAGACGAACTTCATCGCTAATTCTCGTTGATGAGGATGCCGAGCCTCTGAAATCAATGTCCTCTCGACGAGGCGGACGGACCGGATGAGATCTCTCAACGAGGCATGTGAGGTGTCGGTCGGTTCTCTGGTCGACCTAGATACCGGAAGGACTCTTTTCGAGCGCGTTTGATACCTGGCGTTCTCCATTGAGACTGCGTTTTCGGCTGTTGTGGGCGAATCGAACCGATGATCGATCGAACAGGGAGTACATAATTCATCTGAGAACCTGTTAATGGAAGTCTAGCGGCCTACAGAGGATCGCAAATCCGTCAAGAGAGAAGGATGTCCCTATTGTTGGCTCAGAGACATTCTGGCGGTTCTGATTGAAAGCAATGAGAGTTTCCCCGACCATTATTACAGCGCATACATACTCTACATCTATCTATTTAATCTAGTTTTTCAACTTTTTTCTGTAAGAGTCGAATACCCACGAGGTCGTCGTGAGTTTCACTACAACTGGTCGGGACAATCCTCCTGATTTTCAATCCACTAGAGAAGATATTTCTTCGAGGATTCGGTCGATACGCAGGATCGGTACTCTCGTCGCAGATCTCATTCGGCGGTTCGTGAGTCCGTATCTGGCGAACTGAATCCTGAACCACGACCGTTCGGGCACACAGTGGCGACACTGTCTCTGTCAGAACGGGAAGACTCAAGCACGAAAATGACAGAGAAGATGACGAATTCGAAGAACGAATCGACGAAAAATTGGTTTGAAGCGAGCCGACGGACGTTTCTCGGCGCATCCGGTGCCGCGGTCGCCGGTGGTTTGCTCGGATTCACACCACAGACCGCGAGCGCAGCTAATTCACAAACGTGGGACGTTCACCAGTGGATGACGGAGAACGGGTGGAGTGCGGACAAAGCAGTCTCCGAACTCGTCAGCCGAGCGAGCGAGGGCGATACGATCCTCTTCAGCGCGGCTGACGGGGGAACCGAGTACGAGATCGGCGACTCGCACGTGATCAAAAAAGCGATCACGCTCAAGGGAGAGGACGGTGCGCAACTCACGCGGACGAGCTACTGGTACGGATTCAAGTTCCAGGGACCCGGTCTCACCGGCGAAGTCGCCTCGATGACCGGCGACGTGAGTCGGGGAGACACGACGATTCCGGTCGACACGAGCGCGGTCGACTTCTCGGTCGGTGACTACGTTCACATCCGCAATCAGCAGTACGACCAGGTCGGTTCGAACCCCATACCCGAACACTACGGGCTTCAGTTCGCGGAGGTGACCGGTGTCTCCGACGGTACGATCGATATCTCCAACCAGGCGTACTTCGACTACACCTCGAACAGCGCTCAGGTCGAGAAAGTCGAACTGCTGGAGGGGGCCGTCGTCGACGGTCTCACCATGGTCGGTGACAACAACGACCCGTCTGTCGACTACGGGAACACCCCGAGCGAGCGTCGCGGAATGTTCGGGATGCAGTGGGTCAAAGACGGCGTGTATCGAAACTCCTCGGTCAAGAACTACTACGCGAGCGCGTACTTCTTCTTCGACTGTTGGAGGGCGACGTGGGACAACGTTACCGCTGCCGACGCGCAGAGTACAGGCTCCGGCGAAGGTGAAGGTATAAAGGCCGCACAGACGACGGGTGTACAGGCGCTCTCGGTCACTCACCGGAACTGTCGTCGCGGTGTCGACATCTTACGAGGGACGACAGAGACGTACGTCAAGGATCCGCTAGTCGAAAACGCGTCGCTCATCGGAATCGGCCACCACTACGGTACTAACCTCTCTGTGTCGGGCCGACTCCGAATCGAAGGCGGGACGCTCAGCGCCGACGGGACGACGATCGACCATATCGGGGGCCAGACCTACGTAACGGGAACGACCATCAAAACGCCCGGAAGCGGGATCGGCATCGCTGGTGACAACTTCACGGCAGAGGACGTGACCATCGAAGGGATCGACGGCGGTAGTGGCAATGGTCACGCTGTCTTTATCACCGGGGCTCCGAGCAACGTCGGCGTTCGTGGGAAAGTCGTCGACACCGTCGGTACGTTCGAGCACAGCGCGGTGAGGATCACGCCGACAGACGACGTCGAGAACCTCCTGTTCGACCTCGATATCGAGTCGGACAACCGTTTCTACGGGATCGGGATGACCGGTAGCACTCTCCGGGACGTCACAATCCGTGGGACGCTCTCTTCGAGCAGCAACAACACCGACAAAGCGATCGACGGTACCTATCAAGACGCCGGTGTCGTCGACGGATTCGACATCTCGGTCGACCTCACAAATCACGGCGGCGACGGCATCGACTTCCTCGTCGGCGACCGAATCGACCGGGTCAAAATTCACGATTCGACGTTTGAAACTGGCGGCGACTACGGGATCTGGTTCGGATATGACCTCAGCAAAGAGCAGAAGGTCGAGATCGACAACGTCGACATTTCCGGCAGTCGATACGCCGCGATTTTCCTCGAAGCGCCCGGCACAGCCTACATCGGGGATGTCAACACTGACGGAGAGATCCGTACCGGAGACGGACTCACGTTGGCGGACAGTAGTTACGGCTACACCGTCGACACTGGCAACTCGAACGCCGCGTACGAATCGCTCGCCGGAACGCCCGGCGGGAACTCGTCCGGTGGGGACTCATCCGGCGGGAACTCGTCCGGCACTCCGAGTAACAACCCATCCGATTCCGGTAACGGGAACACCACCGGCCCGGGGAACGAGACGAGTAGTCCCGGAAGCGAGCCGAACAGTTCGGGAGACGATATCGGTAACTCGAATAACGGAACGCCGACGAACTCGGGCGGCGGCGACACGACGATACCGTCGGACACGATCGACTGCCCTTGGGATTGAATAGCTAGACCGGATCCCGCAGAGGTCGCACGGCGAATCGGCCCGCATGACCCCGATGAACACCAGCGAGGTGTTCTACCTCGTCGCCCCATTCGACGACGCCGACGAGTTGCCGACTGTGGACTCGTTCCGTGTGGCCGGTCTGGGCGTCCGTGCGCTCGAACGCTACGGAAGCAGTATCGAGTACGCTGACTGGCGACTCGCGGGAGAGGTAAAGGCCGCCGGTCACTTCATATCTGAACGCCGCTCTTGGCATCGGTCTCTCGGTGCTCTCTCGGTCCGACACCGAAACCTGTTTAGGAGAACGGTCAAACGACGACGCCCGTAATAGAGTATGTGATGGATACCACATCAACTGACAACTCGTTCGGGGTCAACGACGGAATATAACTCTGGGTGGACGACGATGAGTGTGCAATCGGTCTTGGTCGCCGGAGCAACGGGAACGCAGGGCGGTGCGGTCACCGACCGCCTCCTCGATCGAGGTGTGACGGTCCACGCCCTCACTCGGGATGCTGACAGCGACGCCGCACGCGATCTCGAAGAGCGAGGTGCGAGCGTGGTGGAGGGAGACATGCGCGATGCGGATACTCTCACCGCCCTCATCGAAGACGTCGACGCGGTGTACTGCGTAACGACGTTCTTCGGGGCGGGTGGAATCGAGGGCGAGATCGAGCAGGGAACCACGATGGTCGAGGTCGCGGCCGACGTCGGCGTGGACCTGTTCGTCTTCAGTTCAGTGAGTGGTCCCAGGACCGACACTGGCGTTCCTCACTTCGGCTCGAAGTTCGAAGTAGAGCGACGTATCGAGTCGCTCGAACTCCCCGCCGCGATCATCCGCCCGGCGTTTTTCATGCAGAACTTCGAAGACATGCGCGGAGCGATTCTCGATGGAACACTCGCATTGCCCATCGAGGAGGGTTCCTCGCTTCAGATGGCGGCCCCCGACGACATCGGCGCGCTGGCGGCGGCAGCGTTCGCGGACCCGGATCGGTATACCGGCGAAGTGATCGAACTGGCGAGCGATGAGAACACGCTCGAGGGGATCGCAGCGGTATTCGGTGACGTAACTGGTGTCGATATCGAAACCCGGTCGATTCCGATTGACGTCGTCCACGAAGAGTCCGGGGAAGATATGGTCCGGATGGTCGAGTGGAGCAACCAACACCGCCACGTTGCTGATCTCGAGAAATTCCAGCGCGACTACGATCTCGATCTCACTCCGCTCGACACGTACCTCCGTGGACACGGGTGGGAACAGTAGTTCGGAATCAGTCGACTGAAACGGGCCCTTCCTTTTCCGCTCGTGTTCGTAGTTGCGTACTGTCTCGAATTCGAACGCGAAGGTCCGAGACCGACGACGCCTGAGTACGGCGATAAACCGCGTTTCCTGCAGCTAGTACCTTCGCTGTCCTGAGACTCCATTGGCGAGTTTCGTCGATCCAGCGGCACCACAATCTTCGGTGTCGCAGGTCGCGATACTCGACGCGAACAACTGGCACGTCCAACGGAACGACGAATAAGACCACGACGACGGGTTCGATCTTGTGGCCATGATCGCTACGCACGGTGCTCGGCGAACGGGAACGTGTTCTCTCCGCTTCAGATGGCAACAAACCTCATAGGACGGTGCGCCGGAACACGTGTATGAGCAGTGAGCTACGGTGACTGTCACGGAAACAGCACGACGGGTGATCGACACGACGCGTGACCGAGACGTCTCGTTCATGGCTGCGAGCTTCGCGTACTACTCGCTGGCGTCGCTCGTGCCGTTACTCGTCGTCGCGTTCGCGTTGTTGTCCGTGTTCGGTGCAGCAGAAACGGTAATCGACCTCCTTCGGCCGCATCTCTCGGACAGCGGTGTCTCGATACTCCATCGTATCTTGTCGAGTTCTAAGGGCCGCGGCGTGGCCAGTGTGCTGAGCCTGCTGCTCTCTCTGTGGAGCGGGTTGAAAGTGTTCCGCGGTCTCTCGGTCGCCTTTGCGTCGGTGTACGACGCCGCCTGGAATCTCTCGTTCGTCGATCAGGTGAAGAAAGGAGTGCTTGTGCTCGGACTCATCCTCTTTTCGTTCGTACTGTTATCTGTAACGAGCGTCGTACTCGTCTACGTACAGTTCTCTATCCCCTACCCGACGCTCGTCGGAAACGTCCTCGCGGTTATCGTCCTCGTTCTCGCGTTCCTCCCGATCTACTACGTGTTACCGCCGGTTCCGGTGACGGTGCGACACACGCTTCCCGGGGTCGTGTTCTCTGCGATTAGCTGGGTCGTCCTTCAGATCGTGTTCTTCTACTACGCACAGAGTGCCGGTAAGTACGCAGCCTATGGGTTCCTCGGCGCGATTCTCCTCTTCATCACGTTCCTCTACTTCGGTGGGATCATCATCCTCGTCGGTGCCGTGCTCAACGTCGTTATCGAGCGCGCGACGCCGCTGGCGGAACTCCGGTCGCCACGGTGAGTCCGGCCCCCGACCGACCGCTCACTCTTGCCCGGTCGCACGCCGCCACTCGGCGTCGATGGTCGACTTGAGTCTGTGCTCGGGTCGAATCGTGCGCGCGTCGTCGGCGCTGTCACAGGTCTGGAAGTGCTTCGCGCGGTTGTGAGTCGAGACGGTCTGGTTACAGAACGGACATGCGAACGTGTGTGAGCTCGTGCCCTTGCTTTCGAACATATTCTTCAGAAATCGCTTCTACCCCTTGAATTCGCGCTAACTGAGAGGTAAGCAATCGGGCTGGTCGATCGGTTACTCGGTTATATTCCGTGCGGTTAGTCCTCGCTCGAGAGCGTTCCATACATCCCTCTCTCAGCCACATTGATCGGTCGATCTGTTTACAGTTCATCGAGAGATATTTATTATATACTGATAACAGAGACGTGGGAGAGAAGAGAGGTGCCAGGATGAAACGAGCGAGGACGGAGAGAGAGGTCAGTAACGCGCGCGCACAGGCGTATCTGGTGGGATACATCCTCATCTTGGGGATGGTCGTCGTCGGTTCCGTGGGGGTCGTCTACTTCGGTTCCACAGCGATGACACAACTTCGCGGCGCAGCGAACAGCCAAAACGCAGAGAACGCCCTACGGGAAGCCGACACGCGATTGAGCCAAGTTGCGTACGACTCGAACGACGCACACACACTCGACTTTAGTGCGCTCAGTGGGCAGACGACGGTGACACACGACGGATCTATGACGATCACTGTTCGAAAGGGCGAGCACAACGCGAGTCGGACGGTCAACTTCGGGACGATCGTCGTACAGTCCAAAGACGGCGATCGACTCGCGTATCAGGCTGGCGGGATCTGGAGAGAGACTGGCAACGGCGGAACCATGCTCTCGCCGCCCGACGTTCACTACCAGAATGGAACGATCAGTTTACAGTTCGTAAACGTCTCCGGCGCAGTCGAGGGTCCGGTTCAGAAACTTCGCGCGAACAAGAACACGACGAGATCGCGTAAAGAGACGCTGGCGCTCCGAAACGCGTTCAACAACGAGGAGGTGAATCCCCCGGATAACATTACCCTCGCCGTCCACAGCCAGTACTATCGAGCGTGGGGCCGATTCTTCAGAGAGTACTTCGACGATGGGACCGTCACGGTCGACAAAAACGACCACTCCGCGACGATCGTCATCGACATCGCTGGCACGTCGGCGAAGGTAAACCAAGACGGGAACAGTATCTCGTCGTCGAAGAACGTGACGGTGACGACGCAGGTGTTGGGGACGGAACTCTCTAGCAGATACTCCTCGGATGGTCAGTATTACAAGCGCAACGGCCCGATAACGTTCCGTGTCCTCGTCAACGATACCGCACGTACCCCCTGGTACGACGACAGTCTCACGGATCCGATCGACCCGCAACAGGACAATCTGAACGATCCGACGAAGAGCGGACCGTTCGCCTATACGTTCCAACGCTCTGGCGGGGTCAAAGTCTCCGTGGAAGCGACTTCGTACCAGTGTTACCAGTACGAACACACTGGCGTTCAGAACACGTATCACGGGACGGAATACGTCGAAGACAGGTGCACGAACATCGGTCCGAAGATGATTCAGATCAGTTCGGACAGCAACAGCGGAAACATCAAAATCCTCCGTGACGGGGACAAAGTCCCCGGGTACACGCAGGCCGGTCCGGAACAACGGAGCCTGACTGAGATCCTCGGATCGAAGATAAACGACTCCGGGTATCTCCAGTTGAAGAAAAACGAGTTCGTCGCGCTGTACGAACTCTCGAAGGCCGACGCCAAGTGGAGTAACGCTGGCGGCGAGGGTGACCCCGACTACAACGACGCGGTCGTGCTCATCACCGTCACGGAGAGCGGACACGTCGGCGTGCCGAAGAACTTCGCGATTCACATCTCGATGAACGAGGTGGTCGTTACCAAGGAGTGACCGATCACAGGGGTTCGAACGCTACGTTCGGCTGGTATAACGATGCTACCGAAACGATGGTCGGTGCGCTCGACGACGAAGTCGCTACGTAGTAACGTCCACCGGACCTCGGTATCGAACTCTGAAACGGAGCCATCCTCACGGAGACGACCTACCAACTCCGCATCTCCGAACTGACTTCGATGATCTCTCTGTCCCGTAACGCACTGCACTCTCGATAACCTCCCTGTAAACCGGATCCCGGCGTTAGCTGAGAATCCTGATACCGATCACCGTCTCGCGGACGTACGCTCGCTTGCTGGTACAGGTGTAGGTGTCCGACGATGTTTGCTTCCAACCGCTGTTCGTGAGATACGGTTTCCACCCGTCTGCGGCGTCGGAACTGATCGTGAGCGTGATCGTCTTCACTCCGATCTGCGAGGTACCCGTGCTCGGGTAGAGCAGTTCGACCGACTTTCGAGCGCCGGAGATGAGCACCGTTCCGGGCCGTTGAATGCTCGAAATGTTTCCTTCCGGTTTCAACGTAACAGTCGAAATGATCGCGTGATCTGCGGTACAGAGGAACTCCGGATTCCTGTCGAGTTGGTAGACGCCCCCTTGTGAACGGAATACGGCACCGTTCTCATACCGAACAGTCTCTCCGGCGAGTGTGTAGACTAGTGCACCCTGGCCGACCTGAATCGGTCCGACGACGGAGTTCTTGCTGTCGACGGTGAGTGTGACGTGGCTCGCATCACCGATGGACAACTCTCCGTTCGCGAGACGGATCTCACCGGCGCGACGAGGTGCGCGACCGCTCTGGAGATCGGCGAAATTCTCGCCGAGGGCGACGAACCCTCGATCGGCGTTGTTCATCTGCTCTGTCTGTCTGATCCCCGTCAGCGAACCGACGCCGGACACGTAGAGGACACCGATCAATGCGACGATGATCGAGAACACGAACACGTACCCGAGAACGTCGCTGACAGCCCGGTCGCTGGTTCGACGCGTCACGGTTCCTCCAGATAGATCTGATCGGCAGTCGAATTGTATCGGACGGTGACGGGTCCGCCGTGTACCTTGCCTTCACGGACAGGCGTCAATGTCGTGAACGGTACCGTCACGGTCACGTCCGGATTCGTCGTGTTCAAGACGATGCACTCGTTCCGTTGGCAGGGCGATTCCCCGCCTGTCTTGAGTTCGATCGCGTACTGAGCCCCGGCGACAACGCGCGCGTGATTCGTCCGCAGCGAGATGTTCGCATCGTTGTTCAAGTACGCCATACGATCGACGCTGGCGAGTTCGTTCACGAGTCGCTCCCCGGTCACAGACAGCTCGTCGGACGTTGCGCTTTTGTGTTGGCTGGTGACGAGATGGCCCGTGACGGAAACGAGACCGACCATGACCATCGTCGTAAGTGCGAGCGTCAGCGTGTACGTCAGCGCCGTCGATAGCGCTCGATCATCCAATTCGCGGAACCGGCGGCTCATACTTGAGCCCCCTCGGAATCGGACGCTCCCGATCTGTCAGTGACCGTAACCACGACGTAGTCTTTGTAGACCCAACCGTCACTGTCGAAGTAGATTGTGACGCTTCCGTGGGTCAGATCGCCGCTCGTGACGACCTTCTTCCCGACCACTTCGTCCGGCGCGAACCACTGCGGTTTCACCACTCGAACCGTTACTTGAGACAGATCACTCGACCCATCCGGATCGCTAGCCGTCCAGTCGACGGTGGCCGCGCAACTACTCCAGCTCTGACACTGTAGCGAAGAGTGAACCGAGCCGACGTGCGGTCCGTGGTTCGAACTCGACGTCGTCGTCGTAGGTGTTGGCGTGGGTGTGGGCGTCGCTGTCGGCGTTGTCGTCGTCGTCGCTGTCGGCGTTGTCGTCGTCGTCGCTGTCGGCGTTGTCGTCGTCGTCGCTGTCGTCGCTGTCGTTGTCGCTGTTGTCGACGTTGCCGTCGTCGTCGCCGTTGTCGGCGTTGTCGTCGAACCACCGTCTGCTGCAGCGCCGACTGTCGTCGAACCGGGTTCGTAGAGATCCAGATGGATCTCGGAGTCGTACGATAGATCCGGCGTGACGTACTGCGATCGGATACTGGCTCTGTAAACCACGTACGTGAGGTACGGCGATTCGTCGGCGCTAGCGTTGAAGGGACTACTTTGGATGCTCGTCCCGTTCGTCAAGAGGCGATACGTTCCGGTAGCGTTCTTCCCGTTATCGTACTCGATTTTTGGAGTCGTGAGCGAGTTCGCACCGATGAAACCGCAGTCGCGACCCCCATGCTGTATCTTGCCCGTCCAGAAATCGATCGTCGTGTTGCCAGTCCCCGAACCGAGCGAACATGCGTCAGAAACGGTCCCGTCCCGCTTGACGAGGAGTGTACCATCCGTGCGTCGATAGAATCGAAGTTTCTGATTCGTTCCGCCGGAGCCGTTGAACGACACTGCGAACGCATCATGACTGTTGTTGGCGCTCACGTGAGCGATCGACATCGTGTACTGCCGGACCTGCGTGTTCGAATCGAGCGTCCACTGGCTCTCGTGGTCAGCGTCAGTGAAGCTTCGGTTGTTAGCCTGGACGACCAACGCGCCGACGGTCGGAGTCGAGGGCACCGAGAGGTTGACCAGTACGGGTTGACGCTTCGCGAGTGTCACGCCTAAGAGGTCGCTATACCGATGCAAACTTCGGTTCAGCGCCTGCTTCGATGCCTTCGGGGTGGCGTACGTGTCGTTTCCGTTTACCTGACGGACGAACGTCGTGAGACTGTCTCGCTGTGCGATCTGATTGTTTAGCCCGTCGTTGGCCGAGGCGATCGTTCCGATATTGTTCACGTTCTCGGTGAACAACACCGTGTTCAGGATGACGGTGATGGCGATCAATCCGATCGCGATGACGATGGCGGAGATCAGGATGATCTGGCCGCGCGACTGGTCGTCGGTCACCATACGACGAGTCGCACCTCCACCACGTCGTACATCGGTCCCGGTTTCTCGACGTCGGGTGCGTAGAATTCGTTGTCTGAGAGCCCCCGATCGGGCGACCACCGGCGTTCGCTGGCGCTGGAGAGGTCAGTGTCATATCGTCGTATAAGACGATTGTATACGTCGTGGTGACCGCATTCGAAGAGGGCACACCCTGGTACACGACAGTCGTGGTATTGGTCAGATACTTGCCGCCGGTACCTTTCGTCTGAAAGTCGAGATAGAGGTTGTAGACGAACCCATGAGACGTGAACGTATCGTTGAGTTGGCGGCCAAACTGCTCGCACAAGGGTTTGTCGTTGGAGACACACGGGGGATTTCGACCGTACCCATCCGCTTTGCCATACGAGTGTGCAAATGCGTCCGACGTGTTGTTCCAGTACAGCGTGAGGTCTTTGAGTTCACCCCGGTCGCCAGCGATCGCGAGCGTGTCGTGCGCCTGAACTTGTAGCTGTGACTTGACCTTCTGATCGACCGTTCCCGCCGTCGTCGGCGTCAACACTACCGACTGGATCGCGAACAACAGCGCAGTCAGGACGATGAACGCACCGACGAACCCTTCGAGCGTATACGCTTGACCCCTCTCGGAAGTCGCCGCCGTCCGCCGTCGATGCGGCCCGTCGTTCACCATAACTCCACCATCAAGCGGTACGTTCTGCCGTCGATCATGACGATTCGGCTCGACGCCACGGTTGCGGTGTTCTGTAACGGCTCACCGCTCGCGAGTCTCGTTCCCCCCAATCGGACGATTTGATCCGTACTCGCGTTTCGAACGGTGACGTTGATGTTCGTCGTCTCAGGGAGCCCAAGGTAGACGCGAAGATCGCTACTAGATCCCTGATTTTCGAAGAACGTTGCCGTCTCCGTCGAGTTGAGAACGTTGGGGTGTACCGTCTCCGACAGCGAGTAGGTGAGCGTAGTCGCGCACCGATCTGCACGGGCAGTGACGCTATCGTTGACAGGCGCTGTGAACGGGGCGATGATCGACGGAACGAACGTGAGGGCGATTGCGATGGTGAGGATGAAGACCCCGATTCCCATCGAATAGTCCTGTAGCGTCTGGCCTCGTCCGTCCTGTACGAACACGACCCATGTCGACAGACGGCTCCCGCTTCCGTCGTCGTTCTGTCGTCGCACCGATCGTTTCTCGGCGCCACTCATCCGACCACCATCCACACGAGGAGGGCGATCGTCTGCAACAAGACGGCGAACTTCACCCCGGAGACGATGTCGGCGTCGCGGATGTAGCCGCTGATGAACCCGGAGAGGATCGCTTGAATGGTGACGGCGTGGAAGAACAGCAACGAGAGCATGTCGGTGTCGATGCCGGAGCCGAAGTTCATCCCGCCCGACGACGCCGAACCCCCGCCGCTCGAACTGGCTTGCTGTGTCAACCCGGACATCACGTCCAAGAACTGCGTCTTGAGGATCGCCATGACCGCGAGCAGCGTCAGGTAGGTCATGATGATGATGACGATCTGCATTCGCGTGCGCGAGATGCGCTCACGGTCGATGTCGTCCTGATTCTCGCTGGCCTGGGCGGCCGTCGTCAGCACGTCCGTGATCTGACTCGACGCCTCCTGTGCTTTCGTGATGAGTTTGACCGTCCGTGCGAGCCGCGGGATGTGGTACTTGTTGTTGAACTCGACCAGCGCCTCCTTGAGGTTCATTCCGTACTTGACCTTGCCGTACATCACGTCGAACTCGTCTGCGAGCTTTCCGGACGACGTATCCGAAACCGTTCGAACCGATTCGAGCAACGTCAAACCGGTGTCGTTCGCGCTCGATAGCTTTCGGAGGTTGTCGGACAGTTTGCCGATAACGGCGTTTCGAGAGCGGACGTTCCAGGTGTGGAAGATCGAAAGCGGAATCGCGATGACGTACACCGGGAGGTAGACCCACATGAACGTCCCCCAGACCGGATCGTTGACCATGCCGTCTGCGGTCGTCGGTGCAGCGCCGCTGACGACGGCGAAGCCGACCAACACGAACGCCGCGGGGACGGTCAGGGCGAGCGTGTAAAGCGGGTTGTCGCGGAAGAACAGATGCGGGCGTGTCAGCAACTCCTTCGTCTTGAACGTCCCTTCGCGCGACTTGATGCGATCGAATAGTTTGAAATCGCCGACGAAGCCTTCGACGAATCCGAGGTGAATCAGCCCCTCACGGTTCGTGTCTTGCAGTCTGGCGCTCGAATCGACGGGTTGGAGATAGCCGCTTCCGACCTCGTCTTCTTTGACCGTCGAGACGAGGACGAGGAACCCGACACCAGTCAGCGGGATCAATCCGTAGACGGTCCCGTACAGCATCATGTTCCCGCCGCCGCTTCCCATCAGGTTCATGATGGCGAGAATGATGATGAGCAAGAGGGGGAACAACGAGAGCGTCATGTACATCTCGCCGAACAACTCCAGCGTCTCGAGCGTCATCTCCTGTTGCTGCTTGGCGGTCCGCATGTGCTTGTCCTTCTTGTCGTCCAAGAACTGCTGCATGTTCCCGCCGGAGTTGATGATCGAGAGCATATCGGTCAGGAACTGCGAGAGTTCGTTGCTCGGTGTTTCCTGTGCCTGTTCACTGATCGCCGTCCGGTAGTCGGTCCCGAAGTACTCGGTCTCTTGGACGATACTCTGGAACTCGCGGGCCACTTCACCGTACGTGTCCTCGGCTTTCGCCATCGCCTCCAGAATCTCGAGTTGGTTCAGCCCGCCGATCGAGAGGGCGTACATGAAGGAGATGGCGTCCACGAGGAGCATGTTGATCTCTCGCTTCCGCGACGACGCTTTCGTGTAGGGAACCGCCACCAGCGCACCGAAGCCCATCGCGAATCCGAACGACCCGAAGAGAACCCCCGTCAACCCGATAGCCAGCGGAATCTTCGCCGAGATAACGAACTGTAGCAACGTCTCGTTGGGAATCGTCGCACCGAGCGATAGCGTGTTCCGTGTGAGGACACCGAAGTGAAACAGCGTCCATCCCAGACCCGTCCCGAGAAGCCAGAGAACGCCGCCGACGAGCACACCGATCGCGAGCGCCTGCGAGAGATACAACTCGACGGTCACGGGCATCCGCGCTTGTGCGAGTTTCAACCCGACGTCGTCGACGAAGTCACCGTCCTCGTCGAAGAGTCGCCGAAACAGCGGATAGAACGCGTCACCCAACGCCTGGCCCCCAGTGCCGAGATCGCTACTGTCCGTCTCAAGGCTCATCGCTCCTCCTCCGACTCGGAGTCTCCAACGCCGAAGTTCCAGTCGTCGTCCGATCGGCCCTCTCTCTCGTCGTGTCCCTCTCCGTCCCGTCGGCGACGCGTCGGCGACGCCTCGTCGAACGTCTCCGTCGGATCGTCGTCGAGCGAGTACGTTCGATCTACGCTCGGATCTATGTCCCTGTCCCCCCAGGTGTCGAACTCGTGTTCGTCTTCCTCGTCGGATGGCCCCACTGCCGGGAGATCCGAACCGATGTACGCGACGTCGTCGCCGAATCCGGTCGTGCCCCCGTGACCGCTCGCGTCTACTCCTCCGAACGGGTCCTCGTCACTGAGTTCGTCGAACGCGTTGCTGCTCCCGAATTCGCCGACGGCCTCGCGGTCTCCGAATTCGTCGAACGACTCGTCAGAGTCGAACTCGTCTCGCGACTCTATATCGGCGCTCGAACCCGCTGGTGCGGCACCGTCGTCGAATGCAGGATCGAGTGCAGACGGTGAATCCGCCGGATCGTGGGGGGTTTCCGGTTCCGGTGTCGAGTCTCGTCCGGCGTCGAGTTCCGTCTCGCCGTGATAGACGTTCGAGATGATCTGCTCGTAGTCGCCGTGGTAGACGAAGACCGGCGAGTTGTAGCCGTCACAGGAGACGTCCTCCACGTTGATGTCGTGTTTGATCCCGTCGATGAGTTCGTAGCCGATGAAGTCGCGGACGAGGAAGTAGAGCAACTTCTCGACCTGATACTCGTTCAGCGTGTCGGCATCGTCTTCCAGGACCGCCGGTTCGGGACGAGCGGCGATTCCGTCCAGATCCGAGATCCCGGCTTCCGGCGACTCCCAGCCGAGCAATCGGAGGAGACGGCACGCCATCCCGTCGTCCTCGCCGTCGAGACCGAGCGAGTCGGCGAGCGAATTAGCGAAGTTACCACCCGTCTCTCGGGTGTAGAGGTCGTATCGGTCGAGTAACTCGTGAGTCTGTTCTTCGATGACCGACCGACGGTTGTCCGCGCCGTCGACGGCGATGTCCCCGTCGGCGTATTTGATCGCCGTGCGGAGTTTCCCCGTCATGTACTCGACGAGGTCGTCTTCGATCGGATTCCGATACGGTTCGACCAGGTAGTACTTCTTCTCGTTTTCCTTGGTCGAGTGGAAGATGATGACGAACGCGTAGGGCTTGTTCACCCAGTAGCGCTCGACCTCACGGAAGTGAGACTTCTTGACGAGCGGAACCGCCTTCTCCAGATCGTAGCGGTTGACGACCGTCGTCGTTCCGAACTCCGTCGAGAAGAAGGCGTCTTCGTCGAGTTCCTCGTTCACGTCGACGGTCCGCTCATCGATGACCTCGTCCAGTTCGTCCGCCCGCTTGCCGAGGTGGTTGATGACGCCTCCGACGTTCTCCGGGTCGAATCCCAGATTCTCTGCGGGATCGAACGGAACGTTCTCACCGTCTTCACGGGGTGCGTCGCCGTTCTCGTCGTAGTAGTACTCGCGTTTGTAGTGTTCCCAGAGGTACTCGTCTTTGACCACGGGGGTCGTCTCCGGGTCACAGAAGGACTCGAAGAACTCCGAGAGCGCCGTCGCGTTGCCCCCACCGACGGCGATACGCGGTTCGAGGTCGTCCGGATGGAAGCCGAGATACGTCCCGGGGTCGAAGTCGACGCGGTCCCAGTCGTCACCCGTCGGCTTTCGTGGCCCCGCGTCCTCCTCCCAGCGCTCGCTCCCCGGTATCGGCCGGAGACCGTCGTACAGGTCCGCCGCCACGTCTCCGTGACCGTGCTCTTCGAGGTAATCCTCCCACGTGTACGCGCCGACGGTCGCCGGCTGCCCGGTCAGTTCCCCCGCCGAGTCGACGGGCGAGTCCTCGCCATCGGACTCGGCCGAACCGACGGCTCCCTCGAAGTGCCCGGCTTCGGAACCGTCCGCGTCGTCGATAGCCATTGGTGCATGAATGAAACGAGGGTTAAAAAACTCTTCCAGCGGATTATCAATCTTGATTTTTGGAGCCGGACGAGTCAGCGTCGCCTCCGGTCATCCCGCGGTCGACGGCGTTCATCGTTCGTTTTCGGCGTCGGGAGCGTCTTCGACGCGACTCGTATCCGTTCGCCGTCCTCGCATCGTTCCCGCCGTCTACGTGTCGTCCTCTCAGTCCCGTGTCATCGGTTCGTGAGCGACGACGTATTCGTGGCCGCGAGACTCGATGTCGGAGACGGTGTACAACCGGATCGGTTGCTCCTGTTTCGTGGTCACCGCGAAGTCGTAGTGCTCGGCGTCGTACTCGAAGGTCACTCCGTCGGCCGATCGCCGCTCGACGAAGTCCTCGTGGTCGTCTACGCGGTCGGTGACGACCTCCCGCGACAGTTCCTGAAGATTCGAGAGTCGCTCGGCGAACAGGTCTTCGAAGCCGTCCGACTGCTCGTGGCCGACGGAGTTTCGACCGGCGACCATCGCAGCGAGCGTCGTCGTCCCCGTTCCCCAGAACGGATCGAGGACCGTGTCGCCGTAGACCGAGTACATGTTGATGAGTCGATACGGAATTTCGAACGGATACGCGGCCGATCGGTCGCGCGTTGCGGCGTCGTCGAGTGTTTGAACCGTCCCCCTTACGTCGGTCCAGATGTCGGAGAACCACTCGTTTCGCTCCTCCCAGAAGTACGCCGCCTGATACCGCCTGTCGGCGTGCGGTTCGAACGCTCGCCGGTCGGGACCGTTTCGAAACACGAGGACGTACTCGTGTTCGAGCGTGACGTAGGCGTTCGGCGGTACCATCCCGCTTCCCATGAACTTCGCCCCCGAGTTCGCCGGTTTTCGCCACAGTACGTCCGGGAGCGGGTCGAATCCGCGTTCCTCGAAGGCCGTCACTACCCGACTATGGTTCTGATAGACGCGAAAGCTCCCGCCGACCTTTCGCGTCGCGTCACCGACGTTCACACAGGCGATACCGCCGTCGACGAGGACGCGCGACACCTCGTCCCACACGTCGTCTAAGACCGTGTGCATCCGTTCGAACGTGGTCCGGCCGTCGCCCGCGTCGAGGGACTGTTCGACGCGCGGATCGAGTGTGGCGAAGAGGTCGTCCCACATCTCGATCATCGGGTACGGCGGCGACGTGATGACGAGTTCGACGGAATCGTCCGGTATCCGCCCCATGTCGCGTGAGTCGCCGACGTAGACCCGGTGGCTCGTCTCCATCACTGTCTTCGAGGATGAACGTCGGTGTCATCCACTTCCGCTTTGCGGCAATTCCATCGGTGACGACGGCCTACTCGAACTCCCACCCGACCGACTGTTCGTAGGCGTGCCCGGCACGAAGTACGGTCTCGTCGTCGAACCGCTCTCCGACGAGCATTAACCCGGCCGGGAGTCCGTCGGATTCGCCGGCCGGCACAGAGATCGCCGGATGACCGGTGACGTCGAACGGGGCGGTGTTCGTCAGCATGTTGAGTCCGCGGTCGATCACCTCCAACCGCGTGAGTTCGTCCCGCCGTTCGTGAGCCGTCTGCGGCGTCGTCGGCATCGCGAGGACGTCGACCTCCGACAGCGCCTCGTCGTATCGCTCGGCGAGTTCCCGAGCCAGGTTCTGGGCTTTCGCGTAGTAGTGACCGCGGTACTCGTCGGAGAGGTACTGTCCGAGGATCACGGTGAGTTTGAGAGTCGACACGTAGTCGTCTGCGTGCGTCCGGCGCGCCTTCCCGAACGCGTCCGCGAACTGCGTGTCGTAGAACCCCTTCCCGTATCTGCCGAGACCGTCGTCTCGGAGCAGTGCCGTCGTCTCCTCCATGACGATCGCATTCCAGATCGGCAGTCCGTCCAGATGCATCGGTAGCGACACTTCCTCGACCGCCGCTCCCGCCGACTCGAACTCGTCGAGAGCGTCTCGAACCGTCGCATCGACGCCTTCCTCGCTCTGTTCGTGCCCGAAGCCCTCTTCGACGACGCCGACGGTCACGTCGCTCGCGTCACCCGACAGAGCGTTCACGTAGTTCCCAGTCGGGACCACCCCCTGACGAGGATCGAGCGGGTCCTTTCCGGCGATCGCATCGAGCACACGAGCACAGTCTTCGACGTTCGTCGCCATCGGTCCGACGTGGTCGAACGAGTGACCCAGACCGACGACGCCCGTGTACGGCACCAGCGAGTGCGTCGGCATGTGGCCGACGCCGCCGCTCCACGAGGCGGGAATTCGGATCGACCCGCCCTGATCGCCCCCGATCGCGACGTCGACGTCGCCGTTGACGACCGCGGCGATCGACCCGCTCGACGAACCACCGGCGATGTAGTCGTGATCCCGCGGATTCAGTACCGGCCCCGTAGCGGACAGTTCACCGCTGCCGGAGAAGGCCATGTCTTCCATGTTCAACTTCCCCGTAATCGTCGCCCCGGCATCGAGCAGTCGAGTCACGATCGTCGCATCAGTCGACGGGACGTACCCGTCGAACAGTTTCGAACCGGCCGTCATCTCGACGCCGGCCAAGGCGATGTTGTCCTTGAGTCCGATCTCCAAACCGGACAGCGGTCCCGAATCGCTCCCATCGACGCGACACTTCGTGACGAACGCGTTGAGGGGATCCTCTTCGGACCCCGGTTTATAGCCGGGATCACGATCGGTGTACTCGATGCTCGGCCGGGGTTCCGGGAGTTCGTCGAGTCGCTCGTAGCCGTCGAGCGTGTCTGCGATCGCGGTCGCGTAATCGTCGACTTCCTCCTCGGAGAGGTCGATGTAGTGGTCGGCCGCTTTCTGACGGATTTCGTCCGGTGTCGGTGGCTGGACGTTCGGTGGGAGTTCGGACATGAGACGGACGTATGATGTATGTTCACACTCATAGTCCCTCGGGCAGCAGCGCTAACTGACCGTACCGAACGCCGCATCGAACTGCATGTCGTGGTCGCAGTGATGCCTGTGTATGCCGATTCTCTCGACCCCCTGATCCCGTCGGATCCGCCTTCGTATATAAACCACCCCGAGTACTGGGCTATCCGTTACACCACACAAGAGAGGTTACATCTGTGTATGAGCTACTCACCGATGGCGACCCCGACGATCCGTTTCGAACCGCACTCAGAGGGCGTAGCGGTGATTGAATCCCAAGAGACGATTCGAGACATCCTCAACGCGCTCAACACGTCCGACTGCCGTCGTATCTTGGACGCGACCAGTACCGAGGCGCTCTCCGCGAGCGAAGTTTCGGACGCGTGCGGGCTTCCCCTCTCGACGACGTACCGTAAGCTAGATCTGCTCACCGACGCGGGATTACTCGAAGAACGGACGCGGATTCGCCTCTCCGGTCACCACACCAGCGAGTACCTCCACGTCGTCAAGGACGTGACCATTTCGGTCGCACGTAACGGTGAGATGGAACTCCTGGTTTCGCGGCGCGACCACCCTGCGCTGCACGTCTCGTCGATCTCCTGAACGTAGGCGAAATACCGCCGAACAGAGGCGAACACTCGTCGAACGGAAATAGAACGGAAGACGACGTCAGCCTCGTGAATCTCGCTGTTCTCACTCCTCACTCACGTTAGAGGAAGTCTCCGAGAATCTTCGTTTCCGCTGCTGCCAGGTGATCGCTGAAGGTGGACGGGTTGATGTCGAGTGCCTCGGCGATCTCCGTCGCGTTGGCTCGTCGGGGACGTTCGTAGTAGCCCATCTCGTACGCGGTTTCTACGACCTCTAGCTGGCGAGTGGTAAGCTTGCCTCGGTCCACGAGGACGTGATCGGCGGATCGTTCTTCCACCGGTGAGCGGACGAGCCGTTTGACGTCGACGCCGGGAAACCGTTCGCGGAGGTCGGAGACGGCCTCCCGGAGTTGTTCGTAATCCATGGCGTAGAACACCAGCGTCAGCGTCCCGTCCCGAGCCAGATATCGGACGATCGGACACTCGAACTGTCCGAGACATTCACATGGGCAGTTCACGCTGTCCGTGTGGGTGAGCCGGTAACGACTCGTCGAACCGTTCGAGAACACCGAAGTGATACCCGCCTCCCGATCCGGCTCGACCACCGCGTCGGTCGAAAATTCGGTTACGCTGTCCGTGTCGCCGGTCGGACACACATTGGCAGTCACGGAATCGACCGTCGCTTCCGTCGTCTTCGAGAGTTCGACGAGCGGACAGAGGCCCGACGTGGTGAACTCTACTGTGGCTCGAATTCCGGGCGACATGACTGTACTCGTCAATCTGTCATGAGTGCACTTCAGTATAGTGCTCCGTCCCGGTTTTTTGATCGATGTAGAGTCTCTGACGGTGAAACACTGCGATCCAGTCCGGACGACGGCGGTCACGAAACGACCAGCACCCCGGTGTCGCCGCCGCTGTACACGAGTTCTACGGACGAACGATACCCACTACCGACACGTCGATGGTACTCATTCCGACACGTCGACAGTATCCATTCCGACACGTCGACGGCATCGATCCCGATCCGTCTACGATACTCGCCGCAGATACGCCGACGATGGTCTTCGATCGCGACGGTCAACGAAGCGTTATCGTTCTACCTCGACCTGGCGACCGCTCAGTTCGTCCGGGTCGAACCGATACAGTTGGACGTCGAGATCTTTCTTCGATTTGCCCCATATCTCGAACAACGGTCGCTTGGCCTCGCCGTACTGCTCGATGTGTTCGACGGTCAGCTCGTCACGTCGGATTTCCGTGAGGATCCCGGTCGCGACGACGCTTCGATAGACGTCGTCTTCCTCTTCGTAAACGACGAGCCGTGCGTGTGGCGAGGATGCGAGAAACTGTCGCTTTTCGCTCTTGGGAGTCGAGACCAGTCGGAGGTAGAACCGCCGATTTCCCGCGTCGTAACCGTAGGAGATCGGGATGGCGTACGGCTCTCCCTCACGAGCCAAGGACAGTACACCGGTCTCGTGCTGACCGAGGAGGGTGTCCGTCTCTTCCCTCGGTAGCTCGGTTTGTTGATCCAGAGTCATGCGCTTGTATCTCTAAGAACAGATAGGAATCAACAAATAGTTGACTGTGGTCCCATCGCATCCGTGACGGATGACCGCGTTCCAGCACGAGCATCCGTCGGCGTTCTCCGGCCTTCGTTTGTGCTGTCCGGTCCGACGCAGGACAGAGCGAGGTCCCGATAGATGGTCGGAGTTAGAACGTGAGAGAGTAGTGACTGAGAGAGTAGTGACTGAGAGTGCAAAATGAAATCACGCGGTGTCGACGTCCGATGCCCTCGTAAATGCCGCCGCCGTCACGGCAGCACCGCAGATGACGCACCCTTTCTCCACGAGTGCATCCATCATCGAGCCGTTCACCTGTAGAGATTCAGTACACTCCGGGCAGACGAATGTGTACTCCTCTACCTCCTTGCTACTCATCGGTTCGATATTGTAGTGCCACTTAAATAAATGCCATCCTCTATTTCCAGATGCGTGAGAACCACGGGAGACTATCGAGGCGGGGTCTTCTCTGGGCTACAGACGTCAACGACGAGAGATGAACCGGCCGTAGGCGAGTACACCCACGTCCTTCTGACCGAGTGTCCCGTCCTGGTTGAAGTCGAGTGCCGCGACCTGTCGCTCGTTCAGATGGAGGTACCCATGCCGATTCGCACTCACCACGATTTCGAGGGCGACGATATCTTTGACGCCGAATCTGTGGTCTCCGTCGACGTCCTCGTAGAGTCGGTCGCCGTTGAGGTCCCGCGGTGGGCCGATCGTGAAGCTCACCGTCGGGTGCAGTGCGATTCGGAGGGGATGTGGGAACACCGATCGCTGGTCTTCCGGCGTGGCTGTGCCGCGTAGCGCGACTGATACCGTCGGTTGATCCGGATCGTTACTCGCGATCGAGAGCGTCGCCCGCTTCGTACCCTGCGAGGTCGGCGCGAACGTCACAGCCACGCGCTGGCTCTCCCCGGGTCTGATTGGTACACCGTCGCCGGCGATGCTGAACGAACTCGCATTCGGCCCGCTGATCGCCGCCCGAGTGACCCGGAGCGTGTTGGTTCCCGTGTTCGTGATCGTGACGTTCGCAGTGGCCGTTTCTCCGACGTGCACGTCCCCGAAAGAGAGGTTGTGGGGAGAGACGGTGATGTCCGGGAAACTGCCGGGGTGTGCCAACGAGAGGTAATCCGTGTTGTTGTTGTCGACGCCGAAGTCGTTCGGCCGATCGCAGGTCCCGTCGCCGGTGGTATCGGTACAGGTCTGACTGAAGCCCGTACCATTCGGCCTCGCGTAGTAGTTGCCACCGAGGGTCGGGCCGCCGATGACGTTCGGACCTGTCCGTTTCGAGGTGTTCCACGCGTTCGAACGATTGTCGAACGTCCTGTAGAACAGGACGTTCTGCGTGTTGTTGAAGAGGTTGTCGTAGACGAAACTCTCCGAAAGTTTCCCGTAAAGTTCGATACCGGCACCCTCGTTGGCGTCGATCGTGTTCTCTCTCAGCGTATTCTCCCCTCCATCGCCGAGGGAGATACCGTACCGACCGTTGTGTTTTGTAATACTATTCGCCAACGACGTATTTTGGACGTTGTCGAGGCCTATCCCGTCTCTTCCGTTACCGAGTGTGGTACTGTCTCTTACCGTGCTGTTTTTGCTGTAATGGAGAGCGATGCCGTTCCGATGGTTGTCGTTGGCGACCGCGTTCGACACTGACGTGAAATCGCTTTCCAGCGCGATACCCGTTCCGCGGTTGCTGTTCGTAGTGACGTTCGTTACCGTGACCCTGTGGGAGTATCCGATCGAGAGGCCGTCCCCGCCGTTGTCGTCTGCGATGGTGTCGACCAGCGTGTTCCCGTTGGAAGTGTCGGTGAGAATGACGCCGGGTCCACCGTTGTCGTCCGTGACTGTATCCTCGAAGGTCGAGTTGTCGCTATAACTGAGATCGATCCCGAACCGCTTGTTGCCGTTCGCAGTGGTGTTCGTCAGTGTGTAATCGTGACCGGTGAACAAGTGTATACCGCGCCGGTTCCGGTTCGCGATGGTGTTCGTGAGGGTATTGTTGTGTGTTTCTCCGTCGAATTGAATGCCGTACTGTTGGTTTCTAGTCGTCGTGACTCCGGACAGAACGTTGTCATCGCTCGATTCGAAAGAGACTCCTGTCCGGTTATTGCCACTTGCAGTGACGTTGGTCAGTACGTTACTGTCACCGGACACCGATTCCACTGAAGTTGTTACCGCTCGCGTTGGTGTTCGCGATTGTGGTATCACTGCTGAAGACCGCGTAGATCCCGACCTGATTGTCAGTCGCAGTCGTATTCGTCACCGTGTTACTGCTCTTACTCCGTCGGAGCACGATGCCGTCACGATTGTTGGTCGTAGTGACGTTTGTGAGCGTCTCGTCGTCACCGAATCGAGAATAAATACCGTAGTAATTACCGTTCGTGGTACTATCTCTGACGTCGATACTGGTACTGTTATTGAGCAGTATCCCCGCGTTGGTGTTGTTGTCTGCGACGACGTTACGTAGCGTATCGCCGGTGTTCGTCTCGACGTGGATTCCGTCCATCCAACCGCCGAGACGAACGTTCTCGACGGTGACGTTCGTTCGCGAGACACTCCGGATACTAGTCGAGTTGGATGCGTCGACTCCGTCGACCGCGTGCCCACCTCCATCGAAGACGACATCGTCGGCCCGAACGTCGATACAGGTTTCGCCTGCACTCCCTGTAATGTCCGTCGTGAGGGCGTATATCCCCGATGACGTGATCGTAGTACAGGAACTGATCGGCGTCGGTGACTGGGCGCCGGCAGGTTGAACCGCGACGAGACTGACCCCGGCCGCGACCGACATGATGAGGAAGAATGCGATTCCGCCGGCGAACAGTTGCCGCGTTCGTTTCGTTCTCTTTGACTCGAATCCATTACTTTTCATTAACTAGCACTATATGAACGTGGGATCAACCTATCTTAAAATATTGTATAATTTAATGGAATTAAATACCGCGGCAGAGCTGCAGGACCACGCAAAAGCGAGTTTGTGTCCGCTCACGAATTCTGCATGAGCCGTCGTTTTCGCGCGTTCAGGACGAGGTTCGGACGCTACTCTTCGGGATGTTGGGTCGCGAGATCACATCGAGGATCGTCATAGTGCCAGATCGGACTTGGCGGCTAGATGGGTCACGTATCGTCGAGCCAACGGTTTCGTACTCTGATCGTGGACCTTCAGATTACAGAACGAGCGCGGCGGGAGTCACGCGAGCGTCAGCGAGTGTGACTACGTCGCGGGAGTGAGACGGGCGGAGCGAGTCGAACGAGCGCGGCGGGATTCGAACCCGCGGTCGAGGGGTTAGGAACCCCTCGCCCTATCCACTAGGCCACGCGCCCTCGTTCGAATCATCCGGTAGCGCCGCTAAAAAGAATACGCTTCTGCAGAAAAATGTCCAATCAACTCGGACAGGAATTCAGTTGGTCGATTTCTCGGTCGTTTCGTCGGTCGTCGCAGACGTCGAGGCACTGGACGTGTCGTCAGCCGTCGTCGACGTGCTGGACGTGTCCTCGGAGGACGTATCCTGGGACGGGCCCTCCTTCATGTTCTGTAGTTCCTCGTCGATTTCCTGACGACCGCGCTGGAATTCACCCATCGCCTGCCCTGTCGAGCGAGCGAGTTTCGGGATCTTGTTTGCACCGAACAATAGGACGAACACTAGGAGAATCACGATCATCTCCGGGCCGCCCGGTATTGCTCCGAACAACGGGATGGCGGTATCGAACATCTCTACTCTTCCATAACCATGTGACGATTATAGGCTTTTTGCTCCCTCAAGCGCGGCCAGAATCCCCCGTCTGCCGCGAACGAAACCGTCATCCGGCGCGTCCGTGAAACCACCCCTATGGTCGAAATCGACGACGATGCACCAACGTTCACCGCCCCGATGGCCGACGGTGATGTCGAGACGTTCACCCTCTCGGACCACCTCGATGAAACCCCGCTCGTTCTCGCGTTCTTCCCGGCAGCCTACACGAGCGTCTGTACGTCCGAAATGTGTTCGTTCCGGGACCAACTGGCGAACTTCGAGGACGTCGGCGCGTCCGTCTACGGTATCAGCGCCGACCTCCCGTTCGCGCTCAACGCCTTCCGCGACGACAACGAACTGAACTTCCCACTGCTCAGCGACCCCGAGCGGGAGGTAATCGAAGCCTACGACGTCGTCATGTCGTTCGATCAGTACGCCGTCCCGCGCGTGGCGAAACGCTCGGTCTTCGTCGTCGACAGCGAGGGCACGATCACCTACAAGTGGGTGAGCGACGACCCCGGCGTCGAACCCGACTACGACGAGATCGAAGCCGCCGTCGAAGAGGCCGCGTAAGCCGTCGACGGCCGCGCTCAACGCGCAGTGGTGTACTGTCGCCGAGACTGACAGCCTGTCGCCGAGGCTGACAGCTGAACCCACGACTATTTTTTCTCGCCGCCCCGAGATATTCGGACGTATGAGTGAGGAACTCGAAGACACTGGCCGCGAATACGATCCGAACGAGAGCCACTCTTTTCCCGACGAGAAGCTGAACGAAATCCTGCCTGCGATGCTCGACGATCCGGAAATCGTCGCGTACTTGGAAGCACAGAACATCAACGCGGTCACCCGTAAGGGATACAACGACCACGGACCGAAGCACATCGAAATCGTCCGAAATCGGGCGCTCCGGCTCTACGAGCTACTGAAACGCGGCGGCGTCGAGTTCAATGGCGCGCGCGATCAGGGTCTCGACGAGGCCGACGAGGCGGTCATCATCGCGCTGGCCGCAACACTCCACGACATCGGCCACATCGTCCACCGCGACAGCCACGCGTACTACTCGATCCCACTCGCCGCTGATCTGCTCGACCGATTCCTCCCGCAGTTCTACGACACGGGCGACGTCGTCCGTGTCAAGGCCGAAGTACTCCACGCGATCCTCTGCCACCACACAGAAGAGGACCCGCTCACCCGAGAAGCGGGCGTGATCCGCGTCTCCGATGCCCTCGACATGGAGCGCGGCCGCTCGCGTATCCCATACGAGAAGGGCGGACGCGGGATCAACACACTCTCCAGTCAAGCGATTTCGAGCGTCTCGCTCGAACCGGGCGACAGCAAGCCCGTCCTCGTGGAGATCGAGATGGTAAACGCAGCAGGCGTCTATCAGGTCGACAACCTCCTGAAATCGAAACTCCACAACTCCCTGCTCGAAGACTACATCCGAATCGTCGCTGTCAACACGAAGGCCGATGATCAGCTCGTCGAACGAATCGAGCTGTAATCACGTTCCGGCATCGGGGTCGGTCCTCTGATTCTTCCACGGTTGATTCGGATGTAATTGAACTCTCTAATTTCGAGGTATGGTGCCCGTTGACGGACCGTAACCGGCGATCTACTCGGCATTGCGGTCATTTAAACAAGGGAACCGCGTAGGGCAGAACCAGAATCGTGTCGGGAGAGCCACGAGGGGCAGTGTCCCTCCTTCGGAATCGGGAGTTCTTCGCGCTCGCCGGAACGGCGTTCGCGCGAAGTCAAGCGTATTCGACCATCTTACTCGCACTCGCACTCTACACTGCGCAGTACCACGCGTCGGGGACCGTTCAGGGATTGTTTGGGACGGCGTTCGCGTTCGTTCAGCTCCTTGTCGTGCTCCCACTCGGTCGGAAGATCGACACCGGGAACGCCAAGCGATATCTGCTGGCCGGACTACTTCTCAACGTCGTCGTCTTCGTCGCCTTCATCTTCGTCCAGAGCGCCGCGCAGGTCATCGTCGTCCGATCGGTACAGGGCCTGGCTGCCAGTATGCTCTGGATCACCGGATCGACAGTCGTCGGTGAGATCAGTCCGGACGACTCTAGCGGCCGATGGCTCGGATCGTACAACCAGGTGGCGGCCTTCTCTAGTTTCGCGGGCGACCTCATCGGCGGCTACCTCCTCTACGTCTACGATTTCACGACGACGTACCTCGTCCTCAGCGGCGTGACACTCGTCGCGTTCGTGCTGGTCTACTACTACCTCCGTGACAACCCCGGCGGCAAGAAGGACGCCGACGAATCGACGGGACTGGAGACGTTTCGCGCACTCCTCGACCGTCCGATGATCCGCTCGCTCGTCTTCTTCCGCCTCGCGTTCAGTTTCGGCAAGATGTCGGTCATCATCTTCCTCCCGATCCTCGCCTACAACCAGTTCCACATCGGGACGTTCTTCGTCGGCTGGATCATGGCGGGTGGAAAACTCACCAAGACGGTCCTCCAGGGATACATGGGCGATCTGACCGATCGAATCGGACGGAAGCCATACTTCGTTGCCGCGGGGGCGCTCCTCTACGGCCTCGGTACGGCGCTCATCCCCGTCTCGTTCTTCGCTGAGGGTGTGTTCCACCCGTTCCACGTCGTTCTCTACGGGAAGGCAGTCGACCTCGGTGGCGCGTTCCTCGTGCTGTTCATCGCGTACGGCATTCTCGGCATCGCCGACAGCCTCCGCCTCCCGGCGAGTATGGCACTGTTCATCGAAGAAGGCGAGCGGTTCGACTCCGCCGCCAGCAGCATGTCACTTCGCTCGATCTCGTGGAAGATCGGACAGGTCGTCGGGCCCTTCGCCATCGGTCTCACGAAAGACTACGTCTCGACGACGGCCGCGTTCCTCGTCGCCGCGGCCTTCATCGTTCTCGCGACGGGCGTCTTCGTCATCACGTACCGTCGGTCGACGAAAGCTGACGTGGCCGTCCCGTCGTCGGGTGACTGAGCGGGGATACGCACCGCAGGATCCACCGCGAAGAGACAGACCACGCGACACGAGTCAGTCGGAACCGAGCACGAATCGACTCCGAGTCGGGACGAATTGGCCCCAACGACCGCGGACTGATATTCTCGGGGGCCCTACCCGGTTCGATGACCTCCAAGGGCGAACTTCGGGAGACGTACGCCGCCGCCATCCAGCACGGTCTCGAAGACGTTTCGGACGCCGACTCCGTACTCGGCGTCGTCCGTCGACCGACCCGATGGCTCAACGCGGTCGTCGACGAGAACGTCCCCGAACTCGCGCCACCCGCCGACCTCCTCGACTCTTTCCGGGCTTCAAAGGACGACCTGAAGCTTCGGGGACTCTGCGACGAAGGTGCTCACAACGCTGCGTGGGACGAGGTAGACTTCGAATCTCGGTACGTCGATCACCTCGACAGTCCCCGAGCGCAGGCGGCGATCACGGATCTCCACGAACGACTCGCTCGTGGCGACGACGTAGTGCTCGTCTGTTACGAGAACACTGCCAAGAAACGCTGTCACCGGACGGTGCTACTCGCTCGGATTCTGGACGAACGGTGAGAATCGAGCGGCCGGGACGCTCGGACGACGCAGCCTATAGTCTCTCGTCCGGTCCCGGTCGCAGCGTCGCCCAGTCGAATCGGTCGTTCGATCCGTCACGTCCACCGTCGCCGACGACCCGTGCTGCGAATCGGTCCTCCGGTCGGGAACCGCTCGACGAATCTGAAGAGGAGAACGACGCAGCGTTCGATCCGGGCGCTTCTCTCCCGGTGATCGCCTCGCGAACCTCGAATCCGTCGAGCGACTGCCGGAGGTGAGTCGCCCGCTCTGCGAGTTGATCGACGCGCTCCGAAACAGTTCCGAGCGCGGACGTCTGCTGCTCGGCCGCACTCGCGACCGTTCTGGCTTCGGCTGTCGTCTCCTCACTGATCCCTGCCAGTTCGTCCACCGTGGTCGCGACTTCCTGCATCGAAGTCGCCTGGCTGTCCATCGCGTCGGTAATCTCTTGGACGCCGTTGTCGGCCTCTTCGACCTGCTTGACGATTGCCGTCAGTCGATCGTGGGTCGTCTCGACGCTCTCGACACCGCTGTCGACGCGACCGCTGATCTCTGTCATCTCGGTCGTACTCGCCGCCGTCCGCTCCTGTACGTCCCCGATGAGGCTCTCGATCTCCTTTGCCGACTGTTTGGTCTCCTCAGCAAGCGACTTCACCTCGTTTGCGACGACCGCGAAGCCGTCGCCGGACTCGCCTGCTCGCGCCGCCTCGATCGACGCGTTGAGCGCGAGGATGTTCGTCTGATCCGCGATCTTCCCGATCACGTCGACGATGTCGCCGATCTCGTTCATCCGCCGGTCGAGCGACTCGACTGCAGCGGCCGTCTTCTCCGTCTGGCGCTCGATGTCGTGGAGTTCGTCGACGGCGTCGCCCGCCGCATCGCGACCGTCGGTACCGAGACGTGCCGCCGCGCGGGACGTCTCGGCTACCTGATCGGCCGACGCGGCGACCTCTTCGATCGTCGCCGACATCTCGTCGGCTTCGACCGCGACGCTCCGGAGGTGGTCGTTCTGCCGCACCGCGGCGGTAGAGATCTGATCGATGGATGCGCTTACCTCCTGTCCGGTCGATTCGACCTCGTCGGCCGTCTCCCGTGTGGCTGCGCTCGCGCTCGCGACTTCGTCGGCGAACCTCGCTGCACCGGCGACGGTCCGTTCGAGGTCGGCGACCATCTCGTTGAACTCGGTCGCGATGTCGGCCATCGCCTCGCTTTCGGTGTCCGTCTCGATTCGAGCAGTGAGATCGCCGTCTGCACACCGGCGCATGACCGCACCGAACGCCGTTGCCGTCCGCTGCATCGACTGTGTCAGCTCCTCCGAGCGCTCTCGGGCGATTCGGGCGTGTTCCCGCTCGCGTTCGGCCTCCCGTCGTTCTCGCTCGCTCTCTTCGATCCGTTCTTTGAGCGAGTCGCGCATGCCGGCGAACGAAGCGAACAGGCCGCCGATTTCGTCGGCGCGGTCGACCGCGAGATCCACGTCCAAGTCACCGGCCTCCAGCGCCGCCGCCTTCCGAGAGAGGGCGTTCAACGCCGTGACCGTCCCCCGACCGAACGTCGCTGCGATGAACCCGAGTCCGAGGAGGATGACGATCACGAGGAGGAGGAGATTCCGCGTCACGCCCGTCCGAAGCGCGTACGCTTGATTCGTCGGGACGTGAACCGCGACGGCCCAGCCGGCTCCGCTCACGGGTGCGTACGCGGTAACGTAGTTCCCCGACCCCGAGGCACCACCGTGATTCGACCCGGAAAGGAACCCCGCCGACCCGTTTCGCGCGGCTGCGACGACTGGCGAATCTGATCCGTTCGCATAGCGTGCTCCCGGTCCGCCGTTACTCGCACCGGGGGGCTTCCCGGTCGCGCCGGTGCTCGCGAGGACGTGTCCACTGCCGTCGACGACCTGCCCGAAGCTACCCTCCGTCGCGTGCGTGAACTCCGAGACGACTGCCGAGAAGTTCGACGTGATGACGAGCGCACGGTTCGATCCATCAGTCGTCGGGACGTGACTCACGAACGCCACCTCCGGCGTTCCGTTGACCCGGTACACCCGAGAGACGAGCACCCTGTCCCGGAACGTCGCGTTTCGGTAGGCCCACGGGGAGTTCTCACGCGTCAACGACCGCCGTGTCCGTGTCGGAGCGTCGCTGGCGACGACCGTTCGATTGTCGAGATCGGCGTACCGAAGCGACAGTACGTCGCTCGGAAGTCGCTGCTTCTCTCGAAGGAGAAAGGCGTCGATTTTGAAGGGGTCGTTCGACACCACGATCTCGTACTGCGAGAGCATTCGCGCGTTCACGGTCCGTTCGGTCCGCCAATTCGCGATACTCTTCGCTCGGTGATCTGCCAGCTGGACGTATTGAGTCCGGGTCTGCCGTTTCAGTTCGTGTGACGTCTGCGTGTAGGTGTATGCGCTCACACCGCCGACCAGAATCACCACGACGAGCAACACTGCGAGTAACTTCGCGAGGAAGCTACGCCTCACGATCGCCGGGAGAAGTCGCCGACTCGACGAGCGATCGCGCTCACTTCCAGTCATTACTGGCATCCACCGATAGGGGTATCTTATGCGTTGGTGTCAAAATATCACGGATGAGAGCCGGGTTCTGTGCCGGATTTCCAGACCGCACCGCCGGCCCGAGGTTCCAACGGCACTCACAGAAACTCGATCGGACCTGAGTTGCGAGCGGACCATCAGTACTCTCAGCAATCACTGGTATCTCCTCGGGGGTCCTACTTCCATCTCGGTGAGAAAGGATGGTAGCGGTACAAAAGAACAACATGGAGGTCGCACAGAGCGTATACGAGTCGTTCAACGAGGGAGATCTCGAGTCCGCGCTGGCGACGATGGCAGACGATGTCGAGTGGAGAGAGCCGGACGGGATCCAGTTCGGCGGCACTCACCGCGGCCCCGCTGAAGTGCGGGAGAACGTCTTCGAGCCGTGCATGGTCGAATTCGATACCTTCCGGGTCGTACCGGACCGATTCGTAGACGGTGGTGACACGGTCGTCGTCTTGGGTATGTTCCACGCGACGACCGAGTCGGGCGAGCGGGTCGACAGTCCCTTCGCACACGTTTACGAGCTACAGGACGGTCGCATCACTCGATTCGCGAACTACACGGACACTGCCCTCTGGACGGAGAGCGCATAGCCCGAACTCGAATCCGCTCCGAGAACGGTCTTTTTCGACGACGTGCTCGTCGTCGAATCGTCGGATTCTGAACCGGAGAGCGAGCGTAGCGAGCGACTATCGTTCAGAGTCTCTCTGGGTTACAGTTCACCTCACGGCTCACTCGTCGCTCACGCTCCTCGTTCGCGTAGTTCGGTTGAAAATGCGCCGACCGGGATTTGAACCGAAGCAAGACGGTCGCGCTTACTCCGTTCGCGCGCTGCGACTTGCAGGGTTCAAAAATCACCGACGTAGCACATTCGCTCCTCACGGAATTCCTCGCAGAATGCGCCGGCCGGGATTTGAACCCGGGCCATGAGCTTGGAAGGCTCAGGTCCTGCCACTAGACCACCGGCGCGCAAACACACCGATCCTCGAACCGGCGAGGCATCGGAGCTATTTCCAAATGCGGGGGGCGGGGATAAGGATGTTACTGTTTGCTGTCGTCGCCTGCCGTTCTTTCGTCTCCGACACCAGACCTCACTGCCACGTCTCGACTAGTCGCTCTCTTAGAATTCGCGGGCCACACTGTTGCTCTGTGGCGGACGTGTGGCGTCCGAGCGATCGCCGCGCCCTCATCCGACGACCGGACGATTTCTAGCATTCCGGGACACCACGACCGTTCGGAAGCCGGTCACCCGTACTCTGTCCGCTGGAAGGCCCTTTTCGCTCGTCCTTGCACGCAATCGTGGTTCGTAACGCTGTCGGGGGTCTCCCGACTATCCCCGCGGATCGCGGTCAGTGTTCGTCGCGGAACGTGCGTGCGACATCTCTCAGACGAGACGAGGCTGCCGGAACGTCTTCCCGTGTGACTTCGCCCTCGGATTCGATCTCGTCGAGGCTCCGGGGGAACGCCCGAAGGTCCATGTGAATCGCGATCCCGGCTTCGGCTCCCTGTCCCATCGCGACCGGAATCTGGTTGTGACCCGGCGTGAGGTCGCCGACGGCGAACACCGACTCGACCGACGTTCGGCCGTCGTCGTCGACGGCGACGGTCCCGTCGTCGTTCAGTTCGCAGCCGAGTTGCTCGGAGAGGTCCGTGTTGTACTCCGACCCGTACATCGGGAAGCCGCCGCGGTACTCGCGGACGGTTCCGTCTTCGAACTCGAAGCTCTCTAGCCACCCGTCCTCGCCCTTGTTCATCCCGCTGATCTCCTCTTCGACGATGTCGATCGGGTGAGCGCGGAGCTGACGGTCCGTCTCGTCGCTCCAGTCGGGGTCGTCTCCCCTGAGTAACAGGTCAACCTCGTCGGTGAAGTTCAGCATGATCATCGCGACGTAGGCGGCGCTCTCCCCGGAGCCCATGACGTAGACCGACTCGTCGACGAACATGTAGGCGTCACAGTGGAGGCAGTAGTGGAGACCGCGTCCCGTGCGGGGAAGCGGCGGGTCGGGCCGAACGTCGTTGAACCCCACCCCGAGGACGACCCGACGGGCGACGTACTCGTCGTCGGTGGTCGTCACCCGGACGCGACCGTCATCGAGTCGCTCCGCTTCGGTGACGAAATCGGAAACGAGCGTCGCTCCGTAGGCGGACACCTGGTCGCGGGCCGTCCGGAGGAACTCGTTCCCGGAGACGTCTTCGGTGACCCCGATGACGTTGTGCGTGTCGGTCATCATCGCCGCGCGGCCCCCGCCTCGGTCGATCAGGGCCGTGTCGAGGCCGAGCCTCGTCGTATAGAGCGCAGTGGTTAGACCGGCAGGACCGCCGCCAACGACGACGACATCGTATGCTTCGGACTCCGTCTCGGACATTCGTGTCTCGTCGTTCGGTTTGTGCCGATATAAGCCGTTTCGACTCGGAGGGCTTCGCCGCCCACCTGACCTCTGAGAGTCTCAGGAGACGCTGCCGATGTCGCGGAACATCGCCCGATAGTCGGAGGTCGTAAACTGGTGGTTGATCTTGTCGATATCGCTTTCGAGCGTGTCGATTCGCGACTCGAGGCGAGCGTATTCGGTGCTCAAGTCGAGTTCGTTCGATGACTTCTCCGCTTCGAGTACGACCCGCTTCGTCACGAGGGAAGCCGCTTCCCGGAGTTTCGCGTCGAACGTGGCACGGTTTAACAACGTTTCGACCGCTTCGTACAACTCCTCACGCGTCACCGGCTTCACGAGGTAGTGGTCGAATCCCAACTCTAGAATATCGAAGTCGGGAGTCACGGCCGACACCATTGCCACACGACAGTCGTAACCCCGATCCCGGATCGACTCTAAGACGAGACGCCCCGGCCCGTCGGGTAGTCGGCGATCGAGTAGCGCTACGTCTATCCGCTCGTCGATCGTGTCGAGTGCTTCAGCCACGGTTGTTGCGATCCGCGTCTCGAAACGGGGTTCGAGAAACGCGGCGAACAGATCCGCGACGGTTGGTTCGTCCTCTACGATAAGTACTGTCACATCCTGAACCATTTGATCTCCCCTCTCGTGTGGAAGTCCCGCCGTCTCCCGCGACGAACTCCCTACACGGCGTGCGGTTTTGATCCGCCTCGGTGTATTCGGGAGAAGATGTCTATTAAATTTTCCGACCGGAGTGACAATCACCAATGCTGACGTGTGTCGGGGACGGCAGTTCCCCGGAATCGGGTCCCCCTGTCAACTCCGCAATCGCAACATCAATTGTGATATTCAGAGCCACAGACATTTGTCATGCGAATCCCGATGCCCGTATCGGTATGGGAATGTTTTACAGCCTCGTTCGACCGTTCGTCGGGGCCGTCGGAGGCGGAGCGATCGCCGGCAAACGCCGCGGAGAGAGCAGTACCGGACGAGCGTCGGATCTCGGATGGACGCCGTCAGTAGACGAGACCGAATCCGAGACCGCCGAAAACGAACGGTGGGACGCGAGCGACGAACGAGCGGAGCGGAGTCCCGCGACTACCGGAACGGAGGCTGCACTGTTGACGAACGCGGCCCTCGCGGATGCACTTCCCGTTTGTGTGTTCGTTCTCGGCGTCGACCGCGAGGTACGCTGCTGGAATCGAGCGATCGAAGCCCTCACTGGGACTCCCCGCGAGGCGGTGCTCGGCACGGACGAAGTGAGCGTCGCGTTCTATCAGGACGGCCGACGGTCCAAGACGCTCGCGGACAAAGTCGTCGAGGCACCGGAGTCCGCGGACAGAGTGTTCGGAGTCAATCGATCGACGGACGTCTCGTACACACGGTACGAAGACACCAGTACGATGCTCAACGCGAGCCAACGGGAGGTCGAGATCTGGTTCACGGCGACGCCGGTGTACGACGACGACGGCGAACTGCTGGGCGTCGTCGAGATGGTCCAAGACCGAAGCGACGTCGTGACCAAACAACGAGCGATCGAAGGACTCGTCACGGAAGTCAACGAAACACTCGACCGTATCGGCGACGGGCACCTCTCGGCTCGTGCATCGTTCGAAGACTCCGAAGACGTGCTCGACGACCAACTGCTCGGAATCGTCACTCGGATCAACGACATGGCGACGAGTCTCGAGACCGTCGTCGAACAAGTTCGAAGCCGCACCAACGAGTTAGCGGGACAGATCGAAGAGACGGCGTCGGTCGCCGACGATATCAAGCGGACGGCTTCGGACCAACACGACGATATGGGTACCGTCGTCGACGAGATGTGAACCCTCAGCGCGAACATGGAGGAGGTCGCAGCCAGTGCACAACAGGTGTCTACAGCGGCGACGGAAGCCAAAGACGCTGCCCAGTCGGGCCAGCAGTCCGGAGAACGAGCAGGCCGTGCGACACGAAAACTCACCGAGACCGGAGAGGACCTCGTCGAGCAGATCGCAGCGCTGGAATCACGCATCGGACAGATCGTCGACGTCGTCAACGTGATCGCCGAAGTCGCCGACCAGACGAACCTCCTCGCACTCAACGCGAACATCGAAGCCGCACGGGTCGGGGCGGACGGATCGGGTTTCGAAGTCGTCGCCAACGAAGTCAAGGCGCTCGCCGAAGAGACTCGCTCGTACACAGAGGAGATCAGCGCGAACGTCGAACGAGTTCGACGACAGACGACGACGACCGTTTCGGCAGTCGAAACGTCGAACGACCAGATTCGCGACGCGAGCGCTGAGATCGAAGAAGCGCTCGACGCACTAGCGAGAGATCACGGAGGCCGTCGACGAAGCGGCCGCCGGAATCGAGGAAGTAGCGAAGGCGAACGACGAGCAGTCGGCGACGGTCGAGCAGGTGACGTCCCTCGCCGAGACCGTCGAGCACGGTGCCGAGGTCGTCCAAGAACGGATCGGAGATGTCACCGAAAACACGCGCGCTCAAGAGCAGACGGTGGCAGAACTCGCCACTCGGGTGCACGAACTCGGAGACGGCTCACAGATCTCGTTGCTCGTTCTCCCCGCAACCTGACAAACAAAGACGTTTTGACCCCGTAGCGGGATCTAGTTGTTAACGATTAACACTCCGATGCTAGAAGTAGTGAAAACTGGGGTCGAAGGACTCGACTCTATACTTAACGGTGGAATCGTTCGCAACGCGACGGTGCTGGTTAGCGGTAATCCGGGGACGGGAAAGAGCATCTTCGGAATCCAGTATCTGTACGAAGGTGTGACAGAGTACGACGAGAAAGGGATCTACATCTCGTTCGAAGAGAACGAAAACGACATCCGGCAGGCGGCGGAGTCGGTCGGACTCGAACAGTGGGGCGAACTGGTCGAGTCGGGTGACATCAAGATCTACGACAAGCGGCGCATGCTCCGCGAGGGGGATTTCACATCGGCGATCGACAGTCTCGTCGAAGACTTCGCGGAACAAACGTACGACCGGCTCGTCTTGGACTCGCTGACGATGTTCCAGTTGTTCTTCGACGACGAGCGCGAGCGCCGGACGTACCTCCTCAAATTCGCCGATATCCTCAAGGAGAACGGGCTGACGTCGCTCCTGATCAACGAACAGGGCGCGATGTTCCCCGACACCGAAATCGGACTGGAGAACTTCCTCACCGACGGGAATATCTACTTCATCCAGACGCCGACGGATTCGGGAGTCAATCGCTACATCTGGGTCGCGAAAATGCGTAAGCAAAACATCAACACCGATATCTTCCCGATGGAGATCGGTGACGGAGGAATCACCGTCTACGAGCGCGCGGGTGGATTCTCGATGATGGGCCGCGAAGGCCCGATGTTTTAGTTACCGTCCGAAATCGTCTGCCAGACCTGATCGAGTTTGTTTTTGACCTCGGAGCGCTCTTCTAACTCGATTCCCAGTCCGTCTTCGAACGTGACGTGAACGGCCTCCACGTTTCGACGATACACCTTGATTCGGCGGTGCTCGTCCGAAAGCGGTCGATCGTGCAGTTCGAGCAGGTCTGACTCGGTGAGTTCGTTGATGCGTCGATAGCACGTCGCGATCGGCACGTCGAGTTCGTCGCTCAACTCCTGTGCCGACATCGGTTCGGACGCTGCACTGAGTATGTCGGCGTTGTATTTGTTGCCCAAAACGTGGATGAGATCCTCCGCCGCCATCGTTCTCGAAACTGATTCCCGCGACTATTAATTTACCGAATTGATACGTTGTGATCGAATCGAACACCGGTCAAATTATCAGATAGAATAGTTTGACAGGTACTGTTAAACGAACACGGGTGGCATCCGCGTTCGAAGGTCATGCAAGTAATCGAAGGTCTGTACGTGACTACCAGTGCCGCCCTGATACTGGCCGGACTCACCATGGTGGGCATGGCGATCCGCGCCTATCTTCAGACGTCCCGTCGAGCGATGGTTCATCTCTCGCTCGGCTTTACACTGGTGGTTGTAGCGACGGCGACGACGGCAATCAGTGCGTTCCTCAACGATTTCAGCGGTGTCCACTATCTCCTCCTCGTCAATAGCGGGTTCACTACCTGCGGGTACGTGTTCGTCGTCTACAGTCTCGTCTCCTACAAGTGATCCGCCCCACGGGAGACGACCGCCGTTCTCTGTCGATCCTAATTCTCAGATGAGATATCTATGACGGAATGACCCGACGCTCTTGTGTAGCACATTGTTGATTTCAGAGAGTCGCTTCGACAGCGTGTTTGAGTGCTTCTCGACCGGGTTTTCTGAAGAGTTCGCTGCGTAGCTGGAAGGCGCGAAGATACTGTGTCAACTTGTCCTTCGAGACGCCTCGATGCGGCGAGAGCCACCGTCGCAGAAGCGACGCGTGGCTCTCGCAGGTGTTGACGTGAACGTCTCCATCAGCGTACTCGCCGTCACCGTGGACGACGTATTCGCGGTGGAATTCGTCGTCGTCCTCAAGTGGGTCGTATGCCCGAAATCCGTCGGTGTAGACGGTTAGCGACTCCTCCTCGTGGTCAGCGAGGAGGAGTCGCACCGTCGATTCGTTAGCGGATTTCGCTGGGACGACGTACCGCTGCCCCGTTCCACGGTCAACGATGGTGAAGACGGGTGGTTTGTCTCCCTCGTACGAACCACGCCCACGCGTGGAGAGGTCACGCGAGCGCGACGGTTGGTCGCGCTCGCGGCCTTTCAACCCCGCAGAGACGTACACTTCGTCGATTTCGACCGATCCAACGAGGTCGAGTTGAGGCGCGTCGAGCGCTCTGGTAAAGCGCTCGACGCGCCGGTGCATCGTCTTGTAGGAAACACCGATCTCGCGCTGAAGTTGGCGGAGACTCGTGTTGAACCGCAAGAACGCGTAGATCGAGAACAACCACTTGCGGAGCGCAACCTTCGAGTGAGCGAAAATCGTGCCGGTCTTATCGTTGAACGTGCGGTCGCAATTCTTACAGAGATAGCGTTGAAACGACCCATAGCTGCCGTTTCTGACCGTTCGGTCAGAACGGCAGCGGGGGCAGGAAACGCCGTCACGCCAGCGAACCTGTTGGAGCAGGTCCGCTGCGAGCGATTCCGAGCCAAACACATCCAGCGGAATCATTCGTGTCGGACACCGCTAGCGCGGTGTCCTTGCCCTCTTCGATTCGAGAGCAACAGCAGAACTGTATCAACAATCTCCTACAGATGAGCGTTCACCGACACTCGTTCTCGGGTTTGATAACTCGTGGGCAAACGTCAATAGCTCCGACTCCCGTCGTTCGAACGAGCCTCCAACGGATATGACCGAAGCAGTCATCGCCGACTTCGTCGGCCGATTTCAAACGGACGTGAACGCTCGTGAAGAACCGACGACGGGTCGGATACTGTTGAGTAAACGACGGCTCGTACTCGTCTCGGACACCGGCAAGAAGACGATTCCGGTCTCGACGATGTTCGATATCTCCGTCGGGATGGTTCCGCCGGAAGTTGCCGAGTTTTTCAGCGACACGGTGACCGTCGCGTACGTCGACGGTCGCGAGCGCCGCCTCGCCGTCGTCGAGGGCAAAAACGGAAACGTCGACAGATTCGTCACGGTGCTGTTCAAGGTGATCCTCGGAGGAACACGACTCGCCGTCAGACATCCCGCTCGCGTGGGGGGACGAGTCACCGACGCTGAAACGCAACGCGGTCGATTGCGACTCGAACCGCATGCGCTCGTCTGTGTGGACTGTCCGACGCCGTTTCGAATCGACCTCTCGACCGTGAGCGAGATCGAGCGCACCCGACGCGTCATCGGTGAGCACTCTCGCGACGTCCTCGAAGTCGATCACATGCGTGACGAGACGGTTCTGACGACGCTACTCACGGTTCCGTCGCGTCGCGTCATGAACATCCTCGGACGGTACGTCCGCCTCGAATACAGTTCGTTCCTCGACGACGTCCGAGAGCTAGAACACACCTCGGAGGAATTGGAAGCGCTCGTCGCACTCTACTCGACCGGCGGGAGTACGAACCTCGGAACGCTATTGAGCGCCGACCCCGCCCAAGTGACGATGATTCTTAACTCGCTCGAATCGGACGACCTCGTCGAAGACCGCGGCGGTGTGACGAAGCTGACACCGCGAGGTCGGATCGTCGTCTCGAAGCACCTCGAAGCCGTCAACGCGTAAATCGGTCAACGCCTAAATCTGGCTCAGTTAACGCGCTACAGTACGCTGTTGTCAATTCGCTACAGTGCGTTCTCGATCGCTTTGTGCACAGGTCCCCAGTACGATTTCGCGTCCTTGAAGCTGACTTGTTTGTCGTTGACGAAGACGGCAGGTGTCGCGTTCGCCCCGGCGTCGATCCCGCTCTGTCGGTCCTTCTTCAGGACCGCTTTGTAGGTGTTGTTTTCGGCGGCTTTCCGTACCTTCGACGGGGTGGCTCCGACTTTCTTGCCCGTCTTCGCCAGGAAGTCGTAGGTGTAGGCATTGCCGTTGACGTAGTGCTCGTAGCAGTTGTGCGAAAATTGGAAGTAGGCGTCGTCACCGGCCTCGACTTGGACGGCACGAGCAGCGCTTCCGACGGCCCACGACCACTTCTTGCTCACGGGAATCGGGAGGTCGTGGTGTTCGTACCGGATCTTTCCGGGTTTGACGTACTTGGATTTGATCTTCGGGTACGTCTCCGTCGAGTACTCCGCACAGTGTGGGCAGGCGAAGTCCTCCCACGCCTTGACGACGACGTCCGCCTTCGGGTTTCCTGCGACCGGTGCAGGCAGCGACGACTTGTCGTTAGAACCACCGCTCGACGAGTTCGACGAGTTCGACGAAGTAGACGAGGTCGACGAACCTGACGAAGTCGACGAATCAGATGAACCGGACGCACCGAGACAACCGGAGAGACCGACGACTGTCGTGCCCGCCAGCGCGGCGAGATAACCGCGTCGGGTCGTATGCATATCCGTCGGAAGGGGAGCGCTCTATTTAGTTTCCCCGGAGTTATTGTTCATCTCTCGATACGATTTTGAATCGTTTGTCGGTATCGACCCGGAACGCGCCTCTCCGGTCGCGACCCGAATCACCGACCTTTTATTCGGCGCAGGGAAAGCACGGGTATGAGCTTCGAAAAAGACGACACGGTCGTCATGCACGACAAGCACAGCGAGTACGACGGCGAGACGGGGACGATCACGCAGGTCATGGAGACGATGTTCGGCGACGCGACGTACACGATCTCGTTCGAGGACGGCCAGGAGACGGGCATCCCCGAGAGCCAACTCGAAGCCGCCGAGGAAGACGAAGAGTAAAGAGCCTTTTTACCGCAACCGCTCTACCGGCCAGTATGGCGAGCGTTCCGTTTCACTACGTCGATCTCCGCACCTTCTGCTACGCGACCGAAGACGAGAAACGCGTCGAGGAAGCGCTCCGAACGTTCCTCCCCGACGAGTTCGAGGTCGAGCGCGTCGAAAACGCGGGCCACCACGGCGACCGCATCGTCGTGCTCTCGGCGCGCGTCGAACGCGCAGACGACGTTCGACACGTCCTCTCACGGCTCGCGGAGTTATCCGACATCGACGCCGTAATGGAGGAACTCGACCAGCGCGTCGACGACAACTGTTCCTTTTTCCTCCGACTCGACAAGCAAGCGGCGTTCAAAGGAGACGTCGAGCGCGGGTCGGGAATCACGCTCCGCGCGAAGGTCGAAGCCTACCCGGCCAAGCGCGAAGCGGCCATCGAAAACGCCCGAGCGGCGCTTGAACGAGCGAAAGGTGACGGGGAAGGGGAGGCGTAATTCGCGTTACTTCCACTTGATCGAACAACCGCGCGACGGCAGTTCTTCGAGGTCCACGTCCTCGCTCGCCCGAATCGACTCGATCGCCTCGCGGACGTACAGTCGCTCGGCATCGTCGTCGGGGTTGGGCGCATCGTCGAGTCGACCGTGGTAGGCTAACGTGAACTCGTCGCCGTCGCGTCGGAAGAGGAAGGGATCGGGTGTACAGACCGCCCCGTAGGTTCGGGCCACTTCCTGTGATTCGTCGTAGAGATACGCGTCGTAGGCGACTCGGCCCGTTTCGACGGCCGCCTGCATGTTTTCGAAGGAGTCGTCGGGGTACTCGTCGGCGTCGTTGGCGTTGATTCCGACGACCGCGACGTCGTCGTACTCCGCCGCGAGTTCGTTCAACAGAGGCATCTTCGCTTTCGCGTACGGGCAGTGATTACAGGTGAAGACGACGAGCAGTGCCTCGACGTCGCTGAACGAATCGAGCGTATACGTCTCACCGTCTGTTCCGGGTAGTTCGAACGCCGGAGCGACATCGCCGTGACCGAGTTCGGAGTCTGACTCTCTGAGTACCATGACTCCGATTGGCACTCCCGAAACAAAAACGCGTTCGTCGATCGCTCGGCCGCAGAAGATCAAAACGGGACTGCCTTCGGTGGCATCGACGAACTCGGTCCGAATCACTGTGTCTCAGCGCGTCTTAGTCCGATGCCTCAGTCGTCGGAGTCTATTGTCTTAGTGCGTCGTAGTCCGGTGTCTCAGCGCTGTAGCCGACCGCAGCGGCCAAAACAGCACGAACATCTCTCACCCCGTATCTATTCTTTGACGCATTCAAATACTCCGCGCTACTTTCTCGAATTTAACTATTTTCCCATATCATTTGCTGAAATACGACCATTCATGGTTGTCGGAGCCGACGTGTCCGCATGGCCCTGACGTTCCATTTCGTCCTCATCCTCGCGCTCGTGTACGGCACGAGCTTCCTCTTTCGGTCCCTCGAGCGGGTCGACATTCCGATTCTGGCGGTCGAAATCCTCGCCGGCATCGTCTTCGGTTCGTTCTTCGGCGTCGTGAACACTGAGACGCCGGGATACCGATTTCTGCTCGATCTAGCGGCGTTCGGACTGCTGATGGTGATGTTCGATGCGGGGTTGGAACTCGATCCGGAAGTGATCAGGCGGAATCCCGGAAAGATCCTGAAACTCGCCGTGTTTACGTTCCTGCTACCGTTTCTCTCGGGAATCGCGCTCGCGCAGTGGCTCGGACTGTCGCTGTTCGCGTCGTTCCTGGTCGGTGTGACGGTCTCGACGACTTCACTCGGTCTCGTTTACCCGCTCCTCGAGGACTTCAACCTCCTCGGGACCGACCGGGGTCAGTTGCTACTCTCGGTCGCCGTGATGAACGACATCCTCTCGATCGCAACCCTCTCGTACGGCATCACACTCGTCACGTCGCCAGCGCCGGTACTCGGCGCCGGGGCGGTCACCGGCATCCTCCTGTTTTTCTTCGTTCTCCTCCCGTTCGTCTTGGCCGACCACCTCTCGAACCGACTAGGGGAGGGGTTGTTCACGAACCCGGTGAAAGCGGGCGTGTTCACCATGGTGTTGCTCGCGTTCGTCATGGAGCAGTTCGATATTCACGCCGTCCTCGGTGCCTTCTTCGCGGGACTGCTGATCGCGATCGTCACTCACGAGGGACACACGATTCGTCGTTCGATGAAACCGATCTCCGAGTTGACCGCTCCGGTCTTCTTCTTCTACGTCGGCATGAACGTCGACGTAGACATCCTCAGTTCGGCGAACCTCGAACTGCTGGGTGCGGTCGTTATCGTCGGAATCGGTTCGAAGGTCGTCGGGGGACTACTCGGTGGCATCCTCACGCGACTTCCCACCCAGACGACCGCGATGATGACCGCGGCCGTTCCGGGTCGGTTGAGTATGAGCGTCGCTGCGGCGGAGATCGGCCGAGCGCAGGGCGTCATCTCGCCTCAACTCTACGAGGCGTTCGTTCTCCTCTCGGTCATCTCCGTCTTCCTCTCGGTGCTCTCGTTTCGCTACGTCGTCCCGACTTCGACCTCGACTTCGAGTTCTGCTCGATAGCGCCGACTCCCGCGCGGACCGAGACCCACGCAACCCCTGTCGCCCCTGACTCGTAGGTCGTCCGTCACCGCCACTCATCAGTATTTACTACTGTTACCGTTACCGATTCTAGGTCTCAGTTACCGTTCGAAGCGATCAAAAACGACACGCGAGATCGGTCGAGAGGCCGCCTGCGCGACCGGATATATTCACTGAATATCCGGGTATCGGGCGATTAACTACGTTCTCACACTTGAGAATTCAGACCGTCGTTATGACCTCGAAGCGAAACGAATCAGATCGCGAATACGAGTCGAATCGGGCAATCTCCCGCCGCGACGGGCTTAAAGTACTCGGACTCGGGCTTGGCCTCGGTGCAGGCGTATTTTCGACGGCCGGGCGTGCGGCATCCGGATCGAGTGAGAGCACACAGACGAAGACCTATTCTCTGAGACAGGATGGCAAGTCGGTTCCGCTGACGCCACTCGTCGGAAAGAAACCCGTCCAGAAACTCTACGACTACACGTATCCGACGAAGCTCTTCAAGGGTACCCCGGGGTCGTTCGGTTGGTCTTATTCCTCCGAAGGAATGACCCACCTCCTTCGAAATCAAACGAGCGTTCTGTTCCTCTATCGCGGTCCGAACGGGTTGAGCCTCGTCGTCTGCCACGGCCGGTACACGAAGAACGGGTCGGATCCGGGCGGCGCAGTGACGTTCACGATCACCGACTTTCCGAAAAACGGCAAGTGGTTAGTCAAAGACGACTTCTACGTCAGTCGTAAAACGGGGAAGAAGTACAAGACAAACTCCGATACTTGGTCGATCAACGGCGATCGAAGCGTCGTCAACTGGACCTACAAATCGAACCGGACAGACGGCGGCGTGCTTGGTGGACTCGGCAAGTCGTTCGACTTCACAATTCATCCGGCCTTCAACAAGCAGGCGAAGTTGTACAACAAGGGACAACACGGCCGGATCACTCACTGGCAGGCACTCTCGGGTGATCTCGGCTCTCCGAACCGTATCGAACTCCGGATGGACCGGCCGGTCACGATCTCGTCGAAGCCGTGTGGTAGCGCCGACGGCAAACACGGGAAGGGTAACGAGGGTCAAAACGGCAGCCACAGTGGGGGCAACGGCCGTCAACACGACAGAGGTGACGGCGGTCGGAAGGGCGGAAGACGCGACGGATCGGGTAAGAAGGGACAGAACTGCAACGACGGCGCGAGTCACGGCGACGGCCGCGACGACCATCGCGCAGGTGATCACGGTCACGACGAAGATCGAAAGAAGAGACACAAGAAGCGTGACTGCGAGGGTCAGAAGAAACCGAAGCACGGTCGGAAGAAACACCGCCATCACCACCCCGACTCGAACGGGGATCGTTCCGACACGACCGAGACGGAGAGTGACGACGGCGGTTGCTGATCGCTGCCAAGCACTCGAACGTCACTCCCTCACTGGTGACCGCGAGTAGACCGCTCGATCGATCGCCTATCTCCACTACTCTCGCACTCTCACACGAACGCACTCCAAACACTCTCCGGAGTACAGGGCTGTGGTATCCGCTCGACTGTCACTGCGGCGCTGAACACGGGTTCACTTTTTCGGCCAAACCGGACTGTTGACATGTCCTTCGAACTGTAGAACACGGACGTATCTTCTTGGGGGGACTAAAATGGGACAGTTGTGAATCGTCGACCTATGCGGAGGTCGTCGTACTGGTCGTGGTTGCGCCGTTCGTTGTCGTTCCATCGGTCGCGCTCTGGTCGTGACCGTCACATCCACCGTGGTAGGTCGCTCCCGAATCGGACGTTGTTCCGGCGGAGTCGGTCGCCGTTCCGTTCGCGGACTGATCGACGTTCGTCGAGTTGTTCTCTTGGGCGCTCACGAGCGCGGCCGACGTGACAGTCACGATCAAGACGAGCGCGACGAACAGTGTGGTTTTTCTCATCAATGCCACCAACAGTTCACAGGTCGACGGAACGGGAAGCCCTTACCCGATATTGGACACGAGTATCACATATATTCGGTGTAGATACTACACAAATTGGGGGGAGATCCGTTTGGATCAGAATCTATTTCCGTCCTTTGGGCGGCTAGTCATTCGATGCGGCAGTTGCTGTGGTGGCTCATCGGCGGCTCTCGGGGCGGATACAATCGGCACCGAATCGTCCGTGCGCTCGATGAACAGCCGATGAACACCAATCGACTGTCCGAGACGCTCGATCTGAACTACAAGACCGTCCAGCACCACCTCGAAGTACTCGAAGAGAACAACGTCGTCACGACACAGGGCGACAACTACGGGAAGATGTACTTCTTGACGGACCTGATGCTACAAAACCTCGATCGCTCTTGTGTAGCACATTGTTGATTTCAGAGAGTCGCTTCGACAGCGTGTTTGAGTGCTTCTCGACCGGATTTTCTGAAGAGTTCGCTGCGTAGCTGGAAGGCGCGAAGATACTGTGTCAACTTGTCCTTCGAGACGCCTCGATGCGGCGAGAGCCACCGTCGCAGAAGCGACGCGTGGCTCTCGCAGGTGTTGACGTGAACGTCTCCATCAGCGTACTCGCCGTCACCGTGGACAACGTATTCGCGGTGGAATTCGTCGTCGTCCTCAAGTGGATTGTATGCCCGAAATCCGTCGGTGTAGACGGTTAGCGACTCCTCCTCGCTGACCACGAGGAGGAGTCGCACCGTCGATTCGTTAGCGGATTTCGCTGGGACGACGTACCGCTGCCCCGTTCCACGGTCAACGATGGTGAAGACGGGTGGTTTGTCTCCCTCGTACGAACCACGCCCACGCGTGGAGAGGCCACGCGAGCGCGACGGTTGGTCGCGCTCGCGGCCTTTCAACCCCGCAGAGACGTATACTTCGTCGATTTCGATCGGTCCAACGAGGTCGAGTTGAGGCGCGTCGAGCGCTCTGGTAAAGCGCTCGACGCGCCGGTGCATCGTCTTGTAGGAAACACCGATCTCGCGCTGAAGTTGGCGGAGACTCGTGTTGAACCGCAAGAACGCGTAGATCGAGAACAACCACTTGCGGAGCGCAACCTTCGAGTGAGCGAAAATCGTGCCGGTCTTATCGTTGAACGTGCGGTCGCAATTCTTACAGAGATAGCGTTGAAACGACCCATAGCTGCCGTTTCTGACCGTTCGGTCAGAACGGCAGCGGGGGCAGGAAACGCCGTCACGCCAGCGAACCTGTTGGAGCAGGTCCGCTGCGAGCGATTCCGAGCCAAACACATCCAGCGGAATCATTCGTGTCGGACACCGCTAGCGCGGTGTCCTTGCCCTCTTCGATTCGAGAGCAACAGCAGAACTGTATCAACAATCTCCTACAGATGAGCGAACCTCGATATTCTCGAAGAAATCGCCGAACAAGCTGACCTGGAGACCAATGACGCGTGAACGCTCCCCACTGATCAGTACGGCTAGCGTCGCCGGCGTGGCACTCCTCATCGGCGTCGTCGTTGCCTTCACCGTCGCCCGATTTCCGCTCCCTCACCACGGACCGCCGAACGAGTTGTTGGTCACGACCATCCGCGTTCAACTGCTCATCGCGACGTTCGATCTCGTCGTGTTGATCGCACTCGCCGGTTCCTACGTCACCGTCTATCGAGAACTCCCGAACAAGTACACCCGTAACCTGGTCGTGCTTAGCTTCGCACTCCTGTTCTACGCCTTCACGTCGAATCCGGTCGTCCCCCTCCTGTTCGGGTTCCCACCGAGGCCCGACCTCGGTCCGTTCCTGTTCCTCCCCAACCTGTTCGTGAGCGTCGCAGTCGTCGTTCTGCTCTACCAGAGCCAGGCCTAATCGGTGTTCGACTTCGAGACGTTTGTAGATCTCCGGCCGCGCTCATGAGAATCACGACGCGTCGACAGAATCGGTATCCTGATCGGTGCGTCGATGAGTGCACCGCGTCTCATTCGTGCAGTTTCGCGGGAATACGCCTCGCTCGGCCTGCGACACCCGATCACCGCTCTCGTTCCCGCTTTCTGACCGCTCGACTCGCACTCACTCGGGATCCCGATTTCGTTCAACGAAGTACCGATCTCTATTGTCCTCCGCAGCGGCACTCGTCGAACGCTCGAACGACGGAGACAGCGTGTCGGCCCGAAATGGGTGTACGGTCGGGGCGTGGGTTGGGTCGATAGTTGAGGCGTGGGCCGATGGTCGGAACGGCCGTCGTGAGTTGCTCACTCTACGACGCGTTAGTCGTCGCGTCTGGCATTCACTGACGGCGATCACCCGATCGGTCGGAATCACGTCGATCCGGCCGACGTAACATCCCGAGTTCGACAATCGTGACGAAGATTCCGAACCCGAGTCCGGCCAGGAGGGTCGTCATGGCGATCAGCGTCTCACCCCCAGTCAGTAACTCTCCGACACCGAAGAGCACGAGAAGTCCGACCACGACCCAGTCCAGCCAAGCAGGCTCTCCGGCATCGTAATTCGACCGGATGAGATCTCGGCTCATACACTCGTGAACATACCCACGTCGTAGAGGATAGTGTTTGCGTCGACATCTCGGTACGGGCTGTACGAACGGACCGCCGGTATCCGCGATACCGACTTCGAACGTTCTCCCCGAAATCGAGCCTCCGAACACACGAACACCCGGAGAGACGATTTCGTATAGCGGCATCCGATGTATTGCGTCGTGGGTAAACCCTTTGGACGACCACGATATGGGGAGACTATGGACGCGAAACGGGAACTACTGGAGTTACTGCTGTCGAACGCCCGCGAAAGCACCGTCGACCTCGCCCGACAGACGGGTCTCGACGCCGACGAAGTCGAGTCGATCGTCGACGAGTTAGAACACGACGGTACAGTCCGGGGATATCAGGCAGTCGTCGACTGGGATCAGATCGACACCCAGCACGTCGAAGCCCGTCTCGAACTCAACGTCGAACTCGACCGCGAGACGGGCTACGAGGAGATCGCCCGCCGAATCGTGAAGTTCCCACAGGTGGAATCGCTCCGGCTCATCTCCGGCGACTACGACTTCGCAGTCGAGGTCGAGGGCGACTCCATGCACGACGTCTCGCGGTTCGTCTCCGAGCAGATCGCACCGATCCCGGAAGTGACGCAGACGGTGACTCACTTCGTCATGGAGACGTACAAAGACCGCGGCATCGCGTTCGGCGACCGGGACGACGACGACCGCCTCTCCGTCTCGCCATGAAGATCGCCGATCGCGTCCAGCAGGTTCCGCCGTCGGGTATCCGTCGTTTCTTCGAACTCGCCGAAGAGAAAGACGAGGTCATCTCGCTCGGTGTCGGGGAACCCGATTTCAGCGCACCGTGGGCTGCTCGGACGGCCGCCATCGACTCGCTCGAACGGGGGCGAACCTCCTACACGGCCAATCGGGGCCGTCGTGACCTCCGGGTGGCGATCGCCGACCACGTTCGTCAGTGGGACTTAGAGTACGACCCCGACGAGGAGATCATCGTGACGACCGGCGCGAGCGAGGCCGTCGACATCGCGATGCGAGCCTTCGTCGATCCCGGTGACCGAGTGGCGGTTCCACAGCCGTCTTACATCTCCTACGTGCCGGGCGTCCAGTTCGCGGGTGGCGAGCCGGTACCCGTTCCGACGACTCCCGAAGACGACTTCGCGCTGACGTACGACGCACTCGATGCTGCGGGTGCTGCCGACGCCGACCTGCTCGTGCTCTGTTATCCGAACAACCCGACGGGTGCGATCATGTCACGAGACGAATTACTCGAGGTCGCCGAATTCGTCCGTGAACACGATTTGACGGTCCTCTCCGACGAAATCTATGCGGCGCTCACGTACGACGGATCGCATACTTCGATCGCGACGCTGCCGGGCATGCGCGAGCGAACGGTCGTGTTCAACGGGTTCTCGAAGGCGTACGCGATGACAGGGCTTCGGCTCGGCTACGCCCTCGCTCCTGCCGACGCAGTCGCGGCGATGAACCGCATCCACCAGTACTCGATGCTCTCCTCGCCGACCACCGCCCAGTTTGCGGCGCTCGAAGCCCTCCGGAGTTGCGACGACGAGGTCGAGGCGATGCGCTCGCAGTACGATCGCCGACGGCGGTTCGTCCTCTCGCGGTTTCGGGAGATGGGATTGGACTGCTTCGAAGCCAAAGGTGCGTTCTACGCGTTCCCGCAGTGTGGCGGCGACGACGAAGCGTTCGCCGAGGCGCTCCTCCGAGAGCAGGACGTCGCCCTCGTTCCCGGCAGCGTCTTCGGAGCGGGTGGTGAAGGCCATCTCCGGGTGTCCTACGCGACCGGAATGAACGAACTGAAAGAAGCCCTCGATCGGGTCGAAGCGTTCGTTCGATAGTCCGGGTACAAACCTCATACTGCGATACGGACTGCACGGATGGGACGTCTCCTCGGTTTCGGGGCCGAGTAACTGATCTATCGGGAGCGTATTTCGAAACGCGAGCGAACGGTCGATCTAGTAGTGAATTTCGTCGAATATCGTCGGGTCCGCGTCTCGTGGCCGGATGTGGTAGAATACGGGTTCCGACTCGACTACAACGGCGTGTGGGGAGCAGACGCCGTAATCCGGCGAAGAGCGACCGCGAGAATCACGGCATCGAGCAGCCACGAACCGGCGATGACCAGTGCCACGGTTCGGGGGTCGACGACGCCCGCGACACCCCCGTAGACGAGCGGCCCGAGTGTTCCACCCGTCGCGAACGCGGCTCCGATGAGTCCGAAGAACGTACCCTCCGCACCGTCCGGTGCGACCTCGTAGTGGAGCGCACCGAGTGCCGGTGCGGAGACTGCGCTCGCAACGCCACCGAGGGCGAGTGCGAGCGGGGGAAGCCAGCCGACCGTTCCGAGAGCGAGAGTGGTGAGGACGAGACACCAGAGCGATTTGCCGGCGACGATCGCGTACCGCCGGGGAAACCGATCCGCGACCGTTCCACCGATAGGCAGACAGAGAGCCATCGACACGCCGAACGCGCTCCACGCGAACCCCACCTGCGACGGAGTTGCGCCCGTGGTCTCGGCGAGGAGGGGCGCGAGCATCGGGTCGAACGCCCGCGTCCCGACACTGGAGAGAAGCGCGCTGAACAGGAGCGCCGCCGCCGGAGCCGTCAGATTCCCTCGGAGCGCTCCGACGGCGGGGACGTCGAACAGTCCGCGCTCGAGATCGGTCACCCGTTCCTCGGGCAAGACGACAGTCACGAGAATCGTTCCGGCGAGCGTGACTACGCCGAGAACCACAAAGGGTGTCGCGAGCGAGAACCGATCTGCGAGGAGTCCTCCAACGATCGGACCGAACGCGAGGCCGAGCATCCCCACGGTACGGTACGCGCCAGTTACGCGTCCGCGGGTCTCATTGGTCGCAAGGTCTCCGAGAACGGCCTTCGATGCGGGGCCGGCGGCGGCCGCACCGACCCCGTCAAACGTCCGGAGGACGAGTAACACGGGCAGCGTTCCGGCGAACCCCACACCGATCGTCGCGACGCTTCCGAGGAGGAGACCGACGACGATGAACGTTCGCCGCCCGTAAGCGTCCGCAAGTGCGCCGAGCGGCGTGGAGAGAACTGCACTCGCTGCGGCTGGGAGGGTGAATATGAGACCGAGGAGCAGCGATCCGGCGCCGAAGCGCTGCGCGTACGACGGGAGCAGTGGAACGACGATCGACCCGGACATCACGTCCAGCAGATGGACGACCGCGAGCGCGGCGAGCCGCGGCTCTCGGAGGTAGCCGAGAGAGCGATATTGGTCGAATAGCGGTTCGAACAGGGTGGAGAGGGTTGATCGTGACATTACGTCGATCTGGTAACTAGTCGTAGTCATGGTCGAGGCGAGGAACAGGGAAGGGCTGGCCGACCACTCGACGCGGTCGATCAGGCGCGAACGAACCAGATCTCCATACCGGACGAATTATCGGGGTGTTGAAAGCTATTGGGGCGGTATGTGGGTTGGTACCATTCGATGGGGCTGGAGCGAAATCTGTCGCTTCACGGTTTCTGAACGGCTTCGAGCCGCCTCACGAGATGCCGTGCGAGCCTTGCGAGCGATATCGGGTGCTACAGCGATCCGTCAGGCGAGTTGATACAGCACCGGCATCGCACCGGCTCGATTCGCCGTGAGGTTGGCGAGCAGATAGTCTTGGAAGCTCTGCTTCGATAGCTGCGCCCAGAGGAACTGCATCAGTCCGAGGTTCCAACGTGCGTGGTTGATGGCGGCGAAATCCGCGTCCGATTCGTTGAGCGGGACGAGCAAGGTCGAGTTATCCAATCCCGTCTCGGCCGCGTACCACCCCGCCAGATACTCGAACAGTTCGGGCAGTACGTCCGCGTCGTCGGCGACGAAGTAGTTGAACAGGAACAACCCGTCGCTCGTCTTGTCGACGTCGGCGACGCGCTTCGCGTTCCGAGCGACCATGACGTGGACATCGGTCGCCGCCTCTTCGAGGGCGTCTACGAGCGTTCGATACACCGATGCATCCTGTACGTCGTATGCCGTTGCGGGCGAACTCGTTTCGACGAGAACGGCGACATCGAAGCGTGCGAGGTGAATCGAATCCGCTCGCTCGTGGATGTACGGAAGCTTCCGGTGCGGCGGCATGCCGACCGTCTCGAAGACCGTGGCGGTCTCGACGTCGTCACGCCGTTCGAGTTGGTCTGCGAGTTCTTTCAGTCTGTTAAGTAGCGCGGATTTCTCGCGCCCGGTGGGTAACAGTGTGAACGGCAACGAACGGGGGTGGACGTTCGCCCCGATATGGATGTACCCCAGCGACGACGGTTCGATGAGCGTAGCCTTCGAATACCCGGATTCGGCGTTGACGACTTCTAAATCCATAGGGAGTCTCCGGTGAATCGGCCGACGGTTCGATCGTCGTTCGAGGAAGTGGGTTGCGAGTGAGCCTCGCGGTTGGACCCGGTCGCGCGTGAGAGTGGCCGGTACCGTGCCGATCCACACCGAGCATACGGGCCATCGTATGATGTGTTTCGTGACGTCTCCCAGGGAGTGAGCCACGACGGTACGACAGTGAACGCGTCTGACAGCGGCCTACGCCTACAACTGCGGTCCGCTCTGTGAGTGCGACTCGCGGGAGCACTCGTCGCTGGCTCAGCGACTGATCGAGTACTGTTCGACGGTGCGATTCACCGACAGCAGAACTGGTGTACCCGTCGAAAGCCGGCATCGACTCGGTACGTTTTACCGTCTCGGATGCCGACGAACAGAGAATGCGGACGCGTACGGCGGTCGTCGGCGTGCTTATCGTGTGCCTGCTCGTCGGTGCCGGAGCGTACGGACTGACGATGGGTCCGAAGGGGTCGCTCACGGTCAACTGGATTTCGGACACGTCGCGCCCGAATCAGGTGAACCACCACCCGGTCGTCGTCGCACGAGCGAACGGTCGGACGGACATTCTCGCGCCTGTCAGTTCGGTCGCGGGCCCCAATGCTCGGTGCTCCGTGACGATGCTCAACGGGAACGGAACCACGCGATGGCAGCGATCGATCTCGTCGAAGGCGTGTCAGATACACGGGATCGGCGATCCGCTGCTCGCCGACGCGACGGGCAACGGGCAGTTGGATGCTCTCACGCCGACCACCGAGAACCGTCTCTACGTGTACAACGCGACCGACGGGTCGACCGAGTGGACGCAGAATCTCACGTCCTTCGGTTACGGGGGACCGATCGTCGTCACGAAGCCCCGCCGACTGGTCATCCAACCGGATTTCATGGGCACGGTGTTCGCCGATCACCCGAACGGGACGCTCGCGTGGCGTCACGACCTGAATCAGTCCGTGAACGCCGACCCGAAACTCGTCCACGTTCCGGGCGACTCGAACCCTGACGTCGCGATCGGGTCGACCACGAACGTCACCGTGCTTCGACCGGACGGAACGGTCTCGTGGCGACATCAGGCACAGGCGACGTGGATGGCGAAGGGCCGACTCGACGGCCACGACGAACTCGTCGCGTCGGGCGGGACGAACATCACCGCGTTCGACGCGAACGGGACCGAACTCTGGAAACGCACCGACTGGAACCGGCCGTCGCTCGACGTGATCGCGGACGGGAACGGCGACGGAACGCCGGAGGTCTACGTCGGAAGCGGCGGGGACACGATCGCCGCGCTGAACGCACGAACCGGCGAGACCGAGTGGAAGACGACGCTCTCGACCGACGCGAACATCCTGCCGGCACCCGTCGTCGGCGACCTCAACGGTGACGGCCACTTGGAAGTCGTCGCGGTCACGAATCACGGGACGGTTCACGTCATCGATCCGAAAAACGGGAACGTGCTCGCGTCGTACAAGCGCGACGTAAAGGTCTGGGTGCACCCGACCGTCACTGACTACAACGGCGACGGGACCGACGAGATACTGGTCATGTACGGTGACGGCCGCGTCGTCTCGCTCAGCTACCACTCGAAGTGATATCCGATGTTACACGTCGTTACCACCGGAGATACGCCGCTCCTCGATCTCTGTCTCGCCGCTGGATTCATCGCGACGGCCGTCCTCCTCGTCCTCTCCGTCGTCGCGTATCATCGCCGTCGAACGCGCTCGATGTTGCTGCTCGTCGCGGCGTTCGGTACGCTCTGTGTCTACTCGTTGACGGCCGTGTTGATGCTCCGGGGAATCATCTCGGATCGGACACACCACCTCACGGAACACGGCCTGATCGTCCTCCAGTCGCTTCTCTTGCTCGCCGCAGTCTACTACGCGAGGACTGTCGAGCGGAATTCAGTCGACAGCGAAGAAACGAAATGAAACGGCACTTGTACTCCCGGTTCGAAGCCTCGAATAAGGAGGGTGGACAGATGGGTAGACAGCACAGTCAGTACGCGAATCGAGGGCCGGCGATGCGAAGTTCGGCGATCGACGGGTCGCTGGTGAATTCGGGATCCGGAGGGTCGACGAGGCGATGACCGACCAACGCCAGCGGATCAGACAGTTCGTCGCCGACAACCCCGGCGTTCACTTCAACCAACTCGCCAGAGAACTCGATTTAGCGACCGGACAGGCCCAATACCACGTCCGCCGCCTCCTCGGTGCGGACGACCTCACGCGGCGTGAGGTCTACGGGCAGACGCACTACTTCCCGACAGACTACCCCAGTCAAGACCAGGTAGTGATCGCGCTCGCACGACGCGAAACCGTCCGCGACATCCTCGTCTACCTGCTCGAACACGGGCCGTCGCGTCCGGACGACGTCGCCGACAGCGTCGACATCGCGCGGAGCACGCTCGAACACCATCTGAACCATCTGACGACCCACGATATCGTTCGGAAGGAGCGCGACGACCACAATTACGTCTCGCTCGTCGTCGTCCGTCCGACGGAGACGATGGCGATACTCGAAACCGTCGACCCGTCGCTCGGGGATCGGTTCGTCGATCGGTTCATCCGCCTCGTGGACAACCTGTTCGACGTGTGATGGTCCGGCACGAGTCGCCCGCCGGCCAGTTCGCTCGCTTGCTCCTCGCCACGGTCGCCGTCCTCGTGGTCGGAGTCGGCTCGGTGAGCGCCCACAACCTCCCGGCAAACGCCACCCGATTCTCCGCACCGATCCCGCTGTACTACCTCTACGGCGGTGGCGGGCTCGTCGTCTTCGTGACTGCGGTCGCCTCCGCGTGGGTCATCCGGACGCCGACGCGGCACGAGCGGTCGTACACCCTTCTCTCCGCACGTGTCAGCCGACTCGTCGTCTTCGTCGCCCAACTCCTCGCGATCGTCGTCTTCGCCGCCGTCGTCTTTCGGGGCGTATTCGGACTCCAGAACCAGGCGACGAACGTCGCCACGCTCCTCGCGTGGGCCGTCGTCTTCGACGGGTTCGCACTCGTTGCGGCGCTCTTCGGTACGCCGTGGCGCGTCGTCGCCCCGTGGAACGCCCTCTACGACTTCCTGTCCGCCCTCGAAGGAACGGAGGTGAAGGCAGCAGACGTTGACGTCTCGTGGCTCGATCAGGTACCGGCACTCCTCGGGTTCGTCGTCGTGATCGGCATCTTCGAGAACCTCACCAACGTCCCGGAATCACCCGCCGAGACGGCGGTTCTGCTCATCGTATACACACTCGTCGTTTTCATCGGAACGATACTCGTCGGCCGGGACTGGGTCGAGCAGACCGACTTCATCGGCGTGTTCCTCCGATTGTTCGCCCGCGTTGCCCCCGTCCGGATCGCGATCGACGACGGGCTCCGCGTGACGTTCCGACCGCCGTGGGAGGGAACGTCGAGGCCGGTTACCACGATCGGAGCGGTGGCGTTCGTCGTCGCGACCGTCTTCACCATCAGTTTCGACGGATTCACGAGCACGCCCGAGTTTCGCGGACTCCTCTTCTGGACGCACGATGTGCTCCCGCTCTCGTTCGGCGCGACTGGCATCTTCCTCTACGTCGTCGGATTCCTCGCATTCCTCGCCGCGTACGCGCTCGCGCTCGCACTCGTCGCCCGTCTCGGCGACGACGAGTTCCTCCCCGCCGCGAAGGGGTTCGCGCCGACCGTCCTCCCGATCGCGGTCGGATACGAGTTCGCGCACTACAGCACCTACGTCGTCAAAAACGCCGCTCAACTCGTCGTCGTCGCACTGGGCGGGGTCGGGGTGCACGTCGCGCTCTCGCCGCTCGGGTGGCTCTCGGTCCCGACCTATTGGAAGTTCGAGGTCGTCGCCATCGTGGTGGGACACGCCGTCGCCGTCGTCGCGGCCCACTACGCGGCGCTGCGGCGGTATCCCGACCGTCGGACCGCGTGGCGGGCACACGTTCCACTCGTCGTCCTCATGGTCGGCTACACGGCGCTCTCGCTCTGGATCATCTCGCGACCTGTCGTGATGTAAGCCGCCGCTAGCTGTGACGAGGCACTCAGGGAGTGAGCGGCTGGTAGATCGGCGGGTCGAGGTGCGGGATGTAGATCCCGAGCGAGGCGAGACTGTGCGCGATCGGCATCCAACCGAGGACGAGGAACGCGACGCCGAGCGCGCGGTGGAGACGCGTCCGGGTGGACGCGTCGACCGACTGGATGAGCGTTCCGTAGAGAAACATCGCCGGGATCGTCCCGAGTCCGAGCGTCGTAAGTGCGAGTACGCCTGTCGCGGGTGACGCTCGGACGAACGCGTAGAGGAACGCGGGGTAGAGGAGCGGGCACGGAAGCAACCCGTGAACGAGGCCGAGACTCACGATACCGACGCCGTCGACGCGGTCGTCGATACGGTCCGTGAGGAAGCCGTACACTCGAGAGAACGAGCGCCCGCCGACGTGCAGTCCGCCGAGGTTTCCGGTGGCGTACCGCGCACCGACGAAGAGGATGACGACGCCGATCACCAGCCCGCTCACGACGTGAACCAGCGTCGCCGCGGCGGTGACGTACGCCGCGGCTCCGAGCAAGAAGGAACCGGCGAGCCCGAACAGCCCGCCGAGCACGGCGTAGCTGAGCGTCCGCCCGACGTTGAACAGCGCGTGTTGCCGGACCTCGAAGAGCGTCAGCGCACCGTCTCGACCGCCGGTCATTCGATCCGAATACATCGTGACGAGCGGCCCGCACATCCCGAGGCAGTGTGCCCCGCCCAGCAACCCGATGAAGAAGAACACGACGAGTTCGACGTGCTGATTCGAGAGGAGACCCGTCTCCGCGTGGAGCGGGATCATGCGGAGACGTCGGCGTTCGATCCGAACGACGACGGAACCGTCAGCGTCATCGATGGCATCTTCAGAAACGCGGTTTCGTAGCCTTCGTGCCGGGCGAAGTTCGGCGGTGACCCGACCGACAGCGTGAGTTTATCGCCCGCCTCGACGGACGAGACGGGAGTCCCGTAGTGAAGACTGAGCTTCGGGTCGAGCGTCTGAGTGAGCGGACCGTGTGCGACGGTTTTCGAGCCTCGCTTCAGCGTCGCCGAGAGCGACATCGACGGGAGGACGTACCGATCGTACGGACTCCGCGGCGAGACGGCGAGGTACGACTGGTCGCTCGACCCGCCGAACCGACTGGCGTCGCCGACGACGGCCGCGTAGAAGACGGCGTCGCCGCTCTTCGCGTGGCCGACTACTTGCCCCGGAAGCGCGTTCGGCTTCGGAGCCGTACAACTCGGGAGTTTCTTCATGTCCATGTGCGGGACGGCTCCCCGCTTGCCTTTCTTGTCGGGCAGCTTGTGCCACGGGATCTGTTCGAGGCTCTCCCGGTCGTACTTCAGTGAGAAGGAGAACGACACCCGCTCCGGGGCGTCCGATAGCGATCCGGTTCGCTCGACAGACGGGTTCCCGATCTGGACCGCCACGTCGTACGTGTCGTTCTTGGGGAGTTGGACGTTATCACCGAAGTGATAGCCCATCGGTTGCGAGAGCATCGGCCACGGCGTAAACGACGTCACTTCGTCGGCGGAGTGACTCACGGTCACTTGCGGGTTGGCGTCGGTGGCGACGACGCCCGTCTCGGCGTCCCAAACGACGGGCATCAAGTGAACGGAGTCCTTCGGTTGGATCTTCACCTCTTTCGTGTGTGTGCCCGTCACGAGCCAGAATCGGTGGGGATAGGTGTACGTGAGCGCGCACGTCAAGCCCTTCTTCGTCTGCATCCCGGACATCCGCATCTGCTCGACGTGAGTGGGATAGTAGACCGCGTCTGGTCGGTTTTTCACGAGCGGCGGGGCGGCGAACGCCCGCTGTTTGATGTCGAACAGACCCGTACATCCCGCGAGGGCGGTCGTCCCGACGGCACCCGCCGTCCCGAGGAATCGACGTCTACCGAGTTGACGCCTACCGACTCGACGCCTACGCATAGCTGCTCCCTGTCGGGTCTGCCGTCGGAAGCGCTCGGAGTGAGCGGGGCGGGAGGAAGTAGTTGCCGCGGTGGGTCACGTCGATGTATTGGAGGATCCCGTTGTTGTTACGCTGGCCCACTGCGGAGTTCGATGCGAGGTCCGTCCCGTTCATCGCCTGGCGGGTCTTCACGAAGTCGCCGATCCCGCGCTGAAGCGCGAGGAAGTGGAGTCCCGCGTGGCCACCGTCGGTCGAGTCGAAGTCGCGACGGAGGATGATCGGGCGACCGTTCTCCCGCACCGAGACCATCTTCTGGGAGTGTCCGACGAGTCCGTCCTCGCGGGCGGCGTCAGTCGCCTTCTTCGCCTGATCCATCGCGCTGTCCGTCCCGAGGTTCGCGCCGGTGCCTTTCACGGTCTTCTGTTCGGCGTGGTGGGGACAGAACATCTTACCCACCTGCTGGAATCGGCCGTCCTGTTCGTACCACTGATCGAGGTTGAGTTGCATGTGTGAGATGTGTTGGGTCGACCCGTCGGCGAACGGGCCGTCCCGAATCGAGACGCGGTCTTCAGTCGCCATCGACTTCGTGAACGTGGACTTATAGCCCATGTAGAGTGGGGCGTCCTTGCCCACCGGCTTCGAATCCGGGACGCCCGACACGTCCTGATTGCTGTGCGGGAGGCCCGAGCCGGTGAACCCGGTGCGACGGTCAGCGACCGAGAACACGTCGGTCAGCGCCGCCGAGACGTCCACGCCGTTCAGTTTGTCCTTCTTCCCTCGCATCGCCTGTTCTGCGGCGAGTACGACCTGGCCGTGATCGGATGCGAGGTGGAGAACCGCGTCGGGCGTGTCGAGTTTCGGACTCTCGAACGAGGCCAGTGCGCGTGGCTTCTGCAAGTCGACCGAGGGTGGAAGCGACGCGTCGAAGCGGTCGAAGTACGACGGCGAATAGCTGATCGTGAACAGGAGACCGTCGTTGCCGCGCTTGTACGCGTGTTCGAGACTCCGAAGCGCCGACTCGACGCGCTTTCGGTCGCTTCCGTCCGGTGTTCCGTGGTTCGAGTAGCCGAGGTAGAGGAGGACGCGGTGGCGGGGCGGCACGACGTTGCCGTATTTATCGGTCGACAGGTAGTCGTTCCAAGCGTGCTGACGTTCCGGGAGCGACGACAGATCGTTCGGTCCCTGGTCGACGTTCGGCGATCCGAACCGCCCTGTACAGGCACTCAGTGCAGACGCACCACCGATCGCGACCGCACTTTTGACGAATTCTCGTCGTGGTATCCCCCGATTCGAGGACATGATTTCGGCTAGCGGCTCTATTTAAAAGACGGTTCTGGTCTGACTCTCGAATGAGCCGGCGACAGCACCGCTCTTGCGTGTATTCGTGGCGACAGTTCGACGGCCGAACCAGAACACTAACCCCGACGTACGGGGGTAATACGGTCATGGGTCGTTCGCGAGGACTCCGTTTCTATCGTGGTCCCGATCGTCGCTCCGCCAGTTGTCGCTTCGTCAGTTGCCGCTCCACCAACTGTCGCGCTACTAGTTGCCGCTCCACCAGCCGCTACCGTGGTCCCGTTCACGTTCGCTCATCGGAGGTGTCGAACTCGTGACCGACCACTTCCGTCGACGAATCGAGCTCTGGGTTGCCGTCGTGGCGAGCGCCATCTCGGGCGTTCCGCTCGTCTCCGCGCACGGTGGGGCGTCTTACTTCCCGAGCCTTCACCAGTGGTACGCACTCGTTCCGATCGTCCTCGGCGTCGGCGTCGTTGGGCTCGCGTCCTATCTGCGACGCGGACGGTACGAGCACAGACCGTCCCGTGCATTGGGGCTCGTCTTGCTCGGACTCACGCTCGTCGTGGTCGGTGCGATCGGGCTCGTACAACTGTCGCCGGTCACGTCACTCGCATCGAGTCAGGAGACGCTCGGGCGAAACTGGATGAAGCCGACCGCGTTCGTCCTCGGACTGTTTACGATCGTCACTAGCCTCGTCGTCGGCCGGTATCGGTGGCCCACACGGCCCCGTTACGCGATGGTCGGCGTCGTCTTCGGCCTCTGGATCACGTACCCCGCCGTCATGGACGCCTATCGACCGCTCCAGAACCCACTCGGATACCTGCTGTTCGCCGCCGGTCCGGTCGCCATCGGCTACGTCCTGTGGCGCGACTGCGCGGGTGCGCTGCGAGCGATCTTCTCGGACCGCGTCGCTCGTCGGTTCGGCGCTGCGGTGGCCGTCCTCGGTCTCGTGTTCTTCATGTTCTCGTCGGGAATGTTGACGATGCTGCCGGACCCGACCGGTGTCAACCTCCCCTGGAACCACCCGCTCATCGGAGTCCTTCCGATCGCCGATCCGCTCGTCCTCTGGCCGGCCGTCGAGTTCTGGTTCCCGAGCGTCCCGCTCGGTGGCTACCTCTCGGTCGGCATGATCGTCATGATCGCGATGATCGTCGGACTGATCGCCGCGAACGGGGCGTTCGTCGCGTATCAGTGGCGCTGCCGTGGGAAGACGGGCGTGAGCGGAACGACCGGCGCGGCAGCGCTGGCGGCACCGAACGCGTGTTGTTGCTGCGGGCCCGTGATCTCCCAGATCGCCGTCGTCGCCGTCGGACCGACCGCCGCGATGCCGATCTACTGGCTCTTCATCGACACGTCGTCGCCGCTCGGCGTCGTGTTCTTCGTCGTGAGCCTCGTGATGCTGCTCGGAAACGTCGTCCGATTCAGTACCGCACTCGATCCTTCGTCGGTCGAGCCCATCGACACAGATTCCGGGATTCGCCCCAGTTCCTCCTGAATGCAGTCGACGTGATCAGTGCTCATCTTCGTTCTCGGTTCTCTGATCTTTGAACGTCGCTCTCGGTTCTCTGATCTTTGAACGTCGCTCTCGGTTCTCTGATCTTTGAACGTCGCTCTCGGTTCCTCGACCGTTGAAGATCGTTCTTCTTCCTCCGGCTGATGAAAAAACGGAAGCGTTCGGGGCGAGTACACCGTAGCTTGGACACTCGCTCGAGCGTGTCGAACTCCGCAGTCCGAGGCAACCATGACAGATGAAGAGATCGCGGTCGATGAGGAGCCGAAATCGAAGCCAGATCGAACTGCGTTCACCGCCCGGTTCCCCGACTCCGGTGCGCGGGAACGTACCGTCGTCGGTGGAAAAGGCGCGAACCTCGCACGGCTCGTCGACGCCGAGTTCAGGGTTCCGGACGGGTTCTGCGTGACGACGGCGGCGTATCGAGCACTCGTCGACGACACCGAAATTCGAGACGCCGTCGCGTCGCTCGATGCACTCGATCCGACTGACGTCGGCCGAATCAGTGAGCGCAGCGCAACGATCAGAGACCGGGTTCGATGCAGGGAGTTTCCGGACGAGGTGCGTCGCTCGATCGAGCACGCGCTCGCGGAAACCGACGGGGACTCGTTCGCGGTCCGTTCGAGCGCGACTGCCGAGGATCTCCCGACGGCGTCGTTTGCAGGTCAACACGAGACTTTCCTGGCGGTGTCCCGCGACGACGTACTCGACCGCGTCCGCGACTGCATGGCGAGTCTGTTCACCGACCGCGCTGTCACTTATCGGCTCCGTAACGGCGTTCCGAGCGAAGAGGTGTCGCTCGCGGTCGTCGTCCAGAAACTGGTCGACGCGGACGTCGCAGGCGTCCTCTTCACCGCCGACCCGCTCACGGAGAATCGGCGGATCGCGTCCGTCGACGCCAACTACGGACTCGGCGAGTCGATCGTCGCGGGCGACGTATCCGCCGACAACGCCCGAATCGACCGGCGAACCGGCGACGTTCTTTCGTACACCGTCGGCGACAAAGCCGTCGGCGTCCGACCGAGTGGTGCGTCGAACGAGTCGGCAGTGAAGAAAGCGCGGACGGATCGACAAGCGCGGACGGATCGACGATTCGTCGGACGAGCGGCGTCGAGCAGGTCGACATCCCCTCGAACGAGCGAACCGCGCGGGCACTCTCCGACGAGCAACTCCGCCAACTCGCGGATCTGGGCGATCGGATCGAAACGCTGTTCGGCGAGCCACAAGACGTCGAGTGGGCGCTGATCGACGACGAGTTCGTCCTGCTACAGGCACGTCCGATCACGTCGCTGTACCCGCTCCCGTCGCCGAGTCCGTCGGACGAGTTCCTCCACGTCTATCTGAGCTTCGGGCACCAGCAGGCGATGCCGGAGGCGCTGCCGCCGCTCGTCGTCGACTTCTGGCGGTCGTTTCTCGGCCGCGGGGCGGCTCGATTCCAGTCGCGCGACGACGCCACGACGGCGTTGACGGCGGCCACGGAGGCCGGCGGGCGGATCTACCTCGACCTGACGCCGCTGGTTCGAACGCCCTTGCAGCGGGTCGTTCGACACGCACTCGCGCAACTCAACGAACCGGCGGCGATCGGGTTCGACGAACTACTCGGCGAGCGACGCCGCGATATCCGACCGCGAGACCGACTCGACGGTATCGCCACCGTGGCAACGGCACTTCGGTGCGCCGGCCCATCGGTTTACTCGGTCTTCCCGCGGGCGGCGTTGCGGTTCGTCCGGACACTCGTCCTGGGGCCGCCGAATCCCGATGACGAGTGGATGTGGAGTCAGTCGTGGGGTCGGGCGTTGGCCGAACGCATTCGTGCTCCGCGTACTCGACCGGATCGCGTTCGATCTGTGTTCGAATCGACAGACATCGTCGACCTCCTCGTCGAGGCGCTCCCTCACATGACGTCGCTACTCGCGGCCATCGTCGCCGCTCGCCTCCTTCGGCGCTGGTTCCCCGACGCTGACGACGAGATCGACGCGATCGGGAAGGGATTCGACGCAGAGGTCGTCACGTCGATGAATCAGCGTCTCGGAGACCTCGGTGATCTCGCACGCGATCGCCCAGCAGTCGTTAACGCGCTCGAAGCGGGTGCGTCGCTCGCTGAGATCGAAGACGTAGAGGGGGGAGACGCGTTCGTCGAGACGTTCGAGTCGTTCCTCGACGACTTCGGTCATCGCGCCACCGGCGAGATCAATATCCGTCGGTCACGCTGGCACGAAGACCCGGAACCACTCCTCCGGATCGTCGCCAGCAACGTCGAACGTGGAACTCCCGGCGAGCACCGCGAGCACTTCCGCACGCTCCAGCGGCGTGCGGCGACCGCAGCGAGTCGGCTCGAATTCCGGGCCGGTCGAGGCGTGTTCGGGCCGCTCCGAACGCGGATCGTTCGACGTTTGATTCGCGTCTACCGTGACGGGATGCCCGTTCGAGAACTCCCGAAACACGGGTTCTCACACGCGTTCGCCGCGGCCCACGACGTGCTCTTGGAGGCTGGCGAACATCTCGCGGCCGCCGGTCAGCTTGAACGACCGGACGACGTCTGGTTCCTTAGACGAGAAGAGTTGCTCGCGGCGTTGAACGAGGGCAGGGCCGCCGGATCGACGACCTTGGACGGTAGTGAGGACACCGGATCGACGACCCGAAACGGAGAAGGTGAGGCGATCGGCGTCGATCTCCGAGCGCGCCGCCAGGCGTACGAGCGATACACGGCGACGGACGCACCGCCCCTGCTCACGAGCGAGGGCGAGCGGCCGATGGGGTCACGAGATGTCGACGTGGACGGAGCGACGTTGGTAGGGACGCCGGTCTCTGCGGGCGTCGTCGAGGGGATCGCGCGGGTGATCCGCGATCCCTCTGGCGCGAGTCTCGGACCGGGTGAAATTCTCATCGCGCCGTCGACCGATCCGGGGTGGACGCCGCTGTTCTTGAACGCCGCCGGATTGGTCATGGAGGTCGGCGGTCGGTTGACACACGGCGCGCTAGTGGCTCGTGAGTACGGAATCCCTGCCGTGGCGTCTGTCGCCGATGCGACGACTGAAATTCGCACGGGCGACCGTGTGCGAGTGAACGGTAAACTCGGAACCGTCGAGTTGCTCGACGAGTGAATCAGATTCGGAGCACTCTCGATCACGCACGTCACGTACGCCACGGTCGAGACCGCTGATAAACGGAACCGATCGGAAATCGTCTTATTCGGGGAGGTGGTGTGGATCTATCGTCGCGAGAGACACACCGTGTTTCAAGTGAAATACGGGCTTCGAGAGGGGAGTCCGCTCTTGGTCGACGAATAGTGATCGTGTTCGGATTGTAGCTTGAGAAGAGACACCATGTTTCAAGTGAAATCGTGACGGGAAGCCGTAGAGGGAGAACGGAGTCTGGGACACACTACATTTCAAGTGAAATCGGCGCGATAGACCGCCATCAAAGCATCTCGTGAGCATGATTCGGGTTTCGACACACACCACGTTTCAAGTGAAATGAGAGGGTGAGTAGTGGCTGTTCGTCTTCCAGGGAGGATCGTACCTGTAGATCTCACGTCACTACCACTAGATCGAATAGCGAATCGATTGGCAGGGACCGAGTCGAGACACAGTAGATTTCAAGTGAAATCGGAGTCGAGCGTATCGCTGTCTCTGTTCGTGAATCGCTTAGCGTTATTTTGCTATCGATAGATCTCGTTCGCCATCAATAACTATATATTCTCCCAAAGAAAATAGTTCACTAGGTTTACCGAACTTCGGACGTCGCGAACGGGGATCGACGTTCTCCCGACGTCGAAATCGGAGAGTCAGTCGACCGACGTCGAAACGGAGAGTCAATCGATGTATCGTTCCGGTGGTTGTCTTTTCGGAGAGTGGGCGTCGCCTGCGATCGCTCGCTCCAAAACGACCTCCTCTCTCACCGCGATTTCACTTGAAACACGGTGTGTCTCTCCTCTCGCGACACTCACCAACCAGCGCCGACCTCCGCCACCCAAATCACTTGAAACACGGTGTCTCACTCTCACCACGATTTCACTTGAAACACGGTGTGTGTCGAAATTTGAATACGGCCATATCTTCCGGCTATATCCCTCGTGTACGCAGTATTTCACTTGCAAGGTAGTGCGACCGTTGTGTAAAAATTTAAGTGCAGTACACCGGAATGACGGCCCGATGAACAGTCAGGACGAGGGAACGTCGATCGACGATTTTGCGTCCGGCGATGCGCCGTCGGACGGAGCCGAGGTCGATCCAACTCCCGAGTCGAATGCGAACGCGGATTTCGGAAGCTTCGATCTGAATGCAGGGATGGACGAATCGAGTGAAGAAGTCGACCCCGACTTCGACGACCCGCTCTCGGTGCTCGACGAACCGGACCCGATCTTTCGAGACGAGACGATTCTCCACATCGACTACGTACCGAACGAGGACAAGATCGTCGGACGACGGGACCAGATACGCACCCTCGCGCGACGACTGAAAGCCGCGAAGTCCGGCGGCTCCGGGAAAGGGACGCTGGTCTTCGGGAAGTCCGGCTCGGGGAAGACGCTCGTCGCGGAGTACGTCAGCAACGGCGTTGTCGATCGAGCGGCCGCCGACGGCGTCCGAGTCGGGTACGCGAAAGTCGACTGCGCTCAACGCCGCTCGGAGACGCAGGCCGTCATCGACATCGCACGCCAGTTGAACGACCGGAGCAGAACCGACATCCGTATCCCGCGAAAGGGGATCGCGACGGGCGACTACTACGACCGTCTCTGGGGGATCATCAACGAACTCTACGATTCGGTCATCATCGTTCTCGACGAGATCGACCGACTCACGGGGCCGGACACGAACGACGACAGCGACCTCCTGATGCAACTCTCGCGTGCGGGCGAGGGACAGAACAGCAAGGTCGACGCCGGACTCAACGTCGTCGGCATCAGCAACGACATCAAGTACGGCGAGCGACTCGACCGTCGGGTCGACAGCTCGTTCAACCCCGAATCCGTCGTCTTCCCCTCGTACGACGCAAATCAGCTCAAAGCCATCCTCAGTAAGCGTCGTGACGCCTTCAAACCCGGCGTGCTCACGAAAGACGCAATTCCGCTGAGTTCGGCCTTCGCCGCACAGGAACACGGTGATGCACGGAAAGCCATCGACATTCTCCATCTCGCGGGCGAAATCGCTCGCAAGTTCGGCGACGAGCGGGTGAACGAGAAACACGTCCGCGCGGCCAACGACGACGCCGACGTCGAACGCATCAAGGACCTCCTTCGTGGACTTCCGACGCAGACCAAACTCGCCATCGCCGCCGTCGCCGCACTGGATCGCTACACGACCGAAACCGAGTTCAAGTCGACGCAGGTGTTTCAGGTCTACCGCGCCTTCGCACAGGAGATCGGAACCGACGTGATCAGCCGAAAGCGGATGACCGACCAGATCCGCGAACACGACACGATGAACTTGGTCAACATCAACCACTCCGGAAAAGGGTACAAACAGGGTGCTGCCCTGTGGCTCACGCTCCTCGACGACTCGGAAGTCGTCCTTCGCACGATCGAGGAGGACTCCCGACTCGCGGACATCGAGATCGACCGGAAGTTCGCCGAGACGCTGACCCGCGTCGTCGGGTGAGTTCGGAGTTACTTCTGGCACTGCTTTGTCACAGCTCAATTACTGCTTCGTCACAGATCGTTTCTGCGATAGAACCACCGCTTCGCCAACTCTGCGGTTCCGACGTAGAGCGCGACGATTCCGGCGAGCGTCACCAGGAACTCGATCGGTAGCGGCGTGAATCCGAGGATCGGGGCGAGCGGCGTGTAGGGGAGTACGAGCGTCACAACGCCCGTGACAGCCGTTGCGACCAGCAGGTACCGACTCGGTCGGCTCCGAAAGAAGGTTCGTCGCGTTCGAATCACGAGCACGATGAGCGACGCGGAGATCACCGACTCGACGAACCACCCGGTTCGGAACTCCGAGACGCCCGCGTGGAGTACGAAGATGAGGACGCCGAAGGTGAGAAAGTCGAAGATCGAACTCACGAGTCCGAACGTCACCATGAACCGCCGGATGAACTCGACGTCCCAGCGGCGCGGTCGCTCGACCAACTCGTCGTCGACGCTGTCGGTCGAGATCGTGAGTTCCGGGAAGTCGGTCAGGAGATTGGTCAGCAGAATCTGGTCGGGAAGCAGCGGGAGAAACGAGAGGAACAGCGACGCACCGGCCATACTGAACATGTTGCCGAAGTTGGCGCTCGTCGCCATGAAGACGTACTTGAGCGTGTTCGCGAACGTCTGCCGACCGGCGCGAACGCCCCGTTGGAGGACGTGCAGATCCTTGCGCAGCAAGACGATGTCGGCGGCGTCTTTGGCGACGTCGACCGCGCTATCGACCGAGAGGCCGACATCGGCGACGTGGAGTGCGGAAGCGTCGTTGATGCCGTCGCCGAGGTAGCCGACGACCTCGTCGGCGCTGCGAAACGCGCGGACGATCCGCTCTTTTTGGTTGGGCTCGATCTCGGCGAACACATCGGTAGAGGCGACGGACGCGACCAACGCCTCGTCGCTCATTCGTCGGAGATCGGCGCCCGTCAGCAACGCCTCGCCGTCGAGTCCGACGCCCTCAGCGACGTGTGCAGCCACGAGGCGGTTATCTCCGGTGATCATCGCGAGCGAGACGTCGAGCGATTCGAGTTCGGCGACCGTCTCGACGATTCCGTCCTTCGGTGGGTCTTCGAAGGCGAGGAACCCGGCGAACGTCATGTCGACCTCGTCGGCGGTGGAGACGCGGTCGACGTCGGTATCGCGGTACGCTACGCCGAGCACTCGGTAGCCGTCGTCGCTAAACGCGTGAAACTGCTGGTAGAGGTCCGATCGGACGGCGTCGAGGTCGGCCAGCGATCCGTCGGGTCGACGAACGGTTGTACACACGTCGAGGACGTTGTCGACGGCTCCCTTCGTCACGAGTCGTCGGCTCTCCGAACTGACGACGTCCTCGAGGTCGAACTCCCCGCCGATGGTGGCGACTTCGCTTCCATCGACCCTGGCTGATTCACCTCCGTCACCGTCGCCATCGCCGCCACTGCCGCCACCGCCGCCATCACTGCTGTTGCCACCGTCGCCGCCATCCTCGCCACCATCACTGCTGTTGCCACCGTCGCCTCCATCCTCGCCACTGACTCCGTGTTGCCGTTCGACGAGGACGCTCAACCGCTTGCGCGTGAAGTTGTACGGAATCTCGTCGAGTTTGCGGAACCCGGAGACGTCGACGCTCCGATGAACGCGGATCGCCTCGTCGATGGGGTTGTCGAACCCCGACTCGAACGCGGCGTTCAGGAAGGCGAGTTCGAACACCGACTCGGACGCCGCGCCGGTCACGTCGACGGCGTCGTGGAGCGACACTCGACCCTCGGTGAGCGTGCCCGTCTTGTCCGAGCAGAGGACGCTCATGCTCCCGAAGTTCTCGATCGACGAGAGGCGCTTGACGATGACTTCCTCTTCGGCCATCCGCTTTGCCCCGTCGGCGAGATTGATGCTGATGATCGCCGGGAGGAGTTGCGGCGTGAGACCGACGGCGAGGGCCAACGCGAACAGGAACGAGTCGAGGACGGGTCGATCGAGATAGACGTTGATCGCGAAGATGGCGATGACGAGCAGAAAGGTCACCTCCGAGAGCAGGTGGCCGAAGCGTCTGATACCTCGCTCGAACTCCGTCTCCGGCGCGCGGACGCGGAGTCGCTCGGAAACGGAACCGAACACCGTCGCCGACCCGGTCCGAACGACGAGCGCCGTCGCCGTCCCGCTCACCACGTGAGTTCCCATGAACAGCGCGTTCGTTCGGTCGCTGATCGGCGCGTCTTCCGGGGACGTCCCGGCGGCCTTCTCGACTGGGTACGTCTCGCCGGTGAGGGCCGCTTCGTTGGTGAACAGGTCGGTACTGTCGAGGACGACGCTATCGCCGGGGATCGTGTCGCCCGCAGAGAGGACGACGACGTCACCCGGCACGACTTTCTCGACCGGAACGTCGGTCTCTGTCCCGTCGCGTACGACCGTCGCAGTCACCTCGACGAGCGCCAGTAGGCGTTCGACCGCCCCGCTCGCGCCGCGTTCCTGCCAGAAGCTCAGCAGGGCGCTGGCGACGACGATGATGAAGATGATGCTCGCGTCGGTCCGGTCGCCGACGAGTAGTGCGACGACGGCCGCGAGGAGCAAGATCAGGACGATCGGGCTCCGGAACTGGTTAGCGAGAAGCGACAGTGATGTCGTCCGCTGGCGGGCGCTCAGGCGGTTGTACCCGTACTCGTCGAGTCGGCGTTTCGCTTCCGCTTCGCTCACCCCGTCAGCGTCGGTGTCGAGACGCTCTTCGAGTTCAGTCACCGAACGCGCCCAGAACGTATCGGTTGCCGCAGCCATCGCAGAACCGGACTGGAAGACGGGGTGGCGACGAATCACCGTTCCGGCCACCAGTCCGAGGTGGTGAGTGTTCGGTCCGCGAAGATCAGTCGCTTCGATCAGGAGTTACTGCCGATCCGTAATTCCTTCGATCAGGAGTTACTGCCGATCGAGAGGTCGTGGAGTCGGAGGCCGACGTTGTCGACGCTCACCGTGATCGGGCAGAATCTGTAAGTCGTCCCCTGGTAGTCGATCGAGAACCCGTTCGTCTGGATCGTCGACTGGTGGACGGTGTACGAGGCGTCGCTGATCGATTTGCTCGGGAGGTCTGTCCCGTGTACGTGGAGGTCGGCGATAGTCACCGTCAGGTCGTGAATCGCGAGGTTCTGTCGACCGATCTGTACCGTCTTTCCACCGGTCCGGTCGGTCGACTGCGCGAACGCCCCCGTCGTTGCGACGCCCGTGAGCAGGATCACGCCGAGCATCGCGAAGAGTACGGCTCGCTTCATAGCTCTCATCCGTACTGAGGTACGCTTTCTTCCCCTGTTAATCGCCACGTCGGTTGCAGTCCGTTGCGACGGTCACGATTCGTTACCGAACGCCTACAAACGATCCCTCTCGTTTCTCCCCGCGCCGTCGAAATCGATAGCCGGGACCGCGATGTATTCCCACGGGGGATCGTCCGCTCGACCGGACGATCCGGGACGCACATTCGTTCCGCCGAAACAGTTCCGAGGAATGATCAGTCGCTCGCAAGCCATCGGAAGGCCCCGCGCTACGAGACTAACACCAAGTTCGAGGCACGCCACGATCGGCCAAAAGGTCACGTCCATATCGAATTATTTTGGCAAAAAGACAGAACGATCTCTTTCGAATTCTGTACCATTCACCGTGCCAGCCGTCCGAAGAAAACGGCCTGTCGTACCGTTTGTAGTTTGAAAACGATTAACCGGACTGTTAGTGATCGACTCCCATGGACTACGCACTCTCCGACGAGCAACGAGCCATCAAGGAAGAAGTCGCTCGGTTCGCCGAGAACGAAATCGCGCCCGTCGCCGCCGAGTACGACCGCGAGGAGAAGTATCCGTACGAGGTGATGGAGAAGGCCACGGAGATGGGACTGCCGGGTGCGCACTTCCCCGTCGAGTACGGCGGTGCGGGGTATTCGTCGCTGGAGATGGCGCTGATCACGGAGGAGTTGTTCTCGGTCGACCCCGGGACCGCTCTCTGTATCACGAGTGCGGGGTTCGGTGCGGAGGCGCTGATGGCGTTCGGCACCGACGAGCAGAAAGAGGAGTACCTGCCGCCGATCACGGCCGGCGAGTCCGTCATGGGTGCGGCGATCAGCGAACCGCAGGCCGGGTCCGACGTAACGTCGATCCGGACGCGCGCCGAGAAAGACGGCGACGAGTGGGTCATCAACGGTAACAAGATGTGGATCACCAACGGCAGCGTCGGTGACTGGTTCGTCGTGATGTGCCGGACCGACCCCGACGCCGACGACCGATACGCCGGCTTCTCGCAGATCCTCGTCGAGGCCGACCGCGACGGCTTCGAAGCCGACAAGATCACCGGAAAACTCGGCATCCGCGCGAGCGACACGGCCGAACTGATCTTCGATAACGTGCGCGTCCCCGAGGAAAACCTCGTCGGTACGCGCGGGATGGGCTTCCTGCAACTCATGCAGTTCTTCGACGAGACTCGAACCAGCGTCGCCGCGCAGGGCGTCGGTATCGCCAAAGGTGCGTGCGAGCGCGCACTCGACTACGCGCAGGAGCGCGAGCAGTTCGGTCGTTCCATCTCTAACTTCCAAGCGATCCAGCACAAGATCGCCGACATGCACACGCAGACCGAAGCGGCCCGCCAACTGACCTACAAGTCGGCGTGGAGCGTCGACAACGCCGACGACCAACTCACGGCGCTCGCGTCGATGGCGAAAGAGTACGCCTCCCGCGTCGCAACTCACTGCGCCAGCGAGGCGGTTCAGGTGTACGGCGGGTCCGGTTTCGTCGACGACTACGACGTCGAGCGACTCTACCGCGACTCGAAGATCACGCAGATCTACGAGGGAACCAGCGAGATTCAAAAGAACGTCATCGCTCGCGAGCTGTTCGACTGATCGTTTCGCCGATTTTTCGAGCCAATTCTCACGACAATCATAATAGAGTTCAGCAGCAAGTTTTTATTTAATCGAATGATACTTGTTTCCAATGTCCAACCGAGCGCCTCACACCGGTGATGAACAGTGCGGACGAGCACTGCCTGACGATTCCAGAGGGTCAAACGTTCTCGTTTGTGCCCCACCGGATGAGCCGAGGCGCTCTAACACCTGCGCGAAGCTGTTGGGTCCGGCGAGTGACGACCGAAACGTGCTCTCGATCACGTGCGGGACGACGCCTGATGGATGGGCAGAGTCGTGGCAGATACACGACGATGGAGCGTCGAACGTCGTCGGCTTCATCGACATCTGCGAGCAGGTGCGGTCGACTGCGGCGAGCGTTGGCTGTTCGATCCGTCCGTCAGACTCTCTGAGTCCGATCACGACCGTCGGTCAACCGGACGTCGGCAGCAAACTCGACGCTTCCGTCGCGATGTATCTCGAGGACTGGGCCGACGAGCGGACGAACACGGTCGTCTGTCTCGACTCGTTGACGTCGCTGCTCGATCGGATCGGACTCGACGCGACCGTTCAACTGTTGCGAGTGTTGACGTATCGAGTCACGGACGCCGGTGCACACGCACACTATCACATCGATTCGACTTCGCATTCGACGTCGACGCTCGACGCGTTGCGTCCGCTTTTCGACCGGATCGTCGACTGCGAGGAAGGCTCCGACGACCCGAATTCGGTGCTCGATTCGGCGCTCGAAGCGATCGGGTCGCTCCGGAAGCGCGCAGTGCTCGTGTATCTCGCGACCGAGTCCGCGTCTGTCGAGGTCGCTACCCTCGCACGCTCGGTCACCCGCTTCGAGCGCGAGCACGGCCGCGTGCTGCCGTCCGACCACCTTCGCCGAGTGTACGTCTCGCTTCAGTTCGATCACCTCCCGGCGCTCGCCGAATCGAACCTCGTGCGATACGACGAGCGACACAACACGGTCGATCTGATCGCCGACCTCGACCCCCTTCTCTCCGTCCTCGACGGTACCGGGGGAGGAGCTTGAAATGACGCGGGTGTTCGACGAGACACGTCCGTTCTGTGAGCAACTCAGCGAGTTCGTTCTCACGGCGTACGCGAGGGGCGTCGACGTCACCGCCGTCTGGAACTTTCCGTACGACGACCCGATCACGCCGGATATCGTCGTCTCCATCTCTCAGCACGGCCCGCGTCCGCGCCGCCGCGATCGTAGCTCGAAGCGAACGATGACCGTCGAGGCGTTCCACCGCGGACTGCACCGATTGCTCCTCTACGCCTACGGCGAAGGGATCGAAATCGAAGGCGACTGGGAGGCCCGTTTCCCGGTCTCGACGATTCCCGATTGGGACATCTCGATCCAACTCGACGAGGCGGACTTGCCAGTGGACACCGAAGCGGTCCCGACGGAATTTAGCGGCGGTAGCCGTCTCTAACCCCGACTTCAGTAGCCAGTAGTCTTTCGTGGGTGTGAGCAGTCGAAGAGTGTATGGACCTCAAAACGTTCCTGAACTCGAAGCAGGTCAAGCAACTCGGCGCGCTCTCGATGGTCGTCCAAGCCGGACTCGCGCTCCGAGAGGGGAAAGTCAAGTTGGCACTCTTATACGTCCTCGGTGCAGGTGTCTCCTACAAAAACAGTACGGTCGGGTTCGTCGCCCAGATAGCCCTCCGCGCGTACCGGAAATTCGGCTCGACGAGCGCGACGTAAGCGTCGGCGATTCGTCCCGTCCGATCCGCGTCGTCCGATCCACGAACGAATCCGGTTCTTTTTCTCGATCGCCGTCAGCGCGGGGACAGTGACTCCTGTCGTCCCTTCGGAACCGTCGATCGGAGTTCGCCATAGAGGTAGAGTCCGACGCCGATCGGTTCGCGCTCGCCGGCCACCTCGTGAGTGGCGATGAGGTACCCCCAGTCGCCCTCCCAGTCGAGGTCTTGGTCTTCGCCTGCGGCGAACGTCGCGGCCTGCTCGGGATCGAGGGGGATCACGTTCCGCGTCGCCGTGCGGCCGAACCGCTGGACCGCGTTCGTCGTCGGCTTCCAGTGTTCCTGTCGGGTGCGCATGATCGTCATGCCGAGCCCTTCGACGTCGATCGGCCCGTCGCCGGCGGCGTCGGTACAGACCCAGATCTTCCCCGAACCCTTCTCCCAGAACGAACGGCCATCGAAGGTGTCGGGGTCGACTCCGAATCGCTCCTCCCACCAGTCCACGATCTCCTGTCTGGAGGCGCGCCCCGGCACGTTGCGATCGTCTGGCGTCGCCGGGAGTCGGTCGAAGATCTGGCCGTAGTTTGACGGCGTCTCGTCAACTTCGTCTGTCGGACTCTCGTCGCTCATGCGTCCACCTCCGCGTCCGCGCTCACGTCGTCGCCCGCCGCGCCACCGACTTCCAATTTCGCGCAGAAGAACCCGCCCGTGTCGTTCTGGTGCGGGTAGACCCGGTGGGCCTTCTCGACGCTCGGGTCGAACTCCTCGCCGTCCCACTCGGTGACGCCGGGTGCGGTTTCGAGCGGCGCGTCGAACTCGACGAGGCGACAGTCCTCTTCGCCGAGTACGTGATCGAGGACGGCTTCGTTCTCCTCGGGTGCGAAGGTGCACGTCGAGTAGACGACGGTGCCGCCGGGTCTGGTCGCCTGCACGGCTCGACGGAGGATGCCCTTCTGGATGCCCGCGACGCTGTGGACGTGATCGAGCGTCCAGTTGTCGAGCGCGTCGGGGTTCTTTCGGCAGGTGCCTTCGCAGGAGCACGGGGCGTCGACGAGCGCGCGGTCGAAGGCGTCGAACTCGAACGGTTTCAGCGAGAAATTACGGGCGTCCTGGTTCGTCACGGCGAGGTTCGTCGCACCCAGTCGTTCGGCGTTGTGCCGAAGCGCCGAGAGACGGCCGAGGTTGTTGTCGTTGCCGACGACGAGACCCCGGTCGTCCATCTGTGCTGAGAGTTGGGTCGTCTTGCTCCCGGGTGCGGCGCAGGCGTCCCAGACGCGTTCCCCCGGCTGAGGGTCGACCGCGACGGCCGGGAGTGCCGAGACTTCCTCTTGGCCGTGGAGCCAGCCGTGGAAATACGGCCACGTCGCTCCGGCGCTGCCCCGATCGAGTCGGAGGAGGCCGTCGTGCCAGTCTGTCACTTCGTAGCCGACGCCTTCGTCGTCCAGAGCTTCGCGGGCGCGCCCGACGCTCGCCTTGATCGTGTTGACGCGGACGACGTACGGAAGCGGTCGATCGCACGCTTCCAGAAACGCCTCCGCGTCGTCGACGAGTGGCGCATACCGCTCCAGCGGGTTCATTGGTCGCTCTTTCGTCCGGGGTCGTTTGTTGGTTTCGGACCGCGATTTTACGGTCCTCCCGCTCCTCGTGGACGTATGGCACGAATCAACGTGCTCGACGAAGACGTCGACGCCGATCTCGATCGACCGATGCTGGTGGAGGGACTGCCGGGTGTCGGGTTGGTCGGAAAGATCGCCGCCGACCACCTCGTCGACGGCTTCGAGATGACTCACTACGCGAACGTCCACTGCGACGGGATTCCGAAGGTCGCGGTGTTCATGGACGGCGATTCGACGCTCCAGACCCCCGTTCGACTCTACGCTGACGTCGACCGGAATCTGGTGGTGCTCCAGAGCGATATCCCGATCAATCCGCAGGCGGCGTCGGAGTTCGCCGCCTGTGTCGATGGCTGGCTCGACGAACTCGACGTCACGCCGATCTACCTCAGCGGACTGCCGCGAGAGAAGGTCACGGACGTCCCGAGCCTCTACGGCGTCGCCAGCGGCGAGGGTGCCGCCCTGTTGGACGACGCAGGCGTCGATGCACCGACGGAACGGGGGCTGATCTCGGGACCGACGGGAGCGCTGATGAACCACACCGTAGAGACTGGTCGAACCGCCGTGGGACTGATCGTCGAATCCGACGCACAGTTCCCCGACCCGGCGGCCGCCCGCGTTGCCCTCGAAGACGGTATCGCGCCGATCACCGGGGCAGACGTCCCGACGGAGGACCTCGTCGAACGCGCCGAGGAGATCAGAGCGGCGAAAGAGCAACTCGCCCAGCGGATGCGGGAGTCGACCGAGGAGAGTACCCAGGCTCAACCGCTGCGGATGTATCAGTGACAGTCTCGGACACGGCTACCCGCCTCACCGACGCCCCACCTCGACCCCGGCGTCAACGTCTGAGATAGACAGATAAAAGCGACCGCCACCCCGAGACGTATCCAATGGAATCGCCGCGATGTGACGCCTCGGTGGTCGGCGACGAACTCATCAGTAGATCGGTCGAGATTCCGACGCCTTCGTTTCGGGCGATACTGGCCGACGCCGACGCACCGCGAACGGTCTGGACGGCACCGGACGAACCGACCGTCGTCGGTGGTGGGACGGCGGCGACGCTCGCTGCCAACGGTCCGGACCGCTTCGCTGCCGTCCGCGACGCTGCCGAAGTACTGTTTTCGTCGCCGGACAGTTCGCCCGCGCCCGAAGTCGCTCGGCCACGCCTGTTCGGTGGTTTCTCCTTCCACGACGACCACGACGGTGAGACACCGCCGTGGTCTGGCTTTCCCGGCGCACGGTTCGTGCTCCCGCGCGTGCAGGTCGTCGACGCCGACGACGCGACGTGGCTCACGGTCAACGCCGCCGGCCCGGACGCGACAGTCGACGCCGTGGAGGAACTACTCGCTCGAACCCGCGACCGACTCGCCGACTTACCCGAACCCGGACCGATCGCGGGCCCGCCCGGCGTCGCTTCGCGGACGCGCACGACGGACCACGACGCGTGGAACGCGAGCGTCACCGCCGCGACGGATCGCATCCGGTCGGGCGAACTCCGCAAGGTCGTCCTCGCACAGGCGCTCGAATGCGCGCTCGAATCCGACCTCTCAGCGCCGGACGTGCTCGCCCGACTCGCCGACCGATATCCGGACTGCTACCGCTTCCTCGTCGAACCCGCCGACGACCGCCGCGGTGACGCCGCGTTCCTCGGTGCGACTCCCGAACGACTCGTGCGGCGTCGCGGGCGAACCGTCGAAACGGGCGCGCTGGCCGGGACGACCGGTCGAGGAGAGACACCCGCCGAAGACGACTGGCTCGCGGCCGAACTCAGAGAGAGCGAGAAGAACGTCCACGAACACGAACTCGTCGCGGACGCGGTCCGCGAGCAACTGGCCCCGCTCGCGTCGTCGGTGTCGACCGGCGATCGGACGGTCCGCCCCCTCGCCACCGTTCAGCACCTCTGGACGCCGATCACGGCCGAACTCGACGCCGACGATCACGTCCTCGACATCGTCGAGGCGCTCCATCCGACGCCCGCCGTCGGCGGCTTGCCGCCGGACCGCGCACTCGAAACCATCCGCGAGACCGAGCCGTTCGAACGGGGCTGGTACGCCGCTCCCGTCGGTTGGTTCGACGACGCCGGAAACGGCTCGTTCGCCGTGGCGCTCCGGTCGGCGCTCGTCACCGACCGGACGGCGACGCTCTTCGCTGGCGTCGGCATCGTCGCCGACAGCGACCCCGACGCCGAGTGGGACGAAGTGGAACTGAAGTACCGCCCGATTCTGGACGAATTAGAGCGCGAAAGCTGATTCCGAGAATCCTCCGAACGGAGGTTCGCTACTCGTCGCCGTTGCCGTCGTCACCGTCGTCTTCACCCGCCGGATCGTGCCGCTCGTACCACTCCGTGATCTGTTCTAAACGGTGGATCGCTCGATCGGGGTCGCCGACGTTGTGGTGCTCGCCGGGGTAGACGACGAGTTTGGCGTCGACGCCACGTTTCTTCGCGCTGACGTAGAGCTGTTCGGACTGCGAGGGCGGACAGCGCCAGTCCTCGTCGCCCGCCATCACGAGCAACGGCGTGCTGAGGTCGGCGATATCGTTGATGCTGGACGAGGCGTCGATCGCGCCCTGATTCTCCCACGGGAGGCCGAACTCGTTTTCCATCCAGACGTGGCTGTCGTCGGTACCGTAGGTCGACCGCATGTCGTAGATGCCGTGCTCCGGCGCGGCGGCGGTGAGCAGGTCCGTCTGGGTGACGAGGTAGCCCTGCGCGATGCCGCCGTAGGAGAAGCCGTTCCCGAACACGCGATCCGGGTCGGTCCACCCGCGGTCGACGACCGCTTCGATTCCGGCGACGAGGTCCTCGACCTCGACGGTGCCCCACCGACCCCAGAGCGTCTCCGCGAACTCGCGGCCGTAGGAAGACCCGCCGCGGTAGTTGACGCGGACGACGAGGTAGCCGCGGGTCGTGAACACCGCGTGGTCGAATGCAAACGTCGGTTCGTCGTAGGACACCGGCCCGCCGTGGATGGCGACGACCGTCGGGTGCGGGTCGGGATCGTCGAAGTCGAAGTCCGGGGGCGCATAGACGACGGCGTCGACGTCCCAGCCGTGACTGTCGAACGAGATCCGACGACACTGCGGCATCTCGTAGGTCTCGACGAGGTCGTCGTTGACGGCCGTGAGTCGGCGGAGCGTTTCGGCGTCGGGTTCTGCCTCCGCACCCATCTCGGCCACGTCGACGGCGAATACGTCCTGTCCCTCGCTCGGGTGAGAGAGGACCGCCACGGCAATCTCGCCGTTCGTCGCGAGCGCGCTCATCGATCGGTACTCGCCCTGTGCATCGAAGACGCGGGTGACGCTGGCGGCACTCGCGTCCGCTTCATCGCCGTCACCGACCCCGCTGCCGGCGAGGTCGATCCGAATCGGCCGCGAGTGACCCTCGTCGCCGATGACCGTGTAGAGCGTCCCCTCGTCGGCCCACTCGGGTGTCCCGCCCCACGAGAGCGTCCGATCCAGATCGGCCGTCAGCGACTCGTAGGTCTCGCCGTCGTGGCAGTAGACCTGCGACGGGATACACCAGTTCACCGGATCGGAGCCGACGAACGCGAGTCGCTCGCCGTCCGGTCCCCAGCGCGGCGCCGCGACGCTGAGTTCCGAGTCCGTGAGCTTCGCCAGGTCGCTCCCGTCGGGCCGGATCGTGTAGACGTCGCGGACGAGCGTGTCGTCGGGCCGTTCGGTGCGACAGGAGAGGAAGGCGATGCGTCCGTCGGGACCCCACTGCGGGTCGAGTCCGGTCAGCGCCTCGAACGCGCCGCCGCCGTAGGCGTCGTCGAGTCGCTGCTCTTCACCGGAGTCGAGGTCGACGACGAAGAGGTAGGTCGTCACCGTATCGAGGTAGCCCGCGCCGTCGAGTTTGTGCTGGAGGCGCTCGGTCACGATGGGACCGTCGTCTTTGCGTTCGTCGAGGTACTCCTTCTCCTCGTCGGTCGGATCGCGGGCGGAGACGACGAGGCGTTCGCCATCGGGCGACCAGTCGAACTCGCGGACGCCCTCGTCGCGGTCGGTCACCTGCCGGGCGTCGCCGCCGAGTCCGAGGTCGAACAGCCAGACCTGCGTCTTCGGTTCGTCGTCGCCTTCGTCGCCCTCTCCATCACCGTCCTCGGCTTCTTCGCCTTCGCTCTCTGCGTCCCCCTCGTCCCGTCCGATCCGCCGATCCACGTCCTCGTCGCGGGCGGCGAGGAAGGCGAGTCGGTCGCCGTCGGGACTCCACTTCGGACTGCCCGCACCCGCCTGCTGAGTCAGTCGGTGTGGCTCTCGACTCCCGTCAGTCGGAACGACGAACAACGAGGCGACCCGTTCGTCCTCGTCCGGGTCGGACTCGGAGACCGCGAACGCGACTCGCTCGGCGTCCGGCGAGAGCGCGACGCTCGTGATCTGCGTGAGATCGTAGAAGGCGTCGAGTGGTAGTTTGTCTGCCATAGCACAGGCTCCGACGGACTCACGATATACCTTCGGCCAGCGGGTTATACAGCCGTAACTGGTGCCGTCGACGCCCGGTTTTCCCGATCGGTTGACCGAACCGTTCATTCTCTCGCCCCTGCTGGAAACCTCATGGACGATTCGGGGGACTCGGAGTCGGACGGGAGCGACGGTCAAGCACGAAGCGAAGTTGCGGAGGTCGACACCGGCCTACTCCTCGACGTTGCCGCACGCGCAGTCCGGGCGGGAGGCGACTACCTCTTAGGCGAGTTCCGAACCGGGCCGGTCGCGGGCGAGTACGGGGCCGACGACGTGAAGGCGGTCGTCGATCGAAAAGCCGAGCGACGGGTCGTCGACGTGATTCGGGAAGCGTTCCCCGACCACGCGATCCACGGCGAGGAGTCCGGCCGACTCGGCGGCGGCCGGTACGAGTGGGTTGTCGACCCGCTCGACGGAACGAACAACTTCGTCTGCGGTCTCCCGTTGTTCGCGACGGCCGTCGCGGTCCTGTTCGACGGCGAACCGATCGTCTCTTCGATCTACGAACCGCTCCCGGACACGCTCTACGCCGCCGTCGCGGGCGAGGGGGCGACGGTGAACGGAGAACCCCTCGTCGTCGGGCGACGAGGTGCGGTCGGCGACGACGCCGATACCGTCGACACCGATATCGGCGCTGACGCCACCGACACCGACACTGACGCTACCGACCGACCGCTGGCTCACGGAACGGTCTCCTTCGTGGCCGGTCTCTCGGCCGTCCGCGACCCGGAACTGCGTGAGATCGGTGGTCGAATTCTCGACGGACTCGAAGCCAACTGTAAGCGTGCGGCCCGGACGTGGGCACCCTGCATCGACTGGGGACTCGTCGCTGCCGGGTCGCTCGATGGTATCGTCTGCTTTCACCCTGACGTGTACGAACAGCACGCCGGGTCGTTGCTCGCGGCGGAAGCGGGCGCCGTGAGCGTCGAGCGCGACGGGTTCTACGTCGGCGCGGGTGACGAAGAAACGCTCGACAGGCTACTGGCGATCGTCGAGACGGCGATCGAAGCGAACTGATCGACCGGCGTTCGCTTTTCCTCTCGACTGCTCGCCCAGTCGTCACACCACCGCGGCGGTGAGTATCGACTCGATAAACCGAGTCGGCGAATCACTGCCGCTCAGTCGTCACATCACCGCGGCGGTGGGTACCGACTCGATAAACCGAGTCGGCGAATCACTGCCGCTCAGTCGTCACATCACCGCGGCGGCACGTGTTCGCACCCAGAGGCGCGAACGGCTACTGCCGCTCAGTCGTCGTCTCGAACGCTCGATCCGTCTCCCGTCGACCACCTCCACCGTCGAAGGAGGAAGACGACGACCGCGAGCAACGGGGCGACGATGACGGTGTACGGGACGAGATAGGCGAGGAAGACGACGACCGCCCGGACGACGACTGCGACGCCGTGGATCGAGCCGAAGAAGGCGCTCAGTATCGACGTGTCGTACCAGTGTGACCGCTCGGTGGCGAGTCGTTTACTCGACGCCGGTTCTCGCATCGAGACGGTGATCGTCGAGTAGGCGACGCGATTCTGGACCGACCGGAGCGTCCCGTTGAGTTGTTCTAACTTGGTCTGGACGTCCGTGAGGCGCTGTTGAATCTCTAGAACGGAGTTGGTGTCGTTCGCGCGCTTGTAGAGGTCACGAAGCCGCGATCGTTGAGTCAGGAGACTGCGCTGACGCGCCTTCAGATCGACCACCCGCTGAGTGACGTCCTTCGAAGCCGTCTTCGAGGAGACGACCGTACCCTCGGCTTCGATGCGGTTCATCGCCGCCGAGAAGTTCTGTTTCGGAACCCGGAAGACGACGGTGCCGACCGCCCAGGTGTGGTTCTCGTTCCCGTTGACGTGTCGACTCGAATCGCTGACGAAGCCGCCCATCCGACTGACGGCTTTCGTCAGGTCCGACCGCGCTCGATTGTAGTGCCCGACTTCGAGCGAGACGTTACCCGTGCGAATCTGGGCGCGTCCGTCGAGGGCCTGTCCGTCCACCGCCGAGGGAGTCGACGAGGAGGCGGTCGACGACCCACCGGAACTGCTCCCTGAGCCGCTTCCGGAACCGCTCGCACTAGGAGAACCGGCGGCGTGATTGCTCGATCCGCCGCTACTAGCGCCGCCCGCGTTTCCGTGCCCCGCGCCTGAACACCCGGCGATCACCAGAAGGAGCGCGACTGCGAGGACCGCCAGCACACGTCGTTCGCGTTGCATGTTCTACCCTCCTTGCCAATCGTGTTAATCGTTGGCAAGAGTCAAATGGGCCTTTGAGTCATCCGGGCGGCAGGTCAAAATTCGTAGAGCACGTAGCGAGCATATGGACGGTCACACCCTGCTGACGATGACGTGGCTCGACACCGTGTTCGCCCACTGGCCCGTCTCACCCGAGCGTGTCCAATCAGCCCTCCCCGACGGCCTCGACGTTGCAGTCTACGACGACGAGGCGTGGCTCGGCGTCGTCGCCTTCGAGATGGCCGATATCCGCCCCCGCGGGTCGCCCGTCGGCTTCTCGTTCTACGAGGCGAATCTCCGGACTTACGTGCGCCCGAGCGAGGGCGGCGAGCGCGGCGTCTACTTCTTCAATCTGGACGCCAGCGACGCCATTTCGGTCGCGCTCGCGCGCTCGCTGTTCGCGCTCCCGTACTACCGATCGCGGGCCGGACTCTCCCGCCGCGACGACGGCTCGATCCGCGTCACCAGTACGCGGATTCACTCGGGCGCGACGCCGATGCACCTCGACGCGACGTACCGCCCGACCGGGGAGCCAGCCGAGGCCGAACCGGGGTCGCTCGACGCCTTCCTCGCCGAGAACTACTGCTTCTACACCGTCGGAAGCGAGCGGTTCCGTGGCGACATCGACCACGCTCCGTGGCGACTTCGGGAGGCCGAGATCGACATCCACGCGAGCACCGTCTTCGAGTCGAACGGCTTCGAGCAACCGGACGGCGAGCCGCTCGTCCACTACGCGCGTCGCGTCGACGTCGACGCCGACCGGATCCGACGCGTTCGCTGACGGTTGTCGATCTGTCGGCATGTTCGCGGCCGTTCCCGACGGCTCGTGAGACCTCCGGAGCCGAATATATATTATATCCGTTATTTTTATTCTCGAAAACATCGTTTCGTTCGTCGATGGGAGCAAACCGGACGAACGACCGATCTGCACCGCTGAACATCGAACTCGACACCCAGACCGGAGCGATTCGAATCGAGCGGACCACACCGCTCGGGACGTACGTTACGGTCGTGGACCGATGAAGCGTCGCGGTCGAGCGTCCGACGAACAGCGCGGTCCGACCGCCGACCCCGGTCCGGTGCTCGCGCGCCTCTCTCGGCCCCGAACGGCGACCCCGACGCGACTCGGTGTCGTCTCCGATCCGCACGTCACGCCGACGGGTGACGGGACGTGGAAGGTGTACCACCGGACGGAGACGCGACTTCGGACGGCGGTCGAGTCGCTAAACGACGTCGGCGTCGACGCGACGGTCCTCCTCGGCGACCTCACGCGCGACGGCGCACCCGACGAGTTCGACTGCGTCGACGCGGTCCTCGCCGACCTCGACGCGGAGTGGGTCGCCGTTCCGGGCAATCACGACGTCCCCAAGGAGTGGAACGATCACGAGACGCCGCCGGTCGGCGAATTCGCCGAGCGGTACGGAATCGGAGCGTACCCTTTCTACCTGGGCGTCGGCGACGTCGACGTCTTCGGTCTCGACAGCGCCACCGGCGAGTCGGGCATGACTGACACCGTCGAAGGAGTCGTCTCCCGACGGCAACTCGACTGGCTGGACGACTGTCTCGACTACGCGACGACGCCGGTCGTCGTTCTCCACCACAACCTCCTCCACGCCCGTCTGCACACGGGTCAGTTTCCGGATGCCGACTGTTATCGACTCCGAAACGCCGACGCGCTCCGAGGGATACTGGCTGCACACGACGTTCCCCTCGTCCTCTCGGGCCATATCCACTGGCCCGCGGTCGCCGCCCGCGACGGCGTCCGCGAAGTGATCTCACCGGCCGCGTGTTCGTTCCCGCAGGCCGCGATGCTCGTGGATATCGAACCCTCCGGAACGACGGTTCGCCTCCTCCCGCTGGCGGGTCGCCGTGGGTCGGCGGAGGCGTACATCCGCGCACGAACCGGCGGCGCCCACGGACAGGGCATCGCCGAGCACGCCGAACGCGGCTATCTACGAACCCTCCCACGACGTACCGAGCAGCAACCGGCCGTCGTCGGCGATCGCACGGAGACGAGCCGACCATGAGCGAGCGCCGTGGGAGCGACCCGTCTACGACCGGGTATGACTCGTCCACGACCGGACGTGAATCGTCCGCGATCGGCGAGATTCGAAGGGCACAGGAGATCGTCGCCACCGAACGTCGCCGCTGCGTCGACGAATGCGAAGCGTTCGACGCCTTCCTCGGTCGTCTCGACGCGATCGCACCCGACGTATCGGTGGCCGTCCCGGCCGGGATCGCCCCGCGCACGTTCGGGACGACCGGCGGCCTCGAAGCCGTTCGCGAGGCGTACCGGGAGACAGTCATGTCGGTGCCGCACTTCGACCACGACTACGGCGACTCGCTGGTCGAGAGCGTCACCGCCGAGTTCTCAGCGGACGTCGCCGACGCACTGACCTCGCCCGGTCCGCTCTCACCGCCGCTCTACGCGACGGTTCGCTCTTGGGCGTCTCGGGCCCACAGCAGCCGTGAGGCGTTTCTCGACCGTCTCGACGCCGAAGCCGACGTCCTCGCCGACGCCGCCGATCGGATCGGACGGCTCTCAGACGAACTCGGCTCTCTCACGGACGACTGGCCGTCGACGCCGTCGTTCGACACCCTGTTCGCGAACTACGAGTCCGTCGAGCGACTCGGCGAACGCGCGGACGCGGTCGTCGCCGAGCGACAGGCGTCCCTCCGCGAGCAGTCGGTTCCCGTCCATACCGAATCAGTCGACATGGCGACCTACCTCTACGCGCCGGAATCGGGGCTCTCGGCGTACCCCGTACTCGCGGCGCTCGGGACGTTCGGAAGCTGTCTCGACCGAACCCGACACCGAATCGAGCGGTTGCTGTCGAACCCACACTGACGAGGTCGCGATCGTACGGACGGTCGAACGGTCGTCCCGTCGTGTGCGTTCGGCCTGTTGTATTTATTGCGTTTCCGAGGGAACGTGACATATGGTTCGGCAGTTGACTCGCCCGCCGCGGAACGGCCGTCACCGATGACTCGTCTCGACTCGCGCATTCGACTGCTCTGGGCGGCACAGTCACTCTGCGTCGCGATCGTCGTCGGCGTCGTGATCGGCCTCGTCGATCGCTTCGTCGTCTCGCTGTCGGAGTGGCTGTCGATCGCTCTGTTCGCGCTCACGCTCGTCGTCGGCCTCGGGTACGCCACGCTCCGATACCGACGCTGGAGCTACGAAATCCGAGACGATTCGCTGCTCCTCGAGCGCGGCGTCTTCACGCGGGTTCGGACGGTCGTCCCGTTCGTCCGCATTCAGCACGTCGACTCCTCACGCGACCCCGCCGAGCGACTGGTCGGTCTCGCCAGCACCGTCATCTACACGGCCGGGTCACGCGGCGCCGACGTGACGATCCCCGGGCTGACGCCGAGCGATTCGAACGACTTGCAAGACCTGCTGAAACGACTCGCAACCCGCGCCGACGGTGACGACGGCGTATGAAGCTCTCGCCGCTCTCGGTCCCGTATCGAATCGTCGAACGCGGTGGCTCCGCGCTGGTGACTGCCATCTTCCTCGTCTTCTCCGGCACGACGGCGCTCTTCGATCAATTGACGCACTCGCGCCTCGCCATCGCCGCCGCGTTCGTCGGCCTGTTCGCGGCCGCGTTCGTCGCCTACGAGGTCACGTACTACCGGCGCTACGAGTACGACCTCACGACGACGACCCTCGACATCCGCTGGGGCGTCTTCTTCAGACGCAGTCGCGACATCCCGCTTCGCCGAGTTCAGAACGTCGACATCACGCGAAACGTCGTCCAGCGATCGCTCGGAATCGCGGCCGTCGACTTCGAGACGGCCGGAGACAGCGAGACGGAGGGTGCGATCCGGTATCTCGGCTTCGAGGAGGCAAAGCGCCTCCAGCGCGCGATCGGACATCGCGGACGCGACGGCACTCGCTTCGGATCGAACAGTGCGACGAGCGCTCCGGGTCGGTCTCCCGTCCCGGACGGGGTCGAGGGCCGACCGTCCACCGAAGGAGACGCCGAGGCGACGAAACCGTTCACCATGTCGACGGACGAACTCGCCTTGCTCGGCCTGCTCTCGTTCGACCTCCGGGGCCCGAGCGCGCTCCTCTTTCTCGCGTCGGGCTCGACACCGTTCCTGCCGCCGGTCGTCACGAGCGGCACACGGACTGTCCCCGTCGCGCTCGGAGGGCTCACGCTCCTCGCGCTCGTCGTCTGTCTCGCGTGGACGGCCGGTATCGCACTCAGCGTCGCCAACTACTGGGACTTCAGGCTCGCGTTCGCACCCGACGGACTCCGCTATAAGCGCGGTCTCGTGTGGCGCTACGACGGCTCGGTCCCGTTCGAGAAGGTTCAGACGCTCACCGTTACGGACAACCCGCTGAAACGGTACTTCGGCTACGCCTCGCTCGGTATCGAGACGGCGGGGTACGGACCGGACGGCCGGAGCGACCGGAGCGGACGTGGAGCGAACGTCGTCGTCCCGATCGCCCGTCGCCCCCGCGTGTTTACCCTCGCGAGCGTCATCGGGTCGTTCGATGACGCGGAATTCGACGCTCCGACGCTCGACGACTCCGTGTTCGAGCGCCCGCCGAAACGCGTTCGTCGGCGGTACGCCGTGCGCTATCTGATCGTCCTCGGTTTCGTCGCCGCCACGTACTACGGGGCGATTCCGTACCTCCGCGGTGGCTACCCGTGGTGGCTCCCGGCGGTCGGACTCCCGCTCGTCGCCGTCGCCGCACACTGCAAGTGGGTGAACCGCGGGTACTGGCTCGGCGACGGGGTGGTCGTCACTCGAAACGGGTTCTGGAACCGGGAGACGAAACTCGTCCCCCACGACCGAATCCAGACGATCGTCGACGAACGGACGCTCCTCCAGCGCCGCCTGCACCTCGCTACCGTCGTCATCGACACCGCGGGGTCGGAGTCGATCTCGGGTCGTCACGCCGCCGCCGTCGACGTAGACGACGCTGCCGCCGACGAGTTGCGAGTCGAGTTGGAGAAACGGCTCCAGTCGGCGATTACTCGCCGCGCGCCTCGTCGATGACGTTCGAGAACTGCTCTGCCTTCTCGGTGATCGCCTCGAAGTCGCCCGCGGCGGCCGCCTCGTTGTCGACGAGGGCGCTGCCGACGCCGACGCAGACCGCGCCCGCCTCGATGTAGTCGGCCGCGTTGTCGAGTCCGACGCCGCCGGTCGGCATGATCGGAATCTGGCCGAGCGGGCCGCGGATCGCGCTGACGTGGCCCGGACCGCCGCTCTTCGCGGGGAAGATCTTCACGACGTCCGCGCCCGCCTCGAAGGCGTTCAGCGCCTCGGTCGGCGTGAACACGCCGGGTGCGACGACCTTGCCGTAGCGGTTGCAGGTCTCGACGACGCCCTCGTCGAACGTCGGGCAGACGATGAACTCCGCGCCGTTGAGGAGGACGCTTCGCGCCGTCTCGCTGTCGAGGACGGTCCCCGCGCCGATGATGACTTCGGAGTCGTCGAACGTGGAGGTCACGTCGTCGATCATGTCGGTCACGCCCGGCGTGTCGGCCGTGATCTCGATGGCGGTCACGCCGCCCGCCGCGAGCGCGTCGGCGATGTCGACTACGGTGTCCGCGTCGGCCCCGCGTACGACGGCGACGACGCCGCTGTCGACGATACGTTGCAGGTCTTCGGCTTTCTGCGTCATAGTCGTCACTCCTCGGTCGTCCATCTTAAAGGGCGGCCAATCCGGCGGGTTTTCGGGCGTCGACTTCGAACCGAACGTTCCTTTGAGATCGACTGTCTATCGACTGACTCACCATGTCAACGGACGTCAATGAGGTCGTCGTCGACCGATACGAAGGCCGACTGCGTGATCGATACGACGGAGTCGACGTGACGCGACGGACGGAGCGAGTCTCCGACGCCCTGTTCCCCGACCTCGGACGGCGCTCCGAAGCGGGTTACGTCGGGGCGGGGTACGTTTGGGTCGTCCGTTCGCCGGACGAAGCATCCCAACTCTCGACGTCGATGGACCCCGATGATCGGGGCGAAGTCGATCGAGTCTTGCTGATACTCCATCGCGGCTCGAACGCGTGGACGATTCCGGGCGGCGGACGGGAGACGGGCGAGTCGTTCGAGGACGCCGCGGTTCGCGAAGTCCGCGAGGAGACGGGTGTCGACTGCGAAATCGAGGACTGTCTCTCGGTCGAGCGTCGGACGACGGTCGCCGACGGTCACGCGCAGCGACTTCACACGCTGTGGGTCACCTTCGACGGTCGGTACGTCGACGGCTCGATCAGCGTGCAAGCGAGCGAGTTGAACGGTGCTGCGTGGTTCGCGACGCGTCCGCGAACCGTCGACGAGTGGGTGCGCGACCGAGCGGACGACTGGTTCTCTGACTAGCTCAGCTGTACCGCTCTTCGTTCCACGGGTTCGCCGTGTTCGAGTAGCCGCGTTTCTCCCAGTAGCCGCGCTCGGGTTCGGTCAGGAACTCGACGCCGGTGACCCACTTCGCGCCCTTGTAGGCGTACTTGTTCGGCGTGACGACGCGCAGTGGACCGCCGTGGTCGGCGGGGAGTGGCTCGCCGTCGTACTCGTAGACGAACATGACCTCGTCGCGCAGGCAGTCGTCGAGCGGGAGGTTGGTGGTGTAGCCGTCCTGGGCGTGGAACATGACGTGGACCGCGTCGTCGTGGACGCCGGCCGCGTCGGCGAGCGTCGGGAACGTGACGCCGGTGAACTCGCAGTCGAACTTGCTCCAGCCGGTGACGCAGTGGAAGTCCTGTACCTGCGTCTCGGAGGGGAGGTCTCGGAACTCGTCCCAGTCGAGGTCGAGTTCGGTGTCGACCGCGCCCCACGCTTCGAAGTGCCACGTCTCGGGGTCCGACGGTGGCGTGCCACCTTTCGAGAGGACGGGGAACCGATCGGTCAGCCGTTGTCCCGGCGGGAGGCGATCGTCGCCGAACTCCTCGTAGAGGCTGGTGACGTTTCTGCTCATACTCACTCTTTGCTAACGCGCTCACCTATGGTTACCGACTCAGGTCGTCTCCGCTCCCGTCTAAATACCTCTAGATGCTGTAAACTCCGGCTAGAGATACCAAAAAGTATTTTTCGTATACCACCCGTGGCCCCTCCGGATCGCTCGTTGCCCCGGAAGGTTTAAACACACCCTCTCCAAAGCCACGACCGTTCAGATGCCCAAAGTCCAGATTACGATTCCCGAGCACCTCGAAATGCAGATCGCGCAGATGGTCGAACAGGGCGAGTTCGTCGACCGCGAGGAAGCTATCGAGGACCTCCTCTCCACCGGGATGAAAGCGTACAAGACGAGCGGTCCGATGGACGACGACGAACCGGGCTTCGAAGACGACGGTATGATGGGTCACGAAGACGAGTACGTTTTCTGAACCATTCACAACGAAGTCTGACACTTCGTCACAACAATTCTTAAAACAGCGAAGTACATACCGAGGGGTATGCACAAAGACGAACTGCTCGAACTTCACGAGCAGATGGTCATCATCATGGAGCACTTCCGTGCTCGCGAAGAGGTCAACGAGAAACTGTTCGAACCGTACGAGCAACTCGGCGTCGATCCATCGCACGTCCACAAGTCGAAGAGCGAACACAAGCACGCGGTTTTCGTCCTCGGGAACGCGCTGGCGACCGCCATGAGCGACGACGAGTTCTCCAACGCCGGTCGTGTCGGCAAGCGGATGCAGGAACTCGCCGAGGACGCCGAGCAAAAACTGTAGCAGATTGGTCGGGCCGCCCGAGGTAAGCGACGGTGGCCATCACTGTCCGAAGATCAGCCGCACGATCTTCGGACGGGCGTGTGATACATGTTCTCAGTACACAACGGACTTCCGCTTCAACAACTGGCCGTCGTCGTCGCCTTCGTCGTCGCCGTAGCGGTCGTCCACTACTTAGACGAGGAGGGTAACTGGTGGGCGACGCTCCGAACGCGCTTGTTCCTCGGCGTCCCGTGGGGGACGCTCGTCTCGATCGGCTTCGTACTCTCGTTCTATCTGTTCGTCCAGGGCGGACTCCACCACTGGTACTCGCCGGTGACGATTCCGTTCACGGCGTGGTCCTACGTCTACCCGCTCGGGATGCTGACCGCCGCGTTCGCACACACGGGCGCGAGCCACCTCGTCGGCAACATGATCGGAACGCTCACGTTCGCACCGATCGCCGAATACGCGTTCGGACACTACCCCCGCGAGACCGACGGTAACTCGTCCGGGGACGCCGATTCCGCCGATTCGCTTCTGGCCAACCCCTACGTGCGAGCGTTCGTCGTCTTCCCGGCCGCCGTCCTGCTCATGGGGCTGCTGACGTCGCTTTTCGGACTCGGTCCGCTCATCGGCTTTTCGGGCGTCGTCTACGCACTCGCCGGGTTCGCACTCGTCTACTACCCCTACGCGACGGTGCTCTCGTACGTCGCCGGACAGGTGTTCAACCTCGCCTACAGCTCTTTTCTCCACCCCGTCTCGACGTTCTCTAGCCAGCCCGTGTTCTCGACGCCGTGGTTCGCCGACATCGCGATTCAGTGCCACGCGGTGGGGTTCCTCGGCGGCATCCTCACCGCGCTCTGGCTCTCTCAGCGCCGCGGTGATCCGACCGCCTCGCCGCGGCGACTGTTCGTCGGATCGCTCCTGTTCGGCGTCTCACAGTCGTTCTGGGCGGTCTACTGGTTCCGCGGAAACGGCAGCTTCATCCTCTTTCGGGCGGGCGGCCTCGCGCTCGTCACCGTGCTCGCGACGCTGGTCACCGCGGCCGCGACGGCGGACGAACGCCCGTTCGCCGAGCAGTTGTCGAAGCTCCCGCGTCGACTCGACAGTCGTGCGACGTTCTCGACGCCGACCAGCCGACAGGTCGCGGTTTCGATCCTCGTCTTGGCGATCGTGGTGATGGCCGCGCCCGCAGTCGCCGTGAACACGATGACCGTCGCCGACGACGACCTCCCGAACCGGAACATTGCGGTCCACGACTACAAGGTGACCTACGCCGAGAACGTCCAGAACAGTATGGTCTCCGTCGTCGACGTCTCGGCGTTCGGCCAGTCGACGGCGGTCAACACCTCCGGCGTCATCGTCCGGAGTCGAGACCGCGGTATCTGGTTCGCGCCCGTCTCGGAGTCGCAACTCGCGTTCAGCGGTTCGGCCGTCGTCCGCTTGGGTGGCCTCGGATGGCGACAGACAATCGTGGCGAAGCGACACGGCTGGAAGCCGGTCGGCGGCGACCCCGTCTACCGGATCACGTTGTCGACGAACGGTCGGACGGTCCCGGTCTACACGTCCCCGTCGTCCGGAGCGACACCGATCGTCGGCGGGCGAAACGTCTCGATCGCCGCCCAACACGACAAGTTCGACGTCGTAGTCGAGCAGGGTCACGACACCGAACGCGCGTCGATTCCGGCCCGCAACGAGTCGGTCACCCTCGACGGCGTCACGTTCCTCCGAACCGGCCGCAAACTCGTCGCCGAGTACGACGACAACCAGACGCGAGTCACCGTCGCGAAAAAAGAGACATACCACTGAACACTCGTCGCGCCGTCCGCGTTTTTCGTCCTGCGTTTCTTCCCGTCCGCGTCTTTCCTCCCGCGTTTCTCCTTCCCTCGTTCGGCTCTCCGGGGCGTCTTCTACTCTGCCGTCCACTCGATCCGGAACACTTCCGTCTTCACCTCGCGGCGGTCCGCCTCGTGGAAGTCGAACTGTCGCTCGAGCGGGAACGTCGCCTCGAACGCATGCGTCACGTCGCCACCGTTGTCGGCGGCGAACGCCTCGACGAACTCCTGGCTCCCCGCGTTGTGCACGGAGTAGGAGACGTCGGCGATGCGAGCCGCCGTCGAGAGGAATCCCCGATCTGCCCCTTCGTGACCGTTCTGCGCGCCAAACGGCGGGTTCATCACGACCGTCGTCGGTTCAGTCGGGCAGAGCGGGGCGCGCGCGGCGTCGGCCTGTAACCAGTGGATGGGCGTCGTCGTCCCGACGCGGCGACGGTTCTCGCGTGCGGTGGCGAGCGCGTCGCGGTCGAGTTCGATGCCGACGACGCGTGCGGGACCGCGAAGTGCCGCGCCGAGGGCGAGCATCCCAGTTCCGGTCCCGAGGTCGACGACGGTCCGACCCTCCACGTCACCCTGTAGGTCGGCCAGGTGGACGACGTGCGCCGCGAGGTCCGGCGGCGTCGGGTACTGCTCGAGTGCGACGCGTGGGTTCTCGAAGCCCGCAACGACCGCGAGTTGCGTCTCTAACGCTCGTTTCGTCGCCATCAGGCGCGTGTCGGACGAACCGACGATGCGGCGTCGCCGCCGATGTCGAGTCGGATCCCCTCGCGTTCGGCACGTTCGGCCAGCGCGTCGAGTGCCGGGCGCACCTTGTCAGGGTCGGCGGCGGCGTCGACGGCCACGTCGAGTCGACCCACACCGAGGAACGAGGCGGCTCGCAAGTGCGCACGCAGTCGGTCGGCTTCGGTCTGCGTCGCCAGCGAGCAGTCCTCGTCGAACGTCGCGCGGACGGCGAGCGCCGCGGGTTGGTAGCCTTCGGCGGCGAGTTCCGCCTTCAACTCCCGGAGGTACGACGGCGCCGTCGACTCCAGCGTCGCGGCGTCGACGGTGACAGGCGTGACGTTCGTCGGCCGACAGGCCGTGACCGCGTCGTCGATGGCAGGCGTGCGAGTGGTGCTCATTGTCGTCTTCGAATATACTCTAGTTATACAAAAAAGTTTGTGAATGCGCAGTAGTTATATGGTGCGGATCAGCGCGGAGAACCAGTTCCGCCGTGAAATGTAAGTCTCCATTGAATTAGTCGCCAAACAGAGACTAGAAATTAATGAGGATGCACGACATACTGAATACCGGGGTCACACGCTCCAACGACCCCACTCCCTTGTGAAAATACATATTTTCAGATAAGTCATCCATTGGATAATCTTCCGATCCGCTCGCCGACTGGCTTCACGCTCGGTGCCGTCGCGGGTCGGAAGGTTTCGGATCGTGCCGATGCTGAACGTCCGGACCCGTCAGTTGAGTTGACTGTCGCCGTCTGATTTTCGCCGTTCGAACCTGTCTTCCGATCAGAGACGTGAGCGGTCGGCCCCGGTGACACTGGCGAGAGACATCCAGCGAGTACGATCAGTGTACGATAGAGGACCGTCACGGCGAGCCACACGAACTCCCTCATCCGTCGAATTGGAGTGCGCTGAGTGTAATACACGCTGATGACCGGCGGGGCCACCGAAGAAAATCGGTGGAGCTATCACAAGTCAGATCATTACAAAGGTTTAAATGTTTTCTCACCCACAAACCTTATAATGGAGCGTCCAAGTCGCCAGCGCCAGCGAGCGTCAGAAGTCGAACAGGAATCGGACGAGGGGGTGACGTGTCCAGAGTGTGGCTCGTCCGAAATCGTGACTGACGCGGATCAGGGTGAACTCGTCTGTGACGACTGCGGCCTCGTGCTCGACGAGCGTTCGATCGACCGGGGGCCGGAGTGGCGTGCGTTCAACCACTCGGAACGCCAGAGCAAGTCTCGCGTCGGGGCACCGATCACCGAAACGATGCACGACCGCGGGTTGACGACGACGATCGACTGGAAGGACAAAGACGCCTTCGGTCGGTCACTCTCTTCGGAGAAGCGAAGTCAGATGCACCGGCTTCGCAAGTGGCAGGAGCGCATCCGCACGAAGGACGCAGGCGAACGCAACCTGCAGTTCGCGCTCTCCGAGATCGACCGGATGGCCTCCGCGCTCGGCGTCCCGCGGTCGGTTCGGGAAGTCGCCTCGGTCATCTATCGTCGCGCACTCAACGAGGACCTCATTCGCGGGCGCTCGATCGAAGGCGTCGCGACGAGTGCGCTCTACGCCGCGTGTCGGCAGGAGGGGATCCCGCGCAGTCTCGACGAGGTCGCCGAGGTGTCCCGCGTCCCGCAGAAGGAGATCGGTCGCACGTACCGCTACATCTCGCAGGAACTCGGCCTCGAACTCAAGCCGGTCGACCCCAAGCAGTTCGTCCCGCGGTTCGCCTCGGCGCTCGAACTGAGCGAAGAAGTACAGGCCAAAGCGACGGAGATTATCGACGTCTCGGCCGAACAGGGGCTGCTCTCGGGCAAGTCACCGACCGGGTTCGCCGCCGCCGCCATCTACGCCGCATCGCTGCTCTGCAACGAGAAGAAGACCCAGCGCGAAGTCGCCGACGTCGCGCAGGTCACCGAAGTCACCATCCGTAATCGCTATCAGGAACAGATCGAAGCGATGGGCTTCCGCTGACGACAGGCAGACGCTTCTCCTCTCTTTCTCGCCTTTTTCACACATCCGGCGACGGGTCCGTGGGTGGGTTACGTTTCGACCCGTCGTCAGTCCCGGACGACTGGCCGCATCAGCGTTTCGTGAAGGTCAGCGTTTCGTGAAGACCAGCACTTCGCGCCCCCACAGACCGAGTTGGTAGTGATTCTCGCGGTAGTTCGGATAGCGTTGCTGAAGCGTCCCTTCGTACTTCGGGTCGGCGACGACGACCGGCGGTTTCGAATCGAGCGAGTCGAGGCCGCTCGGGCTATCGACACTCCCGGTCGCCGCGCCGAGACGTTCGAAGTACCACGGGAGCGGGAGCCGATTACCCCACTCGTCGGGGACCGGCGGTGCGTCGTTACCCGCCTCGTCGCTCGTGTAGAATCGGTCGCCGACGTAGACGACGTCGACGCCGTCGTTTCCGGCGATGGCGGTTGAGACGTTGGCGACCATCGGTTTGAGGTCGTCTGCCGGCTGTGCGAACTGCGCGAGTCGGTTGCTCCGGTCGTTCGCTCCGTAGACTCCCCACGAGGCGACCGCGCCGACGTGGACGACGATTGCAAGCGTGAATAGGACGGCCGTGGTCGTCTGCGCGGCGCTTCGCGCTCGGATGCCGCGCGAGGCGAACCGGAGGAGCGCCGCCCCCCCGACGGCCGCCGGAAGCGCGAGCGGGAGGACAGTGTGGACCGTCAGCCACGGGGCCATGAACTCGGTCGTGATCGGAACGACGAGCAACGACGCGCCAGCCCAGTAGGACGTGAACGCCACGACCGATCTGGTGTCCGAGCTATATCGGTCCCAGAAGAAGGCGACGACGGCCAACGAAAGCATCGGAACGGCGACGACGACGAGGAGGCTACCGTATCCGGTCACGAACTCGATGAAGGGATGACCGCCGGAGCGGAGGCGGTGGTGGACGAAGACGCCGAAGAACTTCCGAACGGTTCCGACGAGTGTGACGTCGAGAACGGCCGGCCACGTCATCGGCTTCCAGAGGCCCGGCCCGCCGCTGTTTCCGGCCCGCGGCGCGTAGAAGAAGACGAAGCAGGCGAACCAGAGGAGGAACGCTCGGGCGAGCGGCGTCGCGTTCGCACGCACCCACCGACCGTAGCCGACGAAGCGGTCCATGGCGGTGTCGCGGCCGCGCCCGAGGAGGCGTGCGTGGTCGAACACGAGAAACGCGGCGACCGCCCAACAGAGGAGTGTGGCGGCGGCGAACGCCGACGACGCGAGTGTGAGTGCGAAGGCGGCCCCAGCGAGGTAGAGCTCTCGGTCACGACCCGTGTCGATGGCGCGGACGACCGCACCGACGGTCACGAGACTGAACGCCGCCAGCGGGACGTCGCCGCGCAGGAATCGCGAGTAGTACACGAGGACCGGACTCGCCCCGAGCAACGCGGCGAAGACGACCGTCTCGTCGTCCCGGAGCCGTGTCCGGAAGAGGAGCGCCGCGAGCGGGAGCAGTCCGCCAACGACGGCGACGACGAGGCGAGCGGTGTAATCGTTCGCGCCGACGAGCGCGAACACCCAGTGATCGACGATATAGAGGAACGGCCCGCCAGCGACGGGGCGATACGAGTACGCGCCGGTCTTCAGGAAGCGTAACGTCCAGTAGCCGACCCGGCCCTCGGACCAGTGAAACGGGCGGGAACCGAGGCCGGCCAGTCGGATCATGAGTGCGGCGACTGCGAGCGCGGCGACCGCGAGCGTGACGCGGTCGGACCGACGGACCAGCCTCTCGGCGCGAGACATGTGCGCTCCTGCACCGTGGGACATGAGAAAAGTTTCGACTTGTACGACAATGTGATCGGAATTGGTGTGGGAGAGTGTGATAGCGACCGAGACGACAGCGACTGAGACGACCTCGAAAGCCCACCCGACGGCGGTTGGTCGGTCCGCCGCCGCTTCTCCGAACACGGTTCGACGCGGTTCGGAACCGTAAACAGACTCCGAATTCTTTGGTCGGATAGAGCATGTCTGTACTCGAATCGCTGCCGTCGCGCCCGCTCACGGACGCGGAAATGGCGGCCCTGAACCGCGCTGACGTCGTCGACCTCGCCGTCCCCGTCGACGACGAGGGACCGAACGACGCAGTCCTGCTGGCGACCGAACAGTGGGTCAAAGCGCTCGTCTACGACGATGACGACGGCGACGGGTGGCACGTCCTCAAGACGATCGGATTGGAGAAGGTCGACCGCTTCGACGCGCTTCAGTCGTGCGAGGCCGAGATCAGAGCGACCTACGATCGGTTCTCCGAGTCTGAGACCGCAGAGGAAGCATAACGTTAGAGCGGCCGGTCGGGATTCCCGTCTGCGAGCAGTCCCATCACCATCTCTTCGTACAATTCGGCGTTCGCGGCTTCGACGACGGTCGTCCGTGCCTCTTCGTCTGTGACGCCGCCGGTATCGACGAGGCTGTAGCCGCGGGTCATGCCCTCGCGTTCGTCGACGTCGGCGTAGTAGGTGTTCACCGTCTCGCGGAGTTCGGGCGCGAGCATGAGCGCCGCCGCCAGCGAGTCGGGTTCGGTCACGCCGTCGATTCCCTGCTCGTCTCGCGTGAATTCGAGCACTGGTTCGGCGATGGTGAGGAAGAAGTCCGAGTAGACCGTGTCCATCTCGCGGATCTCGTCGAAGCGGTCGCCGGGGACGACGGCGGTGTCGAGACAGAGCCCCCAATCGACGATCGTCACGTCGAGTTCCCGGATGACGCGCTTTGCGGCGTCGGGGTCGACCCAGAAGTTGAACTCCGCGGCGGGGGTGACGTTGCCCGCCGTGTTGACCGCCCCACCCATGGCCCACACCTCGTCGACGTAGTCGTTTAGGTCGGGTTCGCGCTGGAGCGCGAGCGCGACGTTCGTCAGCGGACCGATGCAGAGCAGCGTGATCTCACCGGGGTTCTCGCGGACCGAGTCGACGATGAAGTCTACGGCGTGACCGTGGGCGGATTCGACGCCCGTGTCGGGAAAGAGGTCGCCGCCGAGACCTCCTTCGCCGTGGACTTCGTCTGCGTGTTCGTACTCCTTGAGGAGTGGGCTTCGAGCGCCCTCGTAGACCGGGATGTCGTCTGCGGCGTCCACCAGTTGGAGGGTGTGCTTTGCGTTCTCGACTTCGTAGTCGAACTCGACGTTTCCGGCGACGATGCTCAGCCCCTCGACAGTGATGCGGTCCGAGAGGACCGACATGAGGATTGCCTGCGTGTCGTCGCCTGCCGTATCGGTGTCGATGATGACGCGCCGAGAGTCCATGGCCCCGTGATTCGAGGGGAGGGGACAAGTCGGTTCTGTCTGATCCGGATACTCGCGTTCGGTGATAGAATGGGCTGCGCCAGTTCGTTCGCGGTCAGCGACCGGTCATGACGTTCGTCGACCCGCAGTTCGGACAGCGGGTGAGCGTCCCCAGCGGCGGCGAGTCGACGCGGTCCCACTCGTCGCTCCCGCCGGGTGCCGAAAACCCACAGCCGAGACATCTCGAATAGGTCGTGTCTGTTTGCGAGGACATGTGCTGTTCTGTGTCATCGTTCGTCAAAAATAGTTCGCCTCTCTTCGAGCAGTGCGTCCCGTGGTGACGCGTTCCGTTGGCGACGGGTTCGCCGGCAGACGGTCGTGTTCGTCGGATTCTCTCTCACTCCGGTCGGTCACCGTAGTCGGTGCCTTTATCGCGTCACCTAAGAGCGTCCGACCCTACGCTTCGATTATGGCTCGGGCCACTCGCGGTCAACGCCTCCTGCTCTACGGATTGTTCGTGACGGCGATCCTCATCTTCACGCTGGGTATCGTGGTCGTCTGGGCGTTCTCGTACGGTCCGCTGAGTTAGTCTTTCCCGTAGGTGACGCCGTCGCGGGCGTCGGCCTTTTTCCGGCGTAGCGCCGCGGCGGCGTTGCTCGCGTCGTAGCCGAAGAACACGTCCTTCGCGTAAGCGTCGGCTACCTCCGTCGCGTGGATCAGGTTGTCGACGTCGACCTCGACGGCGTAGAGTTCGACCGAGAAGGGTGTGCCGTCCGGCTCTTCGGGCGTCCAATTCAACAGGCTCCCGAACCCTTTGGCGATCGTTTCGAGCCAGTAGGTCGTCCCGTAATCGCGGTCGTAGAGCGGGACGACGAACTCGTCGACGTACTCGGAGAGCTCCTCGATGTCGAGACCCGAACGACGGTAGAGGTGGCCCGGATAGGGGTCGGGGTAGAGGGTGAGGTAGGTTCGACCGGGGATTCGTTCTGCCGCCTCCGCGACGAAGTCGGTGACGACCGACGCACGCCACTCGAAGCGGTCGTCGTAGTCGGACTCCTCGAAGAGCCGATTACAGCGCTCGCAGTGACAGTACTCTTCTCGCGGGAAGCCGACGTCGTCGAGTCGCACGTCGCCGTTTTGGGCGGCGCAGTCCGCGACGATTTCGAGCAGTCCGCGGCGGTAGTCCTCGTGGGTCGGGCAGATGTACGCCCAGTCGAAGTAAGTCTGGTCGCGGGTGGCGAGTTCGCCGTCGGGATTCACCGGAACGAGTTCCGGGTTCTCGTTGGCGGCGGCGTTGTCGCCGAAACAGGAGACCATGTTGACCGCGTTCGGAAGCGGCGCGGCCGCACGGCCGGTAACGTCCTTGACCTCGTAGAAGCCGAGATCGAAGTCGGGTCCGTCGACCTCGGGTTCGTTTCGCGTGACGACCCCGTACATACGGTTCGATACGAAACGACCTCGGGTAAGTGGTTCGTTCTCGACGCTGCGCCCGGCGCTGACTTTCGCTTCGGTTCGCGTCAGCGCTCGGCTTCGACGGTCACCTCGACCGGTTCACCGTTGCCGTTGGCGAAGACGACGTACAGCCCTCCCAGCACCAGTAAGAGAAGTATGAATTTAGCTTTCACTGACATGGTTCCGACTACGTTCGGTCGTTACAAAGTGGTTTCGTCGGTTCTGCTCGTCCGCTTTCACCGCTTGCGGTCGTCCTGCCGATTCGCTCTCATCCGGTCGGGCCGGACGTAAGGCTCATGTCCGAACCCGGAGACTGTTCACGTATGCGCCGTCGCCGGGTTCTCGCCGTCCTCCCCTCACTGCTTCTCGCGGGTTGTCAGAGCCGGTTGTCGAACGGCAATCCCCGCCGATCCGGCACGAAGTCGAAGTCCTCCGGGACGGGATCGAACCGAACGGCTTCTGGGCAGTCCTCGTCGTCTTCCTCGTCGATCGACCACTCCGCGACGTCCCGAACGTCGCCCGATAACGGGACGAACGCCACCGGAAACGGAACGCGCAACGGTTCCGGGAGTCCGACGAACGCGACGAACGCAGGGAACGCGACGAACGAGGCAGGGAACGCGACGAACGCAGGGAACGCGACGGCAGGGAACGCGACGAACGGGTCAACGTCGGCGACCGGGTCCGACGCCCCGCGTGTGCTCATCCGCATCGAGAACATCTCGTCGAAGGCAGCCAACTTCGGGATCACGGTGACGCACACCTCCAACCCCGACTGTCGGTACGACACGCCCGCCTGCGGGCGGTCGACGACGGAGAACACGGTCTTCGATCAGGCGATTTCGGTCGGCGCTCGTGCCGCCGCCGAACTCGGCCCTACGGAAGTCCCACTGACGTCGAACGCCGTCGACCTCGCGAGCGTCGTCGCGACGGTCAAGGGTCAACACGCGACGGCTGACGGCGTCGAACCGGGCGCAAAGCGCGTCATGGGCGACAAGTACGACGAGAACAACTACGACTGGAAACTGACGCCGGTCAAACACGTCGCGAGGGTGCAGTACGACGGTGGCGTCGTCGTCGTGACGATGGAGTCTCCCTGAATCGTCCGGACTCGTAGAACGTTCGATCTCACAAAACGTTATGTAACCCTCTTCCGTTCAGTTCGGTATCGAACGGCGGTGTTCGGGGAGTTCGATGTGATTCCGGCGACCAGTGATCGAGTTGGTGTGCTCTGTGTATCCGATCAGTTAGATCGTGCTACACAGATCGGTCTCTCACTCGAAGACGCGAGAACGACGTTTACCGTACGGACGGCAGATAGAGACCGCGCTCTCGGAATTCTCGACCGCGAACTCGACAGTGTCGACTGTGTCGTCGATACGGACTTCGAACCGAACGGCCGAGACTTCGTCCGTGCGGTCCGCGACGTCGCACCGACACTCCCACTGGTCTGCGTTTTCGGGACGGCCGACACCGACGGGGAGAGGGAAGTACTCTCGGCGGGGATATCCGACGTCCTCGTGAGACGCGACGACACTGACGGCGACTTCCTCGCCCATCGCATCGAGTCACTCGTCGCCAGAGTGCGCGCCGAGCGGGAACTCGAACGGATGCGTGGCAGTGACGACTGCTTGCTCGACGCGTCGCCGGTTCCCGCGGCCCTCGTCGACGAGACACGGGCGGTGACGTACTGTAACGACGCGACGGTCGATCTGTTCGGGGCCGAGCGATCGGCCGACATCGTTGGCCACGCGGTGAGCCGATTCGTCCACCCGGAGGACAGGGCCCGAGTCGCGAACCGCCTCGCGGCCGTCTTCGAAGCGGAGGTGCCGACGACGACCGAGCGACTCCGGACGGTCGTGTCGGACGGAACGACCCGTCGCGTGGTCCTGGCGATGACCCCGATCGATCGCTCGGGACCGCCAGTCGTTCAAGTAGCCTTCTACGACGTGACCCCGTTCGAAGAAGCGAAACAGGCGCTCCGGCAGCAACAGCAACTCGTCGAGAACGCGCTTCACGCTCTGGACGATGTGTTTTACGTGTTCGACACGTCGGGTCGGCTCGTCCAGTGGAATCAGGAACTCAACGACGTCTTCGGTCTGACCGACGACGAACTCGCGGGGATGTCTCCGACAGAGTTCTTCGTCGAAGCCGACCAGCCAGCCGTCTTCGAGGCCGTCGAGCGGACCTTCGAGGCGGGAGAGGCGGTCGTCGAGGCTCGCGCTCCGACGGCGGACGGCACCGTCGTCGTCTTCGAACTCACCGGACGACGGCTAACCGACGAGGATGGCGACGTGATCGGTCTCTGCGGGATCGGACGCGACGTGACAGAACAGCGGACCCACGAGCGCAAACTCGCGCGCCAGAACGCACAACTGGAACAGTTCGCCCGCGTCGTCTCCCACGACGTGCGTAACCCGCTCGGCGTCGCGAAGGGGTATCTCGAACTCGAACGCGAAGGACACGATTCGTCGAACTTGAGCAAAGTCGCCACCGCACTCGACCGTATCGACCACATCGTCGACGACGTGCTACTAGCCTCTCGACAGGGGGGCGTCGCGGAATCGACGGCCGCGGTCTCGCTCGAAACGGTTGCCCGACGAGCGTGGGAGAGCGTCGAGACCGACGGTGCGATCTTCCGGACACGGACTCGAGCGGTCGTCGAGGCCGACCCAGACCGTCTCCAGCGGTTGCTCGAAAACCTCTTCCGGAACTCCGTTGAGCACGGCTCACTGGGCAGTCGGACTGTGTCCGACGACTCCGTTGAGCACGGTTCGACAAGCGACCAGACTCCGGCCGACGAGTCCATTCACATCACGATCGGCGACTTGGACGACGGATTCTACGTCGAGGACGACGGGTGCGGAATCGCACTCGACGACCGTGAACGAGCGTACGATGCGGGGTACACGACTTCCACGACCGGAACCGGATTCGGCCTCGCGATCGTGCGGGAACTCGCCGCCGCACACGGGTGGCAGACGTCGATCGTCGATGGAAGTGACGGCGGCGCACGGCTGGAGTTCGGAAACGTGACGATCGTTCGGCGGGCGTGAGACCAGTTGACGGGCGTGAGATCGTTCGACGAGCGTGGCCGATCTCAGTGACCGACTCAGTCCACGTCGAGGTGATCGGCGATGTCTTGGCGGACGATGGTACCGCAGTACGAACAGCGGACGCCGTCGTCGACGACGTCGAACTTCGACTCGACGGGTTCGCTGGCGTTGCTGATGCAGTTTCGATTCGGACAGGAGAGCACGCCCGTGACGACGTCCGGCCGCTCGACGCGGAGTTTGTCGACGACGTCGTAGTCGCGGACGATGTTGATCGTCGCCTCCGGCGCGATCAGCGAGAGCACGTCGACTTCGGACTGGCTCAACTCTCGATCTTCGACCTTGACGATGTCCTTGCGACCGAGTCGGTCGCTCGGGACGTTTATCCCGATGCTGACCGACTCGCCGGCCGCGCCGTCGATGCCGAGGATAGCGAGGACGTTCAGCGCCTGTCCCCCGGCGACGTGGTCGATGACGGTTCCGTTTCGGATCTTCGAGACGCGGAGTTGGTGATCGCTCATCGGTCGCCTCCGTTCCGGAGTAGGGTGTCGAGAAGGGCCATCCGAACCGGGATTCCGTTGTGTGCCTGTTCGAAGTAGTGGGCGTACTCGGTGTCGTCGACTCCGGGGGCGATCTCGTCGACCCGCGGGAGCGGGTGCATCACGGTGAGGTCGTCCTTGGCCGCTTCGAGCGTCGACTCGTCGATCTGGTACTCACCGGCGACGGACAGGTACTCGTTCTCGTCGGGGAAGCGCTCGCGCTGGATCCGCGTCACGTAGAGGACGTCGAGTTGGGAGAGCACGTCCTCGAGGTCGGTGTGCTCGCGGACCTGCGCGCCCGCTTCGTGGAGGTCGAACCGGACGCTTCGTGGCAACCGGAGCGACTCGGGGCTGATGAAGTGCTGGCGCACGTCGAAGTTCGTGAGCGCGTAGGAGAGGGAGTGGACCGTCCGGCCGTACTTCAGGTCGCCCATGATCCCGACCGAGAGTCCGTCGAGGCCGTCGGCGTTCTCGCGCATCGTGTAGAGGTCGAGGAGCGTCTGACTCGGGTGCTGGCCCGCGCCGTCGCCCGCGTTGATCAGCGGGACGTCGACGAACTCCGAGGCCATCTTGGCCGCCCCCTCGCTCGGATGCCGGAGGACGATCGCGTCGGCGTAGCCCTCGATGACGCGGACGGTGTCGGCGAGGCTCTCACCTTTCTTGACCGACGAGGATTCGACCGGGCCCATGTCGATGGTATCGCCGCCAAGGTGCTTCATCGCCGAGTCGAAACTCATCTTGGTGCGAGTGCTCGGTTCGAAAAAGCAGAGTGCGAGCACCGTCCCGACCTGTCGTTGCCGAGACGCCGCCGGGTCCGCGGCGATGTCCGCCGCGCGGTCTAACACCGCCTCGATGTCCTCCCGCGAGAGTTGCTGTGCGGAAATGAGGTGGTCGTGGCGCATCACTCGTGAGAGGTTCGTGCAGGGGCTTGAATGACTCGGGACGCACTCGACCGTCGTTGTGCACAGTCGTGCTGAGGAATGGTCGGTTCGCTTCGAAATTCGAAATCGAACGGAGCGACGAACGGACGAGACGGGCCGAACGAACGAGACTGACTGACCAGACGAGACTAGCCGACGCACTCGGGCGGGTGGTACCCACTCTCAAACGGGAACGATCCGGTCACTCCCAGCCGTTGATCTTCTTCATCGCCGCCTCGATGGGCACTTCGAGCGAGTTCGTGCGGACGTGGAGCGATTCGTAGACGCGGTCGTTCGACGGACTCGGCGCTTGTCCCGCCCGACGCTGGGTCTGTGGCGACCCCGCGTAGATGACGGCGACGACCTTGCCGTCGAGAGTGAGCACCGGCGATCCGCTACTGCCCTGTCGACCCGGAACCGACGTGACGAGCGTGTCGCCGCCGCCGAGCAGGCGCTCGCGCTGCATGTACGACCCTAACGAGATCACCCAGTACCCCACGCCGCCGGGGTTACCGACCGCGACGAGCGGTTGGCCCCTCGACAGCGACGTGGATTTCCCCGTCGGCAACGTCGCCGGAACCGAGCCGTCCGTCTTGAGCAGGGCGATATCGACGTTAGAGGACCCCGACACGTCGACCACGTCGGCGGTGAGTTTCGTTCCGTCGAGCGTCCACGCGGTGACCTGCTGTGCGCCGGAGACGACGTGGCGGTTCGTCACGATATGTCCCGCATCGTCTAAGAACCACCCTGTTCCCTGCGCGATTCCCCCCCCTTCTTTCGCTTCGAGGACGACGACGGCCTTCCGTGCGTTCAGCCCGACTCGCTGGGCCTGTTGTCGGGTCGCCGCGGAGAACCGTGAGTCCGTAGGCGTCGCCCCTCCGGACACGTTCGTCGCTTTCGATCCGTTTGCCGCTGCTGACCCCGACTCGCCGTTCGCGCGACCGCCGCCCATCGCCGTCGGTGACGGCGAATTCGTCGCCGGCCCACTCGAAAACCCGCCGGTACCTGTTCGGGGCGTCGCCGACGACGCGGCGGCGACGATCGATCGGATCGCATCGTCGATACTCGTCGCGTTCTGGTCGACGAGCGAGTACGTCGCGATGCTACCGACGAGGCCGCCACCGAGCGCGGCGAGGACGGAACGTCTGGAGGACATCGCTTCTACACAGCGTCCGGATAGTATTGAACACAGTGCTCTCTCGCATCTCGAACGGTACCAATCGAGGCACAGGAGGTCCGCCGAAGTTCGCAGGCGACGCGCCGAGAACTGCGATGCAACGCGCTCTCGAAGCGATCGAGCACGAGCGACACCTCGCGATAGCCGGCCGAATTCAGAGCTCGACGCCCGACGGGATGAGACTCTTGCTTCGCAGCAGGCTCCCGTCGGCGTCGTAGACGAGGAACGTCGTCTTCTCGTAGGTCACGAGCGGTTCGCCGTCGACACTGATCTCGACCCGGTAGCGACCGTCACCGTCGGAACTCTTACCGTAGTCGCGCGCTGCTCGGATGAAGGTCAGTACGTTCTCGGCGTCCTCGTTGAGTTCGAGGACGAAGTCGCCCGTGATGCGATTCGTGACACCGACGACACCGTGGGCGTCGGCGTCGTTGATCGGGTTCTGTAGTCGGAAGGCGACGTCCGTCTCGCCCGCGTCGAGCAGTTCGTCTTCCGTCCCGGTGAGCCGATCTCGGAGGAGATCCTTGGCACCGTGAAAGTCGATGCGGACGAGCGGTTTCCGCGGTTCCGCACCCGTTTTGACCCAATCGATGTTTTCCACGTTCAGTTCGAAATAATCGCGCCTCATTCCGTGTACGTGGGTTGGGTATCCCCGCGTATGAACGTAACGCCCCAGCCAATTCGTGTCCCGTCCACTCGAGTTCTCTCACCCCATTTTGACGGACATTCAGTCGACGGTGATTGTCGGGGGCGGTTTTAAGTAACCCGAGTTGATAGGACAGTCCAATCGGATCGGGGGAGACTATGGGAAAAGAATCCACAGATACACTCGTTCGGGACCCGTTCGTCGCGCTCAAGCGACGGTTCGATCGGCTGGTCGAGACGGTCAGCGGCCCGCACACTGAGCCGAGGCCGTTCCGTCCCGGCGAGGACGGCCCGCTCTCGACGTTCGAGGTTCCGGACGGACACGACCAGATCGACCGCTACTGGGTGAACGCACCCTACGCCTACGTCGTCGTCACGTACGACGCCGACGCGAGCGAACACCGTTACTACGCCGTCGAACCCGATCTCGACGACTTCGAGCGCGAGTTGCTCGAACGAGTCACCGAGGACGTACGCGATCCACTGCTCTTTCGCGACGCCGACCCCGACGAGGAGACGCTCCGCGAGGAACTGGCCGCCCGACTCGACGAGTACGGTGTCGAAGTCGCTTCGGAGACGTTCCACGCGCTGTTTTACTACCTGCACCGAAACTTCCGCGGGTTCGGTAAGGCCGACCCGCTGCTCTCGGACCCACACATCGAGGACATCTCCTGTGACGGCTACGGCCTCCCGCTGTTCGTCTACCACGACGACTACACCGACATCGAGACGGACGTCGTCTTCGACCGCGAAGGGCTCGACAACTACGTCGTCACGCTCGCCCAGCAGTCCGGGCGACACATCAGCATCGGCGATCCGATCGTCGAGACGACGCTCCCGGACGGCTCGCGCGCCGAGTTGGCTCTCGGCGAGGAAGTCACGCCCCGCGGCTCGGCGTTCACGATCCGGAAGTACGCCGACGAACCGTTCACGCCGATCGACCTCGTCGAGTACGGCACGTTCTCGATCGAACAGATGGCCTACCTCTGGCTCTGCATCGAACACAACAAGTCGATCATCTTCGCCGGGGGGACGGCGTCCGGAAAGACCACGTCGATGAACGCCGTCTCGATGTTCGTCCCGCCGCGCGCCAAGGTGCTGACCATCGAGGACACCCGCGAACTCACGCTCTATCACGACAACTGGCTCTCGTCGGTCACGCGGGATCGCCTCCAGGGAAGCGCCGACATCGACATGTACGATCTCCTCCGGTCTGCGCTCCGTCACCGTCCGGAGTACATCGTCGTCGGCGAGGTTCGCGGACGAGAGGCGGTCACGCTGTTTCAGGCGATGAACACGGGTCACACGACGTTCTCGACGATGCACGCCGACAGCGTCGAGACGGTCATCAACCGGCTCGAAAACGAACCGATCAACGTTCCCCGAGCGATGGTCCAGTCGCTCGACATCCTCGCCGTCCAGACGCTCACCCGCGTCGGGGAAGAGCGCGTCCGTCGGTCGAAAGTCCTCGGCGAAGTCGGTAACGTCGACCAGCGGACCGGCGAACTCGACTACTCGAACGCCTTCCGGTGGGATCCGGAATCCGACACCCACGCGCACAACGACAGCGCACTCTTGACCGAGATCCAACGCGAGCGCGGGTGGTCGCGTTCGGACCTCCTCCGCGAACTCCGGACCCGCGAACGATTTCTGGACCGACTCCGCGAGCGGGGCCTCTCCGACTACCGACGGTTCACGGCGCTCGTCAACGAGTACTACGCGCACCCCGACCGCGTGATGGACCGTCTCGCCTCGGCGGACGGCACGGTCGAGGCGGACTGATGTCGGTCCTCCTACTCCTCCCCCTGTTCATCGCGCTCGCGCTCTGTTCGGTCGTCGCCTTGGACGCCGTCGATCCGGCGGTCGAACGCGCCGTCACCCGGACGGCGCTCACGGTCTTCGGCGAGTACGTCTCCCGGCCCGGTCCGCGTCGGTCGAGACAGACCGAACGGCTACGGGCGGCTCACGTGTCGTCGACGCATCGACGCTACGCCGCACGGACGCTCTTTCTCTCCGCGATCTACGGTGTGGCCGGGAGCGTCATCGGAGTCTACGTCGCCGCAGTCGCCCTCCGACTGCTCGCGGTCGACGGCGATTCGATCGGCGCGTCGCTTCCGCCGCAACTGTCGATTCTCGCCGGACTCGGGCAGGTCGGGACGGGCGGGCCGCTCGAACGGTTCGCGCTGCTCGCCACCGTCAGTGCGGTCGTGGCCGCTGTCCTCGGATACGGGGCGTACTGGGTCCGATGGACCCTCCTCGACCAGCGAGCGAACGCCCGGGCGAACGGGATCGACGTCACGCTCCCCAGGACCGTGGCGTTCGTCTACGCGCTCTCCCGAAGCGGCATGGCCTTCCCTCGCGTCCTCGACACGCTGGCGGCGAACCGCGACGTCTACGGCGAGGCGGCGAACGAACTCTCCGTGACCGTCCGCGACGTCGACGCCTTCGGGACCGACCTGTTGACGGCCCTCCGCCGAACGGCCCGGTGGACGCCGAGCGAACCGCTAGAAGAGTTCACCGAGAACCTCGTGAGCGTCCTCGGGAGCGGTCAAAGCGTCTCCGCGTACCTCCGGACGCAGTACGATCGGTTTCTGAAGGAAGCCGAGGCCCAGCAGAAGCGCTACCTCGACATGCTGTCGGCGTTCGCTGAAATCTACGTCACTGCTCTCGTCGCCGGACCGCTGTTCCTCATCACGACGCTGATCGTCATCGGACTCGTCATCAAGGACACGATCGGACTCGTCGCGGTGCTGGTCTACGCCGGTATCCCGCTCGCCACCGCGGGGTTCGTGGTCTACGTCGACGGCATGATGAACGCGCTCAGTTTGCCGGGTGGCGACGTCGCGGAGATCCCTCCGGACGGGGCACGTACGGGACCGTCGGCGCCGACAGGAGCGTCGTCGGCGGCGGCGTCGACTGGAACGTCTGTGTCGAAACCGCCGGGGTCGGCGGCCCGAGCGGACGGCGGCCATCTCGTGAGCGACCGTCACCGGGAGAACCGCGAGCGATTGGCGACGTACGACCGATTCCGGTCGCTCCGGCGGGCGTTCGACGATCCGATCAGGCGGGTTCTCAGAAATCCGGCGCACACGTTCCTCGTCACGGTTCCGCTCGGTATCCTCTGGGTGCTCGTTTCGGCCCTCCGCGGCCCGCGACCGACGACGGTCGTCGGTACCGTCCGAACGCTCGACGATCCGTTGGTGCAAGCGAGTATCGTCGTGCTCGGGCTGTTCGCGCTGGTTTACGAACTCAGGAAGCGTCGCCTCCGAGCGATCGAAGCGACCGTTCCGGACTTCCTCGACCGATTGGCGGGCGTCAACGACGCGGGTTTGACCGTCGTCGAGAGCGTCTTCCGCGTCGCCGACACCGACCTCGGCGCGCTCACCGACGACGTGCGTCGGATGCGACGCGACGTTCAGTGGGGTTCGGACGTGGTGACGGCGCTGCGCCGCATGGCCCGTCGGACCGGCTCGCCGACTGTCAGCCGCGCCGTCGTGCTCATCACGAACGCGAGCGTGGTCAGCGGCGACGTCGCACCCGTCCTCCATATCGCGGCCGACGAGGCGCAGGCGACGCGCCGCCTGCGCGCCGAGCGGCGACAGGAGATGCTCACCTACCTGCTCGTCATCTACCTCTCGTTTCTGGTGTTCCTCGCCATCGTCGTCGCGCTGACGGTGTCGTTCCTTCCCGCGGTGCAGACCGCCCACACCACCGCTCCCGACGCGGCGAGTTCGGGCGTACAGACCGGCCCGTTCACCACCCTCGGCACGACCGACACGTCTCTGTACGCGCTCGTATTCTTCCACGCGACGGCGTTACAAGCCGTCTGCTCGGGCCTCGTCGCCGGCCAACTCGGCGAAGGACGGCTCGCGGACGGAGCGAAACACGCCACCGCGATGCTGGTGCTCGCTTTCGCCGCATCACTGCTGCTCTGATCCGACCGAAGTCGCGACACCTTTCCGAGCGGCCCGCCGAGAGCGACCATGGACGGCGACGGCGACCCAGAGAGAGCGGCTCCACCCGGCGACGGCGATAGCGATGGCGGTGGCGATCCGCGGGCGACCTACGACCGGATCGCGGCCCACTTCTCGGCGACGCGCGAGTACGCGTGGCCCGAGGTCGAAACGTTTCTCGACGGCGGAGAAGCCGCCACAGCACTCGACGGCGAACCGAGTGACGACGAGCGGACGCCGCCGCGGGCGCTCGACCTCGGCTGCGGTAACGGTCGTCACTCGGAACTGCTCGCCGAACGAGTCGACCGCGTCGTCGGCCTCGACGTGAGCCGCGGATTGCTCGCCGAGGCGCGAGAGCGGGCGGCCGACCGCGACTTCGCCGTCGAACTCGTCCACGGCGACGCCGCCACGCTCCCGTTCGCCGACGACGCGTTCGATCTCTCGGTGTTCGTCGCCACGCTCCACCACCTCCGGCCGCGCGAACAGCGCGTCGCTAGTCTGGACGAACTCGCTCGCGTCCTGTCGCCCGGCGGTCGCGCCCTCATCAGCGTCTGGAGTACGGCCCACGACCGCTTCGACGAGGACGAGGGGTTCGACACGACCGTCGACTGGACGCTCCCCGGCGGCGTCCGTGTCCCCCGGTACTACCACATCTACGACCCCGACGAGTTCGAAGCCGACCTCGCGGCCAGCGCGCTCTCGGTCGTCGAATCGGTCGTCTCTAGCGGCAACTGCTATGCGGTCGTTCGACCCGAGTAAGGTCGTCTGACTCTCAGAAGGCGGCCCACTCGGTCGCCGAGGTTCCGCGACTGTCGCGGCGTCGGAACTCGCGACCGTTTTCGCCGTCACGGGTGTCGATGACGGCGTCGAACGGATCGTACAGCGTGTGGAGCGTCTGCTCGTCGTGCATCGTCGATCCGATGACCCCGACGAACGTCCAGCCCTCGTCTCTGATCTGGCCGGAGAGAACCCGAACGAACTGGTAGACGCGTTCGACGTCCCAGTACATCAACAGCGGCGAGAAGGAGTGAAAGCCGACTGCGACGACCCCGTCGAGTTCGGCGAACGCTTCGGCGAGTTCGGTGAATTTCACGCCGATCTGCGTGAGGTTCTCGGCCGAACTGGCGTACTTGACCGTCTCGCTGTCGGTGACGTCGTGCTTCTGGCGGCTGGTTACACAGTCGACGATGCCGAGGCGATCGTCGTCGACGTCGCCCGCGAGCGACTCGATATCCGTTCGGACGCCGGTCGCCGGATCGTCCGTCGAAACGACGACGACCCGTTCGCCGAGTTCGACGAGCAACTGACACATGAGATCGTACTTCCCGGAGAGCGGAGGGCCGGAGATGAGAACGCTAGAGCCCCGTGGAAAGTCGTCGACGGGGAGAGAAGCAGGCTCTCGTAGCATGTTCTATCGTGCACCGTGTGACTACAAAACTCTTGATGCCCAGACGCGCTAAATCGGTCACAGGCGGTTCGTGCCGTCGTCTGACAGACAGTCCGTATCGGCGTTCTCATCAATCCCGAGTCAGGAACCCCGGTCGGTCGATCACGCCGATCGACCGATCGTCGGGCTCTAGCATCGGAAGACGTGCGAGGACCGCCGGGATCGCCCGTTCGATTTCGGCGGTCGAATTACTGTCACTTCGCGTCTGTGATGCCCGCTCGGCGGTTTCGAGATCGCCGCCGACGAGTTCCTCCCAGATCCGCTCCGGTCGGTCGAATTCGAGTCGCAAGCGCCTACTCTTGCGTCGACCTTCGTGGTACGCGAGTTCGACCATACTCCGGTCGTAGGTGGTCTCGACCGCCTCGTAAAGCCGGTCGAGTTCGTCGGGGTGACGTTCGCCACAGGATTCAGCGACGCCGAGCGCGAATCCGCGGGCGATGGTCTCTTCCCGGTCGATCGACGTCCAGTCGAGGCCGAACGCGGTCTCGTACATCGTCACTTCGCCAGTTTCTGGTCGGCGTGGACCTGCAGTCCCTGATCACTGAAACCGATTCCGTGAATGTCGGTGTCGATGTCGGCGCCGCGCATCTTCACGATCTGGACCCCCCGAGTCATCCCGCCGTCTTCGAGGTAGTTGTGGAGGAAGACGACGCCGTGGGCGAGGAAGTGCTCGTCGGCGTACGACGACGGGTCGGTCATCTCGGAGATGAGGAGCGTTGTCGCGTCGGTCCGCTTGAGCGCCGAGAGGAACTGGATCGTCGTGTCGTCGTCGTCGGAGAGCAGATACCGAAGGAGCATCGTCGAGTCGATGACCAACCGCTTGATGTTTCGTGAGTCGACGAAGCTCACGATTCGGTTGCTCAGCGTCGACCTGTCGCGACGTTCGCCGGGAAGCCCGAAGAACCGCTTGCCGTCCTTCGAAAACGCGTCGAGAAACGTTACGGCGTCGCTCGCGAGTGCTCGGTCGAACCCGAAGTCGAACCCGGACATGTCCGTCGCGATGTCGTCTCTCGTCTCGTGCATACTCAGGTAGAGACAGCGTTCGCCTTGCATCGCACCGCGCGTCACGAACTGCGCCGAAAACGTCGTTTTCCCGCTTCCGGGTGGGCCACTCAAAAGATACAGACGGCCGCCCGGAAACCCACCGTCGGCGAGTTCGTCGAACCCCTCGACTCCGCTTGGGATACGCATACGCTTATTCAGATCATATACTTGATAAGTGTTCGCCTCTGTTTTTCAATGCTGATAATGCGTGTCTCTCGGTTCGGGCGGAGCGTTGCGGAGGCTCGGAGCGGAGCGTGTGAGGACGGTTCTAAACGGTCGTCGACTACGCGAGAGAAGGTCGGCTCAGACGGCTTCCGCGGCGTCGGACTGCTCGGCGAGTTGGCCGCCGATGTCGGGTTCGACCCAGACGACGAATCGGTCTTCGCGTTTGACGATTCCGCGAACCCCGTCGTCGTCGGTCAGCGTCGTGCTGTCGACGTCGCCGGTCGCGACGTGGACGACCTGATACACCTCGTCGACGACCCAGCCGATGGCACCCTGCTCGCCGGTCGTCGACGGATCGAAGACGATGATGCGGTTTCGGTCCCCATCCCCTTCGATGTCGAAGACTCTCTTCGGGTCGATGATCGAGGTCGTCCGGCCGCGAAGATCCATGACGCCTTCGACGTGCGGGGGTGAGTTCGGAATACGCGTCAGTTCTCCCGCGTCGACGATCTCGTCGATGAAGGAGATGTCGAGGCAGTAAGACTCGTCACCGAGACCGAATTCGAGTACTTGCGTGGCGTCTGCTTGGGACATCGGACGTCCTCCCCTGTGGGGAGGGAACTGTTAAAGCTACCCTCCGGATTATCACCCCTGATTTTTTGGACGGTGACTTTATCCGATCCGTTTCTGAAGAGGTGATAGCTTACGACGATGAACAGGGTACGAGCGGACGAAGCAATCGCCGGACAGACCGGAGGGATGCCGAGACTGGTGGGGTTCGGTGTCGAACGAAAGGGCACCGTCCTGCGGACGCGTACCCGATTCGGCCGACGAGGGGAGTGGAGTGGGGGCCAGTAGCCCCCGAACTGTCGTCGTCGACGACTCGCGATTCATGCGCGGCCTCATCACCGATATTCTCAGCGACGGCGGTGTCGAAGTCGTCGGAGAGGCTGCCGACGGCGACGAAGCCGTCAGCGTCGTCTCCGAGACGCGACCCGACGTGGTGACGATGGACGTCGAGATGCCGAGGATGAACGGTGTCGAGGCTACCGAGGCCATCATGCGTGAGTGTCCGACGCCGATCCTCATGCTGTCCGCGTACACCGAAGACGGCGCGAACGTCACGTTCGAGGCGCTCGAACGCGGTGCGGTCGACTTCTTCGCCAAACCCGGCGGCGAAATCTCGACTGGTGTGACACGGCTCCGTGACCAGTTGGTCGCCAAGGTCCGGTCGGTCGCGACCGCGGACGTGTCACGCGCGGTCAAAACATCGGTGCCGGGAACGACTCCCGACCGATCGAACGGCGTGGGGACGTTCGTCGGCAACCCGACGCTGGTCATCGGTTCGTCGACGGGGGGGCCCAGCGCGGTCGAGCGCGTCCTCGCGGGACTTCCGAGAGCGGCCGATTTCCGCGTTCTCGTCGTCCAACACATGCCCGACGCGTTCACGAGTCGGTTCGCTGATCGACTCGACGAGAAGTGTGCGTATCGGGTTCGAGAGGCGACGGACGGGACGCGGATCGGCGGCGGCGACGTGCTCGTCGCCAACGGGGGGACGAACATGCTCGTCTCGAACGCGACCGACCGCCGTCTCCGGGTGCGACTGACCGAAGACACCTACGACCGCAACGTCCAGCCGTGTATCGACGTGACGATGCGGTCGGCGGCCGACGTCGTCGACGGACCGCTCACCGGCGTCGTCCTCACCGGAATGGGTAACGACGGCTCGACGGGCATTCGATCCATCAGCGAGGTCGGCGGGCGGACGCTCGCTGAGAGCGAACGCACGTCGGTCATCTTCGGGATGCCCCGACGCGCGATCGAGACGGGTCACGTCGACACCGTCTCCGACATCGACGACATGGCGTCGTCGATCCTCGACACGATTCGGACCGACGCGCGAACCGACGAACGAACGAGCAAACGACGGAGAACGCACTGAGATGGACGATCATAGACAGACGTTCGTACGCGAGGCCGACGAGCAGATCACCGACCTGAACAACGCGTTGCTGACGTTGGAGTCGGACCCGGCCGATCAGGAGGCGATGGACGGTATCTTCCGAACCGCCCACACGCTCAAAGGCAACGCCGCGGCGATGGGCTACGTCGACGCGAGTAAACTCGCACACGCGCTCGAAGACCTGCTCGACGGAGTTCGAGGCGGCCGCATCGAGGTGTCGACCGAGTTGATGGACCTGCTGTTCGACGGCGTCGACCAACTCGAACGGATGATCGACCAGATCGCCGAGGACGGCGAGTCGACGGTCGACCCGAGCGAGACCGAAGAGCGAATCCGCGCCGCCATCGACGGCGAGACGGACCTGACCGGCGATGGCGAGGCAGACGACGATGGCGAGACGGACGACGAGGCCACGCCGTCGGGATTCGGCACGTCGGCCGACGAACGGCCGTCAGACGACCCGTCGTCGCTCGGCGACTCACTCCCGGTCGAGACGAGTCGGACCGACGGACTCGACTTGCTCCTCTCGGCGGACGCGGCGGGTGCGGTGTCCGGACTCGCCGACGCCGACGGAGCCGTCTTCCACGTCCGCGTCACGATCGGCGAGAGTCAGATGAAAGGCGTCGACGCTCTGTTCGTCATGCAGGCCGTCGAGCGATCCTTCGACGACTTCGTGACCGTCCCGGATCGAGAAACGATCGAAGGCGGCGGTTACGACGACGGCTTCGACGTGTTCGTCGTCGGCGACGACGCCGACGGCGTCGCGGGATCCCTCGGGAAGCCGAGTCAGGTCGAATCGGTCGACGTGACGGACGTCTCCGCCGCGATCGGTGTCGACGATGGAGCAGCGGCGGGAGCGACGGCCGACGTGGGCGACACCGACGTCGAGGCCGACGGAGTCGATGAGGAAACCAACGCGTCTGCCGACGGCGACTCGGAGGCGTCCGACTCTGCGGCGTCGTCGGACGGCACTGACATCGACAAAGAGGCGGACAACACCGACGAAGACACGGACGGCACGGGCGACACGTCCGGACGCGGCACCGAATCGAAGCGCGACGAGAGCATCTCGTCGGTCCGGGTCGACGTCACTCAACTCGACACCCTCTACGGGCTCGTCGAGCAGTTGGTGACGAGCCGCATCAAGCTGCGACGGGAGATGGAAGAGGCCGGACTCGCGAAGAGCGACAATCTGGACGAACTCGACAAGATCGCGTCGAACCTCCAGAACACGGTGATGGACATGCGGCTCATCCCGCTGAAGAAGGTCGTCAACAAGTTCCCGCGGCTCGTCCGCGACATCGCCCGCGACCAGGAGAAGGAAGTCGCGTTCGACATCGAGGGCGAGGACATCGAACTCGATCGGACGATCCTCACGGAGATCCGCGATCCGCTGATGCACATCCTCCGGAACGCCGTGGATCACGGCATCGAATCCCCTGCGGAGCGCGAGGCCGCCGGGAAATCCCGCGAGGGACACGTCAGCCTGACGGCGACGCGAGAGCGCGATCACGTCACCATCGAAGTCGCCGACGACGGCGGCGGACTCGACGAGGAACGCATCCGCGAGAAGGCCGTCGAGAAGGGCGTCATGACCCCCGGCGAACTCGGCGCGTTGGAGGAGAGTGAGGTGTACGACCTCGTCTTCCACCCCGGCTTCTCGACCAACGACGAGATCACCGACATCAGCGGCCGCGGCGTCGGGATGGACGTCGTCCGGAGCACGGTCAAGCAACTCGACGGGACGGTCAGCATCGACAGCGGTCCCGGCGAGGGAACGACGATCAGTATCAGACTGCCAGTCACGGTCGCCATCGTGAAGATCATGTTCGTCCGCGTCGGCGGCACCGAGTACGGCATCCCGGTGAAGAACATCGACGAGATCAGCAGAATGAACGACGTCCGTCGGGTCAACGGGAACGAGGCGATCGAACACGACGGCGACATCTACCCGGTCGTTCGCCTCGGGTCGGTGCTCGACGAACCCGCCGCGTCGACGAACGGGAGCGGTATGTTGCTGCGAATCCGCGACGAGCGGCGGTCGGTCGCGCTTCACTGCGACGCCGTCCTCGACCAGGAGGAGGTCGTCGTCAAACCGCTCGAAGGCGTCTTGAGCGGTATCCCCGGACTCACCGGAACCGCCGTCCTCGGCGACGGTGACGTGGTCCCGATCCTCGACGTGGTGACGCTATGAGCTCTCGGGAAGACGTCGGTTCGAGCGACCCCGATCCGGGCTTCGAGCGCGTGATTCGGCTGATCGAAGACGAAGTCGACTTCGAACCCGGTTACTACAACGACGCCTACCTCAGACGACGGATAACGGCTCGGATGCGTCGTTGCGACGCCGAGACGTACGACGAGTACCTCGGAGAACTTCGGGGGAGCGAAGAAGAGCGGGACGCGCTGCTCGACTCGCTCACGATCAACGTCACGCAGTTCTTCAGAAACCCGGTGATGTGGTCGCTGCTTCGGCCGGTCCTGCGGACGCTGAGTGCGGAGCGCCGCCGAATCCGTCTCTGGAGTGCGCCGTGCGCCGACGGTCGAGAGCCGTACTCGCTGGCGATACTCGCCTCCGACGACCCCGAGGTCGACGAGCGACGCGTTGCCATCACGGCGACCGATATCGACAGTTCGGCCCTCGAAGCCGCCCGACGCGGCGTCTACCGGACGACCCGAACGACCGACATCGCAGACGAACTCGCGCCGATCGTCGACATCGGTCCCTACGTCGAACGAGACGGCGATACGTTCCGAGTCCGGAACCGTCTGAAGCGGATGATCTCCTTCGAGCGCCACGACCTCATCAGTGACGGGGCGAAGTCGGGCTACGATCTCGTCCTCTGTCGGAACCTGCTCATCTACATCGACAGCGGGTACAAACTCCCGATCTTCGAGACGATCACCGACTCGATCCGCGACGGCGGCTACCTCGTCATCGGCATGACCGAGTCGTTGCCGATCTCGCTACGCGGCGATTTCGAACCCGTCGACAAGCGCCACCGCATCTATCGCAAACTCGAATCCTGATGTCGCTGTATCAACTCGCCCGCGACGGCGACACGGACGAACTGCTCACGCACCTCTGGGAGAGCGAGAGTCCGGCCGTCCGGCGGCGAGCGGCCGAGTTGCTGGGCGAACTCGGAACGGAATCGGACGACGAACTCGTCCGCGGCGTCGTCGAAGCGGCTCGAACCGACGAGGACGACGACGTCCGTGCGGCGGCGATCGACGCGCTCGACGAGGTCGGTCCGGGGGCCATCGACCGCCTGTTGGTCGAGTTGACCGGCGTCGACACCGACGACGCGGCCGATTGGGTTCGCGCCGAGCGGTTCGCGAAGGCGCTACGCGCCGACGAACCCGAGTTGCGGATGGCCGCGGCGAGCGCGCTCGGTCAACTGGGCGAACCGGAGGTGACGCCAGCGCTCGTCGGCGCGCTCGACGATTCGGACCCTCGAGTGCGGATTCGTGTCGTCGCTGCGTGCGGTCGCCTCGGGGATCGACGTGCGGTCGGACCGCTCGCCGACCTCCTCGACGACTCGCGCGGCGAGGCCAAGCGAGCCGTCGCCGACGCACTCGCCGAGATCGGAGACGACCGGGCGCTCGCGGCGCTCCAGCGACTTCTCGACGACGACAACGAGACGATCCGGTGGATCGCGGTCAGCGCGCTCGGTAACGCGACCGGGCTTCGACCCGTTCGAGAGTTCGCGGCGGCGCTGACCGACGAAAGCGACACCGTCCGCCGTGCGGCCGTGTTCTCGTTCATCCAACTCCTCTCGAACGCTCCCTCGAAGCAGAGCCACGGCGTCCGTGAGGCCGTCGTCAGCAACCTCCGGAGCGTGGGCGACGAGACGGTCATCGACCCGCTGGTCGAGATTCTGACGCAGAGTACGCAGCGACCGCAACGGCGGAACGCGGCGTGGTTGCTCGGCCGCGTCACCGGTAGCCACCGGGCGGAGTCGGTAGTCGACCCGCTGGTCGAGGCATTGGGCGACGACGACGCGACAACTGCTCAGTTCGCGGCGACGAGTCTTTCGACCATCGGTGGGGAGGTCGTCGAGGAACGTCTGCTCGACGTCGTCGCCGATCCCGAGATGGCGAGCGACGCGCAGGCGAAGGCGGTGTTCGTCCTCGGTCGAGTCGGCGGTGAGCAATCACGCGAGCGTCTCGAGGCGTTGACGCACGATTCGGACGACGACGAAGTCCGGCGTCGCGCCTTCGCCGCACTCTCAAAACTCGGGGGGTTCGCGTGAGGCGAGCGCCGTCACGCCGAGTCGGTCGTAAGAGTCAAACCAGTGTCGTGAGAGAAGCGAACGACGACACTCGCCCGGTGACCGGAGTCGGACGAGACGGGAGACGCCATGAGTAAGGGAGAGTACAAAGTCACCGACACGCAGGGGCGGTTCATGCAGGTCGTCCGCGACGGTCGGAAGCTGAACGACGTGGACTGGACGCCGGGACGGGTCATCCTCTCGAACAAACGTCTCATCCTCGTCGGTAACGCCGGGAAACGGACGATTCCGCTCACGTCGATCGAGAAACTCGACGGTCGCCACGACGCCAATCAGGCCATCGCCCGCGTCTCTAGCTTCACGAGCATTCGGTTCGGAAACGACGTGGTCCTCGTCGCCACCCGCGACGACGAGAACTTCGAACAGGACCTCTACCGCGCGATGCTCGACCAGCGAGTGGTCTACGCGCGCCACCCCGCCGTCGCGGGCGGCGTCGTGCGAGATACGACGTGGGAACGGGCGCGCGTGAAAGTCGGCGACGACGCGCTCGACGTCGCGCTCCGCTCGGGAACGTTCGTCGAACTCGACCTCGACGATATCGGTCGAGTCGGCGTCGCAGAGCGCACCGTCGCAGACGAGAAGCGGGCGGTTCTCGAAGTCGAACACACGGAGGGGGAGACCAGCGTCGAGACGTACCTCTCGGGCACCGACCGGCAGTGCCAACTCCTCGATTCGTTCCTCCGGAAGGGCGAAGAGCGAAGCACGGTCAACGCCGACCTCGACGACCGCGATACGGAGGTTTTGATGGCGCTGTACACCGGCGTCTCGCCGTTCGAAATCCCGGACTTCCTCGGCATCGACGTCGACGAGACCGAGGCGATCTTCGAACGCCTCGTCGAACTCGAAATCTTAGAGGAAGTCAGGGTTCGCCGCGAAGTCGCGCTCCGGCCCCGCGGTCGCAACCTCGCCAGCGAAGCGATGAACGAGCAGTAGCGGGCGGTTATCCCACTCTCACCGACCCTCGAACTCCGGTTCTCGCTTCGACAGGAACGATTCGACGCCTTCGGTGTGATCGTCGGATCGGAACACCGCAGACTGCGCGGCCGCCTCGTCGGCGATGGCCTCGCCGAGCGGTGCGTCCCGGTTCGTCCTGAGCAGGCGCTTCGACGTTCGGAGCGCGACGGTCGGCCCGTCGGCGATCGTCTCGACCAACTCGGCGACACGATCGTCGAACTCGTCGGCCGGGAAAACTCGATTCACGAGGCCGAGTTCCTTCGCCCGGTCTGCTCCGAGGTGTTCGCCGGTGAAGACGAGTTCCATCGCCACGTTCTCGCCGACGAGTCGGGGAAGCAGGACCGACGCCCCGGAGTCAACGGCGAGGCCGACTCGTCGGAAATCGAAGCCGATCCGGGCGTCGTCGCTCATCAGTTGGAGGTCGCAGGCGATCGCGAGGACCGCACCGGCACCGACCGCCGCGCCGTCGATCTTCGCGACCGTCGGGAACTCGCATTCGGCGACGCGGCGGACGGCCCGTCCGGTCTGGCGGACGATGTACCGATTCGCCTCGTCGAGCGTCCACGCGCCCGTCTGGAGTTCCATCATCGCGTTCACGTCGCCACCGGCACAGAACGTCCCCTCCGCGCCTTCGACGACGACGCAGCGCGTGTCCGTCCCCTCCAGTTCTTCTATCGCGTCGGCGATGCCGTCGGTCACGTCGATCGTCAGCGCGTTCCTGAGTTCCGGCTTGTTCAGTCGGATCGTGGCGACGCCGTCGTCGCGTTCGAGCAGCACCGCACCGTCGCCGAATTCCGGTTCGCTCGATCCGTCTTCGCTCACTCGGCGTCACCCCGGTTCTGGAGTTCGAACTTCTGGACCTTCCCGGTCGTCGTCCGCGGGAGCGCGTCGACGAACTCGACCTCGCGGGGGTGTTTGTACGCCGCGAGGTTGTCGAGACAGAACTGCTTGATCTCGTCTGCGGTCACGTCCGTGTCGGCTTTTCTGACGACGAACGCTTTCACGGTCTCGCCGCGACGCTCGTCCGGGATGCCGACGACGGCCACGTCGGCGACGGCGGGGTGTTCGAAGAGGAGTTCCTCGACCTCGCGCGGGTAGACGTTGTAGCCCGCCGTGAGGATCATGTGTTTCGCGCGGTCGACGATGTAGTAGAAGCCGTCCTCGTCGTGGTACCCGAGGTCGCCGGTGTGGAACCAGCGCTTGCCGTCCGCTTCGGTGAACGCCTCCTCGTTTGCCTCGGGGAGGTTGTAGTAGCCTTTCATCACGTTGGGGCCGCTGACGACGAGTTCGCCGGTGATCTCGTTCAGGTCGACGTCCTCCTCGTCGATCGGTCCCTTCCCGACCGGCGGCACCTCCTCGAAGTCTTCATCGACGACACGACAGTCGACGCCGGAGAGCGTTCTCCCGACGCTGCCGACGCGGCGGCCGTCCTCGGGGCTGTTGAAGTGGGTGACGGGACTCGTTTCGGTGAGGCCGTATCCCTCGTAGATCTTTACGGGGTAGAGTTCCTCGAAGCGTCGGAGTACTTCGACCGGGATGCCCGCGCCGCCGACGCCGCAGAGTCGCAGCGACGAGAGGTTCAACGCCTCGGCGTTCGGCTGGTTGATGATGTCGTTGTACATCGCCGGAACCCCGTGCATCAGCGTCAACTGCTCTTGGGCGACGAGCGCCGCCGCGTCCTGCGCGTTCCATTGCGGCATCGGATAGTACGACCCGCCGCCGAACAGCGTCGCGTTCATCGTCACCGTCATCCCGTAGATGTGGAACAGCGGGAGGACACCGAGTTGCTTGTCGTTCGGTCCGACCCCCTCGGGGATGATGGACCCCGCCATCTCGGCGTTCGATCCGAGGTTCTCGTGGGTGAGCATCACGCCTTTCGGTCGTCCGGTCGTCCCCGACGTGTACGGTTGGCAGGCGAGGTCGTCGTCCGCACGGTCGACCGTCTCGAAGGCGGGGTCGCCGAAGAACTCGGCCAAGGGTGTCCCGACATCGCCTCCGCCGGGGACGGTCACGATGTGTTCGACGGCGGTCGCGTCGCGTACGTCCTCGACGTGCGGGGCGAGGTCGTCGAGCGTGACGACGACCGTCGCCCCGCTATCCGCGAGCAGGTACTCGATTTCACGAGCTTTGTACTGCGGGTTCATCGGGACGACGACGCCGCCCGCGCGGAGCGTTCCGTGGAACGCGACGACGTAGGAGGGGAGGTTCGGTAGGTAGATGCCGACCCGGTCGCCGGGTTCGAAGCCTCGTTCGACGAGGCCGGATGCGAACGCGCCGGTCTGGTCCCAGAGCTCTCGATAGGTCGACACCCGACCTTCGTAGCCGATGGCGGCCGCGTCCGGTTGTGACTCGACCGTCTCGGCGATGTTAGTGACGAGGTTTGTCATGTTTGTACGTTATAGAGGGGAGAACAGAGCTAAAGTGTTCGCTCGGCCATCACGTCACGGATCGCTGATGAGGAGGACGGCTTAGCCGTCGTTCCACACCAGTTCGTCGAAGTGGCTGCCGCAGTTGCCCGCGCCGGTGGGGACGGCGATCGACCCGTCTTCGACCGGAACCGGGTCCGATCCGGCGTGGTCGGCCGGAAAGTCGTCGGCTAGCAAGTCGCCGGTGGCGAGGCCGCAGGCCGGAACGTCCGGAATCGCCGCGGCGACGTGGACCGCGGCGGTTCGGGCGACGGCGGCGTCGATCGTCGTCGTCACGACGGGTGTGACGCCCGCGTCGCGCGCTCGTTCGGCCGCGACGACCGCCCGGTCCGGGCCGCCGAGGGCCATCGGTTTCAGGATCGCCACGTCGGCCGCGTCGGCATCGAGAACAGTCTTCAGCTCGTGACTCGCCAGCGTCTCGTCGACGGCGACGGCGACGCCTCGTCCGCGGAGCGACGCCAAACGCTCTAAATCGTCGGCCGGGAGCGGTTGTTCGACGTAGGCGACGTCGAGTTCCGCGAGGGTATCTATGGCGTCTCGCGCCGTCTCGACCGACCACGCGGCGTTGGCGTCGACTCGGAGTGTCACCCCGTCGCCGACGGCGTCTCGAACCGCCCGGAGGCGTTCCACGTCCTCTTCGAGCGGCCGGGCACCCGCTTTCACCTTGAGACAGTCGAAGCCGTCGGTGACGGCCGATTCAGCGGCGTCGACGGTCTCTTCGACCGATCCGTCGCCGACGGTGGCGTTTACCGGGACGCGTTCGGCGGGGCCGTCGGGTTCGTCTCGACTGTCGGTGAGGAACTTGGCGAGCGATTGGCCACTCGCGCGGGCACGAGCGTCGGCGAGCGCGAGCGAGACGGCGTGACGGGCCGCGGGCGTCTCGCGTGGACGTTCGTCGAGAGTCGACAGCGCGCGTTCCGGATCACCGAGTCCGACGGCTTCGGTCAGCGCCGCCCGGCAATCTGCGAGCGACTCGGTCCACCCGGGGAGCGGCGTCGCCTCGCCGAGGCCGCGGACGGCGTCGATGCGAGCGTTCGAGTCGGTCGACTCGGCCACGTCGTCGGCGTTTATCTCGACGCCGACGAGGACGCCCTCGCGGCGGTCGATCGTTCCCTTGGCGGTCGAGAGCGGTCGACGGAGGTCGAGCGAGAAGTCAGAAGAGCGCATCAGAGCACGCCCGGCAGCGCGAGGCCGACGGCGAACAAGACGGCATAACTGGCGAGCAGTTTCCCCGTCTGTTCGAGCGCGGGATTGAGCACATCGCCCGCCGTCTCGGTCAGGACCGTCCGGGCGACGACCACCGCGTAGGGGATGGTCAGCCACGGGAGCAGGGCGAGTACGCCGAAGTCGCCGGGGACGAGCCAGAACCAGACCGGGACGGCGTAGGCGAGGACGAGCATCGCGACGTACTCGGCGCGGCTGAAGCCGTAACCGAATCGCACCGCGAGGGTCCGCTTGCCGGTCGTGGCGTCCTCCTCCTTGTCGCGGACGTTGTTGACGACGAGGATGTTCGTCGAGATGGCGGCCATCGAGAGGCTGGCGACGACGGCGACGAGCGGGACCGTCCCGTCGGGAATCCAGAGCGGGAAAGGTCCGGAGAGCACGGCGGCGGCCTGCACGTAGAACGTCCCCGTGACGGCGATCAGACCGAAGAAGACGAAGACGAACACGTCGCCGAGTCCGTGGTACCCGAGCGGGTACGGGCCGCCGGTGTAGGCGATGCCGCTGGCCACTGACAACAGGCCGATCACGAGGATGGGAACGCCGCCGACGTAGACCAGATAGACGCCGACGAGGATGGCGAGCGCGAACGTCAACGCCATGGCCCGCTTGACTTCGGGTGGGTCGATGAGGCCGCCCGCGGTAACCCGAGTAAAGCCCTCGCGGTCGGCCGTGTCGGCACCGTTGACGGCGTCGTAGTAGTCGTTGGCGAAGTTCGTCCCGATCTGGATCAGCGCGGCCCCGATCAGAGCCGCAATCGCCGGGAGGAATCGGAATTTCCCGGCTCCGACGGCCAGGCCGACGCCGACGATGACCGGCGCGGCGGCCGCCGGAAGCGTCTGCGGCCGGGCGGCCATCAGCCACGCCTTCCGGCGCGAGATGTTCTGCACACTCATTGGATAGATATCAGGACGCGCCGAGTGTGAAGGTTACCATATTCGGGCTTTGGAGTCGATGTTTGGAGTCGATTTCGTGGGGACAGTCGATTGTGGGGACGTTGTTGGAGACGTTAACGAGTGAATATAGATATTCAGCCCGTATACGTTGTGTTGATCGCCAGAATCGGTATGCGGACTACAGAGGATGTATTCAGCACCACACTTGAACGTGGATTAGCCGTTTAATGGCTATTGAACCACTATTTTGTGGATTTGTTATGGGATGCTTAGCGACACGTGACGTTTATACAGGTAATACGCTCCAACTATCAAAGCGACAAATGCTGATCCCGATCGCAGTACTATCAGTGATATGAGTGGGATTATGCCTATGCCTGCCCATATCCATGCATTTGGATTCCATGAATAACCGCCCGATGAAATCGCCCTACTATCTAGTCCAACCAGTATTGGAAGTAGAAATAGAGATATGAGAAATGTAAGGACGAATGGGATCAGATATCCGGAGTATTTTATCATCTCTTGGGGAGTCAAATTAGAGAGTATAAAGCTAGGTAGAATTATGATGGCCGATGAGATCGTGAGAATGGCGACCCCGATCCAAGATGCGGATGGTGTTCTCCAAGAAGTTGCTTCGTGATCCTGTTCAACTGCCATTGATTATCACTAGTTGTATTTGATCTATCACTCATATGTGCTTTTGGGCAGTACCGTCTAAGCAAGCCTGCGAACTGGCAACATTTAGACTTCGGAAGGTAGAGGTCCACAAACGGTAATTTACAAAAATCTCCGCAATAGACGAGCCAGTTCTCCTTATGGCCGATACGCGCCCTCTATTCATCACCGATCTCTCGACAGGTTATAAATAGACCATCTTGGACTGTCTGGGGGACTTCTGTAAATCTTTAGGAGATGATTACTGTAGAGATCGGTACTGTAAAATGTGATTCGACTGAAACGAGGTTTCGAAGGCCCCCTGCGCTATCGACCGCCGCGACTCGCTGTGCTCCTCGGCCTTCGGTCTGCGGTGCTTACATCGCCGGGGCTGGCCGAGAGCCCAGCCCCTTTCAGTCCCATCCTATGTCGATTGATCGGCCGGCAGTCGTTTAGTGGAACGTCGCCTTCGACAATGGTCTCGCTCAGCTAAGCGATGGCCAGCCAACTAACCGCCGTTGGGTGGGACTGAAAGGGGCCGAGCGCTGCGCGAAGCACGCCGAAGTAAGCACGTGAGCGACCGAAGGGAGCGAGCGGCGCAGCGAGGCGCGCGAGTGCAGCGCTCGGGGGCTTTCGAGGTAGTCTCGTCTCCGTCATTCTATCTTCTTCCGACAAGTACCCACGCGAGGAGGGACAAAACATATACCGAACACCCGTATTCGGTGACACATCGTGCCCGCCGTTACCCGCCGCAATCTCCTCAAAGCCGGTTCGACCGCACTCACCGCCGCGCTCGCGGGATGTGGCGGACGCGCCGCCGAACCACCCGCAGAGACGTGGCCGATGTTCGGCAACGACGCCGCCCGCACCGGTCGCGCCGACACCAATGGACCCACGCAGTCGCCCTCGGTCGCGTGGACGCGTCGAACGCACGGGTCGTTTCTGTCTTCACCGGTCGTGGCGGGCGGGACGGTCTTCGTCGGCGGATCGAATCACACGCTCTACGCGCTCGACGCCGACGACGGATCGACCGTATGGACGGCGAACGGTGGTCGAGAGTACAACGCACCGCCGGCCGTCGCGGACGGTACCGTCTACGCGGGCAACGTCGATTACGACGTGTACGCCTACGCGACCGACGGCGGCGTCTCGGTCGCCGGGTCCCGTCTCGGGTTTCGGCGTTGGGCGACGAAACTCGGAAGCTCCGTCGACTCGGCACCAGCGGTCGTCGACGGTACCGTGTACGTTCAGTCGACCGGGAGCGCCCTCGTCGCCCTCGATTCGAAGACGGGGCGAACACAGTGATCGAATCCCCTGCAGAGGGACTCCTTCACGTCGCCCGCCGTCGCCGAGGGACGAGTGTTCGTACAGATGTCTGCTGGCCCCGGAGAGCGAGGGCAAGTCCGGGCCGTCACCGCCGATTCGGGTGACTACCAGTGGTCGTTCAACTACGGAAGCAGAAAGTGGGGTCCACCGGATTCAGTCCCCGCCGTTCGTTCGGACACCGTTGTTTTCGGGAGTACCGACAAGAAGATCTACGCACTGACATGAAGACGGGCCACGAGCGGTGGCACGCCGAGACGGACGGGGTGATCCACTCTGCTCCAGCCGTCGACGACGACGCCGTCTACGTCCCGAGTTGGGACGGGTACCTCTACGCGCTCGCTCTCTCGGACGGAACTCGTCGCTGGCGCGCCCCGTACGCGGGCGGCGCGAGCGACCGGGATCACCCGGTCCATCCCTCCGCCCCCACCGTCGACGATCGGACCGTGTACCTCGGCACGAGCGACGGCCTCCACGCCTTCCGGAAGTCGACCGGCGAGCACCAGTGGCACGTCGCGGCCGACGGGCCGGTCACCGAACCAGCGATCGTCGACGGGAAGATCTACGCGCAGAGTCACGATGGACTGTTGCGGTGTGTGGAATAGGTACGCGAGAATCGGCGGACGAGGGGTAACCGATCCCAGTAGACGGTGTCGTATCGCTGTGCGGTGCTGTGCCGTGCGTCGGTTTGGTGATCGGCTGTTTTCTGCTCCCCCGTACCGCGAGGGAGCGAGCGCAGCGAGCGACCGAGCGGCCTTTTTCGTCGAGGTTTTTGCGGCGAGCGGTTCCCGCAGCACGCCGGGGGCGTGCGAGGAAACCCGAGTCGGAAAAAGGTCGGAGCCGACCGAGCGGCCTTTTTCGTCGAGGTTTTTTGGCGGGGGTCGAGCGCGTCTCCGAGGCGCGAGGCCCCGTTAAAAAAGGTCGTGGTTAGTAATGCCAGGGGAACTTCGAGAAGTCGGGATCGCGCTTCTCCAAGAAGGCGTCCCGGCCCTCTTCGGCTTCGTCGGTCATATACGCGAGGCGGGTCGCCTCCCCGGCGAACACCTGCTGGCCGACCATGCCGTCGGTGTCGAGGTTGAAGGCGTACTTCAGCATCCGCATCGCGGTCGGACTCTTGCCCGTCATCTCCTCGGCCCAGTCGAGGGCGACGTCCTCTAGTTCCTCGTGCGGGACGACTTCGTTGACCATTCCCATGTCGGCCGCCTCTTGGGCGTCGTAGTTCTTCCCGAGGAAGAACACCTCGCGCGCTTTCTTCTGGCCGACCTGGTGGGCGAGGTAGGCCGAGCCGAAACCGCCGTCGAAGGAGGCCACGTCGGGGTCGGTCTGCTTGAAGACGGCGTGTTCCTCGCTCGCCAGTGTCATGTCGCAGACGACGTGGAGCGAGTGGCCGCCGCCGACGGCCCAGCCGGGGACGACGGCGACGACGGGCTTGGGCATGAAGCGGATGAGCCGCTGGACTTCGAGGATGTGAAGCCGACCGGCTTTCGCCTCGCGGACTGCCGGGTCGTCGTCAGCGGCGGCCTCGTCGTCGCCGCGATACTCGTAGCCCGAGCCACCGCGAACCGACTGATCGCCGCCCGCGCAGAACGCCCAGCCGCCGTCTTTCGACGACGGGCCGTTGCCCGTCAGGAGCACACAGCCGATATCGGCTCGCTTGCGGGCGTGGTCCAGCGCGCGGTAGAGTTCGTCGACCGTTCCCGGTCGGAAGGCGTTGCGCACGTCCGGGCGGTCGAACGCGATGCGGACGGCGGCGACGTCCACCGCGCGGTGGTAGGTGACGTCCTCGAACTCCTCCGAGAGCGGCATCGCTTCCCAGCGGTCGGCGTCGAAAATCTCCGAAACCATGTCGTGAAGGGGGGACGGACTTCGCAAAAAGATTCCCGTCGGGGTCGCTCCCGCCGACTCCCGCGACGTTCGACGCTCAGCGACGATTCGACCACAGCGCCCGCGCCAGCGACGGAATCGCCGCGACGGCGACCAGCGAGACCACGACGGCGACGAGCGCCAGTCCGAGCACGTCGCTCGAAGACCAGTGGACGCGGAAGCCGAGGTCGAGGCCGAGCAGCGCACCGAGCGTGACCGAGAGCCAGACCGCGGCGTTGTAACAGACGAATCGAGCGAGGACCAGCGCGGGTGAGAGCGGCGGCCACGTCGGTCCGAAGCGTTCGTCCCGGAGAACGCCGACGCCGAGACCGAGCGTCAGAAGCGAGACGAAGGCGCTGAACTTCGCGTCGACGCTGGCCGAGTAGACGTAGACCACGAGCGCCGGGAGCGCGAGGAGGAACACTTCGACCATTCCTTCGAACAGCGATTCGAGCAGCGTCCCGATCCCGTCGTTTTCCTCGCGCTCGCGGATCTGACGGCGTTCGGTCGCGTAGTCGGTTCCGCGATTCGGCGGCATAGGACTGTGTGGGTTGCGTGAACCCATAAACGCTCGGCACCGTCGGCGGCCGAACCCGGATCGGGTCGGATACGATCGGCCTCGGTCAGTGGTCCCGTCTGCATCGTCAGCCACACGATGAGGAAGACGAACTCGACGGCGGCGAGGCCGAGGCTCGATCCTCCCGCGCTACTCGCCGGTCAACTCGTCGACGACGCGCTCTCGGAGTCGCTCGCGCACGCGGTGACTCGACTCGGCGTCGGTGGCGACTTCGATCACCTGCGTTCCCTCGCTGGCGACGGACTCCGCGTAGGCATCGCGGAAGCCGTCGAGGTCCACGCGGGCGAATTCGAGGCCGAACAGGTCCCCCGTGGGTTCGAAGTCGAGACCGTGGGGCGTCTTGAACTGACCCGTGAACGGGGGCTCGAAGTCCTCGATCGGGAGCATGTGGAAGATGCCGCCGCCGTCGTTGTTGATCAGGACGACCGTCGCGTCCACGTCACACCGGTCGACCGCGAGGAGGCCCGTCAAGTCGTGGTAGTAGGCCAGGTCGCCCGTCACGAGCGTCAGGTGATCGGTGGTCGCGCTCCCGACCCCGAGCGCCGTGCTGGTGACGCCGTCGATGCCGCTCGCGCCCCGGTTACCGAGCACGGTGAGGCTCTTCTCGTTCGGGCGGGCGAAGCGATCGAGGTCGCGGACGGGCATACTGTTCGAGACGAACACGGTCGCCGGGTCCGGCGCGAGATCGGCCACGTCGGCGAGAATCCGACCCTCGAAGGTGTCACCGGAGTCGGCGTCGTCGCTGTCGGTGGCGTCGTCGGCACCGCCGACCGCGTCGTCGACGACGCTCCAATGTGTCTCCTCCGCGGCCGTCCACCGCTCGCGCCACGCGCCGCTGTCGGGGCCGACGACGAACCGACCCAGTCGTGCGGCGAGCGTCGACGGATCGGCGACGACGAGGTCGGTCGCCGTGAACTCCGCTTCGCGCCACTCGCCCGCCGGATCGACGAGCAGTTGTCGTGCACCCGTCCGGGCGAGGTACTTCCGAAGCGGTTTCGAGGTCGGCGACGCCCCGAAGCGGAAGACGACTTCGGGGTCCGGCCAGTCGTCGGTGACGAGGGAATTAAGATAGGCGTCGTAGCCTCCGAGAACGGTCGTGACCCGCGTCTGGCCGCCGAAGCGGAGTCCCGAGAGCGGGTCGGCGAGGATCGGAAAGCCGGTCGCGTGGGCGAGCATCGTCACCGCTTCGTTGTCGACGCCGGGTGCGTCCGCCGGGCCGGCGACGATGAGGCCGCGTTCGACTTCCAGCGCGTCGGCGAGTCGGCGCAGGTCGCGGTCGTCGAGTTCGGTCACGCCGCTGGTCGTCTGCACGAACGCCTCCTCGCGGCCTTCGGTCGCCAGCCCCGGCAGGTCGTCGGGCACGTCGCCCTCGACGGGGACGGGTTCGAGCGGCTTTCGGAACGGGACGTTCAGGTGGACCGGACCGCTGGGCGTCCCCTCGGCCTCGGCCAGCGCCCGCGCGGCCGTCGTCCGCAGCGAGCGGAGCTTTCGATCCGTCGCTTCCGGTTCGGGCAGATCCTTGTACCAGCGGACGGCGTCGCCGTAGAGTTTCTCCTGGTCGACGGTCTGGTTGGCCCCGCTGTCGCGTAGCTCCGGCGGTCGGTCGGCGGTTAGAAGCAGCATCGGCACCCGCGACTGCGACGCCTCGATCACCGCCGGGTGGTAGTTGGCGGCGGCGGTTCCCGAGGTACAGACTAGCGGCGTCACTTCGCCCGTCCGTCGGGCGCGGCCCAGCGCGAAGTACGCGGACGCTCGTTCGTCCAGATGTGAGAAGACGTGTATCTCGTCGTGTCGATCGAACGCCACCGTGAGCGGCGTCGACCGACTGCCCGGCGTGATACAGACGGCGGAGACGCCCGCCTTCGCCAACTCGTCGACGAGGGCGCGCGCCCACAACGTGTTCCGGTTCGGCGCGGTCATTCTGCTCGTGAGTTCGGAGCGGTGGTACAAACGCCTACGGAAATCGGTCGTGGCTCGTGACCCACATCGAATCGGTGCGCCCGGTCGCCCTCACCGTCGAACCGACCGGACGATGGCGGCGTAGAGCGCCGCCGGGAGTCCGAGAGAGCCGAAGAGCACCAGCTTCATCGGGAGTCGGCCGTGATCGACGAACACGAGGCTGGCGAGCGATGCGATCCCGATTCCCGCGCAGACGAGGACGACGAGCCATTCGTGCTTCGAGGCGAAGTCGCTCTCTGCGACTCGAACCATCCAATCGCCGGAGTGCGACCGTCGTCGCCGCTCGATCCCGTCGTCGGTCCGAACCGCGTAGAGCGTCCGTCGGTAGCTGACGAGTATCGCACCGAACACCCCACCGACGAAGAGTCCGCCGACGAGGTCGTCACCGCTTCCGAGCGCTGCGATTCCACCGACGACGACCGTCGGGACGAGCAACAGGGCGAGACACTCGGCGACGTCGACCGCGGGGACTCTCGTCTCTGGTTCGAATGTCACGTTCGGTCGGCCTCTGTCTAGATATATGACAATATGACCGATAAAACTTGCTCGGCCAGACAGTCGGTCGAGCGACGAATGCCCACCGGAGTGCGAGAACGGTGCGACGCGAGGACAGCGGTAGATCGACAGATGAAGAACGGACACGGGCTTACAGGTGAGATTACGTGGATCCACAGACGATGACCGGGCGGTCCGTCGAGAGGATCACGCCCTGCGTGACACTTCCGAACAGTACCTTCCCGGCGGGCGTTCGCTTCCGCGCGGCGAGGCAGATGGCGTCCGCGTCGCGGTCTGCTGCGACGCGCAGGATCTCTTCGGCGGGATCGCCGCTCCCCTCGGCGAGCGTGACGGTGACGCCCGCGTCCTCTAAGTACTCTCTGGCGCGGCGAACGGACGCGACCTGGCCGACGGACGCGCCGCCCGGATTGTCTCCGAAGGTGTGAAAGAGCACGGCAGTGACCTCCCCGCGGCCGGGAAGGTCGGCGACGGTCTCGGCTTCGGCGAGTGCACGGTCCTCTGAACTGTCGATTGCCACCAGTACGGTGTACATGCGCTCAACCTCTGTCTCCGGGACCGTAATGGTTCCTAATCGTTAATGGATCTCCATGGTAGTCAGGCCAATCGCAGCGATCGAACCGGCCGCGTTCCCCCGACCCGTGACGGCGTGTCGAGTCGATCCACCCACCGAGGAGACGAAGTCACTAAGGCCGCAGCGTCCCTGCTTTCAGGCATGCAAGCGCTGGTCATCGTCGCGCACGGGTCGCACCTGAACCCGGACTCGTCGGCACCGACGCACGCCCACGCCGACACGGTTCGGTCGGTCGGCGCGTTCGACGAGGTAAAGACGGGATTCTGGAAGGAAGAGCCGTCGTTACGTGAGGTTCTGCGGACCGTCGAAGCGGACGAGGTGTTCGTCGTCCCGCTGTTCATCAGCGAGGGGTACTTCACCGAGGTCGTCATCCCGCGCGAACTCCGTCTCGCCGGGTGGGACGTCGACGACTGGGACTCCGACGGTACCAGCGCCGACTACGCGACCTACACCGCCGAAGACACCGGGCAGACGGTCCACTACACCGGCCCGGTCGGCACTCACCGGGCGATGAGTGACGTGATCGTCCGGCGGGCCGAGTCGGTCACAGACGACCCCGACGTCGGCTCCGGATTCGGACTGGCCATCGTCGGCCACGGCACCGGCCGTAACGCCAACAGCGCGAAGGCCGTCGAGTACCACGCCGACCGCATCCGCGACTCGGGGCGGTTCGACGAGGTCATGGCGCTGTTCATGGACGAAGAACCCGAGGTCGACGAGGTGACGGAGTACTTCGGGAGCGACGACGTCGTCGTCGTGCCGCTGTTCGTCGCCGACGGGTACCACACGCAGGAGGACATCCCGGAGGACATGGGCATCACCGACGACTACCGCGAGGGCTACGACGTGCCCGCAGAGGTCGACGGCCACCGCATCTGGTACTCCGGGGCCGTCGGGACCGAGGCGCTGATGGCCGACGTGATCGTCGAGCGCGCCGCAGACGCCGGAGCGGACGTAGGTGACGCTGTCGAGCGCGTTCGCGAACTGACGCGGGGTACGAGTGACGCCACCGCCGCCGACTCACCCGCCCCGGCTCCCGGAGGGCGACGATGAATCCGGAAACGTACGACGCGCTCCTCGACGCCGCCGAGCAGGGGGTGCAGTTCGACGGGATGTACGTTCACTACGGCCACGAGGATTACGACCACGACGAACCGAGTTACACCTTCGGGACGCCCTACGGCGAGCGGACCGACCTCACCGAATCGGAGTTCGCCACCGCCGCCGAGGCGAACGAGGTCTACGTCTCGAACTGGTACTTCTGGCACCACGCTGTCGGCGGCACGACGCGGATGGGTCACACCGAACTCGACGCTCCGGACGACCACCGACGCGCGTTCCTCCGCTGGCTCGAAGGTGCAGCGGAGACGCCGGTTCCGGAGCGATACGACGCCCTCGCCGACGGCATCAGCCGCGAGTGGGGAGAACTCTCGATCACGGCGACGCTCACCGACGCTGACGGCGACAGTGAGAAGGCTGGCACGCGGCGCTACGAGATCCGCCACGTCGACGACGCGGACGTCTCCGCCGCCGACCTCGACCGATACACCGACCCGCTCGCCGCTCGGGAACTCGGTACCTACGACGAGCGCGGTCGCTACCGGCCGCTCCGAACCGCACCGACGCTCCCATCGGGTTGGGTGATCGAAGACTTGGATCAGCACGAGGTCGCCGAAGCGGTCGACGCCTTCTATCCGGCGACGATCGCCAACTGGCACCTAGAGCGCGAGGGGGAACTCGACGTGTCCCACTGGGACGAGACGGCCGACCGGCAGACCGGAATCTACGCCGTCATCGACGAACTCGACGAGGCGGCGGTGAACCGCATCGCGGCGTCCTGCTGCGTCGACTCGCAGTGCCTGAAGCGGCGTCAGTGGGACAAAGACGGGGAGACGGAACTCGACCCCGACCGCGGCGACGGCGTCTTCCCGTGCCGGGAGCCGTGTTCGGTCGTTATCGCCGCCGCCCGCAAGTGGGCGACGCTCGAGCGTGAAGAGACCGAGACCTACGAGTTCGACCTCACGCCCAGCGAGAAAGCGCAAGTCGAGGAGATCATCGACGCCGTCGCGGACGGCCGGGTCGACGAGATCCGCGAAGCAGACGTTTCGGACGGTGCGAACCGCTACCGGGCGCGATACCTTCGGGCGAAGCGCTTCGACGAGGGCGGAAACCTGTCGAGGACGCCGACCGAGATGAACGACGACGCTGGCGGTGACGACGCTAACGACGTTGACGACACCGCTGACAACGACGATAACGACGAGTGACGAACTAGCGTGGCCGTCCCCGTATTCTGCTCACCGATACAGCAAGAAGAGGCCGACGAGAACCGCGCCGACGACGATTCCGATACCGAGGAAGAGGATGGGGCTGTTGACGACGAACCCGACCGCAAGCGCGACGACGAGTAGGAGAATGATCCCGAGCCCGACGAGCGCGGCGACGTTTCCGTCGTCGTCAGCGTTCGAACGCGTGTTGTTGCCGAACCCCGAGGTAGGCTCGTCCCGTTTCGAGGGCTTGCTCAGCGATTCGTCGATCTCGATCGGTCGCTTGGAGGGGGCACCCGGTTCGATCGTGATGCGGACGTACGTCGTCTCGGCTCCGTAGCCGGTGGTCACTTTCAACATTCCCGTGATCGGTTCGTCGACGATACCGACTTCGACGCCGACGGCCACCGTGCTACCGCCTTCGACGTAATGGTTTCCGGCGTCGAGTCGCGCGACTCGCGAGAGTTCGTCGTCCAGGTGGAGGTGAACGTGAACGGCTTCGCCTTCGTTGGTGAGTTCGATCGCGAACGGGCCGTCGGCCGTGAACCGATCCGGTGCCTCCACGTCGTGGATGCGACCGCGGTTCAGCGACACGGAGAGCGGTTCGGACACGTTCGATCGGTTGCACCCTGATACGAAAAAGGTTCATACTGTCGGACGTAATTACGCGAAGATACTCGCCACTATCGGTGACGAAATTCTCGACAGGCTACCGTCCGACAGTATCAGACTCGTCGTTACTCGCGCATGTCCGGCGGGAGGAGGTTCGGGATGCCGTCCTCGATGGGATACCGTTCACCGCACTCCGTGCAGACCAGCGTGCCTTCCAGCACTTCCTCGTCGTTCTGCGACTCGATATCGAGGTCGAGGTCGTGTTTGTCCATCGGGCAGCAGATGATGTCCATCAGCGACTCCTTCATCGACGGTGGATACGAACACCCTCCCTAAAAGAATGGCGAGTGTTCGACGAGCTGTGGCCCACGAGCGAGCGCGTCGGCGACGAAATCACCCCGACCTACACGTGGGCCGTGTTGTCGTGTGTCAATAACAACCAAATGTGATTGGCAGGTACTGGTTGTCAGTACCGTGACCACTGCGAGGACGTGTAGGACCGGATCCGTCGACCGAACGCGGGTAGTCGTATGAGTTCGACTGCGGACGAGCGATCGACGAAGTTCACCGAGGGGTCGCTGCTGCGGCCGCTGTTGTCGCTCGCGGCTCCGCTCATGGTCACGCAACTCCTACAGGTGCTCTACAATCTGACGGACACGTTTTGGATCGGTCGACTCGGAGCGGACGCCGTGAGTGCGCTGTCGTTCTCGTGGCCCCTCGTGTACCTACTCATCGGCGTCGCCAGCGGGTTCACGAACGCGGGTACAATTCTCATCTCACAACACGCCGGATCCGGGAACGAGACGCAGGTCCGGCGGGTCGCCGGACACACACTGTCGCTGAATCTCTTCTTCTCGGTCGTTCTTGCGGTGGCAGGAGTACTGCTCACGCCTCCGTTGCTCGATCTCATCGGAACCGCTCCCGGGACGGCGATTCACGACCTAGCGGTGCGATACGCCCGGATTCTGTTCCTCGGCTTCCCACTCACGTTCGGCTATTTCGTGTTCCAGTCGTTGCTTCGCGGTTGGGGGAACACGAAGACCCCGATGTACCCCACGATCGGGACCGTCGTTCTCAACGTCCTCTTGGACCCGTTTTTCGTCTTCGGATTCGACCACAACCCGCTCTTCGACCTGCTCCCGGTCGGCCAGCCGCTCCACCCGCTGTTCGTCGTCACGGGGTTCGCCGGATTCGGCGTCGAGGGCGCTGCCATCGCGACGGTGCTGTCGCAGGCGCTCGCCGCCGCGGTCGGGCTGTGGTTCCTGTTCTCCGGTCGCACCGAGTTCACACTCTCGCGAGCGGATCTCGGACTGGATCGGACGCTAGCCTGGGAGATCACGCGAATCGGAGCGCCTCTCAGCGTCGAACAGGTCACGAACGCCGTGTCGGTCATCGCCATGACGGCGCTGATCGCCTTCACCGGGACCGCCGCGGTCGCCGCCTACGGGATCGGTGATCGGTACACGTCGCTCGTCTGGCTTCCGACCGTCGCGATGGGGATGGCCGTCGAGACGGTCGTCGGCCAGAACCTCGGTAAGGGTCGATCGGACCGCGCTCGCCGGACCGTCTACTTCGCGATCGGGATCTTGGCGGCCGCGTTCCTCGTCGTCGGCGGATTGACGGTACTCTTTGCCCGCCCACTCGTGAGTCTGCTCATCACCGGCGAGGGGTCCGACGCCGTCGTCCGCTACGAGGTCGAGTATCTCCGGATCGCAGCCCCGACGTGGGCGATCGTGGTCGTGTTCCACATGATGAACGGTGCGTTCTGCGGTGCGGGGTCGACGCGGCTATCGATGGCGTTGAACGTCGGGACCCAGTGGGGGCTCCGTGCGGTCGTCGCCGCGATTCTGGTGCTCGGTGTCGGTCTGGGTGCCAGCGGCGTCTGGTACGGCATCGCCGTCTCGAACGTCGTTGCGGCCGTCCTCGGGAGCATCTTCTTCTTCCGCGGAGACTGGTTGACGGGTGCGGTCGAAGACGATATACCCGTCGTCGACACGGGCGGTACTCAGACGGGAACGTCGGAGTGAACGCAGCGCTCTCGCACGGCTCTCGATAGTGTACTCGTAAAACGGAGGCGCGTCGTACCCCGACTCGACTTACTCGTCGAAGGGGTTCGCGCGTTCGATCGTGTCCGCGCGGTCCGGGCCGACGCCGATCGCGTAGACGGGTGCGCCGACCTCGTCGCTCACGTAGTCGAGGTAGTCGCGGGCGGCTTCGGGCATGGCCTCGTAGCCTTCCTCGGCGACGTCGCTCCAGTCGACTTCCGGCCACGGTTCGAACTCGCGGAGGACTGACTCGCACCGACCCCACTCCTCGGTCGTCGCGGGCATGGTCGACAGGCGCTCGCCGTCGAGTTCGTACTCGTGGGCGACGTGCACTTCGTCCAGTCCCGCGAGCACGTCGAGGTGGTTGACGGCGATGCCGGTGAACCCGTTGGCGCGGGCGGCGTGGCGGAGCATCGGCATGTCGAGCCACCCGATCCGGCGCGGGCGGCCGGTGACGGTCCCGAACTCGCCGCCTTTCTCTCGGATGTAGTCCGCGAGGTCTTCGTCGTCGCCGACGAGTTCCGTCGGGAGCGGCCCGGTGCCGACCCGCGAGAGGTACGCCTTGACGATGCCGACGACTTCGCCGCGGCCGACGACCGTCGGGCCGATGCCGCTGCCGGTCGACGCGCCGCCGGCCGTCGGGTTCGACGAGGTGACGTACGGGTAAATCCCGTGGTCGATGTCGATGGACGTTCCCTGTGCGCCCTCGAACATGAGGTTCGAGCCGTCGTCTATGTGGTTCGCGAGGAAGTCACCGGCGTTGACGGTCATGTTCTCGTCGGCGAATCGTTCGCCGATGGCGCGGTACTCTTCGTAGAGGATATCAACGTCGAAGGCGTCGGCGTGTTCGCCGTTGTCGACGTCGAGGCCGTAGACGTGTTCGGCGAGCGCGCGCTTCTGCGGGACGACGTACTCCAGACGACTTCGGAGGACTTCGGGGTCGAGCAGGTCGCCGACGCGAACGCCGCGTCGACCGGCTTTGTCCTCGTAGGTCGGACCGATGCCGCGACCGGTCGTTCCGGCGTCCAGGTCGGAGTCGCTCTTGGCCTCCTCTTCGATGCCGTCGAGGACGCGGTGGTACGGGAGGATGACGTGCGCGCGACGAGCGAGACGCACGTCGGGATCGAGTCCTCGTTCGCGTAGCGAATCGAGTTCGTCGAACAGCGTCTTCGGGTTGATGACGCAGCCGTTTCCGAGGACGCCCACTTTGTCGCGGACGGCACCGCTCGGGACCAGCGAGAGTTTGTACTCCTCTCCATCTTCGACTACAGTGTGGCCAGCGTTGTCGCCACCCTGATACCGGACGACGACGTCGGCGTCCCCGCCCCACAAGTCGACGAGGGCACCCTTGCCCTCGTCACCGAGCTGGGATCCGACGATAGTTACGGTCATGTCCGCCGCTTGGTTTCGGCCCACGCGCTAAACCGATTACGGTCCCGTCCGGAAGAATATGCACGGACGTGTGTACAAATCTCCATCTCAGCAACTGGCTAGGCAACCCCGTGTATCGACTTCGTGGCCAACGTCGATCCGAACTGTTAACTACTCTCATATGCTACTTTAAGCTCACTGAAGTCAGCAACCGCGGCCGGACAGCAACTTTTAAAGGGCTCAAAGACAAGTTAACAAATGGCATGATAGATCGACTTGAGAAGGAAGTGGACATGCTCGAACGCCACTTGCAGGTCCTGAAGATGGTTATCGAGAGCGAACCGATCGGCATCGTGAAGATGTCGAACGAGACCGGATACCCCCACCACAAGGTTCGTTACTCGCTCCGCGTCCTCGAAGAAGAGAACCTTATCGAGCCCTCCAGCCAGGGTGCGATCACGACGGAACGAACGTCCGAGTTCGTTGACGAACTCGACGAGAAACTCGACGAAATCGTCGACAAACTCCGAACGATGCGGATCGAAGACGCCGCGGAAATCGAATCCTAAGTAACGATTCGATTCGCACAACAGTTACAGTTCCGGGACGTTGAGGTGGTAGTCACCGTTACGCGTCTCGACGAGACACAAGTGATACCCTCGTTTCCGGGAGAGTTTCACGTAACTCGCTCGTTTTCCGCGCCCGAATAGCCCGCCACCAGTCGCGTCGGTGGCGGCCTCGAGCGCTTCCGGCTCGAAGTAGCTCGTGGTGACCGCGAAGGCGGCGCCCAGCGTGTCCGACGACTCGGCGACGTGGTTCGCGTTTTCGATGAGTTCGACCATCATCGACTCCGTCGCGGCGTCGCGTGAATCGTTCAGGTTCGCGACGACGAGCGGGTTGCCCATCCGGTCGCGGAGGACGACGTCGAACGTCTCCTGTTCTCTCCGTTCCTCGCCGTCCTCCTGGTATTGGAGGCTCACCGCACCGTGGAGTTCCGCGCGGTCGACGTTCGGAATGACGTCGAACAGATCGGCGAGTTCACCCTGCTTTCCCGTCTCGCCGATCTCGTACAGTAAGTCCTCGACGACCCACTGTACGAACCCGTACTCGACCGTCGTTCGCAGGAACTCGTCGAACGGCCGGTCGTCGACGACGAGACCTTCGGCGTCGAATCGCGTGTGATGTTCGAGTCGGAGGTTCTCGTTGACCTCCTCGCGAGTCGATCCCCCCGCGTGCGCTTTCTCCAACGTCCCGCCGCTCTTCGTTCCGTAACGGACGAACAGGTTCGTCCCGTCGAGCGCCTCGTCGGGCGACATCGTCTCCGCTTCGGGTGTCGTCTCGGGTTCCCGTTCGCGGGCCGCCTCGAGGTCGGCTCGGAGCCGCGCGATCTCGCTTTCGAGGTCTCCAATTCGTCCGTTCAGACGTTCGACTTCCTCACGGTAGCGGTCCCGCTCGGCGGCGAGTTCTTCCCGCCTACTTTCAGATTCCGTGAGTGCCTGTTCGGCCTGGTCGAGTTCTGCGGTCAGTTCGTCGACCTCCGCGCGGTCGGCGGTCGGCTTCGGGTCGCTCGTCGTACTCGGCCGTCGAGACTGGACGGGTCCGTTCGACTGATGCCGGGAGCGCGGCGGCTGTCGAACGTCGGGGACGCGACCGGATTGACCGCCCTGCTTAGTCTCGGAGTCGTTCGGATCGAGCGCGGGGATCGTAGTCGCGTTCCGCCACCGCTCCTCGTCGGAGAAGCGATCCGGACCCGACACGTCGGAGGCGACCTCGGCTCCCTGCTCGGAGGCCGTTGCGTTCTCTGTCCCCTGCCCGGCGGCCGCCGCGCCCTCGGTTTCGGGAGACTCTCCGGTTTCGTCGAGGTCGTCGAGGATGTGTGCGGAGTCGTCTCCGTCGCCGGAGTCGTCTCCGTCGCCGGAGTCATGTCCGTCGCCGGAGTCACCGACGGCGAATGACTCGTCCGCGGTCGGCTGGTCGGACGCTGCTTCCGGTGTGGAGTCGGTTGCCCCACGCTCCGGCGCGGAGTCCGCCGCTTCGATCGTCGGAGCCGATTCCCCGGACCCGTCGTCGACGTCCGACTCGGACGGTCGGTCGGCCGAATCCGGATCCAGACGGTCGTCGACGACGTCGCCTGCCGCCGTTTCGGCGGCGGCCGCCTCGGTGGCCGACGGGTCCGTGTCGATCTCGGCCGGTTCGTCGCGCTCGCTCGCTCCGAACGCGACGCCGGGCGCGGACGCGTTATCGGTCGTCGCATCGTCCACCCCTTCGTCGTCTACGATGCCTCCCTCGACCGCGTCCGCATCCGTCGCCCCCGCGTCTGTCGCGTCCGCGTCGGTCGCACCCTCGCTGGTTGCGTCCCCGCCGTCGACTCCCGGCGTTGCCGCGGACGTCGCCGCAGTGGACGTCGGGTCGCGTTTCGGTTCCGGAACGTCGACGATTTCGACGTCGACCGCGTGGACACCATAGATGCCGACCTCGTTGTTTGCGCGTTCGAACGCTTGGTCGCCCGCGAGGAGGTCGCGCTTGTTTCCGAGGAACGCGACACTCATCGACTTCCCGCCGTAGTAGACGATGTAGTAGTTCCCGGAGAGAACGTTCTCGGAGAGTTCGACGTAGCCGGTGAAGTTGCCCGACGAGAGTGTCGCGTCGACCTCTCCGATCGACGTGTCGTTCGTGTAGTACTGTGCGCGCAGTTCGCCGCCGCGCTCTTGCATGGTGTAGAGCAGTGGCAGCGCAGGGTCCGGAGCGGCGTACGCCGTCCCGTCAGCGTCCTCGAATGCCTCGATCGCCCCGTCGAAGACGCCTACGACGCGTCCGTTGAGCATAAACGCCCACGCCGACCCCTGACAGACGGCACCGGTGAATTCGGCGTCCGCGAGGTCGTGAAGCCCGGCGTACCCGCCGGAGAAGGGTCTCGTCTCCCACTCGGAGACCGCTTCGACTATCTCGCTTTTCATCTGCCCATATGTCCCGTCATCCCTACCAAATACTTTCCGGCACTGGTCGTGGAGACGATCTCGATGAGTGGATTGTGAGAATATCTGACAGCACGAATCGGTTCGATTCGACTGACGGTGACGCCGTCATCACCGTCACCGAGACGATCGAGGCCACCGACACCACGGCACCGCCGACGCCGTCACCCCGTTGGACGAACGATCAGCGCAGTTCCTTCCACCGCCGACCGCACTCGGGGCAGGTGCGGACCGCGAAAATCTCGTCCGGGTCGTCTTTCTTCTTCAGCGTCTCCTCACACTTCGCGCAGGTTAGCCGCTCGTAGGTGTCCTTGCTCAAGTCCCCGTTCCGAAGCCCCTTTCGGGTCGATTTCATGTTCCGCCCTTTGTATGGGGGGTTGAAAAATTGATGGGTGCGTTTGCCTGACACCCGATCGGGCAACGGCGACTCGGGCGACGGTTCAGGCGATCGACGACGCCTCGTCTTCGTCGAACTCCACGACGTCCTCGTCGACGATCGCAACGAGGTTCGCGTACGGGGTGAACGCGACGAGTTCACCGTCTTCGGTGAAGAGGTCGATACCGTGCTCGCCGTGTTTGAAGTCGTCACACCGGATGTCGCCGTTCGTCAGGATCGCTCGGAGCATACGGAGTACGACGCGAGGAGGGGTTGAATCGGTTACGCCCTCTCGCCTACTCTTCCGCTCTCTTCTCTCACTTCGCTTACTTCGCCGTACTCACGATCTTGATGACGTCGCCCTCTTCGAGTTCGTAATCGTCCGCGATGCGGCGGTTGGTGCGCGCGTTGACCGCGTGGAGGTAGCCCTCACCGATGTCGGTGTGGACCGCGTATGCGAGGTCTCTCGGAGTCGATCCGTGCGAGAGCAGGAAGGCGTCGGGGAGGACGTTCCCCTGCCCGTCGGTCCACTTCGACTCGTTCTGGACGGGGTAGGCGGTGAGTAGGTCGAGGAAGTCGTAGACGGCGGTGTCGAGCGCCTGCTGGACGCCAGTCCCGCCGTATTCGGCCATCACGTCACGGATCTGTTCGAGGCCCTTCTGCTGGCCGGCACTGAGATCGCCGACGATCTCGAAGTCCTCGTCGCCGGGATCGTAGTCGATGACGCCCGCCTCGGCGCCCTTCCGAAGGGCGAGTTCGCCGTCGGTCGTCGCCGGGATCATCGTCGTTCCCGTCTCGCGGAGTCGCTCGACGTTCTCCTCGGGTGCGATGTCGATCTTGTTGGCGACGAGGATGATCGGTTTCGTGCGCGCGCGGATGTCGCGAGCGAGCGCCTCACGCTGCTCGTCGGTCCACTGCTTCGGATCGCTCGGGTAGTCGAGATTCCGGAGACTGGTGGCGACTTCGACCTCCGACGCACCGAACCCCGTGAGCAGTTCGGTCAGGGCGTCGTCGATGTCGAAGTCGGGCGAGCGGGACTTCCGGACGACAGACTCCCAGTTCCGGTCGACGATGCCCGTGAGCCACTGGTTCATCTCCTCTTCGACGAACGTCACCTCCTCGACGGGGTCGTAGGTGCCGACCTCGACGGGTTCGCCTTCCTCGTTCGTCCCGCCGGAGGCGTCGACGACGTGCAAGATCACGTCCGCGTTCGTGAGTTCGTCCAAGAACTGGTTCCCGAGTCCGCGACCCTCGCTCGCGCCGGGGACGAGTCCGGCCACGTCGAGCAGTTCGACGGGGACGTACCGCTTCCCGTCCCGGCAGTTGTCGCTGTCGCAGCGCTCGTCGCGGTCGAGGCAGGGACACTCGGTGCGTACGTAACTGACGCCGCGGTTCGCGTCGATGGTCGTAAAGGGGTAGTTCGCGACGTCCACGTCCGCGAGCGTGGCCGCCTTGTAGAAGGTGGACTTCCCGGCGTTGGGCTTGCCCGCGAGCGCGATCGAAATCATGGGTTAGTCTTCTGCCCTGCGCGAAAACACGTTTTCGGTTCTGTGGGTTCGTGGTGTTTTTGTGGGTCTGCACTGCTAGGCTGATCAACCGCGTCGGTTGTTCGGCTTCACTCCGTCCCGTCCTCACCCGACACGTATCGAACAAGCCGCGACCCGCAGTTCTCACAGGTGGGTGCCCCGCAGTGGACGCGGACGTCGATACTCCCGCAACTGAGGCAGTGACTACCGACCCGCCCGTCCGCCGTGGTATCCGTCGCGCCGTCCCGTCCGCTCATGGCCGCCCGTTCGCCGTCCGCGCGGGTCAATCTTGTGGAGATCCGGTTCCGGAACGCCTCACTCGGCCCACTCGATTTCGACGGTCCCGACGCTGGTTCGCACGTGGAGTTGGCGCCCGCCGTCGCCGACTCGTCGCTCGATGGACTGCCCGCCGATCCCGCTGGCCGACCCGCCGAGCGGCCCGGCGTCGATCTGGCCGACGGAACCCGACACGACCACGTCGGCGTCGAGTTCCCGAGCGAGTCGGACGACCACCGCGCCGGTCTCGGTTTTGATCTCGGCGTCGCCGCGGAGCGAGCGCACGTCGACGTCGATGGCTCCGTTCGCAGTTCGAGCGCCGTCGATGCCGGTGACGTCGCGCGCGGTGACGGTGCCGTTCTCGGTGTGCAGCGTCAGATAGCCGTCCACGTCGCGGACTTGGACGCGGCCGTTCGTCGCCGCCACCGTCGCGTCGCCGACGACGGAGGCGACGTCGACCTCGCCGTTGACCGTCCGCACCTCGTCGACCGCCGTCGACCGTGGCAGCCGTACGTCGAACTCGACCATCACGCCGCGCTTCGCCGCATCGTCGTCGACGACGAGTTCGAGCGGGTCGGCGTCGCCGCCGCGCTCTTCGATCCGAACGCGGTCGAGGTCCGCTTCGTCGCGCGCTCATTTCGTGACCGTCACCCGTACGTCGTCTCGGTCTTCGCCCCGAATGCGGACCCGTCCGTTTCGATTGCGGACCGCGAACGAGGGCGGCGCGTCGTACACTCGCGTCTCTTCGCTCGACGCGTCGTAGGTCCCGTCGACCGCGGCATCGGCGACGTCACCGATCGTCGAGACGAACTTGTCGATCCATCCCATGGGGGATCCACGCCGAGCGTCGGCAAAAACTGTTGTTTCGGTTAGAGGACAGGTTCGCCCGCCGTCAGGGAGGAACCGACCTCACTCGGGGCCGCACACGAGGTCGTCGACGACCGTGACGAGATCCCCGCGTTTGGCGGTGTCCATCGCCACCTCGTGAACGCTGTACTGGCTGTCGAGCCACGTATCGCGGCACTGGGCGTACATTTTGAGCCAGTCGTTCAACGCGCCGTCGAGCAACGAGAGTTCGACGGTGGAAAGCTCTGCGCCGTCGGAGCGTGCGGCGACGTAGAGTGAGACGATGGGTTCGATGCCGGACCGGACGCATACCTGGGGGTTCGTCCCCTCGGGTTCGAAGCGCTCACACCGACGACGCGACCGCTCGACGAGCGGTGCGACTTCCGCCCAGTAGGTCGATCGGTTCACTGCTCACCACGCGTCCGTCCCATTCAACCCCGTAGCCTTCGAGTGTCTCCTATTAAAAACTGCTACACGCGGACGAAAGTCACGTAATCCGACAGTTCTGCCGGTGCACAGCTCTGTCGGTGCGATTCACTCGATCTCGCGGCTCTGATCGGTACGAATGAGCTTCACGTTCCCACGTGCACGCATCGTCCCGTCGACCGTCGCGCCCTCGTGAACGCTCAGATCCGTACACGAGACGTCGCCGAGCACCCGCGCTCCCTCGGCGATCGTGACGCGTCCACCGCGGGTCGTCACGTCGCCGTGAACGCGGGTGTCCTCGCCGATCGTGATGTCCTGACGCGCTCGGAGGCTGCCGAAGATGTTGTTCTCGTCGCCCACCTCGATCGTCTCGGCGCGGATGTTGCCGTGGAGGCGGCACTCGTCGCCGATGTCGGCGGGCGTCGAGACGCGCCACGCGTCGTCGGAGACGCTCGCACCGCGCGGGATCACCAGCGGGTCGAGTTCGGGTTCGTCGTCGTCGCCGAGCGCCGACGCCAACTCGCTGGCGGCGTCGTGCTCACCCAGTCGGAGGAGTTGGGAGAGCACGACGAAGTAGAACACGAGCGTCGGCATCGGGTTTCGGATGACGATCCAGCCGTTGGCCTCGAACCCCTCGTCGATATCGACGTCGTCGCCGATGTCGAGGTCGCCCGAGACCATCAGTCGCCCGTCGATGGTGACGCGTTCACCGAGGTAGGCGTCCGAACCGACGAGTACGTTTCCGGCGACGCGACACCACATGTCCAGCCGACAGTCGCCTTCGGCTTCGATGTCGCCACCGAACTGGACGCGCTCGCCCGCGATGACGTTACGTCCGCGGACGCCGAACTCGACGGTCGACTGCCCGCCGATCACGATGTCCCCGTCCGTGACGAGGTCGTGTTCCTCGACGGTCGTCCCGTCGGGGATCGAGAGGGCATCGAGTGGGTCCTGACCGAGTGACACAGGTCGGATCAACACGCCGCTCCTATTAAACGGCCCGTAAGACGCTTGGCAGACGATCCACGACAACCGCGTCGTCGGCGTTTGATAACGCACGACGTCCGTCGGACCCGGAGCTATGTGCTTTTATAGGCGCAGGGGGTAGGGTGGAGCATGACCGTCCTTTCTTTCGACGACGACGGCGTCGACGTGGTGTACGAAGGTACGGAGTTCCGACTGGAGAAATCTCTCATCGAAGAAGCGACGCAGAAGGCCTACCCGAACGTGACCGATCACGAGGTGCTGAAAATCGTCGAGAAGGAACCCGCGCTGAAGGGTGAACCGAGGCGGATTCAGGATATTCTCCGGTAGGGTCGTCTTTTAAATCGTTTCAGGTGGGTACTCAGCCTCGTTGAAACCCTCAAACGGTGATTCGGTTCTAGACCCGTGCTGAATAGGGTGCGCTTATCGGCTACTGAAAGCGACGGGCAAGTTCGTAGGCGATAGTAGCAGGGGGTGTGATGATGAGACCAGTCACGATGAGTTCCTCCACGGTCGGGTCAGACTGAGTTCCCGAACCATACGAATCGCTCGGAGGATGTCAGTCGTTCAAGAGACAGCCGCTGCCGTATTGGATAGAGTCGTTGGTCACGACCACGTCGAGTTGAGTCACGCGGCTATTGTCTTCGCATTTGATAACCTGTGGCTCGTATGTCGGTCCCGTTCTGTTTTCGGGGAAAGCTGAGACCACAAACCGTGCCTCAGCGGGAACGTTTGGCCGCGTCTCACCGACCTCAGTAGCCGAATCGAAAATCGTGTTCGATGTCGAAACATCGTCTCCGAGAACTGAGAGATGCGTTGCGTTCTCAAGCGCACCATCCGGAAGATTCCCGACGCTTTCGACCCGGTACGTTTGGGCAGTCCGTCCGAGGTAGCTCACTCGGACACCATCCAGCGGGCCGGTGACGCTAGCAACTGAGACGGTGACCTGATGGGTCGTGTTGCTTCGGATGTGAATATCGACAGAGTGCCGCATTGATGATTCAGACGTTGACGTCATTGATCCGTTCTGAGCGACTGTAGGCGAGTGAGTAGTAGGTTTCGTCGTAGACAGTGACGTCGTCCGATCAACCGAAACAGCTGTTTCATCGATCCTTGGAGAATCATCGGTAAGAAGCGCGTTACATCCAGCAACGAGTACGAGGCTGACAAGGCAGAATATCGGAATTAGTCGGCGGAGGGACACATCTGTAACTCTGATAGGGTTTATAAATAGTTTCTTGTCGGTTTGAGGGATTTACCCTCTGTCTGCAGCACGTGATTCGTGTCTGATGCGGTAGGCTTGAACAGAACCGTTCACTCTTCGTTTGGAAGAATCGTTGACGGTGACGAGTGCCGTCTTTAGATACACGATGGCAAGCAGATCACCCGACAGCAGTTGATCGGCCGGCCACCGCAAGCCCAAACGCGACCCTAACAACTTCTCACACCAACGCTTCTTCGAGCACCTGCAGGGGATGATGAATCTCGTAGCCCGTGCCGTGTTCCATCTGCATCGCGCAGGTCGGGCACTCGGTCATGCCGTCGTTGCCCGTCGAGGACTTCATGTGCTCGAACATGTCCGAACCGATCTTCATCGACTTCTCGTACTTCTCTTCTTTCCAGCCGTAGGTACCCGAGATGCCCGAACACGACGGGCCGACGTCCTCGACGTCGACGCCGTCGACCTCGCGGAACAACTCGACCGCCTGCCGGTCGAGCCCCTGATTCCGGGCGTGGCACGGCGCGTGGTAGGCGAGGTCCGGGTAGTCGATCGACTTGCCTTCGAGCGCGCCCTCCAGATCCTCGTGGATGCGGAGGTATTCGAGCGCCTCGTAGGTGTTCGTCGCTACCTTCTCTGTTCCCTCGAAGTCGAACAGTTCGGGGTACTCCTGTCGGAGCGCCATCGAGCACGAGGTACAGGAGGCGATCACGTCGTAGCCACGGTCGATCAACTCGGCGAACGTCTCGACGTTGAACTTCGCGGACCGACGGGCGTCGTCTAGCATCCCGTTTGCGAACATCGGCGTGCCCGAACACCGCTGGTCGGGGACGACGACCTCGTAGCCGAACTCCTCGTACACGCGGACCATGGCCTTCGCCACCTCGGGCGTGTTGAAGTTCGAGTAGTCGCCGTGGAAGTAGGCGACGCGCTTCTCGGCGTTGAGCGACTCGCCGCGGTCGGCCCGCGCCTCTCGCGCGCGCTCTCTCGATGCGGCGTCGCCACCGCGGTCGCTCCACCACGACGTGAACGTCTGCTCGGCGAATTCGGGAAATTCGCGCTCGCTCGTGATGCCGAGGACCTTCTCGTTGAAGAGTTTCGTGAGCGGGAAGCTCATCGCGAAGTTGGTCAGTCGGGGCACCTTGCTGCCGATCCGCGCCAGCGTGCCGTAGTTGGCGAGGATGCGGTTCCGGATGTACTCCTGCGAGAGTTTCTCCATCTGCCTGTCGACGAACTCGCCCCGTGCGGTGTTGTGCATCTGCGACAGCGGCACCGACGACGGGCACGCGTTGTCACACCGCATGCAGTTCGAACACGACATGATCGAGTCGTCGATCTCGTCGTCCTCTTTGCGCTTCAGCCGCCACTGCTCCGGCCCCTGGAACTTCGGACCGGGGAACTCGTCGTCGACTTCGGCGACCGGACACGACGTATCGCACGTCGTGCACTTGTAGCAGTTGTCCGCGCCGGGGCGAAGGTCCATGTCCTCGCTCTCGTCGAACACCTGTACCGGTTCGAAGTCGCCCATCTCAGATCGTTCTGCGTCGCTCATGTGTATGTCAAATCCAAGTGTATCGTCAGATCGCCTCTCCCGCGCCGCGACCGGCCGCGAGACCGGTCGCGAGCGAGATGCCGCTCCCCGATTTCTCCGCCGCGAAGTCCGCGCCGCCGACGATACTGCCCGCGGCCCGGAGGTTGGAGAACTGTACGTCGCCCGCCGCGTCGGTCGGTCGGAGGTCGTCGTCCGGGACCACCCCGAACGCGGCGAACGGTTGCCCGCCGAACACCTCCTCGACCGACCAGTCGTACCGGTCTTCGGGATGCGGAACGTGACAGCCGAAGATCGGTTCCTCGACGCCCTCGCGCGAGGAGTCGATACCTTTCCCGACGAGACCGCCCGTCGCCAACACGAACTGATCGGCGTGGTACGGCACCCGCTGACCGTTCCGGTCGACGTAGACCGCGGCGATCTCGTCGCTTCCGTCGCTCCCCTCGTCGACTTCGTAGTCGACGACGGGGTTCCCGGTCGACATCCGGACGCCCGCCCCATCGAGGGCGGTGAACAGTCGATCTTCGAGCCGAAGTCCCGGTAGGCTCGGTGGCCCCATCGGAACTTCGAACACGTCCGCGCCGAGGCGGTCGGCGAGATCGGCCCGCACCTCGTCGTTTCGGTCGTCCCCGACGAGCGCCGGGAAGCCGACCCGCTCGGCCCCGTCGAGTTCTCGCTCGACCGTCCGGGCGAGTCGCCGCCGACAGCCGTCCTCGTCCTTGTCCAACGCCTTGGCGAACCGCGTCGCCCGCGCGTCGGCCCGGAACTCCTCCGGGAAGCGGACGGTCACGCCGCGCACGTCGAACGGGACACCGGCGGCGCGCATGTGCTCGGCCGAGAGCGGCGCGTCGTAATCGGTCAACCCCTCGAAGCCGACGAGGAGCGTCTTCCGCTCGTCGCTGGCGAGGCCGGCCGCCGCCGACACCGGGTAGCGGGCGGTCGGCTTGACCGTCCCGCCGTGCGTCGGTAAGAGCGCGTTCGCGTCGGTGTGACCGCCGGCGTATAGCTCGCCGACGGCGTCGTCGAACAGGTCGAATCCGTCCCGGATCGCCGCCTCGCCGACGATGCTGTACGGGTGGTCGTCCGGGAGGTCCGAGAGCGCCTCGAACGGGTTCGGGATCGGTCCGTCGCCGTCGGGCGTGTACCCGAGGATGTCGATCAACCCGGACGCGTGTCTGAGCGTCGACTTCTTGTAGGAGACGAGGCGTACCGTCGCGCCCGTCTCCGCCGCGGCGAGCGCCGCCGTCGACCCGGCGAGGCCGCCGCCGATCACGACGACGTCCTCTCTAATCGGCATTGGTGCCCCCGTCCTCCGGATCGCGGTTCGGTGCGGATCGGTCGCCGACGACCGTTCCGCCATCCGCTGTCGCGTCCGTCCGTCCACCGCTCGGCGTCTCGACGGTCTCGGGGCCGCTGTCGAACGCGCCGTAGTCGACGTCGGCGTCGCGGCGAGCGGGGTCGCCGTCTTGATTCATCGTCGTCGCGTGGAGCGCGTACTTCAGCATCGCCTGCGAGAGCTGTCGTCCCCACAGGCCGTGGCGTTCGCCCTTCCAGCGCTCTTGGAAGAGTTCGTCGTACGCGTCACGCGCGATGAGTTCGTCGTACTCGGGGAACAACTCGTTCGCCATGCGCTTACAGCAAAAGGCACCCTGACAGTTGCCCATCGAGGCGCGGGTCCGAATCCGGACCGCGTTGAGGTCGCTCCCGGACTCTTCGATCGCGTGGAGGATCTCGGCGCGGGTGACGGCCTCGCAGGTGCAGACGACGGGGTTCGGCCCGTCGGTCTTCAGCACCTCGTCGGCGAGGCTGCCGAGTCGCTGGGCGCTCCGGCGACCGATCGGGGAACGAAGCCCGAACTCCTCCATGTAGTCGCGGAGGACCGAGAAGTCCTCGCTGCCGGGGAGGGGTTCGACGGCGGTGCGACAGTCGGCGTCGATGCCGAACTGCTCGCAGACGTGGTCGGAGATCTTCTCGGCCATCTGGCGGTAGGTGGTCAACTTCCCGCCGACGATGCTCGTCATGCCCGGCAGATCGTCGCGCTCGCCGTGATCGAGGAGGAAGAAGTCGCGCGTGATGTCCGTCGGGTCGACGGTGCCCGTTCCCGGCGGTTCGTAGAGCGGGCGCACGCCCCAGAACGAACGGATGGTTCGCGCCTCCTTGAGGATCGGGACCAGCTCGGAGAGGGTGTCGATCATCATGTCGACCTCCCACCCGTCCTCGGGGTAGTCTTCGGGGTCTTCGACTTCTTCGTCGGTCGTCCCGAGGATCGCCGTCGTCTCGTGGGGGACGATGATGTCGGCGTCGCCCTTGGGTCGACAGCGGTTGATGACCGTGTCGACCTGCCGGGTGTTCATGATCGTCATGACGCCCTTCGACGGACGGACGGCGATGTCGACGCCGGCCATGTCGCCGATGCGTCCCGCCCACGCGCCGGTCGCGTTGACGACGTGGTCGGCGTAGATCTCCTCGGTCGACCCGGCCGTGCGGTGGACCCGCTTGCCCGGCCCGGAGGTGTGTTCGACCTCGACGCCGACGACCTCGCCGTCTTCGACGAGCACGTCGGTCACTTTCGAGTGCGTCTCGATGCGCGCGCCGCGTTGGATGGCGCTGGCCGCGTTAGCGACACAGAGCCGGAACGGGTCGATGGCCGCGTCGGGGACGCGGATCGCCCGTTTGATGTCCTTCGCGAGATAGGGTTCGATCTCGCGGGCTTCGGCGCCCGTGAGGACTTCCGCGGGGATGCCACACTCTCGGCAGCCGTCGAGTTTCTGTTGGAAGTAGTCGTCCGGGTCCTCGGGTCGCTGGACGAACAGCCCGCCGGTCATCTCGACGCAGTGACTGGCGATGTCCCGCAGGACGCGGTTCTCTTCGATGCACTCTTTCGCACTTGCCTGATCGGAGACGGCGTAGCGCCCGCCGCTGTGGAGGAGTCCGTGCATCCGCCCCGTCGTACCGTGCGTGAGATTTCCTTGCTCGACGAGCGTCACGTCGAGTCCACGCATGGCGAGATCGCGGGCGATGCCCGTCCCGGTCGAGCCGCCCCCGATGACGAGAACGGTTGGTGAGTCTGTCATCGGATACGTGGACCTTAGCCCGCTGCTACTTTACTTTACCTGCCCTCCGGAAACGAGAGTAAACATTATCTATCTAATGAGTCAACTCTCCAAAAAATCCGTCAAAACGACCATATTTCCGGTCGTAGACGTGATTCTGAGTAAGGTTTATAATGGTCCTCTATGTTGTTTACCGTAGGAATGCGGTCACCAATAAAGATCTTGGCCGCGTCCGCGAGGTAGACAACACATGACAGAGAACTACGTCGGTGCGATCGATCAAGGGACGACCGGCACACGCTTCATGGTGTTCGACCACGGCGGACAGGTCGTCGCCAACGCGTACGAGAAACACGAACAGATCTACCCGGAGCCCGGCTGGGTCGAACACGACCCGATGGAGATCTGGGAGAACACACAGGACGTCATCGAAGAGGCGCTCTCGAACGCGGGACTCGAAGCCGACCAACTCGTCGCGCTCGGGATCACCAACCAGCGCGAGACGACGCTGATCTGGGACGCAGAATCCGGCCGCCCGCTCCACAACGCCATCGTCTGGCAGGATCGACGGACGACCGATCGGGTCGAACAGTTAGAGGAGGAAGACAAGATCGAGTTCGTTCGCGGGAAGACCGGACTCGAAGCCGACGCGTACTTCTCCGCGACGAAGGCCGAGTGGCTGCTCGACAACGCGGACCCGATCAAGATGCAACGCGCTCGGCCCGCGGACACCCGCCAACGAGCCGAGGAGGGCGAAGTCCTCTTCGGAACGATCGACTCGTGGCTCATCTACAACCTGACCGGCAACCACATCACGGACGTCACGAACGCGTCCCGGACCATGCTGTTCGACATCCACGAGATGGACTGGGACGACGAACTCCTAGAAGAGTTCGACGTCCCCCGTGAGATGCTCCCGGAGGTCCGACCCTCTAGCGACGAAAACTACTACGGCACGACCGACGCGGACGGGTTCCTCGGGGCCGAAATCCCCGTCGCGGGCGCGCTCGGTGACCAGCAGGCGGCGCTGTTCGGACAGACCTGCTTCGACGAGGGTGACGCGAAGAACACCTACGGCACCGGTTCGTTCTTCCTGATGAACACCGGCAACGAGGCCGTCGAGAGCGAACACGGCCTGCTGACCACCGTCGGATTCCAACGCTCCGGCGACCCCGTCCAGTACGCCCTCGAAGGGTCGATCTTCATCACGGGCGCGGCGATCCAGTGGTTAGAGGACGTCGAACTCATCGACGACCCGGCACAGACCGAAGAACTCGCACGCAACGTCGACTCCACCGACGGCGTCTATCTGGTTCCGGCCTTTACCGGTCTCGGAGCGCCCCACTGGGACCAGCGCGCTCGCGGCACCATCGTCGGGATGACTCGCGGCACGCGGAAAGAGCACATCGTCCGGGCGACGCTCGAATCCATCGCCTACCAGACCCGCGACGTCGCGGAAGCGATGGAAGCAGACAGCGGCATCGAACTCGGCGACCTCCGCGTCGACGGCGGTGCGGTCAAGAACAACTTCCTCTGTCAACTGCAGGCGAACATCATCGACACCGACATCGTTCGTCCGGAAGTCGACGAGACGACCGCACTCGGTTCTGCCTACGCCGCCGGCCTCGCCGTCGGCTACTGGGAGACGCTCGAGAAACTACGTGACAACTGGCAGGTCGACCGCGAATTCACGCCGCAGGACGACGCGTCGAACGTCGACGGGCGGTACAGTCGCTGGCAGGAAGCGGTCGAACGCTCGAAAGACTGGGCGCGCGACGGAGGTTCGTGATCGGGCCGAGCGATCACGCGACCGGACGCGTCGATCGCTGAAGACGCGACGACGCCAGTCCGTACGGCCGACACCACACTACCCAACCACACGACACGCAAAAACCATGGCAGAAGCACAACCTAACTGGGGGTACCGCTATCTCAACGAACTGATCGGGACGTTCATCCTGATCCTCCTCGGCGACGGAGCGATCGTCGTCAACATCCTCACGGGTGGATTCGGCCTCTTCGGCGTCTCCATTCTGTGGGGATTCGCGGTGATGTTTGCAGTCTACTGGGTCGGCGGCGTCTCGGAGGGCCACATCAACCCTGCGGTGACGATCGCCAACGCGGCGTTCCGGGACTTCCCGTGGCGACGTGTACCCGGCTACATCGCTGCGCAAGTCGTGGGCGCATTCCTCGGCGCAGTCTGGCTGATCCTCATCTGGTCGGGCTACTACTCGAGTTTCGCCCAGCAGAACAACATCACGCGCGGCGCACCCAACAGCGCACTCACGGGAATGACGCTCTGGACGTTCTTCCCGAACCCCGCGTTCGCGGGCGTCGGCACCAAGATCCAGAGTCTGAATCAGGCGGCGAACCTCGTCTCGCTCCCGCAGGCGTTCCTGAGTCAAGCGATGGTCACCGCGATCCTCGTGGCCGTGATCTTCGCGCTCACCGACGACTGGAACCCGATGGGAACCCGCGAGACGCCCGCGGTTGCGGCGGCGCTCATCGGACTGCTCGTCGCGGCGCTCGTCATGTACGAAGCGCCGATCGACATGGCGACGCTCAACCCGGCCCGCGACTTCGGCCCGCGCGTTGCGGGCTACCTGTTCGGTTGGGGTTCGGTCGCGTTCCCCGGTCCACGCAACGGCTGGTGGGTTCCGATCGTGGCACCCATCGTCGGCGGACTCGCGGGCGGCCTCGCGTACGACTACGGTACCCGAATCCGGTTGAAAGCGCTCGAAAACCCGCCCGACGAGGCGCGCGTCCACGACGCCGAAGTCGGAGGGGAGGGCGCCGACTGAGATGACGACCGACGCGCAGACGGCTGGCGAGTCACTGACGGTCGGCGAGTACCTCCGACTGGTGTTCGGCGATCCGCTCACGGTCGGCGGCGTGCTGTTCGGCCTCGTCGGGTCGATCGTCGTCTTCGCGGCACCGCGAGTCGCCGCGCTCGCTACGTGGGGTCGATACGGCGGCTTCGTGTCGGTCCTCGGCGTCCTGCTGTTCGCCGTCGGCTATACGCGAGCACAGCACCGAGTCAAACAACTCCGAACGCGTGCGGACTGAAACGCGCGAGCGATTCCCGGTGGCATCCCGATCGCTACTCGGACGGTGTGATCCGCGGCGTCGCCGACCGCTCACCGGGCTCTCCGTCCCGACTGGTCCGTCGCGTCTGTCCGTCCGCACGCTCGATCCGGAAGCCGATCGAATGCGAACCAACTACAGTCCCCCTGTTCAACCATGTGGGTGGACCGATGGGTGGACCGTACACCACCCGTGCGACCGAGACACGGATGAATCTCAGAGAGCGAATTGCGCGACGACAGCGCACCGAAAACGAACCGAAGCTGATCCGCGACTACGACGCCGTAAGTCCCGTCGCGCACCCGGACGAGCCGACAGGCCGCGGCCCGATGCTGGAACGGCTGCTCGATCACCTCGACCCCACGTTCGACGGCGCACTCCCGGAGAACGCGTACGTCTGGGGACCGAAAGGGGCGGGGAAGTCGGCGGTCGTCTCGGCGTTGTTCGACCACCTCTCTGCGTTCACACTCCGTTCGCGCTCGCCGATTTTGACGACCACGCGCGCCGAACGCCCGTCGGTCGTCGAGTTCGTATACGTCGACGCCCACGTCGCGAAGAGCGACTTCGGACTCTACCACGCCGTCGTCGACGGACTCGTCGACGAGCCGATCCCCGAGCAGGGCGTCGGAACCGGGCAACTCCGATCGAAGCTACACGACTACCTGAACCACGGCTCGCGGGTCGTCGTCGCCGTCGACCACGTCGCCGAACCCGAGACGTACCCTCCGTCGGCCGTCGCGGACCTGTTTGAACCCTACGAGTCGCTGTCGTGGCTGGCCGTGGGTCGGGTCTCCCCGGACCGACTCGGCGACGCACCGGCGGCCGGCATCGAATTCACCGCCTATCGACGACACGCGCTGACGGATATCCTCACGACGCGGGTTTCGGACGGCCTCACTCACCACGCGCTTTCACACGAGCAGATCCGGACGCTCGTCGAGTGGGCCGACGGCGACGCACACGACGCACTCGCCGCCGTCTTCGGTGCGGCCGACCGCGCGATGCACGACGGTGAGGACCGCGTCTCGCCCGCGGATCTGGAACACGCGATCGACGACGTCCCCCGACCGTGTGCCTCACTCGGGCGCGTCCTCGCGCTCCCCGAGAACCGCCAGCGAGTGCTGCTCTCGTTGCTAGATCTGGACGACGATCGACGCCGTTCGGTCAGCGCCGCCGCGGAAGCGGTCGCCGACTCCGGGCGCGTCGACCTCTCGGAGACGACCGTCAAACGGATTCTGTACGAACTCTCCGAGGCCGGAATCACCCGTCGGGTGACGGTCACCGACGCCGCCGGGCAGGGTCGCCCGCCGAGCCGTCTCGAACCGCGGTTCCCGACGTACGTGTTTAGACGCCTCAGTGACTGCGAGTCACGCTAGCCGACCCGCGTCGAATCGGTCTTGTCAGCGAATTCGGGACTGAAACGTCGAGAAGAAACTCCTAACTGCGCGGTCGATTATTCTCGTCCATGGAGCGAACCGTCACAATCGTCCCGGAAGCGGGGCTGCACGCCCGCCCGGCGGCGAAGTTCGTCGAAACCGCAAACGAATACGACGCCGAGATCACCATCGCCCCCGCCGACGGCGGAAGCGACCCCGTGAACGCGGCCAGCATGCTCGCCGTGACGGGCCTGGGTGCTGGTCACGGCGACGACGTGGTGCTCACCGCCGAGGGCGACGACGCCGAAGCTGCGCTCGACGCGCTCGAAGGAGTACTGTCGACGCCGGAAGAAGGCGACGGCGCGTAATCGAAGACGGAACTCGCGACGGCGATCTTAGCGGAATTTTAGCGAAACTTCGGGTGCCTCTGCGGGGAGACGTCTCCGAACGAAGAGGGACGTAGCGGGGCGAGCGGCGGAATCGAATCGAGCTTCCGTGGGCTCTAATCTAGTTTTCTGTAGTCCCACGCCTCTTCGGCCGAGTCGACGACGGAGTCGACCGTCGCCTTCGAACTCGCGGCCTGTACGGCGGCGTTCAGCGTTCCTTCGAGGATCGGCGCGTCGGCGATTCGGACCTCGCCGTCGACGTCGTCGCCGACCATCTCGACGGCGAGTTCCGTGTTCATCACCGCGCTCCCGAGATCGACGAGGACGACCGCGTCGCCGTCGCCGTCGTCGTCCGCGGCCTCGACGATCTTCTCGCAGATCAGATCGGCGCTCGTCCCGACGCCGCCGTCGGGGGCACCGCCCGCCGGGATGATTCGAGCGTTCGCACCGCCCATCTCGGCGGCGACCTCGCAGATGCCTTCGGCGGCCTTCGCGCTGTGGGAGACGACGACGAGTCCGACCATCAGTCGTCACCCTCCTCGACCGCGTCCGGCACTTCCTCGGGTTCCTCGTGCGACTCGGCGGTGACGTCGACGTCGCCGTCGAGGTATCCTTCGGCCGTCCGCAGGAGTTCTTCGAGGATGAACAGCGTACTGGTCGCACCGGGGTCCTGGTGGCCGACCGAGCGCCACCCGAGGTACGAGGCACGGCCTTTCGTCGCTCTGATCGCCGTCGTGAAACGGACGCCGCGTTCTGCGGCGTCGACGGCCTTCGCCAGCGCCGTCAGCGGCGGGAGGTCGTCCTGCTCGATGGCTTTCTTGTACGTGTGGACGGCGGGCGTCAGCGCGTCGACCATCGTCTTCGCGCCGACGTCTGCTTTCCCGCGGTCCTGTACTTTTTCGAGGTACGTCTCGGCGAAGGAGACGGTCGTCTCCTCGGTGAGTCCGCCCTCCAACTCTTGACTGGAGAACATGATCGACCCACCGTAGAGCGGTCCGGATGCGCCACCGACCTCGGAGATGAGCGTCGTCCCGACCGTCTTGACGAGGTCGGCGACGTCGGCCTCCGAGTCGGCCGTCTTCTCGCGGACGGCCTGGAAGCCCCGATCCATGTTCGCACCGTGGTCTGCGTCGCCGATCGCCGAGTCGAGGTCCGTCAGGTACGCTTTCTCCTCGGCCATTCGATCTGCGATGTTCTCGATAGCTGTCAGCACGGCGTCGCGTTCCGTGTCTGCGTCGACCATGCTCTACTCTCCGTGGACGTAGGGCAAAGCGTTTATGACGTGATGCGGGCTGTCCAGCCCCTAAATTCAAGATAACTGTGACTTACTTGCGATCCCTCACGCCGTGCTAACGACGCGTAAATCCTGTGGTACCGATCCTGAACGGTCCCGAGTAACGGTCGATTTGACGCGACCTCCCGGGAACGAGGATCGTCAGTCCGATCGTTTCAAGCGCCCATCGAGCGATTTCGAGCGCCCGGCGAACCGTTTCAAGTACCTATTGGGCCGTTTCAACCGTTCAGTCACGTGATTAACGTCCTCGTGTTTCTGAAACGATATCATCGGTTTATGCCAATCTCTGCCCATGACAGCGGTATCCGTGTTTTCACACGGAGCCCTCGAACAATGACCGAAGAAACACCCTCGGAAGAGTATAGCCGCGACGAAACGTATGACGAAGAGAACGACGGGTCGTCTCGTCGGGATTTCATGAAGAAGAGTGCCGTTGCGGCCGGTGCGCTCGCGATCGGCAGTGCGGCCACGACCGGGTCCGTCGCAGCACAGAGCGGCGACCCGGACGTGCTGGTGTTCACCTACCAGTACTACCCGAACGTGGAGTTCAAGGTTCGCCAACCGCTCACGGCGACGACGACCGTCCAGCTCCTGCAGCGCCCGAACGGTAACACAGTCCCAGAGATCTCGACACCGGACGATTACAACGGGTACGTCATCGACTACCGGGTCCAAGGGAACTCGCAAAACTCCGGGATCGTCACGTTCCTGTTCTCGAAGAGTTCGCTCGATCAGAACGGGACGTACAAGCTCTCCGGAAACGCGCAGGTGTTCACGAGTGCGCTGAACCTCCTCCAGACGAGCGCGAACAAACAGTAGTCGAGTTCGACGATCTTCCCGACGCGTCCCATCCGCTCTACGGTCGTCCGACCGTGGAGCTTTTTCCCGCCGTGGCGCCCCCGTGGCTTTCTTCTGGTATCTTCCCCCGGACTTCTGGTCTCTCCCGGTACTGTCGCCCGCGGGGTACTAACCGAACCCTTTTGATGCAGACCGGCATGGCTCTCAGTATGATCGTCTTGGGCCTCGACGGGGCGACGTTCTCGCTCATCCGCCCCTGGGCCGAGGCCGGAGACCTCCCGACTTTCTCGCGATTACTCGACGAGAGCGTCTCCGGTCCCTTGGAAAGTACCGTCCCCGAGATTACCGTTCCCGCCTGGCCCGCGTTCGCCACCGGGCAGCGACCCGAACGGTTCGACATGTACGGGTTCACTCACTTCAACCGCGAGACGCGGGAACTCGACCTGAGTCACGACGAGTTCGTCCCCGGAAAGATGTGGGACGTCGTCGACGACCAGGGCGGCCGTTCCGTGGTCTTCAACATCCCCGGTTCGTATCCGTGGCAGGCCATCGACGGCACCATCATCGCCGCCGCGCCCGAGTACAAGGAGTCCTATTCGTACCCCGAGGACCGCTGGGACGAACTCGTCGACCTCGTCGACGGCTACAAACTCCGCAACGACGAACGGCCGGGCAGTCGCGCCTACGTCGACCTCAGCCTCGACCTCGTCGACAAACGGTTCGAGGGCTTCGAACACTTCGTCGAGAACGAAGACCCCGACCTCGCGGTCGGCCTCGTCCGGGCCACGGACCGCGTCGCCCACCACTACTGGGGACCGGACAGCGTGCCGCCCGCGTCGACCGAGAACCCGATCTTCGAGGTCTACAAGCGCGTCGACGAGCGACTCCGAGAGTTCCTCGATGCCCACGCCGACGAGGACCTCGTCGTGATGAGCGACCACGGCTTCGAGAAGGTACGTGCGAAGTTCTCGGCCAACCGCGTCCTCCGTGACGCTGACCTCGCGGTCCTCACCGAGAGCGGGGGCGACAGCACGAAGGCGGCGCTCGGGAAAGCCCGTCTCTTGGCCCGCGAAGTGCTGACCAGAACCGGACTGCTGACGTACGCTCGTCAGTTGATCCCCGAGAGCGCGCTGACCGAGATTCCCGACGGGAGCGCCCTCGGCCTCGACAACGCCATCAGCCTCGGCCGGGTCGACTGGGCGAACACGCGGGCGCTCGCAGACGTAGGCCAGAAGACGGCGATGGTGTACGCGCTCGCCGAGGGCGACCGACAAATCGACCGCATCTGCGAAGCGGCGAAGACCGCGCTTCGGGAGGCGGCGACGGACGCCGACATCGACGTTCGCTTCGAGCGCATCGAACGCGGCGGGCCGCACACGCCCGACCTCGCGATGATCATCGAGACGCCGGAAGTCCACGCCTCCTCGCGGTTCGACGTCGACACGACGCTGTTCGACGTCGACACGAGCGGCCACGCTCGCGACGGGATCTTCTTCGCCCGCGGACCGTCGTTCCGCACCGGCACCGTCGAAGACGCCGAGATCACAGACGTCGCCCCGACGGTGCTGCACGCGATGGGACTTTCGATCCCGGCGGCCGCAGACGGCGATGTACTCCCCGTCTTCGCCGATGGCGTCGACGCCGCGACGCGCGAACCCGAGACGTACGACTTCGTGGGCGGTGACGCCGTCACCGGCGGCGGCGTCACCGGCGACGAGGAGCGCGAGGACGAAGTCAAGGGTCGCCTGCGCGAACTCGGATACCTCGAATGAGATGAAGGTCGGAGCCGAGGTCTCGAAGCGGTTCGTCGTCAACACGCTCGGGACGTTCGTCGGGTTCCTCGGGACCACGTACTTCACGCGTGCGCTCGGGTGGAACGGGATCGGTGCCTACTCCACGTTTCTCGGGTTCCAGATGGTGACGGCGACGCTCGTCACCTTCGGGCTGTTCAACACGGTGATCAAACTCGTCAGCGAGGGGGAAAATCAGGCCCGTCACTTCACCAGCGGCTTCGTCGTCATCGCCGTCGGGTTCGTCGTCGCCAGCGTCGGCTACTTCGCCGCCCGACCGTACATCAACAGCGTCCTCTCCGTGCAGGCGGCGATGCTCGTTCCCCTCGGCGTGCTGTCCTACAGCCTCTTTCACCTCACGAGCGCCTATCTCCAAGGCGAAGGGAAAGTCGCCCTCGCGGGATTCATCGAGAACAGTCGGTACGTTCCCATCGTCGTCATTCAGGTGGTGCTGGTCGGCTTCGGCGGCTGGGGTATCTTCGGGCTGATCTGGGGTGTCATCGCCGGTCAGTTTCTGACCTTCTTCGTCGGCTACGCCTACGCTCGCGTGATCCCCGCCCGTCCGTCGCGGGCGTTGTTCGCCGAGTTCGTGAGCTTCTCTAAGTTCACCTACGTCCAGTCGGTGGCCTCGCAGCTGTTCAAACACGCTGACTACATCCTCCTGAGCCAGTTCGTCGGCGTCGGTGCGTCCGGCATCTACAAGGTGGCGTTCACCACTGCGGAGGCGGCGATGCTGTTCTCGGCCGCGCTGTCGCAGGTGTCGTTCCCCGAGTTCTCCAGACTGACCGCGTCCGAGCGTGCGACGCGCGTCCGCCAACTGCTCGGCAAGAACGTCTCGTACGCGGGGCTGTTCGCGCTCCCGGTCATCGGCGGCGGTGCGGTGGTCGGGAACGCCCTCCTGTCGACGATCTTCGGCAAAGCGCCGGGTGCGGTCACGATTCCGCTCCTCGGCGTCGTCGGCCTCGGAAACGCGCTCGTGTTCCTCCTCGGCATCGCGAACCTGTTCAACGGCTATCGCGGGACGCTCGAATCGTACTTTCTGGGGACGAATCGCCCCCGGATCGCCGCGCTCAGTTCGGGTACCCTCCTCGTCGTCTACGCCGTGCTGTTCTACCCCCTGATAACCGCCTTCGGAGCGATCGGTCTCGCGCTGACGACGACGGTGAGTTTCGGCGCGAGCTGTCTGTTGCTCTGGTGGGTGCTCGAATACCCGCTCCCGCGCGAGTCGATCGCGGACGTCGCCGCACAGGCCCTCTCGACGGTCGTCATGGTCGCCGCCGTCGCAGCGGTGACGACGCTCATCGGTGGTGCCGCCGGGTTCCTGCGTCTCGCCGTCGCGTTGGCGACCGGCGGCGTGACTTACTTCGGCGTTCTCGTGCTCGTCAACGAACGGGTCCGGAGCGACGTTCTCTGGGTATTTCAGGACCTGCGAGACGAGTATTCCGACAGTTAGCGAAGCGACTGTATCACAAAGTTTATGCGCGTTTTTCCAGTGCTTCACTCCAATGAGTTTACGGAGAGAGAGTGACGAGGAGGCTAACGAGTCCCTCCTCGATCACCTCGAAACGTGGTATCACATCCCCGCCCTCGCCTTGATAATGGTGGTGATGCTCTGGATTCGGCTTATCCCGTACCACCGATTCATCCGAAAGGGTCACGTACTGTTCTCCGGGAACGACCCGTGGTATCACCTCCGAGAGGTACAGTACACCGTCCGTCACTGGCCGGGTACGATGCCGTTCGACCCGTGGACGTACTTCCCGTTCGGAACCAGTACCGGCCAGTTCGGGACGCTGTACGATCAGATCGTCGCGACGATTGCCCTCATCCTCGGGTTGGGCCATCCGGGTCACGAACTCGTCTCGGAAACTCTTCTCGTCGCGCCCGCCGTCTTCGGCGCGCTGGCAGCGATTCCCGTCTATCTCGTCGGGAAGCGCCTCGCTGGCCGTCTCGGCGGCCTCTTCGGCGCGGTCGTGTTGATGCTGCTGCCGGGAACGTTCCTCCAGCGGACTCTCGTCGGCGTCGCTGACCACAACGGGGTCGAACCGTTCTTCCAGTGTACGGCGGTGTTCGCGCTGATGACGGCCTTCGTCGTGGCCGAACGCGACATGCCGATCTGGGAACTCGTCGAAGACCGCGACTGGGACGCGCTCCGTCGGCCGATGCTCTGGGCCGTGTTCGCGGGCGTCGCGACCGCACTCTACATGTGGGTCTGGCCGCCGGGCGTCCTGCTGGTCTCCATCGTCGGCATCTTCCTCGTGGTGAAGATCACGAGCGACGTCGTCAACGGTGGAACGCCGGAACCCGTCGCGTTCGCCGGTGCGGTGGCGATGGTCGCTACCGCGGTCATGATGCTCATCCCCCTCAAGACGCTCGATCCCTCCCCGACGAAGTTTTCGATCCTCCAACCCGCGCTCGCGCTCGCCGTCGCGGTCGGCGCGGTCTTCCTCGGCTGGCTCGCTCGCTACTTCGAACGGCGCGATGCGGACCAGCGACTCTACGCCGTGGCCGTGTTCGGACTCATCGCCGTCGTCGCCGGTGTGCTCTCCGTCGTGCTTCCGCACGTCTTCCATCTGTTCGTTAACAATCTGCTGCGTATCGTCGGGTTCAGCGCGAATGCTGCGACGCGCACGATCGCCGAAGCGCAGCCGTTCCTCTCGCCGAATCGCACGCGGGGGATCGGTGCAACCGGCGTCATCCTCAATCAGTACGGGCTGACGTTCTTCACCGCCGTCGCCGCCGCGGTCTGGCTGACGATCAAACCGCTCGTTCGCGACGGCAAGACGCGCGAGTACAGCTACGTCGGCATCGGGCTGGCCATCGTCCTGATCATGTTCCTCGTGCCGAGCGTGCTCGCCGGCATCGAGAAGACGTTCCACGTCGACGCCCAACTGCTCGGACTGGCGATCGTCACGGCGCTCATCGTCGGTGCGACGCTCATGGCCCGGTACTCCGCTGCCGAACTGTTCGTGCTATCGTGGGCGGCGTTCATCGCCGCCGCGGCGTTCACGCAGGTTCGTTTCAACTACTACCTCGCGCTCGCAGTCGCGGTGATGAACGCGTACCTCCTCGGTGAGGTGCTTCGGTCGCTCGATCTCACTGGCTCGGCCGCGAAACTCATCGACCGAATCGAAGGGTATCAGATACTCGTCGTCGCGGCCGTCATCCTGCTCGTCGTCACACCCGCGCTCGTCGTTCCGGTGTCGGTCGGAAGCGGTCAGAGCGCGACCGCGATCGGAACCGCGAGCGGTTCCGGTCCCGGGCCGGTCACGAACTGGGAAGGGACGCTCCACTGGATGCAGAACAACACGCCCCAGGAGGGCAACTACGGCAACGCGAACAACACGCAGGATCTACAGTACTACGGAACGTACAAGCGACAGAAGGACTTCTCGTACCCGAAGGGCGCGTACGGCGTCATGTCGTGGTGGGACTACGGCCACTGGATCACCGTCGAAGGTCACCGCATCCCCAACGCGAACCCGTTCCAGCAGGGTGCGGTGAAGGCCGCGGACTTCCTGCTCTCGACCAACGAGTCGCAGGCGCGGCACGTCCTCCAGAGCTACGACAGCCCCGAGGGTAATCAGACCCGGTACGTCATGGTCGACTGGCAGATGGCGTCGCCGTCGAGTAAGTTCAGCGCGCCCGTCGTCTTCTATGACTCCTCGAAAGTGAGTCAGAGCGACTTCTACTCACCGATCTATCGCGCGAGTCAGCAGAGCGGCGTCGGCGTACAGTACTACCTGCGCCATCAGCGCTACTACGACAGCCTGATGACGCGACTGTACCTCTACAACGGGAGCGCGAAGGAACCACAACCGATCGTGGTCGACTATCAGTACAAGAACGTCCCGTCCGGTGGACAGACGTACTCGATTCCGGTCTTCAGCAAGCAACCGATCAAGACGTTCAAGACGATGGCCGCGGCCAAGAAGTACGTCAAGAACGACAGTAGCTCTCAGATCGGCGGCTACAAGGGATACCCCGAAAAGCGCGTCCCGGCGCTCAAACACTACCGCGTCGTCAAAGAGAGCAACAAGACGATCCAACTGACCACCGGACAGCAGTCGTGGGTCAAGACGTTCGAGCGCGTCCCCGGCGCGACGATCAAGGGTAGCGGCGCGAAACCGAACGCGACCGTCACCGCGCGGGTCCAGATGAAGGCCCCGTCGACGAACCAGACGTTCTCGTACCACCAGCGGACGACCGCCGACGCGAACGGGAACTTCGAGTTCGTCGTGCCGTACTCGACGACCGGCTACGACAACTTCGGCCCGCAGAACGGCCACACGAACGTCAGCGTCCGCTCGACGGGTAAGTACGTCATCACGAGCGGAGCGCGACAGGCCGGTAACAAGGTCGTCGCCGACCAGGCGACGACCGACGTGCCCGAAGGAAACGTCGTCGGCGCGACGAAGAAGCCGATCAGCGTCACGCTCCAGAACAAGACCGTGCTCAACCTCGGAAACAATTCGACGAACGCGTCGAACGCAACTGGCGTCAACGGAACGAACGCGAGCGGCGGTAACGGAACGAACGCGAGCGGCGGCAACGGAACGAACATGACTGGTGCAAACGCGACACCGTCGACGAACGCGAGTACCGCTGGCAACACGAGTACGAAGAACAAGAGCGACGTCGCGGCACCGACTTTGATAATGGCTGACGTCGCCTCGACCGCCGTGGCTGCGGTCAGTCGCCAATGAGTACCGATCTCCGCTCGTGGGTGATCGTGTTCGTGAAGGGCTTCTGTATGGGCTCTGCCGACGCCGTCCCCGGCGTCTCGGGCGGGACCGTCGCCCTCATCACGGGCATCTATGAACGGCTCATCGGTGCCATCACGGCCATCGACGGAGACAACGTCCGTCGATTGCTGCGTGGACTCCGCCCCGGTCGATGGGGCACGATAGTCACGACGCTGTCCGAGATGGACCTGTTCTTCCTCGTCGTGCTCGGTCTCGGCATCGCCAGCGCGGTCGTCGCGATCACGAGTCTCGTAGAGCGGGCCGTCTCGGTCTATCCGGTGCCGACGTTCGGGTTCTTCTTCGGCCTCATCGCGGCGTCGGCGCTCGTCCTCGTCGGACACGTCTCGCTCGAAACGACGAACCGGAAGGTCGCCGCGGTACTCGGCTTCCTGCTCGCGTTCGTCCTCTCGGGGCAGGCGAGCGGGATGCTCCCGACCGGCAACCTCCTCGTCGTCTTCGTCGCGGGTGCGATCGCCGTGAGCGCGATGATCCTTCCCGGGATCTCGGGGTCGCTGCTCCTCTTGATCCTCGGGCAGTACGTCTACATGTCGACCGCGCTCTCGAAGTTCAAAGACGCCGTCCTCGGCGTCGTCGTCGGCAACGGTACCGACGCCCTCGTGCGAACGGGTGTCCCGGTCGTCACGTTCATCGCCGGTGCGCTCGTCGGCCTGTTCACGATCTCGCACGTCGTCGACTGGGCGCTGAAGCACTACCGCGAGGCCACGATGGCGTTCCTCGTCGCACTCATCGTCGGTGCACTCCGCGCACCGATCGTAAAAGCTGGCGACGGCATCTCCGGTGGATGGACCGCGAGTGCGGTCGCCATCTTCCTCGGCCTCGCCGTCGTCGGTGCGGCGCTCGTCTACCTCATCGACCGCTACGCGGCGGACATCGAATACGACGAAGAAGTCGACGACAGCGAAGCGGTATAGACCGCCCGCCGAACGTCGGCGGGCGGCGATCTGCTCGCGGTGGATAGATCGACTGTTCTGGTGATCGACTGACTATTCGACCGGGGGCGAGAGCGGGCGGGCGACTACTCGCGTGCAACGGCGATGTTTCGAACCTCACCGCCGCATCGCTCACACTCGCTTACGGAATCGACGCTCGTCGCCCGATCGCCGCAGACGAGACATTCGTAGTACCCGCGTGTCGGTCGGTACGGGTCGAGTGCCGTGCTATTTCCTGGCATGGTGGCCCTTCACACAACTGTGTGAATAAGGCTTACCCTGATATTGTATGCAGAGACACCAGTGCCTAGTAGGCAATTAAACACTCTATTTTCAGCTCGCTCGCACGGTTTTGACACCCGATTCGACGATCAGCGTCGCCGTGCGACGCAGGCGAACGTCTCTCGTCGGGATTCGACGCGCTCGGCCACGAATCCGGCGTCGCCGAGCATGGAGACGGCGTCACCGGGGCCGTAGCGCTCGTCGACCGGCGGGCCGTCGTGACCCTCTCCCTCGGCAGACCAGTCGACGACCGCGAGCCGACCGCCGGAGCGGAGCACGCGTGCGAGTTCCCCGAGGTTCTCTTCGCTCGCGAACTCGTGGAAGGTGAACGTCGAGAACGCGGCGTCGAGCGACCGGTCCTCGAGTGGGAGGTCGGACACGTCGGCGGTGACGGTCTCGACGGTCTCCGGGAGTTCCTTCTCGCGGTACAGGTCGTGCATCTCCGACTGTACGTCGACCGCGTAGAGTTTGTCGACGTAGGGGGCCACGTCGTCGGTGTAGAAGCCCGTACCGCTCCCGAGGTCGGCAGCGACCATCCCGTCGTAGGGGGCGACGAACGCCAGCAGCTCTTCGCGCGAGCAGTATCGGTAGCGACTCTCGTCCTCTAGATTCGCGGCTCGATCCACGTCGAACGTGTGAAAGCCCATGGCACGCGTTCGATCTGTGGAGACTTAAGCGGGGCGAGAGCAGGTCGGTCGGTTCCCCTCCCGTCGCATCTCGGTCGTGGCCTTCGCATCGACACGGCTTTCATGACGACGATCGGACACGTAGTGTGGACCTCCGCCCGGCGACTCCGGCCGACGCCGACGGCATCGCCGCCGTCGCTCGCGAATCGTGGCACGCCGCCTACGGCGATTTCCTCTCGGCCGAGACGATCGACGCGACCGTCGACGCGTGGTACGATCCGCAAGGCCTCCGAGAGCAGGTGATGCGCGGGCACTGCCACGTCGCAACCGAAAGCGGTCGGATCGTCGCGTTCGTCCACGCCACCGCGGACATCGACGGGACTGCGGTGTCCGGTACGCCCGAACTCGCCGGATCTACGCTCGTGAGTCCCAGTGGGGAACGGGCGTCGGGAGTGCGTTGCTCGCGCGAGTCGCGGGCGAACTCCGAAACGCGGGTCACGACGGACTCTGCGCGGTCGTCTTCGAGGAAAACGAGGTCGGTCGTGCCTTCTATCGGACCCGAGGCTTCGAGATAGTCGACCGGCGCACGGAGACGTTCGACGGCGAAGCGCGGTCGGAACTCGTGCTCGTCGCGTCGCTTTCGGCGGTGGGAGACGACGACTGACGGGCGTGACAGTTGACGCCGGTCGTCACGAGCGACTGTCGATGGGGTCGATGGAGCGACCGTCGATGATGAGCGACCAAATCGGAAGCCGACGGCGAGGACCGAGCCATTCCTCGCCGTTGGAGTCAACGTTAACTCGGTGGCCGACTCCATAGCGGACATGAGCGACGTCCGATTACGGAAGCCCAGCGAACGCAACTGCGAACGATGCGGGCGACACGAAGAGTGGATCGACGGGAACTGGCGCGTCGACACCGACAGCGACCAGCAGCGCCCCGGAAGCCTCCACTGTATCCACGAGTGGGACATCAACGGTCGATTCCTGCCGTTCGAGGACCCCGACGCGTAGCATGGCCACCGCCTACATCGTCGCGCCGCGAGACGCCGCACGCGACATCGCCCGAACGCTCGTCGAAGACCGACTCGCCGCCTGCATCAACATCTACGGTTGCGAGTCTGTCTATCGCTGGGAGGGTGAAATCCAGGAAGAACGGGAAGTGATCCTCTTGGCGAAGACGACCGAGGACGGATACGACGAACTCGAATCGAGAGTGTACGACCTCCATCCCTACGAGGTGCCGTGTATCGAGCGATTCGACGAAACGAGCGTTCTCCCGGCGTTCGGCGAGTGGCGCGACGGTGTGGTCGACCCGCCGTCGCCGCGCTGAGCAGTTCTCCCCCTATTCGAGCGAGTTCAACACCGTCAGCGTGCCGTCCATGAACGTGTCGTCTAAGACGTGGTCGGCGGCGGCACGGGCGACATCGTCGGCGTTACCGACGGCGTAGGACTCGCCGACGACTTCGAACGTGGGGGCGTCGTTCTCGCTGTCGCCGACGGCGACGAACTCCGAGAGATCGATGCCGAGGATCTCTGCGACTTCGGTGATCCCTTCGCCTTTCGTCACGCCGGGCGTCTTGACGTGGTAGGCGTACCCGGTGTCGTACACTTCCATCTCGTACTCGGCGGCGACTTCTCGGAGGAGCGTCTCGTCGGCGGTCATGCTGACGGCGACTTCCGTCTCGCGCCAGCGGTTCGTCGTGTCGGCGGCACCCCAGCCGACGTCGCCGCCGCGGGCCTCGAACTCCTCGATTACGCTCCGGGCACGATCGCGGTCGCCCGTGACCGATACCTGCTCGTCAGCCAGTACGATGCCGCCGTTTTCGGCGACGATCCGCTCGGGAATCCCGACGAACTGGCAGAGTGCAACCGGGAAGGGGAACGCTTTCCCGGTGGCAAGGACGACCGGCGCGTCCCAGTCCGGGAGCACGTCGTGTACACGAGAGTCGATCGTTCCGAGCGGCGTCGTGATCGTCCCGTCGATGTCGAGGACGAGGGGCGGAGCCATGGGCGAGGGTTCGCCGCCGCGAAGTTAAACCGCGCGAAGTCAGTGTGGCTCGCCGCTTGCGGAAAGTGACATTTGAAAAGAAGGATCGTGAAAACATACTTAATCTGAGGCTTCACATGATGCAGCCACGACAAACGCTTTTGCCTCGCTACACCCATCCTCACTCGGACTATGAAGAAACTCATCAACGATCCGGAAGACGTCGTCGACGAGATGGTAGACGGGATGGTCGCGGCCCACCCCGACCGACTTCGTCGTCTCGACGGAACTGAGGTCCTCGTCCGGAGCGACGCGCCGGTCGATGGAAAGGTCGGCCTCGTCTCCGGCGGCGGGAGCGGTCACGAACCGACCCACGCGGGCTACATCGGCGACGGCATGCTCGACGGCGCCGCGGCGGGTGCGGTGTTCACCTCGCCGACAGCCGACCAACTGAACGAGATGATCCAGGCCTGCGACGCTGGCGAGGGCGTCCTCTGCGTCGTCAAGAACTACGAGGGCGACGTCATGAACTTCGAGACGGCCGGCGAGATGGCCGCGATGGACGACGTCGAGGTCGAGCAGGTCGTCGTCAACGACGACGTCGCCGTCGAGGACTCCCTCTACACGTCCGGTCGACGCGGCGTCGCCGGAACGATCCTCGTCCACAAGGCTGCGGGGGCGAAAGCCGCCGAAGGGGCAGCGTTAGGTGAGGTCAAGCGCGTCGCCGAGAAGGTCATCGACAACGTCGGTACGATGGGCACGGCGCTCACCTCCTGTGTCACCCCGGAGAAGGGCGAACCGACGTTCGACCTCGGCGACGACGAGATCGAACTCGGCATCGGCATCCACGGCGAACCCGGCGTCGAGCGGACCGAGATCATGGACGCCGACGACATCGCCGACCGACTCACCGAGCAGGTGCTCGACGACCTCGACCTCGACGAGGGACAGGAAGTCGTCACCATCGTCAACGGCATGGGCGGCACGCCGCTGATGGAGTTGTACGTCGTCAACCGCCGCGTGCAGGAACTCATGGCGGAGAACGGCCTCGAAACGTGGGACGCGTGGGTCGGCGACTACATGACCTCGCTCGACATGATGGGCTGTTCGATCACCGTCTGCGCCGTCGACGACGAACTGAAGGAACTGCTGGGAGCACCGGCGGACACGCCCGCGCTGAAGCAGTTGTAAGTTCGAGTCGACCGACACGACTCTTCGTTTTTTCGTCGACGATTCGTCTACGAGGCTACCGAGTGGTGGACACGGTGACTCTGAAACACCCGATGGTGGTTCGCGCTCGCCGCTACTCCAGATACCCGAGATCCGCGAGGCGTGCGGCCACGTCGCCGTCGGCGGTCGAAGCGCGTTCGCTCGGGTCGAATTCGGGGTACGTCTCGGCGTCGACACCGTCGACGCAGGCGAGCGGCGTGCCGTCCATCCGCTCGTCGGGGGCGACGCCGAGCGTCGAGAGCACCGTCGGAGCCACGTCGAACAGATGCGCCGCGGAAATGTCGGCGTCGGGGTCGACGTCGTCGCCTGAAACCGCGACGAGGCCGTGGAGTTTGTGGTTCCACGGTTCGGGGTCGGCGAACTCGTCGCCGACGAGCGCCGACAGGGAGTTCTCGAAATCCATCGGGACGGCGACGATATCGACCGCCTCGTCGGCGTACGGTCCCTCGAAGACGTCTTCCCGCGGGAGGACACGCTCGAAGACCGGATCACCGTCGGGCGTCGTCGCCGCCGAGAGTTCGCCGATCAGCGCGTCGCGGACGGACTCGTACGCCGCCTCCGGGACGGCGCCCTCGGGTTCCCGTCCGGCGACGTTGAGGCGGATACCGAGTTCAGACGGCGACCGGAGGTACGCCTCGCTCTCGGCGAAGTCGACGGACTCGCTGGCCGCGAAGACCGCCGAGACGGGGACGTGACGCCCGACGAACTCCGCGAGGCCGACGCGGTCGAGGATCGCCTTCCCGCGCTGGTAGGTGAGGCCGAACTTGGCCGCCGTCGCCGCCGCTTCGGCGAGGAGTCGGCGACCGTCGGAGTCGCCGCGCTCGCCGTCGTCGGTCAACTGCTCGTCTTTGATCTGGAACCACGACGGGACGTTACCGCCGCCCTGCGCCGTCGTCACGTGACCGCGCTCTCTGAGGTACTGGTTCGCGCGGAACTCGTAGCCGTCGTACTCGCCCATGCCGTGATCGCTGGCGACGACGACGACCTCGGGGTCGCACTCGTCGACGATGGCGGCGACCTGTTCGTCGACGCGCTCGTAGACGCCCCGGACCTTCTCCAACTCGCCGGGGAAGTCGTGGAAGACGGCGTCGGTCTTCTGGAACTGGACGAAGCCGAAGTCGGGGTCGAACCGATCGGCGAGGTAGCGAAAGGCCTCGCCGCGCAGGCGGGTCAGTTCGAGGTAGTCCCGATACTTCGCCTCGTCGTTGCGCGTCTCGTCGGTCTCGCGCCGAGCGTAGACGCGGTAGTCGCCGATCTCGGTTTCGAGGTCGTCGAGGACGCCGGCGGGATGGCACGTCGGCGACTCGGGGGCGAGGTAGCCGGGGATCAGCGCCCCGTCGAACTCGCGGGGCGGGTGCGTGACGGGTGCGTTGACGACGACGCTCGTCAGGCCCGCGTCGTCCGCGTACTCCCACATCGTCCGGGACTTCACGTCGGTCGCGTTGACGATGTCCCAGTCGTAGCCGTCGAAGGCGAGGAAGTCGTACACGCCGTGCTTGCCGGGGTTGACACCGGTGTAGAGCGATGGCCACGCGCTCGCCGTCCACGGCGGCAACTGCGATTCTAGCGGCCCGCTCGCCCCCTCGTCGAACAGTCGACGGAGGGTCGGAAGCGCGTCGTCCTCGAACAGCGGCTCCAGTACGGGAAAACACGCCGCGTCGAGGCCCACCAGTAGGGTTCGCATACCCATGGCGACGGCGCTCGCGACTAAAGGTTCTCCCTTCTCGACTGGCGGCGCTCGGCACGGGGGCGACGAGCGCGGGTCACTCGATGTAACCGAGTTGGCGGAGGTTCCGCTCGACGCCCACGCTGTACTCTACGTCGGCGTGTGAGCCGGCGTAGAAATCGTCACCCAGTCGTTCCGAGAGTCGACGCCGGAGCGGGGCGACGGTACGGTCGTCGGGATCGGGAATCCGCTCGCCGGACGAGGCGTCGTATAAGTGCTCCGACCCGTCCGACCGGCGTTCGAAGCGGTACTCCTTCGTCCGGATCGACTTCCGGCCGCACTCGAACGCCCGTCGCGTCGGCGTCGATACCGGGCCGACGGATTCGACGGGCTTGGTCGAGGAGGCCTCCTCCATGAATACGGCGTCGCGACGGCCGTCTCCGAACATCGACCGTCCGGCGATTCCGTCCGGGGCGGAGACGTCGGTCAGATCGCACAGCGTATCGAAGAGGTCGACGAGCGAGACGAGATCATTCCGGCGTTCACGCCGAGGAACGCCTGGTCCTGAGAGGATCAGCGGGACGTGCATGACTTCGTCGTGGAGGAACGTACCGTGATAGAGCGCGTCGTGTTCGCCGAAGAACTCACCGTGATCGGAGGTGAGTACGAGCACCGTGTCGTCGGCCATACCCGACGCCTCGAACCAGTCTAGAAACGCACCGAGTCGGTCGTCGAGGTATCGGACGCACGCGCGGTACCACGCCCGGAGGATGCGAAGCTCTGCATGGTTCAGATGGTCGCCGGTGTCGTAGTGTTGCATCGCGATTCGCGTCGAGCCTGCCCCGTCGGCGGCCGCGAGCAATCGGTCGCGTCGAACGTCGTCGCGGTCGAGTGAGACCGTCGATGGAGACAGCTCTTCGAGGAGGCCCAGCGGCGGTCGGCGGAGTTCCGGCGTCTCGCGGCGCATGTACGGTTTCGGCACCCAGTACGGCGCGTGGACCGTCGTCAGGTTCGCCATCGTGAACCACGGTTCTCGGAGTTCGGCGATCGTATCGCGGAGTTTCTCGAATTTGATCTCGGTGAAGTAGTCGTTGCCGCGGAACGCGAGTCTGGCCGCGTCGCGTCGCACGTAGGGGTCGTTCACGACGCGCTTCAGATACGCGAGCGTGGTTCGCGGTGGGATGTCCTCGTAGACTTCGAAGTAGCGGTCGAAGCCACGGTCGAGACCGACCGGCGATCCCATCTTCGACGGACCGGGGACGCCGAACGTCTCGTATCCCGCGTCGCCGAACCGTTCGGCCAGCAGCGGCACGTCGTCCGGCATCGACGGCCATGCGCCGCTGAATCCCGTCTCGGAGGGGTATCGGCCGGAGAAGATGGCACCGTGGGACGGCGGCGTCCACGGGCCGGCGGCGAAGGCGTACTCGAACCGCGTCCCGCGGTCGGCGATTCGGTCGAAGTTCGGCGTTGGCACCGCAGACTCCGAATAGCACGAGAGCGCGTCGGCGCGCAACGTGTCAAAGATGAGGAGAAAAACGTTCGGGGACTGTGACATACCAGTATCTCTAACATTCCCTCTGATAAATGATTCGTCGTCGGTCGGTTTCGAACGTTTCAGGCGAACCGAAATCACCAAACCGTGTCGCTTCCCTCTCACGTACATGTACGAGGCCGTCCACGTCCATCCGAGCGGAGACAGCACGGCGGCCCGATTCGCGCGGACGGCCGCCCGCTACGGCTTCGACGGCATCGTCGTCAGGGCGCGGTCGAACGTCGTCGACCACGACGGCGCGCGGATCGCGGACGCGACCGGGATCGACGTCGTCGACGCGGTCGAAGTCGTCGCCGACGACCAACAGGGCGCCAGCGGCAGCGTCGGTAACTTCCGGCCGAAGGCGACGCTCCTACTCCTGCGTGGTGGATCGAACGGGCTCAACCGCTTCGCCGTCGAACAGGACCGCATCGACGTGTTGACCCGTCCGATGGCCGGCGACGGCGACTTCAATCACGTCCTGGCGCGGGCGGCGCGCGATCACGGCGTGCGCGTCGAGTTCGATCTCGGTCCCGTGCTGCGGTCGAACGGCGGCTATCGCGTGCAGGCGATCCGCGACCTCAGACGGCTTCGTAAACTCGTCGAACACTACGACGCGCCGTACGTCGTCAGCGCGAACCCCTCCTCGCATCTCCAGTTGCGATCGCCGCGCGAACTCGTCGCGATCGGCGAGACGATCGGGTTCTCGGCGGCACAGATCCGAGACGGACTCGCCGAGTGGAGGCGACTCGCGGTGCGGAACCGCGAGTTGGCGTCCGAGTCGTTCATTGCCCCCGGAGTCAAACGTGGCAAGTATGAAGAAGACGATTGAAGAACACGCCGCCCGCTTCTCCGAAATCGCCGCCGAGTACGACGACAACGACACGCCCGAGTATCGCGCGTGTGTGAGCCTCGTCGTCGAGTACGCCGACCCCAACCCAGACGACGTCATCCTCGACCTCGGCACGGGAACGGGTGCGCTCGCACTCGCACTCGCGCCGAAGGCCGAACGCGTCGTCGGCCGAGACATCAGCGAAGGGATGATGGACCAGGCTCGGTCGAAAGCCGCGGACGCCGGAATCGACAACGTCGAATTCGAGTACGGCGAATTCCGCGACCCGCAGTGCGACGGCCCCGTCGACATCGTCGTCTCGAACTTCGCGATGCATCACCTGAGCGACGAGGAGAAACGCGAAGCCATCGACGCGATCGCAGACCTCGGACCGCGTCGGTTCGTCCTCGGCGACGTGATGTTCTTCGGCGAACCGAACCCGGACGAGCCGTTCTACGGTCCCGAAGTCGACGACCCGGCGACGGTCGGGATGCTCGCCGACGCGCTGACCGACGCCGGATTCGCGCTGACGGCCGTCGAGATGGTCCACGAACAGGTCGGCGTTCTCGTAGCTGAGCGCGCCAGAGACGACGAAGCCGTAGACCAAGAGACCGAGTGACCCCCGACGAATGAAGCATCTCCCGAAACACCTCCGTCCGCGGTGGCGCTATCTCGGCGTCGAACTGGAGACGTGGCCCGACGCCGACCTCTCTCGCGGATCGTTTCAGCGAGAACTCTGGTACGCGACCCAGAACCTCCTCGGCGACGCCGAGAGCGCCGACGCCGACCTGACCGTGTTCACCTTCCGTCACGCGAACGGGCGCGGCGAGGCGGTCGTTCGAGCGCGTCGCGGGCACGTCGACGAAGCGCGCGCCGCGTTAGCCTGTATCGACAGCGTCGACGGCGAGTCGGTCGGCCTCCGCGTTCGAGGCGTCTCGGGGACGGTACGGGCGTGTGAGGAAAGGTATTTAGGACGCGCGGCCGGAGATTTCGACGAGAGAAACGTCGCGTTCGAGGGTGCCGACCGGCCCGTCCTCGTGCGGAACGGTGCCATCGACGTGCGCCTTCCGTCGGGGTACCTCGGCGCGACAGACCTCGATTTCGAGTGATACTATGCAGGGACAAGCCCAACAGCAGGCGTACGACCGGGGGATCACCATCTTCTCCCCGGACGGCCGTCTGTACCAGGTCGAGTACGCCCGCGAAGCAGTCAAACGAGGGACCGCGAGTATCGGCATCCGAACGGCCGACGGTGTCGTCCTCGCCGCCGACAAGCGAAGCCACTCGCGGCTGATGGAGCCGTCCAGTGTCGAGAAGATTCACAAAGCCGACGAGCACGTCGGCATCGCGAGCGCGGGACACGTCGCAGACGCCCGCCAACTCATCGACTTCGCCCGCCGTCGGTCGCAGGTCAACCGACTGCGCTACGAGGAACCGATCGGCATCGAGACGCTGACCAAGGACGTCACGGACCACATCCAGCAGTACACGCAGGTCGGCGGCGCACGTCCGTTCGGCGTCGCGCTCCTCGTCGGCGGCATCGAGGAAGGCGAACCGCGCCTGTTCGAGACGGACCCCTCCGGGACGCCCTACGAGTGGAAGGCCGTCTCCATCGGCTCCGACCGCGCCGACATCCGTGACTACTTGGAAGAGAACTACCGAGAGGACATGGATCTGGACGCCGGTGTCGGACTGGCACTCGGCGCGCTCGGATCGGTCAACGAAGACGGCCTGACGCCGGAAGGTCTCGGCGTGGCTACCGTCGACGTCGAATCCGAACAGTTCAAAGAACTCTCCGAAGACGAGATCGAGGGCTACCTCACGGAACACGACCTGCTCGCCTCCGGCGACGACGCCGAGAGCGACGAGTAACGTAAATCGGCTGATTGGGTACGTCCGCGAGGACGTTTGCACACCCACCTCTTCTCACGCGTCGACTCGGGACGAGTCGATACTGAACCGCACCGCTGATCGGATTTTTCTTAAAGATCGAGGCCGAGTCACCGGACCACCGATCGAGACCCGTTTCGTCAGGTCTCGGCTTCGAGTTCGCGGATCGCCTCGACGACCGGCGGGAGCGTCGTCGGATCCGCACTGATCCCGACGAAGATCCCGAAGGAGGCGTCCGTGTCCCGAGCGACGACGTGCGTCGAGCGTTCGAACACCCGGACCGTCACTTCGAGGTCACCGAGCAGGTGAGAGATTCCCCGTGGCTCGTGGGTCGTTTGCTGTTCGGTGGCGAGATACCGTGCGAGGTCGACCAGTTCGTGCACTTCGAACTGTTCTCGAATCCCGTCGTGGAGATACGCGACCGCGTAGTCGCCCGCCGCGAAGTCTCCGTAGAACACCCCGTGAAGGTCGTCGCCTAGTTCCCCTTGTAGCCGCCGTACCAGTTCGTCCACCACGTCGCGCATCGCTCTCGCTCGGTGGTCCAACGACAAATAAGTAGCTAGAACGGACGGTCGGCAGCGACCGCCCACGAGTGACTACCGGCGAGCGATCAGTAGTCTTCGTAGGCGAGGTTCATGAGCCACTGCGAGAAGGCGTCGCTGTTGGCGTTGACCTCCTCTTCGCCGATGAACGGCGAGAGCATGTCGCCAGCCATCAGGAGCGTGAAGTCGAGGTCTTTCGCGGCCGGACTCAGGTAGTAGGTGTTGTGCCCGTTGTAGACGGTCTCCTCGCGCTCGATGAGTCCCGTCGCGGCGAGCGCTTCGGCGATCCGACTCCCCTTCCGCGAGGAGACGTCGAGTTCCTTCCAGAAGTCGCTCTGATGGATGCCACCCGTGTCGCGGATGAGTTCCAACCCGGCGCGCTCGTCCTCGGATAGGGCTGCCTCGGCGTCGGAGACGCTCACACGAACCACCCTCTCTGCGTGCGGTCGGTCATGCTCTCACATTTCACCCGTATCCGTTTAAAGCTGATCTTCTATCGGTCGATACGAGGTCTCGCACGGTGGCCCGTCCGCGAACTCGTACGTCGCCTCCACGCCGCCCGATTCGCGAGGCCGAAGGACGATCAGCGACGACGACTTCGTCCCGAATCCGTCGCCGTGGATACAGACGCCGTAGTCGTGGTCGCCGAGGACGGCCGCGGCCCGATCGAGCCACGACGAGTCCGCCTCGCTCGGTTCGGGTCGGAGCGCCTCCCGCACTCGACGCGCGTTCTCGGCCTGCCGTCGCCCCACGTCCGGACGCTCCGGCGGGACGAAAAAGGAGTCGTCGGTGCCGACGTTGACGACGACGTGGACGCCGGGTTCGTACTGGCGGACGTTGAGGTGACCGTCCCACGCGAGTAGGAAGGCGGCGTTCTCGTCGGCGACGACGAAGTTGAACCCCTCGTACTCGTGGTCGTCGACGGCGTTCTCGACGAGTCGGGCGGCGTCCTCGGCGGTCGACTCCCGGAGCACGTCGCGGACGAGTAGCCCCCGCGAACGCTCGCCGGCCAGCCCGGTCACCCAGCGGTTGGTGATGCCTGCGAAGAGTCCGGACTCGTTGTAGCCGATCCACGTTCCCCCGGCCTGCTCGTCGAGCGGTGCGACGACGGCCGGGTCGTCCTCGACCTTGGCTGGCGGGAGCGACGGCCGACCGTACGATTCATCGCGGTTCGCGGCGACGACGACCGGCGCGTCGGGAAACACCTGCCACGCGAGTGTCAGCGTACACACGGACTGTGATTGGTGCGGATCGGACTTAACGGGTGTGACGGGTCGGCCGTCGAGACCCGAACCACCGGCGGCGTCTGTCCGGGCACGGCACGCCGATTTCCGTCGGAAGGCGTCAGCGGAACGGATCGTCCCAGTGACCGCCGTGGACGAGTTCTTCGACGTCTTTCCGTCGGCGAGTGTCGCCGGAGCCCTCGATTCGCTCGTCCGTCGGGTGGCCGACGACGACCGCGCCGATCGGATCGTACGCCTCGGGTACGTCGAAGGCGTCTCGGAGCGCCGGCCAGTCGTCCGTTGGAATGCCGTAAAACAGTGCGCCGAGGCCTTCGGCGACGGCGGCGTGGAGGACGTTCAAGGCGGCCATCCCCGTGTCGATATACCAGTAGGGAACCGGCCAGTACGACTCGTCGCGGTCGGTTTGGCCCTTGTCCGGTTCGGCGTACCTGTCGAGATAGACGTCTTTACACGCGAACGGTACCACGACGAGCGGTGCCCGGCGGACACGCTCGGGCTGTGTGTTGTGCTCGTTGGTCGCCCAGAACCGTTCGCGGTCTTCGGACGACTCCAGTGCGAGGAAGGCGAACCCCTGACTGAAGCCGGCCGATGGACCCTCCAATCCGGCGGTGACGATGCGCTCGACCGTCTCCGACTCGATCGGATCGTCGCGGAAGTTCCGCACCATCCGACGGCGACGGACGACCTCGTAGTAATCCATGCAGGACCGCTACGACCCTGTCCGCTATAGTAGTTATCTGTACTGAACGAAGGCGTGACACCTCCGGTTCGGCCCTATTCCATGACTGCCCCCGGTTCGGCCCTACTCCACCGAAAGGGTGGGAAACATCGCGTCGATATCGGGGTCGTCGTCGACCAGTTCCCACTCTCTATCGCTGACCTCGACGACGCCGTGATCCTCCAAGTGATCGATATGGGCGAACGCTTCGCCGGGGCCGTGGAGGATGTGGATGTTTTCGAGTTCGCCGAAGAGGTGAGCGCTGACGGTCCACACGTCGCAGGGGCCGTGCTCGTCGAGGACGTCGACGACGCGGCGGGTTCGGTCGCGGTGGTGGTCGATGATCGTCGCCGCGCGTTCGGACGGTTCGTCGATGGGGTCGCGGTGGCCGGGCCACGCGCGTTCGAAGTCGCGTTCGATGACGCGAACGAGGCTGTCGACGTAGGTCGCGAGCGGGGAGTCGACGCGGACGTCCGCACCGCCGACGTTCGGCGTGTACTTCGGGAGGACGGTGTCGCCGACGAACGCCTCCTCGCCCTCGTCACCGTCGAAGGCGAAGGCGCACAGTCCGGCGGCGTGGCCGGGGAGGTGAATCACTTCGAGGTCGCGGTCTGCGACCGAGAGCACGTCGCCGTCGGCGACGGTCGTCACGTCCACGTCGTCGCCGCGGAGCGTCCCGTGGGAGTCGAGGAAGGTGAGCAACTCGCCGCGCTTGTCGTCGGGGAGTCGCCATTCGTCTAGGTAGGTCCGAAGGCGTTCGTCGTTGTCCGCAACCGCTTCCGGGTCGTTCGCGACCAGGGGGGCGTCGGCTTCGTGAACGTAGACCGTGGCGTCGCTCTGCTCTTGAATTTCGGCGGCGAGGCCCGCGTGGTCCTCGTGCCAGTGGGTGAGTACCAGTTCGTCGATGTCGGCGAGCGTGAGTCCGTCGTCGTCGAGCGCCGACCGAAGCTGGGTGCGAACGTCGTCGGTGGCGACACCGGCGTCGACGAGTGTCGTCGACTCACCGCGGAGGAGGTACACGTTGTTGCGGCCCTCGAAGACCGTGTTCCCGAGCGAAATACGCTGCATAATTATTCGTCATCGAGGAGCACAATGAGGGTTCTTACTCGCGATGACGGCAAAATCAGGGGGAAATTCGGTGGCCGGTCGACCGGACCGACGAGAAGGGGCGGTCAGAAGTTCTCGGGCGCGCCCTCGTTCCGGCGGTAGCGACTGATCCGGCGATAGCCGACGACCGTACCGCTGTCGTCCATGTCGAGTTCGTACTGGCCGAGGATGTCCTGCGTGTCGGGCACGGAGTGTCGCTCGACCATCTCGACGACGGCACGCCAGCCGTCGTCGACTTTCGTCACTTCGATGACGCCGTCCAACTCGTGGCCGATGAGCGGCGCGGCGGTTCGCTGAACGTTCCGCCGGACTTCGAGCAGCCCTGTCGACGCGCTGGTCTCCTCTTCGGTCTCGGTCTCTTCTTCACCCGTGGCTTCCTCTTCGGCCTCCGTCTCGCCGTCGTCGCTGGTTTCGTCGTCGCTCACGTCCGCCTCCGTGTCGTCGGTTTCCTCGCCGTCTTCGTCGGTTTCGCGTTCCTCGCTGGCCTGTTCGCTCTCGACGCTGCCGCCGTCGGCGCTCGATTCGGGCGCCTGTGATTCGTCTCCATCGGCTTCCGATTCCTCGTCCGCCCCCTTTGCTGCACCGACGAGTTTCGACGCGAGCGCCGCGTCGACGCCGTCGACTCCGTAGAGGTCCGACTGACTCACGTCCCGTAGGTCTGCGAGCGAGTCGTACCCTGCATCGTGGAGCGCCGCTGCAATTTCGTCGTCTACGCCGTCTACGTCGTCGATCGAGGATTCGTCTGTCATGTATCGAAACTCGACTCGGGGAGCGAAGCTCCCGCTTCGGTCGGTGTCACGCTCGTTGGTATCGCGCTTCGCCGGTGTCGCTTACTGGTTCTGTGGATCGAGGCCTACGCGGGCACGTTCCATGTCCTGTTCGTGTCGCCGGGCAGACGTAGTGTCGATTTCGAGGTCTTGGAGGTCGTCCAGTTCCCCGCTCTGGCTCGCCTGCTCTATCTTCGATATCTCTGACGCATAGGTCAGGAACGTGTCGACCGACGCTGCGACGATTCGCGCTTCGATCGTGAGGATTTCGATCCCGACGACTGAGACTCGCGCCCAGATGTCGATGACGATCCCCTTATCGAGGATTCGATCGAGTACGTCAGCCAGGCTGGATGACGAGGGTCCTTGTGCGGGCATCACTGGCAAACACTCGTTCGTCCCTCTTAACCGATGTGGCTGCGTTGGCCAGCCGATCGGACGTTTTGAGGCTCGTGACTGTCACTCTCGCCGACTTCTACATTTAAACTGCTTTCATATGCGGCCCGAGTGACTACCCACCAGACTCACGTACACACCGCCCAACAAACCCCTATGAGTCAAACGCACCTCTACGCGTACGGCGTCATCGAGGAGGAGTCCCTCGAACTCGACGCGGCCGGTGTCGAAGGTGTCTCCCCCGTTCGGACGGTCGACTTCCGGTCCGTGTCGGCGATCGTGACCGACATCGACGACATGGATCCCGAACGAACCGACGAGAACGCAACAGCCCACGACGAAGTCCTCCGGGAAGTCCTCACCTACGGTGACGGCCGGACCGTCGTTCCCATGCGATATGGGATGACGTTCAAGAGCGCACGGACGCTCAAGAGCGTCCTCCGGGGCGGCCGCCGCGCGTTCCGGAAGGCACTCAACGACGTCGACGGCACGGTCGAACTCGGCCTGAAACTCGTAGCGCCCGAGGACTCGACGCTCGACCGCGAGTCGATCGCCGAGGACGTCGACGGCCACCTCGCCGACGTCACCATCGAGGCGGTCGACAACGACCTGTACAGCGACCGACTCGTGTTGAATCGCGCCTACCTCGTCGACCGCGACGAACAGGAGTCCTTCTCCGAAGCCGTCGACGGCATCGAAGACGAGTACGACGACCTCACCGTCCAGTACAACGGCCCGTGGGCACCCTACAACTTCGTCGACATCGAAATCGGAGCACAGTGATCCGATGTTCGTCCTCGACGACCTCCTGATTCGACCGATCGTCTCCGTGATGAACGTACTCCACTCGATGGCGATCGAAGAGATGTACGACGTCGAGGCGATCGCGAACGACCTGAAAGAGAATCAACTGTTGTTCGAGATCGGTGACCGCGACCGCGAGGAGTACGAACGCCGCAAAGCGGAGTTGGAGACGCAACTCGAAATCGCCGAAGAAGCCCGCGAGAACCTGAGCGGTCGCGTGGAGGTGCGTAGCTGATGACCGGAGACGGCGACAAGCGACCCGACAGTAGCCCGAATCGGGGTTCTGGTGGGTTCTTCGGCGTTCTGCGGTCGCTCGTCGACACGCTGCGAGAGTTGGACGACACGGGCGAGCGTCGTCGGTCGGCGACGCGGTCCCGAACGTCCGGCGGGCGACAGATCGACTACGGCATCGACGTCGGTACCCTCGAAGGACTCGGCGAGGGGACGGAACGCACACAGCAGTCGCAAACGCGGGTCGACGTTCCGACGAGCGTCGTCGAACACGACGACGGCGTCACCGTGTACTTCGACTTTCCCGAACTCGCCGGAGATACGATACAGGCGGGCGTCAACGGTCGCCGACTCGCCGTCGGCGTCGACGGCCGTGTGATGACGCGGGTGACGCTCCCCCGATCGGGACTCGCGCTCCAATTCGGCACGTACAACAACGGCGTGCTCGAGTGCCACTTAGCCGACACGTCTGACGAGACGGAACCCGAGCGATGACCGGGCAAAGACCGAGCGACGACGCGCGGAAACCGACCACAGACCGTACGAGGCCGACCAATGACTGATAACAACCCAGACGCGGAGAACGGTGGCGAATCACCGAGTACGAACGACCGCGGAGACGAGAGCGGCGACGCGTCGACGGTCGAGGCCGCCGAAGACGTCGGTATCCCGACCGATCAGATCGAGGAACTCCTCGGACACGCCGAGAACCTCCTTGCAGTCTTCGACGACGAGTCGTCGGGCGAACCGTCGAAGGATTTCGTAGAGGAGTTCTCGGAAGTCCTCGACGAGGCGAGCGAACTGCTCGAAACGGTCGACATCGAATCCCTCCCGGACGCGATCGACCTCTCGGAACTCCCCGAGGTGATCGAAGCCGAGAACCTCCCGGAGGCCATCGAGAACCGCGATCCGAAAGCGTTGCTCGCGTACCGAAATCTCGCCGATCTCGTCGAACTCGGTGAACTCTGGGACTCGGTCGACGTTCGCGAGTTCTGGCGCAACCACCGGGAACTCTCCGAAGAGTTCGACGACGTGACCGACTACTTCCCGGACGACGAACCCGACGAATCGGCGGACGACGCGACTGGCGGGTCGTCCTCGTCGGCCTCGGCGGACCCGTCGGCGTCGACCGACTCCGACTCCGATCTCCTCGAGTCCGACGCGAAGCAGACCGCGATCCAGAAGGGAGTCAACGACGCCGTCGTGGAGTTCCGCGAGGGCATTCTCGAAGCGCGCACGGAGTTGAAGCGTGTCGTCGAAGAGAACCGACAGCGGACCGGGACGGTCGGCCAACCGAACTCGCGGAACCCGACCGCCGTGTCGACGATGGCACGCCAGCGCGGCTATCTGAGCGGCGGCCTCGGACGTTACTCGACGGTTCCTTCGGAGACGAAGTACTCGACGGCCCCGAACCACCGTCGCATCTACGGTGATCGGTTCGAGGACGCGGGAGGTGAGGGCGATGAGTAGTCGACCGGAGGGTGACAGCCTCAAAGACGTCGTCGAGATGCTGCTCGACAAAGGCGTGGTCATCAACGCCGACATCGTCGTGACGATCGGCGAGACCGAACTGCTCGGTATCCAACTCCGCGCCGCGCTCGCTTCGTTCGAGACGGCCGCACAGTACGGCCTCCAGTTCCCCGAAGGAACCGACATGCGGCGCGTCGAGGAGGCGTCCGGGCGGAGTCGAGTCGAAGACTCCGACGAACCGCCCCTGTCGGAGCAACTATCGATCGAAGCTCCCGCGAAGGGAGTCGAGGAGTCCACAGCGGCCGAAGCGGACGAAGGTGACGGAACGGACGGGAGCGAGTCGAACGACGACGCCGAGGCGGAAACGGAAGCAGAGGCGGAAACGGAGGAGAACGCAGAATCAGACGCGAAGGAGAACGCAGAGTCGGAAGCGGAGTCCGAATCGGACACCGAGGACGTCGACGCGTCCGAGAGCGAAAAACAGACTGACGACGACGAAGAGGTAACCGAACATGCAGAGCAGTGAGCCGAGCGGTTCGCCCGGAGGGTGCCTCGAACGATGACCCGAATCGACGTCGATGGCGAGGACGCGGCGAGCGGGTTGACGACGCTCGTCGTCGCCGTCGTCGAGGTAATCGTCGAGGCGCTCGAACGCGAGGCCGTCCGACGGATGGAGTCGGGTGAACTGACCGACGAGGAGATCGAACGCCTCGGTACGCAGTTAGCGATGTTGGAGGAGGAACTCGAACGGCTGAAAGACGACGAGGGGATCGACGACGACGTCTCGACGCTCCGAGGCGACCTCGACTCGCTCGTCTCGGACGCGCTTCGGACCGTCGAGGGGAACGACCGACCGGGACACACGCTGCTCGGAGGGTTCGAATGACGAGTCACGAGTTCGAGACGGGTCGGTACCTGTTCTGCGCGGTTCGGCTTCCGGAGCGCGACGGATCGGTGTCGGACGACTCCGGAACACGCCCGGGCCCCGAATCGTTCGACGCGGCCGGACTCGACGACCGGCCGGTCTCCGTCGTCGCCGTCGACGGTCTCGGGGCTGTCGTTCAGCCCTGTGAATCGCTCTTCGACTCCGACGACCCGACGACGGTCCAGCGGTGGCTGCTCCGTCACCAGTCGGTCGTCGACGAGGCGGGCGAGACGTTCGGAACCCCGCTACCGTTCCAGTTCGATACGATCGTCACCGGCGACGACGAGCGAGTGCGCGAGTGGCTCCGATCCGAGCGCGAGACGCTCACGACGGCGCTCGACACCCTCGTCGGACACTGGGAGTACCGCGTCGAAGTCGTCTACGACGAAGCGGAGGCTCGCTCCGACCTCGAAGCCGAAGACGAGCGGCTGGGCGAACTCGCAACCGAGATGGAGGAATCGGGGGCGGGCAAGCGGTTCCTGCTCGAAAAGCAGTACGATCAGCGTCTCTCGCGGCTCCTCGCCGAGCACCGGCAGGACCGTGCGTCGTCGCTCGCAGCGGACCTCGAACCGCACGTCCGCGAGATCCACGACCTGGGAAAGCGCGCGTCGCTCGGACTCGACATCGACGACGACGACGGCGGCGACCTGCTGGCTCGACTCGCGATACTGGCGGCGGCCGACAGCGAGGACGACATCGGCGACGTGCTCGACGGCATTGCGGCTGACCCCGGTGTCGAGGTGCGGTTTACCGGCCCGTGGCCGCCGTACACCTTCGCGCCAGCGCTCGGTGATCCGGAAGACGGTGAACGGAGCGAGGGGGGCACGGAGAACTCGGAGAGCACGATGCAGTCGTGAGAGGTGTCTGAATACCCATGAAACCATCACGAGACCGTGAAGACGCGCTCGTCGACCTCGTCGACGTCATCCTCGTCGAGGGAGCGATGTTACAGGCGGACGTCATCATCAGCGTCGCCGACATTCCGCTGATCGGGTTGCAACTGCGTGCGGCCCTCGCCGGTATGTCGACGATGACCGAGTACGGCTTCTTCACGGAGTGGGACTACCGGCACCGACAGCGAGCGTTGGACGCCGAGTCGACGGCTGGCGGATCGTCGCGCGGCCTGTCGAGGGGCGACCGAGTCGCGCTCGAGTCGTCGCGGCCAGAGGAGTCGGCTACGAACGCCACGAACGCCACGAACGCGGACGACGAGTCGGTCACCGGCGACGATTCGACCAGCGAAATCAATTCGTCGTCGACCGCGACTGATTCTTCGTCAGACGCTCCGGAAAATTGAAATCAGGGCACGCTGTAGCGGTCACCGCTATACGGTATGCCCGAGAATCTGTACGAACTGCTCGGCGTCGACCGCGACGCGACGCAAGCCGAACTGAAGCAAGCCTATCGTGCTCGTGCCCGCGAGTACCACCCAGACGTGAACGACGACTACCGAGCGGGTGCGCAGTTCAAGACCGTCCGCCGCTCCTTCGACGTGCTCAGTGACGAAGCCGAGCGAAAGGACTACGACCGACTCGGGCACCACACCTACGTCAAAAAGCGAATGAAGGGATTCCCGACCGCGACGCCGAGCGCCGGGTCGGACTCCCGATCGAACTCCGATTCGGGGTCGCGGTCGGCGAGCAAGCGTACCGAGTCCGCCCGTTCGACGACGGGGTCTTCCGGATCGTCCGCCCGTTCGTCGTCGCAGTCGGCGCCCGACGGGACGTCGCAGTCGAAGTGGGCGGGAACCAGTTCGACCTCGAACGCGTCGCGGACGACGCGAACCGCCGGCACGTCGACCGGGAGGTCGTCGGCTCGAAGTCACGGGTCGACCGGCGGCAGTTCGACAGGCGAGGCGACAGCGGGCGGGACGACCGCGGCGGGCCAGACCCGCCGTGCGTACCGGCGAACGGAGTCGACGGAGACGACCGAACCGACGACGCCGAACGCGAACCCGCGACGCCGTGCGCTCCGGACTCGATGGCTCGCCGTCTTCGTCGCCGCCGCCGTTTACGTCGCGGGTCTCGCGGTCTATCTCGTCGCCGGTCGATCCGCGCTGGCGACCTATCTCGCCGGATTGACCGCGGACCCGACGACGGCCGCTTCGAGCGTCGCGTCGCTCCCGAACCTCGTCGCCTTCGTTCGCGCCGCCGTCGCGACGCCCGGCCCCGCACTCGTCCTGCCGGTCGGGACCGCCCTCCTGCCGGTCGTCCTCGGCGTGACCGTCGTGCAGTACGGGCAGGGACGCGTGACGTGGCTCTACGTCCTCGGGACGCTCGGTCCGCTGGCGGCCATCGCGGCGGCGACGACGTCGGTTCCGACGGCGTTTTCGCTCCTCTTGCTCGTCGTCCTGCCGGTCGTTGGGGCCGGCGGGTTCCTCGCCGACGTCGGTCGGTACCTCGTCCGGACCCGGAACTGAACCCGGACCGTGCAGAATTGGACATACGAACATCGGAGATGGGGGATCGGTCCCGACCTCGCCGCCGCCGCTTCGTTTTTGTGGTCCCCCGACAAGTATTCAACATGACGCTTCCGCCCGAACGAGTCTGGCGACTCCGACTCCGCGGTGTCAACGCGTATCTCGTAGACTGCGACGTTCTGACGCTCGTCGACGCGGGGACACCCTGGGACGTAGATCGGATCAGAGAGCGGGTCGAACAGGCCGGTTTCGAAATCGACGACGTCGAGCGCGTACTCCTGACCCACTTCGACGTCGACCACGTCGGCGCGCTCGCCGCGCTCGACCTCGACGCGACCGTCTACGTCGCCGATCCCGACGCTCGATATCTCACGGGGACGGCCCAGCCGCCGCTCGGAAATCACAAGGGGGCGATCCAACGTCTCGCCGATGTCTTTCTCACGCGACCGGACCTCGACGTCGAGGTCGTCGCGGACGGTGACGAGATCGGGCCCTTCGTCGCCTACCGGACGCCCGGACACACGCCGGGTCACACGGCGTACGTCCACGGGGAGTACGGCGTCGCGTTCGTCGGCGACCTCGTGCGCGAACTCGACGGCGACCTCGTCGAGAGCGGGTGGTTCATGTCGTACGATACCGATGACAACGAGGCGAGCATCCGCCACCTCGCCGATCACACTGTCGACGTCGACGTGATCGCCGTTGGCCACGGCGACCCGATCCGCGAGAACGGTGGCGACGCGCTGCGCCGACTGGCCGATTCGCTCTAACGCCGCGACGACGGCAGTGTCAGCTGTCAGCACTCGACCCGCGACACTTCGTGTCGGCCATCCGATATGGATATGCTCTCAGCGGACGATCTATCAGTATGACCTACGCCCTCTCTCGCAGGCTCTTTCTCGCAGCGACCGGATCGTTCGCGGCCGTCGGCCTCGCCGGGTGTCTCGCGGCCGCCGAGGTGACCGATCGTTCGACCACGACGACCGATCCGAAGGACGCGACTGAACTCCGCATCTCGAACCAGAACGGGTCGGTCTCGGTCGAAACGTGGTCGAAGTCGGGAGTCGAGGTGTCGGTCCTGAAGCGGAGTCGCTTCGGTCGCGACGCGTTCGACCGCGTGACCGTCGAGCGTCGGGTCGACGGCGACGTCTTCCGAATCGAGACGGTCTACGACGACGGCGGCGCGGGGCAACTGCGCCGCGCCGCGGTCGACCTGACGGTTCGCGTCCCGAAGTCGCTCGCCGTCACCGACGTAGAGACGAAGAACGGTGCCGTACGGGTCACAGGTACGACCGGCGATGCGCGCCTCGCGTCCGTCAACGGAGACGTGACGGCGACCGACGTGGACGGTTACGTTACACTCTCGACGAGTAACGGCACGCTCGAAGCGACGGGTGTAACCGGCGTCGACGGGGCGAGCACGTCGAACGGAAAGATAGACGTCGAACTCCGAGACGTCCGCCGTGACGTGACGCTCTCTGTGTCCAACGGGAGCGTCGACGCCGCACTCGCTTCCGACATGGACGTCGACGTCGACGCCAGTACCGGCAACGGAACCGTCGACGTGTCCGGTTTACACCTCGCCGACGCTCACACCTCGCGGAAGGAGGTCCGCGGCCGTCTCGGCGACGGAGCTAACCGGCTCACGATCCGCGTCTCGAACGGGAGCATCGATCTCTCGGCGCTGTGACTAGGGACCGTTCGCTCTCGTTCGAAACCGATCGGTCGAGTTCACACCGTCCAACGGTAGCATAGAGCTAAGGCGTCCGATTCCATCACGATAGATAATGTCTGAGCACAACCTCTCGGAGTACGAATCGGAGTACGAATCGTTCGACTGGGACGACATCTACGGCGAGGCGGACTGGGACGCCCCGGAGCAGTTGAACATCGCGCACGAGGTGTGTGACCGACACGCCGCGGCGAACGGTGACCGGACGGCGCTCCGGTACGCCGGGACTTCCGGTGAGCGCGAGAAACTCACGTTCGCGGAGTTGGCGGCGCGCTCGAACCAGTTCGCGAACGTCCTCGATTCGCTCGGACTCGAACGCGGCGACCGCGTCTTCTCGTACATGCCGCGAGTCCCCGAGCACTACGTCGCGCTGATCGGGACGCTCAAATCGGGGTGTGTCTGGGGGAGCGTCAACGAGCGATTCGGCCCCGACGGTATCTCGTATCGCCTCGACGACTGCGACGCTAAGGCGATCGTAACGACTCGGTCGAACCGCGAGACCGTCGGGAAGGCGCTCGAAGACGCGCCGTCGGTCGAGACGGTGCTCGTCCTCGACGACGGGTCCGAGGAGGGCGGGATCACCGACGGCGACGTCGACCTCCGCTCGGCGCTCGACGACGCGAGCGACGAGTACGACGCCGTCGAGACGGGCGGCGAAGACGACGCCCTACTCTACTACACGAGCGGGACGACCGGACTCGCCAAGGGCGTCCTCCACAAACAGCGGTGGGTCGCGGGCGTCGCGGCGACGCAGCGGTTCGCAGTGGACCTCACGCCCGACGACCTCTACTGGAGCACGGCCGATCTCGGCTGGTTGACCGGGCCGATCAACGCCCTCGGCGCGTGGTTCTGGGGCGTCCCGCAGTTCACCTACGAGGGCGAGTTCGATCCCGAGACGTGGGCGAGTCTGTTGGACGAGTTCCCCGTCTCGGTGCTGTTCAGCGTTCCCACCGCGTACCGGATGCTCCGGGCGAACGAGTCCGTCTTCGACGGCGTCGACCTCGACCTCAGGCACGCACTCTCGATCGGCGAACCGCTCTCGGGCGGCGTCGTCGACTGGGGTCGCGACCGCCTCGGCGTAACGATCCACGACACCTACGGGCAGACCGAGACGGGGAACATGGTCATCAACAACTACCCGACGATGGCGGTCAAACCGGGGAGTATGGGCAAGCCGCTTCCGGGCGTCACGTCCGAAATCGTCGACCCGGAGACTGGCGAACCACTCGCACCGGGAGAGACCGGCGAGATCGCCCACCGCGGCAACTTTCCCTGCTTCTTCGCGGAATATTGGGAGAAACCCGAGAAGACCGCCGACTGTTTCGTGAACGACTGGTATCTCTCCGGCGACCTCGCACACAAAGACGAGGAGGGGTACTTCTGGTTCGAGGGTCGCGCCGACGACGTGATCCTCTCGTCGGGCTACCGCATCGGCCCGTTCGAGGTGGAGTCGTCACTCGGTGAGCATCCGGCGGTCGCGGAGGCGGCCGTCGTCCCGAAGCCCCACCCCGAGCGCGGGAACATCGTCAAGGCGTACATCGTCCTCACGGAGGGCTACGACGCCAGCGACGACCTCGCAGAAGAGATCAAAAACCACGTCCGGAACGAACTGTCCGCCCACGAGTACCCGCGCGAGATCGAGTTCGTCGACGACCTGCCGAAGACCGTCACCGGGAAGATCCGACGGACGGAGCTCCGTGACCGAACCGACGGCTCGTCGGCGTAGATCGGGAGCGGATCGGAAGTCGTCGTCGGAGATCGGAATCGGAAGTCGTCGTCGGCAGTATTCTTCTCTAGAGACCGAGTTTCTTTCCGGAGATCGAGTTTCGTGGCCGTCGCTCAGATTGACGAGTGTTCGGGCCCGCCAAGTGGACGGACCCGTGACTGACCAAGCCACTGCGGTTTAGAGCACCAGACCCGCAGTTACCCGGCGCGCCGTAGCGGAAGCCACGTGCGCCATTGCAGCCTTGGACGTATGCTGTAAAAAGTGCTTTGATCGGGCCAATATCAACCACCCTTGGGCGAAATTTCGAGAAATGTGGGAATACACACGCGATTATATCCTCCATAACTGGAACCTCGTAAATTGTTCATGGAGGAGAGTGGACAGTTGCACACTCACCCTCGGTGAATCAAGGTCGGAAACTTCGATAATCGGTAGCAAGAGCCGTGGTGGCATACGTTCGGTGAATCTCACCGAACGAAGTACGGTTCTTCTCCGGCGATGAATCGGCCGAGGTCGACTTCGCGCCGGAAGTCCGTCGACTGAAGCGTTTCGAGCGAGGCGATCAGGCGCTCGTCGTCGCCGTCTTCCCACTCGGCGGGGTCGAGGACGGGGACGACGAGGAACCCGCTCCCGCGGATCTCCTGTCCATGGAGTCGACGCATGTCGAGGTCGACCTTACGCGCCTGAGCGGTGTACTGCTCTAGGACGTGTTGGGTCGCCCGAGCGCCGACGGGCAGCAGGACGTGTGCGGCGATCGCGCGGAGTTCCGCGTCGAAGAAGCGTTCCATGTCGCCGTACTGCTCGGGGGAGGGCGTCCCGTCGGTGACGCACATGTGGAGGTACGAGAAGAACGTGCGCTCGACGGTCGGTTCGTTCCCGACGCTGCGGAGTAAGCCCGCGGCTTCGAGCGCGCGCTGTAGCCGCAGTCCGGATTCGCCCGTGAACGGGACGCCGGTCTCGGCGCCGCCGTGGACGCCGGGATGGTCGCCGACGACGTGGAAATCGGCGTTCGCGTCGCCGTATCCTGGGACGAAGCGGTCGCACGGCGGGTGCATGCCGAACGGGTTGCTCGTTCGGTCAGTGACGTTTTTCACGCCAACAGGTACGTCGCTCGTCGTTCAAAGGCGACGCGGTTTTGCGAGGCTCGGTAAGCCCGCCGAGACGTCGACATCAAACTTAACGCACGTTCGATTCCAAGTCGACTCACATGACGCCTTTCGAGCGACGAACCCGAGCGTGCCAGTCACGGTTGAGCGACGGTGCGGGCGACGCTGTCGTCCTGTTCCCGAGCCACAACCTCTTCTATGCCTCCGGTTTCGACGAATCCCCTGCCGAGCGACACCTCGTGCTCTTCGTCCCCGACGACGGCGAGCCGGTGTTCCTCGTCCCCGAACTCTACGGCGAGCAAGTTCGCGAGGAATCGTGGGTCGAGCGCGTCGAGACGTGGGTCGACGACGAGGACCCCGTCGACTACCTCGCGCGGATCGTCGATCGCCTCGGACTCGAAGACGGTCACGTCCTCGTCGACGACACGATGTGGGCCACCTTCACGCAGGATTTGCGGACCGTGCTCCCGAACGCCACGTTCGGCCTCGCGAGCGACGTGTTCGGTCCGCTCCGCCGTCGCAAGGACGACGCCGAACTCGACGCGCTCCGGGAGGCGGGGCGGATCGCCGATCAGGTCGTCGACGAGATTCGGGAACTCGGCGTCGACGCCGTCGGGACGACCGAGAACGAACTCGCGGCCGAGATCGAGCGGCGACTCGTCGCCGCCGGGGGCGAGGGAACGTCGTTCGAACCGCTGGTCGGTTCGGGACCGAACGGTGCGAAACCCCACCACTCCCACGGCGAGCGCACCATCGAGGCCGGTGAGCCGGTCGTCCTCGACTTCGGGACTCGGTTCGACGGCTACGTCAGCGACCAGACGCGGACGTTCGTCTTCGGGGACGACCCCGACGAGCACGTCCGCGAGGTGCACGATATCGTCCGCGAAGCCCAGCAGGCGGGAGTCGACGCAGTCCAACCGGGCGCGACGACGGGCGACGTAGACGAAGCGACGCGTGCCGTCATCGAGGACGCGGGGTACGGCGAGGAGTTCATCCACCGGACGGGTCACGGCGTCGGCCTCGACGTTCACGAGGAACCGTACATTGTCGCCGGGAGTGACGTCGAACTCGAACCCGGAATGGTGTTCAGCGTCGAACCCGGCATCTACCTCCCCGGCGAGTTCGGCGTCCGCATCGAAGACCTCGTCGCCGTCACGGAGGGCGGGTGCGAGCGACTGAACGACAGCGATCACGGCTGGCAGTAGGTCGTCGATTCATCGACCGTTTCTCCGTCAAAACAAGCCGTTTCTCCGAGGTCATCGGACACGGTCGCGCTCCGAGCCGAACCGCTCTCGTCGACAATCGGATCTTATCGTGACCGTTCCCCTGTAACGATTGACGGGGCTTTTCGTGCGAGACGTCGTCCGGTGTTCGGGTACAGTATGAACTCGACAACACAGATCCTTCGTGATTCGATCGTTAGAGTGTCTCGCCGTCGTTTTCTACAGACGACCGCGATGGCGAGCGTGCTGGCCGGTGTCGGAACCGGAGCGGTCTCCGCTTCCCCGGACAGAACTCAGTCCCGTGACCGCCTTCTCACGGCGAATCTCGCCGGTCACAACGAAGTTCCGCCGGTGAAGACGAACGGGAACGGATACACCGTCTTCGTACCGGAGAACGACGGGACGCTCAGTTACCGCATTCGGGTAAACAAGCTACAGAAGGTGACGCAGGCGCACATCCACCAGGGGCCGAGCGGCAAGAACGGACCCGTGGTCGCGTCCCTCTTCAGATTCACGAAGAGTCTCGACGGGAGCGGCGGTGGGACGCCGCAGAACGCCACGAAGAAGCGGCCGCTCGTCGTCCACGGAACCATCTCGAAACGGGATCTCGTCAACAAAATCCTTGCGCATCCGGGCCAGTACTACGTCAACGTCCACACGGTCACCCATCCCAGCGGGGCGATTCGAGGTCAGATCACGCGCACGAAGCTGTCGCGGCGCGGGCACGAGCACCCTGGAAGCGGTCACGATCACGGATCAGGGCAGAGCGGTCACGATCACGGATCCGGGCAGAGCGGTCACGATCACCAGGGCACCGATCACGGTTCCGGTTCCGACTCAGGCTCCGGGTCTGGCTCCGGCGGTTACTGAGTCGAGACAGACGATGGCGTAGCCCTGGTCGGATCGGCAGTTACGTGCCTCACTCTCCGCCGAATTCGTTCCCGTCCGGGTGCGCCAGTTCGACGAGGTTGCCGTCTGGATCGCGAACGTAGACCGAAGTCATCGGTCCGTACGCACCGACTCGGTCGATCGGTCCCTCGACGATGTCGGCGTCGAGCGCGGTCAGTTCGAGCATCATCTCGGGCAGCGGCGTCGACACCAGCAGACAGAGGTCGGCGCTCCCCGCCCTCGGCGACGTCGCGTGGGGTTCGAATTCCGAACCCGTCTCGTGGAGATTGAGTTTCGCGGTTCCGACGTGGAGTTCGATCCGGCCCGCGTCGGTCACGCGTCGCTCCGCGCCGAGCGACTCGTAAAACGCGCACGTCTCGTCGAGATCACGGACCGTGAGGACGACGTGATCGAGTCCGGTGAAGCGCACGCGTTAGTTCAGTATCTGGGTCACTTCGTTGAGCAGGCCTTCGTCGCGGTCGGGGTCCCACGGCTCGGGGTCGTCGGCGAGACGCAGGCGTCTGACCGCGACGCTCGAAAACAGAACGACGATGAACCCGACGAGCGACGCGACGCCGCGACCGCTCGGAACCGACGGAATCGAGGGCGACGGAAGCGCGTTCGAAACCGCCTTTCCGACGCTCGTCTCCGGCGACGACCACCAGCGATACAGTTTGTACCCGGCGGCGGCGACTGCGCCGAGCATCGACCATCGGAGGAACCAGCGCAGTCCCCGCCGAAGCGTCGACGGCGATTCGGCGGCCGGTTCGTCCGCGTCCGTGCCCTCGTGTTCGAGGTCCGGCACGCGGAACGCCGCGAACGGATCGGAGGGATCGAACGGCTCTGACTCTGTCTCTGCCTCTCGGTTACCGCCGAGTCGGATCGTCACCAGCGAGCGTTTGGAGTCGCCCATACCTGCCCCTCGTCGTCGGGGGACTTTGATGTGCGGGCCACGGCAGTCAGTTGCGCCGACCCGTCTCGACCGACCCGTGCCCCGGTTTTATCGACCTCCGCGACGGACGCTCTCGTATGCGCGTCGCCGTCCTCTCGGACGATCTCGAACTCGGTATCGAAGAGCGATCGAAACCCCGGCCCGGCCCCGACGAAGTGCTCGTCCGGATCGGCTCGGTCGGCATCTGCGGGTCGGACGTCCACTACTACGAACACGGTCGAATCGGCGACTACGTCGTCGACTCGCCGCTCGTCCTCGGTCACGAGAGCGCGGGTGAGGTCGTCGAAGTCGGCGATGGGGTCACCGATCACGCCGTCGGCGACCGGGTGACGCTCGAACCGGGCGTCCCCTGCCGACGCTGCGAACACTGCTCTCGGGGCGAGTACAACCTCTGTCCCGACGTCACCTTCATGGCGACGCCGCCGGACGACGGCGCGTTCGCCGAGTACGTCGCCTGGCCCGCCGACTTCGTCTACACGCTCCCCGACTCCGTCTCGTTGCAGGCGGGCGCGCTGATGGAACCGCTCTCGGTCGGCGTCCACGTCGTCCGTCGCGCAGACATCGATGTCGGTGACTCCGTTCTCGTCACCGGCGGCGGTCCCATCGGACTGCTCGCGGTGCAGGCCGCCCGCGCGGCTGGTGCGACTGACATTTTCCTCTCCGATGTCGTCCCCGAAAAGTTGGCTCGCGCCGCCGACTACGGCGCGGACGTGACGATCGACGTCTCCGAGGAGGATCTCGGTCAGGCGGTCGAAGCGCACACCGACGGTCGTGGCGTCGACGCCGTGATCGAGGCGTCTGGCGCACCACCTGCCGTCCGGGGTGCCTTCGACGCCGTCCGTCGGGGCGGCACGATCGTCCTCGTCGGGTTGAGTGCGGCCGACGAGATTCCCGTCGACACCAACTATCTCGTCGATAACGAACTCGACGTGCTCGGGTCGTTCCGGTACCGGAACACGTATCCCGCCGCCGTTCGCCTCGTCGCCGACGGCGCGATCGACGTGACCGCCATCATCAATTTCGAGTCTGAATTGGACGATGTCGACGACGCCTTCCGGCGCGCTCAGGAACCCGAGACCGTAAAGGGGATGATCCGCGTCGACGGCGAGTGAGCAGTCGGTAGCGCAACGACCGAATCGCACGACGGAACCGACTCGGACTGCCCATCGGCCACCAGACTAAATCGTGTGACCTTCGAAGGCCAACTCCCTATGACGAGAGACGCATCCGTCGCTGACGACGCGTCGATCAATCCCGGAGAAGTCGTCTACAACGACGGCGGCGACTCCCTCGGCGTCGTTAGCGGATTCTCCGACGACGGGTTCGAGGTGTCGATCACCGACGACCCCGACGAGATCGACGAGCAGGAACAGCAACCGGGCAAGGAGTTCGGCGAAGGATACCTCGTGTGGCGCTGCGACGAGTGCGGTGAGGTGGGTGAGCTCGAAGGCGGGTTCCCCGGCGAGTGTCCGGGTTGTGGCGCTCCGGAGAGTGCACTCGTCCGCCAGCAGGAGGACTAACACGTGTCCGATCAACCCGCAGTCCGCGCCGCCGAACCGGGCGACGACGACCGAATTCGGGAACTCGTCGAGAGTTCGATGACGACCTCGTACGCGCTGAGTCCGGAGGAAATTCGGACCGTTCTCGAAGCCGAGTTCGGCGAGGAGGCCGGAGCGGAGCGACGCGAGGATGACGACACCGTCGCGCTCGTCGCCGAGGTCGACGACGTGCTCTCGGGATTCGTCGGCGGGTCCGTCGACGACGGCGAGGGAACGGTCCACTGGCTGCACGTCGACCCCGAACGACGCGGGCGAGGGATCGGAACGACATTGTTCGAACAGGCGACATCGACGCTTCGCGACCGGGGAGCAGACGACGTGCGATTGACTTCGATCGAAGCGAACATGGAAGGCGAGGCGTTCGTCGAGCAACTCGATCTGGTGCAGGTCGAAGAGCGGGAACTCGACATCGGCGGTCAACAGATCGTCGAGTACGTCTACGAGCAGTCAGGCGACGCGGAGATATCCGAAGCCTCTGCGTCGAACTCTTCTAGCGGGGACGCCGAGTCGACGCTTTCGAAAGCGGACGTCGACTTCCCCGACTCCGTCACGGTCGACGGGGAGGAGGTGTACGTCGGCGACGAACCCATCTCGGGCACCCAGGGGCCGTTCGCACAGACGTACGCCGATGCCGACCGCACCGAGGAACACGGCTACTACTGTGGCAACTGCGAGTCGACCGACGTGTCGATAGACAGTATGGACCGCCTCAAGTGTGCCGAGTGTGGGAACACGCGAAAGCCCGACGGCGACTACGACGGATCGTATCTGTAGTCCGATCAATCGGTCGGTCGGATCTCTAGCGGGATCGACCGATCGAACGCGATACCCCCGAAACACCGATTCTCGGCCTTCGGAGATCGGCTCACCGCTTTATCTCCGTAGACGCCCTACTGTGTGTATGAGTACTCGAAACCCCTCCCCGAGAGACTTCTGGGTGAACGCGCTCATCGGTGCGGTCGTCACGGTCGTGCTGTCCGTCCTCCCCTTCTCGCCGCTCCTCGGTGGTGGCGTCGCGGGCTACCTCCAGAAGGGTGACGACCGGACGGGTGTCCGCGTCGGCGCACTTTCGGGCGCGTTCGCTGCGATTCCGGTCGTCGCCCTCCTCGTCTTGCTGCTGGGCGGGTTGGCGGTCGTCAGTATCGCGAGCAGCAGCGTCCGGAGCGGAATCCTGTTCTGGTTCCTGTTCCTGACGATCACGTTCATCACCCTCCTCTACACCGTCGGACTGAGCGCCGTCGGCGGCTTCGTCGGTGCCGCTCTCGCCCGCGAGAACGCACGCTCCGGAGAATCCGCCGGAAAACCGGGTGAGACGTCCACGTACAGTCCCGCACCGGCGAACCCGAACGAACTGACGCCGGGCGATTTCCCCTCCGACGGCGCTGACGAACCGAGGAACTGACCTCAGGGTTTGACCTCGAAGTATCGCCTCGGAATTCGGCCTCATTTTCACACGACCGAGTCCGCTCTCTCCCCGACAACAAGGTTTAACTACCCAGTAATATCACTAGGTAATATGTCGTTCGACGGATTCACGGACGCAAGTGAAGCACAAGTCACGAACGCGATTGCCCGCTCGTGGAGCGAGGAGTTCCTCGACTACACGGATACGGACGTCATCATCGTCGGTGGCGGGCCGTCGGGGTTGATGGCGGCGACCGAACTCGCCGAACGCGACGTCGACGTGATGGTCGTCGAGAAGAACAACTACCTCGGCGGCGGGTTCTGGCTGGGCGGATTCCTGATGAACAAACTCACCGTCCGATCGCCCGCCGACGCCGTCTTAGACGACCTCGACGTGCCCCACGAGGAAGCCGAGGAGGCCGAGGGTCTCCACCTCACGGACGGACCACACGCCTGCTCGGCGCTCATCCGCGCGGCCTGCGACGCGGGCGTCAAGATCCAGAACATGACCGAGTTCACCGACGTGGTCGTCCGCGAGGACCACCGCGTCGCGGGCGTCGTGATGAACTGGACGCCCGTCCACGCGCTGCCGCGCGAACTCACCTGCGTCGACCCCGTCGCCGTCGAGTCGGATCTCGTCATCGACGCGACCGGCCACGACGCCGTCGTCGTCTCGAAACTCCACGAACGGGGCGTCGTCGACGCACCCGGCGTCGCTCACGCCGCGGAACACGACGGTTCGATGGACAAGACGCCCGACGACCAGTTCGGCGCGCCCGGCCACGACTCGCCGGGTCACGACTCCATGTGGATCGCCGACAGCGAGGACCGCGTCGTCGAAGAGACCGGCCTCGTCCACGACGGCCTCATCGCCGCGGGACTCGCCACGGCGACGACGCACGGCCTGACCCGCATGGGACCGACGTTCGGCGCGATGCTCCTCTCGGGCAAGCGCGCCGCGCAGGTCGCGCTGGACGAATTGGGCGTTTCCGCGCCTGCGGTCGAGTTGCCGGGTGGTCGAGTTGCCCCCGCGGACGACTGAGCGACGATGCAGAGTGCGCGGGTTTAGCCGCGCACGATACACTGCCGCGGAGGTGTGACGACTACAGCGACCGCAACTGCAACCATCTCGAAAGCCCCCGGACTCTCGACTCGTTCGGCTCGCTGTGCGCTCACTCCCTTCGGTCGCTCACGTGCTCACTTCCCCGTGCTTCGTCCTGACTGCGGGGGCTTTCGAGGTCGCCAAAGTTGCTGCTTCCGTCGTTCCGACTCTCACTGCTGTCCGCTTCCTCTACTCGAGACACTATCACGACAGGCTCGACAAAATCTCGAGGAGAGCAGAAAACCCGTGACTCACTCTCCGTCGAACAACGAATCGACGTCGGCGTGGTCGCGCAGCAGGTCCTGCATCGCTCCGACGGTCCGCTCGTCGCGAGTCCGTCCGCTTCGGACGACGTCTTCGGCGCGTTCGACGACGGTGAGCGTGTCGGCGTTGACGAGCAGAACGGGGATTCCCTTCTCCTCGGCCCGTCCGAGCACCGCTCCCGGCGGGCGGTGACCGCCGGTGAGGATCAAACACTTCACGCCGGGGGCTTCGAGCGCCGCGGTGTGGATCTCCGAGCGGTCGCCGCCGGTGATGACCGCGGCGTCGCGCGTGCGTCGGAAGTAGCGCAGCGCGGCGTCGCCGCCCATCGCGCCGACGAGGAAGCGTTCGACGATGTCGTCGGTGTCCGCGTCGGTGGCGAGGGTGCCGCCGAGTTCGTCCGCGAGTTCGGCGACCGTGACACCCGCGAGTTCCTGTTCGCGCGGGACGATCCCGACCGTCTCGACGCCGCGACTGTCGAGGAACGGCGACACGTCGGCCTCCAGTTGATCGTAGGCGTCGTCGGTGACGCGGTTGAAGAGCACGCCCGCGAGGTTACTGTCGAGGTCGCTCGTCGCCGCCAGCACGTCGTCGATGTTCGTCGGGTCGGTGTAGTCGGTGACGAGCAACACCTCGGCGTCGAGCAGATCCGCGAGTTCCGGGTCCGAGAGGCCGACGATGCCGCCGGTGGTGTACCGACCCGCGCCCTCGACGAGCATCACGTCGACGCCCTCGGACAGTTGCCCGAAGTTCTCTTGGACGACCTCCGCGAGTTCGTCGGGGTCTTCTTTCCCCTGAATCGCACCCTCGACGAACGTCCTCGAGTAGACGATGGGTTCCATCTGGTGCATCTCGGCGTCGAGACCGAGGAGTTCGCGCGCGAGCATCGGGTCCTGATCGAGCGTCTTTCCGACGTTGCTCTGGAGTCGCGTCCCTTTCGGTTTCATGTAGCCGACGGTGAGGTCGCGCTCCTGTGCGAGCAAGCCGAGCGCGAGCGTGACGGCCGTCTTTCCGGTGCTTTCCTCCGTCGATGTGACGAGTATCGTGTTCATTGTGGATCTGTGACTTTCTCCTCTAGTTTGCTCGGGTCGACGGTGAGTCTGATGTCGACGGCCTGTACGCCGGGGGTCTCGTCTTCGTCTGCGTCCGCGTCGTCATCTGCATCGGGTAGCGCGACCAGCGGGTTGATGTCGAGTTCGAGGATGGCCGGGAAGTCCGTGACCAGTTGCGAGAGTCGCTGGATCGTCTCGACGATGCCGTCGACATCGACGGCGTCGCGACCGCGCGCACCTCGCAACAGCGGCGCGGACTTCACCTCGTGGGTCATCTGGCGGGCCTCGTTCTCGGCGACCGGCGCGACGCGGAACGTCGTGTCCTCCATGATCTCGACGAAGATCCCGCCGAGACCGAACAGCAGGAGGGGACCGAACTGCGGGTCGCGGTTGACGCCGACGATGGTCTCGACGCCGGAGTCGAGGTCGACCATCGCCTGCACCTGCACACCGAGGATGGTCGCGTCGGGTTGGTAGTTGCGTGCCCGCGTGACGAGGTCCTCGTAGGTGTCGTAGACGTCTTCGTTGCCGACGCCGACCGCGACGCCGCCGATGTCGGACTTGTGAAGGATGTCCGGGCTGACGATCTTCATGACGACGTCGCCGTCGATCTCCTGTGCGACGGCCGTCGCGTCCGCCGGCGAGTCGACGATCTCTCCCGGCGGCGTCGGGATACCGTAAGCGTCCAGTAGCTCCATCGCCTCGACGCCGAGGCGGTTGTCGTCGCGGTCGCGGACCGTCGAGAGGATCTCGTAAGCACGTTCCCGGTCGACGTCGAACGCCTCCGGCTCCTCGTAGGTCCGTTCGGTGATGGCCTTGTGCCGCACGAGCGCGTCCAGACTGTGGACGGCCCGTGCGGGGTCGAAGTAGTTGGGAATCCCGGCGTCGTTGAGCACGTCGCTCGCCGGTCGGACCCGCTCGCCGCCCATGAAACAGGCCGCGACGGGTTTGCCGTACTTCTCGCGGAGTTCGACGGTCGTCCGGGCGAGGTCGCCGTAGTCGAGGACGGCAGTCGGACAGGAGAGGACGAGCGCCATCCCGACGTCGTCGTCGGCGAGCGCGGCGTCGAGTGCGGTCTCGAATCGGTCGTTGTCGGCGTCACCGACCACGTCGATCGGGTTGTAGACGTTCCCTTCGGCGGGCAAGTTCTCTTGGAGCGTATCGAGCGTCTCGTCGGAAAACGACGCCATCGAGAGCCGAGAGTCGCCGACGGCGTCGGTCGCCATCACGCCCGGTCCACCGGCGTTGGTGACGACGGCCACGCGGTCGGTGTCGGGGTGAGGCTGGCCGCCGAGCATCTGTGCGGCGTCGAATAGCTCTTGGACGGACTCGGCCCGCAGGACGCCCGCCTGATCGAGTCCGGCCTCGTAGGCTTCCTCGCTCCCGGCGATGGTGCCGGTGTGCGACGAGGCGGCCTGCGCTCCGGCGTCAGTTCGGCCGGACTTGACGAGGACGATCGGCGTCTCGCGGGTCACTTCGCGGGCGGTGTCGATGAACTCGCGGCCCTCGGAGACGCCTTCGAGGTAACCGATGATGACGTCCGTCTCGGGGTCGTCGTCCCACGCCTTCACGAAGTCGGACTCGTCGAGAACGGCCTTGTTGCCGAGCGAGACCACGTCTTTGAAGCCGATCCCCTGATCGTTCGCCCAGTCGAGGACGGCCGTGATGAACGCCCCCGATTGGGACATGAACGACATCGAGCCCGGGAGCGCGTTCTCCGGGCCGAACGTCGCGTTCATCCCGTTGCCCGTGCTCATGATCCCGAGGCTGTTCGGGCCGACGAGATTGACGCCGTAGTCTTCGGCCACCTGTCTGAGTTCGCGCTCGCGGGCGGCCCCTTCGCCGCCGGTCTCGCCGAATCCGGCGGTGATGACGACGACGTTCCGGACGCCCGCCTCACCGGCTTGGCGAACGACCTCGACGGTGATCTTCGGCGGGACGACGATCACCGCGAGGTCGGCGTCGGCATCGGCGACGTCGCCGACGGCCGGAATCCCGAGTACCTCGTCGTAGTTCGGGTTCACCGGGATCACCTTGCCGTCGAAGTCGGTTACGAGGTTATCCATGATGGCGCGGCCGACTGACCCCTCGCGTTCCGTCGCGCCGACCACCGCGATGCGGTCGGGCGCGAACAACTCGGATAGCGTTCCCATCAGTCAACCGTTCGTCCGATCCGGTGATAAAGTTGGGCGGAGGTTCTCACCGCTCCGTGATCGTAAATCGTATACACCGGCCTGCGGATCACCGTCTACACGAGGTCGTCGTTCGCCGTCTACACGAGGTCGTCGGGAACATGCTTCGCTTCCATCCGCTGAGCCTCCGCCGCGTAGGTCTCGCGCTGTTCAGGGTCGTCGACCCGTCCGAGGTTGCCGGGGTCCGCGTCGACGGCGGCGGTCGTGTCTCGAACGTCCGAGAAACTGGTGAGCGCCCGTTCTTTGCGGAGGTATCGCGAGCCGTCCGGTGTGGCGTAGACGAGGATGACGATGTTCTGTTCGTCGTCCGAGTACGTCCGTTCGACCAACCAGACCCGGACCGCGTCCTCTTCGGTAGCGGACATGGACTGACCTTCGCGTCTGATCGTTAAAAGCCCCGTGTCGGTGAGACACACGACATCCGGAATCGACCGCCCCGACCGCTACGGTTTTGACTCGACACCGTTTCGCTCCCGTATGTTCGTTCGAGAGAGAGTCCCACACCACAGAATCGGCAGCGTCGAATTGGAGACCGCTCGATGACGGTCCTCGTCACCGGCTACGAACCGTTCGGCGACTTCGAGTCGAATCCGAGCGAGACGGTCGCGACCGAACTCGACGGTCACACCGTCGCCGACGAGGACGTCGTCGGAGCCGTGGTCCCGGTCGAGTACGACCGGACGAGCGACGAAATCGCCGCGCTCGTCGCCGACTACGACCCGTCGGTCGTCGTCTGCACGGGACTCGCGGGCGGCGAGGCGGGTATCCGAATCGAGCGCGTCGGCATCAACGTCAACGACTGCGTCGGGACGCCCGACAACGCCGGCGACGAACCGCGCGACGAACGCATCGACGACGGCCCGGCCGCGTACTTCGCGTCGCTCCCGTGTACGCGAATCGTCGAAGGCCTGCTCGACGCGGGCATCCCGGCGCGACTCTCGAACACCGCCGGCACCCACCTCTGCAACAACGCGCTCTACACGACGCGACACCTCGCCGAGCGTGAGGGCCTCGACCTCCGGAGCGGGTTCGTTCACCTGCCTTTCTCGCCCGAACAGGCCGCTCGTCAGGCGGCCGAAAACGAGAGCGTCGCCGGGGGTTCCGTTCCGCCGAGTTTGCCGATCACGTTGCAGGTCGACGCCGTCGAACGGGTGATCGAGACGACGCTCTCGGCGTAACTTCGATTCTGATTCATCCCTCGGTCACGTCGACGACTATCGCCTCCGCCAGCCGGTTTAACTGCTCGGGTGCGATGGCGAACACCGCTTCGGGAGTTCCGGCCGCCGCCCAGACCGTCTCGTACTCGGTGAGCGTCGGGTCGAGTAACACCGACAACTCCGAGTCGTGACAGAACGGCGGAACGCCGCCGATGCTCCACCCCGTCGCCGACTTGACCGTCTCGGCGTCCGCCATGGCCACGCTCTCGGCGTCGAAGTGATCTGCCAGTCGGTCCTCGTCGACCCGGTTTGCACCGCTCGTCACAGCGACGACCGGCCCGATACCGTCGACGACGAAGACGAGGCTGCTGGCGATCTGTGCGACCTCGCAGCCGACCGCTGCCGCCGCGTCCTCGGCGGTCTTCGTCCCCTCGGGGAACTCTTCGACGGCGACGTCGACGGTGTAGCGCTTGCGGACCTGTTCTACGAACTCGGCGGCACGAGAGTGCATGCGCGTCACGTCGACCCACGGGAACTTAGCGACGTGGTTCGAGGCGACGCTATAGAAACAGCGCGATGACCGCGAGGACGATGAACAAGAGGACGAAGATCCGTGCGATCTCCATCGACAGTCCGGCGACACCGCGGAGTCCGAACACGGCCGCGACGACGGCGAGCAGTGCGAACACGACCGCGTACCCGAGAAAGCCGCCGCTCGAGGGGAGCGAGACGAGCGGGGTGAGTGCGGCTCCCGTCGGAGGCGGTACGGCGATCGCTCGCTCGATCATCGACCACCGCCACATTCGTTTCGGAACCGAACAAGACTCATCGATGATAACTTCGTAGAAGACTCCCTTAGTTGTGTACCACCTAAGTCGCGAGTCTCTGTCCGACCGATACGCGCCGTCGACTTCGTACTCGCCCGACAGAGCGTCTCCGGATGCGGATTCGAGACCCGTGACAGCGTTCGAGGAACAGTCGGACGGCTCTGAGAGCCGGTGATGATCTTTTACAGGTTCGTGACCACTATACGGTGATGGTACCGCTTTCGGACTACCTGTTCGTATTCGCCGCCGGTCTAATCACGGCGCTGGCTACCGGCCTCGGCGCGCTCCCGTTCTTCGTCGTCGACGAGGTGAGCGACCGCTGGACCGTCGTCCTGTGGGGACTCGCGTCCGGAATCATGGTCTCGGCTTCGATCTTCGGACTCATCGAACAGGGGTTGGCGAACGGGTCCGCGATCCAACTGCTGTTCGGCATGGGTCTCGGCGTCGCACTCGTCGTCGTCGCTCACGAGGTGATCGAGGGCTACGACGTGAATCCCAGACAATACGAAGCCGCCGACTACCGGAAGCTACTCCTGATTCTCGGTATCCTCACCGTCCACAGCTTCCCAGAGGGTATCGCCGTCGGCGTCTCGTTTGCCGATATGGGGCTTTCGGGCGGCGTCGGCCTGCTCGGATTCACCGTGCCGATACTTGCGCTGTTCATGACGATCGCGATCTCGATCCACAACATTCCGGAGGGGCTGGCGATCTCGATTCCGCTCAAGACGCTCGGCGTGAGCCGCTGGAAGCTCGTCTGGTGGGCGGTGTTTTCGAGCCTCCCGCAGCCCATCGGTGCGGTCATCGCCTTCGCGTTCGTCGTCGTCGCTCGCCAGTTCCTCCCGTTCGGATTCGGCTTCGCCGCCGGTGCGATGATCTATCTCGTCCTCGCGGAGTTCATCCCAGAGGCGCTCGATCTCGGGGCGAATCTGCCCGGCGGCGGCCGTAGGGAACTCCTCTCGGGACTCGCCGTCGGCTTCGCGGTCATGGTTCCGCTGGCGTTCCTCTGAGCGGCGCGTTCGCGCTCACACCGCCCGGTACCGCCGAATCCACACGGGCGAGTCGGTGCTCCCCCGCGCTCGCGTGAGTTCCTTTCGCCGTTCGAGTTCGGTCAACAGCGTCTCCGCCGTCTCTCGGTCGATTCGACAGTCCGCTGCGACGATGCCGATTGTCTTCGGCTGGTAGACCGAGAACGTCGCCAGCACGTCGTCCGCGCTGACTCCGTTTCGGCGGCCCTGCCGGATCGGTTCCGTGTACATTGTTCCTCCTCCCCGTCGCGTAATACGTTGCCACAGCTCATAGGATTGCGCGTTCGTTCCCAACTTCCGGTAGCGACGCTGAGAGCTCATCGATAGCGAAAAACGGGTGGATAGATTCGGAACGGACCGCGAGCGATCCCGTTCGAGAGTCGGCTCAGTGATCGAGAGTCGGCTCAGTGACTGTGGCCGGTCGCTTCCGCGAGCGAGACGCCGAAGCGTTCCTCGAACAGTTCCTCGGCCGTGTCGTTCATCTCTTGGAGGTCGGTCGGAACCTCGCCTTCGCTGTGGTGGACGATGGCGTGTGCCTGCTGGACGAACGCTTGGAGGACGACGTCGCCGACGACGGCCGTCGGATCCTCGCCCTGCTCTGCGAGTACGTCGACGAGTCCCGCCGGGAGGTCGACCGTATCACTGTCGCCGTCCGGACCTTCGATGGTGTAGGTTTCCGTTTCAGCCATACCCCCACTCGGTGAGGCACACTTAAAGGGCCTGTGGAACGGCGAGGCGAGCGAACGAGTCGTCCGTCGCCGTTTCGCCAGACGCCGAGTGGTCCCACGATCGGGCCGGGTTCGACGGCGGGGAACGGCAGTTCGATTACGGGTGGCCGGCTCGAACGCTGTCGGCGGCGATTCTGACCTCCTCGCCGTCGGCGGGATTTTTATCCAGGGGTACGAACGTTCCGCTATGTCGAAGGCGACCCGTCGGGCGGTGGCGTACGTCGTTCTCGCCATCGCGGTGATGGTCGGGTACGCGCTCGTTTACCAGTGGGTGATGGCGACGTTCGAGGGGCACCCGATCCCGTTCGTTCAGGCGCTTCACTCCGTGGTGGAGACCTTCACGACGACCGGGTACGGCGAGGAGGCGCAGTTCTGGCACACGCCGGCTATCTTCCTGCTGAACATCGTGATGATGCTCACCGGCGTGGTCCTCATCTTTCTCACCCTCCCGTTGTTCATCGTCCCGCTGGTCGAATCGGCGCTGACGACGGAGCCACCGACGTCGGTCGATACGACCCGACACGCCATCATCTGTAAGTTCACTCCCCGCGGCGACACGCTGGTCGACGAACTCGATTCGATGGGTCGGCCGTACGTGATCGTCGAATCGGATCGAGACCGCGCACAGCAACTGTACGAGGGTGGGTACTCGGTGATGCACGGCGACCCGGAGACAGTCGAGGCGCTGGAGGCGGCGAACGTGAGCGACGCCATCGCGCTCGTCGCCGACGACACCGACGAGCGAAACGCGAGTATCGTTCTCGCGGCCAGACAGGCCGCTTCGGACCTCCAGATCATCAGCTTCGTCGAGGACGCAGACACCGGCGATTACCATCGCTACGCCGGAGCTAACAAGGTCGTTTCCCCGCGTAGACTCCTCGGGACGCGACTGGCGAGCAAGGCGACGAACGCGGTCTCGTCTGCGCTGGGCGAGTCCGTCGAGATCGGCGAAGACTTCGAAATCGCGGAGTTTCTCGTTCACCAGGGGAGTCCGCTCGTCGACCGGACCATCGCCGACAGCGGCGTCGGGGAGATGACGGGAACGAACATCATCGGCGCGTGGTTTCGCGGCGAGTTCGTCACGCCACCCGCACCGGACGACGTGATCGACGAGCACACCATCCTGTTGGTCGCCGGCCGCGAACAGCAACTCGAGCGACTGAAGGAACTCACGCTCTCCGAGACCCATCACCGTCGCCGGGGGAAGGTCATCGTCGCCGGGTACGGCGAAGTCGGGACGACGGCCGCGGACACGCTCGCCAGCGCGGGCGTCCCCGTCACGACGGTCGACGTGACAGAGAAGTCCGGCGTCCACGTCGTCGGCGACGTGACCGACCAGCGGACGCTCGAATCGGCCGGAATCGACGGCGCGCGGAGTATCGTCCTCACGCTCGCCGACGACACGACGACCATCTTCGCGGCCCTCGCCATCCGGCAACTCGCGCCGAACGTCGAGGTGATCGCCCGTGCGAACGAGACCGAGAGCGTCCCCAAACTCTACCGCGCCGGTGCCGAGTACGTCCTCGCGCTGTCGACGGTGTCCGGACGCATGCTCGCCTCGAACCTGCTCGACGAGGAAGTGATCGCACCGGACACACAGGTCCAGATCGTCCGCACCGACGCGCCGGGGCTGGTCGGGAGGAGTCTCGCCGAAGCGGACGTGCGAGCCCGGACGAACTGCACCGTCATCGCCGCCGAGCGCAACGGCGACCTCATCACGGAGGTCCGCCCGGACTTCGTTGTGCGGACCGACGACGAACTCATCGTCGCGGGGGCCGACGAGGACGTGAATCGGTTCACCGATCTCGTCGGGTGATTCGACCGTTCACCGACCTCGTCGAGCGATTCGACCGTTCACCGATCTTGGTGGCGGAATCCTACTCACCAGCGCCGACCGAACGGCGTCAGCGGACCGAGAACGTAGATCCACGCGCCGAGGAGGAGCGCCCCGAAGGTCTCGGGGACGGCGAGTCCGCCCGGAACGATCCCGCGAACCCACGCGTACCAGACGGCGAAGTGTAGTACGGCGAGGGCGACACAGAGGACACCGGTCAGTTCGTTCCGACGGGTGATGCCATCGGTGGCGAGCGTCGCGGTCAGCAGGAGGTAAAACGAGACGGCGATCGGGAGGTGGAGCGGCGTGCCTTCGAGGAAGACGCCGACGAGGCCCATCGTGATCGCCGCGAGTGTGAACTCGACGGCGACGAGTCGTTCGAGGGCGGTCGTGGCAGCGTTCCCGAGCGACCACACGAACGCGAGCGCCAGTATCGCGGCGACGATCAGCCCACCGTTGAACAGGAGCGCCGTGGCCGGAGCGACACCGAGATCCGAGAGCGCGCTGTGTGACCAGTCGAACGTAGACGAAACGAGGATCGCCGCGGCGATCCCCCCGAGTCCGACGACGGGGGCCGTGAATCCCGCGTACCGCGAGACGGAACTGTACCGCGACGATCGGGACGCAGTCTGCATGCCGGTAGTGTGTGGCCGGTCGATATATAGTTCGATCGTCAATTATGGGTGTCACCCGTCACATCCCGTGTGGTGGCGGGTCGCTAGAATAGTATCTGACGATGCGATAGCCGGTCGATTAACCGTCGCTGGGTGGGGCTTTCGAAGTCGACCCAGTGGTGTCTCATGCCTGTTCGGCTTCATCAAAATCTCCACACTTGCCCCGCGGAACACGTTTTTGCGCCGTCGCCCCGAAGTTCGAGTCACATGCGTCAAATGGATGCGGATCGGGTGACACGGCGATGAACATGCTCGTCGACGGCGAGTGGCGAACCGACGCCTACGAGGCGACGAACGACGACGGCCGGTTCGACCGAGACGAGACGTCGTTCCGGAGTTGGATCGGAGACGACGGGGACGCCGAGTTCCCGGCCGAGGCGGGGCGCTATCACCTCTACATCTCGCGGGCGTGTCCGTGGGCCCACCGAACGGCGATGACGCGCGCGCTGAAAGGGCTCGAACACGCAGTGTCGCTCTCGCTCGTCGAACCCGTCCGCCACGACGACGGGTGGGAGTTCTCCGAGCGATATCCCGACCCGCTCACCGACGCGCCGTATCTGCGGGACGTCTATACGAGGGCCGATCCGGAGTACACGGGCCGCGTCACGGTGCCGGTCCTCTGGGACAGAGAGCGCGAGACCGTCGTCAACAACGAGTCCGAAGAGATCATGCGGATGCTCGATACGGCGTTCGACGACTTCGCCGAGCGCGACGTCGACCTGTATCCAGAGGGCCACCGTGACGAGGTCGACCACTTGATCGAAGCCATCTACGAACCGATCAACAACGGCGTCTACCGGGCCGGATTCGCCGACACGCAGAGCGCCTACGACAACGCCGTCGAGGAGTTGTTCGACGCGTTCGACCACTTCGAGCGGGTACTGAGCAGCAAGCGGTACCTCGCAGGCGAGATGCTCACCGAAGCCGACCTCGCGATGTTCGCGACCCTCGTCCGCTTCGACCACGTCTACCACACGCACTTCAAATGCAACCGTCGGGCCGTCCACGAGTATCCGAACCTCTGGAACTACACGAAGGAACTCTACCAACTCCCGGGGATCGCCCACACGGTCAACCTAGAGCACATCATCCACCACTACTACGAGAGTCACGGCGACCTGAATCCGAAAGGGCTCGTTCCTATCGGACCGGACATCGAGTTCACCGAGGAACACGACCGGGACCGACTGCCCGGCGGGCCGCCGGACGGCCTGTTCGAGTGACGTCGAACGAGAGTCCGTCACTCGTCGCTCCGAAGGCTCACCGAACACGTGTCAAAAAAGCAGAAAACTGATGAGGGACGATAGTGTATCTCGACTGAGATCCGATGCCACTTCCTGCCCCACGCCCCCAGAACACACGACCGCTCTCGCGTAGTATCGGTCGGGTGCTACTCACGGGGTTCGTGCTCTCGGTGATCGCGTTCTTACTCTACCCGTCGATCAACGTTCGGTCAGCGACGCCCCTCCTGCACGCGATCGGGATAGAGCGAATCGTCGTCTATTCACCCATCGAACTGATGGCGATCTTCTTCGCGACCTACTTCGTCGTCTTCTGTCTCGTAGCGGCGCTCTTCGAGTTCGCGCGCCAGCGGATCGCCGCGACGAGCGCTCGATGAGCACGCAACCCAGACAACCCGCAGCCTCCCTCACTCCAACGCCGCGACCAGCGACGACAGCGTTTCGAGGTCGTACTGACCAGGCGCGGTCGCGTTCGCCGGATCGACCGGCGCGTACCCGATCTTCGACCCGTATACCGGCGCGACGGCGCGCGTGTGACGACCCGCTTCCCCCATCGCCATCGTCGCGACGGTCGACCCGACCGTCGTCGCTTCGTGCGTCGCTGTCAACAACGCGAGTGCGTCACCAGTCGTCTCTGCCGTGACTGCCAGTTTCCCGACGTCACCGGCGGCAGCGGCGGTATCGAGTAGGCGACGAAGGCTCTCTCGATCCGGCGTCCCCTCGAAGTCGTGGACGGAGGCGACGACAGACGCGCCACACTGACGAGCGAGGTCGCGGACGGACACGGCCTCGTCGGCGTCGACACCGTGTTCGCCGCGGAGACTCGCCAGTTCGATATCGACGGCGTCGACGGCGTCGAACTCGACCGCCTCGGCCAGCGCGTCCAATCGCCCGTCACCGTCGGCTTCGCCGCCCTCCCACGCCGCGCGGTTCGTCGCGAGGATCGGCAATCGGCCGTCGTAGGCCGCCAACTGGTCGAGCGGGTCTGCCGCGAGATCCATCCGGAACTCGACGGCGTCTGCGTGCGGTCGCGCCGCCGGTTCGTCGGTGAGGTCGCCGGTAGCCGCCGCGAGGACGAACGACTCGAAGTTCATATCGGTGACTCCGAGGCGGGCGACAAAACGCTACGCGTTGCTCACAATATCCGCTCTTCGACACGCGAATCGAGAAAGAACAGAACGCAGAACGGCAGAGGCGGGAGAGATCGCAGTCTCGGAGGGCCAGGTCTCAGTTCAGGCGACGCCGAGTTCCTCGGCTTCGAGCAACTCGTGGTAGCGGTTGCGGATGGTGACTTCGCTGATGTCTGCGACCTGACTCACCGCGGCTTGCGTCGTCTTCTCGTTGGTCAGGAGCGCGGCGGCGTAGACCGCGGCGGCCGCGAGGCCGACCGGGCTCTTGCCCGAGTGGACGCCCTGTTCTTTCGCGTTCTTCAGGAGTTGACGCGCCCGGCGTTCGGTCTCCTCGGAGAGTCCGAGCGAGGACGTAAATCGCGGGACGTACTGTTCGGGATCTGCGGGCTTGACTTCGAGCGAGAGTTCGCGGGAGACGTAGCGGTACGTCCGGGCGATTTCGCTCTTTTCGACGCGGGAGACGTCGCTGATCTCGTCTAAGCTGCGGGGGACGCCGGCCATCCGGGCGGCGGCGTACACACAGGAGGTGGCGACGCCCTCGATCGAACGGCCCGGGAGCAACCCGTCGTTGAGCGCGCGGCGGTAGATGACCGACGCGGTCTCGCGGACGTTGGTCGGGAGTCCGAGCGCCGAGGCCATGCGATCGATCTCGCCGAGGGCCTGCTTCAGGTTGCGCTCTTTCGAGTCGCGGGTGCGGAAGCGCTCGTTCCACTTGCGGAGGCGCTGCATCTTCTGTCGCTGTCGGTTCCCGAGGGTTCGGCCGTAGGCGTCTTTGTTTCGCCAGTCGATGTTCGTCGACAGCCCCTTGTCGTGCATCGTGTTCGTCGTCGGGGCGCCGACGCGGGACTTCTGATCTTTCTCTCTCGAATCGAAGGCGCGCCACTCCGGACCGCGGTCGACGGAGTCTTCTTCGACGACTAACCCGCAGTCGGCACAGATACTCTCGCCGTGGCCCTCGTCGGCGACGATGTGTCCCCCACACTCCGGGCACTCGAATCGCTCGCCGCGCGGTGATACCTCTTCGGTCTGTCGTGTCTGCGTCTGCGTCTTTTCGCTCATGGGTGGGACGGCTGGTGCTACCGGGGGCGAATCGGCCCGAAAAACCCGGAAGCGTTCCTTGCATCGAACTAGGTCGAAAGATATTTAAATCGTTCGGTGTGAGCTTGTTAAACAGTGCCACGAGGCTCGAGCGAACGGTTTCTGTGTGAGTAATTCTCGTATTAAATACAGTAATCGCCTCGTGGAGCAATCGTGTTGCCACGAGAAGGACGAATCCCCGGTGTCGTCTTCGCCGTCGTCGGTCTCCAATCCACGCATCGCCATACCGAAGTCCGGCGGCGCCGTGGGGACGGACACATGAGCGACGGACTGAGGATCGTCTCGCTCGCGCCGAGTGCGACGGCGACGCTGAGGGCGATGGGTGCCGCAGACGACGTCGTCGGCAGCACGGTCCACTGCGAGTTCGACGGCGCGACGGTCGGCGGCTGGCTCAACCCGGAGTACGACCGGATCGACGAACTCGACCCCGACCTCGTCTGCACCGCCGACGCGCTCCAGACGGACGTCCGCGACGAGTTGCGCGACCGAGGCTACGCGGTCCACCACGCCGACCCGCGGACGCTCGACGGAGTCGTCGACTCGTTCGGTGAACTCGGGGCCGCCGTCGACCGTCCGGACGCGGGCGAGCGGTTGATCGAGCGTTCGCGCGACCGACTCGCCCGCGTCCGTTCTTTCCTCGACGACGGCGAGCGGCCGACGGTCTACTGCGAGGAGTGGTCCGACCCGCCGATGGCCGCGGGCAACTGGGTTCCGGACGTCGTCGCCGCCGCCGGTGGTTACTACCCGTTCGTCGACGCTGGCGAACGATCGCGCGAGATCGACCGCGAGACGGTCGAAGCCGCCGACCCGGATCATATCGTACTCCACGTCTGCGGGCGCGGCGACCGCGTCGACCCCGACGTCGTCCGACGGCGCGACTGGAATCTCCACGCCCGCGTTCACGTCGTCGACGACTTCCTCCTGAACCAGCCGAGCCCCCGACTGCTCGACGGCGTCGAGACCCTCGTCGAACTGCTCGCGAACTGATTCCGATAGGCCGATAGGTGGCCGCGACGCAGGCGGACGTATGAAGATCGGCGTCGGGAGTGGAAACCCGGTGAAACGACGAGCGGTCGAATCGGTCGTTCGAAGCGAAGCGATCGCATCGACCTTCGGAGACGTTACCGTCGAGACGGCTCCCGTCTCGTCGGGTGTGAGTGAGCAGCCTCACGGCCACGACGAGACGGTCAGCGGTGCGGAGAACCGCGCTCGCAACGTCCTCGCGGATGGGGCATACGACTTCGGCGTCGGCGTCGAAGGCGGCGTCGCGGAGTTCGACGGGACGGACGGGCTCTATCTGGTGATGTGGGCGGCGGTCACGGACGGCGACCACTGGGGGCGCGGTGCGGGACCGAGTCTCGAACTCCCGGAGTCCGTCGCAGACCGCGTCCGCGATGGCGCAGAACTCGGGCCGGTGATGGACGACGTCCTCGGCACGGAGAACGTCGCCAGAAAGCAGGGTGCCGCGGGTGCGCTCACGGGCGGTCGGATCGACCGCGAGACGGCGCTGACGACGGCCGTCGCCGGCGCGTTCGGCCCCTTCGTGACGGAACTGTACTGACTCGTCACGATTCTGTTTCTCACGGCTCTCGAGTTCGCTTCGCTCGGAGTACTGAAAAGAAGTGACGCGAAGGTACGCTTCGATCAGTCCTGTATCGACTCGGCTGCTTCGCGCATCTCGCCGTGTTCGGTCACCTCACCAGCCTCGTCGACCGCGGTCGTGAGCGAGACGTTGAGCGACGCCATCGAGCCGACGCCGCCGATCATCGTGATGAGGTTCTTGACCGCGTGGTCCAAGACCGCCGCCGCCGCCGCGAGGTCGGGTGAAATCCCGGTCAGGCCGAAGAGGAGGATCGTGAACGCCGCTTCGTAGAGTCCGATGCCACCTGGCGAGAGCGGAAGTACCTTGGCGAGGTTACCGACGCTGACGGCGAAGAAGCTCACGACGGCGAGCCACACGAGCGGTTGCGAACTGTGGATGTGCCCCTCCACGTTGAACGCGATCAGGACGACGAACGCGGTCAACACGTCGATCGACCAGATGAGGAGGCTCGCGACTCCGACGCGCGCGAACGCTTGCGACGTTCCGGCGACGCGCTGGAGGTCGCCGACGAAGCGTTCGACGATCGCGGCGACGTAATCGGCGTAGGAGTCGTTGCTGATGCGTTGGATCGCCGGTCGGACGAGATTTCGGTCCGAGCGCGCGGACGCGACGATCACGACGACGGCGGCGATCGCACCCAACCCGACGAACATCGCTACGGCAGTTGCGGCGTGAACCGCCTCCGGGTCGACCGGACTGTTCGGCCCCGCGCCGGTGATGGCGGCGACGACGTCCGCGCTCCGCCCGGTCACGACGAGGCCGACGAAGACCGTTCCGGCGAGGACGACGAGCGAGAGCAGGTCGAACACACGCTCTGCGGCGAGCGACGCGAACCCGGACGGGTACGGAATCCCGCGACGGGCTTTCACCACGTACGCTCGGACGCCGTCACCCAACCGAGCGGGGAAGACGAGGTTCCCGGTCTGACTGATGAAGATCGCCCCGGTCAGGAAGCCGACCTTCTCGCGGAAACCGAGTTCCGAGAGGATGTCCCGGTACCGAATCCCGCGGATCGGCCACGAGAACACGTAGATGAACGCCGCGACGGCGACGAGCGAGAGGTTGGCGTGCTCGATCGACTTGAGGACCTCTTGGACGTGGATGTAGCGCGTCATCAGGAGGAGCGCGACGATCGTCAGCAACACGCCGACGACCATCGTCACCTGTCGGGTGATCCGCGGTTGGACCGACAGTTGCCACCACGTCCGCAGGATCTGACTCCCCATCCCGAAGATGTCGCGGACGAGGTCGACTTTCGTGTCTCCCTTCGGTGTCCAGTCGACCGGGAACTCGTCGACGCGGTAGCCCTTTCGTTGGGCACGAACGAGCAACTCGGTATCCCAGAACCAGTGGTTGTCCTCGACCTCGTCGCTCAGATCGTCGAACGCCTCCCGCGAGAACGCCTTGAAGCCACACTGGTGATCGCGGAGGTCGGAACGAAGGAAGAATCGGACGAGCGTGTTGTAGGCTCGACTCGGGACGCCCCGTTTGGCCGGCCGGTTGGCCTGGTGGCCCGACATCCAGCGCGAACCGGTGGCGACGTCGTATTCGCCCGATCGGACTCGCTCGACTAGCTCTTCTAAGTGAGACATATCGGTCGCGAGGTCGGTGTCGAAGTAGACCAGTGTCTCACCGTTCGAGGCGGCGAAGGCGCGTTCGAGTGCGCCTCCGCGCCCGAGTCGTACGTCGCTGTGGAAGTGCCGGACCCTTGAATCCTCGGCGGCCAACTCGTCTGCGATTTCGGGTGTTCGGTCGTCACAGCCGTCTTCTGCGACGATCACCTCGAATGCGTCGGGGGGGAGAAACGTCGATAGCGTAGAGAGCGTGGTACGGACCGTCTCTTCGATGGTCCGCTCCTCGTTGTAGGCGGGGAGGACGACGCTCACGTCGACAGGGGATGACTCTTCCGAGGCGTGTGCCTCGTCTCGGTCGGTCATTGGGTCCCTTTCCATGCGGGGAGGCTAAGAACTTTCTGCCTTCGCAACCAATATGATCGTTCGAAATCGTTAGGCGATTGTACCCAACGACTACCAAGGGGACGAACTCGAAGGGACCTTCTTCGTCAAAAATCGACAGACGGCTCGGTGTTAACCGGACGTACCAAATCCACTATACCGTCTAAGCTCTTGTTGAGAGACATGAGTGCGAGTGCCGCAGTCAGTGACCCGACCACCGACCTCACCGACAAGCAGCGACAGATCCTTCAGTACCTCCGCGACAACGGCCAGACGAAGACCTACTTCAAGTCGCGCCTGATCGCCGACGACCTGGGACTGACGGCCAAGGAAGTCGGTGCCAACATGAGCCCCATTCTGAACGGGAGCTTCGACGTGCAGGTCGAGAAGTGGGGATACTCTTCGGGAACGACCTGGAAAGTCAGCGTCTAAGCGGTCTCGTACCAGACGACACGCGACACGGGGGGGAGTGTCTATTTGTCATTCTTCTTTCCTTTTCGCGGCTCGTACCCTGCTCTCGCCGAGAGCGCGTCGCTCTCTCGTTCGAGTAGTTTGGTCGTCGTCCGGACGTACTCGTCGTAGACTCGGCCGGCAGGTCCGGTCGCGAGCGGATCGACGAGTCGCCGACGCAGTCGCTCGCGTCCCGCTTTTCTGAGCAGATAGTCGATCGGTGAATACTTCCTCGGCCCGTACACGTCGACTCCGAAGAGTGGCTGACGAGCCGTCGACTCCGCTCGGCGGCGGAGAGTGGGAAAATATCCGTTCCGTTCACGCGCGCTACGGATCGAAGCGGATGTACTGGTTGGCGTCGGCCGCGAACGACATGGCGTCGTCGCCGAACGAATCGGCGTATCGAACGAGTAACGTGATGACGACTTCCGGTCGCCGGACCGTGTACCCGTCCTCGCGCGAGAGCAGTCCCGCGGCATCGAGTTGTTTGGCGTACTTGCTTACCGTCGGTCGGGACACGTCGAGCGCGTCGGCGAGTTGACCGCCCGTTGCGTCGGGATCGCGGAGCAGTTCGATGAGCATCCCGCGTGGCGTGCGTCGGCGCAGGTAACCGAGCGCGGTCTGTTCGAATTCCGTGAACTGATTCGCGGGGAAAAACCGCCGGTAATCGCCGTCGCGTTTCGATTGGACAGCCCCCTCGGATATCAGGCGACGGAGATGGTGCTGTGTCTCGCCGGTTCCGAGTTTGAGGTCGTCCCGTATCTTCGAGAAGTGTGCGCCGGGCGTCGTCGAGAGATATCCGACGATCGCGTCGCGTGCGTTGCTTCGACTCCGATCGCTGGACCCCTCCCCGAGTCCAACGAACGGTGACGCTGCCCCGAGTGCAGCGAATCGCCGGAGTGTCGCACGTTTGTCTTCGTCGACGTCAGTCGACGTGGACCGATCGCTCCCCCTCCCTCCTCTAGCCATTCGTTTGTCATACGACGCCGGAGTAAGAAAAGACTTCCGTACCGACCGATCACTCGACTTCGCGGTCGAACTCCATCTCGTCATCCGATTTGGAGTCCTTCGTGTGATCCTCGTCGGTCGTTTGATCATTCGTCGCGGCGCTGTCCTCAGCGCCCGCACCGTCTGCGAGCTCAGCGTTGTCGACTGCCTCGTCGGCCGGGGCGATCTGGTCTTCCTCGTTGGCTTCCGCGATGATCTCTTCGGCGCTCTTCATATCGACGCCCTCTCCGGCTTTGATCGCTTCGGCCTCCTGTTCAAGTTGTTGTACGTCCATCTCGGCGGCGTCGTCGATCTGTCCGATGATCTCTTCGATGTCGTCGAGACCGATGAGTTCGCGCGTCTCCGCGTCGAATTCGAGCGAGTCGAGGCCCTCTGTGTCCTGTACGTCGCTGCCGGTCAACTGCTTGCCGTAGCGGCCGACGAGCGAGGTGAGTTCCTGCGGGAGCACGAACGTCGTCGACTCGCTCTGGCCGATGTTGGAGAGCGTCTCCATTCCCTTGTCGATGATGGCGCGCTCGCCCATCGATTCGGCGGATTTCGCACGGAGGACCGTCGAGATAGCGTCACCTTGCGCTTCGAGGATCTGCGACTGCTTCTCACCTTGCGCGCGGATGATGTTCGACTGCTTCTCACCCTCCGCTTCCTCGACGGCACTGCGGCGTTCGCCTTGTGCTTCGAGGATCATCGCACGGCGACGACGCTCGGCGGACGTCTGCTGCTCCATCGCCTGCTGGACGTCGGCGCTCGGGTTCACTTCACGCACTTCGACGGACTCGACGCGGATCCCCCACTCGTCGGTGGGTTCGTCGAGTTCGCGGCGGATGCGCGCGTTGATCTCCTGGCGCTTGTTCAGCGTGTCGTCGAGTTCCATGTCGCCGAGTACGGCGCGCAGCGTCGTCTGCGCGAGGTTCGAGACGGCGGTCTTGTAGTTCTCGACCTCGAGGAAGGCTTTCTTCGCGTCCATCACTTTGATGTAGACGACGGCGTCGGCGGTGACCGGCGAGTTGTCTTTCGTGATGGCTTCCTGTCGGGGGACGTCGAGCGTCTGCGTCCGCATATCGAACGGATACGTTCGGGAGACGAACGGCGGGACGAAGTTGATACCTGGTTCGAGCAGTTTGCGGTACTCCCCGAACACCGTCAGCGCGCGCTTCTCGTACGCGTTGACGATCTCGACCATCTGGTAGACGACCAGGACGGCCAATAGCAGTACTAACAGTCCGACGAAGGCCACGACGAGGCCACCCGCGGACTGTAACGGGACTAATGGTGCGGGAACCATATTCGCATCTTGGCATGTCCACCTGATAATACTTTGCCCGTCGGTCCGGGTTCGTGGCGTCGCCGACGGGACATGTCGTCCGCCGTGGGCGGTCAGGCTCGTTCGGTCTCGGTGTCGACTTCGGAGTCACCGTCTCGCTTTTCGCCCGTCGACCGAGTTTCGTCCGTTTCACGGTTGCTTCTCGCTCGTTCGCGTCGGAGTTCGCGGTCGATCTCGTCTTCGGAGGGGCCGAGCGATTCGACCGTGAGCACGTTCCCCCCGCCGGGGTCGACGACGACGACCTCTTCGCCCTCGGGGATCTCACCGTGGACCGACCGCGCGGCGTAGTACGGGTTGAATCCGCCGCCCGCGAGTTTGATCTCGCCTTCGGTCGGCGAGACGCGCGACGTGACGCGGCCGGTCTTGCCCTTCAGCGAGTCGGAGTCGCTCGTCTGGCCGGTTCCCTTGCCGCCGTAGATGTCGAACCGACGGTAGCCGTAGAGGGTGAGTCCACCGAAGACGAGAACGAGCCCTGCGAGTACGATCGGACTGGCGAGCGGACCGAGTAGCAGTCCAATGAGGCCAGCGACGAGGAGAGCGACCCCGAGAACCACGAGGTGGGCACCGGGAGCGAGCGCTTCGGCCGCCGCGAGGAGGATTCCCGCCACTACGAGCAACAACGAGAGCGTTTCCGGCGGGATGCCAGCTTGCAGCGGTGCGAGGAAACCGAGCATACTGTCAGATATGGGAGGGAGCGGTTAAACGTTACTTGGGGAGTAGGGTGACGAATACGACGATCGTTCCGACGACGCCGAGGGCGACGAAGAACGCGTTTTCGAGCGACGGCGACTCCGGTTCTAGCGGCGGTAACTCCGGACGTTCGTCTTCCGGTTCGGCGTCCTCACCGACTTCGTCGATACCGAATCGCCACTCCGATTCGGCCTGCGGGTCCCCCCGCGAATCAGTCATACACTACGGTACGCGACCGACGACCAAAGGCGTACCGCCGTCGACTCGTTAGCGGAGAGCGATCGACGCCGTCAGAGAAGGTAATCGGCCGACGAGTCAGGGTCTCGGCTGCGGCTTCAGGACGTCGCCTTCGTAGACGACACCGCGTTCGGCGTCGAGCGTGACGGTCGATCCGTCGGCCATCGTGTCCGGGAGGGGTGCGCCGCTGACCATCGGCAGATCGAGTTCGCGTGCGACCAGTGCGGGGTACCCGGTCATCCCGGCACGGGCGTCGACGATTCCGGCCAGTTTCTCGGCGTCGCCGACGAACTCCCCGTCGAAGTCCGCGGGCAGGACGAGCACCGCACCCTTCGGGAGGTCGGTCAGGTCGCCGTCCCTGACGCGGTATGCCGGTCCGGAGACGCGACCGCCCACGATCTTCCGACCCGTCGCGATCGCCTCGGCGGCGACGTGGACTTTCAGCATGTTCGTCGAGTGGGTTCCTTCCAACTCGGTCATCATACCCGAGAGGACGACGACCGTGTCGCCGCTGCGGGCGGCCCCGGCGTCGATGGCGGCCGTGACGGCTCCTTCGATGATGGAGTCGACGCCCTCGGCGTAATCGGCGTACTGGGACTTGACGCCCCACGAGAGCGCGAGTTGGCGGCGGACGCGGTCGTTCGGCGTCGTCGCCACGACCGGAACGCTCGGGCGGAACTGCGCGGTCTTACGGGCGGTGTAGCCGGACTCGGACGCGGCGACGACCGCCGACGCGCCGATGTCGCGGGCGAGGTATCGCGCCGACCGAGCGAGCGCTTCCGTCCGGGACTCCTCGCTCGCGGTCGGGACGCGCTGTTCCTGGCTGTCGTAGTACTCGCCGCTCGATTCGACTTCGCGGACGATCCGATCCATCGTCTCGACGACGCGAACCGGGTGGTCGCCGACGGCCGTCTCTCCCGACAGCATCACGGCGTCGGTGCCGTCTAAGACGGCGTTGGCCACGTCGGAGGCCTCGGCGCGCGTCGGTCGGCGGGAGTGGATCATCGAGTCGAGCATCTCGGTCGCGGTGATGACCGGGACGCCGTTGGCGACGCACTTTCGGATGATGCGCTTCTGGATCATCGGCACGTCCTCTAGCGGGCACTCGACGCCGAGGTCGCCGCGGGCGACCATCACGCCGTAGGACGCGTCGATGATGCTATCGAGGTTGTCGACGGCACCTGCACGCTCGATCTTGGCGACGACGGGGATCTCCGCGCCGAGTTCTTCGAGCGCGTCGCTGATCGCGTACACGTCGCCCCCGTCGCGGACGAAACTCGCGGCGACGAAGTCCGCGTTCTTCTCGGCGGCGACCTCCAACTCGCGGCGGTCGCCTTCGGTGATGAGGTCGATGTCGAGATCGACGCCGGGGAGGTTGACGCCCTTCCGGCCGCCGAGTTGGCCGCCGGAGACGATGGTGGCGACGACGCCGTCGTCGTCGACGCGGTCGACGGTCGCCTCGATGCGGCCGTCGTCGAGCAGGATCGTGTCGCCCGCTTCCGCGGCCGTGATCGAGTACGAGAGGCCGACTTCCTCGGCCGTCGCCGTGTCTCCCTCGGAGAATCGGACTTCCGAACCCGTTTCGAGGTGGATCGGGTCTTCGAGCGGTGCGGTCCGAACTTCGGGCCCTTGGAGGTCGACCATGGCGGCGACCGGCGGTTCGGTCGCGGCGTCGACAGCGCGGATCCGGTCGATGACTTCGGCGCGGTGCTCGGGTGTCCCGTGGCTGGCGTTGAGCCGCGCCACGGACATCCCGGCGTCGACGAGGTCCCGAATAGTCCCTCTGTCGTCCGACGCTGGCCCCAGCGTGCAGACGATTTTCGCGTTTCTCATGCGCGCCACTACGCCCGACCCCCTGAAAAAGCCCGACGATACTACTGAACTGCGAGTAAAATTCGTCCGGATAGACAGTCCGTGCGATACGTAGTCGTTCGGAGCGCGTGCGTTCGAAGGGGACGAACTCCCCCTCTCTCACACCGGGTAGACGTACGCCTCGGGGTTCGTGTACGGTTCGACGATCACGTCGCCGCGGCGTCGAGCGGCGGTGAGCATTCCGTCTGCCTGTCGCCGTTCGAGTCCGGCAATCGCCTCCATCGCCAGCAGGAGTTCGTTACGGATGATGTCGCGGCCCATTTGATCGTCCATGATCTCGACGAGCGCTGCGATCGACTCCGTCTCGGCGTATCGCTCGTGCCAACTCGCCGGATAAGCGCTGACGTTGTCGCCGATGCGGTAGTACGCCTCGTCCGAGTGCCACTCCGCGCCGTCGACTAACCTCGCCTCGATGTCATGTTCCTCGGCGTCGGCGTCGTTGTCCAACGCCGCCGCGTAGGCCTCGACGAGTCCCTCCGGAACGCCCGGGTGGTACTCCGGGTGATGTCGTTCGACGAACCGCACGATGTGGGGCCAGTGCTGGGTCTCGTGGGACTGGAATTCGCGGAAGACCTCCCCGTCTACTCCGTATTTATTTTGATCGTTCATGATAGTCGAGGGCAGAATACGCTGTCCGAACGAATAAAGACGTACGTCCGTCGGGTCCGACGGTCACGCTTTTTGTACGATGCTCCCGAGGTACGTTCCATGTACCCACGACTCACTGATCGCGTTCGAACGGTCGAACGGTCCCCGATCCGGTCGATGTACGACCTCGCCGAACGGCTCGGCGGCGACCTCGTCCGACTCGAAGTGGGCGAACCGGACTTCGACACGCCCGCACACGTCATCGAGGCCGCACACGAGGCCGCGGTGAGCGGGGAGACCCACTACACGCCTAACGCCGGAATCGCGCCGCTCCGCGAGGCGGTCAGCGAGACGATGGCGCGCGACCACGGCGTCGATGTTCCGCCAGAGGGCGTCGTCGTCACCAACGGCGGGATGGAAGCCGTCTACCTCGTCGGGCTCTCGGTCATCGACCCCGGCGAGGAGGTGCTGCTGCCGTCGCCGACGTACACGAACTACTGGGCGCAGGTGCAGTTAGCCGGTGGCGTCCCCGTCGAGGTGCCGATGTCGCCCGCGGACGGCTTCGACTTAGACGCCGACCGCGTGATCGAAGCCATGGGACCGGACACCGCGGCGATCGTTCTCAGTTCGCCGTCGAATCCGACCGGTCGGGTGTTCGATCCCGAACCGCTCAAGGCGATCGTGGAAGCCGCCGAGGACGTCGACGTGACAGTCGTCGCCGACGAGGTGTACGCGGGCCTCGTCTACGATCGGGAGTTCGTCGGCACCGCCGCGCTCACGGGTCACCCGGACAACGTCGTCACGATCGGGTCGTGTTCGAAGACCTACGCGATGACCGGCTGGCGCGTCGGCTGGCTGGCCGGATCGCCCGCACTCGCCGACGAGGTGACGAAGATTCGGGAGGCCGTCACGTCGTGCACGTCGACGCCGAGTCAGTACGCGGCGCTGGCGGCGCTGAACGGACCTCAAGAATCAGTCGCCGAGATGTACGAGCAGTTCAAAGCGCGCCGAGACTACGTCGTCGACCGCGTCGCCGAGATCGACGGCCTGTCGTGTCCGCGACCGGAGGGCGCGTTCTACGCGTTCGTGAAACCCGAGTTAGAGGGCGATAGCGTCGTCGTCGCCGAGCGACTCCTCCGGGAGTACGGCGTCGTTCTCGCGCCGGGGAGCGCCTTCGGCGACGCTGGCGAGTCGTATCTCCGATTGAGTTTCGCCAACAGTCTCGACCGACTGGAGGCGGGCTTCGACAGGATCGAGCGGGCGCTCGACGAGGCGTGAGCGAGCGTCGAACCGAACAGGGACCGGCGGTCGAAGCGAGAGTCGACAGTCGAAGTGAGGGCCGGCGGTCGGCCCTCAGTCGTCAGCGGGGATAATTCGAGACTCGCGCTCGTTGAGGTCGACCCCGACGCCCTCCGGAGTGAGGGTGTCCGGGAGTCCGCCCTCGCCGTCGCCGGTGATGTCGGCGAGGATCTCTTTCAGATACGCGTTGAACAGTACCGGATTCTCGCTCATCGGGAAGTGCCCGATCTCGGCTACCTCGACGGCGACTGCCCCGTCTCCGACTCCCTCGGCCACTTCACGGCCGTCCTCGGGCGTCGTGAGGTAGTCGTATTCGCCGTTGACGACGTAGAGCGGACAGGCCTCCGCGTCGATGTCTCCGAGTTTATCGCGGTAGTCGTGGTCGACCGAGTAGTAGTACAGGTCGCCTTTGAACACGCCCGTCGCACCCTGTTCGTAGAGGTACATCGTCTCGCGGCGGGCCGATTCGGGGCTCTGCTTCGCCATGAGCCCCCAACAGGCGTAGGCGTTTACTTCGGTCGTGTTGACGTGCGAGTGATCGAGCCAGTCGATGTAGAAGCCGGGGCTGTACGCGCCACACTCCAGTCCGATGAGGGCGCGGAACCGATCGGGATACCAGTCGGCCAGTTCGAGGGCGACGTTCCCGCCCATCGACGATCCCATGTAGATCGGGTCTTCGAGTTCGAGGGCGTCGGCGATGCCGACGATGGTTTCGGTGAACCGTTTCGCGTCGAGGAGGTAGTCTTTCGTCCACCACTCCTGGCCCTGCGGCGGGACGGATTTACCGTGGAACGGGAGGTCGTACGCGATGACGCGGAAGTCCTCGGTGAGTTCCTCGTCGGCGAGGAGGTGTCGCCACTCCTGATTGTTACAGCCCGCAGTGTGCTGGCAGAGGAGCGGAATGCCGTCTTCGGGGCCGTTCTCCTCGAAGTAGATGCGGTGGTCCGTCCCGTCGATGTCGACGTGGACGTACTTGCCGGTGATCGGTTCGATGGTTCCGGGTTCGAAGCGTTCCATTACAGGTTTCCTCCGTCGTGTTCGGTGTACCGCATCAGGTCGAGGGCGCGCTGGAACGCCCGCAGATTCTGGAAGATCGCTTTGTTGTCGCCGACGAGTTGCAGGTGGCCGTCTTCGCCAGCGACGGCGGTTCGGTAGTGCGAGGCGATGATCTCGTGGTTGAACGCCGGCGGCGTCTCCTCGACGAACTCTTCCCACGCGTCGCGGTCTCCCTCGACGCCGAACGACCACTGCTGGTTCATCCCCGGATTGGGGACGACGTCGGCGACGTTGCCGTGGTTCATCTCGATCAGAAACCGATCGTCACCGATGCCGACGTAGAAGTTCTCGTCGAACTTGTCGTGACCGCGGACGCTCATCTCGTCGTCCTTGTTGACGACCTCTTTGTACCGCTCCCACCACTCGTGGCTGGCTAGCGCTGCCTCGGTCATGGTCTCACTCCGTTTCGAATCATGAATGGATGCGGTAACACCATCCACGTTGCCACTCATGAGCATTTTTCAGGATCGAGTCGAGTGTCGTCCGTCGTCAAGTCTCAGCGGACGACGACGTTCAACGTGTACTCACGAGTGACGACGTTCGACGATCTCCACCGAGTGACGACGTTCGAGGCCTCTTACCGCAGCAACTCGCCGCCGTTGACGTTCAGCGTCTCGCCGGTGACGAACGTCGCATCCCGGAGGTAGGCGACGGCGTCGGCGATGTCCGCCGGTTGGCCGAATCGAGCGACGGGAATCTCGGTCAGTTGCTCGCGCTCTTCTTCCTCGCTCCGATCCGAGGTCATGTCCGTCTCGATGTGGCCGGGCGCGACGGCGTTGACGCGGATCTCGGGCGCGAAGTCGACCGCGTGACTCTTCGTCAGCGAGATGAGCGCGCCCTTCGAACTCGCGTAGTGGCACTCGATGGGCGCGCCCGTATACGCGAGGATCGACGAGACGTTCGCCACCGACGGGTGGTCGTCAGAGTCGCGCAGGTGGGGAAGGGCGGCTTTCGTGACGTTGAACGCGCCGTTGACGTTCACGTCCATGACGCGGTCGAAGTCGGCCGGGTCGAGGTTCTCGGTGTAGACGTGTTGGTCGATGCCCGCGTTGTTGACGACGTGGTCGACGCCGCCGAACGCCGCGGCCGCTTCGTCGACTAATCGAGCACCGGCGTCGGCGTCGGAGACGTCGGCACCGACGACGACCGCTTCCCGGCCCGCCGCTCTCACTTCCTCGGCGACGGACTCGGCGCGTTCCTCGTTCGAGACGTAGTTGACGACGACGTCGTACCCGTCCTCGGCGAACCGGAGGGCGACTCCGCGACCGATCCCGCGGGACGACCCCGTGACGATGGCGCTTGGCATACGCCGACGACACGAGCCGAACACTTCCGTGTTTCCGTCACGACTGAGCGCTAGCGATCACGACTGAACGGTACCGACGGAGTGCCGGACGTACGCTGACGGGCCCGCGAGTCCGCTGTATTCCGTCTCGGTCGTCCGGGGCGTCGATCGAGGTCGCCTCTGGCGTACCGAGTCCGTCGTCCACGACGCGTTCATCGTTCTGCGACTGATAGAATCAGATATGGCTCGCGGGGTTCTCGGCCGCACGCTCGCTCGCGTCCAGCCGCGGCCCCGCCTCGTCGACTGGTCGATCCTCGCGCTCGTCGCCGTCGAACTCGGCAGCGGCCTCCTCAGTCTCACGGTCGGGCGTCCGGGCGGCGCGGTCGTGTTCTGGGTACACAGCGTCGTCGGGTTGACGCTCGTCGCCCTGATCGGGTTCAAACTCCACCGGGTTCGCCGCCGCGTGACCGACCGTCGGCTCTGGACGTCGACGACGTGGCTCTCCGTGCTGACGGCCGTCGTCGCGCTCGCGGCGCTCGGGACGGGTATTTACTGGGTGCTCGGCGGCGACTTCGCCGTCCTCGCGTGGAACGCGATGAACGTCCACATCCTCTTCGGCCTCCTGCTTTTGCCGCTGGTGCTGGCACACCTCTACACGCGCTTCCGACTCCCGCGCCGCGTCGACTTCGGGGACCGACGCGCGGCGCTCCAGTACGCGGGTCTCCTCGTCGGCGGGGTGGCCGTCTGGCGCGCCCAATCCGTCGCGAATCGACTCCTCGACACCGCGGGTGCGACTCGACGGTTTACCGGTTCGAAACCCGTCGGCGGCGACAGCGATGGCGACGGAGACGGCGACGGCTTTCCGGTGACGAGTTGGGTCGCCGACGACCCCGATCCGATCGCCGTCGAGGAGTGGCGACTGCGCGTCGACGGTCTCGTCGGGACACCGCTGGTGCTTCGGTACGACGATCTCGTTTCGGGGGCTCGCGAACCCACGACGGCGACAGCGACGACGACGGCGCTCCTCGATTGTACGAGCGGGTGGTATACCGTTCAAGACTGGCACGGCGTTCGCGTCGGCGATCTCCTGGCGTCCGCGGAACTCGACGCCGACGCCCGGTGGGTCCGCTTCGTCTCGGTCACGGGCTACCGCTGGAGTCTGCCGATCGCCGACGCACGCGACGCGCTGCTCGCGACCCACGTCGGCGGCCGTGCCCTGTCACACGGCCACGGTGCGCCGCTCCGACTCGTCGCACCCGGTCGCCGAGGGTTTCAGTGGGTAAAGTGGGTCACGGCCGTCGAAGTGCGCGATCGACGCGACCTCGGCGAGTGGATCGCGATCATGGTGAGCGGGCTAGACGGCTGATCGCGGGAACTCCCCGGTTCAGCGTCGCTGTCCCGAACTGCGGGGACCCTCGGTGTTCAATAGGTGAGGAATCATTAGGGATGCTGTGAGTTACTGCATACAGGAGCGATTCGAGCGAAACTTCGACGAAATTCTCTCCGGCGTCGAGGAAGCCCTGATCGCGCAGGGATTCGACGTCGTCTCGAAGATCGACGTACGGGCGGAGTTGTGCGCCCGACTCGGCAGCGAGGAGTATCCGCGATACGTCATCATCGGCGTCGACAGCCCGTCGTTCACGGAACACGGCCTCCACGCCGACCCCGACCTCGGCGTCCTCCTCCCGTACAACGTCGTGGTCTACGAGGACGGCGACGAGACGGTCGTGAGCGCCGTCGACCCCGAAGCGCTGCTCTCGCTCGTCGGTAACGGCGACCTCGACGCCACGGCGTCGACGATCAGAAATCGGTTTACACACATCATCGGGCGACTCGATACGATCTCGCACGAACCGAAAGCGCCGGAGTCGAGGGTCGGCCGCTGAGAGGGCGTGAGTCGTCGAGAGCGCGGACTACTCCGACTCGCTCGTCGCGCCCGTCCGAATCGCAGTCTCCGCGTCTTCGAGTGCCGCTTCGCGGTCGAAGTCGTCGACGATGGCCTGCAGTTCGCCCGTGGATGCGTCAGCCAACTCGCGGGCGTGGCGCGTCACGTTCGGAATCGCTCGGATGATGTTGTCGACGATGGGGATCGCCGCCGATCGAGCCGACCGCGAGAGCGGGTTGAGGTCGATCACGATTTCGGTCTTCCCCGTCGCCGCCAACGCCTCCGCTCGGTCACCGTCTTCTAGGGGTACGAGTACGACGTCGGCGTCAGCGATGCCGTCGGCGTCGACGATCCCGCGGGCGTGCGAGAGGCCGGGAATCTCGCCGTCGGCCGTCAGCCCCTTGATCTCCGCCGCACCGTGTTCGTCGAAGTAGTCCGCGATGGCGCGCATTCGCTCGTCCGTGCGGTTGAACAGGTTCACTTCGATGTCGGCGTCGACGGCCTCCGCGAGTTCGACGATCTCGTCCGGAACCAGCGCCGCTACGTTGCCGTTGACCGAGAGCACGGGGTGGCGTGCGAGCAACAGTCGCGCGGCGGCGGCGCGCTCGGCCGCGTCGGCGCTCTCGATCGTCCGCTCGCCCAGCAGGTAGTCGTACGCCTCGCCGCGACCCTGGGCGATGAGGCCCTGTCGGCTGGTGATACCGCGGTCGACGCCCGCTTCGATCCGATGGCGCGTCACGAGCGAATCGTGACGCGGATGGTCTTCGGGAATCTCCACCTCGTCCATACGCTCGAATCGTCTCCCCCGATAAAAGTCGATGCGACTTCGAGTCGCCGACAGCCGTCCTTTCCCTCTCTCGGGCGTCGCATTACTCGATAGCGGTCGTTACTCGGCTTCGGGTTCCGGCTCGCACCGAGATACGCTCGGCGGTTGCAACGTCACGCCCGACGGGTGCGTCGTACAGACCGCGGGGTCGTACCCGGCGTCTGAGAGTCCGGTTCCGAGTGCGAACACGGTCTCGCCGAGCATCGCCATCGACGCCTCGCCGTCGACCGCGTTGACTTCTCGAATCGTCTCGCGCACGCGATCGGTGAGCAGTCCGGCTTCGCGCGCGAACCGTCGAGAGGCACGCATGAACCGCGGAAGCGTGGGTTCGGCGACGAGCGCCGAGAGCGCCCGCTCGCCCGCCGCCGACAACTGGCTCGTGTCGTCGGCGAGCACGTCGGCCGTCGAGAGATCACCGAACGCGACGTACTCGACGCGACTCCGGGCGGGGATACCGTCGAGTTTCCCGTGCCCCGGTGCGCCGGGTTCGAGTCGGATCGGGACACCGCCGCGGGCCTGCGCGACCACGTCGCCGAGACCGGTGCCCGACAGCACTTCCGCGCCGTGGGCTATCGTCGTGAGTTCGTTCTCCGAGAGCCCACGATCGAAGACGGCGTTGGCTGCGAACGCCGCTCCGAGAGACGTAGCTCCGGAAACGCCGAAACCCGAGCCGAGTGGGAGGTCCGTGTCGGCGACGACCCGCGCCCGAACGTCGAGCGTGTCGAGGACTCGCCGTACGGGTTCCATCTCGACCGCCCGCCCGTCGAGGACGACCGTCGACGATTCGGATTCCGCGGGAGTGATCGTCACCGTGACTCCGTCCGAAAGCGTGAGTCCCGCGCCGCGAGACCCCGCTTTCGTTGGGTCGTCGTCCGGGTGTGCGCTGAAAAACCCGGTAATGTGGCCGGGTACGAACGTCGTCGCCTCCTCGCTCATCACTGGAACGTGGCGGAGGGGGCGATTAACGGTTGTTATCTCCGCCGACAAAGGGGCGACTCAGTAGTCGGCTTCGCGATCCGCGGCGGCGCGCTCGTCGGCGAATCGAACCATCGCGTTCGGATGCTGATCTACGTCTTCGGTGACGACGCCCTCGTCGCGCAACCGCTCGAACTCCTGTTTCGACTCTCGCCACTCGAAGCCACCGAGGACTGTCGCGGCCTGTAAGACGACATCTTCGGGGACACCGCGCCCCGCTCCGCCGGCGTCGAACGCCTCGTCTGCGTCATCGACCTCACCGAGGGCGAACTCTAAGACGGCCTCGACGTCGTTCGTCCCCGCGAGTTCCTGATGCCACCGTTCCGGGAACGTGCTCACGTGACCGTTCGACAGTTCGAAGAGACTGGTCGACCCGGTCCACGACCCCGAATTCGGCTGCGTATCCGTCTCTTCGAGTCGCTCTCGGATGGCATCGTCGACCCTCGTCGGATCGACCTGCGAGCCGTGTCTATCGAGTTCTTCGGCGTACTCGACGACTCGGTCGACGCTGACGCCGTACTCCCCGTCGTCTTCGTGACGTTCGATGAGCGTCACGAGGTCCGTTACGAGGAGGGTGCGGCGACGCTTCTCAGCCTCGTCTAGCACGTGCTCGTCGAAATTCGACATGTTCTGCTGTTACGACGCAGTTCGAATAAGTCACGTGGCCGGTTTTGAGAACACCTATTCGATGAATCCGACACGACCGAGAATGTGAAATCGGAGACCCCGAAAGCCCCCAGGTTCTCGGCGAAGCACGAGCCACCAAGCACCGCAGGTCGGAGACCGAGGAGCGAAGATGCGGTCGCGCGAGTCGAGAACCTGGCCCCTTTCATTCCCACCCACTCTCCAGTTGGTCGGCTGGCCATCGCTCGCCGAAACACCGCGGTGGAGGTATCTGGTCGAGACGATTCTCGAAGCCGCAAGAATACGAAAACGAAACCGGGCGCGCGCTCTACGGCGAGAGACGCTGGCGGTCGCGCGGGAAGAGCACTGCTTCGCGGATGTTCGGGAGACCGAGCATCGTCATGATGAGACGCTCGCCACCGAGACCCCACCCGGCGTGCGGGGGCATCCCGTACTTGAACATCTTCGTGTAGTACTCGAAGGACTCGGGGTCGAGACCCTGCTGTTCGAAGCCCTCGATGAGACGCTCGTAGCGGTGCTCACGCTGGCCACCCGAGACGAGTTCCATCTGCGGGTGCATCAGGTCGAAGCCGGTCGAGAGGTCCGGGTCGTCGTCGTGGTCCTTGATGTAGAACGGCTTGATCTCGCTCGGCCAGTCGGTGATGAAGTAGTGCTCGCCGACGTCCTCACCGAGCGCCTTCTCGCCGTCCGTGGGCAGGTCGTCACCCCAGACGAGTTGCTCGTCGAGTTCGCCCGTCGCGTTGATCCGCTCGATAGCTTCCTCGTAGGTCAGTCGCGGGAAGTCGCCCTCGGGGGCGCTGAAGTCCTCCATGCCGAGCGCTTCGAGCTGTTCCTGGCAGTTCTCCTCGACGCCCTCATAAGCGGCCTTGACCACGCTCTCGACGGCGTCCATCGCCTCGGTGTGGTCGTAGAAGGCGCTCTCGAAGTCGATCGAGGTCGCCTCGTTCAGGTGACGGGGCGTGTTGTGCTCTTCGGCGCGGAAGATCGGGCCGATCTCGAAGACGCGTTCGAGGCCGGAGCCGATCATCAGCTGCTTGAACAGCTGGGGCGACTGGTTCATGAACGCCTCCTTACCGAAGTACGTGATCGGGAAGAGTTCCGTGCCGCCTTCCGTCCCGGTGGCGACGATTTTCGGCGTGTTGATCTCGGTTCCGCCGATCTCGCGGAACTTCTCGCGGACCGAGCGCAGGACTTCGGCGCGGATCTCGAAGATCGCCTTGACCTCGTCTTTCCGGAGGTCGAGCGTGCGGTTGTTCAGTCGCGTCGAGAGTTCGGCGTCGACCTTCCCCGAGGGGTCGAGCGGCAGTTCGGGGTCGGCTTCGGCGAGCACCTCGATCAATTCGGGCGTGACTTCGACGCCCGTCGGCGCGCGCGGCTCCTCCTCGACGTCGCCGGAGACGACGATGACGCTCTCGCGGTGTACGCCGAGACCCGTCTCGACGAGGTCGTCGTCCATCTCGTCTTTCTCGAATTTAACCTGGATCTTGCCGGTCTTGTCCCGCAGGATCAGGAATGCGATACCGCCGAGGTCGCGCACCTCGTGGACCCACCCTGCGACCGTGACCGAGTCGCCGGGTTCGGCGTCCGCCGTGTACGTTCGATCCTTCATACACCGCGATTCCCGTCGGGCCGTCTTAAAATCGGTCTTTTCGACCTGCGTGTATGGTACTCTCTACCGTTCATCGCTCGGGTCGACGACGGTCGACGGAAGTGACGCAATTCATGTGACTTCTGGGAGGTAAGCTCCGGCAATGCCCGAGAACAAGTTCCTCGACTGGACGACCTACATCAACATGGTCGGTCTCGCGGTCATCGGTACGATGCTCTGCGTCCTCCTGATCATGTTCCTCCCACTGACGAACGCGCCGAGTTACACACCGACCGTTGTCGGTATCGCGGTCGCTGTCGGCTATCTTCTGTAGCACTTCGGGGATACGAACGGATCGATGAACTGAGCGAGAGTACGCTCGGAGTCGCGTTGTCGGCCGTTCTGATCTGTGATCGCTGCCGCTCTACGGCCGTTCCGGAGATGGGCCAAGGGAAGTGGTCTTGGCCCGCCCGTTTTCCAGTCCCATGCGAGAGCATGGGGTTTGTTCTCGTTCTGCGAGGAGTATAAGCGCTGAGGGCCGTTGCGATTGTTGTTCGCCGTTGCGTACGGTGTTTGACCACTCCCGATTGGCGCTGCGAATTGCGCGACGGCGCGGGGTGGAAACGGGTTCCTGCCTTGGCTCCGCTTTTGGTGCCAAGATTCGGAATTCGAATTCCGCCGAAAACGTGTGCGTAGACTGGTCTAGGGGACGATTGAGGAAAGCCGCGAAGAAGGCGTTTTGCGAGTGGGCGCTACAGGATTTGAACCCGTGACAACTTGGTCCGAAGCCAAGCACTCTGTCCAGACTGAGCTAAGCGCCCGTACTTAGACTACATCGCAGTAGTCATTTAAATCGTATGGTTTCGACTCGCCATCGGTCCGCGCGATTTATCATGTCCGCTGGAACAGACTGGGGCATGGGCCTTGGCCAACGCGTCGGCGGTTTCCTCGAACTCACACGACCGGGTAACGCGCTGGCGGCGGGTGTGCTGACGTTTACCGGCGCGTTCGTCGTTCCGACGGGTTCGCTGACGGCGAAGGCAGTGAACGTGGCGCTCGCCGTCGCGGCAACGGTGCTGGCGGTCGGTGCCGGAAACGCCATCAACGACTACTTCGACCGCGATATCGACCGGATCAATCGACCGGACCGAGCGATTCCGCGCGGCGCGGTCACGCCGCGAGAGGCGCTCGCGTTCAGTGTCGTCCTCTTCGTCGCGGCCGTCGCGTGCGCGTTGTTGTTACCGACGTTGGCGATCGTGATCGCCTTCGTCAACCTCGTCGCGCTGGTCGCGTACACGCAGTTGTTCAAGGGTCTCCCGGGCGTCGGCAACGTCGTCGTCGCCTACCTCACGGGTTCGACGTTCCTCTTCGGCGGCACGGCCGTCGCGAGCGGGACGAGACAGTTCGGGACGGTCCTCTTGCTCGCGGTGCTCGCCGGTGTGGCGACGCTCACCCGCGAAATCGTCAAGGACGTCGAAGACATCGACGGCGACCGAGCCGAGGGACTTCGAACCCTCCCGATCACTGTCGGTGAGCGGCGGTCGCTCGCGTTCGGTGCGGTCGTCATGGCCGCAGCGGTCGTCGCGAGTGCGATCCCGTTCGTCGCTGGAATCTTCGGGCTCAGTTACCTCGCAGTGGTGATTCCCGCGGACGCGCTGATGCTCGGTGCCGCGTTGTACGCCTTCGTGGACCCGGGACAGGGCCAACGACTGCTCAAGGGCGGGATGTTTCTCGCCGCAGGAGCGTTCGTTATCGGCCGTATCGCGATCCTGGTCGGGAACTGACCGGCGACTGTGGACGTTCGGCCAAAGAGCAAAAAGAATAATACCGCTAGCTGGTATCTTTCGATCAGTTGATGACTCCCCGGGAGCCGTTGTACAGCACGAACGGACGTCAGCGACCGCTCGACCCCCCTGTGAGGTCGTCGTATGTATAATCTCGGTTCCGAGTTCGGGTCGACGGTCGGCCCCGGGACGAACATTCTCGTCACTGGCCCACCGCTGAGCGGGAAACGATCCGTCTCCCTCGACATCCTCGCCGAAGGGACTCGTAGCGGCGAGGGGGCCATCGTCGTGACGACCAAAGATAGTGGTCGACGGGTGTTCGACGAGTACGCCCGCCGTGTCGACTACGTGGAAAAGCCGGTCGCCGTCGTCGACTGCGTCACCCGCCAGCAGGGCGTCAACGACGTTCAGGACGACGACCGAATCAAGTACACGTCGTCTCCGATCGACATGACCGGAATCGGGATCAAATTCTCCGAGTTCCTCCAAGGATTCTACGCCGGTCGCGGTATCGAGCGGAATCGGGTTCTGATGCACTCGCTCTCGACGCTCCTGATGTACTCGAACCTCCAGACTGTCTTTCGATTCCTCCACGTCTTCACCGGGCGCGTCCAGAGCGTCGACGGACTCGGGCTCTTCTGTATCGACTCGAGTGCTCACGACGACCAGACGATGAACACGCTGAAGCAACTGTTCGACGGTGTTCTCGAGACGTTCGACGACGGCGAACCGAAGCTCCGCGTCGCCGAAATCTGACCGGCGCTCGAATCGGACTCCTGCTCCGTGTGAATCCGTTTCGCCGCCGCGTGAATCCTTTTGCCTGCGGCGATCGTATGACGCGATATGACGCAGACCGATGACGAGACGATGCAGGAACTGCTCGAACTACGCACGGTAGCGGTCATCGGATGTTCGTCGACGGCTGGGAAGGACGCCCACGAGATTCCGGCGTACCTTCGGAGTCACGGTTACGACGTCATCCCAGTCAACCCTTATGCGGACGAGATCTTCGGGCGGACAGCGTACGACACCATCGCCGACGTCGAAGAGGAAGTCGACCTCGTCAACGTCTTCCGGCCGAGTAAAGAGGTTCCGGGCATCGTCGAGACGGTCATCGAGCGAAAGTACGAGCGCGGCGACGTACAGGGGATCTGGTTACAACTCGGCATTCGAGACGACGGGGCGGCCGCCCGCGCCGAAGAGGCGGGGATTCGAGTCGTCCAAGACCGATGTATGAAGGTAGAGCACAAACGGTCGATGGGCGGTGAGTGATCGCGCCGCCGAACGGTCGCACTGCCGAATGATCGCGCCACCGACTCGAATCGGGATGCCCGAGTCCCTTATTCGTCCCACTGCTCGAACGAGTTGTATATGCCCTTCGAGAGGTATCGCTCGCTGGAATCCGGGAAGACCGTGACGACGGAATCGTACGGCGCGTCGAGTTCGCCGTCGTGAATTCGCCGGGCCACGTCGCGTGCAACCAGCGAGTTCGCTGCCGAACTCGACGCGACCAGGTGACCTTCCTCGGCCGCGAGGCGCTTGATCTCCCCGTGAATCCGCCGGTCCGAGACTTGGACGATGTCGTCGACGATGTCCGGTTCGAACAGTTCGTTCGTCGAGGGGTCGTGTGTACCGATCCCTTCCGTCTTGTAGGCGCTCTCTTCGACGTCGCGGCCTTTGGTACGCGAATAGAGCGATCCTTCGGGTTCGACGGCGACGACGATCGTGTCGGGGTGTCGCTCTCGTCCGTATTTCGCCATCCCCATGAGCGTCCCGGCGGTACCACAACCGGCGACGATCGCACCGACTTCGTCGTCGAGGGCGTCGTAAATCTCCGGTCCGGTCGTCTCGTAGTGTGACTCGACGTTCAGGGGATTCGAGAACTGCTGCGGGACGACGCCGTCGAGTTCGTCGGCGAGTTCGTGAGCGCGCTCGATCGCGCCGCCCATCCCGTCCTCGCTCGGGGTGTTGATAACGTCGGCACCGAGCGCCCGCATGAGCTGTTGTTTCTCGACGCTGAACCGTTCCGGAACGACGAACACGGCACGAACGTCTAGTTGTCCGGCGGCGACGGCGAATCCGATCCCGGTGTTCCCGGCGGTCGGTTCGATAACGGTCCCGCCGGGTTCGAGCGTCCCGTCGTCGAGCATCGCTTCGAGCATGTACCGTCCGATGCGGTCTTTGATGCTCGCGCCGGGATTGAACGACTCGAGCTTCGCATAGACGGGCACGTCGTCCGGTGCGGCGTGAACCTTGACGAGTGGTGTTCGGCCCACCGCCTCCAACACAGAATCGAGGGGCTCCCGATGGGTGGTCATCGTGCTGGCAAATGTTGCCCCCGACCCTTAACTTTGTTATCCGCGTTACCGCCTGCCCTCCCATCGACCGCCGGCGATCCGACAGTAACTCTGTCGGATCTGCCCGTTAGCGTCGAACTATTTTTTATATCGGCATCGGGTTATCCCGTCAGCGTCGAATTACGCTGTCAGCGTCGAGTTATTCCGTCGGCGTCGATTCGGTGGACGACTGCTCGCCGTCCGTCGTGACCTTCGCGGCGTCGTCGCTCGTCGCGGCTTCGCCGGTCGCCTCGGCCCCCTCGCTCGCTTCGGCTTCGGTGATGTGTGCTTCGGCCGTCGCCGATTCGAGGTCGACGCCCTGTTCTTTCGCGATGGCTTCGAGGATCGAGCGCTGCTCCATCACTTCGGCTTCGAGTGCGTCGACGCGGTCCTTGGTCGACTGCACCGTCTCCTGTGTCTCGCGGACCTCGTTGCGAACTTCGTTGAGTCGCTGATAGACGTCCTCGGCCATTTCCGCTACTTTCTGGATCTTTCGCGCCGTGCCTCCGAGTCCCATGGGCGACACCTCGGTCGCCTCCCTTGTGTGCGTTCCGCTTTTCGGACGGTTGTCATTCTGTTCACACCAAGTGCTCGTCCCGACTCTTCGCGGAAACGATGTCGGCAGTCCCGTCTGTCTGCGTCGATGCGGTGCGCTTTTGCGGTCTCCGGCGCAGTGTCAGGCATGAGCACGCCGCGCGTGATGCTGACAAACGACGACGGCATCGACTCGGTCGGCTTTCGGGCGCTCTACGACGCCCTCTCGTCGGTCGCAGATGTCACTGCCGTCGCCCCGGCGGACGACCAGAGCGCCGTCGGCCGCACGATGTCGGCCGAAGTCGACGTAACGGACCACGAGTTGGGATACGCCGTCCACGGAACGCCCGTCGACTGTACGGTCGTCGGACTCGAAGTGCTCTGCTCGGACGCCGACCTCGTCGTCGCCGGTTGCAACAAGGGTGCCAACCTCGGCGAGTACGTCCTCGGACGGTCCGGAACTGTCAGTGCGGCCGTCGAAGCCGCGTTCTTCGACGTGCCGTCGATCGCCGTCTCGCTCTACGTCCCCAGCGGTGGCTCGAACTGGGAGACGCTGGCGGGCGACCCGGCGGACTACCGCGAAGCGACCGACGCCGCGACGTATCTCGTCGAACACGCGTACGGCTCGGGCGTCTTCGACGAAACGGACTACCTCAACGTCAACGCACCACTCCCCGGCGACGGACCCGCCGAAATCGAGATCACGACCCCGTCACCGACGTATCTGATGTCCGCTAAACGCCACGAGTCGGAGATCGTTATCCGCGATGGCGTCTGGCGACAGATGCGCGACGGCACGCTTCCAGACGACGAGGGGACAGACCGCCGTGCCGTCGTCGAGGGTCGGGTGAGCGTTTCACCGCTCACCGCACCGCACACGACACACCGCCACGAGGTGCTGGACGAACTGGCGGCGACGTATCGGTCCGAGTAGCGGTCGATTCCGACCGCGACGACGAGATCCACTCGACGCCGAGTGGGACCGTCGATTCTACTGGCTAATCAAGGAATATATCGGAGGAGCGTATTGCACGACTATGCACCAGACGTTCGTCGACTTACTACAGCACAACGCCGAGCACGCAAGCGAGTTCGAGTCTCGGTTCGACGACGTACAGGACTCTCAGCGACCCGACGTCGTCACCGTCTGTTGTTCCGATTCTCGGGTTCTCCAGGATCACATCTGGGGGAACGACGAGCCCGGTCAGATCTTCACGTGCAGTAACATCGGGAACCGCGTCGTTCAGCGCACCGACAGCGGCGAGGTCGTCTCCGGCGACCTCCTCTACCCGGTCGAACACACGGGAACGGACACCATCGTCGTCGTCGGCCACACTGGCTGTGGGGCCGTCACCGCGACGTACGACGATCTGACGGACGGCCTGTCCGAACCCGCGGGCATCGAACACTGCATCGGCCTGCTGAAGCCGCGTCTCGAATCGGGCGTCGAGTCGCTTCCGTCCGACGTGGACCGAACGGAGGCGATCAACCGACTCGTCGAGTACAACGTCGACCGACAGGTCGAGTTCCTGAGAGAGAGCGACGACATCGCATCCGACGTCGACATCGTCGGTGTGGTCTACGACTTCCAAGACGTATACGCCGGGCGTCGCGGGGAAGTTCACGTCATCAACGTCGACGGCGAAACCGACGTCGACGTCCTGCGGGACGAACATCCGGATATCGCCGCGTCGATCGAGCGACTCTGGGCGTACTGATCGGGCCGCGATCGGCGACGGGTCGAACTCGGGCGCGCTTCGGACGTGAAAGGTATAACGCACCGAACTCGATTCTCGGTGTGCAAGTCACGATCATCGACTACGGGGTCGGAAATCTCCGAAGTCTCCGGCGTGGACTCGAACGGGCCGACGCGACGGTGGCGATCTCCGACGACCCGACCGACATCGCGACGGCCGACGCGCTCGTGCTTCCGGGCGTCGGCGCGTTCGGCGAGTGCGTTCGAAACTCGGAACCGTTCCACGACGTGCTCGTCGAGGCGGCGACGGACACGCCCGTCTTCGGCATCTGCGTCGGTCTACAACTCTTGTTCTCCGAGAGTACCGAAGGCGTACCGGACGGCGAGACGATCGAGGGGCTGGATCTGATTCCGGGACGGGTCGAACGGCTCCCGAACGGCGACGTGAAGGTACCCCACATGGGTTGGAACGAACTCAGAGTCGAGCGCGACCACCCGCTCGTCGACGGCATCGACGCCGGCGACTACGCCTACTTCGTCCATTCGTTCTGCTCTGCGACCGCGACTCACACGGTCGCCTCGTGTGACTACGGGTTCGACTTCGCCGCCGTCGCCGTAAACGAAGCAGGGAACGTGATGGGAACGCAGTTTCACCCCGAAAAGAGCGGCGAGACCGGACTGAAGATCCTCCGGAACTTCGTCGACTACTCGCGGGCGTATCACGACGGTCGGCTCCGGGCCGAGTGAGGGTCAGTCTGTCCCGGTTTCGGCGGTGAGCACGGCAACGACACGGAGCCGGCGATAATCCGCGATCCACACCCCATCCTCGAAGTGATCGTCGCGGAGTCGATCTTCGACATCGGAGACGACCTCCCGCTGTTCCTCCTCGGAAAGCGGGGAGAGCAGACTGTCCCCGAACATGTCGAGCCACGCGGCCAACCCGTTCGCACCGTCGTCGAGTTCGGTCGGGCGGTCGAAGAGGGTCGCGTAGCGGACCTCGAATCCGTGCGCTTCGAGTTTGGTGGCGTACTCGCCGACGCTCGGGAAGTACCACGGATTGTCGAGTTCGTAGCCTCGACTCGCCAACTCGGCCTCAACCGCGTCGACGAGCGAACCGACGTTTCCGATTCCGCCCAGTTCCGCGACCAATCGCCCGCCGGGTCGCAGCGCGTCGGCGACCGACCGGAGTACGTCGTCCTGTTCGGGTATCCAGTGAAGTGCCGCGTTCGAGAACACGGCGTCGAACGGATCTTCGAACCCGAAGTCGCGTGCGTCGGCGTGGACGAACCTGTGATCGGGGTAGGTCGCACGGGCGCGTTCGATCATCTCCTCCGATTGATCGAGTCCGACGACCGTCGCACCGGGTTCGGCGATCTGATCCATCAGGTGACCGGTACCGCACCCGAGGTCCAGGATTCGCTCTCCGGCTTGCGGGTCTAACAAGCCGACGACGTCCTCTCCGTACTCGAAGACGAACGAGTGCGAGCCGTCGTACGACGTCGTATCCCACTCGTTCGAAGCGCCCTCTGGTGACTGCGTCATACTTCGACTCGTCGATGAAGCGACTTCTATCGTTTGGGTAGACAGATCGGACTGGCGGGTCGTCGCTTTCGACGTATCCTCCGATTCGTGTCCGGTGATGCGTCTAAATTCGGCGCGTCGTTCTCTGCTGATTCGCTCTCTGGACTCGGCGACCGAACACGACACCTCACTGGTGGGCGACGGTGTGTCGAACCGGCAGAAAGCCCATCTGAGAGAGACACCAACACCGCACGGACTGCCGAGACCGATGATCTGCCCTCACGCCCCCCGCGACGCTCGTCATCACCGATTTCGAGGACGAGCGACACCGCTTCGACCACTACTGGCCGCGACTTCGAGACAGCGACGTCCCGACACCGGAGACGTTGCTTCTCCCGGTCGTCGACGGCGACTGGGACACCGAGGCGATTGGCTCGTGGATGGCGGCCCACGAGTACGATCGCGCGTTCGTCCGCACCCAGCACAAGTCGGCGACGCGTCGGTTCCGCGAGGGGTCGTTCATCCACCGACCCGATCCGGATGTCGCCGACCGAACGATCCGCTCGCTCCTCGGACAGGACCTACAGGACGGGTGACCCACCGGCGACGGCCTCGTCGTTCGCGAGTGGCTCGACCTCGACTTCTGTCCGTATCCCGGCCACGACAACTGCCGCCCGGAGATTCGGTACTTCGTCGACGACGGCGAGGTACTCGGCGAATTCCCGACCATCGAGGGCAGTTCGTTCGTCTGTTCCGGCCCGTACGATCATCTGGAGGAAGTCGTCGAGAAGATCGACCCACGGACGCCCAGACGACACGCAACGCGCGTTGCTGAGATATTCTCCGAGTACTCGTGGGCCGTCGACTTCGTGATGGATACGCGCGGCGACTGGTACTGTATCGAGATGAATCTCAACGCCGTTCGCTGGGCGGACGAGATCGACGACTGGGCGGACACCTCCGGTCGGGGGAGTCTCGAACCGTGGAGTCCGCGCGAGATTCAGTCGACGGCGATCCGCGGACTCCGCCCCGAGAACCGCGGATCCGAGAGCCACGATCGAGTGCGGTTCACACACCACCCGACCATTGATGAACGGAGGACGCGATCCACGAGAGAGATGAATTCGTTGGAGACCGTCGACGCAGCGACACTGCTCTCGGGGCGAAGCGACTGGATCGGGACCGAGTTGGCGGAGGTGCTCTCACGAGACCCGCGTGACTCGATCGAAACGGAGTTTCCGCACCACGTCGGTTCGGTCGACTCTCGGGACGACTTCGAGCGACCGACCGAGCAACATCCGGTGTTCTACGGCTGTTTCGACTGGCATTCGTCGGTACACAGCCATTGGTGCCTCGTTCGACAACTTCGCCTGTTCGACGGGCATCCCGCTGCCTCCGAAATCGCGAGCGGTGTCGCGGCACGGCTCACGAGCGAGAACGTCGAACGGGAAGTCGAGTACTTCGAGGCGAACCCGTCCTTCGAGAAACCCTACGGCTGGGCGTGGCTCTTGCGCCTCGCCGCGGAACTTCGTCTCTGGGAAGACGACCGCGCAGACGAGTGGCGAACGACTCTGAAGCCGCTGGAAGAACAGATCGTGACACTCGTCCAACGAGAGTTCCTGACCCAGGCGCGTCCGTTCAGAGTCGGCACGCACCAGAACTCCGCGTTCGCCCTGCAGGGCGTCCTCGACTACGCGAGAGTGACAGACGACGGTGCGCTCGAATCTGCCGCGATAGAAACGTCGCGAGCCTTCTTCGCGAACGATCGAAACGCCCCCGTCGAGTACGAACCGCTGGGTTGGGACTTCCTGTCGCCGACGCTAACGGAGGCCGACTTGATGCGACGCGCTCTCGACCGAGACGAGTTCGCGACGTGGCTCGATGCGTTCCTCCCTGACGTGACTGCATCACCCTTCGATCGCATCCTCGAACCGATCGAAATCGGTTCGAAACCGGACGAGGGAATCGCGCACCACCTCGTGGGACTGAACCTCGCGAAGGCGTGGAGTCTGGCAGGGGTCGCGGAGACGCTCGGCGACCATCGGTACGCCGAACCATTCGAGCGGAGCGCCGCGAAACACGCAACGCGTGGCGTCGCGCAGGCGTTCACTGACGACTACGCCGGTGCGCACTGGCTGTCCTCGTTCGTCCTCTACCTGCTCACCAGAAACGAGGGTGGAATCTCGCTGGCGAGAGGAGTGAGAGAGTCAACGAGGCTGTCCTGAAAGCGGACCGTAGCCGTCGGAACGTCGCCGAGGGACGCCGTCGGAATCGTCTCACAGGACGCTCCAGACCACGAGTAATCCGAATCCGGCGATGACTGCCCCCGCGAATCGGTTCACCTGCCGCAGGCGGGAGCGGGTGATCCGTGTACCGAACGAACTCACCCCGATGATCAAGACGAGCCACCAACACGCAGAGCCGGCGAAGACGCCGACGACCAACGTGACGCGATCGAGGGGCGTCCCCGAAACACCGACGCCCGACCCGGCGAAGAGGCCGACGAAGGCGACGATCGTCATCGGATTCGCCACCGTCAACAGGAACGTCGAGCCGTAATCGCTGGCGAGTCCCCGCGTACCGGACGTGGGTGTCGTCGTTTCCGTGGGAGTAGATCGGAGCGCTCGAACGCCGAGAGCGAGCAAGAGGAGGCCGCCACCGACGCGGATTTCGGTCCGGTACTCGAGTAAGAGCGACGAGAGCGCCGTGAATCCGAACCCTACGATCGACCCGTACACCGCGTCCGCGGACGCCGCTCCGAGTCCGCTCACGAAGCCCGAGCGCCGACCCTTAGCGAGCGTTCGCTGAATACAGAGCACGCCGATCGGACCGATCGGTGCCGCGATCGAAAATCCGAGGATCAGACCTCGAAACAGGATGCCGATTGTCGTCGTTAATACGCATCACCTCTCGTCACACAGACGTAACTCGTCGCGAAAACCGTTCCGGAGGTGTGCTACGACGGAATCCGCCGTTCCAAACCAATTTGCCGCCGAAGTCGGGAACGATCACGATACCCGCAAATCCGGCAGAGAGCGGCCGTGAGGCGCTAATCCGCCGGTCTCGACATCTGCCTCCGCTGTGGGTGGCAGAGCTTTTACAATCGTCCATACTCACGGGGTTAATATGGCCCTCGCAGAGCCACTCGATGCGGTGATCGACCGAATCGGGAACGTTCGAGCAGGGACACGGGTTAGCTCCGGCGCAGTCTTTTCTGACCCGTTCGTGCGCGACCACACGCGCTTCGACTCGTTCGCGGAGTTCTGTGAGCGGAGTCCCTGGTCGCTCAGAGAACCGGATGACATTCGCGATGTCGACCGGGAACAACTCGACGAGTACGTCGAGGAGACCACGGACTTCGAGACGTGGGACGAGATGGACACGCTGGCCGCCGAAGAGGAGATCATCGACCAGGTGATGTCCTAGAGATGATCTCCTAACGTCGTCAGAGTCCCGGGATCGCTTGCAGGACGTAATATGCCGCGAAGCTGACGAGTCCTGCTCCGAGCATCGAACCGACCCACGACCCGACGGTGTAGCCCGCTTTGCGCATCGAGACGCCACCGCCGCCGGACGAACTCGCTGCGAACCCGCTTCCGACGATACTCGCGATCATCACCTTGTTGAACGAGATCGGAATTCCGAGAACGATCGCCAGTTGAGCGATCAGAAACGCCGGTATGAGCGCGGCGATCGACCGTCGCGGACCGAGCGAAGCGTACTCGTTCGAGACCGCCTGAATGATGCGAGGCGAGCGGGTCCATCCCCCGACGAGGATTCCCACGCCGCCGAGTGCGAGCAGGTAGATCGAACTGAGATGGAGGTTAGACGAGAAGATCGCTTCGAGTGGACCGGTCGCTAACCCGACCTGTGACCCGCCGCTGGTGAAGACGACGATCAGTCCGAGGGCGATCAAGAACTGATTGATCCCCGCGGCCTCGTCGCGCCGGAGAAGCAGTCGGGTGACCGCGAGTGCAGTCACCCCGACGACTGCGCTCACGAGGATCATCCCAACCGTGTACGAACCGACGAGTCCGGTGGGGAAGAGCCGATAGTGGGTTGCAACGAAACGGGCGACCGAACCCTGTCCGCCCGACCGAGTCGGAATGATCGTCAGTTGGATGTTTGCGAGCGCGTAGCCGACAGCACCGGCGAGTACCGGAATTCCGACGACTTCGGGGACGGAATCACTGCGGAGGCCGCGTGCGAGACCGTAGGCGAGTACACCCTCGACGAGTGGAATCGCGAACCAGAACCCGAGGATGACGGCGTATTCGTGGACCGCAAATCCACCTCCGAGCGCGATTCCGGCCCCGATCATCGCTCCCGTAACCGTGAACGCGGACGGGATCGGATAGCCCCGTGAGTTTCCGATCGTGATGAGTGTCGCGGCCGTGAGCAGGGCCGCGGCCGCCGCTAGCGGCGTGATCGTCACCCCGTTGACGAGCCCGTTCCCGATCGTTTCCGAGATGTTTCCACCTTGTAGTATCGCACCGAGACCGGCCACCAGGCCGACGAGGAGCGCTGCCCGGAGAACAGACAGTGCATTCGCTCCCACGGCGGGTGCGACGGGGGCGGAGTTGCTGTTGGCTCCCACGGTAAACGACATGAACAGCGCAGCGGCGAGCGCGATACCCAAAACGAGAACTAACGAGGGCATTGAGATTGATGCGACGTTACTATCCTTCGATCTTTTCGGCGGTAGTACAGCAGGCGACTCGACACTGCCATTCCGTTTGATCCTCGTCCACCGATAGCAATGAATGTCCCGATTTCAGGCATATTCGACCTTCTTCTGCCAATATTCGCGATAACCCATGAGGACGTGATCGGCATCTCTTATGTCGACCGACGTTCCGATGAGCGACGTAGACCTGTCGGAACGAACGATCGATATACCAAACGCTCGAACGGATCGTTACGATGTGTGATCCGGTCTAATCCGACGACGTGAACTCCAGATAGCGTTTGATGATCTCCCGCTCTTCAGTACTGATACTAAACGCCCGATAGACGAGTTCGTTAATCTCGTTCTCGACAGATTCGACCGTCTCCGCTGGTGCCCGTATCTGATCGACTAAGGCGGCGACGTATCCCATCATCTCCTCTACCGACACAACGTCCTCAACTGAGTACTGGTCGACTGATCGTTCCTCGGCCTCCGACGGGTCGGCGTATAGTACTGGGAGGTTCTCGATGTAGGATTTGTTGTACCGGAATCGGTCCGCGTACAGTTGTGTGCTCGAATCCGCTTTCAGATAGAACTCTACTAAGTCACTGTTCAATAAACCGAGTAGGTAGCGATACAGTACCGGACTCTCTTCGGTAAGTAGAATCGAATAACAGCTCCCAATACAGAAGAATCCGGCCGTATCGATGGCGAAACTGTTCCCCGGTGCCATCTCCGGGGTGACGATCTTGTTCTCGACATCGAAGTAATCCGGATGTTGCGGAACCCAGCATTCGTACCAGTCCCGGCCAGCGTCTTCCAGATACGAACGGCCCGCTAACTGTTCGTAATGACTCTCCAGATACTCTTTCGCGTTCGGATACTCATCGAGGTCGACCGGCTTTATCGACCCGTCGACCACTTCGTGAGGGTACAAGATGTAACTGGGCTTCTTCGAGTCCTCGGCGGACCAGTCGATCGACCACCGCGAAACGTTTTTCCCGCTTATCGCCGGGTAGAGTAATTCTTCCTCTAGCCCGTACTGTTCGATCGTCGAATCGGTTATCGGATCGACGAAGACGTCGTTCGCCGTCGTTTTGATTCCGACGCTGATCTTCCGTGCGATCGACCCCAGATCGTCCGTTTTCTTCCGGTCGATCTTCTCGATGAGGCTGTCCTCCCGCTCGGGAATGAAGGTCCACGTCGCGTCCTCGGATTCCGGCAGACGACTTCGGAAGCAACGTAGTTTCATCGTTTCGGTATCCCCGTTCAACCCCACACTGTATCTCCCCTCAAAGAGATCGTCCGTGAGGTGAGAGTCGATCAGAGAGAGGAGATCATCGCACCGTTCGCTATCGCCTTCGGCGTCTGCCTGTTTGAGAACACTGTACCCAATCGAATCTGTCTCTGCCCCCTTCTGGGCCACGAGGATGCAGGGCAAGACCGTGACGCCAAATACGTTCGTGTCGGTGAAATCGATCAGCGTGTCTATGGCGGCGTTTTCACGGAGGAAGGAACGTAGTCCTTCGCCGTACTGCGTGGTGAGGAATTTGTTGGACGTGATGACCCCGATGCTCCCGTCACAGTGGAGCGCATCCACGCCGTATTCCACGAACAGGACGGACAAATCGAACCGTCCCGTCGCCGACTTAAACCCCTCTTTGTATTCCGTTCTTCGCTCTTTGGCGACCTTTTGGATGCGGACGTACGGCGGATTTCCAACGACCGTGTCGTATTTCACGTTATCCCGTAGCACGTGACCGGCGACTCGGTCGAAACGACCGTGAGCCGTCTTGCCCGCCGGCCGGTTCGACTCGTCCTCGTACTCGGAGACGAGTCGATTTAGAGTGGTCTCCTCATCGCGGTTGTAATCCGGTGCGGCGATTCGTTGGAGATGAACCGCATCGACGTACTCCTCTCTGATGTCGCCGCCGTCCGTAAATCGAGCCAACGTCTGATTCGTATCGTCTCCGAGGTCCGTACGGTCACGAGCTAAGGAATTGATATTGAATACTGGTAGCTTCTGTATCTTGTAATTCCCATCCCCGTCGAGGTACGGGTAGAGGGTCAGAAAGAGTCGTAATCGGGCGATTTCGCACGCAAACGGGCTGATGTCGAACCCGACTACTCGTGGGTAATTACAGATGTAGTACGCCGCCTCGGCATCGCTCAGGTTGTCTGGTTTTGCTGCGAGAAGGCGTTGTACAGCCGACACTAAGAACGAGCCAGACCCACAGGCAGGGTCCATAAGGCGCTGATTCCAGTGGTCTTCGTCATAACCCGTGTTGTCGAGGAGGTAGTCGATGATACGCTCGCTCGTATAGAACTCACCGAGTTCTTTCCTGAGTCTCTCATCGAACACGTCGTGGTAGATCTCCCCGAGTGCGTCGTGCTTCTCTTCGATCCCGACGGAATCTATTTCGAAGAGGGTAGACGGAACAGACACCTCGATACCACTCTCGAAGACGCGGAACGGCCACGTATAGACGCTCTTCGAGAGCTCTGAGTAGTACCGCTCCGACGAGTGAACTTGCCAGTCGTGTAGCTCCCTGAACGTTGATGGCGTCGCATCGTCCATCTCCGAGGCAACGACGGTTCTGAATGCGAGTGACAGAGCGGTCTCTACACAGAAGTAGCCTACGTCTGCATCCTCAGTCGTTAACTGACGCGTCCATGCGTCGGGGAGTGCCCGCTCACTACTTCGGGTCGAAACCCACTCCTCGTATCGTTCAGCGCAGACTGGGTCGTCTCTGTCGAAGACTCGAATCAACTCGTTAACCGCCTCTACCAAAGACGAGGGCTGGTCCAGCGTTAATTTCTGCATGTGTTATCCGACGAATCTGGGAAACAGGGGGAGTGGTTTCGGATGGACCATCCTGTTCTCCGTCTCTATACCGAGAACACATCCGAGACGAATATATAAGCTCCCGTATGAGGAAGCGCCCCACTCGAACCCAGTAAGCCCCGCTTGGCACCGATCTAGTCTCGTCGTGTAGATGGTTGAACAATCTCTGAATCAAGTGTTGCCGATGAAGTGACGATCTATGAAATGACGTTGTTCAGCTATCTTCACCGAAGAGGACCGCGTTGCTTTTGCGATCCGTAGGACAACCCGGATCATCTACGACCATGCCTGCTACACTGTTCCCGGTAGACGTCGAAAGTGAACGACTTCGGTACGAACCGCTGCACGAGTCAGTCGAAGTCCTCGACCTATACGAGTATCACCGATCCGGGGAGATGGATTCCGTGATGCGCTCGCTCGGAGAGACGCCGCACGCGACACCGAAGGAAACGATGGACGAACTCGGTGAGAGCAGAAACGCGTGGGAAGCCGGTGAGCGCGCGACCTATGCCATCAAGTCGCGGTCTGACGAAGCGTTCGTCGGCGTCGCTGAACTGTGGCTCGAATGGGAAAAGCGAAAGGCTTCGCTCGGGATCTGGATCCGAGAACCCTTCTGGGGACGTGGGTACTCGGCCGAACGAGCGGCAGTGATGTTGTACGTCGCCTTCCAGCGACTCGACCTCGAACTCGTGAGTGTCGGACACGAACGCGAAAACGAACGGTCGAAACGCTCCATCGAGAAGTACGTCGATTCCTACGGAGGTCAGTACGATGGGGTCCTCCGAAACTGGCTCCCTCCGGGTGACTTCGGAGGACCACGGGACCTACACACGTACAGTATCTCGCAGACGCAGTGGCGGGAGGCTGTCACGAAAGAGGAATTAGCGACGGTGCGGGTCAACCCATAGGACTCGTCGAGTCGGTATCTGTCGGGTTCTCGGCTATAACACTTCGAAGAGACCGCGAGTACTTTCGACTCGTCAGAGAACACGGCGAGGACGTCGACGTATCGGGAGTTCCGCTCGAACCCAGCGACGGTGAACGAGCCTCTTCGTTCGATAGATGTATCAAGACTCACCGTGATGTGTTCCAGTATGTCAGTTCAACAAGCTATTCTCGTCGAACTGTTCGCGATCCTTCTTGTTCTGTTCGGCAGTCTCACACTACTCAACGGCGGCTATCCCCGTTTTGAATGGGTGCTGATTATCGGGCTCTGTATCGGGATCATCAGTGTGATGTGGGGTCTTTTCGACGGGTTCGCTAGCCCGTGATATCGAATGAAAAGTCGTTCCGCGCTCGTGTGTTCAATCTCACCGGTTCTCCCGTTGCTCGACCTTGTTTCGGTCTCAGATCAGCGTTACAGATATTATCCATCCCACCGCTTTCAGAGGGCGTCGCCGAAGTGACTATCACTCTTCGATTCCGAACCCCGGATTCCAGACGACTTCCCACAGGTGTTCGTCCGGGTCTTGGAAGTGGCCGGTATATCCGCCCCACTCGCGGTCACGAGGCGGGTCGGTGATTTCCGCACCGGCTTCTTCCGCCGTCTTCATCACGTCGTCGACCGCTTCTTTCGACGCGACATTGTGGCCGATAGTGAACTCCGCAGGACTCGACGCAGTTTCATCGACGTTCGCGTCTTCCGCGATTTGATGTTTCGGATACAGTGCAAGTTGCAAGCCGTTGCTCAACGGGAAGAAGGCGACGGCTCCGCCTTCGAACTCCGTCCCGACGATGCCCTCCGTCGGCCAGCCCAAGCCATCGCGGTAAAAGGTGAGTGACTGTTCTAGGTCGCTGACTCCCAACGTAATGACGGTGATGCGCGGTTCCATGATCACTGGTCTAACTGGGCTGTGAATCGCCCGCAGACCGGCGTACGGATGGACTGGTGACGAAATAGTCTTTCGTATGCATCAGAGAGTTGTGATGAAGTCGATCAACCGAGAATTACGAGAACAGCTAACGGGAGATACTCTCGAAGCTAAACAGCCCAGACGCGGCCTAAAATCCCCGTTTTCGGCTACCGATTCTCCCGTTGCTCCACCTTGTTCAGGTAGCTGAAATCCATGGTGCGACTACCTGAAAGTAAGACGTGGGCAATAGTGGGTAAGGGTTATTCGGCAGTGGGTCATAGTGGGTAACATCATGAAAGTGGACGCCCGTGACCTCCGAACCAACGATACCGACGACCGAGGTCGAATCTACCTCGGGACGGAGTACGCGAATAAACGTGTCACAGTTGCTGTGGTCGAGGTCGAATCAGACCACCCCGAGGAGGAGGAGTTGGCCGCCGCGTACCGCGAGGCTTCCGAGAGCGCGGAATCGTTAGCCGAGGAGTGGGACGAAGCGTCAGACGAGGCGTGGAACGGACTGGACGAATGAGTGAGAAGACCGAGGTTCGACGAGGAGACGTCGTAATCGTCCGCCTCGACCCTGCCGAGGGCCACGAGATGAAGAAGACACGGCCTGCGGTCGTCGTTCAGAACGACGTCGGAAACAGGAACGCAAGTACGACCATCGTCGCACCCGCGACAGGAACGTACCGTGGCTATCCGTTCGAGGTACTCGTCGAGGCGTCGGAATCGGCATTCGAGAAGGACTCGTCGGTTCGTCTCGACCAGATTCGCGTCGTCTCCATCGAGAAGCGGATTCACTCCGTCGTCGGGAGTCTCGACGCGGAGACGATGGAAGCGGTGGACGAAGCGTTGAAACTGAGTCTCGGACTCGATTGAGTAAGCGAGAGTGCCTTTGCACTCGTTGGCTCGGTTCTCGGCTGACGGTCCAGACTCCGCTCACGCTCACGGATTTCTGGCTTAAGAGACCGTGATTGGAGTCTGGATGGCTGTGCGAATCGAATTAGCGTCACTGACTCATCGACTCTGCACGTCGCCTTCGTTGCCTTCGACGAAAGCCGTATTCGAGACCACCGACGAGGAGAGCGACGCCGAGGACGACGACCCACCCGAGCAGGTACCAGCCGAACGCGGTCGGCCCGACGGGAACTGGCGTCGGTGACTGAGCGACGTATGTCGTCCAGTTGCTGTACGCGGAGATGGTCAGTAGTCCACCGACGACGAGCAGTGGGGACGTGAGCCGTTTCGCGTTCAACAGACTGCTCGGGATCGCGCCCAGCGCGAACGCACCGACACCGATATAGAAGAGGAAAAGTCCGCTACCGACGAAACGAGTCGTGAACCCGAACCAGAGCCAGAGGGCGCTCACGAGGAGCAAGTGAACGACCCCGCCGAAAAAGCCAAACACGGCAGTCTTCTTCGTCGGTCGCCTAGAAGGTGAGTACGGGGACATACTTGCAAATTGTAGTTCCACTGACTCATGTCTTCCGGTGGTTCGAGAGCATACGTCGTCGCAAGGGCATGGGTATGTTCCTTGCTAACGAGACTCGCGCTGATGTACTTTGTTCAACTCGATGAGCAACCTGAAAATCGCCTTCACGAGGTTCGCGTCGACTTCGAACTGTTCGGCGTTGCGTCCGGCGCGCTCCATCACGCGCTCTTCTTGGGACTCGTCGGTCGTCGGCAGGTCTCGCTCGGCTTTCACCTGCGCGACGGCGTCGGCGACGTAGGTCCGGCGGGCGATCAGTTCGACGATCTCGTGGTCGATGTCCTCGATCTCCTCGCGGAGTTCGTCGAGGCTCATGTTCTCGGCGAGAGGTTTGTCGTCGGTCGGTCGGTTCGTCTCGGTCGTGTCGGTCGATTGGTCTGTCATAGTGGGTGCTCAGTCGGTCAGTCGAGGGTTCGTGCGCCGTCGTTTCGCGTCGTCGTCAGCCACGTCCGTCCGTCGCGTGTCGCCCAGCGGTCGCGAATCGTTTCGAGTGCGTCGCGCTCGCCGACGGCGACGACGCTCGGGCCGGTTCCGGAGAGCGAGACGCCCGTCGCGTCGGGCAGGGCTTCGACCGCCGGATCGGTCGGAAACCCGAGTGCGGCGGAGAAGGCGAAGCCGTTGACCGTCATCGCCTCCGCGTAACGTCCGTCGAGCGCGAGTTCGGCGACGAGATCCGCCATCGGCGCGACCCGTTCGCATCGGGAGATGTCGGCGTCCGCGCTGTAGGCCCGCTCCGGTGGCGTCCAGACGAGGACGTCCCACTCGACGGCGTCGCGGTGGAGCAGTTCGTCGTCGTAGTTGTACGTCACGGTCACGCCGCCGAGCATACTCGCGCTGGCGTCGTCGAACGCGCCCGTCGCCGTGACGCCGACGTCGCGGGCGGCCCGTACGCCGATCCGGGTGGCGTCCGCGTAGGACACCGCCGCCGACGAATCGGTCGGTGCGTCCCCGTCGTCGACCGAGGGGTCATCGACCGAGGGGTCGACGACCGGAACGTCGAGCGCGCTGAGCGTCGCCAGCACCGTCGCGTTCGCGGCGGCGCTCGAACTCTTGAGTCCCGCCGCCATGGGCAGGTCGCTCTCGGTTCGGACGCGGCCGCCTTCGCCGTCGCCGAACTCCGCCGTCACGAGCGAGACGCAACGCTCGATGAGACGCGTGTCGGCGTCGGGTGCGCCGTCGATTTCGCCAACGACGGTGGCGTCGTCAGTGAGTTCGACGGTCGCACGCGTCTCCGCGTCGATAGCGAACGCGGCACCGTACCCCGTCGCGAGTGCGTTGAGGATCGTCCCTGCGCCGAGGGCGACTGCGCGACCGTGCATATCGGTAGGCCCGTGAGAGAGACATTAGCTCTAGCGGTCGGTGCCGTTTTCGCGACGTTCCCGGCGAACGCGACGCGGACGATTCGATCCTGTCCTCGTCTCGAACGCGACGCTTTTCCCCCTCCCGTTGATACGCTCGGACATGAGCACGCGTACCGACGTTCCGCCGAGCACCGTCGGGGTGCAACTCCTCGAGTACGGAATCGAGATCGAGTATCTGGACGGTCGGAAGACGGTCTATCGGGGGATTCCGAAAACGGAGCCCGACACGCTCCGGACGAGTCCGGGCAAGCAGACACACGTCCTCGTCACCGACCCGACGGAGACCGAGGGCGTGATGCTGTACGTCAACGACTTCAACACGTCCGACGTGATCCTCGAGGACTCCGGCGTCGGGCGGATCGTCCTCGAAACCGGGGAAGAAGAGGAGGTGTTCCCCGGGGTCACCGTCCGTCGCGTCGCTGGCGAACGGTGTGAAGTCGAGGCCGACCCGGAGGTCGCTCGCGGCCGCGTGTTCGTCTTCGTCGAGGACGACTGGGGCGAGGAGAGCTACGAGTTGGTGAACGAAGGAGAGGACGGAGACCAGGGACGGCCCGAATCCGACGACGCCCGATGAGCCTCCGCAAACGCTGGAAGGACCTCGACCGCTCGACGGTCGGGAGCGCCCCCGAACGGTACGGCTACTACGAACTCGGTGACGCCGACGGCGACCGAATCGACAGCGGAATCGGCGTCCTCCGAGACGAGTTGAAAGAGGCGCTGGCGTACGGCGACGCGTCGAAGGTGCGCTGGGAGGCGGCGACGTCGAGGGCGCACGCCGAACAGTTGGCGGACGAGTACCAGTAGCGACCGTCACCGAGAGTCCGGACGGCGGCGGAACGCGAACGGTTGAATTCGGGTCACTGGAGGTACGACGGGTCTTCGGAGTCACACCCGTCTTCGTGCTGCCGTGCTTCGTCCCGCGAGTCGAACATGAGGCCGCACTTGTCGCACTCGTACCAGGTCATGTCGTCCCGTTCTGTAGCACTGACCATAGTCTGTGGTGGGTCATCGCGAAATAAAGTCGTTACCCCGATCGGTCTGTCCGCCGTCACCTCGATGCCTGGCGTTTGTATTCGACTCTCATTCGGGCGTATCGAACGATCGCAGAGGGCGCGGGGAGTCGGGAGACGAAGCTGAGGAAGCGTAAAGACCCGGCCACTCCAACGACGTGACATGAGCGACGATTCGGGAATCGAACTCACGGTCCGTGGCGCAGAGAAGCGCGACGCGGGCCGCGGGATCGCCCGCATTCCGCAAGCCGCCCAACAGGCCCTGAGCGTCCTCAGCGGTGAAACGCTGGTGATCGAAGGGAGTCAAGAGACGGTCGCCAAGATGTGGCCCGCCCGCGGTGGTCTCCCCCCCAATACCCTCCAGATCGACGCCGACACTCGTGCCAATGCAGGCGTCCGCATCGGTGACACCGTTCGAGTCCGGAAAGAGACGGTCGAACCGGCGAGCACCGTCACGATCCGTGCCCCCGACGGACTCTCGCTGACTGATACCGACGCCGTCGAGCGCGTCGTCGGACGCGCGCTCGAAAACCGACCGCTCCGAGCGGGTCAGCAGGTTCGGATCGAACAGTTGTACCCCGACCCGTTCGTCATCAGCGGGACGGTCCCCGATGGCACGATCCGCGTGACCGAGAGTACGCACGTTCGGCTCGACGTCGAAGGCGAGCGAAACGAGCGCGAGCGTGCCAGGGGAAGTAGCCCGTCGAACCCGTCGAAGCCGACGACGACCCGACTCCCGAGCGCAACGCGGACACAAGAGGCCGACGAGCGCACCGGCGTCACCTACGAGGACATCGGCGGCTTGGACGACGAACTCGAACTCGTCCGGGAGATGATCGAACTCCCGCTCTCGGAACCCGAGCTGTTCACCCGTCTCGGTATCGACCCGCCGAAAGGTGTCCTGCTCTACGGTCCGCCGGGGACGGGGAAGACGCTCATCGCCAAGGCCGTCGCCAACGAGGTAGACGCGACGTTCATCACCATCTCCGGCCCGGAGATCATGTCGAAGTACAAAGGCGAGAGCGAGGAGAAACTCCGCGAGAAGTTCGAGGAGGCGCAGGCGAACGCCCCGGCGATCGTCTTCTTCGACGAGATCGACTCAATCGCGGGAAAGCGTGACGACGGCGGCGACGTGGAAAATCGCGTCGTCGGCCAACTGCTGGCGTTGATGGACGGTCTCCAGGCCCGCGGCGAAGTCATCGTCATCGGCGCGACCAACCGCGTCGACTCGCTCGATCCCGCGCTCCGGCGCGGTGGGCGCTTCGACCGCGAGATCGAGATCGGCGTTCCGGGTGAGACCGGCCGCAAAGAGATTCTCGACGTGCACACTCGCCGGATGCCGCTGGCAGGTGACGTCGACGTCGACCGCGTCGCCGCCCGGACGTACGGCTTCGTCGGTGCCGACCTCGAATCGCTCGCCAAGGAAGCCGCCATGACGGCGCTCCGGCGGTCGCGACGTGACGGCGAGCGTGTTTCGCTCGACGACCTCCGAGTCACCCGCGCCGACTTCGAGGCGGCGATGGCTTCGGTCGAGCCGAGTGCGATGCGCGAGTACGTCGCCGAACAGCCGAGTACGACGTTCGCGGACGTCGGCGGACTCGACGAGGCGAAGTCGACGCTGGAGCGGGCGATCACGTGGCCGTTGACCTACGGCCCGCTGTTCGAGGCGGCCCACACCGCGCCGCCCTCGGGCGTGCTGCTCTACGGGCCGCCGGGGACCGGAAAGACCCTGCTCGCGAAGGCTATCGCGGGTGAAACGGGTGTCAACTTCATCCACGTCGCCGGGCCGGAACTGCTCGACCGTTACGTCGGTGAGTCAGAGAAGGCCGTCCGTGAGGTGTTCGAGCGGGCACGACAGGCGTCGCCAGCGATCGTCTTCTTCGACGAGATCGACGCCGTCGCGGGCGACCGCGCCGGAATGGGTAACGACTCCGGCGTCGGCGAGCGCGTCGTCTCACAACTCCTGACGGAACTCGACCGACTCGCGGAGAACCCGAATCTCGTCGTCCTCGCGGCGACGAACCGCCGGGACGCGCTCGACGCCGCACTCCTGCGGCCCGGTCGCCTCGAATCGCACGTCGAGGTCCCCGCGCCCGACGAGGCCGCCCGACGGGCGATCCTCGACGTGCACATGCGGGACAAACCGATCGACGACGACATCGACTTCGAAGCCATCGCCATTCAGTTGGAGGGCTACTCCGGTGCCGAGGTCACGGCCGTCTGTCGCGAGGCGGCGCTGATCGCCATCCGTGAGGTGGCAGAGCAGTACGAAGGCGAGGAGGCCAATCAGCACGCAAACGAGGTGCTCATTCGTCGCGAACACTTCGATCAGGCGATCGAACACGTCGAACCCGCGTCGGCGATGTGAGTCTACGACCGTTCGCCCGCACGACTCGCTGACTGCGAACCGCCCGGCGGTTGCCGTTGGCGTCCGATACGACTCACTTCGTCAGTCGCGCCTTGTAGTACGACCCGCTCTCGCTCCGTCCGACCACTTCGACGTCGTTCCACGGCGTGCCGACGACGGCGTCGGCCAGCCTCTCAGGACCGAACAGGAGGAAGTCGAGCGTGTAGCCGACTTCGAACTCCCCGTCGCTCTCCCGTCGGTCGTACTCGAAGTGGAACGTCCGCCGGGCGACCCCACGGCGCGGATCGGGTCGGTAACCGAGCAGTGAGTCGGCGTCGACGTTCGTCGGATCGTAGTTATCGACGAGGGCGACCCCCTGTTCGTCGGTGATCCGGGCGACGTCGCAGAGCAGTTCCCGGACGCCCGCGAACGATCCGGCCAACCCGAGTTGCGTCCCGTTCATCAGGACCGATCGAAATCGATCGCGATCGAACGGCAGGTCGAACATGTCCGCTACGCGAACGTCGTCGACGCCGCGTTCCCGTGCCGCGTCGACCGCGCGAGGACTCACGTCGACGGCGACGACTTCCCGGCGCTCTTGCAGGAACAGCGCGTGCTGGCCGGCCCCGCAGCCGAGGTCGAGCACCGGCCCGTCGAGTGCGCGAGCGCGCTCGCGCTCGTCGTCGCTCCATTCCGCGGGCGGTCGGAAGTAGTTCTCGTAGACGTAGCCGTCGTGAGTCCGATCCCCGTCGCGGTAGCGGAGTTGTCCGCGGAGGCCGCCGCGTTGGTAGTCGAGCATCGCCCGTCCGAGCGGATCAGGGTCCGACATACTGTGTGACACACCAGCATTTGTAATGAATTTGTAATGATATGTGATACCGTCACAATGAGGGCGCGGGGAGATCACGGATACGGGAGCACTGGGCTATCAGAGCCACGGTATCGAGATACGACGGTCAGATCCGCCCCCGCCGTCGGATATTTGTAGGTGCGACACGGTCACACGGTCGATGGACGATGCCTTACTTCCGGAAGAGGCCAAGGACCGACTCACGCGGACGTGTCGAACGGCAGTCGGTGACAGCCTCCGTTCGCTCACGTTCTTCAATCGCTTCGACTACGAGCAGTTGTATCTGCGCGGCGACTTAGAGCAGGACGCCGACCTCAGTTCGTTTATCGGCAACGAGTGGCACGACTTCAAGACGACGCAGGACGCCTACCGGGGATCGGAACTCGGCAGCTATCGGTACACGATTCGCGTCTTCGAGAACGGCTACCTCGTCCGGATCACCATCGAGGACTCGGGCGTCTTCGTGACGACTGACGGTATCACCATGCAGGACTTCGAGGCGTTGTCGGCGGCGGTGCTGCCGGTGCTCGAAGAGTGGGCCGTCGCCGAGTGATTCGAGGGTCACCCGTTCCCGCGTGACTCGGTAACGAACTGCTCGATTTCGGGGGCTATTCCTTCGAACGGGGGAGTTCGAGAGACCAACCAGAACGGGTTTACCCGTCAACCGACAAGGGACGGTGATGGTATCGCGGTACGGTATCGCTGTTTCCGGTCGTCGCTCTGGCACGCCAGAGCGGGTCGACGGTCGCGTCCGTCGCGCTTCGTTGTCGGCACTGAACCGACCAACCGCTCTCCGATCCGGTTTCGGATCGTGACGCTTCCGACCGACCCGGCGGAACTCGTGACGTTCTTCGTCATCGGCTTGCTGGGCGGAGCCCACTGCCTCGGTATGTGCGGACCGCTCGTGTCGATGTACGCCGGCAAACTCTCCGGTGACGAGCGGACGGTGACCGTCCACCAGGTCCGCCAGCACGGCCTGTTCAACCTCGGTCGGGCGGCGAGTTACACGGTCATCGGCGGCCTCTTCGGACTCGCCGGGAGCCTCGTCTACACCGCCGGGTCCGTCGCTCACACGGCCGACACGCTCCGGGCCGTCGTCGGCATCGTCATCGGAGCGGTGATCATCGCGATCGGGTTCTTTCGCCTCATCGGCCGAAACCAGCACGGCGGGACGTTCGCCCTCGGAGCGGGCGCGTTCGCTCGCGTGACCGGACTCGTCACGTCCCGCGTCGACCGCTGGGTCGACGGCTTCGGCATCGTCGCGCTCGGTGCACTCCACGGCCTGTTGCCGTGTCCGATTCTCTACCCGGCGTTCCTCTACTCGTTCGGACAGGGGCGACCCCTCGCGGGCGCGCTCGACCTCGCCGTGCTCGGACTGGGAACGATTCCGACGTTGTTCGTCTACGGCACGCTCGTCGAGTCGATCGGTACGCGCCACCGGGTCGGACTTCATCGGGTGCTCGGGGCGGCGTTCGTCGTCCTCGGCTACATCCCGCTCGCCCACGGCCTGAATCTCCTCGGCGTTCCCGTTCCGATGATCCACCTGCCGATCTACAGTCCGCTGAAACACGGCGGGATGAACATGTAACGTTCGAAGGCGACGAGCACTTCCGCGACGAAGACGACGTTTACGATACAATCGCGCTACGTGGCGACCGCGTCGACTCCGGTTCGGCCGCGTCGACTCCGAGGCGACCGCGTCCACGACAGCGACGACCGCCATCCGCAAAGACGGGATTCGCAACGTCGGCCACGCTGCGACACCGGCCGCGCTGCAATGACGGTGATAACGAACCAATGACGACAGATAGACTATGACGACCTGTACGCTCTGTGACCTCCCGATTACGGGCGACCCGATCACCGACGCCGACGTCGACGGGTCGTTCTGTTGTCAGGGCTGCAAAGAGGTGTACCGAACGCTCGGCGACGTCGACTTGGAAGAGCGAGAGGAAGCGCGTCCGGACGTCGAGACGGCCGTCGACGCGAACGAGGAGGCCGAAACCGCGTTCCTCTCGATCGACGGGATGCACTGCAAGTCGTGCGAGGCGTTCGTCGAGACGACCGCGAACGAACACGAGGGCGTCTACGCGGCGAGTACGAGTTACGCCACCGAGATGGCCAAGATCGCGTACGATCCGGACGAACTCTCCGTCGACGACCTCGTCGACGTGGTCAGCAAACTCGGCTACCGGGCGTCGGTGCCGGGCGAAGTCGACGAACACGTCACCGAGTCGCTCTCCGCGGTCGAGCAGATACGCGTCGTGTTCGGACTGGCCGGAATGATGTCCGTGATGGCGCTGTACCTCTTCTTCATCTACCCGGTCTTCCTCGGGATCTACGACAAGTCGTTCCTCTACGAGTTCAGTACCACCATCATGGTGTTCGCGCCGCTGCCGATGGTGAGCGGCTTCGTCCTCGTCGTCGCCGGCTTTCCGATCCTCCGCGGCGCGTACGCGAGTTTACGCGCCGGACAGCCGAACATGGACGTGCTCGTCGCGCTCGCGGCGATCACGGCGTACTTCTACTCGCTGATCCAACTCGCGCTCGGTCAGCGACTCGTCTACTTCGACGTGACCGCCATGGTGATCGGCATCGTCACCCTCGGCAACTACGTCGAGAGTCGCATCAAACGCCGGGCGCTCGGCCAGTTGTCCGAACTCACAGAACAGCGCGTCACCGAAGCCCGGGTCCGACGCAGCACCGGCTCGACGCGGATGACTCCCGTCTCGGACCTCACCGGCGGCGAGCACGTCGTCGTGAAGCCGGGTGAACGCGTGCCGACCGACGGCACCGTCGTCGACGGGACCGCCGCGGTCGACGAGGCGCTCGTCACCGGCGAGTTCGTCCCGCACACCAAACGCGTCGGCGACAGTGTCCTCGGCGGCACCGTCGTGACCGATAACCCGCTCGTCGTCGAAGTCGCAGACGACGTGACGAGCACGATGGACCGGCTGATCAACCTCCTCTGGAACATCCAGAGCGACGGCGGCGGCTTCCAGCAACTCGCCGAGCGTATCGCCGTCGTGTTCGTCCCCGTCGTGATCGCCCTCTCTGTCGCGGTCGCGATCGTCGATCTCGCCCTCGGCGCGGCGCTGACGACGGCGGTCACGACCGGCATCGCCGTCCTCGTCGTCTCGTGTCCGTGTTCGCTCGGACTCGCGACGCCGCTCGCCGTCGCCGCGTCGGTTCGGGAAGCCGCCGACCGCGGTGTGCTCGTGAGCAACGCCCTCGCGCTCGAAGAACTGTCCGAGGCCGACATCGTCGCGTTCGACAAGACGGGAACGCTCACGACCGGGGAACTGACCCTCGTCGACGCCGTCGGCGACGAGACCGACCGGGCGATCACCTACGCCGCCGCCGTCGAGAGCTTCGTCAACCACCCCGTCGCCACCGCCATCGAGCGGGCGACCGATCCGGCGGACCTGCCCGTCAACAGCGTCGAATCGTTCGACCGCGGCGTCAGCGGCGTCGTCGACGGACACGACGTCGTGGTTGGGCATCCGCTCGCGTTCGACGAGCGCGGCTGGACGGTCGACGACGCGGCCGACGCGGAAGTCACGTCGATTCGGGAGCGGGGTCACATTCCGGTGCTCGTCGGCTGGGACGGCGCTGTCCGCGCCGTACTCGGTCTGCAGGACGAACCGCGCGACGACTGGGAATCGGTCTTCGAGACGGTCGCCGGCGCCGGTGCGGAGGTCGTCATCATCAGCGGCGACGACAGTTCGACCATCTCGGAGTTCACCGACCACCCCGCCGTGACGGACGCGTTCGCAGGCGTCCCGCCGGAGGCGAAAGCCGAAGTCGTCAAACGACTCCGCAAGCGCGGCTCGGTCGCCATGATCGGCGACGGGACGAACGACGCGCCCGCGCTGGCTGCCGCGGACCTCGGGATCGCGCTGTCGACCGGGACGGAACTCGCCATCGAGGCGGCGGACGCGACCGTCAACGACGGCCGTCTGGAGGCGATCACGGAACTGTTCACGCTCGCCAAACGCACGCGCCGTCGGATCCGACAGAACCTCGCGTGGGCGTTGCTGTACAACCTGATCGCGATTCCGCTGGCCATCGGGGGCATTCTCACCCCGCTCATCGCCTCCGTCGCGATGGCGTCGAGTAGCCTCATCGTCGTGGCCAACTCGGCGCGGAGCTACCTCTCCGACGACGACGTGACCGAGATCGATCCGGTCGGCGTCGACGATTCCGTGGGGGAGACGTCGCCGAGCGGGACGCCCGATGCGGCGTCGGACTGATCTAAAGAACCGGAAGACGACGGTCCGATGACCAATCGTTAAGTCGTATTGGTATCAACAGGACAGCCACCCATGATGGAAGGAACAATCGACGCCATCTGGGAGACTCTCCGGGAGCGATTCGGAACCGACCTTCGGGCTGTCATCTACTACGACGGCGACGTGTACGATACGCGGATGCGTGACGATGTGCAGGAGTCGCTATTTCCCGACGGCGATCGCGCGATCGTCGAGGACGTGATCTACGACAAGTTGGATGCGGCCCACCAGGAACGCCTCTTCGGTGCCGGTGAGTTCGCGTGTGAGGTCCGCGTCTTCGAGGACGCCTACGTGATCCACCACCAACTGCCGAACGAGCGCGGGACGATCATCGGTCTGGACCGCGGTGCTGACCTGCCGACGATCACCGCGATCAAAGAGTCACTCGACACTCTGTCGACATCTCCCTCTGGGAGTTAGTCGATCTGCTGGTTCCGGCCGCTCTCCAGACTCGCTATTTTTGTCGTATTCGACGGAGTGCGACGACCAACTGAACTCGGTTCCCGAAGCCTTCAGTCCCAGAACGACTGCGTTCGCGCGTACTGGCGTTCCTGTGCGAGGATATCGCGGTAGAAGTCGTCCTCGTCCTCGCGGAGTTTCGCGATGATCCGCGCGGCGTTGTGCGGGCCGACGCCGCGGGCGGCCATGGCGACGATGGCCTGCTTGCCGTGACTCTGGACGAGATTCGCCGAGCGGTAGGCCCGTCGCGTCATCTTCTCCTGTTCGTCGTCTTTCTCGGTCGCCTTGACCGCCGAGACGACTTCGTCGGCCCACGGGTTCAGCGCGGCGATCCGCGTCGATCCGCAGTTCGGGCAGTCGAGGTCGTCGCGGACGCGCTTGACCTTCGTCTTCCGCTGCCACTCCTTGCAGTGGAGACAGAACAGGATGACGCGGTCGTTCTGGATGCGGTCGCGGATCGCCTCGATGACGCTCGCGTCGGCGTTCTCCGGGACGAGGAACTCCCGACCCGACGAGCGCCCGTCGACGCCGATGGGCGTCCGCTCGCGGGCGACGACCAGTTCGATCTCCCCCGCGCGAATCTGCCGGAGTTTCTCCATCGTCTCCTCGACCGCGAGGTCGACGTGGAACACCTCGCGGACGGCCTCGTCGTAGACCGGCGTGTCTTCGAGCGCCGCCAGCAGGCGGTCGGCCCCGAACCGACCGCGCCCCTGATACCGCTTCAACGCGCCGAACTTCGCGGCGACGTGAGTGAGCGTGAACTTCAGCGTGTCCGAGTTCTTCAGCGCGAGTTCGAGCAACGCCTCGACGTGTTCGGGGTCGGTTTCCTCTAACACCTCCACGAAGTCGTTCGGGTCGACGCTGCGCGGTACGTCGAACTCGATCCGATATGGATCGACGTCCATCCCGACCGACGACCCGGTGCGTTGGCCGACGAGCGCCGACAGCAGTCGTCCGAACGTCTCGTTGATCTTGTGTCCGAACGCGGCGTCGACGACGACCGTCCGGCCTCGTCCCTCGACGACGATCCGACGGTCGGTCGGCATCGGCGTCCCCGCCTCGACCTGCCGCTCGATCGGGGAGAGCGCCTCGCTCGCCGTGTACTCGTCGACCGGATAGCGACCGACGAAGTCGTGGGCGACGGACTCGCGGTCGGCACCGCCTTCGAACTGCGGGCCGGCGACGCCGCGCATCTCGCCGACTTCGCTCGCGACGGGTTCGGGAACCGGAATCTCGCGGCCGGTCCACGACGGTACTTCGCCCGCGGGGTCCTCGATGGGCGCGACGTTGACGCGGGCTTCGTCCTCGTCGATGTCGTTGATGCGCCACATCTCGCCGCGCTGGATGAACACCTCGCCCGGTAGGGCGAAGTTGACGACGAACCGCTCGTCCAAGGTCCCGATCTGCTTGCGCGAGGAGAGGTTGTAGACGTCGTAGGTCTCCTCGTCGGGGATCATCGAGAGGTTCGCATAGAAGTACTGCCACGTCCCGCCTGACTTCTCTAGCAGGTCCTTCTCCTCTTCTAACCAGAGCAGGTGGTTTTCGGAGAGTTCGCGCACGACCTCCCGAAACTGCTCCTCGCTCAGGTCGCGGAACGGGTATGCTGCCGTGACGAGGTCGTAGGCCTTCCGCGCGCTCACGTCGCCGTAATCCATCACGATCCCGACGATCTGATTCGCGACCACGTCGAGACTCCCGTGGTGGATGTGAGCGGGTTCGACCTCCCCGGCGGCGGCGCGGCGGGCGATCGCCATCGATTCGAGCGCGTCGTCGGCGTTCGAAGTGACGATGGTCCCCTCGCTGACGACGTCCATCCGGTGACCCGCGCGACCGACGCGCTGGAGGAGTCGCGCCACCTCGCGCGGACTGTTGTACTGGACGACGTGGTCGACGCGGCCCACGTCGATCCCGAGTTCCATCGACGAGGTGCAGATCAGGCCGTCGATCTCGCCCGCCTTGAACGCGTCTTCGACGTCGATACGGGCCTCCGTCGAGAGCGACCCGTGGTGGACGCCGATCGGTTCCTCCAACTTCTTGAATCGCGAACCGAGCGCCTCGGCAGTCTGACGCGTGTTGACGAAGACGAGCGTCGACTCGTGCTCGTGGACGATGTCGCGGATCGCCCGCACGTGGCTGGCAATCTCGGCGTCGGTCGCCAGTTTTCCGGCCAGCGCCTCGTCCTCTCTCGTCACCTCGGGGTGGTGGACCGTGAAGTCGACTTTGTTGCCCACGTCGACCTCGACGATGTCGAACTCGCGTTCGTGTCGATCGACCGCTTCCTCGTGCCACCCCGTGAGGAACTTGCCGACCTCTTCGGGCGACCCGACGGTCGCGGAGAGACCGATCCGCTGGAAGGGCCCGGCGAGGTCGCGGAGTCGCTCCATTCCGATCGTCAACTGCGCGCCGCGCTTCGAGGAGGCGAGTTCGTGTACCTCGTCGACGACGACGTGCGAGACGTCCGAGAGCGCCTTCCGGAGTTTCTTCCCGGTCAGCATCGCCTGCAGCGTCTCGGGCGTCGTGACGAGCACGTCCGGCGGGTCGTTCGCCTGCTTCTGACGCTGGTACTGCGTGGTGTCGCCGTGGCGGACGTCGATGTCGAGGTCTAAGTAGTCACCCCACCAGTCGAGTCGCTGTCGCATGTCGCGGTTGAGCGCCCGAAGCGGCGTGATGTAGAGCGCTGAGATACCTTCGCGGGAGTCGGCCTCCGCGATCGAATCGAAAACAGGGAGCATCGCCGTCTCCGTCTTCCCGGTCCCCGTCGGCGCGATGACGAGGGCGTTGTTCCCGGCCGCCAGCGGCGGGATCGCCCGCCGCTGTGGCTCCGTCGGCGTCGAGAACCCGCGTTCCGACAGGGCGGCGCGAACCCGGTCGCCGAGGTGCGTGAACGCGTCCGCGCCAGCCGTCGCTCGGCTTTCTGCCATCGACTGAACTATCGTCGCGAACGGATTAAGGACTCCGTTTCGGGCGTCGACCGTCGGAAGCGATCCTCGATGAACGGTCCAACACCCCGTCCCGTCGCGTCTTCACGCTCCGAGCAGTCGGGCGGCGAGACCGACGAGAACGAGCAGACCTCCGAGGATGAACGTGCCCGGAATCGGGAGGGCGAACAGGGCGATACCGATCACGTCGTGATCGACATCGGCGGTCGAAGTCGAGCGGTCTCAGAAGTCGAGATATCGGGCGGCCGCACCGAGCAACAGGATGAGGATTCCGAGGATCGATAGCCCCGGAATCGGGATTCCGAAGACGGTCAGTAGCAGGCCGATCACGATAACGATCGAGGAAGCTTTCATCGTATCGTCGGTTTCAGGGGTGAGACGGGAGTGTGTTGTGGCCGTCGCGGGGACCCGACCCGCGTCGAGCACACGGTCGATCGGTTTCGTCCCGCGAGTAAGTCCCCGAACAATTATGTGTACTTGAAGACATATCGTGGCATGAATTACCCCCTCTTCTACTGGCTCTGCTGGATCTGTTATGGCGTGCTCACCCTCGTCAACGCGGTCGTGTGGTTGAACAGGGGGAGTCCGGCCTCCCGACGATCGTGGCGGGCGTCGGGAGCGTGCTGGTTCTCGGTGCCGCCATCTGGGGGTCGAGAAAACCGGACGAGTCGGGCGCGCCGACCCGCCCTGGACTGCTGCTGTACGCGATGGTCTGCAGCGTGACGCTCTACGCCGCCGGAACGCTGATGCGACTGTTCTGACGATCCGACTCGCTTGCGACCGCTCCGGTGGCCTCAGACCGACCGAAAGTCGCCCAGTCGCGTCCCGTCGAGGAGGTACGCCTCCCCCGACGCGAGGCCGTCGGGAAGGAACGGGGAGAGGAAGCCCTGTCCCTCGACGTTCACCCACGTCCCGCCCGAGCGTTCGTTGAACGCCGGGAAGACGACGAGTTCCGGGTCACCCCAGTCGAACTCCGACACATCGACCTCCAGCGCCTCGGCGAACACCTCCGCTTCGAGCGGCCCGCGGAGCCACGCCTGTTCGACGCGACTCCCGCCGACGCTATCGGTGAGTTTCACGGCCGGGTGTTCGTGGCCGGCACAGACGAACCTCGCCGAGAGGACGACCGGATCGGGCCAGGTGTGACCGTGGACGAACCCCACGTCGCCGAATCGAGCACCGCCGCTCTCGACGACGTCGATTCCGTCCTCGAACGCGGCCGCGACGCCGCCGTCGTGGTTCCCTCTCACGAGCGTCAGCGGGACGCGCTCGGTGACGGTCCGGACGAGGGTTTCGAGTTCCTCGCGTTCGTCGCCCTTCGGGTCGCCGATCCGGTGACCGAGGTCACCGAGGACGATCACGCGGTCGGCGTCGATCCGGTCGAGCAGCGAGAGCAGTCGCTCGCGTCGCACGTCGGCGTTGTCCGCGAGTTCGACGCCCCGTTCGTACCGGAGCGCCGCTTCGATCCCGGCGTGGTAATCGGCGACGACGAGCGCCCGTTCGTCGCCGAGGTCGGCGACCGCCGCCGGTTCGCCGGGGATCGGTTCGACCGCCGCCATCGACTCAGATCGCCTTCAGCGTCCCCTCTTCGGGTTCGTAGCACTGGCCGCTCATGAGCGCGTCCTGAATGGCGTCCTCCACGTCGTCGGCGTCGACGCCGCACTCGTCGACGACAGTGTCGACGACCGTCTCGCGGTCCGCACCGTTGCCGTCGTCGAGCGATTCCATCGCGTCGATGGCCGCCGCTTCGAGATTGACGTCCGCGGGGTCGACAGTCTGGTCGTCCTCGTCGTCCCCCTCGTCTACCACACCGTCACCAGCGGCGTCAGCCGCGTCCGTAGCCTCGGTATCGACCGTCTCCGCCGGTTCGGCGCTCGGAACTTCGGCCGTGGCTTCGTCGAGGTCCTCCTCGCTGGCCGCGTCGAGGTCGTCCGCGTCCGGGACGTCGATGTCGGCCTCGCCGGGGTCGTCGACCTCGTGGCCGGTCGAGAACTCGGTCCCGAACTCGGCTTCGACTTCGGCGCGCTCGTCCTCGTCGAGTTCGTAGAGGTCGCCGCCGGACGTATCCGTGCCTGAGTCGTCCGTATCCGAGTCGGATCCGCTGTCGAAATCACCGAGGCCGCCCGTCTCCTCGTCCGACGCGTCGTCGAGGTCGTCGAAGTCGCCGAGGCCGCTCGGTTCGTCGTCTTCGAGACCGCTCGGTTCGCCGTCGGTCGGTCCCGCGGCCTCCGCTGGTTCGGCCGCGCCGGTACCAGCGTCGGTTAGCGATCCCGTCGACGCGGTGCTCGTCTCGTCGGCGACTGAGTCGTCCGCGTCCGCCGTCGGCGTCGTTTCGACGGTGGAGTCGCTCTCGGCCGCTGGCTCGCTCCCGACGGACGGTTCGCTCTCGGCGTCAGTGTCGGCGCTCGTGTCGCCGCCGACGTCGACCGCTTCCGCGGGTTCCGCTGCGGTTTCGTCGTCCGTGTCGACGAGCGAATCCGTCGATGCGGCCGCGTCGCCGGACGCCGCCGTGGCGGCTTCGTCCGTCGCCGCAGTCGATGTACTCGCACTCGTGGCTTCGTCCGCCGCTACTGATCCGTCTGCCGCTACTGGTTCGTCGGCCGTGGCTGGTTCGTCAGCCGCGGTCTCAGCTTCGGCGGCTGACGTATCGACCGTCCGTGCCGCTGCTTCGAGATCGATGTCGACCGACGGGAGCGCGCCGAGCGCCGCCGAGCCACCCTCGCCGGGTGCGACGTCGAGCGATCGGACTTCCTCGCGGTCGCCCGCGACGAGTTCGAGGGCGTCGACGGCGAGCTGGCGGACGGCTTCGAGGTACGCCGTCGTCGTCCCGTAGTGGTCGATGGCCAGCGGGATCCCCGACGCCAGCGCCGGTTCGACGTCCGCGGCTTCGAGCGCCGCCTGCAGGTCGTCTCCCCGCAGGTCGGACTCGATCGCACCGGCGAAGACGGCGACGCGTCGGAGCGTCGCCTCGGCGGTGGCGACGACCCAGCGGTCGCGGGTGTCACCGTCGACGGCGTTGACGCTCTCCGGTCGCGCCGAGGTGAACACGCGGTCGGAGTCCTCGGGTTCGAAGGTGCGTGCCTTGCCCGTCAGGGCGACGAACGCCGGTGGGGTCGTCTGCTCGATGAACGCGACGGCGTCCGGTTGGTACTGCCCCGCGTAGGTGACGAACGCGCCCGTGGGGTCTGCGATACGACCGCGGAGCACGTCGTCGTTCACCGACTCGACCTCCGTGAGGACGCCGACGGCGAACAGCCGGTTCACGCGCGCACCCGTCGGCGTGATGACGTAGTTCGGGGCTCGCTCCTCGTCGCTCTCGGAGTACGAGAGCGATGCGTCGTCGAACTCGGCGGCGAACAGACGGACGGCGACCTCGCGTCGGCCCGGCCCGGAGTCGGCGCTCATGCGCTCACCTCCTCGCCCGCGGCGTCACCACGGAGCGACCGGAGGAGCGAAACGGCCCGTTCGGCCGGGTCGTCGTCGCTCTCGGCGAACTCGCTCGCGTCTAAGTTCGCGCCGTACTCGTCGACCGAGAGGTTGCCGCGGACGCGGTACTCGCGGCCGACGAGTTCCTCGCGGATCGCGTCGGCGACGACTTCCTTGTCCATCGCGTCGCGTGCGGCTTCCTTCGCTTCGTCCATCGTGCCGCCGTAGACGCGCTCGGTCAGATCGCGACCGAGGACGGCCGTGACCGTGTCGGTTCCGTCGTCGATGATCGCTTTCACGCGCATGTCGTCCTCGCCGTCGACGGCTCCGTGACTCCGGCACTGGCCGTTCTGGATGACGCGCCCGCACTCGGGGCAGCGTTCGATCAGTCCGGAGCCGTCGCGGACGGCGAGCAGGTTGCCGACGACTTCGACGTCGAACATCCCACCGTTGCCGACGGCGTCGCCGATGCGCATCCGCGGGGCGGACTCCTTCACGTCGACGTCGCTGACTGCTGTCACGACGGAGAACTCCGAGAGGTTGACCGAGGGGACGCCACGGAACTCACGGATGTACACGTCCTCGATTCGGAGGTCCGCACCCTCTTCGACTTCGGAGTGTGGATTCCAGTCGGTGAAGGGGAGTCGGCCGCTTTCGTCGCCGAGGACACCCGAGAGGATGCGCGTCTCGCCGTCACGGCCGTCGATCACGCGCTCTTCGACTTCGAGCACGCGGGCTTCGACGTTGCGGCCGCGGTCGCCGGGCGAGAGGTCGACGAGCGCCGCGTCGCCGCCGACGTCGTAGGGAACTTCGATCGGTTCGGATTCGAGCGCGACGCTCGATCGGTCGCCGATGTTGAGTTCGGGGCGGCCGTCCCACTCGCGGACCGAGGCGTTGCCGATGGTGACCGAGTCACCCGGTTCGAAGCCGAAGTCCTGCCACGCGGTGTACGAGATCTTCCCGCTCTCGTCGGCGAGTTGGCCCTCGCGGATCGTCTGGTTCTCGCCCTGATACCGGATGGTGCGCGTCCCGACGGTCAGCACGCGCACGGTGACGGTGACGCTCCCGGTCTCGGGGGTGATGTCGGCGACGGACATCGCCGTGGGCGCGGACCCGCCGCTTCCACTCCCGCCGCCGTGTTTGCGACGAACGCTCTGTTTGGCTTCCTCGATGGGAACGCTGTACTGTACGAGGTTCTCCAGGTCCTGTTTGACCTCCTCTTTGTCTACGCCGAGAGCGGAGGCGAGCTCCTCGGCATGGTCGTCTAACTCCATCGACGGGCGTTTGGACCCCATCGGATAAAAAGCGTTGCACGTGAATCTATCGAGCCATTGGCGGGCGGTTTTAGATTGCGAATAGCCGAATCAAGTCGTCTCAGCCATTCTCCGGATTGCTCGATTCCCGGAAACACAGAACCACACTCATAGCACGAACTGATAAGTGGCTTCCCCGACCACTCACCTACATGGCCGACACGTTCGACTGCGAGACGCAGGTGACCGCCGAACGCACGCAAATCACGATCAAGGGAACCCAGGAAGCCGCCGTCGTCGTCCGCTCCGAGTCGGGCGAGCGCATCTACCTGCCGCCGGAAGGCTTCAATCAGGACACCGAGGCCAGCCCGTACCAATCCGTTCCGGACGATAGTCCCTACCAGTCGGTCCCCGACGACAGCCCGTATCAGTCCGCACCGGACGACAGTCCCTACCAATCGGCGAACGACGACAGCCCGTACCAGTCACTCGCGCGCGGGCCGGGCGTGACGAAAACGAGAAACGGCTTCCAGATCAACCACCCCGAACCCGTCACCGAGTTCCAAGTGTTCCGGTAGTCGTTCGAACGTCTGTTTCTGAGAGTTCGTCAGTCGGACTGCGCGACGACGTCTTCGTAGACGGCGACCGTCTCGTCGGCGACTTCGTCCCACGTCCGCGGTTCGTACTCCGGCGGCCCCTCGCGGGACAGCGCCTCGTCGATACCGCGGACGATGGACTCGGAGTCCCGCTCCACCTCTACGATGCAGTGCTCCGGCAGACACTCGGCGACGCCCGACTCGGTCGCGACGACTTGCGTCCCGACGGCCAGCGCTTCCGTGATCGTGATGCCGAACGGTTCCGACAGCGACGGCGAGACGAACACGTCGGCCGAGGCGTAGTAGTCGCCGAGTTCCTCCTCCGGGATGTAGCCCGCGAACTCGATCCGATCTTCGATCCCGAGCAGTTCGACGAACTTGTGGAGCTGTTCGGTCAGGTGTCCCTTGCCACCGAGTACGAGCGTCACGTCGTCGCGACGGAGTTTCTTCATCGCCATGAGCAGGTGGGAGATGCCCTTCTGATCGGTGTGACGGCCGACGAAGAACAGCATCTTGCCGTCGATGCCGTGGCGCTCTTTCATGTCCGCGCCGGTGAGGTCGGGCGTCGTGAAGCCGTTGTGGATCACCGTCGCTTTCCCGCCGTACTCGCGGTCGAGTTTGTCCGCGAGGAGGTGGCTGACGGCGACGAGGTAGTCCGCCCGGTTCGTCAGGCGCTGTTCGGTCTCGACCTCCCGCTGTGGCGGGCTCAGGTTGCGATCTGAACTCAGTGCGTGAAAGGAGTTGACCCAGTCCACGTCCGCCGTCGACTGCGCGCGCGACCCCGGCCCGTAGCCGAACCAATCGTGCGTATGAATGATGTCGAAGTCGCCCGCGCGCTCGGCGAAGCGTTTGCTCAGCCGCCCGATTCGAGTGATGATGTCCCCGTCACCCGTCGGGACGCCTTCGATGTGTTCACGACCCTCGGGCGCGTACTCCGCCGGTAGAATGAGGTCCGCTTCGACGTCGTCTCGGGCTTCTAACCGATCGAACAACTCGCCGACGTGCGTGTCGAGACCGCCGGTCACGTTCGGCGGGTATCCCCATCCCAGCATCAGCACTCTCGGTGGCATATAAAACGATCTTTGCAGACACACCACTTAGCATTTGTCGCTCGCGCCGAACGCGACGGGAAGCGAAGGAACACCTCCCCGAGCGAATAACGGTGACCTCGACCACCGAAACGCCCATGCCGTGAGCCTCCGAGCCATCAGACATGCACGTGGTCGTCAACGCAGCGACGAGCGTCGACGGCAAACTCTCCTCGCGCCGTCGCGAACAGGTCCGGATCAGCGGCCCCGACGACTTCGACCGCGTCGACCGAGTTCGAGCCGCCGCCGACGCCGTGATGGTCGGCGTCGGAACGGTTCTCGCCGACGATCCACACCTGACTCTCGACGTCGAAGACCGTCGCGTCCAGCGCCTCCGAAACGCTCGTCCGGGAAATCCCGCCCGCGTCGTCGCCGATTCCCGCGCCCGAACGCCGCCGAAGGCACGCATTCTCGACGACGAAGCGACGACCTACCTCCTCGTCTCCGAGTCGGCACCGGCGGACCGACTCGACGCGCTCCGCGAGCGAGGTGCGGAGGTCGTCGTCGCGGGCGACGAACGCGTCGCCCTCCCCGAGGCGTTCGACGCCCTCGAATCGGAGGGAATCGACCGCCTCATGGTCGAAGGCGGCGGCGAACTCATCTTCTCGCTGTTCGAAGCCGACCTCGTCGACGAACTCACGCTCTACGTCGGGTCGCTCGTCGTCGGCGGTCGGGACGCCCCGACGCTGGCCGACGGAGAGGGCTTCGTCGAGGACTTCCCGAAACTGACGCTCGACGCCGTCGACCGCGTCGACGACGGTATCGTCCTGTCGTACACGGTCTGAATTCGGGTATCGAGCGGTGAATCCCGGTACCGATGAGCGGACGGATAGCTCGATTCGAACGGTCTCCGGGTAACGGTCGGTCGATGGTACGAAGACCTATCTTCAGGCGAGCAGAAATATCACGCATGGACCGATTACCGGCACTCGTCTCCCTGCTCGCCCTCCTCGTTCCGTTCGTGATCACGTTTCTCGGTGTGGTCTGCTGGGTCACGCTCGACGCCGACGCTCGCGGGAGTCGCTGGCCAGCGTTCTGGGGCGTCGGATCGGCGCTGAGCGGTGTTCTCGGTCTCTGGTATCTGGACGTCGCACGCAGAGAACTCGGACCGCGCTCGTCGCCGCCGGGCCGGGGGGACCGACTCGCCCTCGTCGCCGCGCTCGGCGGCATCGCGTCGATGGTGCTTTCGACGGTGGTGTCTCCACCCGATCCGTTCACGCAGCCGCTCTACTTCTTCGGGTTCTTCGTCGTCGCGGCACCCGTCGTGTACGTCCTCGCGCCCCGCTTCGGTTTCGGTGAGCCGAACGCCTCGACCTGAGGCGAGCGAAATCGTCGACCCGACCGATCGTGTACGCGCCGAACACAACGTCTCAACGCTTAAACGCTCAGCCCCCGAACGAGGGGTCGTGAGCGAAACAGAGACCACGGCCGCGCCGATTCACGTCGAGAGCGCCGACCACCTGCAGCAACTCGTCGGCGAACACGACGTCGTCCTCGTCGACTACTACGCCGATTGGTGTGGTCCGTGCAAGATGCTCGAACCGACCGTCGAAGAAATCGCCACCGAGACCGACGCGGTGGTGGCGAAAGTCGACATCGACGAGCTACAGGACTTAGCCCAGAAGCAGGGCATCCGGAGCGTCCCGACGCTTCAGTTCTACGCGAACGGAGCGATCGAACAGAGCGTCATCGGCGTTCAGGACAAGAGCGACCTCGTCGAGGTCATCGAACAACTGTCCTGATCGGCGCGGAAACGACCGACGATTCGACAGTTTTCACGGTGCGTCGAACGCCTCGACGAGCGCGTCGTGTGCGCGCCCGTTCGATGCGACGAACCCGACCGAGTCACGGTGCCAGCGGTCGCCATCTAAGTCGGTGACGGTCCCGCCCGCCGCCCGGATCAGATGGATGCCCGCGATGGTGTCCCACGGCGGGAGCGTGACCGTCGTCACAGCCGCGTCGAGTTCGCCGCTCGCGACCCGCGAGAGCGTCGTCTGCCCGCTTCCCGAGCGCCGGAGATCACCGAATCGTTCGGCCACGAGTCGGGAGACGGCGGACATGCCGCGACGGTGTTCGCGACTCAGTCCGAAGACGGGGTCGATCTTGAACGAACTCGGCTCCGTCTCGTCGGAGACGGACACCGTGGTCTCGTCGCGACGAGTGTCGCCGTCGGTGGCGACGTAGGTGTCGCCGAGGGCGGGGAGGTGATTCACCGCGGCGACGGCGTCGCCGTCGTGAACGAGCGCGACGCTGACGGCCCACGCCCGGTCGCCGACGACGTAGTTGTTCGTGCCGTCGATCGGGTCGACGACCCACGTATAGCCCGTTTCGGGGACGACCTTCAGCGCGTCCTCCTCCTCGCCGACGACGGCGTCGTCGGGGTAGGCGTCGCGGATTCGATCGAAGATCTGCCGCTGGACCTCCCGGTCGACCTCGGTTACGGCGTCCATGGGTCCCGCTTTCGTTTCGACCGTGAGGTCATCACGGAACGCGTCGAGCGCGATGTCGCCACCCTCGCGGGCGATCGACTCTAGTGTATCGCGTCGCGTGTCGGCCATGTCACCCCTATCGGGTGCCGACCCCAAAGGTCTAGTCTACTCGTGCGAACGTCATCTGGTGCGTGTTCTGGCTGATGTGTTGGTCGACGAGTCGCTCGGCTTCGTCACGAGACGTGACGACCGTCTCCGTCCTGCAGTCCCGGCACACAATGTGGAACTGGCGGTTATCCACCGTCATGGTTACGTTCACTATCGAATCGAAGACTCATTATTAAGAGTACACTTATCCCGGATTAAGAACTGTCAAAATCAGTGACACGTAGCCATTTGTCGGCGAGATAGCCCGTATTTCTCGCGATTCGAGCGAATCGTACCTCGGCTCAGAACGGGACGTCGGTGAGGTCGTCGTCGCCTTCGTATTCCCACATCCCGGTCGAGGCGTGGACGACGTCGATCTCGTCGAATTCGACGACCATGCGCGACTTGAGCGCCTGGATCGTCATCGGCGAGATTCCACAGCCGGAACAGGCGCCCGCGAGCGAGATCCAGACCTCGCCTTCCTCCTCGTCGATGGCGTCGATACCGGCGCTCCCGCCGTGCATCTGAATCTGCGGGAAGTTCCGCGCCATGAAGAGTTCGAGGCGTTCTTCGAGACTCGTTGCTTCTGTGGTGGCCATAGTCGATCGGAAGGGACGGCCGAATAAAGCGCTTCCCACCCGGGAAATCGAGGTATACGCCGTGTGACGACCGCGAGACACGTCGCTGCGCGGTGATCACGAGGCGGACGGCTCAGGCGGACTCGACGGGCGTCAACTCGGCGGCCCGCGCTCGGGCCTGCTCGACGATGGCGGGCTTGGCCTCGAAGACGAGCGTGACGTGGTCGTCGCCGTACTCCTCGTCCTCGACGTACCCGTGGTCGTGGACCCACGAGACGAGGCTCATGGTGTCCTCGGCCATCGGCAACAGCAGGCGCTCGCGCTCCCACCGGGGGAGTTCCGATTCGATGCGCGCCGACAGTTCGTCGACGTTCTCGCCCGTCCGCGCCGAGACGACGACGGGGTTCGGAGCGAGCGCCGTCAGTGCGGCTTTCTTCTCGGCGAGTTCGTCGGCGGCGACGCGGTCGACCTTGTTCAACACGGTCACGATGGGCGCTTCGTTGCGCTCGTAGAGCGTGTCGTGGCAGGTGACGAGCTTCTCGCGCACCTCGTCGATCGGTTCGCTCGCGTCGACGACGAGGAGTACGAGATCGGCGTGATAGACCGAATCGAGCGTCGATTTGAACGACTCGACCAGCCAGTGGGGGAGGTTCGAGACGAACCCGACCGTGTCGGTCAGGAGCACGTCACGCTTGCCCGTGTCGGCTCGTCGGGTCGTCGTTCCGAGCGTCGTGAACAGGCGGTCCTCGGACTCCGCCGTGGTGTCCAAATCCGGGTGGAGGTCGTCGTTCTCGTCGACGTCGAGATCGGCGGCCAGTCGTCGCATCAGCGTCGACTTTCCGGCGTTCGTGTAGCCCGCGAGCGCAACGAGGTCGAAGCCGGATTCGCGGCGCTGTTCGCGACGCGTCTCCTCTTTCTCGGCGATCGCGTCGAGTTCGCGCTTGATGTTGGCGATCTGGGCTTTGATGTCCTGTTCGCGACTCTCGTCGTACTCACCGAGACCCATGAACCCCGGCCGTTCGTCGCGTTTCGCCAGCGACGCCTTCGCTTCGGCGCGCGGGAGTTCGTAGCGCAGTTCGGCGAGTTCGACCTGCAACTGCGCCTTTCTGGTGTGGGCGCGCTGGCCGAAGATGTCGAGGATGAGCGTAAAGCGGTCGACGACCTCGACGCCATCGGGGAGTTGCTGGCCGATGTTGTAGGTCTGGTACGGTCCGAGACTGTTGTCGACGACGACGCACTCGGCGTCGGTTTCGGCGACGACAGCGGCCAACTCGCTCACCTTCCCCTTACCGAAGTGGTAGGCGGCGTCCTCTTCGCGCGACTGCGTGAGCGTCCCGATCACGTCGTATCCGGCGGCGCGGGTGAGGTCGGCGATCTCGCTCAGGTCGGCGTTACCCGAGTCGACGCGCTTTGCGACGACGGCGCGCGTCATCGGACCAACTCCCGTGCCGCGTAGGCGGCGTGGTGTGCGGCCTGCACGGTTTCTCGTTCGGCTATGCTCTCGATGTACTTGAAGGCTGGTTGAAATTCGACTGCCACGGTTGTTGCTGGCTCCTCGTAGAATTCACCGCGCTCGGCGACGACCGGTCCCTCGGGAAGTCTCGGGAGGTCGTCGACGGCCGCGGTGGCGACGGCGAGCGTTTCGGCGAGCGCCGGACGGTTGCGACTCGTCGCGAACCCGATCCCTTCGATACCTCGGATGCGAGTCGAGTCGACGGTCGCGTGAACTGCCGCCGCCACCATGAGGTAGCCGTCCACCTCTTCGTGACGGCCGCTGATGTCCACACCGACGACTTCAGGGGTGGGGGGCCTTCACCTCTGTTGCACTCGTCCGTGCCATATGCGCGCGTAGGCGGGCCGGAACCTTGAACCTTCCCGGCGTTTTCGGACGGCGGGGTCGGACGAAACCAGACCGGACGCTCGACCACCGTATACGCCGCTACGACCGGCCGACACGCGTCAGACATCAACAAAAGAGATTTAACGTATTGCTTAACATAACCGGCTATGTTGGATGCATCCCTCCAGCTACCGAACCTCCGGCAACTCGGCCTCGAAGCCGGATCGGGAGCGATCATCGGTGCCGTGATCGGGTTCGCCGCGAAGAAAATTGCCAAACTGCTCGCCGTCATCGTCGGGCTCGAACTCGCGCTGTTCAAGTTCCTCGAATCGCGTCAGATTCTGACCGTCGATTGGAGCAAGCTCACCGCCGGGTTCGTCAAGACCGGGACGGACGCTGCGAGCGCCACACCGCCGGACTGGATGATGACGATCCTTTCGACGCTCTCGGTCTCCGGTGGGTTCACCGCCGGGTTCCTGCTCGGATTCCGCCAGGGATAGCGCGGTCGGTGCCACGGTATGTCGGTTTTTTGACGGGTTTCTATACACGATAGTCGACGACCGAGACCGCAGGCGGTCCGGCACTCGACGGGTGGTCAGGGTCGCGTCTCTCGAACCCAGAAGTCGGGATACTCGACGACGATTCCGTCCGAATCGACCGGCAGTTCGCTCGTGAATCCGCTGGTGAGGCTTTCGTACCGGCAGCGACCGCCGTCTTCGCTCACAGGGTCGAGACACTGGTAGCGTTGCGAGACGGGCGCTCGCCGTCGTGGGTGACTCGGTGTGCAGTCCGCTCAGCGCGTCTTGATGTCGTCTTTGTCCTTGATGATCTGCGTCTCCGCTTCGCCGTGGGTGATGTCGTTGACCATGTCGTAGAAGTCGTTCTGCATCCCCGCGGGGAACGTGAGCACGCCGATCCACGAGCCGTCGTTCTGCCACTCTTCGCGCTCTAAATCCCCGTACTTACGGATCTGTGCCTGTGCGCTTCCGGCCATCTCGGCCGGAACGTGCGTCGCGATCGTGACCTCCGCGAATCGGATGGGGATGACAGGTCGAAGTGCGTCGAGCGCCTCGTCGACCTGCGTTTCGACGCGTTCCATCGGATCGACACGGAACCCCGCCTCTTCGAGAGCGCGTTCGATGCGCTCTGGCGGGTGCGGTGCGTCGTCCATCTGCGGGTTGACCGCGTTGCGCGCGATGCGGTCGATGAGTTGTCGGCGCTTCTGTTCTTGCATCTCACGACGCTGGTCGGCCGTGATCTGAATCTCCCCGCGCTTGACGACCTCGGGAATGATCTCGAGCGGGTCCGTCGTGTCGAACACCTTCTCTAGATCGCTCTCGGCTGGGCGGTCACCGCGAGAAGCGTCCTCGAACACGTCTTCGGCGGCGATCACGTCCTCTAATTCGCCGTCGAACTCGTCGCGTTTGATCGCCAGCGCCGCGTCGGGGTGGATGAGTACTTCGAATCGAGCGCCGTGCGATTCGAGCCGCGCGGTTACGGCTTCGTCGAGCGAAATCATACCACGGGGTACCACCTCCGGGCTTAAAAGCCCTCCCCGATTCTGATAGGAAGAGCGTCGGGAGAAGTGCCCGACGGGAAGGGGTCAGTACTCGTAGAAGCCCGTCCCGGTCTTCTTGCCGAGGTCGCCCGCCTCTACCTTGCGCTTGAGCAGGTAGGCCGGCTTGTAGCGGTCGCCGAGTTCTTCGTAGAGCGTCTCGCTCGCGTGCAGGCAGATGTCGAGTCCGATGTGGTCTGCGAGCGTCAGCGGCCCCATCGGGACGTTCGTCCCGAGCGTCATCCCGCGGTCGATGTCTTCCTTCGTGGCGACGCGTTCGTCGTAGGCGCGGACGCCCTCGTTGATCCACGGCATGAGGATGCGGTTCGTGACGAAGCCGGGTTTGTCGTCGGACACCCACGTCTCCTTGTCGAGTTCGGCTGCGAGGCCGTTCGCGAGGTCGACGACCTCCTCGGCCGTCTTCTCGCCGACGACGACTTCGACGCCTCTCATGATCGGCACCGGGTTCATGAAGTGGAGGCCGATCACCTGTTCGGGGCGCTCGGTCGCGTTCGCGATGGTCGTGATCGAGAGCGTCGACGTGTTGGTCGCCAGTACGACGTCCTCGGGGACGAGTTCGTCCAACTCCGCGAAGATGTCGCGTTTGACGTCCATGTTCTCCACGGCGGCCTCGATCACGAGGTCGCAGTCGGCGACGTCGGCCAGTTCGGTCGTCCCCGTGACGCGGCCTTCGACGGCGTCGGCCTCGTCCTGACTCAGTCGTTCCTTCCGGACGAACCGGGAGAGGCTGTCCGCGATGCTGTCGAACCCGCGGTCGACGTACTCCTGTTCGATGTCGCGCATGACGACTTCGTAACCCGCCATCGCGCAGGCCTGTGCGATGCCGTTGCCCATCGTTCCCGCGCCGATGACGCCGATCCGTTCGATACTGTCCATATCACGCATGGCAAAATCTGCACCGCGGCTCGACGTAAGCGTACTGAATCCTCACGGTCGACCGTGTTAAACGCACCCGTGGTTCGTCGTCTCCGCGACGATGCGTCGCCCCGGTGGGGAAGCTTCAAGTCACTCCTTCGCGCGTCTCTCCACCGACGCCGGGAGAGAAAAGGAGCGGACATGAGTCAGGGCACGGAGACGGACGAGACGGCGAAGACCGCCGAACGGGCGAGTGAAACGAGTCCCGACTGCAAAAGCGGAAGGGACGAGGCGGCAGAGCGATCACTGATCGATCTGCTCGACGTAGAGCGGGCGACGACGAAGCGACTCCGCGAGGCCGAGATCACCGCCCGAGACTTCATCGAGAAGCGAGTGTCGTACTACGACCTCGTCGACGGCGGTATCGAACCCGACCCCGCCGACCGTCTTCGTCGCGAGTTCTCACTTCCGTGGTCACTTGCGATCGGTGACGGCGACCTCACGGCGCGTTCCGCTCAGATACGAGGACTCAGCGAGGACGAACGTGCGTGGGTCGCGGCGAGCGACGGTGACTGGGAAGCCGAACTCGCAACGAAGAAGCGAGTAACACCACCGAAAGCAGTACCGAGGACCGTCGTCGAATCTCCCGAGCGGCGTTCGCGGCCGGATCCGGTCACTGACGTTTCGGGTATCGACGAACCGTACGCCGAGCGACTCGCAGCGGGTGGAATCACGTCGGTTCGCAGTCTCGCGGTTGCCGACCCAACGGCGGTCGCGAGCGCCCTCGATATCGACCGCAATCGCGTCACGTCGTGGCACTGGCACGCCCGTCAACTCGTCGGCGCGTTCGACTTCGAGGGATGAGTCGGCGGACGGTAGTCACTCAGAGACCCGAAATCGGATCGCCGACGCTACGACGTCTTCCGTCTCGGTGAAAACTCGGTGAGAGCGCGATCACCCGCGTGCGTTGGTGGATTCGAGCGGTCTGATATTACAGACGATCCGATCGCACGTCCGGACCGCGTGCCCGGAAATTTACTATCTTCGTACTCATTTTATTGCATTACTCGAAGTTGCGTAATTTCGTAGCAGAGAGTCTCTATTGATAGATATGTACAGAATAGAGATATCGAACACCATCACTTTCAAATAGCTGCTCGCCGGAGTTCGAAGTGATGATTCAGAACGCCGACTCCGCGATCACGCGAGACGACAAGGCGCTCATTCTCGCCTACGACCACGGTCTCGAACACGGCCCGGTCGACTTCGAGCCCGTTCCGGAGACGACGAACCCCGAGGTCGTCTTCGATCTCGCAACCCACGACGCCGTCACGGCTCTCGCCGTACAGAAGGGTGTCGCCGAGGCGTACTACCCGTCGTACGAGGACGACGTGTCGCTGCTGGCGAAGCTCAACGGCACCTCGAACCTCTGGATGGGCGAGCCGGATACGGCAGTCAACTGGTCGGTCGACTACGCCGCAGAACTCGGTGCGGACGCCATCGGTTTCACGCTCTACGGCGGTTCCAACCACGAGATCGAACTCGCCGAAGAGTTCCGTCAGGCGCAGGAGAAAGCCCGCGAACACGACATGGGCGTCGTCATGTGGTCGTACCCGCGCGGACAGGGACTCAAGAACGACCGCAGCCCGGACACGATCGCGTACGCGACGCGGCTGGGCCTCGAACTCGGCGCGGACATCGCGAAGGTGAAATACCCGGGCTCGGCGGACGCCATGGAGTGGGCCTGCAAGTCGGCCGGGAAGTGCAAGGTCGTCATGTCCGGCGGCTCGAAGACGAGCGACCGCGACTTCCTCGAAACCGTCGAGGCGGCCATGAACGCCGGTTCGTCCGGCCTCGCCGTCGGGCGTAACGTCTTCCAGCGAGAGAACCCCGAGGAACTGCTCGACGCGCTGGAGTTGGTGATCTTCGAAGGGACCACCGCCGACGAAGCACTCGAAGCCATGCCGTCGAGCGAACACGAAACCGCGACCGCCACTGACGACTGATGGTCCAGGCAAGCGCCCACGCCGAGGCGGTCGACAGCGTGTTCGCCACCGTCGCGTCGTTGGCACCCGAGATTCGAAGCGGACTCCCCGGTCGTCGGGTCAAGAGCGACGAGACGAATCCGAGCGACGAGTTCCAACTGGAAGCCGACACTTACGCCGACGACCTCCTCCTCGACGCCTTCCGTGACCTCGACGGCGTCGGCGAGTACGCGAGCGAAGAGCGAACGAAAGTCGTCGACGTCGGCGACGGTCTCTCAGTCGCCATCGACCCGCTCGATGGCTCGTCGAACCTCAAGCCGAACAACACGATGGGCACCATTGTCGCCATCTACGACGGGCCGCTCCCGGCGGCTGGTGACCGGCTCGTCGGTGCCGCCTACGTGCTCTACGGGCCGATCACCACGATGGCGACGGCTCACGACGGCTACGTCGCCGAGTACGTCGTCGACGACGGCGAACGCCGAGAGGTCCGCGAGGACGTGATGCTCCCCGACGATCCGTCGGTCTACGGCTTCGGCGGTCGCGTCCCCGACTGGCCTGACGACTTCACCGCCTACGCCCGCGAAGTCGAGTCCGACGAGAGCCTCAAACTCCGCTACGGCGGCGCGATGATCGGCGACATCAACCAGGTACTCACCTACGGCGGGGTCTTCGCCTATCCGGCGCTGAACTCAGCGCCGCGAGGAAAGCTCCGGCTACAGTTCGAAGGGAACCCGATCGGTTACATCGTCGAATGTGCCGGTGGACGCTCGTCGGACGGTACTCGATCACTGCTCGACGTCGAACCCGACGACCTCCACCAGCGCGTCCCGGTATACGTCGGTAACGAAGATCTGATCGACTCGCTCGAAGACGCGCTCGACTGAGACGCGTCAGCGATCACTCTCGGGATCTTTTTTCCGATCGTTTATACGGTAGTACGCGACCAGACACGCCGTGATCTGAACGCGACCGCGGAGCGACTCGCGGGTGTACGGCAACTCGCTTCGTGCCGATACGGTGCCGTCTGTTTGCCCCTCTGATCCCAGTTGTTCCTCGTCCCGGGTCGGCGGTTCACCCCACTCCTCGCCGGTGTCTTCGGACTCGTGGCAGACCGTCGCGAGCCTGAGCGAGTGTCGGCAGGTCGGTCGACCGAGAGAGAAGGGAACTCGTCGAGGACCGACGATCCCACATGGAAAACGATTTTGAATAGTCGACCGCAGTCCACGACATGAAAGTCCACGTCGGCGACGGCGCGAGCGACGATGAAGCGAGTGCCATCGCCTCCGCCCTCGCAGAACACCTCGGCGTCGACATCGAAGTACACGTCGGCGACAGCGGTGACCCGACCGCGACCGCCGAACCGCCGGAGCCGAGTTATCCCCTCGACGACGATCTCGGACCGACCGATCGCGAACGGGCGCTCCACGAGGAGATCGACGATATCCTCGCCGGCGGCCCCGAGAAGTACAAAGAGCGGCTTCCCGAACAGGGGAAACTGTTCGTCCGCGACCGACTCGATCTCTGGTTCGGCGGCGACGGAGACAGTATCATGTTCGAAGACGGGAAGTTCGCTCACTTCGATTCGTGGCACCCGGACTCCCCAGAAGTCGAGGAAGCGGACGCCGGAAACCGACTCCCCGCCGACGGCCTGATCACGGGTGCGGTCGAGTTCGAGGGTCGCGAACTCCACTTCATGGCCAACGACTTCACCGTTAAAGCGGGGAGTATGGCCCGACACGGCGTCGAGAAGTTCCTCCGGATGCAACAGCGTGCCCTGAAGTCTGGCAAGCCGGTGCTCTACCTCATGGACTCGTCGGGCGGGCGCATCGACCAGCAGACGGGCTTCTTCGCCAACCGGGAGGGGATCGGGAAGTACTACTACAACCACTCGATGCTCTCCGGGTGCGTCCCGCAGATCTGCGTGCTCTACGGACCGTGTATCGCCGGTGCGGCGTACACCCCCGTGTTCGCGGACTTCACGATCATGGTCGAGGGGATGTCGGCGATGGCGATCGCCTCCCCGCGGATGGTGAAGATGGTTACCGGGGAGGACATCGACATGCAGGACCTCGGTGGACCGTCGGTTCACGCCAAGTACTCCGGCAGCGCCGACCTCGTCGCCCGCGACGAACAACACGCCCGCGAACTGGTTGCGGACCTGCTGACGTTCCTTCCGAACAAAGCGGGCGAGAAACCGCCGCGGAGCGAGCCGAAGCCGCCGAAGTACTCGCCCGACGGGATCGACGAACTCATCCCAGAGTCTCCGAACCGCTCATACGACGCGTTCGACCTCATCGACCGGATCGCAGACGCCGAGTCGGTCTTCGAACTCAAACCCGAGTACGGACCGGAGATCGCTACCGCGTTCTGCCGCATGGGCGGTCGTCCGGTCGGCATCGTCGCGAATCAACCGACCCAGCGCTCGGGGGCGATCTTCCCGGACGCCGCCGAGAAGGCGGCCGAGTTCATCTGGACCTGCGACGCCTACGAGATTCCGTTGCTCTACCTCTGCGATACGCCGGGGTTCATGGCCGGATCGCAAGTCGAGAAGGACGCGATCCTGGAGAAAGGCAAGAAGTTCATCTACGCGACGTCGTCGGCGACGGTCCCGAAGCAGACCGTCGTCGTTCGGAAAGCCTACGGTGCGGGGATTTACGCCATGGGCGGCCCGGCCTACGACCCGGAGAGCATCATCGGTCTCCCGTCGGGCGAGATCGGAATCATGGGTCCGGAGGCGGCGATCAACGCCGTCTACGCGAACAAACTGGACGCGATCGACGACCCCGAGGAGCGCAAACAGCGCGAGCAGGAACTTCGTGAGGAGTACCGTCAGGACATCGACATCCATCGAATGGCGAGCGAGGTCGTCGTCGACGAGATCGTACCGCCGAGTCAGCTACGCGACGAACTAGTCAGCCGATTCGAGTTCTACGCTGACGTCGAGAAGTCGCTTCCGGACAAGAAACACGGCACGATACTCTAACCGGGGCCCGACTCCGCGACGGTTTGTCGCGGTTGCAACCTTCCGCCCCACCGCCACGAACCAGCCTCTCGTTGGAGGCAGTAGCGGCGCTTATCTGGTCTCCGTAGTATAGAACCCCAGATGAAGAAAGTAACCGTAGAACGGATCGAATCACCGCCGACGAACAGTCCCGCGGACGTCGTTCGCCCGCTTTCGACGGCACTCGGGACCGAGCGTGTCGCGGTCAATTACTTCGAACTGGCCCCGTCCGAAAGCTTCGGGTACGCGTACCATCGGCATCTGGATCAGGAGGAGGTGTTTTACGTCCTGAGCGGCACCGTCGTGTTCGAAACGGAGTCCGGAGCCATCGAGGTACGTTCCGGTGAGGCGATTCGCTTTGCCCCCGGAGAGTTCCAACTCGGACGAAATCGAAGCGACGAGTGGGTCATCGCACTCGCACTCGGCGCACCACGCGAATCGACAGAGATCGAATACCTTCGGAAGTGTCCCGTTTGTGGCGACGAGACGATTCAAATCCCCGAGATCGTAGAGTCACGGAACGAACTCGTGATCCGTTGTACGGTGTGTGATTCGACTGTCGACGAACTGTCCTTCTAAACGACCGCTCCTCCACGGAGTACATTCCAATAGTACCGTCGACTGAAAGCGGTTACACGAAGATGTGTCGGTCGATTCCGACGGACCGTCGTCAGACTGCGCGGTAGACGTCAGTCATCCGTCGATGAAAGCGCCTGGCCGCCGAGGCGTCCCGTTGGCACGGCGGGAAGCGGCGGCCACGACAGCGACGGATCGGAGCGTGCAGCGGCGAGCCGACTCGTTGACCGAGCGCTCCCCCTTGTTCGGAGACCCGATTCGATTGACCATGTGCGAGGTCGGCCGCCGACTGCGGCACCGAGTGCTCCGATCACGTCGCGGGCGGGAGGGCGACTCGCGGGACCTGCCCGCGATCGCGGCAGTGGTTCGTGCCCCAGGTCTGAAAGCGCATGTGACGCGCGCCCGGAGTGATTCCCTTGCCAGCCATTTCCTCCCGGTCTGAAAAACTAACAGCTATTAAATAAATCTACGCCAACTGAGCGGTAAGTACTCTCGGTTTCCAGTAGGTGACCACTCGAACACCGGGTTCGCGCTCCGCTCACGGACGCTTCAACGAGAGCACTGTCCGATCGAATTCGCAAACGAGCGTGTCATCCTGCTTATACGCCTCTACGTGCATCGTCACGACGCCCCGTTCGCCATCGCTCGTCTCCCGCTTGTCGGTCACTGTCGACTGAGCGCGGATGGTATCACCGTGAAAGACCGGTGCCGGGTGCTCGACGTTGTCGTACGAGAGGTTGGCGACGATCGTCCCGTCCGTAGTCTCCGGAATCGAGACCCCGACGGCAAGCGACATCGTGTAGAGCCCGTTGACGAGTCGCTCGCCGAACTGCGTGTCGGCGGCGAATTCGGCGTCGAGGTGGAGCGGCTGCTGGTTCATCGTCATGTCGCAGAATCGCTGATTGTCGCTCTCGCTCACTGTCCGGCGCGTTTCGTGTTCGATCGTCTCGTCGACCTCGAACTCCTCGTAGTAGCGTCCTGGCATACCGGGCACTCGCTCGGTTCGTGCAAAACGCTGGCGGTCAGTGGACCGCTCTCCGGAGCGGCGGACATCGGTCACTCCCGGTGAGAGATATCGCGGAAGATCGCCTGTACGACGGTCTCTCCGGACAACTCGACGGCCGCGGCGTTGATCTCGACGGGGATGCGTTCCCCGTCGACGTCGACGACGTACACGTCCTCGTCCATGACGGTGATCTCGTCGGCCTCGATGTGCTCTCGGAAGATCTCGGCGTATCGTTCGGCGTCCTCGGGCGGGTGGAGGTCCGTCTGGTGCATGCCGACGATTTCGGACTCCGGACGCCCGAGCAACGCCGCGGCGGCGGTGTTCGATTCGATAATCTCGCCGGTCTCGGCGTCGCCGACGAGAATGGCGTCCGGAGCGGCTTCGAGGAGTCGTTCGTATCGACGACGTGTTTCGTCGAGGGCTCGCTCGGCTCTGGTGCTCTCGACGGCGTTTCCGATGCGGTTGCCGAGCAGTTCGAATCGCTCGTTGCCGCCGCTCTTCTGGAGGTAGTCAGTCACTCCCGCGGAGATGGCTCGGCTCGCGATTTCCTCGCTGCCGTGGCCGGTAAAGAGGATGAACGGTAGGTCGCCGTAGTCACGGCGGACGACGTCCAAAAAGTGCAGTCCGTCCGTGTCCGGCAGTTGGTAGTCGCTCACGACGCAGTCGATGCCGCCCTCGGTGAGTCGGTCGACCGCCGCTTCGACAGACTCGCTAGAGACTACTTCGATGTCGCTTCGGTGGTCACGTAGTGCTTCCTTCGTCAGACGAAGTACGGCGGGATTGTCGTCGACGTGTAGGACGCGAATCCCGCCACTACCCGGGGAGATCGGCCTCATAGTGTTCCGATAGGAGACGAAACGCGTGACCGTCGGTAATATGTTCCGGGTACCGTTTGGTGATGGCAAATGATGGCACGAGCGATATGTTTTAAAAACCGTTAAGTTACCCGGCAGAGTACGCCGTGGCGATGCCCGCAATACGTTCACGACGGAGTGAGAGGCGGGCGCTTCTCCAGTGTGTGTGTCCGACAGAGAGTGACACGCACAGTGCGGTGAAATATACATGACAGCAGCAGCAACTCCGGTAGGCGATTCGGAAGGGGAACGCGAAGAACACGAAACCGCGGTCGAGACCGCGCGACGCCAGCTAGAGAGGGCGGCCGCCCAACTCGATGTCGACCCCGGAATCGTCGAACGGCTCAAGTACCCCCGACAGGTCCACCAGGTGTCGATCCCGCTCGAACGCGACGACGGAACGACCCGCGTCTACACGGGTTACCGAGCACAACACGATAGCGTCCGCGGGCCGTACAAAGGAGGTCTCCGCTACCACCCGGACGTAAGCGCCGACGAGTGTGTCGGGCTCTCGATGTGGATGACGTGGAAATGTGCCGTCATGGACATCCCGTTCGGCGGCGGCAAGGGCGGTATCGTCGTCGATCCGAAAGACCTCTCGACGGGCGAGAAAGAGCGCCTGACCCGCCGCTTCGCCGAAGAGCTTCGCGGAATCGTCGGTCCGATGCAGGACATCCCGGCACCGGACATGGGGACGGACGCCCAGACGATGGCGTGGTTCATGGACGCTTACTCGATGCAGGAAGGCGAGACGATCCCCGGCGTCGTCACCGGCAAGCCACCCGTCGTCGGCGGCAGCGAGGGCCGCGAGGAATCACCCGGTCGCTCGGTCGCCATCACCGCCCGCGAAGCGATCGACTACTACGGATGGGACATCGAGAGTACGACGGTCGCCGTGCAGGGATTCGGGAGCGTCGGTGCCAACGCCGCCCGCTTGCTCGACGACTGGGGGGCGTCGGTCGTCGCCGTCTCAGACGTCAACGGAGCCGTCTACGATCCCGACGGTCTCGACACGGCCGCGATCGCGTCCCACGGGGAGCAACCCGAAGCGGTGACCGGCTACGAGGCTCCCGAGACGTTGACCAACGCCGAACTGCTCGAACTCGACGTGGACGTGCTGATCCCGGCCGCCATCGGCAACGTGCTCACCGCCGCGAACGCAAAGGACGTACAGGCGAAACTGATCGTCGAAGGCGCGAACGGCCCGACGACGACGGCGGCCGATACGGTCTTCGAGAAGCGTAACATCCCCGTCGTGCCGGACATCCTGGCCAACGCGGGCGGCGTTACCGTCTCCTACTTCGAGTGGCTCCAAGACATCAACCGCCGCGCGTGGTCGCTCGAACGCGTCAACGAAGAGCTCGAAAACGAGATGCTCAAAGCCTGGAACGCGGTTCGAACCGTCGTCGACGAGCGCGACGTGACGTGGCGCGACGCCGCCTACATCGTCGCTCTCTCGCGCGTCGCCGAGGCCCACGAAGCGCGCGGCCTCTGGCCCTGACCGACGGGCGAGAATCTGGTCGCCGAGTTCGACCGCGGGTGAATATCGTTCAGATCGCTCGGTTTCGGTCCGTTGACGATGACGACGCGGTCGCCGATACGCTGGACCCGGAACGCGTCGGCGAACGGTCCGTAGGGGACGACGAACGTTCCGTCGTCTAGCCGTCGTGCGTCGTGCGCTCGTAACATACGCAAGTACGCCGCTCTGAACTGTCGTGCGTCACGCGGTGTGTTCCACGCGGTCACCCAGACGTACCCGTACTCGGTTCGATTTTCGGTGGGCTTTCGGTACGGGATGAGCCGATCGTTCACCCAACCGGCCGTCGCCGGACTGGAGTAGTTGTAGACGTCGTATCGGCCGTTGTCGGGATTCGAATACGAACTGATATCGGCGATCGATGCGCCCTCCGAGAGCGTCTGATTGGCGAACATTCCGTACAGTCCGAGTTCGCCTACGCGAGTGGTTCCGTGCTGGCCGAGCGGAACCGTCGACCGATTCGAGGTGTTGCGACCGGCGAGGAACGTCTCCCACCCGTTTCGGGTCTCGTCACGGACGTCGAGGGGACGAGGCTGTTCTTTCGGATACCTGTCGGGGTGGATGGTCTGTTCCGTCGACGTCGGCGGGTGGTGGAGTGCGGCCTGAACTGCCGCGCTGCCGCCGGAGGCTCTGAGGTCTCGAACGAGTGATGCGCCGTCCGTGTACGGTTGCGGCCACGTCTCGGACGGAGGGACGCCACCGTACGCGCGGGCGGGCGGGTAGTAGTCCTGTCGCGGCGTGTCGACGCAGTGGAAGACCCCGCTGGGACGGCACTCCTCGCGGTATCGGTGTTCGACGTACGTCGCTTGCCCTTCCGTGATGCCGTCCTTCGCGTTCTGTCCGTCCTGCGTGTCGTCGGTCCGTTTTCTGATCTCGCCGTGCTGGTCTTGGAGCGCGTGGGTCAGTTCGTGGTGGAGCGTCGAGTTGTCGGCGACGGCCGGACCGCCGTCGTTTCGGAGGACGATCATCGTCTTCGTCGAAGGGTCGTAGAGCCCGATGACGCCGTCGAGGAGGGTCTCGGACGTTATGTTGTTCGGGCTCGGGCGTGGCGAGTCCTCGCCGGAGGCGAACTGCGCCTCGTAGACCTGGTGTTCCCACTCGACGTACCGTTTGTCCGCGTATCGCGCCCGAGTCGAGCGAACCAAACTCCCGACGGGTGCGTTTTCACGCGTCGCGATGCGAACGTGGACGGGCCGCGTGAACTCCTGGCCCGTGATGTACTCGACGTGCGCTTCCGCCAGCGAGACCCACTTTCGGAGTTCAGCCTTCGAGAGGCCGTCGCTCTGGTCTACGTTCACCGACTCGTTGTACCAGTAGCCACCTTCCCAGCCGACGACGTCCCTCGGTGGGTCAGGGGGATGCGGCCCCGAATCGGACGCCCGCCCATCGCCGGTATTCGTGGTCGGACTTCGCGTCGGGGACCCGGTCGCCGTTCGCGTCGTATTCGTGGCACTCGATCCGTTCGACGCGTTTGCCGTACTCGACGTCTGCGCTCGAATGTCCGAACCAGTTCGAATCGCGGTTCGATCGGCAGACGTGACATCGGTGAACGCCGTCCCGGTGGCGGGTGACCGGGGTATGGAATCGACCGCGGGGACACCGCTCACGCCGCCCGAGACGGCGAGGAAGACGACGAACGCGAGCGCGAAGACGCGCGACCGAGAGAACATCGTGTGCCGACGGTCACCGCAGGAGCACATAACTTCTTTTCAGTACGCGGACACATTCTGAAGGAGTGGACCGTTCGACTCCGCGGATCACCGATGGCCAGGTGCTCTCCGTCGGGTTTCAAATCGGTCGGGCGAGAACGTCTGCTCATGACGCGACGTTCCGTCCTCTTCTCACCCGGTGATCAACCGAACCTGATGCGCAAAGCCCCCGGTACCGACGCAGACACGATCATCTTCGATTTAGAAGACGCCGTCGCTCCCGACCGGAAGGAGGCAGCGCGCGAAGCCGTCCGCGACGTGCTCGCCGACGACGAGTTCGACGCAGACGCCGAAGTGTGCGTCCGTGTCAATCCCGGCGACGTCGCCGTCGACGACCTCGAAGCCGTTCTCGACGACGACGTTCGATTAGACGCCGTTATGGTACCGAAAGTCGCTGCCGCCGCCGACGTCGACCGCGTCGGCGAACTGCTGGCCGATGCGGAACGAGAAGTCCCGATTCTGGCGCTCGTCGAGAGCGCGGGCGGCGTCCTCGCGGCCCCCGAAATCGCTCGCGCCGACGCCACCGACGCGCTGGTCTTCGGTGCCGAGGATCTCGCGGCGGATCTGGGCGCGACTCGTACCGACGAGGGAGTCGAGGTTCTCTACGCGCGCGAACGAGTCGTCGTCGCCGCGGCGGCGGCGGGCGTCGACGCCGTCGACACCGTGTACACCGACTTCGGGGACGACGAGGGGCTACGTCGGGAAACGGAGTTCGCGGCGACGCTCGGCTACGATGGAAAGATGGCCATCCATCCGGCGCAGGTGCCGGTGATCAACGACGCGTTCACGCCGTCGGCGGACCGCATCGAGTGGGCAGAGCGGGTGCTCGCGGCCCGCGACGAGGCCGAAGCGTCGGATCGCGGCGTCTTTCGCGTCGACGGAGAGATGATCGACGCACCGCTCATCGCGCAGGCCGAACGGATCGTCTCGCGGGCGAGGGCGGCGGGAGAAATATAAGGCAACCTTAGACAATTATAATATTTGAGTATGGTATTACTTCGATACGCTTAACCTCGGGCCGAGAGGTGGTTTTGACATGGCGGACGAGGCAAATCCGTTCGAAAGTCTGCAGGAGCAGATTGACGACGCCGCGGCGTATCTCGACGTGCCATCCGACGTAATCGAGCGTCTGAAACACCCCGAACGCGTCCTCGAAACCAACCTCTCGGTGGCGATGGACGACGGGCAGCTGAAAATATTCAAAGCGTTCCGTTCGGAGTTCAACGGCGACCGTGGGCCGTACAAGGGCGGCATTCGGTACCACCCGAACGTCTCCCGCGACGAAGTCAAAGCCCTCTCCGGGTGGATGGTGTACAAGTGCGCCGTCGTCGACATCCCCTTCGGTGGTGGGAAGGGCGGAATCGTCATCGACCCCGACGACTACAGCGAGTCCGAACTCGAACGCGTGACGCGTTCGTTCGCGAAGGAACTCCGCCCCCTCATCGGCGAGGACAAGGACATCCCCGCACCCGACGTCAACACCGGCCAGCGGGAGATGAACTGGATCAAGGACACCTACGAGAAGTTAGAGAACACGACCGCACCCGGCGTCATCACCGGGAAAGCGATCGAATCCGGCGGCAGCGAGGGCCGCGTCGAAGCGACGGGTCGCTCGGTCATGCTCACCGCGCGCGAGGCGTTCGACTACCTCGACAAGGACATCGAGGGCGCGTCGGTCGCCGTGCAGGGCTACGGCAACGCCGGTTCGATCGCCGCGTACCTCATCGAAGACCTCGGCGCGAACATCGTCGCGGTCTCCGACTCCTCCGGTGCGATCTACAACGAGGACGGACTCGACGCGCGCGCGGTCAAGGACTTCAAGGCCGAGACCGGCAGCGTCTCGGGCTACGACGGGGCGACCGAAGAGATGAACAACGACGACCTACTCACCCTCGACGTCGACCTCCTCGTCCCGGCCGCATTGGAGAACGCGATCGACGGCGACCTCGCCGAGAACGTGCAGGCCGACGTGATCGTCGAGGCCGCGAACGGTCCGCTGACGCCCGAAGCCGACGACGTGCTCGCCGAGAGTGAAGTCGACGTGTTCCCGGACATCCTCGCCAACGCGGGCGGTGTCACCGTCTCGTACTTCGAGTGGGTCCAGAACCGCGAGCGGTTCTACTGGTCCGAAGAGCGTGTCAACGACGAGTTAGAGACGGTCATCGTCAACGCCTTCGACGACCTGACCGACGCCTACGAGCAGAACGACCTGTCGAACTTCCGCACCGCCGCGTACGTCGTCGCCATCAACCGCGTCGCCCGCGCCTTCCAGCAGGCCGGTAACTGGCCGTAGAAGGGCGTTCGATCGAATCTTCGTTTTTAACGGTGTTCGGTTCTGTTCGAGACCGAAATAGCGAAGCGCAACGCCGCTCCCGCGATCGAAATGTAATCGGTCAGTGCACCACGAGGCTTCGCCTATCGACTCTCCGCTCCGTCGTCGACCGCTGCGACCTTCGACCCGACCCGCGCGACGACCGTCGGTCGCGCCTCGACGGTGAAGGCCATCTCGTCGCCGTCGTAGGCCACGTCGGAGACGTGCCCCCGGTCGTAGGCCCACGAGAGCACCGACTGCGCCTCGCTCCCGTTGGGGAGGCGGAAGCGCTCGCGTTCCGAGGGGAGAACGGACTTCACGCGCGCGGTCAACGCTCCGATACCGTCGCCCTCGACTGCGCTGACGAGGACGGGATCGGAGGTGAGGTCCGAGAGTCCCCGACGTAGGTCGGCGAGTTCGTCGGTCGAACGCAGGTCCGTTTTGTTCAGGACGACGACCACCTCGCCGTCGTACTCGTCTTCGAGCGTGTCGAGGCTGGTCGTCAGTTTCGCCCGAGCCTCGTCGACCGAGTCGCTCGCGTCGACGACCACGAGGACGGCGTCCGCGCGATACGCCGCCGACAGCGTCGACTCGAAGGAGTCGACCAACCACGGCGGCAGATCCCGGACGAAGCCCACCGTGTCGGTGACGAGTGCCCGTCGACCGGCGAAGTCGGCGCGACGGGTCGTCGTGTCCAGCGTCTCGAAGAGGCGGTCCTCGGCTTCGGCCGTCTTCGTCTCGTCGGCGTGCCGGTGGTCGTTGTCGGCGAGGTCGAGATCGGTCGCGAGTCGCTGGAGCAGCGTCGACTTCCCGGCGTTCGTGTAGCCCGCCAGCGCGACGAGGTCGAACCCGTCCTCGCGCTGTCGCTCGCGGCGGTCTGCCTCGACGCTACCCAAACTCCCGAGTTCGGCTTCGATGCGCTGCATGCGGGCGTCGATGTCGCGGATGCGGCGGTGTTCTTTCCCGCCGATTCCGGCTTCGCCCATCGGCCCGCCGCCACCGCCGCCGAGGCGCTCGTTCGACTCCATCATCTCGATACGGATCTCCGTCTTGACCCGCGGGAGTTCGTAGCGCAGTTCCGCCAACCGGACCTCCAACTGCGCTCGTCGCGTCCCCGCCTGCTGGCCGAAGATGTCGATGATGAGTCGATACCGATCGACGACCCCGACGCCGTCGGGGAACAGTTCCCCGAGACGGTACGTCTGCTGGGGCGATAACGGGTTGTCGAAGATGACGCCGTCGGCGTCGAGCGTCTCGACCCGCCCCGCCAACTCGTCGGCTTTCCCGCGCCCGAGTTGGTAGGTCGCGTCCTCAGATCGCCGTTGCGTGATCGTGTCGACGACCTCGTAGCCTGCTGCCTCCGCGAGGGAGGTGATCTCGTCTGTGTCGGGTAACTCGTCTGTGCCTCGCGCCGCGATGATCGCTGAACCGTGTGTCTCTTGCATGTCGTGTGAACCGTGGCGCACCGGACGACGACGAAGCGGTTGGAGTGCCCATCGGCGTCGGCCAGCGTCGCCTCGTCGGTCGAAAAACGGTACCGAGAGCCGTGGCTGGCTCGTCGAAGTGAACTGCCGGGACTCCGTGGATGTCACGCTCCGTCTGCGTCTCCGCGTGACTCACACGCCGCGTTCGCGGATCGACGAATCCCGGTCAGCGGGAGAAAGATATGGTCTCCATCCCTCGTCGTGAAGTGTTCGGTCGAGCGACAAAACTCTTGCCCGCGTGTGATGATCGCTACCACGGTTCTTCGGCACCGCTGCGCCCCGACTACGGATTCAGCGCCGTGAGAAATTTCTCTCCGTATCACTATATTACTTCTCTATACCTATTACATTATTATAAATACTATCCGAATCTAAATCCGTTGGGTGTATTCCCTTGTCTGAAAAATCAGAACGTCCGAAGTTCACGAAGCGCGGACTACTCAAAGGCGTCGGACTGGCTGGCGCAGTGGTCGGGCTTGGCACGCCGGCCTTCGCAGCGTCCGGCAGCGGCGGCAAGAAGTCGAGTGACACGGCCAACGGGACCGACACGAATCATCCCGGCCCCAACGGCGACCCGCCGGTCAACCCACACTCGCCGGGATGGGTGCTCACGCCAGCGGGCGATCAAGTAACCGTCGGCGACCGACCGATGGGTGCGGCACTGAGTCCCGACGGTCGATACCTGGCCGTCTCCAACGACGGACAGGGCGTCCAGTCACTGACACTCGTCGACGTGAACGCGAAGAAGGTCGTCCAGACCATCGAATACCACTCGCCGCAGGCGCTCTTCGTCGGCGTCGGCTTCTCTCCCGACGGTGACCGACTCTACGCCTCGGCGGGCGTCAACAACAAGATTCGCGTTTACGACTTCGACGGCGGTTCGCTGAGCGAAACCGACCCGATCCGCCTCGGTCCGTCGTCCGTGAAGCAGACCGATAGCGGCTCTTCGGTCACGGACGCGGAGAAGTACTTCCCGGCGGGACTCGATCTCACGTCCGACGGGAGTCGACTCTTCGTCGCCAACAACCTGGACAACTCCGTCTCGGTGGTCGACCTCGGCTCGGGATCTGTCACGAAGACGATTTCGGTCGGAAAGATGCCGTACATGGTGACGCTCTCGTCGGACGACGCGACGGCCTACGTCACGAACTGGGGCGAGGACACGGTGTCCGTCGTCGACACCGACTCTCTGACGGTGACACAGACGATCACGGTGGGCGAGCGACCGAACGACCTCGTCCTCAACTCCGAGCGCCCCGAGGCGTACGTCGCCTGTGGCAACACGGACAGCGTCTCGATCGTCAACACGGACTTCGACGACACCGTCGGGAAGGTCTCGCTCCGGCCGTACAAGGACGCGCCGAGCGGCAGCATGCCGAACGCGCTCGCCGTCAGCGACGACGGTGACACGCTCTACGTCGCCAACGCCGGCAACAACGACGTCGCCGTCGTCGACCTCGGTCCGAAGCAGAAGGGGAAGGGTCGGGACTGCGGTGCACGCGGGCCGACACACGTCCGCGGCCTGATTCCAACTGCGTGGTTCCCCTCGACCCTCGCACTCTCACCCGACGACGGTACGTTGTACGTGACCAACATGAAAGGACTCGGTGCCGGTCCGAACCCGAACGGTCCGAACCCGACGAAAGACAAGAAGAACGTCCAGTACATCGCGAACATGATCGACGGAACGCTCTCGATCGTGGACGTTCCGGATCAGTCGCAACTGAACAAGTACACGAAGCAGGTCGTCGACAACAACGGGTTCGACGAGATGAACGGCAAACTGGTACGCGGTTCGTCGAAGACGAAGCCACGGCCGGTCCCGCGGCGCGTCGGCGATCCCTCGCCGATCGAGCACGTCATCTACATCATCAAGGAGAATCGGACGTACGATCAGGTCCTCGGCGACATCGAGGAGGGCAACGGCGATCCGTCGCTCACCCTCTTCGGCGAGGACGTGACGCCGAACCAGCACAAACTGGCGAAGGAGTTCGTCCTCCTCGACAACCTCTACGCCGACGCCGAGGTGAGCGCCGACGGTCACAACTGGTCGATGGGCGCGATCGCGAACGGCTACGTCCAGAAGACGTGGCCCGCGAACTACTCGGGTCGCCGCGAGAGTTACGATTACGAGAACGGCGGCGCGAGCCGACCGCAGGCGGGCTACCTCTGGGACGACGCGAAGCGGTCCGGCGTGAGCTACCGCGACTACGGTGAGTTCGCGGACAACGTGAAGAAGAACGGGAAATTCGTCAGAGCGAAGCCGGGCAAAGACCTGCCTGCGCTCCATGGACACCTCGACACGGACTACCCGAGTTTCGATCTCTCGATCACGGACCAGCGGCGGTTCGGCGAGTGGATGAAGGAGTTCGAGCAGTTCGAGAAGAAGGGCGAACTCCCGGAACTCACGATCCTTCGGTTCCCCAGTGACCACACGGCCGGGACCGACCCGAACTACCCGACGCCGCGGGCGATGGCGGCCGACAACGACCTCGCGGTCGGAAAGCTAGTCGAGGCAGTAACGAAGTCGCAGTTCTGGGATAACACGGCCATCTTCATCATCGAGGACGACGCGCAGAACGGTCCGGATCACGTCGACGCCCACCGCACGCTCGGGCAGGTCATCAGCCCGTACACCCGCCGAGGTGTCGTCGACAGCACGTTTTACAGCACGGTGTCGATGCTCCGGACGATCGAACTCATCCTCGGGATGCCGCCCATGACGGAGTTCGACGCGCGGGCGACGCCGATGATCAACTCCTTCATCGGCCCGAAGGAGGAACCGTCGACCGACTTCGCGTACGACGCGATCAAACCGAAGCAGTCGCTCACCGAGGTGAACACGGACAGTTCACCGGACGCGAAGAAGTCGCTGAAACTCGACCTGAAGAAGGCCGACGAAATCCCGATGCAGGAGTTCAACCGCATCGTCTGGCACTCGGTCAAGGGTGCGGACTCGACGATGCCGAAGCCGAAGACGAACTTCAGACGTGCCTCGTCACCACAGGGCCTGCTGTCGGCCGAATCCGGTGACGGAGACGACTGAGCTGTAGAAGTACGCCCTACGACGTCCTACGGGATCCGCACGTCGTGTTCGAGCGTCGGGATGCCCTCGATGTCGACTTCGACGCTGTCGCCGTCGGAGAGCGGGCCGACGCCCTCGGGGGTGCCTGTCGCGATCACGTCACCGGGTTCGAGCGTCATGTAGGTCGTGATTTCCTCGATCAGTTCCGGCACGCCGAACACCATCTGGTCGCGGGTACCGTCCTGCTTGACCTCGCCGTTGACGCGGAGTTGGACCGACGCGTCCTCGGGAACGTGGTCGACGTCGGCGACGACCGGTCCCATCGGGCACGCGCCGTCGAACGCCTTTCCACGGATCCAGTTTTGCTCTTGCATCTGGTCGTCACGGTTCGAGAGATCGTTGACGCAGGTGAATCCCGCGACGACGTCCATCGCGTCATCGGCGGCGACGTTCCGGCACTGCTCGCCGATCACGACGCCGAGTTCGGCCTCCCACTCCTGTTGGTCCTTGCCTTCGAGGAGAGTGATCGTGTCGCCGTGAGCGGCGAGTGTGTTCGGCGGTTTCAAGAAGAGCAACGGTCGGTCCGGAACGTCCTCTCCGTGTTCGGCCGCGTGATCGGCGTAGTTGCGCCCGATACAGACGACCTTCGAGGGTTCGGCCGGTGGAAGTACGTCGACCTCACTCAGGTCGTACGTGTCGTCTGCGAACGTTACGGTACCGTCCTGCCATTCCCCCCGTCGGACCGCACCTGCGGGGTCACGGAATCGAACGTGATACATACACACGGGGTACTCGCCACGCCGCTTAGTCCTTTGTGACGCGGCGACGCTCACCCTCGCTCGGGGAGACTCTCGACCGCCACGACGCGGATTTCGAATCCGAAACGCACACCGTTCGAAGTGCGGCAAATCACCCGGCGAACCTTTCTGTCGCAGTAACCTTCAGGTGGCAGTCACGAGTAGGAAGAGACGCATCATGGAACTCACTTGGCACGGTCATTCCACGTGGTACGTCACGGTCGGAGACACGTCGCTCCTGATCGACCCGTTCTTCGCCAACCCGAAGACGTCGCTCGACCCGTCCGACGTCGACGACCCGGACTACGTGTTGCTCACCCACGGCCACGCCGACCACATCGCCGACGCGGGCGAGTTCACCGACGCGACGCTCGTCGGGACGCCGGAGGTCACGGGCTACGTCGCGAGCGAGATGGGCTTCGACGAGGACAACGTCATCGGCATGAACCTCGGCGGTACCGTCGAACTGGGCGACGCGTACGTGACGATGCACCGCGCCGACCACACCAACGGCGCGGAGACGTCCTACGAACACGACCTCGGGATGCCCGCGGGCTACGTCATCAGCGACACGAAACCGACACAGGTAGAAGACGAGGAGAGCACGACGTTCTACCACGCTGGCGACACTGGTCTGATGACGGAGATGCGCGACGTGATCGGTCCGTACCTCGAACCCGACGCCGTCGCCGTCCCCATCGGTGACCACTTCACCATGGGTCCGTGGCAGGCCGCCATCGCCGTCGACTGGGTCGACGCCGACCACGCCTTCCCGATGCACTACGATACCTTCCCGCCGATCGAGCAGGACCCCGAAGACTTCGCCCGCGAAGTCGAAGCGACGGGGAGCACGGCCGAAGTTCACGTCCTCGACGGCGACGAGACGTTCGACCTCGACGCCTGACCGAACACCTGAAGTCGCATCGCCGCGCTATCCCACATTTTTCGAGACCGGATCGGTCGATTCCGCGACGCCGACGTGTCAGTACTTCTACCTGGGCGAGTCCTTATTGCGTTCGACGTGGACAATAGAGACGGATATCTATGCCAGTCAGAACTTCCGAAGCGACCTGGGAGGGCAACCTCCGCGACGGCAAAGGCGACATGACAGTCGGCGAGGGTGCGTACGAGGGCGAGTTCACCTACGTCTCCCGGTTCGAAGACGGTGAGGAAGGGAAGACGAACCCCGAAGAACTCATCGCGGCCGCCCACGCGGGTTGTTTCTCGATGGCGCTCTCGAACCAACTCGCCGACAGCGGGTTCGAACCTGAGCGCGTCCACACGCAAGCACACGTCCACCTCGAAGGCACCGAGATCACGCGGATCGTCCTCGAAGTCGAAGCCGAGATTCCGGATATCGACGAAGCGGAGTTCATGGAGCAGGCACAGGACGCGAAAGAGAACTGCCCCGTCTCGAAGGCGCTCGCCGGGCCGGAGATCGAACTGGAAGCGACGCTGCTGTAAGTCGGTGATCGCACCGTCTCCGGGTCCCGAATCTCGCGTCCGGATTGCAGATGTCGGCACCCTTTAGGCTGTCACGCCACAACGTCAGCCTGCAATGAGTGACATCGAAACTAGCACGTTGAGCGAAGAGGGATTCGCGAGCACCAGTCAGGCCGGCGACTACGAACTGACCATCGACGCGACCAACAAGACGGGTCCGAACCCGAACGAAGTCCTGGTCGCGGACTACGCCTCCTGTTTCCTCCCCGCGTTCCGCGTCGCTGGTGACCAGACTGGCTACGAGGATCTCGGCAAGGTCCAGATCGACGCCGACGCCGACGTGGACGGCGACGACGACCTCGCGGCCATTCGGTTCACGATTCACACGGAATCCGAGATCGACGACGACGACGTCGACGAAGTCGTCTCGAAGGCAGAGGACATCTGCCACGTCCACTCCTCAGTTCGCGAGGGCCTCCACGCCGAGATCGACGTCAACACGGACGCGTTCTAAGGTCGCGAAGCCTCCGATCCAGGTTTTTTTGCCGAGCAACGACGGAGATTCGATAGCCACTGCTCTCGGCGCGGTTCGACGGGAGCGAGCGATCGACGGTCGATAGCTACCGCTCTCGACGTAGTACCCGAGGAGAATGGTGATCTACCGTCGATAGCTCCGGTAGCTCATCGCTTCGCCATCGACGATAACGACGTCCTCTTCTCCGGTGTTGTAGTGTGGTGACTCTTCGACCTCGTCGCGGAAAACGTAGTTCGTGTCACGTTCTTCCATACCACACCTATGCAGAACGGGAGTATAAATACCTCCGTCAGACAGATGATAAGTGGTTGAAAGAAAGAGCGTCGGTCGTGTCGACGAATCCGTCGCTGTCGTCGCTGTCGTCGCTACGTGTTCCCGCCGGGAGGCGCGAACGGCTACTGCCGCTCAGTCGTCGTCACACCACCGCGGCGGTACGTGTTCCCGCCGGGAGGCGCGAACGGCTACTGCCGCTCAGTCGTCTGCCGCCGTCGCGGGTGTCCCGTGCTCGACCGTCGTTCCGAGCAGGTCCAAGAACTCGGCCAGCCATTCGGGATGGTCGGACCAGTCGTGGCCGGTGACGAGGTTCTTATCGCGGGTGACCTCGTCGACCCACGCGCAACCGGCGGCCTCGACTTCCGCCCGAACCGCCGGATACGAAGTCATCTCGTAGCCGTCGAGGACGCCCGCGGCGGCGAGGATCTGCGGGCCGTGACAGAGCGACGCCACCGGCTTCTCCTCGTCGAAGAAGTGCCGAACGGTGTCGAGGACGATCTCGTGCGTCCGGAGGTACTCGGGCGCGCGTCCGCCGGGGACGACGAGCGCGTCGTAGTCCGCGGGGTCGATATCGGCCAGCGTCGCGTTGAGGCCGAAGTTGTGACCGCGCTCTTCGAGATACGTCTGGTCGCCGCGGAAGTCGTGGATCGCCGTCTTGATCGAGTCACCGTCTTCCCTCTCGGGGCAGACGGCGTGGACCTCGTGGCCGACCATCTGGAGCGCTTGGAAGGGGACCATGATCTCGTAGTCTTCGCCGAAATCGCCGACGATCATGAGAATTTTCTTGCCGGGCATGGCGAAGGAAGGTAGTCCCCGAATCCGCATAACGGTTTCTCGGTCGTGAACGACGGTTCGCGTCGAGTGACCACCGTCGTCGCCTCCGCGGTGTGTCGTAGAGACTACACCACGTCCTGCAACACCCGCTCTACGTCCCCGAGCGATTCGAGCACGTAATCGGGACGCACGTCGCTGTCCGCCAGCGTCGATTCGTCCGTGATGCCCGAGTGGACGAGTACCGTCGTCATCCCGGCTTCGGCCCCCATGGCGATGTCGGTGTCGAGACGGTCACCGACGACGAGACACTCCTCGGCGTCGACGCCGAGTCGGTCGAGCGCCATCTCGCGGGCGTACGCGGACGGCTTACCGAGGACGACATCGGGTTCGCGTTCGGCGACTCCCGCGACGGCCCGGATGATCGAACCCGACCCGGGAATCGGGCGCGACTCGGTCGGGATGGTCACGTCGGGGTCGCTTCCGACGAATCCGACAGCCTCGTCCGAGAGCGCCCACAGTGCCTGACTCAGTTTGTCGTAGTCGAACGAACGGTCGATCGAGGCGACGACGACGTCGGCGCGGTCGGGGTCGACGACGACCCGCTGGCCCGCTTCTTCGAGTTGTCGCCGGAGTCCGTCCTCGCCGACGAGAAAGACCGCGTCCGTCGGACGGTTCTCACGGAGATACGCAGTCGTGACGGCCCCGGAGGTCATGACTTCGTCGGCTCGGACCTCGAATCCGGCGCCTTCGAACCGCTCGACGTACGCCGACGGCGCTTTGGTCGGGTTGTTCGAGACGAACAGTCGCCGGACGCCCGCCGCGTCAAGGGCATCCAGTCCGGCGACGGCACCGGGAACCGGCTCGCTTCCTCGAAGTACCGTCCCGTCGACATCGATGATCGCGCCGCGTATACTCATCGGACGTGATACGTCCGCACGGATGTTGAAACTCCCGACGTCGTCGTGAAAAATGGCGACGCAGAACCAAAGACCAAATGAGGAGTGACCGCCTCCCACCGAGTAGTGACGAACGCGCAACTCACCCAGATTCAACTCGACAACTACGGGCCGTGGACGGTGACGCCGGAGCCGCGACGGGAGATGGACCTTCAAACCCTCCAGTCGCGACTCTTCGCCGATCTCGCGCAGTTCGTCGGGAATCGGGACGGCTACGTCTTCTTCACCCGCGCCGACAACATGGTCGCGATCACGAACGGACTGGACCGACGCGACCACGAACTGCTCCAGGAGTCGATCGGTAACCGCTACCCGATCACGATCAGCCTCGGCGTCGGTGTCGATCCGGCCCCCGCGACCGCCCTCGAAGCCGCCAGCGAGGGGCTTCAGGCGGCCGGAAGCGCACAGGACGGCGACCGCAAGGAAGTACTCGCCGGGGAATTCCTCTCCGAGCGACGCGACGACGACCTCCAGATCGCACACTTCGACGTCAACGACGCGACGGGCAAGTACACGGACCAACTGAGCGAGTTCGACGCGTTCATCGAGATCGAGCAGGGCTACGCGGGACTGATGCGCCACCTCCGGAAAGCCCACGGTGCACTCTCTTTCTTCGTCGGCGGCGACAACATCATCGCCGTGACGCCGTCGCTCTCGCCCGAGGAGTACCACGCGGCCATCGAACACGTCGCCGACGACGTCGGCGTCGAGTTCAAAGTCGGTGTCGGAGAAGCGTCGACCGCACACGAGGCTGGTTTCGCCGCCAAGCACGCACTAGAAACGTGTCGCTACCGCGGTTCGCTCGTCGAGTTCGACGCCGACGCGCCCGAACCGTAGCCATCGTCGGCACACGGGCTACCGTCGACACCGACGAATTCGGTCGGACAACGGTGAAGCAGTTCGCCGAACGTCGTTCGGTCCGCAACGGTCGCGACGATTCGAAACGGGTTTGTCTTCTTATTGCCCCTGGCGTCGCAACATCGTGTGAGTTTATACCATGGGTATACTAGACAAGCTCCGGCACGGTAGCGACGAACGGACGTTTAAATACCTGTGTAGCTCTTGTCGGACGACGTCCGAATCGGAAGAGGACCACATGGGTCGCGTTCGGTGTCCGTCCTGTGGCGATCACAACGTACGCGATATCGTCGCCTGAGACCGCTCGGTACCCGTATCGGTCGTTGTCGAATACGGCGAGAAGACTCCTATTTCGCGACGAACGCCCACCACGAATACGATTCGGCGGCCGAGTGATAACTAACTAACTAGCGACTGCGAGATAGATTTATGCCTCTTCACCACTTGGTGGGCATGGCTGCAAGGCCCAGAACGACCATGTGCGAACATGTGCCGGGTCGTCTGTCATTCGAACCCTTCAGGCTTCAGGTGCGGACTCTGGCACCGATCCGTTACTTGCGCCCGAAGGATACCGACGCCCGGCATAGTTCGGTCACTCTGACCGGGCAGCCACCGAACAAGGCGGCCGACGGACAGAGCGGTCCCACCACTGACGCCGAGAACTCTTCGGCTGTCACCGATACTGAGCCGTCGGCCGTCCCGTTCCTCTCCCTCTTGTCACATTCGTCTTCCCACCCTCGCCTCATCGCCCGGTAATAACAAGCGTCGGGTTCACCCGTCTTCGGCTCTAAGGATAGCTTGCCTGTTCACGCAGGCCTGCCGGAATGCACATTCGACGCGGGAGTCGGTTACTCCCGTTGCCACTCTTCGTTTGGAACACTGATCACGGAGCGCTCGCTCCTCGACCGCAGTCGATTCGGTCACACGCACCCTCAAGTGTCCGTCTCCCGAGATTTCTCCCGACAGAATTCTTTTACTCGCCTGTAGCCAAGCTATCGTATGACAATATCCGCGCTGCCACCCTCGATACCCCTCGTGGCAGTCGAGCGCGTGTGGATGTCTAAGCGGGCGAAGGACGACCGGGTCTATCGCCTCCTCTCCGGAGACCAACACAAATATGGGTACGTCCGATCACGGGCCACGGGAACCCCAGTGATGCGTCCGTGGTCTCGGCAGGGAGGAACGGCATATCGGGCTTACAGAGTCGCGTATTGAGATGTCGGTGACAATTACGCTAACCGCCCCTGCGCGTGAGTTCGTGTTCGAACGGCTGTTGGCCGACCATCAGGAGACGACAGTCCAGTTTGAGCGCGTCGTCCCAGTCGGCGAAACCCTCTGCCCGTTCGTTTGGGCACTGGGCGACGAACCCTACGCGATCGAGCAGGGTCTCCGATCAGAACCCGAAGTGGCGGATTTCGAAGTTCTATCGACGGGCAACGACGAGACGCTCTTCCGGATCGAGTGGGACACTGAATTCGACGGACTGCTCGAGAGCCTCACCGAGACCAACGGGTCGATTCTCGAAGCAGTGGGACGAGGCTCCGAGTGGCGATTCGTCTTGCTCTTCTCGAAGCGCGATCGGGCGTCGAAGTTCCTGCAGCGGACGAGCGAGCGGGGAATCGTACTAACTGTCGAATCGATCCACAGTCCGGGACTTTCCGCGCATAGTACTATCGAGTCGACATTGACCGAACCACAACGCGAGGCGCTGGTCACTGCATACGAACTGGGCTACTTCAAGATTCCTCGCGAAACCACACTCCGGGAACTTGCAGACCTGCTCGGCATCTCGGACACGGCGCTCTCACAGCGCCTTCGCCGTGGAGTCGAACACTTCGTCGGCGATTCCGTTCCCGAGTTAGAACCGGAACGGTAGTCGCCGGCTTCACGTGCAAGTCGAGAATAACGCTCGTTCGGTGTCGACAACGTTCGAGTCGACACCTGCACGTCTCAGAGACGAAAACGTCGGATTCCGTTCGGAAAGACACTATCCATGAGTGGGTGGGATAGTGGCTGTCGGTCTGCTAGTCGACAAATCACCGTCGATTCGCAACTGCCACATCAAGTGCGACTGGTATCGCTGTGAGGGAACGAACAACCGATTCGTAGTGTTACGTGGGGTCGTAGGCCGAATACCCACAACAGAGGTTAATTAAGCAGAAGCCTATCCTCTAACCGATACGCATCCTCTAGTCACTATAACTTTGACAGACTATTTTAACTGAAGATCTCAATTCACCACTTACCTGTGAACCCGCATCTCAGTCCTACTTTTGCTGCAAGTTCTGGGATATATCGTCTCTTGGCGTCCGAACTCAAGTTTGTGTACAAATAGTAACCCCCAGATACCGGCAAACTGCGTCTCATTTCTTTTCCGTCTGGATGCTTGGGTTTGTCGTTGAGGAGCGCACGACTCCCACGTCCCGTTCCGGGAATATACGGGATCTCGATCTCGTTCAGCAAACCCTCCTCCTTGATGAGATAGTTCACCATCGAAGCCATCGCCTTCGACTGCGTATCCTCATTCACCCGGTGAACCTCGTTACCGTTCTTAGTAACCTGAATTGTGCATTCACCAGTTTTCGTTCCACCACTATTTCCACCTGGAGTGGGACTCGGAGGTTTCGTTCCGCCTGTTCGGTGAGCTTGCTTCTCCAACGAGCGAATCAGATTATCCACGAAGCCCTTTGCTTCGTCTTCAACCTCTTGTGAGACGGAGTTACCAGAGACTTCTGTAACCAGACCCGTTACATCCTCGGCGAGCGTTTCCTTGTTCTTCCGAAGTGATTCAACTGCGTTCTGTACTGCTTCGATTTTATCTGCGATTTGCCGGGATTCACCGGAGTCGATAGAGCCACGAGAGAGTGCCTTAAGGGGATGTTCGTTGTTCGTCACGTCCTCAATAGAGAACTCTGCGAGAGAGATCTCATTAGGTCGGATACTAGATACGTCACGACGGAAGATCTCGAACCTCCGACCATTCGAGAGAAAGCCCCAATCGACCCCTACCTGCCGCATATAGCTTTTGAGCTGGTTCTCGTGGCTCTGTTCAAGCGACGTATCACAACCCTTTGCCTCTACGAAAACGACTGGTGTTCCCCCTATCTTGAGCGCATAATCAACCTTCTTTGTCCCTGATCCCATCTGCACCGAATATTCAAGTTCAACGTCAGAGGAGAGAATATCCCAACCAAGACGCTCTATCAGCGGCTCGATGATCTTCCGCTTGGTATTCTCTTCGTCCATCTGCGGAGATTCTTCGATAAGATCAGAGGAGCGTTCTACGTACTCGACCAACTCCTCCTGAAGAGTCATATTTGCTGTATCTTTTTCGGGCGATCTGATAAAGATGCGGAGAATCAGAATAGTTTCTGTGAGAGTTCTCTTGGAAGCTAATTTCTGACTCGGTAATGACCCCAAAAATCAGTCTATAGGAATTCAAGAAAACGCCCGCATGGACAGTCCAAATCAGTTCACATACTGAACGAATGCGCGTGCCACAAGACAACCGGGACGCTCTGTGCTTGTCCTCGTAGAACCGCTGTACGGGAGCGACCACCGTCCCCCGAACGACTGGGTTTGAAATCGCTAATCCATTCGGATTTATAAGTAATGTACTGCCGTCTATGGGTTTAGTTTCGTTCGATAAGGGTATGGGGTTGGAGGGATTTGAACCCCCGATCGACTGATATCTCCGGTCTGCCTCGGTACTCCAGAGGGTCGTCAACACGACCGATGATCAGTCGGTCGCTCGGTATATCAGTCTGGAGTGTCGTCACCGGGCGTGGCCTCTGGAGTCAGTCGCCATCCCTGGCTTGGCCACAACCCCTCGTCCCTTGATTTGACCAATTACCCTAAAGGGATTTCGGTTATCGGTCGGTGTCGGACCAGTCGCAGTCCTGGCACTTGTATCCCGTTACGAACTCTGTGACGCTCGGCATGTACCCGACTGTGATGACGTTGCCGCCGCAGTCCGGACACTCGCGGTCGGCGTCCTCGATCGCTTCGGCTTCCATCGGACGTTCGCCCTCGATGAGTTCGGCGAGGCGTTCCGGCGTCACCATTCGGCCTTGTACGACGCGATTGCTCATACAGGACGATGCTGGCGGAGGCATCTAAGCCCTCCGACAGGCGTGTCACGAGAGCAGCGAGAACTGATGGAGGTCAAAAAACTGATGGAGAGCGAAAACGGGAGGGAAAGCCGAGATCAGCGAGAAACTAGATCAGCGAAAACCTACAACCACGGTGCGCGCGCGGGTTCGTCGTTCGGTTGGTCGCGGTCGTCCTCGGCGCGATCTTCGTCCACCGAGTCCGGTCCGGCGATCGCGGCGTCGACGGGGGTCGAGAGGTCCGTATCCTCGTCGGCGGTGTCGTCCGAGTCGGCGTCGGCCTCGGGGGCCGGCGGCGCGTCGGGGGCCTCCGGGCCGGGGTCGTAAGCGAAGACCGCGGTGACGCAGAGGACGCCGAGTGCGACGGGTGCGTCGGTCGGCATACCCGGAACCTTCAGCACCGAGAGTGCCAGCATGCCGAGCGCGACCGAACTCCCGAAGCGGAAGAGGTCGATGTCGACGGCCCCGCGCAGGCGCGGGCCGAACAACGCGATCGACAGCGCGAAGCCGACGCCGACCGCGGCCGCACCGGCGGCGTGAGCGACGAGTATCGGGTCGAACGAGACCGTGAACGCGCCCTTCGGTGGTTGGGCGCTTGCGATCAATCCGAGACCGATGATGACGCCCGGTCGGGGGAGGTACTCGCCGACGCGCGAACTCGCGGTCTTCGCCGCGATGGTCAGGATCACCAGTCCGGCGAACCGCTGGAAGATGGCGAGATTCAGCACGTTGTCGATGGTGTGTGCGAACATCGCTTCCAACGCTGCGAGCGGGATCAGCACCGCGCCGAGCAGTAGGATCGACGGAATCTGTTCACGGGGCGACTCGTCCATCTCGGCCAGAATGACGGCGACAGTCGCAGAGCCGCCGAAGATGAGGAGGCCGGTTTCGAGGATACCGATCGGCTCGGACAACGCCCCGGCGATGATGAGCGCCGGGAAGATGCCGTCGACGAGCGGAAGTCCCATGACGGTGGCGAGTAACCGCGTCGCGCCACCGACCTGTCGCTCCAAGCGAAGGGCAACCGGATGCTGTGAAACGCTCATGCAGTGTCAGGCTAACTGACCGTCACCATCGGCCAAACGGTGATACGAATGCGAGCCCCCCGAGAACACCGCTCGGAATCCGAGATGGAACTCCCGTTTAAATGTCCACATCGCTGTAAGAATCGGGTTGCCGGATACGAGGGGCAGCTGGCCGGCAATACGCGATGCGATGGAACTGTTGGAGTCCATATTGGTATACAATGGGAGGCGATTATTAAACGTTGTGTGGGACGCGACCGCACGTGGCAAGAAAAGCGTCGACACACCTCTTAAATGAGGTGAGGATTTCAAGAAAATCCGTGCCAGAAACCGACAGTACGTCAGACCAAACACTCGGTTCCGAGTGAATATTCGTGGGGGACTCTGCGTCGGTTCCGCTGTCGCTCGTGGGATCCCCACACCGGGAGAGTCGATTCAGTTCCGGAACCACACCGACCCCGTACTCGAACCAGTGGCGTACCCGGTGCCAGATATCGTTAACAGTTCAGGCTGAGAACAGTCGATCGATGACAGAGACGTCGGATACGGCACTACTGGTGATGGACGTGCAGGAAGGGATCGTCGAGCGCCTCGGCGAGCAACGGAAGGAATACGTCTCAACGGTCGAAACCGCGGTCGATAAAGCCCACGCTGCGGACGTTCCGGTGTTCTACGTCGTGGTTCGGTTCCGTGACGGCTACCCGGAAGTGAATCCGCGTAACAAGATGTTCTCCCGGATCGTCGACGACTCGCGATCGGTGACCGAGGGAGACGAGGCGACCGAACCGGTCATCACGCCCGAGGCGGACGATCTGGTCGTCAGTAAGAAACGAGTGAGCGCCTTCGCGGGTAGCGACCTCGAGATGATCCTGCGCGCGCAGGGAATCACGCACCTGGTCCTCACCGGAATCGCGACCAGCGGAGTCGTGCTCTCGACGCTCCGGGCCGCGGCGGACAAGGACTACGAACTCACGGTGCTCTCGGACTGCTGCGCCGATCGCGACTCCGAAGTGCACGAAATACTCGTCGAGAAGGTCTTTCCCACGCAGGCGGAGGTCGCCACGAGTCGAGAGTGGGAACCGTAGATCTCCGCCGTGCTCTCCCGGGCGCGACGGTCGTACTCGGACCCGAAACGCAGGCGTCGATACACGTTCGTGCTCACCTACTGCACCACGAATGAGAATCGTGAGCATTGACGTGCCATCTCGCAACGTTTTTCCCCGTCGCCTGTCGACGGTTTCTATGGCGAAGGACGCATCCACAGAACCCTTTTCGGAGAAACTCCGCGTCCCCGAGGCGCTGACATTCGACGACGTACTGCTTCGACCGATGGAAAGCCGCGTCGAACCCGACGACGCCGACGTCGCGACGCACGTCTCCAAGAACGTCGAACTCAACGCACCGATCCTCTCGGCGGCGATGGACACCGTCACCGAGAGCGACATGGCCATCGGCATGGCCCGCGAGGGTGGACTCGGCGTCCTCCATCGTAACATGGACATCGACGCGATGGTCGAGGAGATCGAGCGGGCCAAGCAGGCCGACGAACTCGTCATCTCGCGCGAGAACGTCGTCACCGCGAACCCCGAACAGACGATCCACGAGGTCGACGACATGATGGAGACCGAGGGCGTCTCCGGCGCACCCGTCGTCGACGACGACGACACGGTGCTCGGGATCATCTCGGGCACGGACATCCGCCCGTACCTCGAAGTCGGCGAGCGCGACGAAGTCCGCGAGGCGATGACGGACAAGGTCATCACCGCGAACACGGACGTCACTGCACGCGAGGCACTCGAACTCATGTACGAGCACAAGATCGAGCGCGTCCCGATCGTCGACGAGGAGGACCGCCTCGTCGGCCTCGTCACGATGCAGGGCATCCTCCAGCGTCGAGAACACGAACACGCCGCCCGCGACGAGGAGGGCCGTCTCCGCGTCGGCGTCGCCGTCGGCCCGTTCGAGACCGACCGCGCCGTCGCCGCCGACGAAGCGGGTGCCGACGTGCTGTTCATAGACTGCGCGCACGCGCACAACCTGAACGTCATCGACTCGGCCCGCGAGATCAAAGAGACCGTCGAGGCCGACGTCGTCGTCGGTAACATCGGTACGCGCGAGGCCGCCGAGGAAGTCGTCGACTTCGCGGACGGCGTCAAAGTCGGGATCGGCCCGGGGAGCATCTGTACCACGCGCGTCGTCAGTGGGTCCGGAATGCCGCAGATCACGGCCGTCTCCGAGGTCGCCGACGTCGCCAGCGCCGAGGGCGTTCCCGTCATCGCCGACGGGGGGATCCGCTACTCCGGCGACGCGATCAAGGCGATCGCCGCGGGCGCAGACGCCGTCATGCTCGGCTCCTACTTCGCCGGCACCGACGAGGCACCGGGTCGCGTCATCACGATGAACGGCAAGAAGTACAAGCAGTACCGCGGCATGGGCAGCGTCGGTGCGATGCGATCGGGCGGCGGCGACCGCTACCTCAAGGACGAACCGGAGGACGACGAAGAGTACGTCCCCGAGGGCGTCGAGGCGGCGACCCCGTACAAAGGCTCGCTCGCGTCCGAACTCCACCAACTCGTCGGCGGCATGAAGTCCGGGATGGGCTACGTCGGCGCGGAGACGATTCCGGGCGTCAAAGAGCGCGCTCGCTTCGTTCGTATCTCCGCGGCGGGCCAGACCGAGGGCCACCCCCACGACGTGATGATCACCGACGAAGCGCCAAATTACAGCCCGCAGAGCTAAACACGCCGACGCTCTCGGCCCCGTCGTGTCTACGTTCCATCGAATTGCAAGGGAAAATCGTTACTTCTTCCGGTGAGTGAGGTGTCTCATTGATGGACACGGGTGAACTTCGTCGGGCACTCGAAGATGCTGGATTGTCACAGTATCAGGCGGAGGCGTACGTGACGCTTCTCAGCCTCGGATCGGTGAGTGCGACTGCACTCGCGGACGCCTGTTCGGTACCGACGGCACGAATTTACGACGTACTCCGCGACTTGGAGTCGATGGGGTACATCGAGACGTTCGAACAGGGTAATCTCCACGCGCGAGCGCGGAACCCGCAGGACGTTCTCGATGACCTCCGTGGGCGGGCGACGACGTTCTCAGCGGCCGCAAACGAGATCGAAGAGCGATGGCAGCAACCGGAACTCGACCGCCACACGGTGAGTATCGTCAAGCGGTTCGAGACGGTGCTCGAACGCGCGGCCGAGGCGATCCGAAACGCGACCGACGACGTGCAGGTGTCGGCGACACCCGAGCAGTTCGCCGAGTTACGACCCGCACTTCGGGCGGCCCGCGAGTCGGGCGCGGTGGTCAACGTCTCGCTCCACACACATCCGAAGGATCCTGCGAACCTCCCGCAGGGCGAAGCGTTCGAGGGCGTCGCCACCGAGGTTCGGCACCGAAACTTGCCGTCACCGTTTCTCGCTCTCATCGACCGGACGATGGCGTATTTCGCACCGCACGCCCAGTCGTTGAACCAGTACGGCGTCCTCGTCGACGACTCGACGCTGTCCTACGTCTTTCACTGGTATTTCCGAACGTGCTTGTGGGAGGTGTGGCCCTGCATCCACGACGCGCGACCGAACAGACCACCCATCACGTACAGCGACGTTCGAAGCTGTGTGCGCGACGTTGGGATGCTCGTCAACGAGGGGGGGGCGGTGAGCGTCCGCGTCGAGGGAATCGCACTCGAGAGCGGTAACGAGGTCGTCATCGACGGAACGGTCGCCGACCTGATCTACGCCGGGACGGCGTCACCCGACGGACGGCTTCCGCTCGCGCAGCTAGCGGGGCAGGTCGCACTCGTCGTCGATGCCGGCGAATCGACGTACACCGTCGGTGGGTGGGGGGCAGTCGTCGAGGACATCGAAGCGATCCGAATCACGGTCGTCGACGTAACCGACGTCGACAAACCCACCGTCAGTGACGTCGGTGCGAGCACGCCGAGTCCGGACAGCGGTGAATCGTCACAGTCGTATCGGTAGTTCCCGGCTCACGAACCGATCGGTTTAATCGACGCCCGAACGTCGTCGATCGATCGCGTGAACGAGGCCGTTCCTGTCAATCAAGCGTGATAGTAAAGAGGTATTTTCATACGCTCTTGTGGCGTAGATTGTTGGTAGATCACAGCACAGTTTTGAGGATGGTTTTCAACGCTTCTTTCCCCGGTTTTCTGAAGATTTCACGGCGGATCTGAAGCGCTCGGAGATACGGTGTGAGTCGATCTTTGGAGACACCTCGATGCGGTGAGAGCCACCGTCGCGCAAGCGACGCGTGGCTCTCGCAGATGTTTACATGAACGTCTCCATCGACGTACTCTCCGTCGCCGTGGACGACGTATTCACGAGTGAATGCGTCGTCCTCGTCTAGCGGGTCGTACGCTCGAAAGCCGTCAGTATAGACGGTGAGCGACTCCTGCTGGCGGTCGGCCAGTAGGAGTCGAATCGTCGATTCGTCGGCGGCTTTCGCTGGCAGTACGTACCGTTGTCCCGTGCCGCGATCAGCGAGAATGAACACGGGTGGCTTGTCCGCAGCGTACGTTCCACGTCCGCGCGTTGACAGACCACGCGAGCGCGACGGCCCGTCGCGCTCGCGGCCCTTGAGCCCTGCCTTGACGTAGAACTCGTCGATCTCAACTGGGCCTTTGAGGTGTGGGTGAGGCGCGTCCAGCGCTCGCAGGAAGCGCTGGACGCGCCGGTAGATCGTCTTGTACGAAACGTCGATTTCAACGTCTAACTGTCTCAGACTGGTGTTGAAGCGGATGTACGTGTAGACTGCGAGGAACCACTTCCTGAGTGCGACCGCAGAGTGCGCGAAGACAGTGCCGGTCTGATCGTTGAACGTGCGGTCGCAATCCTTACACAGATACCGCTGAAACACTCGATAGCTGCCGTACCGAATCACGGATTCGGCACGGCAGCGTGGGCAATAGACGCCGTCACGCCAGCGAATCTGTGTCAGCAGATTCGCGGCCCGACGCTCCGAGACGAACGTCATGATTGGGAACATCGTTCGTCGGGTGACGCGTTCGCGTCACCCTTGCCCGCTACGACTTTCAGCTGCTGCTGAAAACTGACCAACAATCCTCTACCCAAGAGCGATTTTCATATATCCCCCCACGCCAATGAAACCCGTAAGTGGTTGTAGAACGCCACCGACTGCCCAATGAGTGACGAACCCCCGCTGGTACTCGTCGTCGAAGACGAGCCAGACCTCGCCGACCTTTACGCGACGTGGCTGAGCGCCGGGTATCGAGTCCGAACCGCGTACGGCGGTCGCCAAGCACTCGACATGTTGGACGCCTCGGTCGACGCAGTGCTCCTCGACCGGCGAATGCCGGACCTCTCCGGTGACGAAGTGCTCGTCGCCGTCCGCGACAGAGGAATCGACTGCCGCGTCGCGATGGTGACGGCGGTCGAACCGGATTTCGACATCATCGAGATGGGCTTCGACGACTACCTCATTAAACCGGTCACGAAAGAAGCCCTCCACGAGATGGTGTCGAACCTGCTGGCGCGAACTGACTACGACACCGGCGTCCAAGAACTCTTCTCGCTCTCCTCGAAGAAGGCGCTGCTCGAATCCGAGAAGAGCCGAAACGAACTGGCGGAAAGCGAAGAGTACAACGAACTCACCGAGCGGCTAGACGAACTCCAACAGGAACTCGACCAAACGGTCGGCGCGATGACGGAGCACGATGTGTTCGTCGGACTCGCACGCGACATCGAACGCCCGACTACCTTCGGCAACGGCGAGTCAGACGCCGACAAATAAGAATAACCCTCCCCTTCGACGGCCGCCGATACTTCTCGAACGAACGTTCGTCGCGACTCGGTAACGGGCCGCGGACACACCGTCGACCCACCGCCCCGATCTCTGAACCGACTAGGCGACTCGCTGATCGTTATAGCCACGCTTAACTTCCAGGTTACACGCACATAGCGCCGTCAGTAGGCAAAAATTGTCACTAAGTGCACGAACTCGCAATCGGCCACGAAACGGCCTGTATCACTATCGTGCGACTTTTTTTATCCAACATTTACCCATGAAGATTCCCGAATAATTGAAGTAGTATTGGTGCAATGCAAAGATGTAGCTCGGTCGATGTAGAGGCGCCGGAATGCTGATCTCAAAATAAGACTATCGAAGGAATGCAACTCCAAACGAAACCGCGAAACCGAACTCGCTCACAGCACCAATCCCCGTCGAGACACGACAGTAGCGGTGAGTTCAGCAAGGGTGATCTCTTCTCAATTCTCAAGAACGATCGCCGTCGCCGCGCGATCGAGATCCTCACCGACGAGTCGGAGATTGACCTCCCAGACTTGGCGTCCGAGGTCGCAGCGTACGAAGCTGAAGACGATACGGACGGTGACAGACACTACCGGAGCGTGTACGTTTCGTTCCAACAGACGCACGTACCCCGCCTGTGTAAAGACGGGATCATCGAGTACGACGAACGAACCAAGACGGTCGTCCCCGGCCTTCGATTCGACACGGTCGCACGCTACCTCGACCACGGAAACGAAGCCCCACGGTCCGACGTGTGGACGCTGTATATCAGCGTCGTCGGAGCAGTCCTCATCCTCCTCTCGATCATCGGAATCGCACCTCTCGGGCAGCCGATTCTCACGATCGTCTGTCTCGGTCTCTTTGCCCTGAACTTGTTGATGGAAGGGTACCAGAACTGGTACTGATCGCCACTTCTCGCCTTCGGTAACGGCCGGGACTTCCTCACGAACGCCGATCGATGCCCGATCGGAGAGAAAACGATCCGAACTGCGAGCGGTAGTGCCGGGCGAAGTCGTTCAGCCGTGCGTCGGCGATCCGGAGGACAGCGCGTCGCGGATGACGCCGCCGCGGAGCGCGAGCAGACCGAGTCCGAGGAGGACGACGACGGCACCGACGTAAAACGGGATCATCGGTCCGTAGTGGTCGCCGACGTACCCTTCGAGGACGGGCGCGATGGCCGCACCGGCCCACCGGAGGGCGTTGTACGACGCCGAGGAGACCGAACGGGTGTACGGCGACACTTCGATCGCCAGCGTCGTGAACAGCGCGTTGGCGACGCCGCAGATGAGGCCCGAGAGGATCACGCAGGCGACGAGTATCGTCGTCGAGTTCCCGCCGAAGAGTCCGGCCGCACCGAGGATGACGATCATCCCGACGAGGTCCGCGGCCAGCGTCTGAACCGTTCCGAAGCGGTCGACGAGTCGGTTCGCGAGGAAGACCGAGGAGATGGCGACGAGCGCGCCCCAGCAGAAGAAGACGAGGCCTAGCTGGATCGACGTCAACGACCCGAGCGTCAGCGGCGAGTACGCGAGGATCGTGAAGAAACCGAAACTGTACGCGAGTCCCGCGAGCGCGTTCGTCAGGACGCGCTGGTCACGTAGCGCGCCGAGAACGTCGCCGACGGTACTCTGCCGCTCTTCCATCTCGGGGTCGGACACGAGGACGGTCGTCGCGATGAACGCGATGGCCATCAGCGTGGCCGTGCCGAAGAAGGGGTAGCGCCACGAGCCGGTTCCGAGGAACCCACCGACGAGCGGGCCGCCCGCGATACCGAGACCGAGCGCCGCTTCGTAGAGCGTGATTGCAGCGGCCGTCCCGTCGGTCGAGAGTCCGACGATGATGGCGAGCGCCGTCGACGTGAACAGCGCGTTACCGAACCCCCACCCGCCGCGGAGGAGCGCGAGCGACGTGACCGAGTTCGACAGTCCACAGGCCGCCGAGAACAGCGCGACCAGCGCGAGTCCGACCTGCATCGTGCGTTTGCCGCCGAGGCGCGTCCCGAGCGCGCCGGAGACGAGCATCGAGATGGACATGACGAGAATGTAGCTCGAGAACAGCATCTCGACTTGCGCGTGTGAGGCTCCGAGTTGCTGACCGATCTTCGGGAGAATGGGGTCGACGACGCCGATTCCGAGAAACGCGACGAACGTCGCGAAAGCCGTTGCGAGGACCGCCGGAGGATATCTACTCAGTTGATTGCGTGCTGACAGAGGTAATCACCATGAGTTATTTCTTCGTCCTCCGATAAATCCCCTACGAATCGAAATAATATCACCGTCTATCGAGTAGATTATTTCGTCTCTCTTGGTGAGAAACGTAGAACGCGCGGGAGGGAGTCGCGAGACGGGCGATTACGGCCGATTCTCGATTCGCGTTCCTGCTCGAATTCACTCTTTGGCTCGCAGCGTTCCGCCACCGAGTCCCTCCCACTCGACTCGGTACCCGAGTACGGAGAGCGTCGCACTCGCGTCGTCGATTCCACGGGCGTCGAGAACGGACTCGGCGTCCCCGAAGTCCATCCCGGCTTCGAGTTCGTTCCGCAACTCGTCCAGCACGGCAGGTCTGATGAGCGTCCGCCCGACGCGCTCGTGTGCCGGGAACGCCTTGTCCTCGATGGCGTCGACGCCGACGCCCTGCTCGTCTGCGAGGGCCTCCAACGAGACGACGTCCGCGTCCGGCGTCAGTTCGTCCGGCAGATCCGCGCTGGCGCTGGCGACGAGATCGGCTTCGTACTCGCGGAGCGTATCGACGACGTCTTTGACGCGGACGGTACCGCGATACGTGACGGCCCGGTGATCACGAGCCTCCACGTCCTCGCTGACGGCGAGACTCTCGTCGACGGCGACGAGCAGTTCCACGTCTTCGACCGTCTCCAGTTGCGACAACTTCTTTGCGACGTACTCGGGCGTCCAGAAGCCCATGATCTCGAAGTACACCCGGAAGGGCGCGTGTTCGTAATCGAAAGCGAAGTCGGGGATCATCACGCTCGGTCCGGCGGCGAGCGCCTCGGGTTCGCGGGTGAGTTGCCAGTCGAGATCGAGCGCCTCGAACCGGGCGGCGAAATCGGACTCGACGCCGCTGTCGTAGGTCGGCTCGGCCACCGGCTCGACGCCCGGAACCGACACGTCATCGTCGGACAGCGTCAGTTCCCGTTCGGTGCCGCCGTCGTCGATGGTCGCCGAGAGCGTCCACTCGGCGGTCCCCGCGACGGTTCGAAGCAAGCGAGCGAACGCCGTTCCGTACCGTCGGCTCCGCCGGAAGAGCGCGTCCGGGCCGGTGACGACGACGACCCTCCCCGCGTCGGTCTGCTGAATCTCGTACATCAGGCGGAGGCGTTTGACCGCGGAGACGAGCGCCCGCGGATCCGAACTCCGCACTCGGACCTCGATCGCGTCGAACAGCGCCGTCTGTGCCAGCGAGAGGTTGTACTGGGTGAGCAGTTCGTCGGGGTCCCACCGGGAATCGAAATGGGCGAACACCTGATTCACGTCGCGGTCGGCGTACAGCGACCGCTCGACCGCGTCGGTGTCGACGGCGAGTCGGTCGGCCGCGTCGGCGAGCGCAACCGCGCGATCCTCGTCGGTGGCGACGCCGACGCGGTCGCCGCACTCGAACGCGACTCGGCGGGCGCGCTCGGGCGGGACCGCCGCCTCGGTTTCGAAGACCGCCTCGCGGTCGAGTAGCGCGGCGAACCCGCGGACGAGTTTGAAGTCGTCCGCCTCGGTTTCGAGGTCGGTCAACGCCGCGTCGAGTCGGTGACGCGGCTCGCCGACGTGTCCCTGAAACGTCCCGAGCGCGCGGGCGGCCAGCGGTCGCTCCGCCCGCCCGACGAACTGCGGGCGATATCCACCGCCGCGACGTGAAACCCGGAGGAGATCCTTCGTGAGCACTGTCCGGTGATTTCGAGCGATTCGATAAAAGCCCCGCGACGCGGTCGACCGTCGGTGGAGAGGGCAAGGCTGATACTCCGTGGCGAGAAGACGACCAGATATGAAGCGCCGCGCGCTCCTCGGGACGCTCATCTCGCTCCCCATCACGGGCTGTCTGGCCGACCTGCCGGGCCCGACCGGTCCGCAGCATCCGCCGAAGGAACCGAAGGGGAACCCGCGAGAGACGTCCGAGAAGCCGCCGGTTTCGATCACCGACTTCGGATTCGAGTCGACCGACGCGGGCACCCTCAAAGCGACGGTGACCGTCACCAACAACACGAACACGGATCGCTCGGTGACGATCACGGGCAAGGTCATCATCGCGAAGAAAACGTACACGCAGACCGCACAGACGACCGCCCCCGCGAGCGGTTCTGCTGGCGTGGCACTCACCTACGGCCAGGTCTCGTTCGAGAAGTTCAACAAAAACGGCCAGTTCTATCCCACGGTGTCCTAATACTGTTCGCTTACCGCCGTCGGTTCACGATCCGCTTACCGTCGCCGGTTCGCGACCCGCTCTTCTGCCGTCTCGACGCTCACGAGTTCGTAGAGCACGGCACGTCCCCGGTCGGCCTTCGGTCGAAGGACTCGACCGAGCCGTTGGGTGAACTCGCGCTCGCTCCCGCTCCCCGAGAGGACGACGGCGACGTTGGCGTCGGGCACGTCGACGCCCTCGTCGAGAACGTTCGCGGTGACGACGCGGCCGTAGTCGCCCTTCCGGAACCGCGACAGGATCTCTCGCCGTTCGGGCGCGCCGGTCTCGTTCGTGATCGCCGGGATCAGAAACCGCGCCGAGAGGCGGTAGACGAGATCCGTGTGGGCGGTGAAGACGATGACGCGGTCGTCACGGTGGCGCTCGAGGATGTTCGCGAGTTCGCGCACCTTCCCGTCGGAGTTCATCATGATCTCGCGGGCGCGTTGCTTGGCGAGGAGCGCCTTCCGGGCGCGCGGGTCGGACCCCGATCGCATGACGAGTTTCCGGTAGTCGCTCCCGCTTCGGAACGTGATATTCGACGTTCGGAGGTAGTCGACGAACGTCCCCTGCGCTTCCTCGTAGCGTTCGCGCTCTTCGGGGGTCAACTCGACTTCGAGCCGCTTGATGTCGTACGCTGCGAGGTGTTCGCCCGCGAGGTCGTCGACGGTGAGCGAGTAGACGCGCGGGCCGACGAGTCGCTCGATCTCCTCGTGTTCCCCATCGGGACGCTCGAACGTCGCGGTGAGGCCCATCCGTGCGGGCGCGGCGAGTAGGCGAGCGATGTCGCGGTAGCCTTCGCCGCCGAGGTGGTGAACCTCGTCGAAGACGACGAACTCGAAGTCGCCGCCGACGTCGTCGGCCTTGAGGTACGCCGAGTCGTACGTCGAGACGGTGATCGCCTCCTGAATCTGCTCGCCGCCGCCGAATTGACCGATCGGGACGCCGAACTCGGTTTCGAGTTCGCGTCGCCACTGTTCTAACAGGTCGATCGTGGGGACGACGACGAGCGTCGGCACACTCAGTTCGACCATGGCGGCGATGGCGACGACGGTCTTGCCGGCTCCGGTCGGCAGTTCGAGGACGCCGCGCCGTCCGGCTGACTCCCACGCGTCGACGGCGTCGCGCTGGTACTCGCGGAGGTCGTACTGCGTCGTCAGTGCGATCGGATCGGCGTCGAACACTCGGTCTTCGAACCCCGACGATCGCTGCGAGAGAATCTCCCGGAGCGCCGCGTAGCGATACGCGGGGGCACGGACCGTTCCGCTTCGCGGGTCCGACTCGACGAAAGGAAGTCCGGCGGCGTCGCCGTCGACGCGGATCGTTCCGTCCTCGTAACTGAGCGTGACCGTCACGGTTCGCGGTTGGCGAGGCGCTGATTTATACTATTGGCTCTCCGGTGACAGACGAGCGTCCGTCCGATGATCCCGGTCGGCTGGCCGACGGGATTCGATCACCCTTCGACGATTTCGACGACCTCGTACAGGTCGTCGACCACGTGGGTCGGCTCGGTCGAGAGCCCGGTTTCGGAGGGGTCCGACCGCCGGAGGAGCACGGAGTCCATCCCTGCGCGCTGGGCGGCGACCACGTCGCCGCCGCGGTCGCCGACGTAGAGCCCCGATTCGGCGTCGAGGTCGGCGAGTGCCAACTCGATGTAGTGTGTGTTCGGCTTCTTCCGTCGGAGGCTCTCGATCGTCTTCTCCCGCCCGTAGTAGGTAGCGAACAGTGGCTCCAACTCGAAGAAGTCCAAGACGAACGCGACGGTGCTGTGGTGGTTGTTGCTCACGACGCCGCAGTCCCCCGAGAGGTCTGCGATGGCAGCGACGTCGGGGTAGCGGTCCCGGTCGCCTGCTCTGAACGCGTCGAGCTGAGACTGCTCGTCGGTGCGTTCGCGCGCTTCCCAGAACCGATCGGGGTCGAGGTCGTACGTCTCACAGATCTCGTGGAGCCTCTCGACGGTCACGCCGTCGACGATGTCGAGGAGGTCCCGCCGAGCCACGTCGGTCACGCCTCGCTCCCGAAACGCGACCTGCGTCGCTTCGAGCTGGGTTTGGTGTGCCGGGGGCTCGACCAGGATGCCGTCGTTGTCGAAGAGCACCGTTTCGTATTCGGTCACCTCTCGGCGATAGTGAGTGAACTAATTGACAGTTTCGATCCGATCGGTTCACGGTAGCAGTTCCCGCGGGACGAGTCCCCTCGTCGATACCAGTCGACGAACCGACTGGCAGTGCGAATATATGGGTCGGACACGCAGACGTAGACATGGCAACGAACGACGAACTCGAAGTCGCGATCGAGGCGTTTCTCGACGACGCCGAGACAGTTTTCGACGAATACGAGCAGGGGTACATGGACGCCGACGCCGCACTGACGAATCTCCAGTCAGCGATCGAGGACTTCGTCGACGAGTACGAGGGGTGAGTCGGGAATCGGCGTTCGACAGCAGCGCAGAGAGCGGTCGATAGCGGCGTGATCAGTCCCGATTTCGAAGCCAGACGAGACTGCCGACGACGACCAGGGCGAAGGAGACGTAGCCGATGAGAACCTGGCTTTCCGACAACCAGTACGGGAGCGGATAGGTGGACTTCAGAATCTGGAGCGTCGCCGTGAGAACCGGGACTGTGTTGGGTTCGCTGGGACCTCCTGAACCGGATGCGTTCGTCGAGGTATGCCGCGGTGCCTTGTACGTGTTATCGTTACCGTACGGTAGTCGGTCGGCCTCGTACGGAACGTGCGACGTCCGGTAACTCCAAACCACGTTCCCCGACGGAGAGAGTTCGACGACGCGCTTGTTCAGCGAGTCGGTGATGAGCGTGTTCCCGTTCGGGAGGCGGTCGGCGTCGCGGGGCCATCGGAAGTGGATACCGTTGGCCGAATCGACCGACCACACCGCGTGCCACCGATCGGTCCGGTTGTTCTTGTGGAGTTCGACGACGCGATTGTTCCCGCTGTCGGCGACGAGTACGGCGCCCGGATCGAGCCACTGCGGGTTGTGCTGGCCGTGGAGGACGCTCTTGTTCGCAGCGCCGAGTCCGTCAGCGCTGCGTGGGTTCTTGTTGATGACTTCGACGACTTTTCCGCCGTGTTGCTGGCGCTTGATGACGAGGAGCTGGTTGACGTTTCGGACCGAGACGAGGTATTTCCCCTTCCCGATACGGTCGACGTCGTTGATATGCAGCCAGTCGACTTTCGTCGGGTCCGACGGCGGTTTGTAGACCGTGCTGGCGTTCCACTGCCAGGTGACTCGCCCGTGTTTGACGATCAGGATGCGCTCGTGTTCCATATCGGCCACGAGGAACCCGCCGTTCGGGAGCGGTTCGACGTCGTGGGTCTCGCTGTTCTCCTCCGTTCGAACGGGAAAGCTCCACTCGTAGACGACGTGGGGCGTCGGCGTCGGGTCGATGATCCGGAAGCCGGTTTTGGCACAGGGAGGGTCGTACTGCCCGCATCCGTTTCGGTAGCCGTCGGCTGCGAACCCGGCCAAGACACTCTCGTTTTTCAATTTCGTGACGCCGAAGTAGGTCGCGTTCCGCTCCGACGTTCCCCACGCGGTCTTGTTCCCGTTGACGAGATAGACGCCACCGTTGGAGTGGAGCGTGACTCCGCCGCCCTGAACGCCGATGAGCGTTTGCTGAGAGTGGTTCGTCCCCCCCGTGGCTCCGATCGGTGGGGCAAGCGCCGCACTCACGACGAGCGTCCCGACGAACAGCAGGACGCCAACGACGACGAGGGTGGTCCCGACCGTGGCTTTCTCCACCATGTACCCAGATTACGGTGACAAATCGTGAGAACGTATGGTAGACTCTCAGCGTCCTGCGGAGATGAGGGGGGGGAGGTTCACTGATTGAGGACGACGGCCGTCCCAGAGTAGCAGCGTCCGAGCGGCGGGAGCGATTCAGAACCCCAGTGTCGCCCGAATCTGGGCGAATGCGGCGGGACCGGCCTTTCTGAAGATATTGAGCGAAATGACGAAGAGCAGGGCGACGACGAACCAGTTGAACTTCTGCTGGTCGAATTCGAGTCGGCGCAGGTAGGTTCCGACGAAGAGGCCGACGAGCGTGATAACCGAGATGACACAGCCCAGCCAGAGTTGGTTGGTCGTCAGGAGGTCGGTGAAGAAGTACATCTGGATGATTCGGACGGTGAAGACCGCGCCGAGGACCATCGACAGACCGCCGATGTACCGCTCGGTGTCGCGTTCGAACGTGTGGAAGTAGGCCGGGAGGAGCGGGCCGAGGTTCGAAACCGCGAGGAGGAAGCCTTCCAGGAACCCGGCCGCACCCAGTCCGACGGGGTGGTGCGCGCGTTCGATCGGGACGAAGCCGCCGACCACCTGATAGACCACGTACCCGAGGAGGACGAGTCCGATGAAGAAGGGGACGACGGGTCCCGTCTTCGTCGTGGCGAGGACGGAAACGCCGATGACCGCACCGATCACGGCCACGAGGATGAGTAACCACTCTTCGCGGACGAAGTCGAGGCCGGTGTCGGTCTCACCGATCTGGAAGGCGTTGAGCATCCACGGCGGGACCGCGAGAACCGCGACGGCGACCGTCGGGTCGATGACTGACGCGAAGATCGGCGTCGCGATCAGCGCGTATCCGAAACCGCTCATCCCTTTGATCGCACCGGCGACGACGGCGACGACGACGAAGAGGACGATAAGGTTCGTCGAGAGGTTCGTCTGGACGCCGTCGGTGACGTGATCGGCGCCGGGGAAGAGGACGATCGCCCCGACGACGACCAGCAGGGTCGAGAGGGCCATCATCACCTCACGATATCGGAAGTCGGCGAGGTTACGGGCGAACTGTGCAGCAGCGAGTCGTGACTTACTGTTTGACATTGGCTTCGAAAAGCACCGTTCAGGTACGTCTTGGCCACCTCTATGACCCCGACGTTTATCCGACCGCGGCCACCGGCGATAGCTGACCCAATGTCTGTCGGCCCGAGAGAGCGTCTCAGCCCGATCATCCGCAGCTTCTCGGGGTATTCGGGGAGTCTCGCGTGTACCGACGCGTCTCAGAACTCGGCAACATGGTCTGCTATCTATGATCCGAGGGCGAGTCGCTCACGGTCGATTGTAGCAAAACATTTGACGGCGGGCACCGCGGACTATGGCATGACGGACTTCTCCGATCGGGTCGAGCGAATCTCCATCAGTGGTATCCGCGAAGTCTTCGAGGCCGCCGGTGCCGACGCCATCAACCTCGGACTCGGGCAGCCGGATTTCCCGACGCCGAGCCACGCGAAGCAAGCCGCCATCGAGGCCATCGAGAGCGGCGTATCTGACGGTTACACGTCCAACAAGGGAACCTTCGAACTCCGCGAGGCGATCGCCGCGAAGTACGATCGGGACGACGGCATCGACGTCCACCCCGACGACATCATCGCCACGGCGGGTGGCAGCGAGGCGCTCCACCTCGTCATGGAGGCGCACGTCGAAGAGGGAGACGAGGTTCTCATCCCCGACCCCGGCTTCGTCGCCTACGACGCGCTGACGAAACTCTCCGGCGGCGAGCCGGTATCGGTGCCGCTCCGCGAGGATCTAACGATCGACCCCGCGGCCATCGAAGAGGCCATCACCGACGATACGGCGATGTTCGTCGTCAACAGTCCCGGCAACCCGACCGGTGCCGTCTCGTCCGAGGAGGACGTTCGCGAGTTCGCCCGCATCGCCGACGAACACGACGTGCTCTGCGTCTCCGACGAGGTGTACGAACACATCGTCTACGAGGGAGAGCACTACTCGCCGCTCGAATACGCAGAGAGCGACAACGTCGTCGTCGTCAACGCCTGCTCGAAGTCCTACTCGATGACCGGCTGGCGGCTCGGATGGGTGACCGGCTCGTCCCGTCGCATCGAACGCATGCTTCGCGTCCACCAGTACGTCCAGGCCTGTGCCAGCGCCCCGGCGCAGTTCGCCGCCGAGGCGGCCCTCTCGGGCCCGCAGGACGTCGTCGGCGAGATGGTCGAGACGTTCCAAGCGCGTCGCGACCTCCTTCTCTCCGGCCTCGAAGACATCGGCCTCGACGTGCCGACGCCGCAGGGTGCGTTCTACGCGATGCCGAAAGCGCCCGAGGGCTGGGTCGACGAGTGCATCGAACGCGGTGTCGTCATCGTCCCCGGCGAAGCGTTCGGCGAGCACGGTGCCGGCTACGCTCGCATCTCCTACGCGACGGCGACCGAAGAGATCGAAGAGGCGCTCGAGATCATGGCCGACGCGTACGACGCGGTGCAGTAGTCGAGTCCCCCGGTTCGATTCGCGTTCTGGATTCGTTACTCTCGTTCAGTTCGTCCGATTACCGAGCGCCGTCGCCACCCACGCCGGACGGTCGACCCGGTCGACGCCGAGGTCGGTCACTCGGTAGCGGACGCGAACGCGACCCTTCCGGTTCCGACCGTAGGTGGCGGTGTAGGCGAGTTCGCGGATCGCGCCGTCGGAGTCGACGACGAGCGTCGCGTTCGTTATGCGCTGCGTAGGAACGATTGACGCTCGTTTCTGCGAGTCGCTCGGGTGCAACGTGATCTGCGTGCTCCCGCCGGTCAACGGTCGATCGACGTCGGTGATCGACCAGTTGGTACGAACCAGGATCGTCCGAAGGTTGAACGGGTTCGACGCGAGCGCCCATCGGTCAGGCTTCAAAATCTCCCGTGAGATCCTCGTCGACGTGTAGTGCGTCTCGTTCCCGGTGACCGCCCGCGCGACGGCGACCGTTCCGTTGCGCCACACCGCCGTCGACCCGTTCACCTTGGCGCTCCGGATTCGATACCGGAAGTACGAACGGTTGCTGTCGGCCCGGATGCGACGAACGACCGAGACGTTCGCACGTACCGTCTTCGACTCGGAGCGCCGAACGCTGCCGTTCGCCGTGAGGCGGGCGGCGTAGCCGGCATTTCCGAGCGCGAACGCGTTGGCTCGCAGCAGTTTCGTCGCGTTCGTCACGCCCGAGTCGTCCACACCCGGCGGCGACTCCTTCGTCGTCGGCGCGTGCGGATGGGTGACTTCGTCGACGGCGGCGCACCCGCTGAGCGCGACGAGCGAACAGAGCGCCAGCGCGAGGAGAGCGGGCCGGTTCACTCGCGGCGGTTCGGAACGACCCATCAAATGTCTTCTGTGCGTCCGGAGTCGACCGTGCGAACCGGGGTCGGGGGAGTTCGTCCGGGAGCGTCGTCGATCCTCACCTCGCGATCAGCACGACCGCTCCATAGGCGATCGCCAGCGACAGCGCCAGCGAGACTGCCCATCCAGCACCCGTATAGAACATCTTCCGCCTGCTGATTCGAGCGGCACCGGCGGCGAAGCCGCTCCCGACGACGGCGCTGACGATGATGGCGTTGAACGACACCGGAACTCCGAAGATGACCGCGACCTGCGCGAGTGCGAACGCCGGGACGAGGGCGGCGATCGCTCTCCGAGGTCCGAGCGACGCGAAGTCCCGCGAGACGGCCTTGATCATCCGCGGCCCGGCCATCCACTGGCCGAGCGTCATGCCGATCCCGCCGAAGATCAGGATCACGACGATCGGCAGCGAGAGCGGACCGAGCATCGGCACCAGCGGCCCGACTGCGAGTCCGACCTGACTGCCGCCCGCGGAGAACGCGACGAGCGCACCGATGCCGAACAGGAGGTGGCGCTGTCCGACCGTCGCATCCCTTCGCACGTCCCACCAGAACAGCGCCGCGATGAGGGCTGCGAACACCAGCGAGGCGAGGACGGTGGCGACGGTGACCGAGAACGGCAGATTCTCTGCGAGAACCGTCGCGATCGACGCGCCGCCGCCGGTCGGATCGAGGAACGTGAACGGCGTGTTCGCCAGCACGAGTCCGGCGAGTCCGGCGAGAAGCGGCGTCGAGTACGAATCCGAGACGGCGTCGTGTCGAAGCACGCGGGCGAGGGAGTACGCGAACCCCGCACAGAGAAACGGCGTGAGTAGCCAGAGCGTCCCGATTTCGACGTACTTGGGCCACGCGGGCGTTCCGCCGAGCGCCAACCCCACGCCGATGATCGCGCCGGTGGCGGTGAAGGCGGTCGCGAGCGGATACCCGACGAAGATTCCGACCGCGACGAGCACCGCCGCGACGGCCAGCGCGACCGTCGCCGCGACCGAGGAAAGAGAGACTCCCCCGATCAGTCCGGCGGCCATCGCTTGCGTGACGTTCCTACCTTGGAGAATCGCACCGGCGAGCGCGAACGTCCCGGTGAGGAAGGCACCGCGCATGATCGTCGAGGTCCGTGCGCCCACGGCCGGAGCGAACGGCGTCCACCCGGCACCGACGGTCCACGCCATGAACAGGCTCGCGAGTGCAGCGACGAGGAGGATCCCGAGCTGGCTTACGGGGACCATACGGGGAGTAGGGCGAGAACAGCTAAGCCCGTGTCCCTGCCAATGCCGACGAGACAGTCAGCGCCCTCAGGAAGTCCCGTTTTCGAGCGCTTTCGACGCCCACGACGGCTTGTCGACGTGGTCGACGGACTGGTCGGTCAGGTCGTAGGTCGTCCAGACCGTTCGCTTCGTCGCGCCGGTGATCTGCGAGCCGTCGAGGGTCACCCGCTCGGTCGCGTGGTGGACGACGCCGCGAGAGTCGACGACGACGGTCGCGTTGTACGATTCGGCCGTGACGTTTGCCGAGGGGTCGACGCCGTCCGCCGTGAGGGTGACGAGCGTTCGGCTGCCGGATCGGTCGACTCCGGTGACCGAGAAGTTCCCGACCGCGAGGATTCGCTGGAGAATCTGCGGTTCGGAGCCGAACGCCGTCTGCCGGAGCGAGGCACCTTCCGACCCCGCATACGAACTGTTCGACCGATAGACGGTGCGGTTATCGCTCTGCGCGCGGAGCAACCCGACCGAGTCGTTTGCCCAGAGCCACGTCGACTGGTGCTGCGGCGTCGGACCCGCGGCGAGCGTCATGTTCATCCGAACCGCGTACGCCGATCCGTCGTCGATCCGCGTTTGGATCGATGAGTTCGTCGTGATCGGGTGGCTCTGATTACCCATCTGCGTGGTCGTGTTCATTCGCATCCGGTATGCGTGTCCCGAGTCAGCCAGCGCGGCGTTGTGGGCGTTGACGAGCGCAGTCGCGTTCGCCACTCCTGAGCCGTTCACGCCCGGCGGCAGTTCGTTCGCCGTCGGTGACCCTGAGTTCGTCAGTCGGGAGATGCCGGTACACCCGGCGACCGAGACGAGCGCGACCAATACCACTGCTCCGACGATAGCGAACGGAGGGTGTTTCACGTCAACTCGTTCGAGTCTCCCGGTAAATGTCTTCTGCCTCGATCCGTCGACGACGCCGCAGTCACGGACTTTCACCGTCGTCAGCAGATTCACCAACGATCGTTAGAACCGGCGGCCATCGGCAGCGCCACGTCGACTCTTCGCGACCATCGGTCGTGTACCAGGTTCTCAGCGACGACGACGTCCGGGGGTCAGTGAGCATGGCCGACGCCGTCGACGTGACTCGGGACGCGCTCTCCGAACACGCCCGCGGGACGCCCGTCGCGCCGCCGCGTGCGGATCGCCTTCGCCATCGGTCTCGTCACCCTTACCGGCGTTCACCGCTTCGCCGACGTCGTCGCCGTCACGGTCGTCGTCGGGTACGTCATCCACAGCCTCTTTCCGGCGATGGACACGTACCTGCTCGATACGCTCCCCGACGAGAACCGTGCGAGCGCCTACGCCGTCTACAGCGGAACGATGATGTTCGTTCAGGCGCTGGGGGCGTCGACCGTCGGCGCCCTCCGGAGCGCCGACGTGTCCTTCGATACGATCTTCGTCGGCTTCGCCGCGTTGCTCGTCGTCGTGATCTCGATGGTCGCGCTCGAAGGAACCGACCGTTTACCGTCTTGAGGGGGCCGGACTTCGAGACACGCGTCCTCCCCTGCTCCGAACGTCGCGTTTTTCACACCCCCGTCCTGAACCACGGACGATGGAGTACGTGCAAGATCGGATCACGACCCTCCACGACCTCGCGGATCCGCGGCCCGACGCACCGACGGAGCGAACCGCCGTGGTCGTGCCGATGACCGAGCGCGAGCACGCCGGTCTCGCCGCCGAGCGAGTGCTGACGGAACTCGAACGGGTCGATCCCGCGCTCGTCGTCGTCCCGCTGCGCGCGACCGAAGACCGGGTCGCCTCGGTCGTCGACTGGCTCGCCGAGTTCGACCTCCCGATCGAAATAGTGTGGTGTGACGGCCAGCGACTCACGTCGCTACTCCACGAGTACGAACTGAACGGCGAGCGCGGGAAGGGCCGGGACGTGTGGTTGGCGCTCGGGCTCGCACTCGACGAGGAGTTCGTCGTCGTCCACGACGCCGACACGAGCACGTACTCCCGATCGTACGTTCCCAGACTCCTGTTCCCGCTCGCGCAGGGCTACGAATTCTCGAAAGGCTACTACGCCCGCGTCGAGAACCGTCGCCTCTACGGCCGGCTCTTCCGGCTCTTCTACGCGCCGCTCGTCCGGACGCTCGGCGACGCCCACGACGCTCCTGTCGTCGACTACCTCCGCGCCTTCCGGTACGCCCTCGCCGGGGAGTTCGCGGTGACGAGTGATCTCGCGTCGAGGCTCCGCGTTCAGCGAACGTGGGGGCTCGAAGTCGGGACGCTCTCGGACGCCTTCGACGCCGCTGGGTTCGAAGGGACCGCACAGGTCGACCTCGGCGCGTACGAACACGATCACAGGGCGGTGGGCGGGCCGACCGGCCTCTCCGACATGAGCCGGTCCGTCGGTGCCGCGGTCCTCCGAACCGTCTCCGAACACGGCGTCACGCCCGACTACGAGACGCTTCCGGAGCGGTACCGTCACGTCGCCCAGACCTTCGTCCGGCAGTACGCCACCGACGCGGCGTTCAACGGTCTCGACTACGACGCCGCCGCCGAGCGAACGCAGATCGACGCCTACGCCGACGCCATCGTCGAACCCGACCCCGAAGTCGACGAGCGCCTCCCGCCGTGGACGGACGCTCCGATTACGCCCGACGACGTCCTCGACGCCGTCAACGCGGATCTGGAGGCGGTTCGGTGAGCGGAGACGATTCGGCGGCGGACAAGCTACCGAACGAGACATACGACGAACTCGCGGGCGTCGTCGACCTCTTCACCGCGCTGACGCGCGACGAACTCACTCGCGCGCTCGACGAGTTGGCGTACAAAGAGGGAAAGGGAGCGGACGTCGATACGCTCGAATCAGCGGTAGAAACGGCGATCGAGCGGTACTATCTGGTCGAATGCGAGGCCGAAGCCGTCGACGATCGGTCGGAACGTGACGGACGCGACGCCGATACGACAACCTACCTCGCGGTCGGCCCCGTCGCGTTCCCGATGCTTCCGCCGAACGCCGAAGACCTGCCGCACATCCTCGCGTTCGAGGGGCGGACCGTCGACGGCGAGCGACTCGGTGACTCGGTCGCCGAACAGCTCCGTGAGGACGCGACGGCGGCGATCGAATCGGGAGACGACGAGCGGATCGAACGCCTTCTAGACGTGAGTTACGACGTCGAGGCGTGGGCACCGATCGAGGTCGAGGCGACGCGGTCTCGACTCGCCGGAGCCCTGCAAGATAAGAGTACGGAGAGACTGGGGTAACTATGGACCTGACGGGGGTACGACGGCACACGCCCCGAACCGTCGACGACGCCGAACGACGGGCGGCGGTCCTCGCGCCGGTTCTCTACCGCGGCGAGAAGCCGTATCTGTTGTTCACGAAGCGCGCCGACCACCTCGGCGAGCATCCCGGACAGATGAGTTTCCCCGGCGGCGGGAGCGAGCCGAGCGACGGGAGCCTCGAAGCGACGGCGCGCCGTGAGTCGAAAGAGGAGATCGGTCTTCGACCCGAGGAAGTCGACATCGTCGGTCGGCTCGACGACATCCGAACGACGACAGACTACGCGGTCACGCCCATCGTAGCGATCGTGCCCGACCGCGAGTACGCGCCCGACGAGCGAGAGGTCGCCGAGATCGCCGTCCTCGCCGTCGACGACCTGACCGATCTCACGAACTACGAGTCGGAGCGGCGCGACCACCCGCACTACGGCGACATCCGACTCCACTTCTTCCACGTCGACGGCTACACCGTCTGGGGGGCGACGGCGCGGATGCTCGTCCAGTTGCTCGAACTGACGACCGACTGGCAGATCCCGCCGCAGGTAGACCGCGTTGTCGACCCGGACGCCGACTTCCCGACGTGAGCTGAGAGTAGATGGGACGAGCGGAGCCGAGATAGGACAAGCGAGAGCCGAGATTCGGTCTCTCGCGTCGGGGTTCACGGTCGACAGCGGAGGCGCACCTCCGAATCGGTGAGGCTATCACAGCGACTACATTACACAGGTCTATCATGGATCTCGATTGGAGCGGGATCGACCACATCACGAAGATCGACCCGGCAAAGCGGTTGCCGGACGATCTGGCGATTCTCGAAGACACGGACCTGATCATGGTGGGCGGGTCCGACGGCGTCACCGCCGAGAACACGCTCGATGCGATTCGACACATCCGTACGCAGTTCCCGACGCTGACCGTGTTCCAGGAGCCGTACCGCTCGGATCAGGTCACTCGCGAAACCATCGACGCTGCCGACTACCTCTCGGTCCCCGCGGTCTACAACGGTGACTATCGACACTTCCTCGGGAAACAGATCGAACTGTTCACCGAACTCGGAAACAAGCCCGACGAACTGTTCGGGTCGGGGCTGCCGATCATCGGTGACCTCATCACCTCTAAAGGACGTGAAATCGTCTCGGGAATCCTCGACAAGATCATCGCGGAGGGATACGTGATCCAACACTGCGACTCCAAAGCCGCCGCCGTCTCCGGCGTCGAAGAGCGGTACACGACAGAGCAAATCGCCGGGGCGGCACTCGCGACCGAGACGTTCTATCGGTTCCCGATCTTCTACGTCGAGTATTCGGGCACCTACGGCGGCCCGGAAGACGTCGCCGTGGCGGCGGCGCAGTTGAACGAGACGACCCTGCTCTACGGTGGCGGCATCGAGAGCGCATCGCAGACTCGCGAGATCCTGAACGCCGGAGCCGACGCCGTCGTCGTCGGCGACTGCTTCCACGACGATCCGGACCGCTACCTCGGGACGATTCCGTAGTCTCCGTCGGGTCGTGAGCCGGTCAAAAAATCGGCAGTCGGACGCGGGCGACGCGCCGCTCAGACGAGGCTTGCGCCGTCGAACTCGGTGCGCTGGTAGTCGATCTCCATCAGATCGAGGATCGTCGGCGCGATGTCGAACAGGTCGACGTCCTGAATGTTGGCCGTCGGGTCGTCGACGAACAGCGTCGCGTTCTCGAAGCTGTGCATCCCGTTTCGCGGACCGACGTCGAAGATCTCGCCGTGACCCTTGAACCCGGCTTTCAGGTCGAAGCCGTGGTTCGGGATGGCGACGAGGTCGGGCGCGATGTCGTCGTGTGCGCCGCGGAACGCTTCCTCTTTCTCGACGACGCGAGCGCAGACCTTCTCACCGTCCGGGCCTTCGAGGCCTTCGAGCAGCGACTTGAGTTCGTCACGGGTCGATTCATACTCGTCTTGCGAGACGCTCCCGCGCGGTTCTCGGCCCTCGAGGTTGATGTAGAACCGACCGGGGATGAAGGAGTAGGCGCGACTGTCGTCGCTGATGTCGCCCAGTTCCGAGTGGTCGTCGTCGTCGTAGGAGAGCCACCCCTCCTGTTCGAGCCACGCGTTGAGGTGGACCTCGTAGTCCTCGGAGGTGAAGCCGTGGTCGGAGGCGACGACGAGCGTGACGTCCTCGGGGAGCATGTCGCGGATTCGTCCGATGTAGCCGTCGAGTTTGCGGTAGAACTCCATGAAGAGTTCCTTGTTCTCGCCGTCTCGCTCGTAGTCTTTGAAGAGGAAGTGGTTGACGCGGTCGGTCGTCATGAAGACGCCGAAGAAGAGGTCCCAGTCGTCCTGCTGGATGTAGTGCTCGAACGCCTCGAACCGGCGGTCGAGCGTCTCGTTGGCGTCTGCCATGAACTCGCTCTTGTCGTCGCTGTGACCGAGTTTGGCGTTGGTGTCGATTCGGTAGTCGATCGAAGAGAGGTAGTCGCGGAGCTCGTCGGGGTAGGCGGCCTTGTCGACGCCGGGCGAGAGGAATCCGGAGACCATCCGTTGGACGTTACGCTGTGGCGGGAACGTCACGGGGACGTTCATCACCGTCGCGTTCAGTCCCTCCTCGCCGACGCGGTCCCAGACCCGCGTCGCCTGTACGTCGCGTCCCATCGGGACGTACGTGTCGTACGAGCCGACTTCACGGTCTTGGAAGCCGTACACGCCGGTTTCACCGGGGTTGACGCCGGTCGTGAGCGAGGGCCAGCAGGCACTCGACTCCGGAGGGACGATGCTGTCGATCGGGCCCGCGCTCCCTTCTTCGGCGAGTTTCGCGAAGTTCGGGAACTCGTCTCGGTGCTCGTCGAGGAGGCTGAACGGAACCCCGTCGATACCGATAAAGGCGACGCGCGGATTATCTTGCCCGCGCAATCGGTCGAACAATCCCATACCTACGGATACCGGCGAGGGGCCTAAAGAGTCTTCCGTACCCGTTACTTTCGCGCCGGATTGGTTGTCATATTCGCCAGACCTAGGCTCTCGTTCCGGTTCTGCGTCGTCGATCGGTCACGACACGACTGTCAAGAGTGCTGTCGTGACCCCCCGACCAGCGACCTCGAGATCCAACTCGAAAAATCGCCCGACTGCGGCGACATCGACTTTCGGGTCGAGTGCGACACCAAACTGTTTGGGAGAAGCATTTTCCACCAAACTGCACTAAACGGTCACTGCGGTCAGTACTCCATTGCCCGGAGGCGACCGCATTGGCATCTGGCATTCCGGCGACGCGTCCGTGCCGACCCACTGGTACGGGCGTCTTTGTCGTGAACGTCAGTGTGGAGCGCTCGTACCGTTCGCTCAGGAAAACGACGGTACGCCTCGAAGAGCGGAAATTGGGGCTCTCGGTGGAGATTCAACGCTCCCCAGACGACCCACTCGTTCTATCTTCTGTCGAGTACTCGTATCCGCAGACACTATTGCAGAAAGTTCGATCATCTGGTCGGCCGATTCTGACTGAACAGTCGATACTACGTGGTCGGTCAACGATGTCGACGAACCACCGATTCGACGAGCTAACGACCGATTCCCCGGTCGCACAGCTATCGAAGTGTCCGACCCGTCACGACGAGTCGGCCGAGGGCGGTGAAGGCCAGCGATCCGAGCATGAACTCTCTCACTCCTTCTTCACCGATCAGTTCCGGTTGCGTGGTGATCGGAAAGCTCGTGATGGACGTGAGCGTGAGGTAGAACACGCCGACGAACCCCGGAAGGAGAAATAGCAGTGTCCAATTCGTGCAAATCCGTCTCATCGTTTCACTCGTATGGTGGCATCCGTTATGAAGATTGCTACGCCGAAAACAAACCCGTGAAATCGGGAGTCCTCGACGTCGAGTACTGTTGTCGGTCCCGCCGTCGTCAGTACCGAGTCGAAGAGCCACGGTCGTCGTCGACCGTGATTCGAGCGCGAGTGAAAAACGCCGAATCAGCCGTGAAGCCGGTCGAGAGTAGCATTTCACCGGAGCGAGACGGTCAGCCACTGTCGACCTATCGGTACCGACGACGAATCTAAGGCACACCACTTAAACGGTGCAACTCCGTCGGTTCGTCTTGGTGAACACAAGCTATGGGTGACCTCCCGGACGAGTTCAAATGTACGATCACGAACTGGGATTACATCTACGATCTGTGCCGGGGCGTGAGCAATCAGGTCAAGTCGTCGGATTACGAACCGGACGTCATCGTCGCGCTCGCCCGCGGCGGTTGGTTCGCGGGCCGCTGTATCTGTGACTTCGTCGGTCTCGACGATCTGACGAGTCTGAAGATGGAACACTACGTCGGGACTGCCCAGAAGTCGGGCGAACCCGAAGTCCGGTATCCGATGCCGGAGGGGTCGGTACAGGGAAAGGACGTGCTGATAATCGACGACATCGCCGACACCGGCGGGTCGATCAAACACGCTTACGAGTACGTTCAAGAGCGCGATCCCGGCGACGTGCGAACGGCGACGCTCCAACTCCTCCAGACGAGCGAGTTCGAACCCGATTACGTCGGCGAGCGACTCGAGGAGTGGGCGTGGGTCGTCTACCCGTGGAACTTCATCGAGGACATGATCGACCTCATCGCAGGCGTCATGGAGAAGGCGGACGACGAAACCTTCGAACGGTCCGACATCCGCCACTACCTGAACGAGTACCACGACGTCGACCGCATCGAGATGGAGATCGCACAGCCCAGTCGACTCGGCGAAGTCATGAGCGAGATGGAGCACCGGGGCTACGTCGAATCGACGGGCCACAGCGAGGCGTGGCGGCTCGTCGAAGACGCGGACGTGGACGCGTAACGTGATCGGGAACGATCGAACGAGGCTCGTTTGCATCGGTAGTGACCGATCCGTCGATGACCGCACCGAGCGCGTTAGCGACGCGAAACTCGTTTCACGGACGCAATGAGTTCACTGCTTGGAATCTTCGCGACGGCGATCCTCCCGATCGTCGCCGTCTCGGGTATCGGGTTCGTTATCGGTCGCGTCAAGGACATCGACGCCGATCCGCTGAACACCGTCGTCGTCTACGTGTTCGTTCCGGCGCTCATCTTCCACAGCCTCGTCGTCTCGACGTTCGACACTGCGACGTTACTCCGGGTCGGGGCAGGCGTCGTACTCTACCTCCTCGCGATGATCGTCGTCGCCGAAGTGCTCGGACGGGTACTCGGCGAGGACGAACCCTTGCTGAGCGCGTTCGTCCTCGTGAGCGCGTTCCCGAACAGCGGGAACTACGGTATCCCGATTTCGACGTTTGCGTTCGGCGATATCGGACGCGGGACGGCCGTCGTCTACCTCGCCGCCCAGAGCGTGCTCGTCTATACGCTCGGCGTCTTCGTCGCCTCGCGTAGCGGCGGTACGTCGCCGCTGACCGGTCTGCGTCACGTACTCCGCATCCCGCTGGTGTACGCCGTCATCGCCGCCTTCGCCGTTCGAGCATTGGGGCTGGTCCCCAATTCGAATTCGACCGTCATGTCGACGATCGGCCTTCTCGGCGACGCAGCGATCCCGCTCATGCTCATCATCTTGGGCATCCAACTCGCGCGTACCGACTACGGCGCGGTACTCTCGCAGGCCGGGACGGCGAACGTCCTCAAGATGATCGTCGCCCCCGTCGTCGCCGTCGGCGTCGCACTCCTCGTCGGCTTCGGCAACGGCGACGTGGCTCGCGTGTTCGTCCTCGAATGTGCGATGCCCGCGGCCGTGACGCCGCTGATCCTCGTGCTTGAATTCGGCGGCGGCGACGTCGGCGGCGTCTCGGTCGCCGAGTACGTCAGTACCGTCGTGATGACGACGACGCTCGTCAGCATCCCTCTGTTGACGATCCTGATCGCACTCCTCCGGTCGGGGTTCGTGTTCTAAAATCTCCGATTTTTGAGGACGGTCCTCATTCCCTCGTTCCACTCGGTCGTTCCGATCTTTACTTCGGCCGCCTTCGCCGAGACCACGGGGGCTTTCGAGATAGTTCCGGTCGCTATCGCGGTTGCTCTCGATCCGATCTGAACACTCCTTCGAGCGAACCGAACGAGACCCGTCGTCCGTTGGTTTGTCGCTTGACCTCCGCGGCGGTACGTCACGACCCGATAAAACGGCTCGTTCCGCACTGCCGCTTCGTAATCATCACACCTCCACGGCGGTACGTGTTCGCGCCAAACAGGCGCGAACGGCCACTGCCGCTTCGTAATCACCACACCTCCGCGGCGGTACGTCACGACCCGATAAAACGGCTCGTTCCGCACTGCCGCTTCGTAGATCTAGTCGTCACTCGGTTCGGCGACACACGCGACCTCGTCGCCCGTCCCGACCACCGGATCGCGACCCCCCGTCTCGACGATCGAGCGCTTCCACGTTCCGCGGGTGAACCACGCGGTGGCGGCGATCGCGCCGACGATGTCGCCGAGCGCGACTGCGATCCACAGGCCGATCGGCCCCATGTGGGCCACGAACGCGAGGTAGTAGGTCGCGGGGACGCGGACGGCCCAGAGCGTGATCAGCGAGAACGTCATCGAGGTCTTGGTGTTACCCGCCCCGCGGAACCCACCGAGGATGATCTGGAGCAACCCCGTGAACGCGAACATGACCGCCGTGACGCGGAGGTAGTTGCTCGCGTGGCCGATCGTCGCCACCGCCGTCGCGCTGTCCGCCGGGAGGAACACCCGCACGAATGGACCGGGGACGAGGTAGACGACGACGGCGACGAGCGCCATCACGGCGACGACGATCTTCGCCGCCAGCCACACGCCACGCTCGGCGCGGTCGGGCTTTCCGGCCCCGAGGTTCTGGCCGACGACCGTGTTGATCGACTGCCCGAGACCCATCGCCGGGAGGAACACGAGCGAGATGAGCCGGTTGCCGAGTCCGTACGCCGCGACGACCGCGGGTGGGAACGTCGAGACCATCCCCGTCAGGACGATCATCGCCAGCGAACTCGACGACTGTTCGAGCGCGCTCGGAACGCCGAGACGGACGATGTCGCGGACGTGTCGCACCCGCAGGCGGAGGTGCCCGAATCGGACCGCAGGGCCCGCGTCGGTCCCGAAGAGGATGTACATCCCGATGGCGGCCGCGACGATCCGCGAGAACACCGTCGCGATCGCCGCACCCTGTATGTGGTACGCGTGGAACGGTCCCCACCCGAAGATGAGCACCGGGTCGAGGACGACGTTGAGGGTGACGCTCACCAACATCACACGGAGCGGAACGCGCGTGTTGCCGTAACCGCGCATCAACGAGGTGAACACGAAGAAGCCGAACAGCGCGGGGACGCCGAGGAAGAACACGCGCATGTACGACCCCGCCATCGGGACGAGTTTCGCCTTCGTCGCAGGATCGGCCGGGAGGAGCCCGAGCATCGGTCCCGTCACGAGGAAGCCCACTGCACCGAGGACGATAGCGGTCAGTGTGACGAACCCGATCGTCTGTCCGGCGATGAGACCGGCAGAGTCGTCGCCGCCAGCGCCCTTGTACTGTGCGACGAGAATGCTGCCCGCGGCGGTAAAGCCCCCACCGATCGAGATGAGAAAGAAGATGATGGGGAACGCGAGGCTCATCGCGCCGACGGCGGTGGCCGAATAGCGGCCGAGCCAGAACGTATCGGCGAGATTGTACGCGACCTGTAACATCTGGATGACCACCATCGGCCACGCCAGCCGAAGCATCGGTCTGACGAGATCACCGTCGGTGACCCCGTCTACGGAGGAGCGTGCGTCTGTTGTCACTGCACCTTTCGACACGATACAACTACTTGAACGCTCCCGAAAATTGATAACCATGCGCATAGTCGTAGGCAAGCCCTCCGGCACGCTCGCTGGCGAAGCGTATCTTTTAGGGCAGTGCTGCGCGACTGAAGGACACATGACGATCGGATTCATCGGCGGTAGCGGGATCTACGAGGCGCTCCCGCTCTCGAACACGCGAGAAGAGGAGATCGACACGCCGTACGGCGAGCCGAGCGCCCCCGTCACCATCGGCGAGTTCGGCGACACGGGCCGCGAAGTCGCGTTCCTCCCCCGACACGGCCCGGACCACCAGCACTCGCCGACGAACCTGCCGTACCGGGCAAACATCTACGCGTTCAAGCAGGTCGGCGTCGACCACGTCATCGCCAGCAACGCCGTCGGGAGTCTCCGCGAAGACCTCCCTCCGCGGACGCTCGTCGCACCCGACCAGATTTTCGATCGCACCAAACTCCGCGATCTGACGTTCTACGGGGACGGCATCGTCGTCCACCAGCCCTTCGCCGATCCGTACTGTCCTGACTTGGTCTCACACCTCTCCGAATCCGCACGCGAAGCCACCGACGCCGACGTTCACGAGGGCGGTACCTACGTCTGCATCGAGGGACCGCAGTTCTCGACGCGCGCCGAGAGCGAGTTCTACCGCTCGCAGGGGTGGGACGTCGTCGGCATGACCGCCATCCCGGAAGCGAAGCTCGCTCGGGAAGCCGAGATGTGCTATGCGACCATTGCGGGCGTGACCGACTACGACGTCTGGAAGGAGGACAGTCAGGTGACGCTGGGCGAGGTACTGGAGAACGCCGCACACAACGAAGATGCGATCAAGCGAACGGTCGAACGCGCCGTCGAGACGCTCCCCGAAGACCACGACTGCAACTGCCAGCACTCGCTCGAAGGGACCGTCAACACGCCGACTGACTCGATTCCGGACGAGACACGCCGTCGGGTCGACCCGCTGGTCGGTTCGTATCTCGACGACTGATCGCGGTCACGATCGGAACGGCGGACTCGCCTTCCTGACGACCGATTCCAAGATCCGTTCTCGTTCATTTCGATCCGAGTAACGATCGGCCGTATCTATCCCGAGAACGCCCGTTATCGGGCTCGTTTCCGATTCGATGCTCCGAAGTTCTATATAGGCTGCCGAATAAGTAACTCCGATGGAGGGGGACGTTGTGGCGCTCGAACGACGCCTTCGAGAACTCAAGCGGCGGGGGGCGAGCGTCTTACTGCTTGGGTCGTCGTCGGTGGCCGTTTGTGAGCGTTTACTCGGTGACGACCGCGAGCGACGTCGACGGTTGTTCGTCGTCACCGACGGATGTCGGACAGGCAGTCACGGCCAGCAGGACCGAGATCCCGACTGGTTCGGATTGGTCGAAGTTCCCGGCGACGACACACGATCGACGTATGCCGCCGCTCACTGCCTCGACGACGCCCACCACTCGACGCCGACCGGCCCCATCGAACCGGCCGGACCGGGCACGTCCGCCGACCGAGACCACGCGGTCTGGTTCAGCCGCGTCGCTCCGGATGCGGGACTGGCGACGCTCGCGTGGCACATACAGGTACACATTTCGCGGTTCGAAGCCGCCGGGTCGAATCCAAACGAGATCCGCGTCTGCTTCGACTCGCTCGATTCGTTCGCCGACAGAGTCGAACACGCTCGCCTCGTCCGCTTTCTTCACGCCGTAATCGGCCGAGTCAAGGCCGCTCACGGGCTGGTCCATTTCCATCTCTCGTCGACGACCGAACCGTCGCTTCGTGAGGCGCTCGTGCCGCTGTTCGACATCGTCATCGAGACGCGTCGGTCGTCGTCCGGTCCTCAACAGCGATGGACGCTCCGCGACGACGACATTCGAACCGGGTGGCTCCCCGTCGGACCGGACTCTTCGTAACCACCGTTGAGAGCCAAGCAGCTAGCAGTTCGACGCGAACGAGGACGGTCCACGTGAGCGGAGCGAGAAAGCGAACGAAACGGAGAAGCGAACCGACACGACGAGCGATCGCAGTCGGATGGAACCGAACAGTCGAGCGAAGACGAAGTCCGATCAGTCTCGAAAGTCTATCAGTCCGCGATCGCTTCGTCGACCTCGTCGGGGACCGCAGCGGTCGGCGATTCCTGTATCCAGAGGTCGCCGAACAGGTCGTCTTGCTGGAGTGTGACCGTTCCGCGGTGTGCGAGAAAGAGGAGCGCGAGATACGTCTGAACGGGACGACCACCGACCTCCCGAATTTCGGCGAACAGCACCTCGTCGCGTCCCGTGTCGTACTGTTCTCGGACCGCCGCCTCGACGGATTCGATGCTCGCCTCGATGTCTTCTGTGTGTGCCGTTCCCGTCACGTCCGACTCGGTCGGTTCCTCGTCGCGTCGGAGGTCGCCCGCGGCGTGGTAGTCGAGCGTCTGCGTTCCGCGGCGGAAGCCACGCGGCGAATCGCTGGTGTCGTACTGGCGCGACTCCTTCCACCACGACCCGCGCTCTGCCTCGCGGAGTTCGTGGACGAGTTCGTCGAGCGTCTCGGGTGACCCGCGGACGCGTTTGCGTTCGAGTCGGCGGTCCATCTCGGCTTCCAACGCGTCTACCGGGTCGAAACCCGGAGCGCCGCCGTCGTCTTCCATCTCGCCGCCGCCCTCCAACGCGAGTTCCCACGGTTCGAGTTCGTCGGCCGGGTCTTCCTCGTCTTCGGCCAGCAGCGCGTCGCTCTTCATTCGGAGGAGGACGCTCGCGTAGAACAGCGCCCGGCCCGACGTTCTGAGGTCCGTCGCGTCGAGGCGAGAGAGGAACGCGTCTGTGACGTCGACGATGTCGATGTCCCACGGTTCGATCTCGCCCTCCTCGGCCAACTGCACGAGCAGTTCGACCGGTTCGACCTCGTCGGAATCGCTTCCGACCTCGGCGTCGACGACTGCCTCCTCGTCGATCCCGCTCGCTTCACTCTCGTCGACCGGCGGGACCAACCCAGCCGAACCGTCAGTCATCCGCACTCACCTCCGCGGGTTCCTCGTTGTCACCCAGTTGAATCCCGGTGACGGCGCTCACGTTGTCCCCCTGCATGGTGACGCCGATGACGCGCTCGGAGCGTTCGAGCAGGGCCGAACGGTGCGAGACGACGACGAACTGGGCGTCGCCCGCGAGGTCGTCGACCATCTCGCCGACGCGCTCGGCGTTCCGGGCGTCGAGGAAGGCGTCGACCTCGTCCAGCGCGTAGAACGGCGCGGGGTTGTGTCGCTGGATGGCGAAGATGAACGCGAGCGCGGTCAGCGACTTCTCGCCGCCGCTCATGGCGTTCAGTCGTTGGACGGGCTTGTCGGCCGGTTGCGCTTTCATCGTCAGACCGTCCTCGAACGGGTCTTCCGGGTTCTCTAAGAGGAGTTCACCCGACCCGGCGGATAGCCGCGCGAAGATGTCCTGGAAGTGTTCGTTGATGGCGTCGAACGCCCCCATGAACGTCTCTTTCTTCTGTGACTCGTACCGTTCGATCCGCTCGCGAATGCCGTCGCGCTCTTCGACGAGCACGTCACGGCCTTCCTGCAAGTCGGCGAGGTCCTCACTGACGGCGTCGTATTCGTCGATCGCGAGCATGTTCACCGGTTCGAGCGCCTCCATCTTCGTCGTCAACTCCTCGATGGTCGCCTCGACTTCGCCGTGCGACGGGATGTCGTCGGGGTCGTAGTCGCCGACCTCGGATTCGAGTTCGTCGATCTCCCACTCCAGTCGCTCGGCGGAGCTTCGGAGACCGTCGAGTTGCGATTCCATCCGCGAGACCGCGTCCTTGCGCTCGTCGCGGGCGTCCTTGGCCTCGCGAAGTTCAGCTTGCAACTCCCCGCGCTCCGCTTTGAGTTCGGCGAGTTCCTCTTCGAGTTCGGAGACGGCCTCGTGTTTCTCCTCTAAGAGTTCCTCTTTGTCGGCGATGACGGCCTCGTACTCTTCGATCTTCTCTTCGGCTGCCGCCTTGCGGTTCTGTGCGGACTCGACGGTGTCGTGGAGGTCTTCGACGGCCTCCTCGGCGTACTGTCTCTCTAACTGGAGTTCGTTCGAGCGACCGTCGAGTTCGTCCATCCGGTCTTCGAGCGTCCCGATCTCGTTTCTGATCTCGTCTGCCTGGCTCGTCAGTTCCGGAATCTTCGAGTCGGCGAGTTCGGACTCGAGGTCGTCGATGTCGGATTCGACGCGCTCGATGGCCTCGGTCTTCTCGGTGATGTCGGCGTCCAACGCCTGCATCTCCTCGTCGACCTCCTCGCGCTCTCCCTGCAACTCGTCGAGTTTCGCTTCGAGCGCTTCGACGCGCTCGTCGACCGCCTCGCGGTCTTCTTTGGCGTCTTCGAGATCACTCTGAATCGCTCGGACCTTGTCGCTGGCGTCTGACTGCCTGTCGCGTGCGTCGTCGAGTTTGGACTCGACTTCACGGACCGAAGCGTCGAGCGCCTGCCGTTCGTCTTCGAGCGACGAGAGTTCCTCGGCGATGCGTTCGATCCGACCCTTCCCGGACTTCGAGAAGGAGTAGCGTGACCCGCCGCCGCTCCCGCCGGTCATCGCCCCGCTGCGTTCGACGAGGCTGCCGTCGAGGGTCACCATCCGGAAGTCGCCCATCAGGTCGCGGGCGGTGGACATGTCCTCGACGACGAGCGTCGATCCGAGGACGTACGAGAAGATCGACTCGTACTGGGCGTCGTAGTCGACGAGGTTGCGCGCGAAGTCGACGACGCCGGGGTGGGAGGGCTTGCGCGGCAGGCCGCGGTTGTCCATCTTCGGGATCGGTAGGAAGGTGGCCCGACCGGCGTTCCTCCGTTTGAGATAGTCGATGCAGGACGACCCGACGCCGTCGTCGCTGACGACGACGTTCGCCAGTCGGCCGCCCGCCGCCGTCTCGCAGGCTTCGGCGTACTGACCGGGGACGCTCGCGAGTTGTCCGACGGCCCCGTGGACGCCGTCCATGCCGGCGTTGAGGATCGTCGTGACCGAGCGCGGCCACGAGTTGTCGCCGCTCTCACCCGCGTTCGCTTCGAGTTCGGCGTACTCGGACTGCTTGCGACGGATCTTCGTCTCGACTTCCTTCAGATCGTCTTTCAACTCCCGACGCTCGTCGCGCAGGTCGTTGACGACCGACTGGATGCGGCTCTTGTTCTTCTCGGCTTTGTCGAGTTCACCGTGGAGGTTCGAGATCTGTTTCTCCAACTCCGGAACCGCCTCCTTGGCTTCACCGATGGATTCACGCGCGTCGTTCACCTCGTTCGAGCGCCGTCGCGCGTCGTCGAGCAGGCGGTCTTTCTCACGCTGGAGGTCGTTCTTACCCGTCTTCAACTCCTCCAACGCCGACTTGCGCTCGGCGAGGTCGGCTTTGAGGTCGTCGAACTCCGTGTCGACGCTCTCGATTTCGGTCTGAACGTCGTCGAGTTCCGACTCTTTCCGGTTGATGTCGCGCTTGATCGACGCCTTCTCGATCTTCACCGAACGGATCTCGTCGGCGAACTCGTCGACCTGCTCTTGCTTGCGGTCGATCTCGACGAACGCGCCTCGGCGCTCGGATTCGGCGGTGTCGATCCGCTCTTCGGCGGTCTCGATCTTGCCCTCGAGTCGGGCGATGTCGCCTTTGACGCTCTCGATTTCGCTTTTGATCCGGAGTTGTTCGTCCTCGCCTTTCCGTTCGACCTCGCGGTTCAGTTCGTCTAGTTCGTCCTGAAGTCGAGTCACGCGACCCTGCTTCTCGTCTAGAGCCGACTGGAGGTCTTCGAGGTCGGTCTCTTTCGAACCGATCTTCGTTTGCGTGCGATCGAGGTCGGAGCGCTTGCCTTCGAGTTCGGCGGCTTTGAGGTAACCCTCGTACTCCTCTCTCTCCTCGCGGAGCGACTTGTACTCAAGCGCCGTCTCTCGCTCGTCTTCGAGTTGGTTCTGACGCTCCTGTTTCTCCTCGATACGGAGGTCGGCTTCACCGATCCGTTCCTCGACGGTGTCGAGTTCGCCGAAGGCGGCCTCCTTCTTGTCGTCGAACTCGGCGACGCCCGCGATCTCGTCGATGATTCCCCGTCGCTGGTAGGGCGTCATGTTGATGATCTCGGTGACGTCGCCCTGCATGACGACGTTGTAGCCCTCCGGCGTGACGCCCGCTTGCGCCAGTAGGTCCTGGATGTCGGAGAGGTTCACCGAGCGACCGTTCAGGTAGTAGTAGGAGTAGTAGTTGTCCGCAGTCTGCTTTACGCGGCGCTTGATCGTGATCTCGTCGACGCCGTCGACGCTGTCAGTTCCGGCGGCGTTGACGACCTGCGTTCGGTCGAGCGTGCCGTCGCTGTTGTCGAGGACGACCGTGACGGACGCCTCTTTCGTCCCGCCACCGGACGCCGCTTCGTCGTCGACGTGACCGGGATTGTAGATCAGGTCGGTTAGCTTCTCGGCGCGGATCCCTCGCGTTCGCGCCAGTCCGAGCGCGAACAGAACGCCGTCGATGATGTTACTCTTCCCGGAGCCGTTCGGCCCGGTAACGACTGTGAAGTCCTCGTAAAACGGAATTCGGGTTTTACGCCCGAAACTCTTGAAATTATCAAGGACGAGCTCTTTGATGTGCATGGGTTGCTCGCAGAGGCGGAAGCCGCTTTTCTACGCGACGATGATGTCGTTCGACGACGACTCCTCGCTCTCGTTCGTTTCCTCGGACTCGTCGGCTTTAACCTCGTCGTCATCCGAGTCGGGCGTTTCGTCGCCCGACGCCGCTCGGCGGCGACGGCCCCGCGACGGTGCGTCGATGTCGAGGTCGGACGCCGACTCGATGTGTCGGAGTCGCTCTTTCGTCTCGACCAGTTCCTCGGTGAGTCCGTCGACTGCGGCTTGAAGCTCGGAGACCTTCGACTCTAGCTCCTCCACCCTGTTGCTCATGTGATTACACCGCGGCGCTGACGTTATAAATCTGTGTCAGACGTTAAGTACTGATCACGGATTGGTCGGGAAGCCGTCAGAAGCTCGGTGATCGACCGTCTCTCACGCGAAAGAAGTGGACGCCGTCGGATCGCTCGTGCTCAGGGTTCGAGGACGGCCCGGAACCGGACGTCGCCGCTCAGCATCCGTTCGTGGGCCTCGTCGACCGCTTCTAAGTCGTAGGTCTCGACTTCGGGCGTGATGTCCCGGAGCGCGCTGAATTCGAGCGTGTCCTGTGAGTCGCGGGCGTGACCGGACGCCCATCCGACGACGCCGCCGCGGCTGCCGACGAGTTCCGCGGCTCCGACGGAGATCGGCTCGCCGGGGACGCCGACGATGACGACGCGGCCGTCGGTTCCGAGTCCGCCGACCACGGACTCGATCGCGTCCGCGTTCGGCGCGGTGGCGAGGACGACCTTCGCACCGCCCAACTCGTTCAGTTTCTCCGCCGGGTCGTCGGCCTCGGCGTCGACGAAGTGGTCCGCGCCGAGTTCTTCGGCGAGTTCGCGCTTGTCGGTTCCGCGGGAGATGGCGACCGTCTCGAAGCCGGCTTCGTGGGCGTACTGAACCCCGAGGTGGCCGAGTCCGCCGACGCCCTGTACGGCCACGAGGTCGCCCGGTCGGGCGTCCGTGTTTCGCAGCGCGTTGTAGGTCGTGATACCCGCACAGAGTAGCGGCGCAGCGTCGGCGGAGTCGAGTTCGTCCGGGACTGCGGCGACGGCCTCCGCGGGCGAGACCATGTACTCGGCGTAGCCGCCGTCGTGTGTGATGCCCGTGATCTCGGCGTTCTCGCACTGCTGGAACTCCCCGCGGCGGCAGGCTTCGCAAGTGAAACAGTGGCCGCCGTGCCAGCCGACGCCGACGCGGTCGCCCTCGCTCCACAGGTCGACGTCTTCGCCGACGGCGTCGACGATGCCGACGACCTCGTGGCCCGGAATCCGGGGGTACTCGATACCGGGGTACCCCTGTTGCGTGAACATGTCGCTGTGGCAGACCCCGCAGGCCTCGACTTCGACACGGACCTCGTCGGCCGCAGGATCGGGAACCTCACGCTCGACCACTTCGTACTCCCCGCCCTGTTCACTGACTTCGACCGCTCGCATGGTGTCAGCCATACCTCTCCGTTCGGTCGCCACAACTCTTAGTGCGTGCCTCCCGGCGAGGATTTCCGAGGTGGGCGTAGCTTTTCCGTCGGCACTCGTAGCGCCCCTATGAACCCACCGGAGAAGGTCTCAATCGCCGACGCCTTCGACTCGTTCGACGAACCGTGGTCCCCCCGCCTCGCCGCCGAACTGAACGGGCAGGCCGTCAAACTCGCCAAAGCCGAGGGGGCCTTCACGTGGCACAAACACGACGACGCCGACGAACTGTTCTTCGTCGTCGACGGAACCCTCCGGATCGACTTCCGGGGCGACGAGTCCGTGACCCTCTCCGAGAACGAACTCGTCGTCGTCCCCCGCGGCGTCGAACACCGACCCGTCGCCGAAGGCGACGTCAAAATGCTCCTCTTCGAACCCGCCGACACCCGAAACACCGGCGACGTGGAAAACGAGTTCACGGCCGAGACGCAGTCGCTGGAGTGATCGGGATTCGCAAAAGAATCCAGATATTCGGTCCGGGTACTCTCTGCAGGTTGCCAGAGCTGGCGTGCTGACTACAGAACTACAGAGGTTGTATTCCGCACGCGGCTCCTGTCGATTTCTGAGGGCTTCAACAGGTCGTCACCCTGCTCTATTTGGGTCGTCGGGGGAGAGTGACCGAGAAAGCCAGAACTCAAGTCGATATCGCAGTGAGCTGAATCACCTATGATTTTCCGGGGTCTTCAGTGGACAGGAGCCCAGTTGCCATGAGTCGGCGTGCAATGACGACGAGGCCGTTTTCGAATCCCCGCCCGAAGATCGCTCGTTCGGTGCCATTCGTTGGTTCGAACGAACTCACCAAAATCGTCCCTCGATCGATGAGCATGAGTCGCCCAATCGACGTGTCTTGTGGCGGCTCGACTTCGTTGTGTAACCACTCTAATCCTGACGTAAACACTTTCGCGCTTGGAATCACATCTCGAATCTGTTCCTGGATGGAATCCGTTGGTGCGCCAATAACCACAGTTACATCCTTGGAGAGCCCGTTCAGATGATTCACCAACTCTTCGGTGAGGAACTGTTCGTCTCCGACGACGAGTACAACCTCCTCGTCGGCCTCATTGATGAGTTGCTCGGTTCGATTTGCAATTGCCTTGTTCCCAGAGAGCCCCCAGACCTCGTGAATCATCGAATCCTCGTTGATCTGGGCCTGATCAAGCGACCGAATGGCCTCATTGAGAGCCCCTATTCGGGAATCAAAATGATCTCGAAGTGTTTCAGTGGCTTCTTCGAGCGGAACCGCTCGAAATCGTTGTGGGCTCGAATGTTGGACTTCCACCAATCCCTGTGCCTCTAAGACTCGAATTGCGTCGTACACTCGCGTTCGTGGTACGTCCGTGATCTCACTGAGATCCTTAGCCGTACCACTCGACAGTCGTGAGAGTCCCACGAAACACTTTGCCTCGTACTCTTTCAACCCGAGTTGCTGGAGTATTTCGATCGCTTCTTCTTGTATATCGTTGCCATCCATAGGTCCCAACTACCTCTTCTGGAATCCGACGTCACTCTCTAACTCACATTCACACGCGTATAGGCTTTGCTTGCTTCTTCGACCCAATCTGTGATTGGTGTTTAGAACACTTCTAACGATCTTCGAACTGCTTTGGGGGGGGAACCGGGGGTTCTCTAATTGTGATTCTATATGTGACAAAACAATAATCTCGTTTGAGGCCGCTTGGGACGTTCTAAATGACCATTTCAAGATGTTACTCTCTTAATCACACAACGCTGAAGAGGGGGGGGTGAGAAGTCATAGCTGGCACACTGGTACTAGTGTCCCAACTACCTACCACTGTGTGCCCTTCCCACCTGCATGGTGGGTTTCGGACAAAGTCGGGGAAAGTGCCTGTGTTACGCATACAGTCGATGGACGCTTTCCCCGCCAGCCCGAAGAGAACCAGAGGACGACAGAAAGCGTGCCAGCGCCGTCTCAAAGATCATCTATACTGAACAGGCCTCGTTCACCTTGTAACCGATACGCGCACTCTATTCAGCAGTGCCCACCTGAGTTCCCGTGTTTCTGTCAGAATGGGCCTACTGCGTTGAGAGGTTGTAGTCAGCACTATTGGTACATTCTGTTCACCTCACAGACGGGGTGTGGATTGGCTGTGAGAATAAGCTCAACAGAGTACTGCCAAGATGATTCTAATCTGTCCTAGAGGTGGCTACACCGATGAGCGACCACACCGTTATCTGAATCGGTCGCCTACTGAATGTGATGCCAGATGACAAACAGGGCCGAGACGAGAACACGGATGTCAAAGAACGACGTCAGCCTGAGCGAAAGAGAGAGGAAGTGCGTGACCGCGACAAGGAAGACCGAGCGATGCCCGGCGATCCTGATGGGCGGCTTGGTGAGCTTGATGAAGGACTCGAAACCCATGATTATCCAACCACGACGGATAAATTAGTTGAGGCCCATGGTGACTCTGAGATCGAAACTCAGGGCGGGACGAAGTCCCTCGAAGAAGTGCTTGCACCGACTGAAAACCAAACGTACGACTCCGCTGATGACGTTCGAAGTCGGATACTAGGACTGATACACCGCTAATGAATGCGGCCCAATCTCCCCCCGTCTCGCCAGTCGGTGATTCCAGAATTTGAGACACGTATTCTCTGTACCAAACGCTACCGCAAGTCTCGGACTGGGCCACTGATTTACTGAATAAGCGCTCTGGGCCTTGTTTAGACGCTCGAAATCGCATGGCTCAGGCGGTGAGTGACTGCTCAATGTTTCTGACAGCGGCCTTTAGGACAATCTCTCGGAACTGCCCGAACCACGTTCTGGCTTTAACTGTCGAGCCGAATCGCTTGCGAAGCGCAAAAAATATTGATTCGACGATAGACCGTCGATGGTACGTTTTATCATCAATCCGAGCATTGTGAGCGGCATCAAGTGAGTAGAATTCTCGATGCTTGATCACTGGTCTGACGCCTTCATCCCGCGCATATGGCGAAGTTTGTCCCAGTCAAAGCCTTTGTCGGCAACCACAGTTCCCAAGCGATCGAGATTTCTCGTGAGGACTTGCCACGCAATTTGTGTGTCGTGTGGGAGGTTCATTGAGCAGTGAACGTCGAGGATTGCTCTCGTCGAGCAATCCACGAGAAGTGTGGTTTTCACCGACTCAAACGTGCCTTTGACACGCTTCGCGTAGTTGTGGCTAGACGAGCGATGAGCGATGCTGGTGGAGTCGATGGCCTGAATCTCTCCAGTGTCAAACAGATACACCGACAGCCGCAACAGCACTCGCCAGACCCGCATCTTCAGCGCCTGCTTCCGGGCACAGACCGTGGTGAAGTCCGGTAATTCCTCGACTGACAACCCGAGCTTCCCCACGATATCAGGCATTTCGCGGAGGATATCAAGGAGTCGACGGTTCGGAAGGTCGAGATACTCGCGGAGTCCGTGAATTGCAACGATCACCCAATCAGCGTAGCCACCTTTTTCTTTTTTGAGAGGTGGCTGAGAGTCGCACCCGACAGCTTTTTTGAGACAATTGGACACATCGTTCGGTGAAGCGAGCCAGTTTGGAGTGCACACTCGACTGTGCTCGCTTCAATCCCTAGAAATTCCGGTTCTTAGGCAATATTACTAGCGTCTAAACACGGCCAGCGCTCTGTATTCAGCACGTTGATTTTGAATGGTTCGTGATCTGTTACGTCGACCGGTCTGAACACTTCTGTTACTTCCTCTGAGAGCGGTAGCGAATCATTCGTCCGACCACCGGTTGCGACGATCACTCGGCCGCCGCTGACGATGACCGAGAGAACACCGCGGGCGGGACTGAAAGGGGCCACAGTCTCGACGACTCCGACGAAGTAAGCACCGCAACGAGCGGAGCGAGTGAGGAGCGCAGCGAGTCAGAGGAGTCGAGACTGTGGGGGCTTTCGAGGTGTTGTCGCCGTCTGTTTGCTCGTCATCACCTCACTATCCATTGTCAGTCTGTCATCCGACACCGATCCATCACACATCAATAAACCATCCCTCAAGAAAATCTCAGAACAGTCCCGTTAGTCTTTAGCCGTCCGACACCAAATCCCGCGCAATGACTGCTCAGGCGATCGAACAACGCGAACTCGCCTCCGTGATCGGGCTGGAGGTTCACGTCCAGCTCGAAACGGACACGAAGATCTTCTGTGGCTGTTCGACCGACGCCGCCGAGGACGAAGAACCCAACACACGTACGTGCCCGGTCTGTCTCGGCCTGCCCGGCGCGCTCCCCGTCCTCAACGAAGGTGCCGTCGAAGCCGCCGTCAAGATCGGGAAGGCCATCAACGCCGAGATACCGTCGGAGACCGGGTTCAACCGGAAGAACTACTACTACCCCGACCTGCCCAAGAACTTCCAGATCACCCAGTACGAGGCTCCGATCTGCCGGGACGGGTTGGTCGAAGTCGAGATCGAGGGCAAGCGCCGGGACATTACGATCCGGCGTGCGCACCTGGAGGAAGATCCGGGGAGCCTCCAGCACAAGGGCGGCAGCATCGACACCGCCGATTACACGCTCGTCAACTACAACCGCGCGGGCACGCCGCTGATGGAGATCGTCACCGAACCCGACTTCCGCAGTCCCTCGGAAGTCCGGCGATTCCTCGCCAAGTTGGAGGAAGTCCTCGAATACCTCGCCGTCTTCGACGCGACCCGCGACGGGTCGCTCCGCATCGACGCCAACATCTCGATGGTCCCGGCCGACGAGGTGGCCGAGGACGGCAGCATCGAGATCGAGACGCTCGAATCGGCCAACAGGACGGAAGTAAAGAACATCTCCAGTCACAAGGGGGCGGAGAAGGCGCTGGCCTACGAGGTCACGCGACAGAAGAACGCCATCCAGCGCGGTCGCGCCGTCGAGCAGGAGACGCGCCACTGGGACGAGTCGCGCGGGATCACCGTCTCGATGCGGTCGAAAGAAGAGGAGAAGGACTACCGCTACTTCCGCGAGGCCGACCTGCCGCCGCTCCAAGTCTCTGACTGGAAGGAGACGATCGCCATCCCGGAACTCCCCGACGCCCGCCGCGAGCGGTTCCGCGAGGAGTACGGGCTAGACGAGGAGTCCGCCTCGAAACTCACGTCCACGAAGGCCGTCGCGGACTTCTACGAGGAGATCGCAGAGGAGTACGACCCGGACCTCGCGGCGACGTGGGTCGCCGACAACCTGCTCGGCGAACTCAACTACCGCGACATGACCGTCGAGGACATCGAGAGTCGACTGGGCGAGTTCAAGCGCCTCGTCGAACTCGTCGACGCGGGCGACATCACGGTCAAGAACGCAGAGGAGGTCGTCCTCCGCCGGATGCTCGACGACGGCGACGCGCCCGACGCGATCATCGAGGAAGAGGGACTCGAAAAGGCCGGGGACGACGAAGTCGAGACCGCGGTCGCCGAAGCGATCGAGGAGAACCCCGACGCCGTCGACGACTACCGCGGCGGCGACGGCGGCGCGATCAACTTCCTCGTCGGCCAAGTCATGCAGAAGACCGGCGGGAGCGCAGACCCCGGTGCGGTCAACGGGATGCTCCGCGAGCGATTGGACGGCTAGAGAGCGTCGCCGCGTCTCACTCCGTTGTATCACGATTCTCTCCGACTCAGTCCTCTAGCGGCGCGACGAGTTCGACGACGTGGCCGTCGGGGTCCTCGACGAACGCCGTTCTCGCGCCCGCGGGGTCGTTGTCGGCGGGTTCCTGCACGACGCCGAAGTGGTCTATCTCGTCGAACGTCGCGTCGACGTCGTCGACGCCGACCGCGAGGTGGTCCCACGCGGTCCCGGCATCGAAGTCTGTCTCGCCTTCCGTTTCGGATAACTGGAGTTCGACGCCGTCGTCGTCGGCGACGTAGCGATTCACCGTTCGGCCGTCCTCGGTCGTGAACGACCACGACTCCTCGAACCCGAACTGTTCGTAGAACGCGATGGACTCGTCGGCGTCGGCAACGTTGAGGCAGACGTGAAGGAACGTCATGGCCTCACGTCTCGGGCGAGGTGGTAAAAAGTGACTGTCCGGGCGAGATTCGGTCACCACGGCGGGTTCGATCGGGGACATCCAATCTCGCCCACCGTGGGTCGTCCGGCTACTGACGGGACGTTCGAGAGTGCCGGAGTCGCCCTTTCGGGAGACACGGGGTCGTCTAGACAGTCCCGTCCTGCTAACCGGGGACAAACACTTTCGTCCCGCCGACCGTCGTCTGATTAAATATGACCGAGATCGACGTTGGCGGACTGACCGAGCGCGACTGGGAAGCGGAGACGGACGCGGAGCCGGTTCGATTCGCGATGGTCGGACTGGGGTGGTGGACGCGCGAGCAAGCCATCCCGTCCGTCGAGGACGCGAAGTACGCGGAGACGACGGTGCTCGTCACCGGGTCGCCCGAGAAAGCAGAGGACGTCGCCGACGACGTCGAGTCGGTGGAAGCGACGCTCAGCTACGAGGAGTACGCCGACGGCGAGGCCGTCGAGGAGTACGACGCGGTGTACGTCTGCACCCCGAACGCGCTCCACTACGAGCACGTCGAGGCCGCGGCGGAGCACGGGAAGGCCGTCCTCTGCGAGAAGCCGCTCGCCGCGGACGTCGGAGAGGCGGAGGCCATCGTCGACGTCTGCGAGTCGGCGGACGTTCCGCTGATGGTCGCCTACCGCGTCATGACTGGCCCGACCGCTCGCCGCGCTCGCGAACTGGTGCAGGGCGGCGCGATCGGTGAGGTCGTCAGCGTCGTCGGCCACATGTCCGATACGATTCTGGACGCCATCGGCCCGGACTCGTGGCGACTCGACCCCGAACTCTCGGGCGGGACGACGCTCAACGACATCGGCATCTACCCGTTGAACGCGATGCGGTTCGTCCTCGACGAGGACCCGCGGGCCGTGCAGGCGACGGCGACCGCGGCCCAAGGAGAGTTCGAGGGCGTCGACGAACACGGCGCGTTCACGCTGGAGTTCTCGGACTCGCTGCTGGCGGCGTGTACGGTCAGCCACAGCGCGGACGTGAAGTCCAGCCTCCGCTTCGTCGGCACCGAGGGCGAACTCACCCTCGAAGGGGTGTTCTTCCCCGACGCCGAGAAGGTGCTTCGCCTGTCACGCGGCGGCGACACCGGGGAGTTCCGACCGACGACGAACAACCAGATGTTAGAGGAGTTCGACTACTTCGCCAACCACCTCCAGCGCGGCGAAGCGTTCGAACCCGACGCCGAGGTGGCACTCGTCGATCTGCGAACCATCGAAGCGATGTACGAATCGGTCGAGTCCGGCGGGCGAGTCGAGTTGTAGGTTGTTGTCATCGTAGCTTCGCGATCACGGGCGGAGCGTCACTCGGAACCGTTCGTCCTCGTGTCTTTACACCGTTCGACTACAAACCCTTCCAGACGTCCGTTTTCGACCAGCGTGAACCGGTCTCGTACGCAGGAACTACCGATGTACTGGGTCGACTCGAGGACCGTTTCGTCGCCACCAGATAGTGTGGCGGTGATACGGTACGTCCCCGCTTCGTTCGGGAGGTCGTCGATGGACACCCACTCAGTATCGTCGACGACCGTCCCGAGTCGATGCTCGTCCTGATGGATGAGTTTCCCGTCGAACCGAATCGAGATTGTTACCGTATCCGCTGATCATCTCTATTGACGACGCCGACGCTCTCGATCCGGATCTTCGGGATCGGTTTCTTCTTACGGAAGTACTCGCCCACCGGCACCGCCGCGGAGACCTCGTACGCGCCGACAGCGCAGGAACCGCAGGCCGCGACGGAGAGGAGAATCTGCCGGCGATTCATGACCAGCCATTCGTGTATCAGTTAGATGGTATCGTCTATGATCTGAAACGATGTGGTCTCTAATCTCGACGTTCACTCAGGGGAACTCGGAGCGCCGATATTCTACCTCTCGCACACGCACGCGTGTCTCTGCACGTACGCGCGGCCACGCAGTCTATCGATTATTAAGTTTTCGAGCGCGAAAGATTTAGGCCACCCCTCGGCCTACTCGGGGGCAATGAGTCGCGGTCCCGAACTGATCATTACGGAGAAAGACAACGTCGCGAGGCGGATCGCGGACATCCTGAGCGGGGAGTCCGCCGAGTCCGACCGGATGAACGGCGTCAACGTCTACAAGTGGGGTGGGAAACGCTGCATCGGCCTGTCGGGCCACGTCGTCGGCGTCGACTTCCCGCCGGAGTACAACGACTGGCGCGACGTCGAACCGGTCGAACTCATCGGCGCTCCCATCGCTAAACAACCGACCCAGGAGAACATCGTCGCCGCGTTGCGCCGACTCGCTCGGAAGGCCGGTCGCGTCGTCATCGCGACGGACTACGACCGCGAGGGTGAACTCATCGGCAAAGAAGCCTACGAACTCGTCCGCGAGGTCAACGAGGACGTGCCCGTCGACCGCGTGCGCTTCTCGTCGATCACGAAGCGCGAGGTGAGCGAGGCGTTCGAGAACCGCGACCAGATCGACTTCAACTTGGCCGCCGCGGGCGAGGCCAGACAGATCATCGACCTCGTCTGGGGGGCGGCGCTGACGCGCTTCCTCTCGCTTTCGGCGCGCCAACTGGGTGACGACTTCATCTCCGTCGGCCGGGTGCAGGGTCCGACGATGAAACTCATCGTCGACCGCGAGCGCGAGATAGAGGCGTTCGATCCCGAGGACTACTGGGAGTTGTTCGCCGACTTGGAAAAGCAGGACGGCGGCGCTGGCTTCGAGGCGCAGTACTTCTACCTCGACGAGGACGACAACGAGGCCGAGCGCATCTGGGACGGAGAGACCGCCGAGACGGTCTACGAGACGCTCTCGAAAGCGTCGGCGGCGACCGTCGAGTCCGTTCGTCGCCGGACGCGGACGGACAAGCCACCCGCGCCGTTCAATACGACGCAGTTCATCCGCGCTGCGGGAAGCATCGGCTACTCGGCCCAGCGGGCGATGAGCATCGCCGAAGACCTCTACACGGCGGGGTTCATCACCTACCCGCGGACGGACAACACCGTCTACCCGGACGACGTCGACGAGCGCGAACTGGTCGAGGCGTTCCTGAACTCGAAGTTCAGCGAGGACGCCCAGTCGCTCCTCGAACAGGAGGAGATGGAAGCGACGCAGGGGGACAAAGAGACGACCGATCACCCGCCGATCCACCCGACGGGCGAACTCCCGTCGGCCTCCGACCTCTCGGACGACGAGTGGGACGTGTACGAACTCGTCGTTCGACGCTTCTTCGCGACCGTCGCCGAAGCCGCGAAGTGGGAGCACTTGCGCGTCGTCAGCGACGTCGCACCGGATTCGGACATCGGGCCGCTCTCGCTCAAGGCGAACGGGAAACGTCTCGTCAAGGAAGGATACCACGCGGTCTATCCGTACTTCAGCAGCAGCGAGAACATCGTCCCGGACGTGGAGGAGGGCGAAGTACTCGAGGTAACCGAGACTCGGTTCGAGGAGAAGCAGACCCAACCGCCGCGGCGCTACGGGCAGTCCCGACTCATCGAGACGATGGAGTCGATGGGCATCGGGACGAAGGCGACCCGCCACGACGTGATCCAGAAGCTCTACGATCGCGGGTACATCGAGAGCGACCCGCCGCGACCGACGAAACTTGCGACCGCCGTCGTCGAAGCCTCCGAGGACTTCGCCGACCGCATCGTCAGCGAGGAGATGACCGCCCAACTCGAAGCCGACATGGGTGCCATCGCCAGCGGCGAGAAGACGTTAGACGACGTAACCGAGGAATCCCGCGAGATTCTCGAAGAGGTGTTCGAGGCGCTGATGGAGTCACGCGACGAACTCGGCTCGCACCTCCAGAAGTCGCTCAAAGCGGACAAGACGCTCGGCCCGTGTCCGGAGTGCGGGGAGGACCTCCTCGTCCGAAAGAGTCGTCACGGCTCGTACTTCGTCGGCTGTGACGGCTACCCCGAGTGCACGTACACCCTCCCGCTGCCGTCGACGGGTAAGCCGCTCATCTTGGACGACGAGTGTGAGGAACACGGCCTGCGCCACGTGAAGATGCTGGCGGGCCGGAAGACGTTCACGCACGGCTGTCCGCAGTGTAAAGCCGACGAGGCCGACGAAGAGGAAGACCTCATCATCGGTGAGTGTCCGGAATGTGGAAAGGGCGAGGTGACCGCCTCGAACGGCGAAGCCGTCGAAGGCGGCGGCAAACTCGCTATCAAACGCATGCGGTCCGGTTCCCGACTCGTCGGCTGTACGCGCTATCCCGACTGCGACTACTCGCTGCCGCTCCCGCGCCGCGGCGAGATCGAAGTCACCGACGAGATGTGCGAAGAGCACGACCTGCCCCACCTCGTCGTCCACAACGGCGACGAACCGTGGGAACTGGGCTGTCCGATCTGCAACTACCGGGTGTATCAGGCCCGACAGAACGGGTCGGACCTCGAAGCGATCGACGGCATCGGCAAGAAGACCGCGGAGAAACTGAAAGCCGCGGGAATCGAGGACGTACCCGGTCTCAAGGACTCCGATCCGGACGAACTCGCGGCGAGCGTCGATGGCGTCAGCGCCGACCGCGTTCGGGACTGGCAGGCGAAAGCCGACTGAGCACCCCCTTCTCTTTCGGCTATCGTCTATCTCTCAGCTATCGGCTCTATCGACTCTATCGACGACGGCCCGTTCTTCCTCGGAGAGGCCGTACAACTCGGAGACGACGCGGTCGACGAGCGCCTCGGTCAGTGACAGTCGCTCGTCCAAGTCGGTCGCTCGCATCGACGCCGATTGGTATCGTCGGAGATCACCGACCGTGCCGGTGTCTGTCGGGCCCGGAATTCTGAGCGTCCCGAGTCGATCGAGGAGGGACTTCGTCTTCGTCGCACGCGCACGGAACCCCGCGAACCCTCGCCCTCGATCGATCGCGGCGGGAACGAACGCTTCGACGAGCGACGCCGTCGTCTCGTCGAGCCCGGTCAGCCGGTAGGCGAGGATCGGTTCCGACTCGACGTACCCCCAACTGTCAGGCGACCCGGTGGCGGCGTCGGCGATGCCTGATTTCCGCCGAACGGTCGCCGACACGGAGAGGTCGTTCGAGTCGTCTCGTTCGACGGTCACGCGGCCGATTCGGGGCCGGCCGCCTTCGCCGTCGTCACACGTCTCGGCCAGCGGACCGCCCTCTGCGTCGCCGACGACCGTACAACCGTCGAGGTCGGCGAGTCGCGTTCCGCTCGTGGGCGGATCGAGATAGACCAACGGATCGGCGGCGACCGATCGGCGCTCGCGGTGGAGTTCATCGAGACGATCCGTGAGGACGCAGAGGAGGTCGACCGCGCCGTCGATGCGGGGGATTCGCACGCCACGTTCTCTGAGGGTTTCAATCTCACCACTGACGGCATCGATCTCGGTGATTTTCGCGTTGCGCTCGGGTGACGGAGCGGGAATCGGGACGTCGGCGCAGAACATCGGCTTGAACCGCAGGTAGCCGCCGTTGACGTGCGTGCCGCCGTAGAGTTCCCGGAAGTACCGCTCGACGAACGCGGAGTTGAACACCCCGAGGACGTAGCGGAGCGGGAGGTCAGATTCTGGCCGGGATCGGACGGCGTAGAGCGTGTTGAGGGCGTACAGTCCCTCGTCGTCGTAGGCGGCCGTCGGCCGGTCGCCGATGTCGCACACGAGGAGTTTCTCGTCGCACTCGAAGACCCTCCGGTCGCGGAGTTCGGCGTACTCGCCCGCGTCCCGGTCGATCAGATCCGGGTCGTGTCTGATCCACCGACCGTCCCACGCTGCGACGTACCGATCGACCGAACTGCCGTCGACGAGTCGCCGACAGTCTTCGTCACGCCACTCGTCGACGATGAGTTCGTCGCGGACGTTGCCGGTGTGGATTCCCTCTGCCATCGTGACGTGCGCTCCCAGTCGGTCGCGCGACGCGAGCGCGTCGGTAGCGATCGGTGCGAAGTCGGGCGAGAGCGAGAGTGGAAGCACTCGATCGGCCAGCCGATCGACGAACTCGACGTCGAGGGTGACCGTCGAGTCGGCGGGGACCGCAGGGCCGACGGCCGCCGTCGAATCGACCGCAGCTGACCTCGCCGGATCGACGGCAACTGATCTCGTTGCATCGACGGCAACGGACCCCGTCGGATCGAGTTTGCCTTCGACGTGCCGGATCGTGATCCCCGTCGCGCGGGCGTCGCGGGCGGTGTCGAAGGTGACGACGACGGGGTAGACGTTCACGTCGGCGAAGACATCGGCATCGGAGAGGTCGAGGACGGCTTCTAACCCGAGTTCGTCCAGCAGGAGGTCGCGGACCGGACGGCCGTACCGCGTCGTCGTCCACTTGTTGGGAACGAGGAACGCGGTTCGACGCCCCAGCGCCGCCGCTCGCTCGATGAACAACGCGTAGAGGTCGTAGGCACCGTGTGCACATCGGTAAGTCTCGTCGAAGTAGGCTTTCGCGTCCGCAGCGAGTCGCCGGCCGCGCACGTACGGCGGGTTGCCGACGACGGCGTCGAAGCCGGACGAGGAACGGCGACTCGCATTCGACGACGGATCGGCATCGAAGCGAATCGGAAACGCGCGCCACCAGTCGAACGGGTCGTCACCGTCGACGGTCCGGGTCTCCGTCGGGGACTGTCCCACCGAGGACCGACGAACGTCGCCGACGAGCGCGTTGCCGACGCGGAGGTGGCGTGCGAGTCGCGACGGACGGACACCCTCGACTGCGAGCCAGACGGAGATGAGAGCCAGTTCGACCGCCACCGCGTTGCGGTCGACGCCGTAGAGACACCGACTCGCGACGCGTCGCCGGAACGCGCGTCGGTCGAATCGAGGCGCGTCGTCGACCGCTCGGGCTGCCGCGGCGACGCGGTCGGTGAGGTACGCCGCGGTCGCGAGGAGGAATCGACCGCACCCCATCGCCGGGTCGAGCGCCGTCAGATCGAGAACGCGCTCTTCGAACGCCGCGAGGGAGGCACTCGTCCCACGCTCGAAGCCGTCCCCGTCGAGTGTGGTCTCCACTTCGTCGACCAGCGGTCCGACCGCACTCGCGACGATGGTATCGACGACGCCGTCCGGCGTGTAGTACGCACCCGACGCTCGTCGGTCCGTGTCGTCGTCGACGAGACGGAGCCGGGTCGGGTCCTGTCCCTCCCGTCTCTCGGGGCTTTCGGGGCATCCCTGTCTTTCGGGACTTCCCGGTCCTTCCGAGTCGTCTCCGAGCGCGAATTCGCAGGCTGTCAGCGACTCGTACACTCCCCCGAGCGTCGCGACGGGAACCTCGGCGAAGTCGACGGGGATTCGGGTGCCGTCGAGCGGCGCTGTCCCGAGGTCGAACGCGACCACCCCGAGGTCGTGATCGGTGAGAGCCGCGGTCGACACCGTTGCGTCTCGTTCCTCGCGGTGGCTCGATCCGGCCACCTCGCCCGAGTTGTCGATCCGACGAGCGAACACGCCGTCGGATCGATCGGTGATCGCGCCTTCGAACCGCTCCGCAACGGTTTCGATCCGCGCTCGAACCCGCGCGCCGAGTTTCGCGAGTCGGTGGTCGAGCGAGCCATCGCTCGTCTGCGCCGCCTCGTCGACCCACCGGAGCGTCGAGTACAGATCGAACGAGTCGTCGCACTCGCGTTCCGATTCCGTCGTCAGCGGCTTCCGGGAGTCGGCGTAGAGCGCCACCAGCACTCGGAAGAGTGCCGCGAGCGAGCGCGATTTCGTCCGTTGCAGGACGGTTCGATCGGACGAATCGTCGGTGACCGCGTCGGCGACGAGTTCACGGCCGATCGTGTGGAGCGCGGTTCGGCCGTTCCGTCGTACCCCTGCGGCCAACTCTCGTCGAGCGGCGTCGCTGGCGGCAGCGACCCTGTCGAGGAACGGATCGCCGTCGGTCGCGTCGAAGGCCTCGGCTCGAAAGAACGCGTAAAACCGCTTGAACTCGACGAGCGATCCGGCGAGCGCGCATTCGAGGTCGACTTCGTAGTATTCGCTCGGACCGGCCGTGTAGTAGGCGCGGGACCCGATCGGAGTCGACGACTCGGTTGGACGTCGCGAGAGTCGCCAGCGCCGTCCGTCGGTGACGACGTGCCACCGAACGTCGCCGACATCGGCGAACGGGGTCGGCCAGTGGGATTCGGGTGTCAGTCCGTCGGCGAGCGTCTCTCCGGACCCAATCGTCAGCGTCGCGACGGGAGAACCGTCGGCGTAGAGTACTCGTCGCGCTCGGGGAGACTCCCGGTCCGCGGGGTCAAGATCGAGCGACTCGAACTCGAAGCCGAGTATCCGCAGGGCGGCCGTCACGGAGTCGACAGTCTCGTCGGTGTCATGTTTGAGGGTTGCAAACCGCTCGCGGGCGTCGCGCGCGTCGTCGTCGCAGTACCACGCCTCGAAGGTCGGAAGGCGGAAATCGAGGACTGAGGCGGCGAACGGGCCGAGACGACGACGGACGAGGGGGGCGTCTGAGGACCTCATCTGCCTACAGGAATGGCTGTGTCGAACGGCATCAATGTGCGTGTCAGCGAATCTCGTCGTCACGCAGGGGAAACAATCCGTTCCGCGTTCTTTTTAACATCCACGCGAAGTACATCGGGTAATGACCGCTCCGTGGGAAGACTGGGATCACATCACCAAGATCGATCCCGATAAGGACCTCGTCGACGGCGAGACGTTCGAAGACGTCTGCGAGACAGGGACCGACGCGCTCGAAATCGGCGGGACGATGGGAATGACCAAAGAGAACATGTCTCGCGTCATCGAGGCGTGCGGGAAGTACGACGTGCCGCTGTATCAGGAGCCGTCGAACCCGGGCGTCGTCATCGAATCCGACGAACTGGACGGCTACCTCGTCCCGACCGTGTTCAACGCGGAGGACGCGTTCTGGATCACGGGCGCCCACAAGGAGTGGGTCCGCATCGAGAACGGACTCGACTGGGATCGCACCCACACCGAGGCGTACATCGTCCTCAACCCGGACGCCTCGGTCGCCGAGTTGACGACGGCGGACACGGAGCAGACCGCCGACGACGTGGCCTCCTTCGCGATGGTCGCAGAGCGGATGTTCGGGCAGGACATCGTCTACATCGAGTACTCCGGCACGTTCGGCGACCCCGAGAAGGTCGGGGCCGCCCACGACGCGCTAGACGACGCGACGCTATTCTACGGCGGCGGCGTCCACGACTACGACACGGCGCACACGATGGCCGAAGTGTCGGACGTCGTCGTCGTCGGTAACCTGCTCCACGACGAGGGCGTCGACGCCGTCCGCGAGACGGTCGAAGGCGCGAAGGACGCTCAGGCGAGCGTCGAAGCCGCCACGGACGGTTCCGGTCGGCGCTAATCGAGTCGACCGTACCTACCCGGAGACCGACCGACCAAAACGGCGGTCTATCGGATCTCCCCGAGATCGATCCGGCCTGACTCCGGCGTGTCGTCGATGCCCCACGCACACTTTTTCGACGGTGACGCGTAGGGCAGGTATGGACAGGTCTGATACCGATGCCGACGTGCGGGTCGAAGAGCGGGTCGGGGAAGCCCTTCGAGAGACGGATGCGACGCTCGCCACCGCAGAATCGTGTACGGGCGGGCTCATCGGGTCGATGCTGACCGACGTACCCGGATCGAGCGACTACTTCGAGCGCTCGACGGTCGTCTACTCCTACGACTCCAAGCGCGAGGTGTTGGCGGTCTCGCGCGAGTCCTTGGACGAGTACGGATCGGTCAGCGAACCGGTCGCTCGTGAGATGGCCCAGCGGGCGCGGGACCTCGCGGGGACGACGTGGGGCGTCGCGGCGACGGGCATCGCCGGGCCGAAGGGCGGCATCCCCGGCAAGCCGGTCGGAACGGTGTTCATCGGTGTCGCGTACGCCGCCGACTGGGGTACGAACGATTCCGGAACCGAGGTGAATCGCTACGTGTTCGACGGGTCGCGTCGGGAGATCAAAGCACAGATCGCCCACCAGGCGTTAGAAGACGTGCTCGACGCAGTCGAGTCACGGCGACACGACTGACGGACCGCAGTCGCCCGTCGTCGAACGCAGTCGCTCGTCGCCGCCCACACCGATCACCGCCGAACGCAGTCGTCCGTCGCCGAGTGTCACTAACAGTCACTATTCGGAGACGTTACGATAGAAACGCTTGTCACCCCGGAGTCGTGATACCTCGGTGGATGAACAAGAAAGGCCATGTGTTGAACGCCATTCTGTTGGCCATCGGCCTCGGATACGTCCTCGAACCGTCCGGCGACGTCCCGACGTTCGAGATGATCGCACGACTGTCGGTACCGATCATTCTCGGTGCCCTCTTTCCCGACATCGACACGGCGTTCGGCCGCCATCGAAAGACGTTCCACAACCTGCTCGTTCTCGCCATCTTCCTCGCGTACCCGTACTTCTTCGACAACCTCCACTACGTCTGGATCGGAATCGTCACGCACTACGTCCTCGACTACTTCGGGAGCAAGCGCGGCATCGCGCTCTTTTACCCGTGGTCGAAGGAGTTCTCGTTCCCGACGGGCGTCGCCACCAGTAGCACGCGAGCCGACCTCGTCACCGTCCTCATCACCGGCGTCGAACTGGGACTGTTCGCCGCGGCGTACTACCTGAGTCCGTTGGGCGCCGTGTTGCAGACGACGATCACGAGTACCTGAGCGCCGTTCGCGATGCGACCGGCGTCGATCCGGTGTGCCACTCGCGACGCGGCGCACCGTCGATCGGTAATTCGTTCGTTCGTCGTCACCCGTATCAGCGGGATTACGTTGCTCGTCATCGGCGTCCCAGCGGTCGTCGCGGGTCTGCACTGAACCACCCGTGTCGCGTTCGTGACGGAACGTGTATGTGATGCCTCGACGACACGGGACTATGCCCGGAGCACGCGTCACGAGCGGCGAGCGAGTTTCACTGTGGACAGTCGAGAGCGAGGACGTTCCCTTCATCCAACGTGCGAGCGTCGAACCCGAGATCAGATACCCGCTCGGCAACCCAGTCAGGAACCGCGAACAGTTCGACGTGTCCGACGAGCCGAACGCGCCCGACCGGTTTCTCGTCTGTCTGGACGGGAGCGACGCTGACGCCGGTCGATCGGACGAGCGCGACGTGACGCCGGTCGGCCAGGTGGACGTCTCGGACGCCCACTACAAGCGCCCGGAACTCGGCTACTGGCTGGTTCCGGAGGTCCACGGCGAGGGGTTCGGGAAGGAATCCGTGTCGCTCGTCGTCGACTACGTCTTCCGAGAGTACGATACCCCCGCGGTCGGTGCGAAGGCGTTCGACTTCAACGACGCTTCCCGTGGCCTGCTGACGTCGCTCGGATTCGTCGAGGAGGGTCGCCTCCGGAAGTTCATGTTCGTCGACGGGGAGTACCGAGACATGGTCTACTACGGACTGCTCCGCCGGGAGTGGACGGACGGGAGAACGGAGCCGAATCGAACTGAGCGCGATCAGTAGACGCTCACGTCATCGAAGCGGCCTTCGTAGGCGATATGGTCGGGATGGGTCGGCTCCATTCCCGAGAGGAGCAGTCGGTCGATCTTCCCCCACGAGTTCTCGTAGCCGAGGTGCGAGAACTCGATCAGGCTGCGGATTCGGTGCTTCGGTCCGCCCCTGTGGAACACTCGTCGATCCCGTCCGGTCCGAAGCGCCTCGACGAGGTCGGCGGCAGACCGAATCTCGCCGTCGAACTCCGTCCACGCTTCCCCCACCGTTCTGTGGAGGTGGGCGTACGACGAAGCGAACGGAGGAAGGTGAAAGTCGCGGGCGATGTACTGGCCCTGCTGGTTCCGCCTCGGTTGGCACTTCGCGTTGTATATCTCGACGGCGTCGACGCTGTCGAGCGATGCTGCGATGTCCGCCCGGGACATACTGACGTTTAGAAAGGTCGGGTGGGGGACGAGTACGGCCGCTCCCTGTCGGTCGAACTCGTCGAGTGCGGCATCGAGCGTGATGAAGTCCGGGACCGGATCGGAGAGACCGATGGCGAGCAGATGTCGTCGGTTCCGAAACGATCCGGTGAACACCTCACGCGCGGGAACGACGAGCAGTTCGTCGTCGGAATACCGTTCCGCAGCGGTTCGGATCCGTGGAAATCGGGTGAAATGTGGTGCGTACACGAGTACGTCGACGTCGCGTGATTTCGCGCGGCGCACGACGCGTTCGTCTAGAATCTTCACGTGTAAATCGACTCGCGTCGTCGTCGAACTCACGGAAACGTATCGACGGAGTGGCCAATTAGGGGTTGCTATTCGACCACGCCGATACCGGCGAGACGATCCGGTAGACGCCCGAAATCAGTCGTCTGATGATCGCGTCTCGGCGCGTTTCGAGGTCGTTCGTCGGCGTATCCACCGTTCGCGTTCCCGCGCGTCCGACGCTCGTGTTCCGTCTGTCGATTACATCGTGACAGCGAGGGAAAACGGTTTTATCAGTCCCCAGTCTGGTGGTGACCATGACCCTCTGGAAGTGTGGTATCGACGGTTGTGACATGCGGTTCGAGACCGTCGAGTCGACGATCGTCCATCAGACGAACGATCACGACCGTCACGAGTGTAAGGTGTGCGGCACTATCGTTCCGGAGGGATACTTCGCGATCCGTCACGCGTTCGACGAACACACGCGCGCCGAGTACGTCCGTGCCTACGACGCCGACTCCTCGGCGGTCCGGGTTCGAGAACGGGTAAAGAGCCGAGTCGAACAGGAAGCGGACTTCCAACGGATCGTCGAACAGTTGAACGTCAGCGACCCGCGCTGAGCGAACCGCGACCGACAGCCGTCCGGACGTTGTTGCCCGTACCCTCGATCGACTGTTCTCGCGTGAGTACCTTCATAGCGACAGCATCGACGACGGTCGCTCGCGGCGGCGGCGTCGACGAAGTCGCTTTCAGCGACGGCAGCGGCGACGACAGTCGTTCGGAGCCAGTCAGCTACGTCTGTGGAACCGATGTAGTAACGGAATCGGCGCGTCGACCGGAACAGGTGCGCCGAACGCATCACCCCGAGTAGGAAATCGATGTGGTGAGCGGTCGCGGGTCTGGCTGAACGATGGTTCGTGGCGTAACGCTACGACGGGGTAGGTCGTAACAGCGGCGTGGTCAGTGCCGTGGCAACGACGGACTCGGTTCTTCGAAACGAGACGCTCACCGACGTGCAATCCTTTACTCGTGATAGAATAAATGTTTTGGTGGCTCGCGAATACCGGGTAGGTATGAGAGCCATCGTCGTACACAGAGACGACCGGACGCCGACCGTAGTCGAGAAGTCGAAGCCCGAACCGGAATCGGGGGAGGCGCTGATACGGACGCTCCGCGTCGGCGTCGACGGCACCGATCACGAGGTTATCGCGGGTGGACACGGTGGGTTCCCCGAAGGCGAGGACCATCTCGTTCTGGGCCACGAGGCCGTCGGCGTCGTCGAAGATCCGAACGGAACCGACCTGTCCGAGGGCGACGTCGTCGTCCCGACGGTACGACGGTCGCCGGGCGGGGTGGAGTCGAACGCATACTTCCGGCGTGGCGAACCGGACATGGCACCCGACGGGATGTACTACGAGCGCGGCATCGTCGGCGCACACGGGTTCATGGCCGAGTACTTCACCAGCCCCGAGGAGTACCTGATTCGGATTCCGTCTTCGCTGGCGGATCTCGGGTTCCTCGTCGAACCGATATCGATCGCAGAGAAGGCCTTCGAGTTGGCCGAGGCGTCGCGCTCGTCGTTCGAGTGGGATCCCGAATCCGCGCTCGTCCTCGGAAACGGGAGTCTCGGACTGCTCACGTTAGCGATGCTCCGCGAGCGATACGACCGCAGCTACTGCCTCGGCCGACGCGACCGCCCAGACCTGACGATCGACATCATGGAGGAACTCGGCGCGACCTACGTCGACTCGCGGAAGACGCCCGTCGACGCCGTTCCGGAGGTTCACGAGCCGATGGATTTCGTCTTCGAAGCGACCGGGTTCCCGAAGCACCCGTTCCAGTCCGTGCAGGCGCTCGCACCGAACGGCGTGGTCGCGTTGCTCGGCGTTCCCGGGTCCGCGACGTACGAACTCGACGCGGGGTCGTTCCACGAGGAGATGGTGCTTCACAACAAGTCGATGGTCGGGAGCGTCAACTCGCACGTGAGCCACTTCGAGACCGCCGCCGAGTCGCTCGCGTCGATGTCGGAGTGGTTCCTCGACAAACTCGTGACGGGAGTCTACGGACTCGACGAATTCGAGCGAGCGTTCGACGATGGGGACACGATTATAAAAACTGCCATCCAATTCAGCGAATACGAGCATGAAGAACGTTGATGATCTCATCGCGAGCGCGGCGGAGTTGGCCGAGCGAGGCCTGTCGAAAGGTGAAATCGCCGACGAACTGAACGTCTCGCGCGAGACGGCCAGTTGGTTGGTCGAACGGAGCGGCGCATCGAGCGAGCTAACGGGCGACGTGGAGGCGCCGGACGACGGCCCGGAGGACATCCACGTCGACTGGAGCGCGATCGGCCGGGACAGCAACCGAATGAGCCACATCGGGTTCGCCCTCGCCGATCTCCTTCTCAAGGACGGCGAGGACGTCGATCTCACGGTCGGGATCGAGAAAGCGGGCGTCCCGCTGGCGACAGTCGTTGCCGAGGCGCTCGACACCGACCTCGGTTCGTACGCGCCGCGGAAACACCAGTGGGAGGAGGGCGACATCGAAGACTACGGCGGGAGCTTCTCGCGCAACTTCGCACAGATTCGCGGGCGAGACTGCTACATCGTCGACGACACCATCACGAGCGGGACCACGATGGGCGAGACCATCGAAGCCGTCCGCGAGGAGGGCGGCAACCCGGTCGCGTGTGTCGTCATCGTCGACAAGCAGGGTGTCGAGAACGTCGACGGCGTGCCGGTCCACTCCCTGATCAACGTCGTCCGTGTCGGAAACGAAGGCGGCGAACAGGCCTGACCCGGCCGCGGAGCGTCGTGATTATCGAACTTCCCGCGGCGTAATCCCTTTCACGGCAGAATACATACGTGGAGACATGGCCTTTCGACCGGAAGGGAATTTGACTCCCGAAGAGGTTGAATCACGCGTCGACGAAGCCATCGGTGGTAACGACGTGGTATTGTTCATGAAGGGCAACCGACTGATGCCCCAGTGTGGCTACTCGAAACGAGCCCTTGGACTCATCGACAAGTACGTCGACGAGTACGAGACCGTCGACGTGCTCCCCGCGCTCGACAGTTATCGGGCCGCACTCAACGAAGAGAGCGGGTGGGAGACGATCCCACAGACGTACGTACAGGGCGAATTCGTAGGCGGGAGCGACATTCTCGCCGAACTCGAAGAGCGAGGCGAACTCGAACAAACGCTCAGCGGAGAGTAATTTCCCGCGATCACTCGCAGGCGGCGATTATCTGCGAAACGTGTCGCACGTCAAAGAGTAGCCCTAATAAGGCTGGGCCACTTACACACCGCAGAGACGGTAAATACGCGCCGCGGGCGTCGAAAACACCGGAATCCACTCACATCCATGTCAGGCCGTGTATATCGACTTCATTCGACCTTGGAACTGCCACTCGAAGACCTCGAAGCGTACTTCGAGAACAACCCAACACTTCCCCCCGAAATCGATGACGTCGATATCACGAGGCGGAACAACACGCTCATCCTCAAGGCAATCTCGACCGACGACAGCCTCAGCAAGTACACCCCGACCGCACAGCTGAAGGCGAGCGTCTCCGAGACGCGTGTCTACGAGGAAGAGCCACCCCGAGCGGGCGGTCCGCAGTGGGGCGAGGAAGAAGAGGAGATCCCATCCGAACTCGTCGAGTTCGCCTGTTTCAAGGGCGACCGCGAGACGGTGCTCCAAAACACTGCACTCCAGTATCCCATGTTCCTCGTCCTCCGTGATATCGCACTTCAAACAGAGAAAGGGACGCTAACCGCAATCACAGAGACGGACGGAGACTTGGAGGCGACACGCATCGTCGAGGGCGAACAGCGCCCCGCGAGCGTCGAAGTCGTCGAGAACCCGACCCAGAACAAATCCAGTAGCAACGGGATCAACTGGCGGGACAACAAGTTCATCAGCTAAAATCGCCGTAGAACGCGATCGATCGTCTTCGTGTGGAGAGGCGAGGCGTTCCTGAGTTGTGACTCGACTTCATCTTCTATCGCGTTCGACCACTGGATACGCGAAGTTCACGACAGCACCCAGACACCTGTCAGAGAACCTCTCCCACGTTTTTTGACGTGCTCGACGAAATGAGGCAAAAGACCTTTTACGGATCTAATTAAATGTTATTACGAGCAATGCCAGAGAACTTCCCGGACTATCTGGACGTCGACTACACCGATGGTGAGGGCGAGGAGCCCGAAGACTACCCGAGCATCCAGCACAAGATCGAGAAAGCGATCGAGGTCACGAAGAAGGGCCTCGAAGAGTATCAGAACCCTGCAGTCATGTGGACCGGCGGAAAGGACTCGACGCTCACGCTCTACTTCGTCAAAGAGGTCGCAGATCGGTTCGACCTGGAGGTCCCGCCGGTCATCTTCATCGACCACTACCAGCACTTCGACGAACTGTTCGACTTCGTCGAGCACTGGAGCGACGAGTGGGACTTAGAGTTGGTCTACGCGCGTAACGAGGACGTCGGCCAGTACGTCGACGAGAACGAACTCACTCCCGGCGACGACATCGACATCTCGGAACTCTCCGAGCACAACCAGCACCACGTCCGCAACATCCTCGAATACGACGAGGAGACGTTCCCGTTCCTGCTCGACACCTACGTCGGCAACCACCTGCTGAAGACCGTCGCGCTCAACGACGCGCTCGAAGCGTACGACATCGACGGCATCCTATCGGGCATCCGTTGGGACGAACAGGAAGCTCGCGCGGACGAGACGTTCTTCTCGCCGCGTCACGACCCCGAAATCTACCCGCCCCACGACCGCGTTCAGTCCATCCTCCAGTTCAAGGAGGCGGACGTTTGGGAGGCCTTCTGGCACTTCGTGGTGCCGGAAACCGTCGAAGAATACCCCGAGGAGGGCTACGTCCCGCAGGACTACGACGACCTGCCGAACGGACTGACCCACGAGGACGTCCCGGTCTCGCCGAAGTACTTCGAGGGATTCCGCTCGCTCGGCAGCGAAGTCTCCACCGACAAGACCGAGAGCACGCCCGCGTGGCTCCAGGACTTAGACAACACGACCGAACGCGCCGGCCGCGCCCAGGACAAAGAGGACCTGATGGAGCGCCTGCGCGACCTCGGCTACATGTAAGTTCGGGACGACCCCGATCCTTTCGCGTCATCTCAGTATCGGCGACCGAGCACTGATAGGGCGAAGCTATCGTATCGGGTCTTATCTCACTCTCGGACCACGGGAGTCCACTGGTCCCCTACCTATCGACATCGCTCAAATCGTCCCGTCCAATTCGAGATCCAATCGTTCGAGTCCCGCTTCGTTCTCGTGCCGTAGCAGTCTCTCTTTCAGTCCCGGATACCGAAACCCCCGAAGCGATGTCGTTCCGACGAGACGATGACAGGGAACGATGATCGGTATCGGATTGTTCGCGTTGGCGTTCCCCACGGCGATCGCGGCGGTTCGTAGCTCCTCGGCTACGTCTCCATAGGTTCGGGTTTCACCGTAATCGATTTCACTGACAGTCCGCCAGACCGTTCCAAAAAACGTGTTCGGGAACGAAACGGTCAGATCGAACGACTCTCGATCTCCTCTTTCGTACTCTCGGAGTTGACGGTGGATCTCCCGTTCTGATTCCACGAGATACGACGCTTCGAGTTCGATCTCGCATCCAAGACACTCGACGATCATTGCCACCGGACGGACTCGGCCACGTCGTCGAACGCTGCGTCCGCCGCGTCGACGCTGTCGGCGAGGCTGAGGAATCCGTGACACATCGTCGGATAGTGACGGTGATCGACGGCGACGCCGGCGTCGGTCAATCGCTCCGCGTACGCTACCCCGTCGTCACGAAGTGGATCGAAACCGGCGGTGACGACCGTCGCGGGCGGGAGATCCGAGAGGTCCGACGCTCGAAGCGGCGACGCGAAAGGATTGTAGGCGTCCACGGGACTGCGGAGGTACAGGTCCCAGAACCACTCCATGTCCCGGCGCGTCAACATCGGACCGTTGGCGTTCTCAGCGTAGGAGTCGGTGTCGAACGCGCAGTCCGTCGCCGGGTAGAGTAGCACCTGTCGGTCGATCCGGGGACCGTCCGGGTCGGCGAACTCGCGGGCACGCAGCGCCGTCACTGCGGCGAGGTCACCACCGGCGCTCGTACCCGCGACGGCCAGTCGGTCGGGGTCGCCGCCGAACGCGTCCGCGTGACGGTGGACCCACGAGAGGGCCGCGTAGGCGTCGTCGACGGCGGCGGGGAACCGGTGTTCGGGTGCGAGTCGGTAGTCGACCGAGACGACGACGCAACCGATTCGGCGGGCGAGTCGCCGACAGAGGTCGTCCGCGGAGTCGAGCGTCCCGAGCACCCACCCACCGCCGTGGTAGAAGACGAGTGTCGGCGCAGGTGTCTCGACGTCCGGCCGGTAGATCCGGACGGGTACCTCGGTCTCCGGGCCGGAAAACGAGAGGTCGCGGACGAGTTCGACCGGGCGTCGCTCCTCGCCGGTGAACACCTCGTCTTCGACGCGGCGCGCCGCGTCGACGCCCATCGCGTGCCACGGCGGGATACCTTCGGCTTCGATGTCGGCGACGACGTCGGCGAGTTGCGAGTCGAGTTCCGGAGTCATGCTCCTCGTACAGACCCGCCATCGAAAAGTCCTATGCGACGGCCGCCGACGTCGCTCGCATGACAGAGGCGGTCCCCGATGGCTGAACGTCATTCCGGCACTGAGTATGCGGTCGACCCCGACTACGCCACGCGGCGCGACGAGGCGGACCCGCTCGCCGACCTGCGCGAGCGGTTCGACCTCGCCGACCCGTACTACATGGACGGCAACTCGCTCGGGCCGTTCTCGGTCGACGCCGAGCGCGCACTCGACCGCGCGGTCGACGAGTGGCGCGACCTCGGTATCCGCGGGTGGACCGACGCCGACCCCGACTGGTACCACTACGGCGAACGCCTCGGCGACCGACTCGCGCCGTTGCTCGGCGCGAAGGAATCGGAGGTCGTCGTCGCCAACTCGACGACGGTGAACATCCACACCCTGATCGGGACGTTTCTCTCACACCTCGACGACGGCGAGTGCGTCCTCGTCGACGAACTCAACTTCCCGACCGACGGGTACGCCGTCCGCGCGCAACTCAGAAACCGCGGGTTCGACCCCGACGAACGGCTCGTCGTCGTCGAGAGCCGCGACGGTCGAACCATCGACGAAGGCGACGTGGTCGACGCACTCGACGAGCGCGATGTCGGTCTCCTCTTCTTCCCATCGGTGCTCTACCGGAGCGGCCAACTACTCGACGTCGAGCGACTCGCCGAAGCGGCCCACGAACGCGACGCCCTCGCCGGGTTCGACCTCGCTCATTCCGTGGGCGTCGTTCCACACCACCTCGACGCACACGACGTCGACTTCGCGGTCTGGTGCAGTTACAAGTACCTCAACGCGGGTCCGGGTGCCGTCGCCGGACTGTACGTCAACGAGCGACACTTCGGCGAGTCGCCCGCGCTCGCGGGATGGTGGGGCCACGAGAAGTCGACGCAGTTCGAGATGCGACCGACGCACACCGCCGCCCACGACGCCGGAGCGTGGCAGATCGGAACGGTCAACCTCTTCAGCGCCGCGCCGCTCGACGGCGCACTCGACGTGTTCGACCGGACGGACGTCGAGACGATCCGTGAGAAATCGGTCGACGTGACCGGGTATCTGATTTATCTCGTCGACGAACTCCTCCCCGAGTGTTCGGTCGGGACGCCCCGAGACCCCGAGCGCCGCGGCGGACACGTCGCCGTCGAACATCCGGAAGCCGCCCGACTCAGTCGCGCGCTCAAAGACCGCGGTGTCGTCGTCGACTTCCGGCCGCCGAACGTCGTCCGAATCTGTCCCGCGCCGTTGTACACCCGCTACGTCGACGTTCGAGAGGTCGTGGGAACGCTCCGCGAGATTCTGGACGAAGAGGCGCACCTGTCAGCAAAATACGCGGACGAGGACGCAGTCACGTAGTCGGCCGGGAAACCAGTCGAGCCTGTCGGCTCAGGCGTTCCAGTCGCTGTCGGTCCGCTGTTCTTCCTGTGGAGTGAACGGACCGAAGACCACTGTCCGCCGGGTGACGGTCGCGAGCCGAAGCGCGTGCGAGAACAGGATCGCCACCGGAAAGATCGTCAACCCGAAGGCGACGCTCAGCAGAACCGCGTACCACGGGTACCCGAGCGTCACGTTCCAGTTGTTCTTGTAGACCATGATAGTCGAACTCGCGACGATGATCGAGAGGATGCCGACGTAGACGACTTGTCGGGAGAGTTGCGCCAGTTCGCGCTGGAGATACAGCGTCTCGAAGTATTGGCGTGCGGTGTCGATCTGTTTCAGGATCTCGCGGATGTCTTCGAGCACCTCCAGTTCGCGTTCCGAGAGTTCTTCGTCGTGGATCAGTTGGAGTCGGCGGGTCGTGTAGAACTGCCACGAGTCGTCGTAACTGAGCAGTTCTAGTACGCCGGTCATCTCGAACGGCTCGCTCTGAAGCGTGTCGAGCACTCGGTCGGTCTGTCCGAAGATCGTGTCCGTATACTGATCTAAGACGGTACGCAACCGGCTGCTGTGATCCCGTCTGTCATATACGTTCTGTAATTCGACGGTCGATCCGCGGAGCGCCTGAAAGAGGTGATTCGCGAACTCTCCCGGGAGGGAGGGTGCGATAACCGAGTCGGTTCGGTCTTCGACCTGCTTTCGGAACTGAATCCGCTTTTCGAGCCGGTCGTAGAGGTCTTCGGGCGACCCGAACTGGCGTGAGAGGATGAGCTGATTGATCGTCAGGATGATCGTGACGAGCGAGAGGAGTCCGTTCACCAACCCGTTGAACAGCCAACGCATCCGATCGGCGTCCAATCTCGGGTAGTACGCCATGAAAACGAGAAAGATGACGATGGACATGAACGAGAGGATAGTCACCGCCACCGCCATTCGGTTCCCTCGGAGGAGTAACCAACGGACCGGGCGCGATCCTCGAACGTAGCCGATGACGTTTCGCGTCGAACTCGTCACGCCTGTACGCAGTCGCGGTACGGTCAAAGCCGTACTGGCTGTTAGAATTTATACAGGAGCGTGTCGTCCGAAATCAGGATGACTGGACGGTGATCGTTCCGTCGTTAGTCACGGTGACGTGCTCTCCCGAGATTGTGAACTCGAAGTGCCACTCGTCAGAGGAACCGCTCTGGGCGTAGAGTTCGTCGATCGCTTCGAGTTGCGGTCCGAGGACGACCTCGCCTGCGAGTTCGGTCGGGTCGAGGTTCTTAGCGCGTGCCACCGCGAACGCGACCGCCGTACTCAACGCCATCTCGGAACTCTCCTCGTATGTCGTCTCGAATCTCGGTTGCGGGGGTAGCTGCACGGAGCTCATGATTCCTTGATTCATTTTAAGCAATCTATGAACTTAAGTCTGCGTCAGACATAGTTCAGATATGAGTCAATATCCGGGGGAACGTTAGTCGTATCCCTCGTTAACGCCCTCTAGAGCCCCATTTACCTCCGTCTGTCATTGAGTGGATGTCTCTACATACTGTAGTTTCATGGGAGAAGAATCGTCGAAACTGATTTGTACCACTCTCGATCATGTCCCGTGCTTCACGAGTGCTCTCGTCTCGACAGTTTCCGGGACGCTTAACCCCCGCGCCGACAGGCCTGCCAGTATGAAGGCTACCGCGCGTGCACATCCGATCCAGGGTCTCGTCAAGTACCACGGAATGCGGGATCCGAAGCTTCGACTGCCGTACCACGACAGCATCAGCCTCTGTACCGCGCCGTCGAACACGACGACGACCGTCGAGTTTCGATCGGACGCTAGCGAGGACCGCTACGTGGTCGACGGCGAGGAAGTCGACGGACGGGGAGCCGAGCGGATTCAGGCCGTCGTCGACCACGTCCGCGACCTCGCGGAGACGGACGACGCCGTCCGACTGGAGAGCGAGAACTCCTTCCCGTCGAACGTCGGCTTCGGCTCGTCGTCGTCGGGATTCGCCGCGGCGGCGATGGCACTCGCGGAAGCCGCCGGACTCGATCTCTCGCGGCCCGACGTCTCGACGATTGCACGCCGTGGATCCTCGTCGGCGGCACGCGCAGTGACGGGCGCGTACTCCCAACTCTACACGGGACTCAACGACGACGACTGCCGTTCGGAGCGCCTCGAAGTCGCCGACGAACTCGAAGAAGACGTTCGCATCATCGCCGGACTCGTCCCGGCTTACAAGGAGACCGAACAGGCCCACGAGGAGGCCGCCGAGAGCCACATGTTCGAAGCGCGGATGGCCCACATCCACGGACAGATCGCCGAGATGCGTGATTCGCTCCGAAAGGGAGACTTCGACGGCGCCTTCGAACTCGCCGAACACGATTCGCTCTCGCTGGCGGCGACGACGATGACCGGCCCCGCGGGATGGGTGTACTGGCAACCGCGAACCATCGCCATCTTCAACGCCGTCCGCGAACTCAGACAGGAGGGCGTTCCCGTCTACTTCTCGACCGACACCGGCGCGAGCGTCTACGTCAACACGCACGTCGACCACGTGGACGAAGTCGAATCCGTCGTCGCCGACTGCGGCGTCGAGACGGACGTCTGGAAGATCGGCGGTCCGGCACGGATACTCGACGACGGCGACGCGCTGTTCTGAGATCGGTCGTCGCTTCCAACCGTCGGCGAATATATAAACACGTTCGTCTCTAAACGTCTCGGCGTCGAAACGTTGGTATCGAAACGTGGGGTGTCGATGTCCGCGTGACCGTCAAAAGAACGAAGGAGAGAGATGGCTCGGCGGTCAGTACTCGGCTTCGCCGTACCCGCCGAGATAGCGGTCGACGCCCTCGGCGTAGGCGATCGCACAGACCGCGCCGAGTCCGATCGAGACGAGCAGAATCCCCCACGCCCAGAGCGGCAGGGGTTCGGTGTGGAAGAACCCGTGAAGCGGCGTGTACAGGATGATGACGAACGAGACGACCGGCCAGAGCAACGCGTAGTTGACGAACCGATTGACGAAGATCTTCATGCCGCGCCACTTCTCGTCCCAACGGATCGTGAACACACGGATGATGTGCGAGAAGCCCAGCCAGACGAAGATCGTCGACTGTGCGAGCGTCAGATCGCCCGTGTAGCCGAGGATCGTGTTCGACCCTTTCGAGATCGACAGGACGAGGAAGAACGTCGCGAACGCGAAGGCGACCTTGATGATACCCACCCCGCCGAGGAGATACCAGACGCGTTGGTTGAGGATCTTCTCCGACTTGCCGGTCGGTTTCTTCTCCATGATGCCCGGGTGCGGCGGGTCGATCCCGAGCCCCATCGCCGGGAAGATGTCGGTCGCGAAGTTGACCCAGAGTAATTGGATCGCTCGGAAGGGTGTGAAGCTGAACAGCGCCGCGATGAACACGACGACGACTTCGAAGAGGTTCGCCGTGAGCAGGTAGTTCGCGGTCTTTCGGACGTTGGTGAGGACCGTCCGACCGTAGAGGATGGCGCTCCGGATGGTGGGGAAGGCGTCGTCCAAGAGGATGATGTCGGCGGCGTCGCGAGTGATGTCGCTGCCGCGCTGTCCCATCGCGATCCCGACTTCCGACGCCGTGATGGGTGGCACGTCGTTGACGCCGTCGCCGGTCAGTGCGACGCGTTGGTCGAGGCGGTGGAGCGCGTCGACCATGTCCATCTTCATCTCGGGGTCCATCCGCGCGAACACGTTGTTCTCCTGTACGATGCGCTCCATATCGTCCTCGTCGGCGTCCTTGACGTCTTCCCACGCGACAGCGTCGATGTCTTTGAATCCACACTCCTCCGCGATGGCCATCGCGGTAGGCTTCGCGTCACCGGTGATCATCTTCACCTCGATACCGGCGTCGTACATCGTCTGGATGGCGTCCGGCACGCCGTCCCGGGGCGGGTCCCACATCCCGATGACGCCGAGGAACACTTCGTCGGTCGCGTCCTCGTCGAGTTCCCCGTCTCCGGGTGCGTACGAGAACGCGAGGTTTCGGAGCGCTTCCCCGGCGAACCGCTCGATTCCGTCTCGAATCTCCTCGCGCATTTCGTCGGTGAACTCGACGGTCTGCCCGTCGACGAGTGCCTTCTCACATCGGTCCATGATGGTTCCGGGGGCACCCTTCGCGTACCGCGCCGTCTCGCCGTCGAGACGGAACACGCCCTGTACCATCTTTCGCTCCGAGGAGAACGGCTGGAAGTCGATCCGCTCGGCCCGCCTGCGTAGTTTGTCCGGTTCGAAGTCTCGGTCGTCGACGAACTGGATGAGACCGATGTCTTCGGGGACCCCGAGGTAGCCGTCTTCGCTCTCTTCGGCTTCGTTCGCGAGAAGCGTACAGTTCACGAGTTCTCGGTGGTTCGAGACCTCGAACTCGCCCGCGAGCCACTCGCCCTCGCCGGGGAGGAGGACCTTCCTGATCGTCATCCGGTTCTCGGTGAGCGTTCCCGTCTTGTCGGTTCCGATGACGTCGACGCCGCCGACCGTCTCTAGTAAGGCGAGATTCTTGACGAGCGCGTTCTCCTTCGCCATCTTCCGCATCGCGTTGGTCAGCGAGTAGGTGACCGTGACCGGGAACGCTGCCGGGATCGCACCGACGATCAGCGCCGCCGCGAGCAGGAAGATCTGGAACAGGTCCTTGCCGTAGTAAGCGAAGACCGCCGACGAGACGAACACCAGTGCGATCGCCAGATAGCTGATCGTCCGTGCGGTTTCGTCGACTTCGTCGACGAACGGCGTCTCTTTCTCGCGGGTTTCCGTGACCTCGGCGATCTTCCCCATCTGGGTGTTCCGTCCGGTGCCGACGACGACGCCGCGACCCTGGCCTCGGGTGACGAACGTGTTCATGAAGCCCATGTTCGATCGGTCAGCGAGCGGTCGTTCGTCTCCGAGCATTCCCTCCTCCTTTTCAACCGAGGTGCTCTCGCCGGTCAGGACCGCCTCTTCGGCTTCCAGATCGCTGGTTTCGTAGAGTCGCATATCCGCCGGGATCTGGTCACCGGATTCGAGAACCACGATGTCGCCCGGTACCAGATCGTCCGACGTGATTCGTTCGAGTTCTCCGTCGCGAACGACCGTCGCCATCGTCTCCATCATCTCTTGCAGTTCCCGTGCGGTGTTGACGGATCGATACTCTTGTTGCGCACCGACCGTCGCGTTGATGAGGACGATCAGATAGAGGATGATGCCTGTTGCGAGTCGGTCGATGCTAGACGCCGGATCGACCACGTACGCGACCAGTGAGACCGTTCCGACGAAGATCAAGAGCAGGGACACGAACTCGGTCAGATGTCGCCAGAAAAAGGAGAACCACGACGGGGGTTCCGCCGCCTCGATCCGGTTCGGGCCGTACGTTTCGAGCCGCGTTTGCACTTCTGTGCGCGCGAGGCCGGAATCAATCGAAGTCTCGAACTCCGAGATCGCGTCCTCGACCGGCCGTCGATACCACTCGACGCCCTCTTCTGTCGTCTCCTCGTCTACCTGCGGTACGCCGACCTGATCAGATTGTTGTGACATGTGTTGTCTCCGCGTATGAGTTACTGAGCACTACCCGACAGTGACCGACTGAGTTTCCGAACTCGCCTAGCCGGTCACGTTCCGAGTCGACAGTTCGACTCACGACGAGTCACTCGTCCCGTTTCTTTCGGGCTCGAAGGATGGCGTCGGCGTGTTTGGTGTCGTGGTGAGCCTCGAACAGAGCGGCAGTACACTTCTCTCGGATGTCTCTGTCGTGCTCGCCGTCGAAGTTCGCGAGTGCTTTGAAATGGCTCGTGAGTCTCGATACCATGATTCACAGTGTTAATCGTACTATAATCAAAATTTCGATATTGGTTGAAATTCATATAGTTTTGAGTATATTTTTGGATATATGTCTGTTTCTGTCGAGTAGAAACACAACTATTTCGATACTGTGTCAGATAATATATCGTTCGGGTGAGTTTCCCGAGAATCATGCCGCAATCGTCTAAATAGTTTCTTGTAGTACTATTTATAGTACAATAGTCGAAAGTTGGCCGGTTCGTTATAACTCCAAACGCGCGTTATCATCAGATAAAAGCCCTCTATCGCAGTTAATGGCAATATATACCACTATATATTCAATTCTTTTGGCTTTTATCTCGCCCGTTGTAGAAACGAATTACTCATAGCTATATTGTCAAAGATTGTCCTGCGATTCTCTTACTTACGAAAAAACCAACAGTTCGTCACACGAGCGGTAACAGGATTCCTACCTCTCCGGTCGTCGTGACCGGCGATTCGAGCGACGATCGCGTCGCATCCACAGCGGTCCCCCGGCGATCGCTTACCAGCGGGATACGGGTCTCCCCCTACTGGCAACACTCCACGGTCGACGCCTGATTGCCCCTATTCTCATGTCCGTTCGGCCCGAACGACTGGTATGCGCGTCGCCATACTCGGTGCGGGTTACGCAGGAATTACCCTCGCTCGCGAACTCGAAGACGACCTTCCAACCGACGTCGACCTCGTCGTCGTCAACGACGAACCGACTCACCTCGTGTTGCACGAACTCCACCGGGCGATCCGCCGTCCGAGCATCGTCGATACGATCACCGTCCCGCTCGACGAGGTGTTCGACCGCGCCGAGGTCGTCACCGCCCGTATCGCGAACGTCGACACGGACGCCCGCGAGATCGCGTTCGAAGACGACCGCGATCCGCTCGACTACGACTACGCCGCCGTCTGTCTCGGCTCCGAGACCGCTTTCTACGACCTCCCCGGCGTCGACGAATACGGTACACCCCTGAAACGAGTCGGAGACGCCGAGCGCATCCGGAGTGACTTCCTCGACGTCTGCGCGGCGGGCGGCCGCGTCGTCGTCGGCGGTGCAGGGTTGTCTGGTATTCAAGTCGTGGGCGAACTCCACGCGCTCGCCGTCGAGGAGGGCGCTCGCGACGACGTCGACATCGTCCTGTCCGAACAGTTCGACTCGGTCGCGCCGAACTTCCCCGAGAACTTCCAAGAGGCCGTCCGCGACGAACTCGAAGCCCGCGAGGTCGAGATCCGGACGAACACGACGATCACCGAGGCCACGGCGGACGAACTGAAGCTCGAAGACGGCGAACTCCCGTACGACCAGTTCGTCTGGACGGGTGGCATTCGCGGCCCGGACGCCGTCGGCGGCGACCGACTGGAAGCACGAGGCGACCTGCGGGTGACTCGTGAGACGTTCGTCGTCGGCGACACCGGAAAGATCGTCGACGCCGACGGACAGTCCGTTCCGGCCAGCGCGTCGGCCGCGTTACGCGAGGCCAGGACCGTCGCAAAGAGCGTGACGAAACTCGTCGACCACGACCGACGTGGCGACCCCGACGAGTTCGAACCGCACTTAGAACAGTACCGCTTCAACGTTCCCGGCTGGTTGGTCTCCGTCGGCGACGGCGCGGTCGCACAACTCGGTCCGACCGTGCTGACCGGCACGGCCGCCAAAGCGATGAAGACCAGCATCGGTGCGGGCCACCTCACGTCCGTCGGTGCGGTGACGAGAGCGGCCGACCTCGTCGAAGAGGAGTTCGGCGGCAGTTGGCAGGTGGACGAGCGAGACGAGTTCGCCGACGAACTCAGAGACGAGGCCGGGGACCTGTCCGACGAAGTCGAGGACGTGATCCGGATTTCGATCGGCGACGACGGCGACGAGGACTTCGGCGTCGACACCGCCGACGAGAGCGAGAGCCTCGACATCGACATCGCCGACGAGAGCACGGAGTCCGACGTCGACGTTTCCGACGACATCGAAGAGTTAGGGGAGAAACCGGACGAAGGGAGCGAACCCGAATCGACCGACAGAGAGCGCGAGGCCGACGCGGACGACGACGAAATCGGGGCGGGCGACGAATCCCGGTGATTCGACCGACCCGACGGTGAACTGCCGACGAACTTCAGACGAACGGGATACCGAACGCGCCGCCGCCGAACGGGAGGACCGCGAGGATGACGACGGCGGCGACCCACGCGAGGAACCCGATGATCGCCGCGTCGACCCAGCCGACGCCGTAGCGCGATTTGACGACCCAGATCCACGCGAGCAACACCAGCAGTGGGCCGACGAGCGGGAGCCACCCGATGAAGATGGAGGCGATCGCCCAGACGACGGCACCGACGAGTGCCGTCGTGAGTGCGTGTCCGTAACTCGACCGACCGACGACGATCCGGGCACCGACGTAGATCCCGAGGCCGCCCACGAGCAGGCTGACGACGAACGCGACGATCCCGTGTACGAAGGGCATGGGTGGAGAGTGGTGATGCGTCTACAAAAAAATTGATCGGTGATCGCGTTGGGATTTCTCGAGCGAGAGACACGGACTCACGTTGGGTCCGGAGGAGAGACTCGGATTCACAACTCGCCCGAAGAGTACCGTTCCCAGCGTACTGAGCACCCATCCCGTTCTAACAACCGTCCCGCGCTAACCGACTCGAACCGCGTTTGCGGCCTCGATTATCTCCGAGACGCGACGTTCGTCGACCGGATAGGTCGTCTCGCCGTGGCGCTTGAGTGCGGTGCCGACGATCACGCCGTCGGCCAGTCTGAGTAACTCGCCGATCGAGTCGGCGGTCACTCCGCTGCCGACGAACACCGGAGCGCCGTCGAGTCGTTCGCTCGCACCGGCGACGCGGCTCACGTGGTCCGTATCGACGGCTCGACCGGTCCCCGCGCCGGAGACGACGACGCCGTCCGCGAGTCCGCGTTCGACGGTGTCGCCGACGACTTCGGCCGGCGGGCGGTCGGCCAGCGGTGCCGAGTGTTTGACGTCTACGTCGGCGAGGATTCGGACGTCGGTGTCGAGTCCTTCTCGGAGTCGGACGGTTTCGTGGGCAGTTCCCTCGACGATCCCCTGATCGGTCACTCGCGCTCCGGTGTGGACGTTTACGCGAACGAACGACGCATCGGTCGCGGCGGCGACCGAGAGGGCGGCGTCGGCATCGTTGCGGAGGACGTTGACCCCGACGGGGAGGTCGACCGCGTCGCAGACCGCGGAGACGGCGCGCGTCATCGAGGCGACGACGTGTTTGGGCACGTCGTCCGGGTAGAACGGCGCGTCGCCGAAGTTCTCGACGATGAGGCCGTCGACACCGCCAGCAGCGAGTATCTCCGCGTCGTAAACGGCCCGCCGCCTGATTCCCGTTCGATCGCCCGCGAAACGAGGCGATCCCGGAAGCGGCGCGAGATGGACCATTCCCACCACCGGCTTTGCGACTCCGAAAACCTCGGTGTTCATGGACGACGTGTCGACGGCGAGCGTTAAAACCCATCCGTCCTGTCCGTCGGTTTTTATTTTCAGCCCGATTACTCCGTCGTCGTCTTCAACTCGATCCGGTAGCCGAACGGGTCGCGGACGTACACGGCGGGTGCGACACCGGTCGCACCCAGCGGCTCTGAGCGGTTCTCCACTGCGATCCCGGCGTCGTCGAGCGTCGATTCGATCGACTCGACGTCGTCGCGGAGTCGGAGACAGACGTGATCGAAGTTCTCTCGTGTCGGTTTCTCGAAGTCGTCGGTCGGCCAGAGATGGAGGACGCTCCCCGCCGTCAGCCGAACGTCGAAGAACGGTTTCTCGTCCGGGTACCGATCGAACCCTTCGATTTCAAAGCCGAGTGCGTCGCGGTAGAAGGCGGTTGCACGATCTACGCCGTCGGCCGGAATGCGGAGGTTGAGATGGTCGATTCCGTCGGCCTGCATAGTCGAGTACTCGGCCCGATCGAAGTTAGCCCTAGGGAAACCAGTAGGTAGTCCCGCGCGGCCACGCGGGTGCAGAACGGCGAATCAGATGCTCGGCGGAGTCTACGCGACCGTCGCGTCGACGAGCGACTTCGACATCTCGACGTGGGGAATTCCGGCCTCCTCGAAGACCGGGCCCTCACCGTCGTAGCCGAGGCTTCGGTAGAAGCCGACGGCAGACGTCTGCGCGTTCAGTTTGAGCGTATTCAGGTCGTGGTTCATCGCCTCTTCCTCGACGGCTTCCATGATCTGTCTCCCCCAGCCTTCCCCTCGGCGAGCGGTGAGGACCGCCACGCGTTCGACTTTTCCGGTCTCGTCGTCGAGCAATCGCAGACGGGCCGCGCCGACGACGATTCCCCGGTCGTAGGCGACGAAGTGGACCGCGTCGGCGTCCAGTCCGTCCCATTCGAGTTCCTCCGGGACGCCTTGCTCCTTGACGAATACTTCGTATCGGATGCCGAAGGCGTCCTGCCGTTCCGCCGAGTCAGTGGCTGTAACGACGCCAGTTCGGGTCACACGGGGGCGTAAATCGCGCATTGACCTGAGCGTTACGGTCTGACACGCGTACTAGTCACGTAGCCAACATCAATGCCACGTAGTCAACAGCAATGCGACGTCCGCGATCCAAGTGAACGCTTCGGCAGACCTTTGATTGCGGCCCGTAGACCCTCCGTATGTCCAACCTCGGGAAAATCGACCGCGAGTTCTTCGAGGAGTACATCTACCCGTCGCTGGGTGCCGAGCGCGGCGACGTCGCGATCGGCCCTCACCACGGCGTCGACTTCGGAATGCTCGACGTCGGCGGGACGGCGCTGGTGATGGCGACCGATCCGCTCTCGATACTCCCGACGCTCGGGTTCGACCGCGCTGGTCGGTTCGCCCTCCACGTCGTCCTCTCGGACGTCGCCGTCAGCGGTCTGCCACCCTCTCATCTGGCGATCGCGTTCACACTGCCACCCGAGACGACCGACGACGAGTTCGCGTCGCTCTGGGGAGCGATCCACGAGGAGTGTGCGGATCTCGGAATCGGCATCGTCACGGGTCACACGGCTCGATATGCCGGCGTCGACTACTCGTGGGTCGGCGGGGCCACCGCGTTCGCCGTCGGCGACCCGGACGACGTGGTCCGACCCGACGGCGCACGCCCGGGCGACCGCGTCCTCGTCACCAAGGGACCGGCAGTCGAGACGACCGGCCTCCTCACGAGTCTGTTCGGCGACCGGATCGACCTGCCGGCGCCGACGCTGTCGACCGCGCAGGAGCGACTGGACGAGACGCGCACCGTGCGCGACGCCGGAACCGCCGCCGCGACGGGTCGGGTGACGGCGATGCACGACGCGACCGAAGGCGGACTCCACGGCGCGCTCTGCGAAGTCGCCGAGAGTGCGGGCGTCCGACTCGACGTCGACCGCGACGCGATCCCCGTTCGCCCCGGCGTGTTCGATACGTGCGACGCACTCGACATCGACCCGTGGACTGCGACCACCTCGGGAACGCTCGTCTTGACGGTCGATTCGGCGGATGCGGACCGCGTGGCCGACGCGCTGGCGGATCGCGGCACGCCGGTCGGCGTCATCGGAACCGTCTCCGACGGTGACGGCGTCTACGTCGATGGCGACCGGATCGAACGACCCGAGTCGGACCCGTCGTGGGCGGCGTACAGTCGCCTCGCGGGGCTGGACTGAGCGGACGGGCGGGACGAGGCACGACCGGGCAGGTCACCGCGTGCTGCGTTACAGTCACATTCTGGTCGCGGCGACCTTTGCGGCGTCGTTCGAGAGGTCACCGGTCGTGTTCGTACCGCCGTTCGTGCGGTTCTCTTCGCGGGGAGACGATTTCGGCTGTCGGGTCGCCGAATCCGCCCCGGTCGATTCGTTCTTCGGGGAGAGGTTGGAGTCGGTCGCGTTGGTGGCACTGGTGGCGTTTCCCCCGTTCGACTCGCCGGTCGCGCTGGCCGCCTCGACGGCGGCGAGCGCGTCGAGTCGCCGGACACTCCCGTTCTTCTCGGCTGTGTGTTCGAGGATCTGCTGGACCTGCGTCGGCGAGAGGTCGCCGTTTCGAGATTCCATTAGGGCGATCGATCCGGCGACGTACGGCGCCGCCGCGGACGTCCCATAGAAGCGCCCGGCCGCCTGCGTATCAGCTCCGTCCGGGGCGTCGATGTCGACGCTGGCCCCATTCTCACCTCCCTGAGAGCTATACGCCCGGAGGACACCGTGCTGGGCGTCGATCGCACCGACCGAGATGACCTGTTTTCCGGTCGCAGGTGCGACCATGCTCCCGGTCGCGGTCGTATAGGAGAGCGACTGGTAGGCCGAAAAGAGGCTGAGTCGAGTGTCGTTTCCGGTGTCGTGGTGGGCGTAAACTGCGACGCCGTAATGACCGCGCGGGACGACCGCGTCGATCGACTCGAAGTTCGATGCGCCGTCGGTCTGTCGCCGGACAGACTTCGCGACGATGGAGTGGTCGCGGGCGTCGCCGCGGTAGAGGAAGAGATCGTAGTCGGCCGAGCCGTTCCAGTAGAGTCGAAGAGACACTCGACCGCTCGTGGCGTTCCCGCCCGCGAGTGCGTTCACCTCGGTATCGTTGTTCCCGAACGTCGTCCACCCGCTTCCGTCGCCGACGCCCGACCAGTGTCGCTGTGCGTAGTTACCTGCCGACGTGACGAACACGACACCCTCTTTTGAGGCGAGATCGGCCGCACCGGTGATCTGATCGCTCCCGTTGTCGGTCGACGGGAAGTAACTACCCGAGTCGACGATGATGTCGACGTTGTGGTCGATGAGCCACTGAACGGCCCGGCGATAGCGTGTCGGCGTCGGACGCGTTCCGATACCCGCGAGGTAGAGATTTGCGTCGGGTGCGGTCTGGGTGACGACTTCGGCGACCGCCGTGTCGTGTGCCGACGCCGCTCGGATCGGCCCCTCGTCGCCGAACGTTCGCTGTCTGCGTACCTTCGAAGCGACCGCGTCGCTCCGGACGTCGAAGTTGCTGCCGATGACGCCGACCTTGACGCCTTTTCCGGTGATCCCGCGATCGTGGACCTGATTGGCTTTGATGAGGCGGAGTCCGCGCTCCAGTCGGTCCTGCTCCGTGAGCGACGAAGGCGCGCCAGTGGGTGCACCCGGCGTCTGGACGGCTCTCGGCTCGGTGTGGTCGAGTTCGAGTAACCCCTGTACGTTGAGCCGGGGATGCGGACCGTCGTCGACAGCGGGTGGGACGCCCTGCGTGAGCGCAGGGATGGCGAAGAGTGACGCGATGACGACCGCGATGAGCATGTGTGCGAGGATACGCTCTCGACTCATGCGACGCGTTCACCCCGGACGCCTGTCCTCGCCGATCCGTTCACCTGTTACTCCCGTCGGTACTCCCAAATGGCGACGAGTGCGAGCACGACCATCCCACCCGCGAGAAACGCGATCCCCGGAGGAAGGAGTCCTAATAGCGGTCCGGGATCGCCGCCGACGCTGTTCGGAAATCGAGGTGACGTTGCGGGCCCGCCGATCGTTCGGACGGCCGTCCCGAAGGCAAACTGTAAGACGAGACTGAGAACGCCGAGAATCGCCACGGTCCCGACGAGTCGTTTCAACGAATCGAGGAAGGTCGAACGGTCGTCCTCGCGGCCGACGCAGACGACAAGCGAGTCGTCGGTCGGGCCGTAGACGCTCATCTCTCGGCCTTTCACGGAGTATCGGGTGTCGACGACCGTGACGAGCCCAGCCTCTTCTAAGTTGCTCAGGTGGTGCCGAATGTTCTGCACAGACGTCCCGACTTCCTCAGAGAGTTCGGAGGCAGTCGACGGATCGTCGTGGACCGTCGTAAGAACCGATCGGGCTGTGTCCGACGAGAGGGAACTGATGAGCCGCTCTGACTCGTCGTCGTCGAGCCAGAGAACACGCAGCTCACCCCCCTCCCGATCTGAAGGTTCCGTGTCAGTCGGTAGCAGCCCTGACATGATGGTGGATTATGCATGCAGATAGTAAACACTTCGGACTCCTCTCAGTAAACCCGACAGGTGTGAGAAAGTACGCCGGATCACCCCTCGCCACCGTTTCCGGCCACGTCAGTTTTACTCGATTTGATAATGTCTGAAAAATATAGCCCATACAGGCAGAGAACGAGTAATCCGAGTCCGGCGGCGAGGACGCTGAAAATCGTATCGAAGGTGAAACCGACACCGCGGAGGACGCCAACAACTCCGCTGCCGTTGGCTTCGACCAGTAACGAGAGACCGCTGTAAACGGCGTACGTCGCCCCGCGGTTTCCGGGCGGTAACGAGTCGAGCATGAACGTATCGACCGCCGGAAAGAGACTGTGGACGACGAATCCGAGGATCAGCGTCACGGCAACGAGCGCGATCCGGGAGTCGACCACCGTCAGCGCCAGCACACAGACGACGAAGGCGGCGTTGATCGCGAGGAGGTACGGGACGTGTGGAAATCGGTCGGCGAGTCGACCGCTGATCCAGAACGCGGGAACGCCGGCCGTGAACATCAGCGTCAGCATCGTCGCCGCCGTCGCCGTCGAGAACCCACGACCGGAGAGATACGAGACGTAGAAGTTGAACAAGCCTTGCCAGACGAAGCCGACGCCAGCGACGAAGCTGATCCCGACCAGCATCAGTCGCCAGTGGCCGACCACTTCGCCGAAGTCGCGTTCGGGTGTGACGTTCGACGAGGACGTGACACCACCGCCGGTCGCGAAGACGACCACGAGCGTCGTGACAGCGACGCCGCCCGCCAGCAGCCAGAAGATGGCTCGCCAGCCGGTCGCATCGAGTGCCGCGACAGCGACGAGCGGTGCGGCGACGGCGGCGATCTGTGAGGCGGTTCCGTGGATGCCGAGTGCGCGCCCGACGCGGTCCGAAAACAGGACGCTGACGAGCGGGACCGCGGCGACGAAGTACGTCCCCGACGCGAGCCCCACGCAGAACGCGCCGAGTTGAAGCAGCAGCAACGACTGCGCGGTCGCGACGAGGACGGCCGCGGCGGTCAGCAGTACGCCCGACGCGAGGACGACCAGCCGTCGACCGAACCGCGTCTGGAGGTAGCCGACGGGGACGCGAGACGCCGCCGTGCCGATCCAGACCAGCGTCGTCATGAGTCCGACCGCCGCCGGGCCGACGCCGAACGTCGCCTGAAACGGGCCGACGAGCGGCGCGAAGACGGTCCGAGCGAAGTTGACGAAGAAGACGAAGCCGCAGAGAGTTCCGAAGAGCCGTCGAGTCACTGCCCGCGGTTCGCGGTCGGTCACGTCAAGCGTTGGGATGGCGGCGAAGTGGGTTCCGATCCCCCGAGGGCGATCACGAATCGGCGACGTCGGCCACGACCTCCGGGGTGAGTTCGGCGACCGACGCGACCGTCAGATCGACCAGCGGGGAGTCGGCGTCCGAGACGTACACCGTGGCGAACCCGTTCTCGCGGGCGGGAACGAGGTCGTCGGCGAGTCGGTCGGCGACGTAGACGTACTGATCCGCGGGAAGTCGTTCCCGCGCCAGTTCGAAGATCTCGTCTTCGGGCTTCATCGTCTCGCTCTCAGCCGAGATGACGAGCGTCTCGAAGCGGGCGTCGAGACCGTGGGCTTCGAGTTTCATCCGTTGGACGTCGCCGCCGCCGTTGGTGAGCAGTCCGACCGAGGCGTCGCGGGCGATGGCTGCCACCGATTCCCTGTTCCCGTCGATCGACTCCGTCGCGGCGACTTTCTGCCGTTTGAGTTCGTCCGTGAACGCGTCGGCGTCGACCGCGAAGCCGTACTGCTCGCACCACCGCTCCGCTGCCCGGTAGTAGCCGTCGCTGACGTTCCGACGGAAGTACTGCGCGACGAGGTGGTTGAAGAGGTCGACCGCTTCGTCTTCGATCGCTAAATCGAACGCCGCCGCCGTCGGACGGAGTTCGTCTTCGGTCGTCCTTCGGGCGAGCAGCGTTCCGTCCAGGTCGAAGTACACGGCCACGCTCATGGACTGAACAATCAGTGGCGGCAACATAACCGCTCTGTCCGTCGAGGCCGTCAGTCGACGTGTGAGCGCCCGCGGTCGGCAACCGAACTCCCGTCGCTCGCGAGGGACATCTCGTGTTCCCGGACGAGTTCGTTCACGAACCACAGTTTCAACGCCATCGCCGCCGCCGTCGCGAGGACGGTCCCGACCGGCTTCCGTCGATAGGCGGCGTAGAGCGCGTAGCCGAACACCGGGACGTTGGCGACGTTCAACGCGTTCGGATACTGGAGTACGTCCCGAGCGCCCTCCGACTCCCGTCGCTCCAGCCAGAACTGCTCGGCCTCGACGACCCGGTACATCCAGTCGCCCTCCTGCTCGGGACCCGGTTCGGGGAACAGCACCGGATTGACCGCGACGAACGCGACCACGCCCGCGAGGAGTCGCCAGTTGTGTCGGTACAGGGCGTACATCAGGACCGGCGTCGAGAGGAGTCGCGTCCACCCGCTCCACGGGTTCGAGTGGCGGTTCCAGAACCGATCGGTGAGCGACGAAGGCGCCATGGTGAACGTACGCGGCGAGCGCAGATAATCCGATCCGGTCGCTGATGCGGCGTTTGGACGCGCGATGGCAACCCGGCCAACCGGCATCGGGTGGGATCGAAAGGGGCCGGGGTTTCGAGGTTGTCTCCGTCTCCCTTTCGGTCGTTCCGATCACGTCGCGAGACTCACCACATCGACCAACCAGCCCCATGAGTTATTCGCCCGCCGGGAGAACGCGCTGGCATGATCACGGCGAAGCACATGGGTGTCGTCGACGAGAACGCCGAGGCCCTCGGCGTGCCGCGCAAGCAGTTGATGGAGTCGAGCGGAAACGCGGTCGCTCGGACGGTCCGCGATGTCGCACCGGAAGGCTCGCGCGTCGCCATCGTCGCCGGACGCGGGAACAACGGCGGCGACGCACTCGTCGCGGCGCGATTCCTCGAGGGCTACGACGTGTCGGTCTCGCTGCTCGGCCGTCCCGAGACCATCTCGACCGACATCGCCCGCGAGAACTGGGAGGCGCTTCGGGAGGCCGAAATCGACGCCGAGACGGTCACGGACTCGAGTAACGTCGCCTTCGACGACCCGGACGTCATCGTCGACGCGATGCTCGGGACGGGCATCACGGGGTCGCTCCGGGAGCCCGAGGCGACGGCCGCACGGCTGATCAACGAGAGCGACGCGACCGTCGTCGCGGTCGACGTGCCGTCCGGCGTCGACGCCGACACGGGCGAAGCCGCCGACAACGCCGTCGACGCCGATCACGTCGTCACGTTCCACGACACGAAGCCCGGTCTCGACGATCTCGACGCGACGGTCCGCGTCGAGGATATCGGCATCCCGGAGGCCGCCGAGTTGTTCACCGGGCCGGGCTACCTCTCGCTCATCCACCGCGATCCGAACAGCCACAAGGGTGAGAACGGCGACGTGCTCGTGATCGGCGGCGGTCCGTTCACCGGCGCGCCGTCGTTTGCGACCGAATCCGCCTTTCGGGCTGGCTGCGACCTCGTGACGCTCGCCGTGCCCTCGGCCATCCAGCGGGTCATGCAGGGCTACGCCGGGGACTTCATGGTCCGCGGATTGGAGGGCGACCACTTCCGTCCCGACCACGTCGACGACCTGCTCTCGTTCGCCGAGGGCAAGGACGTGGTCGCCATCGGGCCGGGTCTCGGAACCGACGACGAGACGATCGAGGCGGTTCGGCAGTTCCTCTCGCGCTACGAGGGCAAGGCCGTCGTCGACGCGGACGGGTTGAAGGCCGTTCCCGACGCGGACACCGAGGCGGATCTGATCTGCACGCCGAACACGCACGAGTTAGAGGAGATGGGTTGCGACGCCAGCGACGACTGGGAGGAGCGAATGGAACAGGTCGAGGCGTTCGCCGCCGAACTCGGACAGGTCGTCGTCGCCAAGAGCGCCCGCGACGTCGTCTCGGACGGCGAGCGGACGGTCGTCAACCGCGTCGGCAACTCGGGGATGACCGTCGGCGGCACCGGCGATATCCTGACCGGCATCACCAGCGCGTTCTGGTCGGCGCTTCCGGCCGTCGACGCCGCCGCTACGGCCACCTTCGTCAACGGACGGGCAGGGAACCTCACCTACGACGAACTCGGCAACGGCTTCGTCGCCTCCGATATGGTAAAGCGCGTCCCGTACGCGATGCAACGCAATGAGTGAACGCGAAGACGAGGGGTCCGATAACCTCACCCACGTCGACGAATCCGGCGACGTACAGATGGTCGACGTCGGGGACAAGCCGGACTCGTCCCGGCGGGCCGTCGCGCGCGGCGAGATCCACCTCCGCGAGTCGACGGTCGAGGCCATCCGCGACGACGACGTGAAGAAGGGCGACGTGCTCGCCACGGCTCGAATCGGAGCGATTCAAGCGGTCAAACACACGTGGGAGACCATTCCGATGTGTCACCAGATCCCGATCACCAACGTCGACACCGAGTTCGACGTTCGAAGCGACGCCGTCGCCCTGACTGTCGCCGTCGAGACCACGGGTAAGACGGGCTGTGAGATGGAAGCCCTCGAAGGCGTCACGACCGGCCTGAACGTCGTCTGGGACATGGTGAAAGCCGTCGAGAAGGACTCGGACGGCCAGTATCCCGCGACCCGAATTTCGGACGTTCGCGTCGTCGAGAAGGAGAAGCGGAAGGTGGAGTAGGTTGTTGGGACAGAGCAGAGTTTGGGCGTTGGATGGCCAGCCAATTAACCACCACTGGGTGGGACTGAAAGGGGCTGACCGCTCGCGAGCCGAAGCGTTCACGAGAGCATAGTACTTAGGAGAAGTTTTGAAGATAGATACCGTAATTTGTACCGTAACGGGGTTAGTTCAGCTCCTCGGCTCGTTCAGCTAGCAACTGAATCAACTCCCGTATGGTGATTTCGTCTTCTTGAACGAGAGTTATATCGGCTGCATATTCGATCGCTCCAGCTACGCTGAAGCGATCGTGCTTGGCCACGATTCGTGTGAGCTTCTCGGCCAACTCATCGCTGATTGTGACTGTTGTATACCCCTCAGGAGGCATAATATCTCATAGAAACAGATTACAGTAAATGTTACGGGAAATATCTTCAGAACTTCCCTTAGGTACTAAGCTCTCGTGAGCCAACCAGAAGCGGAGCTTCTGGTGACGAAGTAAGTATCGCAGGCCGGAGGCCGAGGAGCGCAGCGAGGTGCAGGCCGCGAGCGGTCAGGGGCTTTCGAAGTCGTCTCGACTGTCTCAGCCGTATCTGAACATTACCGGAATATCGGCGTGTCGATAGAGACGACCTCGAAAGCCCTCGCGCTCTCGACTCGCGCGACCACCACTGCGCTCCCCGCTCACTCCCGCTGGTCACTCGCTCCGGTGCTTGAGGGGTCGTGCTTCGCCGAGAACGCGGCCCCTTTCAGTCTCACCCGCGGCGGTTGCTTGGCTGACCATCGCTCACCTGAACCGCACCCTCTAACCCACCACAGCCTTATCACAGATAAAGCGGCCAGTCTCCGACACCGCTATGAGTGTCCGAGGGCGAACGAGAGACGTGACCTGGGAGGACGTGTTCGGCCACGGTGAGGCCTATCCGGAGCAGGCCGACGGCATCGACGCCGCCATCGACACCGCCGAGCGTGGCGGTTTCACGGTGGTCGAGGGCGCGTGCGGGACCGGGAAGACGATGCTCGCACTGACCGCGGGGATCGAACTCGTGCGCGACCCGGACTCCGATTACGAGCGCGTGTTCGTCCTGACGAGCGTCAAGCAACAGCTCCGGCAGTTCGAAGACGACCTCCGCACGATCAACGAGAACCTCCCAAAGGACTGGCGATCCGTCTCGGGACTGACGCTCGTCGGCAAGGCCGACGTCTGCCCGTACAGCCGCGAGCATCGCGGAGGTGTCGACGAGTCGAACGTCTACGACCGCTGTGAGGGCCTCCGCGAACGAACTCGGAACCTGGTCGGCGAAGGTGGCCCGACGACCGCGCCGAACCTCGTCTCCGAAGCGCGAACCGCCCAGACTGGCCTCGCAGACTCCGGATCGAGCGGCGGCCCGAGTTACCTCCAGACGGCGGGCGAACCGACGCCGTATCTCCCCTCGATGCCGGAGTACGGGAGCGGGAGGAGTGCCACCGAGTACTGCCCGTTCTACGCGCGGTTCCTCTCCGACCTGCCGGACGACGGCGACCCCGTCGAGGCCGTCCCGTTCGACTTCACCGACAAGGGACTGCTCGAAGTCGACGACCTCGTCGGCCTCGCGGCGAGTCACGGCACCTGCCCGCATTCGTCGATGGGCGCGATCCTCCCGCACGTCGAGGTCGTCATCGGAAATTACTACCACGCGTTCGACCCGACGACGGCGTCGACGTTCACCGGCGCGCTGCTCGACGATTCGACGTTCCTCGTCTGCGACGAGGCGCACATGCTCGAACCGCGCGTCCGCGACCTCGTCAGCGACGCCCTCGGCGACCGGACGCTCCGCGACGCCGAATCCGAGTTGACGCGCGTGATCCAGCCGATCAAATTCGACGACGGCGACCCGCCTTCGTCGTCGTCGCCGTCGCCGTCGCAGACGACGACCGCCGACGCCGACCTGATCCGCGCCGAACTCGGCGACAGCGACGTTACGCTCGCCGAAATCGAGGAAACGCGGGAGTTCGTCGGCGACCTCCGAGACGAACTCGACCGGCGCGTCGAAGCCCACCTCGACCGGACGCGACCCGACTGGCGTGCGGACCTGACCCAACTCGACGACGCTGAGATTCCGCTCCGCGACCCGAAGGAACCTGCCGAGGACGAGATTAGCGAGTGGGCGCGCGAAGCCGGATACGACGGTGGTGTCTGGGCACGCGCCGAATCCGTCGGAGCCGTCGTCTCGCGCATCCTGAACGAAGCCGAAGGAGAGGACAAGCAACGGTCGGCCCTGCCGGTCGGGCGCGTCCTGGGCGAGTGGTACCGATTCGACCACGAACGTTACTTCCGCGAACTCGAACTGGAGCGGACGTGGGACGAGATGGAGCCGCCGGACTCGTGGCAGCGAGCGTACAACGCCCGACTCGCCCTGCACAACTGCGTTCCGAGCGACGCCATCGGCGAGCGACTCGCCGAGTTCGGCGGCGGGATTCTGATGAGCGCGACGCTCGAACCGCTGGACGTGTTCCGCGAGGTGACGGGACTCAACGCGCTCGACGACGGCGGTCGACCTGTCGTCGAGCGGACGTACGGACTGACCTTCCCGTCGGAGAACCGGGCGAGTTTCGCCGTCGACGCGCCGAAGTTCACCTACGGCAACCGAGGTCCGCCCGGATCGGAAAACGAGACGCGACAGGCTCACATCGACGCCGTCACCGCGATTGCCTCGGGACCGGGCAATGTCCTCGTCGGGATGCCGAGTTACGGCGAAGCGGAGTGGATGGCGGGTGAACTCGGGCGACGAGTCGACAAGCCCGTGCTGCTGGACGAATCGAGCGACGACGGGACGACCGAGTCGCTGAAGACGGACTTCTTCGGCGGCGGCGACAAAGTGCTCGTCACCAGTCTCCGGGGGACGCTCACCGAGGGCGTCGACTACCGCGGCGACCGGCTCGCGGCCGCCGTCGTCTGCGGCGTTCCGATCATCAACACGTCGAGTCCGCGGACGAAAGCGCTCGTGACGGCCTACGACCGCGTGTTCGGCGAGGGGTTCGAGACGGCGCTCACCGTCCCGGCGGTGCGCAAAGCCCGGCAGGCCGTCGGGCGGGTGATCCGCGGCTCGGACGAAGTGGGTATCCGCGCGTTCGTCGACGCTCGCTACGCACGCGAGTCGTGGAACAGCGTCCGAGAGTACTTCCCGAAACACGAGCGCGAGGAGTTCCGGCCGGTCAGTCCCGACATGCTCTCGTTCGGTGTCGAGCGGTTCTGGGACGGAACAACGGAGTAACAGGTCGCGGTCGAAAACAGCGTGTTGCCGAACGAGACGCTACCACCGACGCTCAGAATCGCGTGGGGGACTCCGGCGGCGAGCAGTGAATGCGATGATAACACGTCCGGCTCGAAACTCGGTCTCGGCAAAAGTATCGCGTTCAAATCATCTCGTTTGATACTATCCGATCGAAGCGACGAGAGCCGCCGCCTTGACGCCGGGAACGGTCGACCGGGAGCGACCGGGGATGAGCGGCCGGAGAATTCGATCGGTTGCCGATCTCGCGGCAGTTATCGCCCGTCTTCGGAGTGGTCTTCGACCGGATCAGGTTCGGCGTCCGACTCGCTAAGCAAGTCGAGGATCTGGTCGGTGTCGAGGAGGTCGACGAGGCTCTCGCCGCCCTCGTAGCGCCGTTGTTCCTCCGGCGAGAGATACGCCGAGCGGTCGCGCTCGGCGAGTCGTTCGTCGAGCGTCTCGTCTAAGTCGTCCGGATCGTACCCAGGGATCGGCATTCTATCTCGTACGACTCGCAGTCTCAAAAGGGCCCGGTCGAGAAGGAGTACAGAACGTCCGTTCCGGTGGCGTTATTCCTCCCAAGCGTCCCGGCAATCGTCGCTGCAGAAATGTCTATAGTGAATACGCTCGTCCGCAACCCACGTCACGACGCGGTGAGTCGGAGACTGGATTATCTTCTCACCGCAAGTCGCACATTCGGGTGCGTTCTCTTCGTCGACCTCCTCGCCGAGGTCGGACGTCGGGTCGGCCATCGTTATCGGTCGTTTCCGACGCCACTTCAATCCGTCTGCGTCGGCAGTTGTGACGGTCGAACGAGAAACGAGACCGGCGAGGTAGATTTTCCTCCGATTGTCTGGTTATGTGAGAGGAAACGTGCCATGCGTGCCAACTGTTCGACGCATCACAGTCAGGTTTATTGATCCGGTCTCAGTACTCATGAGTACCCGCGCGTCTGCGTGGGTGGCCGTGTCGGAATGCTGAGGCCCCTCCTGGGACTTGGCGTTCCGGCGGGGTCTCACTCATACTCTCGCGCCCCTGAAACACCTCGATCGACGTTTCTCGCGCGAATCAGCCCGCCAGTACCGGCATAGCGACGCGTGACAAAGACCAGTTCCTTCCAACCGGAACGCTACCGATTCCTATGGAGCTCTCTTAGCAGGGGTTATGTAATCCCGGTCGAATATCCATATAGAACGACGCCTATGCAAGATGCCGATCAGGATCTCGATCTGGGGACGCAGTCGAACGGACGCGACGGGCGCGCATACGACCTCCATAGCGTCGTCGTCAGTTACTCGGACCGACCGGATCGCTGTACGATCTACCCCCGAAACACCAGCTGTTACGAGCGCATCGAGACGTGGCTGACGGCCGATCAAGCCGCGTTCCTCGACCTGGACGAAATGCGCTGAATTCGATCGAGGGTTCGCTTCCGACAGCTCCCGCGACTTCAACGACTCCAACGACTTCGAACAACATCGGCTCGTTCGTTCCTGTGATCGCCTTCTGTTCTATTCTGCGCTTCTCACCGGTCCTCCGTCCAAGTCACTCACCCCATCGAGTGTCCGCCAGCGTCCGCTGGACCGCCTCTTCGCCGACGGCCGCCGCGAGCGCCTCGAACCCCTGTCGCTCCGTCCGGTCGCGGGCGTTGGCGACGAGTCGAGACACGATGAACTCCGGCGTCGACTTCCCGAGCGTGCCGAAGCGTGGCTGGTAGTCGACGCGGAGTTCGAGATCCGCGGTCAGCCCCTCGGCGAAGATACCGTCGATACGGGCCGCGTCGGGGAGCGGACTCAGATCGCCCGCGAGGTGTGTGACGTAGACGCCGAGCGCCCCGCGGTCGACGGTCAACTCGACGAGTCCGTGGAGGAGGTCCGCCGCCCGTCCGGGTTCGGTGATCGCCTCGAACTCGTCGACGAGCATGAGCGCTCGACTCCCGTCGGTCAACGGCGGGACGATGGTCTTCAGCGTCGACTCCAACACGCCCGCGTTGAAACTCGCGTGGCGACGGTGGAAGACGACGGCGTCGAACTGCCCGACTTGCGCGCTGTCGGCGGGGACGGGCAGTCCCATCGACGTCAGCAGCGTCACCTGACAGAGCGTCTCCAACAGCGTCGTCTTCCCGCCGGAGTTCGCGCCCGTGAGGACGGTCACGCGGTCGCCCGACGGCGGCGACGACTCGGCGGTCGCCGTCGCGTGGGTTCCGACACCGTAGGTGATCGGCTGGACGTCACCGGAGAGCGTGAGATTTCGCGCGTTGGCGACGGCGAGGCCGTCGTCGACGAGTTCCGGACGGGTGAGGTCGTGTGCGACGGCAAACCGCGCCAGCGACAACGCGAAGGCGATGTCGTCGACGGCGTCGATGGCGGCTTCCACGTCGCCGCCGGTGTCTTCGATCGACGCCCGAAGCTCCGACGCGACCGTCGCCGATCGCTCCGCTACGTCTTCGCGGAGGTCGGCGACGAGCGATCGGAGCGTCGTACTCACGAAGTCCGGCCCGTCGACGGCGTCGTCCGCCGCGGCGCTCCGCACGTCATCACGCGTGAGGTCGGTTTCGGCGGCGACGTACTCGACGACGGCGTGTTCGAAATCGTCGAGCGTCCGCGGGCCGCGCTCGCGCACCGCGTCGATCACGTCGAAGGCGCTGTTCTGTAGCTCCTCGGCGTCGGCGAGTTGTGCTCGGAGGCTATCGAGTCGGTCGTCGGCACCGGGCACGACCTCGTCGCCGTCGAGCGCGCCGAGCGCGCTCGCGGCCCCCCGGAGCGTCTCGTCGTCGACGCCGGAGAGCGCTTCGAACGGGTCGCCCTCGAGGTCCGTCACACCCGCTCGCCGTAACGCCAGTGCCGCCTCGACGGCCGCTCGGTCGGTCCCGCCAGCCTCGTCGTACTCGGCGAACGCGTCGAGCACGTTCGCTCTGTCGTCGTCTTCGAGTGTCTCCCAGGCGTCGCGTGCCGTCTGTATCCAGTCGAGTCGCTCCTCGATGGATTCGTGGGTCGTCAACGGCGTCAATACTCGAATACGGTCGGCCGCGTGAGTCGTGACCGCGTACTCACCGGCCAGCGTCAACAGTTCGTCATAGACGTCGCGCGTATCGGGTGTCGCGAGCGTCGCCATCCCGGCACCGCCGCTGGCCCGGCGGAGAATCCGCGTGGCGCGTCCGCGCGAGATTCCCGCATCGACCAGCGTTCGAACGTCCGCGGCCTCGATCGCTTCGATGGCGCGCTCGACCCCGAGCGACGCCGCGAGGCGCTCGCTCGTCTTCGGCCCAACGCCCCAGTACTCCTCCAGTCGCATACCCGATGCTGTCGGTGACCTGTCTTAGTGGTTCCGTCGGCGATACGTCTCTTCGGTCGAACTCGTTTTGGAGTACAAGTACCCCGTACGAGAGAACGAGCGACTGCGCGGCCGATGCGACCGCTCACGCCTCGGACGATTCGACTTCGGCGACGGACCCCGAAGCGTCGGCGAGCAAGCGGGCGAGTGTCGTGACCGCACGTTCGTGGTCGTCGCGTCGTGCGCGGAGATTCGTCGGCGTGACGCCGAGCGCGAAGTAGGGTTCGAGATCGGTCGGCGTCACGAGTTCGCGTCGATGGTACTCTTCTGCGACGAGGACGAGGAGGGCGTGGAGGTGAATGAGCTCTGTTTTCTTCACTCGTACCGGGCTAGGTGCTCAGTCGCCCTAAGACGAACGGCTAGTGAAGTGTTCGACGCGGTGTCGGCGTCGACCCTCCGGCGGCGTCGATTTTCCGGCGGTGCCGATCCTCCGTCCGCGTCGATCACACCCACCCGCCGTCGAACGACCGAAACCGCTCCAGATCGTGACCGTAGAGTACGTCGGCGTCGGTCCGACGTTCGATCTCTTTCAGCGTCTGGAGGCTGTCGAACCAGTGACGCTCGCTCCAGAGCAGTCCCGGACCGAGCGGTACCTCCGCCGCGTAGTTTTCGTCGACGTAGCACTCGTCACCGGCGATCAGGACGGTCTCGTCGGGACGGTCGATCCGCGCGCCCAATACGCCCGGCGTATGACCCGGTAATCGCAGCAACTCGACGTCCTCGACGAGCGTGTGTCGGTCGCGGTGGATCACCTCCCAATTCAAATCGCGGTCGAAGTCAGACGCGAGATAGGCGATCGAGCCTTCGGTCGTCTTGGCGCTGTAGTACGCGAACTTGATCTCCTCTTCGTGGACGTAGATCGGCACGTCCCGACCCTCGAAGTTGTAGAGTCCACCGGCGTGATCGAGGTGAAGATGGCTCATCACGACGGCGTCGATGTCGTCGAGATCGTAACCCACCGCCGCCAAGTCGTCTTCGAGACGGTGTTCGTCGGCGTCGTAGTGCTCGAAGGCGGCGTAAAGCGGTGCAGGCCAGTATCCGTCGCCCGCGTCGGGGTGGCTCCCGGTGTCCCAGAGGACCGTCCCCTCCGGGTGATCGAGGACGGCGTTCCAGACGACGAAGTCGATCAGTTCGTGGTCGGGGTTCGGGTCGTCGGCGCTCGCCATCGCGTAACCGTCGACGACGTGGTTCTTGTCGGCACGAACGCGACCGCGGTCGACGAGGTGGACGGAAACGTCTGCCATACCTCGAATTAGGACCGCTGGCGGATAACGGTAGTCAGCGACGCGGTTCTGTTCGTTCCGTTCCTGAAGAGTGGGAAGCAGCCTCAGAGAGATGTGAACGAGTGGCGAATAGTACTCTATGACACACTCAGAAGAGTTGGCAGCGTTCAAAGAATCGCTCGGAGAGCTAGTCGGAGAGGCACCCCAACTCGAGCAGTTCGTCGAGTTCGTCGAGTCCGCGGAAGTGACGGATGTCATCGACCACAAGACCAAGGAGTTGATGTCGCTCGCCATCGGCGTCGTCACCCGGTGCGATCACTGCATTCTCTGGCACACCGATGCCGCACTGGAGGCCGGTGCGAGCCACGAGGAGGTCGTCGATACGCTGAAGATCGCCGTCGTGATGGGGGGCGGCCCGGCGATGACTTACGCGACCGTCGCGTACGAGACGCTTCAGGCGCTCGAAGCGGAGCGTGAGGAATAACGCAGTCGTGCGGTCTGCGTCTCGTGCGCCGCTCCGAATGCAGACGCTGACGTCGGTCGACCACCGAGAATTCCCTTCTGGAACGTCGTCGACCGACATCGTCGAGTTGCCGAGCCGTCGACTCGATCGAACGGTCGAACCACCGACCCGTCGAACGTTGATCGACGGACGGCGATAAGATCGAAATGGGTGGCGGGCGGACTGAGCGTATGGCCGACGATTCGACACCGCCGCGGGGTTCCGAACCGACCATGGACGAACCGCTCCCGGCCGAGGACTGGCCCGATGCGCCGCTGACGGGCGAGGAAGCACACCACCTCCTCTCGGAGGAAGTCGACGCGGTCTGGGTTCGACCGCCCGACGAAGCCGCCCGTGAGACGTTGTTGACCGACGACGACCCCGAGAACTCGATCGTTGAAATCGTCCTCGAAACGCCCGACGAGTATCACCTCTACCAGTACGCCCACCACATGAACGCGACGGCGTGGATGGACTACGGGACTGAATCGAAGGATCTGGAGGTCGGTCCGATGGCCGAGCGACTCGACGAGTTCTACCTGCTCGCCGGGGACGACGGAGCCGAGTCGTAGACTCGCTTCTCACTCGTCGCCGCGGTCAGAAGTTCGTCACCTTCGACTGAATCCGTCCGTCGTCGATCTCCGACGCGTTCTCGTCTCGGAAGTACCGCGCTAACTCGTCCACGCTGATCTCGCCGCTTCCGTGGAGGTACGCGACCTCGGCCAGTGACAGCGTCTCGCCGCGCTTGAGTTTCGATCGCAACTGCTCGACACTGAGCGCTTGATAGGTTACGTCGAACCGGACGGTTGCGGTCCGACCCTCGCTCACCTCGGCGACGTTGATCCCCTCGTGTAGTAACGCCTCGAATTCTACGCTCGTGTCCTCAGACGCTCGATAGAGGAACGCGATCGCCGAGACCAGCGCGTCGAAGGCGTCGGTGCCGTCCATGTTCTCGAAGCGTTTCTCGAAGACGAGCTTCCGGTCGTGTTCCGAGAGATACTCGACGAGGAGTTCGAAGTCGAGGATCGACTCGTAGATCCGATCTCGGATCCGCGCTCGCGCGTTCCGCTCGGACTGCGTGCTCGCCAACTCCGTCTCGCCGCGGAGGTAGGCACGATCCGCCGGACTCAACATTCCACGTTGTCGCTCGTCGTCGGACATACTCTATTTCGGGTTATCTATTGTAGTAGAGGTATAAAATAATACTCTATATCCGGTTATCTACCTTCTAGCTGACAAAGAGATTATAATTCTCGCCGAGATCTGTTCAATAGAACAACATGACCGAATCCACGTCCACGGCCCGTCTCGATGGGCCTGAGAACTGCGTGTTTCAGCTAGTGGTGAACGCCGAGACGATACAGACGGCGCTCGGGGTCGTCGGCGCGTTGGTCGACGAGTGTCACCTCTACGTCCGCGAAGACGAGGTCAGGATCCGGGCGATGGACCCCACGACCGTCGCCGGTGTCGATCTCACGCTCGAACGGAGCGTATTCGAGGCGTACGACGGGGGCAACGTTCGCGACGGGAGCGATATTGACGACGAGGGCGACGTTCACGTCGGCGTCGACGTGACGAAACTCGGGACGGTCCTGAAGATGGCCGACCGGGATCAACTCGTTCGACTCGCACTCGATGCCGAGACGCGCCGGTTGGAGATTCGGATGGGCGAACTCTCCTACGAACTCGCACTGTTAGATCCGGAGACCGTGCGGGCACCGCTCGACGAGTCCGGTCCCGACATCGGATTCACCGGCCGCGTCGTCATCACGGCCGACGAGGTCGGGCGCACCATCCGTGCGGCGGACATGGTGTCGACTTACCTCGCACTCGGCGTCGACGAAGCGGAAGAGACGTTCTACGCGGAGGCAAAAGGCGACACCGACGACGTCTCGCTGGCGCTACCGGGCGACGATCTCGTCGAATTCAGTCCCGGCGACGCCCATTCGCTGTACTCGGTCGACTATCTGCGTGCGATCGATCGCGCGATGCCGAAAGACGCCGAAATCGACCTCCGACTCGGCACCGAAGTCCCGCTCAAGTTGTGCTACGAGTTCGCGGAGGGAGCGGGGTCCGTCGAGTATCTGCTCGCTCCTCGACTCACGGCGAACCGATGACGCTCAACCCTGCTGGTTGTAGATCAGGTTGCGCTGAATCTCGTTGGCACCCTCGTAGATGACGGGGATGCGAACGTCGCGGTAGACGCGGGAGATGCGGCGGTCGTTGAGAACGGACCGGCCGCCGTGGAGTTGCATGCCGCGTTCCGCGCAGTCGACGGCCGTCTCCGTCGATTTCGTCTTCGCCATCGCCGCCCAGAGGCCGGCGTCCTCGTTGTTGGCGACTTTGTCCGCGGCGCGCCAGTTGAGTGCGCGGGCCGATTCGAACTCCAGTCGCATGTCCGCGAGCGAGTGCTGGACGGCTTGGAACTCGGAGATGTTTCGCCCGAAGGCGTTGCGTCCGTGGACGAACTCCCACGCTTCCTCGATGGCGGCGGCGGCGAGACCGAGGCCGTGCCCGCCGACGACGATGCGACCGTGGTTGAAGAAGTCCGCGAGCATGTAGAAGCCGCCGCCCTCGGTCCCGACGAGGTTCTCGTCGGGGATGCGGCAGTCGTCGAGGACGATGTGGCCCTGTTTCGAGGCGCGCATGCCCATCTTCTCGGGGATGTGTTCGGCGTCGTAGCCGGGGGCGTCCGTCGGAACGATGAACATCGAGTAGTTCGAGTAGCGGTCGTCCGAGTCGCCGGTCTTGGCGTAGAGCGTCAGCCAGTCGGCCTCGACGGCGTTGCCGACCCAGTACTTCTCGCCGTTGAGTACCCACTCGTCGCCTGCGCGCCCGCTGGCGCGTTCGGCCGTGGTGGTCATTCCGGCGAGGTCGCTCCCGGTCTGCGGTTCCGAGACGGCCAGTCCCGAGATCTGTTCGTTCTCGGCGACGGGACGGAGGAACTCCTCCTTCTGCTCTTCGCTCCCGTACTGTTCGACGATCTCGCAACCGAAACTCGCCAACTGGAGCGTCAGCGCGATGCCCGCATCTGCGCGGTAGAACTCCTCTGCGATGGCCAGGATCTGTTGGAGGGTAAAGCCGCTCCCGCCGTACTCTTCGCCGATGTCCTGCGAGATCAACCCGGCGTCCATCGCCGCGTCGAGAATCTCCCACGGGTACTCGCCGCTCTCGTAGTACGCTTCGGCGTTCGGTTCGATGTACTCGGCGGCGAACTCGCGCGCCTGCTGTTTTACCTCACGAGCGTGCTCCGGCACGATGCTGTCGTCGAGGAGGTCCATACGCGAACCATCGGACCCCGTCGACATATAACTCGTGGAACGAGTGTAAACTGTACACTTGTTTTCTATTCACTCGTCGTTCGGCGCTGCGTCTTCGGGGGTTTTCCCCGTCAGCAACGATTCGTCGTTGTACTGATCGCGGAGTACCTTCTTGTCGAACTTCCCGGTGGCAGTCTTCGGCACTTCTTCGATGAACAGCACGTCGTCCGGTGCCCACCACTTCGGGAACTCCTCGCGGATCATCGCCTGTAGGTCCTCGGCGAGTTGTTCCTCGTCGGCATCGGCCTTCGGAACGACGAATGCGACGGGCCGTTCCTGCCACCGTTCGTGTGGCACGCCGATGACGGTCGCTTCGGTCACGTCGTCGTGAGCCATTAACGCGTTCTCCAACTCGACCGAAGAGATCCACTCGCCGCCGCTCTTGATGACGTCTTTCGCCCGGTCGACGATGGTGATGTATCCGTCCTCGTCGACGCTCACGATGTCGCCGGTCTTCAGCCAGCCGTCTTCGAAGTCAGTCTCGTTGGCTTCGGGTCGCTTGAAGTACTCCGTCGTCACCGACGGCCCGCGGACCCACAACTCGCCGAAGTCCTCGCCGTTCCACGGCACTTCCTCGCCACCGTCGCCCATCACTTTGAACTCCAGTCCGGGAACGAACAGGCCCTGCGTCGCCTGCTTTGCGTACTTCGCGTCGGCGTCCCAGTCGTCCATGTACGGTTTGAGGTGGGCGACGGTTCCGACGGGAGACATCTCGGTCATCCCCCACGCGTGGAGGACCTGCACGTCGTACTCCTCGTCGAACTTCCGGATGACGGACTTGGGCGCGGCGCTGCCGCCGATGACGATGCGTTCGAGTTTCGAGAGGTCGACGTCGCGGTCTTCCATGTAGTCGAGCAGTCCGAGCCACACGGTCGGGACGCCCGCCGTGAGCGTGACGCCCTCGTCTTCGATGAGTTTCGCGAGGTCGGCGGGATTCGGGGACGGACCGGGGTAGACGTGTTTCGCACCCGCCGCCGTCGTCGAGAACGGCATCCCCCACGCGTTGACGTGGAACATCGGGACGACGGGCATCACCACGTCGTCGGCGTCGATGCCGAGGCCCGCGTTCGTCAGCGTCGCCATCGTGTGCGACCAGAGCATCGACTGGGTGTACTCGACGCCCTTCGGTTTCCCGGTCGTCCCCGACGTGTAGCACATCCCCGCCGGTTGCTCTTCGGAGACTGTCGGCCAGTCGAAATCGGTCGCAAGCCCACCGATGAACGACTCGTAGTCGGAGATCGGTTCGAGCGACGTGTCGGGGACTTCCCCGCCCATCACGACGTACTGCTCGACGGAGGCGAACGCGTCGTCGCCCCCCTCCGCCTCGACGGCGGCCGCCAGTTTCTCCACGAGCGACGGGTCGACGAACACGACGCTGTCTGCGGCGTTCTCGACGATGTATTGGACGTGGTGGTCGGGGAGTAACGGGTTGATCGTGTGAAGCTGTGCACCCATACTCGGCACCGCGAAGTACGTCTCGAAGTGTCTGTGGTGGTTCCAGCAGAACGTGGCGACCCGGTCGCCGGAGTCGATCCCGAGTCCGGCGAGCGCGTGTGCTAGCTGGGCGACCCGGTCTGCGTACTCGGCGTACGTGTATCGACTGACCCCGTCGTGAGTCCGCGAGACGATCTCGCGCTCCGGAAAGAGTTTCGAAGCGCGCCACATGAACGGCCGAAGCGTCTGGTCGGTTGCACCTGCCATACCCCGTCATTAGCGCGAACGATCATTATTGTTCCCCGCCCACAGGTCTCCCTGCCAGCGAAATCGAGCTTCTTTCCGAGACGGATCGTGGGAAAACCTACTCGTCGGAGAACGCTCTGTCCGATTCGATGGCGGGTTCGTCATCGGCGACACCTTCGTCGGCGACGACGTCACCACCCTCTTCGTCAGCGACGACATCATCACCGTCTTCGTCAGCGACCGACGCGTCCGCCTCGATGACTTGATCGTCGGTGACGTCCGAGTGTCCCTCGGAGATCGCCGTCAACCGTTCGCGGACAGTCGCCCGTTCGACGGTTCCCGACGCAGTGCGTGGGAGACTGTCTTCGAAGGCGATCACGCGCGGGAGTTTGTACCCCGCGAGACGTTCACGGCAGTACTCTTCGACGGCCTCGACGGTCAACTCCGGGTCGGAGGGAACGACCAGGGCGGCGACACGCTCGCCCCACGTCTCGTCGGGGACGCCGACGACCGTCGCGTCGCGAACGCCCGGTTGTTCCCGGAGCGCTTCGACGATCTCGCCCGGGTCGACGTTCTCGCCGCCGGTGATGATTCGATCGTCGACACGGTTGAGCACGTAGAGCCGTCCCGCTTCGTCGCGGTAGCCGATGTCGCCCGTTCGTAACCCGCTCGGGCCGAAGGCTTCCGCGGTCGCGCTCGGGTTTCCGTAATAGCCGGGTGAGACGATCGGTCCCGAGACGACGAGTTCGCCCGTTTCGCCGGTCCCGACCGGGTCGCCCGCTTCGTCGACGACGGTCACGTCAGTCCAGAACAGCGGACGGCCGACCGTATCGAGGTTCTGAAACGCCTCGGTCGGACGTGCGGTCGAAATCTGCGAGGCCGTCTCGGTCATCCCGTACGTCGGATGGACCGGAACCATGTAGTCCCGGCAACGTCGGATGAGCTTCTGGGAGGCCGGTGCCCCACCGAGCAGGATGAACCGGAGCGAATCGGCGAGCGTCCCGCGGTCGTCTAGCATCGACTGGAGCATCGTCGGCACGAGCGAGACGCCGGTCACGTCGTAGGTTGCGATGTCGTCGGCCGCACCGCCGGGTTCGAACGTCCGGCGGAGGACGACGCAGGTGCCGTACAGCGCCGACCGATACAGCGGTGCCAGACCGCCCATGTGGTACAGCGCGAGCGTCACCAGCCAGCGGTCCTCCGGGAGGACGCCGAGTCGAAACGCCGAGGCGATGGCGCTCGACAGAATGTTCCCCATCGTGAGCGTGACGGCCTTCGGGTTCCCGGTCGTCCCCGAGGTGAACATGAGCGCCAATCGGTCGTCGTCCTCCCACTCCGCGGATTCGACGGCGACAGGCGACATCGACTCGAACGCGGCAACCGACTGCCGCCCCGGTTCGTCGATGGAGACGACCGGAACCGATCCGGCGGACTCGCAGGCGTCGACCGCCTGCGTTTCCGTCTCCGCCTCACAGACGAGCGCCGTGAGGTCGGCGAGACCGACCTCGTACGTGAGTTCGTGAGCCGTGAGGCGGACGTTCAGCGGAACCAGCGTCGCGCCGAGGCGCATCGCAGCGTGGACGACGTGAACCGCCGTCACGCGCGCCGAGAGCAGCATCCCGAGGTGATCTCCGGACTCGATCCCGAGCGCGGCGAGTCGGCCCGCCGTCTCGTCGACAGCGGCGTCGAGGGCGGCGTACGTCCACTCCGTCCCCGTCTCCGACTCGACGAGCGCGGTGGCCTCCGGCGAGGCCTGCGCTCGGTGTGTGAGCCAGTCCTTCATGACTCGCTCATGGGGGGCACCTCACTACTGTCTTTGCATCGGCTATTGGTATCGTGTCGTGAGATGGTCGGATCGGTCGATAACACGGCTCAGACAGTCGGATCAATCGAGAGCTCGATCCGGACCACCTCGAAAGCCCCCGGGTTCCGGACTCGCGCGACTTGCTGTCGCGCGAGAGCTTCGCTCTCGCTGCCAGAAAGCTTTTCTGGTGATACCAAAAATCTCCGATTTTTGAGGACGCTCCTCACTCGCTCCACTCGTTGTGGTGTCGCACGGGCGACCCGCGAGTCGCCCGTGCGGGCCGAGGTGCCTTTGGCACCTCGCTGCTTACAGCGTCGTGCTTCGTCGGAACCCGGCATGGCGAGACCTACGGTCTCGCTCGCTCCCGTTCGTCTCTTCGAGACTCACGAGAACCCCTTTCAGTCCCACCCGACGGCGGGTGGTCGACCGGTCGTCGCGTATCCGACATCGCCCGAGTGTCGAGCGTTGTCGTCTTCCCGCCGTTTCGTGTCGTCTTCCCGCCGTTTCGTCTAGTGCTGGACGAACTCGACGAGGACGCCACCGGTCGACTTCGGATGCAAGAAGGCGACCTGATGGCCCCACGCGCCCGGCCGCGGCGACTCGTCGACGAGGTCGACGCCCATGTCGCGGACGGTGTCGAGGGCCGCTTCGATATCGTCGGTCGCGAGGGCGACGTGGTGGATACCCGGTCCGCGACTGTCCAGATAGCTGGCGATCGCTCCCTCACCGCTCGGTTCGAGCAGTTCGAAGTAGCCGTCGCCCATGTCGAGGAAGACGACGGTCATCCCGTCGAACGTCTCCTCGTGGACGACGGGCGTCCCGAACAGGTCGGCGTACAGTTCCGCGAGACCGATGGCGTCGTCCGTAGCGACGCCGACGTGGTCGAACTCCATAGTGGGTCGTCGTCCCCGCAACCGATAAATCCCGTACTGTCATCGGTTCGTGCATGGAAGTTACTTCCACCCTGACAGTCCCCGGTCGCGAAATCTCCGAATCCCTCGGCGTCGTCCGCGGCAACACGGTCCGCGCGCGCAACATCGGCAACGACATCGTCCAAGGCGTCCGCAACATGGTCGGCGGCGAACTCACGGGCTACACGAAACTGCTCTCCGACGCGCGCGAGGAGGCGCTCGAACGGATGATCGCCGAGGCGGAGGAACTCGGCGCCGACGCCATCGTCAACGTCCGATTCGACACCGGCGGCATGCAAGGCGGCATGGAGATGCTCGCCTACGGGACGGCCGTGAAGCTAGAAGAGTCGGAGTAGTCGAAGTAGAAGAGTAAGAGTAGTCGAAAATCGCTCGGCGCGAGCAACCGAACTACGGTCGTTGCGCCGATATCTCCCGAATCGCACCCGAGAGCACGTCGACGCCGATTCGGATGGTCTCCTCGTCGACGTCGAACGTCGAGGTGTGGTGGCCGCCCGGATGGTCGGTGCCGACGCCGACGTAGGCGGCCTTGCCGCCGTTTTGCTGGACGTACTGCATCAGGAACGTCGCGTCCTCGCTCCCGCCGAGTCCGTCGGCTTCGACGAGCGAGTCGACGCCGTCGGTCGTCCCGGCCACGTCGGCGACGATATCGGCGAGTTCGAGGTCGCTCGTGGCGCTCGGAGCCTCGCCCTCGGTCGAGAGATCGACGTCGCAGTCGTGCATCTCCGCGGCCGTTTGGATGACCGTCTCGGCGCGGTCCTGCATGTAGCGCATCAGTTCGGTCGTCTCGCCGCGCACCTCGCCCTCGACGAAGGCGGTTTCGGGAACGATGTTCGTCGCGGTGCCGCCGCCGACGAGTCCCGTGTTGATGCGAGTCGCGCCGTCGGAGTGGCGAGCGATGGCGTTTAAGTTCTGAATCGCCGTCGCCATCGCCATGACCGCGTTGTCCCCGTCCTCTGGTTTCGCACCCGCGTGAGCCGGTGCGCCCGTGAACTCCGCCCGGAAGTGGTGGACCGCGAGGAATCCGGAGATGCCTGCGACGATCTCGCCGGTCGGATGGTCGAGACCGACGTGGACGGCCAGCAGGTAGTCGACGTCGTCTAAGTGGCCGCTCTCGGACATCGGCTTCCCGCCGCCGACGACTTCCTCACTGGGCTGGAAGAAAGCCTTGAACGTTCCCTGGAAGTCGCTGTCGATGACGGCATCCAGAACACCGAGTCCGATCGTCGCGTGCGAGTCGTGTCCGCACGCGTGCATGAAGCCCTCGTGCTCGGAGCGGAATCCGCCGGCGACGGGGGCGTGGTCGCCGTCTTCGGATTCGGTGATCGGGAGCGCGTCGATGTCGACACGGAGGGCCACGGTCGGTCCCTCTCCCCTCTTCACGACGGCGAGTGCTCCCGTGTATCCGCCTTCGAGCCGTTCGAGGACGTCTTCGCGAGCGCCGTCTTCGCGGGCCAACTCGAGCCACTCGTCGAGCGTTGCGTCGTCGGGAACGGCCATCCGGTCTTCGGTGAGGACCTCCGGGCCGACGTACAGTTCGTCGAGCGAACGCTTCTCCAGTTCGTCGACGATGCGGGCCGTCGTGTAGAACTCCCGCCACGCGGGTTCCGGGTGGCGGTGTAGATCGCGTCGAAGCGACACGAGTTCGTCCTGATCGTGTGACTCACTCATGCGCGGGCCAATGCGAGGGAGGGTGATAAAGCCGGACGTGGCGGCGAAGCGCGAGAAGAGTTAGAGAACGCTCAGTTCCGGTGTCCGAGCGGATTCTTCTGTTCGACTTCGATCTCGACGTGGACGCTCTCGGGGAACTCGCGCATACCGACGTCGCGCGCGATGTGGTCGTTTCCGTGGATCTCCATGCGTCGCTCGTAAATGGTGTAGCTCCACGGTGAGAACTCCGCGCCCGGCGAGAGGTTCCGGTACTGCGGAACTCGAACGCGTTCGGGCGGCGAGGAGTGCGGTCCCTTGCACTCTGCGCCTTTTCGTTCGAGCATCGCCCTGAGATCGTTGACGACATCGTCCAAGACGGCTCGGTCGCCGCTCTTGAACTGGAGTTTAGTTACGAAGGTCATGAGTGGGTTCTGTCGGGATTGTCGGGCGTCGAGGCGTAAAAGCGCATCTATAGCGACGTTTGCGAGTGATCGACACGCGATCGGACGGGTTCGAACGGTGATCGGTCGGCGCAACCGATCGTCGGACGGGTCCGTGTGATCGAGTCAAACGCCAGCGACAAACCGCTACTACACCACAGCGGACGGTCTATGAATTGTGCTATCTGTCGACTCGTCCGATATTCTCTTAACGTACGAGCGATTACAAAGGGTAATGACGGTCGAAGCGGTTTCCGCTGGGGCCATCCTCTTCCGCGACACCCGCGGCCAACGGGAGTACTTACTCCTGAAGAGCCGACCAGGGGACTGGGAGTTCCCGAAAGGCGGGGTCGAAGGGGAGGAAGAGCTTCAGCAAACAGCGATCAGAGAAGTGCAGGAAGAAGCAGGAGTCAGCGACTTCCGTCTCATCGACGGGTTCCGCGAGGACTACGACTACGTGTTCGAAGCCGGTGGAAAGACGATCCACAAGACGGTTCACCTGTTCATCGCCCGCTCGTTCGAAGCGAGCGCCGAACTATCGCGGGAACACCGCGACCTCCAGTGGCGCGACTACGAGCAAGCGATCAACACGATCACGCAGGACGGGCCGCGCGAGATCTTAGAGCGCGCCGACGCGTACCTCGACGAACTCGCCGCAGAGAGCGGCGATAACGCGTCCGAGCGCCAGAAGTACCTCGCCTGAACGCGAGCCCGTGACGATTTTTCACGCACCGAACGGCGACAGTTGTAGACCGCGAGGTGAATCTCCGTGAGCGGAGGCATCTCCGGCGACTCGGAGTTCGTTTTCGAACTCCTAACCTGTCGGTGGGTCGAAGAGTGGTGGACGAAGGGTCGCGTCGACGTCGCGACGAACGACCGCTCGGATGACACGGCCATCGTCGTCTCTCGTCAACTCGGAACCCGACGGCGACGCTGGGACACCGTCGTCATCGAGAGCGATCCGGAGGCTCTCGCCGCTCGCGCCCGGTTCGGCGAGGACGCGCTCGACTCGGATCTGCTCCACGTCGTCCGCAACGCGCCCGCCGACTGGGAGTGGTATCGCGACGCCCTCCCGCATCCGGGCTATCCGTGGCGGTACGTGCGCGAGGCGATCCACCGCGCCGCCGACCGCGGCGCCGTCGAGGAGCGTCGGAACGGCAACCGGATCGAGATTCGGCAGGTCGCACCGTATCCCGACTGGGTACGCCGGATCGTCGCCATCGAGAACAAACCCGATCTGGACGCGAGCGCCGCCCGCGCACTCCGCGCTCAACTCGACCACGACGTCGAGCGGGCGCTGGCCGACGAGGTGTGGGTCGCCACCGCCGCCACCGACGACGCGGTCGAACCGGTCCTGCTCGAAGACATGCCCGTCGACGTGGGTATCCTCACGTTCGATTTCGAAGCCGGCGTCACCGCCGACGCAGGTGCGGTCGCGTGGGATCCGGCCACGCTCGATCCGACGAGCGACGGCGAGGAGTTCACCGCCGACGAGAAAGCCGAGCGCCGCCTCGGCATCGCCGAACGCGCGTACGGGAAAGGGTGGCGGTCGTACCACGAGACGATGCGTCCGGACTGCCGGTTCTTCGAGCTTCGACGCGCCGGTCGGGCGCTCGTCCCGTGGTGCGCGGCGAAAGGGAAACACCAGCGCGACGCCGAGTGTGCGTGGTCGTGCGCGGACTTCCAGCCCGAACCTCCCCAGTGGCGGACGAACGGGTGGCCGATCGAAGGCGGACCGGGAAAGGGAATCAAACGACTGCTCCACGAGCGACGCGAGGCGATGCGCGAGCGGGCACGGTCGAGCGAAGGGCTCAGTCGGTGAACGAGCGACAGTGACGACCGAGCCGACTACGGTGCGACGACCGGCCGAACCACGGACACGCCCGCCGATTTTCGCAGCGGTTGCTACACAACTCTTATTCCGGTCGCACGGTCAGTTCAGCCATGCGACTGAACTCCCGACTCAGCGTCGCTCGGAGTCGGAGCGTTCTGGTGGTGATCGCCTCGATGGTGGTGCTCTGGTTGACGTGGTGGTGGGCTGCCTCCCAATCGTGGCTCCTGCGAGCGGGCCTCCAGAACGATCCGCAAGCGGCCGCGAAGTCGCTCCCGACCTCCAAGATGACAGTTATCCTGATAGTCACCGCGGTGTTCCTGCTCACGATGGTCTGCGGGTTCGCGGCGCTGGTGACGCTGTCGACAGACGAAGCGTTCTCGATGACGAAGGCGACGCTCGCAGCCTCGATGTTCCTGTTCGTGACGATTCTCGTCTCGAGCGTGCTCTCAGCGATTCAGCCCGCCGCCGATCAGGTCGCCCTCGCGGCGGCACATCCGATCCTCCTCGGACAGGCGGTCCTGTTCGAGGTGGTTCTCTCCTTCGGGATCGTGTCGCTTCTCGTGTTCGCCTGGAAATACGTCCGGCACGACCCCAGCACCGACCTCGACGATTGGGAGTAGTCGCGTCGAATCCACAGATCGAGCTGACCGATGGTCGATAAGTTAGAATCGAGTGACAGTTCGCCGCGAACAGTCACGGGGACGGTACGCCTCAGACGACTTCGACTTCGACTTCGTCGCGGGGGACCGCGAGTCTGAACGTCGGAACCGTGCGGTAGACGACCTCGATGACGTTCTTTCTGCGGAGGCTCTGAAGTGCCCGGCGGACGTCTTCGGCCGAAGGGTCGACGTCGAACGATTCGCGGAGTTTGTTGAGGACGCTCACGACGCTCTCGGAGCGGTCGTCGGGTCCGGCGACGACCTGAAACACCTGCGCCTGCAGTTCCGGAACTCGGATGACGCTCGGAACTTCGCCCTCGCCGTTTCCGTCGTCGCCTTCGACAGCGGGTTCGACGCCGGTCAATTCGGCCGCTTCGTCGGTTGCCCGGATGAGACTGTTGTCGTCTCGGTAGTAGTATTCCTTTAGATGCCCCTCCAAGTACTGGTGAACTTCGCTGCCGCTCTCTAGCTCCCACCGCTCTTGCAACTCGCGGTTCTTCGTCGGCTGTAGGCGGACGATGTCCGCCAGTCGCTCCTCCTCCTCGTCGGTCAGCGTCATCGTCCCGATGATAGGGAGGTAAGAATATTTACGTTCTGCAATCGGTAGCCGTATGATTGCGTTGAGTGAACACTTATCAATGCCCTCTAATAGCGACTTCCGATCGACTCACCGGCTGGTTTACAACGACGCCGCACTTTCGAGCGGCGACGACGAGGACGCGGCGACAGCCGTCGAGAACGTGGTCGTAGACGCCGTCTCGAACTTCGGAACGGAAGTTCGCATCGCGGGTGACTTCGATTGGATCCGCGAGCGAGTACCGCGGATGTGGCGAGGTCTCGAACGGTTCGAACCCGTTCCGGCGGACGAGCGACGCCTGACCGGCGGACCAGAACGACGAGCGCCGCTCCCGCAGGACGCCGCCGCCGTCGCCGCCGCTCTCGACTTCGACGGCGACTGGGACGAAGACGCGTGGGTCGCGCGGTTGTTCTACGTCGACGAGTTCGCCATCTACGACGACGAACAGTGGCGCTACCGATCGGTCCCACACGAGACGCACGTCCGCGATCTGAACGCCGACGGCGCAGACGACATGCTCGAAGCGGTCCGCGACGCGCTCGCCGACGTACCCGGCGTCGCGGTGTTTCCCACCGACGACGATCTCGGCCTCGAACCGCTCGCTCGATGGGAGGCCCACGGCGTCGCGTACACGCTCTCACCGACGTCGTTGCGGGTGACGGGAGAGGGGGGCGGGACGCATCGGTTCAGCCTCGACTCGCTCGAATACGTCCGCGCGTACCCCGACCGCCGCGAACTCGCCTGTCAGTGGCGACGGGGCGGTTCGTCGCTGCTGTCGAGCGGATTTCGTCGGATAGTAAGGCGTTTCACCGCCGATCGACCGACCCGTCTGCGGTTCGAGACGCGTAGAGAACTCGCCGTCGCCGAACGGACGCTTCGAGAGCTTCGCGAGGCGTTAGACTACGCGTACAGGATCGAATGACTGCGACGAGCGCCACGTCGTCGCCGACGTCGATGGCGATTATTGCCGAACGATTATGACCGTGGCACGCATCGCCCAACGCATGTCCTACGAGACGATTTCGCTCGACGTCGACGGCGGCGTCGCGACGCTCACCATCGATCGACCCGACAAGTTGAACGCCCTGAACGTCGAGACGCTCGAAGCGATCCTCGACGCGCTCCACGAAGCCGAAGAAGCCGACGTCCGCGCCCTCGTCCTCACGGGTGCGGGTGACAAGGCGTTCATCGCCGGTGCGGACATCTCCTACATGAAGGACCTCTCGACGCCGGAAGCGCAGGCTTACGCCGAACTCGGGCACCACGTCGCCGACACGATCGAGTCCTTCCCTGCGCCGGTGATCGCCGCGATCAACGGCTACGCCTTCGGCGGCGGCTGTGAACTCGCGCTGGCCTGCGACCTGCGGATCGCCTCCGAACGCGCCATCATCGGTCAGACCGAGATCGACCTCGGCATCATCCCCGGATGGGGCGGCACACAGCGACTCTCCCGCCTCGTCGGCGACGAGGTGGCTCGCCGACTCGTCTACTTCGGCGACCGGATCGACGCCAGCGACGCCCACCAGTACGGACTCGTCGGCGAAGTCGTCGCCCACGGCGAACTCGATGACCGGGTCGACGAACTGACGGCCGATCTCGCCGCGAAACCGGCGTTCGCCCTTCAGGCGGCCAAAGAGGCGCTCAACATGGTTCACGAACAGCCGAAGGCGGCCGGACTGGCCTACGAACGCCGTGCCTGGAGCGGGCTGTTCGGAACGCACGACCAGCGCGAGGGGATGGACGCCTTCGCAGAGAAGCGCGACCCCGACTTCGAGTGAGTAGCCGATCGACGACGGGAGAGTCAGTGACTGTCGGCCTTCGATGGGCGTCGTAAGCCCCCGTCGACCACCGAAGAGACGGATCGACCAGCTATGTACAGAGAGACGGGTAGAACACCGATTTTCCGTAGACTCTCGACTGTTTCACTCGCAGGTCGGTCCGTTAATCGGTGTATAATTATGTACATCTGAATGCAGTTGATAGTCATGAACCCGTTGGTGAACGTGGTGAGGGCGTTCGGGGCGAGGGAGGAGACGGAGAGCCACGACTACGAGTGTCGGGCCTGTGGGGCGGCGTTTGACGTCCAATACTACGTCTGCCCGTGCTGTAGTGGATTCTCGGTCGACCCGAGACTCGAAGCCGTGGCCGACGACCGAACGATCGGTGGCTGATCGGATTGTTCTCCGTCAGTTAGGTAGTTCGCCGACCCGCGTCGACGAATATCGGAGAAGGGTTACAACAGTCCCTGTGAATCCCCGGCGCTTAAGTACTCGAAGCGACTGCACTCCATAACATGGAGTTCTGCGACGAGTGCGGTTCGATGATGAAAACGGAAGGCGACAAGTGGGTCTGTGGCAGTTGTGGTTTCGAGAAGGCCCGCGATGCCGCCAAAGAAAAGCAGATGGTCACCACGCAAGGCCAAGAGGAGAGCGAAGTCGTCGACATCAGCGACGCCGAAGACCAGGGACTGCCGACGACGACCGTTTACTGTCCCGAATGTGGCAACGACCGCGCCTACTGGTACATGCAGCAGATCCGATCGGCCGACGAGTCCGAGACGCGCTTTTTGATCTGTACCGAGTGCGAACACAAGTGGCGCGAAGACGACCACTGATCCGGATGGTTGTAACTGTTTATCGGCGGTTCGCCATGCCGTTCCGGCGAACCGCTGGTAACGACTTACAACCATCCGTATGAGCGATATGTCGTCGCTGCCGGTCGTCCCCGAAGAACGGCTCGCTGATTGGCGACAGGTGGAACGAAACGTCACGAGTCCCTTTTCGCTGCCGATCCTCCGCGTTACCGCCGCGACCGTCGTCTACGAGGACGCCGACCTCAGAGACCGGATTCGCGATCGGCTGAACCGTGACGGCCAGTGGCGATTCTTCGTCGCCAGCCGAATCGAGTTGTCGCCGTCGCCACCGGGTTCGGAGGCGCTCTTCCGACTGATCGCGTCGCAGGCCGCGTCGAACTTCGAGCAGACGCTGAGCGACCGCGGGTTCCGGTCGACTACTCGTCGCCCGTCGCGGTCGCTTCGCGTTCGAGACACCGACGCGAGGCTGTTCGGTTTCGACGCGACCGGAACGGTCGACGGCGTCGGTCTCGACGTGCGGGCGTGGGCGGCAGTCTGGCCGACGGGCGGACGATATCTCGTCGCGGGCGGCGCGTATCCGACGCGCGTTCGTCGCGTATCCGGCGACTCTGCGGTCGATACCGACACTCTCGCTACGTTCTTCGATCCGGACGCCTTCAGAGCGGAGTTGTTCGAGCTGATCCGGGCCACACGATGAGTCGGGTTCGCGGCGTACTTCGGAGAGAACAGAACCCTTATGCACCGCTGCCGGATCTGTCGGTTCGATGAGACTCCGGCGACAGTCGGGAACGCACGCCGATGTCGTCGAATTCACACCGACGTTGCTAGCCAACCTCCTCCCGTTAGTCGGGATCAGCTGGTTCGGCTGGCACACCGATTCGGTTCTGGTGACCTACTGGCTCGAACTCGTCTCCACGCTCGTCGCGTACGGCGGTGCGGCACTCTTCGCCGAACGACCAACCACCGTAGAAGGGAGAACGATCGTCTTGCCCGGGTTCAGTTCGAGCGCCGTGTCGAGCGGTCAGGCTCGCACCGATCGGCCCGACCGAATCCGTCTCACCGACTCGTTGCCGCCGATCTACCGACGAAACGTTCGACCGATCGCGTGGTCGACGACGTGGGGGCTCGGACTCGCGGTGCTCGTCCCAGCGATCGTATATCCCCCGCTCGTCGAGACGCCGGTCTCGCTGCCGCTCGTCGGGACCGCGTTGGCGATGATCGCCGCTCGACTCGCGGAGGTGCGTCGCGAGTTCTTCGAGAAATCGGCGTACGAGGAGTGGTCCCCGCACATGGTACTCGAACTTCCCTGCCGGGTCGTCTGCTTCACGTTCGTCCTCGTACTACTCGTACAGGGCGTCGGTGCGTTGCTCCTCCTCGCACTTGCAACAGCGTTCGGTCCCTCGGCGTTCGGGCCGACGGTCCTCGGCGTCGGGCTGACCGAGGGCTCGATCACCGTCGGCTACACGGTGATACTGATTCTGGGAAAGATCTTCGTCGAGTGGTCGCGGTTCCGAGCGAACCGGGAGTCGATCCCGACCGGCATCGCGGCGTGGTTCGCTCCCGAGAACCCACGAACGGAGTAGTTCGAGGGAGTCAAAGACGGCGTCGTGACCGTGCTCACTCGAAGCGAGCGAACGTCAGATAGCCCGTGTGGCCGACGCCCGCGGTCGACGGGCGCGACCCGCGGTCGCCGAAGTCCATCCGGCGCTGGATCGTCTCGAACGTCTCGACGTCCGTCAGACCGACTTCGCGGGCCGCCAGTACTACGTCGCGCGTGTTCTCGACGAACGGCGAGTAGACGGCGACGAAACCACCGGAGACGAGCAGGTCGGGCGCGTGAGCCACGACCGCTGCGGCGTCGCCGGTGTCGAGCGTGAGCAGATCGAAACCCGAGAGGTCGTCGAGTTCCTCGGTCAGATCGCCGGTCCGAACGTCGACGAGGTCTGCGACGCCCGCGAGTTCCATGTTCTCCCGCGCCACGTCCGCGAAGTCCGGATCGCGCTCGTAGGTGGTGACGTGGGCACCGATCCGGCCGAGGTAGGCCGAGAGGACGCCCGTTCCGGTTCCCGTGTCGAGGACGCGGTCGCCGCCCGCCGCCCCGGTGTGGCCGACGATGAGGCCGATGTCGCGGGGCATCATCGGCGCGCCGGTGCGCTCGAAGTGGTTGAACAGGTCGGGACCGCGCGGCTGTCGGACGACGAACTCCTCGCCGAGATGCGTTTCGAGCACGTCGCCGGGTTCGACGTCGTCCGGGACGGTCAACACGCCGAGGTCGGTCTGGAGTTCCTCACCCGGTGCGCGAAGGTACTCCCGACTCCCGTGAACGAGGAGGATCACTCCAGTCGGGAGATCGCGGCGGCGAGGTCGCCGTTCTCGGCTTCGAGGGCTTCGCGAGCCTCCTGCTTGCCGACGCCCGCTCGCTGGGCGACGATCTTGATGTCAGACTCCGGAATCTCGTCCGCCCCGGCGTCGGCGTCGGCGTCGCCGCCCTCGACGGCTCCTGCGGCGTCGGCGTCGCCGGAACCGAGTTCACGAGACTCGGGTTCGCCGACGATCTGGTAGGTCTGCTGGCCCTGTGCGTCCATGCGCGTGACCTGCGCGTTCGAGAAGTAGAGCTCCTCGTCGGCCGTTCGGATGATGACCTCCTCGGCGTCGAGTTCCTCGACGTCGATTCCCATCTGTTTCATCATCTGTTCCATCTTCCGCGGGTCGAGTCCGCCGCCTCCAAACATACCCGGTCAGTCGCAGGCGTGCGGCAAAAGTATGGCGAAGCCATACGGAAGAAATCACCGTTGTCACAGATATATTCTAAAATAACGAGGTAAAAATTAACGATCGAATAATTCTCCCGGCGGGTACAGTCGCCGGTCGGACGTCCGACTGCTGCGAGGCGTAGCTTCTTACGCCGACCAATCTATCTCAGAGACATGTACGTCGCCGATCAGACGTGGCCCGAACTGGGAGATTACGTGGCTTCGCAGTCGCTCGCCGTCGTCCCGCTCGGGTCGACCGAACAACACGGCCCGGCACTACCACTGTCGACCGACCACACCATCGCCGAATCGCTCGCGCGGGAGGCGACGAAACGCACCGGCTACCTCTGCACGCCGACGATCAACGTCGGCGTCTCACCCCACCATCGGCAGTTCCACGGGACGATGTGGGTCGACGCGCCCGCCTTCCGTGACTACGTGGAGTCGCTGACCCGAAATCTCACCTACCACGGCATCGACCGCGTCGTCTACGTCAACGCCCACGGCGGTAACGTCGACCACCTCCGCGAGGTCGGCCGTCGCCTCCGCGACGACGGCACCGCCTACGCCATCGAGTGGATGTGGGACGAGTCCATCCCGGAACTCATCTCGGAGTTCTTCGAGACGCCCGGCCCTCACGGCGGACCGAAGGAGACGTCGATGATGCTCCACCTCGACGGCCGCCACGTCAGACAGGAACGGATTCAGGACGCACGCGACAACGGTCTCGTGGATTGGGCATCGTCGGCGACGTCGGTCCAGCACGGCGCGCGGACGTTCTACGACTCCATCGACAACACGGAGAACGGCGTCCTCGGCGATCAGACCGACGCCAGCGCCGAGAAAGGCGCGGAGTTGTTCGAGGCGGCGACCGATCAGTTGGTCAAACTCATCGATTGGCTCGCCGCGCAGGACTTCGAGGACCTCATGCCGAAAGATCACGTCGACCCGCAACCCGGCAGTCGCCGATAGCGACCCCGGGGTCCCGTCGCCCGTGGTCCGCGGTCAGGTAGACAGCGCGATATAGGGCCCCAACCCGACGAGCAAGACCGCGAGCACCTGCTTCAACCGATTTTCGTCGACGGCGTGGGCGATGCGCCAGCCGACGACGACGCCGACGAGTTCCGGAACACCGACGAGAGCGGCCAGCGGGAGCGATACCGCGTCGCGGGCGACGTAGCCCGCCGTGGCGAAGCCGGCGATGAACACCGACTGGACCTGCGCGGCGGCGACGGCGGCGAGCATCGGCAATCCGACCGTCAGCAGGAGCGGGACGGCGAGGACCGGGCCGCCGATCCCGAGCAGTCCACCGGCGAGTCCGACGAACAGGCCGACGACCGCCGCCGCGAGGAGGTTACTTCCCGACCCGTCCGCCGCCGTCGATTCCGCCGTCTCCGCCGAATCCCGACGGGCCTGAAAGCCGACGAGGAGCCCGACGATCGAGACGAACCCGCCGAGCAGGAGTCCGAACATGGCCGTGGGAACGAACGCGTTGAGGCGGACGCCGACGAGCGCGCCGACGGTTCCGGTACCGCTGAGAACGACGGCCGTCCGTCGTCCGGTTCGCGAGGAGAGTTCCCCCGACCGGAGGTACGTCGCGGTCCCGACGATGCCGGTCGCGACGAACGTCGCGCTCGCCGTCCCGACGACGACGGCCGGATCGCGGCCGGTCAGGACGAACAGCGCGACCGTGAGGAACACCCCGCCCGGTCCGACGGTCGTGATACCGACGCCGGCGACGAACGCGATGGCGACGAGCAGGAGCGCGATTCCGAGCGACAGTCCCGCGATCATCGTCCGTCAGAACCCGCCGCCGAGGATCGCTCCGAAGACGCTCTTCGCCGAGGAGACCGCGAGGTAGAGCGCCAGGAGGAGCAGGACGCTGTTGACGGCGTTCAACGCCCAGCCGTTCGTGTGCTCGCCCATCGTCGGTCGGTCGTTGACGGCCCAGAGCAGTAGCGCGGCCGTCACCGGGAGGCCGACGACGCCGTTGTAGGCCGGGAACAGGAGGATCATGTCGACGATGCTCAGTCCGAAGACGACGTGGACGAGCGGCGAGAGGCTGCCGAGGGCGACACCGACGACGTAGATGAGCTTGAAGATGCGGTCGTCTGCGGTCACGTCGCGTCCCATCCCCTGCGGGATCATGTAGGCCGGTGCCCACATGATCGGGACGATGCTGTTGAACGCCGCGGCGACGGCTCCGACGACGAACGCGCCCATCGCCCACTGGCCGAGGACGTCCGCGAGCGCCTTCCCGGGCGTGAGGAACGTCTTCAACTCCGTGACGCCCGCCGGTCGGAGGATCGCGGCCGCCACGACGACGATGGCGACCGTCGTCAGTCCGCCGACGGCGTAGCCGATCGAGAGGTCTTCGCGCATGCTCTTGACGTCCGCCATCGTCTCCCAGCCCTTCTCCGCGACGAGGTTCGATTCGAGGAAGAAGTTGGGCCAGAGCGCCGTCGTGCCGAGAATCCCCGCGGCGAGCGTGAGCGCGCCGGCGTCCGGCACCGACGGGACGAACCCGGCGGCGGCCTGCGTGAGCGACGGCGTGCTCGCGGTGGCGACGACGAGATAGAGGACGAGGAGGCCGAGCATCAAGCCCGGTCATGATGCGCTCGGTCCAGTCGTAACCGAGGATACCGACGACGATGGCGACGAAACCGACGACGAACGCCAACGGTTGCCAGCCGATCGCGCCGCCGGTCAGGACGGCGACGCCCTTCCCGACCGCCGCCGTGAGTTCGAGCGTCCACGCGACACAACCGACCGAGAGGAGTACCGCGATCGTCGTGGCTCCGTATCGGCCGAGCTTTCGTCTGGTGAACGCCATCAGCGACCCGCCGAAGATGCCGAGTCGGGCGCTCATGTCCTGCGCCATGAACCCGAGGAGGACCGCCCCGACGACGGCCCAGAGGAGTCCGTAGCCGTACTGGACGCCGGCCGAACTCGCGATGAAGATGGACCCGGAGCCGAAGTAGCTCGCCACCATGACGAACGCGAGGCCGTACTTCCGGAAGAAGTCGGCGAGTGTGAAGTTACTGATCGCTGCTCGGTAGCCTGAACTGCTTTCGTTGCTCATGTAGTGAATCGAGTGGTCTGGTCGTTTGGCGAGTGATGCGACACTACGTCGTCTAATTACTAGTTAATCTACACTTCGTCGTCGATGCGACCGGCTCGTTGCGATTCCGTGCTTGAAAACGCAAGTAGGATCCGCTACTTCGGACGGACTAGTGATATAAGCACTCGTTGAATGTGCAAGTAGAGTCGACGCAGTCAGGCGATTCTCGTACTCACGGCCAGTCCTTCCCCGACCGGAAGCACGATGGTCTCGAAGTCGTCGTCGCCGCGGACGACGCCGAGATAGTCGGCGATCCCGCGGGTGGTGTCGTCGGGGAGCACGGACTCGTCCCCGTCTTCGAGGTAGGCGAGCAGCGCGTCGGCGTCGGCCGGACTGGTGAGGTTGTCGGCGACGACGACCCCACCGACGGGCACTTTGTCACGGACGCGCTCGAACGCCTCCGCGTATCGCGACTTCTGGTGGTCGACGAGCACCACGTCGAAGGGGCCGTCGTGGTCGTCGACGATGGCGACGGCGTCGCCGTGTTCGAACGTCGCCTGCTCGGTCAGTCCCGCGCGGGAGAAGAAGTCTCGCGCCATGTCGAGTTCGTCGGCGTCGAACTCGGTGAGGATCACGTGCCCGTCGTCGTCCATGCCCTTCAGGAACCAGTAGGCCGAGTAGCCGTACCCCGATCCGAACTCGAAGATTCGCTCGGCGTCGGTGAGGCGTGCGAGCAGTCTGAGGACGCCACCGACTTCCTGGCCGACGGTCGGAAAGCCGTGTTCGTCGGCGTAGGCGGCCATCTCGTCTTGAATCTCGTCGTGGTCCGGTCCAGCTACGCGAACGAACCGTTGAATGGCTTCGGGAGTCTCCATGGCTGTACCACCCTTGGCCAACACTTGAACGTTGGCGCCAGCGTTCCGCCTACCCTTAAGTCGCGCGCAACCCTCACTTTCGACAATGTTCGACCCCGAGGACCTCGACGCGATCCGCTCCGCCAAAGCGGAGTGGGAGGAGGAGACGCTCGAACCCACTCTCGAACGGTTCGGGGAACGAAAGGAGACGTTCACGACCGACACCGGCGGGCAGGAGGTCGACCGCCTCTACACGCCGAACGACGTCGCCGACGAGGACTACCGCGACGACGTCGGATTCCCCGGCGAAGAGCCGTACACGCGCGGCGTCTACCCGACGATGCACCGCGGTCGGCTCTGGACGATGCGTCAGTACGCCGGGATGGGTACCCCGGCCGAGACCAACGAACGCTACCACTACCTACTCGATCAGGGTCAGACGGGCCTCTCGATGGCGTTCGACCTGCCGACGCAGATGGGCTACGACTCCGACGACGCGATGGCCGCGGGCGAGGTCGGGAAGTCCGGCGTCGCCATCGACACCCTAGCCGACATGGAGCGAGTGTTCGACGGCATCCCGTTAGACGAGGTGTCGACGAGCATGACCATCAACGCGCCAGCCGCCGTGCTGCTGGCGATGTACATCGCCGTCGGCGACGAGCAGGGCGTCCCGCGCGAGCAACTCCGGGGGACGATTCAGAACGACCTGCTCAAAGAGTACGTCGCCCGCAACACCTACATCTATCCGCCCGAGCCGTCGATGCGCATCATCACGGACATCTTCGAGTTCTGCGCCGAGGAGACCCCGAAGTTCAACACCATCTCTATCTCGGGCTACCACATCCGAGAGGCCGGATCGACGGCGGCCCAGGAGGTCGCCTTCACGCTCGGTAACGGCATCGAGTACGTCGAAGCCGCCATCGAGGCCGGACAGGACGTCGACGACTTCGCGCCGCAACTCTCCTTCTTCTTCAACGCGCACAACAACGTCTTAGAGGAGGTCGCGAAGTTCCGCGCCGCTCGGCGGATGTGGGCGAAACTGATGGACGAGCGCTTCGACGCCGAGAATCCGAAGTCCAAACAGTTGAAGTTCCACACCCAGACCGGCGGGTCGACGCTGACGGCCCAGCAGGTCGAGAACAACGTCGTCCGCGTGGCGTATCAGGCGCTCGCGGCCGTCCTCGGCGGGACGCAGAGCCTCCACACCAACGGCAAAGACGAGGCGCTGTCGCTGCCGACCGAACAGAGCGTCCGCACGGCGCTGCGTACCCAGCAGATCCTGGCACACGAGTCGGGGGCAGCGGACACCATCGACCCGCTCGCCGGGAGTTACTACGTCGAGTCGCTGACCGACGAGATCGAGTCGGAAGCGTTCGACCTCATCGAAGAGGTCGACGAGCGTGGCGGGATGCTCGCGGCCGTCGAGAGTCAGTGGGTCCAGCGTCAGATTCAGGACGTCGCGTTCGAGCGCCAGCGCGAGATTGAGGCCGGCGAACGCGTCATCGTCGGCGTGAACCGATATCAAGTCGACGAAGAAGAGGAGGTCGACATCGAAGAGGTGTCCGAGGAGGACGAGCGTCAACAGGTCGAGGGGCTCGAATCCGTCAGGGGAGACCGTGACGACGAAGCCGTCGAGGCGGCACTCGACGACCTTCGGGCGGCGGCGGGTGGCGACGCGAACGTGTTGCCGCCCATCGTCAGCGCGGTGAAGGCCTATGCGACAGTCGGGGAGATCTGTGACGTCCTCCGCGAGGAGTTCGGCGAGTACCGACCGGGAAGCACGGTCTGAAGTCCGCTCGGTCGGCTGCCCGGTCGCCTACTGCATCCCCTGAAAGACGTCGAGCGCCTCTAACTGTTCGTGGTAGCGATTCCGAATCGTGACTTCCGTCACCTGCGAGACCGACGCGACCGCGCTCTGCGTGCGTTTCTCGTCGCACAGCAGCGCCGCGGTGTAGATCGCCGCGGCCGCGCATCCCGTCGGCGATTTCCCGGAGAGTAAACCCTTCTCGGCGGTCACCGTGAGGATCTCTTCGGCCTTGCGTCGCACGGCCGGACTCAGATCGAGTTCCGAACAGAACCGGGGAAGGTACTGCGTCGGATCGACCGGAGCGAGCGCGAGATCGAGTTCTGACGAGATGTATCGGTAGGTGCGACCGATCTCTCGCTGTGACACACGTGAGACGTCCGCCACCTCGTCGAGCGAGCGCGGGATCGACTCCTGTCGACAGGCGGCGTACAGTGAACTCGTCGCGACGGCCTCGATGGATCGCCCGCGGATGAGATCCTGCCCGAGCGCGCGGCGGTAGATGACCGCCGCGACCTCGCGGACCGATCGCGGGACGCCGAGTGCCGACGACATGCGGTCGATCTCGGAGAGCGCGAATCGAAGGTTTCGCTCACCGGTCTGTTCCGTTCGGACTCGCTCGTGCCACGTCCGGAGTCGAGCCATCTGCTCGCGTCGACTCGCCGAGAGTAAGCGACCGTTGGCATCGCGGTCTTTCCAGTCGATATCGGTCGTGAGCCCACGGTCGTGCATCGTCTGGGTCGTCGGCGCACCGACGCGCGAGCGTTCGTTTCGCTCTGCGGCGTTGAACGCACGCCACTCGGGTCCGTGGTCGATCTGCTGTTCTCGCACGACTAGCCCGCACGATTCACAGACGAGTTCTCGGCCGTCGTCGGCGACGTGACACGTCTCACCGCATTCGGGACAGCGTTCCGTCGTGTGGTCGGCCGATCCCCGTGATTCGACCGAGTGTTCGGCTGCCTCTGACATCGTCCGTTTCGGCCGGTCGTGCGTTTTGAGGGTCATTGGTCGTGTTCGCTCGATTGAGGACACGGGTGGTGGACCGACCGCCGCGCGTCGGTCGAGGTGTTGTGGGGGGCCTGCCCGGATCCCGGCACCGACACCGTGCCCGGATGAACCGTATCGTCTCTATAAAAAAGAACTTCTGACCAAACCATCGAAACGGTCGGGAGAATCCGGCTGTCGTGTGTCAGCGGGCGAATCAGTACTTCGCCGGTGCGTCGGTGGTCTCGTAGACCTGATCGAGCAACGAGTCGCGGTGGTCCTGCCACGCTCCCAGCGCGCCCGGCCGAGTCGGGTAGCGGCCGTAGTGGTCGATGACCTGCTCGGCGAGGCGCTTCGTTCGGAAGAAGTCGGCGATGACGCCCCAGTAACCGTAACTCTTGATCGCCGTCTGCGCCACGAGCATCGGACTCATCGACGCCTTCCCGTCGTAGAGCGCTTCGGCCAGTTTCTCACCGGGTAGCGCGGCGAGCAGCCCCATCAGGTTGTCGACGTCGACGCCGGTCGAGAGGATGTTGTAGATGTCGAGTCCGGCGTACCTGGCTCCGAAGTGGTCCATGACGCGCTGGTTGTAGCGCCACAGGTTGTCCTCGCTCACGTCGCCTTCGCCGATGGCCTTCACGGCCTGTTCGCCCGCGTACTTGCCGGCGTAGGCGGCACCGGCGATACCGCCACCGGTCGTCGGATTGACGTGACCTGCGGCGTCGCCAGCGGCCATGAAGCCGGGGGCGACGGCCGAGTCGTAGGGGCGACGGGTCGGCAGCGCCGCGCCGAGTTTGTCCGTCACTTTCGCACCCTCGAACTCCGGTCGGTCGCGGAGGTCCTGTTTCAGGTCCTCGACGAGTTTCATCGGCTGTTCGTTCATCTGGAAGCCGAGGCCGGCGTTGATCTCCGTGCCCGTCCGCGGGAAGTACCAGAGGTAGCCCGCAGCGCGCTTGGTCGGCTTGAAGACGAGGGCGTCCTTCCACGGGACCTCTTCCTCGACCTCGACGATCTCGCGGTAAGCGGAACAGAACTGCGAGTAGGAGACGTTGGTGTCGAACGAGGTCTCCTTTAAGTCGGCCTTGTCCTGAAGCAGCGAGAGCGACCCCGCGCTGTCGATCGTGACCTCGGCTTCGTACTCGGCGACGTCGCCTTTGTGCTTGCCACGGATGCCCGTGACGCGCCCGTCGGCGTCCTGCTCGACGTCTTGGACGACGGTGTCGTAGTGGAACTCGGCGCCGGCTTTCTTCGCACCGTCGATGATGAGGCGGCCGTACTCCCAGCGGTCGATGACGGCGAGTTCGCCGGGGACGGGGATTTCGAGTACCGTGTCGTGCGAGGGGATCTCGAAGCGACCGTGCGTGACGCCCGTGTTCGTGAACGCGGGCTGGATCTGCTCTTTCGGGATCGCCTCGGGGAAGGCGTCTGCGCCCTTGAGCGCGTCACCGCAGGCGATGTGACCGGCCTCCTCCTCGGTCTTTCGCTCGACGACGGCCACGTCGAGTCCTTCGCGGGCAACGGTCGCCGCGGCGTAACACCCGGCGGTCCCAGCGCCGACCACGACGACGTCGTACTCGTGAGTAGTCATGCCTCAGTCTCGATATCCCGAGAGGAAAACTCTTTATGCCCGAATCGGTCGTCGTGCAAAGGACTGATTGATCCGATCACGTCGTCTTCGTACGCTCTCGTTCGTCGCTGTACGTCACCGGCCATCGGTGGCGCGGTACTCGACTTCGGTGTCGAGGAACCGCCCGAGGTCGTCGACTTCCGCGCTCAGACCGCGCTCGAAGTCGGCCTCGGCGGCGTCGAACGGACTGACGACGACGGACGGCGTTCCCCGAGTTCTGTCTAATCGCCACGTGGCGATGCCGCGACCGTCGAGCACCACCGTCGGGCGGATCATGCCTCCGCCCGGGTGGACGCGAGCGTGGTACTCGGCGGGGATCGCTCGCTCGCGAGTCGCATATCCCAGCAGGTAGGCGTCGAACGCCGGGAGTAACCTGAATCGGGTTTCGTCCGATTCGGTCTCGTCCGGTTCAACCCCGTCCATCACGCTGACACCTTCCGTGGCGAGAACGGACAGGGAGTCTCCGTCTCTATCTTCGCCGCCCCCGACGTCGACCGTCGTCGTTTCGCCGGCGATCAGTTCCCAGCCCCGTCTCGCATCGCTCATCGGAAGTTTGGACCACGCAGCGAAATCCGCGAGCGAAGCGGGTTGGTAGGCGACGAGATATCGACGCGCCAGTCGGGAGAGCGCGGTCTCTCGGTCGGGAGGGTCGTCGGGTGACACCCACTCGTCCAGCAGTCCGTACGCCTCGTCACCATCTTTCGGGGCGACCTTACAGGCGACGCCGAGCAGCGCCGCCCGACGGACGAGATGGGCGATCGCTTGACTCCTCGGGTCGATGTCGACGTCCGCCTCTCGAATCGCGTCACAGATCTCCGCGCGTGTGAGCGGCCCGTGATCGTCGAGCGCGACGCGAATGGCCTCGACGGCCCGTTCGCTTCCTTCGTCGTCGAATCCTAGCTCGGCGAGTCGCCGTCGTCCGCGTGCGACGAACACCGGGCCGAACAGAGAGAGCAGCCACGGCACGTCCTCGGTGGCGACGAGGTGCAACGTCCCTCGCATACACCACGTCCGGATCACCGAACGGTCCTCGTACAGCGCGGCTTCGACGTCCGACGCCGTCGGTCCGTCGCTCCGAACGCGAACCCCGAGCGTCGCGGCATTCGGGTCTTGCGCCTGAAGCGCCAACACGTCCGAGACGACGTCCTCGACGGTGGCTCCGTCGCTCCGGTGGCGGAGTCGTTGCGAGCGCAGTCGCAGTCGCCGGAGTTCGTCCGACGAGAGAGACGGGTTCACGGCCGCTCCCCCCGGGACGCGTCGCTCGAACGGACCCCCGACCGCATGGCCGTGTCGGGAGCGTTTCCGTGAGAGATCATGACAGAGAGAGGCCACAGCGACGGGTAAGGATTACTCCGATGGAGACGCCGGATCCGAGTCCCGACGACGCCCCGATTTTTCACCCTCCCGGACGAACCCGGACGCATGCCAGAGCGCACACGAGCGCACGTATTCGTCTCCGGCAAGGTACAAGGCGTGTTCTACCGGGCCACGACCCGTGATACGGCACGGGAACGGGACGTCGACGGCTGGGTACGGAACCTCTCCGACGGCCGCGTCGAGGCGGTCTTCGAAGGCTCGGAGGACGCCGTCGAGTCGATGGTCGAGTGGTGCCACACCGGGAGTCCGGCCGCCAGCGTCGACGGCGTCGAGGTCGAGTACGGAGACCCGGAGGGTGAGGACGGGTTCACCGTCCGTCGATAGCCTCCGGTTCCACCCGTCGAAAAAGTAATATGTGATTCTCTCAGATTGCGGTGAGATGAAAGTCGCTGCGATCCCGTGGAGCATCCTGACCGGCATCGCGCTGGTGGTGACGGCCGGTACCGCCTTTCTGATCGTCCGCGGTCCCTTCCTCGGCGGGCAGATGCTCGCGCCGCTTCCGCTCCTCGGCGCGGTCTGTGCCTTCGTTGGGATCATGATGACGGCGTGGAGCGGGGAGAAACTGTTCCGCGTCCACGTGTAGGGGCCAGTTAGCGACCGGAACTAGCTCGTAACTCCCGTGACGGCCGGATGCCCGCTCAGGAGAGATCGATCAGCCAACGCGACTATCCGTCGGCTGGGTGAATCCGAGACGAGTTGGAGATCACGGTCGGGAAACCGAGAGCGAGACTCCCCAGTCGAACGCTGCGAGAGGATCTGTCGTCTCGTACCGTCGATCCGCCGCAGTCGACGCCCGGTAGACGCGAACCGGGACCGAGAACCGATACGTGCCCGGTTTCAGATAGCCGTCGACCTTGTAGTCGTCCCAGACGAAGTAGGTGGTCGAGACCGATCGGTTTCGATCGTAGCGGTAGGCTTCACACCGATACGCCGGACTTCCCATCAATTCGTTCGCCGGCTTGTCGAGGGTCCACTTCGAGCCCTTCCGATCGAGTGCTCCCGACTCCGTCCGACTGTAGAGCCACAGTCCCTTCGGCGTACTTCGCCCCTTCTCCCGATTGAAGATCCCACGGGCGTCGTGCCCGATCGAAATGAACCGCTCCGCGCCAGTGTTCGTCGCCGTCACGCGGAAAACGGCGGTTCGGCCGTGATCGCCGATCGAACGAGTCCGACGTCGATGTCGATTTCGGCGCTCTCGGGAACGTCGTCGACGCTTTTGATCGAGACGCGGCGCTGAATCTCCTCGTCAGGCGCGGGGTTCGGTCGCACCGTCCGAGTCGGCCTCCGCGTCCGTCGCGGGGTTCGATTGGAGTCGGCCGTCGCCACGACAGTGTCGCGTGGCTGAGCGTTCGATGACGCAGTGTTCGATGACGGAACGGTCGTCGATTCGGGCGTGCCGTCGCGTCCACTCCCGCCGACGCAGCCTCCGAGACTCGCTGCCGTTCCCAATCCGACCAGCAGTCGTCGTCCGTTCATGACATGTTCGGGTAATTTCGTGACAGACCGCGACTGAAACGCTTTCCCATCGACCACCTCCGTCCGGTTCATCGACCCCGGACCGATCACCCCGAGCGTCGCCAAGAACTGTCGTCGTCGCATGATTGCTTCGAGAGTAGCCAGAGACAAGTCAGTGGTATAGTATCAAACGGCCGTTTGACCCATCGCTCTCTTCTTCGAAGTCGTGTAAGTGAGGGACGTCTGTGGGGTCACGACTCTACTTCGGTTGGAACGAACAGACCGATCAACCCGACGAGGAACCCGAATATCATCGCGTAGAACCCGAGGCTCCCGAAGAGACCTGTGCTGGTGAGAGAGAGAGAGGAACCCACCGAACACCAGGAGGAGCAAGCCGAGGTAGTACGTCCTATTCACAATCGAAAGGATAGCGACGTGAGATAGTAACGCTATGGAGTATCACGCCCGTCGGCTTCGACGTATTCGGGACGTCGATCGAGGCCGCTACCCGAACGTAATCGTCTCGGCGCCCGGATCGACGCGCACCCGACCACCGACCGGAAGCGGCGCGATCGGCGTCGTGTGTCCCCAGTCGAGACCGCAGACGACGGGTGCGTCGGGGTTGTAGCGGGCGACCTGCTCGACGATCGCATCGGCGACGGCGCGGCGGTAGGCTTCGCGTTCCTCGCGCGGCGGTTCGTCGAGGAAGCTTCGTCCCGGAATTCGACCGACGAGGACGGCCGAGAATCGGGAAAGCAGGCCGCGTTCGCCCATGCACATCAGCGAAGCGGCCACGTCGGTCGGACTCGGCAGTTCCTCGGACGTCTCCATGGCGAGCACCGCCCCGTCGAGGTCGTCAGCGTCGGGCAGATAGCGGTCGGTCGCGAGTTGGAAGTCGACGATGGCCCGACAGCCGCCTCAGAGGCGGCCCTCGACCGCCGAGTCACCGCCCTCCCACCGCCAACCGGGATTCGTCTCGTAAGCCGGTGGAGAGTCGAGTTTCGAGGGATTTTCCCACGCTCCGTTCGGCTGGTCGGTCCACTCGTCGGCGGCGACGAGTTCGCCGAGCGAGTCCTCGAAGAACGCGCGTCGACAGTATCGCTCGGTGTACGCCGGGAGGTCGCCGGGGACGGCAATCTCGTTCAGTAACTGCGCGCCGTTGTACGAGACGAGGCCGCAGTTCCAGAGCACGAGGTTGAGATCGGTGTTGTCGCTCATGCCGAAGAATCGGGTCGGATTGTCACCGAACACGCTTCGGTCGAGGCCACGAAGCACGCGGAGTTACTCCCAGCCGCCGATCGTTGCGAAGACGCCCGTGATCTCGGGGTCGCGGAACGCCGCGTGGATATCCGCCGCTCGCGCTCGTGGGTGAGCCGCGAGTAAGTCGTCACCCTGTCGGGCCGTCGGGTAGACGACCGGATCGAGGTCGAAGACGGTTCGGAGTCGATCGAGTGCGAGACCGAGGAGATGTGGTGCGTTTCGTGCGCCGCCGCTCGATGGTGCGACGACGGCGACGCGGTCCCCCGGCGACAGCGGCGACGGCGTGGTGAACTCCATCGTCCGATTCGAGACTGGTCGTGATAAAAGAGATTTCCGTGGTGTGCGAGGCCCACACACCACGGAGATCGAGAACGGTTGCCGACGGCCGCGACCTACTGGCGTCGCAGAACCTGTTCGAGGCCGCCTCTCGTGAACTGTACCAGTACCCGCGCCAGCGCCGTCTCGGCGCTCCAAAACGCGGTCTCCTCCTGAACGTCGGGGAGATCAGACTCACCGAGCACCGACATCAGCATGATGTCGTCGTCGCAGATGAGGATCCGACCGGCGAAATCAGGGGGCTTCTGCGGCACGGAGATCACGTCGAACAACTCGTCAGAGAAGTGCGACCGAACGGTCTCGCTCTCGCTGATGATCCGGACTCTGATTCCGGCGTTCGCTCGCTCTCTCAGCGTCTCTCTGATCTCGTCGGTCACGAGGTCGGGAGTCGGTGTTCCGAAGACGATGCGGTCGGTTGCACGCGTCGCGAGGTCGACGATTCGATCGGAGATCGTCTCGCGTCCCCGGACCGTCCACACGTCGTCGCGCTGTTCGACGTCCGTGCGTTGCTGTTGGATCTGTTCGAGCGAGTCGAACGCCCGTTCCTGTTCGCGTTCGAGACGCGCCGACAGGAGCCGTCGAGCCGTATCGAGGCTCACCGGGCGATAGCGTTTGGGCGTGGACTGTTGAATCTCGACGAGTCCTCGTTCTTCGAGTTCGTCGGCCGCACCGTACACCTGCGACCGCGGAACGTCCGCGACCTGGTGAACTTCGCGTGCCGTACCGGACCCGAGCTTTTGCAGGGCGACGAACACTCGCGCCTCGTAGTTCGAGAGGCCGAGCCGTTCGAGCGACTCGACGGCTTCGTGTTCGCCGCTCATGCGCTCACCCCGGGTTCGGATTCGTCGGTCGTCTCGGCGATCGCGTCACCCTCTCGCGGTCCGATCGGCTCGCTGGGGTCGTACCCGCGGTACCGATCCCAGACCACGAGGACCGACGGGAGAACGAAGATCGACGAGAGGAACGAGTACACGATCGAGAGTGCCGTGAGTTCACCGAACTGTCCGAGAACGCTGAGCACGGAGAGGACGAGAACGCCGATACCGAACGCTGTCGTCAGCATACTGCTGGCGAGCGCACCGCCGGTTCCGCGGACTGTCCGATCGAGCGCCGTCATGAGCGGGTATTCACGCCGTTCGTCGATGAATCTGTGGACGACGTGGACGGAGTAATCGATTCCCAGCCCGATGGTGAGCGACAGGATCATCGCCGTGAAAGCGTTGAACGAGATCCCGAGGGCGCGCATCGAGCCCGCAACGAATGCGACGGTGACCGCGATCGGAACCGTGTTCGCCACGCCGAGTGACGGGAGCCCTTCGAGAATCCAGTAGACGAAGAGCAAGAAGACGACGGTCCCGCCGAGTGCGATGGCGAGGCTCTCGATCGCCGACGTGAAGATGAGATCCGAGATGACCTGGAAGACGACGGTACTCCCGGTCGCGACGGCGTTCCCGCGGAACTTCCCGGCCATCTGTTTCCCGTCGTGGGTGATCTGGCTGTTGCTCGCGTCGGCTTTCACCGAGTAGACGACTCGCGTTCCGCGGTAGTCGTCCGCGAGGTATTCGAGCGTCTGCTGGCGCGCCGGCGACGACAGCAGGTAGTCGTAGATCTCCCGGAGGTTCCGGTCGGGAATCCCGTTACCTGTGAGGTCGTTCTCGTGGACGAGTTTCCGGAACTGCGGGTCCCGCTGCTCGTACGACTGGATAACCGTGACGATGCTCTGGGACTTGGCGTGGCGTCCGTCGCGGACGAACGAGTCCGGCGGACTCTCACCGGCCCGATAGATCGTTTCGAGCGCCGTGTCCTGCGTCATGGGCTTCTGTAAGTATATGGTGACTGACCCCCCCTGCGTGGTCGAGAAGTGATCCTGGAGGTAGTTCAGCTGAGCGACGGCACCGTAGTTGCCGGGCTTGAACGGCTCCGGGAGTACCTTCAGATACGCGGGCGTGTGCGCCGGGGGCAGGAAGTCCTCCTGCGTGAAGCTGGTGTCGACCTTGGTCGAGTAGTAGGCTGCCCCGACCGACGACAACAAGATCAGCGCGATGAAGATCAGCGGCGCTTTGTCGGCGGCGACGACGCCACCGCGGAGCACACTGCTGAGACGCGAGCCTTCCTGCCCCAACGGCGACTGGCTCTGCGTCGGAATCGGATAGCGTTCGCGCAGCTGATCGATCCAGACCTTCGCCGCCGGAAGGAAGACCCCGAAGATGAGACAGGTGAACGTGATGCCGACGGCGGCGACGATCCCGAACTGTCGAATCGGCTGCAGCGCCGAGATGGCGTTCGAGAGGAAGCCGATGACCGTCGTCCCCGTGACGATGAAGAAGGCGACGAGCAACTGGTCGGTCGCGCGCCGCATCGCCGCGTCGATGCGACCAACTTCCTCGCGATCCTCGCGGTAGCGGTTGACCGCGTGAATCCCGAAGTCGATCCCGACTGCGAGCAGGAGCGGCGGAACGGCGATCATCATCTGACTGAACGGGATGTTCGCCAACCCGAGGAAGCCGAACGTCCAGATCACCGCCATCAACAGCGTGAACGTGCCGAGGAGCAAGTCGACGAGGTCGCGGTAGGCGACGATCAGGAAGAAGATGATGAAGAGCACCGCCGCGGGCGTCACGATGATCAGCGAGTCGGTGATGACCGACCCGAACTCCTCGGCGATGATTCCGTTCCCGAACACCGTGATGTCGTTGCCGCCGCCGCGGTTGACGACGTGCTGGGCTTCGATCTGGATCGGCGTCATCGGACTCGACCCGCTCATCCCCGACCCGCTCGACAGGCCGCCCGGAATACTGTGCGTGACGACGCCGATGGTCGCCGACGCCGACGCCGACTTTCGGTTGAAGTCGTTGCTCACGACGCCGGTGAAGCCCGGATTGTCGGCGTCTTCTCTGACCGCCCGGTCGATCTGATTGGGCGTGGCGCGTTCGAGCGTGACGATCTGCTGGTCGATCGTCGTCGCGTTCGGGTTGATCGTTCGAGCGACGATACTCGCGGCGCTCGACGTGCTCTCGACCCGGAGGTCTTTGTCGTCTTGTAACCGCTTTTGAGCACTCAACATCCGCAACATGGACGGTTTGGCGAGGACGTTCTGGTCCCGTTGAACGAGTTGCGTGCTGCCGGTTCCGGGTTGGAACGGCTGAGAGAACTCCTGGTTGATCGTTTCGAGCGCCTTCTCCGCGGGGAGGTTCTGCGCGAACTGTTGTGTACCCGACTGCGTACTGATGTTACCCAGTCCGGCGGCGAACACCAGCGTCAGCAGGAAGAACACCAGCATCACGCGGACTGGCGTCTCGACGATGTGGCCGTCGAGCCAGTCGATGATGTCCTGGTGGTCCATCTATCTCCGCCTGTAGAGGTAGTACGTCCCAGCGGCGAGCGCGAGCACGATCAGCGCGCCGACGATCAGCGCCGGAGAGATCCCGCCGTTGCCGGACGGTTCCGTGACATCGATCGGCACCTGATACGTCTTCGAGAGACGCGAACTGCCGTCCGGGAGGTCGTACTTGAAGTCGACCTTCGCCGGGTACGTCTTCGCCTCTGCGCTCCCGCCGACGCTGAGGTCGAACAGAACGGTCTGGCTCTCTCCCGGCCCGAGTTTCGAGATGAACGCCTCGCTGTTACTCGTCGAGAGCGGCGAGTCGACGAACAGTTTCGCCGAGATATCGCTGAGCGTCTCGTTACGGTCGTTCGTCACGGTCACGTAGAGGCTCCCGTCTTTCCCCTGCTCGAGCGTCGCATTGACGCCTTTTACCCCGAAGCTATCGCGAGCGGGGGCGACGTTCGCTTTCACGTCCGCCGAGTCCGCCTGATGGAGGTTGTTGTCGCCGTCGCGGTACTGCGCGGTCAGCGAGAACTGTCGTGGCCCGGCGTCGGCGGAGTCGGTCACGTCCGTCTCGAACGAGAACGGCGCTTTCTCGCCGGGTTTGAGCGTTCCGACGGCGTACTGCGTCTCGTCGGGATTGATGTTCGGGTTCTGGGTCTGGAAGTTGACGACGAGGTTGTGAACGGTCGACTCGCCCGTGTTGACGATGTAGCCGGACAGTTTTCCGGTGTCGCCGACACGGAGCGTGCTGTTCACGTCGCGCACCGCGAACGTCTGTTTTCCGCCGACGGTCGCGGGAACGTCGAGCGAACCACTCGTCTGCTGGTCGCCGCCGTCGTTACGGTACCGAACGACGACGGAGTACTGCCGCGGTCCCGCACTGGCGGACGGCGGAATCGTGAGGTCGAACGAGAAGTGTGAGCCGTCTCCGGGAGCGATGGTACCGAGTCGGTACTCCGTTTCCGCCGGCTTCACGTTGGCTCCTTGGCTCAGTTGAAGGACGGCGACCGCGTTGTGAGCGGTCGACTCGCCCGTGTTGACGATCGTTCCTTCGAGCGTTCCCTGCTGTCCGACGCGGAGCGAATCCTGTGCGTTGCGCACGTCGAACGATTGTTTGCCGTTCGGCGTGACGCCGAAGACGAGCGCTCCCGACTGACTGGCGTTCCCGTTATCGTTCTGGTAGTCGACTTGCGCCTGAAGCGCGTAGCTTCGCACCTCGGCGTTCGACGCTAGACTGCTCTGGACCGTGATGGTCCTCGTCTCACCGTTCTTCCAGTCGCCGATGTAGGTCGAAGACCCGCCGAGCGAGACGCCGGAACTCGACGCCGCACCCTGGCTCGCGGCACTCTGGCTCGCAGCGGCCGAACTGGCCGACCCCGTCGAGAGCGCGCCGTTGTTCGACTGCAACGTGACGTAGGCGTTGTGCGCCGTCGCGTGCCCGACGTTCTCGAGCCTCACCGTTACCGGCCCGCTCCCACCGACGGGCAGGTTGGCCCTGGACGACACGACCTCGAAGCGCGGCTCTTTCTTGATCGTGATCGTGACGTGCAGGGTCTCTTGTTTCGTTTGGGTCACCTGGTTGCCGCTGTTGGTGACCGCGCTCGTGTACGTGTACTTGACGTGAACCGGAAGGTGGTAGGTTCCGGGTTTCGCGTCCTGGTCGACGGCGATCTGGAACTGTGTCGGGACCGCCTGACCGTCCGGGATGCTGCCACCCTGTACGACTTGCGCACCCGTCTTCACGGTGATCGGTGCGCTTCCCGAGTCGACGTTGACCCTGACGGCGCGGGCGGTCGTCACGGCGGTGGTCGCACTGCTACTCTGGGCGGCGGCACCGGACATACTATCGACTTCGCCGCTGTTACGAAGCGTGACTGCGAGGGTTCCTTCCTCACCCGGCGAGAACTGATTCGTTGACGTACTGGCATAGAGATTTGGACTGCCTGTGACGTCCGCGAGCGCTGTCGTCGGGACGATGAGCGATACGACGATGAGAACGGCAAGTATCCGTTTCGTATGCATGTTCTAGTAGACCAGCGTCTCTTCGACGAGCGAAATTACGCCGTCGGCACCGGTTGGTCGTCCGAATCATAGGAGTCCTGGTATATAGCTTGTTGTAAAATCCTACACACAGCACTGAGAGTTGTAACGAACAGACGACTTGATGGTCGGTAGCACGGTCGAGTCCGTCGCAGACGTGGTTCCACCCGATGTCGCGCTTGCCGGTGTGAGCCTCGATCGGTGGCGGCGCCATAATACATTCATTTCTGACAATTCTTCCAAGAATAGACGAGAGAACGATGCCTCTGACGGCATCGCCTCGTAGAGACGACCCCGACGTGAGATGGCCCCGACGTGAGACGACCGGAGGCCCGGATTGGCGGTCTCAGCGTCGATCGAGTTGTGACAGTCTCAGCGTCGATGTCGAGTCGTCAGAATTCGTCGGACGAGCGACGTCGTCAGGCGGTGAGATACGTACCGCTCAGATACGACAGTACCCTGTCGACGAGCTCCGGTTCGTAGGTCCAAATGCCGGAGTACAGATCTGGTTCACGTTCTTCGGCCAGGAGCGCACACTTGTTCTCGTCGAGTCCGTCGCCGTCGTAGACGACGAACCAGGTCTCTGCGATTTCGGCCGCGGAGATCCGGTGGACAGTGATGCCATCGACCGTGGACGCCGGGGTCGGATCGTAGACCGGATCAGACGAGTATACTCCATCAGGGGCGGCGTAGATGTGGATGTCGAGTTGTTTCGTTGCCAGTTGTTCGTACGACCTCCGTCGAGCGGCGATCGCTTCGATCGTCCGGAATCCGGCGTGTAACGTACCCGTTCCTGCACGCCACGCGCGGTCTTCGATCTCCTCGGAGGTCGCACGGAGTTGCCGTTTGTCGTACGAAGCGAACGTCGCTCCATCGATGTTCTCGACCAATTTCTCGAACTTCGGGTTCGATCGGCCGCCGTACAGCGACGCTTCGATCGACTCGTGGTCGATCGTGACCAGTGCCCGATCACCGTCGCTCAGGACGGCGAATCCGTCAGGTCCGTTGGTGGCTGTGCCTTCCACGACGACGACCGGATACGCCTCGAAGTACGCTGCGAGATCGTCGACGAGCGACCGAGAAGGTGGGTCGAAGACGGTGAGCCTCTTCTCACGGCGTCGGATAGCATCGATGATGGCTACGAGCGACACGGAACGTCCGGCGTTCACCGTCCTCTCCTATAGTGCTTTTCGGTCGTTTCAGTAATCGCGATAAACGTCCGTCAAAGCGGCGTGCGTCGCGGTTCGAGTGGTTCGTGTCGTTCAGGCCGGGAGAATCGTTCAGGCGGTTGAAATAGTTCGAACGGTTCGATACTCGAACCGGCGCACGAGAGCACTAACCAACGCACCGTAACACGACCCGACGGATGGTCGACGACGTGGGCCCGCCCGATCAGTCGCCGCCTTGGACCGGCCGCCGCGAGACGAACCGCTCGTTCTGGTCGGAGAGGAACCCTCGGTCGACGAGGTTTGCCGCGTGGTATGCGACCGTACTGGCTTCGTAGTCGAGTTTGGCGGCGACCTCATCGATGTGGACGGGTTCGTGATCGGCGACAGTCGCGTAAACCGCCCGTGCGGCGTCGCTCTCGATGTTCGATGCGACGTGAGCCGTCTGTCGGTCCGGCGGCGGCGGGTACAGATACGTCTCGCCGTCCTCCGCTGCGATCCGGAGCTGGTCGTTCGAGGAGAGGACGTGTGCGTGATACTGCACGGCGGACCTCGGGAGGTCAGCGGCGTCGGAGACCTCTTCGATGGAAATCCCCGGACGCGCCTCGACGAGTTCGGAGATCGTCGTGCGCGAATCGTCCCGTTCGTCACGCACGAATCCTCCGACGACGACGAGATCCGGGAGGAGCGGTATCTGTCGGATGCTCCGCTGGACGCTGTCGACGACTTGCGCCGCGCTGCTCCGAGGCGACGTCAGCACGTTTAACAGCGGAACAGTCTGATTCGACACGCGGTCCCCGTTAGCGGTCACGACCGATCTCTTCTTCCCCTCGGATTGGACGAGGTGTACCCCCATCGCTGGTGCAATAGAGAGAAGTGACAGAACCAGTATGATCGACGCGATTTGCGTTTTAGTCCATCTCATATCCCTACGTCGGTGGTCCCCAACCTCTCGATCGAGAGAGGAGTCTCTGGATGATTCTACTGTCTGTATCTCAGACGTGCTTCTAGAGACTGAAAAACCACACGGCCACCGTTCATCGGGGTGTCATTTCCGCGAGTTCCCGCTCGGAGGGGACGTCCGATCAATACGGCTTCCGAGGCGTGCTGACGCTACGAGCACCGAGGCGTACTGGCGCGTGGCCTCCGGAACGTGCCGCCGCCACGGAACGCTTCATTCCGGGGGAGAGCGTAGAACGGATGATGACGGACGCGCCGCCGACGACCGGCCTACACCACGTCACGAACATCTGCACCGACATCGATCGAACGCGAGCGTTCTACGAGGACGTACTCGGATGGTACACCGTGAAACGGACGCAGAACTACGACGACCCCGGTACGCCACACTACTACTTCTCGCCGACGCCGACCGGTGAACCGGGCGCGACGGTGACGTACTTCGAGTATCCGAACACGCAGGGACGGCCGGGACCGGGTGCGAGCCACCACTTCGCCTTCGGCGTCGAGGACGAGGCGACGCTACGCGAGTGGCGCGAACATCTCCGGAGTCACGGCGTCAGGGTCTCCGACGTTCGAGACCGGACGTACTTCGAGAGCATCTACTTCTCCGATCCCGACGGACTCACCTTCGAATTGGCGACGGGGGGACCGGGCTTCACCGTCGACGAGGAGTCGCCCGGAAGCCGCGAGATCGATCCGTTCGCGGACGCCAACGCCACCGACGACGCAGACCGAGCCCCCGAGACCGGAGGGCGATAATGGAGGGAGAACCGGCCGACTTCGGGGCCTATCGCCTCCTCTCCGGGGCGGTCGTCCCGCGACCGATCGCGTGGGTGAGCAGCCGGAGCGCCGACGGCGTCGACAACCTCGCCCCGTACAGCTTCTTCAACGTCGCCGCCGTCGACCCGCCGGTCCTGATGTTTTCGCCGAACGGTATCGGCGAGGACCGGAAGGATACGGCCGAGAACGCCGTCGAGACCGGGGAGTTCGTCGTCAACGTCGTGACGGTGGACCTCGCGGAGGCGATGAACGCGACGAGCGCGACGTTGCCGCCGGGCGAGGACGAGTTCGAACACGCCGGATTAGAACGGGCGGAGGCGGTCCGCGTCGACGCTCCCCGCGTCGCCGACGCGAAGGTCGCGTTCGAGTGCCGCCTCTACGACGCCATCGAAGTCGGGACCTCGACGATGATTCTCGGCGAGGTCGTCTACGCGCACGTCGCCGACGACGTTGCGACCCCGGACGGGAAGCTAGACGTGACCGAACTCGACGCGGTCGGTCGGCTCTCGGGCGGCGGATACGCGACGACGCGGGATCGGTTCTCGATGGAGAGACCCGACTGAGCCGGACGTAATGAGAGATTACTCGCGCGCAGCCAGCCGACTGATCGTCCGAGCGGCCCGAGCGCACACGACGGCGTAGGGTGCTGCCACGAGCGGAATCTCGAAAGCGAGGCGACAGCGGCGCTCGCCGAGCGGTTCGACGCGGTGGCCCGTCGCCGAGATGCCGCCGACCTCCCACGTCCACCGATACTCGTCGCAGGCAGTCACCCGAAAGGGGACCCAGACGCCCGCGACGCGGACGCGACCGGCAGTCCCCCGTCGAATATAGCGGTCGGGGCTCTCCACGTCGCCGACGCTCGGACCCCACTCCGGCCAGCGCGCCGTATCGACGAGGACGTCCCAGACGACTGCGGCGGGCGCGTCGACGATCCGAGCGACTTCGGCGCGACGACCGTCCGGGGTCTCGGCCGTCCGTACCGAGGTTCGAGACACGAGTCCGACGTCACGTCCGACCGGCGAAAAGAAGGACCTTAAGGAAATATGTGTGATAATAAGTCTTATAACTGATTCTTGGAAAGCCTTAATATCGCCATTGTGCTACGCAGTGCCACGATGGCACGAAAGCGCGATACGATGAAAGACGTGAGTCACACTGCACCGTCGGGTGTCTCCGCATCGAACGTCTGGCAACGTGGACGAAAACCCGAAACAGAAACCGAGCACGAAAGCGACGACTGAACGCGCCTGTTCCTGCGACTGAGTTCGAGACTCATAGACGCTTCCTCGACCGTTCTGCGATAGACGCGTTACTCGTCGACGAGCGGCGCGCCGGTTATCAATTCTCGTATTCGGAGGTTCGAGTTTAAAACCCCGCCTGACAATCCGAGGGCATGATAGCCGTCGAAGACCTGCGGAAGACCTACGGCGACTTCGCTGCCGTGCAGGGCAGTAGTTTCGAGGTCGATCGCGGTGAGATCTTCGGCGTCGTCGGTCCCAACGGTGCCGGGAAGACCACGACGCTGAAGATGCTGGCCGGACTGGTCGAACCGACCTCCGGGACCGCGACCGTCGCCGGATACGACGCGAACGACCCGGAGATGCGCTCGACGCTCGGGTTTCTCCCGGAAGAGTCGCCGCTCTACGAGGACATGACTCCGCTCTCTTACCTGCGGTTCTTCGCCGACCTCTACGACGTCCCTCGCGACGTGGCGAACGGGCGAATCACGGACGCACTCGACAGACTCGAACTCGACCACCGGACTCGACGACTCGGGGACATGTCGAAGGGGATGCGACGGAAGGTCGCCATCGGCCGCTCGCTCGTCAACGATCCCGACGTGCTCATCTACGACGAACCCGCAAGTGGACTCGACCCGCTGACGACGAACTACGTCCTGGAGTTCACCCGCGAACTGAGCGCCGCGGGCAAGACCATCATCTTCAGCGCACACAACCTCTACCACGTCGAAGACGTGTGCGACCGCGTCGTCATCATGAACCGCGGAGAAATCATCGCACGCGGGACCGTCCCGGAGATCCGGGTCGAACACGGGACGACCGAGTACCACGTCTATACGGAGACGCCGCTCACCGGCGCGGAACGAACGAGTGACGGCCGCTACCGTACCGTCGTCGAGTCGATGGACGCCGTCGAGGGGGTCCGAGGCCAACTCGAAGCCACGGGTGGAACCGTCGCGGACATCCGAACCGAAGAGCCGAGCCTCGAAGAGATCTTCCTCGACCTCGCCGGGCGACCAGTCGACGAAGCCCCGAGGGACAGGGACGAAGACGAAGACGAGGACGAAGCCAGCGGACGTCCCCGTCGAGCGGCTGAAGTCGGTCGGGAGGGGACGCGGTGACCGACGGCTCCCGAACACCTTCGAACCGACTTCCGACGCTGAAGAACGCCCGCGACCGCATCGGCGATGTTCTCCGAATCGCTCGCTGGGAGGTCGCACGCGGCGTCGACACCGTCGACCGCCGAGCGTTCGCGCTCGGGTTAGTCGCGCTCTTACTCGCCGCCGGTGTCTTCGGTTCCCTCGCCGTCACGGGCGTCGACGGCGTCGCACTCGATCACGACATCTACCGTGTCGGCGTCTCGCCGGACAGCCCCTACTACGCGCCAGTCACGGAGAGTCCGTCGCTCGAGGCAGTCTCGCCCAGGGCGAACCACCTCGACGTTCGGGTCGAGAACGGCCGTTTCTGGCACGCAGGGACGCGGAAGGGACAGGCCGCGTCGACGGCGCTTCGTTCTGCGGTTCAGTCGTACAACGACGAACAGATGACGGCCGAACCGAACCAGTCGGCGGCGTTTCCGGTGTTCGTCGACCTCCGATACGTCAAGCAGGGGTTGGGCATCGGTGGTGCCGGTGCGAATTCGGTCGGATCCGGTACCGGATCGAACGGGGCCACAGACCACGGAACGTCCGGACAGGGGACCGCGTCAGTCGGCTCTGATGGGACCGGCGCTGGCAGCGCCGATACGGGATCCGGCGGGAGGGACAACGCCCAAAGCGCCGGGAGTCAGAACGGTGCGCTCCCCGTCCCCGGCGTCGGGAACGGTCTGTTCGCCTCGTCGGCGTCGGGGTCACCCGCCGACATTCGACCGCCGTTTCCGTTCGGTGCGCTGGTGCTCGCCTTCGCCTTCCTCGTCCCGATGAACTTCGTCGTCCAGACCTACGGCAGTACGATCCTGAACGAGCGCGTCAACAGACGCGGCGAGTTGCTGCTCGTCGCACCCGTCTCGGCGAACGACGTCGTCATCGGGAAGACGCTCCCCTACGCGCTGGCGATGGTGGGCGTGACGGTCGTCATCGCACTCGCCATCGGCGGCGGGGTCGTCTCGGTCGCCGCCGTCGTTCCGATCGGGTTGCTCTTTCTCGCGGCGACGTTCGTCGCCGGGATGTTCGCCCGGTCGTTCAAGGAACTCACGTTCCTGACGGTCACGATATCGGTGTTTCTGACCTCCTACAGCTTCGTTCCGGCGATCTTCACGAACGTCACCCCGATCGCGCTCATCTCGCCGCTGACGCTCGTGGTCCGGGAACTGCAGGGCGATCCGATCTCGGTCGTCCAGTACGGCTTCTCGACCGGACCGTTCTATCTCACCGCGGCCGTCCTGTTCCTCCTCGGCGTCGGCGTCTACCGCGAGGAAGACATGTTCACGCAGCGCCCCGTTCCGCTGAAGTTCCTCGACGCGCTCGACAGTCGCATTCGCGGCCCGTCGTCGATGGCGGTCCTCTCGGCGCTGTTCGTCCCGTTCGTCTTCGTCGCGGAACTGCTCGCGCTCGCGGTGTTGTTCGTGCTCCCGCTTTCCGCCTCGATTCCGGTCTTGCTCGTCGTCATCGCGCTCGTCGAGGAGTTGGCAAAGAGCGTCCACGTCTACGCCGGATTCGCGAAATCCCGGTTCCGTCGGACGCCGCGAACGGCGCTGAAATTCGGCGCGCTCTCCGGGTTCGGCTTCTTCCTCGGCGAGAAACTGTTCGCCGTGGTTCAACTGGTCGGTCTCCAAACCATACCGCTGGGACGGGCGACGTTCCTCCCGTCCGGGATCAGTTCGGGTGCCGCGGGCGTGGACGCTTCGCTCGGCGTCGCGCTCCTGCTCGCACCGCTCGTGCTCCACACGGTCACGACGAGCGTCGCGTCACTCGGTGCGAGCCGCGGTCGGCGGTGGTACGTCGGCGCCCTCGCCGTGGCGGTGTTACTTCACGCAGGCTACGATCTCACGGTGGTGACCGCCCTTGGCTGACGCGCGCTTGACGATCGCCCGCCGCGAACTCGCCGTCCTCAAGAGCGAGAAGACCATCGTGCTGGCGCTGCTGATTCAGCTCTTCATCGCGGCGTTCTCCTCGTTCCTCGTGGTCGGTCTCGTCTCGCTCTACGACCCCGGAAGCGTCCACGGGTACACGGTGACCGTCGGCGTCACGGGCGACGCGAGCGACGACCTCGTCGCGGTCGCCGACGCGCAGGACGGCGTCCGCGCGGTTCCGTTCGACTCGGAGGCGGCCGCCATGTCGGCGTTCCACGGCGGGACCGGCGCGAACGGCGGCGTCGACGCGGTGTTACGTGCCACTCGGGAGAACGGCCGTATCCACGTCGTCGTCACCGCGCCCGACGACGACATCCGAAGTACGCTCGTCGTCGTCAGACTGCGCGACACCCTCCGGGCGCTCGAACGCACCGAGCGAAGCCACCGGAGCGCGTCGCTCACTACCCGACCGATCGACCTCCCGCCGCGGACGCAGTCGAGTCCGTATTACGGGTTCACCTACACCGTCCTCGTGCCGCTACTCCTGTTCCTCCCGGTGTTCATCAGCGGGTCGATCGTCGTCGACTCCGTGACCGAGGAGTTCGACCGCGGGACGTTCGAACTGCTTCGAGTCGCGCCGCTGTCGCTCTCGGATATCGTCGACGGCAAACTGCTCGCCGCGGCGGCGCTCGCACCCGCACAAGCCGCACTCTGGTTGCTCTTGCTTCGCTTGAACGGAACGCGGGTCGACCATCTCGGAACACTGCTCGTCCTCGTCGCTGCACTCTCGCTGCTGGTCGTCTCCCTCGGCGTTTCTGTCGCGCTGTTCGCACCGGATCGTCGGGTCGCCCAGTTCGTCTACTCGCTCGGCGTCCTGCTCGTATTCGGCGGATCGACGCTCCTCCCGCTCAACCCGGCCAACGCGGCCGCTCGACTCGCGATCGGGAGTTCGAACCTCGGCGTTGTGACCGTCGTCGGCGTCTACGTCGCACTCGCAACGACTGCCTACTGGGCGCTCCGCCGAACCGCACGGCGCGTCTCGCTCGCCTGATTCGACTCCTGAACGGTTAATCGGTGATTTCGAACCGCTCTGGCCGGTGTTCGTTTCATTCTACCTGCGGTCCGGCCAAACATCGACACCGATCGGCCGTATCCCCGGCGTACGCGTCTGAGAAGACCGTTTAACGGCCGAACGCGTCTGCAACGGTGATTGGCGACATAATACTGAGATTACATAGTTAGTAAGGAGTCAATTATCCGGTGGATAACAAAGTCGAAGACACTCTTATTGTGTGATAGATATGGGTGATGAAAAAACGCGTCGAGCGATACTCCGAACTACGGGGGTCGCCCTCATGGCCGGGATCGCAGGGTGTGGTGCCAACTCGGCATCCTCGAAAGTAAACGCAGCCAAGGGAAATTCCGGAACCGGATCGGCGACACGGACGAGCACGGTCGGGCGAACGGCCACGCCGTCGAGCACGGACGCGGGAACAGAGAACACGTCGACGTCGTCGACGAACCAGTCATCGACGACGGAACCGTCCACGAACGCGGAGTCGACGGGGAACACGACGAAGGGCAACGAGACGACCGGAACGTCGACCGCGCCCGGGGACCTTCCCGACCTCAATCTGAAGCGACCGGACATGGTGCTCCACGAGGCACCGCTGCCGAGCAACCCCGAGTCGAAGAAGTATCCGACGATGGGGAAAGACGACGCACCGCTGAAAGTGACCTTCTACGGCGGCTGGAAGTGCCCCTACACGCGGAAGTTCGTCACCGGATTCCTCAACACGCTCGTCAAGAAGTTCGTACTCACCGGGAAGGTACAACTCACCTTCCAGTTCGTCGCCTACGAGAACGGTCGCGGGTTCCACGGACCCGACGAACCCATGGTCGCCCGAACTGGCTACGCCGTCTGGCACAGCGACCCGACCTCGTTCTTCCGGTACATGGAGTACATGTACACGAACCAGCACCGCGAGTCTGGCTGGTACACGATCGACAAACTCGCCGCGATCGCGAAGGCGGCGAACGCGTCGAACACGGAGTGGCTCATGTACGCGAACGAGAGTCAGAAGTACCAGCAACCGGTTATGGACACGATGAAAGACGTCCACGCCATCCCGATCAAACACATTCCACGGCTGTACATCAGCCCCGCAGAACTGGGTCGCGATGGGACAGAAGCGAAAGGAAAGGACACCGTCGGCGAAGTACTGGCTCCGAACCTGGGTCAGCGCCGGACGATCAAGCATCTCACGAAGGGAATCAAGACCGTGAAGTCGACGGGCAAGAAGTAGACACACGTCTCGTTCGGCTTACTCACCGACCCCACAGGTTACAGCGAAAAACGCCAGCGTCCGAGACACACACGCGGGTTCTGTCACACGCGGGTTCTGTTTTACACTGCTACGCAGCCACGACATCGACGACCGTCTCGGCGTCGACGACGAGGTTGTACGCGTCTTCGTCGCCGTTCCAGAGACAGAGGACGTTCTCGAACGCCAGTACTGAGCCGTAGGGCGCGCCTGCGAGGTCGCGATTCAACGCCGACTCACGAGTGAGCACGGCGTACTGTTCGGTCTCCTGGCTCCCGTCGCCGATTTTGAACAGCGAGTTCCCGCCCTCGGAGAGGTCGTGACTGAGTTTGACCGCGAGGAGGTCGATCCGCTCGGTGACGTGACGCTCCATCTCGGCCATCTTCGCGTGTCGAGCGGGGTTTCCGCGAACGTCGAACAGGCGTCCACCGTCGCGGTCGAGAATCGAGTAGGAAAACTGTACGTCGACGTTGACGAACGTCCCCGCTTCGTCGTCGTTGTCACCCGCCTCGTCGAGTCTGCGCTGGAATCCCGGAACGTCGAGGTCCGCGCCGACGTCGAACGACCACCCGCGGTCGCTGGGCGCGTAGCCGTCCCAGAGTCGGAGCGTCGGGGCGTAGACGGTCACGTCGCCGTCGACGGGGGCGACCGCCCGTTCGATCTTGCGGAGGTCCGTACTCGTGTTGAGGTCCGCCGGTTCGACGGCGACGAACGACCCGTCGGACGCGACGGCGTCGAGGTATCGGTCGGCGACCGCGACCGCGTCGTCGACCTCGTTCAGAACGTTGGCGAAGCAGACGAGATCGAAGCCGGTTTCCCCGTCGGCGTCGGTGTCGTCTAAACCCGACAGGACGGACTCGGGATCGAACGCTTCGGCCGTCTCACGGTGGATCGTGGTGTGGAAATTTCGGCCGGTCTCGCCGAGCATCCGTTCTAGCACGTCGGCGGCGTCGCTCGGTTCGACGGCGTGGTAGTCGACCAGGCAGTCGTCGGGGAGGAAGTCGTACAGTCCGAGCGCGGGGCCGCCCGCCCCCGCACCCACGTCGAGAACGCGAAGCGTTCGCGGAAGGCGTTCGCGCCGAGCGAGGAGATCGAGGACGTAGCCCACGACGGCGTAGTTGTCCGGGAGATGGTAGATGGCGTACCCGAGCGCGGCGTCGGAATCGTAGGCGACGTCGTTGCCGTAGTAGTAGTTGGATTTCAGGTGGCGAATCGCCTCGCGGAGTCGTTCGCCCGACTCTCCGCGGTGCCAGTTCGCGCCGAACCGTTCGACCAGCAGGTCTTCGAGCGCGAACGCGTACTCGTCCGGGAACGTCTCGGGTCGCCACCGTCGGGGCGGGACGGACTCGGTATTCGCGGGGACGAACGACCCGTCCTCGCGCTCGACGAGGCCGAGGTCGACCGCCTCCTCGCGGAGTGTCCGGCGGACGACCGCCGGGTGAGGGTTGCCGTCGATGTATTCGGATATCTCCTCGGGGTCGAGGGGGCGGACGTTCCGGAGGTACTTCGCGTTGTTGCGGACGGCGTCACGGTCGATCATGCGTTTCGGGATGCTCCGTTGTCGTCTCCGCTACCTCCCTCGTCCGGTCCGTGGCTCCGTTCTGCGACCTCGTCGTAGAGCGCGGCGAACGACTCGGCGTCCGTCGCCGTCTCTGCGATCCGCTCTGCCGCGTCGGCGACGGCGTCGGCACCGCCGAACGTCTCCTGAATCTCCCCGTACACGCGGGACGAACCGTCCGTGACGGTTCCGACGAGGTCGTCGAGACCGCCAGAGACCGGGGTGGCGAACTCCTCGCGCACGTCGTCAGCGGCGAGGGCGTAGGCCAGCACGGCGGCGTGCGCACGCGACTGCACCGTCCGCATGGCGTCGTCGTGTTCTTCGACGGTCGTCTCGAAAACGTCGTTTCCGGCGTCGGCGATCGCTCCCCGGACGCCGTCGGTCAGCGGACCCGACTCGTCGGCGAAGCAGGCGACGTTTCCGGGGGCGTTTCGCGGCGCGAACAGCGGGTGAAAGCTGACGCGCTCGCGGTCGGCCGCGTGGTCGCGCATCGCGGCGACGGGGTCGGCCATGGCGCCGGTCACGTCGAAGACGGCGTCGGTCGCACATGGGGCGTACTTCGAGATGGACGTCCCGACGACGGAAATTGGGACCGCAAAGCAGACCGCGTCGAAGTCCTCCTCCGTGCTCGGCGGCACGACTCTGGCGTCGTAGGTCGTGGCGGCCTCCCCGGCGACCGACTCGTCTTCGTCGACGAAGGCGACGTCGGCGTCGACGGTGTCCGCGACCCAGCGACCCATCGTACCCGCGCCGACGATGAGCAGTTTCATCGCCGTTTGATAGCCTGCGGCGTCTCAAAAGGGGTTCGGTGACGGGACGAGACCGTGCGGGTGTCGAATCGGATCGCCCTCGGTCAGTTTACTCGTCGGAAATATATATACCACCGACACGAACGGCGGAATATGACCGCCCTCCGTTCATTTTCGACTGCCCTCTCGACGATCGCGAGGAAGCCTTCGCTCGCCGTCGTCGCCCTCGTAATCGCGTTCATCTCCACGTTGAGTGTCGTCGGAAGAGGCGGCTCGAGCGTTGTCTCGAGCCTCGTTTCGCTCGTCGGTTCGGCACTTCAGTTGTTCGTCATTCCCTTCTTCGTGGCCGGGTTCTACGCGCTCGCGAACGCCGCCCGAACGCGGACACGGGACGGCCCGTCGTTCTTCGAGGCGGGACGGCGATACTACCTGAGTCTGCTCGGTGCGGGGTTACTCCTCGGTATCGTCTTCGGGGTGGCCGTGGTCGTACTGACGATCATCGCACTCGTCGCTGGCGGTGGTTTCGCGCTGTTGAACGCGATGCGTCAGGGAACCGCCCCCTCGTCGACAGTCATCGCCGAAATCGCCGTCGTCGCGGTGATCCTCTTCGTCGTGCATCTGTTCTTCCAGTTCTACGACGTGGCGATCGTCGTCGACGACGAGAACGCGATCAGCGGTATCGGCCGGAGTATCGACTTCGTCGCGAGCCACTTCGTCTCCGCGCTCGGGTTCGCCCTCCTCTCGGGTGCGATCTCTCTCGTGATTTCGGTGCTCGCGTCGTGGCCCTTCCTCTTCGGTGGCGCGACGACCGTTCAGGGCGCAGTGACCGCGTACCAGTCCGGCGTCGGGATCGTCGGATTCGTCGGTCTGCTCGTCGGAACTCTCGTCTCCGATCTCGTCGTCCGGACGTACAAGCTCTGTTTCTACGCGGAGACGACGGAGGCGGGACGGTCCGATGAATCGCCGTACATGGTCGAACCGGAGTAACGCCTCGACCACCGGAAAGTACTTACCAATCAACTAATACGATCGGGCATGGTTCCCGGTGTACGCCGTCCGTCGGTTACTCGGACGCTCGCTCTCCTCGCACTCGTCGCCGCACTCCTCGTCACCGGGTGCGTCGGCGGCGACGTTCCCGCTTCGAACGGCTCTAACGGGCCGGGCGACTCGGTCGCCGGATCGAAGACGACGATGAAACCCCTCTCGGACGCCGCCGCGAAGTCGCGGGCATTCGGCGCGGAAAAGCGGTATATCCGGAGTCGACTGGAGAACGAAACGTGTCTCGCGAATCTTGAGACGTTCGGTGCGAGCACGGCCCCCAACGCGAGCATCGTCAACCGATCCGACGCTGGCGTCTACGTGCGCGTACAGCAACCGTACTCCTTCGTGACGAAAGCCTCTGACGGCGACAACTCGACCAATTCGACCGCAGCCTCGCACGGGGGTACGAGCGAGTACGCCGATGTCTACTCGACGGCGCTGTACTTCGTCACGCCGAACTCGATCCGGCGCGTTCGAGGCGACCCGGTGTCGCATCCCTGCGATTCGTTCTGATCGGTGAGCCACCCGGCCGAGATAGACGACCCTCAGAGTTCGTAAAACGCGTCGGGATACACGACTTCGCCGGTCGCACCGTCGAGCCCCCCGGATCGGAGTTCGAGCGCCATGAAGTCCTCGTCGGGGAGGTCGAACGGATTGGTGAGTCCGAACTCGGCGGCCGTCCGGAAGCCGAATCGCGGGTAGAACCGAGTGCTGCCGTGGAGGACGACGCTCCCGTAGCCGAGTTCCCGCGCCCGTCGAAGTCCCGCCTCGATCAGACGGCTCCCGATACCCTCGCCCTGTCGCTCCGGATCGATCGCTACCGGAGCGAGCACGAGGTGTTCGTCGGGCGTCTCCGTACCCGGAATCTCGACGGTCGTGAAGCAGACGTGCCCGACCGGCTGTTCGTCCATTTCGCCCGCTTCGGCGACCAACGAGAGTCGCGGGTCGAAGGTGTCGCCGTCTCGAAGCACGTCGACGAGCCACGCCTCGTCGTCGCCGGGGAAGGCCCGTCGATGGATCTCGCCGATCGCAGTGTGATCGTCGCGAGTTTCGGGTCTGAAGTTCATGCTGAAAGTTGAACCGGCTCGACGTCGACCGTGCGACGTCGCTCAGTCGACGACGAGTTCGACCGGGTAATCGGTCAAGTTCTCGTAGCCGTCTTCGGTGACTGCGACGATGTCTTCGATGCGGACACCGCCGACTTTCGGGTCGTAGAGACCGGGTTCGATGGTGATGATCTGGCCCGGTTTCAACTCCTCGCCGCCGACAGAGATGTGAGGCAGTTCGTGGACGTCGAGACCGACACCGTGGCCCGTGCTGTGGATGTAACCCGTCTCGGTCGTCGGGTCCGAGCGGAGCGTCGGCCACCCGGCGTCTTCGTAGATGTCGCAGACGACGGCGTGTACGTCGTCGCCGGTCGCACCCGGTTCGACGGCGTCGAGGGCTTCGCGGAGCGCCTCGTGGGTAACGTCGTACCACTCGCGGATCGTCTCGCTCGGTTCGCCCTTCAGGAACGTCCGCGTCATGTCGGCGTGGTACTTCGTCGTCTTGTTCCGCGGGAAGATGTCGATGATGATCGGCTCGTCGGCGTGGAGCGGTCCGCTGCCGCGGTTATGCGGGTCGGCTGCGTCGGCGCCACAGGAGACGATCGTCTCGTCTAACGCACAGCCCTCCCGGAGCAGCGTCACTTCGATCTCCTCTTTGACGCGCTCGCTGGTGAGCGGTTCGCCGTCGTAGTGGAGGACGCCGTCCTCGACGGTCGCCGCGCGGATCAGATCCTCCGCCGCCCGCATCGACGCCTCGTTTGCCTTCTGCGCCTCGCGCACGTGTTCGACTTCCTCCCGCGTTTTCGTCGCTCGAATGTCGGTGACGACGTCGGTCGAATCCGCGGTCACACCGATGCCGTGTTCGCGAAGCGAGTCCGCCGTTCCGAGCGGGAAGCGTTCGGGCGCGGCGACCGATTCGACGCCGTGCTCGTCGAGGAAGGCCGCGATCGCGGCACCGTCGTCCTGTCCGTAGCCGCCGCCGTACTCGGCGGTTCGCTCGACGGTGTCGGCGCGGCTCTCTTTCTTCGCGCGGCCGTACTCCAGTCCGGAGACGAGGAGTGAGGTGCCCGCTGGCGTGTAGAGGGTGACGAACGGGTCCGGCGCGTCGAACCCAGAGAGGTAGAGCTGGTCCGATACGCTGCTGGCGGCGTCGACGAGGTAGCCGTCGTAGCCCTCTCCCTCGAGAAACGCGTCGAGTTTCGAAAAGTCCGGGTCCATGGGAAGCCGTGGTCGGCGCGTACTAAATCGGTTCCCCTCCCGGCGTCGCCGCCCGGTAACTACATCTCCCCGATCGGAGACAGGTATCACCACCTCCGGTACCCTGATACCGGAAGCCATGGACCACCCAACATGGACGTCGAACTCTCCCAGTCGCGGGTCCACGGTACCGCCCGCGCACCGCCGTCGAAGAGCTACACACACCGCGCCATCCTCGCCGCGGGCTACAGCGCCGGAGCGCTCGTCTACGATCCCCTGATCAGCGCCGACACGAAGGCGACGATGCGTGCCGTCGAAGCGTTCGGCGGCGACGTCGAGATCTCGCGGGACGTCCTCGACGTGACCGGCTTCGAGGGGCGGTCGGCTGTCCCCGCCGACGTGATCGACTGCGCGAACAGCGGAACGACGATGCGACTCGTCACCGCCTGTGCCGCGCTCGCCGACGGCATCACGGTGCTCACCGGCGACGGCTCCCTCCGATCACGTCCGCAAGGCCCACTGCTCGACGCCGTCGCCGAACTCGACGGGCGTGCCGAGAGCACGCGAGCGAACGGACAGGCTCCGCTCGTACTCAAGGGGCCGATCGGCGGCGGCGACGTCTCGATCCGTGGCGACGTCTCCTCGCAGTACATTACGGCTCTCTTGATGGCCGGTGCTGTAACGTCTGAAGGGATCGACGTTCACTTAGAAACCGAACTCAAGTCCGCACCCTACGTCGACATCACGCTGGAAGTCCTCGACGCGTTCGGCGTCGAGGCGACGGGGACGGACGACGGCTTCCGCGTCGACGGCGCCCAGTCCTACGAACCCGAGGACGGCGAGTACCACGTCCCCGGCGACTTCTCCTCGATGTCCTACCTCCTCGCCGCGGGTGCCGTCGCCGCCGAAGACGAACTCGTCGTCGAGAGCGCCTACCCGAGTGCACAGGGCGACAGCGCCATCGTCGATATCCTGAAAGACATGGGAGCGGAGATCGACTGGGACCGCGATAACGGGAGAATCACCGTCCGGCGGTCGGACCTCTCGGGCGTCGAAGTCGACGTCGGCGACACGCCTGATCTGCTGCCGACGATCGCGACGCTGGGCGCGATCGCCGATGGGGAGACGCGCATCGTCAACTGCGAGCACGTCCGCTACAAGGAGACTGATCGCGTGCGTGCGATGGCGAGCGAGCTGACCGAACTCGGTGCTAGCGTCACCGAAGAAGAAGACACGCTGACGATCCACGGCGACGAGTCGACGCTCGTCGGTGCTGCGGTCGACGGCCACGCAGACCACAGGATCGTCATGTCGCTCGCGGTCGCCGGCCTCGTCGCTGACGGGACGACCGCGATCGAAGGCGCCGAACACGTCGACGTCTCCTTCCCGGACTTCTTCGACGAACTCTACAACCTCGGAGCGTCTGTGTCGCGATCGGGCGAGTAAGAGTCGCTCCTGAACGGCGCGCTTCGCGCGAGTTCGTCACACACCACCGTCACGTTAATCGTACCGGACGTCGTGTCCCCGTAATGAGACGTGACTCGCAGGCCGAGCAGTTGCTCGCCGATCACGATGTGGACGGGTACACACATCCGGCCTACTCGGATCACTGCTTCGCGAACGTCCCGGGGACCGTGTTGTCAGTGCTCGGTGGTGAGTCCCATTCACTCCGCTCGCTCCCGACGGACGTGTTCGACACCGTCGACACCGACGTCGACGACGTCGTCGTCCTCCTCCTCGACGGCTACGGCTTCCTGCAGTGGGAGCGCGACGAAGCCGAGTTGCCGTTCCTCTCGCTGCTCGCAGACCGCGGGACGGTGACGCCGCTGACGTCGATCTATCCGTCTGAGACGGCGGCGGCGATCACGACGATGCACACGGGACTCCAACCGGCCGAACACGGGCTTCTCGGTTGGGACCAATACTTCGAAGAACTGGATACCGTACTTCAGACGCTCCCCTTCGCGACGCAAGACGGTGACCCGGCACCCGAAGTGTTCGACGACGATGCCGACCCGGAGTTACTCTTGTCGCGCGACGTCGAGACCGTGTACCAGCGGGCCGCCGCCGACGGTATCGAGTCGCGTGCGTTCCAGCCGGAATCGACGGTCGAAACGCCCTATACGGAACTCGCCTGTCGGGGCACGGATCCGGTCGGATACGAGACGGTCGCCGAACTCGCGCTCGACGTTCGGCGGTCGATCGAGTCGTCGGACGGCCGGACGTACCACTACGCGTACGTCCCCCACGTCGACAGCGCGGCACACTTCCACGGAACCGAGTCGGACGACTACCGCGCGCAACTCGCCGTGGTGACCGAGTGTTTCCGTCGGGAACTCGTCGAAAATCTCGACCCCGCAGCCGCCGATCGGACACTGTTCGTCCTCACGGCCGATCACGGACACGTCGATACGGTACCAGCTGAAAATCCCGATTTGCGCGATTGCGAGGCCGTTTGGGAACTGCTCGAAACCGACGCCCAAGGCGAACCGATTCCGCCAGTCGGAGGCCCTCGTAACGTCCAGTTCCACGTCGAGGGCGGCCGCGTCGAGGAGCTACGGAACGTCCTCACCGCGCGGTACGACGTCCTGACCTACAGTCGCGACGAGTACCTCGACATCGGTCTCTTCGGGGACCGCGACCCGAGCGATCGGTTCCTCAGACGGTGCCCGGACCTCGTCGCCGTTCACCGCGACCTGAGTCTCTGGCATCGTGACCGTCCGCTTTCGTACAGTGGTGCGCACGGCGGGATGACACCTGACGAGATGCTCGTCCCGTTCGCGGCGACGAGTCTCTCGGCGCTCCGATAGCGTCTCGAAGGCCACTCGCCACCCACCGGCGCTTTTGCGTTATCTGCAAACCCTTTATGCGGCGCTGTCCCAACGTCGGCTAATGAACGGAAATCGCTTCGGGCGACTCTTTCAAGTCACGACTTTCGGGGAGAGCCACGGTGAGGCCATGGGCGTCACGGTCTCGGGCTGTCCTGCGGGTCTCGAACTCTCCGAGGAGGACATTCAACGCGAACTCGACCGACGGAAACCCGGCCAGTCGATGATCACCACGAGCAGAGGCGAACCCGACGAAGTGTCGATCGAATCCGGCGTCCAAGACGGCTACACCACCGGCACGCCCATCGGGATGGTCATCCAGAACAAGGACGCTCGCTCCGGCAAGTACGAACCCTTCATCACCGCACCTCGACCGAGCCACGGGGACTTCACTTACTCGGCGAAGTTCGGGACCCGAAACTGGGGCGGCGGCGGTCGGTCGAGCGCCCGCGAGACGGTCAACTGGGTCGCCGCCGGGGCAGTCGCACAGAAGATTCTCGAACAACACGACGTTCGAGTCAAAGCCCACGTCAATCAGATCGGCGACATCGAAGCGCCCGAAGTGACCTGGGAGGAGATGCTCGAACACACAGAGGAGAACGAAGTCCGCTGTGCCCATCCCGAGACTGCCGAACAAATGCGCGACGCTATCGACGAATACCAACAGGAAGGCGACTCCATCGGCGGCAGCATCTACTTCGAGACTCGTGGCGTTCCCCGCGGACTCGGTGCCCCCCGATTCGACTCGTTCCCCGCTCGACTGGGGCAAGCACTCCTCTCAGTTCCGGCGACCACGTCGTTCGAGTACGGACTCGGCAAAGACGCGCGGGAGTGGACCGGCCACGATCGAAACGAGAACTGGGAGTTCGACGAGGACGGAACCCCCACGCCCGTCGGCAACAAACACGGCGGGATTCAGGGCGGTATCACGACCGGCCAGCCGATCTACGGCGAGGTGACCCTCCACGCGCCGACCTCTATCCCGAAGAAACAGACCACCGTCGATTGGGAAACCGGCGAGGAAAAAGAGATCCAGGTAGTCGGTCGTCACGACCCGGTTCTGCCGCCACGCGGCGTCCCGGTCGTCGAAGCGATGCTGTCGCTGACGGTTCTTGACTTCATGCTCCTTGGCGGGCGAATCAATCCCGATCGGTTGGACGGGAAGCCGGGCGAATACGACACCGATTACCATCCGAGCAGTCCTGAAAACGAATAAGAACTGCCGTCAGCGACGGTAACTACGGTAGAGAACGCCGATAACGACGAGAACGAACCCGCGCAGATGTAGATGATCTGTGTGGTGCTGAGAGCGGATCCGACCCGTTCGAGGGTCGTATCCCCTCCCGTATCCACGGAATCGTTTCGATAGTGGTACGAGTTCTTCTGCCATGGCGCTCGAACCGGACTGTAGGTTTTGTTCCACTGATGCGTTTCGTGCTTCGCTTGGCCGACGAATCCGACCTCGTCGAGCGCGCCATTCCCTTTCGACAGGTTCCCGGTGTACAGACGGGCTTCGCCGGCGACTTTTGTCCCCCGTTTCTCCAGCAATTGGACGGTAATCGTTCGCTGCCCCCCAGGTGCGACGGAAGCACCGTACATACTACCGTCCGTTCCCTCCGTATTGACCATCAGCATCATGCTGTAGGACTGAATACCGGGGTTTTTGATCGTCACTTTAGCGACTGCTGACGGTTTCCCGTGGATCGTTCCGTTGGTGATATTTACGTTAGAGATGTATGGCGATGGGGCACCAACTGGGTGTGTCGAGTTGAAATCGTGAGTGATGTGGAATTCGGTTGCGTTATCATAGGTTGTTATTCGAATATCATGCTGTTTTTTCACGATATTCATAGCACGCTCCGTGTTTATATACCACGTCTTAGATTCTCCCTGTTTTAACTTAAAATCGTGATTGTAAAGGGAAGCACGATCAACCCTAACAGTTAGACCGGATTTCACTGCCCTATCATTATTATTTTTTCCATGGATTACGAAGTTCCTATCCGAACACTGAATAATATGATATTTGACACCATATGCAGACGTCATAACTCGTTCAGATGTGGATTTAGAAGAGCATTGCTTTTTCGTAGATGTATATGATTGATTTGCAGCTGCAGCACCATGTATTCCTGGTAATAACACAATAAGTAGTGCGATTCGAGTAATTTTGCTTTTCATCGAACCACCTCACACATCTTCGAAAACTGATTCCAGTCACAGTTATCAGACTGCGAGTGGCGCCAATCCGATTTCATTTCGCTGGCAGTCCAGTAGCCGTCCTTTTTAATTTTGTGTACGAATGGACTGGCAGTACCCTCACGGTACTGTCCGGTCTCCGGATCGAAATAGCGTGTTCGGCGAAGACCTGCTATCAATGCCTGAGTCTCGAGAACTTTCTCACCGCTCCGCGGTCGTCTCGAAATGACGTGCTTGTAAGTCGTTTTCTTGGTCAGTACCCACTTCTTGTCGACGGTCTGTTTCGAAATCCGGAAGTCGCGACGTTTCGCGAGACGATATGCTCTCAGCGTACCTTTCGTGGTTGAATACGGCTTCCACCCGAATTTCGGAGGGCTGACCTGAACTTGCTTCGTAGCGTAGTACGTCCAATCGACTCTGTGATGTTGCTGCTGATAGCTAAACTGATACTGCGTGTGGTAGTGAGCGTCTGCAACCTTGACGCGCTTAGTCTGTCCTGTGGGATGATCCCCGTAGCTGAATTTGTTGAACGCCCAGTAGGTGTCTGAGCGAGTCACGTAGTAGTGGTAGTGGTGTTTGACGGTGACGTGAACAGTCTTCTGGACCGGATGAGTGAACGAGCGAGTAGTTCGATAGCAGCCCCACGAGGTACATTTTCGAACGTGACGAGTGACGGTCTGCTGAACCGTTTTCGTCTTCGTTTTAGTAACGGTCCGTGTTCCCTCCTTCCGTACTTTGTACGTGTGATGGTACTGCCGCTTCGTCCGATATTGAGCGGGTTTGTCTTTGACTCGTCTTGTCTTACCGGTATACTGTCCTTTTCCGGACTTGTCGTCTCGCCACGCTGATTCCGTCGTTGTCCACGTCACACGGTGTCGTGACGAACCACCAGTAGACCAGTTGTCGACACTTCGAAGGAAGGTTCTTCGTTGACCAGCACTGTCAAACGACAATTTCTTCGTTCGGTATTGGGCAGGTGTTTTGACGTATCGTTTTTCTAGTTGGTATACGGGATCTGATCGAATTACGTTGCTGACTCGATAGCCCCTCATTAGGAAGCGATTTCGATTATGGGCAGTATGGACACGGACACGGTCTGTCTCAGTCGACTTCACCGTGTACTTAACGTCGTTTGCTACTAGATCCCGGTAAACTGGTGATACAGATTCAAAGACATCTACCTTCGGAATCGGCTTAGTTCGCCGGGTGTACTTCGGATGAGCGGTATTATAAACCACTACTCGGCCGAGGTCAGACGACTCAAATTCAGATGCCGGAATGTCGATCGTACCAGTCCAATATTTTCTGGGAACAGTGTTGTGTTTGTCTCGGGCAGTCACCCGATGCCAGTTGTGGATGGTCGCATCGACCTTGGGTACTTTAATTCCCAACTTGATCTGATAGGTCCTTTTCGTTAGTTCGTAGTTCTTCGTCCTCACTCGCAGTCGGACGGTATCATTGGCCAAGTAGGGACGTTGAGACGAACCATCAGGGACGACACTGACGCGTTTAACGATGGCGCGTAGTACTGAGTGAATTTCTGAGACAATTTCGTCTGTAGTTGCTGCGGATCTCGGACAATCAATGTCGCACGCCTCCTAGAACTGAATTTAGCGATCGAGTTGTCCGGCGAGATCGGATGTGCCCCCTGCTTCCAGAAATATTTTATTTGATATCCATCAGGGTCAAATGAATCGCCAGCATCGACAATCATTCCCCAGTCGCCTTTCTGACTGACCACACCACCATGCGTAACATTTAATTGGATTACTGGTGGGCTATTTTCAACTCTAAATCGAGAATACGATTTATCATTGAACGCGATATACTCCGCGTTTTTTATTGAGATCTGTATGTAATTAAACGATACTTACCAAACGTAGGAGCACCCCAATAACTGCGTAACCTGAAGTGTGTCGTTATTCTGGTAGAACTTCGTATTTTGTGCTTGTTCTCATATTTAACTTCTTTTAACAGGCTCTGGGCCGCGCGAGTGGTGGGCTAAATTAATCCGGCTCATCTGGCGAAACTCCATTCAAATCAATCTTCAACACGTGTTTTGCGGCGTATCGACTTGGATCGAGACGACGGTCATACGAATCAACCGGCGTATTGACGAACCGTGATTCGAGAATTTTTGGCTCACCAGTTGGGGTAACCGACCGCGAAATCGTCGTTTGCTGTCCACGTTCGTCCACAGCCACAACTTTGACAGACTGAGCGACTCCGAACTCAACGTCATCAGTCGTGAACGAGAGAGTGTGATGTCCGACCGAGTTGGAGGGGCGGCGAAACTTATTAGTGGGCCAGCGACGGACGACGTTTCCATCGATCAGTACTTGGATCAGGCGAAGGTTTCCGAATCCATCAGAGACCGAGACTGACCCTGAGATCCCGTCCGTCCTGTTCAGTGCCGTGAAAGACGCAATCGGTTTGGGATCGACCGTAACGGTCGAACTTCCGTCGGCGAAATGAGCGATATCTCTCGTTCCATCAATGTACCGAACCACTGCGAAGAGGTCGTGTTGCCCCGGTTCCCACGTCGAATTGAATCGGGACCCGGTAGTTGCTCGCCTCCGGTTGCGGTACCATGTGATCGACCTGACCGCCTGATCGGGAGTACCAGTGAGGTGGTACTCCGCAGCGAAGGGACTACGTCCGATCAGCAACTGACGCCCGGAGAGCGTGGGATCAAATCGTTGTGCGAACGTTCGAGATGTAGTCCCTCCGGTAGAGGGACCGCTACTGCTTGGCGGTTGTGTCGTCGAAACCGAGCGGGCTATCGGGTGCACCGTTGCAGAGCCCCGTAACCCATCTTCGTCGATGACCGTCGCTGAGATGGTGTGACGACCCATATTGGCGAATGCCAGTGTATAGTCAGTCCGTCTCCGATCAGACGCGATCGACCGATTGGTCGCGACGGAACCATCGATCCGCCAGATGATCCGTTGGAGCGGTGCGTCTCCTGGTCGGATTCGTGCGACATAAACGTGTGATTCACCCACGTTTGGGCTCGTATTGCCGTTGAGCGAAATACGAGGACTGTCGCCAGGTTTGACAGTCACGTAGAGCGTATCGGAGCGCGTCATACCGTCGTCGTCGGTCACCGACAGGGTGACGTCGTAACGTCCGAGTCGATGGGGTACGAAGCGCGTCTTCGAATCGGACTCGTCTCGTGGACGGAGCGTCGTTCCATTGGGAGATTCAATGGTCCACCGATACGAGACGATCCGACCGTCCGGGTCGTGCGATCCCGTTCCATCGAGGAGGACTACCCCACCACGAGTAGCCGTTTGGTCGAGTCCTGCATCTGCGAGCGGTGGGGTGTTGTGTGCACCGACCGCAGGGGCGGGAAACAGCGTTACCACTATCGAGAGTACAGCGAGCACCGGGATTAATTTCATAACGTCTTGTTGAGCGTTAATCAAATCACCCTATAAAAAATTGACCAATAGATGTGGAAAATCAGAGCAATCAAATAGTCATTAACGATCATTACTTACTGCCTACTCACAGCCGCTAATCCCGTCCCTGACGGGCCAGATCCACCGTGTAAATATTCCAGAAATCGGTAACTTGAAACTGAGTGAACAATCCATCATAATCATTCCTTGCTAATGGATAGCAAAGGCTTTAGGCCGACCACAGGGAAATTATACTTACTACTGGTCCACACGGGGGGCCAAGCCACCTATAAATATGACTAACGACGAACTCATCTGGCGAATCGCGGGAGGTTCCGGAGACGGAATCGCCTCGACGAGCCAGAACTTCGCCAAGGCTCTGATGCGCTCGGGCCTGCACGTTTTCACGCATCGTCACTATCCGTCGCGCATCCGCGGCGGCCACACGTATACCGAGATTCGAGCAGCGGACCACAAGGTCAAGTCCCGGGGCGACGGGTACAACTTCCTGCTCGCACTGGGCGACTCCTTCGCACGAAACCCACAGCAGAACGCCTACTACGGGGAAGAAGAAGTCAAGCCGCTGTCGGAAAATCTGGATGAACTTCACGAAGGCGGAGTCATCGTTTACGACTCCGGGCTTCTCGACACGGACGACATCGAAGACTTCGATGAGCGCGTCGAGGAGAACAACTGGCACATTTACGACATGGACCTTCGCAGCCTCGCACGCGAACACGGGCGCGAGGTCATGCGTAACACCGCCGGTGTCGGTGTGACGGCGGCGATCATCGGAATGGACCTCGAATGGATCGAGGATCTGATGAGCGACGCCATGCCGGAGAAGATCCTCGAACCGAACATCGAGATTCTCCGCGAAGCACACGAGATCGTTTCCGAAGAGTACGATATCGACGCTCCGGGCATCAAGATCCCCGAGGGCGAACACGACGAAGAGCAGGTTCTGCTCTCCGGCAGTGACGCGATCGCATACGGTGCGATCGACGAGGGCTGCCGGTTCATCGCCGGTTACCCCATGACGCCGTGGACCGAAGTGTTCACGATCATGTCCCAGAACCTGCCTGAACTCGGCGGAATCTCCGAACAGGTCGAAGACGAGATTGCCGCAGCGGCACTCGCGCTGGGTGCATCGCACGCGGGTGCAAAGGCCATGTCCGGGTCGTCCGGCGGCGGATTCGCGCTGATGTCCGAGCCGCTCGGACTCGCCGAGATGACGGAGACGCCGGTCGTCCTCATCGAGGCCATGCGCGCAGGTCCGTCTACCGGGATGCCGACGAAGCCCGAGCAGGGCGACTTAGAACACGTCCTGTACACGAGTCAGGGCGACTCGAACCGCGTCGTCTTCGCACCTACGACGGTCGAAGAAACGTACGACGTGACTCGCCGGGCTTTCAAGCTGGCTTACGAATACCAGATTCCATCCATCGTGCTCTACGATCAGAAGCTCGGCGGCGAACTGACGAACGTTCCCGTCAGTGTCTTCGATAAGGAGCCGAACCCGAGCCTCGGCAGCACGCTCACGGAAGCAGAACTCGAAGACGCACCTCACGACGAGGCGGGCAAGTACTCGCGGTTCCGCTACGACACCCCCGAGGACAACGGCGTCAGCCCGCGGTCCGTCCCCGGACAGAAGGGCGGCCGGTTCCTCACCACGGGTAACGAACATATGGAGCAGGGTCACATCAGCGAGGACCCGACGAACCGCGTCATCCAGATGGACAACCGGATGAAGAAGCTGGACGCCATCCGTGCCGAACTCGACGACGACAGTCTCCAGGTCCACCACGGTCCCGAGGACGCCGAATACGGTATCCTCACGTTCGGCAGCCAGCACGGAACCGTCGAAGAGGCGGTCGACCGTCTCAACGACGACGGGTACTCCGTGAAGGTGCTCGGCGTCACCGAGATGGCTCCGTACCCGAAAGACGAGGTCACGGAGTTCATCCAGAGCGTCGACGAGGTGCTGGTCGTCGAAATGAACGCGACGGCACAGTTCCGCGGCCTGACGCAGAAGGAACTCGGTCGCTTCGGCGAGAAGCTGACGAGTCTCCTCAAGTACAACGGCAACCCCTTCGAGCCCGCCGAAATCGTCGACGGGTTCAAAGAGAGTATCGTCGGTGAGGGCGACCTGCCCGACCACCAGACCAGATCCGTTCCAGCAGCGAGTGATTAAATCATGAGTGCATTCAACGCAATCGGCGAGGAACGCGAAATCGACCGCGACGAGTTCACGCCCGGACTCGAACCCCAGCCGACGTGGTGTCCCGGATGTGGTGACTTCGGTGTCCTCAAGGCACTGAAGCAGGCCATGCCCGAAGTCGGACGCACGCCGGACGAGGTGCTCCTCTGTACCGGAATCGGCTGCTCGGGTAAACTGAACAGCTACTTCAACAGTTACGGGTTCCACACCATCCACGGCCGTTCGCTGCCCGTGGCTCGCGCCGCGAAACTCGCGAACCCCGGCCTCGAAGTCATCGCCGCCGGCGGCGACGGTGACGGATACGGCATCGGTGGGAACCACTTCATGCACACGGCTCGTGAGAACCACGACATGACGTACATCGTGTTCGACAACGAGGTCTTCGGACTCACGAAGGGTCAGACCTCGCCGACGAGCCCGATGGGTCACAAGTCGAAGACACAGCCTCACGGCAGTGCGAAGACGCCACTCCGACCGCTCTCGATGTCGCTCAATTCGGGCGCGTCGTTCGTCGCTCGGACGGCGGCGGTGAACCCAAACCAGGCGAAGGAGATCATCAAGAAGGCGATCGAGCACGACGGATTCGCTCACATCGACTTCCTGACGCAGTGCCCGACGTGGAACAAGGACGCGCGTCAGTACGTCCCGTACACGGACATCAACGAGTCCGACGACTACGACTTCGACATCCACGACCGCGAGGAAGCCGCGCGTATGATGTTCGAAACGGAGAACAAACTGTACGAGGGCGAGGTACTCACCGGCATCTACTACCAGGACGAGGACCGCCCGTCCTACCAGGAGGAGAAACAGCGCATCGGTGAGATGCCCGAAGAGCCGCTGGCCGAGCGTTACTTCGACGACGACTACGAGTGGGAACGGTCGTACGACATGTTCCTCGACAAACACAAGTAACGCGCTTTCAGCGTCGATTTCTCGACTTTTTTGGACCGTGTAAACCGATTAGCGGCGGCCGGTCTCCGATATGTCTCGGTCGAGACGAGACCGAAAACGAATACGTTCGTCGTCCCCGACACCAAGCCATGTCCCGAAGGTGGTCCCGTCGCGAACTGCTCGCCGTGTCCGGTCTCGGCGGACTCGCAGCACTGGCTGGCTGTGCGAATCCGCTCGCGTCCGGTTCGGTCAGTCACCCAGTCACGGTCGCGAATAAGTCGAGCGCCGTCCACAACGTCTTCGTCCGGATCGAAGACGGGTCGGGCAAAGCGCTGTTCTTACACATGTATCGACTGGACGGCGGCAGTACCGACAGCGAACACGAGTCGTTTCTCGGGATGCCCGCGAAAGTCGTCGTCACGGTCGACGGTACCCCCCCGCGCAAACTCACCTGGCCGAGCAAAAACTGTTCGAACAGGAACGATCCCGGTGGCGTCGCAATCACGATCTCTTCGAAGGGAGATGTGAACGTTCACGGGACGTGTGAGGGATAATTCGAGGTTCCGGGACACTGTCTTCGCTCGTCTCGAACTTTCGTCGTCAATCGGTCGTCTCCTGAGGGGAACGACCTCGTTCGTCCATCAGTTCGGTTGCGCGAGTCTGCCAGTCACCCCAGTGGAATCCGGCCGCGTTGACGAGGAACGACCAGACGTAATAGAGGACGATTCCGACGTAAGTTCCGGTGACGCCCATGCCGAGTGGGACGCTCAGCACGTAGGACGCACCGAGCATGAAGACGAAGAGGGCGCTCGTACGAGCGAGGAAGGGGACTCGCGTATCGCTACCGCCTTGGAGCGCGCCCGCGAAGACGACGAAGAGCGCGAGGAAGGGCGCTGAGAATCCGAACGCGCGCGTGTATCCGATGGCATAGCGGACCGTCGTCGGATCGCTGGTGAAGAGGCCGACGAACCATCCCGCGCCGAGTATCACGACGGCACCGAATACGCCGAGCGTCAGCGCTCCCATCGCCGCAGTCGCCCAGCCGAAGTAATACGCTTCCTCGGGACGACCACTCCCGATCTCTTGGCCGACGACGATGCTCGCCGTGACGTTGAACGCGATCGAGATCGGGTTGCTGAAGTGGTCACCGATAAGGCGTCCGATCTGGTAGGCAGCGTTCACGCTGGTACCGAAACTCAACAACAGTGCATTGAACGGGAGCTCCGCCACCGTCGAGAGCAACGACTCGCCGATCTTCGGTGCCGAAATGGTGATCACCTGCCGACCGATGACGTGATCTCGCGGTCGGACAATCGAGAGTTCGGATTCGTGGCGCCAAATGACGACGAAGAGCGCGCACGCGGAGAAGACCGTTCCGAGCGCGGTCCCGAGGCCGACACCGACGATCGCCAGGTCCGGAAACGGGCCCAGTCCGAGCCCGAGGGCGAGGCTCGCGCCGATGTTCAACACGTTTTCGACGATCACGATTCCCATCGGGGTCCGGGTGTTACCCATACCTTGGAGCGCCCGCTCCTCGATGCGTGCGACGTGTCGCGCGGGGCTGATGGCGAAGATGATGGCGAGATAGGGTCCACCGACTTGTACGACGCTACGCTCCGATCCCAGCACTGCGAAGAGCCAGTCGTTGAGCCAGAGCGCGACCAGCACGAACGGAAGACCGATCAGTAGCCCGAGTAACAGCGTCTGCGATACGGCCTGATTTCGGTTGTCGCGGGCACCGCTCCCGGTGTCCTGACTGGAGAGGGCAATCATTCCGGTTCCCAGTCCGTTACCGACGCTCGCGGAGAACTTGGCGTAGAGATCTGCGATGCCGAGCGCTGCAACAGCAGTCGGAGAGAAGAGCGCAGTGACGAGGATGTCCGTCGTCCGCATGAGAGTCGTCGAGACCTCTTGGACGACGACCGGCCAAGACTGAGCGAAAACCCGTCGCCACGTGGCGACGAGCCGTCCTGTATCGACCACCGTACCTCACCGTACCCGGCGGTCGACGGCAGTATATTTTGAACGGGGAACAGGTTCTGAGCCGACCGTACGGATCTCCTGTGTCATACTGTGGGCCGTGGTGTGATTGATCGTGGGAGCACGATAAACTCTCCCTGAACAGAATTACAGTCAGATTCGATACAATATCTGTCTACTCGATTCTCACTGAACTGGCACGGAGTGGAAACCATCGAGTAGAGTGTGGGCCACGGTCCGCTTCGTCGATTTCTACACGCTCGCTCAGGTTTTCTGTCGATGCTACAACGCAAAGGATCGGTTGTTCGTTCGCAAGATATTTTTTCGGGCGAGCAAAACACCCCCATATGAGCACTTCGTCTACCGAGGACCGCATCCTCGCCGCATTGGAGGAGGATGCACAGGCCTCGTACGCCGAGTTGGCTGATCTCGCCGGCGTATCGAAGCCGACGGTCCGAAAATACATCAAAAAGCTCGAGGACGAGGGTGTGATCGTCGGCTACTCCGCCGACGTCGACCCGAAGAAGCTCTCCAGTCAGACGATCGCGCTCGTCGGCATCGACGCCGAGAGCGAGCGATACGTCGAAGTAACCCGTGCACTCCGGAACCTGGACGCCGTCGAGGCGCTCTACTCGTCGTCCGGGGATCACATGCTGATGGCCGAAGTTCGAGCCGCAAACGGGGACACGCTCGGCGACGTCATCCAAGACGGTATTCTCAGTATTCCCGGTGTGACGGCCGCACACCCCTCGTTCCTACAAGAACGGCTCAAGTGAGTGCCAGTAGCCGAGAGACGAAGAACAGTTCCGCTGCGCTTGGCGAATCTTAACCATCCTCCAACCCGATGAATGACCGATGAGCGGCGAACGGCTGCCAGGGACCGCGACGTCCGAACAGCGGATCGTCTGTCACGTCGACATGGACTGCTTCTACGCGTCGTGTGAGCGACTTCGCGAGCCCGAACTAGCGGGAAAGCCCGTCGTCGTCGGCATGGGATACGAACCCGGCGAGGGTCACGGTGCGGTCGCCACTGCGAGCTACGAGGCACGCGAGTTCGGTGTCGAGAGCGCGCAGGCGATCACACAGGCGCTCGATGCACTCCCGAGGGTCGAGCAGGCGAGAGAGGACCCCGACCGCGATGCGGACGCGGCTGGATACTACCGCCCGGTCGACATCCCGTTCTACAAAGAGGTTAGCGCGCAGGTCAAGGACATCCTCCACGACTGCGCCGACGTCGTCCGCGAAGTCAGCATCGACGAGGCGTATCTCGACGTGACCGAGCGGACAGCGTGGGCGACGGTCGCCGACGACCCGGAACGGACGCTCGCCGAGGGGTACGCCCGGCACATCAAGGAACGCATCGACCGCGAAGTCGGCGTCACGGCGAGCGTCGGTGTCGCGCCGAACATGAGCGCCGCAAAGATCGCTAGCGACTTCGACAAACCGGACGGTCTCGTCGTCGTCAAGCCGGGAGAGGTCCGTGACTTCCTCGCCTCGCTCTCCGTAGAGGACGTCCACGGCGTCGGTCCGGTGACGGCACGAGAACTCCGTGACATGGGAATCGAGACGGCGGGCGACCTCGCCGCTGCCGACCCCTCTGCTCTCCGTCGACGGTTCGGCGAACGCGGCCGCGAGATGTACGACCGAGCGCGCGGTCGCGACGAACGACCCGTGACGCCAACGGGCCGACCGAAGAGTCTCTCCAGAGAATCCGCATTCAACGGTGCGACCGACGACGAGGAGCGAAAACGCGAGAAAGTTCGAGCGCTCGGCGTCGACGTGGCCGACCGCGCCCGCGAGCGCGAAGCCATGTATCGCACCATCGGCATCAAGGTGGTGACGCCGCCGTTCGACGTCAACACGCGCGCTCGGTCGCTGCCCGGTCCGGTCGACGACCCCGACCTCGTCGTCGACGTGGCACTCGACTTGTTGACGGAGTTCGAGAGCGATCGGGTGCGAAAACTGGGCGTCCGAGTCTCGAATTTGAGCTTCACGGGTGCAGATCAGTCCCGTCTCGATGGTTGGGACGGGGCTGGTTCGACTGACGCTGACGGGATGACCGACGTCGACGGATCGGCCGCCACTGACGGAACGACCGACGTCGTCGACGCGGAGGGGGAAAGCGGCGTCGCCGACGACGTGGTCCGTCCGGAGTGGCAGCGGGGACTGGATACCTTCGTCGACGGCGGTCGCGAGTCCGTGACGCCCGAAGACGCAGAAGAGAGCGAAACGGTCGGTGACAACGCTCCCCGCGATCAGCGCTCGCTCACCGACTTCGATTGATTTGACAGATCTCGACCGACAATACTGTCGTTTGTGGACTTTGAATGACAGTAGATTTATTTTATCGGAAAAGAGGACTGACCCATGAAGCGTCGTTCGTTGCTGTTCACCCTCGTCGGCGTTGGCGTCGGGTGGGTCGGTGCGACCGAGTTCGGCGGGCAAATCGAACGCCCCATAGATCAGTCATCGCAGAACTCGACCGCGAACGTCCAGGCCCCTGTCGGGCCGGATACCGGTGGATCGACTCCGAACGGAACGGGCGCGACGACGGCCGTCGCGTCTGCGGTATCGACGAGTGGTGAATCAGGTTCATCGAACGAACCGGATTCCATGGAAACGCCGAGCCCGGCGACGCGGACCGCCGAATCGACGACGGAGCGAACGTCGACAGCGACGGCGACGGCGACGCGCGACCTTCGAAAGAAGATCAGCGTCTACTCGCAGGGTCACGGTGACCCTTCCGGCGGTTCGTACAGCGTCCTCTACGTGGTTCGAAACGAGTGGAACTTCGACGTGCGAGTGACGTTCGAAGCCGCCGTGAGTCTCCGCGACGGGTCTCATCGCCGGAAGCAACGAACGGCGACCATCGACCCCGGATCGGTCGCAAACGACTCCTTCGAGTTCTCGGATCTCACCACGAAAGCCGCTGGCTGGTCGTTCCAACTCGTTTCGATCACTCGGCCGTAACCGTCGACGGCTCGGTCGTCCCCGACGCGTGTCCGATCACAGCCAACGGGAGCCACACTAGCGCGTCGGTTCGAGGGGAGGAACGGGTTGGGGGTGGAACGGGTGTTCGAGGGGGAGGAACTATGTGGGGCGGCGAGTAGTAGCCACCACGACCGCATGACGGAGACCGAAACTATCACGGTGGCTGAAGTAAGCGAGGGTCCGGGAGGCGACGGCGGCGACCCGGGTACCGAGGTGTCGCTGCCCGTCGTCGAACTCCTCACCGGGCGAGGGTTCGTTACGGGGAAATCCGGGTCCGGGAAGTCGAACACGGCCTCGGTCATCATCGAGAACCTGCTTTCGAACAACTTCCCCGTCCTCATCGTCGACACGGACGGCGAGTACTACGGCCTCAAGGAAGCGTTCGAGATTCTCCACGTCGGTGCCGACGAGGAGTGCGACATTCAGGTGAGTCCCGAGCACGCAGAGAAGATCGCGTCGCTGGCGCTCGAACAGAACGTGCCGATCATCCTCGACGTCTCCGGCTATATCGACGAAGGCGTCGCCGAAGACCTCCTGCTACGCGTCTCTCGGCAGCTATTCGCCAAGGAGAAGAAACTCAAGAAACCGTTCCTGATGCTCGTCGAGGAGTGCCACGAGTACATCCCGGAGGGCGGCGGTGTCGGCGAGGCCGGGAAGATGCTCATCAAGATCGGCAAGCGCGGGCGGAAACACGGCCTCGGCATCGTCGGCATCAGCCAACGACCGGCCGACGTCAAGAAAGACTACATCACGCAGTGCGACTGGCTCGTCTGGCACCGACTCACGTGGGGAAACGACACCAAAGTCGTAAAGCGCATCCTCGGCAGCGAGTACGCAGACGAGATCGAGGACATGAACAACGGCGAAGGCTTCCTGATGACCGACTGGTCGGAGTCGATCCGCCGGGTGCAGTTCAATCGAAAGACAACGTTCGACGCCGGGGCGACGCCCGGTCTCGACGACTTCGAACGCCCGGAACTCAAGTCGGTCAGCGGCGACCTCGTCTCCGAACTCCGCGACATCTCCGACGAGGAGGCACGCCAAGAGAGCGAGATCGCCGACCTGCGACAGGAACTCGACATGCGTGAGCAACGCATCCGGCAACTCGAACGCGAGTTAGAGGAGGCCCGCGACCTGAGCCGAATGGCCGATAAGTTCGCGCAGGCGATGCTCCAGAAGGCCGAAGCGCCCTACCGCGGCGGTACCGGACAGAACCTCCGACGCACCGAGGCGCAGGCCGAACTTCACGACTACGAGCGCGACGGTGACGAGAACGAGGTCGATGACGAGCGCGCCGCCGCTAACGACCAGCGCGCCGCCGCTAACGACCAGCGCGCCGTTACCAACGGTGAGACGGCCGACGACGCCGAAGCCGACGCGACGGATACGTCCGGCGACTGGCCCACCGTGTCTAACCGCGTGGAGCGAGAGGAGTCGACGCCAGAGCGACGGACGGCCGACATGGACGCTGACGAGGCGGTTCGGTTCGTCGCCGAACACTCGGAGGTCGGAACCCAGCAGGCGGTCATCGACGAACTCGTCACGCGAGTCGAGTCGCTCGACGACCTGTCGCGCGGGATGCTCCGACACTACCGCGCCGTCGGCGTCGCCGATCCCGTCGACGCACACATCGCCGCAGGCGGCGACGGCGACGAGCGACTCGCGTACAGTCGGAACCGACCGATCCGCCAGACCGGACTCATCACGCACGTCGGCCGCGGCGAGTACGCCTACCTCGTCCCGGAACTCATCCGTGACGCGTACGCCGACCGCCTCGACCGCGACGAACTCGACGAGATGATCGAGGCCGTCGAGCGCGCGTTCGTCGACGACGAGGGTGATGACGGCGGCGACCGTGGCGAGTCGACCGAAAGCGACGAGTCGACGTGGGCCGAAGAATCCACACTGTGACGCTGAAACTCCCGTCTGTCGACGACGACCGCTGGGCGCTCGACACCCACGCCCGAATCATCGTCTACGAGGCCGACGACGGGCGGGAACTACTCACGATCTACGACTGCGGTGCGGCCCAGAAACCGCCGTCCGCACAGGTGACAGGTAACCTCGTCCGAGTGCGGGCAGCCCACGATCACGAGCGGACGCCGACCGGCTACGTCGTCACGCTCCGCGACGGCGGAACGCTGGTTCGACAAGACGAGGAACACTGGCTCGTCACCGTGCGCGAGTAAACCGTTCCCACGGATTGCGACGAACTCGCCCCTCGTATCGACTGCGAGAGGCTGTCTAACCGCTATTTATCTCCACAAACGACGTATCTGTCGTGATATGCGTTCTACGGAACTTTCCGATCTCCCCCTCCTCGCCGAACTGACGATGACGCGCCGTTTGGCGCGTCAGTGGCTCGTCATCTCCGTGACTGGCTTCCTGTTAGCTTCGCTCCTCTTCAGCGCGATTTTCGCGGCCATAACGGGCCGCGCGGAGTTCCGATTCGGCGTCGACGCCGCCGCGGGATTCGACATCGTCGACATGGCGCTCGCCTTCGTCGCCTTCGTCTTCCTGACGCTCGCGCCCATCCCGATCCACGAGTGGCTCCACGGCGTCGCGATGACCCGCTACGGCGGTAAACCGCGCTACGGCGTCGGACTCTCCAACTACGTCCTCCCGTACGCCTACGCGACGACGGACTCGACGTTCACGCGAAACCAGTTCGTCGTGATCGCGCTGACGCCGCTCGTCGTCATCTCGCTCGTGGGTATCGCGGCGATGGCGGTCGTTCCCACCCCGTGGCTGATCGTGCCGCTTGCGGTCAACGCCGGTGGGGCCGTCGGCGACTGCTGGATGGCGGCGATGCTCCTCGGTTACCCGTCGACGGTTCGTGTCGAGGACTGCACGACAGGTCTCCGAATCTACGGAGCGACCCGCGCGGGCGACACGGTCGACACCGAACGTGACTCGGTCTCGACACCGGCGACGTTCGTCCGGACCGCGGTCGTCAACTTCGCACTCACGTTCGGTGTGCTGGTCGTCGCCGCGTTCGCAGCGCCGCTCTTGCTCGCCGCCGTCGGCGTCGAGTCGCTGGTCCTCGGGTTCGCTGAGGGGCCGTGGTACCTCCTCCGATACGGAATGGCTCCGACCGGGGAGTTCTCGGCCACGTTCGGTCTCTTCGGGATACTCACACTCTCGGTGGTCCTGGGCGTACTGGCGGCGCTCGGTCGAATCGTCGTCGATGGACGCCGCTCGGCTCGACCGCCGCGTGCGACGTAGGCCGTGAAAAGGGTCGCGAAGGCTTACAGCGGTTCGACGAGGTCTTCGAGAACCGCCCGCGGGTCGTCGGCCTTGGCGACGCCGCTGGCGAGGAGAATGCCCTCTGCGCCGAGGTCCTGGGCGGCGGCGACGTCGTCGCCCGACGAGACGCCCGCGCCACAGAATACAGAAACGTCGTCGTCGACGGCGGCCGCGGCCTCGACGGCATCCGAGACGATATCTGGGTCGGCGGTGCTCACTGAGACGTCGCCGCCGATGAGTTCCGGCGGTTCGACGGCGACGGCGTCGGGGCCGAGTGCGGCGGCGGCGGCGACCTGCGTCGGGTTGTTCGCACAGACGACCGTCTCCAATTCGGTGCGAGTTGCGGCCTCCATCGAGCCGTCGATGTCGGCGAGCTTTAGCCGCTTCTCCGAGTGGTTGATGAGCGTCCCGACCGCACCGCCATCGGCGACGGCTTCGGCGAGCGTACTCCCGGTGTGACTACCGTAGTCGACGGGTGAGACGTGTTGTGCCCACGTTTCGACGCCCGTCTCCGAGACCTGTGAGAGGTGTGCAGCCTGCGGTGCGACGGCGATCCGGACGCCCGCGTCGTCGCTGACGTCCCGTGCGGCGGTCGCTACGTCGAGCGGATCACACGGGTACGCCTTGAGATTGACGAGGATGAACATCACGAGAAGAGAGGGCAGCGCTCGGTAAAAGGATTGATTTCGAGGAGAGGGTTTCGGAGGCCGCGATCGTTGCACCCTCGTGGCATTCCGGCACACGTCGACCCGAACGAAGAGATGTACGAGTGCTGGTGGTGTGGGTCAATCGGTGCCGTGTCGACCGTTGTTCGGCTGGGTGGCCGATGCACCGTCGTCCAGTCCGAAACCCGGCGCAGCCGTCGGGACGGGAGTGCTGGGGGGAGCGTCGTGTCCCGACGACCTCGCGGCATCGCACGCGATCGGTGCGGTCGGACGATCGGCGTTTGAAAGAGAGGGTGGGAGGGGGCAAAAGAGTTCTAACCGAACTCTCGAAATGGCCGCTCAGGAGTTCGCAGAGGTGCTCGCGACTTCTCCACCCTCCATCACTTCGACGCGACTACCGAGCGTCTTTCGGACTTCGGGTGTGAGGCTGGTGAGTACCGAGTCACCGTTACGAACGCGGTCGACGAGACCGTCCTCTGCGAGTCGAGAGAGGTGGTACGAGACCGTACTCGGTGCGCGGTCGACCTCTTCTGCCACACTTGAGACAGTCACGGGTTCGAACTCTTCGACGGCGAAGAGGATCGTAGACGTCGCCTCGTTCGAGAGTGCGGCGGACAGTTTCGGCTCGTCAGTTCCGATCGGGAAGTACCGAACCCGACCGTGTACTTTCTCCCGCGTCACCAGATGTTCGCGCGTGAGGACGCGAAGGTGGTACCGAACCGTCGACCGGGCGAAGCCGGTTCGATCGGCTAACTCCTGTACGTACACTCCGGGCGTGTGACGAATCTGGTGGTACACTTCGGCACGAACGTCGTTGTCTAACGGGTCGGAGTTATCTGCTCGGCTGTAACCGATCAGGAACGCCAGTCCGTGCGGTGCCAACCGATGGACCTGCGACGCGAGGAGTTGTGCGTAGCCGGTACCGACGAACGAGTGATCGCCAGGTGACGGGCTAAGGGTGGCTACCCCCGTGGCGGGATTGTTCTCCAGTGGTACTCCGGAAGGATGTACCGAACTCGTCAAGGAGTCGCTCGCGGTGACTCCGTGAGTCGCACTGACCACGTCGTTTCCGGCATCGCTTATCCCGTGACCGCCGGTTTGGGCGTTCGCAACGAACACGAAACCGAACGGTGTGAAACTCGTGAGAAGGATAATTGCGACAACAACCACGAGCAGCAGGTTGTGGCTACGCATAGACACTGCGGGTTCCCGATCGAGCCGTCTCGATCCTGTCTACCGCGCAGAACGTTAGCGGACTCATCGGCCAACGTTAGAGGAGCAGTACTATAGGCCTCTCGCCTTGTTTAATCTCGCCAACACGTATGATCGACTATCGAATAGATTCACGCCAAATCGAGGCAGACACGCCGTAGACGGCCCGATAGAGGCTCGAATCGTCGGAGGTCGAAACAACGGCTCCGGACGTAGTTTGTCATTCGAAATCGGTCGGCGATCGGCCGACCGTCGGACGATCAGTCCTTGCGCTTGACGACGTCGCCGAGCGTCGTGGTCGTCGTCGACCCGCTCGACCACTCCGCCTCGTCGTCGTCGACACCTTCGGTCAGCGAGATATCGAGCTTGTGTTCGAGCTTCCCTCGAACGCTATCGCTCGGGAGAATGTCGCCGCGTTCGAGCTTTCGGATGAGGCTCGCTTTCTCGTTGAGTTGTTTCGCGAGGTCTTCCTGACTCAGACCCTTCCCCTCGCGGGCCTGCCGGATGCGGTGGTCGTAGTCGGTCGCGATCTCTTCCATGTCGTCGAACATGTCGTGCCGACGGCGAGTCGTCCCGCCCGAAGAGGACGAAGACGACGAGGAAGATGACGACGAAGACGACGAGGAAGACGACGTAGAGTACTTCGTCGACCCGCTGGAACTGGAAGATTCAGTGCGGACTTCGGTGCCGAATCCCTTGCAGTTGTCGCACAACTGCAGTTCAGCACCTTCGACTTTCGTAGTGGTGAGTGAGGGCTTTTCAGCGCCACACATCTCGCACTGGGGCATGTTGTGGTGGTAGATGTTCACTCGGTATAAAATGCACGCCGTGTCGGCAAGGAGTGCGACGACACTCGGATCGAGCGACGACGGCGGGTCGAGTCACTGTAAGTCCGACCATGCGCCCCAAAACCGTTGGAGAGCCGTCAGGTGTCCGACGACTGCGAAGAGTACCAGCAGTAGTCCGACGACCGAGAGGCCGACGACGATCGGACCGGGGAAAATCGCCGCGACGACGCCGACGACGCCGACGAGTGCCAGACGGTCCGCACGGCCGAGCAAGCCGCCGTACTGGCGGCCGAGCCCGACAGCCTGAATCTGCGTCCCGAGGTACGACGTCATCAGCACGCCCGTGATCGCGAGGAATCCGAGCGCGTATTGGCCGATACCCGCTGCGAGCCCAGCGATGACAGCGATGTCGGCGTAGCGGTCGAGCACGTGGTCGAGCAGGTCGCCACCGTCGGAGGCGACAGCCTGCTCGCGTGCGAGCGCTCCGTCGAGGATGTCGAGCCACCCGTTGACGAAGACGAAGAACGCGCCGGCGAGATACCAGAGGGCCGTGCCGGTCTGCGGAAGATAGAACGCGACGCCGGCCGCGAGGGCGAATCCGAACGCGATGAGGCTGACGCCGTCGGGCGTGAGTCCGACGCTGTCTGCTGCACCGACGAACGGTTCGAGCAGTCGGTCGGCCAGCGGGCGAAGTTGGTCGAGTGTCATAGGTACTCGATGAAGTTTACCGTCCCAGCGCTCGGGTCGCGCGTTCCGTCGAGGACAGCACGAATCTCCGCCGCGACGGCGTCGGGAGTTCGGTCCGTGGTGTCGAGTTCGTAGACGCGCTCTTCTCCGTGCGAATCGACCGCTTCGGAGAGGATCACGTCGAGTGCCTCGCTCTCGGCGTTCTCACGTGCCTTGGCCTCCGATTCACCGCGCTCGCGCAGGCGGCGTTCGAGTTCGTCGGGACGACAGCGCAGCACGACGACTCGGTCGGCGCTCAAATGGTGCGCGAGGTGCGACTCTACGAGCTGAATCGTCCCCTCGCCGACGCCGACAGTCCCGTCGCCCAACCACTCCCGCACCGCGTCGAGGTCGGCGACGAGCGAGTCACGCGTCTCGTCGCGCTCGGTCCAGAGGTCGCGGTCGCGAATCTCGTCGTTCAGGTGGACGACATCGAGGTCGCAGTCGCCGCTACCGCCGTTGCCGTCAGCGTCCGCTCCATCGAGCGACTCCGTCGCAGTCGTCTTTCCCGTTCCGGGGGTTCCCGTGACGACAACCCGCACTACGGCGTCACCTCGGCCAGCACGCGATTGAGCGTCTCGACGGCTCGTTTCGTCCCCTCTCTCGTCCCACACGAGATTCGAATACACGCCGGCAGTCCGAAGGAGGTACAGTCGCGGACGATCACGCCCTCGCGTTGACTTGCCTCGGCGACAGCCTCGGCGTCTCCGACTTCCGCGAGGACGAAGTTCCCGCCGCTCTCCCAGGTCGACGCGTCGAGTTCGTCGTAGATGTACTCGCGCGCCCACGCAGCAGTGTCGACGCTTCGTTCGACGTGTTCGTCGTCGTCGAGTGCCGCCGACGCGGCCCGGCAGGCCAGCTCGCTCGCGGCGAAGGGAGTGTTCACCCGCGCGTAGGCGTCGGCCCACGGTTCGGGGACGACGGCGTAGCCGATACGCAGTCCTGCGAGTCCGTACGCCTTCGAGAACGTCCGCGTCACGGCGAGGTTGTCGTACTCGTCGAGGAGCGACACCGCGCTCGGTTCGCCGCTGAACTCGCCGTACGCTTCGTCGACGACGATGAGCGTGTGATCGTCGACAGACTCCGCGAGTTCCCGAATCGCGCCCGTCGAGAACTCCGAGCCGGTCGGGTTGTGCGGCGTCGTCAGATAGACGATGCGTTCGCCGTCGTAGTGATCGAGTACCGTCGCGGGCGTCTGCGCGAAGTCGTCGTCGACGGTGAGTTCGTACGTCGCGACGGTTCCGTGGTGATACCGGGCGCTCATCCCGTAGTAGGAGAACCCCGGCGTCGGCGTCAGCACGCGGTCGCCGGGATCGAGCATCGCCCGGGACAGGTAGTCGAGCGCACCGTCGGCACCGGCGCTCACCCAGACCTGCTCGGGCGCGACGTCCCACTTCGCCGCCAACTTCTCGGTCAGGTCGGCGTGGGCCGTCGTCGGATACCGACCGACGCTCGGTGCACTCGCTTCCAGCGCCTCGACGGCTCTCGGACTCGGGCCGAACGGATTCTCGTTCGACGATAGTTTGACCAACTCGTCCGGGTCCATACCGAGTTCGCGGGCGACTTCCTCGCTCCCACGACCCGGGACGTACGGCGAATTGGCGGAGAGATCCCGCGGTCTCATGTTCGGGTGTTGTGTCTCGCCCGCTCTTAAGAGTGCTTACACGAGACACGCATCACCGCATGCTCGTCAAACTCCCGAATCGCCGAACGTTGAAGAGCGATGGCGGAACCATACCCCGGCGTGATCTGAGAACTGCCGCGCGGCGGTCAGCGGGTGTACGGCACACCGCCTCGCGCGGACGACGACGGAAGCGTCTCGAAGCGACCGTGAAACCGCTGGGTATCCGTCTACGCCGTCTGCTCGCCCCAATTCCACGGAAGATGTCTCGTTGTGAATCGTCGTCGGGGAACACTGTGAGCCGTCGTCGGACGGCTACGAGAAGTCGGGGAGGTCGTCCGGCGCTTCGTACTCCGCTTCCCAGTCGACGTAGTCCTCTTTGAGGACGTCACAGACGGTCTGACCGAGTTCGGTCAGCCCCGCGTTGACCGACGAGACCTGCGCCCAACTCTCCAATTTCGGATGGATCGCTCGCTCCTTCCAGTCTTCAGGAATTCCCGGTGCGTGGTAACCGACGCGATCGGCGAAATCGTCCCAGAAGAAGTCGAAGCCGGCGATGAGTGCGAGGTCGATGACGATCTCCCACTCCGATTCGGAGACGTTCGTATCCGCGGCCCACTCCGAGAACGCCTCGTCCCACGCGCCTTCTCGGAGGAATGAGCCGAGTTCGGCGCGTCGGTAGTCCGTGTCGCCGATGATCGTCGCGTCTTCGTACTCGTTCGGGTCGACTTCGTTCAACTCCGGTGGATCGGGCGTTTCGACGTCGAGAGTCATGTCCGGGTGGACGGAGGCCGACCGTAAAGCGTCGTCGCCGACGTCCGGTTACCGATAGTTGCACGTCCACACTATCGACAGCGATACGTCTGCGTTATCGACAGCGACAAGTCCGCACCGTCGGCGGCGACGAGTCCACCAGCTTCAGTCGTTCGTCCGACTCATCGCCGTCAGAATCCCAAACACCGTGGCGATGACCGCGTCCGTGAGTTCGACGTCCCGGTGTCGCTCTCCGATCGCGGCCGCACCGACCATCGTCCCAGCGTGAAGGAAATCGGCACCTGCACCGAGCAGGCGCAGAATGTCGCTGTCGAGGAAGTCCAGTGCGAACCCCTGTGCGACGTGCCGAGCGCCGAGGACTCGTCTGACGACTGCGAATCCGAGACCAGTGTCGTGACCCACGATCCGTCGAACGAGTGACGACGGTGCGAGGACGAGCGCGATGCCGTATGCGACACGGATTTTGTCGATCTTCGTCATTTCAGCGCTTTGGCGACGACACCGACGACCAGCGCGAGTGCGAGCGCGATCATCTCACGGTGTTTGGTCAGTTCGAGTTGCACACTGGACGGTTCCGCCTCCGCATCGAACGGCCCGTGCGCACCTTCGTCACCCTCGACGGGACTGAAGAGGTAGTCCGGACGGTCGCCGAGGTCCTCGTCGGTGAACTGGCCGGAATAGCCGTTGCGTGCGAGTACGCGATCGACGATCCACGGCGCGACCTTGTTGCCCCAGATCGTCTTGACAGTCGACCGACCGACGTACATCTCGCGTCGCTTGTTGTGTGCCGCCCAGTAGATGGCGTCTGCGGGTACCTCGGGTTGGAAGACCGGAGCCATCGGACGCGGCTTCTTGTCCGTCTTCGCTCGACAGTGTTCGAACTGTGGCGTGTTGACACCGGGGAGATGAACGGTCGTGATGTCGACGTCACTGTCGTCGTGCATTAGTTCCGTTCGCACCGATTCGGTGAACCCCCGGATCGCGAACTTCGATCCGCAGTAGGCCGACTGGAGCGGGATTCCGCGATAGGCCAGCGCCGAACCGACCTGTACGACCTTTCCGGTGTCGCGCGGGACCATGCGCTTCAGTGCCGTTTGCGTCCCGTAGACGTATCCGAGATACGTCACCTCGGTCGCCCGCTTGAACTCGTCGGGATCGAGGCCGAGGAACTCAGAGAAGACCGTCGCCATCGCGACGTTGATCCAGACGTCGATCGGTCCGAACTCCTCTTCGACCGTTTCGGCCGCTTCTTCGATCTGGTCGGGATCGGTGACGTCGGTTGGAACAACGAGCGCTTTCCCGCCCGACTCTTCGATCTCCTCTTTGGCGGCGTTGAGGCCGTCCTCGTTCCGTGCGAGGAGTGCGACGTGAGCGCCCTCTTCACCGAACTTCCGTGCCGTCGCCCGTCCGACGCCGGACGACGAGCCCGTGATGACGACCACCTCGGGCGATTGTTGAACCTGACTCACTGTCCTTCACCCCATCTTCGTACTGTCTCGTGTCGAATCATGAAAACCGACTGCGAGACAGTTCGAACGCCGCACACTTTTTTGAAGAGGTTGTATATGCAGCGTGGCCAAATACGGGGTCGGGCGTTCTACGCTATTCTAACAGGTCGGGATTACGGACCGCACGGGTGCGGCATCGCCGTCACCGACCGTCCCAGCGACACTACTATGAGCGAATACACGCCAATCGAAGGGTACGGGATCGTCGGCAACTTGGAAACGTGCGCACTCGTCGGCCGTGATGGGAGCATCGACTGGTGTTGTCTCCCGTCGTTGAGTTCACCCAGCGTCTTCGCTCGCCTCCTCGACGGAGACGGCGGTCACTTCTCGATCACGCCGGTCCGTCCCTACGACTCGGAACAGCGCTATCTCCCGCGGACGAACGTCCTCGAAACGACGTTCTACACCGATTCGGGAGAGGTGACAGTCACGGACTTCATGCCGTTCCTCGGCGAGGACAACCCGCAAGACCCGTCAGTACGCGGACTGTACCGGAAGGTCGCCTGTACCGAGGGCACGGTAGATCTGGAGGTCGAAATCGAACCGCGGTTCGACTACGGCCGGTCCGATCCGATGCTCGAATCGATCCGTGATGGCGTGTTGGCGACCGGCGAAGACGATAGATTGGTTTTCGCGAGTCCGATCGACCTGCAAGTCGACCAGACGAGCGCGACGTCAGCATTCCCGATCGAAGCCGGTGAATCGCACTGGTTCGTCGCGCAGTACGGTATGCAGGTGCCGACGGACGACGAGAGCGCGGAGAGTCTGTTAGAGCAAACGATCGACTACTGGCGCGAGTGGGCACATTCCTGCGACGACGGTGACGACTGCCACCTCGAAGGCTACGCTCACGACCTCGTCGTCCGATCGGGACTGGTACTCAAACTGCTCACGTTCCGGGACAGCGGTGCGGTCGCCGCGGCACCGACGGCGTCCCTTCCGGAAGTCATCGGCGGCGTTCGAAACTGGGACTACCGTTTCTCGTGGATTCGCGATGGAGCGTTTACGACGCGCGCGTTGACGAACATCGGACACACGGAGGAGGCACGCAACTACCTCGCCGACTTCCTGCAACTCAGCCGCGAGTTCGATCCGGCCGACATCCGCCCCCTGTACGGACTCCGCGGAGAGGAGGACTTAGAAGAGGAGACGCTCGAGCATTTCTCCGGGTATCGCAACTCGATGCCGGTTCACATCGGCAACGAAGCGTCTTCACAGACCCAACTCGACGTGTACGGCGAACTGGTTCTCTCGGTGTACCAACTCTCTCAGATCGACGACGCCGTCGCCGAGCGCGACTGGGACGCCGTATACGACATCGTCGAACACGTCTGCGAGGTGTGGGACGAGAAAGACGAAGGCATCTGGGAGATGCGAGGCGATCCGAAACACTTCGTCCACTCGAAAGTGATGTGTTGGACCGCCATCGACCGCGCGCTGACCATCGCCGACGAGAGCGGCTTCGACGTACCTGAAGACCGCTGGAAAGCGGTGCGTGAGGAGATCAAAGAGACGGTCATCGAAGAGGGGTTCGACGAGGAGCGCAACAGCTTCACGCAATCGTTCCGGAACGAACAACTCGACGCGACCGTCCTCATGCTCCCGATGAGCGGGATGCTCCCGTTCGACGACGAGCGTGTACAAGGTACGATCGACGCGATACAGGGGGATCTCGGCGCGGGGGACGGACTCGTGTTCCGGTACGAGGAAGACTCCCTTCCGGGTCGGGAAGGAACCTTTGTCGTCTGTTCGTTCTGGCTCATCAACTGTCTCGCACTCTCCGGGCGGATGGAGGAAGCGTGGAACCACTTCGAACAGATCCAACAGCACTTCAATTCGCTCGGGCTGATCTCCGAGGAGGTCGATCCCGAGACCCGGTCGCTTGCTCGGCAACTTCCCACAGGCGTTCAGCCACATCGGACTCGTGAACACGGCGCTCTACCTCAAGGCCGTCGAAGAGGACGGAGAGAGCCTGAGTGACCCGCTCGGCGTCAACTCTGTCGATTAACGCGAGCCGGTCACGACGATCGGTTCTGCTGACGGTCCACTATCCGTCGATGCGGTGCCCAGATTAGTGACGAATGATCTAACAATAATTGAATATAGTGGCAATTCTTTCAGAAACTTCATCCCAGAGCCGGACAGCAGTTTGAGTATGACTGACTTGATGGAGACCCACATCGAGAACCGTCAGCTGGTCCAGCCGAACCACACGAACAACTACGACATCGCTCACGGGGGGAACGTGATGAAGTGGATGGACGTCGTCGGCGCGCTCTCGGCCATGCGGTTCGCGGGACACACGTGCGTCACCGCTCGGATGGATCAGGTGAACTTCGTCCGTCCGATCCCGCGGGGAGATACGGCGCTCATCGAGGCGTACGTCTACGACGCAGGACGCACCAGCGTTCGCGTCCGACTCAAAGCGTTCCGCGAGGATCCGATGTCGGGTGAGCGCGAACTCACCACCGAGTCGTACTTCGTCTACGTCGCCATCGACGATCAGAACAAGCCGGTTCCGGTTCCGGAACTGACGACGAGCACTGACGAGGGGACGCGTCTGCGCGACGAGGCACTGGAAGGCGAGAAAGAGTTACACAACGGGAAGTGAGACGAGGCGCTTCGGCGACGGCGAGAGGGACACCGGGCGATCTGAGCGACGTTACCGCCAATCGCCCTCGTCCGGTCCGGAGCCGCCGTGGGTGTGTTCGTCGCCTTCGCCCTGGAGGTGAAGTTCGTCGGCAGTTCGACCGGCGCCGTCGAGAACGCTGTCGGAGACCGTGATCGAACAGTCGGCACGAACGGCGATCGCAATCGCGTCGCTGGGTCGAGCGTCGAAGACGAACTGTTGGGGCCGGCCGTCTTCGTACCGCTCGGCGTCGAGTTTCGCATAGAAGGTACCATCCGAGAGGTCGTCGATACGGACGCCGTCGATAGCACCTCCGAATTCCGTTACCATGTCGAGGAGGAGGTCGTGTGTCAACGGTCGTTCGAACGGTTCGCCGGTGAGTCCGAGTTTGATGGCTTTCGCCTGATCCGCAGTGACGAAGATCGGGAGGTACTCGCCGCGGGCCGCGAGCACGACCGCTGGGACGTTCGCGCCGTCGGGACCGATGCCAAGCGCAATACCCTCGACTTCGGCGGTGTGTTCCATAGTGACGTGGTTAGTGACGAAGGTATGAATAGCTACCCCCGACCGGGAGCGCCATATCGCGACTCAGATGGGTGAGAGCCCCGAATGCGTCTGATTAGCGGATTGTTCGAGACGGTCTCAGGTACGCGAACTGAGATACCACGCGACTGAGATGACGAGGAGCACGGCCAATCCACCCAGGAAGAAGAGCACACCCGGCGGGAGTCCGCTCTGTGCGGCGTGACCCGCCGCCTCGGTCGACTTGACGCCCATCGAGTGCACCGACCCCGACTGTGGGCTGTAACTCCCAGCGTTACCGCGGAATGGAAGCCACGGTCCGTTCCGGAGCAGCGCCTGAACGACGGCGCTCAGCACGGCGAGGATTCCGACGGCACCGAGCAGTCGCTTGAGAGCGGTTCGGAGACCGGAACTGTCCTGCTCGCGACCGGCGAAGACGACGAGCGGGCGGTCTGCGGGAGCGTAGACTTTCATCTCCCGACCCTTCTCGGAGTACACCGTGTCGATGACGGTTACGATTTCAGCGGCTTCGAGTTTTTTGAGGTGATACTGGACGTTCTGAAGCGTCGTATCGAGACGCTTCGAGAGCCCGGAGGCGGTGTCGACTTCCTCGTGGAGGGCGGTGAGGAGTTTGCGTGCGGTGGCAGACGAGAGGGCGGAGAGTAGGTCGTCGGCGTCGTCGCTGTCGACCCCGATGACGCGCGGTTCCGCCTCTTCCGCGGCGGTCGTGTCGGGGAGGGAGGGCAGTAATCTCGCCATACGCCCCCTTAGACTACCATCATAGACAAATCTGTTGCTCGAACTGACGGCTCACATTCTCGAAGCGACGACTCCTCGAACGGCGGTCGACTCACCGCTCCGGTCTCGCCACGACCGCGACGCGGAGGTCGTTGACGTTCGTTCCGGTCGGCCCCGTATCGAGCAACGACCCTCGACCGTCGAGATAGCCGAAGGCGTCGTTGTCGTCGAGCGCACGCCTGGCTCCGGCGACGTCGTCGACGGTCATCGCGTCGACGAGCGCACCCGCGACGTCGGTTCCGCCGTCGCGTCCGTCGGTGTCGACGCTGGCGACGACGACCTCGGCCGCGGCCTCTTCCCTCTTCCGACCCCGAAGCGCCAGCGCGGCGGCGAGTGCGAACTCCTGATTCGGGCCCCCTCGGCCGTCGCCGCGAACGGTCACCGTCGTTTCCCCGCCCGCGAGAAGCACGGCAGGCCCGGACACCGGATTCCCGGTCGCGACGACCTCCTCGGCGACGGCGACGTGACTCTTGGCTGCTTCGCGGGCCTCACCGCGAACGCGCGACGAGAGGATACACGGTCGGTAGTCGCGGTCTTCTGCGACGTCGCGGGCGGCCGCGAGCGCCGTGAACCCGTCCGCGAGGACGTGGTTCGTCGTCCGCTCGAACGCGGCGTCTCCGACGTTCGGCGTCTCGGCCTCGTCGCCGTCGCGGCCGCGTTCGAGTCGCGTTCGGACGCTCTCGGGAGCGTCGACGCCGTACCGATCGAGCACCGAAAGCGCGTCCGCGAACGTCGAGTCGTCCGGTGCGGTGGGGCCGCTGGCGATGACGGAGAGGTCGTTGCCGACGACGTCGCTCAGGACGAGTCCGACGACAGTCGCGGCCCCGGCGGCGCGGGACAGTTGCCCGCCTTTGATCGCCGAGAGGTGCTTGCGGACCGCGTTGATCTCGTCGATCTCCGCGCCGCTCTCCAGCAGGGCGTTCGTCGTCGACTGGAGGGCTTCGAGCGAGACGCCTTCGACGGGGGCGGCGAGCAACGCGCTCGCCCCGCCGGTGATCGTCGCCAGCACGAGCGTCGACTCGTCAGCGTCGGCGACGAGGTCGAGAACGCGCCGCGCTCCCTCGACGCCGCGTTCGCTCGGGACTGGGTGGTCGCCGACGACGATCTCGATTCGCTCCGTCTCCTCGGGGTCCGTGGTCACGACGACACCGTCGTCGATCCGATCACCGAGGAGCGCTTCGAGCGCCCGTGCGGTTCCGCCGGACGCCTTCCCACCGCCGACGACGAGGAGTCTGTCGTAGGCCGCGAGGTCGTAGGTGACGTCGTTCGCATCGTCGCTTCGGCCGTCCGTGTCGCCTCCTCCGTCGGTGCTCTCGGCCGTGACGGTCAGCGCGTCGCCGTCGAGCGACAGCGAGCGTTCGATCACCCGCTCGGGAGTGGTCGCTTCGATACCTGCTTCGACGCAGGCGAGGGCGAGCCTGCGGGCCTCGGTGTCGCCGAGTTCGTCGGCGTCGTCAATCATGTGCGCAGATCACGCTCAGCCCTCAAAACTGTCCCGTGTTCTCGTTGGGCACAGGCCGTGGTTCGAGAGCACGGTCACGGAGGCTGTAGCTCGGAAAGTCCGATAACGGTAAACCGCATGGCCATGTAGCGAGGGTGATGAGTGATCGAGCGGAGCCAGTTTCCGGCGAGGGAAGCGTCCACGTCGTCGGGACGGCTCACGTCTCCCAAGACAGCGTCCGCGAGGTCGAGGAGACCATCGAGGCCGAACGGCCCGACGTGGTCGCCGTCGAACTCGACGAGGGACGCTATCGGCAGATGCAGGGCGAGACGCCGGACGATTTGGACCCCGGCGACCTCCTGCGCGGTAACACGGTGTTTCAGTTCATCGCGTACTGGATGCTCTCGTACGTCCAGTCGCAACTGGGCGAGAAGTTCGACGTCAGCCCCGGCGCGGACATGTTGGCGGGCGTCGAGACCGCCGAGTCTCTCGGTATCGACGTGGCGCTCGTCGACCGCGACATCCAGCTGACCATCCAGCGGTTCTGGAAGCGCATGTCGGCCTTCGAAAAGCTACAGATGGCCGGAAATCTACTCTTCAGCCTCGCCGATCCGCGCCTCGTCGCGCTCGTGATCGGACTGTTCGTCGGCATCTTTATCGGCCCACTGTTGGCCATCTTCGGCGGTTCGATCGGTCTCACCCAACCGGTCCTCACACGCGTGACGGCGGGCGTGATCCTCGCGATTCTCGTCGGCGCCGTCGTCAACGTCGTCGGCGAATCGTTCCTCGACCCCGACGATAACCTGCTCGTGAGCGCCAGTCTGGCCGTCCTCGTCGGCGTCATCGGCGGCGTCGGTTTCGGACTCGGTGCGAACTACGCCGCGTACCTCGGCTCGTTCGGCGTGACGGCCATCGGGAGCATGGCCCTCGGCATCACCGCTGGGCTGTTCGTCGGCGGCATCGCCGGAATCGCCGCGATGGCGACCGGCGCGGGCGCGACCGAGGAGGACTTAGACGAGTTCGACATCTCCGAAATGACCGACTCGGACGTCGTGACGGTGATGATGGAGGAGTTCCGCGAGTTCAGCCCCGGCGGTGCCGAGGCGTTGATCGACGAACGTGACGCCTACATCGCCCACCAACTCGTCGCACTCCGAAATCAGGGACAGCACGTCGTCGCCGTCGTCGGCGCGGGCCACCGCGCGGGCATCGAGCGATACCTCGCCGACCCGGCGACGCTACCGCCGATGGAGTCGCTCGTCGGCACGGCCAAGAGTCGCGGTATCCCGTGGCTGAAGATGATCGGTGTCGTGTTCTCGGTCGGCTTCCTCGCGTTCTTCGTCCTGCTGGCGATGGCGGGCGTTAGAAACGGATTCCTCCTACGGTTGTTCGCCGCGTGGTTCGTGGTCAACGGCATCTTCTCGGGCGGCCTCGCCAAACTCGGCGGCGCACGGTGGGACGCCGCGCTCGTCGGCGGCCTCGTCGCGTGGATGACCTCGATCAACCCGCTGCTCGCGCCGGGTTGGTTCTCGGGCTACGTCGAACTCCTGCACGCGAAAGTCAACATTTCGGACATAGCGAAGCTGAACGCGCTGATCAGTGACGAGGAAAAGCCCGTCAAGCAACTCGTCTCGGAGATGCTCGACGTGCCGCTGTTCCGACTCATCATGGTCGTCGCCATGACGAACATCGGGAGCATGATCGGGACGGCCTTGTTCGTCTTCTACGTGCTGCCGTCGTTCGGCGGACAGATCGGCGGCGCGGGGGGCATCGCACACCTGATGGTGAAAGGCGCGCAAAACAGCGCCGACCTCATCTGGAGGACGATCACGTGACGACGCTCCGCTTCGGCACACGGGAGATTCGAGACCTCTTCGTCGCGTGGATCGCCCTCGGGGTCGCGTTCGCGCTGTATTTCGGCGGCGGGCCGAACCGGATACTCACCGATGCCGCCAACAACGGCGCGGTCAGTGGTCTCGCCTTCCCGCTGATCGTCAGTCTTCTGACCGCGGGGGTCGGCTTCCTGCTGCACGAGTTAGCACACAAGGTCGTCGCGGTTCACTACAACCAGATCGCGGAGTTCCGGGCGGACTACAACATGCTCGTCCTCGCGCTCTTCAGTGCCGCGCTCGGCTTCCTCTTCGCCGCACCCGGTGCGGTCTACCACCATGGACGCCTCACGAAGCGTCAACACGGCCTCATCGCGCTCGCCGGTCCGGTGACGAACGTGCTGCTCGTCGTCGTCTTCTTCGCCGTCTGGATCGGTGGGGTGTTCTCGAACTCGACCCTCCTCGGTCAGATCGGCGTTCAGGGCGTGTTCGTGAACCTCTTCCTCGCAGCGTTCAACATGATCCCCTACGGACCGCTCGACGGGCGGACCGTGCTCGGGTGGAGCAAGATCGTCTGGGGCGTGTTCTTCGTTCCGCTGGCTCTCATCGTGCTCTCGGTGTTCTTCGGCGTCAACGTCCTCAGTCTCGTCTGAGCCGGCGATTCGACTGTTCTCGAACGCGCGCCTGCAGTGGATTTCGACCCGTCTTACGACGGCGACAACGCATATTGGGATCGGCCGAATAACGCTACGCATGGAGAGCGTCAACCCGGCGACCGGTGAAACGATCGAGACGTACGAAAGCCACACCGAAGACGAAGCGCTGGAGGCGCTCGGGGCGGCGACCGAGACCTTCGAGGAGTGGTCCGAGACCTCCTTCGCCCACCGACGGACGCTGATGAACGAGGCCGCGGAAGTCCTGCGCGAGAACGAAGACAGGTACGCGGAGTTGATGACCGAGGAGATGGGCAAACCCGTCGAGCAGGCGCGTGCCGAGGTCGAGAAGTGCGCGTGGGTCTGTGAACACTACGCCGAGAACGGTGAGGAGTACTTACAGGACGAAGTGCTCCCGAGTCCGTCCGACGCGAAGGCGATGATCACCTACGAACCGCTCGGGCCGGTACTGGCCGTGATGCCGTGGAACTACCCGTTCTGGCAGGTGTTCCGCTTCGCGGCCCCGAACCTCGTCGCGGGCAACGTCGGCATCCTGAAACACTCCTCGAACGTGCCGGGCTGTGCGAAAGCCATCGAAGAAGTGTTCCACGAGGCCGGGTTCCCCGAGGGTGCGTTCCAGTCACTCCTCATCGACTCCGAGATATCCAGTACGCTCATCGAAGACGAGCGACTCCGCGCCGCGACGTTGACCGGGAGCGTCGGTGCCGGTCGCGCCGTCGCCAGTCAGACCGGGGAACAGTTGAAGAAGACCGTCCTCGAACTCGGCGGGAGCGACCCGTTCGTCGTCCTCGACGACGCGCCGATCGAAGAGACCGTCGAGAAGGCCGCACAGGGCCGACTCCAGAACAACGGCCAGTCCTGTATCGCCGCCAAGCGGTTCATCGTCCACGAAGGCGTGTACGACGAGTTCGTAGACGCCTTCGTCGAGGAGGTCGACTCGTGGACGATCGGCGACCCGATGGACGAGGACACGCAGGTCGGCCCGCAGGCCGACCAGGAGTTGATGGAGGAACTGCACGACCAGGTTCAGTCGAGTATCGACGAGGGAGCCACGTGCGTGATCGGCGGCGAACCGCTCGACCGCGACGGCGCGTTCTACCCGCCGACAGTCCTGACGGACGTCCCCCGCGATTCGACGGCGGCGTGCGAGGAACTGTTCGGTCCCGTCGCGTCCGTGTTCGAGGTGTCGAGCGAGGAGGAGGCGATCGAACTCGCCAACGACACCACCTTCGGACTCGGCGCGAGCGTCTGGACCGCCGACTTAGAACGCGGCGAGCACTTCGCCCGCGAGTTCGACGCCGGGTGCTGTTTCGTCAACGAGATCGTCAAGTCCGATCCCCGTGTCCCGTTCGGGGGCGTCAAGGACTCCGGTTACGGTCGCGAACTCTCCGAGGACGGCATCAAGGAGTTCATGAACCGCAAGACGGTCTGGGTCCAGCACGGACTCGGCGAAGACGTGACCGACGAGTAAGCGTCGAAAACGCAGATTCGTATTTTTTCGAACGCCAAGGCCCTCGACGACAGAATTCGATGGATCACTTGTAATCGTCGCGGTCGTATTCGTCCCAAAAATTCTGAGGACGGGTCTCGGGCGAGTCGCACCGAGTTGGTGCAAATATTATCGTATGATCGTTAGATCCGATTTATAGTATCTCCAAAACCAATGTTGGCCACGATCTAACTATTACCGAGCTGTACTATTCGCTGCTATGTCACGTCGACATACTCCGACTCGGAGAACCGTCCTGAAAGGTCTCGGCGCAGTTGGCCTCGTCGGTGCGGCCGGCACTGGCCTCTCCTTCGCGACCGACAAACAGAACGGGAACACTCCAACGAAGGTATGGGAAAAGCGGTATCGGACGACGAAAGACGGCGAGATGAACATCTCCCACTGTGAAGACATGGTCAAAACGGACGATGGCTACGTCCTCGGCGGATATGCGGACTCGGTGGGTACTGGATCGGAGAAGGACCTCTGGCTCGCAGGAACCGACGAAGCGGGGACGCGTCAGTGGGAATACATCGACGATACCGGCCTCCAACTCGCCTACGAGGACATGACCCGGACAGCGGACGGCGGATACGCGTTCGCCGTCACGCGGAACTACACGGATGGCTATCTCGTGTTCGAGCGCTACGGCCTGAAAGTGTCCGCTGCCGGGGATCGAGAGTGGCTGAAGAAGTTCGGAGAGGGACCAGAGGGAGCCGTCGCAGCCGTCGACGACGGTGTCGTTTTCGCGGGGAGAGATTGGGGCGAGCACAATGGGACCGCCAGCCCCGACCTACTGGCCGTGAATAAAGTGAATTCGGACGGCTCGTCCGCGTGGACGTGGACGGGGTCGTTCGACCCCGAGGCAACGAAGAACGACAAACATCCAAGCCAGTATCCAACTGCGGCGCTCGGGACGAGTGACGGAGGTGTACTCGTCGCCGGGTACACCAGTACTAGTAGCAAACAAATAAACCGCGTCCTGAAATTCACGGCGTCGGGTGACCTCGCGTGGCGGTCCAAGGGAGCCGTTGCGAACAACTACAACGGAGGAGCAGGTGAGGTCACCGACCTACTAGAGCTTGCCGACGGGAGCTACAGCGCGCTCGGACTGGCGAGTGACACGACACAGAATTGGGGTGATCAACGAGGTGATATGATCCTCACACATGGCCTCAAAGGATCCCACGCTGACTACAGCGTTCAGTTAGACGGCTCAAGTGACGCAGAGGACAGCCCGAAGGCCTTCGTCCGTTCCGGATCCGGGTACGCGATCACCTCGTACACGTCCGACAGTGATACGTCCGATATTATTCGAACGACGAACGAAACCGACGTTTCGTGGACCTACGTCATCGAAGACGATGGATACGATCTACACGCATACGATATCGTGGACGCGGGTGATGGATTTACCGTCGCAGGGGGCTACGCCTCCGTCGGTGATACGCCGAATGAGCACGGGGCGTTCCTCGTCAAGGTGGCCGCTGAGAACGACAACAGTGACGGCGACAACAACAACGACCAGCAGAACGGTGATAACGGTCAGACTGGCAATGAGAGCGGTAACAACGACTCTGGGAGTGGTAAGACTGGCAACAGCACCACTGGAAACCGAGGCAACAGCGGATCCGGTGGTAACGACACCACCGGAGACACCGGCAGTAGCGGTTCGAGTGACGGCGAGAACGGCTGCTAACTGACCGAGCGAGCGATCGTTGCCGTTCCTTTTCCCGGTCGTCTGCTTCAAGGAGGCCTGCTGGTCCTATTCTCGTCGCGATCCGTTCTCACTCCCTACATCCCAAATGGGCCCCTGACTTTTCTACGGAGGCCTACGAACGACTCGCCATGAACGCAGCCGAACTCCTGATCGAGTGTCTAGAGGCCGAGGGCGTCGAGCACATCTTCGGGCTTCCCGGCGAGGAGTTGAAAGACGTCATGCTGGCGATGCGAGAGTCGGACATCGAGTTCGTGCCGGTTCGACACGAGCAGGGGGCGGCTTTCATGGCCGACGTACACGGTCGGCTCACCGGAGAGGCGGGTGTCTGCCTGTCGACGCTCGGGCCCGGCGCGACGAACCTCATCACGGGCGTCGCCGACGCGCACCTCGATAAGTCGCCGCTGGTGGCGATCACCGGCCAGGGGTCGCGCGAAAAACTCCACAAGGAGAGCCACCAGATGCTGGACATCATCCACATCTTCGAGGCGACCGTGAAGTGGAACACGCAACTCGACGACGTCGACATCATCAACGAGTCGGTTCGGAAGGCGTTCAAGCTCGCCGAGTGGGAGAAGCCGGGGGCGACACATCTCGAATTCCCGGAGGACGTCGCCGCCGAGGAGATCGACGCGGAACCGCTCCCCGTCCGCGACCCGGTCCGCCGACCCGATCCGGACTCGCAGTCGATCGAGCGCGCGGCGTCGCTGCTCTCCGAATCCGAGCAGCCGATCGTCCTCGCGGGTAACGGGGCCGTCCGGACGAACGCGTCGGACCGTCTGCGGACGTTCGTCGATCAGACGGACATCCCGGTCATCGCGACGTTCATGGGGAAGGGAGCCATCTCCGATCGCGACGAGCAGTCGCTGATGACGCTCGGTTCCGGCCCGAACGGCGAGGCGACCGAAGCCGTACAGCAGGCCGACCTCGTCCTCGCAGTCGGCTACGACATCGCCGAACACGACCCGGAGAGTTGGAACCCGGAAGGTGACAAGACGATCATCCACCTCGACCACGAGCCGGCCGAGGTGTACGAACACTACAACCCGGACGTCGAAGTCGTCGCGGACATCACGATGAGCATCCAACAGCTGTCCGAGACCGTCGCCGAGTCGTGGTCGACGTGGTGCTCCGACGCCCACGACACCATCCTCGACGCCGTGATGACGAAGCCTGACGCAGGCGAGGAGTTCTCCGTCGAAGGGACGCTACCGTACCTTCGAGAGGCGATGGCCGACGACGACGTGCTCCTCTCGGACGTGGGGAGCCACAAGATGGAAATCGCGCGGAACCTGCCGGTGTACGAGCCGAACACCTGCATCATCTCGAACGGGTTGGCGACGATGGGCATCTCGGTTCCCGGTGCCGTCGCGGCAGACCTCGCCATCGACGGCAACGTCGTCGCCTGTACCGGTGATGGCGGCTTTCTGATGAACGCCGCCGAGTTGAACACCGCGGACCGCCTCGACCTCGATTTCACCGTCGTCCTCTTCAACGACGACGAGTTCCGCCTCATCCGTGAGGAGTTCGAGGAAGAACGCGGCGACCACTTCGGAACTGATCTGACGAACCCGGACTTCGTGACCTTCACCGAGAGTTTCGGAATGGACGCCTACCGGCCGGAATCGTGGGCAGAACTCGAAGACGCGATCGACGCCTGCGTCGGGAGTGACGGTCTCTCGCTCATCGAAGTGCGAATGGAACAGTAGGCGAGTTCGAACGCACCGCTCGACGTCGCTCGGCCCGGTTCGACGTTCCATCGTCGCATCTCGATGTGCTATCGTCGCGTCTCAACGATTCGCCGTTGCGTATTCTGAACCACCGATCCGCCGTTGCGTGTTTTGGACTGTTCCCGTGAGTGTCGGGAGAACTCGTCGTCACCAATCGTACCTGTCGTTATCGAGGGAACTCGTCGTTATCGTCCGTGGTCGTGACCGACGACGAGCGCGAACGCGTTGGCCATGAGCAGACCGACGAAGAGGAGCAGATCTCCGTTGCTCAATCCCTGTAGCAACAGCGGGACGTAGAGGAAGGGGAGCGCGATGGCCACCCAGAATCCCACGAATCGAACTACTACCACCACCATATCGGCGAATGCCTCGCCGAAAGCCGACCTCGCGACGGTTTCGGAAGAATTGTCGCTTGCGGCCGAGGACGCACCTACCATATAGAGCACCTATCGAATAGCACGGTTTCAACCCGCATATAATCAGAAGACCGTTGCAGCCGTTCGATTTGGTTCGCACTCGACTACTATCTTGCTAAGCCAACGTGAATCTCTCAAACGAGGTGCAGAGACGCCTCATCGACGCAGGATTCCGTTGCATATATGTAAACTGGACAGATGTCAAGAGAAACATAAGGACGTTATTAACGACAGTTCGGCGTCCTGTGCCGGTCGTTAGCAATGGAATAGTAGCGGTTTAGCGGCCCGATAGCCCGCGTAAGCGACGTCATAACCGTTCGTCCGGGGCTCGGACCGACCTGTTAGGTAGCTAGTAAGCGTTGGAGTGGCGAACGGTGGGCTTTTGGCCCGTCCACGCAGTCACACGCCTATGAGCGACGACGCGAACGAGACACCGGAGGAGGCGAAGGGAGAGTCGGGTATGACGTACGCGGAGTCGGGCGTCGACATCGAAGCCAGCGAAGCGGCGACGGCGGCGCTCGTCGATGCCGTCGGCGAGAGTGAAGGCGACTACGCGGGGCTTCTGGACATCGGCGACCGCTACCTCGCGCTGGCGACAGACGGCGTCGGGACGAAACTGCTCGTGGCCGAAGCGCTGGGCGACTACTCGACGGTCGGCATCGACTGCATCGCCATGAACGTCAACGACCTCGTCGCCGCGGGCGTGCGTCCGGTCGCGTTCGTCGATTACCTCGCCGTCGACGAACCGGACGAGGACTTCGCCGAACAGGTCGGGAGGGGACTCGCGGCGGGTGCCGCGGAGGCGAGCATCGAACTCGTCGGCGGTGAGACGGCCGTGATGCCCGAGGTGATCCGAGGGCTGGACCTCGCCGGGACGGTCGCCGGACTCGTCGGCAAGGACGACCTGTTCGACGGCGAGGCGCGGGCGGGCGACGCGCTCGTCGGGTTCCGCTCTGCGGGCATCCACTCCAACGGCCTGACGCTGGCCCGCGAGGCGGCGACGCGGAACCACGAGTACACCGACGCGTTCCCCGGCGACGACTACGAGACGGTCGGCGAGGCGCTGCTCGAACCGACGCGGATCTATACGCACCTCCTCGACCCGATGCGCGAGCACGACGTTCGCGCTGCGGCCCACGTCACCGGCGGCGGGTGGACGAACCTGACGCGGATGGGTGACCATCGGTACGTCGTCGACGACGCGTTCGACCCGCAGTCGGTGTTCGAGTTCGTCCAGTCCGAGGGTAACGTGGGAGACGAGGAGATGCACAAGACGTTCAACATGGGGACGGGCTTCGTCGCCGCGCTCGAACCCGACGACGCCGAGGCGCTGGCCGACGCGACCGAGGGTCGCGTCATCGGGCACGTCGAGGAAGGCGAAGGCGTCTCGATCCGCGGATTGGAGTTGTAGTCAGTACCGGGTCGTTCCGCTCCGAAGCGTGAGTTGGAGGTCGAAGAGGCCGACCGCGAGGACGAGACCGCCGCCGAGGCCCGTCCCGTACATCTCACGTCCTGGGACGTACACGGTACTCCACTCGGCCACGAGTCGGGGAAGGATCGTCCACAAGACGGCGTATCCGGTCGGAACGGCGATGGCGGCGGTACCCGCGAGGACGCCACGACACCACTCACTCGGCTTGTTCTGCGATGCCGGACGAACTGCGCGGCGAGCAAGCGCGAGAAGACGACGACCGCAGCACCGACGTACCGGAGCGTATCGAGCGTTCGATCTGTGGACCCCGCGGGGCGCGGAGACGGGTACGCATACGCCCGAATCCTTGGAGTCGTCGAGCTGTAGCCTTTCCGCCGTATCCCGAAGTCTCCCCCGCGCTTGAAGACGTATCAGGAGATGTGTCGCGCGATGTCGGCTTCGGTGATGATCCCGACAGCTTCGCCGCCGTTCGTCACCATGACGGCCTTGTAGTGATCGAGGAGGTTCCGCACCTCATCGACCGTCGCGTCGGGTGAGACCGAGGGGAACGATTCGCTCATCACGTCGCTGACCGCTCGGTCTGCAACGTTGTCACCGGCTTTGATGATGTCGCTGTGGCTGATTGCGCCGACCGGAACGCCGGACTGGATCACCGCCAGTTGCGAGTAGGCGGCCTCGTCCATCTCTCGTTCGGCCTCGCGGACGGTGTCGTCGGGGGCGACGCTGACGACGGTCGAGTGCATCACGTCCGCCGCGCGGACGACGCTCCCTTCGGCTTCGTCGAGCGCGTTGACGATTCGTCGGAGCGTCGAGAGGCGTGGGTCGACGTCGCCGCCCTCGATGCGCGCGATGAGCGGCTGTGAGACCCCAGCCATGTCGGCGACTTCGCTCTGCGTCAGATCGAGCGACGTCCGGCGCTCTCGCAAGTCTTGTGGGGTCGGAAGTTCCATACCATCGCATAACTACTGGTTATTAGAAAGTCTTTCGGAGATGCGGAGCGCGGATGCGGCGAAAGTGGTAGCCGGTCGGTTCGACCGTTCGAATTACGCGTCGTCGTCCGCTTCGGTCTCGATCACGTCGATGACCGAGAGCGGGACGTTGCGAAGCGCGCCGCCGACCTCGCTCTTGGCGATCCGCGAGGCGTGCTCCTCGCCTTCGGCGTTGAAGATGTCGATCTCCAAGAGGAGCCCCACCAACGCCGTGTTGGCGGCGATGAAGGCGGAGTCGAACGGTTCGCCACAGGCGGGACAGCCCGTGACGCCGACTTCGACTTCCACGTACTCTTTGTTCTTCTGGTTGAGGCGCTTTCCGGCCTCGCTGACGGCGACTCCGATCGCGTCGTCGATGTCCTTGACGTCGCGGACCAGCCACGCCGCTTCCATGGCGACGAGATAGTTGCTCATACCACCCCCACGAGGTGGAGGGTTTCGAGTGTTGTGGTTTGCGCGTCCCAGACAGCCGTTCCGCCCGGTCCGAGGTATCACACTGCGTCCGGTCTGACTCGACGATGGCGACGAAAGGGTGATAAAGAGTTTTGGTACGGTCCCTCCAACGCCCGGTCATGACCGATTACACCGTCGAGTTCGTCGGTACGGGCGAGACGATCACCGTCTCGGACAAGCAGACGGTCCTGAAGGCCTGTCTCGAAGAGGGGATCGCACAGGAGTACTCCTGTCGCGTCGGCATGTGCCTGGCCTGCTCGGCGAAGATCGTCGAGGGCGAGGTCACCCAGCCTGCGGCCCGCGGCCTCACCGAAGAGGAAGCCGAGGAGTACGCGCTCACGTGCATGGCGCGCCCGCAGAGCGACCTCAAACTCGACCGCGGCAAGTACCCGCCGAGCATCGAAACCGATGCGTCGGTCGATGCCGTTCCGGCCGACGACGACTGACGCGACAGTGACTCGTCGCGCCGGTTTAGCGGCGCGATACGAGCCGTCGCGTCAGGGCGACGACCCATCGAGCACCGACCCCGCGTTCTCTGTCAACCCTCCGCCGAACGTTCGACGTCGCCGCTCACGCCCGGTTCGCCTCGAACCAGTCGACGGCGAAGTCGACGAGCGTCGGTTGAGTCATCAATCTCGCAGTCGCCTCGCCGACGGGCCCGCGTTCGACGCTTCGCTCGCCCTCGAACGCCGCGCCGAGCGCCGGGAAGTCGTCGGTGTCGGTCTCGATGTCGTCGAAGGTCCGCCAGACGCGCTCGTTGCGGCCGTCGAGAATCGGGCCGCCGTCCGTCGTGTCCGTCTTCGGGAAGTCGGAGCGGTACTCCGCGAGGTGGATCGACGTGTTGCTGTCGTGGCCGACGCCGAGCAACAACACGCGAGCGTCGAGTTCGTAGAGCCGTGCCAGCGGCGACTCCTCACCGAGCGGGTAGTCGTAGGAGTGGCCCTCGATGATCGACGCCGCGTCGGGACCGCGTGCGGCGACCGAGAGCGTCGGATGTCGGCTCCGCTGTACCTCGGGATAGTTGCGAAAGCACTCCGGAATCGAACCCATGCCGCGAGTCGGGGTGACTTCCGGACGATATGGCGGCGTCGACTCGCGAATCGTGTCGACCCAGTCGTCCGGGACCGGCGGGTTCGACCACCCGGCGGGGTCCGAGAGGTCGCCGGAGTGCGTCGGCATCGCGAGCGTTCCCTCGTCGCCGACGGCGGCGAAGAGGGCGTCGACGGCGGTCGGTGCCCCGCCGGCGACCCACCCGAGCGCCGACAGCGACGAGTGGACGAAGAGGGTATCGCCCGATTCGACGCCGAGTGCGCGGAGGTCACTCGCTAACGACTCGACCGTGTTCGGTTCGTTGCTTCGGCCGATGGCTTGCGCTTCGGTCACGATCGAGTCGATGGGTGGAGGTGACTTCAGTCCTCGTCAGCGACGTGATCAGTCTCCCGTCGGCGACACCGCGCAGTTGTTCGGTCCGAGTTCGAGGTCGAACGCCTCGTCGTCGTCGACGACGACCCGACCGAGGTTCGTCTCGATGACGCGTTCGAAGTTTCCCGGTCGCGGCGGGAGGTCTCCGACGACGTGCTCGACGAACGCCGTCTCGTCGAGCGAGAGCGCCCGGAGTCTCTCTCGGGCGTCCCCGACTCGGACAGTGTACGTTCCGTCGTCCGCCGGTTCGGTCGCGTCGCTGAAGTGGCCCGGCGCGATTCGAACGTCGTCCGGGAGCGCCAGAATCGTCCCGTGAAGCGTCGCGTAGAGCGTCCGGGCGAGGTCGGTCGCCCCCTCGTCGCCGCGTTCCAGATCGGGCCGGGCCACGCTCTCGACGAAGAGGGTATCGCCGGTGAACAGCAGGTCTCCGAGCCGGTAGGAAGTCATCTCGGTCGTGTGCCCCGGCGTCGCCACGGCAGTCAGCGTCACGTCGCCGAGGGGGAGTTCCTCGCCGTCACCGACGGTGTGAACGTCGAGTTCGTCGCCGAAGTCGAGACCGCGCGCGTCAGCACCTTCGGGCATCACGACCGTCGCGCCGCTTTCCGCTCCGACCGCGCGGACGCCACTCACGTGATCGGCGTGGACGTGTGTGTCGACCGCGTATCGCAGTTCGGCACCTGACTCGCGGGCGTCCGTGACGTATCGCTCGGCGAACGTCCGGAGCGGGTCGATCACGGCCGCCTCGCCATCGTTGACGACGAGATAGGAGAGGCACCCACTCGACGGACGTTGGTACTGGCGTACGGTCGCTTCGGCGGCGGGGACGTCGACGGCGACGTACACCCGCGCCCAGCCTTCCATCCCCTCGGCCAAATTCACCGTGTCGATGTCGACTTCGCGCAGCAACTCGGCGACGTGGGCGCTCGATTTACCGATCGCGCAGACGGCGACGATCGGTCCCGTCTCGTCCCCGAGTCCGTCCGGAAACGACTCCCGAGCGAGGGCGTCGACGGTACCTGTCGCACCCGCTGCGATGAACTTGTTGTACGGAATCTGTGTCGCCGTCACGTTCTCGCCGGTGACGTGCCACGCGTCGAACTCGTCGCGGTTCCGAACGTCGACGATCGAGACGGCGTCACCGCGTTGAAGCCGCTCGTAGAGATCGTCGGGCGAGATGGTCGTATCCGTGGATCGTGATTCGGACATGGAGAGAGATACGGCATCTGTCGGCAAAAATTGCGGGTCCGCCGGTATCAACTGTCCCTCGAACGAGACCGTAGCGGGAACGAAGGGGAGAGTATGAGATGCGGAGGTATCTTGAAACGCTTTGCGAGCGTCGAACGCTTCATGAACGCCGCCGATTTCCGCGAAGCCGTCGAGTCCGAAAATCGGACGGAACTCGACCGACTCGGATCGAACAAGCTCCTGGTCGCGGTGACCGACGCGACGCTCGAACGCCCGGCAGTCCTCCGGGCAGCGGCCAACAGTGAGTACGCCGCACGCGAGACGTTCCGATCCTGGGCCGACTCCGAGGACGACGGCGACGCACGCGAGGCGTTCGCGGCCGTCGCCGAACAGGAAGACGACCACTACGAGCGCGTCCTGGCCGCGCTCGGCGACGCGGCGTACGAACCGATCGACGGCGGGCCGATGCACATGTACCTCCGAGGTCGTGAGGACACCATCGCCCGCGTCGCCGCCGGACTCGTCGGTCGTGGGTTGGTGACGATGCGAACCCACACGCAGATTATCGGCTTCTTCGTCAACGAAGCCGACGAGAAGCGGGCGGACCTCTTCCGCGAACTGAAATCCGAGACGGAGGCCGAACTCGACCGGGGGCTCGAACTGCTAGACGAACGGTGCACAAGTGAGGAAGCGTGGACGCGAGCGCAGGGTGCTGCCGACTACGTGATTCGCGTCGCGTACGACGACTACGTCGACGCGCTCGCGGGGCTCGGTCTCGATCCGAAGCCGATCTGCTGAGAGACCTACTCGGCCTCCTGTTCTCGTCGCACCGTTCCCGACCGCGTCGACCGCGGTTGCCCGGTCGTCGACGGGGTCGATCGGGAGTTCGTGGACTCGGACTCTTTCGCTCGCCGCCGCTCCTCCCGGCACACCTTGAGGATCGACTTGGCGATTGCGGCTCCGCCGGTGAGCGGATCGAGTTTCGTCTGCCCGGCGCGTTCGCGGTAGTCGATGGGTATCTCACGGACGCGATATCCGCGCAGGAGCGGACGGAGGAGCAACTCCGCCGACAGCCCGATGTTCTCGGTCCACTCGATCTCGTGGAGCAGTTCGCGCCGATAGGCGCGCATCCCCGTCGTCGTGTCGTGGACGCGCCGACCGATCAACGCCGTCGCGAGCAGCGCGAACGCGACGTTCCCGCGTCGGTTCAACTCGGGCATGGCGTCGGCCCCCCAGTAGAGGCGGTCGCCGCTGACCACGTCGTGACCGTCGTTGATCGCGGCGAGAAACTCCGGCAACGCCTCCATCGGATAGGTGTCGTCGCAGTCGGTCGTGACGACGATGGGCCGATCCGGCGTGAGCACGGCTTCGCGGACGGCGACGCCGTAGCCCTGCGGTCGCTGACGGACGACGCGCGCGCCGTGGTCGCGGGCGATCTCGGGCGTGCGGTCGCTCGAACCGTCCACGCAGACGACTGCCGCCCGCCCGTCGGTCGCCGCCTCGACGTCCGAGAGGACGGAACCCACCGCCTCCTCCTCGTCGTATGTCCCCATGACGACGGCGACGTCGTCGAACGTGTAGTTCATAGCCGAGGGTATGGCCCCGTGACCTTGAGTTTTTAGGGTTGCCTAAAATCAGCGTCGTCGTCAGATCAGTCAACCGAGACCGCGGTTGTCGGGTGCTTCTTCGAGCGTTTCGGCCTTCTCGACCAGGTAGTTTAGCAGTCGCTTCGCCGAGTCCTCGACGTCGGTGAGGTCGTCGCTCGACTGCCCCGAAACTTTCACCGTCAGTTGGTAGAGACCTAGTTCGACGTGGGGGACGGTGTCGTCGTGATTCGTCGCTTCGTGGTCCGCGGACTCGTCGTCCGGTTCGTCGGTCATAGGGCGGTGTTTCCCTGCGAGACTAAAAGGGTCACGTAGTCTCGACGTCGAGGGTTCCGAAGGCGTCGTCGTGGAGCGCGCCGGAGACGTGGTCCATCAGTGTCCGGAGGTTGACCGTGTCCTCGCGGTTGTAGGAGACGAGCGTATCGAGAGCGTCGTCGTCACCCTGACGCTCGTATCGCTTCCAGAGGCGGACCGCGTCGAACCCCGAGAGGTCCGGGCGGTCTCGCTCGATACCGACGTCTTTCTCGATCCGCTTCAGACCGCCCGTCAGCCCCAGTCGTCGGCACGGGTACATGAGGTCGACGTGGGGGACGTCGGCGTCGATGCCGAAGGCGTCTTCGAGGAACGGCACGTCGAAGCGTTTCCCGTTGAACGTCACGATCAGGTCGGCGGCGTCGAACTCCCGCTGAAGCGTCTGGGTCGCGAGGTCGTCGCCGCGGACGAGCGTCGTCGTCTCGTCGCCGCGGTGGAAACTCACCGTCGTCACGTCGTGGCGCGCAGAGTCGAGCCCCGTCGTCTCGATGTCGAAGAAGCAGGCGTTCTCCCGGAAGTTCTCGTACAGTCGCCAGCGCTCGCCGCTCGGGAACGTCTGGCCGAAGTAGCGCGCGTCGCCGTCGTCGAGTCGACCCGTCGCCTCGTCGATGAACGCGTGAATGCGTTCGGCGGTCGTCTCGCCGACGACCGACCCGTCGAAGTCCTCCCAGTGCGTGATACCGTGTTCCCAGAGTCGGCGCTCGGTCTTCTCGCCGACGCCGCGGACCGGGATGAAACTGTTCTCGATTCGCACGTCACTACCGCGGCGGTCGGCGACCGTAAATCCGTCTCTTCGTCCGCGCGGTCGTGTCCGTCATCGTGCTCGGCTTCGATTCGCTCGACGAAGACGGTTATACCGCTGGCGACCCTCTTACGACACATGTGTGGTCGATACTCCCTCTTCGCCCCGCAGTCGACCCTCGTCGAGCGATTCGACGCCGAACCGGAACGGCCGCTCGAACGGCGCTACAACTGTGCGCCGGGTCAGCAACTTCCGGTCGTCACCGACGACGACCGCGGAACGATGCAGTTCTTCGAATGGGGGCTGATCCCGCAGTGGGCCGAGCAGAAGTCCGACGGCGGATTCATCAACGCACGCGCAGAGACCGTCCGCGAGAAGCGGAGTTTCCGCGAACCGTTCGAACGCCGCCGCTGTCTCGTTCCGGCCGACGGCTTCTACGAGTGGCTCGACACCGGCGACGGAAAACAACCGTATCGCGTCGCTCTCGCCGACGACCGTCCGTTCGCCATGGCCGGGCTCTGGGAGCGGTGGACGCCGCCACAGAAACAGTCGGCGCTCGGCGATTTCGGCGTCAGCGGCGCCGACGCCGCGGGTGAGACGGTCGTCGAGACGTTCACCGTCGTCACGACGGAACCGAACAGCCTCGTCTCCGACCTCCACGACCGGATGGCCGTCGTCCTCGCACCCGAAGAAGAGGAGACGTGGCTGACCGGCGACCCCGACGAGGCGGCCGCGCTCCTCGACCCGTATCCCGCCGACGAGATGCGCACGTATCCGGTGTCGACGCGCGTGAACAGCCCCGCGAACGACGCGCCGGATCTCGTAGAGCCGGTCGACGCCGGTGCGTGATCGGAACGACGCTCGCCTCGTAGACGCGACCCGTCCGCATCGACCGGCGAATCGACTCCGTCGTCGTCGACAATCGTCTGTCCACCGTCACATTTTGAGGAATATGTTGCCACATTACTGCGTGAGACATAGCCAGTACGAACCGCTCGCGACTCGCTCGCGATTCTTCGTTTGTTCGAGAGCGACCGACACACGGACACCCAGTTTTCGATCGGGTATGGCGGTGCTCGTAACGCCTCGTCGTCACCAATAGCGGCAAGAACTCCCCCGAATTACGACACATCTAAGTAGCGAACTCGCGAATTTTTCGCCGAGAATGTCGACGGAGATTGACCGCGGCTCGGTCGCTTCGACGGTGATGGAATGGTGGCGGTCGCTCGACACCGGATGGCGAGCGACGGTACTCGCGTGGGTGGTCGTTCTGGCAGTGTTCGGCTGGCAACTAGCGTGACGGTCACCGAATCGGCGCGATCGTGGGGTTGGACCTACGTCCCCGGTCTCGCGATGTTGGTCGCCGTGGCGCTCGGTTCGCACGTCGTCGCGGGGTTCGTCCCCGGACTGAACGCACTCGTCTTGGCGATCCTCACGGGTGCCGTCGTCGGGAACCTGGTCGATATCCCGGCGACGATACAGTCGGGAATCGACATGCACGGTCTCTTACTAGAGACAGGAATCGTGCTCCTCGGCGCGAGTCTCTCGCTCTCGGCGATCGTCAATGCGGGTCCGACGATCGTACTGCTCGTCCTCGGCATCGTCGCGTTCGGACTCGTCTTCGTCACGCTGGCCGCCCGCGGGATCGGTGTCCGACGGCAGACCGCCTCGTTGCTCGCGGCGGGATCGAGCATCTGCGGCGTCTCCGCGGTCGCCGCCGCGGCCGGTGTCGTCGACGCCGACGAGTCGGACGTCGCCTACGCCGCCGGGACGGTCCTGTTGTTCGACGCCGTCACACTCGTCGTCTTTCCGATCGTGGGTCACTTCCTGGGACTCTCCCAGCGAGCGTTCGGTGTCTGGGCCGGTCTCAGCATGTTCTCGACCGGCCCGGTCACGGCGGCCGGATTCGCCTACGGCTCCGTCGCCGGTCGCTGGGCGACGTTGACGAAACTCGTCCGAAACACGCTGATCGGCGTCGTCGCCGTCGTCTATTCGGTAATCTACGGTGACGCCGCCGACGAGGGTATCGAACTCGGGCAAATGTGGACCGAGTTTCCGAAGTTCCTCGTCGGCTTCCTCGTCGTGGCCGCCGTCGCCAACGCGGGGATTCTCGGTCCAGCCTCGCTCGATCTGGTCGGACGCATCTCCGACTGGCTCTTCCTCGTCGCCTTCGCCGGACTCGGGTTCGACATCCGACTCGAACGAATGCGCACGACCGGGCTGACCCCGATCGGAATCGTCCTGCTCGCTCTCCTCGTAACGAGCGCGCTCGCCTACTTCGGGATCCAACTCGTTGGGCTGTGAGTCCCGGATCAGATGGCCCTCGCTCCGACCGTCTTGGATGCCGACGAGGTGGTCAGAACCGCCGGAGTCAAGAAGTTCACAGGTGTTTCATTCGGTAGCGTTGATCGGATGAAATGCGCACGTCTGTCCGTGATGCCAACTCTTTTTTCGCCACTCGTCCTACTAGCAATACATGTCTGATATTTTCGTCGGGCGTCTCATGTCCAGTCCCGTCCACACGGTCACGCTCGGTACGTCGCTCGAAGCCGCGGCCGCGACGATGCGAGACAACGGAATCGGGTCCGTCGTCGTCGTCGACGACGCGGGGATACTCCAAGGGATTCTCACGGCGACCGACTTCGTCCGCCTGGCTGCGGACGGCGAATCGGCGTCGGAGATGATCGTCGACTCGTACATGACTACCGAGGTCATCACGACCACGGCGAACGAGTCGATCCGCGATGTCGCGGACACGATGCTCGAGCACCAGTTCCACCACGTCCCGGTCGCCGACGAGCAGGAGGGACTCATCGGGATGCTCACGACGACCGACCTCACGGCCTACCTATCTCACGTCGACACGCCGAACGTGTCGTAAACGGAATACGGACGAGTCGTCAGCGACTCGTTCAGGCGGCGATCTCTTCCGGTTCGATGATCACGTCCCAGACGCCGATGTTCGAATCGTACATCGCCGACTCGATGTTGTCGATGAGGTGGTCGATCGCAGGCGCGTCGAGGTCGTCCTCGAAGTCGACGTGGGCGGTGACGAGGACGCGTTCGGGACCGAAGTAGACGGTTCGGAACTCCTTGATGTCGGTCACGCCCTCGTAGGACGCAACGAGATCGTGGAGTTGCTGTTCTTCGTCGAGCGGAAGACTCTCGCCGAGGAGGAGCCGCTTGTTCTCCCACGCCAGCGCGACCGCCAGCGTCATCAGGAGGAGTCCGATCAGGAACGCCGCCCCCGCGTCGTAGAACTCGTTACCTGTGGCGTGTTTGAGGAAGTTCCCGAGCAGTGCCAGTCCGGCACCGATGACGGCGATGCTGTCTTCGGTGAACGAAGTGAGCGTCGTCACGTCGCTCGTCTTTCGGAACGCCTCGACGTAGCCGCTCCAGTCGTGTTCTTCGATCTGGTTGCCGAGTTCGGTGTAGGCCTTCTTGAACGAGTAGGACTCGAAGAGGATCGCCGCGATCAACACCACGTAGTTGACGTAGATCGGAGGGAACGGGAGGTGCGGATCGAACGTGAGTCCGAAGATGTGGATCGCGCCCGCCGCCTCGTGTGACGCGCCGTGCATCAGTTTGGTGTACCCCTCGCGCAGGCTCTCCCACCCGGCGATGCCGAAGAGGAGGATCGAAACGAGGAAACTGTAGAAGAACTGCGCTTTCCCGTAGCCGAAGGGGTGGTCGCGATCCGGTTGTTTCTTGCTGTATCGGATACCGAACAGGAGGAAGATCTGGTTGCCCGTATCGGAGGCCGAGTGATACGTCTCCGAGAGCATCGACGCGCTCCCGGTCAGCAGGAACCCGATGAATTTCACGACCGCGATTGCAACGTTCGCGACCAACGCCGCGATTACGACCGGTTTGCTCTCAGCCATCTACCTCTCGATAGACCCGATTCGCGCATAAAGCTCCTGACCGTTTTGACCCGGGTGATGCCGGTTACGGCGCTCGTGAGCCGCGCCGAGAGAAGCGACCGAACCGAGGGGCCACCGTCGCCGCTCAGAGTCCGGCCTTCGTGAGTCCGGTCTCGATGGCGACGGCAGGGATCGCGTCCGTCTCCCCGTCGTCGCTGTGCCGGAGTCTGTACTTTCGTCGCCCGTCGACGCGCTCGTGAGCGATGGTCGTCCCGTTGGCGATAGTGAGTCCGACGATGGCCAACGGCGCGAGTCCGGTCGCGAGCAAGTCGGTCGGGTTCTCGCGACTGACGGTGACGAGGTGGATCGGGAAGTCACCTCCACGGGCGAAGTAATCGATGTCGGTACGCACCTGCTCGATGACGCCCTTCGTTTCGAGGTCCGCCGTGAAACGCTCTCGAATTCGGTTCGCAACGGCCGGCGCGAGATGTCCGGTTTCGGTGACTTCGCTCTCGACCCAGCCGAGGTACGTCTCGACCCGTTCGAGAAATTCCGAATCCTCCTGCATCTTCAACTGAACCGCCCCGTACAGTCCGTGCAGGGTGTGGATGTTGGATCGCAGGCTGTCCGGGAGCAACCCTCGACTCGGGTCGGTCGATTCGGGCGGCTCTTCCTCGATAGTCATCTGAAACGCGATCTCTTCACTCGAACCGATACTCATACAATGTTACTAGATAACATATGACTTATTATTTTTGGTGGTCGTTTATTATGAAATGCGGCGAGCTTCCCCGCTCGCACGCGTCGGAGGATGAATTATCACGCCACCGACCGAGACGCTCGTATGGGCGTTCGTATGCGTATCAGCGCAGTCGACGAGATCCCCGAACACGGGTCGGTATTGTTCACGATCCGCGAATCCGACGGCGACGAGGAGGAAGCGATCCTCGTCCGGGGCGACGACTGTGTCTCGGCGTGGAAGAACTTCTGCCAACACGAGACCGACCAGCGACTCGACCGCGGATTCGGCGCGGCGATGCGCGACGGAGAGGTCATCTGTCCGAAGCACGGCTCGATGTTCGACGCCTGCTCGGGCCACTGTGACAACGGGAAGGCGGCCGGGTCGACGCTCGTCTCCGTCGACGTCGAAGTCGACGACGGTGTCGTCTATCTCACCGACGACGAGTGTACATATCTCCACGACGGCGGAATCGAAGGCGACGACGACGACGGCCCGAGTTCGACGTCGCACCTCTCGTTCTGACAGTCATTCGAGTTCGACGGAGGCAGACCGTCCGCCGTCAGACTGTTGGATGTTCACTCCCCGAAGGCGTCTCGAAGGTCCGCGCCGATAGCGTCGATAGCGTCGTTCGCGCGGTCCAGTCGTTCGTAGAAACTGACGAACCCGTGAATCGCGTCGTCGTACTGGTGGTGTTCGACCCCGATACCAGCGTCGGTCAACGCCTCCGCGTACGCCGTTCCCTCGTCGCGGAGTGGGTCGAATCCGGCCGTCACGACCGTCGCCGATGGGAGCTCTCGAAGGTCGCTCGCCAGCAGCGGGAAGGCGTACTCGTTTCGGTGGTCGGTCTCGCGGGCGAGGTACTTGTCGTAGTACCAGTCGATTCCCTCCATCTCTAGCAGGTAGCCTTCGCCGTTCTCGTCGTAGGAGGGGAACGAACGCAATTCGGGCGGGTTCACCGCCGGATAGATCAACACCTGATGGGCGAGTTCGGGGCCGTCGCGGTCCCGTATCATCAGCGTCACCGCCGCGGTGAGGTTTCCGCCCGCGCTGTCACCACCGACGGCGATTCGATCCGGATCGACGTGGAGTCGCTCGGCGTGCTCGGCCACCCACTCGACGGCCGCGTAGCAGTCCTCCGGCGCGGCGGGGAAGGGGTGTTCGGGCGCGAGTCGATAGTCGACCGAGAGCACCGCACACTCGGCACGGTTCGCGAGGGCGCGACAGACACCGTCGTAGGACTCGATCGACCCCACGGTCCACCCGCCCCCGTGGAGGTAGACCAGCATCGGGTAGGGTCGATCACCGTCCGGTCGATACAGTCGGACAGGAATCTCGACATCGTCTTCGTCGGCTGACCCCGGAATCCGAAGGTCGATCACGTCTGCGACTTCCTCGACATCGGTCGGTGTGAACAGCGCGGCGTTGAGTTCGCGGGCGGTCTCGACCGACAGCCCCTGCGTCGGTGGCATTCCGCGGGCTTCGATGTCGTCGAGTAGTGCCTGTACCTGTGGATGGACGTCCGCCATAGATTCATCTCGGCGCGGCGTCAGTTAACTCCTCACCCGCGACGATCCACTGATCGGGCCGTGGCTCCGATTCCGATGGATCGCTTACCGGCAGCGCCGAGAACGGATCACGAATAGTCTTGCGAAGCGGTGTTCGCGCGTCGAGACGCAGTGAGCGAGTCGAAGGACGCGGGGTTCTCCCAGAGTTCGCCGAGCGTCGCCGCCGCGAGGAACCGCGTCGGTGCGGCGACCCACTCGGTCGTCGCCGGGTCGCTCGGCTCGGGTGCGGCTGTATCGAACCACCAGGCGATGTACCGACCGTCTTCGAGTTTCGCAGTCGGATACATGTGACCGTTCACCGAGACGTCGATCCGTGATCGCTGCTCGACCCGCGGCCAGTCATCGGTGCCGTCGGCGACGAGGAGCTCGATCTGAAGCGACTGCTCACCCATTACGCCACCTCCCGATGGATGGCCGGTAGTCGTCTCTCTCTGGTCGGCCATTGTCTCATACGCTCACTGTCGCTCCTCATCCGTATAAACGTCAGTCAGGCATGCGTCAGACGTTTCCCCCCGACACGACGCGCGCGGAGTCAACCCCTTTACCCGCGGAGTCAACCCCTTTACCCGCGGTCGTCTACGATGGAACATGGATCGACCGACGTCGAATCGGCGGCTCGTCACGCTCGGGGTGATGCTGGGAATCTTCCTCGCGGGCATCGACGGTACCATCGTCAGCACGGCGATGCCCACCGTCGTCGCCAAGATCGGCGGACTCTCGCTCTACTCGTGGGTGTTCGCCGCGTACATGCTGTTCGCCGCGATCAGCATGCCGCTGTTCGGTCGACTCGCGGATATCTACGGTCGCAAGCGTCTGTTCTTCGCTGGCGTCGCCGTCTTCGTCGTCGGGAGCGGACTCGCCGGCGCCTCGCAGTCGATGACCCAACTCATCGCCTTCCGGGCGTTGCAGGGGATCGGTGCGGGTGCGATGTACGCCATCCCCTACACGATTCTCGGCGTGATCTATCCGCCCGAGGAGCGGGGACGAGCCATCGGATACGGGAGCGCCGTCTGGGGAATCTCGAGCGTCGTCGGCCCGCCGCTCGGCTACTTCATCGTCTCGGCGCTCGACTGGCGCGCCGTCTTCTACCTGAGCGTCCCCGTCGGCATCGCCGCCGTCGCGATGATCGCTCGGTCGCTGGACGAGACGACGGGCGACGTCGAACCCCACGTCGACTACTGGGGTGCGGCGACGTTGTCACTCGGCGTCGGCGCGGCGCTGGTCGGTCTTCAACTCCTCGAAAACTCGACGGCCGAAGCCCTCGGTTCGCTCGCCGTCGGCGTCGTCTTCATCGCCGCCTTCGTGCGCGTCGAGCAGCGGGCACGGGTTCCGATCCTCCCGCTATCGCTGTTCGACGACGTCGTCTTCGTCGTCACCAACACCATCGGCTTCCTCAGCAGTTTCGTGGTGTTCGCGGCGCTGACTTACGTCCCGCTGTTCGTCCAAAGCATTCAGGGGAGCGCCGGAAGCGCCGCACTCGCCGTCTTCCCGCTCTCCATCGGGTGGTCGGGGACGAGTTTCGTCTCCGGTCGTCTGGTCAACCGGGTGGGCGAACGCGGTCTGATCAAACTCGGGACGGGGGTGCTGACGGTGAGTTTCGGTCTCGCCGCGTTCTGGTCGACCGGGACGCCGCTGCTCGCCATCCTCGCGAACGCGTTCGTCATGGGAGTCGGGATGGGCGCGCTGACGCCGCCGTTGCTGACGGCGATTCAGAACCACCTCGGGACGCGACAGATGGGGCTGGCGACCTCCTCGCAGCAGTTCTTTCGCAACCTCGGCGGGACGGCGGGCGTCGCCGTCCTCGGTGTGATCATGAACGCGGTCATCAGTGACAAACTGGCGGCCGTGTCCGGCGTGTCGAACCTCGGCGACCTTCAGCGCGTGCTGCTCCAATCGAACGCGCTCTCGGCCGGAATCGCTGGCGCGTTGACCGACGGGTTGACGACGATTTTCACGGTCTCGTTCGTCGTCGGCCTCGCGGCGCTCGCTCTGGCGATCTACCTCCCGCCGTCGGATTCGAGAGGGACGACACCGACCGCTGCTGACGACTGAGCGACAGTAGCCGTTCGCGCCTTTGAGTGCGAACACGTACCGTCGCGGTGATGGGCGACTGAGCGGCAGCGGACGTTAACTGATTCTCGACTGGTCCGGGTGAGGTATCAGCCCCAGCGACTGTAAGCGATGCTCAGCACGATGAACACGAGTAGGACCCCGGCGACGAAATGTCGCTGTCGGTTCCGACCGCCGTCGATCGAAACCGCAGAGAACAGAAGCAGTAGCCCGGCGAGGAGTAGCAGCAGCAGCAGCGCTGCGGCCGCACGATCACTCAACGGTTCGCGTCCGTTCACAGAGGAACATTGCTCAATCGATTGATATGATCGTGTTGATTGCCGTCAGCGATGGATTGAGATGAAGTCCGATCGCGAGACCCTGTTGCCGTCCCTCGCTGACCGAGGCACGGAGCGTTAACTGCCATCGGTGCGTAACGGTGATACGACAATGTCCTTCGATGCCGACCGGGTCACAACGGTCACGTTCGACTCCTACAGCACGCTCGTCGACGTCGACGCCGCCGAACGGGCGCTCGGCGAATACACCGACGATCCGGCGTCGGTTTCGTCGCTCTGGCGGACGCGCTCGCTCGAATATTCGATCGTCAGCAACCACATCGACGCCTACAAGCCGTTTTACGAGATGAACCGTGACGGCTTGCAGTACGCGCTTGACGCCCACGACCTCGACGTCACCGAGGACGAGCGTGACGAAATCCTCAGTGTCTACCACGAACTCGACGTGTTCGACGACGTACGCGAGGGGATCGAACGACTCCGCGACGGTGGTTACGACTGTTATGTCGTCTCCAACGGGAACCCCGAGATGCTCGACTCGCTGGTCGAGCACGCCGACATCGGCGGTCTCGTCGAAGACACGATCAGTGCCGACGAAGTGGAGACGTTCAAACCCGACGCAGAGATTTACCGTCACGGCGCTGCTCGAACGGGGACGCCGATCGACGAGGTCGCACACGTCGCCGCTGGCTGGTGGGACGTACAGGGGGCGATGCACGCCGGGATGCAGGGCGTGTGGATCGACCGAAAGTCGCAACCGTGGGAACCGTTCGACGGCCAACCGGACTTGACCGTCGAGACGATCCACGAGTTGGCCGACGAACTCGGCGTCTGAGTGCTCTGAAGCCGCTCGTGGTGTGTGGCGTACTCGGCGACGGCGTCGAGCGCGGACGGGGCGTCGAGCGGAGTGTCGTCGACACCGGCGGTATCCGCGACGTCCGCGACATCAGCGTCCGCGACATCGACAGCGGCGAGAGTCGCCTCGCCCGGTTCGAACGTGGCGAGCGCGTTCTCCAACGAGGGCGACGTGTCGTTCGTCGGAGTCCGGTTCGGAATCTGCTACGAGATTGCCGCCCGGAGGGGGTCGGCAACTCAGAGGAAGTCGACGCGGTGGACGGCGAGCGTCCCGCTGATCTCGTTGCCGGTGAGGACGAGCGGTGTGTCGACGGGGCTGTCCGCCGCAGACACGAATTTGACGCCCTCCGGTCCGAGGTCGCCCGCGGCGCTGGCCGGAAGGTTTCCGTCGTCGATCTGATCGCCGACGTCGATACTGAAGTCCCGATCGTTGAGGTACTGGACGAACTCGGCGTTCTGCGGGTCGGAGACGTCGTAGACCACGACGCCGCCCATCCGCTCTAGTCCGATGAACGCGTACGTGCGACCGCCGACGACGCCGACGTCGACGCCTTCGGGTTCGGAGCCCTTGTTGTCGCTTCGACCGTCCGGATCGTTCTTGTGGTTGTTCGTGTTGAAGTGCTCGGGGTACTGTCGCGCGATGATACGCGCGAACTCGCTGCCGCTGTCGTACACCTGTCGTCCCTCCGCGTTCCAGATCGAGAAGGACCGGCCGCCGAAGACGTAGATCTTCTCGAACTTGCCGTCGCCGTCGACGTCGCCGAGTTGGTTCGTCACGTGGAGCGATCCGAGGTTCTTCGGCTTCTGTAGCTCCTCGACGCTGTCGATCCCGGCGATCTGGTCGAAGTCGAACCCGTCCGGGTCGAGTTCGAGATCCTCGAGGGAGACTTCCTCCGAGAAACCGTCGTAGTCGCGGGCGTCGCCTTCGTTCGCGGTGACGAGGTAGGTCTCGCCGTCGACCTGGTAGGAGGCGATCCCGTCGGGTTGGTACATGCCGTGGACAGGCCAGTTTCGGATGTTGATCCCGCCGTCCTCGTTGCTGGCGTCGAGTTCGTTACCCGGAATCATGTGGTCTTTGTAGCCCAGCGGGAGGATGTCGGTCACGGTCGCGCTCGGAACGTCGACGACGGCGAGCGCGTTGTTCTCCTGAAGCGTGACCCACGCGGTTTTCGAGTCCTCGGAGACGGTGATGTACTCCGGTTCGAAGTCCTGCGAGGCGCTGGCGTTCGGCCCGAAAATGCGGACGCCCTTCGCGCGGAGTTCGTCTTCTTTCCCATCGTAAGCGGTGAACCCAGCGGTCTCGACGGTCGGGTTGCGACAGCGGCCGTGGACCGAAACGACGCTGACCGAGCCGGGCGGATCGATGGTGTAACTGTCGTTCGGTTCAGCCTCGTCTGCAGTCAGGACCTTCCGGCCATCGGGCGTGAACGTTACCATGTCCGGTCCCACGCCGACGGTCGCCGTCGAGAGCGATTTCAGCGTTCGGGCGTCGTAGAAGAATAATTTTCCGGGCTTCGTCTCGTCGTCGGCCAGCGCCGTGGCAGCGACGATGCCGTCGTGGACGTCGACGCTGGTGGCGTCTCCGACACCGGACCACGCGTCGGAGAGGTCGATCGTACCGACCTTCTTCGGGTTCGAGGGGTCGCTCAGATCGACGGCGTCGATCGTCGACGGTTCGGCGTTGCTGGAGAACGCGCGCTTCAGTTTGGGGTCGTACGTGACGATTTCCGCACCGCCTCTGTCGAATAGCCCGGTCGCGTAGCGCCCAATGAACGAGAGGTGAATCCCGTTGGACGAACGTCCACGACCGGACGGGTGCTTCGGTCCGTGATCGCCTTCGTGTCGGCCGCTTCGTCGACCAACCGCGGACGGATTCGTCGCGGTCGCATAGCCCGTGAGGAGTGCCGCACCCGAGAGTCCGCCGCCCAGTGCCAGAAACTTGCGTCGAGGGAGTCCGTCGTCGTCGAACATCGGTTGATTGTTCTAGTGGTTACAGATGAATATTCCGAAAATTTTATATATTTGAGATCGTAACAGTATGAGCCCTCTTGCCGAGCGGTATGCGAACGTTCGTCATAGTACACTCGTCGAATCGAATCCGATCCGCCCCAGCAGATTCGTAGTCCGACCATTGGATACTAGGTCCGACGATGTCGATTTCGATCGGTCAGCCTCGACGAAAATGTAGACGTTCAGTGGATTTCAGTCCCCGTAACGGAGTGTCCATTGAATCCGTCTCGATTTATGAGATAATCAGTACTTTCCCGCCCAATGTTTATTATTTGTGGAAATTTGGCTATTACGGAGGGTTTCCGGACAAATTTGGGTGTGAATTGGGTGACAATTGCCAAAATGAATATCCTTCGACCTGATGTCTGACTAAACAGTCGCCTTCGGGCGGCGCTCCCCCATCATGGACGAGAAACGTTCACCGCAGGAAACCGCAGGAAGCGCACACAAAATCAAGACGCTCGGATTTGGCACGTCGCGGCGTCGGTTCCTCTCTGTCGCGGCGGCGACGGGTGCAGCGGCAACGCTCGGTGGCACGGCGTTGGCGAAGGAGGGAACCGCAACCGTCACCTTCGACGATCAGAAGACGAGCGGCAAAACGGTCACCGTCAAGTCGGTGACGATGCCGAAAGGCGGGTTCGTCGCGATCCACGATTCGAGCCTCAACAACGGCGAGGTGCTGAAGAGCGTCATCGGCGTCTCCGACTATCTCGACGCGGGAACGCACACCGACGTGGGCGTCAAACTGTTCGACGTCGACGGCCAGGACTTCTCCGATGGCATGAAGCTGAAGAACGACCAGTCGCTGATCGCCATGCCGCACCTCGACACTAACGGTAACGAGAACTACGACTTCGTCTCTTCGGGCGGGAAGGCCGATGGCCCGTACACCAGCGACAAGAAGCCGGTCGTCGACTCGGCACAGATTTCCATCTCGGACCAGCCGATGGCGTCGGTCACGTTCGGAGACCAGACGTCGAACGGAAAGACCCTCATGGTCGACTCCGTCACGATGTCCGACGGTGGGTTCGTCGCGATCCACGATGCGAGCCTCAACGACGGGAAGGTACTGAAGAGCGTCATCGGTGTCTCCGACTACCTCGACGCCGGTACCCACGAGAACGTCTCGGTGACGCTGTTCAACGTGGACGGCCGGAACTTCTCCGACGGCATGATGTTGAAGAACGACCAGTCGCTGATCGCCATGCCGCACCTCGACACCAACGGCAACGAGAACTACGACTTCGTCTCCAGTGGCGGCAAAGCCGACGGCCCGTATACCAAAGACAAGAAGCCGGTCGTCGACTCGGCGCAGATCACCGTCAAGTCCTGCCACAAGATGACGGACATGGCGAAGGTCTGGTTCGACAACCAGCGCTCCGACGGGACGTCCGTCGTGGTCAAGAAAGCTGAACTCTCGGACGGCGGATTCGTCGCGATCCACGATTCGAGTCTCCTCGACGGCAAGGTGTTCGACAGCGTCATCGGCGTCTCGGACAAGCTCGACGCGGGTACCCACGAGTGTATCAGCGTCGACCTCTACGACGGCGTCCCCGGCGGCAACTACGACATGGACAAACTCGACTCGGACACGACGCTGATCGCCATGCCCCACTACGACTCGAACGACAACGGGACCTACGACTTCCTCACGTCGAAGGGAGACGCCGACGGTCCGTACACGAAGAACAAGAAGCCGGTCGTCGACAAGGCCAAGATCACGCTTTACGACTGCTGATCTCGGCCATCTGACGGTCCCTACCTCGTAACGACAGAACCCCCCACCAACACACATTCGACGCACGCTCTCGTACGTCGACGGATCTTCCTCGGACCGCACACTTACCGAACAAACCCGATTATGACTGACCGCTGGCGACACTACCGTCGAGTTGGTACCTTACTAGTCAGTGTGAGATCTTTCGTACTTGCAAGACCGAACGATGACCATCAGACGACGACACTTCCCGTGGCATACACTCGTGCCTGGCACCGTCCTACGTGTATTCTACAACCGGTTCATGGTGCGATAAGAGATGGAGGCGGTGCTCTGGTACGTCTTCACCGGAACGCGAGGCGGGTCGAATCGGGCTCGAATTCTTCGTGCAGTCGACAAGCGACCGCGAAACACCAACCAGTTGGCGAACGACCTCGATCTGGACTACAAGACGGTCCAACACCACCTCACGGTCTTGGGCGAAAACGATATCGTCGAGAACAGCGGCGACACGTACGGCGCAGTGTATCTGCCCACCGATCGAGTTCAAGACTACTGGGAGACGGTCGAGACGATCTTCGATCACTTAGAGGAGCTATAACTTCGACCCCGGTGAGATCGACGGTGGAAGCCGAGTGTCGAGTGAGCAGTCGCAGGACCAAGGGAGGGATTAACGATCACCGGATCGGGATGGCGCGATGACCCTCTGGGTCGACATCGCCCGTGTTTCGATCGTCGGGAACGTGCTCCTGCTCGCGAGTCTCCTCTACGTCTGGGTCCGAAACTTCGTCACTCTCCGATCGGCACACGCCCTGGGACTCCTGACGTTCGCCGTGTTCCTCTTCGTCGAGAACGTGTTCGCTCTCTACTTTTATTTCTTCGAGCCGACGCTTCGCGTCTGGGTCGCGTCGGTCCCGCCGCAGGCGCAGGGGGCGATGACGCTCCTCAGGGTGTGTGAATTCGTTGCGCTCGTCGTGCTCACGGTGACGACGTGGCGGTAACTGTCTCACCGAGCGCGTCGTCGCCACCGCTCGCACGAGTTGAAAAGCACCACACGGAGAGAATCGGTTGCGATGAAACAGCGCTGGCACGCGAACGACACTGTCGTGGGCGACAGCATCTCTTGTTTCGAGACCGATTCTTCCGCGGGGTGGTTAGACTACCCCTCCGAAGACTATAACCCTTCTTCGTCGACTGTTCCGGTCGACAGACCGTTCTACAGACCGGACAGACCGGCGTTAGCGAACAGAAGAACGATAACAGCCGGTGGTGAGGCGTTATACATGTTTGGCTGGCTCGCGCAGATCGTTCTCCACTTCGTCCGCGAGTACGGGTTCTTCGCCGTGTTCCTCTATATGGTCCTCGAAACGTCGTTCATCCTCCATTTCGCGCCGAGCGAACTCGTCGTCCCGTTCGCGGCGACGCAACTGGTTCACGGGCCGGTCACGTTCGCGCTCTTCGTCGTCGACACCACCGTCGGCGCGACGCTCGGGAGCGCCCTCGCGTACTACGTCTTCGGGATTCACGGCCGCGAGGTGCTCGAACGGTACGGTCACGCCGTCCACGTCTCGGAGAGCAGTCTCGACAGGAGTCAACGGGTTTTCCACCGATACGGCGAATCGTCGGTCTTCTGGGGTCGAATGCTCCCGCTCTTCCGTGCGCTCATCTCGATTCCGGCCGGCCTCGCGGAGATGGACGCTCGACGGTTCGTCTTCTATTCGGCGTCCGGTGCCGCCGTCTTCAACACGGCACTGACGTATCTCGTCTACTCCGGGGCGGGGACGACGTCACCGCTCGAACTGATCATCGAAGAGGCCACTGCCTTCGTCGACTACCTCGTCAAAAATCTCCACGTGGCCGCCCTCATCGTCGTCATCGTCGCGCTCTTCGTGGCGGTCGTCTGGCACCAACGGGATCGGATCAAAGCGTCGCTCTAAGCGTGACTCGACTGGCGTCGACGGCGTCGTCAGAAGTCGTGTTCGATCTCTCCGCCGTCGGCTTTCTGGATTACGATTTTGTCCTCCCGGACACGAACGAATATCTCTTCTCCGATCGACATCCCCGCGACGATAAGTTCGTCTTCGTGGATATTGAGGTGGGCGTTGTGGTATGAGCCGCTGTCGTCTTTGGCTCCACTCGGGCTGAGCGTTTTTTTGCGGACCATCGCAAGTTCCTGTGATGCGCCTCCGAGAGGCACACGTAAAACGTTGCCGTCGTCGGTATAGTCTGCCCCGTGATCTACACGCATAGCGCCCGAACACCGAACACTGGTCCGATAGCGTGATCGGTCGAGCCGACGATGCGGCGGTCCCGCGATGTCAGTTGCCCGTACCGCGTTCGTATCGCCCTTACTGCGCTTCGTCGTACTCGCGAACCACGCGTACCTCGTCGCCGTCGACTTCGATGTCGACGAGCGACGTGACCTCGTGGGAACAGTCGACGGTCTCGTCCTCGCCGACCCGTCGGACGACGCTTACCACGTCGACGACTTCTGCCCCTACCTCGTCGAGTGCGCTCGTGACCGCGGCGAGCGTCCCGCCGCGACTCGTGAGGTTGTCGAGGACGAGTACGCGGTCGCCCTCGTCGACGTCGTTCAGGTACATGTCGCGTTCCGAGTACGCGGTTCGCTGGGACAGCGACACCTCTCCGTCGAGACCGTACTCGCGCTTCCGAACGACGACGAGCGGGATATCGGTCGTCAGCGAGACGGCCGTCGAGAGTTGGATACCCATCGCTTCGGGCGTGACGATCTTGTCGACGTTCGCTAAGTCAGCGACGCGGACGACGCCGTTGACGACCTCGCGCAGGAGTTGCGGTCGAAGCATCGGAATTCCGTTGCTGATCGAGAGGAGGACGTACGGGTAGCCCTCCTGTTCGATGATCGGTGCATCCTCGATAGACCGGCGAAGGAGTTCCATACCGGCCGTTTACCGACGGCGAGCAAAAATCACCTGATTGCGGTCCGTGTGTGAGTCGTCTCCACATCCCGTAGATTGAAACGGACCGCACGTCTCGATTCGCTTATGCAGGCGTTCGCACCGGGAAGTGTGACGGCGCTGTTCGCACCGACGGCGTCGGGAACCGAGTCGATCGGCGTCAGTTTCGCCATCGGAGACGGAATCGTCGCGGACGTCGATCCCGCCGACGAGACGCGCGTCGCCGTCGACGGCGAACCGACGTCGTTTCACCCCGTCGAACTCGCCTTGGACGCGCTCGGCGCGACCGCCGCCGTCGATCTCTCGCCGGAGATCCCGATCGGCCGCGGGTTCGGTGCGAGCGGGGCGGCGACGCTCGCGACGGCGCTGGCGGCGAACGAGACCTTCGGCCTCGGCGCGTCGCGGAACGACCTCGTGGGGACGGCCCACGAAGCCGAAGTCGAAGCCGGGACGGGCCTCGGCGACGTGTTCATCCAATCGCTCGGCGGACTCGTACTGAGCAACGGGTCGGGCATGCACCGTCGGGAGTCGGATGCGACGATCGAATACGTCTCTCGGGCCGGCATCGACACGAGCGAGGTACTCGGCGACGCCGGTCTCATGGAGCGCGTGACCGACGTCGGCGGACGACTGATCTACGACCTCCCGCTCGATCCGTCGCTCGAACGTGTGACCGCCGACGGCTGGCGATTCGCTCGGGATCTCGGACTGGCGACCGACTGGGTCCAAGACGTCGTCGACGACGTCGAGGCCGCCGGGGGCGTCGGTAGCATGGCGATGGTAGGCGAGACCGTCTTCGCCGTCGGCGTCGACGGCGTCTTAGAGAGTCATACGACCGTCTCGAACGAAGGCGCGGCGCTCCGATAGCCGGTCTGTCCGTTCTCCGGGCGTTTCGGTGCGGTAGACTCCGGATAGCTCAGGCGTCGTAGATAACGGCGATATTTCCGCGTTCCGACATTTATTGACTCAGTCCGTTCGTAGCCACGACGAATGTCGAATTCGAACTCGACCACTGGTTCGGTGTGGCGTCAGTACCGCTCGGTCCCGATCGTGTATCGAATCGCCGTCGCGTTCGTCTTCGGCGGAATCGTGGGACTGCTCTTCGGAAAGAGTGCCACGGTCTTGCGACCGCTCGGGAGCCTCTTCTTGCGACTGCTCGAGATGCTCGTCGTCCCGCTGGTGATCCTCACCCTCCTCGGGGGGATGAAACGGCTCTCGCCGTCGAGGCTCGGGCGAGTCGGCGGGTTGACCGTCGTCTCGTATCTCTGTACGACGGCCATCGCCGCCGTGATCGGACTCGTACTGGCGAACCTCTTCGACGTGGGGACCGGCGTGACGTTCACCGGCGGCAAAGCGAAGTCCGCGCAAGCACCGGCGCTCTCGAAGGTGTTCTTGAACATCGTTCCGAAGAATCCCTTCTCGGCCATCGTCAACGGCGACCTGCTCTCGGTCATCTTCTTCGTCGTCGTCTTCGGCCTCGGACTGGCGGTCGTCCGCGACGAGACCGACGACGAGTCGATCCGAGGGGCCGTCGAGTCGTTCTTCGCCGTCGTCGACGCCGGGACCGAAGCGCTGTTCAAGATCGTCTGGGGCGTCATGGAGTACGGTGTCATCGGCGTCTTCGCGCTCGTCGCCGCGTCCGTCGGGAGCAACGGTGTCGACGCCGTCTTCTCGCTGGCGATGCTCGTCGCCGTCATCGCACTCGGCGTCGTCCTCCAGATCGGGATCACCTACCTCGGGATCATCACGGTCGGCCTCCTCGGTCAGTCGCCGCTGGCGTTCCTCAGCGGTGCGAAAGACGCGATGGTGACGGCGTTCAGCATCCGGTCGTCGAGCGGGACGCTCCCCGTGACGATGGGCAACGCCGAGGAGAACTTCAAAATCGACGAGAGTGTCTATGGCTTCTCGCTCCCGCTCGGGGCGACGATCAACATGGACGGCGCGGCCATCAGGCAGGCCGTCACCGCCGTCTTCGCCGCCAACCTCGTCGGCGTCCACCTCGGCATCGGTCAGCAGGTGACGCTCCTGCTCACCGTCGTCCTCGTCAGCATCGGTACCGCGGGCGTGCCGGGTGCGGGACTCGTCATGCTCACGGTCATCCTCCAGTCGGTCGGCCTGCCGATGACCGTCGTCGGGTTCGTCGCGGGCGTCGATCCGATCCTCGGGCGTATCGCGACGATGAACAACGTCACCGGCGACCTCGCGGTCTCGGCGGTCGTCGCCAAGTGGAACGACGCCATCGACCTCTCCGACGGCGTCTGGGCGAAGTACGGGTGGCAATCGAGTGCCACGGCGCTCAGTCGCAGCGACTGATCCGACCGCCGCCGCTCGACTTTCCGACTTCCCGTGTATCCCTCGACCGCGCTACCCGATTCTCGTCTCGTCACGCTAACCGACTACCGTTCTGCCACACTGACCGGACAGGTCCGCGGCCCGTAGACGAGCATGCTCCCGCTGGGTTCGAGCGCGTCGACATCGACGCTCGCCTCCTCGAATCGCTCGCCGAGAACGCGGAGCGCCACCCGCGCTTCGAGGCGAGCGAGCGAGGCCCCGAGACAGAAGTGGACGCCGTGACCGAAGGCTACGTGCGGGTTCGGGCGTCGGTTCGGACGGAACTCGTTCGGGTCGTCGAACACCGCGGGGTCGTGGTTTGCCGCGCCGAACCAGACGCCGACGGGATCGCCAGCCTCGATCGTCTCGCCGCCGACTTCGGCGTCGACGAGTGCGATCCGAGTGTGCGTCTGGACCGGCGATCGGTAGCGGAGCACCTCCTCGACGGCGCGTTCGAGAGTCAGTTCGTCGCCGCGAGTGAGGTCGAACGCGTCCGCCTCGGCGAGCGACCAGACGGCGTTGGTGATGAGGTTCGTCGTCGTGATGTTGCCCGCGATGAGCAGGATGGCGAAGAATCCCCGCATCTCCTCGCGGTCGAGCCCTTCGGTCGCGAGCACGCGCGAGATGAGGTCGTCACGCGGGTCGTCCCGTCGGGCCGCCACGAGGTCGTCGAAGTACTCGAACAGCGACGTTCGCATCTCCATCATCGCCGCCTCGGACGCGCCGGTCTCGGCGGAGGCGGCGACGGCGAACGTCGACCACTGGCGGAACTGCGCGCGGTCCTCCGCGGGGACGCCGAGCATCTCGGCGATGACCGAGACGGGAAGCGGGTAGGAAAAGGACTCCACGAGGTCGAACTCGTCGCCGTCGGCGACGGCGGCGTCGACGAACTGGTGGGCGATCGCTTCGATCTCCGGTTCGAGGGCGGCCACCGCACCGGGTCGGAAGAAGTCGTCGACGACCGACCGGAGTTCGTCGTGTCGCGGCGGGTCTTGGTAGAGCATCGATCTGCCAGCGATGGTTCCGTCCTCGGGTTCGACGTAGTCGGGATTGGCGTCGAATCGCGAGGAGAAGCGGTCGGGATCGTTGGCGACCGCCTTGACGAGGTCGTAGTCGAAGACGTCCCAGCAGCCGCGCTCTTCGTCCCACCGGATCGGCGTATCGTCGTGGACGGCGGCGTACCAGTCGAGGGGATCGAGTTGGGCGTCGGCGGTGGCGAGTTCTCGCGGGAACGCGCCGAGGGGTCCGGCACTCATGGCTTCCTGTTAGCCGTCGAACGGTTAGCTCTTGCTCTCAAACGCGTGACGAAGAAGTTCGCCGCGTCCAAAAGGCGTCGCCGCTTCACGAACCTTGAGTTACGCGCCGCCCGTCGATGGGGTATGCGACGTCTCAATCCAGACTTCTCCGAGGAAGTGGTTGTCGTCACCGGCGGCACGTCGGGCATCGGACGAGCGGTCGCGCTCGCGTTCGGCGAGTCCGGTGCGACCGTCCTCAACGCCGACGTCGAAGTCGATCCGAAAGACCCCGACGCAGACGCGCCGACCCACGAGGCCATCGTCGACGGCGGCGGCACCGCCGAGTACGTAGAGACCGACGTGTCCGACCCGGACGAACTCGAAGCCCTAATCGAGACGGCCCGCGAGTTCGGCGGGGTGAGCGTCATGGTGAACAACGCGGGGGTCTACACCAAACGCCGGTTCCGCGAGGTGACGCCAGAGGAGTTCGAGCAGGTCGTCGGCGTCAACGCCCGCGGGACGTTCTTCGGGACGCAGTTGGCCGCGAACGACATGATCGCGCGCGACGAACCCGGCGTCGTCGTCAACACCTCTTCGGATACGCAGGGGCGGGCGGCGTGGGATCACAGCCACTACGCCGCGACGAAAGGCGCGATCCGGATGATCACCCGGAGCGCGGCGCTCGAACTGGCGACCGACGGGATTCGCGTCAACGCAGTCGCACCCGGCCCAGTCGCGACGGAGATCCGCGAGGGGTGGGCCGAGGAAGCCGAGTCGATCCAACCGGAAGGCGAGACGCCGTCGCTGCCGATCCGCGCCGCCGACCCCGAAGAGCTAGCGGGCGCGTATCTCTACCTCGCGAGCGACGCCGCCTCCTACGTCACCGGCGAGACGATCTGGGTCGACGGCGGCGGACACGTCTGTTGAGAACTTCGTGGGCGGACGAAAACGAGAGCGATCGGTCTCACCGAGGTTGGGGCCGCTACCGAGGCCGGGGCGGCGAAGTGAGCCTGTCCTTCGGACGGGGCGTCGCCACTCGGATCGTTCGACACATTTCAGCGTAATCTGCGGAGGGACTGTCGGTCCGACTGGTGGACATCGTACACCGAGTCACGTCCCACCGCTACCTGTATCTTCCGGCCTGTTTTTCCGGATGAGAACGTGTCGTTCCATTGAGTATGATTCGCACACCGCCACTCGCGCGCGTCGCCTGCGCGGTCCACAACGCTTAGACCACCCGGGCACACATCGGAAGCCATGAGCGTGAGCGATTGGGGTGACTGGTTGCCGCAGGCGGTCGCGGACGCCGACCCGGACACCGTCGCCCTCTGGTATCTCGGTTGTAACGGCTTCATCGTCAAAGGCAGCGGCGGCACGACGCTGTTCATCGACCCCTACGTCGGCACCGGCGACCCGCCGCGGACGGTTCGGATGGTCCCGGTCCCGTTCGACCCGGCAGACGTCGAGTTCGCCGACGCGATTTTGGCGACCCACGAGCACACCGACCACGTCCACGGCCCGAGTCAGGCACCGATCATGGAGAACACGGGAGCGGACTTTTACGCGCCCGACGACAGCCTCGCGGTCGCACTCGAAGACGAGTGCTGGGTCGACGACTACGACGTCGAGACCGACCAGTTCGTCGAAGTGACGGAGGGCGACTCGTTCGACGTCGGCGAGTTCACCGTCCACGTCGAGGTCGCCAACGACCCGGACGCCGCACACCCGGTGTCGTACGTCCTCGAACACGAGGCGGGGATCATCTTCCACGGCGGCGACACCAAGCCGTGCGACGACTTCCCGGCGCTCGCCGACCGCTACGACATCGACCTCGGGATCCTCGCCTTCGGTGCCATCGGCAACATCCCCGACAAAGAGACGAGAGAGCCCAAGCGGACGAAGTGGTACTCGACGGAAAACGAGATCACCGAAGCCGCGAGCGACCTCCGATTCGACCGCCTGCTCCCGACGCACTGGGACATGTGGAAGGGCCTGACCGCCGACCCGACCGTGCTTCACGATCACACGCGAAGTTACGAGTATCCGACCCATTTGGAGATCGCCGAGATCGGCGATCGTGTCGACCTCTGAGGCCGGTCACGCCGGTTTCGGAGATCGGTCATTGTTCGATATTGTTCGCCGGTTGATTTATGTACCGGGTATTGTTTGTATGGGCCATGAGTCACGGGCCTGATTTGGGAGAGTACGTGTCCGTTTCGGAGGGTGCGGTGACAGTAGAGAAGTCGTTCGAGACCGACGAGTTTCCGGTGCCAGCCGTCGTGTTCGAGATCACGTCGACGAGTGACGAACCGATCGACATCCGATTGACCGACGAGGTTCCGGAGTCGTTCCCGATGGAGAAAGTCGGCTTCCACCCCGACTTCGAGAGCGACCGCTGGACCGCCTACAAGGAACACTACGTCGAATACGTTCGCACGGTAGAGGCCGGAGAAGAACTCACAACCGTCTACGGCGTTCGCCTGGACGACTCCGACGAGGAACCGAGCGACTTTCTCGGCCGTCCGTCGATCGAACTCGTCTCGGATCAGTCCGGGCCAGAGGGCGTCGAGGACGTCGTCGGCCCCGACAACAACCAGGTCGTTCGAGAGGTAGTAGCCGGTGAGAGCGACACGATCCCCGGAATGGACGGCGACGATGCGCCCGAACTGGATTTCGAAGATCCACTCGACGACCCCCTCGACGACCCGTTGTCGGAAGCCGAAACGGCCGAGTTGAGTCCGGAAGACCCGCTGGCCGACGACGGTGACGGAGAACTCAGTCTCGAAGATCCGAACGGCGATCCGCTGGCCGACGACGGCGTCGACGATACCGACGAGTCACTCGCCGCAGAGCCGGATGCAACCGAACCGCTGACGTTAGCGGATCCCGACGACGATCCGCTGGCCGACGACGCCGATTCGCCGGACGCCAACGCGCCGGCCCCCCGAGCGATCGGTTCGGCACTGTCGCCCGCGATCGCCGCCCGCGACTTCGACGTCGACCCGCTCGTGGGTGCCGTCGGCAGTCCTGTCGACGACGCGGACACCGCGGGCGTGACCGCTGAGGACGGCGATTCAACGGGCGAGGACTCGACCGCCGAGTACGTCGATCTCGAAGACGAAGTCGACGAACCCACGGGCGACGCGGACGATACGGACGGCATGGACGATGCGGGCGACGAATCGGCTCCCGCGAGCCAAACGACCGAGGAATCGGTCGCTCCCGCGGTGGCGAGCGGTGGCATCGCGGCCGCATTGGCGAGCGAGATTCGGGAAGGGAACGTCGAGGACGACGACCTCGAACTGCTACGATCCGAACTCGACTTCGGCGTCCCCAACAGCGTCGACGTTCGAATCGGTCGACTCCAGTCTCAGATGAGCGATCTCGCGGCGTACGCAGACGCGCTTGAGGCGTTTCTCGACGAGGAAGGCGAGGGAGCCGACATGGTCCGCGACCTCAGTGGGCGAGTCGACTCGCTGTCTGGCGAACTCGACGAAGTCCGAGAGAGCGTCGAGACGGGGGACGACGCACGCGAGGATCTTCGTCGCGATATCGAATCCGTCGACGCCGACATCGACGCGCTCGAATCACGGGTCGACGCCGACGAGACGAAACTCGGCGGACTCGACGAGGAACTTGGAGAGGTTCGCACCGATCTCGCCGACCTCGACGCCGACACGGCTGCAATCCGTGACGACGTGAACGCCCTCCACGACGACGTTGCGGCGCAGAACGCCGACGCCGAGAGTGAGATGGAGGCGCTCCGCTCGGAAGTCGAGTCGTTGCGAGAAGAAGTGGCCGAACTGCGTTCCTTCCGCGACCGTCTCGGCGACGCGTTCGGGGCCTGAACCGACAGCGGTTCGGACTTAACTGCTTTCGTCGGTCTCGGGCGCAACTTGGAAGGGTTGAACCGACCCCGGAAACGAATTCGGCGAGAGGTTCGTCGCAGAGACGTTCATCGCAGAGACGTTCAGTCCGTCGTCTCTCGCCGCAGTGCGGTCGGTCTCCTGTGTCGCGATTCCGCTCGTGATGATGCTTCGGACGCCCTCCTCGACGGACATGTCGAGGTCGTGTACCTGGTCGGTCGGCATGTGCGTCAGGAACCCACCCATGACGGGGTTGGGTGCGAGCGGGACGAACATCGTCACCATGTCGTCGCTCCCGACCGTCTCACGGATGCTCTTCGGGGGCCTGGCCGTCTCGAACCCGATGACGTACGATCCTTCGTGGGGAAACTCGACTAATTTGACGGAGCGGAAGTTCTCGATGTCGCTCTGGAGCATCGCATCGCCCATCCGCCGGAAACTCTGGTAGACGGTTCCGATACCCGGAATCGCGCCGACGACGAAATCGAAGAAGTCGATGACGCGGTTTCCGTATCGGAGGTGTGCGACCGCACCGAACACTAAGACGACGACCACCAACAGCAGAAACGCGATGATCGACGAGAGAAACGTATAGACTGCGTTGATCGTTGGGATTTTCGAGAGAAACAGATAGACGCCCTGGTGTTTGATCCAGCCGATCACGCCGAGGTACGTGAGAAGACTCACGAGCGGGCTGAGGGCGTTCCCCAACATGTTCAATCCTACCTTGATCACGTAGACAGTGACGATGATCGGGAAGATGATCGTCAGTCCCGTGAGGACGATGTCGATCACCGTCTGGTACATAGATTGCCCCGCTTCTCGAACTGTCTCTGTGGGACGATCCATCCCACCGGAATCCGACATATCCGATACAGCACGCGGTGGAAGCAAATGGATTATGGCTACCTACTGCACGCGATTTCCGGTTCGGTGAGGCTTACACGAAGCGTAATCTGTTTAGTTCGCCATCCCGACTCGTCGGTAATGACAGAGACCGTCTGCGTCGCTGTACCCCGAAAGGGACGTCCGCTCGAAGCGGTACTCGAACGATTCGCTGCCGGGGCGGGCGTCCATACACTCGCAGACGACATCTCATCGACACTACGATACGAGAAGGCGGTGACCAAGGGCGACCAACACCCCGACCGCGACGTGTACGAGCGGTTGCGCGACTATAGCGACCTCTCGGAACCGGCCGCGCCGGAGTACACTCTCTTGCGCGACGACCGGGACGGGATGCCTCGCCGGGTCGTCTTCGACAGTGTCACCGTTCGAGTCGACGACGTCGACGTTCGACTGGTCGGAAGAGAAGAACCGTTCCGCGCACTGCGGACGCACGAGTTCGCACTCGGCTTCGACAGCGCGGATCTCGTCTTAGAAGAGGTCGTCGGACTCAGCGAAGAGGGCGTCGGCAGTCTCGCCGACGTCAACGCGCGGATCGACCCGCGTGACACGGACGTTCGCGTCGTGACCGGACTGGGAGATACGGTGTACCACACGCTGATGGCGACACCGGAAACCCTCCCACCGGGTGCGACGCTCGACCGTGAGTTCGTCGTCGACTACGAGGGCCCGCTCTGTATCTCGCCGCGATACGAACGGCTCGTCGAGGCGATCCTCGGGACCGACGCCATCGACGACGTGGTGTTCACCTATCCGTCGGCGAGTGAGGAGGAGGAAGCCGCCATCGCCGACACGGGACTGGGCGTCTACCTGACCGTCACTGGGTCGACCGCTCGCGACTACGACCTCGTGCTTGGTGATCACCTCTTCCCGAGTGAGACGGTGCTGATGGAGAACGCCACCGAGGCGAGCACCGCGACCGAACGGGTCAAGTCGCTCATCGCCGCCGTCTCGGGGGAGACGGCGATCGAGATCTGAGGCGAGACCGGGCCCAAAGACTCAATTCGACATCCGTCATCGTCGGAGACGATGGAAGCGATTCGGATTCGAACACTCGTCTACGCACCGATCGAAGAGGTCTACGAGTTGCTTCTCGACTTCGAAGGGTATCCGAGATACAGCGAGTACGTCTCCCGTGTCTCGAAGTCCGGTGACGGCGGTGAAGGAACCAGTTACGGGATCGAACTCGGCTGGAAGCGATTCACGTACACCGCGTGGTCGCGCGTCATCGAACTGAGCCGACCGCACCGCATCGAGTGGGAACTCGCAAAACACGTCGACGCCAGCGGTCGGTGGGAACTGGAAGATGCGAGCGAAGAGGCCCCCGAAAGTGAGTCCGCTGCGACACGCATCCGACTCGACGCACAGTTCGACAAGGGATCGGTCGACAAGAGCGCCGTCTCGCTACCGCTGTTTTTCAGCTTCGACAAACTCATCCGCACGATCGAGCCGCTCATCTACAAAGAAGCCGCTCGCGTGCTGACCAACGTCGTCGAGGATCTAGAGGGACACCGTCGAACACCGGACCTCGAAATCGAACAGGTCCCGAGCGTCCTCGACCGCGACGACCTCGAATCGATCTCCAAGTGAAGACGACGGGCCTTCGTTCGATGGATTACCCGAGCGTCACGTCGAGATAGAGCATCACGAGGAGACCGACCATCGTACCCAACGTGGCGATCCGTTCGTTTCCGCCTTCGTGTGTCTCGGGAACGATTTCGTCGAAGATGACGAACAGCATCGCACCCGCGGCGAACCCCATGGCGTAGGGAAGCAGCGGTCTGACGTACTGGACGGCGGCCGCTCCGACGACCGCCAGTGGGATCTCGACGAGACCTGCTCGGATACCGGCGACTGTCGCGTAGAGCCGACTGTCGAGACCGGCGTTGATGGCCGCGATCGAGACCGCGAATCCTTCTGGGACGTTCTGAATTCCGATCGCGAGCATGAGCGTGAGTGCGTCGGCGAGATTCCCCGATCCGAAGCCGACGCCGACGGCCAAGCCCTCCGGCATGTTGTGGAGCGTGATCGCGAGAATGAACAGAACCACGGAAGTGACGCGGTCGTCGCCGACGGGGAGGTGCTCGCTCGGATTCGCAGCGTCTTCTCGCCGGTTTCCGGTTAGGAGGTAGTGTGCATGCGGAACGACCACGTCCGCACGGTCGAGAAAGAGCGTTCCGAGGACGATACCTACAATGACCGGGAGCACACCCGCTAACTCGAAGCCACCGAGCGCGAGGCCGACGTATCCGGGTGCAGCGGCGATTTCGATCGCCGGGAGGATGAGACTCGTGAAACTGGCAGCGAGCATCACACCAGCAGCGAATCCGAGCGACGAGTCTAACAATCGCTCCGAAGGGTTCCGCCAGACGAGGACGAGCGTCGCACCGAAAAGGTTGAACGCCGCGATGACAACGCCGCCAACGAGCCCCTGTAGTATCGGGTTCGACCCTACCAAGTGGATGAACGCGTCTTCGACTGCTCCCATCGCGTGCTCAAACGGAGTCAAGCGTACTGATTCTTCGCGCGAATCGCACACACTGTGTAGGTGAGTCGATATCGCGGCAGAACACTCGTCGGTACCTAAATTCCGGTGGACGAGTGACTCAGGGATGTCCCAAATAGATATGGCGACATAGAATTTATGTGCCGTGAGGCAGACGTAGTCGATTTTTCGATGATCAGAATACATACATAATTTCTTGTCGATTCGAGCGTCACATTCCACTCAGAGGGGTTGCCGAACGCGACCCCTCGGCGTTAGTGTGCGTGGCATGCGGTTCAGGTAGTGCAGTTCTTAGGGTTCGGACGCGAACGAATCTCATCGAACGAAACGGGCGTGACACCGAACGTAGACGGGGAGGAGTTGTTCGGTGATATTCGACGCGATGAGAACTCCGGGAGGACCCAGAGGACACCAGATGCCGTCGGAATAGCTTGTGCCCTCCAATCACCGTCCAATATCGGCTGCTCTATACGGACTCTCAGGGCCTCTCAGCGCGTGTGACAGACTGGGACATCAGACCCTCAATCGACCGATCACAGAGACGACCCCGGAGTACAATCGAAGTCGCGAGCGTTTTGCCGAGATTCGGACTCGCGTTCGCGACACAGGGAGACGCGACCACGGAGAGATACGTCACTGCGTCGTGTTCCGGAGATACTGCGTCGTATAGTTACCATCGGTTCACACTCTCGATCGAACACTCGGATTCGGCTAGTTCCGACATTGGACGTTCGAGGGTCTGTCGGTCTTCGTGTTGAGGGTAACTCGTGCGAGTTCGGCATCGCACTGGTTTTCACGCGCGGTGTACCGGAGGATAGACGTACTCTGAAGTCACGGAACTGCTTCGGAGCCCTCGAGAACGCACTACGCTACGAATTCGGTCAGACGTTCGAACGATCGGTCGCGTCAGGTGATACCGACGCATCGTTCGGGTCATCGAGCGATTCATCGATTCCCGGGCGGCACGTCATCACCTCGGAACCCCTGAAGACACGATTATGCCACGAACAGTAGCGAGTGGACGAGACGTTCGTTGAATCTCGGCCACGAGCGGATCATCGAGTGGAATCTCTCTCTCTCGAGACGCCTGCTCACATCGACGAATTCCGAGGCGGCGAAAGGCGGCGATGGCATCGATACGATCGTACTTCCATCGACACTGCACCTTCATGCTGGGGCGAACGTACGCCGTCGAATCGCCGCCAGCAGTTACCCGCGGACAGAGAATCGTCGATACCGATTAGCCTCAGTCAGATAGTGCTACTCGTCTCCCGGAAGTGAAGTCAATCGTCTCGACGCACCCGAACGGCGGGTCGAACGCAACTCGACAGAGTGCGAGAATCACGTTCGGATAGCACCGAACGGGGCGGCGAGTAAGGAGGTAGTCACGATGGACCGCCGGGTCACAGAAGAGGAGTGATGCGACGATCTCACGCCGTTGTTCGAGCAGTATTTAACAGATTCCAAATATGATTAGAATCTGGTAGGTGTGGTGGTAGTTTTCCGATTCGACTGAGACCATTACCGGCAGTCGGGTAAATTCGTCGGATCTGATAGAACAGGACTTCTAGACATATCTCGAAATCTACCGTGAATAGAATCCAATTACACCCTCACATATTGAGATACCAATCACATCCGCACGAATATTAGCCCTCATATTCGGAGATAAAGACCCTTATCTCTGGTAGTAGGGGTAGTTTGATGTAGGTGGGATTCGAGCCTCGAAACATGGGTGCCGATCGGGATTCGGAACGGACGGAAGTATCAACATACGTACCTCGATACCAAAAAGAGGTCTGGCGCGAGCACGCTGACGACCTCGGAATGTCGCAGAGTGAGTTCGTCCGAACGATGGTGCAGGCCGGTCGACGCGGTTTTCAGGTCGATAACGTAGAGCCCTCTTCTCCGGACACAGCCCCTAGGGGTGGCGGACTCGAAAGCCGTGTCCTCGCAGTTCTTGAAACCGAGGGAACACTTTCGTGGGACGAACTCGTCGACGCGGTCTCGGGGGACTTCGAAGACCGATTGGAGGAGGCCCTCGACACGCTCCAGCGAGAGAACGTGATTCAATATCGTGGACGGCGCGGCGGGTACACGGTGGTGAGCGATGGGCGCTAGCGCGACGACCGGGGACGACCCGGACGACCCGATCGGGTACTTTCTCCAGGATCTCGTCTATCACGGAAAGACCGAGCGAACGCGCGACGCATACGAACGCGTCCTCCGCCAGTTCGAGCGGTTCCTCGGTGACGACGAGCGAAACCCCTCGGGTCGGGCGATCGCACCCGGGGAAGCGACTCATCGCCACTGCATGGCGTGGATCCACACGATCCGAGGGACGGTGTCGGCGAGTACGATCGCCACCTACGCGGCCTACCTCCACCGATTCTACAGCTACATGACGCAGGTGGGTGTCTTCGATTCGAATCCCATGACGCTCGTGATGGAAGAGATGGACGAGTCGATCGACACCGACCCGACCCGGCGTGAGATCACGATTCCGGCGATGCGAACGTTCGTTTCGAGCGTTCGTCACCCACTCCATCGCGGGCTTATCGTGACGCTGCTCAAGACCGGAATGCGTGTCGGTGAACTCTGCAATCTCGATCTTCGGGACCTCCAGCTCTCCGACGAGGACGTTCGTGAGGCGTACGAACTCGGGAGACGAACGCAACTCGACGGGCGTCGAGATTCACTCTACGTATCCCCCGATCCAGCCCGTGGGGAGGTGATACACGGCGAAGAGCGGACCGCCTCGAACAAGCGAAAACGCGCGACCGTCGTGCCCGTCGACGACGAACTCCGGCGGACGCTGATCGCCTGGCTCGCCGTCCGCCCGGACGCTCGGTCGTCTGCGGAACCTCTCTTCGTCGGGACGAGCGAAGCCTGGGGAGAACGAGTGACGCCGAAGACGGTCCGCCACGTCGTCGAGACCTACGCTCGCGAGATGGGGTGGCATCGAACCGGCGGCGGGGCCAGCGAGAACGTCACTCCCCACTATTTCCGGCACTTCTTCACCACGCATCTTCGAGAGCGGACCGGCGACCGCGGGATCGTCAAGTACCTCCGCGGCGACGTCGCCGACGACATTATCGACACCTACACCCACAACTGGGGTGATACCGTCCGTGATACCTACGAGGCGAACATCTACTCGTTACTGGACGCCTGATACGAGACTCGGGACTGTCCGTGTTCGGCCGATCGGATTTCGAGCAGTCACTCCGTGGTTCGGAATCGATCGATACCGAGCCAGAAGCAGTGGCAATTGGCGCGCTCTTGGCTCTCCGGCTAGTGGATCGACACTGAACGCTTTGAAGCGGACGAACGACATCTGGGGGATTCGATCGCACACTACCCTCTCGAGCATTCGATTTCGGAGTCCGGCTCATCGCCATACCGTACTCAACGTGCTGTCGTCTTGCGCTATGGTCGATTCGTAGGTTGGTTTACGAAGCCAAAAGGGCCACCGAAATCGCTCACAGGTCTCTCTGGAGAGAGAACGGTTGTCGATTATTCACCATTAATAATGCAGAGAGTCTGTCGCCGACGAGACCTATAAACTTCATCATGATATACAAAATAGGGTGGATGACGACCGAGCGGAGAGTTACCCGTAGAGTTCTGAAACACGATCATTCGGTGGGTGTACGCGACATTCCTCGGAGGTTCGAAAAGCGTCCTCTCCGTTCGAAGACGTGCTAGCAGTCGCATCAATAGAACTAGATGAGGTCCGTCACCAGCGAGAGGAGACAAACGTTCGACGCTGTGTCCGCGGTTACGGCTCATCCCCCGATGAAGCCGAGATCGTACTCGTTCCGACGAGGTGTCCTCGGACGAGTCGTTGGACGACGAACCCACCCACGATGATCGCGAGAACAAATGTAGTCCAGACCGGCTGATCGACGCCCAGTCCGACCATCGTCACGCCGAGGAAACCGAGTGCGATGGCCGGGAGGGCGTAGCCACCGGGTGCGCGAAACGACGGCGTCACGTCGGGTCGGTAGTAGCGGAGACCGACGAAGGCGACGACGTTGATCGCGTACGGGATGGCCGTGCCGACGAGCGCCGCGAGGACGACCTGCCCGTAGACGTTTCGGAGAACGACGACCGCGCTCGCCGTCGCCGCGACTGTCACGAGGCCGACCCAGGGAGTCCTGAACCGGGAGTCGACACTGGCGAAGACGGTCGGGATCGTTCCCCGGCGACCCATCGCGAGCAGCACGCGAGCGGCGCTGGTCATCCCGACGAGCATCGTCGTGAAGATGGCGACCAATGCCGCCAGCGGGAGGGCGTACTGCGCGAGCAGCGTCGATCCCGCGTTGGTCGCGACCGTGGTCAGTGGCGCGCGATACACGTCACTTCCGGGTGTGAACGCGGACGCCGGAACCGACCCGTGGAGGACGAACACGACTGCCGTATAGAGTACCGTCGCAATCGCGAGCGAGCCGAGGATCGCCCGTGGAAGGGTCGTCTCCGGGTCTTTCACCTCTTCGGCCGTCGCCGGGATGACCGTCCACGCACCGTAGGCGGTCAGCGCGACGCCGATCGATTCGAGAAAGCCGCGCGTCCCGCCGGTGAAAAACGGCGAGAAGTTCTTGGGATCGGTGTGCGGGAGGCCGACGGCGACGAGTAGCACCAGTACGGCGAGGACGAACGCGGTCAGGATCAGGTTCGCGCGTTTGGTGACGTCGATCCCGGCGACCGTGACCAGCAGACTGGCGACGATGGCGAGCAGCGCGAACGGGACCGCGTGTCCCCGAACGCCGGCGAACGCGGGAATCCGGCCGAGGTAGTTCGCGACGTACCACGCCGAGACGGCGACCCCGAACGTCCAGCCGAGACTGTAGGAGACGCCTTCGAGATAGCTGAAGAATCGACGGACGGATGGCCGTCGGCCGAACGTCTCGAACGGGAAGACGGCCGGTCCGCCAGTCGACGGAAACGCCGTGGCGAGTTCGGTGTAACAGAGTGCGACGCTCAGCATACCGACACCGGCGAGGAGCCACGCGAGAACGGCCGCCGGTCCGACCCAGAGGCCGGTGAACGCCGGAAAGTAGAACACCGCCGACCCGATCATGCCGCCGATGCTCAACACGAGCAGATCGAGTAATCCGACGCTTCGCGTGAATTCGGAACGATCGTCACTGCTTCGAGCGGGCGTACCCGTTTCGCCGGTCTGAGTCGAGTCGGCCGACTCTCTCCCACTAGACGTCACTCAGTCGCCTCCTGTCGGATACGACATCTCTCGACTTCTCGGCTCCATCCACTCCACATACTACTTCGGAGTCCAACCGGACAGATGTTAAGTTTATCTAAAATGCTATGCATACCAGATGTGTTATGAGTCGCGCAGGAGTGGTAGCGCAGAGCGAGAGAAGAGCGAGCGTCTGGTGAGAGGCGGGTGGAGAGAGCGACAGGTGGAGACGAAGGGCGACACGAACACGAGTGCCGCGAGACTTTCGTCTCAGTTTTCAGTCAGGGCTGAATAGTCGGATCATGGAGGAGACGTATAGATGAGTTCGCAGTCGACAGCCGATAGCGATCGTTGTACGTCAGTTCGGTACTTCGTCGAACCGGGTCGGCGAATACCGAGAGACAGTTACAACAGTCTCTCTGAGACGGGAAACTCGTGAGAGGCGGTCGAACTTCTCGGAGCGCCGAAGTCGACGCGGACGGCAGCAACCGATCCGGGTCCACACGACGCCGATTCCTGCGAACGGGGCTCGCGACTGCGGCCGGAGCGACCGTCACGACTCTCAGCGGGTGTCTCGGATTCAGAGGCGACCACGCAATCTCGACGGTTCCGACGTTCGCGTCGACGGCGAAGCGAGTCACCAAGTCGGACGCGACACACGTCGTTCGTGCCGCGGACGACCTCAAGTCCGCGCTCGGGAAGAAGGGCGCGACGATATGGGTCCCGGGCGACACGACGCTCGACGTCAGCGGATTTTCGAACGTCGACATCGCTTCCGGCGTGTCGCTCGCATCCGACCGCGGACTCAGCGGTGGGAGTGCAGGAGCGACGATGGCGACGGGTGCCCTGCTCAGATGCGACACCGTCGGATCGACGGCGTTCTACTCGGAGGCGGACGGCATCCGAATCACGGGCCTCCGAGTTCGTGGTCCGCGGACGGACTTCTTCGATCCGGGGTCGTCGAGGGCGGCCCACGATTCGGCGGTCGGATTTCGACTGTTGCGCGGACGGTTCGTCGTCGACAACTGCGAGTTGTTCGGGTGGACGGAAACACCGCTCGTTTTCGGCGACGAAGGGATCGACGCGCAGTCGTGGGTCCATCACAACGACGTTCACCACAACCAGATGCAACACCGCGGGTACGGCGTCGACCTCCTGAACGGAACGCACCTCTTGGAGTGGAACACCTTCAACGCGAACCGGCACGCCGTCGCCGCATCCGGATTCCCGGACGTGGGATACGAAGCGCGATACAACGTCTGCGGGCCGAAGACTATCTATCATTTGTTCGATATGCACGCCGCCAGTGAGGTCCAACCGAGCGAGTATCACACGAACGTCGCGGGGAAGTACGTCAAGATACACCACAACGTCGTGGGGACGTCACATTCGAACGCCGTCGGCATTCGAGGCGTCCCCGCCGAGCAGTCGACAGTCCGCGACAACTGGTTCGCCGGGGAGGCGTTCCCGACGAAGAAGGCAGTCGTCGACCAGACGATCGACGAAAACAGGATCCTCGGCTACCGAAATCTCACGGTCGAGAACAACCACTACGGGATCGACGCCGCGAGATCTGGCGTGAAGGCGCTCGAACGCCGGGCGCGGGGCGACGACCAGCGGGTCGTCGAGCAAACCCTGGGATCGACGGGGAACCGTTCGGACGCGTCGGCATCGACATCGGAGGGCAACTCGTCGACGACGGGGAGTGACTGAATCGCGCTACGAGATCAGCCGCGTCACCGTTCGATGATGCGCTCGCCGCCGTCGGGTTCGGGGAGGATCTCGACGCGGTGTCGCGTGTGTCGAGCGTGGGTTTCGCCCCACCGGCGGACGCCGTGCTCCGAGAGTCGTTCGACTCCGTTCGGACACTGAAGGCAGTCCGCCCGCCACGTCTCGACGTCGTCGGGGAAGTGGCCCGTGTGTTGCATGTGGTCGAGGGCGAACTGTTCGAGCGCCTGATTCCCGACACTGAGTTCGTCGAGTTCGTAGGAGAGATCCCACTCGCGACCGCATCGGGCACAGGAGATCGTCGGCGTATCGTCGACCTCGTCGTCGTGGTTCGGAGGGAAGCCCGGTCCGTCCTCGTTCTGATCAGACACGACCGTTCGTACCCGGTGAATGCTATTGAACGGTGCGCTTGCCGTCGACGGATGTCCATGAACGATGACCGCAACTGTTACCATGGCGGCGATGGCGATTCTCGTGGCTGTCGACGACGCAACTACTCTTCGCGTTCGCCGTCGTCTACGCGCTCGTCGTCTCGATCGGTCTCGGCGCGCTGGTGGACGATCATCGGGATCTCTTGTTTCGGCCGGGCGGTCACCGTCGCCATCAGGTCGAGTTCCGCTTCGGGCGTCAGTTCGAGGTGGTAGCGCTGGTAGACCGTCGCGAGGAGTAGCCGCGCTTCGAGCATGGCGAAGCGATCGCCGATACAGCGGCGTGGCCCTGCCGCGAACGGGAAGTACGCAAGTTTCGGGAGCGACTTCTCGAACTCCTTCGTCCACCGTTCCGGTCTGAAGGCGCGCGGGTCGTCGTACCAGCGCGGGTCACGATGGACGACCCACTGATTCATCTGGACCGTCGATCCCGCGGGGATGTGGTAGCCACCGATGATGTCGGGTTTTACCGCTTCACGGATGATCCCCGGTACCGGCGGGTAGAGTCGCATCGACTCCTTGACGACCCGCTCGGTGTACGTCAACTCGGGAAGGTCTGCCATGGTCGGGACGCGCCCTTCGAGAACGGTCTCCAGTTCTTCGACGAGTTTCGCTTCGACTTCCGGATGCTGGGCGAGGACGTACATCGTCAGCGTCAGCGAGAGTGCCGTCGTCTCGTGCCCTGCGAGCAGGAGCGTGACGACCTCGTCTCTGATCTGCTCGTCCGAGAGGTGTTCACCGTTGTCGTCGGTGACCTCCAACAGAGTCGCGATGACGTTCTGTTCGCCGGGGTCCGTACGGCGTTCGTCGATCAGGTGGTAGACGACTTTGTCGAGTCGTTCGCGCGCGTCTCGAACCTGCCTCCGGGACGGCGTGGGAACGTTCGGCGGGAGCAGGAAGTTCGCGAGGTTCTCGGTGCCGTCCATGAACTCTTCGAGCGCCGACGCGATCTCGTCGACGTAGTCGTCGATGTCGACACCGAACAGCGCCTGTGCGACGATCTTCAGCGTCACCTCCATCATGTCCTCGTGGACGAGACGGGTTTCGCCGTCTTCCCACTCGTCGATCGCCGCCGTCGTCAGGTCGGTCATCATCTCCGCGTACCCCTGAATGCGCTGCGGATGGAACGCGGGTTGGATGAGGTGTCGGTTGCGACGCCAGACGGCACCCTCGCTGTTCAGGATGCCGTTGCCGGTGACCGGACCGAGGACTTTCTGGAAGTTCTTCCCCTTGATGTAGTTCTGGTTGTTCTGGACGAGGACGTGCTCGATGTAGTCCGGGTGATTGAGCTGATACACCGGGCCGCTACGTTCTTTCCAGTGGACGATATCACCGTATTCGCGGGCGTTCCGTGTCATGAATCCGAACGGATCGCGGAGGAACGTCAGTCGGGTTCCGACCAGCGGCAGACCGTCCGGTCCGGGGGGAACCGTCTCGCTGACGGGGGGTGTGTCGCTACTCATTGTAACTCAGTGTAAGAGACAGTCCGGCCTATGTCTATATCCGAGCATGCTAGGGTGGTTTAAGTACACTCGGCTACGTGGTACGAACGTGAACCGACGTCGAGTGCGGGGGAGACGACGATGAGGTACGCCACGGTCGTTCTGACGTGGAAGGGGGAACCAGTGAATCCGATCGAGAAGTTGTTCACGGACAGTGACGACGTGACGATCGAAGCGATTCGCTATCTGAGCCCGGTCCACGACGGCCGGTACGTCGAACTCCTCGAACTGCGTGGTGACCTAGACGAAGCGCGAGCGTTGCTGGCGGACTCCCCCGACGCCATCGAGTTCGACGTTGCGGGCGAGGGTCGCCGAGGACTCGCGTACATTCAGTGTCGAACCGCCGGTCTGATCGACGAACTGCTCGGGATTCTCCACGAACACGAAATCGTCCTCGACTGGCCGATCCAGCGAGCCGACGACGCCGACCGCGGGATTCAACTCACCGTCATCGGGACGAGTCAGGCGATTCGGCAGGCCGCGACGGACCTCCCTGAAGGAATCGGCCTTCGACTCGAACGGATGGGCGAGTACGAACCCGACACCGGCCGACTCACGGGCGTTCTGACCGACCGTCAACTGGAAATATTCGAACGCGCCGTCGCGGAGGGGTACTACGAAGTGCCGCGGCGGACGACCCACCGCGAACTCGCCGAGGGTCTCGACCTCGCACCGGGGACGGTGAGCGAACACCTCCAGCGAATCGAGGCGAAGTTGGTCGCGACGTACGTCGAGTGAGGTGACCCCTGCTGTCAGCGCGACGATCATTCGAGGACTGGGCCAGAACGAATTATCGGTCTCCGCAAATAATTTCTGATGCGAACCGAGGGAATAAATGATAACGCAACTGTCATCACGACCAACCGGAGACCAATCTATGAAACACGAGCCGTTGCGATCGGTCGGCGCCGGAGTACAGACAGGGAGGGAAGTCAGATGAGCACCGAGAATGCAACACGAACCAGTTCCGTCTCGCTGGTAACGCTCGATTACATCGGGATCGTACTGGCCGTCATCACCGGCCTCACCCACCTGTTCGTCGGCGTCGAGGAGTGGGGAGAAGATCCGATGGCACCGTGGTTCATCCTCGCGGGGATCGGTTTCTTCGGGGCGATCGTCCTCCTCTGGTACGGCGTGAACCACACTGCACTCTACGCGGTCGGCGTCTTCTATACGGGATTCCAGTTCGTCGCGTACTTCGCGCTCCACTGGCCGACGATCTGGCATCCCATCGGTATCTTCGATAAAGTCGTCCAACTGGCGCTGCTCGTCGTGCTGGTCGGATTGTATCGACGGAAGTCGTAAACGAGAGCGATCGGATCAGTCGTTGCTCGTCGCCGAGGACGCCTGCGTGGCTCCGTCGGCGCTCGTCGGCGACACCTGCGTGTAGACGAGAATCGCTCCGAGGGCGGTGAGGGCGGCACCGAAGACGAACGGTGCGGCGAAATCGACGTGGACGAGCGGTCCGGCGGCGATGGGACCGATCCCCGCACCGAGCCCGAACGACATCGTCAGCACCGACAGTTTCGTCCCGGAGTCGCCGCTGGTAGCGAGGTCACCCGCGAGTGCCAGCGCCGGACCGAACGCCATCGCGGAGCCGACCCCCTGAAGGGTCCGGAGAGTGGCCATCTGCAACGACGTGGTGACGAAGCCCTGCGCGAACAGGACGGGGACGACGAAGACGAGTCCCGCGACGATGAACGGTTTTCGTCCGAACCGATCCGAGAGTTTTCCGACGATCGGCTGGACGATGACGAACGCGAGGACGAACGACGCGAACTGAAAGCCGAACGTCTCGGGACCTTGCGAGAGCCTGTGGTTGATCGCGGGTTGGATCGTCGCGAACAGCGCGATACCGGCCGCCATGAACAGCGTCGCGATTCCGAGGGTCAATACGGGGTCGAGTCCGCCCGCCGGATCGACGATTCGAAAGGAGAGGTCCTTCGCGGCGGCGGCGCTCGTCATCTCGGGATCGCGGACGAGCGCGGCGACGACGAGGAGACCGAAGACGGCCGCGAGAGCGGCGATGTCGAACGAAGCGCCGAATCCGCTGAGCGTGAGTCCGTCGACGTGGTACGGGCCACTGCTGACGACGAGTCCCGCGACGAGCGGTCCGGCCCCGAAGCCGACCAGTCGGAGCGCGTTGAACAGCCCGAAATTCGTCCCGCGGTTCTCCGACGACGAGTATTCGTTGATGAGTGCGACACTCGCGGTGACGGTCACGCCGACGCCGAGTCCCTGTACGATGCGGACGGCGAACAGTCCGAGATACGTCGACGTCGCCGCGAAGGCCGTGTTCGTCACCGCGAGGACGACGAGTCCCGCGAGGACGAACAGTCGACGGCGGCCGAGGCGGTCGGACCACCGACCGGCGAACGGTTGGATGACGCTATCGAACACGCCGAACGCCGCCAGTACGATTCCGCTGATGACAGCCGAGGAGAGGCCGAACGCCCACCCGGTCACGTGACTGCTCACGACGTACAGGGGTAAGACGACAATGAGCAGTGCGTTCCCGAATGAATCCGCAAGTCTGGCGAGTCCGAGAGCAACGACCCGGCGATCGAGGCTCACCGGGACGCGCCCCCGGTCCGGCCTGCGCTGGCTGGCTTACCGTTCGGTCGAGACAACATACCTGAATCCGGCTTAGGACTGCGTCTTGCTAAGCGTTGCCTGTCCAGCGATACCGTGGTGCGGTGTAGCACAGTCTCGCACAAAACATTTAACTGTAGAACATTTCCCTTGGAAACACGGATATCGGGCGGCGGACAACAGGTGTTCGGGTAGGGGTACACGAATCACCTCGCGTTCGTCCGTTCCATTCCTCGGAGAACTGAACCGACGAGCGGCGCGTCCGAGGTTCACGGACTACTTATGCCGAGTCGCGCGTTCGTGGGTCGTCGGTGGCCGATACGGGCGCGCCCACGCCGGAACCTCACAGTCCAGCGCGTTCGCGCGGGCTTCGATCGAAGGGTGGGTCGCGAACGCCTCGAACAGCGCCGACCGATCCTCGTTCCACGGGACAGGCCCGGTCACGTCCTCGTCGTTGTCGCCCGTCGCGAGCGCGGCGATGCGGTACAGTGCCTCGGTCAACGCCGCCGGCGAGACGAGTTCGGCGGCGAACGCGTCCGCGCGGAACTCTTCGAGCCGGTTCGCATAGCGACTCGCGATCAGTGCGACCGCTTCCACGCCGAGGCTGAGCGCGAATCGGACGAGGCGCACGCGACGGTCGGTGATCGGCGCGAGGACGAGGTACAGGAGGCTTCCGAGAGTGGCGACAGCGGGGCCGCGTCCGGCCAGTAGCGCCGTCCAGAACACACCGAAGCCGATCACCTGCGGGAGATACGAGCGGATCGAATCGGTGTGGATGTCGCGACCGAGGTGACCGAGTTCGTGTGCGAAGATGGCTTCGAGTCCGACGGGACCGACGACGAGGTCGAGTCGCGGATCGACGGCGACGACCTCCGTGCCCCGGTCGTAGCCGACGACCGCGCCGGGAACGTCCATCCGGACCGCGAGTACCGTCGGCATCGGACGACCGGCGCGGGTGCAGATCGCCTCCATCGCACGTCTGATGTCGGGCGGGTCCGACGAGTCCAGCGGTCGGCCTCGGCGCGCTTCGAACTCGAATCGCCCGCCGGAGCGCCACGAGGCGTAGGCCAGATACGCGACGACGAGCGCGCCGACGGCGACGAACATCGGTGGTGCGCCGGTTCGAATGACGAGGGCGACGGCGACGAGGGCAGCAGCGACGAGGGCTGAAGTGATCCCCCACACTTTGACCGCCAGCGAGACAGTCATACGTATCAGACCGCTGACCGTCTACATACTTCTTCCCGTTCGAGTGAACGAGGACCGGAGCGGGTGTCTTTATCCCGGTCGTCGACGACGACGGACCATGTACGAGGCGACGTTCCGAATCGACGACGGGAGCGTCTACGCACGGGCGACAGCCGACAGCGACGCCGTCATCGAACTCTGGTGCAACGAACACTGCGACCTCCTGCACATCGACGGCCCGGCCGAGGCCGCCATCGAACACGTCCACGAAGGCATCGGCGTCGAGGAGTCGATCCGTGAGGGTGACGAGTGTCTCCTCGTCACGGCCGACTGCCTGAAAGAACACGAGGAGGGGTACATCGAGTCCTATCTCACGCGCCACCGATGCCTGCTTCTCCCGCCGATCCGGTACGCGCGCGGCCGGAAGTTCTGTCGCGTCCTCAGCCTCGACGCCGAACGGCTCACCGCGTTCTACGGCGACCTGGTCGAAGACTTCCGCGTCGACGTCGAACGAAAGCGCGAGGTGACGATGCCCTCCCGTCAGTCGCCGACGACGAGCGTCGACGCCGTTCTCTCGTCGCTCACGGAGCGGCAAGCGTCGGTGTTGACGGCGGCCCACGAGTTGGGATACTACGAGATCCCCCGCCGGGTGACGACCACAGAACTCGCCGCCGAGTTCGATATCGACCGCCGAACGGTCGAAGAACACCTCCGGCGGGCCGAGAACAAACTCTTCGACGCGCTCGTCGAGCACGTTCGGTGAGGTGTCCGAGGGCGACGTTCGGTGCGGCGTTCGACGACGACGTTCCACCGCGGAACTCCGTCGAAACTCTCAGAGGAACGTGACGCAGACGGGCGCGCTGAATAAAAGGTGCGTGTGTCCACTCGTTCCCGAGGGTTTCAACTCACGACGTGCGACAGGCGCGTGGTCACCGATTCCCTCTGGAAGGACTATCTCGCGGGGCGTAAATGGGAATTTTGTCATCTCAGCGCGACGTTACTCACGATGTTTTTCGTTCCCCAACACTGGGCAGACTGTCCACCAGCGCGTCACTACAGGGAGAGACAGCATGGGCGCTGAGACGGCATCGTCCACGAACGGAGCGGGACGGTTCCTGAGAACGTGGGGAACGCTCGCCGCGGTCACCGTCGTGATGTTCACTGTCAGCCTCGATGCGGCGATGCTGCCGGTCGCCATCGAACCGATCACCAAGGACCTCGGGACGACGACGAGCGGCGTTCAGTCGGCGCTCTCTATCTACTCGATCGTCAATGCACCCTTGCTGTTGACGGGTGCTGCCCTCGGTACGTTCTTCGGAAACAAACGGGTGTACATCGTCGGTATCGTCCTGTTCGCAATCGGGACGCTCGTCGGGGCGTTCGCCCCTTCGATCGGCATCTTCGTGCTCGGATGGTCGGTCATCAAGGGAATCGCCGACACTCTGATCACCCCCGTCTCGCTCGCTCTCTTGTTGATCACCTACGAAGGGAAGCAACGGACGACGGCCTTCGGTGTCTGGGGGGGCGTCACCGCGTCCGCGCAAGCCATCGGACCGCTACTGATGGGCTATCTCGCCACCGCCGCCACGTGGCGCTGGGCCATCGCCTTGGAAAGCGTCATACTCGTCCTCGGCCTCGCGCTGATGGTCACCGTCTCCGAGACTGAACGGCGTGACGGAGTCGCGTTCGACTGGCAGGCCACGGTGCTCGCCTTCTTCGGTATCGGGTCACTCATCACCGGATTCCTCTTGGCTGGTCGATACGGCTGGTTCACGCCACGACGCCCGTTCGTCGTCTTCGGGACGGAACTCGCGCCGTTCGGCCTGTCGGTGGTCCCGTTCGTGTTCATGGTGGGGTTCGTCGTGCTGTGGGGGCTGATCGAACTGGAACGTCGCCGTTCCGCTCTCGGCAAGTCGGTGCTGTTCGATCCGATGTTGCTAACGAACCGAGTCTACGTCACGGGTCTCTCGATCTACGGACTCTACAACGTCGTCACGACGGGGTTCGGGTTCGTCCTTCCAACGTTCCTCGCGCTCGCTGCTGGCTTCGATCCGCTGACCATCGGGGTAGCGTTCCTTCCGTTCGCCATCGCGACGATCGCATCCTCGCTCGCTTCCGGTCGAATCGAGCGCTACCTCGCACCGAAACGCATGATCCAACTGAGCATCGTCCTGTTTATCGTCGGACTCCTGTGGCTCGGCACCGTGATGACCGGGACCGTCACGCTACTCGGCCTCGCCGTACCGTTATTCGTGTTCGGAGCGGGCGCCGGACTCATGCGCGGCCCAACGTCGAATCTCTCCCTGACTGCCGCGGGTGGCGATCAGGGCGGCGAGGCGTCGGGTGTTCTCGAAACCGGCAAGGAGTTCGGTCGCGGGTTCGGGAACGCCGTCGTCGGGACGGTGTTTCTGACGGGGCTTTACGGTGGCATCGTCGACGGACTCTTGCGGGCCGGGAATATCACGGTCCCCCCCGGCCAGCGCGAGCAACTCATCGTCGAACTCGAAGACGCCGCCCAGACGTTCTCCTCGCCCGAATCGGCGGCCGCTTTCGCACAGCTTCCCGACGCAGTCCAGTCATCGCTCAACGGGATCGTCCTGACTGCGGCGACCGACGCGTTCCAGTTGGCGTTGGTCGTTGTGATCGGGATCGTCTTGCTCCAGCTGATTCTCTCCGGGTTCCTCCCTACCAAGGAACAGGAGCCCAAGCAGCCAGATACCGACGGAGAGGCCATATCGACGGGCGAGTGATGGGGTCTCTTCGGGGAAACTGGCCCGTCGTCCGAACGTTCCCACCCACGAAATCGTCGGCGACGCGCTCTGTAGTCCGCACGCAGTTCTCATCGCCGTCCGAGGAGTGTAACGAGGTCAGCGGTGGCGATCACCGGCCACAGATTCGGCAGCCCGCCGCGGGTTCCTTCGAGTTTATCGACGTGTCGACTCTCACTGTGAGACGATGTCGAAGACGATGCGGGCGGTCGAAGTCAACGAACCCGGCGCACCGTTCGAACGCGTAGAGCGGGAGATACTCGCACCCGACGCGGAGGAGGTCCGCGTCGAAGTCGAAGCCTGCGGGATCTGCCGCGGGGACGTACACGCGAAGGAGGGTGACTACCCCGGTGTCAGCTATCCCCGCGTCCCCGGCCACGAGATCATCGGCCGTATCGACGCCGTCGGTGACGACGTGACGGCGTGGAGCGTCGGCGACCGCGTCGGTGCCGGGTGGCACGCCGGTCACTGCTTCACCTGCGAAGCGTGTCGATGCGGGCGATTCAAGCAGTGTGAGAACGCGGAGATTCACGGTCTCACCGTCGACGGTGGGTACGCCGAGTACGTCGCCGTCGATGGGGAATCGCTCGTTCGCGTTCCGGAGTCGTTCGACGCCGTCGACGCCGCGCCGCTAGTCTGTGCCGGCGTCACGACGTACAACGCGCTCCGGCACACCGGCGCGAAACTGGGCGACCTCGTCGCCGTGCAGGGGATCGGCGGCCTCGGACACCTCGGCGTGCAGTACGCGCACCAAGCAGGATACGAGACGGTCGCCATCTCGCGGGGAACCGACAAGCGCGAACGCGCACTCGACCTCGGTGCGGACCACTTCGTCGACGCCGAAGCGGCCGATCCCGGCGAAGCTCTTCGCGAACTCGGCGGCGCGAAAGTCGTCCTCGCGACCGCACCGAGCGCCGAGGCGATTAGCTCGGTCGTCCCCGGACTCGGAATCGACGGCGAAGTCGTCGTCGTCGCCGCCCCCGAAGAGCCGATCTCGGTCCCCGCCGGGACGCTCATCGGCAGTCAGGGTTCCGTCCGCGGGTGGGCCGCGGGTCACGCCCGCGACTCGGAGGACACGCTCGAATTCAGCGCGCTCCACGGTATCACGCCCGAAGTGGAGGTTTTCGACCTCGAAGACGTCGACGAGGCGTACGGCCGAATGATGAGCAGCGACGTTCGGTTCCGCGCGGTGCTCGAACCGTAGACGCCGGACGGCCAGTGATCCAGCGTCCATCGACCACTCGATGACTCAGCGACTCAGCACCGACAGTCCCAGACCGCTCCGAGGGTCGACCATCCGTCCTCGCCGACTTCGTAGCGATGGACGGTCAACGCGTCCCATCTGTCCCCCGAGTGCTCGGTGTGTACCCGGTATCGAACGTTGGCACGGTCGGTCGGCTGGAGTTCGAATCGGAGGCGACGACGCGGTACGTAGTCGATCGGCGTCACCCGACCGCCGACGGTCCTCCCGTCGTCGAGGCTGAGTTCCAGTTCGGAGAAGAGGTCGAGGGCGGCGATCTTCCGAACGTGCCCCTCGGTTCGTTTCTCCGAGATATCCGCCGACTCAGGACTGTACTTCGCTGCGAACGTCGCCTCTTGGACGGGTTCGATCCCCTCGGCTTCGAGTCGACGGTTCTCCTGCTCGACGCGCATGCTGAACAACCGCTGCATCTCCCGAAGCCGAAACGCGATCGTTCTGAGTTCTTCCCGCGCGCTCGACTTCCCGACGAGTTCCTCGCCGAGTGTGGTCGGGTTCTCGTCCATAACCGCCGCTTCTCCGTCGAGGCGAATAACTTCATGTTGGGAAGGCCGCAGACTCTCCGGACCGATGACCCGTCCATGCGTTCACACGTCCATGAGTCGGCCGTCCGCTCGAAGCGCTCCTCGTCGAGTCCGAGGCGCTCGCGATCGTGTTCGAGTATCGCGTCGGCAGGAATTTGGGTCCGAATTCCGTCAAGGTTCATCCCCGTCGAGCACCTATCGTTAACTCATGTCTCGGTCGTCCCACGAGAGACCGATCGCTGCCGTCACGGCCGTCAGCGTAGCCGCGGGACTCGCTGGCGTGGCTGGCTCGTACGCCGTTTCTGGGTTCACCCCGTCGTTCGTCGCCGCACCGATCGCCAGTTTTCTCGCGCGGACGCTACCCGGTGCGCTGCTCACCTTCGCCATAACTGTCCTCGGCGAAGTCGGCGACCTGCTCAACTTCGCGCTCGCGGTCGCCCTCTCCGTTCTCGTTCTCGCGACGGCGGCGTTCGTCGCGGTACTGGTCGGTCGACGGATCGGGCCCGCGGCGCTCGGCGTCGGGCTTACGCTCGTGCTCGGCGGGCTGGCCGTCTTCGCCGTGACGGGAGCGGCGATCTCCGCGCTGGCCGCCGGTGTCGTCACCGCGTTCGTGGTCGCCGCTGCACACCTCGCGACGGCCGTCGACCTCGCCCCGACGCGGGGCGTCGCCGTCTCACCCGACAGACGGCGGGTCGTCGGCGTCGTTGCCGGTGCGATCGGCCTCAGCCTCGTCGGTTATCTGCTCGGAAATCGACAGTCGTCCGCCGGGACGTCGGGCAGCCAACCCGCCGCGCTTCAGAACGAGGGATCTACGAAGCAACTGCTCGACCAAGCGAAGAGCGACTCGTTCGACGTCAAGGGACTCGAACCGCTCGTCAGTACGTCGTTTTACGAAGTCGATATCAACAACGTGAATCCGAGTGTCGATCGGGACAAATGGACGCTCTCGGTCAGCGGTGCCGTCGATACCGAGCGCACCTACAGTTACGACGACCTCACGTCGATGACGAGCGCGACGCGGTTCAACACGCTCCGATGCGTGGGTGACAGACTCAACAGCGACAAGCTAGACAACGCGGTCTGGACTGGCGTCCCCGTCAAGCGGATTCTCGACGATGCGGGCGCGCACGGATCGCACGTCACCCTCCGGGCAGTCGACGATTACTACGAGTCGTTCCCGATCGAGGCACTCGAACAGGGACTACTCGCCTACGGGATGAACGGGAACGAACTCCCGGCCGCCCACGGCTACCCGGTTCGCGTACTCGTTCCCGGCCACTGGGGGGAGATCAACGTCAAGTGGGTCTCCAAGATCGAGGTCGAACAGCAGTTAGAGAAGAGCTTCTGGGAGGAGCGAGGTTGGCACGGCACCGGCCCGGTCAACACCGTCGCGACGCTCAAGGCCGTCAACACGCTCGACAACGGCAAGAAGCAGGTCGCCGGACAGGCGTACGCCGGAACGCGAGGGATCAAGCGCGTCGAAGTGTCTACGGACGGCGGGAAGTCGTGGAACGACGCGAAACTCTCGAAGCCGCTCCCCGGTAACGACGTCTGGCGGCAGTGGATGTACACCTACGATGCACCGGGCGGAAAACACGAAGTCGTCGTCAGAGCGACCGACGGAGAAGGTACTCTCCAAGCGAAGAAAGAGGCGAAACCGTATCCGAACGGCCCGACCGGGTGGGTGTCGAAGACGGTCTCCTGAGTCGACGCGCCTCCGTCACTCGACTAGCTCTCCGATCTCGATTTTTAGGTAGACGATTCCACCCTCCGTCTCCTCGTCGGGTTCGTTAGGGGAATCCGGGTGACTGTAGAACAGTTCCGGACCGTCGTGGTTCCCTTTGCTCTTCGGTTTGTCGACCTGCGCGACGTAATGGCCGTCCCGCGGACCGAGGAGGTGAACCCGGTAGTAAATGCCGCCGTCACGGGCCGAGCGCTCCTCGCCCGTTCGTTCGACTTCGAACTGGCGGGGTTTTCGAATGCCCGTGTCGGTAGCCAACGTGACGATGTCGCCACGTCGCAAGCGGTCGATCTGTCCGGAGATCTGTCGTCTCGTCTCGCCTGTCGTGTGTTCGCTCACGATACTGTTCTAGAGGTTCTCAATCGGCAAAATAGGTGCGCTCGGAATCCTATTCGACGGTGCGCTGCCGACGGCGACCCGATCGCCTCAATACCCATATAGTACTGCCTCGAAGTAGTTCGTATAGTGAGTACTGTCGCGAAGGACGTGTTGGCGTTGTTCTCCGAGTATGCACGCTCGGTCTCGAAGATGTCGATCTCGTCCTCGTTGGACCCCGTGTGGGTATTTCTCGTCATGAACGGCGTTCGGCCCGGTGCGTGGATCGAAGAGACGCCGTCGGAGCAGGACCCACGGTCGACGTTCTCCGAAGCCGAACTCGTCGAACTCCTCAGACGTCTCCCCGTCGCGTACACGACGATCCCGAGAGCGGACGGCTGGTTCATCGCAGGCGACTCCAAACGGTTCGATCAACTGCCGGACGAGTCCGACACGACCGAACGGTATCAGCGAAAGATGGGCGAATTCCTGGGCTACCCCGAAGCGGCGATCGAAGCCCACGTCCGCGACGAAAACGGGATCTACGACGTCGCAGAGGAGATCGCAGACGGGACGGTGACTCTCGTCGACGCCGCATACGACGCAGTCGTGCCCTACGTCCCCGACAGTACCGAAGCGGGGTATCGGAGAGCGATCGTTGAAGGGAAGTGGAATCTCGGTTATACGGAGCACGTCGGTCGACGAGTGTGCGGTGACGTGGGCTTCGAAGGGATCGTACAGCGAGCGTACGATCGTCGAAGCGAGAAACTCCGGCAGTTCGTCGGGCGGTAACTGTCGGAAGAGCGAGCCCGTCCTCGGAGCGAATTATTAACGCAGGCGGATAAAATTATCAAGATATATTATTCTCCCCGGGACGACTGTCAGCGTGATTAATAACGCGCAGGTGACTCTCCTCGGTAATGAGTGATCACAGGCACGAACATGATCACGACCGTGGAGCCGGATCACGATCACGATTCTGATCACGATCACGATTCTGATCACGATCACGATTCTGATCACGATCACGACTCTGGTCACGACCACCACGGGCACTCCCATGGACACGGACATTCTCAGGGGCATGGACATGGCCACGGTCACGCACACGGTGCCGACGGGAACCGACGCGCACTGAAGATCGCACTCGTGATTAACACGGCGTTCTTCCTCGTCGAGATCACGGGTGCGCTCTACGCGAACTCGCTCACGCTACTCGCGGACGCCGCACACATGCTCACGGACTCCGCGAGCCTACTCCTCGCGCTCTTTGCCGTGTGGGTCGCGACGTTCGCCGCCGATTCGAAACGCACCTACGGGTACCAACGGACTGAGATCCTCGCCGCACTCGCCAACGGCGTCTTCCTCGTCGTCATCGTCGCCTACATCGCCTACGAAGCGGTCGTTCGGTTCCAGAACCCACAGGTAGTCAAGCCGCTCCCGACCGTCCTCGTCGGCATCGTCGGGTTGGTCGCGAACCTCGCCGGTGCCTACGTCCTCCACGGCGGGCGCGACAGCCTCAACGTCAAAGGCGTCTACCTTCATTTACTCGCGGACGCCGCCGGGAGCCTCGCTGCCGTCGTCCTCGGTATCGGACTCTACCTCACCGACCTCCGCATCCTCGACCCGCTGTTCAGTCTCGTGATCGCCGCACTCGTCCTCTACTCCGCGAAAGACCTCCTGATCGAGAGCGTCAACATTCTCTTACAGGGAACGCCCGCTGGCGTCGACATCCACGACATCACCGAGACGCTTCGCGGTATCGACGGCGTCACCGACGTCCACGACATCCACGTCTGGGCGCTCACCAATCGCAACCTCGCCTGTAGTACTCATCTCGTCGTCGAAGACGACGACGACCGCGACGAAATCCTCGACACTGCCCGCCACGTCATCGGCGAAGAACACGACATCGGACACGCGACCATCCAGATCGAGACCGGGGCTAGCGACTGTGGGACCGATGACTTCGACTGCTACCCCCAGAGTGCCAGCGGTCGGATTCAGATGACGAAATAGGCCTGCAACACACTCTCTGTCACGGCACCACGATTGCTATCTCTTAGAACGGCCGATCGGATGGTATGTTCGACGAATGCCCCGGATGTGGAGAGGTACATAGCGACATGTCCGTCGACGCCGCGGCCTCGGTCGTCGTGTGCCCGAACTGTGGCCACCGGGAACCGATCCACATGGAGCCCCTGCTCGTCGTCAGCGGTGCGGGGGGCGTTGGGAAGTCAGCCACGCTCAGAGAACTCCACGGCACCCGAGACGATGTCGTGCTTCTCGATTCCGACGTGATGTGGCGAGACGAGTTCTGGGACGACGGTGACTGGTACTTCCGAACGTGGCTCCGACTGTGTCGGGACATCGCCCAATCGAAGCGTCCGCCAGTGATGTTTGGTGCCGGGTTCGGCTTTCCCCCAAACCTCGAAGCACACCCGCAGTACGACTGCTTCTCGGACGTTCACTATCTCGTCCTCGTCTGCGACGACGACGAACAGCGACGGCGACTACGGGCGCGACCCCCGAAGCGACATCCCGATCGGTTCGAACTGAACGAGGAGACGATCGACGAACAGGTCGCGTTCAATCGGTGGCTCAAAACGGCCGTAGACCGAGAGGGGTTCGAAGTCGTCGACACGACGGATTCGACCGTCGAATCTAGTGCAAAACGGGTGAACCAATGGATTACGAACCACGTTCGGGATCGGTAACCGACCACGACCTCGGAGTGATTTTCGCTCGAAAATCGTGCCCTGAACCGAGCATTCAGGAGAATACGACGAGTATCGGTAGAGTCACGTCGATTCGGAGTAGTCCCCTCTAGCGGTATGGACGGCAGCCCCGTTACGCTCCAGGGTGAATATATTCGGTTAGAGCCGCTCTCGATCGGGGATCACCTCGACGGACTCCGAGAAGCGGGTGCTCACTCGGAGGTCTTCCGCTGGTTTTCGAGCGGTCACTCGTCGCCGGAGGCAATGCGCGAGTTCGCCGAAGCGGCGCTCGATGCGTACGAGCGGGCGAATGCGTTGCCGTTCGCGACGGTTCTCCGAGAGACGGGAGAGGTGATCGGGTCGACGCGATTCGGAAATATCGTCCCAGCGCATCGTCGTGTAGAGATCGGTTGGACGTGGTTCACACCCAGTCAACAGCGTACCCCGGCGAACACCGAAGCCAAACTGCTCATGCTCTCGCACGCGTTCGACGAGTGGAACTGTGCGCGTGTCGAACTGAAGACGGATACACGTAATCAGCGCTCTAGAGACGCCATTCGGCGGATCGGCGCAACGGAAGAGGGAATCCTCCGGAAGCACATGCAAACGCATCAGGGGTCCCGTGACACGGTCTATTTCAGCATTCTCGACGACGAGTGGCCCTCAGTGCGACGTGATCTCGAAGCGAAACTCTCTCGTTCAGACTCTAAATCGCACTGACGATGCAACAAACGGGAGCGACGCCCATCGCATCGCGTCCGATAGCGTCATCGGAATCTGATTTCACCGGCACCGAATCAATTTTAGCTGCAAGAGCGATGGTAGATCATGGAGAATCCAACCGTCGTCTTTCCCGAGCCGAAGCGAGTCGTCGTCGAGGATCGCGAACGTCCCTCACCCGGTCCCGGGGAAGTCCTCGTCGAGACAGACACCTCGCTAATCAGTTCGGGCACCGAACTGACGATACTCTCGGGTGAGTATCCCGAGGGCTCGATCTGGGACGAGTACGGTACGTATCCGTTCGAGGCCGGATACGCGAACGTCGGCACCGTCATCGAGTCGGGCTCGGAGGCACCCATCGAGACAGGCACTCGCGTGGCAACGTGGTCACCACACGCCGCCTACGTCACCGCCCATGCAGACGAGTGTGTGATCGTTCCCGATCCCGTCTCGGACGAACAGGCGAGCCTGTTCGCGATCGCCCAGATCGTGATGAACGGCGTCCGGCGGGGCCGCACTGACTGGGGTGAGACTGTCGTCGTCTACGGGTTGGGAATCCTCGGCCAGCTCGCGGTTCGCTTCTGCCATCTCGCCGGCGCAGAGCAGGTCATCGGCGTCGATCTCGCCGAACAGCGGATCGAGTACGTGCCGGGCGAGGAGGGAATCGTCGGGGTCGACGCGACGGCCGACGATCCCGTCGAAGTCATCGAGACGATCACCGACGGTCGGCTCGCGGACGTCGCCTTCGAGGTGACAGGTAATCCCACCGCGATTCCCGACGAGTTCGACGTTCTGCACGATCAGGGACGACTCGTTCTCCTGTCGAGTCCTCGCGGAAAGACCGAACTCGACTTCCACGACTACGTCAACGGCCCGAGCATCGAGATCATCGGTTCCCACCAGATGTCACACCCGCCCGTCGCGACGGCACAGAACCCGTGGACGAAGTCGCGCCACGCCGAACTGTTCTTCTCGTATCTCCAGCAAGATCGCGTGACTGTCGACGACCTGTTCTCGCACGTCCGGCCCTCTGAGGAGGCACCCGATCTCTACGAGACGCTGCTCGACGACCGAACCGAGGCGATGGCTGTCCGCCTAGAGTGGTGAGGGTACGGAGTCGACGAGAGAGAGAGATCTCAACCGGATACGAACAGTAGAGTGGCGACTGGTTGAGAACGATAGAGTGACGAACGCGGTGTCCAAACGGCTGAAAATTCCTCTCACTCGTGAGTTCGGAGAGTGAACGGAATGAAAATGCTCCGACAGGGATTCGAACCCTGGTCATTGCCGTGAGAGGGCAATATGATTGGCCGGACTACACCATCGGAGCGCTTGCAATGGGTAGTATCGGGGATGGCAGTAAAACAGTTCCGCTTTGATGTGTCTTTGCGAGATTGTAACTTGGAAGAGAGCGGCATGCTGGTCAGTTGACGTAGCATCGAGTGGCAGGCGGAGAACGACTTAACACGTGTACTGACGAATGCGCGAGTGGTGTAAACACATGTCATTACTCGATGGGCGCGTTGCAGTCGTAACCGGCGGAAGTTCGGGCATCGGTCGCGGAATCTCGCTGAAATTCGCATCGCACGGGAGTGACGTGGTCGTCGCAGACGTGCGCGAGGAGCCGAAAGAGGAGGGTCGTCCGACGCACGTGGAGATCGAAGAGGACACGGACGCGTCGGCGACGTTCGTCCACTGCGACGTCACGAGCGACGACGAACTCGAAGCCGCGATGGACGCCGCCGAGGAGTTCGGAGGTGTCGACATCATGGTCAACAACGCGGGTATCTGGCACCCGGAAGACTTTCTAGAGGTGTCCCGAGCGGATTACCGGCAGCTGATCGACATCAACCTGACCGGAACGTACTTCGGTGCGCAGGCGGCGGCAAAGCGGATGGTCGAGCGCGACGGAGGAAGCATCATCAACATCTCTAGCATCGACGGCATCTTCGGTAACGGTGATTGGCCGACGTACTCGGCATCGAAGGGAGCCGTGACGACGCTCACGTACTCGCTCTCGCATGCACTCGCCGGTCGAGGGATTCGCGTCAACGCCATCCACCCCGGCGGGATCGCGACGGAGATCGCGGGCGATTTCGAACAAGACGCCGAGCAGACCGAGGCGTTCCTGCAAGCGGTCCCGATGGGACGCTACGGCCGACCGGAAGACGTCGCTGGTGCCGCAACGTTCCTCGCAAGCGACTTGGCGAGTTACGTCACCGGCGAGTCACTCGTCGTCGACGGTGGCTGGACGAGTTGGCGCTGACGTGGTGTCGACACTGATTACGGAGGGAGGTGGTCTGTCTCCTCGACGTCGTCGAGACGCCGTCGGAGGATGTCGAGTTCGGCCTCGAAATCATCGAGGCGTGCGCTCAGACCATCGCCGTCGCCGGTTCCGTAGATGACGCGTTCTAGCCGTTCGACGCGCCGGATCAGTGACGGAGACTCGTCGGTATTCCTCGGTTCGGTCCCGAGGATTTTCTCTTCGATCACGTCGACCCGTCGTTCGAGGTTGTCCGAATCGCTCATCAGACACAGTAAGGACGCCTCCGTTATCCATTCTGCCCCCGATTTCACGGATTGCCAGAAAATCCGGCGAGTGAACGTCACAGAAACGGACGAGTGACTGATCTACTCGGCGACTATTCAATCAAACGACTCGGGAGCGACCGACAAGAGATCAGGTACTGTCGTGGGGAGACCGTGAGCGACGGGGTGTGTCGCCCTCGGTCAGTGGATGACAGACGTACGGCCGAACGTGGTCCAGATCGTGAGTTCACCGCAGCAGGCGTCAGGCACGGGTACGACGTTCGACCGCACTGGTTGGACAGATACCACGCCTACCCGGCATCGTGGTGGTACGTATCGATATCTCGGACCCGGTAGGCATTCGATATGACGTACGGTACGATACTCAATGGCACGGTTAGACAGGTGGACTGTCTGATTGGGACGAGAGACCCATCACGAACGGAGCGGCACAGGGGGCGACTAGCGCGAGTGGCTCAGTTCGGCTTCGAGGCGGTGAAGCCGTTCGACGCGGTCGTCGATCGCGGGATGCGTCCGGAGCCAGTTCGAGACGTCGAACTGCCACGACCGGATTCCGATGGACTGCGGGACGCCGTACAGGAACATCGCGCTCATTCCGGCGTGTTCGCGCAGGTCTTCGTCGGGGACCGATGCGGCGCGCCCGTCGATCGTGAGCAACGCCGAGGCGAGCGCCGCCGGGTTGCCAGTGATCGTCGCCGCTCCGCGGTCGGCCGCGAATTCACGGTATCGCGAGAGTAGACGCGTCACGAACAGCGAGCAGATCCAGACGCCGAGTGATCCGAGGACGGCGACCCAGGTGTACTGCTGACCCTTGTTGCCGCCGCCGATGAAACCCCAGCGGACGACGAAGTACGCCAACGTCGACAGCGTCGCGGCGACGGTCATGACGACGAGGTCGTGGTTCTGGACGTGTGCGAGTTCGTGGGCGAGCACGCCGTCTAACTCGTCATCGTCGAGCGACTCCAAGAGTCCGGTCGTCACGCAGACGACCGCGGTTTCCTTCGAGCGACCCGCGGCGAAAGCGTTCGGCATCTCGGTGTCGGCGACGGCGACGGCAGGTTTCGGGATACCAGCCTGTTGTGCGAGGCGGAAGACGCGGGCGTGTAGTTCGGGGCGCTCGCGTTCGCTGACGACGGAGGCACCCATGCTTCGGAGTGCGATCCGGTGACCCCACCAGAACTGCGCGCCGGTGAGGAGCGCGACGCCAGCGATCACCGCCAGCGGGTGGCCGAAGTGCGTCGCGAGGGCAGCGACGAACGCAACGTACAGTACGACGAGTGCGATCAGGACGCCGATCATGCGGAGTCGTAGACTCCAGTCGGGGGACCAGCCCATACGTATCAACTCGGAAGGCATCAGGATAAGTGTTGTTCAGCGGAAACGACAGAGCGGTCGAGATACCCTCTCGCGGCCGAATCCGGTCGTACGGCCGAAACCGTCCGCACGTCGAAATCAGCCGTGCGGTCAGACCCATCCGTACGGTCGAAACCAGCCACGGATTCCGTAGTGCCAAAGGTTTTGCTGTCTCCGTCACCTGCAGTGGTCGATGTACGTCATCCGCAACGCAACACTTCACACTGCGACCGAACGCGGCGATATCGGGGGAGACCTTCTCATCGACGAGGGGAAGATCGCCGCTGTCGGCGACGTCGACGCTCCGGCGGACGCCGAGAAGTTAGACGTCGGCGGTGCGCCCGTCACGCCCGGTTTGATCGACGCCCACAGCCACGCCGGGATGGCGGAGTGGGGCGAACCGGAAGACGGGGACGTGAACGAGGGAACGTCGGCGACGACGCCACACGTCAGCGCCCTCGACGGGTTTCACCCACGCGATGAGGAGTTAAAACACGCCTTCCAGAACGGCGTCACGACCGTCTCCGCGCGGATGGGGTCGGGCAACGTCATCGGCGGGGTCATCTGTTCGATGAAGACCTACGGCGACGTCGCAGACGAGATGTTCATCCGCGAAGACGGTATGAAAGCCGCGATGGGTGAGAACCCGAAGCGCTTCCACGGCGAGAACAAGGACCGCCAGCCGTCGACTCGACCGGGCGTCGCCGCCACGCTCCGACAGGCGCTCATGAACGCCGAAGACTACGTCGAACGTCGGGACCACGCCCGCGACAACGGCGAACCGTTCGAGCGCGACCTCGGGATGGAGAACCTGGCGCGCGTCATCACGGGAGACCTCCCGCTCCGCGTCCACGCTCACCGCGCCGACGACATCATGACCGTCTTCCGGATCGCAGACGAGTTCGGCATCGAAGACCTCTCGATCGAGCACGCGACGGAAGGCCACCTCGTCGCCGACCAGTTCGTCGAGCGCGGCGTCCCCGCCGTCTGCGGACCGTCGCTCTACTCCGGCGCGAAGTACGAACTCCGGAACATCACGTTCGAGACGCCGGGTATCCTCCACCGAGCGGGCGTTCCCGTCGCAATTCAGACCGACGCGCCGGTGCTCCCGCAGCAGCACCTCGACGTGTGTGTCGGCTTGGCCGTCCGGGCGGGCCTCCCAGTCGAGGCGGCGGTCGAATCCGTCACGCGCACGCCCGCGGAAATCCTCGGTATCGACGACCGCGTCGGGACGCTCGCCGTCGGCACCGACGCGGACCTCGTCGTCTGGGACGGGCCGTTCTATCGGTTCGACACCGAGAGCCGGCACGTCTTCGTCGACGGCGAGCACGTCTTCGACCGTGAGCGCGACGAGGTCGACCCGCGCGACGCGTGGCAGTGGTAAGGCCGCGCGCGCGTGACCGTGGTCGTCGCAGTCGTTCAGCTTAGAAGGAGTCCTGCATCGAATCGGACGAGGCGTGGTGCGGCGGGTCGCGGTCGGTGTACCCTCGCCTACCGACGGCGTCGCCACCCAACGACGTGAGCAGGACGTTCCGGAAGTCGTCGGAGCTCTCGAAGGAGTCGACGTCGATGCGTTCGAGCGCTTCGGCCAGCGACTCGGCGTCGTCGTCGCGCCCGAGTCGGTGCGTGCCGTAGTGTTCGATTACGTCGTCTCTCGTCGCCGGAAAGGTCGCCTGATCGAGGAGTTCAGTGGGGACCTGTAGTTGTTTTTCGAGGAACCGTTCCATGGCGACCGCACCTACCTCGGAGAGACGGGTATGCTTTTTCGCCCCGATGGAGACAGTGTGTCGCAGTCGAGTTTCAGGCGGGACGATCTATCGGACGAGCGACGCCGATCGATCGGGTCGGGTGGTCGATTTGCCGTCACTCGTCCGGGAGCGCCCCGACCTGCTGCATGAGTCCGAGCACGTCGCTCTGCGTCCACGTTTCGGCGAGTAGACCGCCTTCGAACCGATTGATTTCGACCGCTTCGAGTTCGACGGTCGTGCCGGTCGGTTCCAAGCCGTATCCCGGTCCGTCGTGCGTTCCGGTCATGGTCCAGCGGACCGCGACTTCGTTACCTTCCGCGACGGTGTCGTCGATCGAGAACGTCGCATCGGAGAACATCTGGCGGGTCGTGGTCGCGAGCCGACGGTAGAGTTCGGGCCCGCGTACCTCTTCGGAGAGCTCTCGGTCGTGGATGTAGTAGTCGGGGGCGACCAGTTCCGCAGCCACTTCGGGATCGGTGTCGTTCCAGACGCCGTCAAACAGTCGGCCGACCAGGTCTACGTGTTCGTCGGGTGTCATCGTCGTCTCTCTCGTGGCCTGACGGCATAGCGGTGAGGGGCGACCGGGATCCCTCTGACAGTCGAACGACGAGCGGGTTCGACGACTGAACGTTCTACCTCAGGGGGAGAACGTTTCGAATCGACGCACCGCAGATCGGTACGACGCGATGGCGAGGACGACACCACCCGCGACGAGCAGGCCGCCGATTCCGAGCTGAAGCGTCGTGGTCGGAGTCGCTCGGATCAGGTTTCCGAACCCGCTGAACGCTGTTTCCACTCCCCTGAGCGAGAGCGGCGCGTTCTCACCGATCAACGAGAGCAGCACTGTCGGAACGGTCCCGAGTCCGAAGGCGACGACGCCGCGCCCCGTCGCGGGTGCGACGGTGAAGAGCGCCAGCAGACCGCCGGGAAGGGCGATCGACAGGAGATGGAGATACGTCGTGCTCAGACGCGGCGGAAGCACCTCTCTGCTCTGTCCGAGTCGAATCGAGCTGAAGCGGGGGAACCGCATCCCGACAGCGGGTGCGGTGGCGCCGGCGACGCACGTCAGAAACGCGGCGAGGACGACGAGTGCTACCTTCGCAGGAAGCGCGTAGGGCGCGGCGGCGGCTGCGATCGCGGTCAGGACGACGACGGCGGGCAAGCCGAATACGAACGCCGGAATCATCAGCCCGCGGACGTACCGATACCCGGCGGCGGTCAACAGCGTCACCGGGAGCACTGCGCCTTCTTCACCGAACGGGTTCATCGAGAACATCGCTCCGGCGACCCACGGGAGGACGAGCGCAAAACTCGGTGCCAAGAGCGAGAGGATCGACACGTCGGTCGCACCGTTGTTGACGAGTTCGACGCCGAGGAGGATCAACGGCGTCAGGAGGAAGTTCAGACGGCGAGGATCGCGCCGCGTCCGAAGCAGTGCCCACTCGGCGACGCGTCGCGTCGGGGTCGAAACGAACGTCGGAAGCGAAAGCGGCCGGATCGCCGCCGCCAGGGGGTCCGATCGAACGGGCGATCAATGTCCGTCGCTCGACGGCCGTTCAGCGATCGTCCGGGATGTCGTTTTCGACGCCGTTGACGTCGCCTTAGACATCGTAGAATCGGTTGCCGGCGGAGAGCCTGTCGACGGTCCGGGGGCGGTCGGCTCTGTCGATCCGACCGATGTGAATCGCGACTCCTCCGACGCGACGTTCGACCGCTCGTCGCCTCCGTCGACGCTGACGGGATCGGAGAACCACAGTGCGGTCGTCTCGCGGTCGGTGATCCGGAGACCGATGGCGACGACGAGTAGGCCGCCGACCAGCGCACCGACCGCTCGCGGCGCCGATCCAGTCAGCGGCGAACCGACGGCAGCGAAGTCCGCGAACCAGCCCATCGGTAGCCACGCCAGCGACGACCGACTGACGAAACCGACCTGCTGGAACTGAACGGCCATGTAGCCGCCCATCGCGACCACCACGACGACCGTCTTGAAAACCGTCCGGTGACGAGCGACGAGCCGAACCGTGGCACCCAACCAGACGGCGAGGTAGCCGAGCGTCGTCCCGGTCGCGACGGACGTCGACACGAACAGGACCACTGCCGCCGGGACGAAGAGCAGACTGACCGGCGAGCCGTAGACGACCGTGACGACGCCGGTAATCACGACCGTCGGGAAGGCGAGATAGGCCACGCCGCGGAGCGTCTCGGCCGCGACGAGACCGACGGCGACTGTCCGGGACGACACGGTCGTCAACATGAGCGACTCGGCGTCGGCGTGCGCCCATTTCGTGGCGACGCGTTGCCCGACGATGTACGTCCCGAACAGCCAGAAGAGCGCGATCGATCCGCGGAGCACGTTCGGGATCGGGATCGAACCGCTCGACGACAGCGTCCCGGCGAAGACGTAGGCGAGCCCCCCGATGAGGAGCGACGGGATCACCTGTGCGAGCGCGAGCAGGGCGATTCGAGCGGTCGACATCGACCGGAACGACCGGCGGAATTCGAACCGGGCGATCCGGAGCGCGTGACGCGGCCACCGGGACTCAGCCATTCGTCGCCTCCGGTCGTCGGTCGTCGGGAACGTCGGTGGTCAGTTCGAGGAACGCGTCTTCGAGCGTCCGAGCCTCGCCGGTCTCGGCGCGCGCTTCGAGTTCGGCGGGAGAGCCTTCGGCCACGAGTCGCCCGTCGTAGAGGATGCCGATGGAATCGGCGATCTCCTCGACGACCGGGAGGACGTGTGTCGAGAGGAAGACCGTCGTCCCCTCCGCGGCGAGCGACCGTATCAACTCCCGGAGGGTCCGGGCGGCCCGCGGATCGAGTCCGGACGTCGGTTCGTCCAGGAAGACGACGTCGGGGTCGTGCAGCACGGCCTGCACGTAGGCGACCTTCTGGCGCATCCCCTTCGAGTAGTCGGCGATGCGGGTCGACGCGTCGTCCGGCGACAGATCGAGTTCGCCGAAGAGGTCGTCGACCCGGTCGCGCGCCGCCTCGGCCGGAAGGTCACGCAGTCCGGCGACGTATTCGAGTTGTTCGTAGGCGGTCGCCTGCTCGTAGAGCGACGGTTCTTCGGGGAGATAACCGATGTGCGGGCGAAGCCCGTCGCGGTCGGCCGTGGACGCGCCTGCGACGCTCGCGGAGCCGCTCGTCGGCCGAACGAGACCCGTTAGCATCCGCATCGTGGTGGTCTTCCCCGCCCCGTTCGGGCCGAGGAAGCCGAAGACGACTCCCGACTCGACCGTGAGATCGAGATCGTCGACGGCAGTCGTGTTCCCGTAGCGCTTCGTCAGTGCGGTCGTGTCGATTGCGTTCATGCTCGTGGGTTGATTGAAGAGTGTTCGAAGATGTGGTGCGTCCGTTCCGGTTCGGCCGGGTACTGACTTTACCGAATCGACAGACAGTACGGCTCGAGGCCGGCGACCAACCGCGCCAACGGGGTGGTTCGTGACATTGCGATCGAACGTACAGCACGACGTCACCTAAGAGCGAATGTCGTTTTTCTGGGTCGGAAAAATTGTCGGAAAACTAAGTACACCGGGATCGTTACGTCCACTCATGCCCTCGCTCCGCGAAGCCGCCCGCGAAAATAGAACGGTTCGGAAGGTGGCTCTCCCGTTGGCGTTCTGGATATCGGTCGCCGTGTTCACCGACATGTCGTACACGACCGTTGCCCCAGTGATCGTCCTCTTCATCGGTATCGAGTGCGGTGGGACGATCGTCGACGCGTACGGGTATCCGCGGGCCGTTCTGGGTATCCCTATCGGACTCGTTTGCATACTCGTCTCGCTGTACTCGTTCTTCGGCGTCGCCGACGTCGTCGACGGTGGGAGCGGACTCGTTGCCGCACTGTTCGCCGTCGGCGGCGCGTGGTTGGTACTCGACGGGTTCCAGACGTACCGCCGCGACGGCAGAGACCCCCGTCCCTCGACCGCCGAGGAGTACCTCGACGTGAACGACCGAAGCGAACAACTGCTCCGCTTCCAGTCGAGCACCGCCGTCGCTCGTGCGATCCGTGACGAACCGCGGACGGTCCCGCAACTCGCCGACGATCTCGATCTCACCGAATCCCGCGTCGAAGGCGCGCTCACGGTCTTAGAAGAGCGGAACCACGTCTATCGCGAGGACGATGTCTACCGCGCCAACGAGGACAAGGTCGGGAAGATCGACCTCCTCAAACGACTCGTTCGGTGGGTACCCCGTCGTTTCGTCCGGCCGTTCCGAAGCCAGCCCTGACGAAGACCGCGTGAGCAGGACGCGCGACACCAACAACTATACTCGAACGTGCAGACGGTACGACATATGTCCTCCCTCCGTGAAGCGGCCCGCGAGAACGACCTCGTCCGAAACGTCGGACTCGCCGTCGCGTTCGCCGCCGTATTCTCGCTTCTCTCCGGCGATCCGCCCACGGATTTCGTGAGATTGAGTGCGCTGATCGTCCTCGTCGTCATCGTCACAGGTATCGGAACGCTCGTCGACGCGTTCGACTACCCGCGAGCGTTCAAGACAGTCGGTCTCGGAGCGGGCTTTCTCTCGGTATCCGCGTACTGGTTACTCGTGTCAGTCGAGGGGCCGGACGTCCTCTCGTGGTTCGTCACCGTCCTCGGCGCGGTGTACGTGCTGCTCGGTGCGGTTAAATATCGCACCGGGAGCGACGACGGGTCCGCCACGGGGTCGTCCGCAGCGGGAGAAACCGTCCGCGACGAGGACGACGCGGCGCTCAACGCTCGCGTTCGGCACACCATCGCGGACGCGGTCAGGGACGAACCGCGGACGGTCCCGCAACTCGCCGATGATCTCGATCTCACCGAATCCCGCGTCGAAGGCGCACTCACACTCCTCGAATATCAGGGGCGAGTTCGTCGGAAGAGCGGAGTCTACCATTCAGGTGGGGAGAAGTCGGTCGGCGGGACAGACGCGAACGCAGTCGACGTCGCCGAGTGAGCGACGATTCGACAGCCCGTCAGACGCGACCGACGGACTCCCGAAGCCGCCGTCGACAGCGCTCGTGCAACTGCCGGGCGTCGTCGCCGTCGATGTCGAGCGCGGTCGGTGCATCACGCAGAACAGAGAGCGACCCGGCCGTGTCAGCGACGACGTTCGCCAGGTCGAGTCGGCGCTGGAAGATCGTTCGTTCGCGGCTCACCGTCTGGAGGTGATCGTAGGGTACCACGACGGTTCGTCGGGTCCAGAAGCCACGCCGAATCACGACGTGATCGTCGCCGACGGCGTACCCGCGATGCACCCAGGTCAGGTGGGCCGCGACGGGGACGAGTACGAACGCCGCGGCGAGCAGGTACCAGTCGGCGAAGAACGAACTCGCGAGCGACGCGAGATAGCCGAGCAGTACCAGTGCACAGGCCACGAGGCCGTATCGGACGGCGTACCGACGGCGCGCGCGTTTCGGCGGGCGTTTGAAATCGAGCGGGCCGAACGCCTCGATGCGACGAGCCAGTCCGAGAGCGGTTTCGCGGTCGGCGGCGGGAACGGCCGACGGCGGACTCGAAAGACCGCGAGACTGAGTTCCGGACGTGCCCGGCGCGTATCCGGCCGTCTCGACGATCAACCCAGCGTAGCCGAGCCAGCGCATCGGGAGCGTCTCGCGGATAGTCACCGTTTGGACCTTCGAGCGGGGGATCGAACCGCTGTACCGCCCGATCAGGCCGTGTTCGTAGAGGAGATCGCCGCCCTGCTCACGGAGTTCGAAGCCGTAGTACGCGACCGCACTGTAGGCTGCGCTCACGACGTACGTCGCGACGAGGACGATCGGCACGAGCACGGCGGCGGTCACGAGCGCCCGTCCGAGTGTCAGCGTCGCGAGCGACGTTGCCCCGCCCATCGACCTGACGAACGAGAGAAGCGACCCGACGACGTACTGTCTCCCGATCGGAATTCCGAGAACTGCGATGACGAACGCACCCGGACGAACCGTGGCGAGCGCGTAGACGAGGAGGTCGCTCAGCGAGAGCGAGAAGAGCGTCGTCGGCTCGATCGTTCGGGTGCCCGATTCGGGCGACGGACGGTGGACGTCGCCGTCCGTCGACTCGCCGTCCGACGGACTCTCTCCCTCCGTCGATTCGTCCGCTACAGCGGGCCGGGTTTCGGCCTCCGCTGTAGGGTTCGCCGTGCCCGGGGGACTCGACCGTCGGGAGCGGACGAGATACTGGATCCGATCGGCTTCCCGAAGCGAGACGAAATCGAGTTCGGCTTCCGTGCCGCCGCCGCCCGCCGTCTCGATGCGCACGACCGCCTGTCTGAACAGCCGATGGAGGAGCCTCTGCTGGATGTCGACGTTCTGAATCCGTCGATACGGAATCTCTCGATTCACCCGACCGAACACGCCGGACTCGACGTTGAGCGTGTTCTCGGCCAACGCGTACTCGAATCGGAGATAAGAGGCGAGCCCGTATCCTGCGCCGAGCACGAACCCGAGCGGTGCGACGACGAACAGCGAATCGAGCGCCCAGTCGCCGATGACGAGCGACGCCATCGCCAGCAAGAAGACGGGGATGCCGAGCCCCTGAACCCCGTGTCCGACTATCCGTAGCGGTGCGACGAGCGGGTGAAGCCGCTTCGCCTCGGCCGGTTCACTCATACACCGTCCTCCGGTTCGCTCTGGATCGCGAGGGTGCGGAGTCGGTCGTGGAGTTCGCGTGCGCGCTCGGGCGTCAGGCCCGGAACGGTAACGTCCGCGCCGTGGGTGCCGGCAGTGTAGACGGCGACGCTGGCGAGTCCGACGAGACGCGAGAACGGGCCGCGCTGTGTGTCGACGTGCTGGATACGGACGTAGGGAACGGAACTCTCCACTTCGGTGTACACACCGCGTTCGAGAACGAGCGCGTCGTCCTGCACGGCGAACCCCCATCGACGGTAGCGAACGAGGGCATCCCCGACGCCGACGACGGACACGACGACTCCGACAGCGACGCCCAACAGAGGCGTGACGTGGAGGAGGTACCGATCGAGCGCGACCGTCAGCCCGCCGAGAACGGCGGCGAGTACGATCGCTCGGAGAATCCAAACGACCCGAATGCGTGACTGGAGTGCGTTCACGCTTCCTCACCTCCGTCCGGTACAACGAGCGGTTCCGGAGGTGCAGGGGAGGAACCGGTCCGTCGAACGGTGTGCTCGACACCGTCGGGTGCGAGTTGCGGGCTGGTCTGCGTTGGAAGGGCGTGTGTACGTTGTGTGATCATCATCGGATGAAGTGCGTATTTCGTGTCGTTATTGGAACGTGGGCCAGAGATTACTCGCGGATCGACAGCGAATAGAGGATACAACCGAGTCCGCCGATCTCGATCAGGCGGCTCGTGATCGGGAGGTAGTACGTGTAGACGCGCGAACCGAACCCGAGCTGGTGGCCGATCGAGGCGGCGACGATCGAAACCGCGAACGGAACGACCGTAAGGAGGGTGAGACCGACGGCGAGAAGCAGCATCCGTCGGCTCGCGTTACGTCGGTAGCCGCGGTAGGCCTGGAACGCGATGAACAGGCCGAGCGCCATCGCGATCACCGTCACTGCGAGGAGGACGAGGTAGTCGACGTACGTCTGCGTGATCCCCGTCAGAAGTACCACCGTCACAGATCACCCCACATCTCTGTGAACCGATCTGCCATGTCGTCGGTGGGTTGCTGCTCGACGTCGACGCGGAGCCGACCGTCGTCGAGTTCCACCGTGAGTCGCCGGAGGCGAGCCTCGTAGACGCTGTAGTGGTGCCCGTCGGAGACGACTTCGGTGCGCTCGGTGAGGAGGCCGCAGTCGACGAGCCGCTCGGCACGCCGATAGATCGTTGGCAGAGAGGCGTCGCACACCTCACTCAGAGTTTTCGCGGACATCGGTTGTTCACTCGTCGCGGTGAGAATCGCCCGCGCATACTCGTCGTCGAGAAGCGCAAACAGCTCGGAAGGAGGGCAATCCTCACTCACGTATAGGTACTCAGATCGATCACGGTAAAAGACATATCCGATTTTCTGTCACGGATAATCGGCGGAGGGATATTAGGGTACAAGGAGATACCGAGTAGTTGCCGTTCACGGTCGCCACACTTCGGCCCTCCCCGTTTTGACGGCGATCACGTCAATCGATCATCTTGTCTGTATCAGGACTATTAAGCGTCCGTTCCACGAGGGGCTACCTATGTCCCTCCACATCCGAACCGCGGTCCGCGACGGTGTCGAGCGCGTCTGGAATCGAAACGGAGCAGTGCTGACTGTCGCCTTTCTCCTGACGATGCTGCTTCAATCGGGATTCGTAATGGCGATCACGACGACGTATCTCCCGGTCGGGGCGCTCTCTGCCCCGGCGGGCAGTCAGACGGCGACGACACCAACGCCCGGATCGCACCTCCCGGTGTTCGTGTCGCTGGGTGCAGGACTGATCGCAGCGCTCGCTGGAGGGTTCCTGACGACCCCCGTGACCGTCGTCGCGATTCGGACCTTCGTCGGCGGACGGGCCGACCGGATTCCGGACGAGTTCGTCTTCGACCGACTGGGGTGGGCGACGATCAACAGTCTCGTCGGGAGTTGGTTCGTTTCGCTTTCGTTTTTCGCCGTCTTCGTCGCGTGCCTCGGCGTCGGGTCCGTGGGGCTGACAACGGTCGTCGGCGGTGCGAAGATACTGTCGCTGGTCTCGACCGTATCTGGGATCGTTCTCCTCGCCGTATTCATCGCAGTACTGGCGCTACCGAGCGCGTTCCTCGGGATCTGCCTGCTGTTCGTCGGACAGGAGATCGCAGCCCGTGACAAGAACGTCCTCGCGGCGGTCGTCGGCAGCTGGCGACTCACGCGGGGGAACCGACTCCGCTTGTTCGTGCTGGCGATCCTCCCGATAATCCCACACACGATCATCATCGCACTCGTGTACGTCGTACTCTCGCCGCTGCCAGCACAGATCGTCGTCATCCCGGAGTCGATAGCGGTCTCGATGGTGACGTTGAGCATCATGACGTGCGCGTATCTGCAGTTGGTCGACGGCTTCGATTCGGTCAATGCTATCAGAAACGCGTGAGTTCGGGAACACCCGCTGCTTATCTTTACTGGGCACGAACCACCTATCGGCTCCTATGGATGGTGACAGTTCCGACGAGCAACTCACGCAGGCAGAAGTACGCGACCGTCTCGATATACTAGAGTACAATATCGGTGAACTCCGTGCGGCCGCTCGGAAGCTCGCACGGTCGATTCCGGACCACGCCGACGAGTTCGACGAGGTCGGTATCGCACTCGAAGAGGCCGAAGCGGCGCTTCGAGACGCATCGGAGCGGGAGGTGCCGGTCATCGAGGTGTACCGCGAGACACTCCACCGACTGCAGGACATCCGATATTCGTTCGACGCTGACCTCCTCGCGGCAGTTGACGACGCGGTCGACGGGCAACTCCGGGGCTGGGAGTGACCCGGCAGAACGCCGATCGCCGTCGGTCGAGACAGTGAGTGCCACCTCGGACCGTCGTTAGCGGACGGTCTCCGTCCGTCGAATACAGCACATTTCTAGACTACGCTCGCCGGACGGCGAGGACGACAACGACGGCAGCGACGACGAGGCAACCGACGAGTCCCCAGAACGCGACATCGTAGCTGACGGTCTCGGCGACGAACCCGACGTACGTCGAACCGAGCGCCCCCACCGAGAGATAGATCGTCCGCATCATCCCGAAGTCGCCCGCCGTGGAGTCGTCCGGAAAGACCTCCATCAGATACGCCTGCATCACGGGCGAAAACGACATCACACCGATCGCGATGCCGACGACGCCAATGAGTGCGACCCACGGTCCCGGCGCGAGAACGACGACACCCACGGCGACGGCGCCGACGACGAGGGAGGCAGGTGCCGCGACGGCGCGGGAGAAGTGATCGCTGACGAACCCGGCGCTCGGTTTGACGAGGGCGCCGAGGCCGAAGAGGAGTGCGAACCCGATCGACCCGACGAGCGGCGAAAAGTCTTTTCCGGCCTGTAGAAAGGTCGGCAGGAAGCCCGCGATCGCCTCCCAGGTGAACGCATAGAGCATGTACGCAAAGAGTAGAAGCCGAAGCTCCGGCGACCCGAGGACGCGACGAGCCGTCGAGGCGACGGCGAGCGAGGGGCGGGACCGAACGTAGGGCGTCATGCGCGCGCGGTGAAGACAGAGTGTGGCGAACGCGAGGGCGACGGCGACGGGAACGAACAGGAGGTGCCAGTTCCAACGGGCCACGACGATCGCAGCGAGTCCGGCCGCCGCGACGCCGCCGACGTCGCCCGCACCGATGTGGAGACCGAGTGCGCTGCCGCGGGTGTCCTCGAAGACGTCGCCGATACGGGTGCGGGCCGTCGACGGGAAGAGTCCGGCACCGAGGCCGACGACGGCGACGCAGACGACGAGTACCGGGAGCGAATCGGCGACGGCGAGTCCCGCGAACCCGATCGTCAACAGGGTGAGCGACGGGACGAGGACGGTCGCAGGGGAGAGGACGTCGGAGAACCGGCCGCCCGGATACTGAACCAGCGCGTACGCCCCCCAGAGGACGGAGACGACGGCACCGACCGCAGTCGGACTCAGACGGAGGTCAGTCGAGATCGTCGGAAGCAGCGGCGAAACGGCGAGACGACCGACCTGGAGACTGAACCACGAAAAAGAGAGGACGATCAACAGCCGACCGGACTGACCCCCGAACAGCCGTTCGGTGGTGTTCGACGTATCCGACGGGTTCGACATGGTTGAACCGATGCCCTCCCGGCACTTGAGGTCGTGGAAACCGAACGACTGTGCGGCGACGTCGCCCGAATTCGTCACGATCGACAGTCAGGATCACACCTTCGAGCGCGCCCGGCAACGACGTCGGTCTCGACTCGGCGCAGAAAGAGGACAGAATATCCGCTAACCGCGACGAGATCGAGAACGAGATGTCGACACTCGTCGTGCGGTCCTCGCTCGACGCGCCGATCTACGGTCTCCGTCGAGAGGTCGAGCCGACGCGAGTCGCAGATAACGGTGAGAATGGCCGACAGTTCGAAGGAGCGACAGTATTCTCCGAGATGCAGAGTGAATTCCGCGCTCGGTGTGGACATGGGCACACAATCACAGGGTTTCGCCCGAGCGAGCACTCGGTCGACGAGACGAGTGAGAGATCATGAATACGACCACACTGACCACGACACCACCGAAGCGAACGTCCGCGGACGACGCAGCCCCGACCAACCGGAAATGGCCGGAGACAGACATTCGAAAACGGCAGGGAACGGACATCCGGAAACGGCCCGGAGGGAGGCAGCCGACATGAACAGCGTCGAGCGATGGAAGCAGGAGAAGCATCCGCTGGACGTCGTCGACGACGTCTACGAGTACGCAGAAGAGGGACTCTCCTTCGACGAAATCGAAGCCCGTGCGGGCGACGGCGAGTGGGAACGCCTGAAGTGGGCGGGAATGTACGCCCATGGCCAGCACCGCGGCTACTTCATGATGCGGACCAAGGTCCCCGGCGGTCGACTCACGCCGGAGCAAGCCGAGGTGATCGGCGAGGTCGCCCGCGACTTCGCGACGGCCCCCGAGGAGTTCGGCGGCGACGAGCAAAACGAGATCTGGGGCGACGCATACCTCGACATCACGACCCGACAGGACATCCAGATGCACTGGATCAGAGTCGAGGACGTCCCCGAGATCTGGGACCGCTACGAGGAAGTCGGACTCACGACGATCCAGGGCTGCGGCGACAGCGCCCGCAACGTCCTCGGGTGCCCGGCGGCGGGCCTCGACGGCCACGAGTGTTTCGACGCGCAGCCAGTTATCGACGCCGTCTCCGACTACTTCACCGGCAACCGCGAGTACGCCAACCTGCCGCGGAAGTTCAAGATGACCATCACCGGCTGTCGCGACGACTGCGCCCAGTCGCAGATCAACGACGTCGGCCTCACGCCCGCGAAGAAAGAACTCGACGACGGCGACACCTACTACGGCTTCCACGTCAGAGTCGGCGGCGGTCTCTCGGACGGTCCGCGGATGGCGTCGGACCTCGACGTGTTCGTCCCACCCGAGGACGCCGTGGAGTTCTGCCGCGCCGTCGCACAGACGTTCAAAGAGGTCGGTGATCGGCACAACCGCGGCGTCTGCCGGATGCGCTACCTCGTCGAGCAGATGGGCCCCGAAGCGTTCGAGCGGGCGATCCGGGACCGCTGTGGGGTCGACCTCCCGACTCGCGGTATCGACCTCACCGATGGCTACACCGGCGACCACGTCGGCGTCCACGACCAGAAGCAGGAGGGTCTGAAGTACGTCGGATTCAACGTCATCGCCGGGCGGATGGGCGGCGAGGAGTTCGTCGAGGCCGCACGGGCGGCGAAACGCTACGGCACCGAAGACGCCTCGATCCGACTCGCGACCGACCAGAACTTCCTCGTCACGCACGTTCCCGGGGAACGCGTCGGCGACCTCATCGACGAACCGTTCGCGCGGGACTACCAGCCCGACCCCGGTCCCTTCTCGCGCGGCGCGGTCGGCTGTACCGGCAGCGAGTTCTGCAACTACGGCATCATCGAGACGAAGAACCGCGTCCGGCGGTGGGCGAAGGCGCTCGACCGGCGCATCGACACGCCCGACGACCTCGAAGTCGTCCGGATGCACATGAGCGGCTGTTCGGCTTCGTGCGCTCAGCCTCAGATCGCGGACATCGGCTTCCGCGGCGAGACGGTGAAAGTCGACGACCCCGAGGACTCCGCGAACGACGAGGGTGACGGCATCGTCGAGGGGATGGACTTCGGCCTCGGCGGCTCGCTCGGCGCGGACAACGAGTTCATCGACTGGGTCGAACACGCGGTTCCGGCCCGGTCGGTCATCCCGGCGCTCGAACAACTGTTCGCGGCCTACGCCGACGAACGCCACGAAGGCGAGCAGTTCTACGAGTGGTGTCGCCGTGCGGGGAACGAGAAGTTGCGAAGGGTCATGCAACGTGCCGACGCCAACGTCCTCGGAGGTGTCGCCCATGGGGACTGACGGCTCGAAACGCGACGGGTCGAAGCGACTCCCCGGCGTTCCCGACTTCGGTTCGAGCAGTTCGAGCGACGAATCCGACGGATGCGGCTGCGGCTCTAGCTGCGGCTGTGGCGGCTCCGGCCCCTCGAAGAAGGCCGTCTCCGACGGCAGTGAGCCAGCACGCGCCGTCTCCGACGGCGGCACCGAACCCGCGAACGTCGACAGCGACGGCAACCTGACCGGCATCCAATTCACCGAGCCGAGCGTCGGGAAGAGCCAGGACGTGTACGACGATGCCCCCGACGAGCGCGTCGGCGTCCCCGACGGGGCGGACCTCGAAACGCCCGGATACTCGATCCGGAGTCGGATGAACGACATCCACGAACCCGACGAGAAGACGTGGTTCATGGAACTCGACGAGGCCGTCATCGACGAGGGTCGGTGTATCCAGTGTGGCACCTGCGTCGCCGCCTGCCCCTCCGATTCGATCGGCATCGGCGACGACGACCTGCCGGAACTGGTGAAGATGTGCACCGGCTGTTCGATGTGCTGGGACTTCTGCCCCCGCGGCGGCCTGCGCTACGAGCGCCAGTGGAAGATCACCGGCGGCGACGACAACGTCACCGGCGCCGGCGATCCGATCACGGAGTTCTCCGCGAAAGTCACGGAGGAGTGGCGAGAGAACGCCCAGGACGGCGGTATCGTCACCTCGATTCTGAGCCACTTGCTCGAGGCGGGCGAGATCGACGGCGCGCTCGTCGCCACCGAGTCTGAAGACGCCGAGTGGAAAGCCGAGAGCCTGCTGGCGACGACGACCGAGGAACTGGTCGAGAACGCCGGGAGCTTCTACAACCAGACGCTCGCGCTCGGCAACCTGAACCTCGATCAGTGGGTGGACAAACTCCCCGACAAAGACCCCGAAGACCTCTCGCTGGCGATCGTCGGGACGCCCTGCGAGATCGAGGGCATCCGCGCGCTACAGGACTTCGGCTGGGACTACCAGTCCCACGAGGACGGCATCCGGGCCGTCGACTACACGATCTCGCTGATGTGTACGAAGAACTTCAACTACCACAAGCTGATCGGCGAACAACTCGAAGCCCAGCGCGGCATCTCGCCCGACGAGATCGGCAAACTCGACGTGCTCCACGGCAACATGATCGTCTACGATCACGACGGCGATCTGCTCTTGGAAGAGGACATCGAGAACTTCCACATCTCGGCGCTCAAGGGCTGTGACGAGTGCGCCGACTTCACGGGCTACTGTTCGGACATCACCGTCGGCTCCGTCGGGTCGAGCGACGAGTATTCGAGCGTCATCGTCCGCACCGAGCAGGGACTCTCGGCGTGGGAACTGACCGAACCCGACCTGGACTACCACGACCTGGAGAATCGGAGCGCCATCGGCGGCCTCCAGAGTTGGGACAAGAAGAAGGCGTTCGAGTCGCTGAAACGGCCCTTCGACCCCGACGCGCCGCGGTTCATCGACTACACCGACCACGCCGAGCGGTACGGGAACGTGCTGAACCCGCACGAAGCGGATCACTGAGAACTGAGCGGAACGGATCGGAGAGTCCACGTCGCGCGGACGGTCGCGGGATCGCTCGATCGGCCCCGTCGTACTCCGGCCGATGGCGTCGTAACCAGACCGACCGACTTACCGAGTTCCGCCCGGTCCGATCTCGTCGTGGAACCGCTCGAAGAAGTCCTCCATGTACTTCCATCGTGACTCTCCGAGTCGTCGGGCGGGTTCGGTGTGAAGCTCGTCGAGTCGTTCTCTCGCCCAGTCTCGAAGCAAGGAGACGTCCCGCCGATCGGAGGTGACCTCCCGATCGGCCGCCAAGTCGTCGACGAGAGCGTACTTCCCGCCGGAGTGACCCGATCGCTCGCCGACGATGCACGCGAGACGGGTGATCCCGACCGCTCCGGTCGCATCCAGCTTGTCGGCGTCGAAGAGCAACTTGGCCTCGACGCGCTCCGGATCGGGAGAGTCGGATCGAATGCTGTGAGCGCGGATGCAGTGTCGAATCGCGTCGATCTGAGCCTCCGGTACTCCCTCGGCTTCGAGCAGTTCTGTCGCCTCGTTCGCCGCCCACGCGTCGTGGTCGTCGATCTCTCCCGTCCGTTCGAGCGGGCGTCCGACGTCGTGGAGCCACGCCGCCGCGGCGAGGACGTCGTCGTCGACGCTCCCCGCTACCTCGGTCGACAGTCGAAGGGTTACGTCACGGACCCGGTTCGCGTGAAACTCGTCGTGCGCGGGGAGGGCGCTCTCGTAGTAGGGAAGCGCGAGCGTTCGCGCGAGCGGTTCTAATTCTCGGGACACGAAACGGGATACTTTCCGCGGCTCTATGCCAGTTGTGGATGTGACGCCGTTCGAGTCGGCGGCGACGTCGAGCGCTGTCGGGCCACTTCCGGTGGCGACGTACACGGCGTGTGAACGTGGCGAGGACATACGCTCACATCAGTGGATCTACAGAAGTGCCTTCTGTAGAGTCGAACGGCTGTTTGACGTTCGATTCATATCGCCAAAATGGACGATCAACGGGCCAGCGAGTCGCTACCCGTTCACTCCTCGACGCGCGCCTCCGACCCGGCGAGCATCTCGATCACCTGCATCACGCCGGAGTTGTCGTCGCGGCCCATCCCGTTCTGGAGCATCGACTTGTAGAGTTCGTGTGCGAGTTCCGTCGCGGGCATCGGCGACCCGAAGGTCTCGCCCGCGTCGGTGGCTATCCCGAGGTCTTTGTACTGGTACTCGGCGAAGAAGCCGGGGTCGAAGTCGCCCTGAATCATGTTCGGCGCGCGGTTGTCGAGCGTCCAGCACCCGGCCGCACCGCCGCTGATGGCGTCGACGACCGATTCGAGGTCCGCGCCCGCCTGCGATGCGAACACCAGCGCCTCGCTCACCGCGACGTTCGTGCAGGCGACGACGATCTGGTTACACGCCTTCGTCACCTGGCCGGTCCCGTTCGGCCCGCAGTGGGTTACCGTCTCGCCCATCACGTCGAACAGGTCGCGGTGGGCGTCGAGGACGGCCCGGTCGCCGCCGACCATGATCGAGAGCGCCCCCTCGATCGCCCCCTCCTCGCCGCCGCTGATCGGCGCGTCGAGCATCGAGACGCCCCGCGTTTCGAGTTCGGTGGCGATCTCCTCGGTGACGGTCGGCGAGATAGTCGACATGTCGACGACCAGCATTCCCTCGCTCACGCCGTCGATCACGGGGTCCGATTCCCCCTCGTTTCCGAGGACGACTTTGCTCACGTCGGGCGAGTCCGGGAGACAGGTGATGACGACCTCGGTGCGCTCGGCGACGTCACGCGGCGAGTCACCGGCCTCGCCGCCGTGGTCGACGAAGTCGTCGACCGACTCCTGCGAGCGGTTGTATCCGACGACGTCGTAGCCAGCGTCCACGAGGTTCTTGGCCATCGGCAGGCCCATGATTCCGAGTCCGACGAAACCGACTGTCGTTGCCATGGTCGTGAACCACACGCACGAACCAAGGGTGTTGCGAACGCGGGAATCCTCACGAGCGACGTACTCCAAACGGAGCGATCGACTCTCAGCGACCGAGCAACGCCCGAAGTCGGAAGAGCCGACCGGCGGACTGCGCTCGGATCGTTCGCGTCTCGACGGTCTGTCGTTCGACTTCCTCCCGCGCCAGCGGCATGGGTTTGTAGTCGAACGACTCGTAGAGGTGCAGTTGGTCGCGGTGGTGCGGACGGTCCTCACCGCGGACGACGCGCGGGAGGTCCCGAAGCGGCACGTGGCCCGTGTTGGCCGGCGGGAGGACGCTCTCAGCGTGGCCGCCTGCGTGATCGACGACGAAGTTGAAGGTGCCGCGGTGGACGATGGGCACGTCGACCTCCGGGAGCGCACCCATCGAACTGAACTTGACCGTCCGCTCGGGTTGCCGCCACTCGCTCGGGTCCGAACTCCCGAACCGACGCTGGAGGTGGTCGCCCGCCCGCGCCATCGCCGCCCGGACGGTCGCCGCCGGGTCGTCGCCGAGCCAGTCGTAGGCCGCCTCGCCGGCGAACACCCGTGCGAGAATCACGTCGCCGACGTCGACGATTCCGTGATCGCCGCCGTGGACGAACCGATCCTCGCCCGGCGTCACCTCGCGCGGCGGTTCGTACTCCAACTCGTGGGCGAGGTCGCCGAGCGTCCCCGCGAAGGCTCGCGTCTGGAGCTCCTCGCGGGTCGCCTCCCAGATCCGCAGTCCGGGGTGGTGTGTCCCGTCAGGCGCGTCCCACGTGTGGTCGGCGGCGATCCAGTCGGCGAGTTCGTCCGCCATGGCGGTCACCGAGTCGTCGTCGCTCCCGGCACCGGCGTCGGCCATGGACTGCGCGGTTGCGAGCGCGATCGGATCGTGTCGTCCGGCGGTCTCGATCAGATCTGCGACGTCCTCGAAGGAGAGCGGACCGTCGTCGATCGCCGCCTCGACAGCTTCGACGAGGCGGTCGACGCGGTGGACGCGGTCCCAGAGTTGCTCTTCGTCGCCCGCTCGCCACCCGGCGACCGGCGCGTTGTTCCACTGGGCGAAGTAACCGCGCTCGGGCGAACTGGCCGCCATCCCGTAGTCGGCGACCGTGTGCGAGATACCCTCCCAGCGACCGTCGCCCCCGGGGACCGGGAGCCGCCAGTCGTAGTCCGAGTCGCGTTCGGGAACGCGACCACAGTGGACGTAGTGGATCGCTTCCTCGTCGGCGAGGAGGAAGTTGAACGAGAAGGGAAATTCCGCGAGGTGGTCTGCGGCCTCGGCGGCGTCGCCGAGCGTCGGAATCTCGGTCATCGCGGCCGCGTGTCGCAGTTCGTCGCCCCGCGTCGTCGCCCGCTGAATCCACGCGACGCGTTCCTCGGGGTTCCACGCGACGACCGGCATCTCGTGACCGTCCTCGTCGACGAAGGCGAGTTCCTGCGTCACGCGGCGACGAGGGCTGCTGCCGTCGGTGAGCGCCGCGATCGTCGACGGCCTGTGGACGACCGTCTCGGTCCGCATCTCGCGCCACTCGCCGCCCCAGTCGTAGCGGTGACGATCCTCAGGGTGCAGTCGGACGGCGAGCGTGTCGACCATGTCGTCGTAGCCGGAGGTGACGCTCCACGCGAACTCGGTGGTTCGACCGAAGTAGACGCTCGGGAGACCGACGACGCCGCAACCGACGCAGTCGAAGTCCGCCCCGTGGAGGCCGACCTCGTGGACGATGGGCGGCCGGAAGTAGCGCATCTGCGGCCCGCCGAAGAGGAGCGGATGTCCCGATTCGGTGTGCTCGCCCGCGACGGCGACCGCGTTCGACCCCCACTCGAATCCGGCGAGCGCGCCCTGTGCGTCGCGGAGTCCGGTGAGTTCCGGCGCGTCGGCGGCGGCGATGCCCCACGGCGTCGCACCGGAGGCCGCGCGGGCGAGCGAGAACTGTCCCTCGGGGACATCGTCGTAGTCGAGTGCGTCCTCGCCGCCGTCGACGGTCGACTCCCCAGGGTCGATGGTGGTGTAGTGGTCGCCGTCGACGCGGCGGCGATTCAGGTCGCCGTAGGCTCGCCACGCCGTCTCGCCGTCGCCGAGCGTGCTTTCGAGGCGAGCGAATCTCAGGGCGTTCTCGAACTCGTCGCCGCCGAAGACGCCGAAGTAGCCGAGGATGTACGCGCCGACGGCGGCTGAATCGACGAGCGTCCACGGTTCGGGAACGTGCCCGACGGCGACGAACTCCGCCGGAACGTCGCGCTCGCGGAGGCGATCGGCCAGTGCGGCGTTGACGCCGTCGGTGAACCCCTCGAACATCGTCCGTCCCGATTCCGGGAGGGCGTCGAGTTGCGCTCTGAGTTCGGACTCCGAGTAGAGATCGCGGCGGACCTGCACGTCGGAGGGGAGTTGGTCGGGACCGAGGACGCTCGCGCTGTCGCCGCGGGCGATGTGCCGGAGCACGTCGAGTTGGAACAGTCGATCCCGCGCTTGCGCGTATCCCTGCCCGAACGCGAGGCCGTACCGATCGTCGGCGTAGACGTGTGTGACGCCGTAATCGTCTGTCTGGAGTTCGATGTCGTCGAGGGCGGTCATCCCGTTCTAGTGAACTGTAAATCGAGATATAATTTGTGCCGGAGAGGGGTGGAGATTCGGAGGGCTGAGACGGCAGAGGTTCGCCGGACGGAACCGATATCGAAATGCGGTGCGCGACTCAGCGCGACCGGGTCTCCGCGAACGCGCGCACCGGCATCGCGACCGCGTCGACGGCTTTGATCGGCATCGCGAAGAAGCGGAACCGCTGGTCGTGGAGAGACTCTAACCGGCACAGATTCTCTACGATGAGGACCTCGTGATCGAGGAACTTCGTGTGTGCCGGTCGGTCGAGATTCCGGTCGTCGTCGACGTTGATCGTATCGACGCCGACCAGTGCAACGCCTTCGGCGATCAGTCGATCGATCAGTCGCTCAGAGAGGTACGGATACTCCCGATATCGGTCGGTGCCCCAGTAGGCGTCCCAACCGAAATTGAAGAGCACGGCCGTTCCGGAGAGGTCGAGTCCGTTCGGGAGTACCGACTCGTCGACTTCCTCGTAGGGTTCCCGACCGCGAACGTCGATGACGACCCCATCGTTGATCAGTTCGGTCAGTTCGAGGTCGGCGATGTCCCGCGCACCGGCGAAGCGGTGGGCGGGGGCGTCCAGATACGTCCCGACCGAGGTTTGGAATCGCATCTCTGTGATCTCGAACGAACACCGATCGGTGAACTTCGGGCGTGACTCTTCGTGGGTCATAAATGGCCGAATCTGCGCCGTGTACTCTGTGTAGTCTCCGTCTTCGTTCCGGAGCCTGAACCCCGGCATCCCGTCCCGGAATTCGTGGGTGAGATCCACGTACGTTACCATTGTGAATGCAGAACTCGTGAGCGATCTAAGGGTTTCTCTTCGGCCTTGTACAAGTGCTCGCAGAACAGAGACGTAGCGAGACTACGTTCCGGGCGACCTCTCCCACTGTCGGCGGGATCGGCACCCTGAGCGGCCGATTTCGGAACCGGACGAGCGAACCGAGACCCGCTCTCGTCGCGATTGGTCGCTTCAATCAGTCGTCGCGGAGGGCGTCCGCGAGGTCGTCAGCGACGTCCGCGATCGCGTCGCGGGCGCGGTCGACGTCGCGCATCGTCACGAAGCCGTGGACCATGTCGTCGTAGTTCTCGCAGCGAGTCGGGACGCCGTCGCGGACGAGCCGTTCGGCGTAGGTCTTCCCGCCGTCTCGGAGCGGGTCGAACCCGGCGGTGACGACCGTCGCGGGGGCGACACCGGAGAGGTCGGCGGCGTGTATCGGGTCGGCGTAGGCGTTGCGTCTGTGGATCTCGTTTCCGTAGTAACACCCCTCGAACCACTCCATATCGGCCTCGCTGAGCACGATCCCGGCGTGCTCGCGGACGGACGACTGGTCTTCCCTGACGCCGACGGCGGGGTAGACGAGCGCCTGATACGCGATCTGAGGGCCCTCGCGTTCGGCGGCCATGAGCGCGGCGACGGCGGCGAGGTTGCCGCCGGCCGAGTCTCCCGCGACGGCGACCTGTCCATCGCCTCGAACGGCGTCGGGATTCGCAGCGGCCCACTCGACGGCGGCGTAGGCGTCCTCGACGGCCGCCGGGAAGGGGTGCTCGGGCGCGAGTCGGTAATCGACCGAGAGGACGGCACACCCGCTCTCTCGGGTGAGGTGACGGCAGAGCCAGTCGTGCGAGCCGATGCTTCCGAAGACGAACCCGCCGCCGTGGAAGAAGACGATGGTCGGGAACGAACCGTCGGCATCCGGGAGGTAGAGACGGGCGTCGCGGTCGCCACCGGGACCGGGGATCGTTCGGTCGACCGTCGCCCCGACGCTCGGTGCGTCCCGGTTCTGGAACCACACTATCGCGCGACCGAGGAGACGGGCGAGCTTCAGGCCGCGACGGCTGTGCGGGATCGAGAACCGACTCTGCCGTTCGACCGCCGCTCTGGCCTGCGGGTCGATCTCGTCTGCTTGCATGGACGACTGTTGGTCGAATCGACACTAAACCGCATGGGCAGCGGTGAATCAGTCGCCATCGACGTCGATCGCGAGTTCGTCCGGGTCAGTCGAGGACGAGTTCGTCGATGATCGCCGCCGCGACTCGAACCATGTTCGTCTGAGCAGTATCGAACGCGAAGCCGCCGCCCTCCTCGTCCAGACTGTCTTCGACAGACTGGCCGGGCGCGGGGCGATCGAAGTTCACGGCGCTCCGAACGGAGAGGTAGTTCTCCAGCAGTCCGAACCGATCGAGCGCCGTCGCGGTCGCGTAGTCTTCCATCTGGGTGGTACAGTACGGGCCGAAGCCGTACTGTGTCACGAGCCACTCCGCTTGTCGGGCGAACGTCTCCCCGTGCCAGAACTCGTCGCCGCAGAGCGAGGTGCCGACGGCGACGGACGGCGATCCGCGAGCGGCGTCGTACGGATAGCGGTCACGCCACTCTCGGATCGACGGGTCGTCCCTCAATTCGACACCCGAAGCGGCTTCGACGGCGTCTTCGACGAGTTCGTCGGAGAGCGAGAACGCGGGGTCGTCCTTCTGGAATCGCTGAAGCTCGATCGGTCGCGCCCGATTCGGCGACGCATCTCGTTCGGCCCATCGGTGTTTCAGATCCCAATCGACGATGGCGTCCGCGACGAACACCGAGCCGAGCGTCCCCCGTTCCGGGGAGACGCCTGCCACGCCGGTCGACAGAACGTACGCGTCCGAGACGTCGACAGTCGGTGAGGCGCAGATGGCCGCGACGGTCGTCGCGGCGTTCGACTTTCCCATTCCGGTCGGCGTCAGCCCGATCCCGTCTTCGGACACCTCGATCGGATGGCTCAGTCCCGGAACCTCGATTCGACCCGTCAGGTCGTACTGCTCTTGCCACGCCGCGAGTTCGTCAGGTGGGTCGTTCGTATACGGTACGTCCGCGTCGTACTCGTCGGCGGAGAAGGCGGGCAGTATCAGTACCTCGAGCGCCGACGTCCGGTCGGGGTCACCGTGACTCATACGTCTGTGATGGGCGTACTCTCCGGACGTGGAAATAGCATCGTTCCGAGCGACCGTCTACCGCTGAGCCTGTCGGATCGACGATGCCCGATCCCTGACCGACTGCTCGACGGTCGCATAATAGTTGAACAGGTCGGTCCACGAGGGGTCGGCGAGAGAGACCTCCGCAGGCAGTCGATCCTCGGTGACGTCCCCGCGAAGGAACCCGCGTCGGCCCTCGTGGCTCAGGAACAGTTGATCTTCGACGACGAACTCCCGGAGTTCCTCGGCGACCGTACGTGTCCGAGCGAGCGCGACGCGAGGTACCGTCTCGAGGAGGGCTTCGGGAGCGCCGGTCGTGGCGATGCGGCCGTTCCGGACGAACGCGATCCGCTCGGCGATCTGGATGTCCGCGGGCATGTGACTCGACAGGACGATGGTCTTTCCCTCCTGACGACGTTCTTCGATCAGCGCGTGAACGAGATCGATCGCCGAGAGGTCGAGTTCGGCCGTCGGTTCGTCGAGGAGGTAGAGCGGAACGTCGACGCCGAAGGTGACGGCGAGTTCGAGTTTGCGGACCATCCCGCCCGAGTACTCGCTGACGGGGTCGTCGAGACTGTCCGCGATGCCGAACCGCTCGGCGATCGCTTCCCACTCGTCGGTCGCGCGCGGGTGCAACTCGGTGTAGAACGCGCCGTTCTCGCGACCCGAGAGGTCGGGGAACAGGAGTCCGCCCTGAAGCATGAAACTCTGGTTCGAGCGGGCCTCGGCAGGTGACTCGCCGAAGACGGTGACCGACCCGCTCGTCGGGTGCAGTCCGTCGGCGATACACGAGAGGAGGATCGTCTTCCCGGACCCGTTCTCACCCATCAGCAGCGTCACTTCACCGGCGTGAACGTCGAGGTCGACGCCGTCGAGTACGGTCGTGCCGTCGAACGACTTCGTCAGATCGCGGACCGAAATCGCGTGTCCGGACATCACTCGCCCACCTCCCCGGCGTAGATGTAGCGACGTAGCAGGAGCGACGCGAACACCGCTCCGACGACGGTGTACAGCGCGAGTAACCCGAGATAGACCGGACCGTCCGGAAGCGGAGTGGAGGACGTCGCCGCCGCCGGCCCGACGAGGTACGTCATCTGGAGTCGCGCGGCCAGCGAGTTCGGAACGTAGTTGACGATCGACCGGAGGTTCGAGGGGAGCGACGACGGGCTCATCCCGTTGAACCCGGTGAGGAAGAACACGATCAGCATGACGAAGCTCGAAATCTGCGGGACGCTGTCGCCCGTCAGGAGGACCGCCATGAGCGTCGCGAGGGCCATCGCGACCAGGCAGAACCCGAACAGACTGGCGAGGACGACGAGGACGGAGACGGGACCGAACGCGTCGAACGCGCCGTGGTCGACGTACGCGATGGCGAGGACGACGGCTTCGGCGATCACGGCGACGACGTAACTGCCGAGGAAGCGACCGGTGAAGTCTGCCGAGGGTGCGATCGGAAGCGAGCGAAGTTTTCGGTAGCGTTTGTCGGCGATATCATCGCCGAGTTGGCGTGCGAAGCCTACCAGCGCGACCGAGAACGCACCGAATATCCCGAACGCGACGGCCATGACGGCTCGTCCGATGCCGACGCCGGGTCCGGACTGCGGGAGGAACATTCGTGATTCGAGGAGGTAGAGGACGACCGGAAACCCGAGTGCGAACAGCAGTGTCCGCCGGTTTTTCAGTTGACTCAGAACGGTGAGTCGCGCGAACGCGAGCATCTGTCGGGACCATGGAGTCGACAAGGACGCATTTCGATTCGCGGTTTCAGTCGACACGTAACCACCTACTGAGCGGAGATGTAAAGGACACCATACAGTCAAGCGTACTTTACACTCACTTAGCTCTATGGGTCACGATCGGAACGTACAAGTGATAACACACGGACGGATATGTAAAGGAGACTTTACAGGACGTGTCAGAAACCACAAACCACCTCCCGACCGCATCGAACCGGCAGAAGTACGTGAGCCTGTTCGTACTGGCTATACTCACGTATGCCGTGTTCATCGCAACCGGGCATCCGCTCGTCGGCGTCGCCGTGTACTTCGTCTGCGGTCTCTCCGGTATCGTCTATCGCGTCTCTCAGAGCAGGCCGCTCTTCGACGAACGCGATCGGACGCTAAAGCGCGCCGCCGCCGACCGGACTCTCAATCTCATCGGCGTGGCCGCGGCCATCGGTTTCCCTGCTGCCGTCGTCTACTACGCGGTCGAGGGGAATCGATGGCCGCCCTGGCTGTTCTGGCTCGGTGTCTACACCGCCGCGCTCTACCTATTCTACGGTGGCGTCCGAGTTTACACCCGCTACGAGCGATGAAGACGGTACTCTCAGAATATCGCGAGGCAACCGGATTGAGCCAAGGGGACCTCGCCGAGCGCGTCGGCGTCACCCGCCAGACCATCAACGCCATCGAACGCGACCGTTACGATCCGTCGCTCGAACTCGCGTTCAAACTCGCGCGATACTTCGAGTGCCGCATCGAGGACCTCTTCGATCCGGAACTGGACGAGGCCTGACCGCGTTTTCCACACCGGACCACTAGAGGAACGGATCGCCCTTAGAGGATCGTCCCGGACCGCAGCACGGCGATCAGGAGCGTGAGGACGACGGCGGAGGCGACGGTCGTCACGAGGATGACCGAACTCATGTACTCCGGAGCGGTGACGCCGTCGATCCGATCGTCGTCGCTGTAGGCGATGACGAGCACGAGCGGGATGAGCGCGGCCGGTGTCGTACACTCGACGACGTAGGTTCGGGCGACCGTGAGGTCGCCGAAGCCGAAGAGGAAGGCGATACCGACGGCGACGACGGGTGCGACGCCGAGCTTTAGGACCGATGGAACGAGCGTCTTCTTCAGCGCGGCGGGGGTCACGTCCGCGAGCTGGATGCCGAGGACGACGAGCATGAGCGGAACGGACGCGTTTCCCGCGGTCGTGATCGTGCTCATGAACGGACCGCTCGGGTTCGGCGTCACGCCGATCACCCGAAGGACGACAGCGGCGGCGACGGCGTAGAGCAGCGGCAGTTTGAACACCTCCCGGACGGCCGCCATCGCGTCGTCGGAGCCGCTAGAGGCGACGTACACGCCCAACGTGTACACGAGGAGGTTCTGGACCGTCAGGTAGACCGTCGCGGTCGTCTTCCCCACGTCTCCGAAGGCGAACGAGGAGAGCGGAATGCCCAGAAATCCGGCGTTCGGAAACGCCGCGGCGAGAACGAGCGCCGAGAGGAGCACCCCTTCAGTCCCGGTTACGCGACCGACGGTGTAGCCCACGACGAGCATCACGAGGGCGTATGCGACGACACCGCCCGCCAGCGCGAGCAGCGTGCCGCCGGAGAGTGACGCGGTGACGATCCCCGAGAACGCCAGCGCCGGGACGAAGAGATAGAGGGCGACCGCGTTCAGCGGTTCGACGTCGATCCCGGTCGTCCGGCCGAAGGCGTACCCGACGCCCGCGAGCGCGAAGATCGGCAGTACGGCCGAGGTGAAAGCCGAGAGTACACTCACGATCGCTCACCGATTCTCGTGTACGATCTCGTCGAAGCGAAAGTCACAGAAACGAATCACGGTGTGGGCGTCATAGAAGTTCGGTAAGCGGTAGACAACACGACGCAGTCGTGCGCTTTTGTCGTGAAAGACCGTTGTGGATGACGGGTCCGATCGCCACCGACCGCGAGGTCGCACCCGACGACAACGACTCGGTTCGAACGTCGCCGACAGGACCGCTTCGAGCGGTCGGACTCGACGTGATCGTCAGTTCGACAGAAGGTCGAACCGATCCGAATCAGCCGTCCCCGACTGTTGTCTCGACGGCTTGTGGAGAGCCGGCCGCTTTCAGGAGGGTAACTGGTTTCGAACGTCCGCAAAGTGGCGGCAGTAGCCGTCCGCGAGCAGATAGTCGGCGTACGCCTGCGCGCGTTCGCGTCGCCCAGACTCGCTCGAGTCCCCGAGACCGAGTCGGGCGTCCTCGAGCAGTTTACCCACGTCGGCCAGCAGAACGTGCGAGAACGGGCCAGCGCCGTCGAGCGACTGTCGAGTCTCCGCTATCGCCCGTCGTCTCGCTCGTGCGACGAGACCCATATCGACCGCGTCGCCCGTTCCGATCCCGAGTTCGTCCAGCACTGTCGAGTACGCGCGAACCTTCAGAACGTTTCGCGCGGCCGTCACCGTCTGTCTGAGCGAGAGTCCCCGGAGCCACCCGGCGTCCCAAGACGGGTCGAGGTCGCCGTGAGTGAACTGCCAGAGGCGGAGTCTGACCGTCCGATACTGGCCGTCGGGGAGCGACTCGAACATCCGATCGCGCTGCTCGGAGGACTGCCGCTTGGAGTCGACCTCTCCGCGGAACGCGGTGCGTGCGGTGTCGATTCCGTCGGCGGCGAACCTCGTCTTCGAGTCCCGGCGGTCGCGATACGTCCGGAGATACTGCTTCCCGTTGGTCAGTTCCTGCTTCGCTTGGAAGTGCGAACCCCACGTTTCGACGATCGTAGTGTCGTCGAACGTATCCGCGGAACGACGGCCACCGGTGAAGGTGCCGTCCGCGTAGCTTTCGAGCGAAGCCAAGCCGAGGTGACGCTCGACCGCGTAGAGGTGAGCGAGGCCTGTCTCGGGATCGGCCACGCGATACTCGATGTCGGCGGCGACGTCGGCTATGTCCTTCTGAATCGCTTTCCCCCGCCGCTGGAGTGCCTCGGCGTCGGTCTCGCCGCGAAGTACGCGGGCGGAACCGACGGCGGAACCGGCGCTCTGCGAACCGAGGAGGAAGTCGAACAACGTGTCCCGTGTCGCCGGTGCGTGTTTCGCACGCTTGTGATACTGGCGGGCGCTAGTGAGCCAACTCCGATCGGCTAACGAATCGGAGGACGTATTCGAAGCGTCGAGCCCGTCCCACGCCCGTTCTGCTTTCTGATAGTTCGACTCGAAGACTCGGCGCGAGGCGGCGACGTGGTCGTCGGTCACGGGGGGCCGCCACCGGACGGTGGGGTCGCGTGAGAGCCGGAGTCTGAGATCGACGAGCGGGTCGGGGAGCCAAGACGCGGGCGTGGACATACCGGCCAGTCCGAGCGCGCCGAGACCCGAACACCCGAGCAGACGCCGGCGGGTGAGGTGAGGACCGAAATCGGGAGCCATAGATCAGTATTCCGACGAGTGTATAAATGTCTTCAGTCGCACACGACCGACACTGACGACTGCAAATGCGGTCGCGGTGCCGAAAGTCGTTGCGAGGGGTTGGAGGCGATGATCGACCGTCGACGGCGACTTCGAACGACCGATCACTTGTAGCCGCGACTCGCCAGATGATAGGAGAGGACGGTTCGCATCCCGGCGACGAACGCGTCGATATCGACTGATTCGATTCCGTGGTCGCGGTTCCGGAGCGCCGCGTACCGCTCACCCCACTCGTCGAGGAGTCGTCGTTCGATACCCGAGTCGTGCAGTCGTTCGTGGACCTCCTCGCGGAGGGATCGGTCGTCGCTCTCGCGGAGGCGTTGGAGTTCGTGCGGAGAAACGATGCCCTCGTCGACCGCGTAGCTGTACACGCCCGCCGAGAAGTCACGTTCGTCGAGTTCGCGCTCCCACGTTGTCACCCAGTTACCGATCCGTGCGAGTTTCTGTGCTTCGCCCACGACCTCCCGAAGGACGCCGAATTCGCCACTGTCGAACTCGGGACTGTACATCAGGTCGATGTCGACGAGCGGATACAAGAGCATGTTTTGAGGGCAATACACCATCGACTCGGTCGGGTTCATCATCGAGAGGTTGTCGTTTACCAGTCCGGAGTACTCGATGGCGTTGATCGCCTGCCGGAAGTCGAACAGGAGCACGTCTTTGAACTCGTCGAACCGCGGTGCGTCCGCGAGTCGGTCGAGCAGTCGCTCCCAAACCCGGCGAGTGAACGAGACGTATTCGCTCTCGTCGTTTGGCACCTCAACGATAGACGGTGATTTCCCCTCGGGCAGACACTTCAGCGCACTGAACGTCTCTTCGTACCCATCGCGCTCACCGAAATCGTCGAGCAGGGTGATAAACAGCGTCGCGACGGATTTATCGCCTCGCACTCGCTCGAGCCGATCGTTCGGCACGCTGGGAAGCGTAAAGTGAGGCATCACGGTGTGCAGCCACTTGAACAGGAACCGATCACGAAATCCGATGACGTCGTCGTACTCGTCGATGAGGGACGAAATCGGGGTCGGTAGATCACGTTCGAGAATCGTCCCGACGTCGGTGATCTCTGTTCGATCACGCAGTTGGTTCGCTCGCAGTGCACGCACCCCTTCCCGCTCGTGAGCGGGTTTTTCGGGTGGTCGAAAAGCACTGGCCCGGATTTCCTCCACCATGAGAGATATGAAATGTAATCAGGGATAAAAATGTTTGGTGTTGATAATAGTTCCCGATAGACAAAATCGGTTACTCCGAACGGTACGAGCGGTCGCCGCGTGCGTCGACGCGAACAGTCGCGGACGAACGTTTAGGTGGGTTCGACCAGAGGTTCGTGGCATGTCGTGGTATCTCACGGTAGACGAGGCGACTCACGAGGAGGCGCGGGCGGATTTCTCGTGGGATCTCCCGTCGGATTACAACGCCGCGTACGATTTCGTCCGCAAACACGACGACCCAACGGCTCGGGTGGCTCTCTTTCAGGCGTATCCGGACGGCCGACGCGAGACGTACACGTTCCACGAGTTGGACGTCCTGTCGAACCGACTCGCTCACGGACTGCGCGAACGCGGCGTCGACCGCGGCGACCGCGTGGCGACGGTCGTTCCGCAGAAGCCGGAGAACCCGCTCACGGCTCTCGCGTGTTGGAAACTCGGTGCGGTCGTCCTCCCGCTCTCTGTCCTGTTCGGTCCCGATGCCCTCCGCTACCGCCTCCGAAACAGCGGTACGTCCGTCGTCGTCGTCGACGATTCGGTGTCGGAGACGGTCGAAGCCGTCGCCGGCGACTGCCCCGAACTGGAACACGTCGTGGTCGTCGACGGAGGTATCGGCGTCGACGACGCTGACGCCGCGGAGACGCCGGTAACGACGTTCGAAGCCGTCTGTGCTGACCAGCCGCGTGACTTCGAAATCGTCGACACGGGACCTGAGACGCCCGGCGTCGTACTCTACACCAGCGGGAGTACCGGCCCGCCGAAAGGCGTCCTCCACTCACAGGCGCTCTGGGCGGGCCACTGCCCGGCCTTCTACATGTACTTCGAGCGGGACGTACTCGAGAAGTCAGTCTGCTGGACGCCCGCCGACTGGGCGTGGATCGGGTCGCTCGGCGACCTCCTCTATCCGGCGTGGCACTACGGTCGACCCGTCGTCGGCTACCCGATGGGAAAATTCAGTTCGGAAACGGCGTACGAACTCGTAGAGGAGTTCGGCGTCACCGACGCGTTCCTCCCGCCGACGGCCATCCGGATGATGATGGAGGTCGACGCGCCGAGCGACCGATACGACCTCGCGCTCGACGCGGTCTGTTCGGGCGGCGAACCGCTCACACCCGAGATTCTGACGTGGGCCGACGAGGAGCTAGAAGGCGTCGCGGTCAACGAACTCTACGGCCAGACGGAAGCGAACCTGCTCGTCACGAACTGTCGGGAGTGGTTCGACGCTCGGCCGGGGAGCATGGGAAAGCCCGTACCCGGCCACGACGTGACCGTCGTCGACGACGACGGCGACGAGTGTCCGCCGGGCGAGGTGGGAGACATCGCCGTCCGGCGCGCGGGCGACCCCGTCGTCTTCAGGGAGTACCTGGGGGAACCCGAGAAGACCGCCGCCACACGTCGCGGTCCGTGGCACCTCACCGGGGACCTCGGTTCCCGCGACGAGGACGGCTACCTCTGGTTCAAGAGTCGCGCCGACGACGTGATCATCACGTCGGGCTACCGCGTCGGTCCGGGCGAAGTCGAGAGCGCGATCCTCGAACACGAGGCGGTCGAGCAGGTCGGCGTCGTCGGCGTTCCGGACGACACCCGCGGCGAGATCATCAAAGCGTTCGTCCAACCGACACCGGGCGTCGACCCGGACGACGACCTACGGGCGGAGATTCAGGACCTCGTTCGCGACACGCTGGCGAAGTACGAGTACCCTCGCGCGGTCGAGTTCGTCTCGGAACTCCCGCAGACGACGACCGGAAAGATCCAGCGCTCGGAACTCAAAGCCCGCGAAGTCGACGAAGTGTGACCGACCTCCGGAATCATGTCCTGTCGATCTGTTGTGCCGACAGCTGTAAGTTGACACACAACACACGGTGACAGGGGGAGAGACGTGATTTCGATCAGGCTCGCCGTCAGCTACGACTTACTTCGCAGAGCGGTCAGTAGCGCACCCGGTACCAAGGTCGCACTACACACGGGGTACATGTCGAGACTCGATCCCGAACTGCCCCTCACGATCCGCGCGTACGGTGAGTCGCTAGATCAGTTCGAGTCGGGACTCGACGACGATCCGACGATCGGCGGCTACGAGCGACTGTTCGAGGGCGACTCGCTCCGACTCTACCGGATCGACGTGACGGACATGCGTCCGCTCGAATACTTCTACAGCGGCTTCAACCAGTTCGGCGGACGAGTGGTCTCGGCGATAACGAACGGTGACGAGTGGACGGCGGAGATCGAGTTTCCGACCCGAACCTTGCTCTCCGAGTTCTGGGACTGGTACTTCGAACTCGCCCCGTCGGCTCGAGTGTACAAGATACAGGACGGCAGTTTCGACGAACGGGGACTCCGATCGACTCTCACGGCCGAGCAGTCCGAGGCGGTTCGACTCGCGTACGAGAACGGGTACTTCGACATCCCCCGCCAGATCACGGTCGAAGAACTGTCCGAGATGGTCGGCATATCGAGCCAAGCCTACTCACAACGACTCCGTCGAGGGCTCTCTACGATCCTCGATGCGGCGTGGTTAGAGAGCGACGAGCGGTGATCGGGTCGCCCGCCGCCGATCGACCGACCAGCGGGTCATACGGCCGCTCGACCGCCCGAGATCACTCGGAGCGGTCGTTGCTCTCACTACCGTCGATCGCCTCCTCATCGGTCACTTTGCCGTCCGCTCGATCCGCTTTCCGCGCCGCCGGGTCGCGCTCCGCCGGGTCACCGTGACCGCCGCCACCGGGCGTGTAGACTGAGACCGTCGTCCCAGCGGGCACGTCACGCGTCGTCTTCGCGGGGACGGTCTCGCCGTTGATCCGGTTCTCGCCGGTCGCACCCGACTCGCCGCCCGCGACGCCCTTCGGCGCGATTCGGCGGCGTTCGGTCAACAGCGAGACGGTCGCATCGGTTCCGACGGTCACCGAGCGGACGACGCCGAGTCCGCCGCGGTAGCGGCCGTCGCCGCCGCTGTTCCCGCGGAGCGCGTACCGCTCGACGAACAGCGGGTACTCGGTTTCGAGCGCCTCGACCGGCGTGTTCAGCGTGTTCGTCATCCCGACCTGCACGCCGTCCATCCCGTCTTTCGTCGGCCGCGCACCGAAGCCGCCCGCGATGGTCTCGTAGTAGGTGAATCCGCCGTCGTCGCCGCCGTTGCGGCTGCCGATCGTGAGGTTGTTCATCGTGCCCTGCCCCTGAGCGGGCACGCGGTCCGGCACCGCCTCGGCCAGCGCCGTGAAGACGACGTCGGTCACGCGCTGACTCGTCTCGACGTTGCCGCCGACGACTGCGGCGGGCGGCGTCGGATTCAGCACCGATCCCTCCGGGACGGAGACGAAGATCGGATCGTAACAACCCTGGTTCGGCGGGATCTCCGGATCGGTGATGCACCTGACGACGAAGTAGACCGCGCTCTTTGCGACCGCGAGCGGTGCGTTCACGTTTCCGGCCACCTGCGGGGCGGTCCCGTCGAAGTCGACCGACACGGACTCGCCGGAGACGGTGACCGCGACCTCGATCGGTACGTCGTCGTCGCTGACGCCGTCGCCTTCGAGGGCGTCGGCCGCGCGGTACGTCCCGTCGGGGAGTTCGGCGAGTTCGGCCGAGATCCGATCGCGCGAGTAGTCGATGACGGCGTCGAAGGCGGCGCGCACCTTCTCGGAACCGTGCATCCCGACGAGGTCCGCGAGGCGGTCTTCGGCGCGGTCGTTCGCGGCTATCTGTGCCCGGATGTCCGCCCGCCGCTCGTTCGGGTTCCGGACGTTCGAGAGCACGAGGCGCATCACGTCGTCGACGACCTCGCCACCCGCGACGAGTCGCACCGGCGGGAGGCGGAGGCCTTCTTGATAGATCTCGCGCGCACCGGCGGGCATGCTTCCGGGCGTCATCCCGCCGACGTCGGCGTGGTGAGCGCGGGAGACGGCGTACCCGAACACCTCGCCGTCGACGGCGACGGGCGACACCATCGTCACGTCGGGGAGGTGCGTCCCGCCCTCGAAGGGATCGTTGAGGACGAACACGTCGCCCGGTTCGGGATCGTAGTCGAGAACCGTCTCGACCGCCTCTGGCATCGCGCCGAGGTGGACCGGGATGTGTTCGGCCTGCGCGACGAGTCGGCCGTCGGCGTCGAACAGCGCCGTCGAGCAGTCGCGGCGCTCCTTGATGTTCGGCGAGTAGGCGCTCGTGATGAGCACCTGGCCCATCTCGTCGGCGAGGCTCTCGAACTGGTTCCGCATAATCTCCAACGTCACGGCGTCGATTTCGGACTCCGATCTCTCGGCGCTCATTCGTCGTCACCCCCGCGGGTCAGCACGACCGTTCCGTCGGGCCGCACCGCTCCGGACCACGCGGGCGGGACGACGACGGTGCTCTCGTTTTGCTCTAAGATCGCCGGCCCGTCGAACGCCGATCCCGAGCGCATGCCCTCGCGGTCGTACACCGTCGTCTCGTGGAACCCGTCGTCGAAGAAGGCAGACCGCGTACCCTTGATCGGGTCGTCGTCGTCGCCGCCGTAGATCACGTCGACCGGGTCGCGCCCGACCGTCGCCGTCGCCCGGAGGTTGACGAGTTCGACCGGGTCGTCCATCCGATAGCCGTAGGCGGTCTCGTGGGCGGCGTGGAACCGGGCTTCGACCGCTGCGGGGTCGAACGAGTCGTCGACGGGGACGGTGAGTTCGAAGCTCTGTCCGCCGTAGCGCAGGTCGGCCGCCCGCTGGATCGTCGCGGCCGACGGTCGTTCGACGTCCGCCAGCACGTCGTCGGCGAGTTCGTCGTACACCGACTCGACGTGGACCAGATCGGCGAAATCGAGCGCCGTCCGGAGCGTCCGAACGGAGTCGTGTTTCTCGTCGGCCGCGAGCAGGCCGTAGGCCGAGAGGACGCCGCAGGCTCGCGGGACGACGACGGTGTCGATGCCGAGGTCCTCGGCGAGTCCGGCGGCGTGCATCGGCCCGGCACCGCCGAAGGCGACGAGTCCGAACCGTCGCGGGTCGTGGCCGCGCTCGACGGTGACGGCGCGGATGGCGCGCGTCATGTTCGCGTTCGCAACGCGGTAAACACCGCGGGCGGCGGCCAGCGCGTCGTCGAGTCCGGCGTCGTCGGCGAGGCGGTCGAGCGCGTCGCGGGCCGCGTCTTCGTCGAGCGAGAGTTCGCCGCCGAGGGCCGAACTACCGCCGATGTAGCCGAGGACGACGTTCGCGTCGGTGACGGTCGGTTCCTCGCCGCCGCGACCGTAGCACGCCGGACCGGGGTTCGCCCCGGCGGATCGGGGTCCGACGCGGAGCGCGTCGCCGGCGTCGACCCACGCGATCGATCCGCCGCCCGCGCCGACGGTGTTCACGTCGACCATGGGAACGCGAATAGGCCGGCCGTTGATCTTCGCGTCCGTCGTCCGTTCGACCTCGCCGTCGCGGACGAGGCTCACGTCGCTCGACGTACCGCCCATGTCGAACGTGACGAGTCCGGCCACGTCGTCTGCGTTGGAGACGGCCGTCTCGGCCGCGCCCACGACGCCCGCGGCGGGACCGGACATGGTGGTCGTTACGGCCCGCGCTCGGACGGTCGACGCCGCGGCGATGCCGCCGTTTGCCTGCATGACGCGCGGCGTCGGGACGCCGCGCTCCTCGACGCGTTCCTCCAAGCGACCGAGATACGCGTCGATGGCGGGGGTGACGTAGGCGTCGACGGCGGTCGTCGACGTGCGTTCGTACTCCCGGAACTCGGCCAGCACCTCGTGGGACGCGGAGACGGGCACGTCGAGTTCCTCGCGGAGGACGTCGGCGACGACGCGCTCGTTGTCGGCGTGGAGATACGAGTGAAGCAGCGAGACGGCGACGCTCTCGGCGTCGCACGCCCGAATCTCGTCGGCGACGGCGCGCACGTCGACTTCGGCGACTTCGCGTCGGACGCCGTCGACGCTCGTCCGTTCGGCCAGTTCGAACCGACGACGGCGCGGGACGATCGGTTCGGGCTTGTCCGCGTTCAGATCGTAGAGCGAGGGTCGATCCTGCCGCCCGATTTCGAGCACGTCCCGGAATCCTTCGGTGGTCACGAGCGCCGTCTTCGCGCCGTCCTCTTCTAAGAGCGCGTTGACCGAAACGGTCATCGCGTGGGCGAAGGCGTCTATCTCGTCGGGGGCGATCCCGGCGGTGTCGCAGGCCTTCTCGATGCCGTCGACGACGCCGACGCTCTGATCGTCGGTGCTCGGAACTTTCGCCGTCACCAGTTCGTCGTCGCCGGTGAGGAGCACGACGTCGGTGAACGTGCCGCCGACGTCGACGCCGATGCGAATCGTCGGATCGTCGGCATCGGCACGGCGGCCCCCGTCGGCGACGTGAGTGTCGGCGTCGACGAACTCTTCACCGGGGAACGGCCGTCCGTCGACCACGTCAGATCACTCCTGCGACCGAGAGGAGCGTTCGGACGCCCAACCAGACGACGACGAGCGTGACGAGTCCGCCGAGGACGTTCGCTGCGGTACTGTTCGTGTGCGAACCGAGGAGTTTGGTGTCGTTCATAGCGTAGATGAGGAACAATGCGATGATCGGAAGCAGAACGCCGTTGACGACCTGTGCGAAGACGATGACCTGAACCGGACTGCCACCGACGACCGTCGCCAGGATACCGACGGCGACGATGGTGGCCCAGACGGCTCGGAACTTCGTCGATTTGAGATCGGACTCCCAGCCGAGCGCGCCGGCCGTCGCGTAGGCCCCGGCGAGCGGGGCCGTCGTCGCGCTCGTGAACCCGGCGGCGAAGAGACCGATGCTGAAGAGCAGTTTCGCAGACGTGCCGACGAGCGGCTGGAGTTGCTCGGCCATCTTCCCAACGTCCTGAATCTCCGTCCCGCTCGGGAACGCGGCCGCCGCGGTTACCAGGATCGCCATCGTGATGAGACCGCCGATGACGATCGACAGGATCGTGTCGGCGCGGCAGTCGCCGAGTCCGTCGGGACCGGCCCAGCGCTCCTGTACGTTGCTCGCGTGGAGGAAGAGGTTGTAGCCGACGACCGTCGTCCCGACGAGGCCCGTCACGAGGACGAGCGACCCGTTAGGCACGCTCGGGACGAACCCGAGCGCGAGCGCCGACAGATCCGGTCCGATGAGGATCGCGTCGAGGAGAAAGGAGACCGCCATCAACCCGACGAGGGCGACGAGGACGCGTTCGATGAGTTTGTACCGGCCGGTCCACAGGAGTCCGGCCGCGACGAGGCCGATCACGACGCCCCAGACCGTCGCGCTGACGCCCGTGATCGTCGCCAATCCGGCCGCGCCGCCGAGGATGTTACCCGCTTCGTACGCCGCGGTACCGATGCCGATCGCGCTGACGACCAGCGCGACGCTCAGATACGAGAGGACGGGACTATCGAACTGCGTCCGAAGTGCCTCGCCCAGTCCTTCGCGCGAGACGAGGCCGAGTCGGGCGCTCATCTCTTGCAGGATGATCGTCGCCAGAATCGAGAAGGCGATGGTCCAGAGGAGTGCGTAACCGAACTTCGCACCCGTCACACTTGCCGTTGTTACCGTTCCGGGGCCGATGAACGCCGCTGCGACCATCGCCCCCGGACCTATCGACCGTAGTCTGCCGAGAATGCTCATGATGAGAGATGCCGTACCACACAAACGGCCACAAATAATTATAAATCTATGTAATATCGGAGCGCATCCGACACATCTAGTGTGTGATTCTGTATGAAGACGTGTGAATCAGTTTCGAATCCGTGATGACCGAATTTCACGGGTCGGACGGCACGACTTCTCGCGGGTCAGTTACCGGACGACACGACGTTTTCAGGTCGGCTACCGGACGACACGACGCGCTGCCGCCCCGTATCACGCGTCCGATTCGACGGCCGTGAGGATCACCTTCGAGACGCCCTCGTCGATTTCGAGTTCGAAGGGGAGATCGGCGGCGCTACGTTCGATAAACCGGAGCATGAACCACTTGATCGACGCCGTCGGGAAGACGACGTGGTACGTCCGACCGTCGGCCTCGCGGACGGTCAAGAACCCACAGAACGAGAGCCAGTCTAAGAGTTCACCCAGCGTCGAGAAGCGGCTACCGTATTCGCGGGCGTGGTAAGCCGAGACGCGGTCGGCAGCATCTAGAAATTCGGAGTCCGGGTTCCCGTCGGAGCCCTCGACGTAGTCGAGGAAACAGTGGAGAAAGTCGATGTCGAGGAGAACGTGTTCACCCGTCGAGAGCATCCGGTGATACGATTCGAGGTTCGGTCCCGCCTCCCCGTTGGCGGCGCCGAAGTTCGCCGCATAGAACGTCAGTGCCCGACGGACGACCGCGCTCTGTGACTCGTCAGTTCGCTCGGTGAGGTCTGTGAGCGCCGCGACTGCGTCGTCGTCGAGCGACACCGTAATGCGATTCGTTGCCACGGCGGAGGTAGTCTCTCCGGGATGTTATCGCTTTTCACTGGTGACGAGTGACCGAGGGACGCGATGGTTCGGCGAAGTGGTCCTACGGTTCGAGCCCTGAATCCGCATCTGTGCGGAGACGTACGGAGGTCATCGATTTACTGCTACTAATTTAAACTATAGTTTATTATTAGAGAATATGAATTAATATCGAAGTGCCAGCAACGTAGGACGAAATGAAGCCGAAGAGAAGACCGATTCTGGTAAGCGCAGTTACCGTAGTCATCCTCGTCTCGCTCGTCGTGAGCGGCGGTCTCGCGGCGACTCGATCCGTGAGTGCGCAGGAGGGGACCCCGATCGATTCGTGTACGACGATCACGTCGCCCGGCGAGTACACGCTCACGGGGAACGTCACGAGTAACACGAGCAGTACCTGTATCGGTATTCGAGCGAGCGACGTCGTCCTCGACGGTAACGGCTACGCGGTCGAGAACGACGTCATCGGCGTGAAGGGGACGGGCGTGAGTGTTCGATCGCAACGAAACGTCACGGTCGAGAACCTCGTCTTGAAGCACTGGGGAGCGGGCGTCGAATTCGACGGAACCGCCGATAGTTCGATGTCGGAGATCACGGCGACTCATAACGGAAACGGGATTCTGCTGCGTTCGAGCGACCGAAACACGTTGGTCGATAACCGCCCCACTCGGAACGGCGAGGGCGTCAATCTGACTGCCAGCGACGACAATCGGCTCCGGAACACGACCGCGAGTCGCAACACCGAGGGCGTCACGATTCACGCCGGAGACAACAACAGTCTGCAGGGAACGGTCGCGAACGACTGTCGCTACGGTGTCAGAGTCTATTCGGGGAACGGGACGACGCTGACCGACACGGTCGCCAACGGTCATCTGTTCGGCGTCGTGATCTCCGACGAGAGCACCGACAACGTACTCACGAACACCACTGCAAACTGGAACGACCAGACCGGCGTCGCGGTCTCCTCCGGGAATCGGTTGATAAACACGACGGCGAGCGACAACTACGACTTCGACATCGAGGTCGGGGGAAACAACACGCTCGTCGATACGACCGCCAACGGCACGGGGAACGGCTACGGCATCGTCCTCGACGGCGACGGCAACGTCCTTCGAGACACCGTCGCCGCGCACAACCACGTCGCAGTCCGGATCGATTCGAACGACAACACGCTCACGAACACGACCGCCGACGACAACAACCACTTCGGAATTCAAATCCCACTCGGGCAGACAGACGGCAACGAACTGATACACACGTCGGCGAACGATAACTACGGCGGTGGGGTCGTTATCAGGAACGCCAGCGACACGATGCTGATGGGCGTCACCGCAAACGACAGCCACCAGAACGGGATTTCCGCATCGAACGCTCGGAACTTGACGTTGGTAAACACGACCGCGAGCGACAATCGTCGCACCGGCATCTCGCTCACGTACGTCAACGAGAGTACGATCCGAAACGCCGTCGCGGATCGTAACGATGCCGGGATCAGGATCGTAGAGAGCCACGATACGACGCTGGAGAAAGTCATCGCGAACGCGAACGAAGGGTCCGGAATCAGTTCGGACGGGGTCGGGATAGATGTGATCGACGCCACCGCCGACAGTAACCGTGAGGGCATCGTTCTGGGAGACGGCAGAGACAACACGGTGAGGAACACCACCGTCGACGACAACGATCGTTACGGTCTCTCCCTCGGGTCCGCCACGAACGGGACCGTCGCGAGCGTGAGCGCCGACGGAAACGCCCGTGTCGGGATCTCTCTCGCTCTCAGTTCGAACAGCAGTGTCACGGAGAGCACCGTCACGAACAGTGACAGGGGAATCGTAGTGGCCGGGAGTTCGAACGACACGTTCGCGAACGACACCGCCGTGAATAATCGCAGGGGAATCGTACTCGAACCGCACGAGTACGTCAACAGCGAAATCAGCAGCGACGACAACACGATCACGAACACGACCGTCACCGGAAGCGCAGTCGCCGGGATCACGCTCAACGGGACTTCGGCACACAATCTCGTCTACGACAACCGACTGAACAACACCGTCAACGTCGCGTTCGGGGAGAATTTCACCGACGCACGCAACGCGTGGAACGTCTCCAAACGAGCGGGCAGGAACGTCGTCGTCGGACCGACCCTCGGCGGCAACTACTACGCCAAGCCCGACGGGACGGGCGTCAGTCAGACGTGCGGCGACGGCAACGGCGACGGAATCTGTGACCGGGCGAACCACCTCGGCGGCACCGAGAACAACACGGACTTCCTGCCCCTGACGACCGTCGTCGGTACGGGCGACCTCACCGCCTCGCCGTCCAGCATCGACTTCGGTGCTGTCGCCCTCGACAACCGCACTACCGCGACCGTAACCGTCAGGAACAAGGGTGCAAGCGCACGCGAGATCCGTGGAACGATCGGCGGACCGAACGCGAGTGACTTCGACGTCACGAACGGGAGTTCGTCGTTCAGAATCGGCCCACACGAACGCCGAAACGTGACCGTCGCGTTCGCGCCCGCGACTCGCGGGAACGAGTCCGGCGTTCTCGTCCTCCAGGGGACGAGCGCGGACCGACAGACGGTGACGGTCGCGCTCCGCGGACGAACCGAGGGCACGAAAGCGGTCTTCCCGAAGCCGCTTACCATCACCAGCCACGGCGTCGTGCTGTTCAAACTCGGACCGCCACGGGATCTCGACGGGGACGGGCGTTACGAGGACGTCACCGGCGACGGGCGGTTCTCTGTCAGGGACGTCGTCGCCTTCGCAGTCGTCGAGAACGCGTACCGACACGACCACCTCGACCTGAACGACCGGCAGGTCGCAGCCTTCGACTTCGATCACGACGGCACACTCACCCGAAAAGACGTGGTGGCACTCGCCCGCGATCGCCTTCTGGGATCGAAGCGAGGGCGGAGGGCGTTGTCGGCGATACTCGGATTCGCCGACCTCGACCACGACGGAAAGATAACGCGTCACGACCTGCGTCTGGCTCGAACGCTGCTCGGCGGCGGCGACGTCGTCGAGAGCGTAGTCGTCAGATAACACCGCGGGACGACCGAAACACGGAGACGGCGTTTGCACTGCGATCATTTTTCACTGGTGACGACTTATCGGAAGACATGGCATCCCTCGCCGACTACGCGCCCGAAGTCGGACCGACCCTGATAATCGTCGTCGGATTCGTCCTGTTCATCATCCCCGAGCCAGCAACGTCCGCGTTCGGCGTCGGCCTGATGCTGCTCGGTGCCGCGTACTGGTTCTACGACTGGAAGCGCGTGTAAGCGAGCATCCAGCGGAGTCGTCCCCGTCCGTCAGTCGTTGACCGGCGTCTCTCAGTCATCGACTGGCGTCTCTCAGTCATCGACTGGCGTCTCTCAGTCATCGACTGGCGTCTCTCAGTCGTCGACGGACGTTACTCAATCGTCGCCGGTCGCAATCGGCTCTGCGGTCTCGATCGGCGTGTCGCTTCCGCCGACAGCGACGACGACGAGCGCAGCGGCAGCGACCGCTTTCGTGCTCCGCTTGCGACCCTCACCGGATTCCGGTGGCACACGCCCAACTAGTCGATCACCGCTTGCGAACAGCGCGGTACAGGACGCGCCCGCCCTCGATCGAACGCTGCTCCTCGGGGAGTGGAGGTCGTGTCGACGAACGAGAATGCAGAGACGTGAACGACAACAGTGAAGTTACGAGTTAGAGACACTCACGCAATGGAGATTCCGATCCGAGGAGAGCGACTGCGAGCGGACTTGGAAGCGAACGCGGTGTTCGGCGCGGTCGACGTAGACGAGGGGCACGCGCGAACTGTGCTGACCGCGACCGACGCCGACCGAAAGGCACGCGAGCACTTCTGCGAACGACTCGAAGACGCCGGACTCGACGTGTCCGTCGACGCCGTCGGCAACGTCGTCGGTCGGTGGACGCCGGAGACGGCAGACCCCGACGCGGCACCCGTCGCCGCCGGGAGTCACCTCGACTCCGTCCCCGAGGGGGGGATCTTCGACGGTCCGCTCGGCGTGTACGCCGCGCTGGAGAGCGTCCGCGCGTTGCAGGACTCAGATGTGGAACTCGCCCGGCCGGTCGAGGTCGTGGACCTGACCGAAGAGGAGGGACAACGATTCGGCGGCGGACTCGTCGGCTCGTCGGTCGCCTCCGGTCTAGAGAGCATCGAAGAGACGCGCGCCATCGAGGACGAAGACGGCGTCACTCTCGGCGAGGCGCTCGACGACATCGGTTTCTCGGGCGAGGGTGCGGTCGACGCGAGCCAGTGGGACTCGTGGCTCGAACTCCACGTCGAACAGAGCGAACGTCTCGAACGCGCCGACGTGCCCGCGGGCGTCGTGACGACGATCACGGGACTCACGCGATGCGAAGTCGGCGTCGTCGGGGAGGCGAACCACGCAGGGTCGACACCGATGGGCGACCGGACCGACGCGCTCGCTGCGGCCAGCGAGGTCGTCCTCGACGTGGAACGAGCCGCGAACGACGTGGTTGCGAACGAGTCGGAGAGCGCAGTCGGCACCGTCGGCAAACTCGCCGTTCGTCCGAACGCACCGAACGTCGTGCCGGGTCGCGTCGACCTCAGTCTGGACATCCGGGACGTGGAAGCCGACTCGATCGAGACGATCGTCGAGCGCGCGCGGGAGAGCCTCGCCCGCGTCGAGCGAGAACGCGGCGTGGAGACGACGCTCGACCGACCGTGGGGACACGACCCGCGAGACATGAGCGACCGTTGCCGGGAAGCGTTCCACGCGGCGGGCGACGACTCCGAGATCGAGACGATCAATCTCCACTCGGGGGCCGCCCACGACACGATGAACATCGCCGAGGTCACCGACGCCGGACTCCTCTTCGCGCCGTCGCGGGACGGTATCTCACACAGCCCGCTCGAATGGACCGACTGGAGCGACTGTGCGGCCGCAACACGGGTGCTCGCGGGAGCCATCGCCCGGTTAGCCTCGGAGTAGATCGAGTCGGGAGAAACGAAGTAAGGTTTTTAGGTATGCCTAAACTGTGTGGAGGTATGAAGCAGAACGGCAACGTAGACGGAGTTCCATGGTTGGGGAATTACCGAAAACAGCGAGTTAACCTCTCGCTCGCGCTCTTCTGTCTCCTGACGGGGACGGAGTTAGAAGACTTCGGCGAGTAACGGACCCCTCGCTTGCCGACATCGGTCGCTTCTCCGGGCAGGGCGACCCAGTCGGAACCGATGGCGCGACACGAGAACCGAGGGTGCGAGAACCGCGGATACCGACGGCTATTCGGCGGCGACGACCTCTCCGTCGGTCTCTTCTTCCCGATCACGGCTTCGACGGAGCCGGTACCCACGATGGACGAACAGATCGAACTGGCGCGGTACGCGGTCGGTCTCGGGTTCGACGCGCTCTGGTTCCGGGACGTCCCGCTCTACTGGCCGAAGTTCGGCGACGCGGGCCAGGTGTACGATCCGTGGGTCTACCTCTCACACGTTGCCGCCCACACCGAAGACGTCGCGCTCGCGACGGGGAGCATCGTCCTCCCGCTTCGTCACCCGCTCCACGTGGCCAAGGCCGCAGCGTCCGTCGACCAACTCTCCGACGGACGACTCGTCCTCGGTGTCGCGAGCGGCGACCGCCCGCCCGAGTTCGACGCGTTCGGCGTCAGCGAGGACGCACGCGGCGAGCGGTTCCGCGAGAGCGTCGAAGTCATGCGCGCCGCGTGGTCCGAAGAGTTCCCCGAGACCGAGACGTCTTTCGGAGCGCTCGACGGTTCGCTCGACGTGCTCCCGAAGCCGACCACCGAGACGCTGCCGTTGCTCGTCACCGGCCACTCACGCCAATCGCTCGACTGGATCGCCGAGTACGGTGACGGCTGGCTCTACTACCAACTGCCGCTGAACACGCTAGAGAGCGTCGTCGGCGACTGGCGCGAGGCGACGGGAGAGCCGAAGCCCTTCGCGCACAACCTCCACGTCGCCCTCGACGACGACCCGACCGCCGAGATGCGACACGTCCATCAGGGATTTCAGGCCGGGAGCGAGTGGTTCGTCGACCACATCCGGGCGCTGGCCGACCGCGGCGTCGACCACCTCGCGATCAACGTTCGGGGCAACGACCGTGATGTCAGGACCGTGCTCACGGAGTTCGCAGACGAGGTTCTCGGCGCGCTCTAAACGACGCGCCACGAACGGCGGCGCGAATCCGTCGGCTCCGTGGCGATCAGATCCTCGAAAGGAGGTGCGACGATCGAAACGTGATCCGATACGTCGACTGTACCGAACGGCCGGGCGTCAGCGCACCACCGCCGACGTCCGATGTGACTGCTCGGCCCACCACGACCGAGCGGAACGGTACGAGTCGACCCGAGCCTCAGAGTAACTGGCTGATCGCGTCGGTGTTCGCTTCGACGACGACGCCGTCGCGGTGATCGGCCTCGACGAGACCGGCCTCGGACAGAATCGGCAGGTGACTGTGGTAGAGCGAGACGAGGACGCGCTCGAACCGCTCGCCGACGATGGATTCGGGGGTCGTGTCGAACTCTTCGGCGGCGACCCAGACGGCCACCTGGTCCAGTTCGACTGGTTCGTCACACGACTGCAACTTGCGGAGGAGAATCCGGCGACGCGAGTCGGCGAAGATTCGGCTCAGCAGTTCCGCCGACAGCGTACTCGACCGCTCGATACTCGATTTTGCGGCGTTGATGGCCGCGGGCACCTCTGTGCTCATATCTCTCCCCTCTGTCGCTACCCACAAAACCTAGATTCCCAAAGAGATTGGGTCGGTCTCATCACACCGACGCCCGCATGCGGTTTGGGTCTCGAGTTCGATAGAACAACGGAATCGGCGACGGCCACCCGACGACTTTTGAATCGGTGCGAAGAGACGTCGATATGGAATTGACCGTTTTCGCCACCGGCGGAACGATCGCGAGCACCGACGGTACGGAGGGCGCATCACCGACGAAAACCGGCGAAGAACTCGTCGATGCGGTCCCCGAGTTGTCCGACTACGCCGAGATAACGGTCGAGGAAGTCGCCCAGACGCCGAGTTACGAACTGGACGCGGAGACGCTCGAAACGCTCGCCGCGCGCGTCGCCGATCGGATCGAGTCGGGCGAGGCGGGCGCGGTCGTCGTCACCCACGGAACGGACACGATGGAGGAGACGGCCTACTATCTCGACGCCGCGCTCGCGCCGTCGATTCCGGTATTTCTGACCGGCGCGCAGCGACGGCCGGACGAACCGAGTCCCGACGGTCCCGCGAACCTCCTGACCGCCTGTCGGGCCGCGGCCGCGTTCGTCGACGCCGATGGCTCGGGGACGTTTGTGGCGTTCAACGAGGAGATTCACGCCGCACGCGCGGTGAGTAAGTATCACACGTCGAACGTCGAGGCGTTCCGCTCGGGCGACGCCGGGCCGGTCGCCACCGTCGATCACACCGGCGTTCGCGTCCACCGCGCGCCGAAGTCCGAATCGACGCACGTCCCGAGCGCGGACCTCGGGAAGCGCGTGTGCGTCGTCAAGAGCGGCGTCGGCGTCGACGGCAGCGCACTCCGCGACGCGCTCGACCGCGGCGTCGACGGCGTCGTCGTCGAGGGAACGGGCCTCGGAAACGTCACCGGCCCGCTGGCGTCGGCGATCGGTGAGGCGGTCGACGGCGGCGTCCCCGCGGTCGTCACGTCCCGCTGTTTCGCCGGATCGACCGCGCCCGTCTACGGATCGAACGGCGGCGGCGAGCGACTCGCACGACTCGGCGCGATTTCCGGCGGTGACCTGCCCGCGCACAAAGCCCGAATCAAGCTACAACTCGCGCTGTCGGCGTACGACGAGGGAGACGAGATTCGGGCGGCGTTCGAGGGTTGATGGATTCGGGATGTTCACTCGGATCGCCCCTCGAAATCATCGGTGACTGATAGAATGGTCGTGCCGGATACGGAGGGTGTACTCAGCAACCCACCACGGTTCAGTTCACGCCTGTTGTAGTGAACAAACGGGAGGGATGAGCGTGCGAATGTATTACACTGCACAAGACATACACCGTTGGTGACATCACAGTTCGCTACGGTTGTTACACATGAATCTTGAGAATCTCTGGAGACCGATTCTGCTCTATGCGTGTCTCGCCGGTCTTCTCACGGTTGGAGCAGTATATCTCGCAACACACTCGGGATTATCCATGCTCGTTCTAGCAGGGGCCGGACTGCTGCTCGTTGTTCTCGGCGGAGGAACCGCAGGGCCGACGAGTGCCAGCGGAGCCGAACGGGGGGACGGGGCCGGAATGTTCGTTGAAGACACGGGTCTGTGGCCTCACACGGATACAGATACTTCACTTAGTTTCATCCTCCTGTTCTACGGATTCGGCGTGTTTCTGTGGAGCCTCACCGTGTTGGGCACACTGCGCGACACGCTCGTTTAAGCGGTACACCGTTCCTCGGTGTCTCTCACTCCCGATTCCCCGGTAGACGACGTTGACTCTCGAAGTACTGAACGAGTTTCCGAAGACGAGTTCGCGCAGATATCTCGCGCGCAACGAGCGCCACCCGACAGGGGGCGGATCCCGAAACGCCGAGCGTCGGCTCACGTGATCTATAGAACGCTCCGTAACGGACACTATATTTCCGGTGAAATCCGTCGCAGAGTCCACGAAAAACGCGAGGCTCGGAGAGGCGATCTCAGAACGAGTCGATGACGGGGATGCCCATCGTCCCGAAGTCGCTCATCGAGGCGAGCGTCTCCGGCACGTCGTCGAGCGAGATGGTTCCGGAGACGACGGCGCTCGGGTCGAGCGCGCCGCTGCCGACCATTCGGAAGATCTCATCGTAGCGGGTCGGTTGCATCCCGAACGAGCCGATGAACTCGATCTCCTGCATCGTCATGGCGTCGGTGGGAACCGCGACCATGCCCTGTTCTTCCTGCGTGGTGAGTCCGATCTGGACGTGCTGACCGCGAGTGCGGAGGCTGAGGATGGAGTTCTGGCAGGTGTCGGCGATGCCGAGCGCGTCGACGGAGACGTGTGCGCCGCCGTCGGTCAGCGCCTGTACCGCGCCGGGAACGTCCTTGGTGTCGGCGGCGTTGACAGTCTCGTCGGCTCCCAACTCCGCCGCCCGGTCGAGTTTCTCGTCGCTCAGATCGACGGCGACGACGTTCGCGCCGAGGGCGTCGGCGATGTGGACCGCCGAGAGACCGACGCCGCCGCAGCCGTGGATGGCGACCCAGTCGCCGCCCCCCACGTCGGCCCGGTGGGCGAGACCGTGGAAGGCGGTCATGAACCGGCAGCCGAGTCCGGCCATGTCGACCGGCGAGACGCCGTCGGGGAGGCGAACCGCGTTGTGGTCGGCGACCGGAACGTGCAGTTGCTCGGCGAACGCACCCTGCGCCGGTTCGGCGAACCCGAGCGGGATGACGTTCTCACAGACGTTCGAGTGTCCCGACTGACACTCCGGACAGACGCCGTCGCCGAGGTTGAACGGGACGGCGACGGTATCGCCCTCCGAGACGTGTTCGACTTCGTCGCCGATTTCGATGACGCGGCCGGCCGGTTCGTGACCGAGAATCTGCCCTTTCGGCGGTTTCGCGCCGACCCAATCCCAGTCGCCCTGCCACCCGTGCCAGTCGCTCCGGCAGACGCCGCAGGCTTCCATCTCTAGGACCACGCCGTCGGGGGCCGGATCGGGCTCGTCGACGGTTTCGATTTCGAGCGGTTCACCGTACTCTTTCAGGACTGCGGCTCGCATACCACGAATAATAATCTACGTCACTGTAGTGGTTGTGGGCGATGTGTCTCCCTGATCACGGGCGGGCCTCTTTTATATGATGACCGTCTGCATCGCTCGATCGTCCCTCGTCGATCAATCGACCGTCCCCGGGTGATCCCGCCTCTGAGTGCGATCAGACGGGGCGATCGAACAGGCGTCCGATTCGAGACACCGGATCGCGGGAGGAGTAGACAGAGCGTAACACGTACTGTCTACATCGGTTGATTTTCCAATTCTCGCTGATAAAATCTTAGGCCGTACCCACCGTAATCTCACTAATGCACAGTATCAAGAGCAGCAGTCCGGCCAACGTGAGAAGAGAGCACGTCAAACAACATCTCATCGAACGCCACGCGGTAGACGGTGATCTGAGCGTCCCGTATTCACTACACGAGCACGTGGCGCAGATGATCGACATCATCGTCTACTGCCTCGAAAACATCAGCCTCGAATTCGACCGATGGGGCGAGGCGTACGTCAAAGGTCCCGGATTCTACATCGTGATCGTCTCCGGCGATTCGGTAGACGAGTACGCAGACCCGATGGGCGACAACCGATGGGACACGGAACGATGTGAGAGCGTCTTCGACGACGTCGACGAGTTTCACCGAACGGTGCTGACGACGGCGACCGAGTGTGACGGGGCCGTGATCGTGAGCGTCGACGGCGTGATCCTCCCCCAGATGGTTCGGCTGAGAGACCGGCGGTTCTCGGAGCGAGAGGAGAAGCGCATCGAGTACGCAGACTGGATGGGGTCGCGTCACATGAGCGCCGTCGACACGTCGACGCGCGAGAACGTCGTCGCAACGATCACCCTCAGCGAGGAGAACGGTCGAGTCACGATCTGTGTCAACGGCGAGTACGAAGACTACAGCCGCGCGGAATTGGGCGGGAGGTGGCGTGCCGACGACGAGTGACGGACCGTTTCGACGCACCGCGACGACATCGACGCGTCACCGCGACGGACGGATTCAACACGGAGTAGTCCGAGAGGGAGAGTATGCGACCGAAACGAACGGCCCGTGCGATACGGCAGAGTCGGCAGGCGACTGCCAGTCTCGTTCTGTCGATTCTCTTCGCGCTCGTCGGCCTCGCGTACTTCCTGACGAGCGGACGACCAGTCATCGGCGTCGTCATCGCCGTGCTGATCGTCGCAGCGGGTGTCTGGGAAGCAGTTAGGACTGTCCGCTCGAAGCGTCGAGCCGAACGCTTCGAAGCCGACGCCGCCGAGCAGGAGCGCCGGTATCGAGGGTGACCGAATCTGCTAGCCGGTACTACCACGCGACGACTGCGTCGCCCGATAGACGACGACGCTCACGTTTTCTCCGGTCTGTGACCGAATCCGACGGTGAATTCGGCCGGCTACGCCCTTCGGCGCGTGCGTAGCGTAGATGACCACCTGCTCCGGTTGTTTCCCGAAGACGTGGTGTTCGTACGAGAACTGTATCGAAGTAGACGAGACGTTCGAGTCGTGGACCACGGTTCTGGCCTCGTGTTCGAACGTTGAGCTCTCGCGACGTGCCATGGTGGTCGGAACGATGATCGCGGCGACGACGAGCACGCAAACCGCCATGACCGCCGCTCGGCGGGAGAAGATCCGGCGAACGCGACGCTGTTCGGACCACTCCTCGGGCCGATAGCCCTTGAAGCGCAGCGTCAGCAGCGTCATCAGATTGATCGAGAGGACGTTGACGAGCGCGAGGACGCCGGCGTCGACGGCGACGGTGGTGTCTAAGTAGACGACGCCGACGCCGACGGCCGCCGCCGCGGGGACGATAGCGGCCGCGACGACGACGCCGATGAGGGCGGTGTCGATGCCGGACGTGAGCGATAGCGCCGCCGCGATTCCCGCGACGAGCGCGATGGCGAGCCCGAACGCGACGGGCGTCGAGAACGACGAGATCTCCTTGATGTGTGAGAGCTGGAGGTACGGAACGAACGCGAGACGGCAAACGGCGGTGAACACGGCGGCGCTCACGACCGCGAGCGCGAGTCCACCGGCTTGCATGACGAGTCCGCGGCGGACGAGGTCGTCGTCGCCGACGACGTTCCCGACGTTCGAAGCGACGATCGGTCCCAGGAGCGGCGAGACGACCATGCTCCCGACGATGACCGTCGCGCTGTTGATCAGCAGTCCGGCGGCGGCGAGGATCGCACTCAGGACGACGAACAGCACGTAGTTGCGTCGATCTCGGAGTTGATCGCGCATCTGGCCGACGAGTTCCTCGCGGGAGACTTTGTGCTCTGACTCTTCGGGTGCTTCGTTGTTCTTCTCTCCGTCTTCGTCGCCGGAACCCGTCTCTTCGTTCTTGTTCGTGACGACCGCTTCCGTGTCGTTGACGATGACGTAGCCCTCCTCTTCGACGCCCGCATCGCGGAGGAGTTCGATGACGCTCTCGACTTGCTCGTCTTCGACCGGAACGAACAGCACGTCGCCGAACTCCCGGTCTGACCCCTCTGATGCGACCGCGAACTTGACGTCGGCGTCGTGGAGCGAGTCGACGAGTTCGTCGTGAGCACCGGCCGGAACCAGCGACTGGATGAGACGCATCGAACGCACGTACTTACGGACGCGTCATGAACGCCGTGGCTGTCGCGGGTGCTACGGACGCGCCACGGGCGTCGGAGTGGCACCGAGCCGAATCGGCGACCGAAGACGCAAGTAGGCCCTCTCACATGGGGATAGGTATGAACGACGAGATACCGACGTCCGTCGCCGCCGCCGAGCGAATACGCTCGCTGGTCGAGGCGGTCGAGGACGTCGCCTACGCTGAGGTCGGAGGTGTCGACCGCATCGCGACCGAGGCTCGGGTGACCGGAGACGGCGTCGAGTACGTTGAAGCCCGAACCGAATCGGGCGCGTGGTGCCGCCCGTTCGTCGACGGTGCCGCAGACTACCGATACGTGAGCGTCGAGGACGACGACGTGACGATCGAAGACGACGCGAACGTCGGGGACGACGGCGCGAGCGTCGAGAGGGACGACGCGGACACCGAAAGCGACGGTACGAACGGCGAAGGCTTCGACGCGAATACCGGAGACGACGACGTCGACGACGGAATCGCCGATATGGTCGACCGCGTAGCTCGCTCGGCACGGTTCCTCGCGCAGACCCGAGACGCCGCGTACGACCCGTCGACCCACAGCGCGAGTCACCCCGGTTGGGCCGTCGAACGGGCCGACGAGCGGTCGATCGACGAAAAGAGTCGGATGCTCTCTGACGCGCTCGAACCGCTCCTCGCGGACGACGCCGTCGAGCGAGTGCGCCTCTCCTACACCGATGCAAGCGAGGACGTGACGACGTTGACGACGACCGGGACGTCGCTCCGACTCGCCGTCGACCGGGCGGCCGTCGACCTCACGATCCAATCGCGTGACGCGCCCAAAATCAGGCGGCATCTCGGGACGACCGCACCGGAGACGCTGTGGGCCGGCGTGGACGGATTCGTCGACGACGCGCTCGCCGACGTTCGGCGGCTTCGAAGTCTCGGCGCGACCGACGACTCGGACACGCTCGTCGGCGACGACGTCCCGACGGTCCTCTCGCCGCGCGCGGCCGGACAGCTCTTTCACTACCTCTCGCACTACTTCGAGGCGGACACGCACCTGATGGGGTTGTCGCCCTTCGATCTGGGCGAGAAGATCGGCCCGGACGCGCTCACGATCCGGGACGGCGTCGTCGCCGACTCGTGGGTCGCGCTGGCCTACGACGCCGAAGGACGACCGACGACGCCGACGACGCTCGTCCGCGACGGGCGACTGGTCGATCGGCTACACGATACGGCGACCGCCATCGACGCGGAGACGTGGCCCGCCGGGAACGTCGTTCCCAGTCTCGGTTTCGAGTCGTCACCGCGGATTCACGCCCGTCAGTTGGACGTCGCCGCCGGAAGCGAGGAACTCGAGGAACTCCGCGACGGCGCTGCGCTCGTCGTCGATCGGTTCGGAGCGCCCGTCGTCGAAGACGAGATCGAGGACACGCAGCGCGACGGCTGGATGCCCGCGAGCAGTCTGTACGCGGCGGACATGCGGGAACACACCGAGTCGGCCGATCCCGGTCGGCTCGGGTTCCCGGTCGCCGAGGGCTGGCGGCTGGTCGACGGCGAACCGTCGTCGTGGATCGAAGGAGTCCGAGTCCGATTCGCCGTCGACTCCGACACGTTACAGGCGATCACGGCGCTGTCAGCGACGCGCGAGACCGTGACCGGCGAGTGTCGAAAACACGGCTCGACGCTGCCCTTCGCGGTGACAGCGCCGGCCGTTCGGCTCGCCGCGACGGTGGTCCGTTCGTAGCGGAGGTGACAGCCGCTACGGTCGAGAAGGAGTTTCGAGCGAAGGATATTCGAGAACACGGGTCGGCCGAGAGACACCCGATCGACGGAGTTACTGCGACGTCGGACTCGTCGGTTGCGGCGTACCGGCGCTCGATTCGATGCCACCGGCTCCGTCGAAGAGGTGGCAAGCGACGGCCTGCTCGGCGTTCGACTTCTGCTCTAGCGGCGGGATCGACTTCGCGCAGACGCTCGCGTCCTCGAACGACTCGGTGAGCATCTCGTCGGCCTCCTCGACGCCGCCGGACGCGACGAGCGAAATCGACTCGTCGACGATCCCACCGGCCTCGCCCCCGAATCGGTCGCCGGAGAAGTACGCCGCTCTGATCTCGCTCTCGCTCTCGCCGCGGACGTCGTGTCGTTGGACGTCGCGCATGTAGTCGACGACCTTCCGCCAGTCGTCGTCGGGCAGGTCGTACTGCTCCGGTTGGATCAACCGTCCGCAGCGACCGCGGAAGCGACACCCGGACGGAACCTCGACGACGTCGCCGACCTCGCCGGGGAGTTCGACGCGTTCGCGGCCGATCGAGGGGTCGGGAACGGGGACGGCGTCGATGAGAGCCTTCGTGTAGGGGTGTTGTGGGTTCTCGATGACTTCGTTCGTCGGTCCCTTCTCGACGATCTTGCCCATGTACATGATCGCGAGGCGGTCGCACATGTGCCGCAGCAGGGAGAGGTCGTGGCTGATGTAGACGACCGAGAGGCCGTACTCTTCGGTCATCCGCTTCAGCAGCGACAGGACGCCCGCCCGGAGACTCACGTCGAGCATCGACACAGGTTCGTCGGCGACGATGAAATCCGGGTCGAGGACGAGTGCCCGCGCGATGGCGATGCGCTGGCGTTGCCCACCCGAGAGTTCGTTCGGGTACTGATCGTAGAACTTCTCCGGCGGTCGCAGTCCCGCGAAATCGAGCGCCCGCTCGACGCGAGCGGTCTGGTTACCGACGTCGTTGACCCGGAGCGGTTCGGAGACGATATCGTAGACCGTCATCCGGGGGTTGAGGCTCTCGAACGGGTCCTGGAAGATCATCTGCGCGTTGCGCCGGAACTCGCCGATCTGGTCCGACGACGCGTCGTCCAGGTCGACACCGCGGTACTCGATGGAGCCGCCCGTCGGCTCGTGGAGCTTCACGAGCGACATGCCCGTCGTCGTCTTGCCACAGCCGGACTCGCCTGCGAGACCGAGCGTCTCACCCTCGTTGAGTTCGAAGCTCACGCCGTCGACGGCGTGGACGGCACCGGGTTCCGAGCCCGTCACCGTATTCATGATGCTGCTGATGAAGCCCTCGCTGAGCGGGAAGTGCTTCTCTAACTCGTTGACGCGGATGATCGGCTCACCGCTGTCGGATCGGCTCACAGTGCACCTCCCTGTGCGGCATCGGTGCGCTCCCACGTCTCGTACTCGTCGGCGACGGGGCGGAACTCCTCGTCGATGATGTCCGCGTGGTGGCAGTACGAAACGAGCGAGCCGTGTTGAGTCGCCGGCGGGTCCTCGCTGCGACAGACGTCGGTCGCCAGCGGACAGCGCTCGGCGAACCGGCAGCCCGTCGGCGGGTCGATGAGTTCCGGCGGGTGGCCGGCGATGCTCATCAGATCCTGTTCGCGCCGTCGGATGTTCGGGAACGCCCGCTTCAGTCCGATCGTGTAGGGGTGGTACGGTTCGCCGAAGATGTCCTCGACGGGACCGTACTCGGCGACCTCGCCCGCGTACATCACGAGGACCGTGTCGCACGTCTCGGCGACGACGCTCACGTCGTGGGTGATGACGAGCATCGACGAGTTGAGTTCGTCCTGAATGCCGCGGATGCGCTTTAAGATCTGGTCTTGCATGATCACGTCGAGCGCCGTCGTCGGTTCGTCGGCGAGGACGAGTGCCGGATCGAGCGCCAGCGCCATGGCGATCATCGCGCGCTGACGCATGCCGCCGGAGAACTGGTGCGGGTAGTCGTCGGCGCGCTCGGGCGCGAGGCCGACGAGTTCGAACATGTCCTCGACGATGCGATTGGCCTCGACCTCGCCGGTCTTCGGCCGGTGGGCCTTGATGACTTCGACGATCTGCTCGCGGATGGTGTACACCGGGTCGAGCGAGTTCATCGCCGACTGAGCGATGAGCGAGATCTCTTCCCACTTGTACTCCCGACGCTTGCCCTTCGACATCGTCGCGAGGTTCTCGTCACGGTAGCGAATCTCGCCGCCGTTTACGTACCCGTTGTCCGGGAGCACGCCGATGATCGCCTGCGCGAGCGTGGTCTTTCCACAGCCGGACTCGCCGACGATGCCGAGCGTCTCTCCCTCTTCGATGCTGAAACTCACGCCGTCGACGGCCTGTGCCGGACCGGCGTCGGTTTCGTAGTAGACTTCCAAATTGTCGACTTCGAGTAGACTCATTGCTGAAGCTCCGGATTGGTGATCTCCTCGTATCCGCGGCCGATGAGGAAGCCGCTGATGACGAGCAGGCCGATGCAGATTCCTGGCGGAACGAACCACCACCACGCCCCGAACGACAGCGCGTCGTACGAGCGGGCGCTCTGGAGCATCGTCCCCCAGGAGATGTTGTTCGGGTCGCCCATGCCGAGGAACGCGACGCCCGCCTGCGTGAGAATGGCCCACGCGATGGCGAACGAGGCGTACAGGAACGACATCGGCAGGACGTTCGGCGCGAGGTGGCGACTGATGATGTACCAATCACTCGCCCCGGCCAGCTTTGCGGCCTTTACGAACGGTCGTTCTCGGAGCGACAACGCCTGCGACCGGATGACCCGAGCGGTCGCACGCCATTGGAGCAACGTCACCGCGCCGATGATGTTCAGCAGGCTCGGGCCGAGGACGGCCACGAGGATGATCACCGTCGGCAGCAGCGGGAGTCCGTACAGGAAGTCGACGAACCGCATCAGGAGGTCGTCGATGAGACCGCCGTAGTACCCGGCGATCAGACCGACGAACGTCCCGATGACGGCCGTGAACACGGCGGACACGAGGCCGACGAGGAGCGCGGTACGGGTCCCGTAGATCAACTGGCTGAGGATGTCGTAGCCCTCGGCCGTCGTCCCGAGCAGATAGGTCGACTTTGGATCCATGAACGACGGCCCCAGCCACTTCGCGATGAGGATGCCGTTCGACTCGTACATCCGCTTCAGGGGCGGATGCGGCGCGAGGATCGGTGCGAGGATCGCGACGAGGGCAAAGATGCCGATGACGATCAGTGCGAAGACGACGGACGATTGACTCAGCAGCGTGCGCCACTGCTCTGAGAACGTCTCCGCCCAGAGACGAGCGGTTCGCCGCCAGCCGGAGAGTTGGTCTGCGTCCGATTCTTCGATGTCGGCGAAGATCGAGTTCGAATTTGAGTTTGTGCTCGTTCCCATGGTCTTAGTCGTAGGTCACCCGCGGATCGAGGTAGCCGTACGCGAGGTCGGCGAGGAAGTTCAGGAGGATGATCGTCACGGCGAGCACGAGGAACGTACCCTGTGCGACGGGGTAGTCCCGCCGCAGCACCGCGAGGATCATCTCCCGCCCGATACCCGGCCACGCGAACACGGTCTCGATCAGGACGCTCCCGGCGACCGAGTACCCGAGGGCGATGGCCGCCGCAGTGAGGATCGGGAGCAGCGCGTTACGCGCGGCGTGGTTGAACATGATGGTGCGCTCGCGGAGCCCCTTGGCGCGACAGACGTCGATGAAGTCCTGCCCGAGCACTTCGAGCATCGACGAGCGCATGATGAGCAGCGGGTAGCCCATGAAGTAGAACGCTAACACCAGCGCCGGTGCGATCAGGTGATGCAGGAAGTCGAGCGAGAAGACCATGCCTAGGAAGCTGGTATGTCGCGTCCCGATGCTCGTCATCCCGCTCATCGGAATGATTCCCAAGTTCGTACCGAACACCCAGAGGACGATCAGACCGATCCAGAACGCCGGGAGACTCCGGGCGAGTAGGGCGGTCGTCACCGTACTGCGCTCGAAGCGCGATCCGCGGTACCAGCCAGCCAGCACACCGAGGAGGATGCCGAAGACGTACGCGAGTACGAACGCCGTGAGCATCAGCACCAGCGTGTTCGGGAGGTACGTCATGATGACGTGCTCGACGGGTTGCTGGGAGTGGAACGATTGTCCCAGGTGGAACGTCGCGAGGTTTTGCATGTATTTGATGTACTGTACCCAGAGCGGCTGGTCGAGTCCGTACAGGTGAACGAGGCGGCGGCGTGCCTCGGCGGTCATCTGCCCGGAGATAATGTAGGACGTCGGGTCGCCCGGCATGAGTCGGAACAGAAAGAACAGAACGGTTCCGACCGCCCAGAACGTGACGACTAGTTGAAGCAGCCGTCTGATGATGTATTGTGTTTTTCCCATCGGAATAGTGAAGTGAAACGATAGTCGACTACGGTGCGGCTACTGAGATTTGGGGAAGTGGACCTTTCCGTCGCTGTCCCAGCCGAAACCAGCGTCTTTCAGGCGCTTCTTCGCGGCATCGGCACCCTCCTTGTAGTTTGGGACGTTGTCCGTGTGGAGGTCGCCGAACGCCTTCGAGACCAGGTTGGAACCAGGTTTCGGGAATCCGTAGAGCAACTGCTTCGCGATGCCCGAGCGGGGAACAGTGTTGACGACCGCCTGCCGGACGACCTTCTGGTCCAAGCCCTTGCTCCGGTTGTTCTGCGTGATGTGCCAGAACGACGTACTGACGTCCTGTGCGATCCCGACACTCTTGCTGTCCTTGTTCTGGTTCAACTCGCGGCTGATCCCGCCGAACGGGAGGTAGTGGATTTTCCCTTTCTTCAGCAGATCCCACTGAGTGGACTTCTGCGGGATGATCCGCCAGATGCGCTCGTTGATGTTGACGCCGGCGAAGTGGTCCGAGTACTTCTTCAGTCCGAGTTCACTGCCCTGGTCCCAGTAGTCGTACATCATGGGACCGCTGCCGACAGGCTTCTGGACGCTCGCCTGCGACGGGTTCGAGCGACCCTTCCACTTGTGCTTGGGGATGATCGGAATCTGGTTCGAGATGAGCGTGTGAACCGGCCCGACTTTCTCCTTGAGGTGGAGTTTGACCGTCTTACTGTCGGTCGCTTCTGCCTTGTCGATGTACTGGGTCTGGAGGCTGAAGACCGGCACTTCGTTCTCGACGACGTAGTTGAACGAGAACGCGACGTCGTCGGCCGTGACGGTCTCGCCGTCGTGCCACTTGTGGCCCTCGCGGATCGTGTACTGGACGGTCTTGTCGTCGAGGCGCTTCCAGTCGGTCGCGAGGCTGAGTTCCTTGCTCGGGTTGAAGTCGCCGTCGAACTGGACGAGTTTGTCGTAGATGAGGACGGTCTGGTACGTGACCTTGTTCGCCGTCGTCGACATGACGTTCAGCGACTTGATCGCCTCCGGCCACGCGCCGACGAGCTGTTTCTTGCTGTTGTCGACCTTGACGTTCGTCATCGTCCAGAGGGAACTGTACCCGAATCCACGCTGGTGTTTCCAGTTACTCGTCTGGTCTTTGTTGTACGCGACGAGGTCCGGCATCTGCGTGATGGGCATCGTGGGCACGTCCGTCATCAGCGTCTTCTGGATTTCGTGCATCACGTTCGCCCGCTTCTTGTCGTCGGAGATCTGGACCTGTTGTTTGATCTTCGGGTCCAGATCGCTGTTCTTGTAGCCCGCGTAGTTCCCGTCACCGGCACCCGTGTTCGACGAGAGGAAGTGACGAGTGATGAACACGCCGGGGTCGACGTTGAATCCGGTCCACCACGTCGCGAAGTCGTATTTGTGCTCCTGCGTCACCGCCGAATACAGCGACCCCCACTCCATCGTCTTGACCTTCACGTCGAAGCCGGCCTTCTGCATCTGCTTCGCGATGAGGTTGATCGCGTCGTGTCGCGTCGGGCTGTAACTCTGCGGGTTGTTCAGGTAGGTGTACTTCGGGAGCTTGTCCCCGAGGTCACCGCTACTGCTTCCGGAGCCACTGCCGCCACTGCTTCCGTTTCCGCCGCCTCCGTTGCCGGAGCTGTTTCCGTTCGAACCCTTCGAACTGCAACCGGCGAGCGCAGCGATGCCTGCGAGACCGCCAGCGGTTGCCGCGCGACCGAGGAATTTTCGTCGGTCGACTGAATCGTTATTGTTGTCCGATGCCATACCCCATGGAGATTTACTACCTACTAGTGGTATTGGGTGACGGTAAGAAATTCCAGAAGTTAGTTGAAGACTCCCCAGAATGTCACTAATTTACGATATTATTCTACATTTGATCCTTCCGTTAACACAATCTCTAAGTATGGTACATGCGACCGTCATCCGTGACAACAATCCCCACTAAACTCGTTGGAGAGGCGTACGCGAGTACCCACCACTGGGACTTGCTCTGCGATCTCGTCGACATCGACAACCGAATGGCCGGTCAAGAAGGTGAGGTCGAGGGCGCAGAACTGGTGCGGGACGCCTTCGAGTCACACGGACTGCGAGACGTCGAGATCAACGAATTCGGTATCCCGGGATGGTGGCGGGGGTCGTCGGACCTCGTCGTCTCCGTCGACGGCCGCGACCACGACTTCGGAGCGGATTACCAGACGATCGCGCTGCCGGGGACGCCGAGCGGCGAACTCGACGCCGAACTGGTCGACGTCGGTTACGGTCGCCCCGAGGACTTCGAAGCCGCCGACTGCGAGGGCAAGATCGTGATGGCGTCGAGTACGACGCCGGACGAGTACGGCCGCTGGATTCACCGGATGGAGAAGTACGGTTTCGCGGAGAACAACGGGGCGATCGGATTCGTCTTCTACAACCACGTCGAGGGAAGTCTCCCGCCGACGGGGAGTATCGGCAACGACGAGGGACCTGGCTCGATCCCCGCCGTCGGCGTCTCTAAAGAGGTCGGGAGCCGACTCGTTCGCTACTGCGACGACGATACCGTCGAAGCACATCTCGCCGTCGACTGCCGTAACGAACCCGCAACGTCGGTCAACATCGAGGGCGTACTCGGCCCGGAGACGGACGAAGAGGTGTTGCTGACGGCCCACGTCGACGGCCACGACATCGCGGAGAGCGCGAACGACAACGGCGTCGGGACCGTCCTCGTGATCGAGGTCGCGCGACTGCTCGCGGAGATCGAAGACGACCTCGAAACCGCGGTCCGGTTCGTCGTGTTCGGCTCCGAAGAGGTCGGGCTGTTCGGCTCGTACCACTGGGCGGAGACCCACGAGAACGAGCAGGTCAAAGTGATCCTCAACATCGACGGCGCGGGCTACTCCCGCACGCTGGACATCCACACTCACCGATTCGACGGGATCGGCACCGTGTTCGAGGAAGTCGCCGACGAACTGTCGACACCGATTCCCATTTCGACGAAGATCCGGCCGCACAGCGACCACTGGCCGTTCGTCCAGAAGGGCATCGCCGGTGCGCAGGCGCGGTCGATCGCACAGGACAGCGGACGCGGGTGGGGACACACCCACGCCGATACGCTCGACAAACTCGACGTTCGCGACCTGCGCGATCTCTCCGTGCCGCTGGCGGTCGGTATCGTCAAACTCGCCGAGGCCGAGCGCGAGTTCCCGCACAAGCCCGTCTCGGAGATCCGCGAGGCGACGATCGAGGACGGTCACGAACCGGGCATGCGAAACTCGGACGACTGGCCGTTCGACGACGAGTAAACGGGCATCCGCCGGTCGGGCCGCGCTTTTTCAGCGAGTTATCACGCATCGAGTGACTCGTCTGTACAGTTCCGATAGCTCGTCTGTACAGTTCAGGCAGCCCGCTTTGCAGTTCAGGCGAGGACTCGTGGCGGCTCAAGGGATTTTCACGTACGCGTAGCCGTCGTCTTGCCGCCGCGTCAGTTCGCCGACGCCCGAAGACGCCGGCCCGACGCCCGGAAGCAACGTGTCCGGATCGATCTCACGACCACGGAGCGAATTCGAGCACGCGAAGAAGTCCATCCCCCGATCGAGGAGTGCCGTGATACGGTCGGTGTACTCCGAGTCGGCGAGCAGCAGTCTGACGGCGTCGCCGTTGGCGACGAACGCCGTGGCGTCGAGGTCGAGGGTGTCGTCGCCGAGGAGGTTCTCTGCGTTCGCAAGCGCGTGTTGCCAGTCGCCGTCGTCGCCGCTCGAAAGGTGAAGAACAGTCTTCATACTCGGTGCTAGGACGATTGCCACCGGCTTGAGCCTTCCATCGATCCGATTTTTGTCGTCACCGACGTTACGGCTGGTATGAGCCAGACTCGTGTCGTCGCTATCGCGGGGAGTCTCCGGGAGCGAAGCTACACGCGCCTCGCACTCGAACACGCGCTCCGCGGCGTCGACGATATCGGCGGCGACGGTATCCTACTCGACCTGCGCGACTACGACCTTCCGGTGCTGAACGCCGACTGCGACGAGCGAGGGGACAGCGCGGAGTTCGTCCGTCTCGTTGGCGACGCCGACGCCATCCTACTCGGGACTCCGGTGTACCACGGTTCGTACTCGGGCGTGCTGAAGAACGCGGTCGACTACTGCGGCTTCGACGAGTTCGAACACAAGACGGTCGGCCTGCTGGCCGTCGGCGGGGGCTCGTTCCCGGTCACCGCGCTCGAACACCTCCGTTCGGTCTGTCGAGCGCTCAACGCGTGGGTACTCCCCCATCAGGCGGCACTTCCCCGAGTCAGGACGGTCTTCGACGACGACGGCGAGTTCGTCGACGAAGCGACCGAAGAACGCGTGCTCACCTTGGGTCGGCGCGCCGTCCAGTATGCGAATATCGAGCCCGATCCATCGACGTTCGAGGGCGACCAGAACGTCGGGGCGTAAGCGGCGCAAACTGTCCTGAGATATCGGAGTCGAACCGATCGAAGCCGAGAAGGAACGAATCGGATCGAGGTCGAGGTCGAGAGAGAGCGAATCGGATCGGGGAATGGAGAGTCGTGTCGAAAGACGATCAGCGGTTGGACGCCCGACGCATCGGCTCCGAACGACGGTTGGCTAACTCGTCTACGTGCGCGTAACAGTTGAACAGGTCCGTCCACGAGGGATCGCTCACCGATACCTCCGACGGCAGGTTCTCTTCTTCGACGTCGGGACGGACGAAACCGCGACGGCCCTCGCTGCTCTCGAACAGACGCCCTTCGACGACGAATTCGGACAACTGCTCCGCCTGAACCCGCGTCCGGGCCAGCGCGACTCGCGGAACCTTCGCGAGTAATTCGTCCGGTTCGCCGACCGTCGAAATTCGACCGTTGCGGACGAACGCGATACGATCTGCCAACTGGATATCGGCGGGTGTGTGGCTCGACAGAACGATGGTCCGTCCCGCCTGACGTCGCTCTTCGATCAGCGCGTGGACGAGATCGATCGCCGAGAGGTCGAGTTCGGCCGTCGGTTCGTCGAGGAGGTAGAGCGGGACGTCGACGCCGAAGGTGATGGCGAGTTCGAGTTTGCGGACCATCCCGCCCGAATAGTCCCGAACCGATTCGTCGAGATCACCGGCGATACCGAGTCTGTCGGCGATCGTCTCCCACTCGTCTGTCGCACGTGGGTGGAGGTCGTGGTAGAACCGAGCGTTCTCGCGCCCGGTCAACTCCGACAGCGTGAGCCCTCCTTGAAGCATGAAACTCAGACGCGACCGAGCGTCCGACGGAGAGCCGCCGAACAGTTCGACCGTTCCGCCCGTCGGTCGGAGCCCGCCGGCCAGACAGGAGAGCAAGATCGTCTTCCCCGATCCGTTCTCGCCCATCAACAGCGTCACCTCGCCCGTGTGGACGTCGAGGTCGACGCCGTCCAGAACGGTCGCGTCGCCGAACGACTTCCGCAGGTCGCGGACGACGATCGCGTTCTCGGACGTCACTCGCCGACCTCCCCGGCGTACACGAACCGTCGAAGTAACAGCGTCGCGATCGCGCCTGAGACGACCGCGTACACGACTAACAGCGCGCCGAACGCGGCCGTATTGGGGAGCGCAGGCGGTGAGAAAACGCTCGGATGACCGACGGTGTAGGCGAACTGAATCCGAGTCGCGAGCGAGTTCGGGACGTAGTTCATCGCGCCGCGTAGGCTGTCCGGGAGTATCGAGACGCTCAGACCGTTGAACCCCGTGACGAAGTAGGCGACGAGGAGGACGAACATCGACACCTGAAACGCGTTGTCCCCGCGTAACACGACGGCGAAGAGCGTGGCAACGGCCATCGCAACGAGGCAGAACGCCAGTAACGTTCCGAGGACGACGACCGTCGAAATCGGACCGAGTGCGTCGAACGCGCCACCGTCGAGATACCCGATCGCGAATAGGAGGGCGTACGCGACGACCGAAACGACGTAACCGCCGAGGAGGCGACCCGCGAAGTCGGCAGACGGGGAGATCGGGAGCGACCGAAATTTGCGGTACCGTTTCTGCGTAAGGTCACCGCTGAGTTGCTGAGCGAAGCCGACCAGCGCGATCAGAAACGCGCCGAACATTCCGAACGAGACGGCCATCGCGGCCCGCTCGACGGCCACGACCGATCCGGTTCCCTGAATGAACAGCCGCGTATCGAGGACGTAGTAGAGCACCGGAAATCCGAACGAGGCGACCACCGCCCGTCGATTCTTCATCTGCGTAACGACCGTTCGGCGAGCGAACGTGAGCGTTTGCTGGACCCACGGAACGGCCGACTGTCCCGACGTCCGTACGTTCGTCGCCATCAGCGTATCTCCGAAACGAGTGGAGCGCATCGTCCCGTCTCATAAACACGTTGCTTCCGCCGACGGGGGTTCCGGCACGATCGATCTCGTCGATCTCCCGTTCCATTCGACTGACACTCAGAAGTGGGGTACATCGTACCTGTTCGTGGCGTCGTTCGGGCGAAAACGATTTCTCGGACATATCCCCCAATTTATGTCGGGTCAGATCATTGTGGGTGCCGAGAGGTTCCATGCCGACCGCACAAACGAAGACCGAAGTGACCCACGAGTCGATCAATCGACTGTCACGGGAGTATCCGGACGACGAGTTCCGACTGCTCGGCCACCATCGGACGGACGGTGGGATGTACGTGCTCTTCGAGTCACCCGTCGATGCTGCGACGATGACGCCGTACTTCGAGTCGGATTCGGCCGTTACGGAGTACGAAGTCCTCCACACCGACGACCGGACGACGTTCGTCCAGTTGCGGATCGATCGACCCGCGACCTATAGGGCTGTCCTCCACTCGGGAAATCTGCCGCGGTCGCCGCTGGTCGTCCGCGACGGCTGGATCTACGGCGAAATCACGACTTCGATGGAGGGAATCCAGAAGTTCGTCTCCGGACTGCAAGAGCGGGACGTCCGCTACGAGATCGTCTCGCTCACGCAGTCGTATGACGACGATGACCTCTTGACCGACCGCCAGCGGGAGGTCGTTCGAGAGGCAGTCGATCGAGGCTACTACGAGACGCCGAGAGCGTGCACGCTCTCGGACATCGCCGACGCACTGGCCGTCAACAAATCGACGGTGGGGGACGTGCTGAACCGCGCAGAAGGCCGGATCATCACGCAGTTCATGTCGGATAACCCGCTGTGAACGCACTTCAGTACACGAACGGAACGAGCCGATACGACGTGCGTTCGCAGTAGTCTTCGTAACCGTCGACTCCCTCCCGGAGCGCCGCCTCTTCGATTCTGATCCGGTACCCGTAGGCGGCGAAACCGACGACGACGGCGGTCGCGAGGCTCAACCAATTCCCGAACGCGAGGCCGACACCGATCATCGTGATCAGTCCGCCGGTGTAAGTCGGGTGGCGGACGTGCGCGTACGGGCCGGTGTCGACGATCGTCTGATCGGCGGCGACTCTGACCTCGCGCGAGAAATACCGGCCGAGGACGTAGACGGCGTACCAGCGGAGGGCGACGCCGGCGAGCATCGACGCGACCCCGACCCAGAACAACGGGACGAACAGGTCGCCGAAGTTCAGCGCCGGGACGAGATAGGGATACGCGAATCCGGCGAGGATCGTGACGGCGATCCCGCCGTAGATCCCGTACTTCGATCTGCGGTCGAGGTCCGCGCCGGCGTCGTCGCTCGTGCGGCGGCGTCTGATCTCGTCGACCAGTTCGGGGACGTACCAGATGCCGCACGCGGCGTAGAACGCGGTCGCGTACGGCGCCCGGAGGAAGGGCGGTCGCATGTCAGATCTGAATCAACTGCCCGAGTTAAATCTGTGGGTGCGTGTGGCCGAAAAGCGGTCGACGACACTCGAACTGCAGGACCACCGTTTTGATATACGACGGGAGATAGAAACCGATATGGAAGAAATCAGCGACCAGTACACCCCGGCGGACGTGGAGGCCGCCGCCGAGGCACGCTGGGCGGAGCACGACGCCTACGAGGCGACGAAGGAGGCGCACGCTGATGACCCGCCGTTTTTCTTCGTCGACGGGCCGCCGTACACCTCGGGGCAGATGCACCTCGGAACGGCGTGGAACAAGACCCTGAAAGACTCGGTCATCAGGCACAAGCGGATGACCGGCCACCGGGTCACGGACCGGCCGGGGTACGACATGCACGGACTCCCGATCGAGGTGAAAGTCGAGCAGCAACTCGGCTTCGAGTCCAAACGCGACATCGAGGAACTCGGCGTCGAGGCGTTCATCGAGGAGTGCAAGGACTTCGCCGAGCGCAACCGCGAGAAGATGGACGAGGACTTTCAGTCCATCGGCGTCTGGATGGACTGGGACGACCCCTACCAGACCATCTCGCCGGAGTACATGGAGGCGACGTGGTGGGCGTTCCAACAGGTCCACGAGAACAACCTCGTCGAGCGCGGTAAGCGCGCCATCAACCAGTGTCCGCGGTGTGAGACCGCCATCGCCGACAACGAGGTCGAGTACCACGAGATCGAGTCGCCGAGCATCTACGTCAAGTTCCCGCTCCGCGACCGCGAGGGGTCGCTCGTCATCTGGACGACGACGCCGTGGACCATCCCCGCCAACACGTTCGTCGCCGTCGGCGACGAGTTGACGTATCAGGCCGTCCGCGCCGAACGCGAAGACGGAGAGAGCGAGGTGCTCTACGTCGCAGCGCCGTGCGTCGAGGACGTGCTGAAGGAGGGTCGATACGTGGACTACGAGGTCGTCGACGAGGTCTCCGGCGACGAGATGGTCGGTTGGGAATACGACCACCCGCTGGCCGAGGAAGTACCCGATCACGCGGCCTTCGAGGGTGCCGGACAGGTCTACACGGGCGACTACGTCGAAGCCGACCGGACCGGCCTCGTTCACTCCGCGCCCGGTCACGGGCAAGAGGACTTCCAGCGCGGGCAGGAACTCGGACTCGACGTGTTCTGTCCCGTCGCGAGCAACGGCGAGTTCACCGAGCAGGGCGGGAAGTACGAAGGCGAGTTCGTCCGCGACGCCAACGACGACATCATCGCCGATCTGGAGGCGAACGGGCGCCTACTCGCGGACGGCACGACCCGACACCGCTACGGACAGTGCTGGCGCTGCGACACGGACATCATCTTCCTCGCGACCGACCAGTGGTTCATCACTGTCACGGACATCAAGCAGGACCTCTTGGACCAGATCGACGAGAGCGAGTGGCACCCGCAGTGGGCGCGTGACAACCGCTTCCGCAACTTCGTCGAAGACGCGCCCGACTGGAACGTCTCCCGGCAGCGCTACTGGGGCATCCCGCTCCCGATCTGGGTTCCCCAGGGCGTCGAGGAGGTGACCGGCGAGGACATCCTCGTCGTCGGCACGCGCGAGGAACTCGCCGAGCGCGCCGATCAGGAGCTCGATCCGGAGACGATGGACCTTCACCGGCCCGCCGTCGACGGCGTGACGATCACCGAAGACGGCGTGACCTACGAGCGCGTCCCCGACGTGTTCGACGTGTGGATCGACTCCTCGGTCGCGTCGTGGGGGACGCTCGGGTACCCCGGCGACACCGAGGCGTTCGACGAACTCTGGCCCGCAGACCTCATCATCGAGGCCCACGACCAGACCCGCGGGTGGTTCTGGTCGCAACTCGGGATGGGAACCGCGGCCGTCGGCCGCGCACCCTACGACCGCGTGCTGATGCACGGGTTCGCCAACGACAAAGACGGGCGGAAGATGTCGAAGTCGCTCGGGAACATCGTCACCCCCGAGGAGGCCATCGACCGCGCCGGACGCGATCCGCTCCGGGCGTACCTGCTCAGTCACGACCAGCAGGGCGTCGACCTCTCGTTCGAGTGGGACGGTCTCGCCGACATGCAGTCGCGGCTGAACATCCTCTGGAACGTCTTCCGCTTCCCGCTGCCGTACATGAAACTCGACGGGTACGACCCGGCCGAGGCCGACCTCTCGGACGGCGAACTCACCGTCGTCGACGAGTGGGTCCTCTCCCGACTCCAGTCGGTAAAAGAGGAGATGTCTGCCGCGTGGGACGACTACGAGATCCACGTCGCGCTCAACGCGCTCTTCGACTTCGTCACCGAGGACGTCTCGCGGTTCTACGTGAAGGCGATCCGCGAACGGATGTGGGAAGAGGAGGATTCCGCGGGCAAACGCGGCGCGTACGCGACGCTCTCGACGGTCTTGGACGAAGTCGTCCGACTGATGGCCCCGTTCACGCCGTACCTCGCAGAAGAGATGTACCAGCATCTCAACGGATCGACGACGACGGTACACATGCTCGATTACCCCGAGGTCGACGCCGACTGGCACGACCCCGAGTTGGAGTCGAACATGGCCGTCCTCCGACGCGTCGAGGAAGCGGCGGCGAACGCCCGCCAGCAGGGCGGTCGAAAGCTTCGGTGGCCGGTGTCCCGTATCGTCGTCGAGACGGAGAATTCGGACGTCGCCGAGGCGGTCGACTCGCTCCGAGACCTGCTGAAGGATCGGGTGAACGCGCGTGCGATCGACGTGACCGAGCACTTCGAGGAGTTGGTCGAGCACGCCGAACCGCAGATGAGCGTCATCGGTCCGGCGTTCGGCGGCAGCGCCCAGCAGATCATGCAGGCGGTGCAGGGGAAGACGCGCGCCGAAGTGGAGTCGGGCATCGAGGTCGACGGCGAGACGGTCACGCTCGAAGACGACATGGTCGAGTACCACACCGAACCGCCGGAGGACGTCTCCGGAGCCGACTTCGAGGGCGGTGCCGTCTACGTCGATACCGCGCTCACCGACGACATCGAAGCCGAGGGCTACGCCCGCGACATCGTGCGTCGGATCCAGGAGATGCGTAAGCAACTCGACTTAGACGTAGAAGAGGGCATCCGGACGCGCCTCGACGTTGCCGACGACCGAGTCCGTTCGTTCGTCGACGAACACCGCGAGTTCGTCGCCGAAGAGACGCGGACCGAGGAGTTCGTCGACGACGCCGACGACCTCGTCGAACAGTGGGACGTCGAAGGCGTCGACGTCACCATCGGCATCGAGCGGATCGAGGCCGAGCAGCGGGCGGCCTGAAGCCGCGCTTCGGATTCGCCCGCCGGTCGTCGCACCGAATTCGCCGATGACGTCGCCGAAGCCGACTCGTTCGCTCGCGGTTTCGGTGTTCACTCGCCGTTTCGGTCGTTGGAGTCTCCGTTCTGATGGCCGCGTTCCCGTTCGACCGCCGCTTCTCGCGACTCTCGTAACGCCTTGATCTGATGCTGTGTACGCGTATACCCGAGCGCGAAGACGATCGTCCCTCCGATCAGCGTGTACATGCCGTACCGGCCCCACGAACTGGATCCGGTGGCGACCGGAGTCAACGCGATCAGCAGCGATCCCACGATCATGAGTCCGATGCCGAGCAACGACAGCGGGTCGCTGAACAGCAGTCGGAGGTACTCGTCGACTGAGATCTGCCCCCGGTCGTCACCCGTCTTCGTCATGACTTCAGTCAGAACCCTCACCCTCCTCTGGCTCGTGGACGACGGGTTCGTGCGGCGGATTCTCTTCCGTCATCAGCCGGGGACGGGTCCCGTAGTCGTACACGAACGCACCGACGAGACCACCGACGATCGGAGCGACAATAGGGAGCCACCACCCGCCGCGTGGTCCGGGGAACGCGACCGAGCCCCAACCGAACAGGTAGCCCGCAACGCGCGGGCCGAAGTCGCGGGCCGGGTTGAGCGTCGCCATGTCGATCGGCGCTTCGTACATGACAAGTGCGGCGACGAGCTAGACCGATGAGTGCCGCCGCGACCGCGGGCGTCTCGCGTGTCCCCACCGGGTTCCAGTCGTCGGTGAGCGCGAAGATGACGGCCACGAGAACCGCAGTGACCATCGCTTGGCTCAGGAACGCCTGCGGGTAGGAGACGAGGTTCGCCGCCTGCGTGAGGCTGTTGAGTTTGCCGATGCCGACGCCCGCGAACGCGGGGTTCGGGAAGAACGTCCAGAGCGTCATCGCGGTGATCGCGCTGTTGGGCGCGCCGCGCGTGATGTTGTTCTGTTGGGCGAAACTCGCGTAGTAGCCCGACCAGATGAAGAGCAGCCAGACTGCCCCGAGGAACGCCCCGACGACCTGCGAGGCGATGTAGCCGGGAACGTGACGCCACGGGAAGTCCCTGAACACGGCGTTGGCGATCGTCACCGCGGGGTTGATGTGACCCTCGGAGACCCCGCCGACCCAGTAGACCGCGAACATCACCGCGAATCCCCACAGAATGGAGACGCCGAAGAGGTCGAACCCGCCTGTGAGGATGTTGACGACGACCGCTCCGTCGCCGAGGAGAATCAGGATGAACGTCCCGATCAGTTCGTTGAAATACTTGTACCCCCAGTTCTCCTGTGCCTCGGACATAGTCACGCACCTCCGGTTGCGGTTTCCGATTCGCGTCGTGCGCTCGCTTCGACGGCCGCGGTTCGAAGGCGACGACTACTCGCTGGGCGACGCTGGTAAAATTTCTGATGTGTCGATTCAAGTGGACAGTCACGGTCGTGTCGAACGTCGTCGCTTCGACGTGATCGCACGTTGAAACGATCGCTCTCGATCGGTAACTGTTCACGACCGATTTCATAGTTTGAGGCATCTATGCAGGGGAGTATCATACGTTTGCGATTTTCCACGAACGATGTTAAGCATTGTCTGGAGCGTCGTCCCGTGCGACATTGGAGACCCATTTCTTGCAGCGTGAAGTCGAATAGCTGACAATAATCGTGACGGTCACGGGTCGAGACGCGGATGCACCGCGGACGATGCTCATAACTTATGCGTAAAACTGCGGTAGGCCATTCAGTTCATCGGCGGTGACGTGATTTTTCTCCATCGGAATTGCGTTCAGTGAAACTTGACTTGAATCGCTAGACTGCGTCGGGGTCGCGCGATGAGACGGGGGAGAAAGCCTATATACTCGTGTGGTGCCCCGAGAGGTAGGCAATGTTCCAAGCGGCGCACCGCCTGACCCTGTTCGCACTGTACCAGACCTTCGTGGTCCTCGGCATCTTCCTGCTGCCGGTGGCCCTTCTCGCCCGCAAAGCGGGCCTGAACTTCCCGCTCGGTCGCCTCATCCTCGCAACCGGAAAGGCGTACGAACGAGCGAGTAATCGCTGAGTTCGAGTTTCGGATTCGTCTTCCGCCGAGGATCTTTTCGCCGCCGATCGACTCGTGAGCGGCGTCTATCGAGCGACAGAAGCGGAGGAGGACGAGTCGATAGGCTGCCACTCGGCGGCGGCAAACCGAAAGTGAAGGGGTGCATTTATCAGCGCTCCGGGCCAAGCCACGGTAATGCGAACTCCCAGTGGATCCGGTAACCTCGACCCGTTGAACGGCGATCACTCGAACGTGTTCGGCCCGGAACTCGGCGAGTTCCCGAACGCTGAGCGGCGGGCTTCCGAGACGAAAGAAGGAGAGATGAAGACCGGGACGACGACCGTCGGCCTTCGAACGTCCGAAGGCGTCGTCATGGCGACCGACATGCGTGCCAGCCTCGGCGGCATGGTCTCCAGCAAGGACGTCCAGAAGGTCGAACAGATCCACCCGAGTGCGGCCATCACGATTGCAGGCTCCGTCTCGGCCGCCCAGTCGCTCATCCGTCAGCTTCGGGCCGAGACGAGCCTCTACGAGACGCGCCGCGGCAAAGACATGAGCATGCAGGCGCTGTCGACGATCCTCTCGAACTTCCTGCGCTCCGGTTCGTTCTTCATCGTCCAGCCGATCCTGGGCGGCGTCGACAGCGACGGCCCGCACATCTACAGCCTCGACGCGCTCGGCGGCATGAGCGAAGAGGAATACACCGTCACCGGGTCGGGCAGTCAGTTCGCCCTCGGTGTCTTAGAACAGGAGTACAACGACGAACTCTCGATCGAAGAGGCGAAGACCATCGCCGCCCGCGCGATCCAGAGTGCGATCGAGCGCGACCTCGCCTCCGGTAACGGGATCAACGTCTGCGTCATCACCGACGACGGCGTCGAGATCAACCGCTACAAGGACATCACGAAAGTACTCTAAGCCTCAGAACCAGTCCGTAAAACTTCCGTCGAGTAAGGTTTCTTCTTGCTGTCTGACGTACGCGCGCTGCATCCCCGTGATAGCGGCCGCCAAATCCTCGCCGTCGTCGAGTCGCGTCGCCACTCGCTGGCGCTTCCAGTCGGCGGGCGTCGTGTTCGCCTCGATTCGCGCCCGGAGCGGTGCGACGTACCGTTCGGCTTCCGCCTCCGAACACCCGGCCGACGTGAGTCCGTCCCGCGCGTGAGCCAGCAGGTCGTCGTAGAGTTCTCGGAGGTCGGTCGTCTCGTGTCCGTCGTTCGTCGTCCAGCGAAGGTCAGCGTCGAGGCCGTCGCGCATCGCCGCATAGAAGTTGTCGCGGGCGACCGACCACTCCTGTGTGATGAGCGGGTGTTCGCGCTTCGGGAGGCTCTCCATCAACCCCGCGAAGGCGGCCTGGAAGGCGATCGAGTCGCGGACGGTCGGTTGACCGGGGATGGGACGGAACTCGATTCGGGCGTTTGCAGCCGAGCGGGTCGCACCGCCGAAGACCGGCCGGACCCAGCGCCAGTAGGTTCCGTGCTTCATTCGAAGGGTGGCAAACGCGTCGTCGAATCGGTCGTTACCGCCCGAGATAGGCATCGGAACGAACGTCTCGTCGTCGACGACGCGGTCGACGGCCTCCTCGACGTCGGACAGATCTCGCGGGAACGTGACTTTCTCCTCTTCGGTCGCCGTGTTGAGGACGGACTCGAAGACGGCGATCCGGTTGCCGTCCCAGCCGTCGGCCAGAACGTCTTCGGCGGGGACGTCTTCGTACAGATCCGGCGGGAAGAAAGGGGAGTTGACGCCGAGTGCCAGCAGGGATCCGGCGACGCGGAGCGCGTAGTTGAAGTACTCCGGGAGGTCGGCGGCGTGCGACACCTGATAGTGGGGTTGAATCGAGGTGATGAGGCTCTCGGGCATCACCGTGGCCGCCGCCAGTTCGACGTGCGGGGCGTCGATACTGAAGGTGCGATCCGAATCGGACCCGTTGGCCATCGCGTGGTACCGGACGGCGTCGCTCATGTTCGTCGCGACCGTGACACCGTCGTCGACGATGCTGTCGGCGAGGTAGTTCCGGGCCGTCTCGCCCTCGGGTGGAATCGTCCAGATCGCGTCGCTGACGAGTCGCATCCCTTCGGCGCTCGTGCAGTCCAGCGCGGCGCTGAGCCGAGCGAGAACCTCCGACTCCTGTGCGCGTACCCCGTGGGGGTTGAACGGCTGTGGGCTGGTGCTCATCTCGGCGTTGTGGAGTCCGAGTTCCTTCTCGAAGCCGATCAGTTCCAAGAGCCGCCTCGGAACGCGCATGAGCGAATACGGTTCGCCGTCGGCGTGCCACCGACCGTCGTCGACGGCGTAAAACTCGTATTCGAAGCCGATTATCGACTGGTGGTTGTCGAACGTCCCGTCTCGGAGCGCTTCCTTGACGACCTCGGCGTCGGCGTCTGCCTGCGCTTGAAACTCCTCTACGTCGACGTCCAACACATCCCGCACGTGCGCCGCGAGGTCTTTGTCCATATCCCCCAGTGAGCGAGGAACGTCCTTGAAACCGCTGGTCCCGCGTCGCGTGAGCCCCATTCGGGGGGCTTTTCACCGAGAGCGGTCTACCCGGCGTCGATGGAGTTCGCCGACTTCGCCGCCCGCGCCGCCGAGATCGAAGCCGAGCCAGCCGACCTGGAGACCGTCGCGCTCGTTCGCGACCTGCTCGCCGCAGCCGACGGTGACCTGCCCGTTCTCGCCCGGTTCGTTCAGGGTCGGGTCTTTCCCGCGTGGGACTCGACGACGCTCGACATCGGTCCCGCGCTCTGCTACGCCGCCATCGCTCGGGCCGCGGGACAGAACGTCTCTACGGACGACGTCGAGGATCGACTGGCCGACGTCGGCGACATCGGCGAAGTGGCCGCCGGCTACGAGTTCGGCGGCCAGCAGGGGCTGGCCGCGTTCGGCGGCGGCGGGAGTGGCGGTTCGCTGACCGTCGCGGAAGTCGACCGGCAACTCCGCGACCTCGCCGCCGCCGAGGGGTCCGGCAGTCAAGAGCAAAAGGAGTCGATCCTGTTCGGTCTGTTCAACCGCACGTCGTCTGAAGAGGCGCGCTACCTCGCTCGTCTCGTCCTCTCGGAGATGCGAATCGGCGTCGGCGAGGGGACCGTCCGCGACGCGATCAGCGAGGCGTTCGACGTGCCGGTCGAGGCCGTCGAGCGCGCCCTCCAGGTCTCGAACGACTACGGCAACGTCGCCGTCACCGCCCGCGACGAGGGCGTGTCCGGACTCGACGCGGTCCAACTCGAACTCGGTCGACCCATACAGGCGATGCTCGCGCAGGCCGGAACCGTCACCGAGGCCGTAGACGAGTGGGAGACGGTCGCCGTCGAGACGAAATACGACGGTGCGCGGGTTCAGATACACGCAGACGGCGGTGACGAGGTCGGTGTCTACTCGCGGAACATGGAGGACGTGACGGGCGCGCTTCCGGAAGTCGTCGAATTCGTCGAAGCACGCGTCGACACCCCGGCGATCCTCGACGGAGAGGTGGTCGCCGTCGGCGACGACGGAACGCCGTTACCCTTTCAAGAAGTGCTCCGTCGCTTCCGGCGGAAACACGACGTCGAGCGAATGCGCGAAGAGGTGACGGTCGAACTCCGCGTGTTCGACTGCCTCCACGCCGACGGCGAAGACCTGCTCGACGCTCCGCTGACCGAGCGCCACGACCGACTGACCGACCTGTTAGACGAGGGCGTCTCCGAACTCACGCCGTCGGCCGACACCGACGAAATCGCCGACGTCGAGGCCGCGGCGCTGGACGCGGGCCACGAGGGAATCATGCTGAAGAACCCCGAGTCGCCGTACACTCCCGGCCGACGCGGGAAGAACTGGCGGAAGCGAAAACCCGACGTGGAGACGCTGGACCTCGTCGTCACCGGTGCGGAGTGGGGCGAGGGCCGACGCGCGAGTTTCCTCGGGACGTTCCTCCTCTCGGCGCGGGTCGACGACGGAGTCTCGTCGCGTGCCGCCGCCGACTACGTCACGATCGGAAAGGTCGCGACCGGAATCACAGACGAGGATCTGGCCGAGTTGACGGCGCTGCTCGAACCGAAGATCGTCTCGCAGGAGGGCCAGGTCGTCGAGTTACACCCCGAGGTCGTCTTCGAAGTCGGCTACGAGGAGATTCAGCGGTCGCCGACCTACTCGTCGGGATACGCGCTTCGGTTCCCCCGATTCCTCGGGGTGCGCGACGACAAACCGCCGGAGGGCGCGGATTCGATCGATCGGGTCGAGCGTCTGGTGGAGATGAAGTGACGGCAGAGAACGGGCGTGACCGTCGTCAGTCCGCTCCGATCAGGCCTGTCCCGTGAAGACGAGTCGGATCCATCCGAGCCACGGGATGCGGATCTCGGATTTCGCGATGATCCACTGCGACTTGACCGGCGGTGCGATCTCGCCGCCGGGCCACGCCTGGTCGTAGTAGCCGTTGTGGTCGCCTTTGGTGATGTACGCGTCGTACGGCGCGGGACAGTACCGGAGTTGCGAACAGTTGTGAACGTTCGCCGGGAGATACGACTTGTTGGCGACTTTGTACCAGTTCTCCCCTTTCGTGACGTGGAATCTCGCCCTGTGGATGATCGGTGCGTTGCCCTCGGTCGGCGTCGGCGGATCGTAGATGATGACGTCGCCGGGTTCCCCGAACCGGGAATAGCCCTTAGACGCTTGATACGTCACGATTCCGGGACCCTGTGCGGCCGCGGCGGTCCAGCGGCCCGGTTTCGTGACGACGATCAGATCTCCCTTCTGCATGTGCGGGGTCATGCTCCCGCTCTCGACTGCGACCATCGGTGGCCACACCCCGCTCACTGCAAACAGTACGAGCGCGACAGCAAGCACCGACCCGACCGTCTGAAGCGTATCACGGAGAACTCGTCGGGTGTCGTCGTCCATTTATGCTCAGTTCGTATCCATATCCGACAGTTATCGTTCTTTTGGTTACGTGAGGAACTGATCAAAATTCGACCTGTCTCCCGTCGATCGGATCGAAACCGGTCAGAAACCGCCTCAACCGGGAACTATAGACCGTCAGTCCCCGTGGCACGTTATATGACGATCAAACACGACGGACTCTCAGTCACTTGGTACGGCTACGCGACGGTGCGGATCGAAACGACGGACGGGTTCGTCGCCTATCTCGACCCGGGTCGATACGGGGTTCTGGACGACTACGACGCACGCGACGGCGACCTCGTCTGCATCACGCACGTCCACCACTACGACTCCGACGGCGTCGAACGCGTCGCAAAGGAGGACGCGACCGTCGTCGCCTACGAGGGAATCGACGTCGACGACACCGACCGCGAGTTGACGCCGGTCGAGGAGTTATCGTACGACGTCGTTCGCATCGGCGAAGAGGACCGATATACGGCGGGCGATGCCATCGTCTGGTCGCTTCCGGCGTACAACCACGAAGGCGGGCGGCACACACGCGACGACGGAACCCCGATCCACCCGAAGGGTCTCGGCGTCGGATTCCTGCTCTCGATCGGCGGTCGGACGGTGTTCTGGCCGGGTGACTCGGACGTCCTCGACGGACACGAGGGACTCGACGTGTCGCTCTTCCTCGCCAACATCGGCGGGTCGTTCGCGATGAACCGCCACGGAGCGGCCGATCTCGCCGAAACGCTCGACCCCGACCTCGTCCTCCCGATCCACTACGACACCTTCGAGGCGCTCGAAGCCGACTCGGCCGCCTTCGCGGCCGACGTCGCCCGGCGCGGTGTCCCCGTCGTTCTCGACGAACGCGGCGTAAACCAATGAATTGAAGATTTTCTGACATAGAGAGTTCTGATCGGCCGACAAGTTCATCAGCCCGACTCGGGCGCTATCCGGCCCACTAAATTGTAACGAATTCGATGCGGGCGGAGCGATATCCGATCATATATGAACCCGTTGTGAGCAACGGTACGGTACGACATGTCTGAACGTGAAACGTGGACCTCTCGGGCGGGGTTCATATTCGCAGCCGTCGGCAGTGCAGTAGGGCTCGGAAACATCTGGCAGTTCCCGTTCCAGACGGGGAAGAACGGTGGGGCGGCGTTCCTCGTCGTATATCTCCTCGCGGTGTTCCTCATCGGGTTCCCGACGATCCTCGCCGAGTTCGTTATCGGTCGACGGAGCAAGCGGAACGCGATCACCGCCTTCCGCGAACTGGGCTTTGCGAACTGGGAGTTCGCGGGCGGACTCGGCGTGTTCACCTCCCTCGTGACGTTGGCGTTCTACAGCGTCGTCGGCGGATGGGTCATCCGATATGTCATCGGGAGCCTCACCGGAGCCTACTTCGGATCGGCCGAGACGTACTTCGGGACCGTCTCCGCCGGACTCCCGGCGGTCGGCTTCCACGCGCTGTTCATGATCATCACCATCGGCGTCGTCGCCTTCGGTGTCGCCGACGGGATCGAACGCGCGACGAAAGTGATGATTCCCGCGATCATCGTCCTGCTCGTCGCACTCGCCGTCTGGGCGGCGACGTTGAACGGTGCCGGTGCGGGCTACGACTACTACCTCACGCCGGACTTCGGAACGATCGCCGCGAACGCCGGGAGCATCATCCCCGCCGCCGTCGGGCAGGCGTTCTTCACGCTCTCGCTCGGGTTCGGCGTCATGATCGCGTACGCGTCGTACCTCGGTGAGGACGACAGCCTCCCGGCCGACGGCGGTACGATCCTCGTGCTGAATACGATCGTCGGACTGCTCGCCGGGTTCGTCGTCTTCCCGATCCTGTTCTCGCTCGGCGTCAAACCCGGTGAGGGTGGCCTCGGAGCGGCGTTTATCTCACTTGCGGGCGCGTTCGGGCAACTCCCCGCCGGCCGAGTACTCGGCGTCGTGTTCTTCATCGTGCTCTTCTTCGCCGCGCTCTCTAGCTCGATCAGTCTGCTCGAAGCCCCGGTGTCGTACGTCGTCGACAACTACGACTACAGTCGGCGATCGGTCGCCGCCGGACTCGGCCTCTTCATCTTCCTCGTCGGCGTCCCGACCGCCATGGGAACGGACATCCTCGGTTGGTACAACGCGGTCGTCTACGACCTGCTTCTCCCGCTCTCGGTGCTGTGCGTCGTCCTCTTTATCGGCTGGGTCGCGGGTCGACAGGGAATCGACGAACTCACGCAGGGCAGCACGTGGGGACCGACGTTCTCTACCGTCTGGCTCGCGTGGGTCCGCGTCGTCATCCCCATCGCGGTTCTGTTCACGCTGATCCTCGGCGTCCAGTCGCTGCTGGTGAAAGCGCAGGTCCTGGCCCAACCGATCATACTCGGATAGCAGCGCGGCGTCACACGCAACCTGCGGTTCGGCCGATCACTATTTTCCGACCGATGACGTGATCCACCGAGCGACGGCCGATCACGGGCCACGCCGAGCGACGGTCGGTCAGCGACGGGTGACAGAATATAACAGCGTCGTTGAACTACTCGGATCGAGTACACAAGACAAATGTTCGGTGGTCCACAATTCCGGTGTATGGTTCCCGGACCCTCCACGCCGAACTACTGTTCGGCGTGCGGCACCAAACTCGGCTCCGACGCGAGGTTCTGTCCGCAGTGTGGATCGCTCATCGATCGGGGTGAACGGTCGTCCGCCGAATCGAGCACCTCGACGGCGGATTACCGCTGGCTTCGACGGCGGACGCGAGACTATACCAGCGAAGGGTGGGACGTCCACAGAGACGACGGCGACCGCGTCATCCTGATCCGACGTCGCTTCGGATCGCTCCCGGTTCACGTCCTCCTCCTCATCTTCACCGGGGGGCTGGGCAACCTCCTCTACGCCTGGTACTGCTACTCTCCGGGGGCGTCGCGGGTCGAACTCCGGGCAGACGGCACGGAGCGCTGGGCCGACGGGCGCGAGTCCGGCGGGTCGATCCGCTGGTCGCGGGTCGCAGGTATCTCCGCCGGCGTCGTGCTCCTCCTCGCGGCGGTGACGTCGATCGCGAGCGGATCGCTCGTCTCCGTCACCGTCGGAATCCTGTTTCTAGCGCTGTTCGTGCTTCTCATCGGCCGGTTCCTACCGTTCGGTCCCGACTTCGGACCCCGCCGTTCGGTGACGACGTTCGGTCGCAAACAGACCGTCGACGAGGACCCGGTCGAAAGCGGCGACGTTCGGTGCTCACAGTGCGGCGCTCCCGCGACCGGCGGCGTCGTCCGAACGTTCGCCGACCGATCGTACGTGGCCGGATTCCCCGTTCGAACGTACGAGGAGGGCGAAAACGAGTACTGTCCGACGTGTGCAGCGGACAACGAGCGGTTCGACACTGACCTGACGGACGCGGACGTGTTACGCGAGTTCGCCTGATCGGCGATCGGTTGGTCGCCTCAGAGGATGCCCATGTCGGTGAGTCGGTCCGGGAGGTACGTGTCGGTCACGAAGTCGAGGCCCCGAGAGGCGAGCGCCTGCTGTTCTGCCTTCTTGTCGATCTCCAACTGGAGTTCGATCTGTTCGCGCCAGAAGTCGGTCTGGAAGCGCGGATCTTCGAGTTCCGACTGGAGCGCGTTGACGTCCGAGTCCGACAGCGGATCGGTCGGGAGTTCGTAGTCGACGATGTCCTGCGGTCGGATGCCGACGAACTTCGCCTGCGGCGTGGCGAGATACTCCGAGAGGTGAGCGGACTTGATCGACCCGTACGCGACGGAACCGTAGATGCGGTACGACCACGGGTCTCCGTCAGTGAAGACCACGACCGGCAGGTCGAGTTCGTCGTGGAGGCGCTTGGTGAGCCGACGGGTCGCCCGCGCAGGCTGGCCGCCGAGGTGAACGACGATCGAGTTGTAATCGGCGTCGAAGCCGTTTTCGACCAGTCGGTCGCGCATCCCACCTGTCTCGACGCAGAGGACGAAGTCGGCGTCGTTTTCGAGGAACTCGATGGTGTCCGGGTTGTTCGGGATCTGGTAGCCGCCCTGCCCGACGTCTTCCTGGCAGTGAATCTCGCGGTCGCCGCGACGGGTCTGCTCGCGGATGAGCAGCGGCCCCATCACCTTCGCACCCGACTCCTCCGGGCGCATGTGGAAGTCCTCGCGGGTGACCCCCGAGACGATCTCTAAGTCCTCGACCAACTGGTTCGACTCGTCTTGCGTGCCGAACTGCGCTTCGTCCGTGTCCCACGACTCCGAGAGGTAGTAGAGTTCACGCAGGGTCGACGAGCGGTCCTCGTCGAGTTGGTCTGCGAGGAATTCGATCGTGTAGACGGCCTTCAGGAGCTTTCGCGCTCCGCGGACCGAGTTGGCCGACCGCGTCGAGGTACGGTCGCCGTACACCCAGACGTGGCTGTCCTCGTCGTATTCGATGTTGCTCTTCGTCCGCGTCGGGAGTTTCATCTCCGGGATGTCGCCCCCGGCGAACTGGTCGTAGAACTCCGCCGCGAGGTCGATAAGTTGCTCGCGAGCTTTCTCTTCTTGTGATTTCGCGCTCATGAATTACCCTTGTACCGTGAGTTTTTCCGCATCGACGCCGTCGACGTCGATGTCGAATTCGGCGTCGTCACCGACGGTGTACGTCAATTCAGCCGTTTCACCCGCCGAAATCGACGGGGACCACTGTACGAACCACTCGCCATCGAGGTCGACCACGTCGGCGTCGCCGTCGCCGTCTACGTTCTGTGGTTCTTCGCTGACGATGTCGGTTACGTTCGGGTTCTCGCTTCGGTCGGAGTGGTTCTCGATCCGGAGGGTGACCGTCCCGTCTTCGAACTCGCGTTCGACGCTGACGTTGTTCATGATCCGCGCCAGCGCGCCGTCGATGTTCGGCCGGTCACGTCCGGTGACTTCCGCGACTTTCGTCGCCATCTGCGGGAGGATCTTCCCGATGACGTCCTGTTTCTTCCGGCGCTTCTGGAGCGACCGACGTTTGTTCAGATACGACTTGAGTTCGCGTGCCGCCTCCCGAATCGCCAGTTCGACTTCGTCTTCGATGGCTGGGATGTTCGCGAGCGCGTCCTTCGACTCGCTGGTGAAGGGCACGTTCGTCGAAGCGACGTGGACCATGATGACCGCGGGGCCGTTCGGCATGCCGCTGCCGCCCGGTTGATCGAGGCCGTAGTTTCGCCAGCCGATCCGCTTTACCACGTCGGTCGTCGCACACGCCCCGCGCTGGTAGACGAGGGGAACGCGGTTGGCGAAGCGGAGCAGATCGACGCTCCCCTCGGCTTTGAGTTCGCCGCCGTAGGCGATACCCGCCTCGACGATGAACGGGTCGCCACCGTGGACGTCCGCGTCTCGGGTCGCCGCGGCGTAGAAGTCGGCGTCGTACTCCTTTCGAAGGCCCTGCTCGACCAGTTCCGCCGTGATCGGCGAGAGACAGTCGGTCGGCGGCGCGAGGATGTCGGTCTCGCGCATCGCGTCCATGAGCGCGGAAGCGGTGTCGCGGTTACCGGCCACCTCACTCACGTTCGGGACGTCGTCGGGAACCGTCCGCATCACCGTCCAGATCGCCTCGGTGACGTTCTCGCGGGCCGTGTCACCGACGGTGGCGTCGTCGTACTCGACTGTCGTGTCCGCGGCGTCGTCGATGATCGCACGGAGTTCGCCGTGGGTGAAGCGGTGGCGTTCGTCCTCGACGTCGGCGAACTTCCGGGCGATTCGTTCGGCCAATCCGTGGACCGTCGCGTCGTCTTTCTGCGTACTCGTCGCCTCGTCGACGATGGCGTAGATCCCGGACGTGAGATAACTGACACTGGTTCCCTCGTCGTCCTCGGCGGTCTCTACGTCGCCTGCGCCGTTCCCGTCTTCGCCGATCCCGACGACGTGGGCCTCGTCGTGAACCGTCAGTGTCGCCCACGCCGCGGCGACGGCGTTCGTTCGAACCGTCTTCCCGAACGTCTTCCCGGTCTCCTCTTCGGCCGTGGCGGCCGCGTTGTCGACGACGGCGACGAGTTCGGAGTAGGCGGTTCGATCGCGACTTTCGAGCACGTCTGCCACGGCCGCGGCGAACGCCTCGGTTGCGTCGGCGCCTTTCCCGGAGACGGCTTCGGTGATGGCGTCTTCGATCGTGACGCCCTCGCCGTTCCGTCGCGCGACGTCGGCGGCGGTCGGTGCGGCCCACGACATCTCCCGGCCGAAGTAGCGGTCGCGGAAGTTGTCGATCACTTTCGCGGCGGTCTTCTTACCGACGCGGGTGAACTCTTCCTGCAAAAAGCCGGAGATAGAGTACGACTCCGTGGCACCGAGCATCTTGATGAGCGTCCCGAGTTCGACCCCGTGCGGGTGGGGTCTGATCTCCTCGGTTTCGGCCGGGAGGGAAGCGCCTTCGACGCGCTCGAACTCGATCGCCTCCTCTAAGCCCGGTTCGTAGAGGACGAGCCGAGCGTGCGGGTTGACCACGGCGGTGTGTTTCATGTAGTCGTGGAGCTGAGTGCGTGCCCGCATGTTCGCCTCCATCTCCAGGTGGATCCGAGTGCCGTGGGTGTCGCTGAGATCGCTGTCGCGGGGTGAGAGTTCGGTCTCGGTCTTGATCTCGGGTTCGTTCGTGTCGGTGTCGATGATCAGTTCGAAGTACTGCGCCGTGTCGCTACCGACGGTTCGGCTGGTGATCTTCGCGGGTTTCCCGCTGGTGAGTTGCGAGTACAACACGGCCGCCGAGATCCCGATCCCCTGTTGACCGCGAGACTGTTTTCGGGCGTGGAACCGAGAGCCATAGAGAAGTTTCCCGAAGATTTTGGGGAGTTGCTCTTTGGTGATCCCGGGACCGTTGTCCTCGATTATCAACTCGTAGTAGTCGCCGGATTCGTGGATCTCCACCGTAATGTACGGGTGGATTCCCGCTTCCTCCGTGGCGTCCAACGCGTTGTCGACGGCCTCTTTGACGGCCGTCACCAACCCTCGGGCCCCGGAGTCGAACCCGAGCATGTGCTTGTTCTTCTCGAAGAACTCGGCGATGGAGATCTCCCGCTGGCTTTGAGCCAGCTCTTCGGCGATCCCCTCTTCGTCGCCGAGTGTCGACTGGAACGAGGTCATCCTGTACGGTGGATTTACTGGCGGACGGTTAAAACCTCTCCGTCGCCGGAGTGAAAGTGAAATCGACCGTGTGACGCCGTGTCTCGTCACCGGGTGTGTGTTGCTCTCGACGTCTTCCGGAAGACAGAGGACCACCCGCGACGAAACGCTCTCCGTGAGTCCGTCGGCGGGGAACGCGACTATCTTGAGCGAGCGAGCGCAGACAGTATAACGTGAACGACAGGAGGAGGATAACCGCAGCAGGTACGATATATACATCCTCCGCGCGCGCGTGCGAGGGTTTTAAGGCGTGGGATTGCCTATGCTCGGGCAGGTTCTATGTCACAGGAAAACGAGTACGGGGCCGGGCAGATCCAGGTGCTGGAAGGGCTACAAGCCGTTCGTAAGCGCCCGGCGATGTACATCGGGTCCACCGACACACGCGGGTTACACCATCTCGTCTACGAGGTTGTCGACAACTCTATCGACGAAGCCCTCGCGGGATTCTGCGACAACATCGACGTCACGATCCACGACGACGAATCGGTGAGTGTTTCGGACGACGGCCGGGGAATCCCGGTCGACACGCACGAACAGTACGACCGACCCGCCGTCGAGGTCATCATGACCGTCCTCCACGCGGGGGGGAAGTTCGACAACAAGTCCTATCAGGTTTCCGGGGGACTCCACGGCGTCGGGGTAAGCGTGGTCAACGCGCTCTCGGAGCGATTCGAGATCGAAGTGAAACGCGACGGTGGCGTCTTCCGAATGGCGTTCGAGCGCGGTGACCCCGTCGAAGAGATGAAGCGCGTTCGCGACATGCGCCCGGACGAGGAGACGGGGACGTACCAGCGATTCTGGCCCGACCACGAGATCTTCGAGACGACCGACTTCAGCTACTCGACGCTGGCGAATCGACTGCGGGAGTTGGCCTTCCTCAACTCCGGCGTCACGATCAATCTCGACGACGAGCGGTCCGACGACGAGGACGTGTTCAGATACGACGGCGGAATCCGAAAGTTCGTCGAGTATCTGAACGAGACGAAGACGCCACTTCACAACGACGTCATCTACTTCGACGACGAAACCGAGGGGATTCAGGTCGAAGTCGCCATGCAGGCGACCGACGAGTTACAGGGGTCGATCCACTCGTTCGCCAACAACATCAACACGCGCGAAGGTGGCTCTCACCTGACCGGGTTCAAGACGGCGCTGACCCGCGTCGTCAACGACTACGCCAACGGGAACAATCTCGCAGACGATATCGAGGACAATCTCAAGGGCGAGGACGTTCGGGAAGGTCTCACGGCCGTCATCTCGGTCAAACACCCCGACCCGCAGTTCGAGGGCCAGACCAAGACGAAACTCGGAAACAGCGAGGTCCGGGGCATCGTCGAGAGCGCCGTCCATCAGGGGTTGAGCACGTACTTCGAGGAACACCCCGACACGGCGCAGGCCATCATCCGGAAGGCCGTCGAGGCGGCGAAGGCGCGACAGGCCGCCAAAAAGGCCGAGGAACTCACGCGGCGCAAGTCGGCGCTCGAATCCACGTCGCTGCCGGGGAAACTCGCGGACTGTCAGACCCGCGACCCCGACGAGGCCGAGTTGTTCATCGTCGAGGGTGACTCCGCAGGCGGGTCGGCCAAACAGGCTCGTGACCGTCGCTTCCAAGCGATTCTCCCGCTCTTCGGGAAGGTCCTGAACGTCGAGAAACACCGCCTCGACAAGGTTCTCGGAAACGACAAGATCCGGAACCTCATCACGGCGATCGGTTCGGGCGTCGGTGAGGAGTTCGATATCGAGAACGCTCGGTACCACAAGATCATCATTATGACCGACGCCGACGTCGACGGCGCACACATTCGCACGCTGTACCTGACGCTGTTCTATCGGTACATGCGGCCGCTGCTCGAAGCGGGTTACGTGTACGCGGCCCAACCGCCGCTGTACCGCATCCGCTACCGCGGCGAGACCTACGACGCCATGACGGAAGCGGAACGCGAGCGCATCATCGAAGAGAAGTGCGACGGGAATCCGACGCAGGTCCAGCGGTTCAAGGGGCTCGGCGAGATGAACCCCGAGCAGCTCTGGGAGACGACGATGAACCCGGAGAACAGAATTTTAAAGCAGATCACCATCGAGGACGCCGCCGCCGCAGACCGGATGTTCTCGGTGCTGATGGGCGATGCCGTCGGACCACGCAAGCAGTTCATCACCGAGCACGCGAACGAGGCTGATTGGGTGGACATCTGAGATGAGTTCGGAACCAGAGGACATTCCCGACGAAGTAGCGAACCGAATCCGGAACGTCCGCGTCGAAGACGAGATGGAGCAGTCGTACATCGACTACGCGATGAGCGTCATCGCGGGTCGGGCGCTCCCGGACGTCCGTGACGGGTTGAAGCCGGTCCACCGACGCATCCTCTATGCGATGCACCGGGCGGGCATCACCCACCGCGCGAGCCATCGGAAGTCCTCGAACATCGTCGGCGACACGATGGGTGACTTCCACCCGCACGGCGACAGTTCCATCTACGAGGCGCTGGCCCGAATGGCACAGGACTTCTCCATGCGGTACCCGCTGATCGACGGCCAGGGGAACTTCGGTTCCGTCGACGGCGACCCGCCGGCGGCCATGCGGTACACCGAGGCCCGGATGGACGCCATCGCCGAGGAGTTGCTGGCCGATATCGAGAAGGACACGATCGACTTCCAGTCGAACTACGACGACCGCCTCGAAGAACCGATCGTCCTCCCTTCGGCGTTCCCGAACCTCCTCGTCAACGGCTCCTCGGGAATCGCGGTCGGGATGTCGACGAACATCCCGCCGCACAACTTAGGCGAGATCATCGACGCGACGGTCCACCTCATCGACAACCCGGACTGCTCCGTCACCGATCTGATGGAGTTCGTGAAGGGGCCGGACTTCCCGACCGGCGCGAACATCGTCGGCCGCAACGCGATCCATCAGGCGTACACGACCGGCCGCGGTCGCCTGCGAGTCCGCGCCGAATTCGAGGTCGAAGACGACGACCGGATCGTCGTCACCGAACTCCCCTACCTGGCGAACAAGGCGCGACTCATCGAGCGCATCGCGGACAACGTAAACGAGGGGAAGATCGAGGGAATCCGCGACCTGCGTGACGAGTCCGACCGCGACGGGATCCGGATCGTCGTCGAACTCAAGCGCGGGGCGAACACCGAGGTGGTCAAGAACCAACTGCTCGAACACCACCTCGAATCCACGTTCGGCGTCATCAACCTCGCGCTGGTCGACGGCCAGCCGAGGGTACTCGACTTGAAAGAGACGCTGCAGGAGTACCTCTCGCACCGGCGTGAAGTCGTCCGGCGGCGCTCCGAGTACGACCTCGGCGAAGCCGAGGATCGGGCGCACATCCTCGAAGGCCGCCTCATCGCGCTCGACAACGTCGACGACGTCGTCGACACCATCCGCAACGCCGACGACCGCGACGGCGCGAAGGCCGCGCTCCGCGAGACGTTCGACTTCAGCGAAGCGCAGGTCGAGCACATCGTCTCGATGCAACTCGGGTCGCTCACGTCGATGGAGACGGAAGCGATCAAAACCGAGTACGATGAGGTGCAGGCGACCATCGAGCGCCTGACCGAGATCCTCGAAAACGAGTCGGAACTCCTCGGCGTCATTAAAGACGAACTCGCCGAGATCAAAGAGCAGTACGGCGACGAGCGACGGACCAGTATCATCGAGGACACGGGGACGGTCACCCGCGAGGACCTCATCCCCGAACAGGACGTCGTCGTCGTCCACACGGAGGACGACTACATCAAGCGGATGCCCGCCTCGACCTTCCGCGCACAGAACCGCGGTGGGAAGGGGATCATCGGTACGGACCTGAAAGAGAGCGACCGCGTCTCGTCGGTCTTCTTCGCCAACAGCCACGACTACCTGCTCTGCTTTACGAACCACGGACAGGTCTATCAGTTGAAGGCCTACCAGATCCCGGAGATGTCGCGGACGGCCCGCGGCAAGTCCGCGGTCAACGTCATCGACTTAGACGACGACGAGGAGATCGAAGCCGTCGTGAACACCGACGCCATGGACGGCGACGGGTTCTTCACGATGGTCACGCGCGACGGCTACGTCAAGCGCAGCGCCGTCTCCGAATTCGGTAACATCCTCTCGACCGGCATCCGCGCCATCCGTCTCGAAGACGGCGACGCGCTCGTCGACGTCGAAGTCACGGACGGAAGCGAGGACATCATCATCGCCACCGAAGGCGGGATGTCGATCCGGTTCGACGAGGACGAGGCGCGCGCCATGGGCCGGACCGCCCGCGGCGTCCACGGGATCAAACTCGACGACGGTGACCACGTCGCTGGCGTCGCCGCCGCCGACGAGGGCAAACACAGTTGGCTCCTCACCGTGACCGAGAACGGGTACGGCAAGCGCACCGACATCGACCAGTACCGCGTCCAGTCTCGCAACGGAAAGGGACTCATCGACATCAAGACGAACACGCGCAACGGGCCGGTCTGTGCGATCGAGTCCGTTTGCCCGGACGACAACCTCGTCGTCATGAGCGAAGGTGGGCAGATCATGCGGATCCGCGTCGACGACATCTCGACGTACGGTCGGAACACGATGGGCGTCACCGTGATGGATCTGGATTCGGGCGACCACGTCGCCGCCGTCGACGTGATCCCCGCCGTGACGGAAGATCACGACGCGGTCGACGACGACGCAGACGAGGACGTGAGCGACGAGTAAGTCGACACCTCACTCCCGTCGTTCCTGTGACTTCTGTAACCACGAACTGAGCGAATCGGCTCGCTTCTACGCCGCTACTCCAAGGTTTCTCCCGTCAGGTCGAATCGCCGCATCACCGTCTCCCGACGGTCGAGCCACGCAGTCGAACGGTTCGCCTCGGAACCGATAGAGGTCCGAACGGAGGTCGTCGACCGACGGAAGGCAACGTCATCGATTTCGCCGTCAGGGTCGGCGGGCGTCGGTTCGATATCGACGCCGTCGACGGCGGTCGCCTCGTAGAACCGCTGGAGGTACTGCTCGCCGTCGGGCGCTGCGGAACTCCGTGACGAACGCGAGATCGACGAGTTCCACGTCGAGTCCGGTTTCCTCGCGAGCCTCGCGGACGGCCGTCTCGGCGAAGAATTCCCCGGGTTCGCAACCGCCTTTGGGGAATCCCCACCGATCGTGTTCGCAAACGGAGAGGATCGGCCGTCACGGAAGCACGAGGACGCCCGCGGCGAGGTCGTGCGTGCTGCCGGTCCACCGCTCATCAGAGAATTCGCTTCCCGAAGGCGCTCCCGGCGATCTCCGTCGCTAACTCGGCGGTTTCGTTGTGCTCGTCGAGGATAGGGTTCACTTCGACGAGTTCGAGCGAGCGCAGTGCGCCGGACGAAGCGACCGTCTCCAGCGCCGAGTGCGCTTCGCGGTAGGTCGCGCCGCCGCGGACGGGCGTCCCGACGCCGGGGGCGGCGCTCGGGTCCATCCAGTCCAGATCGAAACTGACGTGGATGCCGTCGGTGCCGTCGGTGGCGACGTCGAGGGCGTCCTCGACGACGGCCGTGATACCGCGTTCGTCGATCTCGGACATGGGGAAAGCGGTCATGTCGCTGTCGCGGATGGCCCGTCGCTCCCGGTCGTCGAGGGAGCGAAGTCCGACGTAGGCGACGTTCTCCTGGCTGAGTCCGGTCGCGTTCGCCCAGTCGATACCCTCGAAATCGCCTTCGCCGAGGATGGCCGCCATCGGCATGCCGTGAACGTTACCACTCGGGGAGGTGCTGGGCGTGTTGAAGTCGCCGTGGGCGTCGAACCAGATGACGCCGATGTCGGCGTCGCGGGCGCTTCCGACGACCGAACCGATGGCGATGGAGTGGTCACCGCCGAGGACGAGCGGGGTCGCACCCTCGTCGATCGTCGTCGCGACCTCGTCGGCGAGCGCCGTACAGACCTCTTCGATCTCGCGGAGGAACTTCGCGTCGCCGTCCGGGAACGGGTTCGCGTCCGGGTCGCGCTCTTCGGCGCGCGGGGCAGGGATGTCGCCGGTGTCGACGGGGTCGACGCCCGCGTCGAGTAACTGTTCTGCGAGTCCGGCGTACCGGATGGCGGACGGTCCCATGTCGACGCCACGTCGGTTCGCGCCGTAGTCGATCGGTGCACCGATGATGCGGACGGCTCGTGACATGGCAAAAACTGCGAGCGGACGCCACTTAGCCCGTCCGATACGAAATTCGAACGATCAATGGAGGCCGTCGTCAGTGCGTATCGGGGTTCACCAACCCGCGTCGGCAAGCGACCGAACTAACTCACAACGGTCTCCCATGATGCACAACGACTATCACACTGGCCGGTACGTGAGAGGTAATGCGGCTTATCAAGCTTCTCGTCGACGAAACTCGGCGTGAAGCGGTCGTCGAAACGCTCAGAGACGAGAACATCGACTTCGTCCTCACGGAAGACGCGAGCGACGGGGACCGAACCGTGTTGATGGAGTTTCCGCTCCCGGTACAGGCAGTCGAGTACGTCCTCGACCGACTCAGAGAGACCGGTCTCGACGACCAGCAATACACCGTCATCACCAGCGTCGAAACGGCGAAGACGGTCAACTTTCAAGAACTGGAAGACCGGTTCGTCGCCGGGTTAGAGGAGGACGACTCCGTCGCCCGAGAAGAGATCCGCGCGAAGGCGCTCGGGATGCACCGCAACGCGTTGACCTACTATTCGATGACGCTGTTCAGCGCCATCGTCGCCGTCGCGGGGTTGCTGTTGAACTCTCCGGCCGTCGTCGTCGGCGCGATGGTGATCGCCCCGCAGGTCGGCTCGGCGATGATTTCGAGCGTCGGGATGGCGTTCAACGATCGGCGGATGATCCGAATGGGGTTCCAAGAGCAGGTGCTTGGACTCGGGTCGGCCATCGTGAGCGCGTTCCTCTTCGGACTGTTTCTCAAACACGGCCAGATCGTCACGTCGGCGCTCGACGTCTCGACCGTCGGCCAGATCAGTAAGCGAATCTCACCGGGATTGCTCTCTGTCTCGGTCGCCCTCTGTGCAGGTAGTGCGGGGGCGTTCGGACTCGCGACGGCACTCCCCGTCTCGCTGGTCGGCGTGATGGTCGCGGCGGCGCTCATTCCGGCGGCCGCCGCCGTCGGGATCGGACTGGCGTGGGGACTTCCCAGTGTCGCTGTCGGCGCGTTCGTCCTCCTCGTCGTCAACGTCGTCGCCGTCAACGTCGCGACCTTCTTCGTACTCTGGTATCTCGGGTACCGTCCGGACGAATGGGCGAGCGCGAGTGTAGCCGACGGCGGCGAACGTCCGGGATTCAGTATCGGGACGGTCCGTCAGTACGGGCACTCGGTGCTCGCACTGTGTTTGCTGCTGGGTGTCTTCGTCGTCTCCGGCGGCCTCATCGCCGATCAGATGGCGTTCACCAACAACGTCAACACGGCCGTCGACGAGGCGATGAAGCAGCCTCAGTACGAGAAACTCGAAGTGACAGAGGTCCACACCGACATCGGCGTCGTGAAGTTCTTCGGCCAAACGCCGGAGGTGACGGTCGTCGTCGCACGTCCGGTCGGCGAACACTACCCGCACCTGGCGTCGACGATCCGTTCGAAAATCGACGACGAGACGACACAGCGAGTCGTCGTCGACGTGAAGTTCGAAGACCACCAGCGGACCGCACCGCGACGGGACTCGCTGGGCGCACCTCTCGGTAGTGGACCGGCAGTCACCGTCCGCTAGAGACGACAGGAGAGTGTCGAACGCTCAGTTCTCCGCGTACGGTGCGCAGACCCGTCGAACCCCCTCTTCGAAGCTGATCTCCGGTTCCCAGCCGGTGGCCTGCTTCATCTTGGAGGGGTCTGCCATGGTGTCGTGGACGAACTGGTGTTCCGGGATGGGGTTTTCGATGTGTTCGGGGTCGATGTCGGTACCGAGTGCGTCGTTGAGCATCTCGACGACTTCGTTGGCGGTGTAGCTCTTGCCAGTGCCGAGGTTGTAGATGCCGGTCAGTTCGTGATCGGCGGCGAGTTCGATGCCGCGGACGATGTCGTCGACGTGGGTGAAATCGCGCGTGTGCGAGCCGTCGCCGTAGATGACCGGCGCTTCGCCGTTCGCGAGGTCGTCGGCGAACTGTGCGATGATGTTGGCGAACTCGCCCTTGTGTTCCTCTGCGCCGCGCATTCCCTGATAGACCGAGAAGAAGCGCATCCCCGCCATGTTCATCCCGTAGCTGTTCGCGTAGTACTCGGCGTAGCGTTCTCGGGCGAGCTTCGACGCCTCGTAGCCGGTGTGGGCGTCGACGTGCATATCTTCCGGGGACGGCTCGGTTCGATTACCGTAGATCGAAGAGGTCGTCGCGTAGACGACGGTGTCACAGCCCTGCTTTCGAACTTGCTCGACCGTGTTGACGAAGCCTTCGACGTTGACGCGGACACCCTGCTGGGGGTTCTCCTCGTGCATCTTCAGCGACGACATCGCGGCGAGGTGAAAGAGGACGTCGACGTCTGCCGGGAGGTCGTCGTCGAGGACGCTCCCCTCGACGAACGTGACGTCGTCGGAGAGGTTCTCGGGCGTCCCGAGGTAGAGGTCGTCGAGCGCGATGACGTCGTTCCCTTCGGCCAGATGGTTTGCCAAATTCGAGCCGATGAACCCCGCACCGCCAGTGACGAGCACTCGCTTACCGTTCATGTAGGGAGAGACTTCCGGACTCAGTAAAGTACTGTCGCCATCTCTCGCACCGATCACTAGGGAAACGACTGACCGAAAGACATATCGGCGACCGAATGTGAATCTGAATTGGTATATTCTTCGACAGCTGAACGAAATCTCCGGGTTGACGCCCGTATCCATCGGATTTAAGGACATCTATTACGAAGATCAAGGCATGTCATCAATCGAGCTTACGCCGAGTCAGCAACAGATCCTGACGGCGCTCGTCAACCTTCACCGCCAGACGGAAGACGCGGTAAAGGGCGAGGACATCGCCGAAGAAGTCGACCGCAACCCGGGAACGATCCGAAACCAGATGCAGAGCCTCAAGGCGCTCCAGCTAGTCGAAGGTGTTCCGGGGCCGAAGGGCGGTTACAAGCCGACCGCAATGGCCTACGAAGCGCTCGACATTCAGGAGATGGACGAACCGGCGACGGTTCCGCTGTCCCACGAGGGAGAGGCCGTCGAGCAAGCGAACGTCGAAGAAATCGACCTCTCTAGCGTCCACCACCCCGAACTCTGCCGCGCCGAGATCCACCTGCAGGGATCGGTTCGTGACTTCCACGAAGGCGACTCGGTGACGGTCGGCCCGACGCCGCTCTCGAAACTCAAGATCGAAGGGACCGTCGACGGCAAAGACGACACGAGCAACATCCTGATCCTCCGAATCGACAGCATGGTTGCTCCGGCCGAAGAACCGGCACACTGATTCGACCGAACCGAACGCGTTGTTCGGTCGTCGGTTTTACCCCGATTGAGACGTATCTGTTCGCTCGGATTCTATCGCTCGTCGAACGCTGACGCTACGCAAAAGTGGGTCTCGACGATTACGGTCGCACCGTTCGATCACCGGAGAGTTACGACTCTCCCACGACCCGTGTTCAAAGAACGCGGCAGATCGGCGTCACCTCCGGCCGCGAAGGTGAACGAGGTTCACCGATGACGAGGCCGAATCCCGATCGCTCCGTCGCGGTCACGATCGTGTTATTCGGATCGGCGATTGTAGCGTAGTGTACGACGTCGGCGCTGAAGCGTTCGTTTAGAGGCTGTCCCACGCCTTGATGGCGCGCGAGACGGACGAGACGTCCGCGATCCAGCGGGCACCGATGGCCTTCTTCAGGAGTTCGGCACCCGGTCCGCCGAAGGTGTTGATCGGGACGCCCACGACGTCGTGTGCGACCGCTTTGTCACCGATCGAGATGACGGTCCCCTTGTCCTTGTGCTGCCACGTTTCGAGCGGTCCGCCGCGAACCGAGCGGGCGAGGTTCTCGCCGGCGACTTCCGCGGCCTGCCACGCGGCCTGTGCCGTCGGCGGGGCGATGTTGTCGTCGCCCTGGTCGACGAGCGCCGAGTCGCCGATGGCGAACACGCGCTCGTCGCTCGTCTGGAAGTCGGACTCCGCGTAGATGCGGTGACTGCGCTCGTCCTGGTCGACTTCGAAGTGCTCGACTTCCTCACGGCCGGTGATGCCGCCGGTCCAGAGGAGAACGTCGTATTCGAGTTCCTCGGGCTCTTCGTCCTCGCCGCCGCCGAGGTAGATCGTCTCCTCGTCGACCTTCGAGATGAAGTCACCCGTGAGGATCTCGACGTCCGCCTCTTCGAGTCGCTTGCGGAGCGCACCCTGCACTTCGGGGTCGTTGTTCGGGAAGACCTGATCGAGCCCTTCGACGAGCTTGATGTCGATGGGAGCGCGGTTCATGTCGCGGTACTCTGCAATCTCGCCAGCAGACTGGATGCCCGAGAGACCGGCACCGCCGACGATGACCTGTGCGGGGTCGCTGCGCGACGCCGACTTCGCGGCGGTCTTGATCGACTGGTGGATCTCGCGGGCGTCGTCGAGGCTCTTGAGCGTCAGAGAGTACTCTCCGAGGCCCTCGATGCCGTAGAACGCCGTCGACGTTCCGAGCGCGACGAGGAGGTAATCGTAGTCGAGGGTTCGACCGTCGTCGAGTTCGACCGTGCGCTCGTCGACGTCGACGTCGCTGACGTGGCCTTTCACGAAGTCTGCCTCGTCGGATTTGATCTCGTCGACCGGGATCGTGATCTTCGACTCGACGCTCGGATCACGGATCACGCGGTGTGACTCGTGAAGGACGAGGTGGTAGTCCTGGTCGGAAACCCACGTCAGTTCAGCCTCTCCAGGATTGATCTCGTCTTCGAACGCTTTCACCGCACCCGCCCCGGCGTAACCCGATCCGAGGACGACGACCTGCGTACTCATATCAACCACTGCGAAGGCATCGGATAAGAGAACTTTGGAAGTGATTTCCCGGTTGATATTGCCGATCGCGTCACTCACACAATACAATCATGATGCCAACCGTCCATTTTTCCGACTATCCGTTGTTGGGCGCGGCCGCGAGTCGAACGATCGGGAAGTGAGCTCGGGGTGAGTTTCGTCCCGTTGAACGAAATACATGGAGCGGAGGGTCGATCGGGCGAACGGCGTGCGCGGGGACAGAGTTATCTCGGTCTGAGCGCTCCAACCCGATTGATGGTCGTCGTCACGTTGGGACACCGACTCGAATCGGAAACCGCCCATCCGCTCCTCCGTCGCCGCGTCGACGTTGCAATCGATACCTTTCGGTCGACCGACGCCCCGTATCTGGTCTTCACCGGTGGTCGGACGAATCCCGAGGTTGCGAACGCGGAGTGCGAAGCGATGCGGGACTATGCAGTCCAGTGTGGCGTCGACCCTGCGGACGTGCGCTTAGAGAGCGAGGCACGGGACACGAAAGGAAACGGATATCTCTCTCGGCTTCTCGTCGAGGGTCTCACCGTCACCGTCGACACCGTCTACGTCGTGACCTCGTGCTACCATCGGAAGCGAGCGAAGTTCGTCTTCGAGCAATGTTTCGGTGACGACTACGGAATCGACGCCGAGCGCTGTTCCGAGGGAACCGCACCGGAGTCTGCCGTCGAGGGCCGACTTTACCGAGAGGATCGCACATTCTTCGAACCGATCACGCCCGGCGACCTCTCGGCCATCCAGCGGCGACTCGTCGAGGAAGTCGACGAGTACGACCACCTGTAGTCGACGGAGACAGTATTCGCCGCTGGAGAATCGATCGATTCCTTCACGGTCGAAGAGACGACGCTCCCTGCGGGGGTGTACGTCGTCGATAGTAGCGCCAGAGTCGAGCGTGGCGAGGAAGGCCGGACGCTCCCCGTGAAAGTGGTCTTTCGGATCACGTAACCCGGTTTTTCGTACCGTACGAGCCAAGACACTCGGTGGAGCACGACTGTCCGAGGAGGAGTGCCTCGGGGACAGAGTTATCACGGGAGAGCGCTCCGGGTCGTGTGATGGTCGTCGTCACACTGGGACATCGACTCGAATCGGAGACCGTCCACCCGCTCCTTCGCCGTCGTATCGACGTCGCGATCGACGTCTTTCATACGAGCGACGCACCGTATCTGCTCTTCACCGGCGGTCGGACGAACCCCGAGGTCTCGAAGGCGGAGTGTGAGGCGATGCGCGACTACGCGGTCGAGTGCGGTGTCGACCCCACGGACGTTCTCGTCGAGAACGAAGCGCTCGATACGAAGGGAAACGGCTACTTCTCGCGACTCCTCGTGGAGGGCCTCGCCACCGACGTCGACACGGTCTACGTCGTAACTTCGTGTGATCACGGTGAGCGGGCGAAGTACATCTTCGAGCAGTGTTTCGGCGACGGCTACGAGATTCGCGTCGAGCACTGCACCGAAGGGACCGTGTCGAAGTCCGCCGCCAGCGAGGAGCGGTCCCGCCGACGCGACTACGACTTCTTCGAACCGATCACGCCCGGCGACATAGCCGGACTCCGGCGGCGGTTCGCCGAGGAGCACGATTACTACGATCACCTGCTTCCGGTTCCGGGCCGAGCGGGTCGGTGACCGAGAGCGTCGCGATGACCGCAGGTGCGTCGGAGCCGACTACAGCGACAGTCCGGCGTGCCAGCGGTCGACGCCCGCCTCGCGTTTGACCTCGTCCATCCGGGCGAGGTAGGCGACGGCGAGGCTGGCCGTCTCGGCCGCGTTCGACTCGCCCTCGGTCCGGAATTCGCCGGTGACCCGGTTGGCGTAGACCGAGCAAACCGCGCCCGCGCGGAGGCCGTAGACGTTCGCGACGGTGAGTAGGGCGGCCGCTTCCATCTCGATGTTCTTGACGTTCGCGTCCCGGAGTTCGTCGACGAGCGTGTCCGATCCGGCGGCGCGGAAGCCGTCGTAGCCCGCGCGACCCTGTCCGGTGTAGAAGCTGTCGGCGCTCATCGTCAGTCCGACGTGGTAGTCGTGGCCGAGTTCCTCGGCGGCGGCGACGAGCGCGGAGACGACCTCGTGGTCTGCGACGGCGGGGTAATCTTCGCGGACGTACTCCTTGCTCGTCCCCTCCTGTCTCACTGCGCCGGACGTGATGACGAGGTCGCCGACGCTCATCTCCGGTTGGATCGCACCACAAGAGCCGACGCGGATGAACGTCCCGACACCGATCCGCGCGAGTTCTTCGATGGCGATGGCGGCCGACGGGCTTCCGATTCCGGTCGACGTCACCGAGATCGGCGTCCCGTCGTAGCTACCCGTGGCCGTCCGGTACTCGCGGTGGTAGCCCATCTCTTCGGCGTCGTCCCAGTGGGCCGTGATCTTGTCTACACGCTCGGGGTTGCCGGGGAGCAACACGCTGTCTGCGACGTCCTCGGCGCGCACAGCGATGTGATACTGTTCTTCGTCGTTGGGGTCCTCGCTGTCACCTGGCATCGGATACTCGAACGTCACCGTCGGTGGTCAAATGACTTGATGTTCGGGGGTGAGGGCGTCGAAGCCAGCTATAGCGATGACGAGTCCATCACGGTCCCGCAGTGTCCCCTACGCGCCCTACCGCGAGGATAAGACCCTTCGCCACCCATCTCGTCCGTTTCTCCGTGTCACGTTTTCGTACGATGGGCATGTTCTCGCTGGTCGCGATCGCGTGGGGCGGGTCGTTCGTCGCCATCAAATCCGGATTAGACGGCGGAATGCCACCCGTACTCTACGCGGCGCTGCGGTTCGATCTCGGGGCGATCTTGCTGCTCGCCGCCGCGGCCTACGTCGGCGGGAACCTCCTGCCGCGGACGCGCGACGACTGGTTGTCGATCGTCGCCAGCGGCGTGTTCGTCGTCGCGCTCAACAACGGCCTCCTCTTCGTCGGCCAGCAGTACACGACGAGCGGGATCGCATCGATCATCTACAGTCTCAACCCCATCCTGTCGGCCGGATTCGGCTGGGCACTCCTCCCCGAGACGAGTCTCTCGAAGACCGACCTCGTCGGGATCGCACTCGGGTTCGTCGGCGTCGCCGTCGTCGCCCACCCCACGGGGAGCCTCGGGCAGAAGATCCTCGGCATCGGCATCGTGTTCACCGCGGCCACGTGTATCGCCTCCGGGAGCGTCCTGTCCCGTCGGGTCGACGAGTCTATCTCGACGTTCGCCGGAACCGGGTGGGCGATGGCGCTCGGAGCCGTCTTGCTTCACGCTACCAGTTTCCTGCTCGGCGAATCGATGCACGGCGTACAGTTCGGACCCGGCATTTGGCTCGACCTCGCCTATCTCGCCGTCGTCGCGACCGCCATAGCCTACGCAGCCTACTTCACCCTGCTCGGATCGATCGGTCCGGTGCGGACGAATCTCGTCTCCTACGCCGTTCCGATCGTCGCCGCACTCGCCGGATGGGAGCTTCGTGGATCGCCGATTTCAGGCCTTACGCTCGCCGGGTTCGCCGTTATCGTCATCGGCTTCGGTGTGTTAAACTGGGACGTCGTCAGCAAGCAGGTCGGAACGCTCTCGATGGGATGAGGGCCAGCCGTCACTGCGGGAATTTGACCGCACCCTTACCAGAACTGATATTGGCGAGAGGCAGAATCCAGTACTGAACACGGAATGAGCGTCGCTGACCTATCAGACCGACTCGGAATGTCCCAAGAGGAGGGGTGGCTCGCAACGCTGATCGTGGTCGTCGTGGCACTGGTCGGCGGGTCGATCGCCTTCCCGAGACTCGTGTACGCGAACTTCCTCTGGAAGTACTACTGGGGTCCGATCTACGCGGACGCCCACGACGCGCAGTGCGTCGCGTGGAACGGTGGCAAACAGACCCTCGGCTCGACCTGGAACGCGTGTAGCGCGGCCGGTGGCCCCATCGCGCACCCCGGGTACACGCCCGTCTCGGAGGTGAGCTACGCGGTCGTCCTCCTGTTCTTGCTCACTGGCGTGCTCTTCTTACTGCGACGGCTCGACGTCGGCGAGGAGAAGTCGTTTTTCATCGCACTGGTCCCGTTCATGTTCTTCGGCGGCGCACTCCGCGTCGTCGAAGACGCCGACAACGCGATTCACGCCGCCGGTCACGGCGGCTTCCAGTATCCGCTGAACACCCTCATCATCAGCCCCGAGATCTACTTCCTGATGTTCGGGATCACCGTCGTGTGCCTCGTCGCGAGCGTCTGGCTGGCGCGCCGCGGCATCGTCTCGCGCTACGAGTACCCGCTGGCCGGGTTCGGGACGGCACTGCTCGTCCTCACGCTCGGCTACCTCTCGTGGCTCGCGGTGACGAGCCCTGACGTGAGTTTTCACGTCTGGTTCGTCGTCCTGACGTTGCTGCTCGCGACGGTGTCGACGGCGATCGTCTGGTACCTCGCGAAAGAGTTCGCGCCGGAGGTGGCCGCCGGGACCGGCATCGTCGGGGCGCTCGTCATCTGGAGTCAGTCAGTCGACGGGGCGTCGAACGTGCTCGACTTAGACTGGGCGAAAGAACTCGGCCTCCCACACGACCTCTATCCGAAACACCCCGTCGACCGGGTGATCATCTCCCTGTCGCATCAGTACCTCCCGCCGTCGGTGATTCACACGATCGGCGCGTCGTGGCCGTTCCTGCTGCTGAAAGTGGCCGTAGCGACGTTCGTCGTCTCGTTCTTCGACGAGTCGATGTTCGGCGAGAACTCGCGGTACACGATCCTCCTGCTGGTCGCGATCGCCGCCGTCGGCCTCGGTCCCGGGACTCGGGACATGCTTCGGGCGACGTTCGGCGTCTGAATCGTCCCTCTTTCTCTACTCATCGACGAGCGGAAAATCGGCCACGCGAGCCGCTGCCATCGTCGTCAACTCGCGCGCCGTCGCCGAGTCCGCCGCCCGAAGCGAGTGGCCCAGCGCGAGTCCGTCGGTGTCGGCCGCGGGCACCATCCGAACCGTCGTCCCCCGCTCGTCGATGTCGAGCAGCAGGTAGGCCTGCGGAAACGAACACGTCGTCGGTACCATGAGTTCGCGAACGTCCCCCTCCCGCGCCGTCGACGGCAGATGGAGGTGTCCCGTGAGAACCAGCGGAACGCCGTTGCCGGCCAATCGTTCGACGAGCGCGTCGGCGTTTCGCATCTCGGGCGGAATCGCCATCTCGGGCTCGACGGTGTCGCGGTGGTGAGCCACCTGCGCCGACATGGACGGCAGGTTGTGGTGGACGACGACGACGGGGTTGTCGAGGTCGGGCAGCGTCTCGTCGAGCCACGCCAGTTGCCGATCGCTGACCTCGCCGTCGTGTGAGTCGAACAGTCGCGACTCGGTTCCGGCGCTGTTGAGGCCGACGAGGTCGACGCCACCGACGCGCGTCGCGAACGGAAGCGATCCGGGCGTGTACCGCTCGACGAACCCTGATATCGGGAGCGACTCGACTTCGTCTCCCTCCTTCGGCACGTCGTGGTTCCCGGGGACAGCGTAGAACGGGACGTCGAGTTCGGCGAGGATGTCGTCGACGGCGTCGTAGTTCCACGGTTCGCCGTCTTTGGTGAGGTCGCCGACGGAGACGGCGGCGTCGACGTTCCGATCGCGAATATCCCGGACGGCGTTGCGCAGGTGCAGTTCGGTCCGATCGAACAGTTTCGACGTTCCGGAACGGCGCGTCGAAACGTGGGGATCGGCGACGACTGCGAGTCGCGTCTGCGTCTCGGAGACGGGTCGCGCGAGACGGGCCATCACCGATCCGGGCGAAGCCCCGGTTCGGTCCGTTGGTAGGGACATAATCCCCGCTCGTCGGCAACCGTTCAAAGCCGATGCTATGAGCCCTCTGACAGGCTCCATAGTGGTACGGATCACTCCCAACACAATTCAAATAAATAATATAAAAAATCAGAAAAGTATATCTGATTGATGTTCACCGGAACAGACGATGGTAGACACCACGCGGCGGCGACTGTTGATCGCGATCGGTTCGGGTGCCTCGATCGCGCTTGCCGGTTGTTCCGACAGCAAAGACACGGCCGGACAGACCGGCGACGGGAGTAGCGCGTCGGGTTCGTCGAGCACGAAGTCTCCCGAGACGAGTGCGAACAACGATTCGACGGGGTCGAAGGACACGAACGGAAGCAAAGGGGGCACGCTCCAACTCGCGAGCGATCGGATGCAGACCGTCGACCCGATCAACGGCAAGGGCGGCGGCAGTTCGAACCAGTGGATGCAGACCTTCGAGGGGCTGACGGCGTTCGACGACGGCGACCTCCCCGCGAAGCCGAAACTCGCGAAGGGGTACGACCTCTCCGACGACAAGAAGACGTACACCTTCCACCTGAAAGAGGGCGTGAAGTTCCACGACGGGTCGGAACTCACCGCACACGACTTTGTCTACTCGTGGACGCGCCTCGCGGAGTCGCCCAACTCCCGCAACACGGACGACATCCTCGGTGGCACGTTCACCGTCGCCCACGAGACGAAGACGACCACGGACAAAGACGGGAAGAAAAAGGAAGTGTACAAGCCGGGAACGCTCGCGGTGAAGGCGGTCGACGATCACACGTTCCGGTTCACCCTCGCCCAACCGTTCCACGACGCCCTCGCGCAGATCGCGGGTGCAGCGTTCACCGTCGTGTCGAAGGGAATCGTCGGCGACATCGACGGTGTCGACGGGAAGATGAGCTACGAGAAGTTCTCCTCGGGCGGCGCGGCCGGCACCGGCCCGTTCGAGATCGATCACTGGAGCAAAGGCGACGAGTTCGTCGTCAAACGATTCGACGACTACCACGGCGACGTCGCGAAGATCGACGGCATCAGGTGGACGATCCTCGGCAGCGATTCGTCGACCTACAACCGCGCGATGAACGGAAACCTCGACGTGTTCTCACTCTCGACGTCGAAGTTCGAGCCGAAGAAACGCAAGATCGAGAAGGATCACGGGACGTATCGTACGGGAACGTACGGCCAAGTTCGCAACGGGAAGACGCTCCGGTACGGCGAGACGACGGCGCTCACGACGGAGTACATGCTGTTCAACACGGAACGCGTCAAGGAGCGCGCCGTCCGGCACGCGATCGCCTACATGATCAACCAGCACTCGCTCGTCGACGACGTGTTCCAAGGTCTCGGGACGCCCGCGTACCACATCACGCCGCGCCCGGTCTTCCCCGGCGGACCCTCCGAGTACGACAAGCACGCAAAGAGCGGCTACAAGTCCCAGACCGAGTGGGGCTCGAACGGTTACCCGTGGGGATACGACGAGGCCATGCTCGGCAAAGCGACGCAGGTCATGGAGGACGCGGGGTACTCCGAGTCGAACCAGTACTCGGTCACGTTAACCGTCTTCGAAGACGAGTCCGCGTGGCAAGACGTCGCCAAACTCGTCCGGGACAAAGCCAGCGCCGCGCACATCGACCTGAAAGTCGAGACCGCGCCGTTCGGGACCATCATCTCGCGTGCGATCGACGGCAGCATGGACGTGTTCTCTCTCTCCGACGGTCTCGAATGGCCGGAGGCGGACAACTTCCTGCGTTTCCTCCACACCTCGACCTCCAGCAGTTTCACTCGCTGGGGACAGTACAAGGGCGGCGAATCGAAGTACACGAAGCGCGCCGAGTCCGCGTGGCAAGATTACCTGAACCACCGCTCACCCAGCGACGCGAACCAGAAGGCGCGCGACAAAGACTACCTCGCCATCGAGGAGTGCAACTGGATGGGAATCGCAGAGCTTCCGATTCGACACGGCCTCGACCAGCGATACTGGTACGACGACGTCGACGTTCGCATGTACGGCCCGATGACCAACCAGCAGTTCAACCACGCTACGATCAACAGAAACTAGATGATTCGACAGATCTGCTACGGAGGGCGACTCCGGTGAGTCGCCTGACGTACCTCCTCAAACGAATCGTGCTCGCCGTTCCCGTGATCCTGCTCGGGACGAGCGCGACGTTCTTTATTATCTTTCTCGGGCCGATCGACCCGGCGGCCGTCATCGCGGGGTCGGCGCAGAGCCGACAGACCCACGCCGCGTATCTTCACGCACGCCACCAACTCGGTCTCGATAAGCCCGTACTGACACAGTACGTCGATTTCCTCCAGCACATGTATACGTTCCATCTGGGGCAGTCGTGGATCATCAATCCGGGGACGCCCGCGAGCCACCTGATTCTTCAGTACGCGCCGCGGACGCTCTGGCTCGGACTCTGGAGCGTCGCTATCGCCATCGGACTCGGCGTTCCGCTCGGATTTTACGCCGGCTTCCGGGCGAATTCGGGTGCGGACTACCTCGGGTCGCTCTTCGGAATCGTCTGGCGCGCCATACCGAACTTCTGGCTCGCCGTCGTGCTCCTGAGCATCCTCAGCCAGAGCCAGCACTACCTCGGATTCAACTGGATGTACCTCGGTCCGGACACGCCGATGACAGGCTCACCCGACCTCAGTCATCTCGACACCTACCGCGGATTCGTTTCGGCGACCAAGGAGATCCTGCCCGCGGCGCTCGTCCTCGGTTCCGCGTCGATGGGCAACGAGATGCGGATCGGTCGCACGGCGGTCGTCGAGACGCTCAACGAAGACTACGTCGACGCCGCACGAGTCAGGGGCGTCTCGCGTCGACGACTCGTCTGGAAGCACGTCTTCAGAAACGCGCTGGTTCCGCTCATCCCGATCATCACCGGGGAAGCGTTCCTGCTCATCGGCGGGAGCGTGCTCGTCGAGACGGTGTTCGGCATCAACGGCATCGGACGGCTGTTCTTCACGGCGGCGACGCAGGGCGACATGCCGCTCGTGGCGAGTCTCATGTACGTGTTCATCCTGATACTCGTGGGGACGAACATCCTGCAAGACTTGCTGTACACCGTCGTCGACCCCCGAGTCGGCTACGAGGGGGACGCCTGATGCGGTCTCCGACCGTCCAGGCGACGACGACGCTCCGCGAACGCGTTCGAGCCACGCCGCGGCCCGCCGCGGTCTGGGGAAGCGGCGTGTTACTCCTCTCGCTCTGTGAACTGGGTGCGGTCGTTCACGTCGCGCTCGGCGTCCTCGTCGCGCTCGGCGTCCTCGTCGCGCTGGCGACGGCGCTTCCGGGCCACCCGTTCGCGGGTGCGCTCTCCGGACTCGCCCACGCTTCCGAGGGCATTCCGACGCTCCTCTCGCGGCACACGATCCCGAACGCGGGCTATCGAGTACCGGGTGACGGGTGGCAGGGGACGTTCCTCGGGCTGTCACCCGCGGCCTCGTGGGCCGTTCGTACGTGTCTCGCCTACCTGTACGCCGTCGTCATCGGGGCGTGGCTCTGGGTCGGCTATCGCTGGTATCGGAGCCACTACCGCCACGCGGAGTGGACGCCGCGCGACGACGTGGTCGACCGCTTCCGTTACCACCGCTGGGGGCAGTTCGGCCTCCTCGTCGTCGCGGTGTTCGTCGTGATGGCCGTGTTCGCACCGGCGCTCGGCCCGACGACGGTCGATCGCGACATCGAGAACCCGTTCCAGCACAAGATCACGTACTATGACGCCGACTCCGGCGTGTCACAGACGTACGTCGGGACGGCGAATCGGGCGAGTCAGTCACGGGGAGGTGAAGAGAACGTCGGCGTCCTCCGGTACGACGACTTCGGGCGGTTCCATCCCTTCGGGACGCTCCCGTCCGGGAAGGACTTGTTCACGTTCATCGTCGCGGGTGCGCGCGTCTCACTGGTCATCGGGCTACTCGCAATCGTCCTGTCGAGCCTCGTCGCGACCGTACTCGCGATGTTCTCGGCGTACTACCGCGGCAGCGTCGACCTCGGGATCGTCCTCGTGAGCGACGCGACGCTCGCGCTCCCGCAGTTGCTCGTACTGGTCTTACTGCTCGTCATCCTCGCCGACACGTGGATCGCCTCCGTGTACGACGGCGCGCTCGTCCTCGCGTTCATATTCGCGTTCACCGGGTGGCCCCACCTCTGGCGCGCGATTCGTGGCCCGGCGTTCCAAGTTTCGGAACGTCAGTGGGTCGAAGCGGCGCGAGGATACGGCCAGCGACCGCTGACCGTGATGCGAAAGCACGTCCTCCCGTACGTCACGGGCTATCTGCTCGTCTACGGGTCGATGACGCTCGGCGGGGCCATCATCGCCGTCGCCGGTCTCTCGTTTCTCGGCCTCGGGGTCCAACCGCCGACGCCGGAGTGGGGGCGAGCCATTCAGGCCGGTCAGCAGTACGTCACCACGGCGTCGTGGCACGTCTCGTTCGTGCCCGGCATCCTCATCACGCTCGTTGTGACGGGATTCAACGCGCTCGGTGACGGCATCCGCGACGCGCTCGATCCGCAGAGTGACGCAGCCACTGACGCCGCGGTCGGCCGAGGTGGTGGCGCGTGAGCGACTCACTGCTCGAAATCGAAGGCCTCCGCACGACGTTCGACACCGACGAGGGTGTCGTTCGCGCCGTCGACGGCGTGAGCTTCGACGTCGACCGCGGCGAAACCGTCTGTCTCGTCGGCGAGTCCGGCAGCGGCAAGTCCGTCACGGCGCGTTCGATCCTCGGCATCGTCGACCGGCCCGGTCGCGTCCACGACTCGTCGAGCATCCGGTTCGACGGCACGGAACTCGTCGGTTCGAGCGACCGAACGTGGCGTTCGATCCGTGGCGACCTCTCGCTCGTCTTCCAGAACCCGGCCGGGAGTCTCAACCCGGTCTATACGGTCGGCAACCAACTCAAAGAGACGCTTCGCATCCACCGCGGACTTCGCGGCCGCGAGGCCAGGGAAACCGGCGTCGACCTCCTCGACGCCGTGGGGATACCCGACCCGGCGCGTCGCTTCCGCGAGTATCCCCACCAGTTCTCGGGCGGGATGCAACAGCGTGCGGCCATCGCGGTCGCGCTCGCGTGCGAACTAGACCTCCTCGTCTGCGACGAGCCAACGACGGCGCTCGACGTGACGACGCAAGCGCAGGTACTCGACCTGCTCGACGAACTGAAGGCCGAACGCGGACTCGGCGTGCTCCTCATCACCCACGATATGGGTGTCGTCGAAGAGGTCACCGACCGCGTGAACGTCATGTACGCGGGTCGTCTCGTCGAATCGGCTCCCGCCGCCGAACTGTTCGCCGATCCCGAGCATCCGTACACCCGCGGGCTGCTCGCCAGCATCCCCGGACGCGCGCTCGACTCGGATCGGCTCCCGACGATCGAGGGGACGGTACCCACCATCACCAGCGAACCGACCGGCTGTCGGTTCGCCGACCGCTGCTCCGAAGCCACCGACGAGTGCCGAGATACGGTTCCGGGAGGCGTTCGGGTGGCCGCCGATCACCGTGCGGCCTGCCACTACGCCGGAGGTAGCGACCGATGAGCCTCGATAGCAGTAGGCCCGAAACCGTCGAGCGGACGGAAAACGACGCGCTCGTCTCCGTTCGCGACCTCGCGACGTACTTCGACGACGGCTACGTCCGCGAGCCCGTCAAGGCCGTCGACGGCGTGAACTTCGACGTCCTGCGCGGGGAGACTCTCGGGCTCGTCGGCGAGTCCGGGTGCGGGAAGTCGACGCTCGCGCGGAGTATCCTCGGGTTCGAGCGTCCGACGCGTGGAACGGTAGAGTTCGACGGCCGAAGCGTCGCCGACCGCTCCCGGAAGGAGCGTCGAGCGTGGCAACGAGGCGCCCAGATGGTGTTTCAGGACCCCGACGAGAGCCTCGACGATCGCATGCCGGTCGGCGAGATCGTCAGGGAGCCCTTGGACGCGCAGGGCGTCGGGACCGGCACGGAGCGCGAACGACGGGTGTTCGACCTGCTCGACCGCGTCGGTCTCGGTCCGAACTACTACACGCAGTACCCACACCAGCTCTCGGGCGGCCAGAAACAGCGCGTCGGTATCGCCCGCGCGCTCGCACTCGAGCCGGACTTCCTCGTCCTCGACGAGCCCACGAGCGCCCTCGACGTGTCGGTGCAGGCCCGGATCGTCAACCTGCTCGCAGATCTACAAGAAGATCTCGATCTGACCTACCTCTTCATCGCACACGACCTGAGCGTCGTGCGTCACGTCGCCGACCGCGTCGCCGTCATGTACCTCGGCAACTTCGTCGAAGTCGGGCCGACCGAGCGCGTGTTCGCCGACCCGACGCATCCCTACACGATGTCGCTTCTCGCCGCCGTTCCCGGCTCTGCCAGCCCGTGGGACGGTCCCGAGATCACGCTCGCCGGGACGCCGCCGAGTCCGCGCGATCCGCCCGCTGGCTGTCCGTTCGCCACGCGGTGCCCGGCGAAAATTCGACCGGACGACTGGAGCGACCTCGACGCTGCAGACTGGGAGGCGCTGGACGGCCTCCGCGAGGTCGTTCGAGAACGCGCCCGCGACGAGAGCGTCGTCGCTCGCCTCTCCGCGAGGATCGGGTTCGGTTCACGCCGTACCAGTCTCGACGAAGTCGCGGACGGCCTCGACGGCCTCCCGCCCGCCGTCCGCGACGAGACGGACTCCGTGCTCGAGTTCGCTCGACGCGACCGCAACGACGAAGCCGAACGGCGTTGGCTCGACGCCTTCGGCTCTGTCTGTGACGATAGGCACCCGGAACTCACACCGATAGACGGCCGCGACACGGCGTGCGTTCGACACACCGACGGGTACGACCACCCGCGGAAGGGTCTCTGATCGAGTCGCTCTCGTCGTCGACGCTTCGAGACCGACCCACAGTCGGGAGAAATGAGAGACGAATTAATGTCGTAGTCTGAAGCGAACGGCGACTGTGAGACGAGACGAGACGTCGCCGCTACTTCTCGGCCGCTTCGTTCAGCGTCTCCAGCGAGATCGTGTTCGGCAGCAGTTCACCGAGCGCGTACTCGGTCGTCTCCCCGTCGCCCTCGTCGCAGACGACGACGAAGTCTTCGTCGCAGAACTCCGCGAGCGTCTGTCGGCACATCCCGCAGGGCGTGACGCCGTCGCGCGCGCCGGAGGTGACGACGAGGCGGTCGAACTCGGTGTGGCCCTTCTTGATCGCCTCGCCGATGGCGACTTCCTCGGCGTGGAGGCTGTTGCTGTAGTTTGCGTTCTCGATGTTGCATCCGACGAACACCGTGCCGTCGGCGGTTCGGAGGGCGGCGCCGACCCGGTATTCCGAGTAGGGGACGTACGCGTTCGACAGTGCTTCGCGCGCCCGTTGAACGAGGTCTTCGGACATAGACGACGATACGGTGACCGATCCCTTAGCTATCCCGTCTCGAACGGTCCGGTGTGACGAATCGAGGGGAGACGGGAACAGCGAGGAGTGATGGAAAGAGTCTATAACGCGCGTCACCGAGCGTCCGACGTGAACGAGATACCCGAATCAGACCCCGGTTTCGGACGGCGGATCTTCGTCCGGGTCGGACTGATCGTGATCGTCATCTCCGGGATACTGGGGTTCATCATCGGCGGAGACGGTGCGAGCGTCAAGCCCACGATCCAGGTGTACGGCGGGATCACGATCCCGACCACCGGCCCGATGGTCGCCCTCTACGCCGTCGTCCTCTCCGCACTCATCGTCGGCGTGCTCCTCGGCGCGATCGAACTGGCGAGTCGCGCCGAGAATCGGTGAGCACCCGCGAGCACCGTCCATCGACCTGCCACTGACGCCCGCCGATCGTGCGGCGGACAACGGGTCGCTTTTGGTCCCGTAACCCCCACTTGGGGGTATGGCTGCGTCAACGGACGACCGCGGCGGTCCGCCACGCGAAGAGTCCCCTCGAAACCGTAAGCGAGCGGTCCTCTACGTGGTCCCGTTTCTCACGATCGGACTCGGCGACGTCGTCCTCCTCCTGAAATGGGGTCTCGAACCGCTCTGGGGCTTCGCAATCCTCCCGCCGATCCTGTTCTGTACGGTCATGGCATATCTGGTCTTCAGCACCGGCTTCCTCGACGAAGAGAAGTAGAACGCCGGTTTCCATCTCGTCTCGTCGCGTTCGATCGGGTTCTCGTTCGATCGCGGATACCGACCCGTCAGCGACCCGTATCGTACTTGTACGTCGCCGTGTCGGGGTCGATTCCGAAGTCTTCTGCCGACTCCTCGGGTTCGTCGTGCCCTTCGTAGCGGGGCGTGGCCGTCTTGAACCGCTCGCGGAGTCGTTCGGGCATCTCGAACGAGTCGGCGGAGAGTCGTACCGCGACGACGTCGTCATCGGACGTCTCGCGTTCGGATTCGAATCGGTCGCGCAGCGGGTCGGGAAGCGTACTCGATTCGACCGCGTCGAATCCGAACTGGAAGAGGTAGCCCGGTTCGCCCGTGAGCGAGTACACGACGTCGAAGTCGGCATCGCTCGCTTCGTGGACGAGGCGTTCGACAACGTGGGCACCGACGCCCTGTGCGCGCCAGGCTTCGAGCACGCCGATGTGGCTCAGTTCGCACACCGCCGCATCGTCACCACCGACCTTGTGAATTCGGAGCCGTCCGAACCCGACGCGCTCGTCGGTCTCTTCGTCGACCGCGATGACGTAGTCTCGAGACCGAAACGCCGCGTCATCGAGGTTCATTGCCTCAAGCCGGTCGAGCAACCAGACTTCGTCTCGATTTTTGGCATCGCGGACGTACATGGTCGAATATACTCGCTAACGGCCTAAAAATCGTTTCCTCGTGTGCGATTTGACAGCGTACGGACGGTCGCCTCGCGCACCGCTTTCGGGTCAGGTGATCTCGCTGATAGCCCGTCGGTGGAGGGGGAAACCCCGAATACTAGACAGAGTTATGACCTGTCCGTTCGGTAATCAATCGATGCCCTCCGCCCTCATCACCCCGCGCCGATTCTTCCGAGAGCACGGTGACGAACTCGCAGCGGGTCCCCCAGCGATCGTTGCGACGCTCGCCTTCCTCGCCAGTCTCGCCAGTACGATGGTGACGCTGTTCGTCGGTCTCGAACCGCTCGGCCGTAATTCGAATGGGTCGTTCGTTCTGGCACTCGTGTTCAACGTTCCGATCGCACTCGTCGAGTTCGTAGCCATCTTCGCACTGTCGCTCGGCGTGTTCTACGGACTCGCCCGCCTGCTCGGCGGAGATGGAACGTTCGAAGACACGGCGAAAGTCGTCGGCTGGGGATACGGACCAGTCGTCGTGCAGGCCATCGTCAACGTCGTGTTCCTCGTCGCGGCCCAGAGCAGCGGGGTCAACGGACTTCGAGCGTTCGCCGGTCACCCGTCGATCGTCTCGATCGTGATGCTGGCGATCACGCTCGCCGTCTACCTCTGGCGATGTGCGATCTGGATACCGGGGATTCGAGCGATACACGACCTCTCGACGTGGCGGGCGATCGCGACGGTCGCCATCCCACTGGCGGTGGTCGCGACAGCCTACGCGGTGTTCTACGCCGTCTTCGTCTTCGGTACCGCTCTGTGAAGCCAGAACTCCGTGTCGACTCAGTCGATGACGATCCGATCAGTCGATGACGATCCGATCAGTCGAGACTGTTCGAATGTGAGAGCGGTCGACCGTGTACGTACCGTCGTCGGACGCTTCGCCGCCGAGACCCAAGCCGATCTTGATCCGGTCGAGCAACTTCGGGTTCGGGGCGACGTAGATCGCGTCGCCGTCCACGTCGACGACGGTACCGACTTTCTCGTCGGCTTGGTTGAACACCGTTTTGCCGCGGTCGTCCACCGAGACTTCGATTTCGGTTCGCCCTGCTTCCGTGGGCTGTTCGACGCCATCGGATTCGATCCCTGACTCGGCGCCGGTGTCGATGTCCTCCGTGTGAGGTTCTTCGGGCGTCGTCGCCGTCTCGCCGGCACCGACGGTTCCCGTGTCGCCGCTCGTCTCCGTACTCGCGTCCGAACCCGCGTCCGGCGAGACGGTCTCACCGCGCTGTAAGGCGTCTTCGACGGCGTCTCGATCGCCACCGATTCGGTCGGCCGCCTCTTCTCGACTGATCAGTTCGTAGCCTTCGAGGTTCCCGTCGTCGCCGTTCTCCGAGTAGACGAACGCGAGTTCTTCGTTCTCGAACGTCTCGAAGAACGTGTCCCACTCTTCGGCTTCGGTCCCGTTGGTACGATCTCGGCGTACGAACCGATGGGTTTCCTCGCTCCCTGGGGCGACCGCGGGGACGCCGCCTCGCGCTTCGATCCACGTCCGAATCGTGTCCCGGTCGGTCGTGATCCGCTCGTCGGAAGATTGCGTGTCGTGTGACATGATTTGAGGCTGCGTACACCGATACGCAGACAGAATTGATAGCCACGGGGGGCCACCGTTCGGCCCGTGAGAAATTCGGGAACGACGACGAACGAGAGTGCGCGGGCGAATCGGTGACCGTCGGGCGGTTCGAAATCGTCGCCAGCGGACTCTGACGAACGATGATGCGGTAAGTTACTTGACGGCAGCCGCAAAAGTTGCGACTATGGCGACCGAACCGGACATAGACGAAATCGTCCACGAACCGAGTCGGGAGTTCGTCGAATCGACGAACGTCTGGCAGTTCATGCAGGAGTACGACATCGCCGATTACGAGGAGTTGATCGAGCGCACCTGCGGCGAGGTCGACTGGTTCTGGGACACACTGCCGGACTACCTCGGCATCGAGTGGTACGAGAAGTACGACGAGGTCCGTGACGACACCGACGGTCCGCAGTTCACCGACTGGTACCCCGGCGGTCGGATCAACGTGGCTCACAACACGCTCGACCGACACGCGGCGGTCGACAGCGAGACTCGGAACAAAGTCGCCTGCATCTGGGAGGGCGAACCCGGCGAAGTCCGAGAGGTCACGTACCACGAACTCTACCGGCAGGCCAACAAGGTCGCGAACTACCTCGAGTCGGTCGGCATCGACACCGGCGACACGGTGGCGCTCTACATGCCGATGGTTCCGGAGGTCATCTCGATCCTCTACGGCTGTTTCAAGGTCGGTGCTATCGCCGTCCCCATCTTCTCGGGATTCGGCGTCGACGCGACGGCGACGCGACTCGAAGACCCCGAGTGTTCAGTGCTCTTCACCGGCGACGGCTTCTACCGCCGCGGCAACGAGGTGACGCTGAAAGGTGCCGCCGACGAGGCCATCGAACAGGCGGGTTGCGTCGAGCACGTCGTCCTCTTCGACCGATTCGGAAGCGATCTCGATCTGAACGACCGCGACGAGTGGTGGGACGACGCCGTCGAGACGCAGAACGATTCGTATCGGACGAAAGAACTGCCGTCGGACGCGGAGTCGATGCTGCTCTACTCGTCCGGAACGACCGGAAAGCCGAAAGGGATCGTCCACACTCACGCCGGGATTCAACTCCAGACGGCCAAAGAGATCTATTTCGGCTTCGATCACAAGCCCGCCGACCGCTTCTTCTGGGTGTCGGACATCGGGTGGATGATGGGGCCGTGGACGCTCATCGGCAACCACACCTTCGGCGGCACCATCTTCATGTACGAGGGCGCGCCCGACCACCCCGAACCGGATCGCTTCTGGCGGATGATCGACCGCCACAGGCTCTCGGTGTTCGGCATCTCGCCGACGGCCATCCGGGCGCTCCGCAAGTACGGCGACGAGTGGGTGGGAGACTACGATCTCTCCTCGCTCCGCCTGCTCGGGTCGACCGGCGAACCGTGGGACCCCGAGTCGTGGATGTGGTTCTACGAGCACGTCGGCAACGAGACGGCACCGATCATGAACATCTCCGGCGGCACCGAGATCTGCGGCTGTTTCCTCATGCCGATGCCGATACAGTCGCTCAAACCCTGCACGCTCGGCGGACCGGGTCTCGGGATGGCCATCGACATCGTGAACGCACAGGGTGAGAGCATCGCCGACACGCACGAACGCGGCTTCCTCGTCGCTCGCGACTCCTGTCCGTCGATGACGAAGAGCCTCTGGGCCGGTGACGACAGATACGTAGAGGAGTACTGGTCGACGTTCCGGGACCCGCCGCTCTGGGACCACGGCGACTGGGCACAGAAGGACGAGGACGGGTTCTGGTTCCTGCACGGTCGCGCCGACGACGCGCTCAACGTGGCCGGTCGGAAGGTCGGCCCCGCCGAGGTCGAGGGCGCGCTCATCGAACACGAATCGGTGAATCAGGCCGCCGCCGTCGGCGTCCCCGACGACACCACCGGCACCGCCGTCGTCGCCTACGTCGTCCTCGAAGACGGGTACGAGGGGAGCGACGACCTGCGCGAAGAACTCCGAGCCGTCGTCGGCGAGGAACTCGGCAAGCCGTTCCGCCCGCGCGAGGTGCTGTTCGTCGACGAGTTCCCGAAGACCCAGTCCGGAAAGATCATTCGCCGCGCCATCGCCTCGATCTACCGCGACGAGGATCTGGGAGACATGAGTAGCATCGAGAACCCCGACGCGTTAGACGAGGTTCGAGAAGCGAAGTAGTCGGATCGATCAGCGTCGTCTGACCGTCTCTCTCACCTATTCTCGCCCCTCAGCCCATTCCCGTCGGAGCAACCCGTAGAGGACCGTGTCGACGTATCGACCGCCGACGAAGCGGTCCTCTCGGAGTCGACCCTCCTCGGTGAAACCGAGCCGTTCGAGGACGCCGCGCGAGCCCTCGTTGAAGGCGAACGCGTGGGCCTGCAGGCCGTGCTTGTCGAACGACTCGAAGACGTAGTCGACGAGGAGACCGACCGCTTCGGTGGCGTAGCCTTCTCCGTGGTACTCGGGGAGCAACCAGTAGGCGAGCATCGGACGGTCGTAGTGGCGATTCAGAACGGTCACCGCTCCCATCGGTTCGTCGTCGAGGCAGACGAGGAGGTTGATACTGTCGTCGCCTTCAATGTCATTCTCGACGAAGTCCTCGATCTGTGAACAGTTCTTCGGGGCGGTCATCCCGAGCGGGACGCGAACGTCGGGGTCGTTGTGACCGCGCTGGACGAACTCTGCGTCGTCGCGTTCCACCGTCCGGAGAGTCACGCGATCACCACGCAGGAAGGTCGTTCCGGGCATATCACGACCGTCGCCTGATCCCGGTAAAGTCGTTGCGTGTGTGCGGCAGTCGTTCCCACGGTCGGAGGTCGGGATCAGCTATCCATCGGCCAGTCGTCCGCCGAGCGCGACGGCGACCGCACCGACGACGCCGACGAGCCCGACGACGAGGAGCGCCGGGCGGTACGTCCCGAACCGGGCGAAGGCGACGTCGAGCAGCGGCGGGGTACAGAGTCCCGCGACGGCGAACGAGAGCGACATCGTCCCGTAGAGCGTGTTCAGATCGTCGTTGCCGAAGAGATCGGCGACCAACGGGGAGAGCAGCGCGCCGTTGCCGCCGTACCCCGCACCGAAGACGACCGCCAAGCCGAACAGGGTGAGCGACCGATTCGCGCCGGAGAGGAGGACGAGCGACGCGCCCATCACGGTCGAACAGGCGACGAACAGGCGGACGCGGCCAACCCGGTCGGAGAGCAGACCGAAGCCGATCCGGGCGACGCTCGTCGAGAGACCGACGAGGGCGATGACGGCGACACCGACCGATCGAGAGAGACCGAGCGACGTGGCGTACGGGACCGCGTGGCTCAACACGGCGTACAGCGTCGCGTAGACGCAACACCACCCGAGGAGGACGAGGAGGAACGACGGCGAGAGGATGGTCGATCGGACGTTCGCGGTCGGCGACCCGACACGGCCCTCGCGGACGTCCCCCTCTCCGTCGCTCCGGACCTGCGCACGGCCGGGAAACTCGACGGAGGCGTCGGCACCGACATCGGCGGGTCGGTCGGCGAACACGGCGACCGAGGCGAGGAGAACGACCGCCAGCCCACAGGCGAGCGCGACGAAGGCGGTCCGCCACCCGAGCCACGAAGTGAGCGCGGCCGCACCGGCGGGGACGACGACCAATCCGACGCCGAGACCGGACGTGGCGAGTCCGTTGGCGACGCCGCGACGCCGCCCGAACCACACCGGGACGGTGGCGTAGCCGATGACGTAGAGAATCGCGAGTCCGAGTGCGGCCACGAGACCGTAGGCGACGACGAGACCAGCGAAGGTGTGGACGCGACTCGTCGCGAGGAGTCCCGAGACGAGCAGCGCCCCGCCGAGGAGGAGCATCCGACGGGGGCCGTAGCGGTCGACGACGCGACCGGCGACCGTCGCGCCGACGTAGAGGACGACCGTCTGAATCCCGAAGACCAGCGAGAGACGGACCCGCGAAGCGTCGAACGAACCGAGCATCTGGTCGAAGAAGACGCTGAACGAGTAGGTCGTGCCGAAGACCACGAGCGCGACGAGCAGACACGAGACTGCGATCACCCACCCGTAGTAGAACCTGTCGGCGAGTCGCCGACGACTGAATCCCCACCGACTCATCGACGCGGGTTCGCTACCTCGTCGACCGAAATCGTCCGCGATTCGGGGGCGTCACGGCCGTCGGTCACCGCTACGTCGCCGACGAGGTCGTCAGCGTCGACGTCGACTTCGGTGTCGGTGGCGGCGGAAGCGGTCCCCTCGGTGGGGAAGTAGACGGACCCGTCGACGAGGAGTGGTGCCATCAGTCCGGCGGCGACGGTCCGCACGTCGGCGAGCGACGCGCGGACGGCTACGGTCGCCTCGTTCGGAAGTTCGGCGGCGGCGGACCTGGCCATCGCGAGCACGTCGGCGTGGGTGTACTCGGTCCGTTCGTCGTTCTCGTCACTCCCGTCGACGAAGACCGCCTCGTCCGGTTCGACCGTCGACGGCGGGAACGTGGGGTTCTCGCTCCAGACGTCGCGCTCGAAGAAGGCGTGGCTCGGATCGTCCGGCGGGTCGCCGTAGCCGACGTATCGGCCGCCCGGTGGGAGCGTGACGCCGTCGAGTCGCGCCGTCGGCGCGATCAGCGCCCGTGCGTCGATGTCCCCGGTCACCGGACCGAAGGCGACGGTTCCGCCGAGTAGGGCGGCCCCGTAGAAGGCGAAGACGGCCTCGGGAGTCGGGTCGTCGGCGACGACGACACGGGCGGCGGCCCCGACGCCGCAGTGCCGGAGGAAGTTGCCGGTCTTATAGACGGTTATCCGGAACTCGCGGGCCGAATACGACCGCGGCGGTGCGCGGAGCGCCGGATCGTCGCCCTCGCAGGCTTTGACGAGGTCGGAGAGCGTGTCCATACCTGACGCACTCGCCGCGAGCGGGAAACCGCTTGCGTTCGGGAAAACGACTAAGTCAGGATACCGATAACGTGACTAAAGAACATGACAAATATTGTCAGAAGAAGTGCAGCAGTGAGTTCGAAACTCGTCGAACAGTATCTCCCGGACGCGTTTCTGTTCGCGATCCTCCTGTCGATCGTCGCCTACGTTTGGGCGTTCGTCGCCGTCGACACCGGCGGCGCGGGCTACCTCGGCCACGCTGCGAACCTCCTCGTCGACGGCTGGTACGGCGGGTTCTGGAACCTGCTTTCCTTTGCGATGCAGATGACGCTCATCCTGATGACGGGGTACGCGCTGGCGCAGGCCGACGCCGTCGACCGATTGCTCTCAGCGCTCGCTCGCGTCCCATCGACCGAGCGGAGGGCGGCGGCGCTGGTTCCTGCGGTGGCCGCGGCGGCCTCGTTCGTCCACTGGGGGCTGGGACTCGTCGTCGGCGCAATCTTCGCCCGCAAGGTGGCGGGACAGATCCGTGGCATCGACTTTCCCATCGTCGTCGCCGGTGCGTACTCCGGCTTTCTGGTGTGGCACGGCGGACTCGCGGGATCGATCCCGCTGTTGATGAACTCGACGGCCAAGAGTGGGAACTTCCTGATCGCCGACGGTGTACTCGGCTCGACGATTCCGACCGGACAGACCATCTTCACGGTGATGAACCTCGCACTCGTCGTCGTCGTCGGCTTCGTCTTCCTGCCGCTCGCGTTCGCGCTGATGTACCCGAGCGACGACGACCGGAAGCGCCCGCTCGACCCCGACGAACTCGACGCGGTTCGGGCGGACGGGTCGGGTGCAGAGGCGACCGCGACGGTCGGGGCGACGGCGACCGGAGGAGCGACGCTGGCCGAACAGATCGAACACTCGGCGTTCCTCGGCGTCTTCGTCGGCGTCGTCGGACTGATCGCCGTCGGCCTCTACTTCGCGTTCGCGGCGGTGAAAGACGGCGTGATGCCGTGGAACAACCTCGGGCTGAACATCGTCAACTTCAGCTTCCTCTCGCTGGGACTCGTCCTCCACCGGACGCCCGCAGCGTACATCGAAGTGATGAAAGAAGCCGTCGAGAACGTCTGGGGGATCATCCTGCAGTTCCCGTTCTACGCGGGCATCATGGGAATCATGAGCTACCACCCGGACGGCGCGACCAGCCTCGCGATGCAAGTCGCGAACGGACTCGTCGCCGTCGCCCCACACGGCGCGCTCCCGGCGATGGCGTTTCTCACGGCCGGGATCGTCAACGTCTTCGTCCCGAGCGGCGGCGGCGAGTGGGCCGTCGTCGGCGAGACGCTCGTGAAGGCCGCGCAGGCGAGCGGAACGAGCGTCGCCCGCGTCTCCATGGCCGCCGCGTGGGGTGACGCCTGGACCAACATGATCCAGCCGTTCTGGGCCATCCCGCTGCTGGCGATCAGCGGACTCTCCGTTCGGGACATCATGGGCTACTGCGTCGTCGTCCTCGTCGGGAGCGGCGTGCTCATCGCACTCGGATTGACGTTCCTCCCGCTGTAGCCCGACGACGAGGAAGAGAGCAGAGCGAAGTTACGGTGCGCCGACGAGGACGAACGTGCTCGGCTGGTTCCCGTTCTTGATCAGTCGATCCGCATCGGGCGAGATGCGGAGGGCGTCGCCGGGGGTGAGGTCGACGTCGTCGCCGTCGACCGCGACTGTCGCGCGCCCTTCTACGAGATAGTAGATCTCCTCGTGGTTCTGCTCTTCGTGGTCGTGTTCTTTCCCCTCCCAGCCGGCCTCGCAGTCGAGTACGGTCAGGCCGATCGTCTCGGCGTCGAGTTCGTCGCGGAGGAAGTACATCCCGTCGCCGACGGGGTCGACGTCGCGGTAGTTCGCTTTGGTGTAAGACATCGGGTCTCCTATTCGGTATCGGAGCGGAAGTACCTGTTCGCCGGACGAATGTATCGGTTCGCCGGACGAATCGACGTCACTTATCCCGTACTTCGCGTAGCCCGCGTATGCCACTCGCGGACGCGTTTCAGAACTTCGCCGCGTGGTGCCCGGACACCTCGCCGCTCTACGCACGACTGGCCGAAGGCGTCGCCGACGATCCCGACCTACTCGGCCTCGCGGCCGCCACCCCGACCGATCGCTCACCGCCGCACCTCCTCCTCGCGGCCGCACACTACTTACTCCTCTCAGGCGTCGAGCACCCGATCGCCCGGTTCTACCCCTCCGTCGTCGGCGAGGACGCCATCGGCCCGACCGACGCCGATCCGGTTCCCGACTTCCGGTCGTTCTGCCTCGAACGCGGAGACGAGATCCGCGACATCGTCGCCGTCCGCCGCACGCAGACGAACGCCGTTCGACGAACCGCCGCACTGCTACCCGCGTTCGAATACGTCTCCCGCGCCGTCGACCGTCGGCCGCTGGCGCTCGTCGAAGTCGGCCCGAGCGCCGGGCTCAACCTGATCTGGGACCGTTACACGTTCGAGTACGGTGACGGTCGACGGTACGGTCCCCGCGAGGGATTCGCGGCCGACGGAGCGGCCCGCGCCACCATCGACTCCGAACTCCGAGGTGACCGGACGCCGCCGCTTCCCGAGACGTTCCCGGCGGTCGCATCGCGCGTCGGGATCGACCTGAACCCGCTCGACGTGACCGGCGACGCCGACGTGAACTGGCTTCGGGCGCTCGTCTGGCCCGAGCACGTCGACCGCCACGAACTGCTTCGTCGGGTCGTCGCCGTCGCGCGCACCGACCCACCACGACTCGTCGAGGGCGACGCCGTAGAACTACTCCCGGAAGTCCTCGCGGAGACTCCACGGGAGACGCCCGTCTGTCTGTTCGACACGCAGGTCCGGTATCAGTTCGACGACGACGCCCGCGAGCGATTCGAGCGGACCGTCCGAGAAATCGGGGGGGAGCGACCCCTCCACTGGCTCACCGGCGACGACAGTGTCCGCGACGAGGAAGCGATGTACTTGGATCACTTCGCCGTCGTCGACGGGGAACTCCGTCGAACGCGACTCGCGAAGTATCAACAACACGGACGCTGGGTGGAGTGGTTGGCCGAGTAATGCGACCGCTCACGGCGGTCGCCATCGGAGCGCCGATCGCTCCGTCGCCGTGATCGAGTGGACGCTCGAAGGGACGTCCCCAGCCAGTTGCCACTCTCGCGACGCCGACCGACGGAGAATCGCGCCACACGATCCCGCCGCTCCCCCGTCGATCACGCTCGCCCCGTCTGCTCGTCCGGTTTGAGCGTCGCGCCCGCGACGGCCGCCCCGTCGACGCCGTCCACTCGTTCGGATGCGGCGATCCCTTGGACGAGTCCGATGTCGAGAACCTTCGTCGCACGCTCGAATGGGAGGTCGTCGACGCGGTAGACGCCGCCCGAAGCGCCGATGAATTTCACGAGCGTACGACGTGGGAACGGAAGTTGTGACTCGTGGCAGGTGGGAGTACCGAGTCACGCGACCGGCCACTCGCCATCGGTCGCGCTCAAAATCGCCGTTAGCAGATCGACCGTCGCTCGCACGTCGCCGACGTGTGCACACTCGGTGTTCGAGTGGTGGTGCCTCACGGGAACCGAGAGCGCCGCGGCGTGGGTCGCGCCCGCCGCCGACTGGAGCGCGCCGGTGTCCGTGCCGATGTTGCGGGCGACCTCGGTCTGATACGGAATCTCGCGCTCGTCGGCGAGCCTCGTGAACGCCTTGCGCACCCGCGGACTCGGTATCACGGTGGAGTCCTTCGCTTTGATACCGACGCCGTCGCCGAGTTTCGTCATCGCGTCTGCGGGCGGTGTTCGCGGAACGGACCGTTCGAGCGTTCCGTCGAGCGCGATGGCCAGGTCGGGTTCGTAGTCGGCAGCGAGGGCCGTCGCACCGCGAAGTCCCAACTCCTCTTGGACCGATCCGGCGAAGTGGACCGTCACCGACGGCTCGACGCGACGGGCGGCTTCCAGCATCGCGAACACGCCGACGCGGTCGTCGAGCGCTTTCCCGGTCACGCAGTCGCCCAGCCGACGGGTCGAACTGTCGAGCGTCACCGTATCGCCGACGGCGACTCGGTCGCGGACCTCGTCTGCCTCGTAGCCGACGTAGACGACAGTCTCGTCCATCGTCTGTCCGTCGTCTCGGTCGCGCGTGTGTGCCGGTTCGGCCCCGATGATGCCGGGAAGCGGCCCGTCGTCCGTGTGGACGACGACGCGCTGTGCGCGCAGAATCTCTGCGTTCCAGCCGCCGAGCGAGTCGAGCCACAGGAAGCCCCCATCGTCGATGTGACGGACCATGAAGCCGATCTCGTCCATGTGCGCCGCGACGAGCACCTCGTAGTCGGCGTCAGCGTCGCCTTCGACCGTCCCGACGACGTTGCCCATCGCGTCTCGCGTAACGTGGTCGGTCGTCTCGCCGAGTTCCCGTTCGACGATGTCGCCGACGGCGTCTTCGAATCCGGCGGGACCGTGTGCGTCCGCGAGTTCTCGCAGCAACGACTCGTGCTCCAGTTCCATGGCTCTCCCTTCGGGACTGTCGTGAAAAGCGCTGGGTCAGTGTACCTCGATTGCTCACATCGAGTGCCCGAGGTCGGAGACCGATCGAGGATCGGTCAGGGCTCGATTCGAATCGTCGTCTGCGCTCGGAGGTCGTCTCGCACCGGGTCGGTCGCGATCCACGCCACGATCTCGTGGTCGCCGGGTTCGGCCGGCGTCCACGTTTGGTCGTCTTCTCGAATCCGCTGGGACCATTGGCGGTGGAACACGCGGCGCTGGCCGCGTTCGAATCGGAACAGCGCGGGTTCCTGCGGGACACGCTCCCCGACTGCGGACGCCGCTTCGACTCCGCCGACGCTCCAAGTCCACCGGAGTTGCGTCGGAACCGGCAGCGACACGGGCAGCGGCAGTTTGTTTCGGAACATCACGCGGATGAGGACCTCCTCGTCGCGGCGGTAGACGTCCTTGTCCGTCTCGACGGTCACTTCGATCGCTCGTCGGCGAACGGCGTTCGGCATGAGTGCGTGGCTCGCCGCCCCCCAATTGATACTGCGAGTGCCGGTTCGTGCCATCTCCTCTTCCCTCGGGGAGAACGCATCCGTATCGTCGCGGTGGAGCGCGTCGGACTCGTAGATACGACGCATCATCCCTACTTACCCACTCGGGGGCTTAAAGGTCGCTAGAGGTATCCCGGGAGCGCGATCACCCAGAGGACGGCCGTCTGGACGTAGGCGAACAGTGCGATGGGCTTCCAGAATCCCGACATCGACTCCGGTATCCAGATGCGCGCGAACGCCGCGACGACGACGGCGATACCGCTCGCGACGAGCGGGTGAGCGAACTCGATGACGTTCATGCCGGGGAGCGCCAGACTCAGGAGACCGGTCTCGACGGCGACGAAAACCGCGATCCAAGCCCACGACGGCAGATCCATGGCGCGCGCTCGGAGTTCCGCGCGAGACGTCGCGACGATGCGAGCGGCGACGCCGAAGAGGAACCCGGACACGGTACCGGGTAGTGAGCAAGAACGCCCCGACGAACGAGGCGTCGACCCACGGCATCATCGGCAGCGTGACGGCACCGACGACGCTCGCCGCCAGCGTCACGAACCCGAGCCGTTCCGGGGACGAACCGAGTCGTCGAATCACGCTGGCGGTCTCGTGCGGTCGGTACGCGCTCACGAGGACGTCGGTGTGGCTACCGGTGTTCTCGGTCCAGACTAATCCGGCAGACGGTCCGAAGACGGGCGAGGGGTAGAGCGAGTTGCCGGGGAGGCTGACGGCCCGTTCGGTCGTACCGCCGTTCGTACGATACTGTAGGTCGTAGCCCCGGTTTTTCGTCTCGATCAGCCACGCCGCGATCCACTGGTCGTCTCGCGCGGCGATACGCGGTTGCTGTCCCGGACCGAACGTGACGGGATCGGTCGCGTTCCGGCCCTCGACCGTTGCCGCCGTGACGATCCGTTGGTTGGTCCAGACCGCCCTAACCCGGCCGTTCGATCCGGCCGCGTCGATGGCTCCGGCGACCGACGTTCCGAACCCACCGGCGGCGTAGGCTTCGCCGAGCGACCGGCGTTTACCCAGCGACACGTGACCGGCGTCGTCGACATTGAGGGGGATGGTCTCGGCGGTCCAGTTCGAGCCCTCGCGCCAGACGATGCGTCCGCCGTTCGGTCCGCCAACGACCGTCGGCGAACCGACGCCGCCGGGATCGGCGGCGATCCACCGCTTGGTCCCACCGCTCGTCGTACGCAGGTCGAACGACGCGTTTCGGTACGCGATCCACGCGGAGACGGGTCTCCCGTCGACGAACGCGACCGATGGTGAGCGGGTACGGAGCGCCGACGAAATCGTCCGCGTCCGTCCCTCCGTTCGAAGCCGGATTCGGTTGGTATCGTGGACTTTCCAGACGATCGCACGTCGGTTCCCGTCGACGGCGACGTCGACCCCGTCGAGTTCGGTCGACGACGACGCCACAGTTCGCGGGGACTCGACCGTGGCGCTTCCACCGTCGAGGGAGACGTTCGCGACTTCGACCCGCCAGCGGTCGCCGGTGTCGACGATCCACGCGACGACGGCTCCGTCGTCGCCGCCAGCCGTCGAAAGCGACGTCACGGAACCGCTCGTCGTCGCGACGGTGACCGGATCGCCCCAGTGCGCTCCGGCGGTGGTACCGACGGCAGTGAAGGCCAGTTGAACGGTGACGAGGAGGAGCGCGAACACAAACAGTACAGCGACGACTTTGGACGAGAAGCGAGCGGAGGGCATTCTGTGCTGTCTGTCTCAGTACTTCGGGATCAGTGCTCCGAGATCAGTTCCGATTCGACGAGTTCGTTGTACGGACACCCGATGGCGTGGGTGTCGCTTACCGATTCGAGCGACGGGTGCGTGTCCCACTCACCACAGTCGGCCTGCGCGACCGGACACCGCGTGTGGAACTTACAGCCGCTCGGCGGCGTGATCGGCGATGGGGGAGTCCCTTCGAGGATGACGCGGTTGCCCTGCCACAACGGGTCCGGTTCCGGAATCGCAGACAAGAGCGCGTAGGTGTACGGGTGGTACGGCGGACTGAACACCTCCTCGGTCGTTCCGATCTCGACGATCTCTCCGAGATACATCACCGCGATACGGTCGGCGATGTGCTCGACGACGCCGAGGTCGTGCGCGATGAACAGATACGAGAGGTCGAGTTCGTCCTGCAGGTCTTCGAGCAAGTTCAGGATTTTCGCTTGAACGCTCACGTCGAGTGCGGAGACTGGTTCGTCGCACACGATGAACTCCGGGTCGACCGCGAGTGCGCGGGCGATTCCGATCCGTTGACGCTGACCGCCACTGAACTCGTGTGGGTAGCGGTTGGCGTGGCTCGCTTGGAGACCGACGCGTTCGAGTAGTTCCTGAACGCGCTCCTCGCGTTCTGCACCCGAGTAGAGGCCGTGGATTCCGAGCGCCTCGCCGACGATGTCGCTCACCGTCAGCCGAGGGTTCAGCGACGCGAACGGGTTCTGGAAGATGTACTGGATCTTCGTCCGGTACTCGCGCATCTCGCTCCCGGAGAGGTTCGTGATGTCCTCGCCGCGATAGTAGATGTGGCCGTCGGTCGGTTCTTGAAGCTTGGTGAGCGTCCGTCCGAGCGTCGACTTTCCGCAGCCGGATTCGCCGACGAGACCGAGCGTCTCTCCTTCTCGGATCTCGAGGTCGGCTCCGTCGAGCGCCTGGACGATGTCGTTGTCACCGAGTAGGCGGTCGACGAACCCCTCGTCCGTCGTGTAGTGTTTCGTCAGGCCTTCCGTTCGAATGACTTCGTCTCGCTCGCTTCGCGAGATCTGTGTGTGGCTTTGGCTCACTGGGTCTTCTCCTGTACAATGATCTCGTAGGTCAACTCGCCCTGCAGGTCGCCGGAGTAAGCCAGGCAGGACGCAGCGTGTTCTTCGAGACGCGAGTCGTCGGCGGGGTCTCCCGTCTCGACGTTCATCAGCGGCGGTTCTTTCTGAGTACAGACTTCCTCGGCGTACGGACACCGCGGGTGGAAACTACATCCGGGCGGTGTCTGCACGAGGTCCGGCATCGTTCCGGGAATGGTGTCGAGTTTCTCCTTCGTCGCACCGATCCGGGGAATCGAACTCATCAGTCCGACCGTGTAGGGATGTTTCGGGTCGTAATACAGATCCGTGATCGGTGCCTTTTCCACCGGCTTTCCGGCGTACATCACCATCACGCGGTCGCAGAGTCCGGCGACGACGCCGAGGTCGTGCGTGATGAGTTGGATGGAGGTGTTCGTGTCCTTCGTGAGGTCGTCGAGCAGTTCGAGGATCTGGGCCTCGATCGTGACGTCGAGCGCCGTCGTCGGCTCGTCGGCGATGATGAGTTCCGGATCGCACGACAGCGCCATCGCGATGACGGCGCGCTGTTGCATCCCGCCGGAGAACTCGTGTGGGAACTGGTCGACCCGTTCGTCGGCGTCCGGGATGCCGACGCGGTCGAGGAGTTCGATCGTCCGCTCGCGGGCCATCCGATCGTTCACGTCTTCGTGCGCCTGAATGGCTTCGATGATCTGTGCGCCGACGGTGTACACCGGGTTCAACGCCGTGAGCGGATCCTGGAAGATCATCGAGATCCGGTTGCCGCGAATGCGACGCATCGCGTTCCGCGGCGTCCGAACGAGGTCGACGTAGCCCTCGGTGATGCCGTTTCCCTGACGACCTTCGATGACGACGAAGTCGTCCTCCGACGGTGTTTCGCCTTCCGTCGTGTCCGCCGTGCGGTCGGGGAACGCTTCCGCGAACTCCTCGACGGCACCGAGGCTTCTGAACCGGATCTCTCCGGATACGATCCGGCCCGGGGAGTCGATCAGTCCCATCACCGAGAGGCTAGAGACGCTCTTCCCTGCGCCGGATTCGCCGACGATAGCGACTTTCTCTCCCGACTGGATACAGTACGAGACACCGTTTGACGCCTTGACCACGCCTTCGTCCGTGTAGAAGTACGTGTGAAGGTCGTCGACTTCGAGCAGCGCCATCAGCGTTCCCTCGCTGTGTTCGTCTCACCCTGTGGGTCGAGCGCGTCGCGAACGCCGTCACCGACGAGGTTGATCGAGAGGACGAACAGGAAGATGGCGAGTCCGGGGAACACGGTGATCCACCACTGTCCCTGCGAGAGAGTGTCACGGCCGTGCGAGAGCATCGTCCCCCACTCCGGCGTCCCCGCCTGAAGGCCGAGACCGAGGAAGGAGAGTGCCGCCGCCGACAGGACGACCGTCCCGATCCCGAGCGTCGCCTGCACGATGACCGGTGCGATGGCGTTCGGGATGATGTGTCTGAAGATGATCGAGCGATCGCTGGCGCCCAGCGCCTTCGCCGCCAGCACGTACTCGTTTTCTTTCACGCTGAGGATCTCCGCCCGGATCAGACGGGTGTAGGAGATCCACGAGACGAGCACGAGCGCTCCGATCATTTTCCAGTACCCGGGACCGAAGACGGCGATGATCGCGATCGCGAGCACGAGAAACGGGAACGCGTAGAGCACGTCAACGATTCGCATGATTAGCTCCTCGATCCACCCGCCGAAGTAGCCTGCGATACCGCCCAGCGGAACACCGATGAGAAGGGCGAGAGAGACCGCGATCACACCGATACTGAGACTGTACCGAGCGCCGTAGATGACGCGCGAGAAGATGTCCTTCCCGGACCAGTCGGTCCCGAACGGGTGCGATATCGACGGCGGTTGATTGAGCGCGCTGAACGACGACGCGAACGGGCTGTGCGGTGTAATGGCGATCGGTTGGACGGTAACCCCGTGGATCTTGATCGGTTGGGCGAACACGGTCAGCACGGCCATGATCCCGATGATCGCGATGCCGACCAGTGCCGTTCGGTTGCGTTTGAATCGCGCCCACGCGAGGTCCCACCGGCCTTTGCTCGGTCCGGTGACGTCTTCCCAGTCCACGAACTGCTTACGATCCTGGACCGCCGATGCATCGAATCCTTCGATACGAATCCGACCACGAGTTTGCGTTTGTGTGATATTGATCGTACGTCTGTCACTCATTTTTTAATATCTAATTCTGGGGTCGAGGACCGAGTAGAGGAGGTCCGCGACCAGGTTTGCGAGCACGATCATCGTCGCGATAAACAGGACCGTCGCTTGGATGATCGGGAAGTCACGTTGCGTAATCGCGGTGACGAGGAGTCGGCCGAGTCCCGGCCACGAGAACACCTGCTCGACGACGACCGCACCGTCGACGAGGAACGCAACCTGAAGCGCTGCGACCGTCACCACCGCGATGAGCGAGTTGCGGAGCACGTGCTTTCGGATGACGGTGCGTTCCGAGAGTCCCTTGGCCCGCGCCGTCCGCACGTGGTCTTTGTTGATCTGTTCGAGCATCGACGACCGCATCAGGCGCATCAGCAACGCCGCGGAGGCGGTCCCGAGGGTGATCGCCGGCAGGATCAGGAAGTGAAGCATCGCGGGACTCAGTATGCCCTTGTCGGCCGGTGGAATCGTGTGGAACCAGCCGAGCCAGACGCTGAACACCAGCAGGAGGATGAGCCCCAGCCAGAAGTTCGGCGTCGCGATCCCGAGCAACGCACCGACGCGACTCACTTCGTCCGCGAGTTCGCCCTTCCGAACCGCCGCGACGACACCGGCCGGAATGCCGATGACGACCGCGATGAGGAATCCGAACAGACCGAGCGCGACCGTGTTCGGCAGTCGGTAGAGGATGGCCTTCGTGACGACGCGGTTCGAGATGAGCGACTCCCCGAAGTTGAGGTGTAAGGCGTCGTTCAGCCAGTAGAGGTACTGCTGCCAGATGGGGTCATTTAGATGATACTGAGCGTATAACTGCTGTTTGAGTTGCGGTGATGCCTTCTGGAACTGAAGGATATAGTCGACGGCGTTTCCGGGGAGAAACTGGACCATCGAGAAGGTCAACACCGAAACCCCGAACAGCACGACGATCGTGACGAGTATTCGTTTTAGTATGTATCGTCCGAGTGGCATCGTGTCAAAGAGTGGGGGTTAACGGGTTGGTTGGCTACTTGTTCAGCTTGACGTACTGGTCGGCGTACGGCATCGCGATCGGGTTGTACTCCCCGCCGTCGATCGGGTACGTCTTCCAGTCCTTGACTCTGGACGCGTTCATCGCGTCCGAAGCCGTCTGGAACTCGATGAACGCCATCGGTACGTCCTGTGCCAAGATCTTTGCGATTTTCGCGTAGATGTCCTTGCGCTTCGACTTGTCGAACGTCGTGAGACCCTGGTTGATCAGGTCGTCGACTTTCGAGTTGTAGTAGTGGTTGATGTTACAGCACGCCGGCGTGTACTGCTTCTTCGTGAAGAGGTTGTGGACGTAGTCGTCTGGGTCCCAGCCCGCAGACCAGCCGAGCGCGATCATCGCGTTGATCGATGCGGAGTCCGCTGCGTCGATCTTCTTCAGGTAGGTGTTCCACTCGAAGGTCTGGATCTCGATCTTGAAGTAGCCCGTCTGCTCCAGGCTCTCTTTGATGAGCTGACACCACTTGACGCGCTGTGGGTTCTGGTTCGCGAAGATCTTCGTCTTGTACGGTTTCGAGATGCCCGCCTCGCTGAACCCCTTCTTGAGCAGTGCGGTTCCCTTCTTCTGGTCGTACCCCGCGTGCTTCTGTTTGATCTCGTCGCGGAGCGACTGGGAGACGTACTGCTTGACGAGCGGCGAGAACGGCGTGTACGCAGGTTGCGCCTGTCCGTTGTACACGGACTTCACGATCGCCTCGCGCGGGACCAGCCGGAGGACGCCGCGACGGATGTTCACGTTGTCGAACGGCTTCTGGTGCATCGGGAGGATGAGCATGTCGTACCCACCCGCGACGTGTTGGGTAACCGTGTACTTGGAGTTCTTCTTCAGCTTCGCGATACTCGTGGCCGGCGGGTCGTTGATGAAGTCGACGTCGCCGCTCTTGAGCGCGTTGAGCTGCTCGGACTGATCTGTGATGACGCGGAACGTCACCGTGTCCGGGAAGCCGGATTTCGGGAGCTTGTCTTTCTGCCAGTAGTTGTCGTACCGCTTGATCCGGAACAGCTTGTCAGGTTCGTGCTTGACGTATTGGAAGGGACCGGTTCCGATCGGCTTTTTCGTCAGGTCCAGACTCCCGGACTTGGCTTCTTTCGGAACGATCGGAACGCCCGACAGCGACGTTTTGAACGGCGCGTACTTCTTGCTCAGCTTGATGTCGATCGTGTGGTCGTCGACGACCGACGAGGAATCGTACCAGTCGTAGACGTCGGACTCGCGCGGCGTGCCCTTGTACCGATCGAAACTGGCTTTCACGTCGTCGGCGGTGAACTTCGAGCCGTCGTGGAACGTGACGCCCTGATTGAGTGTCGCACGGAACGAGAGATCACCCTTCTGGTCGACCGACTTCGCGAGCACCGGCTGCACCTTGCCGTCGAAGTCGACGGCGACCAGCGCCTCGTACACGGTGTCGAACACCTTCGACGACGTCGTGTCGCTGATTTGCGTCGGGTCCAGATTCTTCACGTCGGCACTGGTCGTCGTGACGAAGTCCGACGAGCCGCTGCTCGACCCGCCGCTACTACTCGTCGAGGAGTTTGTGCTCCCCCCGGAGCTCGTCGACGAGCTCGTGCTGCTGTTTCCGCTTCCGTTGTTTCCTCCGGAGCACCCCGCAAGGGTAGCGATACCCGTAACCCCAAGCCCTTTGAGGAAGTTACGGCGCTGCTTGTTCTTTCCGCTCGATTCGTGCTTCCGTCCGTCCGTCTCAGCAGTCATACTATAATTCCCCACGTGCTGTTAGCTTTTTGATAATTGTTGAAACGCTATCACGCCGCATGTTACGGACAGTGATCGTCTGCCAATTGGTCACGTGTTGTATGAGACGGTGCAACGTGTTTACTTAAGTGTATCTCTCGGCCAGATAGTCGCCAATAATTGATTTATATCCCAGATAAAATGTGTGATCCATCTACTGTCCGGATATTTTCAGTGGAATGTACATCTTACGAAGTGGCAAATACTACATGATGTACACATGACATGGTGTCGAGTGACAAATTTTGCCGATAAGCTCGAGAACGATCGACGTACCAGTTTACGTCGCACTCGGTGTACAACCGCGACGAACGTAGTCCGGGTGGTGGAAAATCCTTGACTGCCGGACGATCGGTAGACCGATCACGGCGTGAGGAACGAATCGCGTCCGCCAGCGATCGGACGCTCTCGAATTCAACAAGCGGCGTTTCGGATGATCGAGTGCCTGTAACCGTCGAAAAAGAACGCTGAGAACTTCGGTTATCGACCGCGTTCAGAGCGAGTTCTTGATCTTCTCGAAGAAGCCCTCCTTGATCTCGACTTCGTCGCCGCCAGCCTCGGCGAACGCTTTGAGCGCTTCTTTCTGCTCTTTGTTGAGATCCTGCGGCGTCGCCACCTGCACTTGCACGAAGAGGTTACCGTTCCCCCGACGACGGAGTCGCGGCATCCCCTTTCCTCCGAGGCGGAACGTCTCTCCGCTCTGCGTGCCGGAGGGGATGTCGAGCGTCACGTCGCCATCGATCGTCGGGATCTCGATCTTGTCGCCGAAGACGGCCTGCGGGAAGGAGATGGCGCGCTTGTAACGGAGGTCGTCGCCCTCGCGCTCGAAGTCCTCGTGTTCGGTCACCTGCACCTCGATCAGGAGATCGCCGTTCGGCCCGCCGTTCTCGCCGGGTGCGCCTTCGCGCTCCATCCGGAGGGTCTGACCGTTCCGAATCCCCGCCGGAATCTCGACGGTCAGCGTCGCCTCGTTGCGAACGATACCCTCTCCACCACACGTCGAGCAGGTCTCGTCGGTCAGTTGCCCGTCGCCGCCACAGCGACGACACGTCTGGGTCTGCTGCATCCGTCCGAACGGCGTCTGCTGGACCTGCGTCACCTGACCCTGCCCGTTACACTCCGGACACGTCCGAACGTCGGCGTCAGGCGGGTGGCCCTTCCCGTCACAATCCGGACATCGTTCCGGGCGCGTGATGGTGACGCGCTTTTCGACCCCCGTGTAGACGTCTTCGAGATCGAGCGTGACGTTGGTTCGGAGGTTCGGACCCTGCCGCGGTCGACTGCCGCCTTGGCCGTTGCCGCCGCCGAAGAACTGGTTGAAGATGTCTTCGAAGCCGCCGCCACCCATATTGCCACCCATCCCACCGAACGGGTTGCCCTGACCGGCACCGCCGGGACCGCCGTCGAAGCCGCCGCGCTTCTCGGCTTGCTCGAAGCGGTCGTGGCCCATTTGATCGTAGGCCGACCGCTTCTGGTCGTCCATGAGGACCTCCTTCGCCTTCTTGACTTTCTTGAACTTCTCGTCGGCGTCCGGTTCGTCACTCACGTCCGGATGGTACTGAGCAGCCTTCTTCCGGTAGGCTCGCTTGATTTCGTCCTCGTCGGCATCCCTCGATACCCCGAGTACGTCGTAGAAGTCCTCGCTCATCAGTTGTCACCGACTAGTTCGGCGAACTACTTGAAAAACGCGCTTGCCGCCTTCGCTGCCGACCGGGTCAGTGTTGGTCTCTCGCGAGCGAAGAGCGACGAAAGAGGGTCGGATCGAGCCGATCTGACCGAATCGTACAGTTCGTTGACGAACCTCCGTCGACGGACGGTACTCGTCGTCGACGGACGTTACTCGTCGCCGTCGTCGCTCTCGTCGTCTACGTCTTCGAAGTCTGCGTCGACGTACTCGTCGTCGTCGCCGCCGCCGTTGGACTGAGCGCCGTCGCCGCCCATGCCGCCCATGCCACCCATTCCGCCGGGACCGGCACCGCCCGGGCCAGCGCCACCCGGTCCGGCACCCGCACCGCCCGCGCCGGCCTGGGCCTGCTGCTGGTACATCTGCTTACCGATCTCCTGGAGTTCCTTCGAGAGGTCCTCGGTCGCAGCTTCGAGGTCTTCGGTCGTCGCGTCCTCGTCTTCGAGGGTGCTCTCCAGATCGTCGACGGACGATTCGATGTCGGCGTGCAGTTCGTCGTCGATGTTCTCTTCGTTCTCTTCGAGCAGGGATCGGGCACGCTGGACGGCGCTTTCGGCCTCGTTGCGGGCCTCGATGCGCTCGCGTCGTTCCTTGTCCTCTTCGGCGTGCTGTTCGGCCTCCGACTGCATCCGCTCGACCTCCTCGTCGGAGAGACCAGCGCCGCCCTCGATCGTGATCGACTCGGCGTTTCCGGAGCCCTTGTCCTCGGCTTCGACGTTCACGATACCGTTCTCGTCGATGTTGAACCCGACTTCGATCTGCGGGGTTCCCGCGGGCGCCGGCGGGATGCCGGTCAACTGGAACTCGCCGAGCAGTTCGTTCTCGTTCGCTATCTCGCGCTCGCCCTGGAAGACGCGGACCTGCACCGAGGTCTGGTTCGGAGCGGCGGTCGTGAAGATCTTCGACTCCTCCGTCGGAATCGTCGTGTTCTTGTCGATGAGGCGTTCGAACAGGCCACCCTTGACCTCGATCCCGAGGCTGAGAGGCGTCACGTCGAGCAGGACGATGTCGTCGACTTCGCCGCCGAGGACGCCGCCCTGAATCGCCGCACCGAGCGCGACGGCTTCGTCGGGGTTGACGTTCTTCTTCGGCTCTTTACCGATGAGTTCCTCGACTTTATCCTGGACCTGCGGCATCCGGGTCGATCCGCCGACGAGGATGGCCTCGTCGATGTCGGACTTGTCGTAGCCCGCGTCCGCGAGCGCCTGCCGCGTCGGTTCGACCGTGCGGTCGATGAGGTCCTGCGTCAGGCTCTCGAACTTCGCACGGGTGAGCGACGTTTCGAGGTGGACCGGACCGGAGTCCGTCGCCGTGATGAACGGCAGGTTGACGTTCGTCTCCTTGCGCGAGGAGAGTTCGATCTTCGCCTCCTCGGCGGCGTCTTTCAGCCGCTGGAGGGCCTGTCGGTCCTCGCGGAGGTCGATGCCGTGGTTGTTCTCGAACTCGTCGGCCATCCAATCGATGATCGCCTCGTCCCAGTCGTCGCCGCCGAGGTCGTTGTCCCCGTTCGTCGCGACGACTTCGTAGACGCCGCCACCGAGGTCGAGGACGCTCACGTCGAACGTCCCGCCTCCGAGGTCGTACACGAGGACGGTCTGACTGGAGTCGTCGTCGAGGCCGTACGCCATCGACGCCGCCGTCGGCTCGTTGATGATCCGCTCGACTTCGAAGCCGGCGATCTCCCCAGCGTTCTTCGTCGCCTGCCGCTGGCGGTCGTTGAAGTACGCGGGGACCGTGATGACGGCCTTCTCGACGTCGTCACCGAGGTACTCTTCGGCGTCGCGCTTGATCTTCTGGAGGATCATCGCCGATATCTGCTCCGGCGTGTACTCCTCGCCCTCGATATCGACGGTGTAGTCCGAGTCGCCCATGTGGCGCTTGATCGACCGGATCGTGTGCTCGGGGTTCTGAACGGCCTGGTTCTTGGCCGGTTTTCCGACGAGGCGCTCCCCGTCGTCAGTGAACGCGACGATCGAGGGCGTCGTTCGGTCTCCTTCCCCGTTGACGATGATCTCGGGGTCACCACCTTCCATTACGGCGAAGGCGCTGTTCGTGGTACCGAGGTCGATACCCAGAATCTTGTTGCTCGCCATCTTGGGCGCAATTACCGCTTTCCGCCGGTTAAACGTTACTAGACGAGACGACGGTCGCGTCCTAGGCACCTCGACGCAGTCTTGCGATTTCGCTCAATCGTCACGCACGTCGTTCGAGAGCTTTATATCGAACCGCGAGTCGTGGATTCGGGACGGTCACCGTCCCCGTACGAAAACCAATTCGAGCGGCTGACCGCTCACTCCTCGTCGCTCTTGCTCACCGTGATCTGCGCCGCGCGGATGACCCGGTCGCCCATCTCGTACCCGTGCTGGTACACGTCCGCGACCGTGTCGCCGGGTTGGTCGCTCTCGACTCGCATCATCACTTCGTGACGCTGCGGGTCGACATCGGCCCCGGCGTCGGGTTCGATGACGGCTACGTTCTCGTCTTCGAGGATGCGGTCGAACTCTTCCAGCGTCGACTCCAGTCCGCCGCGGATGTCGCCGCTCTCGTCTTGCTCTAAGGCGCGGACGAGGTTGTCCCGGACCGTCACGATTCGCTCTACGAAGTCCTCGGTCGCCCGCTCTCGAAGTTGGTCCTGTCGTTTCTTGGCTCGTTTCTTGTAGTTCTGGAAGTCCGCCTGAACGCGCTTGACCGTCGACTCCAGTTCACCGATTCGCTCGGCCTGTTCGTCGAGTTGGCGCTCGGCGGCCGCGAGTTCGGTCTGCCGGGAAACGACCTGCTCGCGCACGTCTTCGGCCAGTTCCTCGTCGTACTCGGCGACGCGGTCGATGACGTCCGTGGCGACGGACTCGTCTACGTCGTCGGACTCGTCCACGTCGTCGAGTTCAGTCGCGTCCACGCTGGTCGACTCCCCGGACGTGGTTCCCTCGGGATTCGTCGAGTCCACCCGCTCAGACTCGGATGAGTCGTCCGTCGTTTCCGAAGCTGTGCGTCCGGTCTCGGCGGCATCGTCGGTCATGTACGGGGAAAGCCCCTCACCGAGTATAAGGGTTATAGAATCGAGAGGCCGACGGCCGGACGAAGGGATCGGACCCATCGTTAGGGTGAGATCCGGGTTGCACGGTCGTTCCGACGCCATAGATCAGCGTTCCGACAGCCCTCATCGCCGAATCGACGACCCGTATCGTCGCAATTATCACGGCACGTGGAGACAGATAGTCATGGCGACGATATTCTACGAGGATCTCTCAATCGGCGACGTCGAGGAGTTCGGCGAGTACGAGGTAACCGAAGCAGAAATTCTCGACTTTGCGGCGAAGTACGATCCCCAGTATTTCCATCTCGATCCCGACCGAGCCTTTCGGGAGAGTATCTACGGCGGACTCATCGCCAGCGGTTGGCACACGGCGTCGATGACGATGCGGATGCTCGTCGACGAACACCTCGAAGAAGCGGCGTCGCTCGGAGCAAAAGGCGTCGACGACGTCCGGTGGCGACGTCCGGTGCGCCCCGGAAACACCCTCTCGGTCCGGACCGAAGTGTTGGAAAAAGACCCCGAACGCGACGACCGCGGCGTCGTCACGAGTCGAACGGAGACGCTGAACGAGGACGGCGAAGTCGTGATGTCGATGGTGGCCGAGACGATGTACGCCCGCCGCGAGGAGTGAGACGCCCGGTCGCTACTCGTCTCCGAACTGCGCCCCGTCCGATTCGAACCGGGCGTTTGCCCGCCGCATCACACCCATCAACGTCTTGATCTCGCGGTCGGTCGGGTGAGCGCGCCCGACGAGCCGTCGAATCATCCGATTCGTTTTCGTACGTTTGTGATCTCGGTGTTCCGCGTATTCGAGAAACTCCCCGAAGTAGTCGTAGAACCGCTCGATATCGGCCTCGCTCGCTCGCGTTCGCTCGACGTCCGGGAGTTGTGTCTCGTCGACCGTGAGTTCGCGGAGTTCGTACAGTAAGACGGTCGCGGCCTGTCCCAGATTCAAAACGGGATACTCGCTGCTCGCCGGAATCGAACAGACTTCGTCGAGCTGTTCGAGTTCACCGTTGTTGAGACCGCGACCCTCGCGGCCGAACACGAGTGCCGTTCGAGTGTCGACGGTTCGAAGACTCTCTTTGACTTCGACGGGCGTCTTGAACGGGTATCGGACGTGGTGACTGCTATCCTCGTTCGTGATCGCCGTCGAACCGATCGTGTGATAGTTCTCGACGATCTCGTCGAACGTCACCGTCTCGGCGTTCGGGAGTACGTCTTCGCGTGCGTGCCCGGCGAACCCGTACGCCTCGTCGTCTTCGTGGAGTTCCGGGGGGTTCACGAGTTTGAGTTCCGAGAGTCCAAAGTTTTTCATCGCCCGCGCGATGGTGCCGATGTTACCCTTCGTCTCGGGCTCCACGACGACGACGACGGGCTTGTGTCGACGAGGGACCGTTGTCGATTCTACTTCGTCTGTGTTCGTCACGTCGTTCATCGGTTCCTGTACTCCACGAGAGAACTGACAGTCCCGACCGCGGCGAGCGACGAGACGGCACGTTCGATACTGACCGTCGGCATACCTCGCGGTTGACGACCGGCAGATAAAAAGAGCGTGTCTCGCCCCGAATCGGCCGCGGCTCACGAACCGAGTTGGCGTTGCAGTTCCATCAGCTGATCGCGTCGGGCGGAGACGGGCGGATGCGTCCGTACGAACGGCGCGAACCGCCGAGTCAAGTGTTGGCTTCGGTTGTAGTACGTCGCCTCTTGATCGCCGTCGGGTCCGAGCATGATCGGTTCCTCCTCGGAGACCGACGTCGGAGCCACGACCGAGAACGCCGAGACGCTGGTCCGCTTTCGGAGGTCGACCGAGGGACGCTCGACGAGTTCGTCCGCGACGTTTTCGAGCGCACTCACGAGCGACGCTGCGTCGCCGGTAATCGCGACGGCACCACGATCGGCCGCGAGTTCACGGCTTCGCGAGAACGTCGCGATGAGTACCCGGCCGATCAACTCGAACAGCCCCGCAACGGCAGCGACGATGGCTGCGAGCAACATTCCGAGCGCGTTGTTACGAGACGACGAGGACGACCGGCGATACCGACCGTTCTGTACGGTCCCGTCGTCGCCTCCGGCCCACTCTCGGAGGCTGTGAGCGACCGCCGTCGGCAGCGATGCAGCAGTCATCACCGCCGCGTCGCGGTTCTTGACGTGCGCGAACTCGTGGGCGAAGACGGCACGAAGTTCGTCGTCGTCGAGGAGTTTGAGGAGTCCCGTCGAAACGACCAGCGTCGTCGTCGACGGGCGGTATCCGACGGTGAACGCTTCCGGTGAATCACGAGCGGCGACTGCGATCGTCGGCATCGGCAGGTCGGCCTGCTGTGCGACCTGTCCGGCAATGCGGTGCGCACGGGGGAGTTTCTCGGCGTCAGCCTCGTACGCGTCCGCCTCGCGGACGACGCGGTTCTCGCCGACGAGGTCGCCGATCAGAATTCCGACGAAGAGGAGCGCCGTGACGACCGGAGCCAACACCACCGGCCAACCGAAGCTGATAGCGATCCCCGCCAGTACGGCGAGGACGACGCCAGCGAACACGATCCCGAAGACGAGTAGGAGCGCAACCGCGACGATCATACGGCCGCGGAGATTCCAGTCGGGCGTCCATTCCATAGTTCGAGAGACGATGGCGAGTGGTATATCTCTACTGTTGACACAACAATTCGTCGAGGGCTCGCTTCGCTGGACCTCGTGAGCCCCATTTCCGTTCGGAGATCCGCGTTCCCTCACCGAGAAGTGGAACTACCGACATCGGACCGACTATGTGGCGACACGCCAACGTCCTTTCATGCGAAACGTGGATGCCGCAGGACTCGGCATCGGGGACGACTACCCCCCACGGATCATGGGCGTGCTGAACGTCAGCGCCGAGTCGCCGTACAAACCCAGCGTGTTCGACGACCCCGGAGAGGCGGCCGCGTACGTCGACTCGGCACTGATCGGGGAGGGTGCAGACATCGTCGACGTCGGACTCGAATCGGCCAACAAGCGGTTCGACGTGCTGTCCGCCGAAGAGGAGTTAGACCGCCTCGACGTCGCGGTCGACACGATCCACAGCGTCTCCGGAGACGCGGTGTTCTCCATCGAGACGCGCTATCACGAGGTCGCTGCGGCGGCACTCGATGCCGGATTCGACATGGTCAACGACATCTGCGGGTTCGCAGACCCGGAGATGCCGCGAGTGTGCGAAGCGCGCGACGCGGCGGTCGTGAAGATGGCGAGCCCGCCGGATCTGAAGCGACCGGGTGCCGTCGAAGCGGTCGACGACATCTACGAGGCGCTGAAGCGCGAAGGACTGACCGAGAAGACGATCGTCGATCCGGCGTTCGGCGGCTGGAGCGAAGCCAAGACGCTCGAAGACGACAGAGAGACGTTCCATCGACTCCGCGAATTCCGTGGACTCGGTCAACCCATCCTCGTCTCGATCAATCGCAAGAACTTCTTACGAAAGCTCGCCGGTCGGGACACCGACGATGCGCTTCCGGTCAGTCTCGCTGCGACGTCGATGGCGATCGAACGCGGCGCGCACATCGTCCGCACGCACGACGTCGCCGAAACGCGCGACGCGGCTCTCATCGGGTCCGCGTTCGCCCGCGATCGCGTCCGTACGAGCGACGAGATCTCCGTCGAGGAATTAGACGTGACGACGACTCGGGAAGCGGCGCGTCACATCGAACGTCTCGGTGGTGACGAGGCGGTCTCCACCGCGTGTACCGCCCGCGTGTTCGAACTCGACGGGTTCGACGAGCGCGGGCTCGAAGCGCTTCGATCGTTGGTTGGGGTGACCGACGTCACGCTCGTCGTCGGCGGAGACGAGTCGAGCGTCCTTCTCGCCGGAGCACCCGACGAACTCGGTGCACTCGCGACGAGCGAGGCCGGGCTTCCCGCCGACGTCGACGCCGCTCTGGGTCGGTTGACCGACGAAACAATATAAAGTAATGGGTTACGAGTCGAAGAGAAAACTTATGCCAACCGGGTTAAAACGAGTCGAGTGGAAGCCGGAAAGGCACGCGGGTAGGGGTACTTGGTGTCACTCCGGTTCATACAATCTTATTGCTCACGGGTGGTCGTCGTGAACTTCCCCGAGTGGCAACCAGTGTACGAGGAGATCCTCGCAGACTTCGGCTTCGACCGAGCCGCCGACGAGCGTGCGCGCGACGTTCTCGCCGGGTTAGTACGACCCTTCGACGAGTCGCGACTGACGACGCTCCTCGACGGAGCGTCCGTCGTCGTCGTCGGTGCCGCACCCACGCTCCGTGAAGAAGTTTCTCGCGGGATCGGTGTCGACGCAGACGTCGTCGTCGCCGCGTCGACCGCGGTCGACGTTCTCCGAGACGCCGGCGTCGGCGTCGATCTGATGGTGACCGACCTCGACAAGAACCCCGAGACCGCTCGCGAGTTGACCCGCGAGGGAACGCCCGTCGCCGCCCACGCCCACGGCGACAACGTCCCCGCCGTCCGCGAACAGGTACCGACGTTCGATCTAAACCAGACATTGGCGACGACGCAGGCGGCCCCCGTCGAGGGCGTCGCCAACTACGGCGGATTCACCGACGGCGACCGAGCGGGGTTCCTCGCCGACGCCTTCGGCGCCGCCGAGCTCCGCTTCGTCGGGTGGGACTTCGACGACCCGTCGGTTGAGCCGATGAAAGCGCAGAAACTCCGGTGGGCCGAGCGACTGCTCTACTGGCTCGAAACACGTCGCGAGGAGCGGTTCGACGTGCTGGACGGACGGCGCGCGGGACTCGAGCTTCCCGAAGGTGCGAAGTAGGTAATAGCGGACAGGCGACACCAGCAAGCGACCGTGTCGGCGTGTCGCGCACCCGCAGCCCGACCCGGCGCAGTTGTCAGCTCACGGGTGATTTGGTCCCGCTTCGCTATTTGAACGTTCGTGAGAACTGATCGTCGATTCGGAGGCTACTTCGGTGACGAGTGTCCGCGTCGGCTCCCACTTTCACAGCGAAACTGGGTAGAATACAGACACCAGCCGGAGTGTACGGTTACCCTCCCCTTCGTCCCCGGTGCTGCCATCGTTCTCTTTTCCGTGTACCCGATGGTCCGTGCAGCGAACGAACTGCCGGATCATTTCGGGTTGAGCGAGTTGCTCTGGGTACGCATCGCGTCGGATCTCGTTTCGGTGGTCGGCGGCGCGCTGCTCGGTATCGTGGCGACGATGTCCGCAGCAGCTATCCTCAGCTCATGACCCTCGGCTCTCCTGAACTCGGTTACGGTTCGAGAACGACCTTTCCGACGGAGTTCCGACCCTCGATGTACTCGTGAGCGTCGGCGGCGTCTTCGAGCGGGAAGCGTTCGCCGACGATCACTTCGAGGTCGCCGCTCGCCAGAAGCTCCTGTAGCTCCGGCATAGCCGTGAAGATGCTCTTCGGGTCGCGGGCCGACGCGCGGCCGAGGTGGAAGCCGATGGCGGACTTGTTCTCGAAGAGCAGGCGCTTCGTGTCCGCCTTCGCGGGGTCGCCGCTGGCGACGCCGTAGGTGACGATGCGACCGCGGAACCCGAGCGCGTCGAGGCTCTTGTGGAACGTCTCGCCGCCGACGCCGTCGAGGACGAGGTCGACTCCGTCGCCGTCGGTCAACTCGTCGATTTCGTCGGCGAAGTCCGTCTCGGTGTAGTTGATGAGGTGGTCGGCACCGAGTCGCTCGGCGAGGTCGAGTTTCTCGGCCGTGCTCGCAGTCGCGAACACTTCGGCCCCGGCCGCGTCGGCGAGTTGGACCGCCGCCGTGCCGACGCCGCCCGCCGCGGCGTGGATGAGAACGCGTTCGCCCGTTTCGAGCCCGCCCCACTCGTGGAGACAGGAGTGAGCGGTGAGAAACTGGACAGGGAACCCGGCGGCTTCGGCGAATCCCATCTCGTCCGGGATGGCGAAGACGCCCGCGGCGTGTGCGACCGCCTGTTCGGCGTACGCGCCCTCACCGATCATCGCGACGACGCGGTCGCCGACTTCGAAGTCGACGCCCTCGCCGACGGCGTCGACGGTGCCCGCCGCTTCCATGCCGGGCACGTAGGAGGGTTCGGGACCGCCGAGATAGGCACCGCGCCGCTGCATGATGTCCGCGAAGTTGATGCCTGCGGCGGCGATATCAATACGCAACTGGCCGGGACCGGGGTCGGGCGCGTCGACATCGACCGCTTCTAGGACGTCGGTACCACCGAACTCCGTGACGCGAATCGCTCGCATGATCGGTGATTCGTGCGTGTGTCGGATAAGACTCCGTGAACCGGGGGCAACCGACGACGGGTTTCGGAAACGTCTGCCGACGAGTTCGGAGTGAGGCCGGATCGAACCGGGAGCTAAAGTATTCTTTAGCGAACATTTTTCGACCGTCTTCCCCTGTCTTTCAGACATGGACGGCACAATCGACGACGATTCGAACGGACAGATTTCAGAGACGATACCCGAGTTGCAGACGGGAACGACGATCGTCGGGTTGACGACGAGCGACGGGGTCGTGATGGCGAGCGACCGGCGGGCCAGTCTCGGCGGAATGGTGTCGAGCAAAACGACGCGAAAGGTCGTGTCGGTCGCCGACCGAGCGACCGTCGCGTTTTCGGGGTCGGTGTCGGGGGCACAGGCGCTCACGCAGCAACTCGAAACGCAGGTTCGACTGTACGAACTCCGGCGTAACGAACCGATGAGCATGCAGGCGTTGTCGACGTTGACGGCGAACCTTCTCCGAGGGGAGCAGTTCGGCGTGATGCCGCTGCTGGGTGGCGTCGACGGGACGGGAGGGCACCTCTACGAGTTAGACCCCGCCGGAGGAATGACCGAGAGCGAGTACGCCGCTGGCGGAAGCGGGATGCCCTTCGCGTACGGGTTGTTGGAATCGTCGTACGAATCGGGGGTGACGACGGGCGACGCGAGAGAATTAGCTGCTCGTGCCGTGGCGGTGGCGAGCGAGCGCGACCTGGCGAGCGGAAACGGCCTCGTGCTGGCGGAAGTGACGGGCGACGGCGTCGTGATCGAGGAGTTCGACCGACCGAGCGCGGCGGCCTGAGTCCCAGAGTCAGGCGTTCGTCTCTGTTTTTTGCGACGATCTGTTCGGTGTTAGTTCGTCGTCTCCGCTGTGCCGACGATCGACGTCGACGACCGTGGGTCCGTCACCGACCAGCAAGTCGAGTTCGTCGCCGTCGATGCGCGTCGAGACGCGCACGCACCACGGGTCCGTCGAGAGAACCGACTCGCGCCACTCGGTTCCGAGGTTCCAGATCGGCCGGTCGCGGACCTCGATACCGTGATCGTCGTAGAACGCGACGACGGCCGAGTGGTCGACGACGCCGAGGGTGACCGGCGCGTGCAGGGAGAACGGACAGTCCGCACAGGAGACCGCGAGCACCGGCCGGTCGGTGTCGGTGTCCGCGTCCGGGTCGGTGTCGACTTCTCCCCGGGGTACCGATCCCGAATCGGCGTACTCGATACGGCCGACCGCCCGTCCGGCGCAGTCGGGGCAGACCCCGTCGGCGACGAGTCCGACCCGACTGCGGTGGTGGCTGTCGAACGCGTCGAGTAACTCGGCGGTCGACCGTCCGCGAGCGCCGCTCGGCGGGAACGGGAGCGTGAGCAGGACGGTGTCGCACTCGGTGCAGGCGACGGTGACACGGTTGTCCGCACAGGTCGCCTCGAGCGCCTCGTCGTCGCAGACCGGACAGGTGCCGTCGATCGACTCGGGTTCGCGGTCGATACGTTCGGTGTACGTGCCCGCCAGCAACGCACGGGCGACCTGCCGTCCGGCGTACGTGAGATGATACGTCTCGTCGCGTTTCTCGACGTAGTGGCCGACCAGTTGCCGGAGGTGATAGGCGAATCCCGCGGTCGTCTCCTCGTCGGTCGTCTCGAACAGTTCCGTGAACGTCGGCGGCGTCTCGGCGTCGGCCAGCGCACGGAGGATACGCAACCGCGTCTCGCTTCCCAGTCGAGCGAAAGCGTCGCTGGCGTCGGGTAACTCCGCCGCGACGTCAGATGTCGCGTTCGCCCCGGTGTCGGGCGTCGCATCCGTCGCGTTCGACTCGTCCATGCCAGACAGAGAGGGGCGACGCCCGCATTAATCGCACGCTCGTGGAATTCGTCGCGAGTGGGTAGGGTGGTAGTGCTCGTCGCGAGTGTGGGAACCGTCACGACGGCACGACGGCCAAACACCGCGAGAGTGCGGGCACCCTACCCTCCGCGAACGGTAGTTATTGGGCGGTGTCGGCCGTATCGAGGCACGCATGCAACTCCACTGGCACCGACGTGATCTCCGCGCGGCCGACAACCGCGCGCTTGCCGATGCCGCCGCCGACGGGCCGGTCGTCCCCGTCTTCGTCTTCGACCCCGAGGTGTTGGAGTCCGGGAGCCCCGAGCGCGTGCAGTTCATGCGTTCGGCGCTCTCGGCGCTCCGGGAGTGGTACCGCGATCACGGGAGCGACCTCGTCATCGCACGGGGCGACCCGCGCGAGGTGATACCGGCGCTCGCGGGAGCCTTCGACGCCGACCGCGTCGTCTGGAACCGCGACTACTCCGGCCTCGCGCGCCGCCGGGACGACGCGGTCGGCGACGCGCTCGACAGTCGAGAGGTCGACCACGGGTCGTTCCACGACGCCATTCTCCACCGTCCGGGGTCGATCACCACCAACGACGGGAAGCCGTACCAGGTCTACACCTACTTCTGGAAGAAGTGGTGCGACCGCGACAAGGACGGTCCGTTCGACGCGCCCGACGCCGATGCGCTGGCGGAGGTTGCCGGTGAGGAGGGTCCGATCGACGACGTTCTCGCTGACCTCCCGACGCTCGCCGACCTCGGCTTCGACGAACCGGAAGCGGAGATTCCGAGCGCAGGAACCGACGCGGCTCGTGACCGACTCGACGCGTTCTGCGAGGGCGCCATCTTGCGGTACGACGAGGATCGAGACTATCCGGCCCACGAGGCGACGTCGCGGCTCTCGACCGACCTCAAGTGGGGCACCATCGGTATCCGAGAGGTGTACGCGAAGACGGTCGAGGTTCGGAGCGAGGTCACCGGGGCCGAGGACGAGGCCGTCGAGACGTTTCAGCAGCAACTCGCGTGGCGTGAATTCTACGCGCACGTCCTCCGATTCAACCCGCGGGTCGTCACGGAGAACTACAAAGAGTACGAGCACCCGATCGACTGGCGCGACGACGACGAGGAACTTCGGGCGTGGAAGGAAGGAGAGACTGGGTACCCCATCGTCGACGCCGGGATGCGTCAACTCCGCGCCGAGGGGTGGATGCACAACCGCGTCCGGATGATCGTCGCCTCCTTCCTGACGAAAGACCTCCTACTCGACTGGCGCGAGGGCTACGCCCACTTCCGAGCGTATCTGGTCGACCACGACACCGCGAACGACAACGGCGGGTGGCAGTGGGCCGCCTCGACGGGCACCGACGCGCAGCCGTACTTCCGGATCTTCAACCCCACGAGTCAGGGCGAGCGGTACGATCCCGACGGCGAGTACATCAGAGAGTACGTCCCCGAACTCGACGGCGTCGACGCCGACACGATCCACTCGTGGCCCGACCTCACGGCCGACGAGCGCGACGCCGCCGCCCCCGATTACCCGGCCCCGATCGTCGACCACGGCGAGCGGCGTGAACAGGCGCTCTCGATGTTCGAGACCGCTCGGGGCGACGACTGAACAGAGGAGACTGCGACGGCAAGATACCACGCGGACAACGTGAGTGTGGCGGTGGAATGAGATGAATCTGGTAAAATCGGTCGTTTAATCGGCAATCGGGTCGGTTAAGCGGACTTCGAGGACGCCGAAGACACCTATTCTCCCGTTAAGTCGCTATTAAATAAGCCCCACTCATCTATAGGAGAATTTGTCTCGACAACCCCGTTTCCCGACGACACGGTAGCCAAGTGCGGTCGTCCGACGGAGTACTGTCGACTGCCTACGATGAATCCGTACAATTTCCCGGAGACGAACGATCGGATCGATTCGCAAACGCGCCCGTGGCTCGCATGGCTGACGACGCACGCCGAGCGGGTCGGCAACGTGCTCATATACAGTTCGGTCTTCCAGAGTGCGATCGCGATGGCGAAGGTCGCCGCCGTGATGGCTCTTCTCTCGATTCCGCCGAATATCGCGCCGGTGGTGGCGTTTCTCGTCACGTTCTCGATTTATACGCACAACAAGCTCACGGACTTCGAAGAAGACAGCGTAAACAATCCGAATCTGGTCGCGTTCGTCGCGCCGCGCCGCGACGTTCTCGAAGTACTCGCGTCCGTGGCTTACGCCGTCGCCGTCGCTCTCTCACTGCTCGGCGGCCCTCTCGCACTGTTGCTCACCCTTCTCCCCGGAGCGATCGCCGTGCTCTACAGTTCCGAATGGCTCCCGTTCGAAGGAACTCAGCGGCTGAAAGAGGTGCTGGTCGTGAACACGGCATCGATCTCGCTCGCGTGGGCGATGCCGGTGGCGTTCCTGCCGGTGGCGTTCGCCGGTTCTCAGTACACTCCACTCGCCGGAATCGTTCTGGTGTACTTCCTCCTCCACACGTTCGTCTCGGTCGAACTGTTCAACGTTCGCGACGTCATCGGAGACCGACGGGCGGGCGTCGCAACGCTGCCGGTCGTCTTCGGTGTCACGCGAACGAGACACGTGCTGTACGCGCTCGACGCGTTCGCAATCGGACTGCTCGCCGTCGCCACCGACGCGGGATTCCTGTCCGTGCCGCAGGCGGTTCCACTCGCACTCGTCGCCGTGTACTCCCTCTCTGTCACCTCGCGGTTGGGCCGTACGGAGAACCTCGAACGCTTAGGTCTCGTCCGGGACTTCGCGTATCCCGTGCTAGTCATCGGTGTCCTCGTCTCCGGTACGCTCTGATCGGAACGGCCGCGAATAACATTGGTTAGCAGACATTTCGAACGCCGAATGTGACGGGGGGCGCCCGGTAAGTCGGCAATATCGTCCGGGTGTCAACACCTGATTAATATAACTCGTCCTCATGAGGTTCGCTATCGGTGCCAATTCCGCTCGAACTCAACGTGCTGCTGGTCGTCACTGTCGCGACTAGTCTTACCACCGCATTTCTCGCGTGGCGAGAGCGACCGGAACCGGGTGCGACGTCGCTGGCGATACTGATGGCCGCGACGAGTTGGTGGTCGGCGATGTACTCGCTCGAACTGCTGACGACGACGCTCGCGACGAAACAGTTCTGGGCACGGACGGAGTGGTTCGGATCGGTCAGTATTCCCGTTGCATGGGTTCTCTTCGCACTCTCCTATACGGGCCACGACCGATTGACGCGAAGGCGGCACATCGCACTCCTCTCGGTCGTCCCCGTCGTGACGGTCGTTCTCGTGTGGACGAACAGTTACCACCATCTGCTCGTGCAGCACGCGACGCTCGCCCGACAAGGACAGCTATTGATGCTGCAGCAGGTCCGGGGCCCGTGGTTCTGGGTCGCGATCGTCTACAGCTACGCGCTTGCCATGGTCGGTTCGATCCTGTTCTTCCGACTCGTCAGTCGTAACTCCGGACTGTTTCGGGGGCAGAGTCTCGCGATTCTCGTCGCCGCGATCACGCCGTTGCTCAGCTACGTTCTCTACCTCGCAGGGGCGATTCCGGCGGGGCTAGACCCGACACCCTTCGCGTTCACCGTGTCCGGCGTCGCCAGCCTCGGCGCGCTGACGCGTTTTCGACTCCTCGGAACGAGTCCCGCACCAAGCCGTCGCGCGCGTCGACTGGTCTTCGAACGGATGCGCGACGGTGCGCTCGTCGTCGACAACCACGACTACGTCGTGGACATGAACGAGAGTGCAGTTGCGATCCTCGGAACGACGAAAGACGCTGCCCTCGGTCGTCCGGCGATCGACATCGTTCCGGGATTCGAAGCGCTCGACGACGAGTCCTCGTCGACGCAACTCACGTTCGGAGGTCCCGGTGGCGGTCAGCACTACGACGTCGCCGTGACTAACGTCCGCGACTTTCACGGGCGAGAGATCGGGAGAGTCCTCAGTTTCCACGACATCAGCGAGTACCTTCACAACCAGCAACGATTCGAGGTGCTGAACCGACTCCTTCGACACAACATCCGGACCGAGACGAACATCATCTACGGGTACGCGGACCTCCTCGATGAGAACCCCGACACGGATTCGTCCCATGTGGGGGTCGTCAAACAGCGTGCGATGGAAGTCGCCGACATGGCCGAGAAGGCTCGCGAGATCGTGTCGCTCTTCGAACGAACGAGCGAGGACCGCGACCGGGACGCGACCGCCGTCGGAAGCTTCGTCCAGAGCATCGTCACGGCGATTTCGAGGGAGCATCCGGACTTGGACGTGCACATCGAGCAGCACTGTTCGACCGCCGTCGTCGACGGCGTGCTCGAACCGGTTCTGCGGAACGTCGTCGAAAACGCCGTCGAACACAACCCGAACCCGAATCCGTGGCTCGACGTCCGAGTCGAAAGCGACGGCGAGGAAGTCGTCATCTCGGTGGCGGACAACGGTCCCGGGATCGCCGAACACGAGCGGACGGTACTCGACCGCGGGACCGAGACGCCGCTCGAACACGGCAGCGGCTTGGGTCTCTGGCTCATCAAATGGGGTGTCGAGAGTGCGGGCGGCCGCGTCGATTTCGCTCGCAACCAGCCGGCCGGTTCGGTCGTCACGATCTCCGTCCCGACAATCGGGCAGAAGACGCCACCGGACGGGGAGTTCATCGAGGGCGAACCGACCGAACCGGCCTCGTGATCGATAAACCGTGTCGGCCTTAGCGTTGACACAACTGTTTTCTCGCGCTCTATCGCAGTTCCGCACATGGACGTCTCGATCCTGCTCTACGACGGTTTCGACGAACTCGACGCGATCGGCCCCTACGAGGTGTTCGACACCGCGGGAACCTTCGGTGCCGACCTCGGCGTGCGATTGGTTACGCTCGACGCTCGGTCGCAGGTCGTCGCGAGCCACGGACTCCGCGTCGAACCCGACGGCGTGCTGCCCGATCCGGACGACAGCGACGGTCCCGACCTGCTGGTCATCCCCGGCGGCGGCTGGAACGACCGCGCCGAGGCGGGCGCATGGTCCGAGGCGGAGCGCGGCGACGTACCTGCCGCCGTCGCCGCCTATCACGACGCGGGAGCGGCCGTTGCGTCCGTCTGCACCGGCGGAATGCTCCTCGCGCGGTCGGGAGTACTCGACGGGCGACCCGCAGTCACCCATGCCAGCGCAATCGACGACTTACGAACCACTGACGCGCGTGTCGTCGACGCTCGCGTCGTCGACGACGGTGACGTGCTGACCGCCGGTGGCGTCACGTCCGGACTCGATCTCGCGCTCCACCTCGTCGAACGCGAATTCGGTGCTGATCTCGCTGACCGCGTTGCGACTAACATGGAGTACACTCGGGTCGACGTCGACACCGCCTGATTCGTGTCATCGGCTCGACTCGTCGGTCGGTCGCCGATCAAGCCGACATACATTCCGCCAGAACGAAGTATTGTGATATGTGATTGCATAGCGTAGATTTAATCGAATACACGTCGACCTGCGTACGAGGCACAATGGCAGTCTACGAACTTCCGCCACTTCCGTACGATTACGACGCACTAGAACCGCACATCGACGAGCGCATCATGGAACTGCACCACGACAAGCACCATCAGGGGTACGTCGACGGGGCGAACTCCGCGCTCGACAAACTGGAGTCGATGCGCAGCGGTAGCGACTTCACGGAGATCAAAGCCGTCAAACGCGACCTCTCGTTCAATCTCTCGGGACACGTCAACCACACTGTCTTCTGGGAGAACATGCACCCCGACGGCGGTGGTGAACCGGGTGGGGCGCTCGCCGACCAGATCGACGAGGACTTCGATTCGTTCGACGCCTTCAAACAGGACTTCACCGAGGCGTCGAAGGGCGTCGAAGGCTCCGGGTGGGGGATGCTGGTCCACGACGCCGTCGCGGACAAACTGATGGTGATCCAAGCGGAGAACCACAACAACATCGCCGTACAGGGGTCGACGCCGCTGCTCGTCCTCGACGTCTGGGAGCACGCCTACTATCTCCAGTACGAGAACAACCGTGGCGAATACGTCGACGCCTTCTGGAACGTCGTCAACTGGGACGACGTAGCCGAACGGTACGACGCCGTCGAGGGGATGCAACCGATCACCGATCCGTCCACGTAGGGCGTCGTCGACCCCGATTTTTTCGTCCGGAACTCGCCGAACGGCAGTCCACTCGTCTACCGATCGTGACGCGTGTTATCGTATGATTCCTCAAGGTTTAACAGGATTCCGACGAATTATCTTCCGGAGGTAATATTCATGAGCTACGAACTTCCGCCGCTCCCGTACGATTACGACGCATTAGAGCCGAGCATCTCCGAGCAGGTCCTGACGTGGCACCACGACACCCACCACCAGGGCTACGTTAACGGTTGGAACTCCGCCGAGGAGACCTTAGAGGAGAACCGCGAGGCTGGCGAGTTCGGCTCGTCGGCCGGCGCGATTCGCAACGTGACCCACAACGGCTGTGGGCACATCCTCCACGACCTGTTCTGGAAGAACATGTCGGCCGATGGCGGCGAGGAACCGTCGGGCGACCTCGCCGACCGGATCGAAGAGGACTTCGGGTCGTACGACGCCTGGAAGGGCGAGTTCGAAGCGGCCGCGGGCAACGCTTCGGGCTGGGCGCTGCTGGTCTACGACTCGTTCTCGAACCAACTGCGCAACGTCGTGGTCGACAAGCACGACCAGGGCGCGCTCTGGGGCTCACACCCGATCCTCGCACTCGACGTCTGGGAACACTCGTACTACTACGACTACGGCCCGGCGCGCGGGGACTTCGTCTCGGCGTTCTTCGACGTGGTCGACTGGGACGAACCGAGCGAGCGCTACGCGCAGGCCGTCGAACTCTTCGAGTAGAGTCAGTACATCCCGTTATTTTTTGCGACGAGTTCGTCCCGTGAGCGACAGCGTTCTTATTCCGGCCCGCCGACCGGCGTGAACTCCACCAGCGGATAGTCGTCGGCGACCGATTGGATATCGCCATGCAGCGATCCGAAGTCATAGCCGGTCGACGTCTGGCGGTCGAAAGAAGCGAACACCCCGATACGGGTCTCTTCGTTCGAGAGGAACATCCGGAACTGCTCGAACGAGGTGAATCCTCGGATGGTGTACTCGTAATCGGCGTAGTAGAGACTCTCGTACGTGTTCCGCGTCACGTACCCGTACCGCTCGTTGTCGACGAACCGTTCGATGTCGAGCTCGTCTAACACGCCGTCGATGTCCTCGCGGGCGTACAACTGCTCGTACGTCCACTGGTCGAACAGCCAGACGTCACGGAGAGCATCTCCGCCGAACGTCTGAAAGACCGCGACGAGACGGTCCGTCGCATCACCCATACGGCTGAAGGAGTGTAGCGCTCGGTAATCACTTTTATGCTATTGTGAACCATCAACGAAACAATATTTCGTACACGTCAGTTTGGAACTATTTTCGAGTAGACGGACGGAATCAGCAGCGTTTACGAGGCGGCAGGAGTACTCTCGACCATGCCCAAACCCAAAGACGCGTTCGAAGAGCTGTATCCGTGCGACTTCTACACACCGGAGGAGCTACTCGACGACGACCAGATGTACACCGTCTACGAGGTCGCTCGCCTGCTACAGGGTCTCGACGCCGACGCCGAACTCGACGTCGAAACCGAAGAGATCCTCCTCGACTGGGCGATTCCGTGGATCATGCGCAACGCCGACGAACTCGTCGTCGCCGAACCCCCGAGCGACGAGGAACCGGGGTACTACGGACTGAAGACGTGACGGTACTCGTCGCCGGCAGTACGCGCGTCGACGCCGGGAAGACGACGTTCGCAACGGGGTTGCTCGCACGACTGCGGGCGACCGGCGATACACCGATCGGATTCAAACCCCGTGCGGGCAACGACTACTGGTTCGACCACGACGACGTACGAGCGGCCGCCGCCGAGGGCCGCCTCTACGGGAAGGACGTTCGGCGACTCGCCGCCGTCAGCGACGGCGACGACGAGCCTGAGGGGCTGAATCCGGTGCACCGCCTCTGGCGACCGACTCCCGGTCGGACGGGGATGCTCGGCGACCCCGAGCGAACGTTCCTCGTCGACCGCGTGACGACCGACGACGGTCCGCTGTTCGCCGTCAACGCCGAGGCAGAGTTGCCCGCGTCGCTTCGGGAATCACTCCCGCTCGACGACGCGGTCACCGTCGACTCGGTTCCGGCGTTCAACGACCTGATGGCGGAGCGCTACCTCCCCGCGCTGGAACGCCTCGAAGAGCGCGTCGCTGCCACCGAAACCGCGGTCGTCGAGTCGTATGGCGACGTTGCGCTCCCGCTCTCGAGTCTCGACGCGAGCGCCGTCGCCGTCGTCGATCCCGGCCGCGTCCGAATCTACGACGGTGAACGCTACCTGCTGGCGTGCGACGTCGCCAGCGGGAGCGCTCACGAGGGTCGGCTCGAAGAACGCGTCGAGGACGTGGTCGATATGCTCGACCCGCTGGAGACCGTTCCGCTTCCGGCGCTGACGAGCGCAGAGCGCGGCGACCCCGAAACCGTCGCGGAACGGTACGCCGCGGCTTACGACGGGCTACTCGGCGCGGTCTGAGACCGGAGATTACCCCGGTCGGCCGTCGGCAACGGTATGCGCTTCGGCGTCGTACCGATCGGAGATGGAGCGTCGTGTCCTCGTCGTCGCGGTCATTCTCTCGGTACTCGTCGCCGGATGCGGCGGTGCGTCGTCCGGCGGGCCGTCGACCTCGACCACCGGGTCATCGACGACCGCGACCCAGACGACCCACGACGTTCACGGAACTCTCGTCGTGCACTTCATCGACGTGGGGCAGTCGTCATCGACGCTCGTCGTGAGTCCGTCGGGGAAGACGATGCTCGTCGACAGCGGAAACTTCAAAGACGGTGGGAAGTACGTACTCGCGTACCTCGAACGACACCACATCGACCGCATCGACTACCTCGTCAGCACGCACGCAGACGCGGACCACATCGGCGGCAACGCCGCCATCATCGAGTACTACGAGACGAAAGCGAACGGCGTCGGCGCGGTCTACGACTCGGGCATCCCGTCGAATACCGCCGTCTACCAGCGATACCTCGACGCCGTCGAGAAGTACGACGTGCCGCTATATGACACCCAAAGCGGCGATACGATCGACATGGGGTCGAACGTGTCTACACACGTTCTCGCACCACCGCGGCCCTATCTAGCGAGCGAGGAGCGCAACGCCAACAGCATCGTCGTTCGATTGACATTCGGCGGAACGAGCTTCGTCCTCCCGGGCGACGCCGACGCGCCGGAGGAGTCGTACCTCGTCGACACCTACGGATCGAGCCTTCAGTCGACGGTCCTGCTCGCGGGCCACCACGGGAGCAAGACGAGTTCCGGTGACGAGTTCCTAGACGCCGTCAAACCGAAGGTGGCGATCATCTCTAGCGCGTACGACTCGCAGTACGGTCACCCGAACGAGGAGACGCTGCAACGACTCGCGGACCGAAACATCAGAGCGTATTGGACGGGAACTCACGGCGACGTCGTCGTCACGAGCGACGGCCGGAAACTGACGATCGCCACGCAGCGCGCCGCGCCGACCGACCCGCTGAAGCTTCGCTCCGGGACCGAGATCCCGCTCGGTTCGACCGATCCGGTGAAGCCGCGGGCGACGATCGCCACCGACGGCACGGCGAAACCCATCGTCGCCGACGGCGGAACGAGTACCGGGAACGGGACGGGCAGCGCCGACAACGCGAGCGGCGAGTCCTCGCTCTCGCTCGTTAGCGTGACCGCCGATCCGGCGGGTGACGACCGCGAGAACCTGACGGGGGAATCGGTCACGTTGAAGAACACCGGCGATCGGTCGATCGACCTCTCCGGGTGGCACCTCCGCGACGAATCGGGGAGGGCGTACGCGTTCCCCGACGGGTTCGTGCTGCGCTCGGGCGCGACCGTGACGGTGCACACCGGGTCGGGATCGGACACCGACACTGACCTCTACTGGGGATCGGGCGCGCCGATCTGGAACAACGACGGCGACACCGTCACCGTCACTAACGCTGATGGCAAGACGGTGCTAAGAGAGCAGTATCAATGAGCGACCGGGAGACGTACACCGCCGTGCTCGACCGCTTCGAGGACGACCTCGCCGTCTTCGTGGTGGAACTGGACGACGGCCTCGACGAACTCGTCGTCGACGCGGACGACCTCCCCTCGGATGCACGCCGACAGGACGCCGTCGTCGAGGTGACCTTCGAGGACGGCGACGCGGTCGATTTCACGTATCGAGCCGAGGAGACCGAGCGACGTTCGGAGTCGGCACGCGAGCGATTCGAGCGACTGGCGCGGCGACCACCGGGGCGAGAAGAAGCCGGGGGGGACCGAGAGACCGAAGGGACCGAAGAAGCCGAAGAGGACGAGACAGAAGCGAACGGCGACGAGTCGGACGGTGACGAGTCTAACCCGTCGTAGTCAGCCCATCCGCGCGGCCTGTCCGGCCAACTCGATGTCGTGGTGGGGGTCCGTCACGACGCTCGGGCCGTGTCCGGTGTGCATCTCGCGTAGATTCCCGTCGACGGCGTCGAGAAGACGGTCGATGCTCTCGATCAGCGCCTCGCGATTCCCCTCGGCCAGATCAGTGCGACCGAACGCGCCGTTCTGGAAGACGAGGTCGCCCGCGAACAGCACCTCGCCGTCGGTCGAGAGCAGGCAGAGGTGATCGTCCTTGTGACCCGGCGTGTGCAGCGCCGCGTACTCGCGGTCGCCGATCCGAAGTTTCTCTTCGTCGGCGATGGCGTGGTCGACGAGCGGGTTGTCGGAGTCGAAGCCCCACGTCTCCACGTCGAAGGCCTCACGGACGGCGTCGACGTTGCCGACGTGGTCCGGGTGGGTGTGGGTCAGGACGACGGCGTCGATATCGTCGACGCGTTCGCGGATGTGCGAGAGGACGTCGAAGTTCGCGCCGGTGTCGACGAGGACGGTGCGGTCGCCGGTGACGAGGAAGGCGTTGCTGGTGAACGCTTGGACGCCCTGTGCGACGTTTTGGATCATGGGTCGAGTAGATGGTGACGGACCTTCGGTGTTCCCATCTCATCGTTAGGTGCATCGAGAGTTTTTACTACTAATAGCGAATCTGACTTGTTACGGGACGCGGTCGGGCGCGTCAGAACCACCATCGACATGATCTGACGGTAGTTTACACGATAGCCACAGCACCGCGTTTCCCGTTCACAGATATGATCGATACCAGCGTCACCTTCGTCGTGAATGTGGCCTCGCTGATCCCGATCGTTGTCATGCTGTATTGGCGTTTAAACCGGGATTAATAGCGATCGAGGTCACTAACGGGAATCGTATCGGCGCGTCCGATTCACGGTCGGGCGCGCCAGAACCACCATCGCATTCTTGACTCCGAGGCTCGGACATAAATGTCCACCAGTCTACTCCGAACTTGGCCAATCTGTTCTTTTCATCGACTGACATAGACCTCGAAAGCCCCCTCGCGCTCGACGGCTGCGAGCCACGCTGCGCGCGCCTACGGCGTGCTTGCGGGCTCTCGCACGTCGACCACTCGGCCCCTTTCAACCCCACCCGGCGGCGGTTGGTCAGTCGGGTGCTACCTCACCGGTACCTCCCTGCGCGTTTCACGAGTATTTTTGAGGTGGGATGCTTCTCAGGGGATAGAACTACCCGCTGGGAACCGCGGGCGACTCACCTCGAATATCAATCCATGAAGGAATACCTCGAACTCATCGAAGACACGCTCGCCACGGGCAACTACAAGCCCAATCGAACCGGCGTCGACACCGTCTCGTCGTTCAGCCAGCACTACGCCGTCGACCTCGCCGACGGGTTCCCGCTGCTGACGACGAAGAAGCTCTCGGGCTACCGCTGGAACTCGCTGATCCACGAGTTCCTCTGGTATCTCTCGGGCGAAGAGCACGTCCGGAACCTCCGCGAGGAGACGAAGATCTGGGACGCGTGGGCCGACGAGGAGGGGCGACTCGACACCGCCTACGGGCGGTTCTGGCGGCGCTACCCGATCCCCGAGGAGGGACTGGAGGGCGAGACGTGGCCCGACGACGCGAGCCCGTGGGTCAACGACGAGGGGACGTTCGACCAGTTGGGCTACGTCGTCGACCAACTCCGCGAGAACCCCAACTCGCGCCGTCTCGTGGTGAACGCGTGGCACCCCGCGAACGCCGCCACGAGCACGCTCCCGCCGTGTCACTACACCTTCGTCTTCAACGTGCAGGGCGACCGGCTGAACCTCCACCTCACCCAGCGCTCGGGCGACATCGCGCTGGGGATTCCGTTCAACATCGCCGCCTACTCGCTACTCACCCACGCCGTCGCCCAGCAGACCGGCTTCGAGCCCGGCACCTTCGCTCACACCGTCGTCGACGCCCACGTCTACTGCGGACGGGGAGCGCGCGGCGAGTGGTACGGAGAGCACTTAGACGATCTCCAAGAGCGCCTCGCCGCCGTCGAGACGAAAGCCGACTTCCTCGATGTGCGTGAGTGGCTCGAGTCGACTGCACCCGCCGAAGAAGACGGATCTGAGGGGTACGACCACGTCCCCGGACTCCTCGAACAGTTGTCGCGCGAGCCCAAGCCTCGCCCGACGATCGACGTCGCCGACAAGCCGCTCGACGAGTTGACGTACGAGGACGTTGAGGTGCACGACTACGAGGCCGAACCGGGTCTGAAATTCTCCGTCGCGGAATGACGATGACCGAAGAGAACAACGAGACACCCGAAATCTCACTCGTCGCGGCCGTCGCGGCCAACGGCATCATCGGCGTCGACGGTGACATGCCGTGGCACCTCCCGGAGGACATGGCCCACTTTAAGGAAACGACGAGCGGGCACCCGGTGGTCATGGGCCGCAAGACCTACCGGAGTATCGAACGGGGACTGGGAGGGCCGCTCCCCGACCGGACGAACGTGGTTCTCAGTCGGGGGTCGCCCGACCTCCCGGACGGCGTCGTCCTCGTGGGTTCGGTCGACGAGGCGATCGACGCCGTCCGTGCGACCGGCGACGACGTTGCCTTCGTCGCCGGAGGGGCGACCGTCTACGAACAGTTCCTGCCGCATGCGGATCGCTTGATCCTCACCGAGATTCACGATAGTCACGACGGGGACACCTCGTTTCCGGAGTGGAACCGGACCGAGTGGACGGAGCGGTCGCGCGACGAGCGCGGGGCGTTCGACTTCGTCGAGTACGTCCGGACAGGAGTCGATAGATCGAGTCGAAGCTGACACACGGCGAGTTGAAATGTGTCATCCAGACAATCATTCGAGTCCGGTTGATGTGTCATATTTGAAATTTCCGCGATCATTAATTACCAAGTGCTTTATTAGATCCCAAACGAACCGGAAAACCGACACGATGGTTCACAAGTTCGAGTGCTTCCAAGAGGGTTGCAACTTCCTCGTCCGGGCGGATACGGTCGACGAAGTCGTATATATGGTCCAAGAGCACGCCCGACGAGAACACGATATCTCGCTCGACGAATCGACGATCGAGGGCGAAGTCCAAACTGCCTAGGAGTCTAACGAGTCGAACAACCTGACGACCGCTTCCGTCGACGTTGACACCGAAGGTGCGACCGTACGCTGGGGTGGGCCAAGCGAAGTGAACACTCAGAGAGATGGATCGAAACTACATCACAGAAGTCGTAAAACGTGCGCCGCTGCTCGACGTGCTCCGTGACGGTCCCGCGGAAGCGAGCGAGCTCGAACGACGCCTCCCGATGTCCCGTTCGACGATCCACAGGGCCGCGAAGTCGTTCGTCGAGTGGGGACTACTCACGAAAACGGGCGGCGTATTCCAGCTCACGAACTTCGGCTACGTCGTCGCGGATCGGGTAGTCGGCTTTCAGACGCAACTCGACGCGGCGGCACGGCTCGAACCCTTCTTGAACACGGTCGACTCGCCGCCGCTCGCGATGCCGCTCGGACGGCTTAGCGACGCAACGATCACCGAGCCGGAAGCGGGGATGGCACATATCGGTGTCAAACGACTCACAGACCTGATGGCCGACTCGACGTCGCTTCGGATGTTCTCGAGCGTCGTCTCCCCGATTTACGTGGACCTCTGTTACCGCGAAGCACGAAACGGAATGGAGATCGCGGCGATTTTCGATCGGCGGGTCGTCGAACTGCTCTTTTCGGAGTACGGGTCGAAGTCACGCGAAGCCGCGCGAGTCGGAAAGTTCGAGGTCCGGATACACGACGACTGCCCGTTCGAACTGTTCCTCTTCGACGACTGTGTCGCGATAACCGCCCACGACGAGTCCGGAAACCCGTGTTCGTTCGTAGAGTCGACGAACCCGGAGGTACTCGCGTGGGGGGAGCAACTGTACGAACGGTACGAGACGGAAGCCGAGTACGCGACGATGATCTGATCGGGTCCCACGTCGGCGAGCGATCGCCCTAATTTATCGCCGCCGTTTCACAACTGAACAGGAATTCATCCGTGACACAAATTTCGATTCTGAAATAGAAACCAAATTTAGTATATCGATCCGATGAATTTAACTTCCAGAAATCAATAGTTTTCGTCGAGAGACGAGATGATGCCCGACGAGAATCTCACCGGGGGGAGGGACGTGAGTGACGAACTACTGCCGGGACTGGATGTCGTTTTCGATGTGGAGACAGATACCTATCGAATGCGGCGAACGCCAGGAAGTGATCTGCTCGTAGACGTGATCGTGCTCGTCGCCGAACTCGACGAGGTGAGCGTCGACGAGATCAATACGCTCTACTCGACGCTCGATGTCGATCCCGAACTCTTAGAACGGTTCGTCACCGCCAGCGAAACGAGAGAAGCGGATCTCGATTACGACATCTCCTTTACCGTTCACGGACGGCGTGTGACGATCACACCGATGGAGGTCGTCGTCGGCCGAAGCGACTCGAATCACGGCAGTACCGTGTGAGTCGAATCGTCGCGTTTCGGGTCGGTTCGCCTCCGAGGTCTCATTCGCGTTCGTTTCGCCGCGACGGTCGTTGCCGGACTCTCTGCTCGGCTTCACGACGGTCTATCGTCGACCGACTTTCCGCCTCCGAACTGACGGCACCGCACAGGAAGAGCGGACCGCCAACGGCGAGGAAGAGGAGGACGATCAGGACGACAGAGAGGGCCGCGACTGCCATAGCCGCGGTCTGACTTGCGACATAATAGACGTTGTCTATCTTTTGAAGGACGTCTCGAGAGGCGCAGTGCCGTGGTAGAAACGCTCTCGATGGCATCGACGAGAGAACCAATTCCTTTTGGAGTGAGACACATTACGGGTCCGCTCGCACCACCGGGTATGGCCGAATGCGCTCTGTGTGGCGAGAATTTGCAGACACTCCGCGGTACCGACGTCAACTACCGACTCGAAACCCGCGAACCGTTCGAACGTGTCGGTGAACTGTGTGATGAATGCGGGGCGTCGCTGCTCGACCGCGCGACCGGCGACCACTGCGTCGAGTGCGACCTCGACGCGGAGTACAACCTCACGCAACTCCGACTCACTCGGGAGAACGGCGGGATGTGGAGCCGAAAACCCGAGGAGACGCGAGCCGTTCTCTGTTCGGCGCACTACCACGAACAACTCGAACAGGCGAAGAAAGCCACCAAGACGGGTTCGGAAGCGATTCACGGCTAGCAAAAGCCGACGAAGCAGTTCGACACTGAGGCGATACGCCATCGCCTGCGGCCCCCATTATTCTCTCTCAACCGCTCTCCCCCGAGCGGGTCGCCCACGATCGAATGGACCGACGCGGACTCCACTCAGCCGAGACTTCCCTCCATCTCTAGTTCGACCAACCGATTGAGTTCGACCGCGTACTCGATCGGAAGTTGGTCGGTGATGGGTTCGATGAACCCCGACACGATGAGTTGCTTCGCTGCGTCGTCACTCAGTCCACGCGACTGGAGGTAGAACACGTCGTCGTCGCCGATCTTTCCGACGGTCGCCTCGTGAGCGACGTCGACGGCGCTCTCTCTGATCTCGATGTGCGGCATCGTGTCGCTCTCGGACGTGTTGTCGAACATCAGCGCGTCGCACTCGACCGAACACGCCGAGTCGCTCGCCCCGCGAGAGATGCGGACGAGACCGCGGTAATTCGTTCGACCGCCGCCCTTCGAGATGGACTTCGAGACGATGGTCGATTTCGTGTTCGGCGCGTTGTGATAGACTTTCGCGCCGGTGTCGATGTTCTGGCCCTCGCCCGCGAAGGCGATGGTGATGTGATTGTCCGAGGCCCCGCGGCCGTTGAGGATCGTCGACGGATACAGCATCGTCGTCTTCGATCCCATGGACCCGGAGATCCACTCCATTCGTCCGCCGCTGTCGACGATGGCCCGTTTCGTGTTGAGGTTGTACGTGTTCTTCGACCAGTTCTGCACCGTCGAGTACTGGACGTGCGCGTCCTCCTTCACGAACACCTCGACGGCCCCCGAATGGAGGTTGAAGGCCGAGTACTTCGGTGCCGAACAGCCCTCGATGTAGTGGACCTCGCTCCCCTTCTCGGCGATGATGAGGGTGTGCTCGAACTGACCCATACCCTCGGAGTTCATCCGGAAGTACGCTTGGATCGGCATCTCGACCGTGACGCCCTCCGGGACGTACACGAACGACCCGCCGGACCAGATGGCACCGTGGAGTGCGGCGAACTTGTTGTCGCTCGGCGGCACGCACTTCGTCATGAAGTACTCCTCGACCAACTCGGGGTGACGTTGGACGGCTTCGTCCATATTGCAGAAGACGACGCCCTCCTCTTCCCACTGTTCTTGCATGTTCTGATACACGATCTCGGACTCGTACTGTGCGCCGACACCCGAGAGTGCGTTGCGTTCCGCTTCCGGAATCCCGAGTTTGTCGAACGTGTCCCGGATGTCCTCGGGGAGTTCGTTCCAGTCACGGACGCCACCGCGGGTGGGGACGTCCGGTCGGATGTAGGGGACGATCGCATCGACGTCGACTTCGGAGAGGTCCGGTTGCCCGGGCCAACCGACCGGCATCGGCATCTGCTGGAACAACTTCAGCGCCCGCAGTCGGCGTTGAAGCATCCACTCCGGTTCGCCCTTGTCCGCACTGATGACGCGGACGGTCTCCTCGTCCAACCCGCGTTCGGCCACGAAGGCCGCTCGCTGAGCCTTCTTGAACTCGAAGCGAGACTGGGCGTCGGCGGTACGGAAGTGCTCTTCGTCCGCCGTGTGTTTGCTCTCGTTCTCGTCGGTACTCATCGCCTTATAAAGGGGGTCGAGCGGATATAGACCTGTCTGGCAGTTCGAATCGGTGTGATCCGACGCTTTACAACATCCGGCTCAACTGCTCGCGAAGCGTCGCGTTCGGGAAGGCGTCGCGGCGAACGCCCTCGATCGCGAGCGTCCACCCGGCGAAGAAGACGACCGTCGAGACCCAGACTCCCGGATCGAGCCAGTCGAACGATCGCAACGTAGAGAACTGGTAGTACGTGTCGCCTTTCCGGACCAAGCCCGGCGGTTGCTGGGCGGCGGTGGGGAGCGTGTAGGACTTCCCGGCGATCGCCCCGTCGACGACGTGCCGTTATGCGGTGGACAACTGGTCGTAGTAACCGAGGTCAGCGCGACTGTTCGATGGGTACGTATCCGACTGCCCGACGAACTGATAGTGGTAGCTGTAGTCTCGGAACGTCAGAAAGCCGCCGACACCGGCGAAGACGACGCAGATTCCGACGAAGAGCATCACGAAGTGAAGCGTCTTACCCATAGCCAAACGTCAGTTGTCCGTTATTTATAAAGACCGATCACCGATCGAGTGTCGGTAATCGAGGTACTGAGGCGATGTGCCACGATCCGAGCGGCTCAGGAGACCCCGCCTCCGCCACCGCCGCCTGCGCCGCCGCCGAGGTCGCCGACCACGCCGGCACCGTTGGTTTCGGGCATCGGAGTCGGTGCATCGTCGCTGTTGTCCGGACCCGCCTCGGCGTAGAGCGGACGCCAGTTGACGGGCGGTGTGCCGTCGCCGTCGTCCCCCGCGGCGACGCCCTCGCGGAGTGCAGTCGGACCGTACGAGGGGTCACGAGCGAACCGATCGACGAGCGTCGGTGTCACGGCGATCCGTCGGTAGCCGACACCGCCCTCCGGCGTGGGATACGCGAACTGAAAGTCGTAGTGACTCAGTTGGAGCGGTTCGAAGACCGGCGTAATCGCGTTGAGTACCGTTCCGACGGTCTCCCAGACGACTCCCTGAGCGGGTTCGCCCTCGCCGTCGAACCGAGTCGCGACGACGGGAACGAGAACGTCCTCGTCGGTATCGTCGCGCGTGTTGGCGACGGAGACGGCGGTGAGTTCCGGTGGCTCGGCCAGTTCGTCCGGGAACGACCCGCGAGCGAGTCGGTCGTTGGCGTCCGCGGCTTCGTCGCTGTACGCCGACGACGTCGACGACGATCGACCGATCACACCTCTGGCGACCGAAGCCCCGAAAATCAGGAGGATGAATAGTAGAAAGATTAATAGGAGGTACATATCAACACGTTGTGAGTCGACAGTCATGAATGTTACTTCCACCTGCACGCCGTCTGGAGACATCCGTCGACCGCGTTGCGTGACCGTCCCACGCACGGCAGTGTGGGCGTGGGGGCGCTACAATTCGCTTTAGCGAGGCTTTTTCCACCCCCGGGGCGTAGTCGTGGCCGATGAATTACGATCGCGGTCACGCGAACGAGACGGAGGGAGAGCGATGAACCGGAACGACCAGCAGGCGTACGACCGGGGGACTTCGCTGTTCTCCCCTGACGGCCGCATCTACCAGGTCGAGTACGCCCGTGAGGCTGTCAAGCGTGGTGCACCCAGCGTCGGCATCCGCGCCGCCGACGGCGTCGTCCTCGCAGCGCAGAGTCGTGCCGCCTCCTCGCTCATGGTCGGCGAGAGCATCGAGAAACTCCACAAGCTCGACGACCACGTCGGCGCAGCCAACGCCGGTCACGTCGCCGACGCACGCCAGCTCATCGACTTCGCACGCGAGCAGGCGCAGGTCAACCGCCTCCGCTACGGCGAACCGATCGGCGTCGAGGCACTGACGAAGACGGTCACGGACCACATCCAGGAGAACACGCAGACCGGCGGTACGCGACCGTACGGCGCATCGCTGCTCGTCGGCGGAATCGACAGCACGGGGCCGAAGCTCTTCACCACCGACCCCTCGGGAACGGCTCACGAGTGGAAGGCGACGGTCATCGGCGGCGGTCGGCAGGAGATTCAGGAGTTCCTCGAAACCGAGTACACAGAGGAGATCGGCGTCAACGACGCCCTGACGCTCGCACTCGAAGCGCTCCACGAGACCATCGAGGAGATCCAGGCCTCGGGACTCAGCGTCGCGACCGTCACGGAAGCCGACGGGTACCGATCGCTCGACGCTGACGAGATCGAGCAGTTGTTGGCCGGTATCGACGTCGAAACCGACGACGACACCGAACCCGCAGAGTAATCCGTCGGACACGGCCCGGAGAGGCCGACACGCGTCGACGTGAACCACGTGTAACACTCGTCGGCGGGATCGACGCGACGAGCGACCATCGTGCATCCTTTTCTCCCAGTGACGGGTAGGGTCGATCCATGCCGACCGTACGCCGCCTCAATTCGTTTCCGATAAAGTCGCTCGACCCGATGGACGTCGACCGAACCACGATCGTCGGCGGTGCCCTCGCCGGCGACCGCGAGTACGCCATGTTCGACGCCGACGGCGACTACGTCAACGGCAAACGAACGCCAGCGATCCACCGACTCCGGGCGACGTTCGGCGACGGGGACGTCCGTCTCAGCGATCCCGACGGCGACGAGCGGACCTTCGGTCTCGCGGTGGGCGAAGATTCACGGGAGACCGACGACGAACCGCTGAACGCGTGGCTCTCTTCGTACTTCGACGAATCCGTGACCCTCAGACGGGATCGGACGGGCGGTTTCCCGGACGATACGAGCGCGACGGGTCCAACCGTCGTCAGCACGGCGACGATCCGCGAAGTCGCATCGTGGTTTTCGGACGTGGACGAGTCGAACGTCCGGGGTCGGTTCCGTGCCAACATCGAAGTCGGCGACGTGCCCGCCTTCTGGGAGGACCGCCTGTTCACCGGGTTCGGCGAACACGTCGCGTTCGAGATCGGCGGGACGCGATTCGAGGGTGTCAACCCGTGCCAGCGGTGCGTCGTCCCCACTCGCGACCCGGACACGGGCGCAGTCACGGACGGGTTCCGCGAGCGGTTCGTTCGACGGCGAGAGGAGACGCTGCCGGCGTGGAGCGGGGGCGAGCGGTTCGATCACGCCTACCGACTCACGGTCAACACGCTCGTCCCGTCCGAGAGTTGGGGCGACGAGATCGCAGTCGGCGACGACGTAGAGATCGTCGGGACGGTACCCGCGACCGACTGAACGCCGAAAACGGTCGTTCGCTCATCGCAGCCGTCGTCCCGCTTGGAACAGTCCGGCACCGAGGACGACGACGACGGACCCGTACGCGAAGAGACTGTGCGGGCGGGCCGAGAGCAGGAAGTACACTCCGACGACCGCGAGTCCAACGAGGCCGAACGCGACCCAGACGACCCACGTCATCGGACCGCTCACCGTCGGGATCGGCGTGCCGTCGTCGGAAGCCGTGTTCGTCGGGGCGAGGTCGGCGTCGGTTCGATTACCCTCCTCGACGCCGCTTCCTCCACTCTCCTCGGAGCCACCATCCCAGTCGAGCGCGTCGGGGTCGTCCCACTCGCCGCCGCCGCCGCCGCCGACGCCGCCGTCGCTTCGAGACGTTCCTCGACCGCCGGTGGCGATATCGACTCGGTCCAAAACCCAGTGTACCCAGCGATTCGATGGCGTGAACAGGTCCGCACAGAGGAGCAAGCCGACGAGGATCGCGACGAATCCGGGGAAGAACGAGTACTGCCCGAGGAGGTAAGCGTGTCCGGGTTTCGACGGGTCGTAGTGGACCGTGACGGACGTTCCGTTCGAGAATCGCTGATCGAGCGCGTGCGCTCGCTGTCCGCCGATCGATCCCCTCACACCGGGGTATACGTTGTGACCCGTGTACTGGTGCCCGTCGACCGAATAGGAGTACGTGATCTCGAACCGATAGAGTCTCCCCCGCAGCAGCGAGTGGTGGTACGTCGACTCCATCGACGTCTTCTGAACGGTTCCGGACGTCGTCTTCGACGTCGTCACTTCGTTGTACTGATTCCAGACGAGTCCGACGCCGACGACGAGCAAGCCGACGACGACGACGAGTGTGATCCAGGCGCGAGCGGGACGCATCGTCTGTATATCTCGCGAAGACACGAAAAGACGTTTGGCTGACCAGTCAGATTTCTGTTTCCTACTCCGGATGGTCAAGTGCCACAGCGAGGAGTTCGGCCAGCCCCATTCGGACGTGTTGGTGGAACGTCGGTGGCGAGATTCCGAGCGCCTCGGCGACTTCCTCGCCGGTGCTCTCACGCGGCCACGAGAAGTATCCGGCGGCGTAGGCCGCGTTCAGCGCGCCGCGTTGTTTCTCGGTCAGCCGTTCGTTGACCGACGACTGGAACTGCTTGAGCGTGCGGGTGTTCCGAGTGGTCGTTCGTTGTGCGAGCAGTTCCGACTCCGGATACTGCTGTTGGACGATTTCGATGACTTCCCGAACGCTGGTCTCCTGTGGCAGTTCGGCGACGACGTGGAACTCGCCGTCGCTGATGACCGCGTCGGTCACGTAGCCGCCGTACTCGGCGAACATCGCCGTGACGGTCGGGTCGGTTCGACGGACCTCGATGGCGCACTCCTCGTCGTCCTCGCCGACTGCTCGGACACTGTCGACCGACGGTATCTCCTCGACCAGCGACTGTAATCGCTCGGTGTCGATCCCCGTCGCTCGGATGAACTGGACGGTGTGACCCTTGTTCGTCGGGACCGTTCGATCGAATCGAATCTCGCAGTCCGATTCGACGGTCTCCTGGGTGAGTACGTCGAATCCGTCTCGGATCTCGAATTCTAATTCCGTGACGACGTTGTTGAGCAGGGCCTCCTTGCGCTCGATGGCGTTGATCGCGTGGCCGACGATCTGTTCGAGTTCGTGGATCGCTTCGCGCTCTTGTCCGCTGAACGCTCGTTCGCGGGACGCGTAAATCGTGAGCACGTCGTACTGGAGTTCTTGGAAGCCGACGGGGATGGCGACGACCGCCTCGTACCCCTGATCGAGCGCCGCTTCTCGCCACGCTTCGTCGTAGTCGCTCCGCTCGATGTCGGAGACGACTTGGAGTTCACGAGTTTCGAGTGCCTCCGATGTCGGCGTCCGGTCGAACTCGCCGTCGTCGGGTTCTACGTCGGCCCCTCGCTCGCGGTCGAGAAACGCCTCGTCGATGTTGGCGCTCGCCCGGAGTCGGATGTCGCCGCTCGATCGGTGGGCTTCACCGATCCATGCGGCGGTGTAGGAGTCCGAGTCGGCGAGCGCCTGACACACCAACTGTTCGATCTCCTCGCGGGTCGACATGGAGCCTAGCCCGCTGTTGATCCGGCGGATGACGCGATTGAGTTGGTTGAGTGCGACCAACTGCTCACGCTGGCGTGCCAGTTCGATCTCGTGTTCTTTTCTGCTCGTCACGTCGCTCTGTGAGCCGAGGAAGTAGACTAACTCGCCGTCGTCGCCGTAGATGGGGACGATATCGACGAGGTTCCAGAACGGTTGCCCGTCTCTCCGATAGTTGAGGAGTTCGACCGAGGTGGACCGCTCGTCCTCGACTGCGCTACGCAGTTCGGCGACCTTTTCGGGGTCCGTCTCCGCCCCCTGGAGGAACCGACAGTTCTGCCCGAGGACGTCCGTGCCGTCGTAGCCGGTGAGTTTTTCGAACCCCTCGTTGACCCAGACGAGCGGGTTGTCCGGTCGAGTGGGGTCGGACAGACAGAGCGCGATGGTGGCTTTGTCCATCGCCCGTGCTTTCACGGCGAGTTCCTTCTGCCTGCTTCCCCGGTTGGATACGCTGCGGAACGTCGCGACGGCTACGGTTCCGTTCGACTCCGGAGCGACTGCGATCCAGCAGTCGACCGTCACTGGTTCGTCCGGAGTCCGAAGTACGAACCTCACTGGCCCGGTCGTGGTCTCGTCCGATCCGACGAGCGACGACAGGAGTTCCTCGAACGCGTCGTCGCCGGCTTCCTCGACGAACTCCGAAAACGGTTCACCGACGAGGTCGGACCGCGAGCGTTCGAGCAGTTCGCAGAGCGATTCCGAAACCTCGACGATACTCCCCTCGGCGTCGAGTTCGACGATTCCGTCGCCAGTGGCATCGACGAGCGATTCGTACAGATTTCCCTCGACCTCAGTTGTTCCCGAATTCATTTTGTGTACAGCGCGTTCGATGCGTGTCTACGCCTGTCGCAAACGCGTGTTCGCTACGTGCGAGGTGTGACGAGTCGAATCATCGGATCGGCCGTGTGCTACGTCACAAGTGATTGTCTGACCTAACTCTTTTGAAGTGGGAAGCGACGGAGAGATCGCTAACCGCGTCAGTGTGACCCACTCAAACCTAACTTGTTAGGTCAGATTCTGAGAGTCGTCTCGGCTGATTGGTTGCACTCGGGAGCGGCGACTCGCCGTCGTAAGTGCCAATCAGCCGAACGAAACCCGCGCGAAGACGGTCGTTGACAGCAGACGACGATCTCAGGAGTCCTCGACGGACTCAAAATCGAGTGCAGGCAGTGCGTTCGGCGATATCGAGAGCTTGGATCGGGAGTTCAGATCGGCTCCCAGTTCGATCGGAATCAGGTGTCGCTGACGAACCGATAACCTAACTGTTTCGGCGAAGGGACGAAGGGGGGAGAACGAAAAGGGCGAATTGCCGGAATGTGACTAGCGCATTCGTTCTCTCGGATGCGTGCATCCTTCCTTTCTCGACGACCGTGCCGCGACTCGCCGTCGGAGACAAAAGTACATAGCGTACAGTCGAGCAGAAAATATATATAGAGAATTTCCTAAGAAGGTGTACGGTCACATCTGGAAGGATGTGGACCGTTGCATTCCGGCACTGGTCGCTCTATGCGGCCACTCCGCGTCCGACTTCTGTCGGGCGTTTTGAGGATACCAACGATCGGATAGATAGCTCCGTCCGCTTCGCCTCCGTAGAACCCCGTCTGCCTCGACCTCCTGTTTTAGGTTCGGACAGTCCGAGTGTCCGGCTATGCACGTACTTCGAGGTGGACGAGTGGCAGATGTCGACGGCACGCGCGAGGCCGACGTCGCGATCGAAGACGGGACGATCGTCGCCGTCGGCGACGTCGGTGACGGCGACGAAGAGACGAACGTCGACGGGAAGGTAATCGCGCCCGGACTCATCGACGCACACGTCCACTTGGAGATGGACGGCCGCCCCGACACGGCGACGCTCACCGACGACGGCGACGCGATGGGTGCGCTTCGCGCGGCCGCGAACCTCCAAGCCGCGCTCTACGCGGGCGTCACCACGGTTCGAGACCTCGGCGGATCGGTCGCGCTCGACGCCAAGCGCGCCGTCGAGGCCGGCGTCGTACCCGGCCCACGCGTCTGCGCCGCCGGACGCAACGTCACCATGACCGGCGGTCACGGCAGTTGGTTTGGCCGGGAGGCCGACGGACCGGACGAAGTCCGAAAGGCGGCGCGTGAGCAACTGAAAGCCGGTGCGGACGTCGTCAAGTGCATGGCGACCGGCGGCGTGCTCACCGAAGGGGCGAAGATTGGACTGCCGGAACTCACGCGCGAGGAGATCGAGACGCTCGTCGCGACGGCGAACGCCAAGAACGTACCGACGGCGGCCCACGCACATGGTACTGCCGGAATCGAGAACGCCGTCCGAGCGGGTATCTCTAGCGTCGAACACGGAACGATGCTCGACGCCCAGACGGCAGAACTGATGGCCGAGCGCGGGACGTACTGGGTCCCGACGATCAGCGCGCTCGAGGGGATCGCGTCGAACGGCACCGAAGCGGGGATTCCCGAAGAAGCCGTTCGGAAGACCGACGTCGCCGCCGAACATCACTCGAAGGCGTTCGACTACGCCCTGGAGGCGGGCGTTCCGATCGCGATGGGAACCGACGCGGGGACGCCGTTCAACTACTTCGCGGAGATCCCACAGGAGCTCTCCTTGCTCGTCGACCGCGGACTCACCCCCGAGCACGCGCTCAGAGCGGCGACCGTCAACGCTGCGGACCTGCTCGGTCTGAGCGACGTCGGCCGCGTCTCGGAGGGCTACCGCGCTGACCTCGTCGTCCTGAACGGCGATCCGAACGAAGACGCCGAGGCGTGGCGCGATCCGGTACGCGTCTTCGCGAACGGACGAATCGCGCGCTGAGGTCGCCGCGCTCAGTCCAAGAGCGACGAGGCCTTCCGTGTCGCCGCGATGAGATCCGCGACGCGCCCGGTCTGGTGGGCGACGATGTGCTCGTGGGCATCGTACGTGACGATTCCCGCGTCCGCCAGCTTCGGGACGTGAACGTGGTGGAGCGACGTTTCGATCGCTTCTCGGTCGGCCGTACCGTACTCGTCACACTCTTTCGCGTAGACGACGTCGACGAGTGCCTCGAGTGAAACCTCGCTCGTGGACACCTCGGAGAGGGCTTCGAGCGCCCGAATGCGACGCTCGTCGGTGAGTACCTCGGAGACGGTTCGGATTCGACCGCTCCGAATCGCGGATTGATTTTCGACGGCCATTGTGACGAGGAACACGTCGAAATGACATGAATACGTGAGACGGTTGAGATCGTTTCACGTCGTTTACACGGTTCAGCCGAGTTCGATTCGAAGAGTTTCGTCGACATAGGTAGCACCTAACGCGGGCGTTTCCGGGCGGGAGGACGGGATCGGCTCATAGGTAGTGCCTAGTTCCGAGTGCGTGGGACACTCGACGGACGGGCGCAGAACGAGACCGCGTCGACGTCGGCGAATCGAATCCTACTCAGAAATCGAACGTCGAAGTCAGATACGCGGAGGGTCAAACCGTCGTTTGACTCTCCCGAGGGCTTAGGTCGACTGCCGGGGACAGGACGCTATGGGCTCTCGGATTCGACGGCGGCGGCGTCCGCGCGACGGTCGTCCTGGACCCCGACAGTCGAGCGTTCGCGGCCGCCGTGGCGTGCATCTTCGCTCGGGGCCGCCGTCCGTTTCGTTCGACGGCAAACGGTTCCCGTCGGACGGCCCGATCGACGTTAACGGAACCGTTCCCCGCGGCACCGGGGCTTCGTCGTCGTCTCGGAGAACGGGACGGCCGCTTCGACGGTGCGGACCGCCCGTATCGAATACACGGCCGACCGGTCGGCGAAACTGCTACCGTCACTTTCGTCGCATCCGTATCGGGTACCAACGAGCGCAGTTCGACGGTACCGCAGACTAGTCAACGAGTTGAATTGAATGTCTGACGGACGAATGACGCGGCGGTACAGCGTGTCAAAAACTCTTTTGTCCCCCCGAGTTAGTTTCGTACCGATGGAGCATTCGGGTGCGGTCGTCGCCACACTCCTAATCGTGCTCTGCGTGGTCACCCCGGCAGTCGCCGCGGGGTCGACGCAGCACACGACGGCCGCCGCGACGTCGCAGCAGTCGTTCGACCGGAACCAGGTGATCCTCACCGTGTACGGGAACCAGTCGACGCGGTGGACGTTTCACTACGAACGAACGCTCGACAACGAAACCGAACGACAGAATTTCAAGACCTTTGCGACGGAGTTCAATCAGAACACGACGCGTCTCTACTCGCGGTTCGAACACGACGGGAAAGGGCTCGTAAGCGACGGGAACAACACGACGGGACGGCAGATGGCCGCCCGTAACTTCTCTCGGCACGCGTACATCCGAAACACGAGCACCAGACAGACCGTCGGCGTCGTCGAGATGTCGTTCATGTGGACGAATTTCACGGCGAAAAACGGGCAAAACATCGTCGTCGGCGACGTGTTCGACGGTGGTCTCTACCTCGGACCGAAGCAGAAACTCGTCGTCCGCCACGGGCCGTCGCTCGTGTTCGCCCAGGCCGTTCCACAGGGTGAACTCTCGAATCCGGACTCTCTGAGCGCGAGCGACACGGTGACGTGGCAGGGCGAACGCGAATTCAACGACAAACGCCCGCACATCGTCTTCCGCCCGAAGTCCGCCAAACCGGTTCAGGGGACGAACACCACGGAGACGAACGTCGCGAACGAGTCGTCGGCTTCGAACACGACAGTAGCCACGGTGAAGGGGTCGACCGGTGGCGACGGTTCGACGCCGTGGCTCGTCGGTCTACTCGCGCTTCTCGTCTTGGCGGGTATCGGAGCGGCGTGGTGGTACTACCAACACTCCGACGGCGAGTTCCCCTCGGGTATGATGGGTGGCAGCGACGGCGACGACGGCGATGACGACAGCGGCCCCGACGCGCCACTCGCCGAACCGTCCGTAGAGGACACCGAACTGCTCTCCGACGAGGACCGCGTCGTTAGCCTGTTAGAGGAACGAGGCGGCCGGATGAAGCAGGTGAACATCGTCGAAGCGACCGGTTGGTCGAAGTCGAAGGTAAGTATGCTGCTCTCGGACATGGCCGACGAAGACATCGTCTCGAAACTTCGTGTCGGGCGAGAGAACGTCATCAGCCTGAAAGGCCACGAACCGGAAGCGACCCGGTCGCCCTTCGACAAGGACTGATTCGACCCGTCTCCGCCGCAAACAGTAGAAAACTATTCATCGGCTCGTTGACTCGTCCGACGTATGGATCGAACCGCCCTCCTCCTCCCGGTCGTTCTGCTCGCCGCCCTCGCGGGCTGTAGCGCGTTCCCGAATCACCACCCGCCGAGCGACCAGCGGGCCGTCGCACTCCGGAACAAAACCGTGAGATACGTCTCCTCGGTCTCGACGTACCGCTACGACGGGCAGGTGCGCGCGTACGCCTCCAAAGGTGAACAGTCGAGATCGGTGACGGGTCAGACCGAGGGGAGTGTCGACCGTCGTCAGCAACTGCTCCACGGTGTCACGATGGTGGACAACCAGCAGCGGGGCGCGTATCTCGACGGGTACCACGGATACACGCAGTGCAGCCAGCAATGGGGTGGCTGGGAGATGCGGAACCTCTCCCGGTCGAACGGGTGGTTCGCACTCACGCCGCTCGGTCGACAAGTGACGCTCCTCGAACGGTCACACGTCTACTGGCACGGGAACCGAACAGTCAACGGCAGTCGGACGGTCCTCTTGGAAGCCTACCCATCGAAGAAGACGCTCTCGGCGTTAGCTTCGAGTCCCGGTGCCGACCCCACGAACACCGATCTGAGCGGCGTGAAGAACGTCACGGTACACATGTGGGTCGACCCCGATACGGGGCGACCCGTTCGATCGTTACTCAAACTGACCGTCAAGCGCGGCGGTGCCACTGGCGTCTCGACGTTGCGCCTCGACTACTCCGGCTACGGAAAATCGGTGAACATCACGGACCCTTCGACGGGCGGTTGGTACACTCGAAAAAACGGTTGTCCGACGAGTTGAAGACCTATCCCGAGATCACGCCGATCATCGAGAGGTACGTGACGCCGAACAGAATCGCGTCGTAACAGCCGTGGATCAGGATCGAGACGAGGAGGTTTCCGGTTCGCTCGTAGACGTAGCCGAGGAGGAGCGACAGGCAGAACGGGACCAACGCCAGCAGTGCGATTCCCAGCGGCGAACCGGTGTAGCCGATCGCATGCGGGATGAGGAACAGGAGACTGGTCAAGAAGATGGCGACGGCGGGACTGAAGACGCGGTCGAGGCGACGCTGAATCACGCCACGGAAGAGGAGTTCCTCGGAGGGCCCGATCACCACGATGGCGAGGACGGTCAGCGCGAGCATCACCGTCGGCGTTTCCGTCATGAGACCCATGTCGGCTCGTCCGCCCATCTGAATGCCGAGTACGCTCCCGAGCACGCTGATTCCCTGGGCTACGACGAGCGCTCCGAGAACCCCGGCGACGACGTATCCGAATTCACGGGCCGTCGGCATTCGAATCGGGATTCCCTCGGGGAGGTAAGAGCGGGCGTAGCCGTAGGCGATACCGGCGTACGACAACTCGGAGATGACGTAGACCGCGACGATCGTGGTCGCCGACAGCGTCCCGGCGGTGAGCGCGGAGACGCCCTCAAAGAGGATCGGAATCACGCTGAGGAGGCCACTGAGGAGGACTGCGAGGACCGCCAGTCCGAGTGCGACCAGCACCGCACGGAGTCTCCCGAACTTCCCCGCGGCCGGGGGAGCGGCGTCCGGTCCGTCTCGGACGGTATTGTTTTCTAACATCCACCTCACACTGACCGCTCTGGATCTTTGCTTTATCGTTTTCTCGGTTATGTAGGATCTACATCGTTACGCGACGAGTCAGTAGTTGGACTAGCTGGTGACGTCGACGTCACCGGGTGACATCGCCGTCAGATAACGTATACCCGGCTCCGGTTCGTAGAGGACGGTACCGCGGCGTCGTACCCGTAACCGATCACGGAACGAGGCGCAGTCGCCCGGAGACGATCTCTGATATGACCGGCCCACACCAATCCCAACCGCTCGTAACCGACGGAACGCCGCTAGACCGCGCTGGCGCGGCCGTGATCCTTCTGCACGGTCGCGGTGCCACGGCCCGAGGGATGCTCGGGTTGGCCGCCGAACTCGACGTCGACGACGTCGCCTACCTCGCACCGCAGGCCCAGCGCGGCAGTTGGTATCCGAACTCGTTTCTGGCACCGACCGACGCCAACGAACCGGAACTGACCTCTGCGCTACAGGCGATCGAGGACGCGCTGAACGAAGCGTCGGAGGCCGGAATCCCGCGTGAACGCGTCGCGTTGATCGGCTTCTCGCAGGGTGGTTGCCTCGCCAGTGAGTTCGTCGCTCGGAACGCACGTCGCTACGGCGGACTGGCGGTGCTCAGCGGCGGCCTGATCGGCCCGGAAGGGACGCCGAGAGACTACGACGGGTCGCTCGACGGAACGCCCGTCTTCCTCGGTTGTAGCGACGTCGACCCGCACATCCCGCTCGAACGCGTGGAGGAGACGGCTATCGTCTTCGAAGGGCTCGACGCGGACGTGACGAAGCAGGTCTACGAGGGAATGGGTCACACCGTCAACGAGGACGAACTCCGCTACGTCTCCGAACTCGTCGCCGCGTTGGTCGGTGGGTCGGAAAGCTGAATCTGTCGGGACGACGACTCGAATCGACTGGTCAATACACTTATCTGACCAGGCTTGATAACCCGTATAGAGCGTACGAAACGAAACCCGCGTCTGTCTCTGAGACGAGACGATGAACCCATTTCTTCATTCACGCTATCAAGCGCGATTCGCACGAGGTCTCGGCGTCGTTCTGCCACGGAATGCTACCAGCGTGCCATCACCAGAATCGCAGTCGTCAGACAGTCGAATCGAGCGATGTGAACAGTGTAACGAAGAGACGCCGCACCGGGTCTCACTGAGTGTCAGAGAGCAGCACACGACTCGGGCGTCAGAGACGAACCAGAAGTACGGGCGTGTCCCGTGTCGCATGACGCGGTGTGAACGGTGTGGATACGAGACGAACGTCCGAATCGACACCGGCAACGCCGTCGTGAACGACGGGGACACGAGTCCGTAAGTAGAGCGTCAGTGAGCTACGCGGACGCGACGAGTGACGCGTCCGACCGATTGCGATTCGCGTCCGATCGACCGCGTTCGGTCAGTTCGACGAGTGTGTACCGACCGTGTGAGTCCCGCATCGTTCCGATTACCCGGTAGTCTCGATCGAGCGACGAGATGCGTCGCTGGCGCGCGAAGACGTACCGGACGCGGTCGTCGGTCTTCACACGATGCATCGTCGCCGACTGCAGCGTCCGATTCGCGTAGAACGCGAGCGAGTGGAACGCCCCGCCGTTAGTCGTTCCGCGGACCACGTAAACGACTGCGTCCGGCGGCGCCTGTTGATCAACGAGCGTGCCGAGTGCCTTCTGCTGGTCGTACCCGTTCGAGCCGCCCATCTCGACCGGGGCGGCAGTCGCCGAAACGACGGCGAATGCGAGGACCGCGACCGCGACCATCCACAGACGGGTGCTCCCGCCGACGCGTCGGTTGACAGCCGAGCGCAACTCGGCTTCGAAGGCGACGACGAGGAGGGCGACGACGAGGACGATTGCGAACCAGAGTCCACCGGGGACGTGCCCTTGCAGTCGGTACCGGATCAACGGCCACACACCGATTCTGAACGAGAAGGCGGCGGTCAGGACGGTGCCAGCGACGAGGCCGGCGACGGCCACGGGTCGTGTCGATACCTCGGCCGCGAGTCCGCACAGGCGACCGACGAGGAGCGCCGCGGGGACGTACATCGGAAGGAGATACCACGCGTGGTTCCCCGTGACGGCGAAGAACGCGAGGACGATCCCGGTCCACCAGATTAGAAAGAGCGTCGTGACGAGCGGTCGGTTCGACCAGCGAGCGCTCTCGTTTGCGAGCGTGCGGCGTTCGACGCAGCCGTTACCGTCGGTCACTTTGTCGACGTCGTCCGCCGATTTCCCGATCATCCGCGTCGCGGTCACCCGCTGCCAGCGGGAGCGAACCGCGACACCGATGTCGACGGCGATCGCCGGAAGCAGGAAGTAGAGCCACGGATCGAAGAAGGTCGGTAGTCGACGGAAGTAGGGGAAGTTCATGAACGCGAACGTCCCCGGTGCGGAGTGTGCGGGATTCCCTTCGGCCCGTTTCAACACCTCCTGGACGAACAGTTGCTGGACGAGTCGGTCACGATACTGAAGCCACGCGAGGATCGCCCACGGAGCGACGAGTAAGACCGTGATCCCGACACCGACGGCGAACTCGCGTTTGAGGAGTCGTCGTACGTACCGAAGCACGAGCGGGAGAGTGACGATGACGAAGATACCGGCGGCGAACCCTTTGATGAGGAGTGCCGCGGCCGCGGCGAAGCCCATGCAGTAGAAGTACCGCGGTTCGTCGTCGGCGAGCGCCTTCCAGACGAAGTAGACGAACAGCGTTCCGAAGAACACGTACTCCATGTCCGTCCCGCCGTTTCGGCCGCCGTTCATCCCGGCGAACGCGTAGGGAGTGGTCATCCAAACGAGTCCCGCCACGAACCCGGTCCGCCGGTCGAACAGGTCGCGGCCGACGACGTACGTGAGCCCCCCGATCAGGATCGCGAACGTCGCCGAAGGAAAGCGTGCCCCGAACTCGTTGGCACCGAAAACGGCCATCGAGAGCGCCTCGATCCAGAACGCACCGGGTGGCTTCAAGAGGAACGGGACCGTCGCGACGGTTCCGCCCGAGACCCAGTTGACCTTCGGAACGATCCACGGTCCCCCACGGAGTATCATGCGGGACATATCCGCGTAGAAGCCCTCGTCCCACGACTGGAGGTTCGATCCACCGAGGTTGGCGTAGTAGATGTACGCACCCGCGACGAACAGAACGCCAAAGGCGAGCGCGTCCCAGCGAGTACGCACCAGCGAATCGGAGAGCCGACTGATTCTCTCTCCAGCGCGTACGACTGTCGACGACAACGGTCCTGCTTCGTCGGCCATCGCTACCGACGACAGGCGGATGGGCCAAAGGTTTGCGGGTCGATATCGCAGGATCGAATCGCCGTTCGATACTCGACTGAATCGTGACCAGTGGTAACATCCGAAACCGTAACGATATTCTTTACACGAAAATGAGTAAATCTTTTCAGCGTCAGTCGACCAGTTCGTGTCGATGACCGAATCCCAGTCTCGATCGGAGGTGCACCGATAATGTGGCAAGATCTCGTCTTCCTCGCAGGGAGCGTCTTCTCTATCATCGTCCTGACACCGACTTTGACCGATCGGATGGCGAACGTCCCGCTGGGGACCAGTGTGCCCTCGTCGCTCGTCGGACTGATCTACGGCGTGACGTTCTTTACGCTCGGTATGACCTTCTCCGCCGTCGGGTCACTGCTGACTGGCATCATCTGGAGTCTCATCGCGGTGTTCCGCTCCCCGAGCGTCCAATCGTCGATCGGATCGTCTCGCGTGCTGCGTTTCGTCTCCGACGCCTGATCGACGATCCGGACGTCTGATCGCTCTCGTTCGCTCGTCTCGCTCGAATCACGTCGAATCAAATCATACCGAATGCTGACCGAGTTCCGGTCGGCACACCGCTCACACGCGTACAACTCGACTGTTTTTATCGACCGCTATGCCCGAGGAGTGCTCAGCGCGACCCCGAGTCATCGGAGCGTCGGTTGTCGACGGCAGGTATATACTGCCCGAACCTACTCCCCGCCGACGCCCGTCACCACGGTCGCGAACGATCCCGCTAACTGAGGAACGAACTATGACACCGGACCTACTCTCGTCGACAGACGGTGCGATCGCTCGAATCGAACGCGGACTCGACCTCCTGTTCGCCACGGAGGTCGTCAAAGACATCCTCGACGGCGTCGATGTCGAAGCGCTCGCGTCGGGTGCCGACTACGACGACGCCGTCGACTACCAGCAGGTGGGGGAAGCGCTCGGACGGGTCGCTGGCCGCGGCGTCTCCAGACGATTCTTCGAGAACGAGCACTTCCTCGTTCAAACGGTCGGAGAGGCGGTTGTCGGACGAGTGGGTGCGACCGTCGTACGCGGACTACTCACCCGGACCGATCCCCAGGCGACGCTCGAATGGCTCGCAACTCTCTCTCCGGACGACGTACGCGGTCTCTCGTCCGATCGCAAGACCGTCGGAAACGCGCTCGAAGACGGCGACGAGGACTTCTTCGACGACATCGAGGACGAACTGACCGACAACGACGTCGTCGAAGAGAGCGTGTCGATCCCAATCGACGCCGAAGAACTGATCGACGATGCTGAGAATTCGACCGACGACGTCGGGGACACCACTGACGATCACGAGAGCGCCACTGACGATCACGAGAACTCAGCCGACGAAACGGAGTGAGACCAATCAGCGGGTGACGCGGTGGTGATTGAGGGTGACGCAGCGACGATTGGGCGCGTCGCGAGGGCCACGACGGTGACGCGAGGGCGATTGAGCGACCTCCGCGCACGAGTCGGAGAAGCAGTACGTCGAATCACCCATACGGTCAGTTATAGGACGATACTCTGGAGAGATATACAACAATCATTTAGGTTCGGAGCACCCCGGTATCGGTGGGAGGAGGGACACGGTGACACACACGTTCTGTAACACTCCTCCCACGACGACTTAGGGAACTGCCGTCAGTTTTCGGCCTCGCTATTCGTCGACTTCGGACCGATCGCCGTTCGATATCGGTCGCTCGAACACGATCGCCGTCGTCGAACCGCTCATGTCGATCCGCTCGACCAGTCGCCACCCGTCCGCGGCGTATTCGTTCAGCTTGTCGCCCAACTGTCTCGACGGTTTGATCTGCTTTTCGAGCGAGACGACCGTGTACTCGTATCGCTGTTCGTCTTCGACCACACCGAGCGTTTCGCTCCGAGGGTCTAATACAGTACTGCCCGGACGAGTTCGCCGTCGATCCCGTGTGGGCCGAACGTCGTGACGTGACTGTCGCGTCGAGAACGCTTTTCGTCCAGTACCGCGGTAGCTGAGACATGTTTTCACGACTCGCCCCGACCCTCTGGGTGTACGAGGAGCCGCTTCGATTCCTCGGGACGCGGATCAATCGGATCATGGCCGTGATTCGGCTGTCCAGTGGAGGGCTGTTCGTTCAATCGCCCGCGGAACTCACGCCCGAGGTGAAAACCGCTCTCGACGACCTCGGAGACGTCCGCTTCGTCGCACCGACGAGTAAACTCCACGGACACCTCCACATGGAGCAGTATCGGGCCGCGTATCCGGACGCGGAACTACTCGCGGCGCCGGGACTTCCTGCACGGCGTCCGGACCTCCGATTCGATCGACTGCTCGGGTCCACGCCCGATCCCCGATGGAGCGCCGATATCGACCAGACGGCGCTCATGGGAAACTGGTGGATCACGGAACTGGCGTTCTACCACCGACCGAGTCGGACGGTCATCCTCGGAGACATGGGGTATCACATCACGAAGAACAGCTCCCTCGAGATGCGACTGCTCGGGCGGCTCGGCGGCATCTACGAGCGGATCGGCCAGCCGCTCGAATACAAGCTCACCGTTCGGAACGAAGACACGCTCAGGGAGTCGATCCGAAACGTCCTCGCGTGGGAGTTCGACCGCGTGATCCCCGGTCACGGCGACATCATCGAGTCCGGCGGGCGGGAAGCGGTCAGGGACGGGTTTCGGTGGCTCCTCTGAACGTCGACGGGCGGCGGGGTACAATCGAGCGAGACGTACTCGCGGACGTCACCGTCGAAGCCGGACGACGACTTCGTCGCCCCGTCGCCCGACGTCGACCAGTCCGTCCCCTTGGAGGTCGTCGACCAGCCCCCGAAGCCACTCCCGTCCGTGCGTCCCGTCGGGCGTGTAGTCGATGCGGATTCGCGGCCCGAGTTCGTCGAGCGCCAGTTCGTCGTACTCGCCGAGCGTTCGGACGACCCGCCCGCGGAACTGCCGCCGCGAGCCATCGAAACTCGGCTGCGTCGGCACGTCGGGCGCGGTGAAGTCACCCGTTTCGTAGGCGTGACACCAGCGTCGCCACGGGCAACCCGCGTCGTCGCAGTGGGGTGTCTTCTCGCAGGCGATCCCACCGAGTTCCATGATCGCGTTGTTCCAGACGCGCGACTCGCCGTCGGGCATCAGCGCCCGCGCCGCGTCTTCGAACGCCTCGTCGTCGTCGGGAACGTCGAAGGCGCGGTAGAGTACGCGCTTGACGTTGGTGTCGACGACCGCGTCGCCCGCGTTGAACGCGAAGGAGGCGACGGCGTTTGCGGTGTAGGGACCGACGCCCATCAGTTCCTGTAGCCCTTCGGGCGTCTCCGGGAACTCGCCGCCGTATTCTTCGACGACCTGCCGGGCGGCCTCGTGGAGGTACTTCGCGCGGTTGTTGTACCCGAGGCGCTGATTCGACCAGAAGGCGACGACGTCGCTCCGATCGGCGTCGGCGAGCGCCTCGGCGGTCGGCCAGCGGTCGAGGAACGCTTCCCAGGCCGTAACGACGCGCCCGAGTTGCGTCTGCTGGCTCATCACCTCGGAGACGAGAATCTCGTAGGCGTCGTCGGTGCGCCGCCACGGGAAGTCCCGGTGGTCGTCCTCGTACCACTCGACGAGCGCCGAGCGGACGGCTTCGCGGTCGGCGTCGCTCGTCGGGAACGCCGTATCGTCGAGCGATTCGGGAGAGGCGGCGTCTGTCATCGCCGGGAGTTGGGGTAGATCGCGTTTAGGCGTGGTGGTTCTCGTTAGCGGGAGTGGTGCGAGTAGTAAGAACAGGTAGAGTAAGCCGAGCAGTCGAGAGTGTATCTGAAACGACCTCGAAAGCCCCCGAACTCTCGACTCGGGGGGCTCGCTGTGCTCCTCGCTCCTTCGCTTCGCTCAGTCGCTGCGGTGCTTACTTCGCCCGCCTTCGTCGAGAGTCCGGCGTGGCGAGACCTGCGGTCTCGCCCGCTCTCGTTCGTCTACGGACTCACGAGAACCCCTTTCAACCCCACCCAGCGGCGGCTGATCGGGTTTCCGTCGTTCGCCCGAAGGCCGTTGGAATCGTCGTCATCCGAGTCGAAAACCGTATCCGCCGACCTGCCCACCGTCCGGGCATGGGACTCGACTCGCTGAACGACGACGTGAAAGACGAGTACAGTAGCCTGAACGACGACCACACGGTCTCGCTCGACCGCGAGACGAAGAACGAACTCGCCATGCTCGCCGCCGTCTTCGATGTCGAGGACGTAGACGAACTGATCCGGCGCGGCGTTCACGCGCTCTACCGCACGACCGTCGACACCGGCGACCTCGACTTCCATCTCCGCAGCGCCTACGACGTCACCTACGACGAGTACCTCGCGGGGATGACCTACGACGAGATGACCGGCGCGGATCAGTACCCCCAGCGCGACGACGAACGCCGCTACCGGATGTAAGTCGAAGGCGCACGGGTCGCCGCCGATGCGCGGTAGCCCTCGTTTTCTCCATTACCATCAAGCCCACCACGCCACCACGAAGTAGCCACGACAGGCCAGGACGCCACGCACCACACCCTCCCCAACCGACTCCGTTGCTCGGTCGCGGGTACCCCGCTCCCTGCGCTACTCGTCCCTCGCACGAGGGCCGCGGTGACGGAGCACCGCGCCGCGTGCGCCAGGTGGATTGTAATTCGAAGTGACGCGTAATTCGAAGTGACGCAGAGAGGATCGCAATCCGAACGACGACGAGAGGATCGTAGAACGAGAAAGTAAGAACCGAATCGACTACGCGACGTGCCAGTTCACGCCGCGTCGTCGATGGCCTTCAAGAGCAGGTCACAGCCGAGCGAGATCTCGCGCTCGGTGACGTCGAGCGGCGGCAGGATGCGGAGCACCTTGTAGCCGCAGGCGAGCGTCAGCAGGCCGCGCTGGAGCGCCGCCTCCTGTACCTCGTCGCGTCGTTCCTTGCTGTCGAACTCGACGGCGAGCAGGAGACCCTTGCCGCGCACGTCGACGACGCCCTCGGGTTCGTCGTCGCGGATCGTCTCCTTGAACTGCTCGCCGCGGACGACCGCGTTGTCGAGCAGGTCGTACTCTTCGATGGCGTCGAGCGTCAGCACGCCCTGCAGCGAGGAGATGATGTCGCCCGCGCCCCACGTCGACGAGATGCGACTGCGCTCGGACGGGAACACGTCCGACCGGGAGATGGTCGCACCGACGCGGAGACCCTTGGCGGAGGTGATGACGTCCGGTTCGATCGGGTAGTGGTCCGACGCCCACATCTTCCCGGTCCGACCGACGCCGGTCTGAATCTCGTCGGCGATGAGCGTGATGCCGAACTCGTCGGTGACGTCTGCGACCTCCCGCATGAAGGCATCGCTCGGGAAGCGGTAGCCGCCCTCGCCCTGAATCGGCTCCATGATGATGAACGAGACCTCCTCCGGGTTCATGTGACCCCGTTTCGGATCGAGTTTCCGGCGGAGACGCGAGGAGACGTTCGTGTCGGTCTCGTCGTCGGCGACGAAGAAGCCACAGTCGCACGTCTCGCCCGAGCAACTCCGGTCGTCGCAGTACGGAACGTCGGTGATGCTCGCGATCTCCGGGAACTTTCGGCGGTAGACTTCCTTCGAGCGGTTGAGCGAGAGCGCACCGAGCGTCCGGCCGTGGAAGGCCCCCTCGAACGTGATACCGTACTTGCCGCCGTCGCTGTGGTCGTAGCTGATCTTGAGCGCGTTCTCGACGGCCTCCGCGCCGGAGTTCGACAGGAACACGGTGTCCATGTCGTAGTGGCTCGTGAGTTCGGTGAGCCGGTGCATCAGGTTCGCCGGACCGGGGAAGTCCGTCTCGTCCGGGAGACCACCGGAACTGACGTAGAAGTCCTGGCCCGCGATCTTCAGCGGATCGACGAGGTCGAACTCGCGGAGCGTGTCCATGATCTTCGGGTTGTTGTACCCGAGGGGCGCGGCGGCGACGTGGCTCGTGAAATCGAGCAGTACGTTGCCGTCGACGTCGGTACAGAACGGTCCTTCGGCGTCCCCCGAGAGATCCCAGACGAAGTCGTAGACGTAGGTACTCGGCGCGGCGGACTGCTGGTGGAAATCCACCCATTCGCGTGCGCGGTCGCCGGGCAGTTTGTGCACCTCTGGTAGTGCCGTCTCGCGGTCCATGAGGCGTGATGGATCACCTCACTGTTAAGAGATTCGTTACTGTTTAGGAAAGTATTGCGACGCCGGCCGTGACGATGCCAGCGGAGACGAGCAGTACGGCGCTCCAGAGTGCGATTCGACGGACGAACACACGAGGCCCTGCAGTAGCAAGTCCGGCTTTCACGCCGATACTCGCAGCGGTCGCGAGGAGGATCGAAACGATCGTCGCCGACTCGCTGAGTCCGCCGTTCCGATAGATCAGTACCGCTGACGTCGTCGTTCCGGCCGACGAGACGAGCCCCGAGAGCAGTGCGCTCGCGTAGAATCCGGCGGTCCCGAAGTACTGTCGTACGACTGTCCCGCCGACGAGGATGACCAGAAAGACGGCTCCGAACGCGAGGACGTTCCGGAGCGAGAACGGGCTCTCGAGGTCGATGTCGACCTCGCCACGCCAATCGGCGGTGACGAAGGCGATGGCGAACGCGCCGACGATGATGACGCCGAGCGGGACCGCGACACCGAACAGCGGCGGTTGAGACGAGTCGAACGTGAACGCGACCGCGATGGCGAGGTTCCGTAGCGCCATCGCCGCGTCGGCCAACACGATCGCAGCGACGGCGTACCCGATGGTTTCCTCTCGGTCGCGGACCTGATCGAGCATCGTCCCGACGACGGCCGTCGAAGACGCGAGCCCGCCGAAGAAGCCAGTGATCGCGGCGCCGCGGCCGCCGTAGCTGCGGACGAGCGCGTAGTTGACGATGCCGATACCGGCGACGGTGACGACCATGAGCCACGCGACGCGCGGTTCGAGCGTGTAGCCGAGCACCTCGTATCTGGCGGGCAAGAGCGGGTAGACGACGAATCCGAGGATGGCGAACTCGGCCGTCGAGCGCAGTTCCTCCCGCGAGAGGCCGCCGGCGAACCCGTGGAGTTCTCGTTTGAGGACGAGTAAGAGCGAGGAGACGACGGCGACGGAGACACCCGCGAGTACGAAGTCGGCGGCGACGAGGACGCCGACGCCGTAGGCGACGAGCAGCGAGACGGACGTCGTCAGCGACAGGGGGTCTCCTTCGTCGCCCGACGTCAAGCCCTGGACAGCCAGCAAGACGCCTTGAACGATGACGAGGACGCCGCCGATGACGAGCATCGCGACGCCGAGTTGCGTCTGTTCGGCGAGGATCGTGAACACTGCCGCGACGATGCTCGTCAGCGAAAACGTCCGGATACCGGCGGACTTCTTCGACCACTCGCGCTCCAATCCGAGAAAGAGCCCGAGCGCCCCGGCGATGACGACCTTGACCACGGGATTGGCGAGCGGAGCACCGGACAACGAATCGAGCGAGACGACACCGACACCAGCCAACATGTCCGCGTTCATTCTCTCCCCGCCGAGTTAAGAATGCAGGGCACGACACGCTTTTGTCGGCTGCCATTCCGATAGATGATATGTCGTTTCCCGAGATCGACCGATCGCGGGCAACGTGGTGGGCGATCGGTGCCGTCCTCGCACTTGCCTTCCTGTTCGTCGTCTACTCGTTCATCGGGACGTTCGTCTTCGGAATCTTCATCTATCACGCAACGCGCCCGATCTATCGTCGAATCCGAAGCCGGACCCGTCACGATGGGGTCGCCGCCGCGGTGGCCATCTTCGCGTTGGTGCTCCCAGCGATGTTGCTCGTCGGCTACGCCCTCCTGATCGTCGTTCAAGAACTGAACAGACGGAGGTCGGGGCTCGATCCGTCGGCACTGGGACTCGATCCGGCCGCGTTGGGGATTCCGATGGGGTTCGTCAACGGGATCGCAGATCCGCAGGCGCTCTACGCCGACGGTCTCAGCCAGTATCTTACGGCGGACTCGCTCGCACGACTCGGCAACGAGTTCGGGCAGGCGACCCAGACGCTCGCCTTCTTCGGCGTCGGTGCCGTCCACCTGTTCGTGATGGTTGCGTTGGCGTTCTACCTCCTTCGGGACGACAAACGCATCACGCGCTGGTTCTACTCGCGTTTCGGTGACGACAGCGACGTGCTCCGGTCGTTTCTCTCCGCGGTCGACGCAGACTTCCACGGAATCTTCTTCGGCAACATCCTGAACGCCGTCCTCACGGGAACCATCGGCGTCATCGCGTACACACTGCTGAACGCCTTCTCGCCGCCGGGCGCATCGGTCCCCGCGCCGGCACTCGTCGGACTGCTGGCTGGTGTTGCAAGCCTGATCCCGGTCGTCGGAATGAAACTGGTGTACGTTCCCGTGGTGCTGCTGATGACCGGAGAAGCCGTCATCACGGGCAACTCCCCGGCGCTTGGGTTCGTCGTCGCGTTCGTCGCGGTCTCGTTCGTCGTCGTCGACACGATTCCCGACCTCGTACTGCGACCCTACGTCTCGGGGCGAAGTCTGCACGTCGGCGCGCTGATGCTCGCCTACACGCTCGGTCCGCTCCTGTTCGGTTGGTACGGCATCTTCCTGATGCCAATGTTGCTCGTCCTCTCGGTTCACTTCGCTCGGATCGTCCTCCCGGAACTACTAGCGGGACGACCGATTCAGCCGTTCGTCGTCGATCCGACGTATCTCGTCCACGAAGTGTCACCTCGATCGACAGAACAGACAAGCGACACGTTGGAGAGCAAATCGAACGGGAACAAAAAGAAGAGATCAAACGACACGAGCGTCGGCCCGGAGTCGAACAGCGACGTCGTGCGCCCACCCGGAGGATCGAACACAGAGTAGACGAACGCGTTTCGGAAAGTCTCAGACCTCGATGTATTTACCTTCCCACTCCTTCCGGGCGTCGATTTCTCGACGGCCACGGCGAGTGAGCGTGTAGTAGTTCGTTCGTCGGTCTCGCTGCCCTTTCTCGACGAGTCCCTTATCGACGAGCGTGTCGAGGTTCGGGTACAAGCGACCGTGGTGAATCTCTTTTTCGTAGTACTCTTCGAGTTCCTCTTTGATCGCCAACCCGTGCGGTTCATCGAGCCCGGCAATCACATAGAGTAAGTCACGTTGAAATCCTGTCAGATCGTACATCGGTAAAGTCCGGTATCTGATTATTGTCTGATTTAGATAAGTATGTCGGCCATCCACCACCCACAGCGAATAGATGCGTCAGAATTCGTTTAGATCGGTACCAGTACCACAGATAGGCTCTACCTCGCATCGCAGGGTGTTAATATTCGACTCCGAAGACATCTGCCGCAGGGGACCATCTGTCTAGCTATTAGCCATCGAATGGCCTGAATAGAAAAAGTGACTGACCACCGAAAGATGGTCACTGTGAGTTTAACAGTCAGTCCTATTAGTTCGACAGTTAGTCCGAATATCCGTCGTTTAGCATCAGCTACGGTTATGAACCTAATATGACAGAACAACCTATCGAGTCACCGATTTGAGTATCGCAAAAGGAAAGCAAGCCACGCGGAAACCGCGTGGATGCTTGCCGCCCTGAATTGGTCCCCGCTGACGCTTCGGCCCTCCAAAGCGAAGCGTCACCTGTTCATACCTGACGTTTCTACTTAAACCTACCGAACTACGAAGGTGTTCACGGACCGAATCGCGTACCCGCTCGCCGGTCCACCGCCAGATGAGGCGCTGTCTTCTTCGTCTGCTCAGATATGTTCCTCTTCGAGTACCCACCCGAGCGCACGCTTGTAGTACGTAAACATTCGCCGAACACCCTCGTGGTTCATGTTCTCGTCGTCGAGTTGTTCTTTCAGGAACTCGTACTGCTCGCGGATCTCTTCTTCGTCGCGCATTACACGAACCATTAGAACCGTTCACGCATGTAGTCCATGGTAGCAACCACGACCAGAGGCGTCGATCCGTTCGCCGCTACCTCGATTCCGTTCACTACTTCCGGTCGAGTCGCGCGAGTCCGTGCCACAGGGCGTCGACGAGTCGAGCCTCACCGTCACCGTCTGCGTCGTCCCAACCGCGTGCCAGTGCGTCCTCGATAACGGGGAGCGAGTGGTTCTCGAAGTTGTTTATGCCGCGGAACGATTCGAGCGCGTCGCGTTCGTCGGAGTCGAAGTCGGCGGTTGGGTCTCCATCGTAAAAGCCGAGGTCTGCGAGCGTCTCCGTCACGGCACGCGCCGTCTCGCCGGACAGATCGCGGAGTTCGCCCGGTTCCTCGCGTTCCAAGAGGGTCACGTCGTACAGTTTGAACACGCGTTCGAGTTCGTCGATCGGGTGCTCGTGGTCGTCGACGCGCACGTCGACCCAGCGATCGTTCTTGCCATCGTATCCGCCCTCGGGTTTGACGATGTAGAGTGCGGCGCTCTGCTCGCCGCGACTGTCGCCGCCCGCGTCGTTGCCGGCGTGGAGTGCGGCGATGAGGCGTTCCGGGAGTCCGCCCGCCGTCTCCTCGAACGTCTCGGCCATCGCCGTCAGCGTCTCCTCGTTTTCGAGGATGTTTCCCTGTACGGTGTAGCGGTCGCCCTGTAGATCGCCTGCAACGTCGAAACACTCGCTCCCGGTGAACGCCGCGACCGAGCCGTCCCGCCCGACGACGCCGACCTGCCGCTGTTCGAACTCGTCGTCCGCCTCCGTGAGTCGGTCGACCACCTCCCCGGCCGTCTGCCCCTCGCGCAAGAGGTCCAGTCCGTCAGGTCCGTAGGCGACGTTTGCGAAGCTCTGCGTGGCGATCGCACCCGCGTCGGCGGCTGCGAAGGGGACCACGGAACCGACGCTGATGAACTTTGACTGGACGGCGACGCCGACGGCGTCCGTCTCGGGGTCGCGTGCGACTATCGAGAACGTCATATCCGGTGGTGCTCTCGGGACGGCAAAAGTGTTCAGTCTGCGGGCATCGCTTCCTCCGTTACCGATTCGCCGGACGACTCGGTCGCGCCGTCTGCACCGGAATCGGCGTTGTCGGCGTCGGCACCGACAGCCGCAACTTTGCGCGCCGTCAGCGGTTGTTGACTGGTCAGTTCGCAGTCGAACGCGGGGTGTTCGGCGAAGTGTCGGACGAGTATGTGCCGACGACCGCCGGTCAGTCCGGACTGCTCGACGTCCGCCGCGGTGAACTCAGTGGGTAAGCCTTCGTAGAGTCGTTCGAGGGCGCGGAAGCTCTCGAACACTTTGCTGTGGCCGGCGGAGTTGGCAGTCCGACGGGAGACCACGTAGCTACCGTCCTCGCGGTGCTCGCCGACAGTACGGAAGAACGCTTCCCGTCGCGTGAGCGCCGCTGCGAGTTCGTCACGGAGCTTCGTCGCCTCGCGGCGGGTGAGCTGCCGCTCGTGGCCGTCGAGTCGTAGAACCAGTCCCGAACCGTTCCCAGAAACCGATACGTCAGCTTCGTCGCTGCCGTCTTTCCGTCCGTCTCCGGTTTCCGTCCGCTCCGGATCGGTCGTGTTTCGATTACGCGCTGCGGACGATTTCTCGATCAGTCGTCTCGCGACGACTTCCTCTATCCTCCGAGGTCGGCAGCGTCGAACGTAGATTCGACATCGTAGGATCGAATACGCCGTCCTCGATTGATAAATCGTTGGGTCGCGCAGGGCGATCTGCGATCTATTCGTCCGTGATATCCATGACGCCGCTCGGGTTGTATCGCTCGCCAGTCACTTTGCTGAAGAACCAGCGACGGCAATCGTCGACGAAGAGCGGGTCGGTAATCTTAGCCATATCAATCCTTACTCGGATTCGAGTAGTAAATAATGTTTCGGTGATTTCTAGCTACGTATTGCTATTTATATGGACGAGCGTCATCGATAATGCAGATTTCGTGGGTGTAACAGTCACTCTCTCGGAGAGACAGTCAGATATCGTGAACAATTCGACCGATTCGACGATCGAGGGGATGACTGTGCAACGGACGGGTGGTCGACGCTGGAATCGACGAGAAGGTCGAGCGAAGCGCGCGGTTCCCGTGCCGTTTTCACCCGCGACTGCCAACGGGACGTATGAAGATTCGGGGAGACCGCAGATGCAAAGACTGCGGTCAGCGCTGGGCGTACTACGACACCGGAAGCGTCGCCTGTCCCGAGTGTGGCAGTCTCCGCAGCGTCGGCGTCGACGAGCGAAAGCAACACACGGCGAACCCGGTGACGCTCGATCTGACCAGACATCACGAGGCACTCGATTCGGGAACCGTCGCAAAGGAAGCAGACCCGCTGAAGCGGGCACTCCGGGAGTACATTCACCGGCGCGGCTTCATCCACACCGGAGAACTGATCGACCTCGACGACACCTACCTCGCGGTCCACGAGTTTCTCCACGCGATCGACGTGTACGCCAGACGACGGACGGCGACCGACGCCGAGCGACTGTATCTGCACACCCTACTCAGAAACGCTGAAAGCAAGTCACGTCCGGACGAATCCGAGGTACCCGAGTCGATGACCGCTGCACGCGGACTCGCCTACGCAGACGCGGTCGACGCGTACCGACGCGAGGTTTCGACGTGGCTCGACGAACATCCGAACCCCGAAGCACGAAAGGCGCTCGGCGTCGTCGCCGAACACGCGAGACGGGTCCACGCTCTCAACGGGAGCGTCCCGCTCGACGAATCGGAGGCACTCGTCCTCGCGACCAAAGACGTCGCCAGTGCGCTTCGAACCGGCGACGAATCGGCACTGGAGACGGCTACACTTCGATTCGGTGACCTCGACGGTATCGACGATATCGACGTGGAGTGAACTGTGAGCGGCGTGTTCTCTCGGAGAATCGGTCGATTCGAGCGGACTCGAACGCCGAACGTTTAGGTACGAACACGGAGCCACCGCGTTCCATGCGCTGACGAGATAGCGTGGGACGGTCCGCGGGAGTACGGCATCCCGTCCTGCGTCGATGGTCGCCTTCATCTCCGCGTCGATGGTCATCCGTGGTGACCGATTTCGTGCCGTCTGTTCGCCACACTCAGTCGAAGTTCGGTTTCCGCTTCTCTAAGAACGCTGCGACACCCTCCTCGTGTTCGGGCGTGTCGTACGCTTGCGCCTGAAGCATGCACTCGTAGTCGAGCGCGTCACGCCAATCTCGACTGACGTTCCCATGGAGCGCGTTCTTGATCGAACCGATCGTTCGCGTCGGACGATTTCGAAGCGTGTCGAGCAACTCGTCTACGGTCGCGTCGAGTTCGCTCGTCGGGACCGTGCGATTCACGATGTCCATCTCGGCCGCTTCGTTCGCGTCAACGAGACGGCCGGTGATCGCCAACTCCTTCGCGGTCCGGAGTCCGAGCAGTTGCGGCAGGAGGAACGTCCCGCCCGTGTCGGGAACGAGTCCGACGCGGACGAACGCCGCACCGAATCGCGCCGATTCGGCCGCGTACGCGAAATCAGAGACGGTCGTCAGCGCCAACCCGGCACCGACGGCGTCGCCGTTGACTTTCGCGACGATCGGAACCGACGACTCGATGGCCGCTTCAGCGACGCGCCCGAAGGTCGTACGCATCACCTCGTAGGATTCGCGGGCCGACCACTCGCGTTCGGCCATCGCCTGTACGTCGCCACCGGCGGAGAACGCGTTACCGTCGCCGGTGAGTACGCACGCGTCCTGGACGGCGGGGTCAAGCCCTTCGAGCGTGTCGGCTAGCTCCGTGGCAATATCGGGTGTCATCGCGTTCTTCGCATCCGGTCGATCGAACGTGATCGTCCGGACGCCGTCGTCGTCTGTGACTCGCATGCCCGCAGAAACGGCGGCGGTGACAAAAGAATCCCGGCTATTCGATAGTCGAGAATTTCGTCAGGCGAATACCTGCCGAAACAGACCCTCCTGTCCGCGGCGCAACCGTTCGAGGAAGGCCGACTTGCTGATCCCGAGTTCCTCGGCCACTTCGGTCGCCGTCACACCACGCGGGACGGTGAAATATCCCATGTCGAGGGCGGTCCGCAACGCCGCTTCCTGTGCTGGCGTCACGTCCCAGCGTCCCGCGCTCGACTCGGAATCGTTCTCCGGACCGAGCGGATAGACCCGTTCGAGGTTCACGCCAACCGCCTCGCCAGCCGCTTCGAGAACGCCTTGGAGCACGTCGTAGCCGACGACGGCACCGGCGTATCGCTCTTCTCCGTTGCGGTAGGTGATCGTCTCGGCCATGAACCCCGCGTTCGTGAGTTCGTGGACGACACACGGCCGCTTCGAGAGGCATCGGAACTCGTCTCTCCCATCGCCGGAAGACCGATGGAGATACCGGATGCGGTCGTCGGCGTCGAGCGTATCGACGAACTCGTCGTTCGCGGGAGCGGTGAACCGCAAGAGCGTATTACCGTCGTCTCGGAGTTGCGGCGGCCCGCTCTCGGCGGTCACGTCGGTTGCACGCGTCGCCCGCGAGAGTGGGCAGTCGTCGCCGGTCACGCGGAACTCGACGACGAGGCACTCGTCGATCATCGGTAGTTCTACGCATCGGTGGTATTTGAACCCCGTCTATAGACTGCATAATGGGTATGCGTTCAGATTCCTAATGAACGTACATGGACCTCGACACAGTCATGGAGGAGGCTGCACCGCGGCGGTTCTCTCCGAAAGACGACTTACCGGAGGAGTACCGGAAGGCTGCGACGCGGATGATTCAGTTCCACGCGAACTCCGAAGTGATGGGCGGCTACCTCGAAAAGCCGTTCATCCGGCAAGCACCGAGTCTGGACCGGAAGCTCGCGTTCAGCGCGAAGGTACAGGACGAGATCGGACACGCACAGTTACTCTATCGAGCGGCCGAGTCGCTGGGCGTGAAGACCAGAGACGAGATGCTAGACGAGCTCGCAAATGGGGACGGAAAGTTCCTGAACTGCTTCCACTACCCGATGGAATCGTGGGCGGAGGTGCCGATGATCGCCTTCTTCGTCGACGGTGCGGCGATGCGTCGACAGGCGACGCTGAAGAGTACCTCGTGGGAACCGTATGCGCACGCGATGGACAAGGTGTGCTTCGAGGAAGGATTCCACGTAAAGCACGGCGAGGACATCCTCCGCGAACTGATGACTTCGTCGAAGGCGAATCAGGAGCGCGTACAGGAGGTCTTCGAGATGTGGTGGCCGCGCATCATCCAGTTCTTCGGACCGACCAACGACAAGAGCACGCACCACGACTTCTCGTCGAAGGTCGGACTGAAGACGATGACCAACGACGAACTTCGACAAGCGTTCCTCAACGCCTACATCCCGAAAGCCGAGAAGTACGGGCTGAAGATCCCCGACCATCCGGAGATCATCTACCACGAGGACGAGGGTAGGTACGAGGTCGTCGAGGAGGATCTGAACTGGGACGAGTTCTTCACTATCGCGAAGAACCAGTCCGAGGGAAGCGAGCAACAGATCGGTTCCCGCGCCGACCGGCAGGCCGCCGTGGCGTGGGTCCGTGAGTCGATGGATAGCTGGGAGAACACGAGTGCGGGCACGACCCCGCAGGCGGCGGACTGATCATGATCTGGGAAGTGTTCAGACAGGAGAAGCCGGGCGACTACCACAAACACTGTGGCAACGTCCACGCGCCCGACCGCGAGATGGCGAAGACGTTCGCCCAGATCCAGCACGGACGGCGGATGAAGACCCACAGCCTGTGGGTCGTCCCGCAGGACGAAGTCGGTGAAGTCGACGTAGACGATACGGCGTTCGGCGGCGAGACCGACAAGGCCTACCGCTGGGCGATGACGTACAACCGCGTCGACGCCAGTTTCGCCAGAGAGATCGCAGAGTCCGAAGAAGAGCAGCGTGAAGCCGCGAACAAGCGCGGGGGTGCCGACTGATGGTCGAACGGTTCGACGGTCCGGACGACCTCGACGACCGCACGCAGGCAGCGGTCGAGGCCTTGCTGTACCGTCTCGCCGACGACGAGTACGTGATCGGCGAACGCTACATCGAGTGGCAGATCTACGCGCCGACGCTGGAGTCGGACCTCGCGCTCGCCAACATCGCACAGGACGAATTCGGACACGCACGCCTCTGGTACGACCTGCTTCAGGAGATGGGCTACACGGAGGCCGAAGTGCTCTGGGAGCGCGACCCGAACGACTTCCGGCACTCGACGCTGGTCGAGATGCCGTTCGCCGAGGGCGACTGGGCCGACGTCATCGTCCGAAGTTACCTCTACGACACGGCCGAGCGCCGTCGGCTCGAAGCGTTGACCGACTCGGCGTACCTCCCGATCGTCGACCGCGTCGGCAAGGCACTCTCCGAGGAGCGATACCACCGCGAGCACGCACAAAACTGGCTCGAGCGACTCGCCAGCGAGGGTGACGGCGACGCGAAGAGTCACGAACGGCTTCAGGAGGCACTCGATCGACTGTTCCCGCTTGCACAGACGCTGTTCGTCGCCGGACCACACGAAGACGACATCGTCGATCTGGGGCTTCGGATCGAGACGCTCGACGATCTCCACGAGGGATGGCTCGAAGAAGTGGTCCCCTATCTCGAATCGCTCGGGCTCAACGTTCCGAATCCGTCCGAGGTCGACGAACCCGAAGCGATCGGTCGCGACGGTAGCCACACGGACGCGTGGTTCGATCTCCACGAGGACTTCACGCACACGTACAGCGAGTTCGACTTCGCGGTGCCAACCCGGCTTCGGGGGAAGGAGGCATGAGCATGGACGGAGACGCGCCCGTCGAATCGAAGGCCTGCTCGTACACGAGCTACGAACGCGGCGAGGAGGTGACGGAGTACCCCAGAACCGGCGAAGGATCGGCCGGCGTCGAAAGGGAGGTCTGGGACGCCCTGTACGAGGTCGAAGACCCGGAGATGCCGGTCAGTGTCGTCGACCTCGGTCTCATCTACGACGTCACCGTCGACGGCGGAACGGCGACCATCGAGATGACGCTCACCTATACCGGTTGTCCGGCCCGCGACATGCTGCTGAACGACGTCCGGTGTGCGGCGATGACGGCGACGGGAGTCGAAGAAGCGAACGTCCGCCTGCGTTACACGCCGGAGTGGACCGTGAGCATGGTCACCGAGCAGGGCCGCGAACAACTCCGAGAGTTCGGACTGAGCGTGTGAGATCATGAGATTCGATCCGAGTACTACGACGGACGGAGAGACGAGCGGTGCGGAGTGTCCGTACTGCGGGTCGACGGACACGGTCCGCGAACATCCGAAGGGGCCGGGACTCTGTCGGTCGATGCACTTCTGCGAGACCTGCCAACAACCGTTCGAAAAGTTTGGGTAGTCGAACCACGGCCGTGTCGAGGCGGTCGCTCTGCGATTGTTACCCGGTAAAAAATAGCCGCGCGAATGGAATTCGAGCCGACTCGAGTCGACTCGGGCTGTGCCATTCAGTCGTCTGAGCTACTTGTGGTCCCCGAAGAACTGCCAGCAGGACGTTCGGTGTACTGTTCGACTACCATCGCAGTCGGTGAGTCTTCGAACTGGCCTTCACCGAGCGCGATGAGGACCGCCCCGACGATGGTCAGCGGAAGGGTGATGCCAGTCACCATTCCGAGCACTGCACCGACGATGCTCGCGTACCAGCTTCTTCCTTCGTACGCAACGTAGCCGCCAGCGAACTCGATAACACTGAACACGAGCACGACACCGCCGAACGCCGCCGCGAGTCCCCCGATACCGAGTAGTCGTAGTGTAACGCCGAACAGCGCCGGTCCGAACAGGAGCGCAAGACCGACGATGGAGCCGATAACTCCCGCGATCATGAGCAGCACGCCGCCCGCTTTGTACGTTCGATAGCTGAACGCGGTCGGTACTCGCGTTTCAGTCTCTGATTCACTCATTGTGGGATACCTCGACAGAGAATAAGCCGGTGAGAGTGCTGGGGGTTCGGACTGCTCCAGCAGCCCGTATATATGTGAACGGCCTAAGTAACCCGATATCAGGCAGAAGAGACGATATATCCGCTGAGCTGCTCGGTTCGCAAGCGGGTGACTACCTCCGTCGACCGATCATGAGCATGTGTTCGACGAGCGCACGGTGACCACGTCGGAGTCGATCCGAAACGGACTGATGAGAGACGCCGAGTTCGGTACCCAGCTCCGCGGTCGTGACGCGATGGGGAACGTCGTAATAACCTCGTTCGTACGCGACGATGAGTGCCTCTCGTTGCTCCGGAGTGAGGCCGAACCGCCCGTATCGAGCGTCCGAGAGATCGTAGGCGTTGAGCAGTTCGAGATCGATCCCCCGCTCCTGACAGCGTCGATACGTTCGCGAGAGAGCCGCCCGCTCGGGAAAGAGGACCTGCAACTCCCAGGAGTTGGCGGTGGCACTCGCCTCAAGGATCGTCGTGTCTTCATTGGCGAACAGATCGCTCGGTAAGTCGACGTCGTCTGCCCACTCGATCCAGTAGAACTGGTCGTTGCCGAAATCAGAGAGTTGTGTTACGGACTCGACAGTCGGATCGTCCCGAAGGACCTCCGACAGGGTCGCAGACGCTCCATTCGCCCATACGAGACGCATCTTGTGATTGTCGTCGACGGCGACCTGCTCGATTTCGAACCGAACGTCCGGAGCCGCCGAGAGCGTTCTACCGAGCGCGAACCCCGACGCGGGCACGTCGAATTCCGCAATCGTTACCATAGGTCTACTCAGCAGACCAGCCCGCAAATGGGTTCTGTGGGGTGAGTACGACAGTAACGACGCGATACCGAACGAAACCGAACGTTGGCCGGAGTCGAACGGAGCCGGCGAACGGAAACCGGCCCAACTGAGTCGAAACGAAAGAAAGCGAAGTCGATCAGAGATCGAACAGTTCGGCCGCCTGGTCCATGTCCTTGTCGCCGCGGCCGGAGAGGTTGACGACGATCGTATCGTGGTCGTCGGCAATCTGCTTCGCCAACGCGATGGCGTGACTCGATTCGAGGGCGGGAATGATCCCTTCGAGTTCCGAGAGGTCGCGGAACGCCGAGAGCGCCTCGTCGTCGTCGATAGCTCGGTACTCGCAGCGACCGACCGCTCGGAACATGGCGTGCTCCGGTCCGACGCCCGGATAGTCGAGACCCGCCGAAACGGAGTGGACTTCGACGTCGTCGTCGATGACGCGCGTCTTCATGCCGTGGAGTACATCGTCTTTCCCCTTCGCGAGCGGGGCGGCATGTCGCTTCGAATCGCCACCCTCGCCGCCGCCTTCGCCGCCGTAGAACTGCACGTCGTCGTCGCGGAAGGCGTGAAACAGACCGATGGCGTTCGATCCGCCGCCGACGCAGGCGACCGCAGCGTCCGGGAGTCCGCCGATCCGGTCCTGAACCTGTTCGCGTGCCTCTTCGCCGATGACGGACTGGAACTCCCGAACCATGCGCGGGAACGGGTCGGGGCCGACCGCCGATCCGACGAGGTAGTGCGTGTCGTCGACGTTGTGTGCGAAGTCTTCGAGCGCCGCGTCGACGGCGTCGGCGAGTCCCGCCCCGCCGCGGGTGACCTCGTTGACCTCCGCACCCATCAATCGCATGCGGAAGACGTTCATCCGCTGACGATCGGCGTCTTTCTTCCCCATGTAAATCTCGGTGTCCAGATCGAACAGCGCCCCGACCATCGCCGTCGCCGTCCCGTGCTGACCCGCGCCCGTCTCCGCGATAAGTCGCGACTTGCCCGCTTTCTTCGCCAGCAACGCCTGCCCGAGCGCGTTGTTGATCTTGTGTGCGCCGCCGTGTAGCAGATCCTCACGCTTGAGGAAGATGTCCGCGCCGTACTCGGCCGAGAGGCTCTCGGCGTACGTCAGCGGCGTTGGTCGTCCTGCGTACTCTTCGAGGGCCGTTCGGAACTCCGCTCGAAATTCCTCGGTCTGGGCGACGGTCTCGAAGGCCTCCGCCAACTGGTCGAGCGGTTCTTCTAACGGTTCGGGGACGTGACGCCCGCCGTACGTACCGAAGTCTCCGGTCGTGGGTTTCTGTGACATAGGTCAGTAACGGAGATTCGTGTACAAATGTGTGTTGGTAACCACACATTTGGATAGGCACGGTGCGCCAGCAGTCGACCGCTGTCGGCTGCGGCGTCACCAGTGTTCGCAGCGCGAGAGATCGCGCCTCGACAGCGACGCCGCCCACCGAGGCGATTGTCGCACGTTTAACCGCCTCGACTACGCAGGGAGACGCATGAACGAAGACGCGTGGTTCGCTGGCCTCGACCCCGAGGATACCGAAGGGGCGACTCAGCGAATCCGTGACGGCAGCGCGGATTCCCCGGACGACTGGCCAGCGACGGCCGTCGCCAGCGGGTTCGCGGCCGACGCCGACGAGTACTACGGGACGCTCCGAGAGGCGACGCTCGCGGCGGCGAGCAGCGCCGTCGCCGAACGCGAACGGGCCGACGATCGCCAACTCGTCCACGCCGTGCGAGCGATGGACGACGCCGAACGAACCGCCAACGAACTGGCCGAGCGCGTCGCCGAGTGGGCGGGAACGCTGTTCGACGATTCGGGGACCGGGATCGACTACGCTCGAAATCTCGCCGAACGCGAATCGACGAGTCCGGTCGAGGAGCGCGTGATCTCACTCGCTCGGCGCGTCGCCGACCTCGCCGACGAACGCGACGGACTTCGGTCGTTCATCGAACGCGTGACGCCCGAAGTCGCCCCGAACGTGAGCGAGATGGCCGGACCAGTGTTGGCAGCACGCCTCATCTCGCTGGCGGGCGGTCTCGACACGCTCGCGAAGAAGCCGAGCGGTACGGTTCAGGTACTCGGCGCTGAGGACGCCCTGTTCGCCCACCTCGCCGGACGGGCGTCCTCCCCGAAACACGGCGTCATCTTCACTCACGAGTACGTGCGCGGCACTCGCCAGCAGGACCGTGGATCGGCGGCCCGCGCGCTCGCGGGGAAACTCTCGATCGCCGCACGGATCGACTACTACAGCGGCGATCTACGGCCCGACTTACACGCGGAACTCGACGACCGAATCGCGACGATTCGGGCGCGGGCCGATGGGGACGGGGAGGGCGGCCAATGAGTTCGAACGGAGACGACGAGATTGCGCTCCCGGCGGGCGTCGAGCGCCGACAGTTCGACGGTCGAGAGCGACTCGCGACTCGCGGGCCGCCGGTCTACGGTGAACCGACCGACGGCGACTGGCGCGTCTGGGACGCCGGGCGGTCGAAACTCGGCGCGATGCTCAGTCTCGGGATGGAGACGGGGCTGACCGGCGGCGAGACGGTCCTCTACCTCGGCGCTGCGAGCGGGACGACCGCCAGCCACGTCGCGGACTTCTGCGGGCCGACGTACGCCGTCGAGTTCGCACCGCGTCCGGTTCGCGACCTCGTCGAAGTCGCCGAGGCCCGCGAGAACCTCTTTCCGCTGCTGAAAGACGCACGGAAGCCACAGACCTACGCGCACGTCGTCGAGGCGGACGTCGACGTCATCGTCCAAGACGTCGCCACCCGCGGACAGGCACAGGTCGCGCTCCGAAACCGACAGTTCCTCGCCGACGACGGTCGGCTCCTCATCGCGATCAAGGCGCGGAGCGAGGACGTGACCGCCGATCCGGCCGACGTGTTCGAATCGGTCGAAGAGACGCTCGCCGGGGGGTACGAGTTGCTAGAGACGAGACGCCTCGACCGATACCACGACGACCACCTCGCCATCGTGGCTCGGCCGAAGTGAGGCCCTGCCCACGGCGTCGCATCGAGACCACGGGATAGTACCACCGAGTGTTTTTCCGTCGGGGTGTCGTAGCCGTCGTATGGGGTACAATTCGCCGCTGGCCGGGGGTCGCCATGACCGATAGCAACGCGCGGACGAGTCGATTCGCCGACGCCGACGAGAGCCGTTTCACCGACGCCGACGAGAGCCGTTTCACCGACTGGCTCCGCGAGCGGTCCGAGCCGGATTGGACCGCGGCGACGACCCACCGATTTACGGACGAACTCGGCGACGGGACGCTCGACCGGACAGTTTTCGCGCGATATCTCGTCCAAGACTACGCTTTCGTGACGTCGCTGGTAGGCCTCGTCGGTGACGCGGTCTCGGCAGCGCCGACGATGGCGCAGAAGGCGCGTCTCGTCGCGTTTCTCGCGACGATCACTGACGGGGAGGACGACTACTTCGAACGCTCCTTCGAGGCGCTCGGCGTCGACGCGGAGACGTACCTCCAACCGTCGCTGACGGAACCGACGGCGGCCATGCACGATCTGTTCAGAGCCGCCGGGCGCGAGGGTTACGCGGAGACGCTCGCCGTTCTCTTGCCAGTCGAGTGGGTCTATCGGGCGTGGGCCGACCGAGTCGACGCGCCGGACGAGCCGTTTTATTACCGCGAGTGGGTGACGATACACGACGTCCCCTCGTTCGACGCCTTCGTGGACTGGGTACGCGACGAACTCGACGCCGTCGGGCCGACGCTGACCCCGTACCGGGAGGCGCGGGTCGTCTCACTGTTCGAGCGAGCCGTCGCGCTCGAAGTGCGCTTTTTCGACGCCGCGTTCGATCTGGATACCCGATCGGGATTGTCGTAAGTCAGTTCCGTATCTCGTCGACATGGTCCGGCGAGTATCGGTACACGGTTACAACAGCCCCTACGAACCGGCATCACGACCTATTTAGTACACCCACTCGAAGCGCAGGGAGATGGAGTTAGGTTCGCGCGACTCGTTCGATCGGATGGGCACGCTCGGCGTCGAGGAGGAGTTTTACGTCGTCGACGAGGCGGCACGTCCGACCTCGGGTATCGACGACCTCGTGTACGGTGACGACGAGCCGCCGGAACCGCTCGCGGGTCGAATCGACCACGAACTGTTCAAATTCACGATTGAAACGCAGACGCCGCTCATCGAACACCCCGGCGACGTGCGGGACGCAGTGCTCTCAGTTCGCGACGCACTCGTGACCCATGCCGAGAATCACGGTTATCAGATCGCGGGTGCGGGACTGCATCCGGCGGCGAAGTGGCGCGAACTCGATCACGCAGAGAAGCCACGGTATCGAGCGCAGCTAGAGCGCATTCAGTATCCCCAACACCGAAACACGACCGCGGGAGTGCACGTCCACGTCGGCGTCGACGACGCCGAGAAGGCGATCTGGATCGCGAACGAACTCCGCTGGTATCTGCCGCCCATGCTCGCCCTGTCGGCGAACTCGCCGTACTGGAACGGCTTCGACACGGGGCTCGACTCGGCGCGGGCGAAGATATTCGAGGGGCTGCCGAACACGGGGATGCCGACGGCGTTCGAAGATTTCGACGCGTTCCGGCGATTCGAGCGCCGGATGGTCGACACGGGTTCGATCAACGACCGTGGCGAACTCTGGTACGACGTGCGGCCGCACACGGGCCACGGAACCGTCGAGGTGCGCACGCCCGACGGTCAGTCGGATCCGGACGTCGTCTTGGCGTTCGTCGAGTACGTCCACGCTCTCGTGCTCGCACTCGCCGACGCGTACGAAGACGGTGAGACGGGAGCGAACCTTCGACGCGAGTTGCTCGACGAGAACAAGTGGCGGGCGATGCGGTACGGCCACGACGCGAGTTTCATCGACCGCGACGGCGACGGAACCGTGACGCTGGCGGAGGTCGTCGAATCGGAAGCAGACCGTCTCGGCGTCGACGGCATCCGTGAACTATTCGACCGTGACAGCGGAGCCGAGCGCCAGCGTCGGATCCGCGAAGAGGACGGTTCGGAAGCCCTCTACGAATCGCTGCTGCTCTGAGTTTTCCACCCGTTTTCTCAGTCGTCGCCGGGTAACGCATCGGTTCGACCGGCGTGATACCGCCTGCGAGGAATGAGACAGTTACGCACATACGACAGTTACGCACATACGACACTCGCCGTGCTTGCAAGAACAGACAAACGTTTTTGACTGAGTAGTTCTGACCTGCGGGCCAGAACACATGGCTGCCGAAAATTCGGCTGACGAAGCGAGTGACGGGAACGAGTCCGAAGACAGCTTCACGGCCCGCAAGCGCCTCGAAGAGGGTGCAGACCGGGCGGTCGAAGAGTTCGACCAGGGTGTCGTCGACCTCCTCGCGTGGTTACTCGACACCGAAACCCGTGCCCGCATCTACGTCTACCTCCGCAAGCGTCCGGATAGTACGAGCGAAGAAGTCGCCGACGGAACCGGGCTCTATCCGAGTACAGTCCGAGAGGCACTCGCGGAACTCCACGACGAAGAAATCGTCACGCGTGGGAAGCGTGAGAGCGCTGGTGCCGGGAACAACCCCTACGAGTACGAAGCCATCGCGCCGAGCGAACTAGTCCGCGGTGCTGTCGGGCAAGTACAGCACCAACTCAACACGGTGTTCAACCTCGACCGACACCTCAGCCGTGGCGAGCAAGCAGACGACGCCGAACCGGTTCGTATCACCGTCGACGACGAGCCCGGTGATCCCGAGAGCGCCTAACTATTCTGAGTCGACCCGTTTAAGTCCGCCCGCGCCGAGGCCGACGTATGGATGTCGCACTGGGTGGCACGTTCGACCCTGTTCACGACGGGCACCGCGCCCTGTTCGAGCGCGCTTTCACGCTCGGTGACGTGACGGTCGGACTCACATCCGACGAGCTCGCGCCGAAGACGAGACACGTCGACCGCTACGTGCGACCGTTCGCGGAGCGAAAGCGCGACCTCGTAGCAGAGTTAGACGCGCTTGCAGAAGAGTACGACCGCGAGTACGACATACGCGAACTCGAAGAACCGACGGGTATCGCGACGGAGGCGAAGTTCGACGTGCTCATCGTCTCTCCGGAGACGAAAGACGGCGGCGAACGAATCAATCGGATCCGTCAGGACCGCGGCGTCGATCCGCTTCAGATCGAAGTCGTCGATCACGTCCCCGCAGAGGACGGTGAACGGATCTCCTCGACGCGGATCGTCCAAGGTGAGATCGACGTTCACGGCAACCTCACCCCGAACCGCGACGGACGAAGACCGAAGCGAAGCTGAGCGAACGAAGCCAACGAAGTCGAACGAGACGAGCAGCGTGCAGCGGGGAAACACACTGCTCGCGTGGTATTTCTCCTCGGCGCACGTACTCTTACTCATGACGCTCAAATCGGTACTGGTGAGTCTCTCGCTCGGCATCGTCGCCTTCCTCGTCGTCGGAATCCTCGTGACGGAACTCGTCTCGCCGTGGATCGAGTTCTCTCTGTTCGTTGGTATCCCGGCCGGTATCGTCGCGGGGGTCGTCGTCGCCCTCGCTACGACTCTCGTCCGGCGTCGTCGCCGTGGCGCTCGACCCGAGTCGACACTCGACGAGCCGATCAGTCACTGAATCGGGGCCCGGTCATCGACTACCAACTCGGTGGTCGGAATCCGGCGTCTTCGAGGATCGATTTCCAGCGTTGTTGAACGCTCAGTCTGGTTACGTCCATCGCGTCGGCGACGGCGGTCTGGGACCGTTCTTCGCCCGCGATGAGCGCTCCTGCGTAGAGGCTGGCAGCAGCAACGGCCGGTTTCGATCGGGGTGTGTCGGGAATGTGTGAAAGAAAGAGGTCAGTCGCGGTCGAGCGGCTGTCGGCACTCAGTTCGAGTCGATCGCTGGCGCGTTCGATGGCCGTGAGCCACTCTTCGTTGTCGACTTGATCGCGCGCCCGGTACATAGAACGTGATAGCGGCGGATCGGTCATAAACCGTCGCCTGCTGGTGGAAGTGAAGGCGTGCACGTAGGCCGCCGAAGCGGGTGATAAACGACACCGTGAGTCGAGTGGGATCGACGTCGACCGCGGAGACGCGAACGACAGTTTCTTACCCCGTATGGCAGTAGTATCGAGCGCGCGTGGGTAGCCAAGCCAGGAAACGGCGCAGCGCTTAGGACGCTGTCTCGTAGGAGTCCGCCGGTTCAAATCCGGTCCCACGCATAAATCGCCCCGAACGAACGTGAGGGGCGTATTTTGCGACTGAGCGGATTTGAACCCTGCAAGTCGCGCTCAGCGAACGAAGTGAGCGAGCACGTCTTGCTCAGGTTCAAATCCGATCTGTGTGCTATACGAAAAGCCCGATGTGCTGCGTTTTCGATCAGTACCCGCAGCGTCGGTGTCACGAACTGTTTTGTTCTCCCGGTGATAGCGGTCTCACATGTCTCAGGTAGACGATCTTGATTTTCATGATTTAGAGGCTCAAGACGTTCGGGGGTACTGGGAAAACGAGGCCCGAGACTTCACACCTTGGCTGGCCGACGAGATAAGATCAGATGGAACTGCTCACTTGGAAGACGTTCTCGGGTTAGACCTGAAAGTAATCAAGACGGAGAAGAGGGTCGGAAAGTATAGTGTCGATATCTTGGCCGAGGTCGTAGACGACGGTCGCCAAGTTGTTATCGAGAATCAGTTGGGTCAATCTGACCACGACCACCTCGGAAAATCGATCGCGTATGCGGCTGGCGTCGATGCGGACATCATCGTCTGGATCGCACCGAAGTTCAACGATGAGCATCGTGACGCCATCCAATGGCTGAATCAGAATAGTCGAGAAGGCGTAGATTTGTTTGCGATCAGATTGGAAGTATGGCGGATTAGTGATTCACCACCCGCAGTACGGCTAAACCCGGTTGAGGACCCGAGTGAATGGAAAGAGAAAGTTCAACGATCAGATAACGAAATAACGGAGACGAGGAAACTTCAAGAGGAGTTCTGGACAGAGTTCCGAGACAGGATACAGAACTCAACATCCTCTCTCCGAGCACGTAGCCCTCGCCCACGCCATTACTACACCAATCCAATTGGAAAGAGCGGCTTCCAGATCTCGTTTGTTAACGTGTCCAACGAAAACCTGCTTCGTATAGATCTCGTAATCGAGGACAATGAGGAGGCCTTTTGGGAACTACAAGCAGACAAAGAGGCCATCGAAGACGAATTCGGTACGGAAGTCGTCTGGGACGAGCCCCGAGAGACACGATCTGGGAAGATGCGGAGTAATATTAGCGTGGTACGTACTGCGGATATCGAAGCAACTGACGAGTGGGAGACTTACTTCGACTGGATGCTTGAGTACGGAGAACGGTTCCATCAAGTGTTCCATGATCGAATACAAGTTCTCTGAAATAGCCGCTGAAAAACGCGCTACTTCCGAAACTCCATCCGGATCTCGGTTCCGGAGCGGGTGTTCCGTTTCGTGATCTCGAAGAACTCGTCGTGCGGGGGCGATACCAGTTTTCCGAAGTTCGGTGGGACGCGTAGTACGACCGCTTCCGAGTCGTACGACTCCACGGTGACGTGCTGAGTATCGGATACCTCTTTGGCGACATTCTTTGCAACACGTCGACGAACGAAGGCGAAGTGGTCGATCCCGAATCGCAGGAGACGCTTCCGGATCGACATCTAGGCCGTTGCCCCGACTGTGATACGTTGGTCGATGGTTTCGTAGCCGTGAACCGACCGATGACTGAAGGGTCCGTCAGGGGCGGTTCCGTTCTCTTGTTTCGTCGTGCCCGACTGCATCGCTTGCGAATTCATGATCTCTGGGTAACTCGTCGTAGTAGTGACCTCATCACCTGGGCTCTTGAGGGTCCGGATTTCCAGCCGTCGAGATACGTCCGTTCGCGATGAGCGAGCGTCGTACGAGTCGGGGGTGGTCGACCCCGATTCGAAGTGGTTCGGCAACCGAAGACTGATGCGACTGTCCTCCCGACTGCTGGGCGTGCAAACGTACCGAACGCTCCGGTACGAACGGTCCGAAGACCTCCCGTCGACGTTCGAGAACGACGTTCGGACGCCGAAGCCGTTCGTCGAGCACTTCCTGCGCGAGTATACGGACCCCGGTGACGCCGTCGTCGACATCTTCGCCGGGTTCGGAACGACACTGAAAGTCGCCGAGGAACTGGGCCGAGTACCGTACGGGATCGAATACGAAGCAGATCGGGTCGCGTACGTCCGCGAGCGGATCGACCATCCGGAGAACCTGATCCACGGGAGCGCGTTCGAGGTAGAATCCTACGACCTACCGACGTTCGATTGCTGTCTCACGTCGCCGCCGTTCATGGTCCGCGGCATGACCGAGAATCCGTTCGAGAACTACGCAGGGGAGAGCAGTTACGAGGCGTATCTAGATGACATCCGCGACGTCTTCGCGACGCTCGAACGATGTCTGGTTCCCGGCGGACACGCCCTCCTCGATATTTCGAACGTCGAGTACGTCGACGAGGTGACGACGCTGGCGTGGGACGTCGGCAGCGCGATTTCGGACGTACTCCACTTCGACGGAGAGATCATCGTCGTCTGGGAGGACGATCCCCTCGGTGCGTCCGAATCGGAGTCGACTGCGGGTGGCGTGTACGGCTACGGCTACGACCACAGTTACTGCCTCGTCTTCGAGAAAACGGAGCGGGGAGAGCCTCCGATTCCGAGATGAGAGCCTTCGATTCAGCGGAGAGAGAGTCCGTCTCCGAGTCGGGGGAATCCGATTCCGAGCGGACGACGAAATCACGGGACGGACGAGGGTCCGTATCCCACACCTTTTTCTGCCCGACTTGAGTTTAGAGGGGCAATGGCGACGCTCAGCGAACTCCTCGAAGATATCGTGGCTGGCGTCGATGGCGTGTTCCTGTTCTCCCCAAGCGGCTCGTTCTACGAGCGATTCGCGGACATCGAAGAAGAACTCGTCGTCGTAGCGCCGGAAAACGCCGTCGGTGCCGACACGTTCGTCGAACTCCCGTTAGAGTTCGAGAATCTCCGCGATCGCATCCGCTTCGGAATCGAAGGTTCGATGGAACGGAACCTTTTCGAGGAAGGTGACGTCGTCGCGTGTGCGGCCTCGATGTTCGGTGGTGACTCGGACGTCGTCACTCGCGTCCGAGTCAGCGAAGAGATGCGGTCGGGTATCTACGACCTGTTCACCAACTCCCGGGCGGACCCCGGTGTCATTCGCGACGTCTTCGAAGTCGCGATCGAACTCGGGAAGAAAGGGCAGAAAGGCAAACCCGTCGGTGCGCTGTTCGTCGTTGGTGATGCTGGCAAAGTGATGAACAAATCGCGCCCGCTGTCGTACAACCCGTTCGAGAAGTCCCACGTCCACGTCGGCGATCCCATCGTGAACGTCATGCTGAAGGAGTTCTCCCGTCTCGACGGCGCGTTCGTCATCAGCGACTCGGGAAAGATCGTCTCGGCGTATCGGTACCTCGAACCCTCCGCCGAGGGCGTCGATATCCCGAAGGGGTTAGGTGCTCGGCACATGTCCGGTGCGGCGATCACGCGCGATACGAACGCGACGTCGATCGTCCTCTCCGAGTCGGACGGCTTGGTTCGTGCGTTTAAAGGCGGCAAAATAGTGCTGGAGATCGATCCGGAGGCGTATTGAGCATGCAGGCCCAGTTGAGCCCCGTTGGCGGCATTCCGCCGCGTTGGCTCCTCGCGGGGACGGTGTTCCTCCTGGGCGTTCTCCTCGCGTATCTGGTTGGTGCGATCAACCGCCGACTCCTCGTTCGAGCGGGCGTCCCAGAGGTGATCGAAGGGACGGCGTTCGAGCGGATGGCTCGCGAACTCGGAACCTCGACGGTCTCGATCCTCGCCAAACTGAGCACGTACTTCGTTCTCATCCTCGCACTCATCGTCGCACTGGCCGTCGCGCGGATTCAGTACACGACGCTCTTCCTGAGCGGTATCTTCGGCTACATTCCGCAGTTGTTCATCGCACTGCTCATCCTGATCATCGGCGTCGTCGTCGGCGACAAAGTCGAGTTGATGGTTCAGGAGCGACTGAGCGAGGTGAAAGTCCCCGACGTACAACTGCTCCCCACACTGGCGAAGTACGGCGTCTTCTACGTCGCCGCGGTTATCGCCCTGAACCAGATCGGGATCGCCGTCCTCGCGCTCAACATCGTGCTCGCGTTCGCGCTTCTCGCGGCGATCGTCTTTACCACCGTCGCCTTCTGGGATCTCTTCATGTCCGGAGCAGCGGGCCTCTATCTCCTATTGAATCAACCGTACGGCATCGGTGACGAGGTCCGGATGGGTGAACAGCAGGGAATCGTTCAGGAAGTAGACGTCTTCGTCACGCACATCGAGAGCGACGGAGAGGAGTACGTCGTCCCGAACAACAAGGTGTTCCAGGAAGGTATCGTCCGAATTCGTAACTGACTGAACGACGAAGCGAGCCGACACAACGAATCGAACGCGGAGCGGCAAACCGAAGAGGGAGTCGAACCGGAGCGAGTTTCTCCCGGACGAAATCGACCGACGGCGAGCGACGTCGACAGCGCGTGGGCTTTATACCCTCGGCAGCCTTCCGTCGCGTATGAGCGGCGCCCTCGAAGACAAGCGCACCGCGACGCGGTTTCGTATCCTGGTCGAAATCGCAGACCGGCAACCGGCGGTGAGCCAAGGCGAAATCGCCGACGCCGTCGGTGTCACCAGTCAAGCCGTCTCGGAGTACATCAGAGAACTCGTCGACAACGGACTCGTCGAAAAGGAGGCGCGGTCTCGGTACCACGTGACCAAAGAGGGCGTCGACTGGCTCTTTCAGGAGGCGAAAGCGATCCAGCGCTACGCCGATCACGTCACCGAAGACGTCCTAGAGAGCGTCGAGGAGGACGCCGCGGTCGCGGATGCCGACATCGAGGCTGGGCAGACGGTGACGCTGACGCTCCGCGAAGGACTCCTCCACGCAACGCCCGGAGATTCGGGACCGGCGACGGGCGTCGCGACGACCAGCGCGGGGGCGGGGACCGACGTGAGCGTCACCGGATTCGAGGGCGTCATCGACATGAAGCCCGGTCGGGTGACAGTCCTCCAGATTCCACCGGTCCGTGCGGGTGGAAGTCGTGCAGTCGCCGAGAGCGCGGTCGTCGACGCCTGTTCGGACGCCGACGTGATCGTCGCTGCCGGCGTCGAGGCGGTCGTCACGCTCCGACGGATCGATGTCGAACCGGCGATCACCGTCGCCGCGGGAGCCGCGGCCGCCGAAGCAGCGGGGCGCGGACAGTTGGTCACAGTCGTCGCCGCGACGTCTGCTGTCGGCCCCGTAACCGACGTCCTTCGCGATAGCGACGTGGCCTACGAGGTCGTCGAAGGCTGATTCGTCTCGAAGTCCAGAAATCGAACCGCGAAAGACAGCGACCGACCGTCACACCGATGAGAACCCGTTCTCGACGTGCGATGAGTGTACGACGTACACTCGTATCCCGATGGTCCCCTGCCCGGAGGTTGAACTGCGACGTTCCACCGAAATACGAGTGAGTGTCTATTCTCACGGCACTCGGTTACAACTTTCCAAGCATATGCAAGCCGCCAGATTTTCGATCCCGACCAACCAATCAGAAAATACGTGATCGATTCGTTTCGGGGAGGCGGACTCCTCCGAGCGAACGCCGACCGGAGAGGGACTCGCCGGAGTGGCGGCCGGGGGCGACCGACTCGTCACCGACCGACCAGATGGGAAGTACTTCCTGCGTCACGACGACGGCTGTGTCGTCTGCGGACGAGCGGTCGAAGCGGAGAGACCGATCCGGAGCCAGAGTGATGGAGAACCGAGAGACGAAGCGCTACGAGTTCGCGTTCGTCGAAAAAATTCGGTGGAGAGTTAGTAGACGCGCTTAGAGCATCCCTTCCGTTCGAAGCCCCTCCATCACGTCGTCGGTGAGGGCTTCGGCCGAGTCGTACGGGAAGTTCTGGTGGCTCCCGAGTTTCGCGGCCATCTCCATGGCCGTGAAACTGATCTCGCCGTCGCCGGCTTCGAACTTCGTGCCCGGCCCGCTGGGGAGCGCAGGGACGAGATCCATCTGGTTTTTGACGGGGTAGTCGGCACCGCTGAACGCTTCGAGGAGTTGTTCGCGGAGTTCCGCTTCTGCCTCTTCGCTTGCCATACCACATCATGCTCGCAACCGATGCAAAAACGTTCCGGAACAACGATAAACAGATTTTGAATTTATTTCGTTCGGGAGATTACTCCGTAGAGATCTCCCTAATATCAACTACTACCCCGGTAGCGGCCAGTAGTGTGCCGCTTTACGGGGGATTATGATCTCCGCCCCGGACGGAGTATCATGGATTTCGACTTCGAACTTCTGCGGGAATTGACCGAGACTGCGGGCGTCCCGGGATACGAAGACCGTATCCGCGACATCGCCCGGCGCGAACTCGACGCGGCGACCGACGAAGTTCGCTCGGACGCGATGGGCAACGTCGTCGGAACGATCGAGGGCGGCGACTACGAAGTCGTCGTCGCGGCACACATGGACGAGATCGGTTTCATGGTCCGTCACATCGACGAGGACGGCTTCCTCGAACTCGACGCACTCGGTGGCTGGGACGCTCGCGTCCTGCGCGCCCAGCGAGTCACCGTCCACACACGAAACGAGGACTTACCGGGTGTCATCGGTTCGGTCGCGCCGCACATGCTCACCGAAGAGGAGAAGAACAAACCGCCGCGCGTCGAGGACGTCCACGTCGATATGGGACTGCCAGTCGACGACGTCGAAGAGCGCGTTTCCGTCGGCGACCTCGTGACGATGGAACAGACGACGGTCGAACTCGGCGATCACGTCACCGGGAAGGCGCTCGACGACCGCGTCTGCCTCTTTTCCATGCTCGAAGCGGCCCGCCGCATCGAGAACCCGGACGTGACGATCCACTTCGCGGCGACTGTTCAGGAGGAGGTCGGCCTCCGCGGTGCCGAGGCGCTCGGTGTCGACCTCGATCCGGACCTCGCGGTCGCACTCGACGTCACCGTCGCCAACGACGTTCCCGAGTTCGAAGAGGGCGAGTACGTCACGGAACTGGGCGAGGGGACCGCGATCAAGCTCAAGGATTCGAGCGTCATCACGAGTCCCAAGGTCCACCGCCGCCTGCGCGACGTCGCCGACGACGAGGAGATTCCGTATCAATTCGAGGTACTGCCGAGCGGCGGCACGGACACCGCCGGCTTCCAGAACACGAACGGCGCGAAGCCCGTCGGCGCGATTTCGATTCCCACGCGTTACCTCCACACGGTCACCGAGAGCGCACACAAAGACGACGTATCGGCGACAATCGACCTGCTGACGGCGTTCTTAGAGAGCGAGACGGGCGAGCACGACTACTCGTTGTGAGCCCTCTCCGGCGCTCATCGAGGGCGCGGGTTCAGCCCGTACACCAGCGATCGGGCGAAGACGAGGACCGGGATGATCTCTAGCCGCCCGACCCACATGTTGAGAAAGAGCATCGCCTCCGAGACGACGTTCATGTTCGGGCCGGTGATGCCCGTCGAGAGGCCGACGTTCCCCTGCGCGCTGGCGACTTCGAAGAGCGAATCGACGTAGTTGAAGGCCGGGCCGGAGAGGTCGACGAGCACGAGGCTGCTCGCGATGAGCAACCCGATCCAGAGCAGACTGACGATGGCCGCCTCGCTGAACTCGCGTTCCATCTGGGTTCGGTTGAGCGTCCGACCGTCCACCCGCACGGCGACGACGGCGTTCGTCGGGAGGAACACGCGCGAGAACTGCCAGATGATGCCTCGACCGACCGTGTACGCGCGGATGATCTTGATCCCGCCAACGGTACTCCCCGCTGCCCCGCCGAGCACCATCGCCCCCGAGAGGACGAGTTTCCCACCCGCAGACCACTTGCCGATGGGTGCCGACTGGAAACCGGTACAGGTGAGCGCGCTCACGAATTGAAACACCGAGTCGCGGATCGCATCGGTCTGCGCACCGGAGACGTGGAGTCCGACCGATCCGAGGGCAGTGAGCCCCAGGTAGTCGACCTGCGGGTCGAACGCGCCGGTCAGCACGACCAGGTTTTGGAACGTCAAGAGAGCGACGCCACCCACGTAGAGGATGAACAGCCAGCGCGTCTGCAAGTCGGTGACGAGTTGCTTCGGGTCGCGGTCTGTGAGCATCACGTAGTGGATCGGGAAGGCGATCGCCCCGAGCGTCATGATCGGGAGGAGTACCGTCTCGACGAGCGCCGAGTGGTAGGTCGCGATGGAGTCGTTCGTCACGCTGAATCCGCCGGTCGCCAGCCCGGTCATCGCCTCGTTGAGTGCTTGCCAGAACGCGACCCACAATGGGAGTCGAGCGCCGTACGCGCTCAGCCGAATGGCGACGAACAGCGCGAGCACCGAGAGAACGGTGTAGAGCAGGAAGATCTTCCAGACCGTCCGAACTGTCGAGACGACGCTCGGGTGGATCTTGTCTTCGCGGGCCTCACCGCGATACAGGGCGTAACTGCCGCTCCCCGGCCGGGCGAGGATAGAGACGGTGAGGACGATCACGCCGACGCCGCCGACCCACTGAATGAACGAACGCCACCACTGGACGGTTCGCGGGAGGGTCGGTTCGTTGATCGCCATCGTCAGGCCGCTCCCGGTCCAACCGCTCATGCTCTCGAAGGCGGCGTGGAGCGGATTCCGGAAGTAGACGAGGCTCGACTTCGACGTCATGCCGAAGACGGTCGCGCTCCACCCGGCGGGGGCGTTCGGCGCGTACGACTGCATCACGCCGTGTGGAACGAGATACGCAGCGAGCAGCAGCGGCAACCCGCCGAACACGGCCGTGAAGAACCAACCCGCGGCGGCGATGATCATCCCGTGTTTCATTCGCGGGGACGGCGCGTCGGCGAACGTTCGGCGGGCGGCGAACCCGACGGCCGCCGTGATGCCGCCCGCGAGCAGGAACGCCAGTCCGACGTACCACTCGCGGAAGATCACGGCGACGAGGAGCGAGACCGTCATCATCGTCGCCTCCATCACCAGCAGCGATCCGATGTCGCGGGCGATGGTGGCGATGTCGACCGGTAGCCCGTGAATCCGCTCGCGTCGCCGTCGGGGCATCTCAGTTCTCACTCGACGGGTAGTCGTGGTCCTCGTAGTGCCCGAACACGTCGGTCACCTCGGGCGTCGCACCCTTCTCGGAGTAGACCGTGACCAGGTCGCCGGGCCGGAGTTCCGTGGCACCGCGCGGCGTAATCGGATCGCTCTCCCCGTTGTCGCGTTCGACGGCGACGATGAGCATGTCGTCGCGGAGCAAGCCCGCCGCGGCCGCATCTTGGATCGTCCGGTCCGCGATGGGTGCGTCGTCGCCGACGACGATTTCGAACACCTCCGCCTCCTCCCCGATCCGCATGTAGTCCACGATGGAGGGACGCTGGACGGCGCGGTAGAGGTACTCGGCGATGAGACGCTGGGGATTCTCCATCGTATTGACGCCGATCCGACGGAACAGCGCCATGTGTTCGGGATTCTGGACGACGGAGACGATGTTGGGCACTTCGAGTTCTTGCCCGAGCAGGCAGACCATGACGTTCGTCGCGTCCTGATCGGTCGTCGAGATGAGCGCGTCGGCACGGTCTGCACCCGCGTCGAGCAACGTCTCCCGGATCGTCGCGTCGTCGTTGATGACGAGACAGTCGTAGCGCGTAGCGGCCCGTTCGGCTTTGTCATCGTTCCGCTCGACGACGACGACTTCGTTGCCACCGGCCGTCGCGATCTCGATGAGCGGAGTCCCGATGTTTCCGGCACCGACGATGACGATGTACATCTCTGCCGAGAGTGAATCCGGAGGTGTCGAAAAGCTACCGTTCTGATCGGCACAGGGGACCGCGCAGTCGCTCGATTCGCGCTCGGAGCAGACGAGGGAGTCGCAGCGAACTGTTCAGATACACAGCTATGTCATCGAGCACACAGAAGGGAACGGTATGTCGCGCCCTCCACATGCGACGCGAACGGTACCGCTCGGCATCAAGATCATCGTCGTTCTCGGCGGTTTAGGATCCATCTTAGCCCTGTTCAGCGGACTCGCGCTCTCACTGTTCAGCGTCGGTGGATTCGAAACGCTTCTTGGGATCATCGTTGCCGTCTTCGCAGTTGTTAAATTCGTCACCCTGATCGGCCTCTGGTCGCTGAAGCGATGGGCATGGACCGCAGCGATGGTGATCTACACGCTGAGCGCGTTGCTCGATCTGTTGAGGGTCAACATCGTCGGCCTCCTCATCGCCATTATCATCCTCGCGTACGTTTACAGCCAGCGTCACCTGTTCAGGTAGTCACGCGAGGTAGCGATCGTCGAATCAGAGTCGACCGCGAAGCAAAGAACCGAAACCGGACGAAAACTCTCGAAGCCCGACGGCATCGGCGTCGCTTCAGTTCTCGACGGCGCTGGCCGCGCGGATGATCGTCTCTTCGCCGAACTTCGGACCGACGAGTTGCAAGCCGACCGGCAGTCCGTCTGCCTCGCCCGCCGGGACCGAGACGGCCGGGAGGTTCGCGAGGTTCACCGGCACCGTGTTGGCGTCGATGAGGTACAGTTGGAGCGGGTCGTCCAGGCTCTCGCCGAGTTTCGGCGGGAGCACCGGCATCGTCGGCGACGCCAGCACGTCGGCCTCCTCGAACGCCGCGTCGAAGTCCTGTCGGATCCACGCGCGGGCGTCCTGCGCCTTCGAGTAGTACTTGTCGTGGTAGCCGGCAGAGAGCGCGTACGTACCGAGCAGGATACGGCGCTTGACCTCCGCGCCGAACCCTTCCTCGCGGGCGTGGGCGTAGGCGTCGTTCCAGTTGCCGTCGTAGCCGCCGGAGACGCCGTAGCGAACGCCGTCGAACCGGGCGAGGTTCGAGGACGCCTCGGACATGGCGATGACGTAGTACGCCTGTACGGCGTGTTCGAGCGATTCGAGGCTGACCTCGACGACCTCCGCACCCTGCGATTCGAGGTCGTCGACGGCGGCTTCGAACGCCTCGACGACGCCCTCGTCCGCGCCGTCGACGAGGTCGGTCACGACGCCGACCGTGAGTCCGTCGACATCGCCGTCGGCGGCGCTGGCGTAGTCACCGTCGACACCGGCCTCGCTCGCGTCGCGGGTCGTCGCGTCGCGTTCGTCGGGTCCGGCGACCACGTCGAGCAGCGCGGCGGCCTCCTCGACGGTCGGCGCCAGCGGCCCGATCTGTTCCAAGGAGTTCGCGTACGCGACGAGTCCGTACCGGGACACGAGTCCGTAAGTCGGCTTGATGCCGACGACGCCGCAGAACGACGCCGGATTGCGGATCGAACCACCCGTGTCGCTCCCGAGCGCGAGATCCGCCGCGCCGGAGGCGACGGCGGCGGCGCTCCCACCGGAAGAGCCACCGGCGACTCGCTCGTCGTCGACGGGGTTCTTCGTCGGGCCGAAGGCCGAGGTCTCGGTCGTTCCGCCCATCCCGAACTCGTCCATGTTGGCCTTGCCGACGATGCTCGCGCCGGCTTCCTTGAGGCGTTCGACGACCGTCGCGTCGTACGGCGGCACGTAGTCTTCGAGCATCTTCGAACCGCAGGTCGTGCGGACGCCCTCGGTCGAGATGTTGTCCTTGACGGCGATTCGTTTCCCGGCGAGCGGGCCGTCGCTCGCGCCGTCGATAGTCTCCTCCGTGATGAAGGCGTTCAGGTCGCTCATCTCACGACACCCGCGGCCCTTTGAAGAAGCCGTCTTCTGTCTCCGGGGCGTTCGACAGTGCCGCTTCCTGTGTGAGTCCCTCGTGGACCTCGTCGGGTCGCATGACGTTGACCAGGTCTGCCTCGTGGTCGACTTCGGGAACCTCGTCCAAAGCGTCGAAGTAGTCGAGGATGTCGGCGAACTGCGCGGTGAACTCCTCGACTTCGTCGTCGTCGAGGTCCACCCGCGCGAGTTCGGCGACGTGACGGACCTCCTCGGGGGAGACGGCCCCCGTCTCGTTCCGGTCGTCGGACGTCTCGCTCATGTGTCGTGGTGGCCGCGGACCGGGAGTAAGGGTTTCGATGCGACGGCGATGGTGACGACGGACGATTCGGCGAGGCGACGAACGGACAGAGTGCTACCGTCACCCATGGATTTTTCGTATCAGACGAGAGACCTGGATACATGGTAGATAGGCCAGAAGTCGGTGAGTTGACGCCGCCGGATCGGACGTTGATGGGACCGGGACCGAGCGACGTTCATCCGCGGGTGTTACGGGCCATGAGTACGCCGCTGGTCGGCCACCTCGATCCGGCGTTCATCGACATCATGGACGAGACGCAGGAACTCCTGCGGTACACCTTCCGGACGGACAACCAGTGGACTATCCCCGTCTCCGGAACGGGGTCGGCGTCGATGGAGGCGGCCATCGGGAACGTCGTCGAACCCGGCGATACGATGCTCGTCCCGACGAACGGCTACTTCGGCGGACGGATGGAGTCGATGGCAAAGCGCGCGGGCGGCGAGGTCGTCCACGTCGACGCGCCGTGGGGCGAACCGCTCGACCCGGCCGACGTCGCCGACGCGTTCGACGAACACCAACCCGACGTGTTCGGCTTCGTCCACGCCGAAACGAGCACCGGCGCGAAGCAGACGAACGTGCCGGATCTCACCGATATCGCCCACGAGCACGACGCCTACGTCATCGCGGACTGCGTCACCTCGCTCGGCGGCGTCGAACTCCGCGTCGACGACTGGGACATCGACGTCGCCTACTCCGGCCCGCAGAAGTGTCTCTCCTGCCCACCGGGTGCGAGTCCGCTGACGCTCAACGACCGCGCGATGGACAAGGTGCTCTCGCGTGAGGAGGCTCCCCGTTCGTGGTATCTCGACCTCTCGCTGCTCGAAGGCTATTGGGGCGACGACCGATCGTACCACCACACGGCGCCGATCACGAACGTCTACGCGATCAGAGAGGCGCTCCGACTCGTCGCAGAGGAGGGGATCGAGGAACGTTGGGACCGCCACCTCCGCGTCGCCGGTGCGCTCAAGGAAGGCGTCGAGGGAATGGGTTTAGAGATGAACGCAGACGACGACTACTGGCTCCCGAGCCTCAACGCCGTGCGCGTCCCAGACGGTGCAGACGACGGCGCGATCATCGACTACCTCCTCTCGGAATACGACCTCGAAATCGCCGGTGGCCTCGGCGACCTCGCGGGCGAGATCTTCCGCATCGGTTGCATGGGTCACTCGGCGAACCCGAAGAACGTCACCTATCTCCTCTCGTCGCTCGCCGACGCCTTCGACGCGCAAGGCGTGGACGTCGACGCCGACGACGGGATGGAAGCGGTAAAGAGCACACTCGGCGAGTAGGTCCGTCGAAACCGACGCGAAAGCCCTCTGTTCGCGATGGAAAGTCGGCCCGGTCGATCGGGTAACTCACCCAGCGAGGCGACGACAGACGTCGTCGGCCAATTCTTTTGCCACCGTAACGTGTTCGTCGGCCCGATCGTCTCCCGTCGATTCGACGTGTGCGAGTAACTCTGAGACGTGGGCCATTCGCTCTGCGAGCACGTCGTCAGAGACCTCCGCATCTGCGACGTCAGCGACGACGGCCTCGGCCTCACCCAACCAGCGATTTGCGTCAGGTCGAATCGGCCGGTCGGCGGTCGCTCCGAGGTGTTCGTACACCTCACGCGTCAGTTGTCTGGTCTCGTCGCTCATCTCGCTCGAACGTAGTCGATCCTCGGACTTCAGTGCCGGGGCAGCGACGCGAGTGGTCAGACAGTACGACGGCGTCGAGACAGTTCGATATTCCTAGCAGTAATCGAAGTTTTACACCAGTAACACGTATTCACCACCATGGCCGAGAAGATTCTCGTACCCATGGATGGATCGCCGCTCTCGAAACAGGCGCTCCGCGTCGCGCTCGATGATTGGCCCGGCGCTTCCATTACCGTCCTCCACGTCATCGACCCGACCGAACCGGGGTACAGCTACTACGGCGAGGCCTACGAGACCGATTTCGAACCGCTTCACGGATTCGATGGAATGGCGCGAACGCGCCGAAACAGTGACCGAGCAACTCTTCGAGGAAGTCGACGAGATCGCCGCCGCGAGCGACGCCGAAGTGACGACGGAAACGGCGATCGGTCGCGCCGACCGCGAAATCATCAATTATGCCGCCGAAAACGACATCGGACACATCGTCATCGGCAGCCACGGTCGTGGGCTCGATTCGCGACTCTTGCTCGGCAGTGTGACCGAAGCCGTTGCCTTCCGGTCGCCGGTTCGTGTGACGCTCGTCCGCTGAGAGAAGAGATCGACCACGGATTCCGTTTCGGGCTCAGGTTCGAATCTTCCCCGCCGATCACGACGAGGCACGTTCGAGACGTACGGTTCCGATGTCTTCTGAACGACCTGCGCGGCGGACAACGAACCGTCGCGTCTGACAACCGAAAACGATGTCGAGAAGCACGGAGGACGCTACGAAAGACTGTTGTGCCACTACGGATCACCGCGTTCGAGCGGAGACATCACGGGTCAACATTGGTTGACGTTCCTCCGTCATGAATACGAAGGGATGATGACAGGCGCAGATCGCCTCGATTTCGAAGTCGAGTGATAAACGACCACGGAGAGACCGCAGTCATCGCTACCCTGATCCGCGACTACAGGGTAATATGATACATTCATATCCAAGCGAGTGGTTAATATCTCTACACCAGTGTAATAGGTGTACTCGGTGAATTGAGATGCAGAAACGATGGATTGTGATCCTCGTTCCGGGCTTCGTCGGGGTAGCCTATCTCGTCCTCATCTCGCTCCCCCTCGGGACTTCGTCGATCGCCGATTCGGTGAGTGAGAAGTCGGTCCGAAACTTCGTCATTCTCACGCTCGTACTCGCAATCGCCGCCTTCCGACTCACGAGGGAGTGGAACGGTTCGTGAAACCTCCCCGCCTGCGGAGAGGTATGACTCGTCGAAAAGTAGACGATCGAGTGGCGACTATATCGTCGCTGCGGCTAGTGGGAAGTTTATTTCTGGATTGGCCAGAGGATATATACATCATAACAGGGTAACTATACTATGTCGTTGCACGAATCATCTCCCTTGCGATAACACCGATTCGTGCACGACCGCATACACTCTTGGCCTTCCGGTCTAACAGGCCGGAAGGGTTCCTCATATCCGGAGAACGTGCTTCGGAAATCTCTCGAGATCCGTTCGTGGATCGAAGAGTCGTATCGACCTAATCAATCGGCATATACAAGCGAATAAATTAACCAGTGAATCCACATCACAATAGTTAGTTGGCGAACAACGGTGAAGAGATGGATTCTTATCGTTCTCGTTCCCGGACTCGTCGGGATTATTCTCCCCGTCCTCACGTCGCCACCGATGAGCAACGTCCTACCGATCGGATTACGCTGAATCGACAAACAGCAGATCCGTCAAGCGATCCTTGGAATGTTACTCGTCTTGGTACTCGCCATGGTCACTAAACGAGTACGGGATACCTTGTGAGGCCACGGAGAATCTGTAGCACATCGAGCAGTGGACGCGACGAGCAGCGAGCGAACTGAGTGATCGCCAGCACGGCGTCTTCACTGCGTACGTTTGTTCGTCGCAAAAGCGGGCCGGGAGGGATTTGAACCCCCGACCGACGGATTAAGAGTCCGTCGCTCTCCCTAACTGAGCTACCGGCCCTCGATTACGATTTACGGGGGTGTGTTAAAAGTCGTTTCCCTTTGGTTCCGACCGGAGTGATGATATCACGGCTCACAATCACACGAGGGGAGACCGTGTGTTCCGCGATATTGTCTGGTCGGACCAAACGAAGGATGTTAAGTGCCGTCGGCCGAAATCACTGGCAGTGATGAGTGCTGGGGTCACCATCTCCTCGATGTCGACATACGCAATTCTCGGGTGCGGGAGCGTTGGCCACATCGTCGCCGAGGAGCTAACGGACGAGGGCAAGGACGTCCTCATCCTCGACAGAGACGAGAGTCGGGTCGAGACGCTGCGTGACCAAGACCTGAACGCACAGGAGCAAGACATCAGCGACCCCGCGGTGGCCGAAGCCGTCGACGGTCGTGACGTGATCTTGATCCTCGCATCCGACGTGGAAGCCAACAAAGCCGCCGTCGCCGCGATTCGAAGCCGAAACGGCGACCAGTTCATCGTGGTCCGCGCATCCGACCCAGTTTCGGAAGACGAACTACAGGAACTCGGTGCCGACGTGGTCATCAACCCCGCGACGGTAATCGCCGACTCCGCCCTTCGAACGCTCGAATCCGGCGAGTTGGAGTACAAAGCCCGACAGCTGACCGAGGTACTGTCGAACACGGAGGGCCGACTCGCGATCCTCACCCACGACAATCCGGACCCCGACTCGATCGCCAGTGCCGTCGCGCTCCAGATGGTCGCCGAAGCCTACGACGTGGAGGCGGACATCATCTACCGCGGCGACATCGGCCACCAAGAGAACCGCGCGTTCGTCAACCTCCTCGGAATCGACCTCATGCCGCGCAACGAAGCGCCGCCACTGGACAGCTACGGTGCCGTGGCCCTCGTCGACCACATGAAGTCCGGCGACCCCGCGGCCGAAGTCGACGTCGACATCTTCATCGACCACTACGAACCCGACGACGGCATCGACGCCGACTTCGTCGACATCCGCCCCAACGTCTCGTCGACCTCGACGATCCTCACGAAGTACATCCAGGAGTTCGACCTCAGCCCCACCGAAGCGGTCTCTACGGCGCTCCTCTACGGCATTCGCTCGGAGACGCTCGACTTCAAGCGAGACACCACGCCCGCGGACCTGACCGCGGCGGCGTATCTCTACCCGTTCGCCAACCACGACACCCTAGAGCAGGTCGAGTCGCCGTCGATGTCGCCGGAGACGCTCGACGTACTCGCGGAAGCGATCCAGAACCGCGAGGTTCAGGGAAGTCACCTCGTCTCGAACGCCGGGTTCGTCCGCGACCGGGACGCCCTCTCGCAGGCGGCGAGTCACCTGCTGAATCTCGAAGGCATCACGACCGCCGCCGTCTTCGGCATCGCCGACGACAAGATCTACCTCTCGGCGCGCTCGAAGGACATCCGACTCAACATCGGCAAAGTCCTCCAAGACGCCTTCTCCGGCATCGGCGAAGCCGGCGGCCACTCCACGCAGGGGAGCGTCGAAATCCCGCTGGGACTGTTCACCGGCATCGAGTCGAGCGACAGTAACCGGGACACGCTGCTCGCGCTGACCGAGGAAGCGGTGCGCAGAAAGCTCTTCCAATCGATCGGCATCGAGAGCGGCAGCGAGAGTAGCAACGGGAATTGACCGGACGGTCGTCGGTAGTCAAATCACGATGAGGCGCGGGAGCAGGTCAGATAGAATCGAATGGAGGTCGGACGCGGTTCAGGCGACGATCTCTTCTTGTTCTTCAGGTTCTTTCAGCCGTTCGATGACGTCGTTGATGAGTAGTACGTCACCGACCGCACGGACCCATCGATAGGGGATGATGACGCCTTTACCCGGGTCGACGCGACCCTGAAACAGTTCTGAGTTGAGTTGTCCGACCGCGAGACCCGTGACGACCTCTTGGTCGAGGTCGAGACGAAGGTCCTCGACTTCACCGACGAACACGCCGTTGTTCGAGTAAACCTCCCGCCCGACGAGCGTCGTGATCTCTTGGGGAGTGCCGTCCATACGGAGTCGTAAACCTCCCGGACCTTAAGAGTTCGTCGACCCGTCCGACAGTCGTCAGACCCGACCGCTCGGGGCGACGAGTTCGACCGGATGGCGTGACGGTCGGTCGAGAAGCGAGTCGAGTTGCTCCAGACAGGAGGTACCGCTGGCGACTACCGTCCGGTCGCGGGCGTCGGGCGTCGAGAACTGGTCGTGGAGTTCCTCGCCGACGTCCACACTCAGCTCGTAGTATTCGGACTTGTAGCCGAACGACCCCGCCATGCCGCAGCACTCCGTCTCCGAAGTCAGCACGTCGTACCCGAGCGACCGAAGCACTTCGACCGTGTGGAGTTCGAGGCCGAGCGTCCGCTGCTGACAGTGACTGTGGTAGGCGACACGGGCGTCGGACGCGTCGGCGGCGATGTCCTGAGTCCCGCCTTCCCGGTCGACGCCTCGGAGCGCCGACGCGTCAGCACCCTCCCCGATCCGACGGTGAACGTACTCCATGATCTCGTAACTCTGACTCCGTAATCGCTCGAACGAGGCCTCCGGGAGGAACTTCTCGTACTCGCGTTCGAACATCGCGAGGTCGGAGGGTTCGACGACGACGACGTCGCGACCCGCATCGAGGTGTTCGGCCAACTGAGCGAACACGTCGTGGGCGTGGTCTTCGGCGGTGGCGATCATCCCCTGTGACAGCGGCGCGCGGCCGCTCGACCGCATCTCCGGGACGCGTACGTGAACACCGAGCGCTTCGAGCGCACGGACGGCCGCCTTCCCTCGATCGGTCTGGACGTGATTCGTGTACACGTCCGGATAGAGGACGACCCCGGGGTCGGCGGCGGCGGCCGGGACGCGCGACCCACCGCGCGACTCGAACCAGTCGACGAGCGTCTCGCGCTGGAACGTGGGCAATTCGCGCCGCGCGTCGATTCCGAGGTAGTCGTCCACGAGACGACGGACGGGCGAGACGTCGGCCGCCCAGTTCGAGAACGGCGCGGTCGCGCTTCCGACCTTCGCCATCGTCTCGAAGTTGCCGAAGAAGCGCTTCTGGAGGCTCATTCCGCCGGGTTCCTCGTCCGGTGTCAGCCCCTCGACCAGCCAGTCGAGTTCGGCGTCCTCGCCCCGATTGATCCGGTCGCGAACGACGGTGTTGATCCACGGGATGTCGATCCGGACCGGACAGGCGTTGACGCAGCGAGTACAGCCGGTACAGAAATCGTTGAACTCGGCGGCGGTATCGTTGCCGTAGATGCCCGCCTCCCACCCGGTCGCGATCCCGCCGGTGTAGGTCTCGCCGCCGAAGGCGTGGCCACCGACGTTCTGGAAGTTCGCACACGAATTTGCGCAGGCTCCACACCGGATGCAGTAGAGCGTCTCGCGCAGTTGTTCGTCGTCGCGCATCGCCAGCCGACCGTTGTCGATCAACACGAGGTGGAACTCGCGCTCGACATCGTCGTCTGCCAGCGGCGCGTCCGGGTCGTCGAAGTCGACGGTCGGTGAGTCGACCGGCGGAGTCAAGAGTGAGACGTACGACGAGATGTGTTGGCCGGTCGCCGACCGGCCGATGAGTTCGACGAACGGCTGGAGGTCCTCGACGCTCGGGATGATCTTTTCGACGCCCGAGACGGCGATGTGCGTGTCGGGGACGACCGCCGACTTCCGGGCGTTCCCCTCGCTCGTCACGATGGCGAGCGTCCCCGAATCGGCGGTGATGAAGTTCGCGCCCGTCATGCCGACGTCGGCGCCGGCGATGAGTTCGCCCAGTCGCTCGCGGGCGAAGTTGGTCAACTCCTCTGCCGTCTCTAACGGTTCCTCGGGGTCGAATTGAGCGTTGAACAGTTCGGCGATTCCCTCGCGGGATTTGTGGAGCGCCGGGCCGACGAGGTGGGAGGGCGTCTCGTCTGCGACCTGCAACACCCACTCGCCGAGGTCGGTCTCGACGACTTCGACGCCCGCGTCTTGGAGGCTGTGGTTGAGTTCCAGTTCCTCGGTCGTCATCGACTTCGATTTGACGACGCGTTCGCCGTCTTTCGACTCGACGACCTCTCTAACGTACCGATTCGCGTCGTCGGCGTCGTCGGCGACGTAGAGGTGTCCTCCGTTCTCCTCGACGGTCTCGCGCAGTTGCTCGAGAAGGTCAGGGAGGTTCTCGATGGCGTCCTCTTTGATCGCTCGCGTGCGGTCTTTGAGCTCTTCGTAGTCCTGTAACTCACGTGTGGCCTCGTACCGACCGCGGTTGAACCCGGAGATGTTAGATTTGATGTTGTCGCCCTCGGTGTGGAGGAGCCGCCGGATTTCGGCCGCCTTCGCCGCGCGGGATTTGGAGCTCATTCGTCCGCCTCCGAGCGGTCGTCGTGGGCGTCGTCGAGGTCGTCGACGATCAGCACGTGGACCACCTTCGGCCCGTGGACGCCCTTGACCAGTTCGCCCATGTCGGCCGTCGCGCTCGGCCCGGTCGCGAGGATGGCGCTTCCACGCGGCGCGCGTTCACTTCGTCGGTCGCCGCCGTCGCCGCTACGGAGGCGCGGTCCGAGCCACTCGAAGGCGGCGGGCATGTCGGGAACCACGTCGCTCGCGCGGAGGACGGCGACGTGACGGGTCGGAAAGAGACTCGTCGGCTCCGCTCCCTCGGGAGTCGATTCGAGAATCAGCGTGCCGTAGTCGGCGACTGCGATGCTCGCCGCGGTGATTCCGGTCTCGGCGGCGACGAGTTCTGAGGGCGTCGGCGACGTGTTCACGTCGCCGGGGAGTGTCAGTCCCTCGAACGGGAGCGGGACACCGACTGCCGGATCGTCGACGAGATCCCTCAGGGTCGACTCGAACCCCTCGACGTCGGTGTGCGTCCACGCCACGTCGAGCGATCGGAGCGAATCTTCGAACGTTGAAACCGTATCACTCGTCATACGATAACACATAAACAGCAAGTATAACTGCGTTCCGACCGCCGTACCCGGGTTCTCGCTTTTTCGCGGGCTCTCGACTTCGGGTTTGCGCGCTCCGTGTCCCGTTTCCGTACCGGCATCGACCGACCCAACCGCATGAGATTAGTGCGTCGCCCCCGGCTTGGTAGACAAGCGCAGACGAACACAACGGTTGGACTCGCAGATCAACCGCAACTCGACAGGTGAACCCATGACGACAGTAGCACACGAGTACCGATGACAACCGCAGAGCACGAACCACTCGTCGATCCCGCCGCGGACGACGAGGCGAACTACGACTACGTGAGCGACGACGTGACGCGACCGGGAATGGTCGACGACCTCCGCGCTCGCATCGACGGCGAAGTCCGCTTCGACACCTACTCCCGACAACTGTACGCGACGGACGCGTCGGCGTACGAAGTGACCCCAATCGGTGTCGTCTTTCCGACGTCGACGGCCGACGTCGCCGAAGTCGTCTCCTACTGTGCCGAACGCGGCGTCGCCGTCCTCCCGCGCGGCGGCGGCACGAGCCTCGCGGGGCAGGCGGTCAACGAGGCCGTCGTCCTCGACTTCACGCGCCACCTGGGTCGCCTCCTCGACGTCGACCCCGACGAGCGAACCGCGACTGCTCAACCCGGCGTCATCCTCGGCGACATGAACGCCGAACTCGCCGCCGACGGTCTGAAGTTCGCCCCCGACCCCGCGTGGGGTGATAAGAGCGCCCTCGGCGGAGCCATCGGCAACAACTCCACCGGGTCTCACTCGCTGAAGTACGGGAAGACCGACTATTACGTCGAGGAGGTCGAGGCCGTCCTCGCCGACGGCACGATCGCTCGATTCGGCGAAGTCGCAGTCGACGAACTCCGCGACGAAGCCGACGCCGAGTCGGGCGAACTCCTCCCACGCATCTACGCCGAAGTCGTCCGCATCATCGACGACGAGGCCGACGAAATCGACGAACGCTACCCCGACCTGAAACGCAACGTCTCGGGGTACAACCTCGACATGCTCGTCGACGAGGCTCGCGGCCGGACCGACGCGACGGAGGCCGCGAGGGAGACAGCGCCGGGGACGGTCAACCTCGCGCGCTTGCTCGCCGGGAGCGAGGGCACGCTCGCGGTGATCACGGAGGCCACCGTCTCGCTCGAGCCCGTTCCGGCGACGAAGTCGGTGGCGCTGTTGACCTACGACGACGTGATCGACGCGCTCGAAGACGTCGAACCCATCCTCGAGCACGACCCCGCCGCCGTCGAGGTGATGGACGACGTCCTCCTCGGACTCGCCCGCCAGACGGCCGAGTTCGCCGACGTGGTCGGGATGTTACCCGACGGGACCGACTCCGTCCTCCTCGTGGAGTTCTACGCCGACGACGACGAGGAGGGACAGCAGAAAGTCGCGGACCTCATCGCCGACCGCGTTCCGGACGCCGACAGCGAAGTCGAACCGAACGACGGAGCAGCGTCGATCACCGAGAAAGAACACTACGCGAGAGCGGCGATGGAAGCCCACGACGCCGAGACGCGCGCGAAGTTCTGGAAGATGCGCAAGTCCGGACTGCCGATCCTCCTCTCGCGGACCAGCGACGAGAAACACATCGCGTACATCGAGGACACGGCGGTTCCGGCCCCGAACCTCCCGAGCTACGTCAGCGAGATTCAAGACCTCCTTGACGAACACGATACGTTCGCCAGCTTCTACGCCCACGCGGGACCGGGCGTGCTCCACATCCGCCCGCTGGTCAACACGAAGACCGTCGAGGGGTTGGAGACGTTCGAAGCCATCGCCGACGGCATCACCGACCTCGTCGTCAAGTACGGCGGCAGCGTCTCCGGCGAACACGGCGACGGCCGGGCGCGCACCCAGTGGAATCGGAAGCTGTACGGCGACCGCCTCTGGAACGTCTTCCGCGACCTCAAGAGCGCCTACGACCCCGACTGGCTCTTGAACCCCGGACAAGTCTGCGGCGACGTCGACATGACCGAGAACCTCCGGTTCGGCCCGTCCTACGAGTTCGACGCCGGATTCGACCCCGTGCTGAACTGGGACAACGAGAACGGCTTCGAGGGGATGGCCGAACTCTGTCACGGGTGTGGTGGGTGTCGCGGCAAGCAGGACAACACGGGCGGCGTGATGTGCCCGACGTTCCGCGCCGAGGAGGAGGAGATCCTCGCGACCCGCGGCCGGGCGAACATGCTCCGGCAGGCGATGAGCGGCGACCTGAAGCCCGAAGAGCAGTTCACCGACGAGTTCGTCGAGGAGGTGCTCGATCTCTGTATCGGCTGTAAAGGCTGTTCGAAGGACTGCCCGAGCGAAGTCGACATGGCGAAGATGAAAGCCGAGGTCACCTACGAGTACCACAAACGGAACGGCGCGTCGATGCGCGATCTGGTCTTCGCCGACATCGACCGACTCTCGGCGCTCGGGTCGATGTTCGCGCCGCTGTCGAACCTCGCGACGAAGATCCCGGGCGTGCGGTCGGTGATGGAGCGGACCATCGGTATCGCCGAGGATCGGACGTTGCCGACGTTCCACAGGGAGAGCCTCGAAGACTGGTTCGAGTCGCGCGGGGGATCGCGCGTCCGCGAGGCCGACGCCGAACGCAAAGTCCTGCTCTTCCCGGACACCTACACGAACTACAACCACCCGGAAGCCGGGGTCGCAGCGGTGCGTGTCCTCGAAGCCGCGGGCGTCCACGTCGACATTCCCGACGACGTGACCGGAAGCGGTCGTCCGGCCCACTCGAAGGGCCTGCTCGATCGGTCGCGGAAGGAAGCCGAGCGCAACGTCGGCGCGTTGGCCCCGCGCGTCGCCGACGGGTGGGACGTCGTCGTCGTCGAGCCATCGGACGCGGTGATGATCCAGTCGGACTACCTCGACTTGCTCACCGACGAGGCGACCGAAACGCTCGCCAACGCAACTTACGGCGTCTCGGAGTACATCGACGTCTTTCGCCTCGACGAGGAGATGGAGTTCCGAAACGTGGGCGAGTCGCTGACCTACCACGGTCACTGCCACCAGAAGTCGAAGAACAAGGACCACCACGCCGTCGGCGTCCTGCGTCGGGCGGGTTACGAGGTCGACCCGCTCGATTCCGGCTGTTGCGGCATGGCGGGATCGTTCGGTTACGAAGCCGAACACTTCTCGATGAGCAAGGCTATCGCCAGTATCCTCTTCGATCAGGTCGACGAGAGTTCCGGCGAGGCGGTCGTCGCACCCGGCGCATCCTGTCGGGCGCAACTCGGCGACCGAGACGCGCGGGCCGAAGAACCGCCGCATCCGATCGAAAAAGTCGCCGCCGCGTTGCGGTAGGCTTCGGTACCGTTCGCCTTCGACAGTCCCCATTCGACTCGTTCTCGACGGGTGGGACGTCGATAACGATCGAAAACGAGAATCACCGACGAGGGCCGACGTACGTCACTTCAATACGTCCGGTGAGGATGAACAGTGAGAAGAATCCGACAGCGGGAGCGACGTACGCCAGGAGGACGTGGGCCGCACTGTTGAGCGCTGTCGGATCGGTCTTTCCGGCGTCGTAGACGCGGTAGTAGGTCCCATTGGCGACGCGGATCGGCGTCTGGGGAACGTCCACCTGTTCGTGAGAGTGAGCGACGCCCTGAGTCGCCGCTTCGCGGACGGGTGACGGGAGCGAGTCGCTCGCCCCGTTCAGCGACACGTACTTGATCGCGTCGTCGAGCGGCACTGGTTTGAGCGCAAGATCGAGCGGATACCAACTGCGCCCGTACGCCGCCGAACGGTTCGGTGTGGCGACCGATCGGTAAGCCGACCCGTTTACGAGGACGTACTGGTACCGATTGTAACCGGGATACTGCTCGGTTAGATTCGGATTGTTGGTGGAGGCACCCAGTGGGATCGTGTGGTTGTTGGCGAGATACCGCTCGAACGCACAGGTCCGAGCGTCTTCGGGGATCGAACAGCCGATTTCGACGCTGATCGGCGTCGTGACCAGCGTTCCGGTCTTGTTCGCGTACGAGAGTCCGTCGTCGCCACCGACCACGATCCGAGCCCGTTTGTACGTGTACGTCGGCTGACCGAGGTGGAGCATCGGCGTCCAGAGAGGACCGGCGAGGAGGACGAGCGCGATCAGCGCGAGGACCGCGTCCCGACGTTTGGGCGTGAACGGACCGTCGGAAGGCATGTCAGTACGCTATCTCGACACATAATGAGTTTTGTGTTCGTCTCGATTCGGCGAACAGATGGCGATTCTACGGTCGCGTGTAACCCCGCTACTCAGCGTCGACGAGGTCGTCTAGCACGTCGCCGAGGACAGCCAGTCCGGTCTCGACTTCCTCGGGCGCTCGACCGAGCGAGAGGCGGAACGAGTCGTTCCGATCGAAGAAGCGGCCGGGGACGACGAGCACGTCGCGATCCAGTGCGGCTTCGACTACCTCGTCGCCGTCGGCGGACTCGTGGGCGAGGAACGCGAACGAACACCCGTCGTGGACGTGTCCGGAGAGGTCGTCGCGGTCGGCGACGAAGTCGGCGAGGAGTTCGTGATTCCGGCAGAGGTGGTCGCGCGACTCCGAGACGAGGTCGTCGTGAGCCAGTGCGCGTCGGGCGAGCACGCGACTGGGTTCGGAGACCGCGGGAACGTGATCGGCGGCGCTGCGGACGCGGTCGACGAAGTCCGCGTCGCCGACGAGCCACCCGATACGGACGCCGCCGAGACCGTGGAATTTCGTGAGCGATCCCGTGACGAGCGTATTCGGTAAGCCCGCGGCGCTGACGCCACCGAACGGAGCCGGATGCGTCGTCCGTGGCTCTTCGACGAAGGGGCCGTACACCTCGTCGATGAGGAGGGGGACGTCGCGTTCGGCGGCGACGTCTGCGACCGCGGCGAGCGTGTCGCGCTCGACGAGTCGACCGCTCGGGTTGTGGCGATTGGTGATCGTGACGAGGGCTGTCGATCGGGAGATCGCGGCGTCAACGCGGTTCGGATCGAGGCGGCAGTCGTCTTCGACCGGGCGGAGGAACCGGTCGATGTGCGCACCGACGGCTCGGGGGGTTTCGACGAGCGGTTGGTACCCCGGTTTCTCGACGAGCACTCGCGGGTTGTCGTACGACGCCGCTTTCAGCGCGGCGACCGCGGCGAGGAAGTTCGCGTGCGTTGCACCGGCGGTGACGAACACCGAGTCGGTGTCGACACCGTAGATCGACGCGAGCCGTGATTCGAGTGTGACGTCGGCCGGTGGGTCGCTCCGATCGGCGAGCGACGGCGGGACGACGCCGGTCGCGGGTCCGTTCGCACGGAGATCACTCGAACCGAGGTCGTATGTCACCTGCTCGGGGCGGCCCATGATCCAATCGAGGTAGGGGATCGGTGTGAACACGGATCGACCACGATATGGAGGGAGTAAGAACTACCGAAGCCCGAAATTCGGACCGACAGGTCACCCGTCCTCGACGGGAACCGGAATGGGGCGGGCCGCGCTCCACGCGTCTTCGAACTGACTAGCCGCCCATTCGACCGCCGCTGACGAATCGTTAACGAGATACGCACACGCGCCACCTTCCGCGTACATGAGGAGGGCCATTCGAGTACCCGTCGGCGTGTCGGCGACGACCAGTCCGTACGGGATCCGATCGTTCCGCCGCCGAAGTTTGAGTCGACCGGTTGCGAGCATCTGGCGCAGTTCGTCGGCGTACGTGGCGACCAACCGCTCGATGACCGCATCCGAAGCGACGAATCGGACGTCCATCCCGCGCTCGACGACCGCCTCCTGGTACGCCTCTGCGATCTGTGGGAAGACCGCTGGCGATATCGAGCGGACGGAGGTCGCGCGTTCGACGAACTCGCAGTAACGGGTGATAGGGAGGTGCGGCGAATGCCGCTCGGAGAGAACGACTTCGGCGTCGTCGAGGACCGATCCATCGAATGGAACGTCGTTCGGCAACTCGGACAGCGCGGGGTTGCTCCGCACCAACCCGTCGATGCGCGTCTCGAAACGCTCGAACTCTTCGAGGGCGACTCGTCCGGGAAGCGTCTGCCGATAGCCAGACGCCGCTCGCTCGATCAGATCGAGCGCTTCGAGTTCCCGAATACTGCGATCGACCGTCGAGCGAGAAACGTCCAACCGATCGACGAGATCGCGCTTGCTGACCTCGCCCGCCCCAACGGTCCGAAGGACGTCACCGCGTCGCGCGATGACGGCCATAATTTCAGAGGGACCGGAACGTGTCATCGGACTGCGCGAACCTCAGAGCAGCGATAAGCGTTCGGTTGGGACACCATACATATAAAGAGGCACAACAGTTAAATAACTTCTTTCATCCGCTGATGAAGAAGTCGACGGGTGACGTAAAGGTATATCGCGTTTTTAGACGTAGTGCCGGGGTGCCTCTGACATCCGGCAACACGTCGGCTCATCCGCCTTGCCCGGACTGGTGGGCCGACAGGGGAATCCTCCCTTCAGAATGAAGCGGTCGGCCGACCCTGCCCGGATCGGCTGGCCCTCGTTTCTCCTACCGCAATAATCTGGGAGCGACGGCTCCTCGCCGAGAATTCGTACCGAAACGGAGAGCGACGACTGGACGTCGATCGAATCAGCGAGCGGGGGGATCGGTCGTCGAAGCCGTCCGCCGAATCAGCGTTTCGCGTTTCCGGGCGGCAGATCGTGCTCGGACCGATGGTCGAGGATCTCGTCGTGTTTCCATCCTTCGATGTGCAGGTCGTCTTCCGGGAAGGCGGTACACGGGAGGATGAAGTCGTCTTCGACGTCTTCTTCGAAGTACCGTCTGGCGTCAGACTGATCGACGTCCGTCCCGGGGTCGCCATCGACGAGTCGCGCCGCGCACGTCGTACACCAGCCCTGTTGGCAGTCCGCCGGGAGCCAGAGTCCCTGTTCCCGTGCGGCGCTCAGGATACTGTGGCTTTCGTCGACTTCGATCTCGATGCTCTGCCCGGCCTGCTCTACGTCTGCGTCCTCTGGGACGTCGATTGCGACTGTGTGGGTCACGTTGGATACGTTCGATGAAAGAAAGGTCCGGCGACGAGTCACCGCCGTGGCTGCCCGTGACGCCGGGTGATCGCGTTCGAAACGACTCGGTCGGCCTGGAAGTCGCTTATGCGCTGTCGTTGATGCGGTTGTTCGTCGAGTACGGCGCTTCACCCGGGTGACCCCGCACGAAGTGACCGGCAGGGTTGACCTCGCCGTCGCGCTCCATCGAGAGGAGTTCGATGAACCACGCCTCGTGGTCGATCTCTTCTTGCAGGATGCGCTGAGCCATGTCGTAGGTGCGCTTGTCACAGTCTTCGGTGATGTCACAGACTTCCGCCCAGGTACGGATGGCACAGCGCTCGGCTTCGAGGAGTACCTCCAAAATGTTCTCCGCGGTAGGGTTTTCCGGAAGTTCGGCGTGCGGACAGGACGCGCGCTCCATGAAGTCGTGGATGTCCACGGGAATGTGTCCGCCGAGTTCGTAGACTCGCGGCATCACGAGTTCGAAGTGAGCCCGATCTTCGAGGCGGGCGTCTTCGGTGATCTCTTTGTAATCTTCGTGGCCTGCGAGATGTGTTCGCAGGTTAGTGTAGTAGTAGTACGTCGAGAACTCGGCGCCGATCGCGTCGATGAGGGTCTCCCGAATCTCTTCGGGACTCCCACCTCGCTCACGAATGATTTGCTTGCCGACTCGGTCGCTCGTGTCTCCCGGAGAGACGCTTCCGCTGCCGTGTTTTCGATCGGAGGACATACGAGAGAACGAATGGACGGGATTTCCTTAGGTATTTTGGCTGTTTGCAAATAGAAATTTAGGTCAAGTGAAAATGAGGTCTTCAAATAAGAAGATTATTGCCGTAGTGCGCTCGGTCGCCCCGGTTCGGCCGCCTCGTCGAGATCAGCGAATCGGTCGGTAGCGGCGTCTGTGAGCGGATATTCCCCGTGATACGGGTCCGGTTCACGCTCGAGTCCGGCGACGGTTCGGATCGCGTCGGCCAGTGACTCGTAGTTGTCACCGACGATATCCCGAACGAGAACCGGGAGGCCCGCCCGATCACAGAGCGTCTGGGCGGCGTCGCGACCGACGTGAACGGACCCGGCCTCCCGGTCGACGAACGCGAGAACGAACGGGACGTCGCCGAACTGTGCTTCGAGGAACGACTGAGCTACCTCGTCGTGCCACGCGACGACGCCGACGTTCCGCGTTCGTCTGAGAGCCGTCGCCGCCGCCGAGCAGAACGGGCAGTCACCGTCGTAGATGAGGACTGCATCGAAGGCGGTCATATTCGAACCAGGTTCGTCGGAAACAAAACCGCACTGGCACCGACGACAGAGAGTACGTTATTCCAAACGACCGAAGGTTCATACAGCCGCACGAACAAATGTTACAATATGGACTGCAGAGTCGTCGTGGAGGCGGCGGTACCTGTGTACGACGTAGAAACAGCCGACGAAGCGGTCCGTATCGCGATCTCGAAGACAGGTGAGATGCTGAACCCGGATCTCAACTACGTGGAGATCAATATGGGCCACCGCGAAACGGAACGCGGAGAGGAGCTCCCACCCGCGTTCATCGCCGCCGACGAAGCGCTCGTCGCACTCGAACTAGAGATGACTGTCTTCAACGTCGAACGCGAAGAACACGCGAGCCGCATCGCCCGAAAGGAGATCGGTCAACGTCTCGAAAACATCCCGCTGAAGATTCTGAACGTCGAGGTCATCACTGAGAACGGAGACGACGCGACTGACGACGACACGACACCGGAAGAAGAGACCCCTCCGGATGGCGGCCAGATCATATCGGCCGACGACGCGACTGACGATGACCGGGAAGCGGACGACGGATTGCTCCCGGAATTCGAAGAGATGGTCGAAGACGAATCGAACCGAACCAGTCGCTAACTGTTTCGTTACATCCCGAGGAGTCTACTACTTTCGTAGCTGTGCTAGTCTGCCTTCGGGGCGAGCGTCTCGGATTCCTGCTCGCTCATCGAAGACGTGATTCCCTTAGCCAGCTTGAACACTGCTGCTTTGTGGTCTGTTTTCGATTTGTGAATTGATGTGGGTCGTACACCCATTTGCTCATACTCGTCCAAGTCAAGTGGCTCGTCGCTCCACATTTCGAACTGATTCTCGACTTGTGCAAGCAGGCCGTGAAGGTGAATGAGCTCCTGCTTCTTCATAGGCATGGATTCATTACCGCTGGAGGGTCTTAGTACTATCTTGAGTGGCGTTAACACACACCTGTGCATAGAAGGGTCAGATCGGCAAAATCTACCGTTTTTGGGAATTAACCGTTGAAGATTTTAGTTCACGCTTGTCCTTCAGTTAAGCATGGATTACGAGGGCCTGCTCGCCCGTTGACTGGGCGAATCGACCGATACGACGGGGTCGATCGACCGATTCGAAGTCCCGAAGCCGAACGTTCGGCCGGAGGGAAACGTCACGTTATACGAAAACTTTCTCGAAACTGCCGAGCGACTCGACCGCGATGTCGACCACCTACTCACGTTCTTGCAATCGGAACTCGGCACGAGCGCACAGATCGACCAGCACGAGAGTGTCCGATCGACAGGCGTTTCAAACGACGGCGGATCGCAGCGGTCCTCGATAGGCACGTCGAGACGTTCGTTCGTTGTCCCGAGTGCGGACTGCTCGACGCGCGACTCGTCAGCGGAGAGGAAGGGGATATAATGAGCTGTGACGTTTGTGGCGCGCTCTCGGCCGTTCCGGACGCCTGATCGGTCGAGTTAGGCGGGGATTACGGAGATAAAGGACACCTTACGAGGCCCGCGACGGACAGCACGGAACTGTTGGTACGGGAGCGAGAGCGGTCCGTAGATGTGTCTCTGATTGGGAGCCTTCAAAAAATCTGAATGTCTCAGAGTTACTCGAACTGACGGACGATTTCGAGATCACGTTCCGTCCGCATGAACTCCGTCAACCGGCGCGTCGCGTGACAGTTCTGGCAGCTGAAATTCTGACGCGTCTCGGGAAGATCACTCGGACCTGCTTCCCATTCCTTACCACACTCGGGGCACAGCAGGCGGACGAAAGCTTCGACCATATTGTGAATGGTTCTGCATGCTCAATAAAGGTTTGCGCCGACGCGGCGAATCCGACCAGGGATTCGGCGTCGACGCCGGGGAGAGTTGCCTTCTCGCTGCTAATACCGCCTCGCGGTCGAAACCCGTATTTAGGCGAACAGGTTGAGGTCGTCGGCGTCGAGCAGTTCCTTGTAGCGGTTGCGGATGGTGACTTCGCTGATGTTGGCGACGTCGCTGACCTGACTCTGCGTGACCTTCTCGTTGGTCAGGAGCGCCGCGGCGTAGACTGCGGCGGCCGCGAGGCCGACCGGACTCTTGCCCGAGTGGACGCCGGTTTCCTTCGCGTTACGGAGGAGTTCACGGGCGCGGCGTTCGGCCTCGTCCGAGAGGCCGAGATCGGACGCAAAGCGCGGGACGTACTGTTCGGGGTCGGCCGGCTGAATCTCTAATTTGAGTTCGCGGACCACGTAGCGGTACGTTCGGGTGAGTTCCATCTTGTCGACCCGCGAGACCGCCGCCAGTTCGTCGAGACTGCGCGGCGTGCCCGCCTGTCGGGCGGCGGCGTACAGCGCCGCCGACGCGACACCTTCGATGGAGCGCCCCGGGAGGAGGTCCTCACTGAGCGCACGGCGGTAGATGACCGACGCGGTCTCACGGACGTTCTCGGGGAGACCGAGCGCCGAGGCCATGCGATCGATTTCCCCGAGGGCCTGTTTGAGGTTGCGCTCCTTGGAGTCACGGGTGCGGAACCGTTCGTTCCAGGTGCGCAACCGCTGCATCTGGCGACGCTGCTTCGGCGAGAGCGTCTTGCCGTAGGCGTCTTTGTCCTGCCAGCCGATGTTCGTCGACAGTCCCTTGTCGTGCATCATGCGAGTCGTCGGGGCGCCGACACGCGATTTCGAGTCACGCTCGCTGCTGTCGAAGGCACGCCACTCCGGCCCGCGGTCTACGACGCTGTCTTCGACGACGAGACCGCAGTCCTGACAGACCGTCTCACCGTGTTCTGCGTCGGTGACGAGCTGGCCCCCACACTCCGGACACTGTAACGTTTCGAGGGCGTCCGCTTGCTCTTCGCGCTCTACTTCGTTCCCCTTCGTGTACGTGCGGATGGTGGTGTCGCTCATGATTGTGATGGAGACAGACCCCGCTCCGGAGAGGAAAAAATCGAGAGCGTAGAACGGGGGTTGTCCTTACGCATAGTAAGGGCGAAAGAGATATAAATCTTTCCCCCCTGTGTGGCTCGGAATCACGGGAAAGCGGCCATGTTAGAACCGACGAGTGGACTTTCAGGGTTCCGGGTACGTCTTCGAAATATACTTAATAGTTTCGCTCCCAGCCGCGCGGTTGGTTCGGTGTCGAGAGCGGGACGTCAGCGTTCGGCCGCCCAGTCGAGTGCCGCCCGAACGTCGTGTTCCGGCGGCGAGCAAGTGAACGAACGGCAGGCGTAGACGGTGGGTTCGCCGTCCTCAGCGGTCCGATTGGCCCAGATCGGTGGCACCGAATCGAGGCCGAGCGTCTCGAGCCAGTCGTCGAGTCCGTCTTCGGTCGGTGGTCGCTGCGTGATGACCGCGTCCGGAAGGTACCGTCCGCCGAGGACGTTCCACCACTCCTCTGGCATCGACTCGGCGGCGATCGTCAGCTCTAGCGACCCGGAAGCGAACTTGTCTGCCGCGAACGCGAGCGTGACGTGTTCGAGCGGTCGGCCCTGAATACGGTTCGCGTGCGTTTTGAGAACGCGCTCGGCGATATCGCCGAAGTTGTTGTCCGACGAGAAGTGATCGAGGTCGAGCAGGAGGTCGACGGCGACACCGAGGCTCGACGGCGTCGACTGGTCCTGAAGCTCCTGTGGCCGTGTCACGAGTTGCTCGCCGGAGGACGACGTAAAGTAGAGGGTACCGGCCTCCTCGTCCCAGAACTCGTCGACGATCACGCTCGCGAGGTCGAGCGCGAACGCGAGTTGCTCGACCGACCCGGTGGCTTGATACAGATCGAACGCTCCCCGAGCGAGGAAGGCGTAGTCTTCGAGATAGCCGTCACCTTTCACGTCGCCGTCCTTGTAGCGACGGTAGAGTCGGCCGGTGTCCTCGTCCCAGAGGTGCTCTCGGACGAAGTCGAGCGCACGAGCGCCGTGGTCGCCGAGCGTCGTGTCGAGTACCTGCGCGGCCGTCGCGTAGGCGGAGATCATCAACCCGTTCCACCCGGTGAGAATCTTCTCGTCGCGGTTCGGTCGCGTCCGTTCGCTGCGCGCCTCGAACAGATCGAGTCGAGCATCGAGGAGTCGACGTCGAACCTCCGCGGTGTCGAGGGTGTACGATTCAGCGAGGTCCTGAACGCCTCGTGCGACCGAGAGAACCGTCGTCCCGTTTTCGAAGTTTCCGCCGTCGGCGACGCCGTAGTAGTCACAGAAGAGGTCGGCGGAGGTTCCGTCGAGGATCGACCGGACCTGCGTGGGCGTCCAGACGTAGAACGCCCCTTCGCCGCCGTCGCTCTCGGCGTCGAGCGTGCTGTAGAAGCCGCCCTCGGGATGCATCAGTTCCCGTTCGATGAACGCGAGTGTCTCCTGTGCGATGCGGGCGTAGCGAGTCTCTCCCGTCATCTGGTAGCCCGCGAGGTAGACGTTGGGCAACAGCGCGTTGTCGTACAGCATCTTCTCGAAGTGCGGAACCGACCAGCTTCGGTCGGTCGCGTATCGGTGGAATCCGGAGCCGACGTGGTCGTACAACCCACCGTTGGCCATCGCGTCGAGCGTCTTGACGGCGAGGGCAAGGGCGTCCTCGTTACCGGTGCGCTCGTAGGCACGGAAGAGCAGTTCGATACGGGCCGGTTGTGGGAACTTGGGTCCTCCGCGACCGAATCCGCCGTACTCGGTGTCTGCGCTCTGTAGTGCGGCCCGAATCGCGACGTCGAGCACGCCCGAATCCGGCACATTCTCGACCGGGTCAGGAGTCTCTTCGAGTTCGTCGGTCAACGCGGCGGTCCACTGGTCGGCCCGGTTCTCGATCTCTGCGCGGTCGTGCTGCCACGAGTTGGCGGTCTGTTCGAGAAGTTCTAGAAAACCGGGGACGCCGCGACGTGGTTCGCGTGGGAAGTAAGTGCCGACGTAGAAGGGCTTCCCGTCGGGCGTGAGCCAGACCGAGAGCGGCCAGCCACCGCCCCCCGAAACGAGCTGGCAGATCGTCTGATAGACGCGGTCCAGGTCGGGGCGCTCCTCGCGGTCGACCTTGATGGGCACGAACGCCTCGTTGAGAACCTCCGCAACGGTGTCGTCCTCGAAGCTCTCAGCTTCCATGACGTGGCACCAGTGGCACGCCGAGTAGCCGACCGAGAGGAAGATGGGTACGTCCCGTTCGCGGGCAGCGGCGAGCGCCGCGTCGTCCCACGGCTGCCAGTGGACGGGGTTGTCGGCGTGTTGTCGGAGGTACGGGCTCTCCTCCTCGTCGAGGCGGTTGCGGCCCGTAGGGTTGGTCATACGTCTCTTACGACCGCCACCTTGTAAAGCCTGCCAGTCGGGTGCTGACTCGACACACTGACGTACCCCACGGGTGTCAGACCAGCAGTTTCGCTGGAAACGATTCCCCGCGAGATCACACGACAAGATATGCACACACGTGTGTAATTATCCCCGATCGAAGGGGAAGATTTACACCGACGTGCGTAGGTCTCACCCACATGAGCGAGACGGTACTCCTCGTCGGCGGCGGCGGGCGCGAGCATGCGATCGCCCGGGCACTGGCGGACGACTGCGACCTGTACGCCTGCGCGAGCAACCGAAACCCCGGTGTCGCCACGTTGGCGACCGGGTTCGAGAGCATCGACGAGACCGACGCGGACGGCATCGCCGACTACGCCGAGGAGGTCGGCGCGACGCTGGCCGTCGTCGGCCCCGAGGCGGCACTCGCCGCGGGCGTCGCGGACACGCTCGACGAGGCGGGGGTCTACACCTTCGGACCGCGTGAGGCCGAGGCCCGGATCGAGACGGACAAAGCCTTCCAGCGTCGGTTCATGCGCGACAACGACGTCCCCGGGTGTCCGGACTTCGAGACCTTCGACGACGTGGACGCCGCCTGCGATTACATCGACGCCTACGACGGCGACCTCGCCGTCAAGCCCGCGGGCTTGACCGGCGGCAAGGGCGTGAAGGTCACCGGCGATCAGGTGACGAAAACCGAAGCCAAAGAATACCTCCGCGACGCCGACTACGACCGGGTCGTCTTAGAAGAGCGACTCATCGGCGAGGAGTTCACCGTACAGGCGTTCGTCGCCGACGGCGAGTTCCGCCCGGCCCCCGCGGTGCAGGACCACAAACGCGCCTACGAAGGCGACGAAGGCCCGAACACCGGCGGCATGGGCAGTTACAGCGATGTGACGACCGCGCTGCCGTTCATGACCGATGCCGACTACGACGAGGCCGTCTCGGTCCTCGATGCCGTCGTCGACGCCCTGCCCGACTACAAGGGTATCCTCTACGGGCAGTTCATGCTCACCACCGACGGCGTGAAGGTGATCGAGTTCAACGCCCGCTTCGGTGACCCGGAAGCGATGAACACGCTGCCGGTCCTCGAAACGCCCTTCTTGGACGTGCTCGTCGCCGCTCGAGAGGGCGAGTCGCTGCCCGAACTCGCGTTCGCCGAGCAGGCGACCGTCTGTAAATACGCAGTGCCGGCGGGCTACCCGACCGACCCCGATGCCGGTGCGCGGATCGAAGTCGCAGAGGACACCATCGGCGACGCGCTCCTGTTCTACGCCAGCGTCGACGAGCGCGACGACGGCCTCTATACGACGACGTCGCGGTCGTTCGCAGTCGTCGGTCTCGCCGACAGTATCGCGGAGGCCGAAGAGATCGCAGAGGACGCACTGAGCGCGGCGGGAGAAGGGTTCCACGTCCGACACGATATCGGCACGGCAGACCTCGTTCAGCAACGCGTCGACCACATGGCCGAACTCCGATCGGAGTAGCCGGTCGAGTCAACGTCATATTTCGGACGCTCGGGGACACCGGGTCGCCGATCGTTCACCGCCCTCACAGTTCTGCTCGTTCGGTTCGATTCGGCCGGAGAGCGACGTGTAGCGAGTCGTTAACAAAGGATCCGTTCGGGGACAGTCGAGCGAATTGATCGGTCCGCTCGCAGTTCGGGTTCCACGGGGACGACCGACTCCCGTCCTCGCCGGTCGGTCGATACAGGTCGCCGTGCGTGCCCTCGACACCGACGACCCGAGCGGGTGGCCGCTCGGGGGTCGATCGCTGTCGAACCGGGAGAACCGGCGACTGACGTTCGCGGAGTAGGACATCGGCGTGTGAGCAGGGCATCTGGTGTGAGGGTGGGGTTGAAATCCTCTGACTTCGAACGACTGGGCGTGTCAGACGACAGGCCCGAACGCCACGGACGGACGACTCGCCACCCGACCCCCGGCCCTCGAAACTCGCTACAGTCGTGGACCCGTGCCCGCCCGCCGCTCGTGGTCGCGTACAACTACCTCCTCGTGTGGCTGATTCGCATCTCACCGAGCCTCAAACTCAAGAACTGGCTCCTGCGTTGCATCGGGGTCACCGTCGGCACCGGCGTCTCGTGGGGGCTCGAGGCCACACCCGACGTGTTCTGGCCGCACCTCATCACGCTCGAAGACGACGTGATCGTCGGCTACGACACCACCATCCTCTGTCACGAGTTCCTACAGGACGAGTATCGGACCGGCGAGGTCGTCGTCGGCGAGCGGGCGATGGTCGGCGCGGGGACGATCATCCTTCCCGGCGTCCACGTCGGCGAGAACGCTCGCGTCGCCGCCAACTCGCTCGTCGCCGACGACGTCCCGGCGAACACCACGGTGGCGGGCGTTCCCGCCGAACCGGTGAGCGGCGACGGCTACGAGTCGGACTGACCGGACTCCCGGAATTGACAACGAAACGACGATCACTGTTTTACACGCTCGCCCCCGAAGCGCGACACGACATGGACTTTGCCGTCACTCAAGGAGACATCGCCGCACAGGAGGCCGACGCGCTCGTCAACGCCGCCAACACCGGTCTCCGGATGGGTTCGGGCGTCGCCGGCGCGCTCCGTGACAGAGCGGGAGAGGCGTTGAACGACGCCGCTGTCGCACGCGGGCCGGTAGACCTCGGCGACGTCGCCGTCACCGACGCGTTCGCTCTCGACGCCGAGTACGTGATCCACGCGGCCGCGATGCCCGCGGGCGGGCAGGCGACCGCCGAGAGCATCCGCGATGCGACGCGCAACTCGCTCGAAGCCGCGGACGACGCGGGATGTACGTCGCTCGTCCTCCCCGCCCTCGGCTGTGGGATCGCGGGGTTCGACCTCGAAGCCGGCGCGCGCATCATCTGTGAGGAAGTCGCTGCGTTCGACCCCGAATCGCTCTCGGACGTGCGACTCATCGCTTACAGCGACGACGAGTACGAGACGATCCGGCGGGTCGCCGACGAGATTCGAGAGGCGGCGTGAGACCGGAGGCTTTTCGCGCTTACCGGAGACGCACGCCGCCGAGGTACAGCCCATTGAGGACTGCGTTCGCGGCGATTACGATGTGGATGACGGCCGGAACGAGCGGTAGCGGATGATTCAGTAGCCACACGAAGATCACGAAACCGATGGCCGCTAAAACGTATCCCAGCAGTTGTCGACCGAGAGACGCGTCGAGTATCTGAATCGGGCCGAATACACGGGGCGACCGAGAAGTAACGTCGGTGGAGGGCATCGAGTGTGGAGACATTCGTTCGGGCGTACAAGTACCTTTTCCGAACGCTACGGGTTCCGTTTCGACATCAATCCACCGTCGACTATACGGCGATACTTTGTGTCTCGCCCCCGAGTGGTCGTCCATGACGCGGCTTGAGGACCCGCTCGCCATCGGCGACGTCGAACTCCCGAATCGGCTGTACCGAGCGCCGCTGTTGGAGTGTGCGGGGAACGGCTCCGACGCCGTCGACCGACTCGTCGCAGACCTCGAACCCGCCGCCGCGGCCGGTGCGGGGCTGATCTGTCAGGGGGCGACTATCGTCCGCGAGGGGCCGGGCGGCTGTGCGGCCCCCAACATGACTTACGTCCACGACCCGGACTTCGTGGCCGACCTCGCCGAGTTGACCGGGCGAATCCACGACCACGGCGGGAAGATCGCCATCCAACTCGAACACGGCGGTCTACGGAGCATGGAGACGTGGCACGCCGCCTTCCGCGAACGCCACCCGGATCTCCGGCAACTCGCCGTCTCCGAACCGCCGAGGCTGCTACGCGCGCTCGACCGAACCGGGTTTCTCGACTACGACGCACACGTCCTCACGACCGCCGAGGCGTACGAACTCGCCGCCGACTTCGGGCGCGCCGCGAGGTACGCCGTCGACGCCGGGTACGACGTGATTCACCTCGCAGGGGCAAACATGGGGATCGTCCAGCAGTTCCTCTCGCCGTTCTACAACCGTCGAGACGACGAGTTCGGGGACGGCGTCCGGTTTCTCGAACTCGTCTACGACGAGGTTCGGTCGCGGGCGGGCGACGTGCCGGTGATGACGAAAGTGCCCGCCGAGACGGAAGCGCCGCCGATCGTCCGACGGCACCTCTCGGAGGCTGACGCGGTCGGTATCTGTCGACGACTCGCCGACGTCGGTTACGACGCGCTCGTCCCGGTCCACGCCTCGGTCTTCTGGGACATGAGCATCGTTCGCGGCGAGTTTCCGGATCGGGCGTGGGCCGACGAGTCGTTCCGCGACGCCTACGTCGAGACGTTCGGTGGACGGGGTCGAGCGGCGCTTGTCGCCCTCGGCAACTGGATCGAATCGCTCCAGTTCGGCTTCGAACCGGCGTGGAACGCCAACCTCTGTCGGGCGGTGCGGCGACTCGTCGACGTGCCGGTCCTGATGGAGGGCGGCGTCCGCGAACGCGGCCGGATCGACCGCTCGATCGACGACGACTGTGACGCCGTCGGAATGGCCCGACCGTTCTACGCCGAACCGCGACTCCCAGCGCGGTTACTAGAGGAAAAATCAGTCGAGAGAGACGACAGTTCGGTCGAGAGAGACGAAGAGAACGGGAGCGTCTCGTCGACGACGCGCGCGATCTGCGAGAGTTGCAACAACTGTACGATTCCGCAGGCGACGGGTGCCCCCGGCGTCTGTCGGACGCCCTCGGTCCTCCGGCGAACGGGAGAACTTCGGCGACAGGGGGCGTACGACCGATCCGAGACGTGATTCGGGGTGTGCTGAGAGCGGAACTCGAAGATCGACATCGGAACCCGAGGGCGCCTCGTCGCTCTCCGATTGCGATCCGCTCACCGCAAGGGATTTTGTGGCCGGCGTTCCACACACGACCGATGGTGAGAGCGTGGTCCCCCCGCGAGGAGACAGACCTCCAAGCCGTCCTCGACGCACTCGACGACGAGGGCGCTCGGGCCATCGTCCGTCACCTCTCCGAACCCATGTCCGCGAGTGAGATATCAAAGGAGTGTGACATTCCGTTGTCGACGACGTATAGAAAATTGGACCTGTTGACGGACGCGTCGTTGCTCGAAGAGCGGACGGAGATCCGTTCCGACGGGCACCACACGACCCGGTACGTCCTGGCGTTCGAAGACGTGTCGATCGGTCTGACCGAAGACCGAAAGTTCGAAGTCAATATCACTCGCCCCGCGAGTTCCCCGGACGAACGGTTAGCGACTCTGTGGGAAGAGGTCAGGAGGGAGACGTAGATGCTCAATCTCAACTCGCCGCTGGTGACCACCGTGATCGTCGTCATCAAAGCCGGAATCCTCGTCTTCGGGGGCTTGATCACCTATCTGAGTTTCAAGGCGTACCGTCGAACCCGCGCACCCGCGCTTCGGGCGTTGGCGTTCGGGTTCGCGATCATCACCGTCGGGACGTTCGTCGCCGGATTACTCGATCAGATCTTCAAGGGACTGTTCGGTATCAGCGTCCTCGTCGATTCCCTGCTAACGCTCTGTGGGTTCGCAGTCATCACCTACTCGCTGTACCGGGAGTAAAACGGTAAGAGTGGGCCAGTCTTGTTATGTCCCTACAAAACTGTTAAGCGGACGGAACCCGAATGCCGGGTATGAGCGATTCAGACGAACTAGATTCGATCAGAGAGCGCAAACTGAAAGAACTCGAAGGCCGCGCCGACGCGGCGTCGGATTCGGGAGGCCCCGACGAGCCGGTCCACGTCGACGGTGGCGATCACCTCCGTGAACTCGTCGACGAGCACTCGGTCGTACTCGTTGATTTCTACGCTGATTGGTGTGGTCCGTGCAAGATGCTCGAGCCGACCGTCGAAGAACTCGCCCGCGAGACGGACGCCCTCGTCGCCAAAGTCGACATCGACGCCAATCAGCAACTCGCGGCGCAGTATCAGGTTCGCGGCGTTCCGACGCTCTTGCTCTTCGCCGACGGCCAGCCGGTCGAACAGGTCGTCGGTGTCCGAGACAAGGGCACGCTCGCCGGACTGATCGGACAGTACGCGGCGTAATCGAGCGCCGCGGAGTACGAACGGAACCGGACGAAACGAAAAAGCGGTCGAAAAATGCGGGACTGATTTTATCGGAAATTGTCAAAACGGTATTCGCGTTGCGAAATCGGACCCGACCGGCGAGTAATTCGAGGTCGCCTAGTCGGGGTTCTATCGAAATAGAGGGCCGAAGGGTTCAGCCGAGGATGTATGCCAGCGACGGGTATTTCTCGATCAGCGGGACGCCGCCGACGCGGTAGTGCTCGATGAACGTGTCGAGGCCGAGGATGCGGCCGGCCGCGAAGGCCGCGACGGTCAGGAACACGAGCATGTACGCGAAGTCGCCGTTGATCAGGCCGTTCTCGACGCTCCAGTTCCCGAAGTAGAACATGAGCATCATCAGCGCGCCGAAGAACGCCGCGAGGCGGGTCAGCACGCCGAAGATCAGGCCGAGACCGATCGCGAGTTCACCGAACGGGACGGCGACGTTGATGAACGTCACGAACCACGGAGTGGTGCCCATCCAGTGGAACATGCCCATCAGCGGGTTGCCGTTCGTTGCGGCGACGTGGAGCAGGTAACCGCTCGCGTCGAATCCGCCCGCCAGAAGCTTCTCGGTCCCGGCGTACGCGAACGCGAACCCCATCATCAGCCGTAGAGCCAGAACGAACCAGGCACTCAAACTCGACGCCTGCGTCGAGACTGTCACACCGCCAACCCTGCTTTCGAATGTATTGATGCTCATTTTGTTCACCTACAATTGAACTATCCACTCCTAAGGGAATATAAACAGACGCCGATTCTATAGCTCCGAGAATCGAGTCAGTGATGTGCAATGTCACATGCTCGTAATTCGGTGGCTTCGATCACGCCTCGACCCGATCAGAGCCGACTCCGAACGCTCCGGATCGCCGGGAGGTCGACGCCGAGAAGCCCCGCGAGCGCGTCGGCCGCGCCGAGCAGCCACGTCGCCCGCTCGATCCGAGACTCGAGGTCGCCCGGACCGATGCGGTACTTCTCGACCAGCGTCTCGATGTCCGATCCGTCCGTCCACTCGAAGAGGATACGCGCGGTCTTGACCGATTCGAGCCACCGCTCGAAGTTCTCGGCTTCGGACATCCCGGTGGTAAACTCGTCTGCGTGCCGAGTGGCGAACTGATACATGTCTGCCCGCTCGCGGTTGCCGAGGTAGGTGTCCTGCATGTCGGGCGTATCGCAGATGATCTGGAGGACCGTCAACCCCGAGACGACCGTCATCTCGCTCGCCGTCTCCAGACCCCCGACGAGCCGTGCGCCCGTCTCGGGCGTGAGGTACTGTCGGGAGACCTGCGCGCCGAGGTTCGTCGCTTCGAGGCCGTCCGCGTCGGCGATCATCCCCATCTCGACGAGGTCGGCGACTGCGTCGTCGACGACGCCGGAGAGGTCGCTCTCGGGAGTCTGGTGGGCGTAGAACGTCGCGCCGAGTACGTCGAGGACGTCCACACGCGAGTCGCCGAAACCCGAGGCGACGATCGAGAGCACGTGCGTCCGCAGCGCCGTCCGACTACGAAGTTTGGATTCGACGGCCTCGGCGTCGGCCTCGACGTACCGTTCGAAGAGGTCCTGGCGACTCTCCTCGTCGCCGACGAGGACGGCCTCGCCGTAGGGGTCGAGATGTGGTCGTCCCGCTCGTCCACACATCTGGTGGACCTCCAACACGGGAAGGAACTCCATCCCCGACCCGGTGTAGCGTTGCTGGTCGCGGACGACGACGCGACGGGCCGGGACGTTGACGCCCGCGGCGAGCGTCGGCGTCGCGCAGATGACCGCGAGGTCGCGGTTGCGGAACGCCCGTTCGACGGCGACGCGGTGGTCGCTCCGTAGTCCCGCGTGATGGAAGGCGACGCCGTCGCGGACGCAATCGGCGAGCCTGCGGCCGGTCGTCGTCCCGTCGAGCGCTTCGATCTCGCCGGCGACCGCGGGGGCGCTCGTGAGTCCGTCACGCGACAGACGTTCGGCGAGCGACTCCGCCTCCCGTCGGGAGCGGACGAACGCGAGCGCCTGCCCCCCGGCGGCGACGGCGTCTGCGACGAGCGCGACCGTCGCCTCCGTCTCGTGGGCGTTCTCGTCGGCGTCGACTGGCACGTCGACCGCGAGATCGGTCCCGTCGTCGAAGTCGACCGTCTCGTCGGCGTAGACGCCGGTTCGGAGGTCGACGGGTCGCCACGTCGTCTCGACGAGTTCGGCGTCGAGCCACGCGGCGATGTCCTCGGGGTTATCGACGGTCGCCGAGAGCGCGACGATCTGAATGCCCGCGGCCTGCCGTCGGAGGTTCGCGAGCGTGACTTCGAGCGTCGGCCCGCGGCCCTCCGCGCCGAGGAGGTGGACCTCGTCGACGACGCAGCAGGCGAGGTCGGCGACCCACGTCGCACCGTTTCGCATGGCCGAATCGACCTTCTCGCTCGTGGCGACGACGATATCGTAGTCGCCGAGGTCGTCCTCCGGGGAGTCGTAGTCGCCTGTCGCGATGGCAACCTCGACGCCCGGGAGCTCGGAGAACGTCTCGTACTTCTCGCGGGCGAGCGCACGGAGCGGAACGATGTAGAGGGCGGGACCGTCGGCGGTGAGCATCGCGAGTTCGGCGATGAACGTCTTCCCGCTTGCGGTCGGGATGGCGGCGACGAGCGCCGACCCGTCGGCGACGCCCGCCTCGACGGCGGCGACCTGCGGCGGGTACAGTTCTTCGATCCCCTGCGCCTCGTAGTGTGCGCACACCTCGTCGAGAAGCGGCAGGTCGCTGACCTTCATTGGAGCGTCTGTAGCCGTCCCGGAATAAAAACCCTCGGCGCGCGGCGAACGTGAAGCGGCGGACGGCGCGGTGATTCGAAACGTAAATCAGTTCGACGACGACACCGCCTCGATCGCTTCGATGGCTTCGATCCCGATCCGGACCGTGTCGGCGTCGATATCGCTCGCGCGGAGTGCTTCGGGCGTGTACCAGTCCCACGCCTCGGGGCCCTCCTCGCCGGGAGCGGGTGAGATGTCGCGCTCGTCGACGTGAGCGAAGTAGATGTGGTCGATGTGCTGGTGGGCGACGTCACCGTCGATCGTATCGATGTCGTAGAGCATCTGGTAGCGCGGCTGGGGAAGCGCACGCCCCGCCGGGGCGTCGATGTCGGGTACCTCACCGACGAGTTCGGCGTCGAGACCGGTCTCCTCGCGGACTTCGCGCAGTCCGGCTTCGTGCGGGAGTTCGTCGCGGTCGATGTGACCTCCGGGAGCGACGCGGATACCGAGGCGGTCGTGGTGGTGTAGTGCGGTCGCGCCGTCGTTGACGACGTACATCGTCGCGGTGAAGTGGCGGGTCGTCTCCATGGAGAACGCTGCCGACGCCGTCACTTCGCGGTTCCGCTTTAGCCGTCGCTGATTACTGCGTGTACGCATGCGACGCGAAAAGCAACCCGGAAAGCCGTGAAACGTTACGGCAACTGAACCTGCTCTTCGGCTTCGAGCAGTTCGTGGTAGCGGTTGCGGATGGTGACTTCGCTGATGTTGGCGACGTCGCTGACCTCGCTCTGCGTGACCTTCTCGTTGGTGAGCAGCGACGCGGCGTAGACGGCGGCGGCCGCGAGGCCGACCGGACTCTTACCGGAGTGGACGCCCTGCTCTTTCGCGTTCTTCAGCAGCTGACGCGCCCGACGCTCGGACTCGTCGGAGAGTTCGAGGTCCGACGCGAAGCGCGGCACGTACTGTTCGGGGTCGGCGGGCTGGATTTCGAGGCTTAGCTCTCGTACCACGTAGCGGTACGTCCGAGCGATCTCGTCTTTGTCGACGCGCGAGACGCTCGAGATCTCGTCGAGACTGCGCGGCGTGCCCGCCTGTCGGGCGGCGGCGTACAGCGCGCTCGTGGCGACGCCCTCGATCGAGCGACCCGGTAGCAGGTCGTCGTTGAGCGCGCGGCGGTAGATGACCGACGCGGTCTCACGGACGTTGTCCGGCAGGCCGAGTGCCGAGGCCATGCGGTCGATCTCGCCGAGGGCCTGCTTCAGGTTGCGCTCTTTCGAGTCGCGGGTGCGGAACCGCTCGTTCCACGTCCGCAGCCGCTGCATCTTCTCACGCTGACGGCTCGACAGGGCCTTTCCGTAGGCGTCTTTGTCCTGCCAGCCGATGTTCGTCGACAGCCCCTTGTCGTGCATCATGTTCGTCGTCGGTGCGCCGACGCGGGACTTCTGGTCTTTCTCCTTCGAATCGAACGCGCGCCACTCAGGACCGTGGTCGATTTCGTCCTCCTCGACGACCAGGCCGCAGTCCTGACAGATGGTCTCGCCGTGTTCGGTGTCGGTCGCGAGCTGGCCGCCGCATTCCGGACAGCGCAGCCCCTCCGATTCTTGCGACTCTGTTTCTTCTTCGCGGTTTCGGGTGCGCTCGCCGGTGTAACTTCGGACGCTCTCGGTCATTATTGGAAGTGGGAGAGATGGGTCTCTATTCGCTCTGTTCAGTTAATCTGTTGTAGACGTACCAACTTAAACCCTGTGGCTGATTTCGCGTTCCGAACTGTCGAAAACAGGCTTCAGTCGGCCGAATATGCCGCTTTCGAGATTACGTCGTAGCGGCCCCGACACATTGAGTTTGGGTCACACACGGCATACTTGAGGCTTTCGCCGAGTCACATCCGCTCACGATGAAACGATCACTTCGGCGACCTTCTCGACGGGATGCTTCGGTCGGTCGTGAGCCGGTCGGTCGCCCAACTGCGTCCGGCAGGACGCGCCGGGGGCAACGACCTCGTCGCCGGGGCTCTCCTCGACCTGATCGAAGAGAATCCGACCGATCGCCTGCGACAGCGTGTAGTGTTCGGCTTCGTAGCCGAACGAACCGGCCATCCCGCAGCAACCGGAGTCCAAGTGGTCCACTTCGTACCCGACGCGACGCAACACCTGCGCGGCGTGGTGGTCCCTGTTCGTCGCCTTCTGGTTGCAGTGACCGTGATACGTGAGCGATCCGGAGGAAGAGCGGACGGAGAGGTTCTCGTCGAGCCGATACGTGTCGAGGAACTCGAGCACGCCATAGGCGTTCGCGCCGACGTCGCGGACAGCGTCGCCCGAGAGGAGCGAGTAGTACTCGTCTTGGAACATTACCGCGTCGGACGGCTCGACGAAGACGACCGACCACCCGTCGGCGACGAGCGGCGCCAGCACGTCGACGTTGTGTTCGGCTCGGTCTCTCGCGCGGTCGAGAAAGCCCGACGAGAACGCCGCCCGCCCGCTCGGTTCGACGTCGCGCGGAATCGCGACGTGGACGTTCGCGGCTTCGAGGACGCGCACCGCCGCTTTCCCCGCCGCCGGATAGACGTAGTTCGTGTAGGTGTCCGGAAACAGCAGGACTCGGTGGTCGGCTGTCTTCGGATCGACGCCCGAACCGCGCGCTTCGTACCACGATTCGAGCGACTCGTCGGCGAACGTCGGCAGTTCGCGTTCGGGTGCGATCCCGGCAACGCGTTCAGCGATGGCCCGCGATCCCGGCAGGCGCTGGGCGACGTTGGAGAGGGGCGCGAACTGGCTGCCGAGCGCGGCGAGACGGTCGATGTCGGCGAAGAGACGCTCGCGGAGGCCGGACCCCTCGCGCTCGTGGTACTGGTGTTTGACCTCGGCTTTGAGCTTCGCCATGTCGACGCCGGTCGGGCAGTCGTTCTGACAGCCCTTACAGCCGACACAGAGATCGAGCACTTTCTTCTGGAATCGCTCGCTGTACAGTTCCTCCTCGGAGAGTTCGCCGCTGATGGCCGCCCGGAGCAGGTTCGCACGGCCGCGCGTCGTCGTCAACTCCTCTTTCGAGGCGCGGTACGTCGGGCACATCACGTCCGAATCGGTCTGCCGACACGTCCCGCACCCGTTACAGAGTTCGACGAGGTGAGCGAAGCCGCCCTCCTCCTCGAAGTCGAGCGCCGTGTTGTGTTCGACCGAAGTGTACCCCGGTCCGTACCGGAGGTGTTCTCGCATGTCGGCTCCGACGCCACGGCCCGTCTCCGCGCCGGGGGCGTCGGCGTCTCTGAACACCACCTTCCCGGGGTTCATCAGCCACTCGGGGTCGAAGGCCGTCTTGAGATCCTGAAACGCGCCCCAGAGATCCGGGCCGTACATCTTCGGGTTGAACTCCGTGCGCGCGAGGCCGTCGCCGTGCTCGCCGGAGAACGACCCGTGGTGGTCGAGTACGAGGTCGGTGACGGCGTCCGAAATCGAGCGCATCGTCTCGATTCCCACTTCCTCTTTGAGGTTGAGGATCGGTCGGATGTGGAGCGTCCCGACGCCCGCGTGGGCGAAGTACGCCGCCGAGGTGTCGTGGTCGTCGAGCACCTGCTCGAACTCTTGGACGTACTCGGCCAACTCCTCGGGCGGCACCGACGCGTCCTCGATGAACGGGTACGGCTTCGGGTCGCCGTCGAGCGACATGAGCAGCGGAATCGCCGCCTTTCGGAGTTTCCAGAGGTTACCCTGCGCCCCGTCTGAGTACGCTTCGATCACGTCGTAGGCGTCGCCGTCGTCGATGAAGTGCGCGTTCGTCTCGTCGATGGCGGCTTCGAAGTCGTCGTGGAGTTCCGAATCGAATTCGAGCATCAACCCGGCCGCGCAGTCGTCCGGGATGGGTTCCGCGTACTGCGCGAACTCGCCGGACTCGCGCGCGAGACGGAACACCTCGTCGTCCATGAGTTCCACTGCGCCGACGTCGAAGTCGAGCGCCTCGGGAACCGCACGCATCGCGTCGACGAGGTCGTGGAAACAGTAGAGCGCCAGCGCCGTCGACTCCGGGGCCGGGACGAGCGACACCTCGGCCTCGACGACGACGCCGAGCGTTCCCTCGCTGCCGACGAACAACTTCGAGAGGTTCATCACCCGCTCTCCCGCGTCGTTCTCGTGGACGACTTTGTGGAGATTGTAGCCCGACACCGACCGCTTGAGCGTCGGGTACCGCGACTCGATCTCGTCTGCGTGCTCTTCGACGAGGCCGCGGACGGTCCGATAGAGGTCGGCTTCGCGGTCGTCTTTCGAGACGATGTCGTCCCACTCGTCGGAGTCGACGACCACGTCGCGGGTGTGGAGCAGCGACCCGTCGGCGAGGACGACGTCCAACTCCTCCGTGTAGGCGTCGGTGATCCCGTACCGGACCGAATGCGCGCCGGTCGAGTTGTTGCCGATACCGCCGCCGACCGTCGCTCGGTTCGACGACGCCGGGTCGGGCGCGAACTTCAGTCCGTACGGTTCGAGGGCGGCGTCTAAGTGGTCCTGTACGACGCCGGGTTGCACTCGCGCGCGCTTCGCCTCGGGGTCGACGTCGAGAATTTCGTCCAGGTACTTCGAGAAGTCGAGGACGACGCAGCCGGGGCCGACAGCCTGTCCAGCCAGCGACGACCCCGCGCCGCGCGGGAGGATCGGTACGTCGTGGTCGGCGGCGATTCGCACCGCCGCCTGCACGTCCTCGACGGTTCGTGGAATCACGACGCCAGCCGGTCGCGCCCGGTAGATGCTTCCGTCGGTCGCATAGAGGAGCTGGCTGTACTCGTCGAAGCGGACCGCGCCCGTCACCGCCTCACTGAGCTCCGTCGCCAGCGACTCGTACTCGGCCGCTTCGCGGGGGTCGATCCCGCGAGTCGGCTGTTCGCCATCGGGTTCTCGCGGTTGATACTCGTTCGCTGCCCTGTCAGTGGCCATTAAACGGTAGTCTCCGGCGACGTGCAAAAACCCTGTGTGGATTTGTCATGCACGACGACGAGAGTCAGTGATCGATGCAGGGATACGAACGGGTCGATCCGACGACGAGTCTGCCGGTCATTGGACGACGACGAGTCTGCCAGTCGTCGGGTGACGACGCGCCCCCCATCCGTCGTGGGCCTCACGGGGTAGTCGTCGACCTTCGGCGCGTTCGACGACCGATTCGGCCGCTACCGCGGTAACGCGCGTCTCGCCAGCGAATCGCGTCGCCGACATTGTTCTCGCCGTGTCAATCCTCGAAACGCCCCCTCTGAAAGATCTGCTTACCGGATCGTCAAGAACGGGAAAGGAACGTCCGTACCGAAACGTCTTTCGGCCGCTTCCGTCGATATCCTACGTGAAACGCGACGACTTGCAGTTCTACGCGCTCTACCTCAGTCGGTTCGCAAGCGGGTTCGGTTTCATCACGCTCGTTACACTGTTGGGAAAGTACATCGACGCACTCGATCCGACGGGCGTCACCGTCTCACTCGGGCCACTTCCGGCCCTCACGCTCTCGGCGGGATTCATCATCGGCATGTACACGACCGGCTTCACGCTCGCTCAGACCGTGACTGTCGTTCCGCTGGCGTGGGCTGGCGACCGATACGACAAACGACTGGTCCTCGTCGGAGTACTGCTCATCGGAATCTGTTCGTACGCCCTGTTCCCGTTCGTCGATTCCAGCGGTCGGCTCATCGCCGCTCGGGCGCTCCAAGGGATCGCCGTCTCGGGTGCCGGGATCATGTCGCTCGCGCTCGTCGGCGAACTCTCGGCACCGGGCACCCGCGCCAACCACATCGGAAAGTCGAACGCCGCCCGGTTCGGTGCCGCCATCCTCGGGAGCGTCAGCGCCGGGGCGCTCTATCAGGCCTACGGCTTCTCGTCGATCTATCCCATCATCATCGGCTGCCTCGCGGTCGCCACCGTCGGCGTCCTGCTCCTGCTGCCACCGGACGAAACGACCGTGTACGGCTTTCCGTTCTCGAATCTCGCGCTCAACCGCCGCATCCTCACGATCACGACCTTCCGCGCGCAGTACGCCGTCGCCGTGACGCTCGTGCGGACGTGGGTGCCGATCTACGCGGGCGTCTCCGCCGCGAGCGGCGGACTGGCCTACAGCGGTCTCGCGGTCTCCGCGACGGTCATCGCGGAGAAACTGTGTAACATGCTGCTTCAGCCATATACGGGTCGGCTCTCGGATCGGATCGGGCGCGCGCCGTTCATCGTCTTCGGCGGCGCGCTCTACGGCGTCGTGGCGCTGATCGTTCCGTTCTCGCCTGCGATCGGACGCGCGCTCGCGCTCCCCTCGTCGCTTCCGCTGTTCGGGCCGCTCACGCCCGCGTTCGTGCCGCTGGTCGTTCTCTCGGGACTGCTCGGCGTCGCCGACAGCTTCCGTGAACCGGCGAGCATGGCGCTGTTCGCAGACGAAGGGACGAACGAAGGCGGCGTTGCGAGTAGTTTCGGTATCCGAGATCTGGTCTGGCGGCCGGGAAGCGTCGCCGCGCCGCTCCTCGGCGGCTTCCTCATGACCGGCGTCGGCATGGCGTGGGTGTTCTACGTCGGCGGCACGGCCGCGCTCACGGGCGTCGGGACGTTTCTCGTCGTACTCTGGCGTTACTACGGACGGAGCGCGTTGACCGAGTGGTGACCGCGGTATTGGACCGAGTTCGACAGTCACCGCTGCGGGAACGGTCAAGACCCCCGACTGCCTACCAGTGGCATGGCCGACCACCTCAGGACACCAGCGGTCCATCGCCTCGTCGCCTCACCGGTCGGTGCCGTCTTCGACACGCGCGCGTTCGAGTCGTTCTCACTCCGACAGTTGCAACGCGGACTCGGGATCGAACGCGCCCGCGCCGCAGCGGATATCGCACTCGGTTCCGGCCCGGAAGCGTTTCTCGACGCCGTCGGTGCACCGCCCGCGCCCGAACTACACTCGCGAATCGAGGAGACGCTCGCTCGCTACGCCCGACTTCGCGCGGATTACGACGACGTGACGATACGCTGGAACGCCACGTTCTGGGGAGACACCACGACGACACCGGACCAACGGGTCGCACTCGAACGCGAGCGCCGCCGGATCGCTGACCGCCGCACCCGACCGGCGCATCTCTTCGACTTCCTCGCAGACGAGCACCTCCTCCCGCCCGTCGACTTCGACACGCCGGATCCGGACCGCGCGTTCGACCACTGGGCACCGTTCATCGCCGACCCCCAACGGCTCTACGCGTTCCCGGACGAACTCCCACATCTCCAACGATCACGGAGCGTACGCGGGCCGAAGACCGTCGAGTACTGCCTGCGCTTCGAGTCGCCGTCGCCGTTCGTCGCCGACGAGGTGACGGCGCGGGTGTACGAACCGACCGACACCGAAGGCACGTTGCCGACGCTCGTCTTCCACGGCGGGTGGAACTCGACGAACGACCAGCAACGCTACTGGCCGGAGGAGGAATACGTCGCCCGGACGCTCGCTCCGCGCGGCTATCGCGTGGTCCTCCCGGAAGCGCCGTGGCACGGCCGCCGGGAAGTCGCAGGTCGCTACAGCGGCGAACCGTACCTCGCTCGCGCGCCGGTCGCGACGTTCCAACTCTACGCGGCGGCCGCGCTAGAGACCGGCGTCCTCGTCGACTGGGCTCGCAGACGCGGCGCGCCCGCCGTCGGCGTCGGCGGCGTCAGTCTCGGCGGGACGATCACGCTTCACGTCGCCGGCTACTGCAACGAGTGGCCCGAATCTGTCCGACCGGACCTCGCCTTCCCGGCCGGAATGCCCGGTCGGGTCGACGAGACGTTCGCCAGGAGTCGACTGACCGAACTGCTCGACGTCGACGTCGCCTTCGCCGATGCCGGGTGGACACGCGACCGACTCGCGGCCTTCGGCCCGCTCCTCAACCCACCGCTGACGCCGGGACTCCCGCCGGGACGCGTGTTCAGTTTCGTCGGCTCGAAAGACACCGTTGCCCCCTCGGATACGGCCCGAACGCTGCTCGACGCGTGGTCGGTACCGGACAGAAACCGGACGACGTGGCGGACCGGCCACGTCGGCGTCGTCTCGAAACTGATGCGTTCGAAGGCGTTCCGGAAGACGATCCAACGGCAACTCGACGCCCACGCGGATCTCGCACGGGTTCCGGCGACTGAGTCGTCGGTCTGATCTTTTTGGGATGGGAGAAGACGAGGCCGTGTTTGGACGTACGGCGACCGCTCGATTGACCATCGGTGGGTGGGACTGAAAGGGGTCGGGGGCTTTCGAGGTCTTCGTCTCGATTGATGCGGCTAGACTGCTTTCAGTTACGATAACACGACCTCGAAAGCCCCACCCCGTGGATAATCAGATCAGCGTACGCTGACGTAGGCACAAAGACGCGAAAGAAGCAGAGAGTAGCCGAAAAAGCCTCAGTCCAAGAAGTCGGGTTCGACGCGCTTCTCGCCGCGCTCGCCTTCGAGGTGCTGCTTGAACTCCGCCAACGAAACGTCCTGTTGCTCGCGTTCCTTGCGGTCGCGGACCGAGATGGTGCCCGACTCTTCCTCGTTGCCACCGACGATGATCATGTAGGGGACGCGGTCGGCGTGGGCGTCTTGAATCTTGCGCCCGACCGTCCACGAGCGGTCTTCGATGCCGACCCGGAAGTCACCGAGTTCGGCTTTGATCTCTTCTGCGTACTCGATGTTGTCGTCGCTGACGGGGAGGATGCGGACCTGCTCGGGCGCGAGCCAGAGCGGGAACTTCCCGTTGAAGTGCTCGATCATGACCCCCATGAACCGCTCGAACGTGCCGAGGAGCGCGCGGTGGACCATCACCGGGCGGTGTTCCTCGTTGTCCTCGCCGACGTAGGTCAGGTCGAGGCGCTCGGGGATGTTGAAGTCGAGTTGGACCGTGCCGATGGTCCACTCGCGGCCGATGGCGTCGACGGCGTTGATGCCGATCTTCGGGCCGTAGAAGGCCGCTTCACCGTCGTCGATCTCGTACTCCAGATTCTCCGAGGCGAGAGCGTCCTTCAGCGACTGCGTCGCGTCCGCCCAGATCTCGTCGCTGCCGACGGCGTTGTCGCCTTTCGTTTCGAGGACGTACTTCGCCTCGAAGTCGAAGTGGTCGTAAATCGCGCCGATAGCGCGGAGCACGTCGACGATCTCGTCTTGAATCTGGTCGCGGCGGATGAACGCGTGACCGTCGTCCTGCGTCATCCCGCGGACGCGGAGCAGGCCCGAGAGTTCGCCGGACTGCTCGTTGCGGTAGACGGTCCCGAACTCCGAGAACCGGATCGGCAGGTCGCGGTAGGAGTGCTGCTCGTGGTCGTAGATGTACGCGTGGTTCGCGCAGTTCATCGGCTTCAGGCCGTACTCGGTGTCGTCTTGCACCCAGTTGAACATCTCACCCTCGGCGGTGAAGTTGTCGTAGTGGCCCGTCGGCTTCCAGAGTTCGGCCTTGTTGAGTTCCGGCGTCCAGACCTCCTCGTAGCCCAGTTCCTCGTTCTTCTGTCGGATGTAGTCTTCTAACTCGCGTCGGATCTTCATCCCGTTCGGGTGGTAGTGAGCACACCCGGGCGAGTGCTCGGGGATCGAAAAGAGGTCCATCTCGCGGCCGAGACGACGGTGATCGCGCTTTTTCGCCTCCTCGCGGCGTTCGAGGAACTGTTCGAGTTCGCCCTCCGATGCGAATGCCGTCCCGTAGACGCGGGTGAGCGACTCGTTCTCCTCGTCGCCGCGCCAGTAGGCCGAGGAGATGTTCAGCAGTTTGAACGCGCCGATCTTCCCCGTCGACTCGACGTGCGGGCCCTTACAGAGGTCCTCGAACTCGGCCTGCTTGTAGAACGAGATGGGGTCTTCGCCCGCCGCCTCGCTGTCCAGGATATCCTGCTTGAACGGGTTGTCCTCGTAGTACTCGAAGGCTTCCTCGCGGGACTTCGTGAGTCGCTCGATGTCGTAGTCCTCTTCGACGATGGTCTCCATCTCGGCTTCGATCTCGCGGAGGTCGCTCTCGTCTAAGTCGACGCCCGTGATGTCGTAGTAGAAGCCCTCGTCGGTGTACGGTCCGATGGTGAGTTTCGCCTCCGGGTGCAGTCGGAGGAGTGCCTGCGCGAAGACGTGGGCCGCCGAGTGACGCAGTACGTCGACGTACTCGTCGCTTCCGTCGGTGACGATGACGAGGTCGATGTCGTCGTGGAGTTCCGTCGCCTTGTCGACCAAATCGCCGTCGACGACACCCGCGACGGTGTCGTCGCCGAGGCCCGGTCCGATCTCGTAGGCGACGTCCTGCACCGTCGACCCGTCCGGGAGGTTCAGCTTCGAACCGTCCGGAAGGGTCACTTCGATTTCGCTCATGTAAATTCGAAACCGGAGGACCGGGATAAGTGTTGTTGAGACGGGCTAGCGGGGGGTCGAACGACCCGTGATCGAGTTCACGGTTCGACGCGGTAGATGCCGACGGTCCACGAGTCGTTCTCCTCGCTCTGGCCGTCGACGGAGACGAGCCAACCCTCCTCGTCACTGACGTACCACGGGTCGTACGTGTGCATCCCACGAGAGTTCCACTGCTCGGTCGCCTTGTCGAGGTCGTGTACCGTTCCTTCGATCAACGGCGACTGGGGAAGTTCGTGTCGTTCGAACGCCGACGTCGTGAGCGTCGTGATCTCGAACCCGCGAATCTTGTCCCCGTACTGCCGATAGTCGTCCTGATAGAACGTGTAGATGTGATCGCTGTGGACGATCGGTCGGCCACCCGGTCGAGACGACCGCTTGGTATCCGTGACGACGGGATTCTTCGCGTGAGGCTTCCACGTGCCCTCGATCGAGTCGCTGTCGTTGTAGTAGAGGTACGTGTCGTGTTCGTGCGTGTTCCCGATGAGCCACCACTTGTCGTTCCAGCGGAAGAAGGCGTGATCGTGGAGTGGTTTGATCGCGTCGGGATTCCCATAAACGCTCGGAATCCGCTCCCACTCGTTGGGGAACTGCGTCGCCCGGTACACCGGCGGTTGTTCTTCGCCGTTCGGGGACATGTAGTACTCACCCTGCCACTTCCAGGCCATCGGAAACGACAGATGGTACGGCTCTTCGATCACCGTTCCCTGATAGTCCCACGAGAGACCATCGTCGCTGGTCGCGTGGCTGACGACCCCACGGTTCGGATCGAGGTCCGTTCGAAGCACCTCGAAGAAGAGATGCCACGTGTCGTCTGCGTCGTGGAACAGGAACGGGTCGGCGACGAACAGCGCGTCTCCGTCGGTGACGTCTTCGGGCGCGAGTACCGGATTGTCTGCACCCTCGGCGGGGACCGGCGTCAGCGGTGGGGTCTCGGTATCGCGGTACGGATACGTCGGGACGTTCGCTCCGTCCATCCGCGGACTGGATCGGTCGGTCGTACTCGGCGTCTCGGTTTCCGAAGTCGTTTCTGTCGCGGTTGTCGTTTCGGACGTCGACGACGGTTCCGTTGCGGTCACCCGCGTGGAGGTGTTGGCGGCCGTCGAAGCGTCGTGCTTCGTCTGCCCGGACGCGCCTTCGTCGCCGCTACAGCCGGCGATTCCTGCGGCGCTGACACCGAGTAGCGCGAGGTATCGCCGCCTACGCACAGTGGTTCTTGACATGTGTTGTGGAGAGTGCGTTTTATTGACAAGTGTCGGTGAACCACATAAATGTAGTAGTTGAATTGACCACCGTGGGTCGACGGAACGCTCCCCGGCTAGTAGGCCGCAGAACAGCACGGTCGGGTCGACAACGAATCGAGCGAGGAGCGGTCGACGCGCTCCGTGCGAGGCCCGCGTGACCGACGCAACCGACCGGCGAAGCGTGCCACGATTCGGTTCGGCACCACTCCTACTCAGGATTTGACGCGGTAGATACCGACGGTCCACGAGTCGTTCTCCTTGCTCTGGCCGTCGACCGAGACGAGCCAACCCTCCTCGTCGCTGACGTACCACGGGTCGTACGTGTGCATTCCCCGCGAGTTCCACTGTTCGGTCGAATCCGCCGGCTTTTCCGCCGTCCCCTCGATCAGCGGCGACTGGGAGAGTTCGTGTCGCTCGAACTCGGACGGCGTGAGCGTCGTGATCTTGGTTCCGCGGATCTTGTCCCCGTATTGCCGGTAGTCGTCCTGGTAGAACATGTAGATGTGATCGTCGGAGACGATCGGTCGGCCGCCCGGGCGGGACGCGTGCTGGTCGTCGGAGACGACGGGGTTCCTCGCGTGTGCCTTCCACGTCCCCTCGAGCGAGTCGCTGTCGTTGTAGTAGAGGTACGTGTTCTTGTTGTGGGTCCCGCCGATCAGCCACCACTTGTCGTTCCAGCGGAAGAAGGCGTGATCGTTGAGCGCCTTGACCGGGTCGGGGTCGCTGTAGACGTTCGAGAGCCGCTCCCATTCGCTGGGGAACCGCGTCGCCCGATACACCGGCGGTTGGCTCAACCCGCTCTCCTGCGGCGACATGTAATACTCGCCCCGCCACTTCAGGACGATCGGGAACGAGAGGTGGCGATCCTCCTTGAGCACCGTGCCCTGGTAGTCCCACGAGAGACCGTCGTCGCTGGTCGCGTGGCTGATCACGCCGCGTTCGTCGTCGAGGTCAGTCCGCAGAACCTCGACGAAGAGGTGCCACGTGTCGTCCGCGTCGTGAAACAGGAACGGATCGGCGACGAACAGCGCGTCGCCGTCGGTGATGTCCTCCGGCGAAAGTACCGGGTTATCGGCTCCGTCGGCCGGTTTCGCGTTCAGCGGGGGAACGCTCGTACTCCGGTACGGATACGTCGGGATGTCCTCCCCGTCCATCCGCGGACTGGGTTGCTGTGTCGTGGTCGGCGTCTCGGTCTCAGTCTCGGTCTCGGCCGGCGTCTCCGTCGCCGTCGTCGGTCCGGTCGTCGAAGCGCTGGTCGCCGTCGTCTGTGACGTAGAACCGGAAGCCGACGTCGACTGCTCGCCGCCTGTTCCGCCTCCGCTACATCCGGAGAGTCCCGCAACGCTGGCACCCAGTACGGTGAGGTATCGTCGTCTACGTATCGTATCTCGTGACATGTTCGGTGGAGGGTACGTCGATACAGAGTATCTGAAGTTCACGAGAGATATAATTAGTGATCTGAACACTCCGTCCCTCGCACAACACCGAGCCAGCCGAGTTCGTGAACTGCGTTACGGATACGGGTGATATCGCCGATCTAAGTCGGCTTCGAACCCCATCGACGCCGGAACCGACTGCGCCCGGTCGCCGAAGAAGGGTTCGTCGGTAAACAACGGCTGAGCCTCCGGAATCGACACCCGAACCGCCTCGAAGCCGACGCCCGCCACGTCTCGGGGAGTCACCCGAGCGGCGTACGCATCCAGCCCGGCGTCGGCCACTCGTCCGAGGACGGTCCGCAGTTCGGTTTCACCGGAAACGTGGTCTCCGCCGAGGCTCGACGCCGGAATCGTTCCGTCGGGATCGACGAAGGCCGCGGCCTCGCGCGGGAAGTCGGCGTACTCGCCGATCGCCCCCTCTTCGGCCGTGGCTTGTTCGGGGCCCATGGCCCGGAGTTCGACCCAGTTCTGAAGCGCCTCGGCGAGCGCCGAGACGGCGGCGGCGACCGGATCGAGATCGGCGCCCGAACCGACGGCGAAGCGTGGCCACTCGTCCTGCCGGTGGACGGCGGCGGCGACGACCGGCACGTCAACGTCCTGCGTGACGAGCAAAGGTGTCACCGTCAGATACTCCGCGCGCGCTCGACGGACGAGCGTCCGGAACCGATCGACCGCCGAGGTCGTCTCCGAATCGTCAGTTTGGACGCTCCCGATTTCCAGTCCCAGCGGTTCGAACGAAGAGTACCAGGACAGCATGGTCGCGTCGCGTTCGATCACCTCGTAGAGCCCCGAGAGGACGGCGTCGACGGTCGAACTTCCGAGTCCGAGGCCGGTGGTGATCGGCGGCTTGTGCCGGTCGACGGGCGGGGGGAAGTGGACGAACTCCGCGGGGAGTGCGACGTCGGCACCGCTGACGAGATCGCGACCCTGCACCCACGGGATCGCTTCCTCGCCCTCCGGAGGGCGGTACGAATCCGGTCGGACGAACCGCGACGGCGGGACGGCCGTGGCGAGGTTCGACGCCGGTGCCGTCGTGAACGCGTTCGACCGATAGACGCCCGCGCTGTATCGTTCGAGCCCCTCGCCGAGCGCCTTCATGAACGCGACGTCCCAGTCGGGGTCGGCACCGGCCGTGAACTCCGCGGCGCGAACGTCGCTGAAGCCACTCGTATCGGCAGTCTGTGCGAGATAGTAGGGCAGCGGGAACGACTCGCGCTCGCCGACCTGCCGAACGAGTCCGACTCGCTCGTCGATGGTGCGCTCGGCCCGCGCGAGCGCGTCGTCGAGACTCGACTCGTGGTACGAGAGTTCGAGCGTCGGGTCGGGCGGATCGCCGCAGGCACAGCCCGGAACCGGGAGCAACTCCCGCTCGGGGCCGGGAACCTCGACGACCGTGCCCGCGACATCGTCGCCCGCGAGGAGTCTGACGGCTCGCCGTCCGGCGACGGCCCCCGCGAACCGGGCCGCGCTCGGTTCTCCGCCCGCATCGACGGCGCTCGGATCGGCGTCGGCGACGTTCGCCTCGCGCGTGAGATTCGACGCCACTCGCGATCGGAGGCAGTCGTGGCAGGCGCTCTCGGGGGTGAAGACGGAGACCGCGGCGTCGACGTCGAGCGCGTGCCCGCCGACGCCACCGAGTTCGACCGCCAGCCACCGATCGGCCGTCGCGTTCGCCCGCCGAAAGGCATCGTCGCCGACGGGTGCGACGACGACCCCGAGGTCGGTGCCGTCCAGTTCGTCGGCCGTCACCGCGTCGACCGTCGCATCAACGTCTGCGAACGCTGCCCGTGCCGCCGCCGCGCCGGGACCGTCCCCTACGATACCGATATCCATACCCACGAAACGGAGATGGCGGGGAAAAAACGTCGGAATCCGGTCGGCCGAAGCGCGCGAGGCGCGTCACGGTGAACGAGATTCGTGCTTCGCATTCGCGGAGCGATCGCTCACGAGCGTGAAAAAATTCAGAACGGCACCGTGAATGCTCTCAGTTGAGGAGGCTCTGTGCGACGCCCGCGATCTGGTTCGCGTCGGCGCTGCGGAGTCGGTCATCGCCGAGCTTGAGGCGCAGGCGAGGGCGACCGACGTCGATCGGGACCTTCTCGGTGTCGATGAGGCCCATGTCTTCGAGCTTCGTCTTCGTCCGCGAGAACGTCGCCTTGCTGGCGATGCCGACGTCCTCGCCCCACTTGCTGATGTCGTAGAGGAGCACATCGTTTTTCGCCGCCACGAGGAGGCTGATCGTCACTTCGTCGAGGCCGTCACCGTCGCCACGTGCGGTTTCGAGCGAGGTGAGCACCGAGTCGAAGTCCGACATCGCCTCTTCGCTGATGTTCGCTTCGAGCGTGTCGCGGACGCGCGAGATCGGTGGTGTGCGAAGCTTGAAGTCCGGGGACTCTTCCCAGACTGACTGGTAGGCGTCGAACGCGACGTCGACGAACTGCTCGTCTTCCGTCGTCAGTCCGGCGACGTGGTCACCCGCGGTCACCAGCGAGATGACGGCGTCGTCGGTGACGAACAGCGTGTTGTCTGCGCCATCGACGGCGGTTCGCAGCGAGAGCGTGCCCTCGTCGATGAGATCAGCGGCGGTACTCGCAACGATGAAGTCACCCATGACGTCCTTGAGGACACTCTCGTTGGCGACCAGGCGAATCTCGGGGAGGTCTCCGTCGAACGTTGCCGCAACGCCGACGAGTTCTTCGACAGTCTTTGCGGACGGTTCGACGACGAGAAGTACGTCCTCACCACCGGAAAGCACCGTGCGAAGAATATCCTCGATGTCTGTTTCGAGTAAATTCGAGCTCATACTCTTAGGGGGATTATGGCTTCTAGCGTATTTAATATTAACGCAACAGTCCTATTGGAAGTTAAACTACTGTCAGCGATAAGTCAATGGGTTCGAGATATCTCCACGGATCTAACCGTTACTAAAAACAGTACCGGCTAGTGTATTTTCAATTACAGTAAAATATAATAAACTACGATACACTGTGACAGATGACTATGCCAGACCATCGGAAGAATTCGCAGTCGGTGGTAGCGAGTTTGCAGACGGTATCCGCACAGCATCCCCAGTTCGTCATGATGCTCGTACTGTTTTCGCTAACGATTGCAGTCGCAGTGGCGGCTGGAACGGTTGACAACACCTGGATCACACCACAAGCCGCCCACGGAATTTCGAACGGTCCGTAGACAGCGGCGTCCGATCAAAGCGTATTTTTGAGGTTGTCCGACCAGTGAAGGTCGCCTTCGTACAGGACAGGAATGTCGGCGTGTTCGAGGAATTGAAGCAGCGGCAGTCGGTCGATTTCGAAGGTCTGATTCGTGCCGAGCAGCCGTGACTGCCCGTCTGACTGGAGGTACGGCTGGTAGTACGAGCCGTTGATTCGCGGGGAGTACGCGTCGTAGAACAGACGGAACGTGTCGTCGTCGATCCGCTCGAGGTTGGCGTGCGAGGGGATGATGTTGTCGGACTGCGCGAGGACGTGTGTACCGTTGCCGACGACAGTGTAGTCTTTCCCCATGATGATCCGCCTGCGAGCCATCTGGAGCGCACGCTCGATGCTGAAGCCGTTTATCAGCAGTCGGGCGAACATCGTTCCGACGCGTGCGGCGTGTGAGTCGAGCACCTTGTTGAACGTGACCGCACCGGCGACGCTCCCGTGACGGACGAGGTCGATGCCCTCGTGGAACGACCCGCACGCGTTGAGGAAGAACGTCTGCGCGTTCGACTCCTTCAAACAGGAGATCGAGAGGTTTCCGTTCGAGCAGCGAAGTCCCGTCTCCTCGCAGTGACCGATGTAGTGGACGAGATCGTTCGGGCGCTCGAACACCCGCGCGAGTTCGTCGATCGTGAGGTTCTCTCGGATGGTGATGTCGATATCGAGTTCTTCGGCCCGGCGGCGATACACGCTCGCCGCTTCGGTGTGCTCGGACTCCATGTCTCGGTCGTTGAGGACGGCGACGACGCTGATCGAGTCGTCCGATCGGTCGTAGTATTTGAACTGGTTGGGGTAGGCGCTCGGGAGTGCTTTGAAGACGTCGATCGGTGCGCCGTCGGCCAGCCAGCCGTGCGTACGGCCCGGTCCGAGCACGGGGTCGACGAGATTGACCGACACGGACTGGGCTTCGCGGCGATAGAAGTCGTCTAGCGATCGGGTGAGCCGTTCGTTGCCGCTCAGCGGTTTCGACTCCGGCAGGAAGATGTTCGGGACGTTGCCGAGTAGGTACGGGAGCGTCTCGACGTGTTCGTACGTCGGTTCGATGTACATCGAGAGGTGCCACTCCGGCAGTTCGTCCGAGACGAGTTCGAACGGCGCGTCGAGATACGCCTCCAACCGCTCGCCGATGGCTGCCTCGTAGAGTGTCGCCGAATCGAGTGAAAGCGTGCCGAGATGCCGGGTTTCGGCGAGTTCGGTCCCGTAGGGACCGGCGTTACGCGTCAGACAGTCGAGTAAGAAGACGCGGCGAAGGATGTCGGCGACCTCCCACTGGAAGTTCGGTAGTAAGGGAAGCTCGTGCGTCCACGCGCGCGTGCTGAGTGTCGGTGTCGCTCCGTCGGCGAGCCGAACCGTCGCGCCGAGGTAGTGGACGAGCGACGCCGCCGGAAAGAGATACGACAGATCCGGCGGGAGCGTCAACTCGACCTCGTTCGGATCGAGTCGATCGGCGACGAGATCCGGGATATGCGTCTCCTCGCCGAACTCGACGAGCGGCGGGTGGTTCCGCATCGTCGGATACGATCGGTCCGGCGTCAGCGTCCGATACGCCGCAGGGAACGACGAGAGAGCGGTCGCGATACCGTCGGGTGTCTCGGGGACCGTAATCGACCCGATCGGCATCCGTGCTCGGCTCCGAAACCCGATCGTCACGTCTGTCGGTTCGGAGAGCGTCAGCACGGACTCTTCGTACTCCGGTTTGCTCAACGTCGCACAGCCACTGAAGTACACGTAGACGAGGATGTTACCCTCGAATCGGACGACGTACTCCCCGGTCGGGAGTTCGAGCGGCCCGGTGTCGCTTCCGAGTTCGTACGTCTCTTCTTCGTCGAGACGGTCGGCGACCACCATGACGGGGGGAAATCGGAGAGACGTCGTTCGGACTCCGACCGTGTGGTCTGTCGGTCGCGGAACGGCTCTGAGTTCGTTGGTCTGAGTCCACCGTTCTAGATCGACTTCGATAGAGGACTTCGCCGAGTCGACGGCGCGTAGCCCGGAAGCCGTCGAAACTACATCGATCATTCGCAGGTGTTCGATACAACTCCGCGAAACGTAAATCAGTATCGACTGTGAGAACTAGACTGTTGAGAACGTCCGTGTACGATGACGTAGAGTGGCATCCGGTGGATTCTATATGGCTCCCGAATCGGCACTCGACGCCGTCGACGTGTCGTCTGGAGTGAACGAGTTGCCACCGCCGTTCGGGGCCCGCTCCGTTACGCCGAAGGACACACTTATTGTAGCGACTCGCGGCATTTCACGCATGGACTACGAACACGTCCGCGCGGCCGACTCGACCGTCGCAGACGCACTCGAAGGCGAAGTAGAGCGTCAGCGAAACACGCTCGCGATGATCGCCAGCGAGAACCACGTCAGCGAGGCTGTGCTCGAGGCGCAGAGCAGCGTCCTGACGAACAAGTACGCGGAAGGGTACCCCGGCAAGCGCTACTACGCCGGGTGTAAGTACGCAGACGAGATCGAGGAGTTGGCCAAAGAGCGCGCCAAAGAGCTCTGGGGTGCCGAACACGTCAACGTCCAGCCCCACAGCGGCACGCAGGCCAACATGGGCGTCTACTTCTCGGTGCTCGAACCGGGCGACAAGATTCTCTCGCTCGATCTGAATCACGGCGGCCACCTCTCGCATGGCCACCCCGCGAACTTCACCGGGAAGTTCTACGAGGTCGAGCAGTACGAGGTCGACGCCGAGACGGGCTACATCGACTACGACGCGATGGAAGAACAGGCCCGCGAGTTCGAACCGGACATCATCGTCTCGGGCTACTCGGCCTACCCGCGCGCCGTCGACTGGCAGCGCATTCAGGACGCCGCCGACGCCGTCGACGCGTACCACTTAGCCGACATCGCCCACATCACCGGTCTCGTCGCGGCGGGCGTTCACCCCTCGCCGGTCGGCATCGCCGACTTCGTCACCGGTTCGACCCACAAGACCATCCGCGCGGGTCGCGGCGGCATCATCATGTGCGACGAGGAGTTCGCGAGCGACGTCGACAGCGCCGTCTTCCCCGGCGGGCAGGGCGGACCGCTCATGCACAACATCGCGGGCAAGGCCGTCGGCTTCGGCGAGGCGCTCACGCCCGAGTTCGAAGACTACGCCCAGCAGGTCGTCGACAACGCCGAGGCGCTGGCCGACCGCTTCCAGGAACACGGTCTCAAGGTCGTCTCCGGCGGCACCGACACCCACCTCGTGCTCGTCGACCTCCGCGAGTCCCACCCCGACCTGACCGGCGGCGACGCCGAGGACGCGCTCGACGAGACGGGGGTCGTCCTCAACGCCAACACGGTTCCCGGCGAGACGCGGTCGCCGTTCAACCCGAGCGGCATCCGCGCCGGGACGCCCGGCATCACCACGCGCGGCTTCGACGAGGAGACCGTCGCCGAAGTCGGTGACCTCATCTACCGCATCGTCGACAACCACGACGACGAGGACGTGAAGGCGGAGGTGAGCGCGCGGATCGACGAACTCTGCGCCGAGCATCCGCTGTACGAAGACCTCCCGCCGCAGTAACGCGCACGATCGACGAACTGCGTCGGAACCGCTACTTTTCTTTCGGCGAGTCGATCAGCCCAGACGCGTCGAGCGCGTTCTCCCACGACCCGAACTCGTCTAGGTACCAGTCGATGGGGTAATCGCCGTACTGCTCGACGTCGTCAGGTGTCGGGACGCGCCCGTGCTCCTGGGCGACCGAGACGAGGTTCGTCAGCAGTCGGCCGGTCGGGACCGTAGAGCGATTGGGGGTGGCGTCGTTCGTCTGATCGTCGCACGGGGTGCCAGGGTTTGCCACGATGCAACTCACGACGGCGAAAGTACGAAAGCGATTGGGCCACTGTCACGCCGTGAGATACACACGAAGATGCACATTCCAAGCGTATATTTGGCAGAGATATGCACAAAACCGAGCATTAATTACCTTCGCCGACCGCGGTTCAATCATGACGGAGCTAATCGACGGCAAGGCGGTCGCTGCCGAAATCCGCGAGAGTCTCACAGCGAGTATCGACACGCTCGACGACGCCGGCGTCACGCCGGGGCTCGCCACCGTCCTGATGAGCGACGACCCAGCGAGCGAGACCTACGTCTCGATGAAACAGCGCGACTGCGAGGAGGTCGGCATCAACGGCATCCATATCGAAATCGACCCCGAGGCCCCCGCCGAGGAACTGTTCGACACCATCGACGACCTCAACGCCGATCCCGAAGTCCACGGCATCCTCGTTCAGATGCCCGTCCCGGACCACGTCGACAAGCGCGAAGTCCTCCGCAGCATCGACCCCGCGAAGGACGCCGACGGGTTCCACCCCGAGAACGTCGGGCGGATGGTCGCCGGTCACGCCCGCTTCAAGCCCTGCACGCCCCACGGCATCCAGAAGCTCCTCGAATCCGCCGACGTCGACACCGAGGGCAAGGACGTCGTCGTCGTCGGTCGCTCGGACATCGTCGGTAAGCCGATGGCGAACCTCCTCATCCAGAAGGACAAGGGCGGCAACGCGACCACGACGGTCTGTCACTCCAGAACGAAAGACCTCGCCGCGAAGACCCGCGAAGCGGACATCGTCATCGCCGCCGCCGGCGTCCCGGAGTTCATCACCGGCGACATGCTCTCCGAGGGCACCGTCGTCATCGACGTCGGCGTCAACCGCGTCGACGCGGACAACGAGAAGGGATACGAACTCGTCGGCGACGTCGACTTCGACAGCGCGAAAGAGAAGGCGAGCGCCATCACGCCCGTCCCCGGCGGCGTCGGCCCGATGACCCGCGCGATGCTGCTCTACAACACGGTCAAGGCCGCGAGCGAACAGCACGACGTCGACGTCGACCTCCCCTAGGGCTCCCCAGAAACCGACTCGATCGTCGACGATTCCCGCCGTCTCGATTTTCGTCTCTGCGACTTCCTGAGCCGTCGCTCTCGCCGGATCTCGGTCACTGCGGTCCCCTCAGTCTCCCCCCTATCGAACGTTCCTGTGAGGAACGATGACGTGGTAACCGAAACCGTGACAAATAAACGGGTACACGCATACGAGTAAACAAGGACGATGAAAGAGATCCACGACGTGCGCGAATGGGTCGACCGCCTCCGGGCCGGGACGACCGACGTTCGCATCAACAACTACGAAGCGATGAACGTGCGTGAGCGCCGGGAACGCGCTACGTATCGGGGAGAGTACGTCGACACGATCGTGGATCTCATCGGACCGAACACCCGACTCCGTATCCTTGCGAACGACGGCGGCGACCGCGACTCGGGCGAACCGACCGTCTTCGAGATCGGCCCCGAGGGCAACCGCATCTCCGACGCCGAGCGCGTCGAGTCGGTGACGTTCCCCGCGACGATCACCTCCGACGTGAGCGTCCTCGATTACATCGATTCGCTGCAGTAGCGCTAGTTTGACGATCGTTCCGGAAGAACTCTCACCCAACCGGATCGTTATGCCGCTGCGGTCCCGGATAGTGTATATGTCGGCAGAGTTAGATTCTGACGTACGGCAACTGTTGGAGATGATGCAGACGGCGGACATCCCCAAAATCTCGGATCTGCCGCCGGCCGAGGCGCGGGCGATGTTCGATCAACTCGACACCATCCCCGAGGACGAACGCGAATCGGTCGGCAGCGTCGAAGACCGAACGATCCCCGGTCCCGACGGCGAGATTCCGATCCGTATCTACCACCCCGAGGGCGGCGGGCCGTTCCCGACGCTCGTCTTCTTCCACGGCGGCGGCTTCGTCATCGGCAACATCGAGACTCACGACGCGACGTGTCGCGCGCTGACCAACGACGCCGAATGCGCCGTCGTGAGCGTCGACTACCGACTCGCGCCGGAACACCCCTTCCCGGCGGCGGTCGAGGACTGCTACGCCGCGACCGAGTGGGTCGCCGACAACGCCGACGCCGTCGGTGGCGACGGTCGACTCGCGGTCGGCGGCGACAGCGCGGGCGGCAACCTCGCGGCCGTCGTCTCGCTCATGGCCCGCGACTTCGACGGGCCCGAACTCGACTACCAACTGCTGGTCTATCCGGCCACGAGCGCCGACGACGACTGGGACTCTTACGAGGAGAACTCGGAGGGCTACTTCCTCGAACTGGAGGACATGGAGTACTTCGATGGCCACTACTTCTCGAACCAGCTTCACCGATACAATCGGTACGCGTTCCCGATGGAGGCCCACGACCACGCCGACCTCCCGCCCGCGACCGTGATGACCTGCGGGTTCGACCCGCTCCGCGACGAGGGCGCGGCGTACGCCGATCTACTGGAAGACGAGGGCGTCTCCGTGACCTCCCGCCACTACGAGTCGCTGATCCACGGGGTCGTCTCCATGCTCGGCGAACCCGGCGTTGACGCGGCGCGCGGGATCATCTCGGAACTCGCGGGCGACCTCAGCGACGGATTCGACGCCGCCGAGTGAGCGTCTCGCCGCTCGCGCCACAGAACCAGCTTACAGCCACCCCTGCCGTTGGAAGTAGACGCCGAGGATGCCCGTGACCAGCACCAGTCCGAGCATCGTCGCCGGGTAGGCGTACTTCCACCCCAGTTCGGGCATGTCGGTGAAGTTCATCCCGTAGACGCCGACGACGAACGTGAGCGGGATGAAGATGGTCGCGACGACGGTCAGCACCTTCATCACCTCGTTTGTCGACTCCGCGACCGCGTTCTGGTAGATGTCGCGCGCGCCGCGAGCCAGATCTCGGTACGTCTCCGTCAGATCGACCAATTGGACGAGGTGGTCGTAGACGTCGCGGTAGTACTTCTCGGTGGGTTCGTGGATCTCGTCGACGCCGCCGCGGGCCAAGACGGCGATGGCCTCGCGACTCGGCCAGAGGATCTTCCGAAACGAGAGCAGGTCGCGCCGGACGTCGTTGATGTCTTCGAGGACGTCCGGGTCGGGTCCTTCGAGGATGACCTCTTCGATGTCCTCGATGGAGTCTTCGATCCGATCTAACAGGAGGAAGTAGTCGTCGACGATGCGGTCGAGTACCCGGTAGGCGAGGAAGTCGGCTCCGAACCGGAGCACGCGCGGGTCCTTGCTCTCGACGGCGTGCCAGACGTCGTCGACGGCGGCGACCCGCTCGGTCGACATCGTCACCAGCCAGTCCGAGCCGATGAACAGGCCGAGTTGTCGGTCGCGGATCTCCTCTTCGAACGTCGTCTCACCGCGTCGGAGTTGGGCGGTTTTGGCGACGATAAACGTGTGCGTCGGGTAATCTTCGGTCTTCGGACGGAGGTCGCGCTGAATGTCTTCGACCGACAGCGGGTGGATCCCGAACGCCGACGCGACGCGGTGGAGTTCGGGCGTCGATGCGTCGGAAGCCCGGACCCACGTCGTTCCGGGGGCCTCCTTCGCTTCTTGGATGTCGTCGAACTGCTTGACGCCGTCGCTGTCGTAGACGAGTGCAGAGATCACGTCGACCTCCAACTGATCGCCACCAATGTCAGCCCGACCATCAGTCCCGTGATCGTGAACGCTCGACCGGGATACCTCGCGTAGACACCGATGACGTACCCGAGGATGCTGAGGGCCGTCAGCGCCGACCCGGAGAGGAGGAGTCGGTTCATACACCGCGCTGGCGCGCGAGTCGGAAAAGCGTTACCTGACGTGACTGTCCCACACGGTCGAACTGGCCGGGCGTGAACGAGTCGCCGATCAGACCGGGTGCTTCGTCGACGCCATCATCGAGTGGATCGCGTCGCCCTCACTCAACTGCTTCGGGTAGACGCCGACGGCGATCACGAAGTCGTGACCGGCCCGCACTTTCGTCACCTCGATGTAGATGGGCACCTGCTGACCGTCGAAGGTCGCAGTCGCTTCGTACGTCGAAACCGTCGTCGTCGAGTTGAGCATCGAGAGCGAGGTCGAGCCAACCTGTGAAGGATTCTTGATGTTGTCGTAGTTGCTGGCGATCATACCGACCAGTTTGTCGTTGCTGTACCCCTTGACCGGGTTGAACGTCTTTCCGGCGACCGAGACGGCTGGCGTCGAGATGACCGCGAAGACGCCGAGTTTCGCCGAGCCGAACAGCGGAATCTGGAGCGTCTTCTCGTACGTCGCGACTTCGTTTACCGCCGTCACGGTCTGTCCGGCGAACTTTCGCTTGATCGTCCGTTTCTTGACGCCCTGAGGTTTGTACCCGTCCGACGGAGAGGTCTTTGCCGTCTTCGCTTGGAATTTGAGCCCCTTACCGTCGAGGACGCCCATGCAACCGCTTCCAGCGACGAGTGCGGACGTCCCCACCAACCCAACGAACCGCCGTCGTGAAACCATGTGCCCGCTTGCGCGTTGGTGTCGATAAATCTCTCGACGGCGTACCTATCGGACTCCTAGCAAAAACCTTCTTCTTGAACACCATCTCCCGGTGAATTGATACCTCATGACCGAGAATATGGGCATACCCGTCGCGTCGGGTACGACTGCCACTGCCTCTGACAGTTATCGTACCCGCGTACGGGTTTGCCCGGATCAACGGCCAACCCATTCAGGGTCCCGGTCGTTTTGGAAGGCGTCGATGCCTTCGTTTTTGTCCTCGGTCGCGAACAGACCGACGAACAGTTCACGCTCGTAGTCTAGCCCCGCGTCCAGATCGAGCCGCGTGGCCGCCGTGACCGCCTCTTTGGCTCGTTGAAGCGCGAGCGGACTCTTGCTCGCCATCTTCCCCGCGAGGTCGTCGATCCGATCGTCGAGTTCGTCGGGCGCGAGGGCTTCCTCGACCAGTCCGATGCGGGCCGCTTCCGCGGCGTCGATCAGTTCGCCCGAGAGGACGAGTCGCATCGCCTGTCCGGTGCCGACGAGGCGCGGGAGTCGTTGCGTCCCGCCGCCGCCGGGGATGATCCCGAGACTGATCTCCGGTTGACCGAGTTTCGCCCGCTCGTCAGCGATCCGCACGTCACAGGCCTGGGCGAGTTCACACCCGCCGCCGAGCGCGTGGCCGTTGATCCGCCCGATCACCGGTTTCGGACACTCGGCGACGGTCTCGTAGACGCGCGGACGCTCGCTGACCTCACGCTGTTCGACGACGCCGCGCTCGCGCAGTTCGGTCACGTCCGCGCCCGCGACGAACGCCTTCGCCCCGTCGGAGCCGGTCAGCACCACCACGCGCACTCCATCGTCGTCGGCGACGGCATCGAAGACGGCTTTCAACTCCGTCCGGACCTGTGCGTTCAGCGCGTTGCGCGCGTCCGGTCGGTCGATGGTCACGGTGGCGACGTAGTCACCCCGCTCACCGACCTCCGCGTGGACGTACTCGCAGTCGGCCGCGGCGTCGACGACGCCCGTTTCGGAATCACTCATCGCGATCACCCGAGACGCCGACGATTTCGCCGTCCTCCCAGACGTAGAACCCTTCACCCGCCTTCTTCCCGAGTTTCCCGGCGCGGACCTTTCGCCGGAGCGTCGTCGGCGGACGGAACCGCTCGCCGAGTTCCTCTCGCAGGTGCTCTAAGATGTCGAGGCGCACGTCGAGGCCGACCACGTCGGTGAGTTCGATCGGTCCCATCGGGTGGTTGTAGCCGAGTTCCATCGCGGCGTCGACGTCAGCCGGCGAGGCGACACCTTCCTCGACCATTCGAATCGCTTCGACGCCGAGGGCGACACCGAGTCGGGAGGTGGCAAATCCGGGGGAGTCCTCGACGACGACGCCCGTCTTGCCGACCTCGTCGACGAACGACTCGGCGAAGTCGAGCGTCGCCGCGCTCGTCTGTTCGGCGACGACGATCTCGACCAGTCCCATGATGTGGACCGGGTTGAAGAAGTGGAGTCCGACGAACCGCGACGGATCGTCGAGCGCGCTGGCGATGCCCGTCACCGACAGCGACGAGGTGTTACTGGCGAGGACGCAGTCGGCCGCGGCGTGAGCTTCGACGTCGCCGAGGACGCCCTGCTTCAGGCTCTCGTTTTCCGGGACCGCCTCGACGACGAGGTCGGCGTCGGCGACCGCCTCGGCGAGGTCGGTCGTCCCCGAGAGATTCGAGAGCGCCTCGTCGCGCTCGGACTCGGTGACTTTCCCGCGTTCGACGCCACCCTCTAAGTTCCGGCCGACGTTCGCGAGCCCTTGTTCGACGAGTTCCTCCTCGATGTCCCGAAGGATCACGTCGTGACCGGCCATCGCACTCACCTGCGCGATGCCGTGGCCCATCGTCCCCGCGCCGAGCACACAGACGTTCATGAACGATGTGCCTCGTCTGTCGGGTTAAAAGATTCCGTCGCGGCTGGTACCCGAGGTTACCATCGGTCTTACACTCGTTCGTTACGTATCCGCCGTCATGGCCGAAAAGACGATCGACGAATCCAAAGTAACGCGCGAAGAGGCCGCAGACAAACTCGAAGCACTGGCACGGGAACTCCGCGAGGGCGACGAGGCCCAGGTCGGCGTCGGAAACAAGACGATCACGCTCCACCCGTCGGACAAACTCGCCATGGAGGTCGGCGTCCGGGAGCGGTCGTCGATCCTCCGCGGGAGCCGTGAGTCGGTGACGGTGACGCTCGACTGGAAGCCGTAGTCGACCTCGACGCCAAGGCGACCTCGACGCCGACGTCACGGTCGACACCTTTCGAGATCTTTCGACAGCCCGATCGGTCGGTGACGACTGCGCCTAGTTTGATATGCGTGACCACCAAGGAAGAACGATGACGAGCAGTTCGACCCGCGAGACGCCCGAGGTCGAGTCCGAGTCGCTCCGCGTCGACCTGTTCGGGTACGACGTCGATGTGGACGCTTCCCGACTCCGAGCAGACACAGACGTCGTCGACGAACAGATCGGTGAGTACGCCCGCGGCGAGCGCCGGGCGTTCGACGTCGACGTCCGATTCCCGGACGACCTCACGGGCGACGTGATGCGCGCGATGGCGCAGATTCCGTACGGCGAGACGCGAACCTACGGCGACCTCGCGGCCGAACTCGACACCTCGCCGGTCGCCGTCGGGCAGGCGTGCGGTCGCAACCCGGTTCCGATCGTCGTCCCCTGTCACCGCGTCGTCGGCAGCGACGGTATCGGCGGCTTCTCGGCCGCTGGCGGGGTCGACCTGAAGCGGCGACTCCTCGCGTTCGAGCGCGGCGAGTCGCTAGAGCGTTGGGGGTGAGGAATCGTTTCGTCTGTGCTCAGATAAGCGACGGTAGCCGAGCAGCCGATCCGGGTGGGACTGTCGAGGTCGTCTCGGTCGCTCTCCATCGTTTCACTCCTCTCTAAACAGCACCCAATCGAAGCAGCTCAGTAAACAACTAAGACAACCTCGAAAGCCCCTGTCTGATCGACGAAGGCGGGCGATGTAAGGACCGGAGCGACTGAGCGAAGCGAAGGAGTGAGGACCGAAACGAGCCCCCCGAGTCGATCCGACAGCCCCTTTCAGTCCCACCCCGCGTCGACCGATCGGCCGGTCGTCGCTCGTTTGAGCAGTACCTCCGCGAGCACTCCGACGCCCTTCAACGAATTAGTCTGACTTTCGTCCCGTACCGCGTCACACCCTCCTGCGTGTAGATCCGCCGCACGACGGTTTCGACCGTATCACCTGCATCGACGGCGGATGGATCGACGTCTGCCACCTGGAGTGGCAGACTCGCCGTCTCGCCGTCGCGTTCGAAGGCGACGATGGCGACGGCGAAGTCCCCGCCGCGGGCACCCTGCTGGGCGAACTCCGGGGGCGCACCGCCGGGCGAAACGCCGGTCACCGTCTCGACGGTTCCCTCGCGCGGGAGTTCGACGGGTTCGAATTCGCCGAGCGCACTGCACGCTCGACAGGCCCCTTCCGCCGGGATAGTGAGCGCCCCGCATTCGGGGCAGCGACCGGCGACGAGGCGATAACGCGCGTCGCGGGTCCGCCGCCACGACGGAACCGAGACGGCCGCGCCGCCGCCCGCCGGTTGGTCGCCCGTGATCTCACCGCGGAGGCGGAGATACTCGGCGTAGGTGACCGACTCGCCGCCGTCTATGTCGAGCGCCGTCCGTGGCACGGGTGACTCTGCGGAATCCGAACCCTCGAATGCGAGCGCGTCCGCACCGGCACCGCTGCCGTAGCCGACGACGAGGATCCGCTCGCGTCCCGTATCGACCGCCCGGGCGAGCGACAGCAACGGACTCGCCGCGCCGGTGTCGCCGAGGTCGTGGACCGTCGCGACGTCGCTGATCTCCTCGGTCTCGACGCCGAGCGCGCCGGTCGCGCGGTAGGGGAGTTTGCCGTCCGGGGCGTGGAGCGCGACGGTGTCGAAGCCGCCGAGAGCGTCGCCGTCGCCGACGGGAAGTCCGCCGACCGCACCGACGACGGTGTCGACGTACGCCTCTCGGTCGTAGGCGGTGACCCCGAGTCCCTCGACGCGGTCGCTCCCGGATCGGCGGAAGCGCGTGCCGGGGAAGTCGACGCCGTAGGTCGCTCGTTCGCGGAGTTCGAGCGGGCCGTCCTCGGTCAGGACGAGCGCAACCGCGCCCGCTCCGGCGGCGTGGTCTTCGTCGCTGTCGGGTTCGCCGCGCGGGCAGTCGGCGGCGACGACGAGCGCCGGGAAGGAGCCAGCATCGACGGCGGCGGTCAAGGCGGCGGTTCCGGCGCGGGTGCTCCCGGTCACGTATCGCCGGTCGACGGCGGCGTCGACACCAAGGAACTCGCCCAGTTTGGGCGTCGGGTCTTCTTCGGCGAGCGGCGGCGTCGACGTGCCGAACGCGAGGAGTTCGAGGTCGATCGGATCGAAGTCGGTGAGCGCGAGCGCGCGTCGGCCCGCCTCGGCCGCCATCGTCAGGGAATCCTCGTCGGCGGCGGGGACGGCCTTCGAGGAGATTCCGGATGCACGGAAGCGGCCCCACGCCTCGCGCACCTCGTCGGCGTCGATCCGGTAGTGAGGCGCGTAGGCGGCGATGACGGTGATTCCGGTCATCGTTCACCTCCGAGAGAGACAGTATCGTCTTGCGCGCCGCCGTCAGCCGCGGGCGCGTCCTCGGTCTCGAAAACGTGGACGACGGCCGCACCGCCGCTGCCACCGACGTTGTGGGTCAGGCCGCGCTTCGGGTCGTCGAGTTGCCGGTCTCCGGCGGTGCCCGTGAGTTGCGTGAAGGCTTCGACGGCCTGTCCCGCGCCCGTCGCACCGATGGGGTGACCCTTCGACTTGAGGCCACCGGAGGTGTTGACCGGGAGGTCGCCGTCGATGTCGGTCGCGCCCGAATCGATCAGGTCGGCCGCGCCGCCGCGTTCGGCGAATCCGAGGTCTTCGTAGGCCATCAGTTCCGCGATGGCGAAGCAGTCGTGGACCTCCGCGAAATCGAGGTCCGCGGGCCCGACACCCGCCATCTCGTAGGCGTCGTCCGCGGCGCGCTTCGCCGCCGGAACCGAGGTGTAGGTGTCGCGCTGGAACAGTCCCACGCGGTCGCTTCCGGCACCGACGCCCGCGACGCGCACGCGGTCGTCGAACGACTGCGCGACGTCCTCGCTGGCGACGAAGACGGCCGCCGCGCCGTCGGTCGTCGGGCAGCAGTGATAGAGCGTGAGCGGGTCGGCGACGACGGGGGCGCTCTCGGCGTCCTCGACCGTGCAGGTGAATCGGAGTTGCGCGTGCGGGTTCTTCGCGCCGTTCGCGTGGTTCTTGACGGCGACGCGCGACAGCGACTCGCGGGGGACGCCGTACTCGCGCATGTAGGAGTCGGCCATCTGGGCGTAGACGCCCGAAAAGGTCGTCCCGGCCATGCGCTCCCACTCCGTCTCGCCGGAGACGCCGAGCCAGTACTTCGTCGCCTCGGAGGAGGTGTCCGTCATCACCTCGAACCCGCCCGCGAGCGCGAGGTCGGCCATGCCGCTCTTGACGGCCATCACGGCCTGACGGAGCGCGTAGCCCGAGGCGGCGCAGGCGTTCTCGACCCGGGTACAGGGGACGCCGTGGAGGCCGACGTGTTCTGTGACCGCCGGGCCGGGCAGTCCGAGTTGTCGGCCGCCGACGCCGAGCGTGCCGACGTAGGCTTCGTCTACGTCGCCAGAGTCGATACCGCCCGCTCGCTCCTCGGCTGCCTCGTAGGCGTCGCGGAAGAGCGAACGGTAGCTCTCGTCCGGGAAGGCCCCGTAGTCGGACTGGCCCGCCCCGACGAGGTAGACCGCGCGCGATTCGTCGGTCATACACAGTCGTTCCCGGTCGTTCGTGAATATCCTTGCGGGTGGGCGGTGCGTCGATCCCGTGCGGCGGCCTCGGCGCATCAACTCGGTACGGCGGCTTCGGCACGTCGGTCTCAAGGTCTCGACTGCGGTGCATCGGTCACCGTGGAGTCACTCGTGAGCGGGTGACTGAGAAGTAGCAGCGACCCCCGTCCGACGATCACTCGGCGTCAACCGAGGATCGAACGTCAGCGGTGGTATCGGTGTCGGAGGTCGTGTCAGCGTCGACATCGGATGTGGCGTCAGCGTCGACTCCGGATTCGATTTCGGTTTCGGTTTGGGTCTCGATTTCGGTCTCGGCCTCTCCATCCCCGTCGCCGTCGCCGTTCTCGTCGTAGCCACGCGCCCGGTTCTCGGCGGCGACGCGGCGGCCACAGTAGAGGTAGTAGACGGGGGCGACGAAGGGGAGGACGAGCGCGCCCGCGAACCAGAGGTGTCGCGAGAACCCCCAGTCGAGTCCCTGTCGTCGGAGCGTCGAGATGTCCGCGCGGACGAATCCCGCGAAGCAGATGTGCGTCACGACGAGGACGCCGAGTCCCGCTTGCGGGCCGAGTGGCGAGGTGACGAGGAGGAGGACGACGCCGATGACCCAGACGAGCAACACCAGCGGTCGATACGGCGCGTCGACCTTCGGGTTTCGCGCCCGTTCGTATCGGTTGACGTCCTTCCCACGACGGTAGCTGTCCATACGCGAGACAGACCGTGGGGTGCTAAAAGCGTTCGCCGTCGGGCCGTGAAAGTCGACGACGGCGACGAGTCATCGAAACCGATTGACGGCGTTACACACAGGAACCCACAGGTATATACGTTCAACCGGCGCACCTGTGTGTGGAGATACTGCGAATGGCTAAAGGTACGGTTGCTTTCTTCAACGACACTGGCGGTTACGGATTCATCGAGACTGACGACGCAGACGAAGACGTGTTCTTCCACATGGAAGACGTCGGCGGTCCTGACCTCGAAGAGGGTCAGGAAGTGGAATTCGAAATCGAGCAGGCAGACAAGGGCCCGCGCGCGCGGAACCTGCAGCGCCTGTAAAGACATACGAACGATTCTCAGTATTTTACCGCTCGTGAGCGGCGGCGTCGCTCTCCGGGCGTAGTCGGAATCGATGCGACCGGATCGAGTTCGTCGGAAGATCGAATCAGCCGAGTCGCTTCACGTCGACCGTGTGTGGACCGGAGGACGTATCGAGCGTCACGCGGTCGACGACGTGGTGGCGCACCGCCTCGCGCCAGCGACCGACGGCCTCGACGTGTCGCTCGCGGAGTTCGTCCGTCGTGTAGTCACCCGCCGCACCGAGTCTATCGGCCGTGTCGTCGACCTCCGGGTAGGGGGGCGCGTCGTCGTCGATAAACTGATCGGCGGGGACGTGAACGGGGGCCACGTCGCCGTCGTAGGTACCTTCGGCTCCGTCGAGATGGATACGAGCGCGCATCCGACCGTAGAACGGCGGCGTGATCCGGAGGACGGCGCGCCGGCTCCCGCGTTCGCTGGATTCGAGCGCGGTGACGACGTCGTCGACTGTCACGGCGATCGAACGGATTCGGGTCGGGTCGTCGCTTCCGAAGTCGTCCCTCTCTACGACCATCGTCTCTCGGATACGAGGGCGGCGACCCTGTTCAATCTCGCGTTAGCGACACCGACCGGAGAGCGCCACCACAACTGGGGCAAGAAGAGCGGTACGCGGCGGAACTCACCTTCTGTCGACAACTTCGGCAGACGTACGGGAGACGTTGAGACATCCGGTTCGCATTTCGGCGCAGACCGTGTTAAATGTTATCGTGCCTTACGGCGTGGAAACGAACACAATTTATTATCGCGTTCCCGCAACGATTCGGTATGGCGTACAGCTACGAGCCACACTACTTCGAAGACTTCGAGGTCGGACAGGAGTTCCAGAGCGTCGGGCGGACCGTCACCGAGACGGATTTCGTGATGCACTCGGCGTTCTCGGGCGACTGGACGGAGCTACACACCAACCGCCACTACGCCGAAGACGAGTACTTCGGCGAGCGCGTCGCCCACGGGCCGATGACGTTCATCCTCGCGACCGGGTTCGTCTACCGCTGCGGGTTCCTGGAGCGGACGGTCGTCGCCTTCCTCGGCATGAACTACATGGACATCCCCGGCCCGGTCAAGATGGGCGACACCATCTCGCTCGCCATGGAAGTCACCGAGACGAAACCGTTCTCCTCCCGCGACGACGCCGGACTCGTCGTCATCGACACCACGATGACCAATCAGGACGGCGAAGTCGTCTTCGAGGGCGACATGAAGTTCATGATCAAGACGAAGGAGTCCGAAGAGTAGCGACTGCGGCGCTGCTCCCCACAATATCGAGCGACCGAATGAATCGGTAGAACCGTCGGGCGATCCCCCCACCGATCGAAACTTCTCTGGGGGCACAGTTATAGTAACGTGTAGCAGACATGACCTATGTCGGAACGGTTGAGTCCCCTCCTGCTCGGATCTCTCGGTCTCGAAACGCTCCTCGCCGTCGGTGTCGTTGCCAACGTCTGGGTCGAGGTCGGGAACGTCTGGCAGGCGTACCCGACGTGGCTCTACTTCGGTGACTTCTCGCTGCCGACGTTCGTCGTGTTGCCGACGTTGCTCATCGCAACCATCGCCGCGGTCACGTTCCTCAGTTCCCGAGGTCGAGATCGGACCGATCTGGGTCGACCCCGCGCGCTTGTGTACATCGCCGTGATCGCTCTATTGTTGATCGCGTACGCCGTGTTCGACCTCAACTTCGCGAGCGGCGGCGTCTTCTGGGCCGGGATACCCGCACTGCTGGCGGGCTTCTTCCTCGCGCTCGCGACGCTCCTGGTTCACGGTCTCGAAGTCGTCCGTTTCGGATACCGACGACTCGGTGCGTAATGAGAGTACGAGAGTGCGAAACCGGGGACGAGCGTCAGATCTAACCCAGAGGACCCGTTTCAGCGTGAACTCACACGTCGACGGCGCAGGTCCGGGAGAGGTCGGATGACGCCGAAGACGAGTCGGTTGAGACCCATACCGACGCCGAGTCCGAGGAGCGCCCTGGGCATGTAGAAGAGCAGGTCGCTCGCGGTGAATCCGATCCAGACGATGGCGACCATCGCGAGGATTCCCGCGACGACCAGCGCCCAAAGCCCCGTTTGACTCCGGTCGGCGGCGGCGATTAACCCGCCGCTGACGAGTGCGACGGCCACGGCGAGCCACCATCCGTCGTCGACGACGAGCGTTCTACTCAACATGAAGAATAGAAAGAGGTTGGAGGCCGCGAGGACGAAGTCGAGCGCGAGTGCCCTGCGCTCAGGGTCCGTTTCCATAGAGACCGTTCGGTATCCGTCGAGATAAGTGTTTTCTCGCCATCATGAACGTGCAGTTCAGAGCGACGCCGCATTCGACAGAATAGTTATTAGTCTGAACAGTGATACGAAGTTATGAAACGCCGCGCCCTCCTCCGCCTCGGCGTCGCTGCTGGCGTTAGCGCCGTCGCACTCGGTTCCGCCGCCGCCACGGTCGTGAACAAACCGTTCGAACTCGACTGGGGGTTCGGCACCCCACACCGTGCCGAGAACCCGATCCTCCGGGACGGTCTCGACGGGGCGAACACGGACGAGCGGTTCCACGCGACGACGCTCACGTCACAGTCGGACGTAGAGCGAGTCGTCCTCGATACGCTTCCCGGCGGGGTCGCAAACTCCCTCCGCGACCTCGACTTCTCGTCGCAGTTCGTCGTCGCCACCGAGGCCCGGATGCGTTCGCCGGACGGGTTCCGGGTCGATTTGGGGAGCGTCGAGCGGACCGATCCGTGGTCTTGTCGAGCGACGCTCACTCGCGTCTCCGAAGACGTGAGCGACCTCGTCCCGGCGGGAGAGTCGACCGTCTATACGTCGCTGTCGTTTGTCGATAATGACGCGCTCCCCGCGCCAACCCACATTCGGGCGCGTTTCGTCGGCGAGAACGGACAGACGACTACGTTCTAAAACCGATTGCGTCGGCAAGTGGGTCGAATTCAGGGTCGAAGTCGCCTGATGAAAGCCCTGACGACGACCGCGTGGGCGACGACACCGACTGCCAGATAGAGCGCAACCGTCGTCGGTGACCCGCCGTCGAGACCGAGCAGGAACGCCTCGATCGGCCAGAACGGCGGGAGCACACCGGCGACGTACCGCCATGGAAGCGGGAGCGCGACGGCGGCGACGAGCGGTGCCATGACGGTCAGTCCGAGGAACTTGCTCACGGCGACCCCCTCGACCGTGTTGTCCGCGAACGTCGCCAACACGAGCGCACAGCCGAAACTCCAGAGCGATCCGACGAGTGCGACGGGAATCAACAGGGAGAGCGGGACGGTCACGAGTCCGATGAGCGGGACGGTCAGCACCATCAAGACGAACGAGACGAGCGTCACGGAGAGTCCGCGGTAGAGCAGGTAGCCGCGTCCGGTCAGCGGCGTCGTCCAGAGCGCCGCGAGAACGCCCTGATCGCGCTCTTCGAGCACGAAGAAGCCGACCACGAAACCGACGGTGACGGGCCCGATGAACATGAACATGGTGAGCACCAGCGGGTAGTACGGTACGATGTCGAACGTCGGTGCGAGTAACTCGGCGACGAACGGGACGACGAGTCGACCGAAAACGGCGTAGCCGAGCGGCAGTACGGCGACGAAAACCAAGAGGGGGTCACGGAACCAGTTCTTCAGGTCGGCCAGTGCAAGCGTCGCGACGGGACCGAAGTCACGCCCGGCACCGATCTGTCGGCCGCGCGGGACGGCGGTCGCGGCCGTGGACGTGCCGCTCGTCCCTCCGTGAACGATGTGCCGGTCGAACGACCGGCGAGCGACGGCGGCGGCGACGGCGGTACAGACGAGGAGATAGGTAACGCCGTAGACGAGTTGCCACGTCGGAACGGGGTGAAACGCTGCACCGATGAGGACGAGCGATGCCTGCGTCGGGATCAGATAGAAGACGGGGTGTTCGACGATGCCGAAGAAGTCGAGGAAGGGCAAGCCAGTCGGGAGCAGGTAGACGATCGAAGTCATGAAGTAGGCGTTGATCGAGTCGAAGCGAGCGACGGCGACGAAGCCAACGAAGACGAACAGCAGCGACGTGAGGACGACGCCGAGGAAGAAAGGGAACACGTCGAAGTGAGGACCAACCGAGAGAGTAACGACGACGAGGCTGGCGACGACCGCGAGGAGCGTCAGCGAGAGGGCTTTCGAGGCGAGATACTCGTCGCGTCGAAGGGGAGACAGCGTCAGGGCGTCGATCACGCCCTCGCGTTTCTCGAAGAGGACGAGTGCAGCGATGAAGTAGAAGCCGAGGAACGCCGGATCACCGAAGACGGCCAGCGTCAAGGCCGTCGGCTGAAGCGTCGGTGAGAGTTGCCGAATACCGAGGACGTAGATGGCGACGATCACCGCATAGACGGCGTAGAAGCCGTATCGAACTTGCAATCGAACGTCCCAGCGGAGCATCGACGCCAGTCGGTGAGCGGCAGTGGCGCGAGTCGAAGCGGCACGTTCCGATGTAACGCTCATCGGAGTTCCTCGCCGGTGACCGCGAGGAACACGTCTTCGAGCGTCGCCTCCTCGGTGTGAATCGTCTCGACCGCCGCCGAATCGAGCAGTGCGTCGAACTCGGAGTCGTCGCCGAGTCCGTCCAGCGCGAACTCGACGCTCTCCAGTGTTCCGTTACGCTGGACCTCGATCCGGACGCGACGACGACCGTGGGTGACTTTCAGCGACTTCGGCGCGTCGACCACGGGTAACTGGCCGTCGACCATGAACGCGACGCGGTCGCACAGTTGGTCGGCGACGGTCATGTCGTGGGTCGTGACAAACACCGTCGTTCCGGCGTCTCGAAGTTCTCTGACGATGGATTTGACGTTTCGCGCGTTGCCCGGATCGAGTCCGTTGGTCGGTTCGTCCAAGAAGAGCAGGTCCGGATCGTGGAGGAGCGCGCGAGCGAGGTTCAGTCGCATCTGCATCCCTTTCGAATACGCCTTCACCGGACGGTCGGCGGCGTCGGCGAGGCCGACGAGTTCTAAGAGCGAGTCGGGATCACGCGTCTCCGCTCCGTAGAGCGACGCGAAGAGGTCGAGGTTCTCCCGACCCGTCAGTTTCAGGTAGTGGTTCGGCGCTTCGGCGGCGACGCCGATTCGTTCGTAGTACGCTCTGCCGTGCTCGGACACCTCCTGACCGAAGACCGAGACGGAACCCTCGTAGCCATCGAGTAAGCCGACGAGGATGTTCTGCGTCGTGCTCTTTCCTGCGCCGCTCGGGCCCAGAAAGCCGAAGATCTCGCCTTCGCCGACCTCGAAACTGATGCCGTCGACGGCCGGTTCGTCGGCCCCGGGATAGGTGTACGAGAGGTCGGTTACGCGAATCACCGACCGTCGATCGGTCCGGTCGGGCGGACGCTCGCTCGTCGCCGATTTGCTCATAGCCGGAGAGACGCTTTGAGAATACATGAATATTTCGTGTATTCATTTTCATAGCGAGGCGGCTGTATGCGGCTCGATCCGGTGAAACGGTAAAAATTAAGCATTCACGCATTCATAGAGTACCTGTGAGAGGATTCAGCGAGGGGGAACGCGAGCGCATCCGGTCGGGGCTACTGGAGACGGGGAGGGAGTTGTTCACTCGATACGGGATCAAGAAGACGACCATCGCAGAACTCACCGATCCGGTAGGCATCGCGCCGAGCACGTTCTACCAATTTTTCGACTCCAAAGAGGACCTCTACGCCGAGATTCTGGAGGAGGTGAGCCACGAAATCGTCGGACCGATCATGGCGAACTCCTTCGAGGCGACCGACGACCCCGAGGAGGCGATTCGTGAATTTCTGCGGCGTCTCTTGGACGAGATGGAGACGAACCCGCTGCTCGAACGGGTCGTCGTCGAGGGAACTGCCCAAGAGCATCTCGACCGCGGGACGAAAGAAGAAAAGCGGGCCGAGCGCGAGGAAGAGTTGGCGTACATCCTCCCGTACACGGAACGCTGGCACGAGCAGGGTCGCGTCCGAGGCCCGGACCCGAAGGTCGTCGCCAGCGTCATCCGAGCGATGGGGTTCATGACGCTCCACCGGGACGACATCGGCGCGGATCTCTATCCGGCGACGCGTGATCTCATGATCGACGCCATCGCCGCCGGGTTAGCAGATACCGAGAGACGAGGGGACGGCGAGGTTGGCGAAGTTGGCGAGGTCGACACGACGGACACGTAGTCGGCGACGACAGACTGCCGTCACGTCGACTGTTCGCTGGGACCCGCGCATACGCTTTTGACGAACCGAGTCCATACCGATTCTATGCCTATCGACGTACTGGCCGCCGAGGACACCCCCCGCGCCATCGACACGCACGCCCACCAACCGACGAGCGAGTTCCTCCGCGACGCGGGCGGCGAGATGATGCAGGACGCCGCGAAGAAGTTCGGCACCGAAATGGAGACGTGGGACTACGACGCGATGATCGAAGAGTACCACGAGGCGGGTATCGGCCGTGCGATCATGCTCGGGTGGGACGCCGAGACGAACACCGGCAACCCGCCGGTCCCGAACGACTACGTCGCCGAAGTCCGCGACGAGTACTCGGACTTCTTCGTCGCGTTCGGGAGCGTCGACCCGCTGAAAGACGACTGCGTCGAGGAGGCCGAACGCTGTATCGAAGACCTCGACCTCTCGGGGTTCAAGTTCCAGCAGATCGCTCAGGGGTTCGATCCGTCGAGTCCGGCCCATCGACACCTGTTCGACACGATCGAAGACCTCGGCGTCCCGGTCGTCTTCCACGGCGGCAACTCGACGCTCGGCGCGGGGAGTCCGGGCGGACGCGGACTCCACATCAAGTACGGCAACCCGATGCTCGTCGACGACGTCGCCGCCGATCATCCGAGCCTCGACATCCTCCTCGCGCATCCGGCGTTCCCGTGGGAGAGAGAACAACTCGCCATCTGCCAACAGAAGGGTAACGTCTACATGGACCTCTCGGGATGGCTCCCGAAGTACATCGACGAACAGGTGCTCCACTACGCGGGCACCGTTCTGCAAGACAAGGTGATGTTCGGCACCGACTACCCGATGATCCGCCCGAAGACGTGGCTGGACTCTTTCGCCGAGCACACCGACTACCCCGAGGAGATACAGCGGAAACTACTCTGGGAGAACGCAGAGCAGTTCCTCGGGTTGTAGACCGGGACGGGATTCGTGAAACCCGATCCGCCGGACGGAAAAACTGTTCTACCGTCCGCGACGCTCCTATCGCATGGACGAATCCGAGACCGAGACCGATCCGTACGTGATTCAGGAGGCCCTGCCGACGTCCGAGGAGTTCGTCAGACTCCGGGACCTCGCGGGGATGACGCCGCGACCCCGAGACGCCGTCGAGCGCGGTCTCCCCGAATCGACCTACGGCGTGACGGTCCTCCACGAGCGGACCGGCGAGACGGTCGGGATGGCTCGAATCGTCGGCGACGGCGCGACCGTCTTCCACGTCTGCGACATGGCCGTCCACCCGGACCACCAGCGACGGGGCCTCGGAACGAGACTCATGGAGGCGCTGCTGGCGTTCATCGAGTCGGAAGCCCCCTCCGGCGCGTACGTGAATCTCATGGCGGACGTCGACGGCTTCTACGAACGGTTCGGCTTCGAGGAGACCCGACCGGCGTCGAAAGGGATGTATCTGCGAGTGAAGTGAGCGGAACGGGTCAGTTTGTTCGTCACGGGAACTCCTTGCTAGCGGCTTTAAGTATCAATCGACCGGCCACAACGGAGTTGACCGACGGTCGAGTGAGTTGGCAGACAATGCCACACACGATAGGAGCGCGTCCATGAGTACCGGAACGGGGCCCCAATCGCGCATCCCGAGCGCCCATCGGGTCTCGTGGTTGATGTTAGCCGTGACGACCGGCGCGATTCTGATCACCTCCATCGACCGGGTTATTCTCCCGACCGTACTACCAGCGATCGTCAAGGAGTTTCACCTGACCGAGACGCAGGGCGGCTTTCTCGTCTCGCTTTCGTTTCTCGGGTCGGCACTCGGCGGCGTCATCCTCGGAACGCTCGGTGATAGTTTCGGGCGCGGCCCACGCCGAGCGTACATGTGGGGCGTCAGCGTCCTGATCTCGCTCGTCGGAGCGGTCGGTACGGCCGTCTCGGCGACGCTCGTGCAGTTACAGGCACTTCGGATCGTGATGGGACTCGGCACCGGGTCGATGGAACCCATCAACGTGGCGATGATCAGCGAGTGGTGGCAACGTGAGGACCGAGGCTTCGCGGTCGGCTTCCATCACATCGGATTTCCGCTCGGTCAGTTCGCCGGGCCACTCCTCATCGGACTCATCCTCGTGGGGTCGACGTGGCGGTCGGCGTTCCTCCTCATTCCGTTGATCGCCGTTCCGATCGTGATCGGACAGGCGTTGCTCGCGAAGCGGACGAACCTCCGACGCGTCAACGAGTGGATTAGAGATCACCAACTGACCCCGTCGGTCGAAACTGACGAAGTGGAAACGGAAACCGTGACGAACCCGGTCGACGAGATCAAGCGCGCACTCGCGTACCGCAACGTCCGGCTGGCGATCGTGATGAACTTCCTCTTCCTGTTCGCCGAACTCGGAATCGCGTCGTTTCTCACGACACAGCTCACGGGGATCGGAATCTCGCTGGCGGCAGCGGCGACGATTTCCGGGGCGTCGGGTATCACGGGATGGGTCGGACAGATCTTCTGGGGTCGGGTCTCGGACTACCGGGGCCGGAAGTTTTCGATGGCGATTCTCTCGGTCGGACTGACCGTCACGACGCTCGCGATGATTTTTATCAACAGCGCGGCGATGGGTTGGGCGATCCTCATCGGCTGGGGCGTGTTCCGGAACTCGCCGTACCCCGTGCTGTACTCGTCGGTGGTCGATACGGTCCCCGAGGCGGCGTCGTCCGGGATGGGACTCATGATCGGAGTCGGACTCGGCGTCGCCGGACTCGTCGTGAGTCCGATCGCGGGGTACGTCATCCAGCACTACGGGTTCACCGTCGACTACACGATACTCGCAGCGGCGTATCTACTCACGCTCGTCCCGATCGTACTGATGACTGAAACCGCAGGAGAACGCGGTGAGACGGTTTCCACTGGCGTCTCTGATCAGGCCGAATCGGTCTGATCGAGGTGACTCAGGCCGACGCTTCGAGTTCGGCGAGGCGGTTCGCGAGGTAGGTCGCGATGGGGTCGTCCTCCCGCTCGACGAAGCGGGCGACTTCTTCGCCGTCTCGTTCGACGACGACGGTGGGGATGCGCTCGATGTCGTACTCGTCGACCTTCGGTCCGACCTTGGAGCCGTCGTCCTCTTTCTCGACCGGGTAGTGTTCGATCCGTTCTTCGGGCACGCCCGCGGCGTCGAGAGCGGCACCGAACGGCGGGAGTTGTTCCTGGCAGTCACCGCACCAGTCGCCGCCCCATACTTTGAAGACGTAGTCGTCGCCGCCGAGTGCGTCGACGACGTCCTCGTGAGCCGATGCGTCCCAGTCGGAATCGGGGTCCATCGTTTCGAGTTTCATTACCGTTCGATTGCGACTCGGGCGGTTTAAGCACCCCGTTGGCGGCGATGTTAGACGGACGAGAAGGAGGAAACGTTTCGAGAGGTCGTCATTGGTTTATATATTCCGATCGTACTCACGCCTAATGGACGCGAGCATTCTCGACACTATCGGGTCACCGCTGGTGCAGGTGAACTCGCCCGAGGGGTCGACTGTCGCCGCCAAACTCGAATCGAAGAACCCCGGCGGATCGGCCAAGGACCGCCCGGCGCTGTTCATGATCGAAGCCGCCGAAGAGGCGGGCGAACTCGAACCCGGCGACGCCATCGTCGAACCGACGAGCGGCAACACCGGAATCGGAATCGCGGTCGTCGGTGCAGCGAAAGGCTACGACGTCACCATCGTGATGCCGTCCTCGAAGTCACCCGAGCGACGGGCGATCATGAAAGCATACGGCGCAGCGGTCGAACTCGTCGACGGCGACATCTCCGACGCGAAAGACCGCGCGGACGAACTCGAAGCCGAAGGAATGGTCCAACTCCGGCAGTTCGAGAACGCCGCCAACCCCGAAGCGCACTACAGGACGACTGCCGAAGAGATCTTAGAGCAGGTCGACGGCCGCTCGATCGACGCGCTCGTCGCGGGCGTCGGCACCGGCGGGACGCTCTCGGGCATCGCCCGTCGGCTCGTCGAGGAGTTTCCCGAGATGGAAGTCGTCGCCGTCGAACCCGAGAAGAGCGCCGTCATCTCCGGGAAAGAGCCCGAAGCCGACACGTTCCAGGGGATGGGGCCGGGGTTCGTCAGCCCGAACCTCGACACCGACCTCCTCACCGGCGTCGAACTCGTCTCGCTCGAAGACGCCGAAGCCGAGTGTCGCCGTCTGGCCCGCGAAGAGGGCATCCTCGTCGGCCAGTCCAGCGGCGCGTCGAACCTCGCGGCCCAGCGAGTCGCGGAACGCCTCGCTCGCCCCGATCTCGACTGTCCCGAGTCGCCCGGCGAAGCGACCACGGACGGCAGGGGCGAGTCCGACGACTGCCCGCTCGTCGTGACGGTCTTCTGGGACAGCGGCGAGCGGTACATGTCCACGGGAATGTTCGACCGCTGAACGCGGCACAAAACGAGTTTTCGAACGGCAGCAGCGAGACGACTCGGAGCGCCGCCAACGGCTCGCTCACCGAGTCCGATCGGCGTAAACAGTTACCAGAACCGCCGGAGCACGCTCACCAGACTGAGCGATGCCGACGAACTGTTGGAAGCGCTCGTTGTCGACGCCGTCGTCCCGGGACTACCCGTCGAAGACGTTGACGAAGTCGAGGTGTTCGTCGTCGACTTCGTCGTGGTCGTCGTAGTGGACGACGGTTGTGTCGAAGTCGCGGAAGTCGAGGTCGCGGAAGTCGAAGTCGGCGTCGACGTCGGTGTCGCTGTTTGCGTCGGCGTCTGCGTGGGAGTCTGCGTCGGTGTCGACGTCGGCGTCTGTGTGGCGGTCCGCGTCGATGTCCGTGTGGAAGTCCGAGTCGACGTGGGCGTCTGCGTGGGAGTCTGAGTCGGCGTCTGCGTTCCGGTCGACGCGGCGCTCGTGGGGGGTTGCGTCGACGTTGGCGTCTGCGTCGGAGACCGCGTCGGCGGTTGCGTCGTCGGTTCGGCCGTGTGGTGGTTTCCGCCACCCGAACCACCGTGGTGAGTCGTCTGCGTCGAGTTATTCGCAGTGCCGGTCGTCGTTCCGTGGCCAGATTTGGCCCGTGCAGGCGTCTTGGTCGCGCGACCGTCGCCCCTCTTCGCGGTCGGGTGTTTGAGGAACGCGATCGTCCCGGCGGGGCTCATATTGGGTGCGAGGAGGCGACCCTGTACGGTCTTCTTGTTCGCGGATTCGTCGGCGTGTTTCCCGAGTTGCTTGGGCGAGGCGTACAACTGCGGGACGAACGTGACGGGGATGTAGTGGACGCGGGACATCGTCGCCTCGATCGGTTTTTTGTAGCTGTACTGGTCGATCGCGTTCTTGATGCGTGCTCGCTTCGTCGGGACGTTCGCCGCCTTCGCGACCGTCATGACCTTGTCGAGATCGTACCAACCGGACTTCCGGACCTGATTCTGGTAGAAGTAAGCCATGTAGCGGAAGAACGCCTTCGGGTTGCTGTTCCAGATCGCGAAGCCAGCGTTGGCGACCAGTACTTCGTCGGGCCCGTGGAACGCCTCTCCGTTTCGGTAGACGACGGGCTGGAATTGGAGTTGGAGTTTTCCGGGTTTGACGAACTTGTCGACGATCTTGTTGAGTAAGCCGAGGACGAAGTTGTGCGTGTAGGGGCACTTCCACGCACCGTAAAACGTCATCTTGAGCGGGGCGCTGTCACTACCCATCGTCGGGTAGGTGTGCTCTTCGGGATTCTCCGGGAGCGGAGCCGTCGGCAGCGTTTTGAGCGCACCGCTCGGCGCGTTGACGTCGCTCAATTTGAATGGCGTCGGCGTCTTCGTTTGTTCAGTTCCGGTTCCGGTGGCCTTACGGGTTGTCTCGGTCTTTCCGGTGCCGTCGGCCCCCGACGACGACACCGTATGGGGAGTTTCCGGGCCACTCCCACTCAAAATCGAACTCGAACACCCGGCGAGACCCATCGAGAGAGCGCTTCCGGTGAGTTGAAGCACCCGGCGCCTGCGTCGGTCAGTCATTTCCTATCGCGCGTTTCAGAGTACGCGACTATTATTATAGAGAGAGTAATCGACTGTTGCCGGCAACACGTGCCGACAACTGCGTGAGCCAACGGTCAGACCGATCAACACGTTCCGACATCCGAATCGGTCCATTCCTGAGTCGTTCCCGAATCGGTCTCTCGTTCCGGACCGTTCTTGCTCGTCGCAGTAACGCGGAGGCGATTCGCGGGTTAGGCGTCGAGGAAGCGGCGGAGGAGTTCGTTGAACCGCACGGGTCGCTCGCGGGGTGGCCAGTGACCACAGTTCGGGAGAATTCGAACGTCGGCATCGGAGACGAGCGTCCCCGCTCGGACCGCCCACTCGACCGGGACGAGCGGATCACGCTCGCCGTGGACGAAGAGCGTCGGCACCGACAGATCCGGGAGTCGGTCGACGTAGTTCGTCCGGAGCCCCATCGGACCGACCTCGGCCCGTTGGAACGACCGAAACGCGCGACTCGCATTCGGCCGCCGGGAAGCGGCAGCGAGTTCGTCGACGAGTTCGGGCGTAACCGACTCCGACGATCCGACGATGCCGCGGAGGCTCAACGCCGCCAATCGGCGACTCCGACCGGAGAGCGTCGTAATCAGCTCCGAGACGAAGGGAATCCGGACGAACAGGTACCCGAGGGATCCTCCCGGCACCGTCCCGCCGAGTCCGTAGCTGTCGACGAGGGCGAGTCGTGCTACGCGTTCCGGAAACCGGAGTGCGAACCCGAGTCCGATTCCACCGCCCATGGAGATTGCGACGAGCGCAGGCGCGTCGATGTCGAGTGCGTCGAGGAAGCCGTCAAGGACGTCGACGTAATACTCGATGGAGAACTCGACGTTCGGGGCGTCGCTTTCGCCGTATCCGGGCCAATCGGGGGCGTAGATCCGCCGTGTCGCCGCCAGCGCCGGAATCGTCTCGCGCCACGAGAGTGTCGCCTCGTCGGTCCCACCGCCGTGGAGGAAAACGACGGGAGGCGACGCGGCGCTTTCGGGTCCGGCGACGAGATAACGGATGCGAGTACCGTCGACGACGACCGTCCGAGATTCGGTTTCCGGAGGGAGCGGCACAGAAGAGGTCACGTGAGTCAGATCGTCTCGCAAATAGAAAACGTCTCAGGTCACCGTGGGAGCAGAATCAGTCGAAGAACGGCCGAAAGGCGGATCGACGGGAGAAGTCGACCTACCCGCCGAACTCGTCTTCCGTCACTCGGACGACGACGGTTTCGTCGACGTCGCGGAGGTCGTAGTCGGGGATGGCCCCGTCGACCCGCGTGACGTACATCGGTTCGACGAGGCGGTCGTCCTCGACGCCGTAGACCGCCAGCAGGTCACCGGTTTCTACGGGTTCGGCGTCGCCGTCGCGGATGCGCACCGCCAGTTCGCGCGAGAGCCACTCCGCCTCGCTCACGCTCGGTTCGAGGACGAGCGGAACGTCGACGAACCGGACGAGATACCAGTTCAGATCGTTCAGGAGGGAGACGGCGGCACCGACGCTCACGGTGTGAACGGCGAGCGAGTTCTCGAACGGTTGAGAGAATTCGTACGTCGAGAGCGCCGCCCGCGCCGTGTCCCGGGAGAGCAGTTCGTACTGGAGGTTCACCTCCGGTGCGCCGACGAGACAGACCCGCGTCATGACATGGGGTGGGCGAGCGTCGGGTAAAGCGGTTGCGTCTCGGGGCGAAACTCACCACTCGACGATTCGCCGGGCGGCGGCGACGGCCGCCGCCCGCTCCAGTAGGTCGTCGGGTTCGGCGCGCTCGACGGCGGAGAGTCTCGCGTTCGTCTCCGGATGAGCCGGCGCGACGCGCTCACAGCCGACCGGGAGCGTCGAATCGGTGAAGGTGCCGATCCGCCTGGCGCGTTCGGTGATCTCCGTCTTGTCCCACGTCAAGAGCGGTCGGTGGACGGGCAGCGAGACGGCGGCGTCGGTCGTGGCGAAGTTCGGGCCGGTCTGACTCGACTTCTGACCCAGCGACTCTCCGGTGACGACGGCGTGAGCGCCGACGTCGGCCGCGACGGCCTCGCCGATCCGGAGCATCGCGCGCCGGAGGGAGAGCATCCGCGTGTCGTGGACGGCGTCGGCGAGGTCGGCCACGAGATCACCCGCCGGAGCGACCCGAAGCCGAAGGTCGTAGTTCGGCGCGTACCGAGCGAGTTTGTCGACGACGCTGACCGCACGGGCCTGATGGTCCGGCCCGCCGAAGTCGCCGAGGTCGACGTAGACGGGGACGACGACCGCGCCGCGTTTCATCAATTCCCACGCGGCGACGGGCGAGTCGATGCCGCCCGAGAGGAGGACGACGACGGTCCCCTGCGTGCCGAGCGGGAGTCCGCCCGGCCCCTCGCGGCGTTCGGTGAAGACGTACGCTTCGTCCTCGCGGCAGTCGACGCCGTAGGTGACGTCGGGGTCGTCAAGGTCGACCGGCGCGTCGGTCACGTCGACGATGGCGGCACCACCTTCGCGGGCGACCTCCGGACTGCTGAACTCGTGCGTCTCGGGCGATCCGGCACGATTGACGTCGACGGCGAAACTGCCGCCCGGGTGCGCTTCGGCGGCAGCGCGGAGAACGTCGACGATGGCGTCGAGCGTCGGTTCGCAGGTGACGACCGGACTGGCGGAGACGACGCCGAACGTATCGGCGGCGGCGTCGGCGGCGGCGTCCGAGTCTGGCGTGTCGATCCGGAGGCGTGACCACTGCCGGTCGACCGTCCCCTCGATACCTCTGTCGTCGAGCATCGCGAGGAGGTTGTCCCGGAGGCGTCGCTCCATGTCGGTTCGGACCTTCGAACTCTTGACGCCCATCTCGCCGTAGCGGACGACGACGGCGTCCGCTTTCGGTATCATGGTCGAGAAAAATCGGTGGACGGTAATGAGCCTTTACGGATCGCTGTGAACGGCTGTCCGAACGTGTCCCGGACGGGCTACAGGACCAACGCGACGATCGCGACGATGATGAACAGGATGACGAAGATTCGCGCGATCTCCATCGAGATGCCCGCAACGCCGCGCGCGCCGACGAGCGCCGCCACGACGGCAAGTACGAAGAACACGAACGCGTAGGACAGGAACTGCCCGCCGAACAGGAGCGGAACGAGCAGAAGGGGAGCGACGACGCTGTACAGCGTGCTCGTCGTGGGTCGAACGGGCATCTCGGTAGTCGTGATGTGGTTACTCATAGTGAAGTCACCGTAGCCCGGGGTCGTGCGTCGTATACGGGGCACTCACGAGGGAGTGTCGACGGAGAACGTGCCGAGTGAACTACACCTCGTAATACGTCGGCTCAGATAATAAATCAGATCGCCGATATCGGACGGCTACCCCGTGAGAACGACCGAGCCGGCGGTTTCTAAATACGCTTCCGAGAGAGCCACGGATCCCCGCGACCTCCCTCGCTCGAACGATCGGATCTCCGCCTCGACGTGCCCGCCTTACTCTCCGGCCGCAGCGTCCGTCTCGAAGAGAGCGCGGTGGGCTTTACGCATATCTCGTGTGTCGATTACGGCGTCTGCGAGGTCGCGTTCCGTCGGGCCGATTCGGTCGTCGGGATCGAACAGGACGGCGGTGCCCGCGATTTCGAGCGCCTCCGTATCGGAGTGAGAGTCGCCGACGTACCCGACGGCGTCGAGGTCGACGCCGCGTTCGGCGCAGAGTCGATGCAGGATGTCGCCTTTGTCGTTCGGGCCCACGGTCGCCTCCGCATCGGCGACGTAGCCCTCGTCGTCGAACGAGATCGTGTTCGACACGATGAACGCGGAATCGTACGGATCGACGACGCGCATGAGGTTCGAGACGCCACTGCTCACGACGCCGAACGGAACGTCTGCCTCGGTCAACCGTGTGAGCGTCTCCGGGACGCCCTCGGTGAGTTTGATCGCATCTGCGGCCCTCGCGAGATGCGAACGGGTAACGCCGCGCTCGCGGAGGTCAGCGACGTTTCCCGAACACCACTCGGCGAACGTGATCTCGCCGTCCCAGTACGCGTCGGTCCGCTCGCTCCCCGTCCGCTCGGTGCCGAACAGTCGGTAGAGCAGTCCCCAGCTACCGCGCTGTTCGGCGAGTGTCCCGTCGAAGTCGAACACGACCAGATTCGGGCCGCTCACGGGTGTGACACCGTCCCCATGACGACGGCCTCACGCGCACCAGTCGCTGACGGGACGTTGTTCGGCACGCCGTCGAGCCGCGTGACCCCGAGGAGCGCGAAGAGTGCGGCCTCTTTCTCGTCTGCACCGATACCGAACTCGTCGGTGGTGTAGACTGAGCCGTCGAGCGCCTCGTCGAGCATCGAGAGCAGGGTCGGGTTCCGCGATCCGCCGCCGGAGACGAGGATCTCCTCGGGGACCGGGTCGGCGAATCGGTCGTACGCGTCGGCGATGGAGCGTGCGGTGAGCGCCGTCGCACTCGCGACGATGTCGGCGTCCGCGTCGTCGCGGGCCCGACCGTCGGCGATGAACTGTCGGGCGTAGTCGTGGCCGAAGTACTCTCGTCCCGTCGATTTCGGCGGTTCCCGGCGGAAGTAGCCGTCGGCCAAGGAGGCCGCGAGGAGTTCGTCGTCGACGGTACCCGATGCGGCGAGTGCTCCGTCGGCATCGTACGTCGAATCGCCGTCGGTGAGGATCTCGACGACGGCGTCGATGACCATGTTCCCGGGCCCCGTATCGAAAGCGACCACGTCGTCGCGCTCGGCCCCCGGTGCGAGGAGGGTGCAGTTCCCGATCCCACCGATGTTCTGGGCGGCGCGCGCGACGTCCTCGTCGACGAAGGTGGCGGCGTCGAAGTAGGACGCGAGCGGTGCGCCGTGCCCCCCGCTCGCGATGTCGCGCGACCTGAAGTCGGACGCGACGGGGATGCCGGTCCGATCGGCGATGACGCTCCCAGCACCGATCTGTAACGTCGATCGGGAGCGGCGATCGGTTCCCGGCAGTGATTCTCGGTCCGGGATGTGCCAGATCGTCTGGCCGTGACTTCCGATCACGTCGACGGCGGACGCGTCGAGACCGGCGTCCTCGCGGGCGTCGTCCGCGGCCGCTGCGAAGGCTTCGGCGAGCGCGACGTTCATCCGGCAAAGTTCGTCGACCGTCCCGGTCTCGCCGTCGCAGAGTCGAACGAGTCGGTCGCGGACCTCGCGGTCGTACGGGCGCTCGACGAACGACTCGACCGAGACGTCGTACCCGAGTGGATCGTTCGGATCGGTCCGCTCGATCCGACAGCAGGCCGCGTCGATACCGTCGAGCGAAGTGCCGGACATGAGTCCGATAGCGTAGCGTGTGTTGTCTGTCATGGATTCGTCGATCGCTCACTGTCGCTCGCGGCGAGGATGTCAAATCGCTTCGGAAGTCAGCAAAGTCGGCAGCGTTCTCGTCACCGGAAAGAGGATTCGTAAGCGAGATCGAATCGGTCGTACCGGGCCGATGCAGATCCGGGCGGATCGGAGCGAACCAGATCCGATTAGAACGTCGTCATGTCGCCGTCGATGACCTGTCGGGTGACCTCGGTCACGTTGGCGAGTTCGCGGTCGACGATCCGCTGGACTTCGGCTTCGATGTCGCTGACGGCGACGCCGGATTCGGTGACGACCTGCGCGTCGGCGACGTGTGGTTCGTCGATCGGACGGCCGATCTGGGAGAGCAGTCGGACCTGGAGGTCGCGGATGCCGTCGACTTCGGCGACGACGGACTCGGCGATTTTCGTCGAGAGGAGGTTGTAGATCTTCCCGATGTGGTTGACGGGGTTCTTGCCGGACGTCGCCTCCATGCTCATCGGACGGTTGGGCGTGATGAGGCCGTTCGCGCGGTTGCCGCGGCCGACGGAACCGTCGTCACCCTGCTCGGCGGAGGTCCCGGTCGTCGTGAGATAGATAGAGCCCTCCTCGTAGTTGTCGGCGGTGTTGACTTCGACGCCGACTTCCCGGTCGGTGCGCTCCTGTGCGATTTCGGTGACGAACTCCTCGATACGGCCGACGGCGGCGTCGTAGGCGTCGATGTCGGCGATGTAGGAATCGACCATCGCGGCGGCGACGGTGATGTCGATACGGTCGCCCTCGCGTTTGCCCATGATCTTCACGTCCGGGCCGAGTTCGGGGTGGTCGGCCGCGTACGTCGTGTTGAGTTCGTGTTCGGCGTCGAGGACGATCTGTTCGGTCTCGGTCAGCGGCGCGTGGCCGACGCCGAAACTGGTGTCGTTGGCCATCGGAACCGTCGTCTCCTCCTCGCCGAAGACGTCCTGCAGGTCGCCGGACCCTTCACCGAGTTTCACGTCGACGATGACGTCCGTTCCGAACTCCAGTTCCGGGATGTGGTCGTTCAGGTAGTCGCGTGCGGCTTGGAGCGCGACGGTGTCGACGGGGATGTGCGTCTCCTTGTACTCCTTCGTCGCGCGGCCGACGATGAGGATGTAGATCGGTTCGATGACCTCGCCGCCGCCGAACGCCGGCGCGGCCGTCCCGGCCACCAGTTGCGTCTCGTCCGTGTTGTAGTGGAGTACCTTGCCGACTCGGTCGAGGTACGTCTGCGAGAGGGCCCGCGAGACACTCTCGGCGATGCCATCACAGATGGAGTCGGGATGGCCGATACCCTTCCGCTCGACGATCTCGACTCGCTGGTCCTCGACCGCGCGTCGGTCGAGTTCCGACACCTGGATGTTACGTCCGGTCATTGTACGGCTTTCGTTGGGGCGGATTCTATAACTTGCGGAAAGCTTCAGTCCGCCCCGAATTACCGAGAAGCATCTTACGGCGATTTTTGCGCGGCGAGCAACAGGCCGAGATAGGACGTGCGGATCTGCGTGTCGGGGTCGAGTCCGAGTTCGCGAAGGCGTTCTGCTGCACCCTCGCGGACGGTCTCGACGTCCGCTTCGTCGGCCACCTCGCGCTCGATTTCGACGAACTCGCCCAGTCCGCTCACGTCGTCGAGCGTCACCGTATAGCCGTCGAGCGCGTAGAATTCGCGGCGTTTCTCGACTGTCGCCGCCGGCTCGAAACCGAGCCCATCGAGCGCGCCCGCCATCGCCTCGTCGTCGTCGACGAGCGTCTCGTGTTCCTGACGCGTCTTCGACTCGGCCTCCACGAGCGGCCCCTTGTAGGTGATTTTCGCCGTCTCGTCGCCGCCGTCGTGAGACTCCCGACGGATGCGTAACGCCTCGTCGGTCTCGGCGAAGTCCCGGTGTGGGGCGTCGTAGTAGGTGTCTATCTGCGTGACGCTGCCGACGTGCTCGGCACCCGATTCCTGCAGGCGCTCCCGGACGGCGTCGTGGCCGGTCCGAACCTTGAGTTCGACCTCGAACATGTCGGACGGGTGGCGACGGATCGTCAAAAGCGTAGCCTTCGATGGGTGCGACAGATCTTAAAGAAGCCACTCGTATCGGGGACCATGCAGACGCGACGACAGTTGCTCGCGACTGCCGGCGTGGCGACAGCGCTCGGACTCTCGGGTTGCGGTCGACGCTCCGGGTCGCCGTCCACGACGGGCGGTTCGTCGAACGCGACGGCGAGTTCGTCGGCGGGGTCGGGTGCGAACGACACCACGACGTCAGTCGATCGGGGTTCGTTCGCGCTCGCGTCGAACGTGTTCGACGACGGCGGGCAACTCCCGCGAACGATCACGTGCGACGGGGGGCGAACGTCACCGGCCCTTCGGATCGTCGACCCGCCCCAAGAGACCGAATCGTACGCCCTCATCGTCGAAGACCCGGACGCCCCGTCGGGGACGTTCGTCCACTGGCTGCTCTGGAACCTCCCCGCAGATCAGACTCGCGTACCGCCGAGGCAGCCAAACACGAAGACGCTCGGCAAACTCGGGGACGCCCGACAGGGGACGAACAGCGCGGGCGAGATCGGTTACTCCGCGCCGTGTCCACCGAAAGGCGACCAGCCCCACACGTATCGTTTTACACTCCGCGCGCTCGACTCGACGCTCGGCGTCCCGGCGGGTTCCAAGCGCAGCAAACTCCGGGACGGCATGGACGGACACGTCGTCGCGAAGACGACGCTGACTGGGACGTACGGACGGAGCTGAGAGAAGACGGGGGACGAGCGAGCGTCGAAGATCTGAGTAGCCAGACCCGCAGAGTGATCGCTTCGCGTGTGCGTTCCGAACCGTGCTTCTTAAGGGTAGCACGGGAGACGTTGCAACCATGAGTGACGAACAGCAGGCGGAACCGACCGACGAGCCGGTCGACGCCGATGACGTCGAGCAAGAAGCCGAAGCAGAACAGGAGTCCGAGACCGAGGAGGTCGAGGGCGGGATTCAGGACGGCGACTTCGTCAAACTCGAGTACACGGTTCGGACGGTCGAAGACGGGACCGTCGTGGACACGACGAAGCAAGACATCGCCGAAGAGGCCGACATCGCCAGCGACGACTACGACTTCTCGCCGCGTATCATCGTCGTCGGTGCGGGACACGTCTTCCGCGCCGTCGACGAGGACCTGATCGGCAAGGAAGAGGGCGACGAGAACACGGTCGAGATCGAAGCCGCCGAGGCGTTCGGCGAGTACGATCCCGACGACGTCCGCACGATCAGCGCCGAGAAGATCGACGAGGACGACCGCTACCCCGGCGCACACATCCAGATCGACGGCCAGCAGGGCCACCTCGAAACCATCATCGGCGGCCGCGCACGCGTCGACTTCAATCACCCGCTCGCGGGTGAGGACCTCGAGTACGAGTACGAGATCGTCGACGTCGTCGACGACCGCGAGGAGATGGCCAAGGGTCTGCTCGGCATGTACCTCCAGCAGTCGCCCGACCTCTGGATCGAGACGGACGAGGTCGAGGAAGAAGTCGAAGTCGAATCCGACGACGACGACGACGAGGACGCAGAGCCCGAATACGAGACAGAGACCGTCGAGAAGGAGACGCTCTACATCGAGGCGACGCCGCAGATGACGATGAACCAGCAGTGGCTCTTCTCGAAGCAGCAGATCGCCCAGGACGTCATGGACCGACTCGACCTCGATCGCGTCATCGTCCAGGAAGTCATCGACGGCATGGGCGGCATGGGCCCGATGGGCGGTATGATGGGCGGTATGGGCGGCGCTGACATGGAAGAGGCGCTCGAAGATGTCGACGTCGACGCCGACGAAATCGTCGACGAACTCGAAGAAGCGGACCTCGACGAAGGCGACGCTGACGCCGACGAAGAGTAACCCCCGCTGTCGACACCGACGAGTAACCGACGCGAACCGCCACTTTTCTGTAGTCGTCCACCCGAATCGCGGGTATGGCTGAGTCTGCGCTGGCCGAGAAAGTAGACGACCTCATCGTCGCCGCCGTCGCCGCAATCTCCGCAATCGGCTTAGCGGTGTCGCTCCGGTACGGAGTCCACGCCAACGCGGGTATCCTCGTCGAGATGGTACCGCTCTATCTCTACTTCGTCTACCTGTTCATCCGCAACAGCATCGGCGGGACGAACCGGACAACGACGTGGACGTGGTCGGCACTCATCGTCATCGTCTCGGCCGGAATCTTCCTGTTCTACGCGGCCTGAGTCGCTCGAGACTTCAGGCGATATCCCGACTGGTGTCGATCGTGACCTGTTCTTCTAACCGCAGTTTGATCGTCTCGCCGAGCGCCCGCCCGCCGCGGAACTTCGGTACTGCGAGGCGGTTGACGATCTCGGAGCCGTTGACCTCGGTTCGGAGGTCGAAGACCACGTCGGCCATGTGCTCGCTCAGGTCTCGGTTGTCCGGGACGGCACGGCCGTTCAGACCGTGGAGGATGGTCAATCCGCCCGTGTTGACCATCGTCGTCTGGAGTTCGTTCAGGAAGTTCCGGTACCGCGCCTCGTTTCGCCGTTCGAGTACGTCGACGACGTCGATGATGAGGTTCGCACCCTCCGGGAGCGCACCGATGAGCCGGTTCGCGTGATCGAGCGGTGCGTCGCCGCCGATGTCGCGGATGGTCGGACGGCCGATTCGCGTCGTGCTGCGGTCGAGGGCGTCCTGAACCGCCGTCGACGAGCGGACCGTCGTCAGGTAGAGCGTGCCGCGAGCGGCCGTCAGTTCGTAGAGGAACAGTTCGGACTGACTGGCGGGCGTCGCAGAGAGGAGAACGATGCTACCGGACGGAATGCCGCCGCCGAGTTGGCAGTCGAGGACGCTGATTCCAGTCGGTAGCCGGTTGGCCATGGGGAAGGGTTCAGTTCCGAATCATAATAGGTCTTCCTGCGCGGACAGTTCGGCCGCAAGCCGCGCGTACGCCGTCCGCACGACGGCCGCATCGAGCACCGGCGGCGGTCGTTCGGGGACGGCGGTCAGCGCCGGACAGCCGAGCACGTCCTCGATTCGGTCGGGAGCGAGTCGCGTTCGCGTCAACACCGCGCCGACGACGGGCGTTCCGAGCGCGCGTGCCATCGCCGCTGTCTTCGCAGCGTCGCGGAGGGCGGCCACGCAGAGCGGCGAGACGAGGAGGACGCCGTCGGCGACGCGAATCGGCGTCGCGGCGTCGGGGCCCGCACCGGCAGGGCAGTCGACGAGCGTCGGCGTTCGAATTGCCCGAAATCGTTCGAGCAACGGCGTCATCGCCGCGTCGCTATCGATCTTCGGCGCGGGAAGCACCGACACGTCGGAGACGTTCGGTGCGTCGTGTGCGACTGTCCGAAAGTCGACCGTGCGATTCGAAGCGGAATCGGCGTCTGTCCCCGGCACCGCCGCCAGCGTCGGTTCGCGGTCGACACCCGCGAGCGCGTGGAGGTTCGGCATGTCTCGGTCGGCGTCGACGACGAGCGTCGAACCGTCGAGCGCCGCCGCGAGTCCGAGTGTCGTCGTCGTCTTGCCGCTGCCGCCCTTGCCGCCCGCGATGGCCAACATAGGGCGTCTGGTCGCGGTATCGGATATAAACTCGCGGTCGGTGCGGCCTCACGGCGACGACAGAGCCCGGACACTCACTCGACCACGGTCACGTCGAACATCGAGCGCCACCGATAGCGTCGACCGCCCCACTCGAACTCGGGTGCAACGGTGCCGTAGAGGACGAAGAGCGGGAGCAGGACGAACGACGGAAACGCGAGGAGGGCAGTCGGCCGCCGAACGTCGAAGAAGGTGTAGACGACCACTGCCAGTGCAGTCGTGAGCGCGACGCCGGCGAGCGGGAACGCGAGACAGCCGACCGCAAAGAGGGTCAGCAGTCCGAACGAGAGCGAGCCGTTCCCCGCCGTCGAGAAATTGACGACCTTGACGAACCTGACGAGTCGCTCGCGGACGCTTCGTACGCTCCCGTCGACTCGAACGAACTCGGTCGCGGTGCGGTCGACGGCGGCGTCGACGCGGGTCGAGAGCAGGCCGTCGTCGCTGACGGTTCGCCGGAGGTCGTCGATCAGCGCGCCTACGTCTACGTCGCTCCTGGAGAAGGTGACGCCACCGCCCCACGTCTTTCCGGCGAGGTACATTCCGAGCGACCCCAGCGTGAGGAACGCCGGTTCGAGCAGGAGCCACGCACCGTCGCCGAGGAAGATCGGAACTTCGGTGAAGACGCCGTGTTCCTCACCGGCCGCTTTCATGCGCGCGAGCCAGTCGTCGGCGTGGTCGAAGTCGTCGTCCGTCCAGACGAGCCGATCGTACTGAGCGCGTTCGAGTCCGCACGCGAGGGCGTTGGCTTTCCCCGAACAGCCCGATGGCTCGCCAGCGACGAGAATCTCGACGTTCTCGGGCGGGTCGTGACTGGCGACCGGGTCCGACGGCGAGTCGCAGACGACCAGCAACTCGTCGTCGTCGCCGAGTTGCGTCGACAGTTGCTCGCAAGCCGACCCCCAGACCCTCGTCGGAAGCAACACGCTCGCCATGTGTTAGGTCCCGGTGAGTGACCCCATGAGTGTGACGGATGCGGGAATTCGCAGAGGCCGGACGAGCACGACGATTGGACGGTCGTCGATTCGTTCGCGGCGGTGAAATTTTAGTGGCCAGACACGAATTGTGAGTGATGGCCGTCCCCGCCCCCGAAACGTTCGCGGACCTCCTGTCGGCACTCGACCGAGACGCGTTCGTCTCGTTCGTCGCCGACGTTTGGCGCGCCCGCGGATGGAGTGTGACGCGTGACGGAGACGTACTGATCGTGAGTGACGACGACGAAACCCGACGACTGCTCCCCGTCGTCCACCGCTGGCTTCGGGGGGTCGCCCCGTCGCTCGACCGAGACGACGGGGTCGAGACGGTCGTCGACCGCGACGGACGCGCGGCCGAGGCGGTAGCCGACCGTGGAGTTGGCTACGTCGGTCCGAGCGACCTCCGATCGTCGATCCTCTACGAGATCGATCGCGACGACGCCGACCGACTGTTCGGCGAGTACTTCGACCGCCCCGTCGACGACGGCGAACCGGCGCGGCCGCCAACGCGGGCAGCGGTCGAATCGGACGAGACAGCCGGTGACAGTGGTGTGAATCGCTGGAACGTCGATTCTGCCGTCCTGCTCGAACGCGGTTCGGTGCTCGTACTCGTCTTGCTCCTCGTCGTCGCCAGCGCGACGGCCCTCGGCGTCGACCCGTTCAGTCCGAGTGGGACGTTCGGTGGTGGCAGTTCGTCCGTCGACTACAATGTGAGCGGCGGCAACGCGTCCGGAAACATCTCCGTCGGCGCGGTCAGTCGTTCGCGGCCCTACCCGCCGGGCGTCTCGAAGGATCACGTCAACGGGTCGGCGTTGGCCGAAGCGCACGTCGCCGCGCTCGGGGACAGTTCGTACAAACTACGCGCCGTCCAGTCGATCGACTCGCGGCCCGGCGGCGGGACAAAATCACGAGAGAACGGAACGAAACCACGACGAATCACTCACATCGAATCGACCAACTGGGCGACGAATCGAACGAGATTCACGGGCTCCATGAACGAAACGGTCGAAACAGCAGGAAACGTAAGTCTCAGACAGATCGTTACGTACGGGACCGGGAACGAGGTGATCAGCGGGAGGCGCTCGAACCGATCGAACGAGACGGAGTATCGAAAGTACCCGGAGGGACCGAACAGTACGCCGGTCAGGACGCCGGTCGTCTTCCTCCGGGAATTCCTCGGAGATACGAACGCAACGGTGACGCCGACCCAGCGGGGTCACCGGCGGTATCGAATCGTCGTTCGGAACCCTCCGGACGGAATCGCGAAAAACATAACACACTACCGAGCGGTCGCAATCGTCAACGGGTCCGGGTTCGTCTCACGGTTCGAACTCAACTACACCGCAGTGTACAATTCGGGCATGCGGAAAACCGTCCGTCGGCAGAACTTCACGTACCGCTTCTACGACGTCGGGACGACCCAGTTTTCCGCCCCCCAATGGCCCTCTTGGCCGCGGCACTGGTACAAAGACGCGCGGCGGAGACTGGACAACAGTTCGAACAGAGATAACGTCACAGTCAGGAATCGAACGACTACGTGACACCGAAATGAGAGTGAACTGACGTCGATACTTTAGCCGTACGAGACGAATCCGAAGCGATGGCCGTCCCATCTCCGGACGCGTTTGCCGATCTCCTCTCGACACTCGACCGCGGCGCGTTCGTCTCGTTCGTCGCCGACCTCTGGCGCACCCGCGGGTGGAGCGTCACACGCGACGGCGACGTACTGGTCGCGACCGACAGCGGCGAGAGGTTGCACCTCTACCCCGTCGTTCGGCGTCGCTTTCGGAGCGTCAGTAGGCAGCTTAACGGCGAGGACATCGACGTCGTCGTCGACCGCGACGGAGGGGCGGCTGATTCGGGTGCCGATCGCGGCGTGCGATACGTAGCCCCGAGCGACCTACGGTCGATGGTACTGTACGGGATCGACCGCGACGACGCCGAGCAGTTGTTCGAGACGTACTTCGGCCGTCCCGTCGATGACGGTGAGCCACCACGTCCACCAGTAGGGACGGCGGTTGGGTCGGCTGCGGGAGACGACGAGGCGAACGGTCGCCCGAACGTCAATTCGGCCGTACTGGTCGAACGCGGTTCAGCGCTCGTGCTGGTCTTGCTCGTCGTCGTCGCCGGAGCGACCGCCCTCGGCGTCAAACCGCTCGGTCCGGGGAGTCTATTCGGGGGCGGCGAATCGATCGGTAACAACGTGACCGTCAGCAACGACTCCGGGAATTTCTCTGTCGGCGCGGTGAGCGGATCGAGCGTCTTGCAGCCCTACCCGCCGGGCGTCTCAGAGACCGGCGTAAACGGGTCGGCGTTGGCCGAGGCGCACGTCGTCCTTCTCGAAAATCGGTCGTACGAGGTGCAGTTCGTCAGCGACTCCGAGTTGCGAACGGGCGGGAATCTGACGCGAGGGGACGACAGCGAGAGAGTGTACCGAGAGAATCGAACGTCGTTTTTCGGGAGAGTGAACGACACAAGCCGCGATAGCGGAGTCGTACATCACAGACGAATAGAGGAGTACGCAAACGGGAGTTACTGGTTCAAACGGACGATGAGCAACGACTCGACCGACAACGCGACTCAGACGAGCTACCAGAAGCGCCCGAGAGAAGTGAGTAGCACGCCGCTGGTGTCGACGGCGACATCGATCAGGTACTACCTCGGCAAGTCGAGTGCGACGGTGACACCGATCGCCGGGAGCGACGGTCGATACCGGATCGTCGTCGCGAGTCCGCCGAAGGCGGTCCGTATCCTCGGACCGCTGATGCACTACAAAGCGACCGCGGTCGTCAACGGTTCGGGATTCGTCTCCCGGTTGGACGTCGAATACTCGACGGTCGGTAGCTCGAACGGGCAGGCGGTCGTCGACTCGACCCGACTTTCGTTTCGAGTTACCGATGTCGGTAACGTGACCGTATCTCAGCCGTCATGGCTGAACGACGCTCGACAGCGGTTGCGTGGAACGCGAGGAGCGACGTCGGTCGTGGTCGACAATCAGACGACGGTGACGACGTAACGGAAAAGCGACCCGCTTAGTCCTGGCAACAGCCGCCAGCTTCGCCGCCGAAGTCGACGACGAGCGGTTCCGAGATTGCCTTGTTGATGGCTTCGAGCCGTTCTCGCATCCGCTCTTGGGCTTCGAGGTACTCGGCCATCGGTTCCATCGCGTGGAGTTCCCGCTGAGCGTTCTGAATCGCCTCGTAGTCACCGTCCGTACGCTGACCGATCTGCGTCGCGTAGACGAACTCCTCGCGTTGTTGCTCGAACTCCGCGATCCGCTGCTGGACTTCTTCGTCGTTCTCGACGGCTTCCTTGGCCTCCTCGAAGGCACGATATTCGGGCGTCCGAGCGATCGCTTCGCCGAGGTCGCTTCCGAGCGCTTCGAGAGACGTGCTTTCGGTACTCACGCCGGCAGATATGGACCGAACGGGTTTAGAATTGCCGAACCAGGGTGACGTCGCCGAGACGGTGAATCGAGCAACGACGACATTATAGTCGCGTCGAGACGAACCCGGAACGATGGCTGTCCCCGATCACGACGCGTTCGCAGCCCTCCTCTCGACACTCGACCGCGATGCCTTCGGATCGTACGTCGCGGCCCTCTGGGACGCCCGCGGATGGGGCGTGACACGCGACGGAGACGTACTGGTCGCAACCGACGGTGACGTCGCGCGGAGACTGCTCCCGGTCGTTCGTCGACGGCTTCGAGGCATCGAACCGCGACTCGACGAAGCCGACGGGGTCGACGTCGTCGTCGACCGCGACGGGCGGGCGACGAACGCGGCCGCCGAACGCGGTGTGGGATACGTCGGCCCGAACGACCTGCGGTCGATGGCACTCTACGGGATCGACCGCGACGACGCCGACCGACTGTTCCGGGAGTACTTCGACCGTCCGATCGACGACGGCGAACCGGCAGCGCCACCGACGCGAGCGGCGACCCGATCCGGCGGCGACGAGAGCCGCGAAGCCGGCCGCTTCGACTTCAGTTCGGCCGCTCTGATCGAGCGTGCCTCGACGCTCGTGCTCGTCCTGCTCGTCGTCGTCGCCGGGGCGACTGCGGCCGGTGTCAACCCGTTGGGTCCGAACGGCGTGCTGGGCGGTGGTGGCGGTTCGGTCGACTACAACACGACCGGCGGCAACACGTCCGGAAACTTCTCGGTCGGCGCGGTGAGTGGCTCGGGCATCTCGCAGGCCTATCCGCCGGGCGTCACGGATGGGCACGTCAACGGATCGGCACTCGCGGCGGCGCAGGCCGCATTCCTCTCGAATCGGTCGTATCAGGTCGTCTCCCACGCTCGCGGCAGACAGGTCGGCGGGAGCGAGGGCATCGAGGAGTACGTACCGACATCGAGTTCTCGCCTACGCGTCGAGAACGCGACTCACTACCTGAGCGAGTCGACCCTGACGACGAACCGATCGAGCGGAAGCACGATCGGGAGACAGTTCGAAACCTACGCCGACGGGACGCGCTTGTACACCCGGCAGGTCTCCGAGAACCAAACCAAGTACTCCAGAGTCCTGCTCCAACCGCGGAACGCAGTCGACGACACCGAGTGGCGACTCGTGGAATACATGAGCGACGCGAATGCGATCGTAACGCCCATCGGGCAGGATGGCGAGACGCGATACCGAATCGTCGTCACCGACCCGCCGAAGTCGCTCGCATCGGGATCAGTCTCGATTCGAGACTACCGAGCGGTCGCCGTCGTCAACGGATCCGGGTTCGTCTCTCGATTTGATCTGCAGTACCGCCAGGTCGAACAGTTTCCGAACGGGAGCGTTGCAACCCGATACGACTCCGGGTTCACCGTCACCGACGTGGGCAGTACGACCGTCTCGCCGCCGGGATGGTACAAGGCGGTGCGAGGAAAGCTGAACGAGTCGTCGATGCAGGGCCGAACTGTCAACGAGTCGGAGATCAACGGGACGAACGTCCACGGCAGTTCGAAGGATACGGAGACGACGAAGACGTCCGGGACGACGGGTCTGGGGCGGACGTTCCACCGAGTGACCGCAACCGACACGGCGGCACGAGCGAACGATACGGCGACCTGACCGCCACGATGTCAGCCAGTACGTCGAGAACAGTGCTCTGAGACGGTACCACATGCTCGGCAGGTGAAACGCCGACGTTAAACGTCCCGACTGGTTAGGACGGGTCAATGAGCCAAGAGTCGTACTCGGAGGGAGACCTCAGAAACACGGGGATGTCTCTCAAGCACGACCGTGAGTGGGACTACGAGATGGAGCGCATTCTGGAGGCCATCGACGAACGCGACGCAAAGCGCGTCGGCCTCCAGTTCCCGGAGGGACTGAAGCGCCGCGGCCCGGCCGTCGCCGACGACCTGCGCGAACTCGCGCCCGACGACGTGACGTTCATGCTCTCGGGACAACCCTGCTACGGCGCGTGTGACTTAGACACCTACCTGATGCGACGGACGGACGTGTTCGTCCACTTCGGTCACTCGCCGATGAAGGAGTCGGACAAGATCATCTACGTGCCGCTCTTCTCGAACGTCGACCCCTTCCCGATCATGGAGGAGTCGCTCGACGAACTCGACGACCCGGCGGAGAACCCAGACGTCGGCCTCGTCACGACGGCCCAACACATGAACCGCTTCGGCGAGATGGTCGACTGGCTCGAAGACCGCGACTACGTCGTCCACACTCGGAAGGGTGACGACAGGCTCACCCACGAGGGGCAGGTCCTCGGCTGTAACTACGCTTCCGCCGACATCGACGCCGATCAGGTGCTCTACGTCGGCGGCGGGAAGTTCCACCCGCTCGGACTGGCGATGGAACATCCCGAGAAGAACGTCGTCATCGCCGACCCCGTCAACAACGTCGTGAAGGTCGCCGACGCCGAGAAGTTCCTGAAACAGCGCTTCGGCGCGGTCCACCGGGCCATGGACGCCGAGAAGTGGGGCGTCATCTTCTGTACGAAGATCGGGCAGGGACGCTGGGAGAAAGCCCAGGAGATCGTCGACAACAACGACAACGCCTACCTGATCACGATGGACGAGGTGACGCCGGACCGACTCCGGAACTTCAACATGGACGCCTTCGTCAACACCGGGTGTCCGCGCATCACGACCGACGACGGCCCGCGCTTCCACAAACCGATGCTCACCCCCCACGAGTACGAGATCGCCGTCGGCAACGAACCGCTCGACTCGCTGAAGTTCGACACGTTCCACGGCACGTGGTAAGAGCGGGAAGAAACACCTCACCCCCGTTCCGCGATTAGTTCCCGACGGCACCGTTTTGATGAACGATGGCCAGCCGACCAGCCGTCGCTGAGTGGGACTTTCGAGTAGTCTCAGTCGCGATTTCGATCTCCTTCCGGCCGTCTCCGAGCGAAGCCACGCCTCGACGAGACAATCTATTTGCCCTGAGACAGCCAAATCATACGAATGGTTCCCACACTCACCCCCAGACGCGTCGCACGCGGGACGTCCGCACTATCCGTCCTGCTCGGCGTCTTCGGGTTTCTGACGCTGATGGGTGCGTTCGGCCCGATGTCCTGCTGGACGAGCGAGTCGTCGAGCGGCGCCGCGAGCAGTAGCGGTGGAGCGAGCGGGACCACGCACACGGTGACTCACGGATGCGAGGCCGGGATCGACTACCTCTGGGGCAGCACCGACGGGAACGCCCCGGTGCTGTTCTTCTGGGCGCTCGTCCTCCTCGGACTCGTCGTCATCGGCGCGATTGCGGTCTGGACGGGCCATCGGTACGTCACGACGGCGGTCGGCGTCGTCGGTGCCGGAGTCACGGTACTCGGCGTCTTCAGCATCGGGTGGCTCTTCGCGCTCCCGACGCTGTGCTTGTTGGTCGCCGCGGCCGCCCTCACCGCCGACGCTCGAATCGGTGGCGGTGACCGCTCGGCGATCGGCTGAGCGTCGACACGCCGATCCGACGCTCGCGAGTCTCTAGGGTCGGTCTCGGCCGGCGTCGCTCTATTCGACGACGGGGGTCGGACCACGAGTCTCGTCGTACTCGGAGAAGACGAGTATCCCGTACGAAGCGACGAAGACGGACGGGACGGCGACGACGAGGGCTCCGATGAGGACTCCGACGAGACCGCCGTTTCGAACGAGTCCCGTGAGGAAGAACGAGCCGACGGTACCGACGACGAGGTGTGCGATCCCGAACGCTGCGTAGCTACCGCCGTCGGTCGCACGGCTCACCGTGGCGTTGAGGCCCGTCAGGACGCCGGTATCGTGGACGACGATTTCGAAGGGAAGCCCGTAGACGAAATACGTCACGAAGAGGAGAACCAGGATCGCGAGCGGTGGGAAGAAGACCAGCGGAAGTGCGATCAAAACGACTACGAACTGAACGAGGTTCACGCCCACCATGCGGAGCGTAAACGACATGACGTTCTCGCCGAACGCCGTCGGATTATCCGTCGCGCGGCCCGAGAGCGAGCCGAGAAATCCGGCTTCGAGAGCCGACGTGATCAGCAAGCCGACGAGAAACAGCGGGACGAACAGGACGAGCGAGAGCGGGCCGGTGACCGAGTCGCTCCCGGTTCCACCGGGGAGCGAAACGTACGTCCACAGGGTCGGGAGCCCCATCGGAAACGGAAACGAGGCACCGATCCCGGGACCCGCTTCGAGTGCGCGAGTCACCTTCGAGAGCGAGAGGAGAGACGCCGCGATCGGAACGGCAGCGAGTGGTAGTGAGTCACGCGTCACGTCGATCGCACGGTCGAATCTGGAGGGCATCGGCGGAGAGTAGACGGCACACTATATGTAACCGATCGATGAATTTCGCGGCCGCGTCCTCCGACGCCGACAGAGTCGGTTACGGTGGAACCGTCGACGTCGCTCGTTTCCCGCTCGAAACGTCGAGAGGACCGACGACCCGCAGGCGACGCCGAAGGTCCGCTCAATACGCCGAGAGCCCGGTCAACTCCTTGCCGACGATCAGCTTCTGGATCTCCGTCGTGCCGTCGGGGATCGGCATCGTCCGCGCGTCGCGGTAGTAGCGTTCGAGACGGTTGTCGGTCTTGAGCCCCTCCGCGCCGAACACCTGAATCGCGTCCGAGGTCACCTCTACAGATCGTTCCGAGGTGTATCCCTTCGCCAGCGACGACATCATGCGGGCGTCCGGATCGCCCTCCTGGAGGAGTTCGACGACGCGGTGAGAGAGCCAGCGCGACGATTCCAGGTTACACTTCATGTCGTACAGTTTCTCCTGGATCAACTGGTGTTGCCCGATGGGTTCGCCGAACGTCTCGCGCTCCTGTGCGTAGGCGAGCGCCTCGTCGAACGCGGCCTGCATGATACCGACGGCCATGAACGCCATCCCGGTTCGCATGAACGAGAACGTCGCGTTCAGCGGCTTCTGCTCGAAGAACAGTTGCGTGACGCTCTCGGGGAACGGGACGATGTCCGACATGTCGTTGCCCGCCATGATCGCGTTGCTGAACATGTTCGACAGCGCGTTCTCCTCAGGGACGCGCACGTCGTCGAGATAGATGCGTCCGTTCGGAACGCCCTTCCAACCGAGTTTCTGCAACTCCTCGGTCTCGAAGGGAGAGGTCTCCTGGTCGACCATGAACATGTCCTGCGAGTCGTTGTGCTCGTCGTGGGCGACGACGAGCGCCACGTCGGCGATCTGAGCGTTGCCGACCCACGTCTTCTGCCCGTTGATCACGAACTCGTCGCCCTCCTTCCGGGCGGTCGTCCGCGGCCGTGCGGTGTCGCTCCCGCCTTCGGGTTCGGTGACGCCGAGACAACCGATGCACTCCCCGGCTTCGAGTTTCGGGAGCATGGCGTCACGCGTCTCCCCGCCCGCCCACCGGACGAACAGCGCCGGAAACGACATGTTCAGCGCGACGTTCAGGCTGGGCCAGACGCGGCTCATCTCCTCGGAGGTGATGACGTAGCGCATCAGGTCGCCGAAGTAGTTCTCGGCGGTCTCGGGGTCGAAGCCGATGCCGAGTTCCCGGAGGTCGCCGAGATAGCCCAGCAGGTCGTCGCGTGAGATCGGCCCGTTCCGATCTTTCTCGTCGACGATAGGATCGATGTTCTCGTCGAGATACTCGCGGAGGTCAGCGCGGAACGCCCGCTGGTCGTCGGTGAGTCGCATCAGTTCGGGAGCTGCTCGGCGACGCTGTTCATCACCGGCGCGAGTTTCGTCCCCTTGTGGACCGGGCCGTCCATCTGATACTGCTGCCGCATGAAGCCCTGAATCGGATCGACGTTCCCGCTGATGAGTCCGACGAGCGTGTCCGCGGGTCCGGTGATCTCGAGGATCGGATCGTCGAGCGTGCCCGCACCGCCGGTCATCGTCTTCTCACGCTCGTCGATTTCGAGGTGCCCGTCCATCTGGCAGTCCGTGGCCGAGAAGTTCACGGTGATGTCGTCGTTGATCTGCTCCTGTACCTCAGGGCTCTCCTCGACGATGACCTCCACGCCGTTCCAGAGCAGTTCCTGGAACTGGTCTGCAGTCTGTGGGTTGTCCTCGACGAACGAGGCCGTGTCCATCCGCTCCATCCGCTCGATGACTCGCGCGAAGGCCTCGGGATGTTCGCGGACGAGTTCCTTCTCTCTCCCGTCGATCTCTTCTAAGAGATCCGGGAGTTCGGCTTCGAGTTCCTCGTCGGACTGTTCGGCCGTCGATTCGATCCGCTGCATCAGATTCTCGTCCATTGACATTGGTCTCACCACGTGCGCCCGGTACTCACGCCGGGAGTTCCGGGAGCGCTCGTATCCGTTCATTTCGGGGGAACGTCGATGGGTCTGACTCGTCGCATGTGTGGTGGTTTATATAGGAGCGATGAGGAGATCGACAGACTCGGCGGAGATACAGGGGCTGACGGATCGGTTCGAGTTCGGCGGCAGACCTGCTCAGGGAGTGACTTCGGTGAGGATCGTCGCCTCCACTTTCCGGAGGTGCTCACCGACGGTTCCCGGCGAACAACCGAGTTCGCGGGCGAGATCCTCGTGAGTCGCCTGCCGTGGGACGGAGTAGTACCCGTGTTCGACCGCCGTCCGGAGGATTTCCTGTTGGCGCGCGGTGAGCAACGAGAAGAGTCGGTCGTCGACGGGTTCGTAGTCACCCGTCTGTTCCAGTTTGGGACGGAGCGGCGACGGTATCTCCGGAATCGCACGTCTGACCATCTCCTCGTCACCGATGACGGTCAGTCGAAGTCCGCCGCGGTCGGTGAATTCGAGCGGCGTGTCCACGATGAGTTCGTAGTCTAGCGGAATCTGCAAGAGCTGCTCTATGGTCTCGTTCGGGTCGAAGTGGACGTACGCGTGGACGCTGTCGCGCGTCTCGGAGACGTTCGTCGCTAGCGTCTCAGGGCACTCGTCTAGGACCCGCTCGACTGTGTCAACGTCGCCGTTCAACTGATAGATCGTTATCGCGGTGCCGTCGTTCAGGAGACTGATCTCGTGTAGCAGTTCCCGTTCGACGGTTGGCTCGTCCGCCAACGCCTGGTCGATCGGGTGGAGACCACCTTCGTCCGGAATGAGAACGAACGTGACGTAACGCATTCCGTGAATGTAGGAAAAATTATTATATAACTGTAGTGGCCAACGCGGGAGTTCAGAAATCAGAACGTGAAGAGATCGACGCCGCCGGTGACGCCGATCACCTGTCCCGTAACGTAGTTGGCCTGTTCGCTTGCGAGGTAGGCGACGAGGCTGGCGACGTCCTCCTCGCTCCCGAGTTCGCGCATCGGCGTCGCCTCGGCGATCCGGCCGAACTGCTCGTCGACCTGCTTCAGTTGGTCGACCGGCAGGTCTGCGAGCGCACCGACGACGATGCTCGGAGCGAGGACGTTCGACGTGACACCGTGTTGTGCGCCTTCGAGCGCCAGCGTCTTCCCGAGTCCGACGAGCGCGGCCTTCGTCGCCGAGTAGGAGGCCTGGCCGTAACCGCCGTACCACCCGGCCATCGAACTCATGCTGACGACACGACCCCACCCGCGCTCGCACATGGCGGGGAAAATTTCTCGGGTCACGTTGTACGTGCCGGTCAGGTTGACGGCCACGTCGCGGTCCCAGACGTCGTCGTCGTAATCGGCCATCTTCGCGCGGGCATCGACCATGCCCGCGTTGTTGACGAGGACGTCGACGCCGCCGGTCTCCTCGCGGACGTCGGCGACGACCGCTTCGACGTCGTCACGGTCGGTCAGGTCGCACTCGACCGCGACTGCATCGCCTCCCCGCTCCTCGACTTCGTCCGCGACTCGCTCTGCGCCGTCGGCGTCCACGTCAAGGACGACGACTTCCGCGCCTTCCGCGGCCAGCGTCTTACAGTCGACTTCACCGATTCGCCCACCGCCGCCGGTGACGAGCGCCGTCCGACCGTCGAGTCCCAAATCCATGCCTACCGAGACGCTCGAACCGAGCAAGTGGGTTGTTCACCGGATGAGAGGCTATTTAAGTATTCGCCAGACGGTGTAAGTGTTCGTTCGGCGACGGTCGTACGAGCGACCGACGGCGGCGACCGCTCGGCCGCGACCGAACTCCGATCGGCCGACGAGCATCGCACTCGACGTCACCGTCCGCTTGAATCCCCTCTCATAGACGGCAGGCCGGTTTACCGGGTGCTAGTCACAGTGTCACGCATGGAACGAACGGAGCGACCGTGGGTTCGAGAGTACGAGCAGTTCGGTATTTCCGAATCGCTCCGACCGTACCCGGAAGAACCGGGTCCACAGTATCGTCGCGGACGCTGCCGCAGAGTTTCCGGGGGCGGGCGTCGTACAGCACGGGCGCAAGTTCACCTATCCCGATCTTCAGAACGACGTCGACCGACTCGCCACGGCGCTCCGCGAGCGCGGCGTGGAGAAGGGCGACCGAGTCGCGACCGTGCTCCCGACTTCGGTCCAGTTTCTCGTCGCCGAACACGCGATCACGCGCGCGGGTGGCGTCCACGTCCCCAACGACTTCCTCGATGCGGAAGACGACCTGCGGTATCGACTGGGGCAGAGCGACCCGCAGGTGCTCATCGGCAACGCGGAACACCGGGAACTCCTCGTCTCGCTTCGAGACGAACTCGGCGTCGATCACCTCCTCTTGACCGAGATCGACGACTACTCGGCCGATCCCCCGACCCACGACGACCTGCCGGACGCCGAGTGGCTTCGGCGGGTTGTCGACGAGACGCGAGCCGACCCGCCCGAGGTCGATTTCGACGTAGAAACCGACGTCCACACGATTCTGTTCACCGGCGGAACGACCGGCCGACCGAAGGGGTGTCTGCTCTCGCATCGGAACGTCCTCGCGAACGCGCTTCAGGGGGTCGCGAGCATGTCACAACTGGCAATGATGCTCCGCGGGAGCGAGTCCGCGGTGCTCGCGCTGCCGATCTACCACGCCTACGGCTACTCGGTCGCTCACTCCTTGCTCTCGCTTCCCGTCGACGTGCTCCTCGTCCCCGATCCGCGGAACACGGACCTCGTGACCGAACTCGTCGAGGAATATGGCCCGGTGCTCATGCTCGGCGTGCCGACGCAGTACATGGAACTCGTCGACGACGAGTTCGAAGCCGACGTCATCGGCGTCTCGGGTTCCGCGCCCCTCGCCAGCGAGACGAAAGCCGGGTTCGGCCGACGGAGCACCGGCGTCTCGCAGGGGTACGGCCTCTCGGAGATGTCGCCGATCACGCACTTCGATATCCGGGGGATCTACCAGTTGATGATCGGCGGGGAGCAGGGAGAAGAGAGCGGCTTCGACGCCCCGACGATCGGCGTCCCGGTTCCGGACACGGACGTGAAACTCGTCGACGTCGACTCCGGCGAGGAGATCTCGATCGGCAGGGCCACGCGCGAGGGATTGGCGGGCGAGATGTACGTCGACGGCCCACAGCGAATGCTCGGCTACTTGGGCGAAGAACCCTCGCCGTTCGATCCGGACGGGTTCGTCGCCACCGGCGACGTCGTCCGGATCGACGACCGCGGTCGGTTCTACGTCGTCGACCGAGTGAAGGACATGATCAACGTTTCCGGATTGAAAGTCTACTCCGAAACGGTCGACGACGCGCTCTACGACCACGACGGAATCAAGCGCCCGGCGACCGTCGGCGTCCCCGATCCGGAGCGACCCGGCAGCGAACGCGTGAAGGTGTACGTCGAACTGGCCCCGAACTACGACGGCGAGTTGACGGCGGCGGACGTTCGTGACCATCTCGAAGGTCGAGTGGCCAGACACGCGCTTCCGGATTCGGTCGAGTTCGTCGACGAGATCCCGTTGACGGCGATCGGGAAGACGGACAAGAAGCGACTCCGCGACGACGACGAGCGACCGGGAAACGATTGAGTCGCGAACGAAGCCTAAGCGCGAAGCCGAGGGACGGCCGATCGTCCACAAAAGCCGCCAGTCATGCGATGCACTGCGTTCATCGAGCGTCGCTTCGATAGTCGAGAGGAACGAATGTCGACGCGACTCCGGACTCGGTTCACCCTCTCGAACGAGGAGGCACGCGCCGCAGCGCTGGGGGCGATCGCCGGTGCGTTGGCGATCGGTCTCCTCCTGGAGTTGACCGGCCGGAATCTCGGCGTCGCTGCGATCGGTCGGACGGTCGGCGGAGATTACAGCGTCGGATGGCTGGTGTTGCTCGCGGCGAGTGCGGTGTTCGCTGCGCTCTTCACAGAACTGCTCTCGCGGACGGTCGGGCCGTTCGCCCACCGGATGATACTGCTTTCGAGTCAACGGGAGACACTCCAGCGGATCCTCGTCCCGTTACTCCGGCGCTCGGCGCTCACCGTCGCCGCGACGACCCTCGGACTGGGCTACGGGGCGGCGATTGCCGTGGTCTGCTACGTACTCCTGCTACCGGCCGAACTCGACCTGGTCACGAACCTGACCGCGCCGTTTCCGAACCTCGATCCCGTCGGGGCGCTCGTCTGGGTTCTGTACGGTGGGCTTCTCGGCGTCGTATACGGACTCTCGATGGAACACTGACGAACGACGTCCGAGAGTATAAACGACCGTCGATGCGACGGAGAACGTTGATTCTCGTACCCAGTGCAGTATCGGTCGAGCCGACACCATGCCATCGAATAACACAAGTGAGCTGCTCTACTTCCCGAGCCAAGCGTGGTTCGCCCGGTACGCGGAGACGATCAACGGCGACGAGTTGTACAATCAGATGAGCGAGGGATGGGGCGTCAACTTCGACGGCGACATCGTCTTCGAGATGACCGAGATGCCGGTCGAGGACCTCGACACCGACGCGATGCCGGAGAGCCTGAAGACGCAACTCGACACCTACATGAAGGAGACGGGGGCCGGATACACGGGATACGCCTACCTCGGGCTCGAAGACGGGCGCTGTACCGGTTCGGAACTCGTCGAGAGTCCCGACGGAGTCGACGCCGGATTCTTGCTCTCTGCGACGAACGACAACTGGGAAGAACTGCTTCGCGGCGAGATCGACATCGTGCAGGGCCTGATGAGCGGGAAGTTCGAACTCGACGGAGACATGCAGAAGATTCTCCAGTATACCGACTCCGCACAGCGACTCACGTCGCTCGCGGCGTCGATCGACGCGGTCTTCGCTCGGGAAGAGTTCTGATGGATTCAGACGGTCGCCGATCAGTCCTAGCGACGGTGACACGACTCGACGGCGCGTTCGACGTACTCGACCGCCACTTCGGGCGTCTCGACGGCAGTGACCCAGTCTAAGTCGTGCGTTCCGAGTCCGGCGACGGGGCGGTCGTAGACGGCCGCGTACCCGAGTTCGGAGCACGTTCCACCGGCACCGTCGATGGCGACAACCGCGTCGCCGTTCATCACGACGAGTGCGTTTCGCGCGTGGCCGATACCCGTCGCGATCGGGACGTCGACGTATGGATTCGCCACGCTCGGGTCGTCACCAGGTAGAATCCCGACGGTCGTTCCACCGGCGTCACTGGCCCCAGCACACGCGGCTTCCATGACGCCGCCGAGACCACCACAGACGAGAACGTGACCGTTTCGGGCGAGCAGCCGACCGACCGATTCCGCCGTGCTCGTCTCCGTGTCCGTGACCGTACTTCCGCCGATGACGCTGACGCGCATGGTCGAGACGAAGCGTCGTCGGACGGAAGTTCTTGCGGGGACGGCCGCACAGCCACCCGACCCTCAGACGTCCGGCGTCTCCATCACGGGCGGGACACCTTGTGCCGTGATCGTTTCGCCGACGATATAGGAGGACGCGGGGCTGGCGAGGAACTGCGCGATGTCGGCGATTTCCTCGCTCAGTCCGATTCGGCGCTTCACCTCGTCGCGCTCGATGTTGTCGGCGGAGACGCCCATCTGCGATTCGACACCCGGAGTGGCGACGAACCCCGGTGCGATACAGTTGACGCGCACGCCGTCGTCGGCCCACTCGTACGAGAGCGTCGTCGTCAGATTCACGATACCCGCCTTCGCCGCACCGTAGTGGCTCATGTACGGCGATCCCTGAATACCGGCGACGCTGGCGAGGTTGATGATCACACCGCCGCCGTTCTCACGCATGACTGCACCGGCGGCCTGCGAGCAGTGGTAGGTTCCGGTGAGGTTGATGTCGACGATGGTCTCCCAGCCGTTGGGTGAAATGTCCTCGAACGAAGCCACGAACGAGGCACCCGCGTTGTTGACGAGGATGTCGACGCCGCCGAACTCCTCGACGGTCGCCTCGACCATCGCGTCGACGGCGTCGCGGTCCCGTACGTCACACTCGACTGCGATAGCCCGACCGCCGTCCCGACTGTTTATCGCCTCCGCGACCGGGTCGACGTGGTCCCGTTCGCGCGAACTCACGACGACGTTCGCGCCGTCGGCGACGAAGCTCTGGGCGATCGCTTTCCCGATCCCGCTCGACGATCCCGTCACGACGGCGGTTCGGCCTGAAACGCTGAATCGGTCGGTAGTCACGCTCGATCCGAAGCCGGGCCGTCTAATAAGTATACGCGCAGAAAACCACGGGTATGTCAATATCTTGTGGATAGATATATCCGTGATCCATCAGACACGTTACATAGATGGATAAGCGCGAGGTGAGGTTGGAAGAACGGGCTTCGGATTCGGAGTACGACACACCGATTCGAGTTCTTCATGTCGACGACGACAACGACCTCGCCACGCTCGCAGCCCTCTATCTCGAACGCACTAACGAGTCCTTACACGTCGTCACAGAGCAGAGTGCGACGGCGGGCCTCGACCGACTCAAGCAGGGAGATATCGACTGTATCGTCAGCGACTACGACATGCCGGGCATGAACGGCCTCGGCTTCCTTCGAGCGGTTCGAGAACGGAATTCGGACATTCCGTTCGTCCTCTTCACCGGAAAGGGAAGCGAAGAGATCGCTAGCGACGCTGTCTCGGCGGGCGTCACCGACTACCTCCAAAAAGAGACCGGAACGGAGCAGTACACGGTCCTCGCCAACCGACTCACCAACGCCGTCCATCACAACCGAGCCGAACGGGCGCTACGCGAAAGTGAAGCACGCTACCGAACGGTCGTCGAAGGAACCCACGATGCGATCTTCATCTATCAGGACGGCGAATTCCGCTTCGCTAACGGCCGAACGTCCGAGATTAGCGGGTACGACCGGAGCGAACTGTACGAACTAGATGTGTGGAGTCTCGTTCACCCGGACGACCGCGACCGTCTCCGAAAGCTAGGCTCGCGTCGTCGACGCGGCGACCCAGTCTCATCGACCTACGACGCCCGCGTTATCAGGAAAGACGGAGAGGTTCGCTACTGTGAGTTCAGCGTCCAGCCGGTGCAGTACAGCGGCGAGTACGCCGCCCTGGGTTCCGTCCGCGACGTTACCGAACGACGACGCGCCGAAGAACGGTTTCAGGCCCTCATCGAACACTCGACAGACATTTTCACCGTACTCGACGAGAACGGAATGGTCCGGTATGAGAGTCCTTCGGTCGAACAGATTCTCGGCTACGAACCGGAGACGCTCATCGGCAGGTTCGTCTTCGAGTACATTCACCCCGAGGACCGTGAGACCGCGTGGAATACCTTCCTCAGTGCAATTTCGGAGCCAGGATTCGTCATGGACCGTGCCGAACTCCGCTTCCGACGTGCCGACGGGTCGTGGTGCTGGCTCGAAGTCGTCGGCAGCAATCGTCAAGACACCAGCCTCGGCGGATACGTTCTCAACTCCCGAGATATTAACAAGCGAAAGCGCCGAGAGTCGGATCGGGACGGCGACCCGGAAACGTGAGATAACAGCGTTAGACGGCCGGGAGGTCGTCCCGATCACTCAGTCGACGACACCGCGAGCGAGTGCCGGAACGACGTCGGTCACGTCTGCAGCGAATCGAAGGTCCGCTCGGTCGTCGTGTGGTGTCTCATCGAAATTGACGATGGCGAGCGTCCCGTCCGCGACGGCACGGAGTGGGAGCGACGCGGCCGGTTCGACCGTGAGTGACGACCCGAGCACGAGGAAGACGTCACTCGAGTCTGCCAGTCGCTTCGCTTCCGAAAGCGTCGCCCTCGGGAGTTGCTCGCCGAACAACACGACGTCCGGTTTCGGCACCCCCCCACACGACGCGCATCGAGGTGGGACGTCACCCTCGCGAACGCGTTCACGAACCGGGGCCGCGTCGCTGCGGCGACCGCAGTCCCGACAGACGACTCGCTGGGCGTTGCCGTGCAGTTCAACGACGTTCTCGCTACCGGCCGCTCGGTGCAATCCGTCCGTATTCTGCGTGATCACCGCATCGAGTACACCCGCGGATTCGAGTCGAGCGAGCGCGACGTGTGCCGCGTTCGGTTCCATGTCGCCGGGGAACATCGCTTCGTGCAACTCGATCCGGTCTTTCCAGAACCCACCGGGATCAGTCTCGAACCGACCGATACGGAAGTCGTTCGGATCGAACTGCGTCCGCCAGATCCCGTTCGTACCGCGGAACGACGGAATCCCGGAAGCGGTGCTGACGCCCGCGCCGGTAAACGCCACGACTCGTTCGGCATCACGGAGCTCGTCGGCAAGCGCGTCGACTCGCTCGTCCATAGCGAAACGGGGACCCCGACGGACAAAAGTCGACGGAAATCCGCGTGAGAGATATCAGATCGACGAGTGGGGAGAGCGATCGTTACTCCGGAGCAGACAGTAGACACGATGACTCGCGACGAACCGTTGAATCCGAACGACGCCGGCGCTCGTTCGTCCGCGAGCGACTGGCCGAGATCGAATCGACGAACCGCTACCAACAGTTGGAATTCGGACCGAAAGCTCAGCGAATTCAGTTCGTCGAGATGATCTCGACGACGTCGCGGTCGGAGAGTTCGTGACCGGAACCGATCTGCCGCTTGTCGCGGCAGTCGATGCCGTGGAGTAACCCGTCCCCGATGTCGGTGTGGAGGTGATACGCGAAGTCCTCCGTCGTCGATCCCGACGGGAGGATGAAGCAATCGCGGAAGACTCCCTTCTCGTCTTTCGAACCGTTCGCACTCCCCGGGAAGATCGCGATCGCGCCCATGACGTCGAACAGGGCCGATTCGAGCGCTCGCTGGACGCCCGTTCCGTCATACTCGGTGACGAACTCGCGGATCTGTTCGAGTCCGGCGCGCTGCTTCTCGCTCACATCACCGACGACTTCGAAGTCACCGTCGCCAGAACGGTAATCGACGACGCCGCCCTCGGCCGCATTCTTGAGCGCCTTCTCCGCGTGTGCGCTCGTCGGCACGAACGTCAAGTGGTCGTAGTCAGGGTCTTCTGTGATCTCCGCGTAATTCTCCTGTGCGACGGGCTTGTCCAGTTTGTTCGCCGCGATGAGCATCGGCTTCGTCCGCTTTCGAATCTCGCGGGCGAGGTCTTCACGGTCCGACGGTTCCCACTCCTCCGGGTCGAGTGACAGACCAAGCGAGAGGATGATCTGTTTGATCTCGTCTTTGTTCGTCTTGAACGCGCTCATCTGCTCTGCGAGGTCTTCTTCGATGTGTTTTTCCTCGCCAGCGTAGCCGCTCCGATAGCGCTCGATCCCCTTTTCGAGGATGCCCAGATACCACATGTCGAGTTCGTCTTCGAGGAAGTCGATGTCCTTACGCGGATCGTGTCCCTCGGTCGCCTCACCTTCGATGTCGGTTTCACCGGAGAAGTCGACGACGTGAACCAGTACGTCGGCTTCGTTCAGGTCGGAGAGGAACTGGTTTCCGAGACCCTTCCCCTCGTGAGCACCGGGGATCAACCCTGCAACGTCGACGAGTTTCACCGGAACGAACCGCATTCCGTGGTGACAGAACCCGACGCTCGGTGTGCACGTCTCGTCGAATTCAGGGGCTGCGCATTCGACACGGACGTACGCCTCCCCAACGCTCGGGTCGATCGTCGTAAACGGGTACGCACCCTCGGGTACGTCATTCATCGTCGCCGCATTGAAGAAACTCGACTTGCCGACTGACGGCTTGCCGACCAGTCCGATCTTGTAACTCATTAGTTGCGTTCGTCCATCGACGGCTAAAAGCCGTTCTACCCGGCCGCCGTCTGCCAGTCATCGACACACACGGCCGTAGATTGCCATTCGATTCGAACACTGGTGACGGTCGGCGACTCGCGTACGTTTTCAGGTGTGAGTCCCAATGGGAATCGAAGGGATGAACAAAACCGATCGAACGCTCGTCGCCGTCCAGAACGCAGCGTTAGAGCGGGCGCTCGTCGGGTCGTCGTCAACGGCGCAGTACGTCGCCTTCGCGGGTGCACTCGAAGTCGCTCGCGACGAGCGTGCGGATCAGGACGAGACCTCAATCGACGGAAAATCAGAAGCCAACGAGAACGATCCGTGGAACGAAAGCGAAACGACTACTCACGTCGGGGTCACATCGCTGCTCGCCTGCCTCGTAGCGTCGCGTGTCTTCGAATCGGGGACGGATGCGCGTCGAGTGCCGTCTCCGACGGCTTTCGACGCGACCGACCGGCAACCGTTACTCGAAGGTGCACTACTCGCCTACGAACGCTTCGAACTCTCGATCGAACGCGCTGCAACGCTCGCCGAACGACGGCCGATGGACCTCAAAACGGAACTTCGACGACGCGAGCGCTCTCGGTAATACAGATATCTGAGAACGCACGTGTATGGAGGAGTAGCGTTCAACCAGAGTCGCTAATTGATACGAAGTCGATATGATCGGCACTGCGAAGTCGACACTGGAGAGTGTTGACCGTGTGAACACGACCGCGAGTTGTAACTCGCGATGTCTGAAAAATGAATGAAGTATGAGTGGAAGGCGGCGATCTGAAGTTCCCAGAGGCTCGCGCACTCCAGTACTAACCAGAACGCTGATAGGCTTAACTTCCGTGTTCGGGATGGGTACGGGTGTCACCCTATCGCTCTGGCCGCCTTAACGCCAACCGACGGAATCGAACCGTAGCCGGCCTCGTGACCGGACACCAGTGTTGGATAGTTCGACGATCTTGCGATCATCGACCGATATGTACGTGCAATCCAGATTACACCTGAACCCATTTCAACGGGTACTGTTCTGGTGAACAGTCCCCAATTCAATGTATGAATGCGGCTTGGTCTGTTAGTGCTCGCGGACTCAACGTCTCGTTGCCTCGACGCGTACATCCCGAGTCTATCGAACTCATCTTCTATGAGTGACCTGTGGTATCTCGTTTCCAAGTGGGTTTCGAGCTTAGATGCGTTCAGCTCTTACCCCGTGTTGCGTGGCTGCACGGCGACTGCCCTTCCGGACAACCGTTACACCAGTGGCAACCAATCGTAGTTCCTCTCGTACTATACGATCGTTCTCGTCAGATACCTCGCACCCCCAATAGATAGCAGCCGACCTGTCTCACGACGGTCTAAACCCAGCTCACGACCTCCTTTAATAGGCGAACAACCTCACCCTTGCCTGCTTCTGCACAGGCAGGATGGAGGGAACCGACATCGAGGTAGCAAGCCACGGGGTCGATATGTGCTCTTGCCCGTGACGACTCTGTTATCCCTAAGGTAGCTTTTCTGTCAGCCACCGGCCCCATCTAGGGGCCTGGTGGGTTCGCTAGACCACGCTTTCGCGTCAGCGTCCCTCGTTAGGCAGGACACTGTCAGACTTCCGTTTGCTCTTGCGCTCTTCCTCGGGTTTCCGACCCGAGTGAGGAAATCTTTGGGCGCGCTCGATATCTTTTCGAGCGCGTACCGCCCCAGTCAAACTGCCCGGCTACCGGTGTCCTCCGCCAGGAGTGAGAGTCGCAGTCACTAACGGGTAGTATTTCACGGATGGCTCGGTGGCCCGCTAGCGCGGGTACCTGTGTGACGCCTTCTACCTATCCTGCACATTAGCGACCACGTCTCAGCGACAGCCTGCAGTAAAGCTCTATAGGGTCTTCGCTTCCCCTTGGGGGTCTCCAGACTCCGCACTGGAACGTACAGTTCACCGGGTCCAGCGTTGGGACAGTGACGCTCTCATTGATCCATTCATGCAAGCCGCTACTGAAGCGGCAAGGTACTACGCTACCTTAAGAGGGTCATAGTTACCCCCGCCGTTGACGGGTCCTTCGTCCTCTTGTACGAGGTGTTCAGATACCCGCACTGGGCAGGATTCAGTGACTGTACACGTCTTTTCAGAGTTGCAGTCACCTGTGTTGTTACTAGACAGTTGGAGCGTCCGAGTCACTGCGACCTGCTTCATTCCGAAGCAGGCATCCCTTCTTGCGAACGTACGGGACTAACTTGCCGAATTCCCTAACGCCGGTTGTCCCGACAGACCTTGGCTTTCTCTGCCTGAGCACCTGTGTCGGATCTCGGTACGAGTATCACACTGCCTTTTCACGGGCCCTAGATTGAGCCGACTTGCGCTGTTTCGCCGTTCGTCCGCTTCGTACCGTGACGGTTTCCACGGATTTTGACGATTCGACTGGGCGAAGGCCCAGCTCGGCCGACTCCACGGCGTCGGCGTTGAGTGTGTGATAGTACTGGAATATTAACCAGTTGCCCTTTTGTCTGCTTCAAGTTATGGGCAGACTTAGGATCGACTAACCCTCGGCTGATTGACAGTGCCGAGGAACCCTTGCTCGTAAGGTCGTCGGGGTTCTCACCCGACTCTCGCTGCTACTATGACCAGGATTTTCGTTACAACGCGGTCCACACGAGTTCTCACCCGTGCTTCCACCCGCGCAGTATGCCGACCTACTGGATCATCCTGTGATGGATGCCGCCAGGTCTCGGAAGTGGACTTCAGCCCCGATCATTTTCGCCGCCTCGAACCTCGGCCGGTAAGCTGTTACGCTTTTCTTAGAGGGTAGCTGCTTCTAAGCTCACCTCCCGGCTGTTTAGGGCTCGAGACAAACTTCAATCGCACTTAGTCCACATTTGGGGTCCTTAACCCGGCTCTGGGTTGTCTCCCTCACGGTATCCAAGCTTACCCCGGAATACCGGATTCCCTGCTTCTACGACGTTCGTAAGTTCGGAGTTTGACAGGGTGGCCGACTCCTCTCGGAGGCGGGTCACCCAATCAGTCGCTCTACCTCACGAACTGTCTCTGCAGAGGTCATGCTTCGACATGTTTCGGTCGGAACCAGCTGTTGCCGAGTTCGATGGGCCTTTCACCCCTACACGTGGGTCACGGGAGGGTATTGTAGGACACCACCCCTAACAGGCTTCCACGTGGCTTTCGCCACGCTTCACCTTGCCCCCGTGTAGATCACTCGGTTTCGGGTCGTGTCCACATGACTCCCCGCGCTTGAACACGGTGAGCCTCGCACATAGTGCTGCGCTCGTATCGGTTTCCCTGCGCCTTCCCGGATACTCCGGTTAGACTCGTCATGTAGACACACTCCCTGGTTCGTTTTTCAAAACGCACGACGGAACACCGGCTCCTCTCGATTCCTACTATAGTTTCGCAACTAGTTCGTTTTTCGAGAGGCCTTGTGTGCCCCGTCGTTCTATCGCCATCTGATTTCAGGCCCTTTGCACCGCCCTTCTCGGGGTGCTTTTCAGCGTTCGCTCACGCTACTTGTTCGCTATCGGTCTCGAGGAGTGTTTAGTCTTCCCAGTCGATGCCTGGGGAATTCACGAGGGATATCCAACCCCCGCTACTCTGGAGCTGACGCGTCCTGTACTGGTCTATCTTACGGGGTTGTCACCCTGTTTCACGCTCCGTTCCAGGAGACTTCAGATAGACGGTCGAGGAGTGAGAGTCAGTCCGAACACCACATTGCCCGTGAGGGCTTCGGTTTGGACTGTGTCGGGTTCACTCGCCGTTACTAACGACATCGCGGTTTGCTTTTTCTTCCTGTCCGTACTGAGATGTTTCAGTTATGGACGTTCCCTATTGCGCAGGGCAATTGTTAGAAGGATTCCTATTCGGAGATCTCTGGTTCTTAGCCTCCATGCGGCTTCCCAGAGCTTATCGCAGCTTGGCACGTCCGTCGTCGGCTCTCGAGCCGAGCCATCCACCAGATGGCACAGTAGCCGTCTGAGTGGGACAGTTCACTAGAATTGATGACTATGACTCATGGTGAGTCACGGTCCTTAGTAACCCGTTGAAACGGGTCCAGTGAGTGTCTGGATTGCACGTACACACGGTCGTCATTGAATCGACCTGAGGGCGTCTCAGGCACGTTCGTCGAACCCTTCCCAACCGCGCTCTCGCGGGATGGTGCATCAGTTCGTTGCGGATCAGAACGTCGTTCCGTCTCCCACTTAAGGGACACGATTCGTGGTTCTGCTCCGGCGATGGACCCACTGGGATTTGAACCCAGGGCTTCCTCCTTGCAAAGGAGGTGCTCTGCCGCTGAGCTATGGGCCCGACTGCGCCTCTCGAATCGAGAGGCGCTGAGCCTTGGTAGTTCTAAGGTGCTCGATCGAGCGAACGGGTGTCTCGAAGTGGACGCGAATGCGTTAGTGTATGAATGGTGCGCCCACCCGTGCGGGTGGGTCGCGGACGTTAGGAGGTGATCCAGCCGCAGATTCCCCTACGGCTACCTTGTTACGACTTAAGCCCCCTTGCGAAGCCCAGATTCGACCACCGGATGGTGGCCTCATCCGGACCTCACTCGGGTGCTTTGACGGGCGGTGTGTGCAAGGAGCAGGGACGTATTCACCGCACTCTTCTGAAATGCGATTACTACCGAATCCAGCTTCATGAGGGCGAGTTGCAGCCCTCAATCCGAACTACGACTAGGTTTCTGAGATTACCTGCACCTTTCGGTGTTGGAACCCTTTGTCCTAGCCATTGTAGCCCGCGTGTAGCCCAGCACATTCGGGGCATACTGACCTACCGTTGCCCATTCCTTCCTCCAGTTTGGCACTGGCAGTCCCCCTAATGTACCCACCGATCGTGAAGATCGTGCTGGCAATTAGGGGTGTGGGTCTCGCTCGTTGCCTGACTTAACAGGACGCCTCACGGTACGAGCTGACGGCGGCCATGCACCTCCTCTCAGTAGCTCTAAGTAGAGGTCATCAACCTGACTTTCATCGCTACTGTCGGTGCTGGTGAGATGTCCGGCGTTGAGTCCAATTAAACCGCAGGCTCCTCCGGTTGTAGTGCTCCCCCGCCAATTCCTTTAAGTTTCATCCTTGCGGACGTACTTCCCAGGCGGTTCACTTATCGGCTTCCCTACAGCATAACACAGGCTCGTAGCCTGTGTCATACTTAGTGAACATCGTTTACAGCTGGGACTACCCGGGTATCTAATCCGGTTCGAGACCCCAGCTTTCGTCCCTCACTGTCGGATCCGTCTTCTCGAAGTGCTTTCGCCATCGGTGGTCCGTCCAGGATTACGGGATTTCACTCCTACCCCGGACGTACCCTTCGAGTCTTCCGGTCCCAAGCCACGTGGTATCCGCCGGACGCCCACCCGTTGAGCGGGTGGATTTCCCGACGGACCGTCGTGGCCAGCTACGGACGCTTTAGGCCCAATAAAATCGGTCATCACTTGAGCTGCCGGTATTACCGCGGCGGCTGGCACCGGTCTTGCCCAGCTCTTGTTCCTGGATCTCCTTACGATCTAGAAAAGCGAGGACTGTATGCCCTCGCACTCGGGGTCCCCTTATCGCACTGTCGTGCAGTGTAAAGGTTTCGCGCCTGCTGCGCCCCGTAGGGCCCGGAATCTTGTCTCAGATTCCGTCTCCGGGTTCTTGCTCTCACAACCCGTACCGATTATCGGCACGGTGGGCCGTTACCCCACCGTCTACCTAATCGGCCGCAGCCACATCCTACAGCGCCGGAGCATTTCGGACTCCCGGTATTCCAACGTGGGAGTCGTATGAGCTATTAGCCTCAGTTTCCCGAGATTATGACTCTCTGTAGGGTAGTTTGGCCACGTGTTACGGAGCTATTCGCTGAGGGTCTGAGCCCTCACAACTAGCATGGCTAAATCGGACCCCGATAGCAATGACCTCCGGCAGGATCAACCGGAATGTTCCTCACCCAGTGGGTGAGGGGGTGGCGGGAAATACGCACATCGCTTCGATGAAGCGATGACGTATGTTCCGTCTAAAGCATTGCGTGGTCCAAATTCGGGACACGTCGATCGGTCGATCGAGTGTCACCGAACTACCAAGGCTCACATCAGATCCCATCTGTACGGCATGACCGCAGGGGTGGAATCCTCATTTCCTTCGGACCTGAACCGAAGCAACGGAGTGGTATAAAGCCACTGAATTTGCTTCGGTGCGGGACGACCCCGCATGGTCCGCGAACGTGAACCGGGGTGACCGGCTCACAATCACGCTGCGTCTTGTGCGTATTTCTACGGAGTGGTGGGTAGTACTTAATAGCACTGATATTGCTCGATATTCAAAAAATAATGGACGATTTGAACAAATATGCGAATATGTGTCATAGATGGAGAGACGAATTGATCCGGAGGAAGGAGATCGTCGATCCCGATGCGGCTGGAAACAAGCGGGCCGAGTGAGTCATTGGCGAATAGTCGAGCGAGAGTGGCTTCGATAGAAGGGTCTGGAGCCCAAGTCGTTCAACGATCTCGAAGGCAGACCTTCACTTTGAGCATCAAAATTGTATACGTGCGCGCGAGTAACCGGTTTTATAAGGAATCGGTTTATAAATGAGGGGTGAGGAAACGTATATAATGACGTCACCGGCAGACTCCATTGAGATTCAGAACGTCGTCGCATCGACTGGAATCGGTCAGGAACTCGACCTAGAAGCGCTCGCAGAGGACTTACCGGGTGCAGATTTCAACCCGGACAACTTTCCTGGCCTAGTCTACCGAACACAACAGCCGAAAGCAGCTGCGCTGATTTTCCGGTCGGGAAAGATCGTCTGTACCGGTGCCAAAAGCATTGATGACGTCCACGAGGCGCTCGGGATCATCTTCGATAAGCTTCGTGGCCTCAGTATCCCCGTAGAGGACGATCCAGAGATTACGGTCCAGAATATTGTTTCGAGTGCTGACCTCGGTCACAACCTTAACCTCAATGCGCTCGCCATCGGTCTCGGACTGGAGGACGTAGAGTACGAACCGGAGCAGTTCCCTGGCTTGGTGTACCGGATGGACGAACCGGAAGTGGTCATCCTACTGTTCGGGAGCGGTAAGATCGTGATCACGGGTGGTAAGCGGACAAGCGACGCAGCGACTGCAGTAGAACAGATCGTCGAGCGAATCGACAACCTCGGTCTGCTCGGGTAAGCGACGTTAACAACACCACCACGCTACGGGTGGACGAGTCGCTAGAACTCCATGATTTCTGAGAGTCTCAGACGGAAGGGATAGTCGATCGGAAAGCAGGTTGTATAATCGAGAACGAGTCGGCAGTTAGAGCGACAAAATAAGTGAAATCGACATGGTGGTGGCAGTCCCGAAAGGTGATGTAATGGCTTCGACTATGAAGTAACGATGGACGCACGCGAAGCAGTCTCGTTTCTTGTTGGTTCGGAGAGTAGAATTCAGATACTCCGAGCAACAAGCGAAAAATCACTCCGTCCGACCGAACTCGCAGAACAGTGTTCGTGTGCTCGTGAAACAGTCCAACGAAACCTCTCTCAGTTTCTCGACCGAGGCTGGATCGGGAAATCGAACCATCAGTACGAAATTACGACGACTGGAGAGATGGTACTCGTCGAGTATGATCGGCTCGAGCGGACAGTCAAACTAGCCGATAAGTTGGATCTCTTCCTATCCAATGGGTTCGAACAGGTTCGTCATCTCTCGAATCGAACACTCGCAGACCTCACCGTTACGACAGCGACAGCAGACAACCCGCATGCAGCGATCGATCGGTACGTCGAGATCCTACAGGGAGACTACGTCAGCCACTTTCGCGGAATCACACCGATCGTGAGTCGGATCTTCAACGAAGTGGCAGCGGAAGTGATCGGCCCGGAAACGGACATGGAGCTAATTATCGACGAAACCGTCCTTCGAACTTCCAAGCTAGAATATAAATCAGCCTTTCAGAGAGCGCTCGAGTTAGATCAATTTACGCTCCGATATGTCTCACAACGAATCGGCTTGGGCATCGCAATATTTGACGAACACGTCTTCGTCGGTGCTTACGACGAGACCGGAAACCTCGTGGCCTGCCTCGATGGATCGAACGAGGGGTTCTATCGCTGGGCACAGAAGATCTACGAAGAGTATCGGTCGCAGTCACACGTGATCGAAACAGAGGAAGATCTCTAGCGGGAACTGTCCGGGAACGATTATGCAACTCGATCGACGAGACCGTTAGCACATTCGTCAAGGACGACTGTGATGGGGTCCATCACACGTGATTGTTTCAATCACAGCTGCCAATGAAAAATATAATAACTGGTAGAACAGTAGGTTCGCTCGCAGTAATACACAGGACTGCGACGCCAACCCGCTTCGGCCCTCCCCTCGATTTTCGGGAGTGCTGAACCAGAGTGTATGACCCGCAGTTGTGATCGAGCGTGAGGGAGATACGGACCAGAATTTCCGGACGGCGAGTGGGCCGATTAAGGGTCGATATTCTCGGAGAGGACGTCTTTGACGACTTTTGGATCTTCGAGAAGTTGATGTTTCGTATAACTACCCTCTGCGCTTCCACCGCTGTGTTTCGACTGTTCGATAATATCTAAGAACGCGTGTTCCTTGAGCAGGTCGCGAACGCGTCGGAGAGAGAGGCTATCGGAACCTTCCTGGCGGCAGATGTTTTCATAGATTTCGTAGACGTGACTCGTTCGAAACCCGTCCTTCCGGCGGTTAGACAGCGAGAGCAGTGCCAGCGCTTGGAGGACATAACGGGAGTGCGGAGTCGAACCGCGAATGAGTTCACGGAAGCGATCGGTTTCGGCGCGCTCGCGGGCCTGCGTTACGAATTCTTCTTTGACAGTCGGTGCACCGTTGGACTGTGCGATCTCACCTGCATACCGGAGGATATCGATAGCCTTCCGCGCGTCCCCATGTTCGCGCGCGGCGAGTGCTGCAGCACGGGGAATCGTCGACGGGTCGAGTACGCCCTCACGGAACGCGTCACTACGGGCGTCCATGATGTCACGTAGTTGGTTCGCATCGTACGGCGGAAAGACGAACTCCCGTTCGCAGAGACTGCTTTTGACTCGTTCGTCCATTCGGTCTTTGTACTGGATCTTGTTGCTGATACCGATGACACCGAGTTTGCAGCGGTCGATCTTCCCGGCTTCACCGGCACGAGAGAGTTGCATAAGGATGTCATCGTCGTCGAGTTTGTCGATTTCGTCGAGAAGGATGAGGACGACATCGAACCGTGCATCGAGGATGCGCCAAAGTCGCTTATAATAAGTCGAGGTACTCAGCCCTTTGTCCGGGACTTTGATACTCGTCTCGTCGACGTCGTTGACGCTGTCGGCGATCGTCTGAACGGCTTGTGTTTCGGTGGTGTCCTGGGCACAGTCCACGTACGCGAACGTTGCCGTGACACCTTCGTCACTCGCGGTTTCGACCAACCGTTGTGAGACGTACTTCGCACAGAGAGACTTCCCAGTCCCAGTTTTTCCATAGATGAGCACGTTGCTGGGGCTCTGGCCGAAGATTGCGGGGTTGACAGCGTTCGCAAGTTGTGATATTTCGTCGTCGCGACCGACAATACGTCCTTCACCGGGGAGATGACTGATCTCGAGAAGTTCCTTGTTAGCGAAAATAGGATCTTCTCGAGTAAAGAGATCGTCACCTGTTTCGAGCATATCCTGTGACACCACGTTTCCGGTGAAATGATTTACCCTTTCAGGTAAGGAGGACAGACACACCGGGTTTCCGGTGAAAGGGGATCAAGGGTGGTGTTGGTGCAGTGGAAACAGAGGTGTGGGCCAGAATTGTGTGTGGAGGGATGCAACAGCGGGTGCTCAATTTCACCGGAAACGTGGTGTGTGGAAGAGACAAGCACACGTTATTTCCGGTGAACTGTGCAGACGAGGTGCCGACGACTGAAATGCGTGAGTCGATCGAACGACTATGGTGAATGAATTGGACGACCGCAACAGGTGAATAGAACGGCCGTGGCGGGTGAACAGAATAGCTGTAGTAGATGAACAGAATAGCCGTGCCGGATGAGCGCAGAGATCCGATTTGCATCTTGCTCTGTAACTCGGTATCCGATCTCAGAGTTACTCTCTCGTCTACGGGCTACTGTTAGATCCCGATTCACCGATCATCGGTACCGAACCCACTGAGTCAAATAATCAAGTTCACGCCTTCAGACCTCAGGTTTAGACGACCTCAAAAGTTCGATCCAACCCTTCGAGTGGATCCATATGCGAAGCTCTTTTGTCCTATTCTGCGAAGAACCCAATGGACTTTTGGTAGATTATCTTTTTAACTCTTTCTAGTCACAATCAAACGAATGACTTCCGAGTAGCGGTCTCCGATCCCCGATGACCCACCTAAAGGCCGTCAAAAGGACCGTCCAAAGGACCATCCAAACGATGGATCATCCGAACTGTGTTTCACCGGAAATACGGTGTGTCCGCATTCTTCTCCTGTGTATTCACCACTGTTCACCGGAAACACGGTGTCTCTCCCTCCCGGTCCGACGTCACTTCACGAATCAGTAGTTGTGTGACTAGAACACGGTGTAATGCGAGACTAGAACAGAGTGTAAGACCAGAATATGGACTGAGAGGTTCTGTAGCTGAGCAGCGTGGGATTGAAGAGTGGAGAGGTGGGATTGGAGAGTAATCTACACGTGAGTAGAGAGTAAGCCACGATAGAGCGCAATCCACGGTTAGTACGCTGGGCTAACTTCACCGGAAACGTGGTCTCTTCCTGTACGGAAAAGCGGTCTCTTCTGTGCGAAACGAAGGGAGCTCTGAACCCCGGGAAAACCTACTCACGCTCGCCCAATTTCACCGGAAACGAGGTGTGCGATCGACCCTCCGGTATAATACATCCGATTTCTGCGGCTGTGTTCCCTACGGACCACTTTCGTGGTTGGGCGTATGGTTGGACGTGTGATCTCATGAAGAGTCACATCCAGAGTGAGTCGTGACTTCGAGAGTGATTTCAACGGGTCTCATTTCACCGGAAATGTAGTGTCTGCGCCACGAACGGCACATCCACAATCGTCGTCCTCGCTGTCCGAAAGCAGTCAATCGTCGGCGACAACAACTCACTCTCACTTCCGGTGTGGGGGTAAGAAACATACTGTCTCGCATTCTATGGATTATCAGTGGCATCACGACACGACGGCTACGGCAGTCAGGTGTCGCCGAGCGGGGCCAACCGTTCACCGTGGGACCCACCCGTTCGAGAACCTAGCCAGTATTCGCTGACGGATCACTTCCGTCGCCGTATGCGTCAACGCGGACGGTACGTCACACTGCCAGTCGTCAGTGACGCGATACGATCCGGTCAACTCCGATGGAATCGTACCGACGGATGGCGTTTCGCACTCTCTATCGACGGGATTCGCTACATCATCGTGGTCAGCGACACCGAGACGAACTCTCCGGTTGTCGTCACGGGGTGGACCGAGGTCGAGTCGTGGTCGACCGCGATTTCGTCGGACCGATGGACGGACGACGACGTTCACACGATCCAACTTCGTGCCGATTTGAGCGCAACACCAGACGAACAGATTCCGGAGCGGATTCGTCCGCGGTCCGTCGACCAACCGCTCGAAGTCGGCAATCATCGAGTCGTAACGTCTGCCGGGCTCAGATCGGTCAATTGTCTCGACTGTGGTTGCCAGTTCCGCTCGAAGGAGGCGCTTCGCGAGCGGCGGTGTCTGAAATCTGATGACCTGAATTTGCGATCGTGAGCCGTAGCGCAGTGAAAGAGCTTGAGCACGGAGGACGGATTTCGAGCCAGGGGTAGTGAAGAATACCGGAATCCGACTCAGTCCGGAAAATCGGAATTGTCGGGGTTTGACGGTGATCTAGCGGGTGTGGCCGCAAAACCTACGAACACGCAGGTTGTGATTTTGAACGTCGAACCGTGCGCTCGATACTGGTCGTGTTCGGACATCGCGTCACCGTCGGTAACGAGTAGTATCGGCGTCGAACCCCGAATCCCGAATCATTGTGGACGATGGTAGTCAGAACGCGCATCTATAACACGCTATAGGTAGATACTAGTCTCGAACTACGTCCACACCGAGCGCCCGCTGAAAAGTGAAAAGACACGAACGACCCCGTGAAAGGAACGACTGACTTAGTATAAGGAGACTTAAAATATGAGAACCCCGGCATTCGGTCGCGCCAAGGACAGACTCCGTCATCTCTGTCGACAGACAGTTGACTGGAGTCGGAGCGCGTTCCGAACTGCGTACACATTCGTCACTCGACCCTTCCGCCGTTCGTCCGACGACGGAACGTGGAAACGGGTTTGGCTCGCCCGTGACAGAGCACGCTGGCGACGTGGCACGGAGACTGTCGAGTGCTTCCGGTTTCACGATGGCTTCGTCGCGACGGTCGAATACGCCGATCGAAGCGTCACGTGGCAACTGACCGCAGGACCGGTACCGCTCGCCGGAGCGCTGTTCACGGCCGGATTGTACATGCAACACGGCATCACACCCCAGATCGACCCTGAGGGACGGATGTTCATCGCCCTCGGTGATGACGGACCAACTCAGGTCTTCGGCGAATCGTCGAACGTGCCGGTCGAGTACGTCTACCTCGACGTATTCCGAACTGTCGAGGAGTTGCCAGACTGCGTCGACACCGACACTATCGAATCTCCCTATCGACGGCTCTCACACAGCCGTCGGCACGAACTTCCATCGGAGTAGGAACGATCCGGACCGTCCTCCTGCCCTACTCATCTTTTGGTCTCTCGCACTCGGCAGTTAGTCGCATTCGGTAGTCCGTCCTGGTATTCTGTTCGTCATCGTCCTTTGCTCGTTCTAGTTGCTGTTCTGACGGTCGCTGCCGTGACGGTCGCTGCCATGACTTTACTCGCGGTCGTTCACTCGCGGGTTTGCTGTCGCAACTGGTCTTCGATCCAAAGATGTCGCAAGCCGTTTCCCCACTGCACTCGAAGTGCGGTCGATGACCGACGACGGTGCTGGCGACGTCGAAGATCTCGGCGATCTCGGCGATCTCGACGACGCAAGCGACCTCAACGACGAAGACCTATCGCTCGACTCGTTCTTCGACGCGATCGAGGCGGAAGGCCGACCAGTGATGACTGCTCAGCAGGTCGCACGGCGGCTCGATTGCTCGCAGGCCGCTGCAACAGCCGCGCTCGAACGATTAGCGTCCGAGGGCTCCGTCGTCCGCCTCGATGTCGAGACCGACCCCGTGGTGTGGTATCCGAACGAGTGGAACGACGTTGCGACTCGTGAGCGCGTCGTCCTCTTCCCTGACCGCCGAGAGATCGTCGTCGACAACCCAACCCAGTACACTCGCGCCCAACTCTCGCAGTTCGCTCACCTCGTCGACGCCACGGGCGAACGGACCGACGGACCACAGGCACGGAACGCCAGCCGCGGCTATCTTTACAAGATTCGGCAGGAAGACGTCTGGCAGGCACCGTTCGAGGACGTAGAGGGGTTGTTGACGAGTATGCGGGCCGTCCTCCCACGGAAATCACCCGCGTTGGAAGCGTGGGTCGAGAGCCAGTGGAAACGCGCCCATCAGTTCGTTCTCTACACTCACGAGGACGGGTATACCATCCTACAGGCGGCTAACGAGAACCTCATGGGTAACGTTGCGCGGCAGAAACTCAGCGAAGATCACCTCCACGCGCCGATCTCCGACACCGAAGCGTGGGTTCGTGACGGCAGCGAAGCCGAGATCAAGCACACCCTCTACGAGGCCGGCTATCCGGTACAGGACGACCGCGAGCTCGAGATGGGCGACCCGCTCGACGTCGACCTCCGGGTACAGCTTCGGGACTACCAGCGCGACTGGGTCGACCGCTTCGTCGACCAGCAGTCGGGCGTCTTCGTCGGCCCGCCGGGATCGGGGAAGACGATCGCGGCACTCGGCGTCCTCGCGGCGGTCGGCGGCGAGACGCTGATTCTCGTCCCCTCGCGTGAACTAGCCACCCAGTGGCATCAGGAGATACTCGCACACACGACACTGACTGAAGATCAGATCGGGGAGTACCACGGCGGCGAGAAGGAGATTCGGCCGGTCACCATCGCGACGTACCAGACCGCGGGCATGGATCGCCATCGGATGCTGTTCGATTCCCGGAAGTGGGGATTGATCGTCTACGACGAGTCCCAGCACATCCCGAGTCGCATCTACCGCCGGAGCGCGGACCTCCAATCCAAACACCGGCTCGGTCTGTCAGCGACACCCGTTCGTGAGGACGACAAGGAACGCGAGATATTCACGCTGATCGGACCGGCCATCGGCACCGACTGGGACAAACTGTTCGACGCCGGATTCGTACAGGAACCCGAGGTCGAGATCCGATACGTCCCCTGGCGTGACGATCTGTCGCTGAACGAGTGGCGGAGCGCCGACGGTCGTGAGCGCCACCAACTCGCCGCGATGAACCCCGCGAAGGCCGCGGAGGTACGCCGACTTCTCCGACGACACGACGATGCCAAGGCACTCGTCTTCGTCGAGTATCTCGATCAGGGTCGGCAGCTAGAGGACGCACTCGGCGTTCCGTTTATCAGCGGCGAGATGCGACACCACCGTCGTCGGCAGTTGTTCGATCAGTTCCGCGCGGGGGAGGTACGGACGCTGATCATCTCTCGCGTCGGCGACGAGGGAATCGACCTCCCGAACGCCGAACTCGCGGTCGTCGCATCGGGTCTCGGCGGCTCACGACGACAGGGTGCCCAACGCGCGGGCCGAACGATGCGCCCGGCCGGGAGCGCACTCGTCTACGTCCTCGCCACTCGCGGAACCAGCGAAGAGGACTTCGCACAACGGCAGATGCGTCACCTAGCCGAGAAGGGAATCAGAGTTACGGAGCGTACCATCGACGACGGGGACGGCGAGAACAACGACAACGACGAGAACAACGATGGGATCAACCCGTAAGCGTCCCATCTCCAGTTAACGACCATTCATGCGAACAGACCGTATCGACTTCGCGATCACCGCCGTCGACCGAGCGGGACCGCTCGCACGGGATGTGACCGTTCGAATCACCAATGTGACCGACGATTCGCTCGACGACGTTCGACTCGGGCTTCTCGTCGCCTGTGATGGGACGAAACTCGGCGAGTTTCGGGCGTCGATCGGAACGCTTGCATCCGGCGAAGATCGTAAACTGACGCGTACCATCTCCGTAACGCCGAGCGAAGCGCTGTCGGTGAAGGCCAAGGGCGCAAAGCTACTCCTCATCGTCCGCGCCGACGACGAACTCGAACAGGCGACGGCGTCGTTGTCACTCTAGTCGGGGATCGCTCCGTTGTCACTGTATCGGAGACGACGTCGCCGTCGCTTCAGTCGATCGTCGGCGTCTTTCAGTCCTCTTCATCGGCGACTCGATAGCGCACGGGATCGGACTCGACGCGGTCGATCGAGCCCCGCTCTCGGAGCCACGCCAGATGCGACGCCGCCTCGCCAGCACCCATCTTCGCGTGGATGCCACTCATCTCGCCGAACAGTTCGTCGGCGACGTCCCACGGCGTCACGGGATGTGAACTTCCCGCGGCGACCGCTCGAACGCGTTGCCGTCGCTGCTCGTGGTGCGCTCGGATCGCCTCGATGCGCTCGGCCAGTTCGAGCGACGACCCGTGACCCGGATACGCCGCCCTCGGTCGTCGATCAGGGTCGGGGTCACCTACCAGTTCCTGCACCCGACCGAGACTGGCGACGTACGTCGCCAACGGGCTTCTGCTCGGGCTTCCGGAGTCCGCACGGCCTCCGCCCCAGAGTCGCGTGTCACCGCCCCCGACGTTCGGCGTGATGCTCGGAAGGACGTGATCGCCGACGAGGATCGGCACGCGGTCACTCTCGTCGCTCTCGTTGCTCTCGTCACTGGCGTCGTCCGCTTCAGCATCTCCACGCCAGTCACGAACGACGAACGCCGCATGTCCGAGCGTGTGGCCGGGTGTGTGTATCGCTTCGACGCCCGCGACCGCTTCGCCGTCGCTCAGTTCGCGGACTCGCGTCACGTCCGGCATGGGAGACGGTCGATCCCCGGATCGGAGCGCGTCGACGATGGCGTCCGGAACACCCCACTCACGCAGTCGGCGTGCGTCGCGCTCGATTCGCCGTTCGCGCTCGACTGCGTAGTCGGCAACGAGTGGCGCGTCTAACTCGTGCATCGCGATTTGTGCCTCCGCTGCATCGGCGAGGCGCGGTGCGAGTCCGGCGTGGTCGGCGTGCCAGTGACTGACGAGTACCCAGTCGACGTCACCGATCGAGAGTCCCGCGCTTGCGACGCCCTCTGTCAGTCGCTCCCACGCGCCCTCCGTCGGCGGACCGGGATCGACGACGACGCCGCGGTCGGGGAGGAGATAGGCGCTGTTCTCCCCTTCGGGACCGCCGTTATCGAGACCGATCCGGACGATTGCGTCTACTGCATCGTCCGCTCGTTCGTCGCGGGTCACACGCGGCCACTCGTTTCACTCATCGAGGACGGCCCCCAGTGCGTCCATCGTTCGGTCGACACGCTCGACGTCGGCGTTGTAGCCCATGTGGCCCACGCGGAGGATGTCGTCCGCGAGATCGCCGAGACCCGTCGAGAGCACGACGTCGTGCTCCTCGTCCATCCGACGCCGGAGATCCGTGGCGCGGCCGGGGACGTGGAACGCCGTCACCGTGGGCGAACTGCGCTCGGGGTCGGGATAGAGATCGAGCCCCAACTGCGCGCCGCGCTCTCGGCACTGCTCGGCGGCGGACTCGTGGCGTTCGTACGCGGCGTCGATTCCTTCGTCCAGCAGGAGGTCGAGCGCGGCGTCGAGCGCGGCGACGTTGGCCGAGAGGTGCGTATACGGGAACAGATCCCCGATCTCGCGCCACGGGAGGAGGTTGGTGTAGAGCGAGTCGGGATCGCGCGCTTTGATAGCGTCCCAGGCGTCGTCACTGACGGAGACCGTCGTCAGTCCCGGCGGCGCACTGAAACACTTCTGGGACGCCCCGAGGCAGATGTCGATGTGGTCGGTCGGCACCGCCACACCACCGAGCGAGGAGACGGCGTCGACGATCGTGAGCACGTCCCGGTCGTCGAGCGTTTCGAGGACGCCCGCCAGGTCGTTGAGCGTCCCCGTCGGCGTCTCGCAGTGGACCATCGTCGCGGCTTTGAACCCGTCACCATCGGTCTCTGCCTCGTCGATCGCCTCCTCGACCGCTCTGGCGTCGATCGCATCGGTGTACTCGGCACCGACGAGCGTCGCTTCGCCGCCGTAGTTCTCGACGAAGTCGGCGAAGCCGTCGCCGTAGAGACCATTGGAAATGCAGAGCACGCGGTCGCCGGGTTCGATCGTCGACGCGATTGCGGCTTCGAGGCCGAGGATGCCCTCCCCGCCGAGGACGACCATGTCGTCGTCGGTTCCGTAGGCGTGCCGGAGTTTCTCGCAGAGCGAATCGTACGTCTCGCGGAACTCGGCTTCGACGTCGGGGTTGGGTTGCGCCCGCGCCATCGCCTGTCTGACCGGCTCCGGGACCGCCGTGGGTCCGGGTGTCATGAGCATGCCCGAGGGTTCGTCGCGGTGGGCCTTAGCCGGTCGGTTGTCGGCGTCGATTCTCGCGACGGCTCGCTTCGGCCGCACGCATTACACGCCGCCGACCTCCGGCGCGCGCTGGCGTCGCCTCCGTGCGACGCCGAGTTGCGTGCGAGGGGACACGTCCGCGCTCCGTCGCGGACGGATTCGGTTGGGGAGGGTGAGGCGGACGACGACGACCTCCGGGTTTAGGGTACAGGCGACTCAACCACACGACCCGCAAAGAGGACTCGCAAAGCAAGGACTCGCAAAGCAAGGACCAAGTTCTACGCCCGACACCGACCGGCATGAGCAAACTCTCGCCCGCGGATCTCGAACGCTACGTCTTCTCCCGGACCGGCGCGCCGAACGAAGACTTGCTGATGGGACCGGGGTACGGCGAGGACGCCGCGGCCGTCACCGTCGGCGACGACACGCTGGTCGTCAGCTCCGATCCAATCTCGCTGGCGGCCGAACGGATCGGGACGCTCGGCGTCGCTATCGCGTCCAACGATATCGCCGCCTGTGGCGGCGTCCCGGAGTGGCTGATCAGTACCATCCTCCTGCCGGAAATCGACGCCCAACTCGTCGACACCATCACCGCCCAACTCGACGCCGAAGCCGACCGCCTCGGCATCTCGATCGTCGGCGGCCACACCGAGACGGTGAGTGCGCTCTCCCGACCGCTGCTCTCGCTGACCTGCATGGGTCCGACCGACCGCTACGTCCCCACCTCGGGGGCGGAACCCGGCGACCGACTCCTCCTGACGAAGGGCGCGGGCGTCGAAGGAACCGCCGTCCTCGCCACCGACTTCTTCGACGATCTCCTCGATGCAGGCGTCCCAGAACCGGCCGTCGACCGCGCCACCGACTTCTTCGACGATCTGAGCGTGCTCCCCGAATCAGCCGTTCTCAGTCCAATCGCCACCGCGATGCACGACCCGACGGAGGGCGGCGTACTCACCGGAGCGATCGAGGTCGCTCGTGCGTCCGGTGTCTCAATCGCCATCGACGCCGACGCCGTCCCTATCCGCGACGAGACGGACACCCTCTGTGCGGCGATGGGCGTCGACCCACTCCGAATTCTCGGCTCGGGCGCACTTCTCGCGACGGTACCGGAAGGAGAAGTCGACGACAGTCTCACCGCACTCGCCGTCGAAGGAATCGACGCGACGGAGATCGGCATCGTTCGAGAGGTGGGAGAGACAGACACCGCGATCGACGCTGACGAACCCGGCGTCGTTCTCGACGGCGAGACGTACACTGACGGCGTCGACGACGAGATGTACCCCCTCTGGGAATGAGCGGGCGACTACGTGCGGTCGCCGTTGTCACCGTCAGTTGACGGTCACCGTTGCCACGATTGGTCATCGCTGCCGCGGTCGGTCGCCGTCGAACGGATGCGTTACTCGCCGCGACCGGGGTCGTCCCACCGCTCGTCTTCGGCGACTGGTTCGACAGCGTGGTCGAGTTCGGATTCGGCGTAATCGATCTCGCTCAGGAGCATCGCCAATCGTTGCCAGCGGGCGCTCAGGTCGCCCTCGCCGTCCGGGCCGACGCGCGCGCCGTACTTCTTGAAGAACTTCGTCTCCCGACCTCGGGCTTTGCCTTCGGCGGTGTGTTTGTCGAAAATCACGTCGTAGGGGCCGCCGGGTTCGAGGTCGCCGATGGGGAAGTCGTGTGGCGGTTCCTCGCCGCTCGACCGCGCTTCGGCCCGCACGTCGGCGACGCGTCGGAAGTACTCGTCCGCGTTCGACGACTCGCGGGAGGAGTGCGCTCGGGCGACAGCGAGCGCGGCGTGAATCGCGCAGAGTCGTCCCCGCCACGATTCCATCCCCCACTCTTCGGCGAGTTCTTCGTATCGGGCGACGAGGAGCGCGACGTCCTCACCGGCACGCAGATCCTCGACGAGAAAGAGGTTCAACCGATCCCAGAGGTTCCAGCCGAACCCGGAGCGTGCGAGTTCCCACGCGGCCCACGCCGCGACTTCCTCGTCCGAGCGACGGACGGCCTTCTGAAGCAGACTGGAGACGACGTAACGGTTGTACCCGCCGTCGGTCTCGTTCGAACCCTTCTCCTCGCCGAGGTCGTTCGTGCCGATCGCTTCCGGGGGCGTCTCGGTCTGCATTTCGCCGTTCGACCCGAACGTCGCCTGTCGATCGTCGCCCATATCTCGGCGCACGCAACGCTGACGTAAAGCCGTGACCGTCCGCTCTCGGCGCGCCACGACGGACACGGTCACGACTTGGAACCCCTCTCCGTGGCAGGGTTTGCGGTTCGATATCTGCTGACACACCGGGCTCCGAATGAGAATTTTTAAGTTCGAACGAGGGCTCTTCGCATATTGTACCGCTCTTAGCTCAGCCTGGCAGAGCAGCCGACTGTAGATCGGCTTGTCCCCCGTTCAAATCGGGGAGAGCGGATTCATTTTCGAATTCAGTCGAGACGATTTGAACAGATAGCGAGAGGTGAGCGAGCAGCGCGAGCGACGGGAGAGCGGGTTCAAATCGGGGAGGACAGACCTCGCCTGTGAACGGCGTGAGCAGCGACTCGGTTCTTTCAGCCGATTCCACGAATTGATCTTCTGACAGAGACTCTGACACGATCGTGTATGTCTGAACTGCTGAACACGGTACGCTGTCGCCCGATTGCCGATCGTGAGGGCGTTATTGTCAATAATTGACACAGATCAGTGTTTAAGAGGATGGACAGAGAGGAACAGTACATGGTTCGTGCACGAGTGGGAGAAACAAATCGAGCGGTGACCGTGACGGTGCGCCGTCGAATGAACGATCACGGAACGATGACCGTCGAAGTAAACGAGACGAACGCGACGCGACACTTGGTGGAGTACGCGACGCCGGACCTCCGACGAGCCTTAGCCGCGCTGCCCGTCGGGGCGAGCGTCCCGTTGATGATGGAATCCGCGGGCTCTCGGGGGAACGTCTGGCGAGCGACGTCGATGACTTCGGAACTGGATCCGGAGCGAACGGTCCGAACGCCTTACTGAACGACGACTCGACCGGGTGCCACCGGCGTCGACGTCGTGACCGTCCGCCTCGAATCGAACTGCTGAGGTCGGCCGATCCGGGCCCGTGTGAAGCGATCTGAGCGTTTTTCTCGACGGCCTACGACAGCGATCCACCGACGGCAGTAACCCGCGGAGTCATCAGCAGGTCTTTTTCGACCGAATAACTACCGTCTCCATGAACTTCCGGACGTGGTATCTTTGGAAGGGTGGACTGCCGTTCGCCTCGCTGCTCGGTCGGCTATTCTGGCCTCGTCCTTCGGCGGGCGCAGTCGTGACACACGACGAGGCCATCCTCGCCGTCGACACCGGCGAGTATCTGATGCTTCCCGTCGGTGGTCTCCAATACGGAGAGACGTTTGCCGACGCCGCTCGTCGCGAAGCCCGCGAGGAGACCGGTCTCGACGTCCGGATCAACGAGCAGTTGGATCAAGGCGTCAACGCCTACGGCGGCGTCGAAGTGCTGTTCGCCGGAGAGCCGGCGAGCGAGGTCCTAGCTCCGGACCCGTCGTGGGAGGGACGGCCGACGTGGATTCCCTTCGAGGAAGTTCCCCACCGAACGTGGCGGTTCGACCGCCCCGTCGCGGAATACCTCGACGATCGGTAGTCGGGCGATTCCGTCTTCGATCGTCGGCCGGAATCGCCGTTCTTTATCCGCTCCCGCGCGCCAGAATCGACGATGACGGACTTCGCCTACGAGTCGCCGATCGACGTTCGGTTTCGTGATTTGGACCCGATGGGTCACGTAAATCACGCCGCCTACGTCAGCTACTGCGAGCAGGCACGTATCGACTACTTCACCGACGCTCTCGGCCTCGACGCCGACGAACTCGGGATGGTCGTCGCGCACCTCGATATCGACTACGAACGATCGGTGACGTTCGAGGACGACGTGGTCGTCGCCCTCCGCGTTCCGAGCCTTGGCACGACCAGTTTCCCCATCGAATACGAAGTTCGGACCGACGATGGGACGGTCGCTGCTCGTGCCGAGACGGTTCAGGTGGCCGTCGACGAGGAGAGCGGGGAGCCGAAAGCGCTTCCCGACGCGTGGCGACAGAAGTTACTCGACGGCGAAGCCGCCCAGCCTCGGTCGATCGACGCCAACTGAGCCGAGTGAGGGGTGAATCAGGGTAATTGGCGATGGATTGGCGGTGAATCGGCGGTGAATCGACAGTGAACCGACGGTGAATCGATCGCGGATCGACTCCTTTCACGGATCGACTTCGAGCGCACGCTCGATGGCTCGCGCGACGTTCGTCGCCGACGTGACCGTGTCGACGGTACCGGATTCGACGGCACTGCCGGGCATCTCCCAGATCGCAGACGTGGCTTCGTCCTGTGCGACCGTCGATCCGCCCGCACGCTTGATCGCACCCACCCCGCGGACGCCGTCCCGCCCGATGCCGGTGAGCACGACGCCGACGACGGGGTCTTGGAGGACCTCCGCGACGCTCGTCATCGTCAGGTCGATTGCGGGTCGAGCCCCGCCGACGGGCGGATCGTCAGTCGACTCGACTCGGAGGCGACCACCGCCGTACGACGAGACGACCAGGTGCTCGCCGCCACGGGCGACGAGTGCCTCCCCCCCGCCGATCCGTGCGCCGTCTTCGGCTTCCCGGACGTCGTAGGCCGAGATGGCGTCGAGTCGTGCGGCGAGACGACCAGTGAACTTCGCGGGCATGTGCTGGACGACGAGGACGCGGGCGTCGAGCGTGCGCGGAAGGTCGTACAGCACGCGTTCGAGTACCTTCGGCCCGCCGGTCGATGCGCCGATGACGACCGTCGGATCCGCGACGTGGTTGCGGTCGATTGGGTCGATACTGACGGCGACTTCGTCGGCAGTCGCCCCCGTGACTGCGTTCATCGCCGCGGCCACGTCTCCGGCGTCGGCTTCGACTGGTTCGTCCGCGGCACGCGCTTCCGACTCTTCACGATCTCTTCGATCCGCTCTGTGTCCGTCGCTCGCTTCACCCGAGGCTGCCCCATCGGCCAGCGTTCGTCCGAATTCGAAGCCGCTCTCGCCATCGCCCTCGGACCCACCGACGTCGTTCGAGGTGGTGATCGCCGACACGTTCGCATCGGCGGCAGTTTCGAGTTTTGCGCGGAGTTCCGTCCCGAAGGCGCTCGATCCCGGCGCTTCGTCGCCGTTCGGTTTCGGGAGAAATTCGACGGCACCCGCCGACAGGGCATCGAACGTCGCTTCGGCACCGCGCTCGGTGTGCGACGAGAGCATCAACACCGGCGTCGGCTGTGAGGACATTATGTGGCTCACCGCGTCGATACCGTTCATTCGTGGCATCTCGACGTCCATCGTGACGACGTCCGGCCGCTCGCGGACGACAATCGAGACGGCGGCCGCTCCGTTTTTGGCTTCGATCACTTCGTGGCCGCCTGCTTCGGCGGCGTCGCGGACGAATCCCCGCATGAACGCCGAGTCGTCGACGACGAGTACCTTCACGCTGCATCACCTGCGTTGTGAGTCACACCACCCCGGTCGTCCGTCACGTCACGTCACCCATCGCGGCGAGCACGTCGGGACCGTCGAACGGTTTCGTGGGCTCTGTAGTTTCGCTAGACGGAGACGCCACGACTCCGTTATTGCCGTAGAAAGCGAAGAGACAGATCGGAGTGACATCCGAAATCCGTCTCTTCACTCGTGTTACGGTCGCTAAGTCTAAATCTGTTGTTGCAAACCCTGACGAACCCGCCGACCCCGAAGGGGGTTGCGGGTTCGCTGAATGGGCGATGCTCACGCTGCATGCACTTCGTATCGAGCTGGGCAAATCCTACCGCGTCGCGGTGGATTTGCTCAGCGAAATGCCCGGCGTCCTCGAAGAGATTGGTCTCACTCGTCTCCCGCACTATACCGTTCTCCGCACTTGGTTCGCACGGATTCCAACCAAGACGTGGCGTGCGTTCCTCGACGCGTCGGTCGAGGAACGCACTGGTCACGCCGCCATCGACTCGACCGGCTTCGACCGTGATCAGCCCAGCCGCCACTACGCTAACCGCACTAACTACCGCGTTCGAGCGCTGAAAGTCACCGCCCTCGTGGATGTCGAAACGCTGTACATCACCGATATCCACTCGACAACCTCGAAGAAGCATGATGCGAAGATCGGCCCGCAGGTCGCCCGCCGGAACGCGGGCGACCTGCGAAGCCTTGCGGCTGATCGCGGATACGACGCGAAAGCCTTCCGCAACGAACTCCGTGAAAATGGTGTTCGACCGCTAATCAAACATCGCATCATGAACCCACTCGATCACGCCCACAACGCCCGCATGGACAGTGATCGGTACCACCAGCGATCCATGTCTGAAACTGTCTTCTCGTCAATCAAGCGCACGCTCGGCGCTGCCGTGCGTGCGCGAAGTTGGTGGCTGGAGTTCCGTGAAATGCTTCTCAAAGCTACCGTCTATAACCTCCGCCGGAGCGTGAGATATCCGTGAAATCCCGCGCCGTATACCGAAACTACAGAGCCGTTTCGTGATATAACTGTCCGCACCTGCGTCGACCGCTTCGCGCATCTTCTCTTCCTGACTGACGCTCGTACACATCACGATCCGAGCGTCCGGGTCCTCCGGTTTGATGTGCGCCGTCGCTTCGATCCCGTCGAGTTCGGGCATGATGATGTCCATCGTAACGACGTCCGGATCGTACTTCCGATACGCTTCGATCGCTTCCTCCCCGTCTTCGGCTTCGCCGACAACTTCGAACTCAACCTCTAGGATCTTTCGGAGATGCTGTCGCATGAACCCCGAATCGTCGACGATGAGCACACGTACCGCCATTCTGGCGACGGTTCGTGTAAATAACATATGAATTCTCCCCTCGTCGGGTCACATGGAAGGCTCGATTCCCACTCAGACGAGCTAACAACAGTTTTGTATCCAACCGATAATACCCGAGTATGACCAAGCGATTACCCGCCGAGGAACTCGTTATGACCGAACGCGCATCGGACGGGCTGATCGCCGACGGATCATCGCTCGCCGACGCGGGCCGACGTGTCCTCCACATCGGCCGAGACCGTCCGATCCGGATCAGTTCGGGTCACCGGCTGCTCCACCACGACGGCAAGTGCAGTCGTCCACACGGTCACAACTACGAAATCGCCGTGCGCGTCGTCGGAGAGCTGACCGAGGAGGGGTGGATCGTCGATAAAGGCGACGTGACCGCCGTCATCGACGAGTGGGACCACCGCTTCCTGCTCGAACGCGGTGACCCGCTCATCGAAGCGTTCGAGACGAGCGGCGACGGTGATGCGACGGTCGTCATCGACGCACCGCCGACGGCCGAAGTGATGTCCGTCGTCCTCGAACGCAAACTCCTGGAGGCGCTCCCCGAGACCGTCGATGACGTGACCGTCGAAGTAAGCGAGACCAGCGAACTCTGCGGTGGGGGGCTGTAATCGTGCCCGTTTCCTCGTCGGTCGAACGCTCGGACTCCGCGCCCGACGGCCCCGCGCTCCCGCTCAACGAACTGTTCGTCTCGTTGCAGGGCGAGGGAAAACTCGCGGGCGTTCCGAGCGTGTTTGTGCGCACCAGTGGTTGTAACCTCCGCTGTTGGTTCTGCGATTCCTACCACACGTCGTGGGAACCGGCGTACGCGTGGTATTCGCTCGACGAGATCGTCGACGAAGTGGATTCGTTCGGCGTCGACCACGTCGTGTTCACCGGCGGCGAACCGCTCATCCACGACGCCTCGGCGACGCTTCTGCGCCGACTCTCGAACCGCGGCTACCACGTCACCGTCGAGACCAACGGGACCATCGTTCCCGAGACAGACGATGGAACGCCGGTACCGATCGACCTCGCGAGCGTCAGCCCGAAACTGTCTTCGTCGACGCCGACGCCCGAACGCGACCCGACCGGAAGTGCCCGTGACGGGACCAGCGGAGCCAACGCCGACGGTTGGGAAGAACGACACGAGGAGCGCCGTATCGACGTGGACGCGTTGGCGACGCTCGTCGACCGCTACGACTCGCAGTTGAAGTTCGTCGTCACCGGCCGAGACGACATGGACGAGATCGAATCCGTCGTCGACGACGCGCGCGAAGCGGCAACGGCCGAGGTCTCCGACGGCGACGTGCTCTTGATGCCCGAGGGGCAAACGCGCGACGAACTCGCCCGAACCCGCTCGCTCGTCGCCGACCTCGCGGTCGAATATGGCTATCGGTACACGCCCCGTCTGCACGTCGACCTCTGGAACGACGCACCGGAAACGTAGACCGACCTGACGCGAACCGACGAGCAGTACCGCTGATTCGATCGCCACCACCGCCGATTCGAGCACACCCACGGACACCGCGGACACGAACACTACCATGACAGATACGACCGAAACCGACCCCGACGCATCGACCGGAACAGAGTCCGACGCATCGACCGAAACCGACTCGGACGTCACGAGGGACGGGAAAAGTGCCGTCGTGTTGCTCTCCGGAGGGATGGATAGCGCGACGACCGCTTACGAAGCCAAGGCGCGCGGCTACGACCTCTACGTCCTCCACACGTCCTACGGACAGAAGACCGAGGGGAAAGAGTACGAGTGCGCCCGAAAACTCGCCGACGATCTCGACGCCGAGGACTTCCTGCGCATCGAGACCGACCACCTCGCGGCCGTCGGCGCGTCGAGTCTCACCGACGACGAGATGGAAGTCGAAGACGCCGACCTGGACGCCGACGAGATCCCGACTTCGTACGTCCCGTTCCGAAACGCTAACCTCCTCTCGATGGCGGTCTCCTACGCTGAAGCCAACGAGTGCGACGCAGTCTTCGTCGGCGCACACAGCGAGGACTACGCCGGGTACCCCGACTGCCGCCCGGAGTTCTTCGAAGCCTTCGAGCACGTCGTCGACGCGGGGACGAAACCCGAGACGAAAATCTCCATCGAGGTGCCGTTCGTCGAGGACTCGAAGACCGACATCGCTCGCCGCGGCGTCGATCTCGACGTTCCCTTCGAGCACACCTGGAGTTGCTACCGCGTCGAGTCGCCCGCCTGTGGCACCTGTGATTCCTGTGCCTACCGCTTGCAGGCGTTCCAGCGCATCGGCGTCGAAGACCCGATCGGGTACGAGGAGCGACCGCAGTACGTCGACTGAACGCGGCAACTCGCCGCCTCTCGAGCGGATTGTCACTCACGACTAGTAGATAATTCAATTTTTGAGAACGTGACCGTTCCTTCATGTGGTTTCGTGACCATTGTGTACGTATGCCACACGTCGCGATCATTGGGGGCGGACCGGCGGGGCTGAGCGCCGCGCTGGTGACCGCCAAGAACGGTCTCGAAACGACCGTCTTCGACACGGGCGAGACGGCGATGTACTACGCTCGCCTCTCGAACTACCTTGGAATCGACACGATCGACGGCGAGCAGTTCGTCGAGCGAGCGCGTCGACGCGTCCGCGAGTACGGCGTCGACTTCCGAGTTCAGGAGGTCATCGGCGTCGAGCGTCACGGATCAGAGTTCACAGTCATGACCGACGAGATAGATTATGCGGCCGACTACGTTGTGCTGGCGACCGGCGGGGCGAGGGGGCTGGCGAGCGACCTGCTGTGCGAACGGACGCGGGACGGAACCATCGCCGTCGATCGAGACGGCGCGACGAGTACCCGAGGCGTCTACGCCGTCGGCGAGATTTCCCGTGGTCCGCGCGTCCTCGCGGTCATCTCCGCTGGTGACGGTGCCGCCGCCGCACTCGCGATCCTCGCACGGGAGACCAAGGATCGAGCGTTTCACGACTTCGATACGCTGGAGGACTTCGCTGCGACGTACGACTCCGACACATCGGACCGATACGACCGCTCGGACGATCGAAGCACCCGGAGACGCTTCGAAGCGATCGACGACGCCGAGAGCGCGTGATCGTTCGCCGCGACGGCAGTCGAACGGCCGCCGTATCGACCTACCGCCGTCGTGTCGACCTGATCGCGCTTGTGCTGATCGTCGGTTTCGCAATCGGTAAAGCGATGCTCCGAGTTCCATCCGTGTGAGCCTCAGTGTCGCGTCGGTCGAACGTCGAATCCCACCGCTCGGAGCGTTGGCCGTCGCGATCGTCGCGGTGAGCACCAGTGCGATCCTCATCGAACTCAGTACCGCCCCGAGTCTGGTGAAAGCGTTCTACCGTGCACTGTTTACGACGCTCCTCGTGGCCCCCGTCGCCGTCTCGCGCTATCGCGGGGACTTCGCCCGAATGGGGACTCGCGACGCGCTCGTCGCCATCGCCGCGGGGGTCGCGCTCGCACTCCATTTCGCGTCCTGGTTCGAGAGTCTGAAGCTGACGAGCGTCGCCGCGAGCGTCACGCTCGTTCAGGCCCAACCGCTGTTCGTCGCCGTCGGCGCGTGGACGCTTCTCGACGAGCGACTGACCCCGAAGATGGTCCTCGGCATACTCGTCGCGCTCGTCGGTGCGGTCGCCATGTCCGTGGTCGGTAGCGGCGGTAACGGTGACGTGACCCTCCTCGGGAACCTGCTCGCGCTCGTCGGTGCCGTGATGGCCGCCGGATACGTGCTCGCCGGTCGGTCGCTTCGTCGGCGCGTCGCCCTCCTCCCCTACGTCACCGTCGTCTACTCCGTCTGCACCGTCGTCCTCCTCGGACTCGTCCTCGTGCGTGGCCGACCGCTCGTGGGGTACTCCAGCCGAGAGTGGCTGTTGTTCCTCGGCATGGCGGTCGGACCGGGACTGTTCGGTCACACCGTCATCAACTGGGCGCTCGCTCACTTGGAATCGAGTCTCGTCAGCGTCTCGCTCCTCGGCGAACCCGTCGGGAGCACGCTCCTCGCTATCGTCGTCCTCGGCCAATTCCCGACGCCAGCGACCGTCGTCGCGGGCGTCGTCGTCCTCGGTGGAATCACCCTCACCGCCCGCGGTCGACAGTCGTAGTCGGTATCTCTCATGAAATCTCAAATATGATAACTGCGCCACAAGAGTCAATATTCGGTGACGGAACCTCCGCAGTATGGACCCTCCGGGAGACGAAATTCCGACGCTTTACGTCGACGATGAGGATTTCGTCGCCCTCGTCAAGGCAGTTCTCGAGACCAAAGCGACCGACGCAGACACTCGCGTGGGTGTGACGAGTGCCGATGAGGCTGTCTCGTCGCTCCGTTCCGGTGACGTCAACTGGCTCGTAACCGCGGCAGGACACTACTCAGGGGATCCTGTTCGTGGTACCGCGGTCAGCCGGTCACAGACCGCCGCCGTCGACCCGCTCACCGATGGCGATTCAGCCACCGATTGGGACTCACTGGCCGACAGCGACTCACTGGCCGACGACGGTTCCACGATCGATGACGATCCCGCGACCGATGACAACTCCCCGGACATCGGGTTACGAACCCACACCATTGGTGTTCGGTTAAGCACTGGATCGCCTCATGAAGGCTTCAGCCACTCGTTCGTTGAGTAAGAGCCGTGATTTCTCTGGTTGGCGGGCGTCACGAAACATCAGCTCCGACAAGTTCGGCGGTGGATGCCCGAACGACTGGGCTAAATCTTCGAGGATGAGCTGGGCGAGAGACCGGAAGGTCTTCGCCCAGCGCTCACGCGGAAACACCGTCTCTGGAAACAGCTCTTGAAACACGCCGAGCAAGGCTCTGCTGACCGTCAGCGTCAGCAGAGTCGCCACCACCAACAGGTGGACGATTGCTGGATCATTCGTCTGGAACTTCTCCAGCACATACAGCGACTTCAGTTCCCGGAACAGCAACTCCACTTCCCACCGCAACCCGTACAGGGCCGCGACCTGCTTCGGAGTGAACGCGTCGGGGAGATTTGTGACGTACAGATGGTAGTCGTCGGTGTCCGCAACGAGGACACCGACGACGCGAAACTCCATCGTGGCGGTCGACTGCTTCCCAGCGTATGCCCGCCGCTTGAACGATATCTCCACGGTCACATCAATAATCTCCCGTGTGAGCTCTCCCAGAACGTCCTGGAGGCGACGCCCTGGCAAGGAAATGGCGCGCCCGCGCCATTTCCGTCGCTTTCCCACAATCAATGGGTTCGCGTTCGACTTCAGTCGTGTCACGAAAAAGCCGTTGTTCTCTTGGATCAGCGCGAACCGGCGGAAACTGTAGAAGCCGAGATCGAACAGCAACAACCGGCCTCGCAGCCAGCTCCCGGTGTGGAGCTGGCTGCTCTCGTGGGTGCATTCGTCGGTGAGCTGGAACTGTTCGAGCGTCTGGGTCGTCGCGTTATGCACGAGGTGAAGCTTCGCGCCGGACTGATCCGCGTGAGTCGCCGGAAATTCGCTGAGGAGCCGATGCAACCTGAACACGGTTGCATCGGCGATTAGCACCTCACGGAACAACTTGAACTGTGGCGTGATCGTGTGGGGAACCGCGACCTCCTCGAGAGCGTGCTCGAGGAGGTCGCTCAACAGAGCAGCAAGTGCCGGTGTGAACCGATCGTAGAAGCTGGAGCGAGCGACAGTCTGGTTGGTCGCTGCGGAGTAGGCACGCTGAAACCCGGCAATAGTACGGGCTTCGCCGTCGACGGCGAAGCCCATAATGAGCGTCCAAACGAGCACCGTGATATCAATTGTCCGGTGGCGTTGGACGACATCGCGCTCGTGCGCGATGTCTTCGATAAGCTCGGCTGGAAAGAGGGAAATGAGCCGCCGTCGTATGAGGTTCGGGGAGAGTTGCTTGAACACATTCTCTCCCCACGCGGTCTACTACGATAACTTCGTCAACAGAGCGCAGTCTCTCGGTTTCTCGGCTTAACCGAACACGGATGGAACCCACATGGATTCCGTTCAATCCGTCGCTGGTCTTTTCGAGTCGACGCCGTCGCCGACCACTCTCACGGACGTGGTTCTCGATACCTCGACGACGCTGATGAGTGCCGAACCCGACGAGATCGACACGAAACTCTGTTGGACGTTAGCGAACGTGGGCGAGGCACTCGGCGCAGACAGAGCGTACGTTCTCCAGTTCGATGCCGAGCGGGAGGTGTTAGAGCGGACCCACGAGTGGACCACCAACGGCGTCGACTCCGGAATCGAGGTCTTGCCGGCCGGTCTCCGTGACGAATACGACTGGTTCATCACACAACTCGAACGGTTCCAGAACGTCTTCGTCGACGACGTGGACGACCTCCCGTCGGACGCGTCCGCCGTTCAAGGGGTGCTGACAGTCCACGACGTCCGATCGTTCGCTGCGATTCCGATCGTCGTCGATTGGACGCTCCTCGGTGCGGTCGGGTTCGACGCCGTCCGAACCGAACCCGGTTGGCGGTCCAACGAGATCCACATCCTCCGCACCGTCGGAGATATGATCGCGCACACCCTCCGTCGCCGCCGACGCGAACGCGAACTCGAGCGGAAAAACGAGCAACTCGAAGAGTTCGCCAGTGTCGTCTCCCACGACTTACGAAACCCGTTGAACGTCGCATCCGGCTTCCTCTCGATCACACAGGAGACGGGGGAGATGTCGTATCTCACACGCGTCGAGAACGCAGTCGAACGAATGGAAGCGATCGTCGAGAACGTCCTCACGCTGGCTCGTCGAGGAGAGTTAGTCGGCGAGATCACCGACGTCGATCTCCGAGAGACGGTCGCCGACGCGTGGCACATCGTCGACACGGTCGATACGAACCTCGACATCGCCGACGAACTCGGATCGGTCACGGCCGACCGAAACCGCCTCTCGGCCGTATTCGAGAATCTGTTTTCGAACGCTGTCGAACATGGTTCGACAGGCAGTCAGGCTTCGCCTGACGACGCCGTTGAGCACGGCTCGACAGACTGTCAGACCGCGTCGGACGAGACCGAAGACGACGAGACTGAAAACGGCGAAGTCGAAGATGACAACCCACAAAACGACGATAACTCCATCACCGTCCGGGTCGGCCGACTGCCCGACGAGATGGGCTTTTACGTCGAGGACGACGGACCGGGAATTCCGGTGAGCACCGCGAATCCGTGTTCGAACACGGCCACTCGGGCGATGCCGACGGAACCGGATTCGGACTGGCCATCGTCGAGCGAGTCGTCGAGGCTCACGGCTGGTCGATTCGTATCACCGAGTCGACCACGGGTGGTGCTCGATTCGAGGTGCTTGCACCGATCAGAGTCGGGATCTCGGCCTCCGACTGACCGATCGACGCTTCGTGAGTGGACGATACTGCCGATTCTCGTCGATCACCGAGCGTACTCTAACGCGTCGAACGCGAGCGAGCCGAATCCGGTCCCGTCTCGCCTCGGCTACGGTTCGAGGAGTTCGCACGTCCGTCGGTGCCGGTACCGGAACATCGGCTCGAACCCGACCACTGCGAAGGGTCCGACCAGTTTTCCGACGCCGTTAAACGGGAGTTTGTACTCGACGTCGTCGTAGGCGATCGTTGCGTCGCCGTCGTCGACGAATCGGTGCGTGTGTACCCACTTCGCGAACGGACCGCCCTCCATCTCGTCGCGAAAGATGCCGCTGACGTCGTCTTTCTCCCGGTAGATGATCCGTGATACCCACCCCTGTTTCGGGCCAACGCCGAACGGCCGAACCGAGAGTTCGACTTCGCTCCCCTCGGTCAACTCTTCGGGATCGGGCTCGCCGTCGGGACCGCGGACTCCTTCGACCTGCAAGTGCATCCAGTCCGGCGTGAGTTTCACCAATCCCTCGACGCCGGAGTGAAACTCCCAGACTTCGTCGAGCGGCGCGTCGACGCGAATCTGCCGGTGATACGTGGGCATGTGGTTTCAGATACGTATCGACCAGTAAAAAAGGCCATCCGCCGACGCCGTCTTTTCCGGTAGTCGAGACGACCGATTCCCGGGGTTCGATAGTTAATTGTTGTCGTGGGAGAACGTACCTACATGGTCCCCCTCTTCGGTGCAATCCCCGGCGGTCCGGAACTGTCAATCATCCTCCTGGTCCTCTTGCTCCCCATCGGCGTCGGCCTCTGGGTAGGCTACGACGCGAAGAATCACCACATGAAGTATCCACCCGTGTGGGGATTGGGTGTCGCGGTCGGATTCATGGTGTACGTCGTCCCCGGTATCATCGCGTTCATCATCTACATCTACTACCGGGAAAAAGAGGTCCGAGAGCGAGCGGCGGTCTGAACGGGCGAACGATCGACGACGGATGGCGTTTTTCGGCGACGTTCGACGGTCCGCTTACAGAGTGAACCGCTTGACCGTCGTTCCGGCGACCGTCAGGTCGGCGTCCGTCGCGCCTGCGACGATCACCTGATTCTCGCCGTAGTCGATGGCGACACGCGCCTCGAACTCCTCGCCGTCGGGTTCGACCAGCGCCGTCTCTTTCGCCGTGCGTACGGCGACGACGGCCGCGTCGGTTTCACCCGACACCACGAGGTGGTCGCCGTCGAATCGCGTATCGACCCGGAGCGTCGGTCCGCCCGGACGGTCCGTTTCGAGGTACCGCCGACGGACGACCGCTGGCATCTCGACCGGTACGCTCGCGTCGACACCGTGTGCCAACCGGCAGTACTGCGCCAGACTCCACGCCAACGGCGTCGCAGATCCGGTTCCTTGTCCGAACTCCCAGTTGTAGTCGGTGCCGTGGTCGCGGTCCCACACCTGCTCGGCGAGCATTCGTCCACTGTTGGCGAAGCCCTGCATCGTTCGCAAGAGGTTGAGCGGTGCGAGCGCGCCGTCGGTCGTTCCCTTCAGCAACTCGTACTCGGCGCGTTCGCCGGTGAAGATCGGCCAGAGTCGGCCCCGACCCTTCGTCTCGACGGTCCACGGCGCGCCCTCGGCGTCCTGTCCCTGCTCGCCGTAGCCGTCGCCGTTGTAGCGGTAGAACGCCGGTCCGTGGGGCGTGTCGACGCGGATCGTGTCGTCCATCTCCGTGACGGAGTTCGTGACCACCGCGTCGTCCCACGGCTTGATCCCGAGTCGGCAGAGTTCGAGGAATCCGCCGTCGATGATCTCGCGTTCGTCCAACGTCGGCCCGTTGTTGGCGAGCGTGCGGAGGTGGCCCGCCTCGGGGTCGCCGTCGCGGGTGACGCGGACGTAGTACGGCGTGTGGGTGTGGAGGTCGGTCCCCGTCTCGGTCGCCGTCCAGTCTTCGACGCTCGCGGTCCAGTCGTCGGCGAGTGCCAGCCAGATCAGCGCGTCCTCGTCGTGGTCGACTTCGATCGCCAGCGCCGACGCGCAGACCAGCCCTGCGATCTCGGCAGCGATCGACGACGGCGAGTATCCGGCCTCCTCCTCCCAGCGTTCTTGGGCCGTCGCCGGACCGTTCTGGGCGACGTAGTCCGACGATAGCTTGACGTTGTGGTAGCTGTACGCCACGTCGTCGAACTCGACGCCGTCCTGCCAGAGTTGGTACGCCATCACCTGCGGGAAAGAGATGTTGTCGATCTGCTCGCCACCCCAACGGGTGCGGCCGTTAATGTAGGTGTTCTGTGGGATGAAGCCGTGGGTGTCCTGCTGGTGATTGTAGATGTACTCCAACATGTGGATCCCCGACTCGACGTCGCCGACCGCCTCGAAGGCGGTGAACACCTGATACAGGTCGCGCGACCAGACGAAGTTGTACCCGTAGCCCTTCGATTCCTCGGCGGCGACGGCTTCGCCCCACGGCACCGACGGACTCGCGATGCTCGCGCCGAGGAACGTCTTGTCCTCGACGGCGCGTAGTCCCATCAGCGACGCCTTGTACTGGTTCGCGAGTGCGGTTTCGTCGGCGATAATCGTCGGGATCGACTTGTCGTCGAGGAACGACTCCCAGGAGTCGACGTAGCCCTCTCGGACGGTCTCGTATCCGCGGGTGAGCGCACCGACTGCCTCCCCGAGCGCCGCCGCGGTGTCCGCGTTCTCGGCGAAGCCGAGCGCGATCGTTTCACCGATGGCGGTTCCGGAGCCGACACGTCCGACGAGGACGACGTTCTCGTCGTCTAAACTCCCGCGTGAGTCCGGCATCTCGCCTTCGGAGAACAGTTTGGCGAGGTACTCCGAACCGGCCACGCCGACGGTCGCCCAGTCGAATCGCGACGCCGCGGTGAGCGCCACCGCGATGCTGTACTCGTTGCCGTGCTCGTCGATCAACAGCGGGTCGCTGGCGTCGCCCTTGTCGTGTGCCTCCGAGTCGCGGGCCACGAGGTGATACCGACCGGGTTGACCGAGGCGGAGTCCCCGGTTCTGCGTCCCCGTGTTCGTCAGCGCCACGTCGGCGATGGCGTACACCTCGTACTCGTTGTCGTCGTCGGCTTCGAACGAGAGTTCCGTGAGCAGCGCGTCGTGTTCGGGGTCCGCGGCGTACTCGACGCTGAGCGACCACTCGTGACCCCGCCCGTCGCCGCGTTCGGTGATCGTCTGTCTGAAGACGAGCGCGTCGTCCTCGACGATCTCCGTCCGGCGCTCGATGGTGTCCTGTGCGTCGTCACGGCGCGTCTCGTTGTGCGTCCGCGCCGTGTACTCGGCGTCGGAGTCGGTGTCGACGACGAGGAAGTCGAGCGTTCGGAGGTTCATCAAATCGACGCGCGGGAAGCGAACCTCCGTGAGCGCACCCTCGGTGAGCGTGTACCACACGCGCGAGGGGTCGGACGCCCCGTGGTCCGCGACGGTGCCGACGCCGTACTTCTCGCCCGTCGTCCACCGCGGTCTGTGTTCCGGACCAGATGGGGCGGGTTTGGCAGCGGGCAAGGCATCCTGTTCGCGCAGGATCGCGGTCGTGTGCAGGCGCATCGCGTGTGACCAGCCCAGCGGCGCGGCGCTGTCGGGCGTTCCGTCGTCGAACACCTGCTCTGCGAGGTACCCTGCGCTCGTCGCCAGCGGTCCGTTCTCCTCTAGCAACATATACAGGTCGCCCGCTCGGTCGAGATACGGGTCGCCGTCGCGGCCGTACTGCTCGACGAGTGCGGCGAGTTTCGCGGCCGCGTTGGCTCCCCACGCCGTCGACACGGACCACACTTTCTCGTAGTCCTGGTCGGTCGACCGCCAGTAGTCGCCTTCGAACCGGATGAGACCCGCCACGTCGCTTTCGGCGGCCTCCCGCCAGAGCGTGTCGTGCACCGTCGCGACGTGGGACTCGAGCCGATCCAGATCGGTTTCACTCAGATCTGCGAGTTCGTGGTACTCGGCGAACGCGTCGACGAGTGCAAACGTCGAAGAGTCCGCGCGGTCGTCGAGTTCGTCGTTCTGGAGTCGGAGTCCGTAATGCCCGAGCCCCTTGTCCCAGAAGTTGTCGACTCCCTCGTAGACCTCTTCGGCTCGCTGAGCGGCGTGCTCGCGCAAACTCTCCTCGACCGGCGCGCGGGCGACGGTGGCGTACGCTCGGAGGTACGCCGCGGCCGTGTGTGCGAACCGACCGCTCATGTTCTCCCAGAGGTTCTGACAGACTTCTGGGAGGCCGTCGGCTTCGAGCGTATCGTCGAGGCCGCCGATACCGTCGGCGATGGTCGAGCGAACGTCGCTGGCGAGTTCGTGGGGGAGCGCTGCACCGCGTCGGCGCAGGAGTGTGGCGAGATAGGCGACGACCGTCGCCGTCTGATCCGCCTGGTACTCCGGCTTGTCCGAGCCCTCGACGCGGGCGTGCGCCCACCCGGGCGCGATGGTCCCATCGACGGCCCAGACGCGGTGGGGCCACGTCCCGTCGGCCCGCTGGGTGTCACAGTAGAACTGGGCGCTCGTCTCTAGCTGGTCTGTGACTTCGAGGTCGAGCAGCGACGCCGAATCGAGCAGCAGCGACGCGACTTCGGAGTCGTCCCGAAACCAGGTGTACCCGTACCCGCCTGAGTGTGCGTAAAACGGGTCGAACTCCGGTCCGGCGATGCGTGCACCCGTCGGCGACTTCAGGAGGGAGAGCACCCGAAGGTCGCCGCGGACCTGACTCGACCGGGGAGCGCTCTCCGGCACGGACACCTCCGCACGGGCGCGGCCCGCCTCGCGAAGCGCATCCGGTGTCGAGTGGTGGAGCGCGCAGTGGCGCAGGTCTGCGAGGGCGTCCTCGCGGGCGACCTCGTCGTGGTTCGAGAGTTGCGTCACGAGGGTCGTCTGTGCGGCACGGCCGTTCCGTTCGAGCGGCGCGCTGACGACGACGTCGCCGCTCAGATGCGTGTCCTCGTATCGCTGGAGAACTGCCTCGCGTGGGAACTCGAAGTACTCCTCGGAGAGCATCTCCTCGAAGCGTTCGGGGATCTGCCCCCGCACGTCGTCGAGGCCGGTCGAGGCGGTGACGTAGTCGTGTTCTCGTCGGTGGAACACCTCGACCGCCTTGGACCCGTTCGGGCCAGCGTCCTCGTGGATGAGGCGACCCACGCGCGTCTCGCGGCCTTCCGGCGCAAAGGTGAGGAAGGCCGTCAAGTGCGCGTCCGCCGGGACCGCCCCCCGGAGTTCGACGTGTGTTAGGTGCGCGCGCCCGAGTGTGAGGTCGTACTGGTGAACCGTGAACCGGCCAGCGTCGTACTCCGTCTCGACGACGTTCGTCTCGCGGTAGTAGTGTTGCCGAACCGGATCGAGTTGATCGAACCAGAAGGTGTCGTTGGCCGTCTCGATCCCGAATCGGGACCTGTCGATCCCGTAGAGCCCTGAGAGAGCAGAGGAGTAGTCCCTGATGAACCCTCCCGGATCGACGTAGACGAGACGGTCACCGTGACCGGAAAACGCGCCCGCCGCGGTCCGACACTCCTCCGGAAAGTGTCTCCCACGGCGTCGCTTGTAATCGTTCAGCGCCGTTCGCAGTCGCATGCGTATAAAGCCAGCGCATAGCACATAAGTATTGGCGGAATCCGCAACCTATCACCCCATTTGACCAGCCCACGAACGGATCGTGACTTCCGCGCAGGCAAACACCGGAGTTGGTGAATCACCGTTTCCATCGCGGGACATTCTGACATTATCGGGCGCTTCGGAACGAACGTACCAATCGGTTCCCGATTACTGCTCACACTTTTCGAAATCGGCTCTTCGAACACCCGATATCGTCGTTCTATCGGCCGGTTTCGGCAGTCTTTCCACCACTGAACGGTAATTATTCAGTGAGCGGAAAGACCAAAGTACCGGAGACTGAAGATTAAAGTATGCACCACCCTGGCCCGCCGCGGTTCATGGCCGTGGGCGAGTCGATCCAACTCGCACCGCGTGACCCGGACCCGGAAGCAACCTACAACTGGCGAATCAAGAGCGCACCCGTCACGAGCCAAGCGTCGCTCGGCACCGGCAACGTCGAGGAGTTCGCACCCGACGTGGCTGGTCGGTACACCATCGAACTCGACGGCCCCGGCGGCGCGTACGACCTCACCATTCGTGTCTTCCCCGGCGACTTCGTACCCTACGCCGGTCAGGGCGGCGCGAGCGGCATGTCGGGCGTGAGCGGACTCTCCGGCCGCAGCGGACGTTCCGGGATGAGCGGCAGCGGCATGAGCGGCGTCAGCGGTTCCGGAAGCGGCGCGCTCGGACCGCAGCGAGAGGGCAGCGGAAAGGGACGACCGCGAATCCAACTCCACGGTCGTGTCGAGGGCGACGAGGCGGTCATCGAGGCCGACGCCAAGCCGAACCCCAACAGCGACACCGATCCCGACGACTTAGAGGTCGAATTCCTGCTCGACGACCGCGACGGCGTCACCGAAGGGTCGGTTACCGTGGCCGACCGGGAAGTCCGCATCCCGCTCGCGTCGGTCAGTGAACGCGTGCGCGTCCACGCCGTCGCCATCGACGAGTCGTACAGCGTTCCGGACTCTATCGCCGTCGTACGCGGTGTCGACGACGAGGTAACGATCCAAACCGACGGAGGCGACGAGTCGACTCAACACCCTCGGACCGGCAGTGACGCCAGAGCCGACGGCGGCGTCACTGCCGAGTCGCCTACGACTACCGACTTCGACGTCGTCCGACTGAACGAACCACCGGAGTGGGCCCGCACCGTGACGCTCTACGAGATCTACGTGCGCGGGTTCGCCTCCGACGACGAGGAGTCCGAGACGACCTTCGAGGCACTCGAAAAACGGCTCGACTACCTCGCCGATCTCGGCGTCGACTGCCTCTGGTTGACGCCGGTACTGCAGAACGATCACGCGCCTCACGGCTACAACATCGTCGACTTCTACGACGTCGCCGACGACCTCGGGACGAAAGAGGACTACGAGGCGTTCGTCGACGCAGCCCACGACCGCGACATGAAGGTGTTGTTCGACCTCGTGCTCAACCACTCGGCGCGCGATCATCCGTTCTTCCAGGACGCCTACAAGAACCCCGACTCGGAGTACTACGACTGGTACGAGTGGCGAGACGACGGCGAACCCGGTACGTACTTCGACTGGGAGTACATCGCCAACTGGAACTTCGAGAACCTGAAGGTTCGGAGACACCTGCTTGACGCCGTCGACATGTGGATGGACATCGTCGACGGGTTCCGGTGTGACATGGCGTGGGCGGTTCCGGAGTCGTTCTGGATGGAACTCAGGGACCGTGTGAAAGACGAGGACGCCTCGTTCCTTCTGCTGGACGAGACGATCCCGTACATCGCTGACTTCCACGACCAGATGTTCGACATGCACTTCGACACGACGCTGTACTTTACGATGCGGCAGGTCGGCGGCGGCCACCAACCGGCCGACGCCCTGCTCGACGCCATCGAGCAGCGTCTCGAAGTCGGCTTCCCGGAGCACGCGGCGTTCATGCTCTACCAGGAGAACCACGACGAGACGCGCTACATCGTCGAGTGCGGCGACGAGGCGGCATTCGCCTCCGCGGGCGCGCTGTTCACACTTCCCGGTGTCCCGATGCTCTACGGTGGCCAAGAACTCGGCCAACTCGGTCGACGCGACGCGCTGGCGTGGGAGCACGCGAACGAAGAACTCCGTGAGCACTACGAGACGCTTATCGACACCCGCGAGGGTGTTCCGGCGCTCCAGTACGACGGCGACTTCCGCCGCGTCGCCTACGAGTCCGACTCGGACCGCGTCACTGCGTTCATCCGGCAAGACGGTGGCGAGGGCTACGTCGTCGTCCTTAACTTCGGCGACGAGCGCACGTCGTTCTCGCTCGCGGACGGACTGAACGTCGACGTGACCGATGCCGTCTCCGGCGAGTCGATCTTCGAAGACGGTGAGTTGTGGGTCGACGACGTAGTCGTGCTTCCGATCGAGGGCTAACTCCCCATCGCAGATCGAGAACCGAACTACCCTCTTCGTTCGACGGGTCGATACCCTGTCACTTTCTCGAACTGACTCGAATCACTTACCATCCCGCCCGAGAATATCTCTACCGCGAACACTGCTACGGAGACACATGCCAACGACTGACGGAGCCTGCCGTTTACTAGACGAACTGACCGCCGACCTCCTCGCGTGGCACGACGACGTCGTCGCCAGTCACGATTCGACGTTCGAGGCGGCGAAGACGCTCACCACCTACCTCGGCGTCCATCCGGTCGACATCGAGCAGCCATTCGACGACGACGGTGCGCCACGTATCGTCAGCCCCGACGATGGTGCTGGTGCGAGTACGACCGAGCCAACTGAGACGACCGACGCGACCGCCGCTGTCGTCGGCTTCTGGACGCCCGAACTCGACGACGAGGGCGTCGACGACGCGTTCCTCGAAGTCCTCACTCCCGAGGGGGACGTCGACCTCACGGCCGACGAAACCACCGTCGCGTTCGAGCGCGACCGCGTTCCGCTTCGACGCAACGGTGAGTACCATTGGGGCGTCGTCGGCGGGATGCGTCCCGGAACCCGTGACGAACTGGGATCGCTGTATCAACTGGTCTACGAGGCCGACGGCGAGTGGCACGCGATTCCCGACCCGCTCGCGTACTCGCTCCCCTTCGGGGCGTTCGCCCCGGCCGAGTACTACGACTTCGCCGGACTCGACGACCGGCGGGGCGACCGCGAGTACTTCCGCTCGTTCGGGACGGACGGAGAGCGCGTGTCGACGACGGAGGCCGACGGTCTCCCCCGCGTCGACCCGGCGACGAGCATGCTCGAAATCCATCCCGGAACGGCCACGGCGTCCCGATCACTCGGCGGACTCGCCCGCCGGTACGAGACTATCGGCGAGAAACTCGCCGCGGACGAGTCACTGACGCCCGCCGAACGCAACTTCGCGGGCTACGACGCCATTCAGGTCATGCCGGTCGAACCGATCACGGAGAACGAGGACCTCCACGACTTCTGGCGACCTGCGGACGCAGAGACCGACCGATCGAACGAACCCGTCGCCCACGGCTCACCGACCGCCGAAGTCGAGACGATCTCTGTCACACTCGGTCGACCGGAGATGGTCAACTGGGGCTACGACATCGTCGTGTCGGGGTTCTCGGCGGTCAACCCGGCCATCCTCGAGAGCGGTCGCCCAGACGAACTCGTCGACTTCATCGCGACCTGTCACAACCTGCCGCGACCCATCCGCATCGTCTTCGATATCGCGCTCGGACACGCAGACAACGGCGGTCTCGCGCTCCTCAACGACTACTACTTCGAGGGGCCGGGGATGTACGGCCAGCACCTCAACTACCAGCAACCGACGGTGCGCGCGATCTTGCTGGAGATGCAGCGCCGGAAGATGAACTTCGGTGCCGACGGCATCCGCGTCGACGGTGCACAGGACTTCACCTACTACGACCACGAGCGCGAAGAGAACGTCCACGACGACGCCTTCTTGGCCGAGATGGACGAGGTCGTCCAAGAGGTCGCCGGGCAGGCGTACCGACCGTGGCTCATCTACGAGGACGGGCGGCCGTGGCCCCGCGAGGACTGGGAACTCGCGGCCACGTACCGGACGCTGATCGAGCAACACCCCCACTCGTTCCAGTGGTCGCCGATCACGTTCGCCCACAACACGCCCGCGCTGCTCACCTTCTGGGCGACGAAGTGGTGGCGCGTCCGCGAGGTCGCCGACTTCGGCGGTAACTGGTTGACCGGCGTCGCCAACCACGACACCATCCGCCGCGGCACGCAGATCGACCCGTCGGTGGAGTTCAACCAGTCGCCGGTGAACCCGTACCTCGGCGAGACGCTCCCGGAGACGCTCGACGAAGCGTACAACAACCCGGCGTCGTCGGCGTTCTTCTACTGCATCTCGCCCGGCGTGCCGATGGATTTCGTCCACGCCAACATGCGTGCGCCGTGGGGGTTCATCCGCGACACCGACGCCGACTGGAACGTCAAAGTGGTCTCCGACGAGTCGAACTTCGTCGACTGGCAACTCCGCCCCGCTGACTTCGAGAACCCCGCCCACTTCGGCCGCATCAAAGCGCTCGGCTTCATCGAACGAGACCAACTCAAGGCGTTCATGCGGGCGCTCTCGGCCGCTATCGACGCGACCGACTACGATCTCGACACGATGGCCGCGATGCTCTCGGCGCTCGATGCGCCCTTCGGCGACGACGTCGACGCCGCGGACCTCGAAGCCTTCGCCTATGCGTGGATGCAGGACGTCCACGACTTCGCCAACCTCGAACACTGGGCCGACGCACAGGACGACGAGCGCACCGCCTTCGACCTCGCGGTCCGCGAGTTCCGCTTCGAGCATCCGTGGCTTCGGGCGGACATGAGCGACGAAACGGACTACTTCGACTACGAGTACCCGACCGACGGGACCGTCCTCTACTACGACTTCCGCGAGTCACCCGACGGCGACGAGCAGATTCTGTTCGTTGCCAACATGGAGGGCGTCCCGGTCGAGGTCTCCCCAGAGTCGCTCGACGTTCCCGATTTACCGACCGACAGCTGGTCGGTCGCCATCGCGTCGCCCGGAGTCGAACTCGACGACGTGGGCGACGTCGAGAGCGTATACACGCTGACGAACAGTCAGGCGATCGTCTGGACGCGAGATCCGTAGACTTTCGTCGCTGATCGCCTCCAATGCTGATCGACGGGGGTTCCCGAATCGCTCGGCGACAACTTCGACGGCCACGCCAGTCGTCGTCTTCAGCGCGGCCGCGATGTACGCTCGCCGGGTCCAGTCGACCTGTCGACCGCACCGTTACGTAAATCTAGGTTTCTGTGAAATACACTTCAGAATGCATTACATTCTGAAATAGAGTACATATAGCTCCGGACAAGACTCTTTTTTGTGAGACTCTACGCGAACGTTGGTATTGCCGTGTTCTTACTCGTTACTGCGGCTGCCGGGACGGCGTGTTCGACGCAATCGAGGTCCGATGCGATCGGAGACGGTGCAACGAGTTACACAGTCGATTTCGACGACGGAGTTCACTCGCTCCTGTCGGGTGATGCCGTCGGACCGATGCAGGCTCGACTTGCTGGTATCTCACTCCCGATCACGCACGTTCGGATGCCTACCGCTGCGAACCGCCGGGCGATCAGTTCGACGACCACCGCTGCGAACAACTCGAGTTCCACGTCGACGACCGCTTCCACATCGACGCCGACGGTGACCGCCACCACCACGCCAACCGCCACCTCGACGCCAACTGCAACACCGACGCCAACGCCAACTGCAACACCGACCTCTACGTCTACCGTAACGCCGACCTCGACCTTCACGGCGACACCGACCCCAACACCGACGTCCACACGGACGCCGACTTCAACCGACACGGCGACACCGACCTCAACCTACACGGCGACGCCGACCTCAACACCGACGTCCACACGGACGCCAACGGCTACTGCGACTCCACCACCGACGCCGGTCCGTACTCGGACATCGACACCAACGCAAACGTCGACTGCTACCCCGACACCAGCGCCGACACGGATACCAACGCCCCCGACTCCATCCCGGACGTCGACACCGGCACCCACGGCGACTACGAAGTCCGTATCGGCGTCGGCTCAGATTGCTACCCGAACGAGAGTCTCGACACCGTCATCGTCTCCGCTCGAAGTGAGTTGGACCGTCAGACCGATGCACACTCCCGCGTCCAAAGCCGACGCGGCGGTATCGACGAGATCATCCGCCTCGACGGCTGTCACGGCGAACGAATCTCCCACAAACGTGACGCCCGGTCGTTCGACCCCCGGAACGACGAACGCGTCCGAAACGACGAACGCGTCCGGAATGGCGACGGACTCTGGGACGGCGAACGCTCCTCAGTCCGCGTCGCTGTCGTCCCGACTCGGATCGGTGTTGCACCGATCGGCGCTGGGAATCGGACTCCTCCTGGGCCTGCTGCTCTTTGGAGTCGTCGGCTATCAGACGCTGTACTCGATCCGTCGACGCCGATAGGCGCTCGAGGCGCTCGCCGGAATCCAACCGGGGAGACGTGCGACGCTTTTTACGCGAACACGACGAATTTTCCGGATATGAACACGATCAAGGACAGCGTCCACGACCACATCGAGGTCGAGGGCGTCGCCGAAGCCCTCCTCGACACGCCGGAGATGCAACGACTCCGGCACATCAAACAACTCGGGACCGTCCAATTCGTCTATCCGTCGGCCAATCACACCCGCTTCGAACACAGCCTCGGCGTCTACCACCTCGCCAACCGCGCGCTGACGCACCTCGGAATCGACGGGGTGCAGGCCGAGCGTATCCGTGCCGCCTCACTCCTCCACGACGTTGGTCACGGCCCCTACAGCCACAACGTCGAGACGCTCACCCACCGTCACACGGGAAAGTACCACGACGACGTGGGTGAACTGTTCGCCGACGGAGCCGTCGGCGACGTGCTCCGCGAGCACGGCCTCGACCCCGCCCGAATCGCCGGACTCGTCGCGGGCGAGGGGAAGTTCGGCCAACTGGTCTCCGGCGAACTCGACGTCGACCGGATGGACTACCTCGTCCGCGACGCCCACCACACGGGCGTCCCGTACGGCACCATCGACCACGAGCGTCTCGTCCGCGAACTGACCTTCGTCGACGGCGAACTCGTCCTCGCCGAGGGAAACGTCCAGACAGCCGAGTCGCTCCTGCTCGCCCGTGCGTTGATGAATCCGACCGTCTACCAGCACCACGTCGCCCGAATTAGCAAAGTCATGCTCCGTCGGGCGGCCGAAGGGTTGCTCGACGAACCGGACATCAGTGCCGAACAAGTCCGCCGGATGGACGACCACGACCTGCTGGCGGCGCTTCGGCTCACGCCGTCGACGGCGGAACTCGCCCGCAGACTCGACGAACGCGACTTGTACAAGCGCGGTGTCTGGGCCGAACGATCGGACGTGCCCGACGACGTACTCGACCTCTCACACGAGCAGATTCGTGAGATCGAACGCGCGGTCGCGGTCGAAGTCGACGTCGACCCCGAGGCGGTCGTCGTCGACGTACCGCCGGAGCCGAAGATGACCGAATCGTCGTCGCGAGTGATGGTCAACGGCGACATCCGCCGACTCGACCGCCAGTCGCCGCTCGTCAGCGCGCTCCGCACGTCCCAACGCCAGCAGTGGCGACTCGGCGTCTACGCCCCCGCCGACGTGGCTACTCGCGTCGGAAAGGAGGCGGCCGACGAACTCGGACTCGACATCGACGGGTCGCTCGTCACCGACGTTCGCCGGGGCCTGCGGACGACGCTCGACGAGTTCGACGTGGAGTAGCTGGTCACGGCGGTCCGTGGCCTTCATACCTCGGTGCCTCGGACATCGAACCATGCGTGTCGAGGGAACCATTCTAACGGGACGAGAGTTCGAACCGATCGAGGGAGCGGTCGTCGTCGAGGACGGGACGATTCAGGCCATCGAGGAGGGGGAGACCGACTCGACGGATCTCGTCCTCCCGGCCTTTGTCAACGCGCACACCCACATCGGCGATTCGATCGCCAAGGAAGCGGGTCGCGGACTCGATCTGGACGCACTCGTCGCGCCGCCGGACGGGCTGAAACACCGGCTGCTCCGAGCCGCGAGTACCGAGGAGAAGGTCGCCGCGATGCGGCGCTCGCTCCGGTTGATGCAGGCGAGCGGCACCGCCGCGTTCGTCGAGTTCCGCGAGGGCGGCGTCGAGGGCGTCGACGCCATCCGGCAGGCGATGGACGGACTCGATATCGAGGGCGTCGTCCTCGGTCGCGAGACGGCGGACGCGATGGAGGTGTCGGACGGGTTCGGCGCGAGCGGTGCTCGCGACGGCGACTTCGACGAGTTGCGCGAGGCGACGCGCGCGGCCGGAAAGACGTTCGGGATCCACACTGGCGAGCGCGACCCGGACGACATCACCCCCGCGATGGACCTCGACCCGGACTTCCTCGTCCACATGGTCTACCCCGAACCGGAGCATCTCGACCGCCTCGCGGAGCGCGAGTTTCCGGTGGCCGTCTGCCCGCGCTCGAACCTCGTCACGAAGGTCGGCGTCCCGCCGGTCCGTGACCTGCTCGACCGGACGACCGTCGCTCTCGGGACCGACAACGTGATGCTCAACTCGCCGTCGATGTTCCGCGAGATGGAGTTCACGAACAAACTCACCGAGGCGTCTGCGGTCGAAGTACTCCAGATGGCGACGATCAACGGGGCCGACCTCGCGGGGTTGAACTACGGACTCGTCGAGGAGGGGCGGGACGCGAAACTGCTCGTCCTCGACGGCGACTCGGACAATCTCTCGGGCGTTCGGGACTACGTCCGTGCCGTCGTCCGACGGGCCGGGCAGGCCGACGTGAAACGCGTCGTGCTCTGAGGGGCGGAACGTCTCTGTCAGGAATTATCACAGGGAGAGAAGGACTATGTCGTCCGGACATAGCCTCTTTTGAATGACTCCTGAATGGGTTATCGAGGAGCGACTTCACGCAGGTGAGGAACACCGAGAGGAAGAGCAGGTCGCGCGATATGACGAGAAGATACCGTTCGATCCGACGGACGAGATAGAACTCCTCAAGGAGAACGGACTCTCCGACGAGGATACGGTCGTCGACTTCGGTACCGGAACGGGGGTGTTCCCGGCGGCCGTTGCCGAGTGGTGCGACCGAGTCGTCGCGGTCGATGTCTCGCAGACGATGCTGGACGTCGCACGCGAGCGGATCGAGGCCAACGGCGTCGAGAACGTCGAACTCGTTCACGACGGCATCGTTCGCTACTCACACGACGGCGAACCGGCTTCGTTCGTGTTTTCGAAGAACGCCTTCCATCATCTCCCCGACTTCTGGAAAGTCGAGGCACTGAAGACAGTCGGCACGACGCTCGAACCGGGCGGCATCTTTCGGTTTCGGGATCTCGTTTACTCGTTCGATCCCGCGGATAGTCACGAACGCGTCGAGGCGTGGCTCGACCGAATGGAGCCGACGCTGTTCACCGAGGAGGAACTCCACAATCACTTCAAGAAGGAGTTCAGCACGTACGATTTCTTGATGGAACCGATGCTAGAACGAACGGGCTTCGAAATCCTCGACGCATCGTATCGAGACGGGTTCTACGCCGCATACACCTGTAGATGGGGTGGAGACGGAGATTAACACGGACCCGAAAACCAGACCGGGCGTAAATAACGAAATCAGACTGACCGTAAAATACGAAATCAGACCGGCCGCAGATGCTCACAGTCGCCCGCGTGGACGGTCACGTCGCCGTCGTCGGTACGGACGACGAGTGCGCCGGGGAACGTGATGTCGACGGCTTCGCCTTCGACCGGGCCGCCGGGCGTGTCGACGCGGACGCGACGACCGAGCGTTAGGGAGTGTTCGCACCACGCGTCGAGGATCGAATCGGGGTCTTCCGTGAGCGCGTGAAACTCCTCCAGTAGACGTTGAACGAAGACTCGACGGTCGACGTCCTCACCGCGCTGCTCACGAAGGCTCGTGGCCTCGGCCTCCGACGGCAGGCCCTCCGGATCGATGTTCGCGTTGACGCCGATGCCGACGACGAGCCACGCGACGCGGTCGGCTTCGCCGCGCATCTCCGTGAGGATACCCGCCAGTTTCGCGCCGCCGCGGCCGTTCTCGCTCTCATCGCTCTCTCGTTCGACGAGCACGTCGTTGGGCCACTTGATCGACGCGTCGACGCCCGCCTCCCGAGCGGCGCGGGTCGTCGCCACGGCGGCGGCGAGGGTGAACACGGGCGCGTGAGCCGGGGGACGGTTAGGTCGCAACACCAGTGAGAGCCAGACGCCGCCGGACGGAGCCGTCCACGGTCGATCGAGCCGTCCCCGACTGCCGGTCTGTTCGTCGGCGACGACTGCGACGTCGCTGGCGCCGTCGACGGCTAATTCCCGCGCTCTATCGTTCGTACTCCCGATCGCGTCGTGAAACTCGATCGAGTAGGGCGCCTCGAGGTCGAACTCGATGGCCGCCGCGCCGTAGTCGGGCACGTCGGTGACGACGTAGCCGCCGCTCGTACTTTCGATCTCGAACCCGTCGTCGCGGAGTGCTTCGACTTGCTTCCAGACGGCCGCACGCGATACGTCGAGGCGGGTCGCCAGGTCGGGTCCCGAGACGGGTCCGTCGGCGAGCGCGTCGAGGAGGGCGCGTCGGGTGTCGTTCATCGACGGCGCTCAGTCCTCGCGCGATTCTAACTCGACGAGCGTCAGTTCGCGGTCGAGCATGCAGTGGTCGTGGGGCGGGTCGCCGGTGACGTGGGTGATCCGGTACTCGGTTTCGAACTCGGCACCGTCCGGGACGCAGTACTTGTGGCTCGGACACTCGGTGTACGGACAGGGACCTTCGAGGTGCGTCTTGCTGCCGGCGTATGCGTGGTTGGACGCGACGTTCGCGGGGACGGGTGCGGGTTCGACTTCGACGGCGCGGACGCCGGTGTCGTGGACGGCGCAGTCGAGCGTCTGGGCGTTCGCTCGCAGGTCGGTGACTCGGTACCGAGTTCCCTCGGAGAGATTGAGACACTGATTTCGGTACGGACAGCCCTCACAGGCGCTCGATTCGCCTTCGTAGACGAACTCACGGCCCACCTCCGCGAGACGCGCCCCGATGAGCGTGACAGTCGACATACGAGCAAATTGGCGACGGCGGGGGTTAAGCGTCCCGTTGGCGTCTCGGCGGCCCGTTCGCTCTGGTGGTTCGTTCGCCGCAGTGGCTCGTTCACTCTCCCGACTCTTCACTCGCTCCCGGTCAGTTCGTCCAGTTTATCGAAGTAGTCCTCGCGTGGGACTTGATAGAGTCCTCGGTAGTCGACTCCTCCATCGTCGAATCGTCGTGCGTAGGCGACTGCACCGTCGATGGCGGCCTCACGCGAGTCGTACGATTCGGTCCCCGCTTCGATCTCGGGTTCGAGAATGAGTTTGACCGACCACGTGTCCGTCACGCGGCGGGAGGCTCCGGGTCGCTTGCTCTGCGAGCGGTTCGTGACGTAGATCGTCGGCAGGCACGGTGCCGGGAACGCGTGTGTGTCGAAGACGTCCGGCCGATACACGAGGATACACCGTCCGTTCGGTTCGTCGTTCCAAACAGTCCAACTGTCCGGAAGTGCGTCGAGGCTCACGATAGGCCCGATTAGTCGCCGACGCGCTAATGCGTCTCGGAATCGTCTGATTCGATACAGAGTAACGTGGTTCGACGCAGTGTGGCTCCCTTCAACGTGGTATTGCTCGATTCGATACGGCCAGAAATCCGTTCGACGGGTTGTCGATTCCGGGCCGCGTGTCGATGTCATCGCTGCCGACGACGTATTCCCAAACAGGTATTTCAGACCTTCAAGGCCGTGTCAACGCGTGAATTCTCCCCACACGTATATAAGTGAAGCCACACTAACTCAGGTACAGTTCGGTTGAAGGACGCGCCGTCGGCGCTTTTTCGGTCGTTTTAGACCCCGGTTTAAACGCTCTGGGAGGAACCTTTATATGTGAGCGGTTCGCATAGTCTTAATAGTCTCGGTTCACAACCAGACGACCCCGCCCTCACGCACCGCCTGTCGAACGAAGATGTTCTGTTGGAGTAAGTCGCCGTGGTGGTCGGTCGCGACCTGTAGGGTGGTATGAATAAACATGTCACGGACAGGGATACTCGGCTGCAATGGTCGATTACGGTGTGAGCGGTGCCGCCTGTCCGTGCTCTCGGTGTGGTCTGTCTCCCCGCTCTCTCGACTGCGCCTTCCGGCCATCTCTTCGGTCGGACCGCACGACAACGCGACTTCGACAGTGATACAATGAACGGTGAGATCGAAACCCTCGACGACCTCAGTAAGCACTACCAGGAATCGATGCCCGCAGACCTGCGGGAAGCCAAATCCTTCGACTGGTACCTAGAGGAAGTGTACGACGACCCGCGGATCGCCCGCAACGCCCACCAGCGCGTTGCCGATATGTTCGACTACTACGGAACCCGCTACGACGAAGACGCGGGCGTAGTCGAATACCTCCTGGCGTCGGAAGACCCGCTCCACGACGGAGAGAACGTCTTCTACGGCCGTGAGGTGCACGAATCGATCCACGAGTTCGTCAACAAGGTAAAGAGCGGTGCCCGCGGTCTCGGCCCGGAGAAGCGGATCAAACTCCTCCTCGGGCCTGTGGGTTCCGGGAAATCCCACTTCGACTGGATGGCCCGTCGCTACTTCGAAGACTACACACTCCGCGAAGAGGGACGGATGTATACGTTCCGGTGGACTAACCTCGGCGACGTGATCCGCGACCAGGACCCCGCAGACGACGTGGTCCGGTCGCCGATGGGACAGGACCCGCTCGTGTTACTCCCGCAAGAGCAGCGCGACCGGGTCATCGACCAACTCAACGACGGCTTCGACGCGCCGTACACCATCCGAAACGAGCAGTCGCTCGACCCGGCCTCGGAGTTCTACATGGACCAACTGCTGGCGTACTACGACGACGACCTGAAATCCGTCGTCGAAAACCACATCGAGGTCGTCCGCCTCGTCGCCAGCGAGAACAAGCGTCAGTGCATCGAAACGTTCGAGCCCAAAGACAAGAAGAACCAGGACGAGACCGAACTCACGGGCGACGTCAACTACTCGAAGCTCGCGATTTACGGCGAGTCCGACCCGCGCGCGTTCGACTACTCGGGCGCGTTCTGTAACGCCAACCGCGGCATCTTCTCCGGCGAGGAGTTGCTGAAGTTGCAGCGGGAGTTCCTATACGACTTCCTGCACGCGACGCAAGAACAGACGATCAAGCCGAGTAACAACCCGCGGATCGACATCGACCAGGTGATCGTCGGCCGGACGAACATGCCCGAATACCGGGACAAGAAGGGCGACGAGAAGATGGAGGCGTTCAACGACCGGACCAAGCGGATCGACTTCCCCTACGTCCTCGAATACGAGCAGGAAGCCGAGATCTACCGCAAGATGCTCCGGAACGCCGACGTTCCCCACATGCACATCGAACCGCACGCCATGGAAATGGCCGGCCTGTTCGGCGTCCTCACCCGCATCGAAGAACCCGACGGCGAGCGGATCACGCTGATTCAGAAGGCCAAGGCGTACAACGGCGAGATCGACGACGCCGACGACATCGACCTGAAGAAACTCCGCGAGGAGGGCGAACTGAAGGCCGACATCGGCGAAGGCATGTCCGGCGTCTCGGCCCGGTTCATCGGCGACGAGATCGCCGAAGCCATCATGGATTCGACCCACCGCGGTCGCAACTACCTCAGTCCGCTGACAGTGTTCAACCACTTCGAGGAGAACTTAGAGAACCACGGGTCGATCCCCGAGGAGAACTTAGAACGCTACCACCGGTACCTCGAACTCGTCCGCGAGGAGTACAAAGAGCGCGCCATCGAGGACGTCCGGCACGCACTCGCCTACGATCTCGACGAGATCCAGCGGCAGGGCGAGAAGTACATGGACCACGTGATGGCCTACATCGACGACTCCACCGTCGAGGACGAACTCACGGGCCGCGAACAGGACCCCGACGAGAAGTTCCTGCGCTCGGTCGAGGAGAAACTCGACATCCCGAGCGACCGCAAGGACGACTTCCGACAGGAGGTCTCGAACTGGGTCTCCCGTCGCGCCCGCGAGGGGACCACATTCAACCCGCAGGACAACGACCGTCTGCGCCGCGCCCTGGAACGAAAGCTCTGGGAGGACAAGAAACACAACATCAACTTCTCCGCGCTGGTGTCGGCCAACGAACTGGACGACGACGAGCGCAACGCGTGGGTGAACGCGCTCGAAGAGCAGGGCTACTCGAGTGAGGGTGCCCGCGAAGTGCTCGAATTCGCCGGTGCGGAGGTGGCGAAGGCCGAGTTGGAACAGTAAGATGCAACGAGACTACCTCAGCGAGGCCGACCGGGAACTCGACGGCGCGTACGAAGAGCCGATGGCGCTCGCTGACTACGTCGATGCGGCCTTCGAGGAACCATCGATCGCCTCGCACGCGAGTAAATATCTGCTCGAAGCCATCGAGTCGATGGGGACCCGCGAAGTCGTCGAGGAGGGCGAGGAGTGCGAGCGATACCGCTTCTTCGACGACCCCCACAACGACGGCGAGCACGCTATCCTCGGCAACACCGAGGTGCTGAACGGGTTCGTCGACGACCTCCGTACCATCGCGGCCAACCGCGGCAAGGGCGAGAAGATCCTCTGGTTCGACGGCCCGACCGCGACGGGGAAATCCGAACTCAAACGGTGTCTGATCAACGGCCTCCGCGAGTACTCGAAGACTCGTGCGGGCCGTCGCTACACCGTCGAGTGGAACGTCGCCAACGCCTCCGACACCCGAGGGCTCTCCTACGGCGGCGAAGAACCCGACGACGACGACGATTGGTACGAGAGCCCCGTCCAGTCGCACCCGTTCTCGGTGTTCCCGCCGGAGGTTCGTCGACACTTGCTGGTCGACCTGAACGACAACGGGACCGACCACATTCCGGTCCTCCTCGACGCCGACCTCGACCCGTTCTGTCGCGAGGCGTACACATACCTCGAAGAACAGTACCGTCGGGGCGGGAAGGGTGACCTCTTCTCGGCGATCACCGACCCGAAACACTTCCGGGTGAAGAACTACGTCGTCGACGTCGGCCGCGGTATCGGGGTCCTACACTCGGAAGACGACGGGTCGCCTAAAGAGCGTCTCGTCGGTAGTTGGATGCCCGGCATGCTTCGCGAACTCGACTCGCGCGGTCGGAAGAACCCGCAGGCGTTCAGCTACGACGGCGTGCTCTCGCAGGGCAACGGCCTGCTCACCATCGTCGAGGACGCCACCCAACACTCAGACCTGCTTCAAAAGTTGCTGAACGTCCCCGACGAGGGGCACGTGAAACTCGACAAGGGGATCGGGATGGACATCGACACGCAGTTGCTGATCATCTCGAATCCCGACCTCGACGTCGAACTCGACAAGTTCGCCGACCGGAACGGTCGCGACCCGCTCAAGGCACTGAAGCGCCGGCTGGACCGCCACGAGTTCAGGTATCTCACCAACTTCTCGTTGGAGACCGAACTCATCCGGCGGGAGTTGACGAACGAGACGTCCGTGTGGGAGACCGACGACTACGAGGAACTCGGCGAACGCATCCGCGCGCCCCTCTCGATCGACGTCCGCGACGGGCACGGGAACGTCCGACGGCGCGAACTCGCGCCCCACACGCTCGAAGCGGCGGCGCTCTACAGCGTCGTGACGCGACTCGATGCGGAGGACGTACCGCCCGGCCTCGACCTCGTCGACAAGGCGCTCCTCTTCGACCGGGGATACCTGCAAGAGGGCGACGAGCGCCGCGGCATCGACGAGTTCATGTTTAATTACAACGCCGACGGGCAACACGGCATTCCGGTCACCTACTGTCGTGACATCATCGCCGACCTGTTGCACGTCGACCGCGACCGGCACCACCCGGACCTCTCGGTCGAGCGGGTCATCCTACCTGACGACGTGTTAGAGGAACTGGTCGACGGACTGGTTGATGCTCCCGTTTTCTCGCGTGCGGAAGCGAGCGAGTACGAGGGTCGACTGGCCGTCGTCAAGAGTTACATCTTCGACCAGCAAGAGCGCGACGTCCTCGACGCCGTTCTCGCCGAGAAGGGCGTCGAAGAAGAGACCGTCGCCGAGTACGTCGAGCACGTCTACGCGTGGGCCGGAGACGAGCAACTGGAGACCGAACACGGCCCCGTCGACCCGGACCCGCTCCTGATGAAACTCTTCGAGACGGAGCATCTCGGTCGGTTCCGCGAGGGACACTACCACGGCAACGTCCCGAGCGAGGAGGTCGAGGAGTTCCGTCGTGAGAAGGTGATCACGGCGCTCAATCGGTACGCGTGGGAGAACCGTGACGAGGAATTCTCCGTGTCGAACGTCGACTTCTCGGAGATCCCCGTCATCGAGGAAGTGCTCAACACGCACGACTGGACCGACGTTCAGCGGCTGTTCGAGGACTTCGACCCGCGCCAGTGGGCCGACCCGCCCGCGAACACCGAGACCGAACAGGTCAAATCCGACACGATCCAGCGCATGACCGACCGCGGCTACACCGAAGCGTCGGCCGAGCTCACCAGCCGCAAAGTGATGCGGGAGGTGGCGTACAAATGGGACTGAGAGAAGACCTCGAACGATTCCGCGAAGTCGGCGAAGAGCGCCGTGAGGACCTGAAAGAGTTCATCCGACACGGCAACCTCGGCGGCAGCGGACCGAACAGCATCAACATCCCGATCAAGATCGTCGATCTCCCGGAGTTCGCCTACGATCGCCGCGATCAGGGCGGCGTGGGTCAGGGACAGGGCGGCACACCCGACGTGGGCCAACCGGTCGGCCGACCGCAACCCGGCGACGGTGACGGCGAAGACGGTAAGCCCGGCGAAGAAGGTGGAGACCACGAGTACTACCAGATGGACCCCGAAGAGTTCGCACAGGAACTCGACGAGGAACTCGGACTCGACTTAGAACCCAAGGGGAAACAGGTCGTCGAGGAAGTCGAAGGCGACTTCACCGACATCACCCGCACCGGCCCGAACAGCACGCTCGACTTCGAGCAGTTGTTCAAACGCGGGCTGAAGCGAAAGCTGGCGATGGACTTCGACGAAGACTACGTCCGCGAGGCGTTGAAGGTCGCGGGCGTGACGCCCCAACAGGTCTACCGCTGGGCGCGCGAGGAGAACATCCTCGTCTCGCTCGCGTGGGTCGAAGACGCCGCGGGCGACGTAGAGGAGGAAGAACGCGACAAGTGGTCGTCGTTCGACGAGATGATGGAGAACGTAGAGCGGACGACGAGCATCCAGCGCATCCGTCGGGACGGCCTCCAGAACGTGCCGTTCCGTCGGGAAGACGAACGCTATCGCCACCCGGAGATCATCGAGAAGAAAGAGAAGAACGTCGTCGTCGTCAACATCCGCGACGTGTCGGGGTCGATGCGCGAGCAGAAGCGCGAACTGGTCGAGCGGACGTTTACGCCGCTCGACTGGTACCTGACGGGCAAGTACGACAACGCCGAGTTCGTCTACATCGCCCACGACGCCGAGGCGTGGCGGGTCGAACGCGAGGACTTCTTCGGTATCCGCTCCGGCGGCGGGACGAAGATTTCGAGCGCGTACCACCTCGCCAAGGAGATTCTCGACGAAGAGTACCCGTGGGCCGAGTGGAATCGCTACGTCTTCGCGGCGGGTGACAGCGAGAACTCGTCGAACGACACGACGGAGAACGTCATCCCGTTGATGCGTGAGATTCCGGCGAACCTCCACGCCTACGTGGAAACCCAACCCGGCGGCAACGCGATCAACGCGACCCACGCCGAAGAAGTCGACAAAGCACTGAGCGACGAGGGCAACGTCGTCGTCGCCTACGTCAAGCGACCCGAGGACGTGACCGACGCGATCTACGACATACTGAGCACGGAGGACGGCACATGAGAGACGACCGAATCGAAGCCCAGCGCGAGGCGAATCAGCTCGAAGAACCGGTCCGAGAGGCGGGGAAACTCGCCCGGAAGTTGGGGCTCGACCCCTATCCGGTGAACTACTGGGTAGTCGATTACGACGAGATGAATCAGCTCATCGCCTACAGCGGGTTCCAGACGCGGTATCCGCACTGGCGCTGGGGCATGCAGTACGACCGCCAGCAGAAGCAAGACCAGTTCGGGATGGGGAAGGCGTTCGAAATCGTCAACAACGACAACCCGAGCCACGCCTTCCTTCAGCAGTCGAACGCGCTGCCAGATCAGAAGGCGGTCATCACCCACGTCGAGGCCCACGCCGACTTCTTCGCCAACAACGAGTGGTTCGGCATGTTCGCCGACGACGGTTCCACCCTCGACGCGGCGGCGATGCTCGAAGCGCACGCGACCAGCATCGCCCAGTACATGGAAGACCCGGAGATCGACCGCGGCGAAGTCGAGGCGTTCATCGACGCCGTGCTCTGTCTCGAAGACACGATCGACCAACACCGACCGTTCACCGAGGCGGGCCACCGACGCGAGCGCGAAGGCCCGGAAGACCTCCGAGACCGGCTAGACAGCCTCAACATCTCCGACGACGTCCGTCGGCAGGTCTTCGACGACGACTGGCTCGATCGGTTGGCGGAATCAGAAGAGGCTGCCGCGAAGATTTCCGACCCGGTGAAAGACGTCCTCGAGTTCGTCCGCGAACACGGAATGCAGTACGACGAGGAGTCCGGGAAAGCCGTCGAGATGGAACCGTGGCAGAAGGACGTCCTCGATATGCTCCGCGAGGAGGCCTACTACTTCGCCGCCCAGAAGATGACGAAGGTCATGAACGAGGGGTGGGCGGCGTACTGGGAGTCGATGATGATGGGCGAAGAGCACTTCGCCGGAACCGACGAGTTCCTCACCTACGCCGACCACCAGGCGCGCGTCCTCGGCTCTCCGGGGCTGAATCCCTACAAACTCGGGAAGGACCTCTGGGAGTACATCGAGAACTCGACCAACCGTCGCGAGGTGGCGGACAAACTGCTTCGCGTGAAAGACGTCACGTGGCGGAACTTCCACGACGTGATCGACTTCGAGGAGGTCCAGGAACTGCTCCACCCCGATCCGGCCATCGAGACCGTCCGGTCGGAGACGCTGGACGCACTCCGTGAACTCGAACCGGACGACCCGCGGGTCGACCACGAGTCACTCGACCGGGCGCTGTCGGCACGCGACGCCGAGACCGACTCCGCGGCGGACGACGCCGACGACGCTGATGACGACGCCTTCGATGTCGACCAGTACCCGTGGAAGGTGCTCACCTACGAGGGACTGGCAGAGCGTCACTTCTCGCTCGTCAAGCCGCAGAACCGTGGATTCCTCCGTCGCATCCGGCGGTCGGAACTCGAACAACTCTCGCGATACATGTTCGACGACGAGTTGTACGACACCGTCGAGGAAGCCCTCGAAGACGTCGACTACGCCGCCGGTTGGGACCGGATGCGCGAGATCCGCGAGAGCCACAACGACGTGACGTTCCTCGACGCGTTCCTGACTCACGAGTTCGTCACAGAGAACCACTACTTCACCTACGAGTACACCCGCGCGAGCGGTGACTTCCGCGTCACCAGCGACCAGTACGAGGACGTGAAGAAGAAGCTCCTGCTCCAGTTCACCAACTTCGGAAGACCGACCGTCGCGGTGTACGACGGTAACTTCGACAACCGCGGTGAACTCCTCTTGGGTCACCAGTACAACGGGATCATGCTCGATATCGGGCAGGCCCGTGGCGTGCTCAAGCGCACGTACAACCTCTGGGGGCGGCCGGTCAACCTCATGACGATCGTCAAAGAGTACGACGACCACGACTTAGAGATCGCTCGTCGTCGCAACCGTGAGCCGACGCCCGAAGAGGTCGGAAAGCGCATCCGGTACGACGGCGAGTCGTTTTCCGTCGTCGATCTGGACCCGGAACTCACGGAACGCATCGCGGCGTCGGACGTCGACTACGACACGAAGCCGGACGACTGGCTGGCATAATCAGTTCGTCGAGACGGAGCCTTCGAAACAATCGCGAACACACATTTTCCCCGCTATTTATGCTCGAAAATAACAGGGGAACATTCATGATACCCGAAGTTTCTTATTTACTGGGATGAGTTCGGACTTGGTCCAGAAACGGGAGAGTGACGGTGCTACGTCACTCGAACAGACGGAGATACACGATGTCCTTCGTAACGACCGTCGTCGGTTGGTCCTCAATCGGTTACGACAACAGGACGGAACCAATACCGTTCGAGAGCTATCGGAATACATCGCAGGTATCGAATCGAATCAAACGCCGCCGCCGCGCAACATTCGCCAGAGCGTCTACGTGTCACTTCATCAGACACACCTGCCGAAACTCGACAGTATCGGCATCGTGTCGTACGATTCGAACGCGAAGACAGTAACGCTCGCTCAGCACGCCGACGAGGTGACGGTGTACCTCGAAGTCGTTCCGAAGTACGGGCTCTCGTGGGGAGAGTACTACCTCGGACTCGGTTTACTCGGCTTCCTGGTGTTGGTCGCCGGGTGGATCGGCGTCCCAGTCGTTCAGAACATCGGCTCGACGGCGCTCGGGAGCACGTTCTTCTTGCTCATCGTCGTCTCTGCCGTCTTTCAGATATCCACCCAGCAGAGTACGTTCTACCACCGACTGCGCGACCGCTAATCGGACCGACCGGGGCTACTACTCCGTTCGATCGTCGGGACGGACTGCAGGTTCGTTCGCAGTGCGAGGAGGCCCAGCGTGATGAGAACGAACGCGGTCAGCGACAGGCGCGGAATCGTGAGCAGTCCGTCGAGCATCGAGTAACGAACGACCGCGCAGCCACCGCCGATCGAGCACCCGCTCTCTAACGACGGGTACAGCTGAAGGACGACGTGGTAAGCGGCGACGACGGTTCCGAGCGCCGAGAGCGGGAGCGCCGTCCGCCAGACGGCGTGGTCGCGGTCGACGACGGCGACGCCGAGGACGACGACGAGCGGGTACATGAGAATACGTTGATACCAGCAGAGCCGGCACGGGATCAACCCGAGACCGAGACTGAGAAAGAGGCTCCCGCACGTCGCAACCAGCGCAACGACCCAGACGGCGGTGAGGAGTGAACGAGGTGTAACGCGGTCCATCGGGTGTGGGAATGTGAGCCACGAAACCTCAACTTTTCGCATCCGTGACACGGGACTTCTCGCTCGCTGGCGAACGGACGGCAGTTTTTCCCACCGTGGGTGCGAATCACAGTCATGGTCGACGCGAGGTACGACGTGACGGCGTACGGTGCCGCCGGAGACGGCGAAACGGACGACACGGCCGCCGTACAGGCCGCACTCGACGATGCAGACGGGACGGGTGGCGTCGTCGAATTCGCGCCGGGTGAGTACCGAACGACACACACCCTGCTCTACGGGTCCGATACGGTGATCTACGGACCGGGCGCGACGATCCGATTCGAACCGAGCGATCCGGACGCGACGGCGCTCGTCTCGAAGAGCTACGACGGTTCCGTCGAGACCGAGCGCGTCTCCATCGAACACCTCTCCGTCGAAGCCGTCGACCCCTCGAAGGGCAACGGCATCGGCATCGCCAAGGCGTACCGCGTCGGCGTCCACGCCTGTTGGACCACGGGACTGAACTGGCATCTCGTCGATATCGCGGGCGGGAAGAACGTGATCGTCACAGACTGTTACGCCGCGAACCTCGAAACGGCCGCCTATCAGGCAGACAACCTCACGAGCAGCGGTGGTCTCGTCGTCGAGCATCCCGACGGGTCGACCGAAGACGCCATCGTCGACGGGACGAACAACGGGAACGTCAGCATCCACAACAACTTCGCGGACAACTGCGGGCGCGGTATCCACCTCCACCGGAACGAGGGACACGACCTGACCGTCCGCGGGAACAAGGTCCGGGATTGCTCGGGCGTCGGCATCCTCGGCGACGAGGACATGACGTGGCACGACGTGATCATCGCCGACAACATCGTCGAGGGGACCGGCGGGTCGAGCGGCATCTCGCTCAAGGGGAGTTACGACAACCTGCTCATCCAGAACAACACGGTCAGACACCAGGGACCGTGGGGCATCGCTGTCCACCCGGATCGATCGTCGGAGTCGACGATGGCCGGCGTCAGAATCGCGGGGAACACGGTCGAAGGGGTCGCCGGTGCCGCCGTCGTTCTCAACGGCGCGTCCGGCGAAGTCACCGGCAACTACGTCTACGACGTCGCGGTCGGCGACGAAGCCCCAGACGACGAGTCGTCGGAGAGGGACTCACTCCCCGAAGCGGCCGGAGTCGTCGTCTCGAACTGCGAGAGCGCCGTCGTCTCGCGGAACACGGTTCAGAACGCGGACGGAATCGGCGTGCTCGTCCGACGCGGGTCTCGGGACGTGATCGTCTCGGGTAACGACCTCGAACAACTGGTCGTCGGGCTCCGGGTCGCCGCCGCGGGCCCCGTCGTCGGCGTCGACGTGGACTCGAATCGAGTCGTCGGCGGTGATCGCGGTATCGACATCGGCGGCGCGTCACACTGCCGTATCAGCGCGAACGTCGTCAGCGAGGTGGCGAGTGGAATCACCGTCGCCGAAACCACGGACCTTCGCGTCAGCGGCAACGACGTCGTCGACGGCGACGGAGACGACGTCGGCGTCTCCCTCCGACGCTGCACCGACGTGAACGTGTTCGGCAACGACGTTGCCGGGTTCGGCCAGTCGTTCGTCCTCGCCGACGGGACGGGCGACCTCGACGGCGAGTTCTCGCAGTCGGACGTCACTGTCGACGAGGACTGTACGAACGTCGTCGTCAGATATCCGGCGAGCGAACCACCAGAACGCGGCGCGTTCGCCGTCGGAAGCACTGTCAGAAATACGGCTCCCGCTGTGGGCGGATACGTCGGCTGGGTCTGCGTTGCCGATGGAACGCCCGGCGAGTGGCATCCCTACGGACCGATCGGACTCGACGAGTAGTTCGCGGGTGAGCGACCGTCGATGCACGCTCGTTCACCGACCGTCCGACCGCCCCTGACCGGGCCGCCGCCGTGAACGTCTCGGGCTGCCGATGATTCCACAACAAAGTACGTGGGAGAGTCGTACCGAGACGCGTTCGCCGTCGTCTACCCAGTCTCGTTCTCGATCAGCGCTGCCTGTTCGTTAGGGCCGTGGACCAATCCATCGTCGGTGTAGCCTGTGATCACCACGACGATGCTTAGAAGGAGAGCGGCCCCACCGCCGAGGAACCCAATGGTCAGACCAGCGGTTCCCTCGCCACCGGATAGCGCGACCGTGATGAACGCTACAATCGCCTCTAAGACGACAAACGCGATACAAGCGGGAACCCACGCAGTCGTCTTTGAGTTGAACATATCTGACCATGATAGTCATTGACTATAAAATGTAGGGAGAAGCATACGACTGTCGGCGAGAGTTACACACGAGTAGCTGTCGTTCCCCGGACTCTTCGAGTATCTGCCTCCGTGCCTCAGCAGACGGTCGGTCGTCTCGGAACGCGCTTTGAATCGACTGGTGACGAAGCTGTGATCGAACTACCGACTCCCCCGACGAACGTATTTCACCGATAACGCGGCAGATCGTCACATGTTGAACCCTCGGTACTCGTTCGTCGGACCGCTGCTAGCCTGGCACGAAGAGAACGGCCGGTGCCAGCTACCCTGGCGAGAGCCGGATCGTTCGGCGTTTGAGATATTGATCGCAGAGATACTGCTCCAGCGGACGACCGCCGCGTCCGTCGCCGGTGCGTATCTCCCGATAATCGCGCGGTACCCATCGCCCGAGGCGGTCGCCGCCGCTCGCGGGGACGCGGTCGAACGACGAATCGCCCCGCTCGGACTGGCGAAACGAGCGGAGTTCATCCGATGGAGTTCGGAACAGTTGCTCGCTCGCCACTCAGGCGACGTACCTCACAAATACGCTGACCTCTTGGAACTCCACGGTGTCGGAGATTACACCGCGCGCTCGGTCCTGATACACGCATTCGACGAGGACATCGCGGCGGTAGACACGAACGTGCGGCGCCTGATCTCTCGCTTCTTCGATTTCTCTCCGAACTCGGGAGTTCTCCCACACCTCGCCGACGCACTCGCACCCTCTCGACACGGAAGCGACTTCCAGCACGCTATGTTGGACTTCGCGGCCGACGTCTGTACAGCACGTACTCCGCAGTGTGACGCGTGCCCGCTCGAGGAGACCTGCCAAAGCTCCGAACACACGAACTGAGCGGATTCGTGGTGAATTGATTACTAGACAGAACCGTTCTCGGTCGGGGGTTTGAACCACCGGAACGTCGCTTCGCTCGTTCCGTAATTCCAATCCAGAGACTACGCACTCTCTTCGTCGTAGCCTCCTCAGAGAAGTGCTCGGTCGGGGATTTGAACCCCGGTCATCGGCTCGAAAGGCCGAAATGATTGGCCGGACTACACCAACCGAGCTACGATTCAATGTGGCGCCGGGATGAGTTTAAAGATTCCGTTACGGCTCGCCAGTGCTATTGTCCCTCAAACCCGTGAAAGTGGCAGACCGGCGTCCCGATGGGTCGCTCGACTGCGACGAGCGATCACGAAAAGAGTCGATCGCCGGTTCGACCGTGAATACCGCTAGTCGGAGGTCGTGTCGGCCGATTCCGCCATCTCTCCGGCACCCATCTCGACGTTCGCCTCGTCGCCGAGATCGACGCTCGGGAGGGTGAGCGCGACGAGGAACGCGAGGACGAAAATCGCCGCGCCGGTGAGGAACAGCACGTCGACACTGTTCGCGAGTGCCGCCCTCACCACGGGGACGGCGGCGGCTGGGAGTTTCTTCAGGACTTCCGGGCTGAGGTTCGAGCCCGACCCCGCGAGGACGTGGACGGCCTGCGGGCTGAGCTTGCCCGATTTGACCGCGTCGGTGAGGCGGTCGGAGAACTGGTTGCTGAGCACCGCACCGAAGACGGAGACGCCGATGGCGCTGCCGAGACTCCGACTGAAGGTGACCGACGTCGTGGCAACCCCGAGGTTCTTCCGATCGACGACGTTCTGCACGGCGACGGTGAGCGTCGGCATGACGAACCCGATGCCGAGTCCGGAGACGAACATGAAGGCGCTCGACCAGAGGTGGGTCGTGTTCGGACCCATCGTCGAGAGGAGATAGTAGCCACACGCGGCGACTGCCGTGCCGAAGACCGTGAAGGGCTTGTAGTGCCCGAAACGCGTCATGAGTTGGCCGGTCAGGGCGCTCGTGATCATGAGCCCACCGACGAGCGGGAGCAAGAGCAACCCGGAGTTCGTCGCGGACTGCCCGAGAACGACTTGAAGGAAGACGGGCAGGTACGTGGTGCCGCCGAGCATCCCGATACCGACGCAGAAGCTCAGGATGTCGACGCCCGCGACGGTCCGCTTCGTGAGGAGGTGCACCGGGAAGATGGGCTCGTTCGCGCGAAGCTCTTGGATCACGAAGAGCACCGTTCCAACGATGGCGACGGCGGCGAGTCCGTAGATCTGCGAGGAGTTCCAGTCGTACTTCGTGCCGCCCCACGAGGTGACGAGCATCAGCGAAGCGACGGCGATGGTGAGGAGGAGCGCACCGAGGTAGTCGATATCGTGGCTCTCCTCCGGAACGGGAAGATCGAGCTTCGTGTGGATGATCGCGATGGCGGCGAGTCCGATCGGGATGTTGATGTAGAAGATGAACCGCCAGGTGGCGTTGTCAGTGAGCCAGCCGCCCAGGAGCGGGCCGCCGACGGTCGACGCCCCGAAGATGAGCATCATGTAGCTCATGTACTGACCGCGCTCGCGCGGTGAGAAGATGTCTCCGAGGATCGTCGTCGCCATCGCGATGAGGCCACCCGCGCCGATTCCCTGAACAGCGCGGAAGATCGCGAGTTGCGCCATGCCGCTCAGGTACTGACCGAGGCCGGGGATGTCTCCGGCGAGGCCACTGAGCGCGCTCCCGATGAGGAAGACGGCGATGGAGAACTCATAGATGATGGAGCGTCCATAGAGGTCAGAGAGCTTTCCGTAGAGCGGTGTCGTCACCGCGGTCGTGATGAGGTAGGCGGTGACGATCCACGAGAGGCTTCCGGAGCCACCGAGATCGCCGACGATGGTCGGCAGGGCGGTCGAAACGATGGACTGGTCGATACTTCCAAGGAGCATCCCGAGCATGAGACCGCCGAGAATGATGGCACGCTCACGTCCGAGGTCACCCCAGATAGAGTCCCCGTCGGCGTTGGCAGCACCACTCATCGACAGGTCCCTCGTCGATGCTGACTAAACATTCGGTCAATGATCACGTGCTGACTAACTGGTCAGTATCCGATAAACCTTGCGTGTCATAACGACGTACGGACGTCTATAACGGTTATTCAAGCACTATTACTCCTGCTGATGGCTCGGGGACGGGTTCAAACGTGCCGTGGCGAACAGTCCTGTCGTCGCGTTTCGGACCGGAAAAATCGAACGCGAAACCCGCTCGGCGGTCGACCGTCCGGCTACTTCCCTTCGAACTCGGGGTCGCGGTCGCTCATGAACGCCGTGACTCCTTCCATGAGATCTTCGGTGCCCATCACGTGGCCGAACGCCTGTGACTCGATCTCTAATCCGGCTTCCATGTCCCCCCAGCCGGCGTGCATGGCGCGCTTCGTGTATCGCTGCGCGATCGGCGGTCCGCCCGCCAGCTTCTGGGCGAGTTCCATCGCGCGTTCGACCAGTTCGTCGTTACCCGTGACCTCGTTGACGAAGCCGTAGCGTTCCATCGTCTCGGCGTCGAAGCGGTCGGCGGTGAAGATGATCTCCTTGGCGCGACCCTCGCCGACGATGCGCTGAAGGCGTTGGGTGCCGCCCCAGCCCGGTAGGAGGCCGAGGTCGTGTTCCGGTTGGCCGAACTCCGAGCGCTCGCTGGCGACGCGCATGTCCGCGCACATCGAGAGTTCCATCCCGCCGCCGAGGCAGTAGCCGTCGATCCCGGCGACGACCGGCAGGTCACAGTCACGGAGCTTTCCGAAGGTCCGCTGGCCCTGCCGGGAGAGTTCGACGCCGTTGATCGGGTCGGCACCGCCGGCGGCCATGCTCTGAACGTCGGCTCCGGCCGAGAACGCCCGATCGCCCTCGCCCGTGATGAGGATGGCGCGCGTCTCGCCGTCGCCTCCGAGGTGATCGAGAGCGGCTTCGAAGTCCGCGAGCAGTCCGCTACTGACCGTGTTCATCCGGTGTGGCCGATCCAGCACGACATGTGCGACGCTCCCCTCCCGCTCGACGCGGATGTTCTCGAAGTCGAGTCCCGTTTCGTCGCCGTCATCGCCCGACCCGTAGAATCCTGCACCCTCGTCGGCCAGTTCGCGGAGGTAGTCGACGGCTTCGTAGCGTTCCTCGCCGGTCTCGTCGTGGAGGTCGTCGAGCGCCTCGACCAGCGAGTCGAGTCCAATCTCGTCGGCCAACTTCGCAGGTCCGTCCGGGAAACCGGCACCGAGTTTGACCGCGCGGTCAATCGCGTCCGGGTCGGCGACGTCGTTCGCGACGAGTCCGGCGACTTCGTTCGCCATCACGGCGAGCAGGCGCTCTTGGACCGCCTCGCTGGTCTCGTCGGTCGGAATCTGCGCACCCTCACCGTTCTCGTAGTCGTAGAACCCCTTCCCGGTCTTCTTGCCGAGGTTCCCTTCCTCGACTTTCTCTGCGAGCAGCGGGCACGGTTCGTAGGCGTCGCCGAGTACCTCGTGCATGTAGTCGAGGACGTGGTAGCCGACGTCGATGCCGACCTGGTCGGCCAGTTCGAAGCTCCCCATCGGGAGTCCCAGTTCGTACTTCGTCGTGCTGTCGACTGCCGCGACCGTGGCGGCGTCGTCGTGGACGATCCACGCCGCCTCGTTCATCAGCGGCACGAGGATGCGGTTGACGATGAATCCGGGGCTGTCCTTGCGGACACGAACCGGCGTCTTGCCCATCGAATCGGCCAGGTCTTCGATGAGGTCGAGCGTCTCGTCGCTGGAGTGCGCACCCGAGATAACCTCGACCAGTTGCATCCGCACCGGTGGGTTGAAGAAGTGCATCCCACAGAACTGCTCTGGGCGCTCGGTCACTTCCGAGAGTTCCGTGATCGAGAGGCTAGAGGTGTTGGTCGCGAAGACGGCGTCGTCGGGGGCGTTGGCCTCGACCTCGCCGTAGACCTCCTTCTTGATGTCCATCTTCTCGGGGACGGCCTCGATGATCACGTCGGCGTCGCTGACGGCCTCTCCGAGGTCGACGATCGGAGTGATGCGGTCGATGGCCTCGTCGGCCTTACCTTCGCCGATGCGGTCTTTCTCGGCGAGTTTCCCGAGGCTCCACTCGATCTGGTCGTACCCTTTCTGGACGAGCTCTTCGTTGATGTCACGCAGATTGACCTGATAGCCAGCGAGCGCCGCGACTTCCGCGATGCCGTGGCCCATGTTCCCCGCTCCGAGAACGGCGATTGTGTTGACTTCGTCCAACTCCATGTTCGAACCCACTACTGCCGCGTGTTTCAACGTTTCCCTCGTCGAAGCTAACAACTCCCTAGTAGTTTATTACTGGTTCATCACCGCTGCCGACGCGGCCGAGTCGGTGCCGATCCTCGGCGTCTACAGACTCTCGGCCTCGACCGATTCCGTTACTCGTCGGATTCGTAGTCGGCCCAGATGTACCGAACGGCGTGGCTCCGGTACGGCCGCCACGCCTCGGCGATCTCACGCATCTCCGCTCGGGTCAACTCGTCACCGTCGTTGTACAACTGTTCGATCCCGCGCCTGATCGCGAGGTCGCCCAACGGAAGCACGTCGTCGCGCTCCAACACGAAGAGGAGGTACATGTTCGCCGTCCACTCGCCGACGCCGCGGATCTCGGTCAACTCGTCGATGACCTCCGACGCCGTGTGGTCTGCGAGGCCCGCGGCGGTCAGATCGCGCTCGAGGAACGCTTCGGCGACGTTTCGAACGTACTCCGTTTTTTGAGCGCCCAACCCTGCTTCGGACAGTTCTGTCTCGTTTGCGGCCAGCACCGCTTCGGGGGTGATCTCGCGGTCGAAGAGCGCGAACACGCGCTCCCGGATCGCATTCGCCGACGCCGTCGAGACCGACTGGTTGATGATGCTGACGACGAGTCGCTCGAACTCGTTGTTCCACGTCCGCTCCGTGTAGGGGGCGTGTTCGTCGAGCAACGCGGCCATCACCGGGTCTTGTCGCAGGACTTCGCGTGCGTCTTCGTCCATTTTCGAGGTCAGACGGTAGGGGGTCAGAGAACCTGATGGTGACGGTGACGGTCGTCGCTGCGACGAGTACAGCGAGAGATAGTGATCGTCGCTGCGACGAGTGCCACGAAGGATACCGCTCGTCGTCGTCGATGATCGGTAAAAAGGAGAGTACGGCTCCTCGAGCCGTGACTTACTCCAAGTACTCTTCTTCGCGCTCGTCGTCGTCGGGGGACTCGTCGTCGGCCCGGCGGCGAACGTCGACTCGGTAGTGTTCGAGGATGTCCCGGCCGAGCAACAGCGGGTAGTCCATGTGGCTCCGATCTTCGACGCTCGCGGTGACGGTGTGCTGGGTTCCGCCGATTCCGATGACGAGGTCGACGACCGGGCGGGCCTTGCCGCGCTTCAGGCTCCCCGACTTCACGCGGGTCATGCTCTTGATCGGCCCAGCGCCGATCTCGGCCGCCAGCGACGTGTCGATACTCGTTCGCGTCGCGCCCGTGTCGGACTTCGCCAGTGCTTGGTTGGTTCCACTGGTCCCGCTGACGACGACTTCTTCGATGTAACCGATGAGCGGAACTTCTTCCTGTTCGGGCGGATCGACGCGCGGCTTGCACGACGGCTCGGAGTCGTCGAGCGTCGCCGAGAGTTCTTCGACGCGGTTCTCGTCGACAGTCCCGCCCGCCTGCTCGATCGCGAGTTTTGCGATGTAGGGGGCCGGACTGCGACCCGTCGCTTTGTAGAGTCCCTTGAACCCGGCGGTCGGATTCACTTCGAGGACGAACCAGCCGTCGTGGCCCTCGACGAGGTCGACGCCCGCGTAGTCGAGACCCATGACTTCGGCCGCGTAGAGTGCCGTCTCGGCCGCTTCGTCGGGCATGTCGTCGGTCGCGTTTTCTACGTCGCCGCCGAGCGCGACGTTCGTCCGCCAGTCCCCTTCGGGCGCGTAGCGGTACATCGCGCCGATGATCTCGTCGTCGACGATGTAGACGCGGAGGTCACGGTGACGGGCGTCGTCGCGGTCGATGAGTTTCTGCAGGAACGCCTGCCGGTTCCCGACCTTGGGGTTGACCGGTTCCGTGAGATCGACCTTCCACGTCCCGCCGCCGTGAGTTCCGATGGCGGTCTTGTAGACACCCACGTCGCCGAACTTCCCCCGTCCCTGGTTGAGTCGGTCGTTCGAGAGCGCGAGCAGGGCGTCCGGAACCTGGATGTTCCAGTTGGCCAGCGTCGCCGCCGTCGCGAACTTGTGGATCGCCGTCATCACGGCGTCGGGCTTGTTCAGCATCGGGAGGATGCGGCTGAACGTGTTCGCTAGCCCGAGCAGTTCGGCCGGTTCCTCTGTATTCGAAAGCAGCAGTCGATTAGCGATGATGTCGACGGACGGCTCGACCACGAGTTCGCCGCCTTCGACGCTGATCGCCGTGTTCTCCCGACGTAACCACTCCGGTTTGTGGCCGAGATCCTCGACCGCGTTCAGAATGGCTTTCGACTCTTTGCTGTTGTGTAGTGATAGCACTCCGACGCTAACGGAGTCGTTTTCGGCCATTACTCAGAAACATTCGCTCAGAAGGCAAAGAAGTAGCGGTAGATGAGTGTTCGATTCGGTATCTCAACACGATGGTGGCGTACCAGTATCGGACGTTCGACCGTCTCCTCGCCGTCTGCGACTTCGCACTACGAATTGTGACACTCACATCACGTTCGTCGTCACGCTCACATCGTATGTGTCATTCCCCCGTCGACGACGATCGACTCACCGGAAACGTAGTCCGCGAGGTCGCTGGCGAGGTACACCGCGGCGTCGGCGACGTCGAGTGGCTCGCCGAACCGCGCGCGCGGGATCATCTGTTCGAACTGGTCGCCCAGTTCGGTGCCGACGATGGGGACGTCCTCCGTCGTCATCGCGGTCTCGATGACGCCGGGGTGAATCGCGTTGACGCGAATCTCCGGTCCCAGTCTGTCGGCCAGCGAGTACGTCAGCAGCCGAACCGCACCTTTCGACGTACAGTAGGTGACGTACTCCCCGCTCCCCGACAGTCCGGCGACGCTCGACATGTTGACGATCGACCCCTCGTCCATCCGCTTTGCCGCCGCCTGCGCCCCGAAGAACACGCCTTTGACGTTGACGTCCATGAGCTGTTGGAACTGGGCTTCGGTGACGTCGAGGAAGTCTTCGCCGCGGAAGATGCCCGCGTTGTTGACCATCACGTCGAGTCCGTCGAACTCGTCGGCGGCGTCGACGGCGGCTTCGAGGTCGTCGACGCTCGTGACGTCGCACTCGACGAACGCCGCGGCCGAGTCGAACTCCGATTCAATCAACTCGTGCGTCGGCATCCCGTCCTCTCGTGGCTCCGCTCGCACGTCGGCGACGACTACGTCGGCTCCGTGGCGTGCAAATTCGGTGCAGATCGCGCGTCCGAGGCCGCTGGCACCGCCGGTGACGACGGCGGTGCGGTCGGTCAGGAGGTCAGACATGGCACGCCTACCTCGGTCCGAATTTCGGTAACTGTTAGCACGAGTCTCACCGGGTGAGAGCGGGCGGTTACGATCGAATCAACCGCTTCGTCGGCAACAGTGCCGGGAATCGGCTACTCACGTGGGCACGTTTTTACGCACCGGTGTCCGAAGGCCCGTATGGCTGATAACGGGGCCTTCACGTACAATGGCGGGAAGGTCGATCCGGGCGAAACACAGAACATCCGGTACGGGATCAGTGAGACGTATCTCGGCGATCCCATCCGCATTCCGGTGACGATTATCAACGGCGAGGCCGACGGGCCGACGGTGTTCCTGTCGGCGGCGGCCCACGGCGACGAACTCAACGGCATCGAAGTCGTCCGCGAGGTCGCCTACGACTGGGACCTCTCGGACCTCGCCGGGACGCTCATCTGCATGCCGGTGCTGAACGTTCCCGGGTTCCTGTTCCAGCAGCGCTACCTCCCGATCTACGACCGCGACCTGAACCGATCGTTTCCGGGCCGAGAGGACTCGACCAGTGCCAAACGGATGGCCCACCGGATCTACACGAACTTCATCGAACCGTGTGACTTCGGGATGGACTTCCACACCTCTACGCGCGGGCGAACGAACATGCTCCACGTCCGTGCGGACATGAGTTCTCCCGCGGTCGCACGCCTCGCGAAAGCGTTCGGCTCGCACGTCATCATCGACAGCGGCGGCGCGGACGGCACGCTCCGCGGCGAGGCGACGGAAATCGGAATCCCCACGATCACTATCGAGATGGGCGAGGCACACCGATTTCAGCGGCGACTCATCGACAACGCGCTCGCGGGCGTCGAGAGCGTCTTCGCCGAGTACGAACTCCATCCGTCTCCCGTGGTCCGCTGGCCGGGTTGGCGGACGATCATCACGGGCGATCAGGAGAAGACGTGGATTCGCGCGGACGCGGGCGGTATCGTCGACATGCACTTCGAACGCGGCGCGCTGGTCCACGAAGGCGACGTCGTTTGCTCGATCACGAACCCGTTCAAAGACGACAACGTTCGTATCGAAGCGCCCTTCACCGGCCTGCTGGTCGGTGTCCTCGAAAATCCGGTGGTCTACCCGGGCAACCCGCTCTGTCACCTCGTCGAACTCGACGAGAAGACCCTCCGGGTCGTCGAACAGGAGCAGTCCCCGCAGTCCGACGCATCAACGTGAGCGACACATCAATGTGAGCAACACGTCGACGTGAGCGACACGTCGGCGTGAGCGACCGACCGATCGTCGATCGAAGACATCCGTGCAGAGATGAGACCGTCGGTCGAAAGACCGTTCGAGGGAGGACGCCCGAAGGCAGAATCGGTTCGGAACGACCACTCACCGGCACGGCAAAGCGATTACGTTAAACCTTATACCATCCCGGTTCCGAGTTTCGGACGAGCATGAGTCAGTCTTACAATCGAGGCCTCATCGAGGACTTCGGGCGGTGGCGTGAGTTCTCGGCGGGCATGTGGGCCTGGATCTTTCACAAGTTCACTGGGTGGGTGCTGATCGGGTACCTGTTCACCCATATCGCCGTCCTCTCGACGGCGCTCTCTGGGAGCACGAAGTACACGAACACCATCCAGACACTCGAAAGCATCCCGGCCGTTCGCGTTCTCGAAGTGGGCCTGCTGGCCGTTGCAGTCTTCCACATCCTCAACGGAACGCGCCTACTGTTGATCGATCTCGGCGTCGGCCTAGATTCGCAGGACAAGAGCTTCTACGCGTCGCTGATCCTCACCGGAGCGATCGTCGTCGCGTCGGTGCCGACGTTCATCGCGGGGGCCTTCTGAGATGGCGGAGCGCTACTCCTCGTTCGAGAGCGGCGGGACCCGTTGGTTCCTCCAGCGCGTGACGGCGGCGTTTCTCATCTTCGTGCTGGCGTTCCACTTCTTCCTGCTGCACTTCCTCAACCACGCGGAGAACATCACGTTCGGAATGAGTCAGGCCCGGATGAGCCAGTGGACGTACTTCTCGCTGATGGTGCTGTTCATCATCACCGCCGCCTTCCACGGCGTCAACGGGATCTACAACGCCCTCGTCAATCAGGGGCTCACTGGATCGCGGAAACGAGCCATGAAGTGGGTCCTCATCGTCGCGGGTGCGATCCTCATCATCCAGGGGCTTCGCACGGCAGTCGCTTGGACGACCCTATTCACATGAGCACGCAAACTACCCAGCAAGAAGCCGAAGAAACGCAAGAAGAGCAAGAACCTGCGGCCCAGCAGCGTCGTCAGCAGAAGAAGGAACAGCGCCGCGCCGAGAACGAGCGACGGCGCGAGGCCGAAGACGAAGCGCGCGCGAGTGCGGGCGACGACACGTACCACCTCAAGGTGTTTCGGTACGACCCCGAGGTCGCCGGGAAACAGGAACCCCGATTCGACGACTTCCACGTCCCCTTCAAGCAGGGGATGACCGTTCTCGACGCGCTGATGTACTCACGAGACCACTTCGACTCGTCTCTGACCTTCCGCCACTCGTGCCGACAGGCGGTCTGTGGGTCGGACGCGCTGTTCATCAACGGAAGCCAGCGACTCGGGTGTCAGACCCAGTTGTCGGACCTCAGCGAACCGGTCCGCGTCGAACCGCTCCCGCACCGCGGCGTCGTCAAGGACCTGGTCGTCGACATGGAGCACTTCTACGACCAGATGGACGCGGTCGAACCGTACTTCCAGACGAACGAAGTGCCCGAGGGCGAAGAGCAGCGCCAGTCGCGTGAGAACCGCGAGAAGATCAAGCTCTCGACGCGCTGTATCTGGTGCGGTGCGTGTATGTCTTCGTGCAACATCGCCGCCGGAGACAACCAGTACCTCGGCCCCGCCGCCATCAACAAAGCCTACCGCTTCGCGATGGACGAGCGCGAGGGCGAGGACATGAAACAGCACCGCCTCGAGATCATCGAACAGGAACACGGCGTCTGGCGGTGTCAGACCCAGTTCTCCTGTACGAACGTCTGCCCGAAAGACATCCCGCTGACCGAGCACATTCAGGAACTGAAGCGCGAAGCGGTCAAGAACAACCTCAAATTCTGGTGAGAGCATGAGCACAGACATCAACATCTACGAACACGACGTACTCGTCGTCGGCGCGGGTGGCGCTGGCCTCCGCGCGGCGATCGCAGCCCACGAAGCGGGCGTCGACGTCGCGATGGTGACGAAACTCCACCCGGTCCGGTCGCACACCGGCGCAGCAGAGGGTGGCATCAACGCCGCGATTCAGGAGGACGACTCCTGGGAGTCTCACGCCTACGACACGGTCAAAGGCTCTGACTTCCTCGGCGACGCGGCCGCCATCGAGACGCTCTGTCAGGACATCCAAGACGAAGTCTTCCACATCGAACACTGGGGGATGCCCTTTTCGCGCGAAGAGGACGGTCGCGTCTCTCAGCGACCGTTCGGCGGTCTCTCGTACCCGCGAACGACCTACGCCGGTGCGGAGACGGGTCACCACCTCCTGCACACGCTGTACGAACAGGCCGTCAAGCGCGGAATCACCGTCTACGACGAGTGGTACGTGCTGAACCTCGCGGTCACCGACGAAGAAGACCCGCGTGATCGGTCCTGTTACGGCGTCGTCGCCTACGACGTTCAGTCCGGCGAAATCGCGGGCTTCAAGGCTAACAACGGAACCATCCTCGCCACCGGCGGACTCGGGCAGGCGTTCGACCACACGACGAACGCCGTCTCCTGTACCGGCGACGGACAGGCGATGGCCTACCGCGCTGGCGTCCCGCTCGAAGACATGGAGTTCGTCCAGTTCCACCCGACGACGCTTCCGTCGACGGGCATCCTCATCTCCGAGGGTGTGCGTGGCGAGGGCGGTATCCTCTACAACAAGGACGGCGAGCGGTTCATGTTCGAACACGGCTACGCCAACAACGACGGCGAACTCGCGTCTCGCGACGTCGTCTCACGCGCCGAACTGGATGAAATCAACGCGGGTCGCGGCATCGAAGACGAGTACGTCCACCTCGACATGCGCCACCTCGGCGAGGAGCGTATCATCGACCGACTGGAGAACATCCTCCATCTCGCGGGCGACTTCGAGGGCGTCGACGCGCTCGAACAGCCGATGCCGGTCAAGCCGGGACAGCACTATCAGATGGGCGGTATCCAGACCAACGAGAACGGAGAGACCTGCATCGAGGGCCTATACGCGGCCGGCGAGTGCGCCTGCGTGAGTCTCCACGGCTCCAACCGTCTCGGCGGCAACGCCCTCCCCGAACTCATCGTCTTCGGCGCGCGTGCGGGCCGACACGCTGCCGGCGAGGATCTCGGCGAACCGAAGATCCCGACGGGCCGCTCCGGCGACGAGGAGACCGACGAAGTCGACTCCCCGGTCCAACTCGGCGAAGCGGGGATTCAGAGCGAGGCGATGGCAACCGACGGCGGCAGCGGACGACGCTCCGACGGCGGCAGTGCCACGCTTTCCGACCCGGACGAAGTGGTCGTTCACGCCGTCGAGCGCGAGACAGATCGCGTGAACTACCTGATGGAGAAAGACGACGGCGTCCAGCACGCTGAGATTCGCGCGGCGGTCCAGAAGACGATGACAGAGAACGTCAACGTCTTCCGCGAGGAAGCGGGCCTGAAGCAGGCGCTCAAGGACATTCGAGCGGCGCGCGAGCGCTACGCGGACGTGTTCGTTGCGGATCCCTCGAAGACGTTCAACACGGATCTCCAGCAGACGATCGAGACGCGAAACGTCCTCGACGTCGCCGAGACGATCACCATCGGCGCGCTCGCACGCGAGGAGTTCCGCGGCGCTCACTGGCGCAAGGAGTTCCAGGAGCGTCGGGACGACGAGTGGCTCAAACACACCATGCTCAGTTGGGACGACGGCAACCCGAGTCTCTGGTACAGTCCGGTCGACCTCGAAGGCGAGAACAAGACGTACGAACCGAAAGAGCGGTCGTACTGAACTCGTTGCGGTGATCGAACGCTGGTGCTGGTCGACCCATCACGGTCGTCGATCGCCACTGTCCTTGTCGACCGCCGCTGCGGATCGCCGTGGTAACAATCTTAGGTCCTGACATCGTAGCGTTCGGTACCGGAAGGGTAGCTCAGTGGTAGAGCAGCACCGCCGCGGGTATTCCTCGCGGTGCGGTGGTCAGGCTTCGCGTGGTTCAATTCCCGCCCCTTCCATCATCGACGACGGTCGAAAACCGGGCCGACAATCGCCGGGAAGAACCCTGAACGACTTCGGTACCGATCCGTCTCTCGTTCCCGGAATCGGGCGGTAGAACCGTTCTCGACGTTCGGTAAAGGTTCGACAATTGTTGAAATAGGGTTTTATTATCGTCGAAGATCTGGTAGTGTTTACTGATGATTCAGCAGTCTACGCAAGCCGTCGCGGTGCCGGGAGACCTTCGATCACCGCGCGCGAAACTGGTCTACCTGTACCTGTCGACGCACGGTGAAGCGACCATCACTCAACTTCAGAGCGGGCTGTCGATGAAGAAGATCACGCTGTACAGCATCCTCAAGACCCTCCGAAAGCGCAACCTCGTCGTCGAGACAGAAGGTCGGTACGCGCTTCAGTAAGTCCGCCTCTTTCATCTCATATCATCGCGGCGCAAAGTAGCGATCCCAGTGTGATTTGCATCCGGGGTTGAACGCGGCGTCGCAATCGAGACACGCGTTCTCGCAGGCCGCGTACTCTCGAACCGTGAGTGCACGACCACAGTTGCCACAGAGAACGTTCGGTTCGTCGAACACTTCGCGAGGAACGACCTCGCTTGTGTGGTCCGTGACGGCGTCGTGGCAGGCGTGACAGGGAAAGTAGGCGTCACAGCAGGCAAATCTGATCGCGATCACGTCGCGCTCGCCGTGGTAGTGTGAACAGCGAGTCGACGCGTCGACCGAAACACCCCGGACGACCGTCTCGCCGATGTAACACCTCGTCTCGGACGCCGATGGCTCGGACACGCAGGACGATTGCACGCGTGCGTATCTGTACCTTGCCCTCGAAGACGGACCTTCGGCACCGAGTTGCCCCGAGGGGTGGGGAATCGGTTGAAAGAGTGCGTGTTGTTTGCCAGCCGAACCTCCAACCCCTCGTACAGTTGAGTGTAATGCGTGGTAATAAAACTCTGGTTTTCTGAATAAATAGCGATCGTTTCTCACAATAGCGGACCCAAACTCACCGACGGCTACTGATTTTGAGATTCCCAAGGCAGACAGAGAGACGATACTGAACTTCGACTGTCCGATCCCACGAGGCGGAGCATCCCGCCGTCGCTCGTTGAACATCGAACGAGGTGTCGTGTCGCGACCGTTCGAGACACTGTTGGTTATCCGGGCATACCCTGTTGCGTTAGACGCCTCTCTCTTTTTGAATATGCTCTGAATATTCTCGCAGCGTTATGAAAAGTTCCGGGGGAGAGACGCGACAGAAAGTGTATGTTTGACAAGTAATCGTCCCTTCCCCCACACGCTGGGTTGTGATACGTCGGAATAAAACTCCGTGTCCCCGAACGACTGTGTTTGTCTAACAGGGTTTAGGACCGATCGAGCCTATCTGAACTCGGTCCCGATTCGGAGATTGTCCTCGACATCTCACGATTTGACGGCGTTCGATCCGTCCGTACGGATCGGAGACTGTCGAAAGAGATTCTCTATTGGATGTCTGAGGCAGCGGGTTTCACGGAGTCATCGTTGGTCGGTGATGCAGCGGTCCGCGTTGGCGAGCACTACCGAGAAATGACTGAGAGCGATCGAAGACCCGCGTATCGCGTTGTCGGGGCAACTACTGGTGAGACCGTCTGCGAGTTACTGATTTCGACGGTCAACGTGCCTCTACCGACGAGGTTCGTCAAATCCCTGCGGTTGCTCTCGGAACCGAGTTCGAGCCCTGCGAAAACCCTGACGCCGGTTTCACACCGATAACGAGCGCTCGAAACACGGAGTCGCGGTTCTATTGGAACTTCAGAAAGTATGCCCCTAGAAGGGCAGTGGGTGGATTCGACGGCTCGAAACCCGGAGTACCAAGCCAGGGGTGGGATTCGAACCCACGAAGTCTCGATTACAAGTCGAGTGCATGAACCGCCCATGCTCCCCTGGCGAATCGTTCCGTGATTAGGCCTCTTCCCTCGCCTTCTTATCGCTTTCGACCCGCTTTTCCAGTTCGATCCGATGGCGCTCGTAGCCGTGGCGTTCGTAGAGCCGGATCGCCCCCTCGTTGCGTGCCATCGCCTCCAGCGCGACGACGTCGACACCGGCGTCGACGAGGCGTCGCTCTGCGGCGGCGAGGAGTTCGCTTCCGACGCCGCCGTTTCGATAGTCGGGATCGACGTAGATGTTGTGGACGATGCCGCGCCGGACGTCCTGCTCGTAGCTACCGACCTCCGGACTGTACATCACGAAGCCGACGATCACCTCGTCGCGGGCGACGAGCACGCCGTCGGTGGTGATGTGACTTAATAGCGCCTCGCGGATCGTCGTTCGGTTCGCGTTGGCGTACAGGTGCGATCCGAAGTGTCGCTGCCCGTCGGCGAGTCGGACCCACAGGTCGGTCAGCGCCTCGGCGTCGTCGACGACTGCCGGTTCGACGATCATGGTGCGTGGGACCCGTTCGATCGACGCCCGGTTCGGAGCGCGCACTCTACGAGCCCATCCTCTGCGACCGCCGTCGTCCCGCACATGTGCGGTAATACCGAGTGCATCCGGATAACGTTCGCGGCGGAAGACCCGATATCACTCCGTCGAGTGGCACGGCAATTTTCCTTTCAGTATCAACGATCCACCAATTCCCGCACCTCCGGACTATATTTCTCGACACAGATTCGCGTATAATCGCCGAATCGGGCAATCTTTCCGCTAACTTATTATGTCGGGGGTGGCCTTACCAAATGATAACGGGTGACAGACTAAACATGGGCAAGATACTATCACAAATCGGCGGTAACGCCGTCGATCGTTCTTCGTGGGGACGACAGCTGCTCACGGGGCAGCCACTCAGGATCGTAGCGTTTCTGATCGGATTGATGCTTCTCGGGAGTTTGATCGGCAAACTCGCCGATCCGAACGGGACGCTGACGATATCGCAAGTCGTCGTCTACGCGTGGCGAGGCATCGTTTACGGGCTCGTCATCGGACTGGCGGGCATTGGACTGTCGATGACGTACAGTATTCTAAACTTCGCGAACTTCGCGCACGGAGATTACATCTCCAGCGGGGCGTTCGCCGGGTGGGCAACGACGTGGCTCATCGCCGGATTGGGAAGCGCAAACGTGGGGACGCTCGTCATGGTCGGTGCCAGTGGGGACGTCTACCCCTCACAACTGCACACGAGTATCGTCGGTTCGCCGCTGGCGATCGTCGCGGGGATCGTCATCGCTGGTGGTGCGGCGATTCTCCTCTCGCTGTTCATCGACCACGTGGTGTACAAGCCGATGCGCGGGCAGGACGGCATCGCACTGCTCATCGCCAGTATCGGGGTCGCGTTCATCCTCCGCTACCTCATCGTGTTCCTCTGGGGTTCCGAGTCGCGCTCGGTCGCCGACACGCCGCCCTCGTTCAGGCCGACGATCGCAGGCGTTCACTTCAACTTCGGCTACCACGAGCTAACGCTCGTCGTCTGTGCGGTCGTGTTGATGATCGGCGTCCACTTCCTCATGCAGCGGACGAAACTCGGGAAAGCGATGCGGGCGATGTCTGACAACGAAGACCTCGCGCGCGTGACCGGGATTCCGACCGAACGCGTCATCCGCTGGACGTGGGTGATCGGCGCGGGACTGGCCGGAGTCGCCGGCTACCTGCTCATCCTCGAATCCGGGACGATCGCCTACAACCGGGGCTGGATCCTCCTGCTGCTCATCTTCGCGGCGGTCATCCTCGGGGGTATCGGGTCGATCTACGGCGCGATCTTCGGCGGCCTCATCATCGGCCTGACCCAGAAGATGTCGATCATCTGGATATCGTCGGACTTCACGAAGGTGGCGGCGTTCGCACTCCTCATCCTCATCCTGCTCGTTCGACCGACGGGACTGTTCTCAGGGAGGTCGACGGCGTGAGCGACCCCGAACTCAACGAGGCGGAGTCCGGCGAGGGGCGAACCCTCGACGGGCGACGCGTGATCGCGGCGTTCCGCGAGAGCGACGCGGCGCTCGTCGTCGGACTGATGCTCGCGATCTACGCCGCGTTCATCCTCATCGGCGTCCTCCTGCACTACGACATCAGCGGACAGGTGCGGGCGCTCTACCGCCTCACGTTTCTCACGGCCGTGTACGCGCTGGTGGTGTTAGCACTCAATCTCCACTGGGGGTACACGGGTCTGTTCAACATCGGCGTCGCGGGCTTCATGGCCGTCGGGACGTACACGATGGCGATGGCGACGGCGGCACCGGACGCGACCGTTCCCGGACTGGGGCTGCCGTTTTGGGCCGGAATCGTCCTCGGGATGATCGCCGCGTCCATCGTCGGACTCATCGCGGCGCTCCCGGCACTCAGACTCAAGGACGACTACCTCGCGATCACGACCATCGCGTTTTCGGAGATCATTCGGATGACGTACCTCTCCTCGTCGCTTCAGAAGTTCACGCTCTTCGGGACGAAATTGGGAACCGGCGGCGGCCGCGGGATCGGGATCGACCCGAAGCCGGACACCCACATCGTCGAGATTCTGACCGGGATTCCGGTGATCCACTCGCTGTACGGGGCGTTCTCCGGCGCGCTACAGGGTGCCGGTGTCGTTCCCAACGTCGTCAACAACTGGGTGTACGCCATCTTCCTCCTGGTCTGCGTCGCCGCCTTCTACTGGTTACTCCAGCGCGTCGGCCACTCGCCGTTCGGCCGCGTGCTGAAGGCCATCCGTGAAGACGAGGACGTCGCCCGTGCGCTCGGGAAGAACACTCGCATGTTCAAGATCAAGTCCTTCATGCTCGGGTGTGCGCTGATGGGACTGGCCGGCGTGCTCTGGAAGGGGACGCCCGGCTTCATCAACCCGAACACGTTCCTTCCGCAGGTGACCTTCTTCGTCTGGATCGCGCTCATCATCGGTGGCTCCGGATCGAACACGGGCGGAATCATCGGCTCGGCGCTGTTCGCCGCGGTTCTCTTCGAGGGGCCGCGATACCTGAAGAACGTCATCACGCAGTATTTCCAGCTCTCGCAGACGCCGAACACGTTCGCGGCGGCGGTACACCAACTCACGACGCTAATGACGGTGAACCTTGGGCCGTTCCCGGTAATCGGATCGATCTCGTTCCCGTTCATCAACATCGCGTCGTTCTTCGCCTACGCGCTCGACAACCTCGATCCACTCCGGTTGGTGTTCGTCGGCATCGTCCTCATCTGGTTGATGCAGAACCGTCCCGAGGGGCTCCTCGGACACCGCAAGGACACGGCGTCGAGCGTCGACCTTAGCCGTCCGACGGCGACGCCCCCCGCGGCGACCGACGGAGGTGAAGACGAATGAGCGACTCGGCGTCGACTCCTTCGGACACCGAGCCCGAACCCGCCCTCGATCACGAAGCGACCGACGCACCGGATCACGCGCCTGATGGCGTCCCGCCGCTGCGAGTCGAGGACCTGCGAAAGACGTTCGGTGGGATCACCGCCGTCGACGGTGCGACGTTCCAGATCGACCCCGGAGAGATCACGGGGCTCATCGGCCCGAACGGCGCGGGGAAGTCGACGACGTTCAACCTCATCACCGGCTTCCACCGACCGGACTCCGGACACGTCTACTTAAACGGCGAGGACGTGACCGGACTCCAACCGTACCGCATCGCAGACCGCGGCATGGTCCGGACCTTCCAGATCGCGCGTGAGCTAGAGGACATGACGGTCTTAGAGAACATGATGCTCGGCCCGCAGCACCAACCCGGCGAGGCGCTCTGGCGGTCCGTGGCACCGTTCGTGCGATCGAGCGTCGAAGCCGACGAAGAGGAAGTCAGAGAGCGCGTCTGGGAGATGCTCGATTTCTTCGAGATAGACCACCTCGCCGAGGAATACGCGGGTAACCTCTCCGGCGGGCAACGGAAACTGCTGGAGATGGCGCGTGCGCTCATGACCGACCCGGACCTGCTCCTCTTGGACGAGCCGTTCGCTGGCGTCAACCCGACGCTCGAAGAGCGACTCTTAGAGCACGTCCACGAACTCCGCGAGCAGGGCTACACGTTCCTGCTCGTCGAACACGACATCGACCTCATCATGGAGAACTGCTCGCACGTCCTCGTGATGCATCAGGGGAAACTGCTCGCTGAGGGTGAACCGGAGACGATTCGCAACGACGAACGTGTTATCGAGGCGTACCTTGGAGGGACCGTCGAATGAGCCTGCTCCGTGTCGACTCGCTCGACGCCGGGTACGGGGACCTCCAGATCCTCACGGGTGTCAACCTAGACGTAGACGAGGGCGAGTACGTCACCATCGTCGGCCCGAACGGGGCCGGCAAGTCGACGGCGATGAAGTCCGTCTTCGGACTCACGACGCACATGGGCGGGACGGTCACGTTCGGCGACCAAGAGATCACCGGCATGCCGCCGGAGGAGATCATCCACCACGGACTCGGCTACGTCCCACAGAACGAGAACGTGTTCGGATCGCTGACGGTTCTCGAAAACCTGGAGATGGGCGCGTACATTCTAGACGAGGTACCGCAGGCAGCCCTGAACGACGTCTTCGAGCGCTTCCCGATCCTCGAAGAGCGACAGGACCAGAAAGCCGAGACGATGAGCGGCGGTCAACAGCAGATGCTGGCGATGGGACGCGCGCTCATGCTCGATCCCGACATGCTCATGCTCGACGAGCCGTCTGCGGGGCTCGCTCCGGACCTCGTCGACGAGATGTTCGACCGGATCGACGAGATCAACGACGCTGGTACGTCGATCCTGATGGTCGAACAGAACGCGAAAGAGGCGCTCCGCCGGTGTGACCGCGGCTACGTCCTCGTCAACGGACAGAACGGTTACGTCGGCAGCGGCGACGAACTGCTCCACGACGAAGAAGTCAGACAGCGGTTCCTCGGTGGATAGGCCAAAACCGGCGGATCGTCAGAATCGACGGTCGAACGGGGACACCGCGTTCGATCTGTGCAGTTCGACTCGTTCTCTTCTCTTTGGTGGGCTGATGAGTGCCTCAACCCGTTCATCAGACCGTCTCCGGGTGGTTCGACCGCAATCTCGTAGCACTACGCTCGTCACGCCGTGAGAGGTCATCGTCAAAAGAAACCGGGATTCGATTGCCAGACCGATCCGATCAGCTGCTGCCGCCGTACTCGATCGTATCGGTGACTTTGACCGAGTCACTGCCCGGCTGGAACTTCCAGACGGCGTAGCTGACGGTCTTCATGTCGCCGTTCTTGTCGAAGTCGACCGGGCTAGACGCGCCTTGGTAGTTGACGTCCTTGCCTTGCGCGGCCGCTTTCACACCCTCGGCAAGGTTTTCGACGGTGACCTCCATGCCACCGGGGTTGGCGACTTTGTCCATGTTGTCGCGGACGGCCTTGCCGTCGTTCTTGCCGGCCATCGCGTTCGCGAGGATGAGGACGGCCGCAGAGTCGTACGAGTGGGCGTTGAAGACTCCGGGTGCGCGGTTGTACTCTTTCTTGTACGCCTTGGTGAACGCGTCCGAAGCCGGTCCGGACGGGTTCGGTGCCGTTCCGGTGAGGTTCTTCATCGGGTTGCCGACCTGCTTTTGCATCTTCGGGTCCTGCATCCCGTCCGTCACGAGGATCTTCGTCCCGTTGTCGAAGTCGGAGTAGAAGTCCTTGAACAACTGGACACCGCTCTGTGGGTACCCGACGACGACGAGGAGGTCCGGATTGCCGCCGAGCGCCGATTGTAGTTTCGACGTGTACGACGACTGCTCTTTCTCGAAGGAGACCTGCTTCTGGACCGACCCGCCTTTGTTCTTGAACGCCTTGGCGAACGACTGCGAGAGCAACTGTCCGTAGTCGTTGTTGACGTACATCGTCGCCGCCGTTTTCGCGCTCAGTTTGTTCGTGGCCACCTGTCCCATGACCTTTCCCTGGAGCGCGTCACTCGGTGCAGTCCGGAAAATGAACCCGTTGTCGTCCAGATTCGTCACCGACGGTGCCGTACTCGACGGCGAACACCCGACGACCTGATTCGGGATGAATACCTGCTTGCTCACCTGGATGTTCACACCGGACGAGGCCGGACCACAGACACCCGGAATCCCCGAGTTCACGAGGGAGTTCGCGGCACTGATCCCCGAGGAGGGATCGGTCTGCGTGTCCTCGACCTGGTTTTGTACTTTGAGTCCCCCGAGGTCCGCGTTCTTCAGTTGTTTCGTCGGAAGTACCGCGGCGTTGACCATCAACTTCCCAGTCGACGCCAGGTCACCAGTCTGCGGGAGCAACACGCCGTACTTGATCGCGTCGCTCCGGTTGATGTTCCCACTGCCGCCGCTCGACGAGGAACTGCTACTATTTCCACTGCTCGACGAGGAACTGCTACTCCCACCGCTCGACGAGGTACTGCTGCTCCCGTTTCCGTTACCACCGTTGTTGCCACCAGTGCAACCGGCGAGGCCGACGATTCCCGCGACGCCGACTCCTTTCACGAAGTCTCGCCGTTCGATATCACGTACCATACCAACGGATGGCAGGACCGATTTATAAATCTACCTTTCGATTGCCGGTTCTTTGAAGGTGAAGAGAACTCAAACGTCACGACAGTCGGCACAGACCAGTTGCCCGTTGACGTTCGAAAGTTCTCCGGCGAGTTTTCCACACACTTCGCAAATACTCTGATTCGAATACTCGGATTCGTACTCGGTCCGCCCGTCGACGAATAGCTGTTCACCGCCGTTCGTCACGGGCGTTTCGTCGACGTCTTCGCCGGGTGTTAGCGTCGACGCCGTCATCAGGTCGCGTTCCGTGAGAACTCCGGAAAGACCACCATCGTCGACGACGAGCGCCCACTCTGCCGCTTCGGAGATGAGCGTATCGGCGGCGACCGTGAGACTCGCACCGGCTTCGATCGTCGGCATCGGTTCCGTCATCACCGCCGAAACCGGCGTCTCGCTCGGATCGTCGTCTCCGACGAGTAGCGCGAGTGCGTCGCGAGCGGTCATCGTTCCGACAGGCTCGCGCCCGCGTAGGACGACGACCGAATCCACTTCTTCGGAGAGCATCAGTTCGACAGCCGCCAGAACCGTATCAGATTCGCTCACTCCCACGAATTCTTGTCCCATGATATCGCGCACCGTGTGAGTGTCGTGCATACTCGATGGTTCGAGACGACCGAGCTAAAAATTACCCCCGGAAATCTTAACCGCTGAGCGAAGAAAGTACGTAGCTTGGACTCTGCTCGACGACGATCTTGACCGAACAGTCACCGCTTTGTCACCGGCTGACCACTACTTCCTCACTGGCGGATCGCCACTCTATCAGGGTGTTTTCACTTCGATCGGCGCGAAACAGTAGGTTCAAACCGATGCTCGCTCGTTTCATTCCTGATGACCATTCCGTCGTTCGTCATCGGGATTGCGGGCGGAACAGGGGCCGGGAAGACGACAGTGGCCCGCCTCGTCACCGAAAACGTCGGTGACTCAGTCACGAGAATCCCGGTAGACAACTACTACGAGGATCTGAGCCACCTCGCGTTCGACGAGCGTCGGGAGGTGAACTACGATCACCCGTCGGCGTTCGAGTGGGAGTTGCTCCGCGAGCAGTTGCGTGACCTTCTCGAAGGCCGAACCGTCGAAATGCCCCAGTACGACTTCTCGGAGCACAATCGTATGGACGAGCGCGTCATTGTCGAACCGACCGACGTCATCGTCCTCGAAGGTATCTTCGCCCTCTTCGACGAGGAGATCAACGAGATGCTCGATCTGCGACTGTACGTCGAAACCGACGCCGACGTCCGTATCCTCCGGCGGATCCAGCGTGACGTCATCGAACGCGGACGCGAACTACAGGGCGTCATCGACCAGTACCTCTCGACGGTCAAACCGATGCACGAACAGTTCATCGAACCTTCGAAGAAACACGCCGACCTCGTCATCCCCGAAGGAGCCAACAGCGTCGCAGTCAACCTCTTAGAAGAGAAGGTACAGGCCGAGGTTCGAGGAGACGAGACCCGGACGTGGGAACGCGGTTCGGTCGAGGAGCGTCGTGAATCCGGCCGAGAGAGCGTTCCACTCGAAGACGAACTGTAGTTCGAGACGATCGCGAGAATCGGCGTCTGTCTTACCTGCCCTGCTGGGCGAACTTCTCGGCACCTTCGTAGAACCAGTAGCCGTTCTCCCGCATGGCGACACCGAGCGCCTGATGGAGGTCCGGGAAGTCCTCGAACTCTTCCTGGTCGACGTGGTCGAAGATCTCGGACATCGCAACGACGGTCTCGTAGTCGATCCGGATCGGATCGCCGCCGTGCTCGCTGACGAACTCGTCACGGTTCAGCGGGAAGTCCTCTTCTTCGTCGATCTTCTTGGCGATGATGGCGTGCCCGTACTTGCGCATCCCCTCGCTTCCCTCTTCGCCGTCGGGATCGTGTGGCCAGTCGCTCATACCCGAACCTTGGCAGGGTAACTCAAAGCCGTTACGCTCTCGGAGAGCGTCCAGACTCGACTTCCCGGTCGCTTTCGCCTGCGGTGCGTGCCAACAGTTATACGTACGTCCAACCCACGCAGTTTTTAAGACCCCGGGGAGAAGGGGTGTACAACACGAACCCGCGGGTAAGTGCGGCCGGACCGTAAAGCACACAATGCTCGAGTCGGTCCGGTTCGCACAGCGGGGACCAACGACCGACGTGCTGCAAGACGCCGGGGCCGATGGCCCCCAACGGACCCGTGATTTACGTACGCGATTCGTCGCATTCGCGACGTTTCAATGCAAACTATGGAAATAGAAATCGCAACAATCGGCGGCTACGAGGAAGTCGGACGGCAGATGACTGCTGTCCGTGCCGGAGACGACGTTGTCATCTTCGACATGGGGCTGAACCTCTCGCAGGTTCTGATCCACGACAACGTCGAGACCGAGAAGATGCACAGTCTCGACTTGATCGACATGGGCGCGATTCCGGACGACCGGGTCATGTCCGAACTCGAAGGCGACGTGCAGGCGATCGTCCCGACGCACGGTCACCTGGACCACATCGGCGCGATCTCGAAACTCGCCCATCGGTACGACGCACCCATCGTCGCCTCGCCGTTCACCATCGAACTGGTGAAACAGCAGGTGCAGGGCGAATCGAAGTTCAACGTCGAGAACGACCTCATCAAGATGAGTGCGGGCGAGACGATGGACATCGGCGAGCGGTGTGAACTCGAGTTCGTTCACGTCACCCACTCGATCATCGACGCGATCAACCCCGTCCTCCACACGCCCGAGGGCGCGATCGTCTACGGTCTCGACAAGCGTATCGACCACACGCCGGTCATTCAGGACCCGTTCGACATGGAGCGCTTCCGCGAGATCGGCCGCGAGGGCGAAGGCGTCCTCTGTTACATCGAAGACTGCACGAACGCCGGGAGCAAGGGTCGAACCCCGAGCGAGTCGCACGCACGTAACCACCTGAAAGACGTTCTCTACAGCATTCAGGACTACGACGGTGGAATCGTCGCGACGACGTTCTCCAGTCACATCTCGCGCGTGACGAGCCTCGTCGAGTTCGCAAACGACATCGGCCGTCAGCCCGTGTTGCTCGGACGCTCGATGGAGAAGTACTCCGGAACCGCAGAGCGGCTCAACTTCGTCGACTTCCCGGACGACCTCGGCATGTACGGTCACCGGAAGTCCGTCGACCGGACGTTCAAGCGGATCATGAAGGAAGGAAAGGGGAACTACCTCCCGATCGTTACGGGCCACCAGGGCGAGCCTCGTGCGATGCTCACCCGCATGGCACGCGGCGAGACGCCGTACGAACTCGACAACGGCGACAAGGTCGTCTTCTCCGCGCGCGTCATCCCGGAGCCGACGAACGAAGGGCAGCGGTACCAGGCCGAGAAGCTCCTCCGGATGCAGGGTGCGCGCATCTACGACGACGTCCACGTCTCTGGCCACCTTCGCGAGGAGGGTCACTACCAGATGCTCGAAGCCCTGCAACCCCAGCACATCATCCCGGCCCACCAGAACCTCCAGCACTTGGCGAACTACGTCGACCTCGCTGAATCCGAAGGGTACAAGATGGGCCGCGACGTTCACGTCACCCGAAACGGTAACCTGATCCAACTGGTAGAGTAGCATGACACAAAACGCGACGGAGGAACGAGTCCTGCACGCTGTCGGTGAGCGGCGCGAACTCGTCAACGAGGCAATCGACGCGGAACTCCCGCTGGCAGAGCCGAAACGGTTGTACGAGGCGTCTCGCTACCTGCTCGAAGCGGGCGGCAAACGCCTCCGCCCGACCGTGACGCTCCTCGCAGCGGAAGCCATCGCAGACGTCGAACCGCTGTCGACCGACTACCGAGCCTTCCCGGCGCTCAGCGGTCGAACGGTCGACGTGATGGCGGCCGCCGTGAGCATCGAGATCATCCAGTCGTTCACGCTCATCCACGACGATATCATGGACGACGACGACCTCCGCCGCGGCGTTCCGTCAGTTCACAAAGCCTACGACACGGAGACCGCGATCCTCGCAGGCGATACGCTCTACTCGAAGGCGTTCGAGATCATGACCGACGCCGGTGCCCGTGCCGAAAACGGGCTCGAAGCGATGCGACTGCTCTCATCGACCTGTACGCGGATCTGTGAAGGGCAAGCGCTGGACGTTCAGTTCGAGACACAGACGGATGTGCTCCCCGACGAGTACCTCCAGATGATCGAGTACAAGACTGCAGTCCTCTACGGTGCCGCCGCGGCGACACCCGCAGTCTTGCTCGGTGCCGACGACGACGTGGTCAACGCGCTCTACCAGTACGGCATCGACGCCGGGTGCGCGTTCCAGATCCAAGACGACGTCCTCGACCTGACAGTCCCGAGCGAGAAACTCGGGAAACAGCGCGGGTCCGACCTCGTCGAAGACAAAGAGACGATCATCACGCTCCACGCTCGCCAGCAGGGCGTCGACGTGGACTCGCTGGTCGACTCGACGACCCCCGAGGCGGTCACCGAAGCCGAGATCGACGAGGCCGTCGACGCACTCGAAGCCGCCGGCAGCATCGAGTTCGCTCGCGAGAAGGCGAGCGACCTCACGGCACAGGCCAAAGACCGCCTGTCGATCCTGCCGGACAACGAAGCGCGTCATCTGCTCGTCGACATCGCGGACTACCTCATCACCCGCGGCTACTGAGCGGCTTTTTAAGCAGTGATCGGCGTCAGAATTCCCCGTCTATCGGGGTCTGTCGCCCTTCTATCGCCGGGAAATTATAAACGGTGGTAGAGTTTATTTCACCGGAAATGTGGTGTGTTCGAGGGGGGGTGACTGCGTCGACGAAGTCGCCGAACTCAGGAGACGTCCGCGAGGATTTCGCTCGCGTGGTTCTCCGGGTCGACGCCCTCGTACGCATGAGCGACGTTGCCGTCGGCGTCGACGACGTAGGTGTTCCGGAAGACGCCCCGGACGGTGTTGCCGAAGACGTTCTTCTCGCCGTAGGAGTCGTACTGACTCGCCACTTCGCCGTCCTCGTCGGAGAGGAGGCGGAACGGCAGGTCGTACTTCTCTGCGAACGCAGCGAGATCGTCGACGGGGTCGTCGCTGATCCCGAAGACGTGCACGTCTCGCCCTTCGAACTCGTCCAGCCTGTCCCGGAAGTTACACGCCTCGGTCGTACACCCCGGCGTGTCCGCCCGCGGGTAGAAGTAGACGACGACGCGCTCGCCGCGGTAATCGCTGAGTCGGACGGTCTCACCGTTCTGATCGGATAATTCGAAGTCTGGGGCGATCTCACCAACGCTGAGCATACCTCTACGAGTGGCGCGACCGGGAAACCGTTTGCTAGTCGAGGCGTTCGGCGGCTTCGCGGTCGAGAAGCGGTTGTGCGTTGGCGTGCGGGAGCGTTACGACGTCCTCTTTCGCGAGGTCGTACTCGCGCTCGTCGACACCGAAGATCGCTCCGACGTCGCGCGTGATCCGAACCGTCGTTCGATCGATGTCGTCGACGGGCGCGGGCGTGGTCTCGCCATCATCGTTCCCCCGCTCATCGACCGGGCGGTCGTCGGGAACGTCGCTGGCTGCTTCGGTTTCCCCTGCGGTGTCGGGCAGGTCACCCAGTTCCTCGGGCGGTGCCGAGTCGGGCGGGACGGCCGTGTGTCCACCCGTCGAATCGCTCTCCGGTGACTCGCCTGCCGCCGGGGTGTCGGCAGTTTCGGACTCGCTCGTCGCGTCCGGATCGCTCCCCATCGCGTCCGTCAGTAGTCCGCCGCCGTCCCCGTCGACCGTCGTCTCGGCGACCGGATCGACCGCCGTGTTGTCGGGTCCGTCCGCTCCCGTTGGCGACGGAGCCGACTCGGTGGGTTCGGTGGACGTCTCGGGGGTCGAGGGAGCATCCGTCGATTCCGCGTCCCCGTCCATCGACGGAGATGCCGACGACGTACTCCCGCTCCCGCCCGCCGACGAACTCGACGTGCTCGATAGCACGTCGAGGACGGCGGTTTTGTTCTGTTCGATACGGCCGACGAGGTCGGTGAACAGCTCCTGCTCTTCGACGGTCATCCCGTCTTCCTCGACGGGCATACTCGCCGCCGCGAAGCTCGCGAGCTTGACGACCTTGCCGACGCGGCGTTCGTATACGGCTTCGACGACCTCCTCGGCGGTTTCTATCTCGTCGGTCAGACGCGAGATTTCGGGCGAGGAAAAGGGATCGTCAGCCTGTGCGGCGACTTCCTTGCGTTCGGTTTTCAGCCCCGCGATGTAGTCGGCGACGTCCTCGTAGAACGAGTCACGGAGATGCTGTAGACTGTCCTTTCGGCGCTCTTTCGACTGGACGGTCCGTAACTCGTCTAAATTCATTCTTTGACTTTCTCCGCGTCGCCGCGCGCCATCAACAGGACGCCGACGCACTCACGGACTGTGTTCTCTCCCTCACTGATATTAGTACTTGTGCCGAGCAGTTCGACCGTCGTGGCCTCGTCGGCGCGCACCTTGATATCGCGTTTCGTAAACCGCTCCGGAACGGCGTCGGTCAGGGGATCGAAGGCGTCTATGTCGTCACGGTCGATGTGCTGAACGGCGAAGCCGGTTCCACCGTGAAGACTCCCGGGGAGTCGAATGAGTCGACGAGTGTCGGTCGTGACCGGTTCGTCGATCGGCGACGACTCGGCGGCGACGACTTCGCGGGCGATTTTCTTCACCAGCGTCTTGGCCGTTCCTGCTTCCATGTTCCCCGCCTCGATCGCCTCGCGGTTGTTCTCGAACGCCGAGAGCAGTTTGGCCGCCGTCTTCTCGCCGACCCGATCGAACTGCTGCAACCGCTCTAGGGCCGCGTCCTCGTCTTCCGCACGGAGTTCGGCGGCGAGATCGAGCAGTGCACGGTGGGTACGGCGGCCCCACCCGCCTTCGGTTCTGAGCGTATCGCGCAGTGTCCCCGTCTCGTTCGGTCGCTTCTCCATCAGATCCGCGACGTCGAGGTCGAGGCCACGGACGTAGTCGACTATCTCTCGCCGAGCATCGCTGTCTAAGTCGCGGACCCCGTCGTCGCGGACGTGGACGTGATAGCCGCGCCCGCCCGAGAAGACGACGTCGAGGTCTTCGAACGCGAAGTCGTCTTCGAGGATGTCCAACAGTCGGCGGAGGGCGTGCTTACACGCGTCGAGCATCTCGGCGTAGGAGGTCGCTTCGGGGTCGACACCGGGGAGGTGATCTGCGTCGAGGTCGAACACGAGGTCCGCCTCGCGCCAGTCTTTCTCGTCCATCGTACTCGCACCGGGGTCGCCGTACCGCGCCGCCGAGAAGTAGGCGTGGCGCGGCGACTCGCGAGCGAGGAAGTCCCCGAGGTCGCCGAGGTCGAGCAACGATTGATGACGTACCATCGTCGTGCCCGCCCCCGCAGTCCACGGAATGTGACCCCACTCGCGTTCGGCTCCTGCGGGTGGCAACGTGATCGAGACACTCCGGTAGTAGTCACCGAAGCGGCCCTTGAGATACTCGCGCGTCCGGTCGTCCATCGCGCTCAGTTCGTTGTTCGAGAGCGGATTTAGGTGTTGTCTTTGCTGACCGTGAGTCGAAACGGACCGTCAACGAAAACGACTCGATCGAACCGAGCGTATCGTCGGTAAAATAGGGATTCGGGGCGCGTCAACGCCGTTTGTGGTCGTCAGCGACGGATGAACTCGGAGAGCTTATCGCGCAAACGACTCCCCTCGCCCAGCTTGAGGTAGTAGGCGTCGCCGCCGTCTTCGTAGTAGTTGTCGATCCGGCGTTTGATCTCGAAGCCGATCCGTTTGTAGAAGTCCAGGGCGGGTTCGTTCGTCGTCCGGGCGTGGCAGGTCACGGTCGAGTGCCGGTCGGCGACCTCCGCGACGAGCTGGCGGCCATAGCCTTCGCTTCGAACTTCCGGGGCGACGGCGAGAAAGAGGATGTACCCATCGCGTCGGACCGACGCGAAGCCGATGAGCGTTTCGTCTTCCATGAGGAGGTGCGTCGTCGACCGACGATACGCGTCCATGAAGAATCCACGCCGCTGCTTCAACACGCCTTCGTTGCGCTGAATCCGTTCTTTCAGTTGCCACGCTTTCTCCGCGTGTGTGTCGTCCCCCGGCTTGTCGACCCGTTTTTCGACGTTGACGCTCACTACCATGGACGTAGCACATTGAACAATATAACTCCACCGTCGTCCGGGAGGAATCCCGGTCTATTCGGTCCGACAGATCCGCTTCGACACGATTTCACTCGACCCGATTTCGCCGCATTTTGTCATCCCGCACGCGAGAGCGGAACCGATATGCACGCCTCGGGCAAACTCCGCATGTGTCTTTCGAACTCCGCGACCACACCGCCGACGTCGCCGTCGCCGCCGACGCACCCGATATCGGGTCGCTCTTTGCGGCCGTCGCAGACGGACTCGCGGCCGCGATGATCGACGACATCCCGACGGGCGCCGACCGCTTCTCGTTCGTCGTCCGCGCCGAGAGCCGAGAGGCGGCGCTCTTCGACTATCTCGACCAACTCATCTACGAACGCGACGTGCGGAGCGTCCTCCCCGTCGACAACCGAGCGAGTGTGCGCGTCGAAGCGGCCGAGGAGGGGAGAGAAGAGTGGGTCGTCGAGGCCGACGCTCGGGGCGTCCCGCTGGCCGGACTCGGCGCACGCGAGGTAAAGGCGGTGACCTACTCCGAGATGCGAATCGAGGAGACCGCCGACGGGTGGGAAGCGTACGTCGTCTTCGACGTTTAGAGAGTGGTGACGTTTCGACTTCTGAGACCTGACCGGGTAGTGACCCGAGAGCGATCGCCGATCAGCCGGTGCGAGGAGGCCCAATCGCTGGCACGGGGGCTTTCGAAGTCGTCTCGGCTTCGATCGATCGGACGCGACGAATCGGACGATCAAACGACCGTACCGCTACTCGACTGCGGTACGCCTATTGACCCTCCGCGACCAACTACACGTATGACTACCCGCGAGTTCGACGGTATCCGTCTCGAACAGGTCCGCGAACACGTCTGGGAGATTCCCAGAGAGGGGGACATGCGCGTTCCGGCGCGCGTCCTCGCCAGTGAGAAGTTGTTGGAGCAGATCGGCGACGACAAGACGCTCCAACAGTTGAGGAACGCCACTCACCTCCCCGGCATCGTCGACCACGCCGTCTGCATGCCCGACGGTCATCAGGGATACGGCTTCCCGGTCGGCGGGGTCGGCGCGACGGATACGGAACACGGCTGTATATCGCCCGGAGCGGTGGGCTACGACATAAACTGCCTCTCCGGCGACAGCGACGTCCTCCTGTCGTTCGGTCGCCGCCGTCGTATCCGAAACCTGTGGCAGGACTTCGAAGATCAGCAGGCGGTCGTCGCGAGCGACGACGGCGACGTCGTTTCCGATCTCCGACTGTTCACCTCGACCGACGACCGAACCGTCTTCGAGATCGAAACGACGACCGGCGAGACGATCGAAGCGACGGCCGACCACCCGTTCGCGACGCCCGACGGGATGGTCGATCTCGCCCACCTTGAACCCGGTGACACGGTCTATCGCTACCCGTTCGATGGATTTCGAGACGAGGAACCGCCGGAGTTCGTCGTCCTCGACGAAGACGACTTCGAGGGCGAAGATCCGCAGTTGATCGCAGGACTCAAAGAACGTGATCTCCTCCCGCTCCGCTCGACGGACGAGGCGTTCGCACACCTGTTGAAACTCGTTGGATTCCACACGGGCGACGGGTCGTTCAGCGACAACCAGTCGTGGTTCTACGGTTCGCCAGAGGACTTGGAGACGATCCAGCGGGACATCAATGCAGTCGGATACACGCCGTCACGGATCTACGAACGTGAACGCTCGCACGAGATCGACGGCACCGAGTTCGAACGGACCGAGTACAGCACCCGAGCGACCGCCAAGGGATTCAGACTCCTCCTGCTGAAGTTGGGAGTACCGGCGGGCAAGAAAGTCGAGTCGGGGTTCACCGTCCCCGACTACCTCGACCGACTGGCCGACTGGCAGAAGGCGCTCTACCTCTCTGCGTTTTTCGGGGCAGAGATGAGTGCTCCGGACGCAATGACGGCGAAGAACTTCTACTGTCCGTCCGTCTCCCACAATCGCCTCGTCGATCAGCGAGATGCCGGTGAGACGTTCGTGAGTGGCCTCATGCGTCACCTAAACGATCTCGGGATCAAAACGAACGCGCTCGAAACCGTCGAACGAACCGAGACGACCGTCGGTGAGACGGCTCGATTCCGTTTCGGCGTCAAGAACGACTCAGAGAACCTCCTCCGCCTGTTCTCTCGTGTCGGGTATCGGTACAATCACTCGAAGCAGCGGCGTGCGGCACTCGCGATCCAGTATCTGCGACGAAAGGAACGCGTCATCGACGAACGCGCTCGAATCGCAGAAGAGGTTCGAGCGCTCGCGGACGGCGGTGTCGCCACGGGGGAGATCAAAGCCCAATTCGACGAGGTCAATGAGCGGTTCGTCGAGCGGAGTCTCTACGGTCAGCGAAAAGGCCGACCACGACCACCGATTGACTTCCCCGACTTCGAGGGGTTCTGCGAACGAACGACGATCAGGGGCGACCTCGCTGTCGAAACGGAGATCGAGTCGATTAGCGAACTTGGTCGAAAGACGGTGTACGACATCGGCGTCGAACACGACGCGCACAACTTCGTCGCCAACGGCTTCGTCGTCTCGAACTGTGGTGTTCGGATGATGAAAACAAACCTCGTCTACGACGACCTCCATGGCAAGGAAGAGGAACTCGTCGACAGCCTCTTCACCAACATCCCATCGGGCTTGGGTGGCGGTGGCGTCGTCGAAGCCGGTGTCGACGCGGTCGACGCCGTCCTCGCCCGCGGGATGGACTGGGCACTGGAGGAGGGGTACGCGGTCGAGGACGACCTGCGTCACTGCGAGGACGAAGGGTTCCGCGACGACGCCGACCCCGGTGCCGTCTCGCAGAAAGCCAAGGATCGCGGGAAAAACCAACTCGGGAGCCTCGGCTCGGGTAACCACTTCCTCGAAGTCCAGCGCGTCACCGACGTCTTCCGCGACGACGTCGCCGACGCCTACGGACTCTTCGAGGACCAGATCGTCGTTCTGATCCACTGCGGGAGCCGCGGACTGGGTCATCAGACGTGTACCGACTACCTCCGACGGATCGAGCAGGAACACGCCGATCTGCTCGACGACCTGCCCGATAAGGAACTCGCCGCCGCTCCCGCCGGGTCGGACCTCGCCGAGGAGTACTACGGGGCGATGTGCGCCGCGATCAACTTCGCGTGGGTCAACCGCCAACTCATCATGCACCGGACGCGACAGGTGTTCGAGCGCGTCTTCGGTCGCGACTGGGAGGACATGGAGATGGACTTACTCTACGACGTCGCCCACAACATCGCGAAGAAGGAAGTTCACGAGGTCCGGGTCGACCCGGAGGGACGACCCGTGGGAAGCGACGAAGCCGTCACCCGCGAGGAGCGTGAGCTATACGTCCACCGAAAGGGAGCGACGCGTGCGTTTCCGGCCGGCCGAGCGGAAGTCCCGGGGACCTATCGCGACGTGGGCCAGCCGATCATCATCCCGGGGAGTATGGGTGCGGGGAGTTACGTGCTCCGGGGCGGCGCGGAATCGATGAACCTGACCTTCGGGTCGACCGCTCACGGCGCTGGTCGAGTGATGAGTCGAACGCAGGCGAAGAGAGACTACTGGGGCGAGACGGTTCAGGACGAACTCCGGGACCAAGAGCACATCTACGTAAAAGCCCAGAGCGGCGCGACGATCGCCGAGGAAGCGCCCGGCGTCTACAAGGACATCGACGAAGTCGTACGCGTCTCCGATGCGCTCGGGATCGGTGACAAGGTTGCCCGGACCTTCCCCGTCTGCAACATCAAAGGCTAGCCGGCACTGTCTAGATAAGCTCCTGAGCTGGCGGTCGATTGTTGAGCGCTTGATGCGGTCGTTGGAAATTATAGTAATGAGTAAACAGCGCAAGCCATTGGCGAACACTCAGCCGACTGCCGACCCAGGAATTATGAAAGCGGTCAACTCGCATTTTGAGGGTGTGAAACCACTTTTCAATGAGGTTTCGGTCGGTATAGTCAACCCGACCGCTCAATCCTAATCGAGAGAGGGCAGTCCGATACCCGTATTGATCAACGAGAAACACAGCCTCGGGGAGATCGTGTTTCTCCGTGAGTCTATGAAGAAACGCAGCCGCCGGATCAGTACCGTGCCGTTTGAACAACGCGACGTCAAGAATCAGCTTTGTCTCGACATCAATTGCAGCGTAGAACCAAGACCATTCGCCATTGATTTTGACAGCGGTCTCGTCGACCGCGACCCGCTTCGGCTGCGCCGAAGGCGGGTCAGAAACGCTGTCAGCGAGTCGATGTACCCACTGGAAAATGGCTTGAAACGAACGATCTACGCCGAGCAAATGTAGAATCGCTTCTGTCTCTCTGAGTGAAAGACCGGCAGCGTGGAGGCGGACGGCGAACGCCCTGACGGGCGTCGCCGTCCGCTCCCGCTGCCAACATTCAAGCGTAGCAGTGTCTAAACTCTCTTTGAGCAGGTTTGAGAGTAGCATAGGAAACTAACTCTTCGACCTGCTCGTTCCTTAACTAGACAGTGCCGGCTAGCCGATCGAGTCACGCTCCGAGGTCGTTCCCCGGGCCCGGCCGCCGATCGCGCGTTTCGATCGTCAACTCTCGATTACTCTCCGATGCGCTCGCTCGGAGGGGTCGCCTCCGGCGGCGTCGGTTCCGGAAGGGACGTCCCGTCCGTAATCGACGTCGCGTCGTTTACCCGCTCGAGTCCTTTCTGCAGTCGACTGTAGTTCGGGAACACCGTCGACATCACCCGTGTGTGCGACATGGTGTTACGCCCACTCCGTGAGCGGCGGCACCGCGTCCGCGTCCATCGAAATCCAGGCGTCGTCGCGGGAGGTGTCTGCGACGATGAATCGCGCCGACTCCCCACTCTCGTCGATCGCCTGCATGACGTTCGTACTATCAGTCTTCGACGACTGCGACTTCGACGTCACCGTCGAATCGCGTGCCCGCACCGCGTTGTAGCATTCCGGCTTGTTGGTATCCATGGTGCGATTCCACTTCTCCGTTCACCCGGAGGTGGGATATGGGCTCTCCCACAACAGTTTGGCTCTTTTCGACTAACCGCAGTCTTGCGGTTTCTACCTACTGAAATTGGCCGATACGAACTGACGGAACTCGGAGTCAGTCTCGATCAATAACGAGAGCGCTCCTACCGTACGTCTCCGAATCAGGACCAGAAGCTCGGACCCTGCGGCCCCCGAGGACCGCGCGGTTCGGTCCCGGACCCGATAGTCACGTACTCCGTCGGACGCCGCGGGTCGACCTCTCGACCGTCCTCGTAGCGCACGAAGCTGAGATAGAAGCGACGGCCACAGCCGATCGACCGACTCGCACTCCCCTCGTCCGCCGTCGCGCCACCGCTCGCCGCGTCCGGGCCGGTGCCATCGTTAGCTGTCGCGTCGCTTTCGCCCGTCTCGGCGCTCATCGACAGCGGTGGTCGCCAGTCGACACCGTCGCCGCGACTCTCGCCGCAGACGAACACGACGCCGTCGGCGTTTTCGAAGTTCTCGTCGGGACGGGCGTACTCCCAGCCTTCGAACGGGAACGGCGTGACCGCCTTGTCCGCGAGGTAGCCCTCACGCTGGAGTTCGACCAGCGTCTCACAGTGCGGACAGTAGTACGTAACCGGATAGCTCATCGTCGCGAGGTAGGGCGGCGATGGACTTAATCCGCCCGTCAGCGTTCCGGTCACTCCCACCTCCGGTCCGCTCGTACGCAGTACAAAACCCTTATTCGCCGCACGCGCCGACGTGAGAACATGGATAACGCGGACGTACGCGACCTGTTGCGGACGGTCGAGGACCCGGATCTCGGCGACGATATCGTGTCGCTGGGACTCGTCAACGCCGTCGAAGTGGGCGGGTCGGACGGCGACGACGACACGGTACGCGTCTCGCTTGCACTCGGGGCACCCTACGCGCCCCACGAGTCGCAGATCGCCGCACGCGTGCGAGAAGTACTCGAAGCGGAAGGGCTCGAAGCTGACCTCACGGCGAAACTCCCGTCGAACCTGAGCGCGTCCGAGCAGGTGCTACCGAACGTGAAGAACGTCATCGCCGTCGCGTCGGGTAAGGGCGGCGTCGGCAAGTCGACCGTCGCGGTGAACCTGGCGGCCGGACTCTCGAAGCTCGGTGCGCGCGTCGGCCTGTTCGACGCCGACGTGTACGGGCCGAACGTGCCCCGGATGGTCGCCGCCGACGATCGGCCGCGAGCCACGGCGGACCAGACGCTCGTTCCCCCGGAGAAGTACGGCCTGAAACTGATGAGCATGGCGTTCCTCGTCGGCGAGGACGACCCGGTGATCTGGCGCGGTCCGATGGTCCACAAAGTCCTCACGCAACTCATCGAAGACGTGGAGTGGGGCGGGCTAGACTACATGGTCGTCGACCTCCCGCCGGGAACCGGCGACACCCAACTGACGGTGCTTCAGACGCTGCCGCTCACGGGCGCTGTCGTCGTCACGACGCCGCAGGACGTCGCTGTCGACGACGCCCGAAAGGGACTCCAGATGTTCGGCAAGCACGACACGAACGTCCTCGGGATCGCGGAGAACATGTCGACGTTCCGGTGTCCCGACTGCGGCGGCGAACACGACATCTTCGGAACCGGCGGCGGGCAAGCCCTGGCGGCCGAGTCGGATCTGCCCTTCCTCGGCGGGTTGCCGCTCGACCCCGCGGTCCGCTCGGGCGGCGACGGCGGCCGACCGATCGTGTTGGACGACGATAGCGAGACGGCCGACGCCTTCCGCGTCCTGACCGAGAACGTCGCGAACAACGTCGGTATCGTCCACCGCCAACAGGTGAGTCAGGGAGGTCGACAGTGAGCGAGGAAGACACGATCGACTGGGAGATGGCCCCCGACAGCGACGCCGCGTTCGAGTCGGACCCCGACAAGGTGCGGTTCATCCGGGACATCGCCGAGGAGGTCCGAGGTGAGAGTTCCGAGAGCAAGCAACTCTCGGCGATCCTCTACCGGGTGAGCGACCTCTACGACCCCGACGGTGACACGTCTCCCGAGGAGATTTACCTGAACGTCCGGTACATCATGGACATCAAAGCGCAGGGCGGGATCAAGCGATCGGACCGGACGGAAACCTAATCCGTTTGGGACGCTCCGACCCGCTCGTCAGGAGGTAACCGAAGCGCCCGACCCTTCCGTCGGGTGATAACTGAATCGTCCGGCGCACGCGATCTGCTTTTGTGACCCCGCCTGCGACCCGGTCACGACGAGCGCGTAGTCACCGGGCGGAAAGTCGACGTCGAGGAAGGTCATTCGACTCGTGTGTGGCGTCGGGTGAGTCTGCCGTGACAACTGCCACCGATACGGTCCGTTCTCGACGTCGACAGAGACGCTTCGGCCCTCGGATGGATCACCCCCCGCGGTCGCCGCCCACCCGTTCGACGTCCGTCTCAACAGTTTCCACGACCCCGTATTCGTCGTGAACGGGGTCACCGAGTTACCGCGGAGCGTGAACGTGATCGACCGGATCACTCCTCCCGTGTACCCATCGGCCGCGGTTCGGGTCGCCTTCTGTAGCCAGGTCGTGCGATCCGGGACCAGATAGATCGACCCGCCGCCCGGCGCCCCGCTGTCGCTGCAGACGAGCTTCGAGGCGTTCGACGGCGTCGGCGGACAGTCCATCGTTTGTGCCGTCGAATTCGAGGTCGATGTCGCAGTCGCACCCGAACGAGAGGGAGTCGTCGACGAAGCGCTGGCACAGCCTACAATCCCCACCGTGACCGCGAGACACGCGTGCCGGAGGAACGAACGCCGGTTCATACCCGGACCTACTCGATATATCATCATGTGGTTTGGTATATGTCAAACACGCGTTGTAGCTACCCTGCAACGCAGACCGCTGAGGGCGTCGAGAAGACGTCTGGCGACTGAGAGTGGCTGTTTTGCCGTGTCTCGGCATCTCCGGTCCTCGCGTCCCCGACCGCCGCACGCAACCCCGTCGATTTTTACGCTTCAACACCTCCGTTCGACTGTGGACGCGCATCAGAAGACCCTCGACAACCCGTTCAGTATGGACGAGGACTGCCGGAACTGCTCGGCGCTCTGTGAGACCCGTCGCAACGTGGTTCACGGTTACGGCGACGTCGGCGGCGAGTTCGTCTTCGTCGGCGAGATGCCGAGCGCCGCTGCCGACGAAGCCGGTGTTCCGTTCGTCGGCGACGACGCGGGTGAGCGCCTCCAGTACGTCCTCGGTGAACTCGGGTTCTCGCGGTCGCCGCCAGACGCGACCGAGCCGGAACTCCAAAATGCCTTCCTCACGTATCTGAGCCGGTGTCGCCATCCGAACCGGGAACCGAGTGACCGCGAACTCGACAACTGCGAACCGTTCCTCAACGCCGAAATCCGGATGATCAACCCGGAGATCATCGTGCCCATCGGCCAGCGTGCGCTCGAAGCACTGGCGATCGAGTACACGACGCGAGCGCCGGAGAGCTTCGCAATCGACGCAGAACACGCCACGACGATTCGCGGGCGAGGGTTCGAACTCGTGCCGATGCTCGAACTCGACCGACAGACCGACGAGGACACGGACGCGTTCGTCGAGCACGTTACAGAGAGCGTCTTCGGACGCGACTACCGCCAGACGAAAGGCCGTCGCAGTCGCTGAGGCGGTTGGCTGTGACTGTTCTGAGAGAATCCGATCGCGAGTTCACCAGTAGGCGTTGCGTCGGCGTCCCGCGTCGGCTCTCCCCCACGCGGCCACGGCGGCGACGCTGACGGCGACGATCAAGAGGACGACGACGCCCGGAACGGCGTAGGTCGATCCGAGGAGTTCGAAGACGAGACTTCCTGCGGCACCGACGACGCCGACGGCGATCGTCAGTAACGCGAGTCGAGCGAGCGACGGAGGTGTACGCATGACATCTGTGATTCGTGGAGCGACCGTAAAACCGTGGGATCGACCGGCTCTCAGCTGAACAGCCGGATCGTGCCGACGACGATTCCCACGACGATGAACGCGAGTCCCCACTTGAACGAGTGTCCCGGGAGATAGATCAGGAGAAGTGTGATGATTCCGGAACTGATGAGCGACGTACTTAGATGGCTTCCGAACGACATAGCCCCCGTTCAGACCGGGAGGACTTATGTACGAAGGCCAGCACGTGCCGGGGTTTAAGTTAGACGGCTAACCGATCGCGACGGATTCTCTGGTATAACTGCTCGGTGGCGATACGAAACCCCGACGACTCGTAACCAGCGAGTTCAAGGACGGGCCGATTCCACTAGCCGGTATGACCGTCATCGCCGTTCTCGCGGACCCACCGCGACCCGGACTGGTGCTCCCGAAACTCGCCGCGACGAGTCCGCTCTCGGAAACGGAAGCGGCCGACCTCTACGCTGCGATGTTGCGCGATACGTTCATCGCCGTCGACCGCTCGGGAGGCGATCTGCTGGTGAACTACCGACCCGACGACCTGCTTCCCGACGAGTTCGCAGGCGATCGGAGTTCCGAGGCGGAGTTGCGAACGTTGGTCGTCGACGCGCTCGGCGACACGAGCGACGCGCGATTCGAACCGCAGGTCGGATCGACGTTCGCCGCTCGTGCAGGTAACACGGCGACACACCTACTCCGCGATGAGAGCGCTCGATCGGTCGCCATCACTCGCGGGAACGCACCGCTGCTCATGCGAACCGTCATCGACTCGGCGGCGATGCGACTGCGGCGAAACGAAGTCGTGCTCGGGCCGTCGACCGACGGCCGGACCTACTACAGCGGGTTCACCGCTCCGATCGACTTCACCGACGCCTACGACGCACCCGAAGTCGAGACGTTGACCGCGCGTGCCACGGACGCCGACCTCGACGTCGACTTCCTGGCGATGCAGTCGGTCGTCGAGGACGGGGCGGATCTGCTGACGCTCGTTCCGCTGCTCGAAGCGCGGTTCGAAGCCGAGCGCCTCGTCCCGACCGAGACGCTGACGTTCATCAAGGAACGCGGACTCCGTGTCGTCACCGAGGGAGACGAACGTCGGTTAGTTCGCGATTGAGGCGAAAACGGGAGACCGGATTTCGAGAACCCGTCGTCGGCGAACGTGTAATCGGGGTGTAACCGGCAACTCTTAAGGGCCGTCGCTCGGTAGGTCGGAGCGTGGTGGGATGGCAGAGTGGACTATTGCGCCTGCCTTGAAAGCAGGTGGCTTCTAGCCTCCTGGGTTCGAATCCCAGTCCCACCGTCTTCTCGTTTCTCACTGCGACGGAGTCTCGACCGTTCGGTTCGGACGCCCTCACGTCAGTTCGCCCTACGCCTTTTTGTCGAATCCGACTGAATCGGTCGGAGAGCGATGAGCGACATGAAGTACACCAAACTGGGCACCACCGGTCTCGACGTCTCTCGGCTCTGTCTCGGCTGTATGAACTTCGGTTCCGGAGCGGAATGGATGATGAACGACCGAAGGGCGAGCCTCGAACTGATCGACCGGGCGCTCGACCTCGGGATCAACTTCCTCGATACGGCCAACGTCTACTCGACAGGTGAGAGCGAGGAGATCGTCGGCGAAGCGATCGCAGACCGTGACCGGAGCGAACTCGTCGTCGCCACGAAGGTGTTCGGCGAGATGCGCGACGGACCGAACGGGCGGGGACTGTCGCGAAAGCACGTCATCGACCAGGCCGAAGCGAGTCTCGAGAGACTGGGAACCGACTACATCGACCTCTACCAGATTCACCGATGGGACGAGTCGACGCCCGTCGAGGAGACGCTGTCCGCCCTCGACCACCTCGTCGAGACGGGGACGGTCCGGTACATCGGTGCGAGTACGATGACAGCCTACCAGTTCACGAAGGCGCTCTACACGAGCGATGTCGAGAACTGCGAACGATTCGTGTGTATGCAACCGGAGTACAATGCGGTCGACCGGCACGAAGAAGTGAATCTACTGCCGGTCTGTGAAGCCGAGGGGATCGGCGTCATTCCGTGGTCGCCGCTCGCGGGCGGCTTCCTCACCGGGAAGTACGAACGCGACCAGGAGCCAGACGAAGACACGCGTGCGAGCACCGACGAGTACACGCGGGAGCGATTCACCGACGAGAACTGGGCAGTGCTCGACGCCGTTCGTGAGATCGCAGACCGAAAGGGCGTGACCCCCGCCCAAGTCTCGCTCGCGTGGTTGCTTCACAAACCGATCGTCGACGCCCCGATCATCGGCCCCCGAAGCGTCGACCACCTCGAAGAGAGCGTCTCCGCAGTCGACATCTCCCTGACCGAATCGGAGCTCGAACGTATCGAAGAATCGAAACGTCCGCGATGGCCAGCCACCGGGAAAAATTGACTCTCAGACGGATAAAACTGCGCTTCGTCTGAGTGTTTCCGGATCCGATCTACTGTCCGTCGGCCGATCTGTACGTGATGGTGAGTTTGCAATAACTCCTGTAGTAAACACACCGAAAACATAAATATGCTACCAAAGGACGTATCTAAGTGTAATGGTCGATACTGAACCAAGCGACCGGCGCGCGGGCGTATCACGACGAACGTTCGTGAAAGCAGCTGGAATGTCCGGAGCAGCAGCGAGCATCGCTGGCTGTCTCGGTGGCAACAAGAACGGCGGCAACGGGAGCGGAAGCAACAGCAGCGGCGGCGGTAGCAGTGGTGGTAAGACGACCATCCAATGGGCTACCGACTCGCAGGTCAAGGACAACTGGTCGGAACTGAAGAAGACGCTCTACGGTGACGCAGGGTTGTCAAAAGACGTCCAGGTGAAGATTCTGTCACTCCCGAGTGATACGGACAAGCGGAAGTCACAGTATACGCAGTGGCTTCAGTCCAATCAGGCGACACCGGACGTTCTGCATATGGACGTCGGATGGACGATTCCGTTCATCGCGCGTAACCAGGTACTTCCGCTGAACAAGGTGTTCTCGAAGAGCGAGATCAGCAAGATCAAGAAAGAGCACTTCGACGCGCAGCTCTCGTCGATGACGTCGCCGGACGGGACGCTCTACGGGGTTCCGGTGTACCCCGACTTCCCGATCATGCACTACCGGAAAGACCTCGTCAAGAAGGCGGGGTACGACCCGAGTGATTGGGCGACCAACGCGCTCTCGTGGAAGAAGTTCTCGGAGATCACGAAGAAGACCATGGACAAGACGGGGACGAAGTACGGATACACGTTCCAGGCCCAGGCTTACGAGGGGCTGTCTTGCTGTGACTTCAACGAGTGGATGACGAGCTGGGGCGGTGCGTACTTCGGAAACCCGAACAAGTACCTGAGCGGCCCGGTCAACAAGCGGCCGATCACCGTGACCGAAAAACCAGTGATCAACGCGATCGAGATGGTTCGGACGTTCGTCCACGGAAGCAGCGCGAAGAACACGATGAGCGACGTCACGGGGAACATCGCCCCGACGAACGTGTTCGAATGGATCGAGAACCCGTCGCTCGCGCCCTTCAAGAAGGGACAGGCGGTCATGCACCGCAACTGGCCGTACGCGATCGTCGAAGCGAAGAAGGCGTTCGGAAAGGACTTCGACAAGATGTACGGCACGATGCCGATCTGCTACGGCGTCAAGTCGGATCAGGCGAAGTACCCGCGGACCGGCGGTGCCGTTTCCTCGCTCGGTGGCTGGAACGCGACCATCAACCCGAACTCGAAGAACCAGGACGCGGCGAAGCAGTTCCTGACCGCGATGATGAGCGACCCGTTCCGCCTCAAGATGTTCGAACTCATCGGCTGGGTCCCGGCGAAGCCGAAACTGTTCGAGTCGGATCAGGCGAAGAAGGTCGACCCGGTCGGTCAGTTCCTGCCGACGCTGAAGGTCTCCGGGGAGAACGCCGTCCCTCGGCCGGTGACGGTCGCGTGGCCCCAGGAGTCTCAGAAGATCGCTCAGCAAGTACAGGGTGCGCTCAAAGGCGATACGCCCCCGAAGCAGGCGATGCAGAACCTCAAGGGTCAACTCCAGCAGATCGAGAAACAGGCCGCACAACAGAGCGGCCAGTAAAATCCACTAAAGGAAGTATTTTATTATGTCAACTGCTACAGAATCCGACTCTCCGGGCGAAGGCGGAGGAGTCGCAACATCGGCATCTCGGTGGGTCGAGAACCTCAACGACGCACAGTTCGCCTACCTGCTTCTGGCGCCGGTGTTCGCGCTGCTCCTCGTCATCGCCATCTGGCCGCTGTTCAGCACGTTCCGGATGTCGCTTCACGCCGACGCGCTGTACGGCTCAGCGGCGATCGGGCAGTTCGTCGGATTCCAGAACTACGTACAGATCATCACAGGTCAGCGCGACGCGAGTCTAACCCAACCGTTCTTCGACGCAGGGCACCTGTTCAAGAGTTCACTCACGGTGACGTTCATCTTCGCCATCGTGAGCGTTCTGTTCGAGACCCTGATCGGGTTCGGACAGGCACTCGTCTTGGACCAGGAGTTCCGCGGTCGTCGCTGGGTCCGCGTCGCGATCATCATCCCGTGGGCGATCCCGATCGTCATCCAGGGGATGATCTTCTTCCTGCTGTTCCAGCCGGACGTGGGATTCCTGACCGGACCGCTCCAGAACATGGGGCTGCTCAGTCAGACCCCGCTCTCGACGTCGTCGGATTCGCTGTGGATCATCATCGTCGCAGACATCTGGAAGACGTCGGCGTTCGTCGCGCTGTTGATCCTCGCGGGGCTCCAGAGCATCGACCGAAACCTCTACGACGTCGCGAAGGTCGCCGGTGCGACGCGCTGGCAGCAGTTCCGAATGATCACCTTCCCGCTCGTACTCCCGACGATTCTCGTCGCGCTGCTGTTCCGGACGATTCAGGCGATGCGGGTGTACGGTATCATCCAGACGGTTGCGGGCTGTAACGTCGTTCCGTCGCTGTCCTGTCTCGTCGTCGATTCGTTCCAGAACCGACTCTACGGGACGTCGTCGACGATCGCATTCATCACGGCGCTGATCATCGCGATCGCCGTGTCCGTGTACATCTTCCAGTTCGCGAAGGAGGGGGTGTGAGATGGCGACCGAAACCGGATCGGAATCTGACGGACAGAACGCGGTCGAGACGTGGGCTTCGGATTCGATGCAGAACCCGGGCCGAACGTACCGTGCCCTGTTCTACATCGTCATGATCTTCTTCCTGTTCACGACGCTGTTCCCGCTCTACTGGCTGTTGGTCGTGGCGCTCTCGAAGAACAACTTCACCGGAAGCGTTCTCCCGAGCAACTTCGACTTCGGCGTGTTCGTGCGGGTCTTCCAGACGGTTCCGTTCCACATCTATATGTTCAACAGCTTCGTGATCGGAATCCTGACGACCATCATCGTCCTCGTCCTCGCCAGTCTCGCTGGGTACGTCTTCGGACGACTGGAGTTCCCCGGTCGCGGTCCGCTGATGTTGCTCATTCTGGCTATCTCGTACTTCCCGCCGGCGGCGTTCCTCGTACCGCTGTACCAGCTGTTCACCGGAAACGTGATTCCCGGAATTCACCTCTACAACACGCCCGGTGCGATGGTGCTTCCGTTCAGTGCACTGTTCATGCCGCTGTCGATCTTCATCCTCACGACCTTCTACGCGCAGATTCCGGACGGACTGGAGGATGCGGCGCGGGTCGAAGGGACGACGCGACTGGGTGCGCTGTTCCGAGTCATCATCCCGCTGTCGGCACCCGGTGTGGCGACGGCGGGCGTGCTAACATTTATTTCCGTCTACAACGAGTTCTTCTTCTCGTTCCTGATGAACAACGGGCAGCCCGGCAGTTGGGCACCGATCGTGCGAGGTATCCTCGCATTCCAGACGCAGTACGGTAGCCTGTACAACCTCATGGCCGCCGCGAGTCTCATCGCCGTCCTTCCGGTGGCGATTCTCGTGGTGATCGCCCAGGAGAAGATCGTGAGCGGACTAACCGCGGGAGCACTCAAGGAGTAATATCATGGGAGACGTCAAACTAGACCACGTAACCAAACGATACGAAGACGTAACGGCAGTCGACGACATGAACATCCACATCCGAGACAGCGAGTTTGTCTGTCTGGTCGGACCCTCGGGATGTGGAAAGTCCACGACCATGGAGATGATCGCCGGACTCACGATGCCGAGCGAGGGCGTTATTTCGATCGGCGGTCGGGAAGTCACGCGACTCCCGCCGAAAGACCGCGGAGTGGCGATGGTGTTCCAGAACATCGCGCTGTTCCCGCACATGAACGTCTACGACAACATCTCGTTCGGGCTGCGGCTACGCGACTACGAGAAAGACGAGATCGACCGCCGGGTCAACCGTGCGGCCGATATCGTCCAGTTGGAGGGCATGCTCAAACGGATGCCCGACGAGATGTCCGGCGGGCAGCGCCAGCGCGTTGCCATCGCCCGCGCCATCGTTCGGAACCCCGAAGTGTTCCTGATGGACGAGCCGCTGGCGAACCTCGACGCGAAGCTCCGTGTCCACATGCGCACGGAGATTCAACGGCTCCACAAGGAACTGGACACGACGATCATCTACGTCACGCACGACCAGGCGGAGGCGATGACGATGTCCGATCGGATCGCGGTCATCGACTCCGGTGAACTCCAGCAGATCGACCCGCCACTGACCTGCTACAACGAACCGGCGAACCTCTTCGTCGCCGGGTTCATCGGGTCGCCGTCGATGAACTTCGTCGACGGGGAAGTGACCGACACGGGATTCGTGACCGAAAACCTCTCGGTCGAATTCGACCCCGCTCGAATGGGCGTTTCCGTCGGCGACGAGGTAACACTCGGTATTCGTCCGGAGGACGTTTACCCGGCTGAATCCGGTCGGGAAATCTCGTATCCGACGGCCGAAATCGAGACCGTGAGCGACGTTCTTGAACCGATGGGTGACGAGATCTTCATCTACCTGCTACTCTCCGAGGACGCGCAGATGGACATGGAAGAGACCACCAACGATCAACTCCTGATCAGTGTCTCGCCGGACAGCGACATCAAAGAAGACGAAACCGTGTCGGTCGTTCTCGATCGGAGTAAGATCCACCTGTTCGATACGAACACCGGACAGGCGATTCAGCACGGCCTCGTCAGTCCGACACTCGCCGAGGGTGCATCCAACACCGAGGCGGAAACGGGCGACTAGACGACTCGACCCACGCGGATCGCTCGTGCGGTGAGTCGCTGTCGCCTCGGGGCGACGGCCGCGGAGCGGTAATTTGCCGATCGGTCTTTCGGTTCGGATATCGCCGCGAGATTCGACGAATACAGTTTCCGAACGCGATGCAGAGCGACGGGACCGATCGAATTGGGAGGTTCCTGCGGCGACGTAGCCGTCATACCTTCGCGGCGGTACGTGCACACGCCATAGAGGCGTGTGCGTCTACTGCCGCTTCGTCCCCGTCACAACGACTAAACCGCTACAACCGTTTCACTCGTCTATGAACGATATGTTCGTCGCGTTCTTCGTGCTGTTCTTCTTCTGGGCGTACGGGATCATCAGATTTCTGATGGACGTCAAAAAGGTCTACATCCCGAAAGGACGGCAGTTCCTTCGTGGACGGAAACGTCTGAAGGAACAGCAGAAACAGGAGGAAGAGCGCGAGGAACGTGAACGTCAGTTGTACTGATTGAGAAGCCGTGGCCCGCTGGCTACAGAACGTGAGACTTAACAACAGAAACTCTAAACGCTAACCAACAATGAGTACGGCCTCGTCTGTCCGAGTTGGTGTCATCGGACTAGGAAATATCGGTCACTATCACGCGGAGCGGCTTCTCGAACTCGACGCAGAACTCGTGGGCGGAATGGACGTTCAACCCGACGCACGTCGCCGGTTCGGTGAAACGTTCAACGTCGAAACGTTCGCTGAGGCCACGACGCTGTACGAGCGCGCGGACGCGATCATTATCACGACCCCGAACTGCTTCCACGAAGAGTACGCCGTCAGTGCGCTCGAAGCCGGGCTGGACGTGCTCTTGGAGAAGCCGCTCGCACACACGCTTGAGAGCGCGGAGCGCATCGCCGCCGCCGCGCGAGAGGCGGAGGGATTCTGCATGGTCGGGTTCAACAACCGCTTTGCGAACCCGGTCGAGACGATCAAGTACTACCAGCGGGAGGGCCGCTTCGGCGACATGCGCCACGTCGAGGCCAACTACGTCCGCCGTCGTGGCATCCCCGGCCGCGGTTCGTGGTTCACGACGAAAGACATCGCGGGTGGCGGTGCTCTCATCGACATCGGCGTCCACGCGATCGACCTCTCGCTCTACTTCCTCGACTTCCCCGAAATCGTCGAAGTGTCCGGCGTGACGCGCTCGGAATTCGGCGACCGCGACGACTACGCCTACGTCGAGATGTGGGGAGAGGACATCGGCCCGGAGGGATTCGACGTAGAGGACTCTGCAACCGCGTTCATCCGCTCTGCCGACGGACAGACCATCTCGCTCGAAGTCGCGTGGGCGACGAACCGCCCGACGAACGACGAGTTCTACCTCCGCGGAACCGACGCGGGCGCGCGGTTCGACCGCGGCAACCACGAACTGACGATGTTCGAGACGAGCCCCGGTGGCTCCGACCACTTCCTCGACAGCGACGTCGAGACGCGACCGAACGACACTCACCAGTCCGAGCAGCGACTGTTCGTCGAGAGCGTCGCGGCGGGTGTGGCTCCCGACCGTAACACGATCGACCAGGGACTCGCCGTCCAGCGAGTCATCGACGCTATCTACCGCTCCTCCGAAGAGGGTCGCTCGATCCGTCTCGACGAGTAATCAGCACGCGGCACAAGCGCTTCGTTCTCTACTTCTGTCGTCGACTCCGCGTTCTTCGATTCGGACGCCACGAATCCGGTATCTCACGTCACTCAGTGGGCCGCCTCTACCAGTGTATTCGGTGTAACCGATTGCAGCGGGCCAATACGATCGGAAGCCACCAAGTGAGTCGTCCAGCGATTCGTCGCGGATTCGTCGCGGATTCGTGACCCCCTGTCGTACTTCTTCGTTCTGACGTGCCGGACCGCTCGTGTGTCGAACGGCACCGCGAAGTGGTTCGTGTGTCGAACGGCACCGCGACCCAGAGTTTTATTCGCACCGTAGTTGTACGCCCGTCCATGGATGTCGGAGTACTCACCGTTCCACTCGGAGGTCAGTCACTCGAAGACGCACTCGAATATCTCGCAGATATCGGCGTCGGCGCCGTCGAGATCGGTTGTGGCGGCTCACCGGGTGACGCACACCTGGACCGCAGTGACTACCTGAACGACGAGGACGCACAGTCCGAACTGCACGCGCTGCTCGACGAACACGACCTGTACATCTCCGCGCTGGCGACGCACAACAACCCGCTTCATCCCGACGAAGCGCAGGCCGAAGAGGCCGACACGGAGCTTCGGGAGGCCATCGAACTGGCAGACCAGTTGGGCGTCGGCACGGTGACGACGTTCTCCGGACTGCCCGCCGGGGGACCGAACGACGAGGTTCCGAACTGGGTCACCGCCCCGTGGCCGACAGAGCACGCCGACGCACACGACTACCAGTGGGAGGTCGCCGAAGAGTACTGGTCGGACCTGGCCGAGTTCGCCGCCGACCACGACGTCGACGTCGCCATCGAGATGCACCCGAACATGCTCGTCTACGAACCGACGGGCATGATGCGACTCCGTGAGGCGACAAACGAACACATCGGCGCGAACTTCGACCCCTCGCACCTCTACTGGCAGGGCATCGATGTGACCGAGGCGATTCGGTTCCTCGGCGAGCGTGACGCGATCCACCACTTCCACGCCAAGGACACGAAGGTCTACGAGTCGAACGCTCGCGTCAAGGGCGTCCTCGACACGGACTCCTACACGGAGGAGTTCGACCGCTCGTGGCTGTTCCGTTCGGTCGGTTACGGTCACGGCGAGGAACACTGGAAGGACGTGGTGTCGACGCTGCGAATGGTCGACTACGACGGTGCGCTCTCGATCGAGCACGAGGACTCGCTGACCTCCTCGCGCGAGGGCCTGGAGAAAGCGGTCGACCTGCTCACTCGAACCGTGTTCGAGACGACGCCGGGCGACGCCTACTGGGCGGAGTGAACGATGTCGGAAACTCTCAAAATCGGCGTCCTCGGGTACCGATTCATGGGCAAGGCGCACGCGAACGCGCTCGCTCGACTGCCGATGTTCTTCCCCGACGCACCGGAGGTCGTCCGGCACACCCTCGTCGGTCGCGACGAGGAGGCGTTGGCTGAGGCCGCCGAGCGGTTCGGCTTCGAGTACACCGCGACCGACTGGGAAGACGTCGTCGCCGACGTGGACGCCTTCTACAACCTCGGTCCGAACCACGTCCACGCGGAGCCCTCGATCGCGGCGTTGAACGCGGGGACGCCGGTCTTCTGTGAGAAACCCCTCGCGCCGACGCTCGACGAGGCCGAACGGATGCGCGACGCGGCCGCAGAGAGCGGCGTCGTCAACGGTTGTGCGTTCAACTATCGGTTCGTCCCGGCGATTCAGTACGCGAAGGGGCTGATCGACGACGGCGAACTCGGCGAGATCCGACAGGTCCGCGGGCGGTATCTACAGGACTGGCTGGTCGACCCCGACGCGCCGTGGGCGTGGCGGATGGACAAGGAACTGGCGGGCAGCGGCGCACTGGGCGACCTCGGCGCGCACACGATCGACCTCGCGCGCTTCCTCGTCGGTGACCGCGTCGGCGACTTCGACCGCATCAGCGGACACCTCCAGACGTTCGTCGACGAGCGACCCGTCCCCGACGAAGACGAGACGCGGCCGGTCACCGTCGACGACGCCTACACGGCACAGGTCGCCTTCGAGAGCGGTGCGATGGGAACGTTCGAGGCGTCGCGGTTCGCCGACGGGCACAAGAACGACCACACGATCACGATCCACGGCTCGAAGGGGAGCCTCGAATTCTCGCTCGAACGCCTGAACGAACTCCGATACAAGGGACCGGACCACCGGGGCTACGAGACGATCCTCGTGACCGACGAATCGGACCCTTACGTCGATGCTTGGTGGCCGCCGGGACACGTCCTCGGTTGGGAACACACGTTCGTCCACGAGAACTACGAGTTCCTCTCTGCGGTGCGCGACGACGGCGAATTCACGCCGTCGTTCGAAGACGGCTATCAAGTCCAGCGGGTTCTTGATGCCATCGAGCGGAGTGATGAAACCGGCGAGTGGACCTCGCTCGATTAGGATCGAGCGATCGACTCGAGCCACGTCTCGAAATCGCGTGCGAACAGTTCCTCGGCGTGTTCGCGAACCTGCTGATATCGGAGTCCGTCCCAGAGCGGCGTCAGTTCGGGTACGTGAACCCGCTCGCCGTCGATTTCGACCAGTACCGGAAAACGGTGGTGACACTCGTCGTGCGAGGCGTATCCCGTCCTCAGGAATTCGAGAGCGTCGTCGCCTGCGGTGTCGGTCACGATGACCGGATACGCGAGCAGTTCTTCCTCGGGATCATTACGGTTCCAAAACCGCTTTCCGACGGCGTTTTCGTAGAGAGCGTCGCCGAAGGCGACGATGCGTTCGACCGGAACGTGGTCGCACCACTGGATCGCGACGACGGTACGGTCGATCTCGGTCGAGGCTGCGTGTTGGCGATGCAGCGCCGCCTCCGCTTCGACGGGTGCGCCGTCGCTGAAGTGCTCGTAGCCGGCGTCTTCGAGCCGTGCAACGACGGCTCCGAGGTAGTCGTCGAATCGCGTCGTTGGTATCGACATTGCCCACCGTTGGGCCGTCCGATGAAAAAGGCGAATGCTTGCGTACGCTTGTACCTGAAGAATCAAGACAGTTGGAACCCGACGACGTCTGCCGTTTCTGGGATACCCGATTCAGAACTCGCGAAGGCCGCTGTCCGTAACGACTTGATCGAGGAGGCTCACGGGTGTCGCGTCGTAGGCGGGGTTCTCGACCGTGACGCCTTCGGTCGGCTCTAGCAGTACTTCGCTGGCCGGTCGATACTCGTTTTCGAAGACGAAGCCGTCGGTGATGATCTTCGCGTTGCTTCCGACGACCGTCACTGGAACGTCGAGCAAGTTCGCGGTCGCGACGAGCGGGAGGGTACCGACGCGGTTGTAGAGCGTGTCCTCGACGATGCAGTCCATCCCGAGGACGACCTGGTCGACCTCCGAGAGGAACGTTCCGGACGCGCCGTCGACGAGCAGATGGGGTTCGATGCCGTCGATCTCGATGAATCGCCGGACCGTCTTCCGTCCGAGGTACCGTGGTCGCGCTTCCGTGACGTATGCCGTGAGTTGCGAGCCGTCGGCGGCTGCGATCTCGACGGCGTCGAGAATCGTGGACGAGTAGTCGTGAGTCAGGAAGGTTCCGTCGTCTTCGAATATCTTCGCGGCTTCGGTGGCCGCTTTCCGCTTCCCCGCCTCGATGTCTTCGACGACGCGATCGAGCGTCGAACTGAGAATCTTCTTTCCCGATTCGACCGTGTCGGCGCGGCCAACGACGCTGCGAACGACCTCCCGCGTCGCGTTGTACAGCGACGCGTGCGACGGGTTCGCCCGGCGTAGTGCGCCTGCGTTGTGTTCGACGTCGCGCTCGAACTCCTCGACCGTCGCGTACTCGCGGTCGAGAAGCGTTACCAGCGAACGCGTCGCCTTCACTGCGACGACCGAGGAGGAGTGCGTCTGCATCTCCCGAATCTCCTCGATAGTCTCGTCTATCATACCGTAGCCTATGCGGGTCGCGCCAAAGGTCTTCCGGGCGCTACGAGCGCTTGCAATCGACGCTCACACCACCTGACTGATCAGTCGGTCGATGTGTCTCTCTCGACTGCGTGACTACTCGATCGACTGAACTGACGACACTGCCCTCGACGCAATCGCTGAACAGTATATCTCGGCGCAAACGAAACCACGAATGGTTTCGAAGCGCCTCGATTTGCCACCTAGTTTATCAGTACTCGCCCGCTGATTCAAACTATGCTGCAGGACGACTTCGGGCGCGAGGTTACGGGGGTCAGAATCTCTCTGACGGACCGCTGTAACTTCGACTGTATCTACTGCCACAACGAAGGGCTCGGGGACACCCGCGGACCAATGGATCCCCGAGACGGAGAGATGAGCACCGACGACGTCGTCCGGTTTCTGGAAGTCGTCGCCGAGTTCGGTGTTCGAAAAGTGAAGTTCACCGGCGGTGAACCCATGCTTCGCGACGATTTAGAGGAGATCATTCGCCGGACGCCGAATTCGATCGAACCGTCGCTGACGACGAACGGAACCTTCCTCCCCGACCGCGCCGAGGCGCTGAAAGAGGCGGGTCTCGAACGCGTCAACGTCTCGCAGGACGCACTCGATCGAGAAGCGTTCGCGGAGATCACGAAATCCGGCGCGTACGACCGCGTCATCGAAGGCGTACAGGCCGCCCTCGACGCCGGACTCGACCCGGTAAAGCTCAACATGGTCGTCTTCGAGCGGACCGCGGGCTACGTCGAGGGGATGGTCGAACACGTCGCCGAGAATCCGGGCCTCCAACTCCAGTTGATCGAGTACATGCCCGAACTCACCGGGCGGCCGGAGTGGAACATCGACATCCAGCGCGTTCACGACTGGCTGTCGGACATCGCCGACCGCGTCGAGACCCGTGAGATGCACGGTCGAAAGCGCTACTACATCGGCGAGGGGATGGTCGAAATCGTCGATCCCGTCGAGAACGCCGACTTCTGTGCGAACTGCCACCGCGTCCGCGTCACCCACGAAGGGTACCTGAAGGGCTGTCTCAACCGCAACGACGACCTGCGGTCGATGGGCGAGATGACGAAAGACGAGATTCGGGAGGCGTTCCGCGAGACGGTCGCCAACCGGGTTCCCTACTACGGCGAGTACCTCGTCCAGAACGACCGTGGCGAGTACGAGATCAACGAGGAGTACATCGGCGCGTAAATCGAGGCCGAACTACCTCCTCTCCGTTTCTGCTTTTTGCTTACTAAACAGACGAGTCACGGTTAGCTGGCAGTCGCGTCGATCGGGTGGGGGTCTCCCCCTGTCGGGGCGACGGACCTGAGCGTTCGTCGGGCTTTCGAGTGCGCTGTGGGCCGGGTGGAAAGCGGACGATCCGGGGGACATCCCGACGTAGCGAGCGGGAGCGGTTCCGCGATACCACTCCGACTGTTTTTGTCACGTCCGATCGAAGGGCCGAGATATGGCCGATGCTCCCGCCGAAGGCGACGTACTCAGTTACACTCGTACGTTCACGAGAGACGACGTCGCGGCCTTCGCCGACGTCTCGAACGACCGCGGTGTCCACCATCTCGAACCCGACGACCAGGGTCGACTGCTCGTTCACGGACTGCTCACGGCGACGCTCCCGACCAAGGCCGGCGGCGACATGGATTTCGTCGCCCGGACGATGGAGTTCGATTTTCGGCGGCCAGTCTACACCGGCGAGGAGATCACCTGTCGCGTGACGATCGAGCGGTTGGACGAGCGTGAAGACCGGTACGTCGGCGCGTCGTCAGTCGAGTGCACTAACGAAGACGACGTGGTCGTGATGACCGGCGGGTTCGACGGCGTTCTCTTCAAGTGATCTGCGGGGCCACCGACCGCGCATATTCAAGCAGTCGCTACATCCACCGCCCGCCGGAAGGGACGGACGATGCGTCAAGTCCACCTGTGGGTCTCCGAGGACCAGCGTCAAGCGGCCGCCGAGGTGTTGGAAGACCACGGCGTCGACTACGTCACGACGGACGGTGAGGAAGCGGCAGAGACGGGGACGGTGTTTCTCTTTCCGCTCCCGACGGAAGCCGTCTCGTCCGTCTTCGACGATCTGGAGTCGGAGGGCATCGACGTCGACGAGTACACTGTCGTGACGAGCGCCGAGACAATCGCGACGGCTCACTACGAGGAGGTTCAGAACAAACACTCCTCGTTGATTCGGGGACTGGCGCGTTCGGAGATCCACTCGAAGGTACGTGAGATGCAGTGGCCGCGTCTCACGTACTACGTCGGCACGATCCTGAGCGTCGTCGCGGCGACCGTCGGGTTGCTCGTCGACTCTCCGGCGATCATCATCGGTTCGATGGTGATCGCCCCGCAGGTGAGTTCCGCCATCTCGGCCGACGTCGCCGTCCTTCTCGGCGACTGGGACATGTTCGTCGACAGCGTACGGCGGCAGGCGTTCGGACTCGCCGTCGCCATCGTCGCCGCCGCGGCGTTCGCATGGTTCGCGAAGTGGGCGTCGCTCGTCCCGCCGACGATCGCGGTCGGGCAGTTCGAGTTGATGGGACTCCGGTGGGCACCGACGGGTCTCACGATCATCGCCGCCCTCGTCGCGGGTGCGGTCGGCGCGTTCGGCTTCACGACCGAACAGTCGATGTCGATCGTCGGGGTGATGATCGCCGCAGCCATCGTCCCCGCGGCCGCCGCCGTCGGTATCGCCGTGACGTGGGACCTCCCGGTCATCGCTATCGGCGCGCTGTTGCTCCTCGCGGTCAACGTCTTCGCCATCAACGTCGGCGCGTTCGTCACCCTCGTCGCGATGGGGTACCGACCGGAGTGGAGCGGCAACCGCGCGCTCCTACAGGGCATCGACGACGGGTCCGGTCGGAAGGCGCTCGCGGTCGCCGTCGTGCTGCTCGTCGCCTTCGCCGGAACCGCCTACTTCAGCGGGCAGTACGTCTCGTTCAACCGATCTGTCAACAACGAGGTCACGGACACGCTCTCGGAATCACCGTACAGCGATCTGACACTGACGCGAGTTCAGGCGCAGTACCCCGGATCGGTGTTCTCGTCGAACGCGACGAACGTCACCGTCGTGGTGACCCGCTCGCCGAACGCCTCGTATCCGAAGTTGAGTTCGACGCTCGAACGCCGAATCGAGCGGCGGACCGGGCGGAACGTCCTCGTGAACGTGCAGTTCACCACGTCGAGTTCGTCGACGTCGAGTTCGAGTCACGCCGGGAACCGATCGTCGGTTCGGGCCCCGTTCGAAACTGCTTCGTCGGTGCGAACTATCGCCGCCTGAGGCGCGACGTTCGGTCATTCAGGGCTCTCTGGTCGCTCACCGCGATCCGAGCAGTTCGTCCCGGTGTTCGTTCAGTAACGGGGCTCGACGGCCCGGTTCGGTCGGCGTCTCGCTCATCTTGATCGGCTGTCCCGCGATGGAGACGGTGGCGTCCGTACCGGGTTGGTCGACTTCGACGAGCATGTCTCGGGCGTGGACGTGCGGGTCGTCGAAGACGTCCGTCGTGTCCTGTACGCGTTCGCACGGCACTCGACCGTCGAGCGCGTCGACCACCTCGTCGCAGGTGCGGTCCAGCGTCCAGTCTGCGACCTCGTCGCGGAGCGTCTCGCGGTGATCGAGTCGACTCGTCGCGTCCGGGTACTCGGCGGCGAGGTCGGGGCGCTCCATGGCTTCACAGAGCGCCGTCCAGTGGTTGTCGCCGAAGGCGGCGACGACGACGTAGCCGTCGGCCGCTTCGAAGGCGTCGTAGGGGAACAGCGTCGGGTGGCTGTTGCCCTGTCGCGTCGGCGCGTCGCCGGTGTAGGAGTACTGGTAGATCGTCCGTTCGCAGAGGCTGACCATGCTGTCGTACATCGCCGTGTCGACGAACTGGCCCTCGCCGGTCCGCTCGCGGTGGTGGACGGCGGCGAGGATGCCGACGGCGTTGAGCGCGGCGGTGAACAGGTCGCCGACTCCGGGGCCGACTTTGGACGGCGGACCGTCGGCCGGTCCGGTGATCTCCATCACGCCGCCGAGCGCCTGCGCGACGAGGTCGAACGAGGGTCGCCCCTGCCGCTCCGTCTCGCCGGTTCGCGGGTCGCCGAAGCCGCGGATGGCTCCGTAGACGAGTTGTGGGTTGTACTCGCGGAGCGTCTCGTAGCCGAGGTCGAACCGTTCCATCGTCCCCGCGCGGTAGTTCTCGACGACGACGTCGGCGGTTTCGACCAGCGAGAGGAAGTCCTCGCGGCCGCGTGCGCTCCCGAGGTCGAGTTCGACGCTTCGCTTGCCGCGATTGACGCTCTGGAAGTAGCCGCCGTACGGTTGCGAATCGGCGTCGTCGCCGTCGAGATAGGGCGGATTCGATCGGATCAGGTCGCCGCCGGGACGCTCGACCTTTACCACGTCCGCACCGAGGTCCGCGAGCAGCATGGTACAGTACGGGCCGGCGAGCACTTGCGTCAGGTCGAGCACCCGGAGGTCGGATAACGAACCCATGAACGAGTCGTGAGCGAACTCGTACATCAATCTTATCTATTAATCATGCACTTTGTGAATGGGTGTCACTGAGGGCCATGAAGGTGTTTTAGGAGTATTATCACCAAAGACCATTAGGTTTAACAACACCATCACGGTTGTTCATGATGAATGTCGCGAACAGTCATCCTCGGCGTCATCGGCTCCGACGCACACGTCGTCGGTATCACGATCTTAGAACAGGCTCTCTCGGCAGCGGGGTTCGACGTGGTGAACCTCGGCGTCCAGACGAGCCAGCGGGAGTTCGCCGACGCGGCGAGCGACCACGACGCCGAGGCGATCCTCGTCTCCTCGCTGTACGGCCACGCGTCGCAGGACTGTGAGGGTTTCCACGACCTGCTGGCCGAGCGCGGGCAGGACGGTCTCACTACCTACGTCGGTGGTAACCTCGCGGTCGGACAGGACGACTGGAGCGAGACCCGCGAGCGGTTCGAGGAGATGGGCTTCGATCGCGTGTTCGACGCCGAAACCGAACCCGAAGCCGCCATCGAGACGCTCAAGCGTGATTTGAATCTCACGGCGACGGAGACCGAGGGCGAACCGCTCCGGGTCGGGTCCTGATGGTTCGGGACGAACAGCTCCCGAGCGACGAACTCGCCCTCATTACCGACGACCTCCGCGGGGATTGGCCCACCGCCGCCACGACCGATTTCGAAGAGGCGGTCGACTACCACGGGACGCTCCCGGCGTCGAAGCGGTTCGCAGACGTCCTCGAATCAGCGGGCAGACCGCTGCTCCAACCGCGGGCGGGCGTGCCCCGACTCGACGATCAGGCGCGCCTCCTCACGCACCTCTGGGAGGACGGCGGGGCGGACCTCCTACCGACGACCATCGACTCGTACACCCGCGACAACGAGTACGGAAAGGCCCGGGAGGGACTCGACGAAGCCCGCGAGACGGGTGAAGACACGCTCAACGGCTTTCCGGCCGTCAACCACGGCGTCGACGGCTGTCGGGAGTTGATCGAGCGCGTCCCCGGTCCCATCGAGGTCCGCCACGGGACGCCCGACGCCCGCCTGCTGGCGATGGTCACGTTCGCAGGTGGCTTCCAGAGTTTCGAGGGCGGTCCCATCTCCTACAACATCCCGTACACGAAGCGCCGCGACCTCGCGGAGACGATCGAACACTGGCAGTTCGTGGACCGCCTCGCCGGGCTCTACACGGAGTTCGGCGTCCGGATCAATCGCGAGCCGTTCGGTCCCCTGACCGGGACGCTCGTCCCGCCGAGCATCGCCATCGCGGTCATGCTCGTCGAGGGGTCGCTGGCGGCGACGCAGGGCGTCCGCTCGCTCACGCTCGGGTACGGACAGGTCGGCAACCTCGTACAGGACGTCGCGGCGCTCCGAGCGCTGCGCGAGTTGGGCGAGGAGTATCTCCCCGACGACGTCACGGTCACGACCGTCTTCCACGAGTGGATGGGCGGGTTTCCGCCGGACGAGGCGCGGGCGAACGGCGTCATCGGACTCGGCGGCGCGACGGCGGCGATCGCGAAGCCGGACAAGGTCATCACGAAGTCGCCCCAGGAGTTCCGGGGCGTCCCGACGATGGAGGCCAACGCCGCGGGCCTCCGCACGACACGACAGCTCATCGATATGCTCATCGAACAGGACATCGCCTTAGACGGCATCGACGAGGAACAGGCGTTCGTCGAGCGCTCGACGCGTTGCCTGATGGACGCGATCTTCGACGCTGGCGACGGCGACGTCGCACGGGGAACGCTGAACGCGTTCGACGCGGGCACGCTCGACGTGCCCTTCGCGCCGAGCGAGAGCGCCCGCGGCGAGGTGTTGCCCGCACGCGACGACGACGGTCGCGTTCGCATCTTGGACTTCGGGAACCTCGCGCTCGACGACGATATCCGAGAGGTTCATCGGACGCGACTCGACGAGCGCGCTCGGACCGAAGGCCGAAAACGCTCGTTCCGGATGGTCGCCGACGACGTCGACGCCATCGGCGACGGTCGGCTGATCGGTCGTCCGAAGGGGAACGGATCGCCGGAAGGGGAGCGATCGTCGCAGGAGGGTCAGTCGTGAGAATCGAATCGGTCCGCGCGGTCCCGACCGTGTCGGGCTTCTTCTTCGACGACCAGCGAGCCATCAAGGCCGGTGCGCAGCGCAGCGGCTTCGGCTACCGCGGCGACCCGCAGACGCCCGGTTTCGAGCGCGTCCGCGAGTCCGGCGAGGCGCTCTCCGTCGAACTCGAACTCACCGGCGGCGAGATCGTGACCGGCGACTGTTGCGCCGTCCAGTACTCCGGGGCGGGCGGGCGCGACCCGCTCTTCCGCGCCGAGGCGTACCGCCCTGTCGTCGAGGGACCGATCGGAACGACGCTCCGCGGGCGGGACGCGGCCGATTTCGCCGAGAACGCGGCGCTGATCGAAGACATGGAACCCGTCGAGAGCGGCGGCGATCGGCTCCACACGGCGGTTCGCTACGGCGTCTCGCAGGCGTTGCTCGCGGCCGCCGCTCGCGCTCGCGGGACGACGATGACAGACGTGCTCGCAGACACCCACGGCGTCGAGCCGGCGACCGAACCGATCCCCGTCTTCGGCCAGTCTGGCGACGAACGTCGACGCAACGCCGAGAAGATGCTCGAGAAGCGCGTTCCCGTCCTGCCTCACGGTCTGTTCAACAGCGTCGAGAAGGTCGGCCGCGACGGCGACGGCCTCCTCGCGTACGTCGAGTGGTTAGCGGCTCGTGTCGGCACGTCCACTGAGACTGCTGACGCCAGCGGCTACGACCCGCGGTTCCACATCGACGTCTACGGCGTCCTCGGCGACCTGTTCGGCCCGCCGTACGACCGCGACGCCGTCGTCGACTACTTCGCCGCGCTCGAAGACGCCGCCGCACCGTACCCGATCCAGATCGAGGGGCCGATGGACGCGGGCGGTCGCGCCGAGCAGATCCACGCGATGGCGGAACTCCGCGAGGGCCTCCGCGACGGCGGCGTCGGCGTCGACATCGTCGCCGACGAGTGGTGCAACACGCTCGACGACGTGCGTGCGTTCGTCGACGCCGGAGCGGCCGACGTGGTGCAAGTCAAGACGCCGGATTTGGGTGGCGTCCAACGAAGTGCCGAGGCCGTCCTCGCCTGCCGCGGCACCGACACGCGCGCCTACCTCGGCGGGACGTGCAACGAGACGGACGTCTCCGCGCGTGCGTGCGCCCACGTCGCGCTGGCGACGAACGCGGCGCAGGTACTCGCCAAGCCCGGCATGGGTTTCGACGAGGGGTACATGATCGTCACCAACGAGATGCGCAGAACGGTCGCCCGTCGGACGGCGTCGGCCGAGGGGGTGGTCGCCGATGACTGACTGGCTCGACCGACTACCCGACGCGTTCGACCGGGCCGAGGTGCGCGAGAAGGGCACCTGTTTCGAGGAGTTCACCGAGGGCGAGACGATCGAACACGACCCCGGACTCCGCTTGACTCGGGGGGGAAACGACCTCTGGACGAGTCAGACGCTCAACCACGATCCGACGTACTGGCGTCGCGACACCGCCCGAGAGCGCGGGTTCTCGGACCTACCGATCCACCCCGACTACCTGCTGGCGTGTACGATGGGGCCGAGCGTCGAGGATCTGAGCGAGAAAGGCGGCTACTTCCTCGGTCGGACCGACGTGCGATTTCATCGGTCGGTTGTCGAACCGGGGACCGATCTCGTCGTCGAGTCGACGACGCTCGACAAACGCACGTCCTCGTCGCGTCCTGCCTACGGCATCGTGACGTGGGAGACGACGAGCAGGGACCACGACACGGGCCAGTCGCTCTGTTCCTACCGACGGACGAACATGGTTCCGCGGCGGGAACCTGTCGCGGGAGACGGCGGGTCGTCCGTGGGCGAAGCGTCTGGTGACGCCGCCAGCGACGACGCCGACCTCCCCTCGGCGTTCGTCGTCCCCGACGGCCCCTACTTCGAGGACTTCCGCGACGCGCTCGACCGTGCGTCGGGGGAGGACAGCGCGGTCGCGTACCGACACGAGCGGGGTCGAACGATCGACGACGTGCTCCTCTCCGTTCTCCCGTTACGGACGCTCAATACGGCCAAACAGCACCACGACGCCGAAGCGATGGCAGACTCGCCGTCGGGCGAGCCTGTCGTCTACGGCGACGTCACCCGCTCGATCGCGCTCGGACACGCCCGTTCGGACGAGGCGACGTACCGCGAGGAGCGGTACGAGGACGAGCGCTTCCACGACTTCGTGACCGTCGGCGACACGGTGTCGGCGTTCACTCGCGTGTTGTCGGCCGAGTTCGTCGACGACACCGTCGGTCGCGTCGAGTTCGAACACTACGCCGTCAACCAGCACGGCGCGCCCGTCTACTCCGGGACGCGAACGGCGCTGGTGGAGCGGCGAACCTAGACACCTATGACGACACAGACACCGCGACTCTGCCGCACGTTCCAGACCGCACCGGCCGCCGTTCCCCGCGAGAACACGGCGAAGTACCTCGATTCCGGCCTCGGGGCCGACGGGTTCCAGAAGCCCGACTGGCTCGTCCCCGACATCGAGGACGGAACCGCGCCGGACATGAAAGCCGACGCGCTCGACAACATCGTGGATCGGCTCCCCGGAGCCGATTTCGTCGGCGAAATATGGCCCCGCGTCGAGTGGGACTACGGCGACGAGCGCACGCGCGAGCGCGGACGAGAACAGATTCGGACGCTAGTCCGCGAAGTCGGCGAGTTCGTCGACGGCGTCGTCGTTCCGAAGGTGGGCCGCCTCGCCGACGTCGAGCGCGCCGAGGAAGCCGTCGCCGAGGCGGAGGCCGACTACGGCTACCCCGAGGGGGCCGTCGAACTGAGCGTCATCGTCGAGACGGCGCGCGCGAAGTCCGACCTCCGGGAGATCGCCCGCTTTGGATGTGATTCGCGCCTGCGCGGACTCGTCTTCGGGCCGGTCGACTACACGGCCGAACTCGGCGGGCGCGAGCGCGGCGGCGAGGGACCGCGCTGGGACGCCCTGCTCGCCGACCTCTCGAACGAGGCCAGCGCGAACGACCTCGTCGCGGTCGGCGGACCGTTCGACCGACTGTTCCGCGAGCGCGCGGGCGTGACGTTCTACAACGGCGAGGCCTACGCCGAGCAGGTCGGGCGGGAGGCGCGGGTCGGTCTCGACGGGAGTTGGTCGCTCCACCCGAAGCAGACGACGCAGGCCAATCGAATACACATGCCCAGCGTGGCCGAGTTGAAACGCGACGTGAGTCGAATCGAGGCGTTCGAGGACGCGAAGTCGTCCGGGACCGGCGCGGTGACCGTCGACGGGCAGATGGTCGACGAGGCGACGTACAAGAACTTCGCCGGGACCGTCCGGACCGCGCTGGCGATCCACCGTGCGGTGCCCAAGCAGGCCGAGGCGACGTACGACTCCGACCTTCTCGACCGCGCGTACGACCTCGGCGTCGGCGAGTGAGCGGCGTCGATCGGTGATCGGCGGCTGTGTGACAGCGGCGGAGTCGCGTCTGCAGTCGACCGATCGGCCTACGATCGGTTAGCGTAGCTGTGATAGAGGAGGCCGACGAACACCGCGATCACCAGGAAGACGACGATTCCGGTCGTCGTTCCGGTGAGGAGCGCGGACACGCCCACGAGGACGACGGGGAGCAGCAGTATCGCGATGATGACGTTGAGGCGGAAGACGACGCGGTCGAGCTGGCGGGAGAGTTCGTGGTCGGTCACATCGAGTCATCAGATCAACAGAACATGGCTCTTTCGTGTATCCGAGATCCGCCTCCACGCGACCGGCAGCAACAGATGTTTACTGACCGTCTGATACGTCGTGTGGCAGGGCAGACGACCGCGTCGCTCTCACCGAACGCAGGTCGACTCGAGGTAAGCGACGGCGTCGTCGAGTTCAGTCCCTCGGACGCGGAGCGTCTTGGTCGCGTTCGGATCGTTCGACCAGCCCGGCGAGTGTCGTATCGAATCGTCTCAAAGCCTGACAGTATCGTTCTTTCTATCGGGCGGGTCGTGCTAATGCCACGTGTCTCGGTAGCGTACACCGATCAGCGCCCGAGCCTGTTTCGTGACGTTTAAATAGGAATCCCGAGTTAGCTTCGGATGTAGTACCCTGTAGGGACGGCGGGTCCCGAGTCCGAGAAGGGCGAACGTAGAGAGCATGTGTTGCGGTAGCCAAGCCTGGCCCAAGGCGCTGGGTTGCTAACTCAGTGGCGTCAAGCCTCCGGGGTTCGAATCCCCGCCGCAACGCTCGCACACAACCACATTCAGCTATGAGTGCAGAAGAACCACAGGACGGCTCACCAGAGGAGGACGAGGACCTCCGGTATTTCGTTCGCATCGGGCAGACGGACCTCGATGGGACGAAGACGGTCGAGCGGTCCCTGACGGAGATGAAAGGTATCGGCAAGCGCACGGCGCGCATCGTTGCCGAGGCCGCGGACGTGGACCGAACGGCGACGTTCGGGCGTCTCGACGACGACGACATCGACAGTGTCGTCGAAGCCGTCGAGCACCTCGACGAACACGTCCCGGAGTGGATGGTCAACCGACGGAAGGACTTCTTCACCGGTGAGACCGCCCACAAGACCGGCAACGACCTAGAACAGAAGCGTCGGCACGACATCAACCGGATGCAGATGATCAACTCCTACAAGGGCGTCCGCCACAAGCGCGGCCAGAAGGTCCGCGGACAGCGTACGAAGTCCACGGGACGTACCGAGGGGACGATCGGTGTCAACGTCGAAGAGATCCGCGAGGACATGGCAGAAGAAGCCGCGGGTGAGGAAGAATGACGACCGGAAAGAACACCAAGTTCTACGAGACGCCGAATCACCCGTTCCAGGGCGAGCGTATCGCCCAGGAGGCCGACCTGCTCGGCCGGTACGGTCTCAAGAACAAGGAAGAACTCTGGCGTGCCCAGTCGCAGCTTCGTAGTTTCCGACGTGAGGCGCGTCGACTGCTCGGTAACGCGCAGGGCGACAGCGACGTCGCCGAAGGCGAAGGTGCGGCCTTCGTCAACCGACTGCGCCGACTCGGCATCCTCAGCGAGGACGACGAGATCTCGCAGGTCCTGTCGCTCGACGTGACGGACCTGCTGGAGCGGCGTCTTCAGACGGTCGCCTACCGCAAGGGCCTCGGCAACACGCCGAAGCAGGCGCGGCAGTTCATCGTCCACGGACACGTCACCGTCGACGGCGCACGCGTGACCGTGCCGTCGAAGAAGGTGGAGGTCACAGAAGAGAGTTCCGTGAGCTTCGACGAGACGAGTCCGCTCGCGGACGAACTCCACCCCGAACGCGCGGAGGCACAGGAGTAATCCATCATGAGCGAATCCCAAGACGACAAGTGGGGCATCGCCCACGTCCACGCATCGTTCAACAACACGCTCATCACGATCACCGATCAGACCGGTGCCGAGACCATCGCGAAGTCCTCGGGTGGATCGGTCGTCAAGCAGAATCGTGACGAAGCGTCGCCGTACGCGGCCATGCAGATGGCCGACAGTATCGCGGAGGAAGTGAAGGCAGCCGGAATCAGTGGCCTTCACGTCCGTGTCCGCGGTCCGGGCGGCAACGGAAACAAGTCGCCGGGCCCCGGCGCGCAGGCGACGATCCGCGCGCTGGCCCGTGCCGGACTGGAGATCGGCCGCATCGAAGACGTGACGCCGATCCCGCACGACGGCACGCGAGCGCCGAAGAACAAGCGAGTCTAACCGGAACCATGAGCACCGAATTCGACGTCGAGTTCATCGAACGCGACGACCGGAGCGCCCGCTTCGTCATCCGTGGACTGACCCCTGCGTACGCCAACGGCATTCGCCGGGCGATGGTCACGGACATCCCGACGTTCTCGATCGACACGGTTCGATACGTCGAGAACTCCTCTGTGATGTTCGACGAAATGATCGGCCTCCGACTGGGGCTCGTACCCCTGACGACGCCGCTCGACGACTTCGAGGTCGGCGAGACGGTCACCCTCGCGCTCGATGTCGAAGGACCGGCCACGGCGTACTCGGGCGATATCGAGACGTCGGTGCCGGAGGTCGTCCCGGCCGACGAGAACATCCCCATCATCGATCTCAAAGAGGGCCAGCGCCTCGAATTCGAGGCGGACGCGGTCCTCGACACGGGGAAGTCTCACGCCAAGCAGCAAGGCGGCGTGGCCGTCGGCTACCGCCACCTGCAGCGGGTGTCGGTCGTCGGTGACGTACCGGAATTCGACGAACAGGAACCGAACATCCTCCGCGGGGTTATCGAGACGGAGGACGGCGAACTCGTCTCAACGGACGAGTTCGAGAACGACCTCACCAAACGATACCCCGGTAAAGAGGTCGAAGTAACCGACGTGCCCGGCGCGTTCGTCTTCCACGTAGAAACGGACGGGTCGTTCACTGTCGACGAACTGGTGCTGCGCGCGGTCGAGTCACTCGGTCTGCGTGCGGCAGAACTAGAAGAGAAGGTATCGGTCTGACGATGTACGACGCCCCTTCACTCACGGTCGACGCGTGTGCCCCCGTCGCAGGTGCGACCTCGCGAGTCACGACTACGCGAGGCGCTACCACGGCGGTCGGCCACCCGTGGACCGAAACAGGTTTGAAGGGGCGGACAGTACCACGGAGTGCAAGCAGGGATAGCCAAGTCAGGCCAACGGCGCAGCGTTCAGGGCGCTGTCTCATAGGAGTCCGCAGGTTCAAATCCTGCTCCCTGCACTCCACGCTTTCTCAGGAGGTCAATTCATGAGTAGCAAGACGAATCCGAGACTTCAGAGTCTCATCGCCGAGCTGAAGTCGGTGTCGCGTGAGTCCGGCGCGAATGTGTGGTCGGACGTCGCGTCCCGACTCGAAAAGCCACGGCGCACCCACGCGGAAGTCAACCTCGGGCGCATCGAGCGCTACGCACAGGAAGACGAAACCGTCGTTGTACCCGGCAAGGTGCTGGGAAGCGGTGTGCTGCAGAAAAACGTCACCGTCGCTGCAGTCGACTTCTCGTCGACGGCTCGTAAGAAGATCGAGCAGGTCGGCGACACCGTGACGCTCGAACAGCTAGCAGAACAGAATCCCAATGGATCGAACGTACGGGTGATCCGATGAGCGCAGCAGAATTTGACGCCGATCTCGTCGTCGACGCCCGAGACTGCATTCTCGGCCGCGTCGCGAGCGAAGTCGCACAGAAGGCTCTCGCCGGCGAAACGATCGCCATCGTCAACGCCGAACACGCTGTCATCACCGGCAGCGACGACGACATCATGAGCGTCTACCGCAAGCGCGCGGAGATCGGCTCCGATCAGGGTCCGTACTACCCGAAGCGCCCGGACCGGCTCTTCAAGCGAGCCGTCCGCGGCATGCTTCCGTACAAGAACCCGCGTGGTCGTGAGGCGTTCGAGAACGTCCGCGTCTACGTCGGCAACCCCTACGAGGAAGACGGCGAGATCATCGACGAGACGTCGCTGGACCGCCTGTCGACTATCAAATTCATCTCGCTGGGAGAGATCAGCGAGAAACTGGGTGCTAACGTCACATGGTAACCAACACGAGCGGAAAGAAGAAGACCGCCATCGCTCGCGCGACCGTGCGCGAGGGTGAGGGTCGCGTTCGCATCAACTCCCAGCCCGTCGAGCTGGTCGAACCGGAGATGTCGCGCCTGAAGATGATGGAGCCGTTCCGCATCGCAGGCGAGGACCTGCGCTCGCAGGTCGACATCGAAGTCCACACCAACGGTGGTGGCTTCAGCGGGCAGGCCGACGCCGCCCGAACCGCCATCGCACGCGGACTGGTGCAGTACCTGAACGACGCAGAGCTCCGCGACGCCTACATGGAGTTCGATCGGTCGCTGCTCGTCAACGACGTTCGGCAGTCCGAACCCAAGAAGTGGGGCGGACCCGGCGCACGCGCTCGCTACCAGAAATCCTACCGCTGAGGTGATCTAACCATGATGATACCCGTCCGGTGTTTCACTTGCGGCACCGTCATCGGTGAACACTGGGAAGAGTTCAAGGCCCGTACCACCGAAGGTGATGAGGACGCCGCCGAGGTACTCGACGACCTCGGTATCGACCGACACTGCTGTCGTCGTATGATGGTTGCCCACACCGACCTGGTGGACGTCGTCTCACCGTATCAATGAGCATCCCACAACGTTACAACAGGTACGAGAAAGCCCGTATCCTCGGAGCACGCGCACTACAGGTGTCCTACGGGGCACCCGTGCTCGTCGAGTCGCAGCAGAGCGAACCGATCCTCATCGCAGCCGAGGAGTACGACGCCGGTGTACTTCCGTTCACCATCCGACGGGAGAGTAATTGAAATGACACTTATCACGAACGTTCGACTCCGACGCATCCTCGACTCTCGGGGCAACCCGACCGTCGAAGCCGACGTACTCACCGAATCGGGCGGCTTCGGCCGCGCGGCCGCTCCGTCGGGAGCGTCGACCGGGGAGTACGAGGCGATCGAACTGCCGCCGAACGAAGCCATCGCGGCCGCGCGCAAACACGCCATCCCGCGCCTCGTCGACGAGGTGTACGCTGGCGACCAGCGCTCGGTCGACGGTGCACTCCGTGCCGCCGACGGGACGGACAACTTCTCGGAGATCGGCGCGAACAGCGCCGTCGCCATCTCGATGGCGGCCGCGAAGGCCGCTGCCGACGTGCTCGGTGCACCGCTGTACCAGCACTTAGGCGGCGCGTTCCGCGGTGAGAACTACCCGATCCCGCTCGGGAACGTCATCGGCGGCGGAGAACACGCCAAGGACGCGACGAACATCCAGGAGTTCCTCTCCGCGCCGGTCGGCGCACCCAGCGTCGAGGAGGCCGTCTTCGCCAACGCGCAGGTGCACGGCGAAGTCGCCAACATCCTCGACGAGCGCGGCATTCCTGCCGCCAAGGGCGACGAAGGTGCGTGGGCACCCGCCATCGGCGACGAGGAAGCGTTCGACATCATGGCCGAAGCCGTCGAGACGGTCGCCGACGACCGCGGGTTCGACATCAAGTTCGGAATCGACGTCGCCGCGTCGGAGTTGTACGACGGTGACGACGAGGTCTACCGTTACGACGACGACGAGAAGTCGACCGAAGAGCAGATCGACTACATCGCCGGGTTCGTCGACGAGTACGACCTCGCCTACGTCGAGGATCCCCTCGACGAGAACGACTACGAAGGGTTCGCGGCGCTCACCGACCGGGTGGGCGACCGGACCCTCGTCTGTGGTGACGACCTCTTCGTGACGAACGTCGAGCGCCTACAGACCGGCATCGACGAGGGCGCGGCCAACAGCATCCTGATCAAGCCGAACCAGATCGGGACGCTGACCGACGCCTTCGACGCCGTCGAACTCGCCACACGCAACGGACTCGACTCGGTCATCTCCCACCGTTCGGGTGAGACCGAAGACACGACTATCGCACACCTCGCCGTCGCGACCAACGCCGCGTTCATCAAGACGGGTACGGTCCAGGGCGAGCGAACCGCCAAACTCAACGAACTCATCCGCATCGCGGAGGACGCAGTATGAGCGAAAACGACAACGAAGCACTCGAAACCGCCGAGGAGGAGGTCGACGCGACGGCTGACGAACAAGCCGGCGCCAACCCCAGTACCGACCCCGACGTTCAGGCGGAAGATGACCTGCCCACCGAGGAGGACGCCGACGAGGCGTCCCCCGAGGCCGAACCGGACGCCGAACCCGAAGCCGCCGAGGCCGAGGAGGAAGCCGAGGAAGAATCGATGTTCGACGAGGACGTCATGCCCGACGACGAGGCGGACCTCCTCATCCCCGTCGAGGACTACCTCGGCGCGGGTGTTCACATCGGGACTCAACAGAAGACCAAGGACATGGAGCGGTTCATCCACCGCGTCCGTGACGACGGTCTCTACGTCCTCGACGTGAGCCAGACCGACAGCCGCATCCGAACGGCTGCCGACTTCCTCGCTAACTACGACCCCGAGCAGGTGCTCGTCACCTCCTCGCGTCAGTACGGTCGTTTCCCGGCGAAGAAGTTCGCCGACGCCATCGGCGCACGCGCCCGCACCGGGCGTTTCATCCCGGGGACGCTGACGAACCCCGACTACAAGGGCTACATCGAGCCCGACATCGTGGTCGTCACCGACCCGATCGGCGACTCACAAGCGGTCAAGGAGGCCATCACGGTCGGCATCCCGGTCATCGCCATGTGCGACTCGAACAACCAGACCAGCAACGTCGACCTCGTCGTCCCGACGAACAACAAAGGTCGCCGTGCGCTGTCGGTTATCTACTGGCTCCTCGCCAACGAGACGCTCGACCGCCGCGGTGCCGAGCCTACCTACGCCCTCGAAGACTTCGAGGAAGGCCTCTAAGCGCCGGGACGGATTTTACGACACTTCCTTTCGACCGCTCACTCGTCGGAGAGCGGCGGCGCTCGCGGGTACGGTTTCGTACGTTGATTTCGAATCGTCGCGATCGACGCGATTCTAAGACGCCTAACAGCGAGCTATTCTAAGACGCCGCGTCGCTCGCCCGCGTAGCCGAACACGTCGGCGTACCCGTAGGGAGACATGAGGATCGGATAGAACGCCTCGTCGGCGGTCAGAACGTCCCCGTCGACGGCCGCGAACCGCTCGCCGGCTTGGACGCGTTCGAAGTTCGACGCGAACACCTCGTAGTCGTCGGCCGGACCCTTCGGGATGCGGTCGGTCATCCGGTAGACCGTGACCTCGTCGCGCGAACCGGCGTCGACGGGGCTTTCACTCCCGTCGGTGTCCGCGTGTCCGTTCGTCGCGGCCGCCTGCGCGGTCGGTGCCGAGAGCACGCCGGTGGCCCCGAGGAACGCGCGCACGAGGTCGTAGGCGTTCTCGGCGGCGGCGTCCGAGCCCTGATAGCCGCACTCGACCTCGATCGTGTGGGCGTGGTCGATGAGCCGTCCGCCCGCGAACGCGCCGGTCTCGACGAGCACGTCGACCGGCAGGTGCGGACAGATAGCGCGCGCGACCGCGCCGACCGTGTCGACCAGCGCGAACGGGGCGTCGTAGGACTGCGTCGAGTGCAGCGAGAAGACGGTGCAGTCCCGGAGTTCGCGCGTCAGTTCGTGGGCGAGTCGTCCCTCGTGCGTGTCGGCGTCGGGATCGCCGGGGAACGCACGGTTCAGATCCTCGTCGACGTAGCGGACGTTCCGTTCCAGTGCCGTGTCGTTGGCGACGATGAGTTTCACCGGGCGCTCGACGTCGGGCTCTTCTGCGATCAGGCGTTCGATGGCCCGTTGCCCGCAGGGCTCATCGCCGTGAATCGAGCCGACGACGGCCACTTCCGGCGTGCCGTCACCGAGTTGATAGAGTCGCATTGTCTTGTGAGTCGCAAGCCCCGGACGCTAAAATCGGTTCGGAAATCCGAACACAGATGACAGCCTCTCGACGGCAACGCTCGTCACAGCTTCGTGGCATACTCGTAGTCGACGTCGTAGGCGGTCGGTCGTTGGTCGTCGAGTGTGATACGCCAGCCGTCGAGCGTAGTCGGGTCGTCGAGCGCCGAGCGAAGTCGCTGTCGGATGTCGCCGAGGTCGACGCCGTAGAAGTCGTCGGGCACGTCGACGAGATACTGGAGCGCGGTCCGAAAGAGCGAGCGCATGCCGTCGTCGTTCTCGAAGTCGACGTGTTTGTACGCGCCCGCCGCGACCTGCACCATCCCGTGGAGGAAGGAACTCTCGGTCGACCCGCTCCCGTAGTTGTACCACTCGTCTTCGAAGCAGTCGTGGCTTTCGTGGTAGTCCCCCGAATTGAAGAGTCGAACCCCGTGTTCGAGCGCGCGCCGGAGCGTGGCGTGTTCCCACCGTCGGACGTCGGTCCGCCACCCCGTCGGGTTGCCGAGCGGGGGTGCCACCCCCGGATCGCGGGTGTGCTCGTCCATGTGCTCTCTGTGCCCTCGATGGGCCTAATCGTTTCCCCGCACAGTATTCTCCGCCGCGTCGAGATACCGAAACGCGTTCCGGAACGCTTTAACCGCCTCCGGCCGCTATCTCGCGATAAGCGAAGGTAGCCAAGCCAGGAAACGGCGGCGGACTCAAGATCCGCTCCTGTAGAGGTCCGTGGGTTCAAATCCCTCCCTTCGCACTTCTCTTCGTGTTACTCCCGGAGTAACGTCTTTGACATTCCGGAGTCACGTCTTTGAACAGCGAACGTACCCGTCTCTCTGGTTGAGAGCGTCTCGTCCAAATCGCGGGTACGAACGGGAATCGGAGTTACCTCCGTCGCCGTCAGAATCGTCGCGACCGAGCGGTCAGTCATCGCCGTTGCCGTCGCGGCAGTCGGGGCACTGATCGTCTTGGATGTAGTCTCGGAGTACCGTCGCCCCACAGTTCGGACACTCGGTGAGCGGGTTGTCGATCGAGTCGCTGCTATCGTCATTACGTTGGCTCATTGGCGTTCTCCCTCCGGTTATCCGCAAACGAATCGACACCTCCGGTGTCGTGCCGGTCCGTCTATCGACCGTATGCACGTGGGAGGATATGAGGATTCCCCATCCCGACCGTGCCGCTGCCCGCTGTCGCTTACTCCATCCGCATGCCGCCGTTGACGGGCGTGTACGTCCCGGTCAAGAACTGGCCGTCGTCGCCGACGAGCGCGGCGATCGCGTGAGCGACATCTTCGGGCTGACCGACGCGCCCGAGCGGCGTGTGCTGAGCGACCTGCTCTTTCCGTTCGTCGGGTTGTCCGGCCGTCGCGTCAGTCTCGGTCAAGCCCGGTGCGACGACGTTCGCGGTGATCCCTTTCGGGCCGTATTCGGCGGCGACGTACTTCGTGAAGGTGTCGAGACCGGCTTTGGCCGTCCCGTGTGCGATCATTCCCGGCGCGGGGTGCTTGCCGAGTCCGCTCGATACGTAGACGACGCGGCCCCACTCCTGGTCTGCCATCCCCGGAAGGACCGCCTTCGAGGTGACGAACGCCGCTCGGAGTTCGTCGTTCAGCTTCTGGGAGAACTCCGCCCAGGTCATCTCCGCGAGCGGCTTCCGCGCGAACGACATGTTGGCGTTGCTGACGAGCACGTCGATCGACCCCCACTCCGAGCGGAGTTCGTCGACCATCGTCTCGACGTCGTCTCGTTCGCGGACGTCCGCTTGAACGACCATGGCCTCACCGCCGTCGTCACGGATCGACGTCGCGACTGACTCGGCGGCGTCGGCGCTCGAATTGTAGTTCACGACGACTCGCGCACCGCGGTCGGCGAGCAGTTCGGCCGTCTTCGCTCCGATTCCTCGACTGCTCCCGGTGATTAGCGCAACCTTGTTTTCGAGGGACACACGTCGTCGCTAGATCCGAGTAGTGAAACCAGCGACGAATCGGGCGACGTTCGCTGGTGGTTTCGGCGCTGCTCTCGACGAGAGCCGAGGCTACCGAACGGATGTGACGCCAGAAAGGAAAGCGGGGTCCGTCGCTCGTCGCTTCGTCGTTACTTGTCGGGGTCGCCACCATCAGCGAGCGGACGGCCGCTTGCCGTGACGAGCGTGTCGGCATACTGCCGGACGTCGCCGGGGCTCGGCCGGTGCCCGTCGTAGACCTCGTCGCTGATCCGAGCGATGAGTGCGTGCATGTCGTTGTGAGTCCCGTTCTCCGCTACGTGCTCGAACGCCTCGGTGTACACTGTTGCTTCCCAGTGTCCCCAACTGTCGTCGACGAGTCGTGACGAAACCACGTATTCGAGCTGTCGGGCCGCAGTGTCGGGGCGCATAATCCACCATTCGACCTCCGACACCAAAAAGGTACTCTCTTTCGGAATTGAGTAAACTGCGGGCGAGCGTGCGATTTCTGGTGCGTAGATGCGCCCGTCGATACCGGCATCCGTCCACCCGAACCGACGACTATTCCCGTCCCACGGACGGGAGACGAACCATGGTCGAGAGAGACCGACCCGCCCTCGTCGAACGGGCGGCGAGTGAAGGTGCCGGCGTCGCGCACCGTCTGTTCCGTGAGGGAATCGACGTCGAGACGAAGGACGGAAAGACCGACGTCGTGACCGAAGCCGACCGTAACGCACAGCGGCGGGTTATCGAAGTCATCCGCGAGGGATTTCCCGACGACGCCGTCGTCGGCGAGGAAGAGGACGAACTGAAAGAAGTGCCCGCGGAGGGGTACGCGTGGGTGATCGACCCGATCGACGGGACGCACAACTACGTCCGAAACGTTCGAATCTGGGCGACGGCGGTCGCAGTCGTCGAGGACGGCGAACCGATCGCCGCTGCGAACGTGCTTCCGGCGCTCGGTGACATCTACACTGCCGTCGACGAGGGAACGTACCGAGACGACGCTTCGGTCTCCGTCAGCGACGTGACGGACCCAGAAGCGGGAGTCGTTTCGCCGACGGTCTGGTGGGACTTCGACCACCGAGACGAGTTCGACACCATCTGCCACGAGATCTCCCATCGGTTCGGTGACATTCGCCGATACGGGAGCGCACAAGCGACGCTCTCCTACGTCGCCTGCGGCTCGCTCGACGCGACCGTCACCAACGTCGAGTGCAACCCGTGGGACGTGGTCGGCGGGGTCCACCTGGTGCGTCAGGCGGGCGGGACGGTGACCGACCTGAACGGGGACCGCTGGGAACCCGGTGCGACCGGCATGGTCGCGTCGAACGGTCACCTCCACGAGGAGGCACTCGAGACGGTACGCGCGGTCGATCGCTGAGGACGACTCGGTGGAAACTGTCGGCTCGGTCGGACGGTCCGCTCGCTGCACCATTCGCAAGGCCAAAGTCCGCCCCAACCTACGGCACGATATGGAACTTGATGACACGGATCAGGCGATCCTCCGTCTCCTTCAGGAAGACGCCCGGACGCCGTTCAGCGAGATCGCACGCCGGATCGACATGTCGAGTGCGACGGTCCACGACAGGGTCGGGCGATTGGAAGAGGCGGGTGTCATCGAGGGATACCACGCCAAAGTGAACCCACGAGCCGTCGGGTTCGGTACCTCGGCGTTCGTCGGCCTCCGCGTTCAGCAGGGCCACGAGGAAGACGCGCTCGAAGAACTCCAGAGCATCGAAGGCGTTCAGGAGGTTCACCTCACGACCGGCGAGTGGGACGTCATCCTCCGGGTCTACGCCGAGAACACGGACGGACTTCGGGAACTCATGTTCGAGCACGTCGCCGACATGGAGGGATTCGCTCGATCCCAGACGATGGTCATCCTCGGAACCGACTACGAGAGCGACGTGCTCCCGCTCGAATAGCGCCGAACACCCGCTCGAATGCACTGAAAACGGAAGCGACAGTCAGAGACATCGGAACCCTCAACATCTCCCACGTCAGGTGTTGAGGTATGTCAACGGTCGCAGAACGCGTCGGCCTCGACCCCGAACGGCTGTGGGGTGGCGGCGTCGCAGCCCTCTTGGTGGTCCTCGTCGGTGGCTCACTCCTGTTTCCGCGTCTCGTCTACGATCGCTTCGTCTGGCACTACTTCTGGGGCCCGGTTCAAGCCGACGCCAAGTCGGCCGTCTGTGCGGTCAATACCGGCGGGACGGTCCGATACCTCTACGACGCGAACGCCTGTGCGCAGGCCAGGCAGGTTGCAACTGGCGTCGTCGCCCATCCGGGATATACCTACGTCTCGGAACTCGGGTACATCGTCACGTTACTCGTCGCGCTCACCGGCGTCGTCTTCCTGCTCCGGAAGTTCGACATCGGCACCGAACGTGAGTTCTTCTACGCCCTCCTCCCGTTCATGTTCTTCGGCGGCGCGCTCCGCGTCGTCGAGGACGTCGACGACGCCCTACCCGCCGGAAAGGCGCTCATCTCCTACCCGTGGAACACGCTCATCATCAGCCCGGTCATCTACTTCACCGTCTTCTTCGTCACCGTCGCCGCCATCGTCGTGAGCATCTGGCTCGCTCGCCGCGGCACCGTCGACGACTACACGAAACCGCTCGGCGTCATCGGCGCGGCCGTCCTCGCGCTCACGGTCGGCTACCTGCTCACGCTCGCGTTCACGCACTCGGACCAGGTCCAGTTCTACCCGCAGGTGTTGCTCATCATACTCGCTGGCGCGACGCTGTCGACGGCGATCGTCTGGTGGCTCATCGAACGCTACGCCCCGGACATCAACCGCGGCACCGAGACCATCGGGTTGTTCATCATCTGGGGTCACGCCATCGACGGGACCGCCAACGTCGTCGGCCTCAACTGGATGACGGCGCTCAGTGCCGGTCCGAACTTGATCCCGAAGCACCCGGTCAATCAGGCCATCGTGAATATCACCCATTCGGCTCTCCCGGAGTCGGTCATCGCGTTCACGGGTGACGCATGGCCGTTCCTGCTCGTCAAACTCGTCGCCGCCACGTTCGTGATCTGGGTGTTCGAAGAGGGGATCTTCGAGGAGAATCCCCGCTATACGATGTTACTCCTCATCGCCATCCTCGCCGTCGGCCTCGGTCCGGGGACGCGCGACATGCTCCGGGCGACGTTCGGGGTGTGACTGAGAATTTCGGTACGCGACAATCGGCCGAGTAGTCGGCATGGGCGGGAATGAAAGGGTTGTCTCAATCGTCTCAGTATCGTCTGACTGGTTCTCGGATCGGTTTGCTGTTCACTTCTGTCCCTGGCCTAGCTCGTACTTCCGTTCCGCCCGCTCCGTATATCTGACCAGATCAGATACACGCTGAGGACCATGAGAGCGGCCAGTACACCGACGCTCGGCCACAGGGGTGCACCGAAACTGACCGCGAGCGCGACGACCCAGAACGATGCAGAGACTCCGTTCAAGGCGGCACGACGACTCTTTCCGTTCATCCATTCGCCGGCGGCAACGAGTCCGAATCCGATCGAGAGCGCGAGGTACGCGTACGTCATCGCGTGGGCTGGTGGCGACGACGTGGCGCTCGCGACGACGAACGCAGCGCCGACGATCCAGCCGGCCATCCCGGCGAAGCGGAGGGCGTCGCCGCGGGAGAGCTTCATGAGTCGCGGTACGTGATCGAGTGACCTAACTGTTGTTCCGGTGAGTAGTTCGTCCATCGTGATCTGAAGCCATGATTAGTGAAACCCTCCAGAATAGCTGAACCGATCGAGACGACCTCGAAAGCTCCCGACTTCTCGACTCGGGGGCCTCGTTGTCGCGCGAGAGCGAAGCTCTCGCTGGATACCAAAAATCTCCGATTTTTGAGGACGGTCCTCATCTCGCTCCCTGCGGTCCTTGCTTCGTTCGCCTTCGTCGAGAAGTCGGCATGGCGAGACTTGCGGTCTCGTTCGCTCTCGTTCGTCCCTGCGGGACTCACGAGAACCCCTTTCGGTCCCACCCGATAGTGGTCAATCACGTAGCCATCGCCCACCGAAGCCACCCTCCGCGACCCGCCCCCGATTTTATGCCCGATGACGCCGAATTACGAGCCCATGAACGCCGACTTCGATTTCACCGACAGAGTCGCCCTCGTGACCGGCGCGAGCGGGAGCCTCGGCAGTGCGGTCGTGACCGCGTTCCGCGATGCGGGCGCGACCGTCGCCGCGGCGGACGTGGTCGAACCCGACGACGAGGACCCGTTCGATTCCGAGAGCGTCCATTTCTACGAGGGGGACTTCACCGACGAAAGCGCCGTGGCGAACGTCGTCGACGCCGTCGTCGACGACCACGGACAGATCGACTGTCTGCTCAATATCGCCGGGACGTGGCGCGGTGGGTCGCCCATCGACGAGACCGAGGTGGACACGTTCGACATGCTGTTCGACGTCAACTTGAAGACCGTGTTCCTCACGTCGAAACACGCCGTCCCGCACCTCCGCGAGACGGACGGCGCGATCGTCTCCGTCTCGGCGCGCTCGTCGCTCGAAGGCGGCGAGGGTGACGGCCCCTACCGGGCCGCGAAGGCGGGTGTGCGACTGTTGACCGAGACGATCGCCGAGGAGAACGAGGGAGAACTGCGGGCGAACGCAGTCATGCCGAGCGTCATCGACACGCCGCAGAATCGAGAGGCGATGCCCGACTCCGACCACGGGAAGTGGGTCGATCCGGCCGACATCGCGGAAGTGATGTTGTTCCTCTGTAGCGACGCCGCGTCGGTCACGAGCGGTGCGGCCGTGCCGGTGTACGGCGAAGCGTGAGGTGAGAGATCGGAATCCACTCAGACTTCTCGGACCCGGTCGGTCGCCGATCCGCGTTCTCCCGTTCCGTACTCTTGTGACCGAACGGCGTCGTCCACCCCGTGTTCGACGTCGAGCAATCGCAAGAGTCGACGTTCGAACTCCTCGTCGGTGAGTTCGCCGCGCGCGTATCGCGCCTTGACGATGTGCAGCGGATCGTCGAGTTCGTTCGGGTCTGCGACGTCGACCGTCGCGTCGCGTGTGCTGTCAGTCCGCCGTTCGGCCGAACGGTCGGTGTTCCCGCCTTTCAGACCCGACCATCCCAACGAGACCGAGAGCCACAGGAGCACGATGGCGAAGGGCGTGGACATCGCCAACGCGACCAGCGATCCGCCGACCGTGGCCGCGGCGAGGACGATCCCAAAGATCCAGAAGACGCTTGCGAGGAGGACGCGCCCCAACGGGCCGTTCGGGGCGTATCTGTCTACGGGGTCCCACATGGCAATCAGGTAACATTCTGTCCTCAAAACCGTTCCGCCTGCTGTGACGACGTCAGCCGTGACCCGACGCCAGTCCGTCGCGTTGACAGTCCCGACCGATCTGACCGGATCCGATCAAAACGATCACCACCGAGTAATACAGTGAATGACCGTGTAGTTACGAATCCTCAGCGGAACGCCCAATTCCGACCACGGTTGTGGTCGAATGTAGCCGTGAGAGCGCCGGTAAACCGTTATCGTTAGCGATTGACTGATCGACGACTCGAAAGTCACTTTAGCAATCCTCTGCCAACGACAGCCAATGGCACGCGAGACGTGGGGAACACGAGTCGGGTTCATCCTTGCGGCGGTAGGAAGCGCCGTCGGGTTGGGCAACATCTGGCGATTCCCCTGGCAAACCGCAGCGAACGGCGGCAGTGCATTTCTACTGGTCTATCTCGGCATCGTGGTCGCCGTCGGCGTTTCGGGACTGCTCGGCGAGTTCGTCATCGGACGTCGATCCGGGAAGAACCCGGTCGGTGCGTTCGAATCGCTCTCCGGGTCGCGACTCTGGGGGTACGCCGGATACTTCAGCGTCCTCACGGCCATCGCGCTCCTCTCATTCTACAGCGTCGTCGGCGGATGGATCGTCCGCTACTTCGTCGAGAGTCTCGTCGGCCTCGGAACGACCGGCCCGGCACCGTACTTCGCGAATCCCGGTTCGTACTTCGGTCACGTCTCCGTCGGCGTACACGCCGCCGCCTATCACCTCGTCTTCCTCCTGCTGACCGCCGGAATCGTCTACGCGGGCATCCGCGGCGGTATCGAACGCGCGACAACGGTGATGATGCCCGCTATCGTCGTCCTGCTCGTCGCGCTGGCCGCGTGGGCGAGCACGCAGTCCGGCGCCGGTGCCGGGTACTCGTTCTACCTGAACTTCGACTTCGCGTCGCTCCGAACGCACTTCTTCGACATACTCGGCCCGGCGGCCGGGCAGGCGCTGTTCACCCTCTCGCTCGGTGCGGGGACGATGGTCACCTACGCCTCTTACCTCGGTGAGGATCGTTCGCTTCCCTTCGATGCGACGACGATCGCGGTCCTCAACACGGCGGTCGGCGTCCTCGCGGGACTGGTCGTCTTTCCGCTCCTCTTCGCGCAGGGGATCGATCCGACGACGACGGGTACCGGCGCGGGTGCCCTGTTCGTCGGCCTCGCCGGAGCCTTCGCGTCGATGCCGGCAGGGACGCTGGTGGCGACGGTCTTCTTCGGCGTCGTCGTCCTCGCCGCGCTGTCGAGTTCGATCAGCATGCTCGAAATCCCCGTCGCCGTCCTCGTCGACGAGACGGGCCTCTCGCGTCCCGTCGCCGTCGCCGCCGTCACTGTCGTCGTCGCGTGTACGGGGACCGTGCTCGCGTTCAGGCAGGCCCTGTTCGGCTTCGTCGCCGGGACGCTCGTCAACGTCCTGCTGACGATCGGGTTGATCGTCTTCCTGCTCTTCGTCGCGTGGGTACTGGGCCGCGACGCGGTCGACGAGTTCGTCACCGGTGCCGGGTCGGTGGCTCGCGGCCTGTCGGGTGCGTGGTTGCTCGTCGCAGGCGTGTTGCTCCCGCTCTTCCTCCTCTTTACGCTCCTGACGTCGCTCGGCGTCGCGACGGCGATCGGCTTCTGGCCGACGGTAGCCGGCGCGGTGATCATCGCCGCCGTCGCCGCCGTCGGGCTACGCGGTCCGAACTCGGTCGTCTGAAGAACAGGTACTCGGCTTACGTGGTCTTGCCGTCCGCGCGGACGGTGATCACCGTGCAGTCCAACTTTTCGCGCAGGTACGATTCGATGTCGGGGTCGTCGAGGAACCGCCTGAGCATCCGCCGCCAGCGCCCGGCCTGTTTCGATCCGATGACGACGATGTCGGCCCCCTCGGCGGCGACTTCCTCTAAGATCGTCTCTTCGACGAGGAATCCGCGCCGGACGACGTATCGGGTCCGGTCGACGGGACCGAACTCTCCTTCGACGGCTCGTTTCAGGTCTGCCCGCGTGATCCCACGGCTACTCTGATAGAGATCGACGTGGAGCACGGTCAACTCGGCGTCACGCTCGCGTGCGACTCGAACGGCTTCGGACAGCGTCGCTCGCGAGTGACTGGTCAACGGATAACGGACGGGAACCACGACCAGCGTCATGGGAAAAGGCTCGCACCTCGACGGTGTGAATGTTACTCTTCGCGCCGTCGGATGCGCCCTTCAAGTGCCGGGTCGACGCCGACCGACCGCGCGTAGGCGACGAGGGCTTCGTGTTGAATCCGGTACTCGCCCGCGCGGTGACGCTCCGTGATCGCCGGGAACTCGTGGTCGCTGTGGAGCAGGTACTCCGAGGTCGCCACGCGATATGTCGCGTCGGCGTCGATGGGTTCGCCGCCGACGGTCGCCTCGATCAACTCGTCTCGCGCGTCGTCCCAGACGACCTGCGCGCCGCTCACGTGTCCGTGCCACCAGTGGTCTTCGCCGAAATCGACCGCGTCGCCGCCGAGTTGGTCGAATGCCGCCCGTAGTTCTTCGCCCGTGAGTTCGGCGGCGACGACGGGTTCGCCGAACGGAACGAGGCTGATCAGATCCACGGTCGTCACCTTGCCTGCGAGCGACGGGCCGGTCCGCACGCCGCCGCTGTTCTGAAGCCCCACGTCCGCGTCGGCGACCCAGCGGTACGCGTCCGCCACGAAGTTACCGACGCGGCACTCGCCGCCGAATACGGTCGTCTCCGTCCGCTCGATCGGGTCGTCGACGGTGGCGACCACGCCGTCCAGTCCCGCTTCGGCCATCCGACTCTCGACGGCCGCAGCGAGGCGGTCGTCGCAGTGAGCGTCGCTCGGGTCGTGACGTCGAGCGCGCGCGCCGTCAGCATCGAGTTCGACTTCGAGCAACGCCTCGCCGTTCACGCCCGGTCGAGTGATGAGCGTCCCGTCGACGCGGTCGACGCGCTCGCTGTGGACGTGCCCGCCGAGGATGAGGTCCACGTCGACGTGGCGGGCCAGTTCGTCGTCGGCACGGCCGAGATGCGAGAGCGCGACGATGTAGTCGACGTCTGCGTCACGGAGTTCCGAGACGGCGCGCTCGGCCGCGTCGTAGGGATCCGCGAAGGAGAGGTCGGCGGCGTTCGGGTTGAGCGACCCCGTCGCGGGGTCGGTGACGCCGAAGAAGCCGACCTCGTCGCCATCGACGCGGACGACGGTCCAGGGGACGACGCCTTCGCTCGCGCCGAATCGATCGCCGTCCTCGTCGTAGACGTTCGCGCTCACCCACGTCTGCGGGGCGTCGGCGAGGAGCGCGCGCGTCTCGTCGGGTCCGTAGTCGAACTCGTGGTTGCCGAAGGTGTCGAGGTCGGCGTCGACGGCGTCGAAGAAGTCGAGCGATTGCCGTCCGCGGGCGACGAGCGAGAGGACGCCCGGCGAGGTGTTGTCGCCGGTGCCGACGATCAGCGCGTCGTCGCCGTCGAGTGAAGAGACGAGTCCCGCGAGGCGACCGACGCGACCCGGATCGTCGTAGACGTTCTCGATGTCGGAGTAGTGGAGTAACCGCAGCATCTATCGGTCGTCCCCGGTGACAGACCAAGAAAGCGTCGGGTCGTGGTGGCCCGTCGGTCTGCATCTCCTCGACTTTCCTCGCCGCTGTGCTCTATTCGAGTTCGAACGCGACGGTCACTTCCGCTTGGTACTCGTGGCCGTCGACGGACGCGACTTCCATGCCCATGTTGTCGACTTCTACCCAGTGGACGTTGTTCAGCGTTTCCTCGGCGCGGTCGACCGCGTTCTTGACCGCTTCGTCGAATCCGTCCGGACTCCGCCCGATGAGTGTGATCTTCTTGAATACCATGATCGTTCGTGTATACTCACGGAGGGCGTAAAAAGACCGGCGGCGAAATCCAGTGGCGACGAAGGTGCGTCGAGGTGTTCCCACGCGCGATCGCTTCGATTCAGGGGGGATGTTCTCGACTTACGCGCGACTTCGATCGAGCCGCGCAGCCAGCGCGTCGGCGACGTTCGAGAGGTACGCCGCGCCCCAGACGGCGACGATGACGCCGCCGAGCGTATCGAAGACGAGGTCGTACATCGTGTCCTCTAGTCCGTACTGCGTGAGCACCGAGGTGCTCCCGGTCATGGCCGCGATCTGGCTCACCGAGAACTCGATGACCTCCCAGAGGACGCCGAACGCCATGGTAAAGAGGAGGATGAACACGAACATGAACCGCCGCGGGAGGTAGACCTCCTCGGTATGTTCGTCGATGGCTCGTGCGGTCGTGTAGCCGACGGCGGCGACGACGCTCGCCGACAGCACGTGGGTCACGTGATCCCACCCGGGGACGTTCCCGTAGAACGGCTTGGTGATCCATGGAATCCCGGTCGCACCGAGCGCGTGCAGGAAGACGGCGGCGGTGATCCAGAGCGTGAGCCCCGCGTCCATCGGGATGCGGTAGTCCCGCCGGAGGATCGCCGGAAGGTAGGTGACACCGAATCCGATGCCGGCGTTAACGACGATGCCGAGGTTGACCTTGTAGATCCCGTAGAGCACCATGATCCCGAGCGCCACCTGCATCGCGCGACTCAGTTGGGCCTGCCGGTGCGAACTGATTCCGAGCGTGTCGCGGACTCTCATGCCGTCCCTCCGATGTCTCCCGGCAGGCGACGGTGAGTCTGGGCCCGCCGTCGGAAGTAGTACTCGAACAACAGTCCGGCCCCGACACCGGCGATGATCGCGGCGATGAAGTTCCACATCAGCCTCGCGTTTTCGGCCGTTCCCGATTGCCCGTTCAGCAGGAAGTGTGTGCCCAGATAGATGTCCGACACCCACTGGACGACGGCCCAGATGCCCGCCGTCGCCATCGTCGCGATGACGACGAAGATGACGGCGAAGGCGTGGTTCATCTTGACCGACGTGAACACGTCGAGTTCGACGGCGACGATGAGCGCGACGGCGGCAACGGAGAGGTACGTCACGATCCGACCCGAGAGGACGAATCCGTGAATCTGTTGACCGGGTAGTAGCGCCTGTCCGACCACCGGAAGCGACGCGAGCAGGAGCACCTCCCACGGGAGCATCACGCGCGGCGTCCGGTACACGAGGGTCGGAACGGCCGCCAAGACGGCGACGCAGAACACGAACCCACCCCAGAGGATGTCGTTGTTGACGACTTCCTCGACGGTCACTAAGCAGAGAAAGACAACGAGAAGCCATCCGAGTCCGGCGTTGAGACGCTCGTCCTCGACGACGTCTCGAAGCCCCGAGCCAGAGTCCATGTTTACCCTTTCGACTGTCCGAATCAAAACGTTTCTCCACGCGTTCTGACCTGTGGCGGTTCGCGAGTATCCACGTCTCGGAAGTCTCGCTACGCGATCACGCGGCGAGTTGGACGACCCGGCGGTGAGCCGGACGACCACAAAGTGAGTTAGACAGTCACGCGGCGAGATACGCCGCGGTGTACGCGACGCCCGCGAGCGTGATCGTCGCGAAGCCGGTCACGACGGCGGTGAAGGCGCTCGACGCTCTCGCTTCGCGGGTCCACTTCGACCGATCCAAGAGCGGAATCAGGCCGAGCGCGCCGACCGCGAGGACGGAGAACACGAACGGATAGGAGAGGTCGAACGTCGGGGCGGGGATGAGCAGGACGCTTCCGGCGTAGCCGACCCCGAGGCCCGCACGTAACCCGAGCGCGTCGCGAATCGACCGTCCGGTCAGACGCCCGTAGACGGCGATCGCAAACCAGATGGTCGTCAACTCGATGCCGAACGCCGCCAGCAAGTTCAGTGTCGGATCCGGCGTGAACGCGATCCGATGGGCGAACAGCGTGACTCCGAGCGGGTAGAGCATCGCCGGTGGCTGACCCGTGAACAGATCACCGAACGGGTGGGAGGCGATGCCGAACAGCGCGGCGACGAGGAGCGTTCGTGGCCCGAACGCGGTGCGCCGAACCGCCCCTTCCACGATGCCGAGCGCGGCGACGCAGAACAGCGCCATGATGACCGCACCGAGGAAGCCGCTCTTCAGCCCCGCGACGGCGACGAGCGCGGCGACGATGCCGAGCGCGGCTGTTCCGTCACGGCGCGACCCCGTTCGCCGACTTCGAAGCCAGAGGGCGGCGGCGACGGCCACGGGGACGGCGACGACGAGCGAGTGAGTGATCGTGCGGTGAACGACGTCGCCGGTGCGCCAGAAGGCGTCGGCGAGCGCGAGGGCGTGTGTGGTGTGTGCGGTGACGAGGCCGACGAGCGCGTAGCTGATGTCGACGTCCGGAATCGCCGCGAACGTGCCGGTGACGACGCCGATCGCGAGTGCCCGGCGATGCGACCAGCCACGGGCAGTGGCGACACTGGCCGCGACTGCGAAGGCGAGCGCGGCGTGCCCGACGAACATACCATTCGTTCACGTCTCGAAAAGATAAGCCGCTCGGTGACCGAGACAATGGGTGTCACGGTTGGCGCTTCGGATTCAGTCGGTCGCCTCTCCGGCGGAGACACCGTCGGAACTCACGGCGCTAGCCGTCGCTTCGTCGTCTTCCGATCCGTTCTCCTCACCCGATTCGTGTTTCGTCCAATTGTTCTCGATGTCGGAGTTGCCGACGACGACAGTGTCGCCGTCGACGTCGAACCGGGTCTTCCGGAGTTCGATCGACTTCACGACGCCGGACGCCTTCGCCGTCTCGACCGTATCGCCGGGCATGAAATCCGGATCGCGGAGGAGGTACACGCCCGCGACCGCGTCGGCGATCATGTCCGACGCGGCGTAGGAGACACCGAGTGCGATAAATCCCGACGCTGTCCCCAGCGAGGCCGCGATGTTCGTGAATCCGAGGATCGAGAGGAAGGTGAGCGCGACGCTGAACCAGAGAAACAGCGCAGCGATCGTAGCGATGAACTGTCGGTAGACCGGAGATTCGCCGGGGAGCATACGGTCGAGAGCGATCCGGAGGATGAACAGGACCGCCTTGACGACGAGCGCCGCGAGAACGAGGAAGACGACACCGCTGATGATGTTCGGGAGCGCCGCCTGGATGTTGTGAACGAATCCGTCGAGCGCGCTCGTGACCACCGATTGCATACGTCCGAAATACACGGACAGTGGTCAGTTAAAATAAGTGGCGTGTCAGACTGCGGTGGCCGTGACCTCGTCGCGAACGACCTCGTAATCGTCGGTGTCGTCGACGCCGATGATCGCCCACTCGTACGGCGTACTCGCTTGTTCGAGTCGTGCGCGGAGATCCCCTGTATAGTCCTTCCAGGTGACGAAACAACGCAACTCCGACTCTCCTCGTCCACCGTCGGTAAGGGCTCGTTTCGCGGTCGAAGCGGTGTCACCGTCCATCGCCGTTACGTGGACAGTGCGCCACTTGCGTTCGGCTCGTAGTTCCGTCCCGTCTCCCGAGACAGCGTAGCCGAGGCGGGTGAAGATTCTCTTCGCCTCCTCGACTGGTGGCATGGTAACAGGGGCCATGTAAGTGAGGGTACGAGAGCAATCGTGATAAAGCTTGGCACGCAGATCACCGAGAGATCGTCCAGAAGTAGCGTCGTTTAGAGGGCGGATGTACTATAACGACCGGCGTTCGGTCGTCACTCGTGTGCTGCGTCCCACTCGTCGGGTTTGCGGATGTTACCACAGGCGTTGCACTCGATGCGGCCCATCGTGTCCATCGCGTTGTCGAACGTCTCGCAGTTGCCGCAGAAGTAGCCCCACCGATCCTCGGCGGCGTCGGTCTCGTATACGTGGAAGAAGGGCGCTTTCGATCCGCGGTCGGCGGTGGTCCGGTCGACGTAGACGGTCGTCCCGGTCGGCGCGGTCGTTGATTCGAGTTCCATGCACCACTGTAGGCGACTCGCCGTCTTATGTCTGATTCATGGACTGGCCGTGCTACCCGAGAGAACCGATACCCGAAGAGAGAACAGAACGGGACTGAGACGACGCTTACGTCCGGAACGACTCGCCGCAGCCACACTCGCTGACGACGTTCGGGTTCTCGACGTGGAAGCCAGCGGCTTGGAGGCCGTCCTCGAAGTCGAGCGTGCTCCCGTTGATGTAGTTCAGACTCGCGGGGTCGACGAACACGCGCAGTCCGTGCTGTTCGACGACGCGGTCCTCGCTCTCCGGTTCGTTGTCGAAACGCATCCCGTAGGAGAGGCCGGCACATCCACCCTGCTGGACGAACAGCCGAAGCCCACCGATGTCGGTGTCCATCCCCTCACCGTTCATCAGCGACAGCGCCTCCTCCGCCGCGGGCGGGGTCACCTCGACGGTCACGTCGTCGCCGCCATTCTCCGCGGTCTCCGTGCTCATGGAACATGATAGTCTGTCGAGCCTGTTAACTGTGACGCCGCCGGTTATCAGCGTCGTTCAGATGAGACTGGGCGGCTAAACTCGTGGACGACACCAACTCGAACGCCCCTACCCGCCGTGGACAGCAGATCAAGCGTCGCACGCCGAAATATCGGTCCCGTCGACCCCGCCGACCTCCTCACTCCTCGAACCGCCGTCGGACGCTCTCGGCGTGGCCCTCAAGCCCCTCTGCCTCGGCGAGCGTCGTGATCGTGTCTGCGAGGTCGTCGAGGCCGTCGCGGTCGATCCGCTGGACGGTCGTCGACCGGAGGAAGGTGTCGACGGAGACGCCGCCGTAGCGCTTTGCACCGCCCGCGGTCGGCAGGATGTGGTTCGTGCCGGAGGCGTAGTCGCCCGCGGCGACCGGGGTGTACGGGCCGAGGAAGACGCTCCCAGCGTTCGTGATCCGATCCAGTAACTCGTCGGCGTCGGCCGCCTGAATCGAGAGGTGTTCGGCGGCGTACTCCTCGGCGAAGAGGACGGCCTCGGGCATCGACCGCGCAAGGAAGACGCCGCTGGTGTCGTTGTCGAGTGCCTCGCGGACGATTTCCTCGCGCTCGCGTCCGGGAGTCTGTAAGTCGACCTCCGCTGCGATGGCCTCGGCCGTCCCCTCGTCGTCCGTGACGGCGAGGACCGATGCGTTGGGATCGTGTTCGGCCTGCGCGACGAGGTCGGCGGCGACGTAACGCGGGTCGGCCGTCTCGTCGGCGAGGACGAGCACCTCGCTCGGACCGGCGAGGAAGTCGATGTCGACGTCGCCGCGAACCTCGGCTTTGGCCGCCGTGACCCACTTGTTGCCGGGGCCGACGACCTTGTCGACGGTGTTGACGCTCTCGGTTCCGTAGGCGAACGCCGCGATGGCCTGCGCGCCGCCGACAGTGTAGACCTTGTCCGCACCCGCCTCGTGGATGGCGGCGAGCGTGACCGGGTTCACCGTCTCGGCGGGCGGCGTGGCGACGGCGACGTGCTCGACACCGGCGACTTTGGCGGGGATGATCCCCATGAGCGCACTTGACGGGTAGGCGGCGGCCCCGCCGGGCACGTACACGCCGACGCGCGAGAGCGGCCGGAACCGGCGGCCGAGTTCGCGCCCGTCGAAGTCCTCGCGCCAGTCCTCGGGCACCTGTCGCTCGTGGAACTCGCGGATGTTCGTCGCGGCCGTTCGAATCGCCTCCAAAATCTCCTCGTCGACGCTCTCGGCGGCCCGTTGAACGTCGCTGGTCACGTCGAGACTACCGACTTCGACGCCGTCGAACTCGCGGCAGTACTCGCGGACCGCGACGTCGCCCTCTTCGCGGACTCGCTCGACGATTTCGCGAACGTCACCGCGGACGCCAGCGACGCCCGAGTCGCGCTCGAACAGCGCGTCGCGCTCGCCGGGACCGAGGTCGGCGATAGCTCGTATTTCCATACTGGCCCGTTGGCGACTGCCGAAAAAGGCGTTGCGGATGCGTCACTCGAGGCGTTGCGGATGCGTCACTCGAGGCGTTGCGGATGCGTCACTCGAGGCGTCTCGGATACGTTACTCGGAGGTAATCGTCCCGAACGAAGCGGACAGACGCGGGATGATTTCGACGACGCTAAGTACCGCTGCTTCAGTTCGTCGCTCGATACTCGACGACCATGAGTAACGACGGCCAACCGCTTGACGACCCGATCGCTGCTGCGATCCTCTCGAATTCGCCGTACGAACAACTGCGCGCGACCGGCTCCCTACGCAGATCGATCGCTGCCAAGGTAGGGACGCTCGGTGTCCTTCTCGCCGCGCTCACCGTATCGGTACCGCTGGTGATGACGCGAACGCCCGTGATGCAGGCGCTGTATCGGGGCGAATCGCCGCTCGCCTCAACGCCGATAATCGCAACGCTCGGTGCCATCGGCTGCGTCCTCGCGCTCGCGTCCGGAGTGACTCTCGGACTCATCGTCGCACACCAGGCGCGCCTCGGGGAGACGCTAAGCCGAACGCAGGCTCGGACGCTGCTGGCGATCGAAGACGTCGCTTCGATGTTCGGCTTCGGTGGCGGAGTGCTCACCCTCGTCACCATGCTCACCTTCGTCGGCTGCGGACTCAGCGGTCCCGACGCGGCCACGGCCATCGCTTCGGGTCCGTTCACGACTTCGCTGGTCGGCATCTCGGTCGAGTCGCTCGTCGCCATCGCCGCGGCGGGATCGCTGCTGCTCGTCGCGATGAGCGTCTACATCCACCGGCGGCGATCGAGTACGTAGCCGGGTCGCGCTTGCGAACCGACACGTCTCACGCTACGGACGCGGACGTCACCCACTGACGGGCGTGTAACTGGCCCGCTTATCCGTCTCGGTCGTGTATCGTGTCACATGAGCGACTCGGCACCCGTCACCGACGAACTGCCGGACAGCCCGTTCCACACCACCGGAACGGACCACATGACCATCTGGGGGAGCAACGAGGCCGACACCATCGCGTTCTACCGGGACCTGCTCGGTATGCCGCTGGTCCTACGACAACCGAACCTCGACGACCCCTCACAGACGCATCTGTTCTTCGACACCGGCGACGGTCGGATCATCACGTTCTTCGTCAGCGACGACCGCCCGTCGAACCGCCACGGTCAGCGCGGGCAGGTCGGCTCCGTCCACCACCTCTGCTTCAGCATCGCTCCCGAACGATTCGAGGACGTGCGCGAGGCGCTCGACGAGGACGGACGGAACTACAACGTCTTCGACCGCGGGATCTTCTACTCGCTGTACACCCACGACAACAACGGCCTCGTCATCGAACTCTCGACGGACAAGTACGACATCCCCGACGACCGACGCGGGGAGGTGCTGGCGACGACCCAGCGAATCCGTGAGGAGGACGGCTCCGAGTACGCGAAGGACGAACACCTCGCGGCCGCGCTCGAAGAACTCGGACTCGACGCGACGCCGTACGACCTCCCCGAAGCCGCCACCGGCACGGGCGTCTAAACCGTCGCGTTCCCTCCTCGATTCGATTCGCCTGTGCCGACTGCGGTGTCGTGCTCGGGGTGCTCCGCTGCGAGGTTGAGGGCGGCGACGTCCCTCCGTTCTGTCTCACTCCGGCAGCCGAAACGCGAGGCTGTACATCTCGCCGACCGACTCCGACCCGATCTCGGCCGCGAATCGCTCGGCTCTCGTCGTCAACTGCTCGCCCAACTCGCCTGGTAGCGTCGCGGCCGCAGCACGCGCCGCCGCCGTGTGTGCCCGGATGTGACTCGCCGTCCACGGAACCGGCTCCAGCAGCGTTCGCTTTCGGTCGAACTCCCAGCCGGTGCCGACGAAGAGCCGCCGGAGGACCGCGGCCGGGTAGAACGTCAACGCCGCTCGGTTCCGGGCCAGTTCGGTCGCCGCGTTCTCGACGGCGAAGAGGTCAGCCACGGCGGCACCCTCGGGGAGCGGCTCGTAGTCGTCGACGATCAGATGACAGCCCGGCGCGGCGACGCGCGTCAGTTCCGTGACGACCGAGTCGAGCGATGCGGTGGGGAGGACGTTGAACAACCCGTGGGAGGTGACGACGTCGACCGAGTCGGTCGCGAGGGGGGTAGCGCGGAGGTCCGCCTCGAGTACGGCGGTTCGCTCGCGCCAATCGTGCGCCCGTGGCTCGGTGGCGTCGCGGGCGACCCGCTCGCGAACCGTCGTGGCGTGTTCACCGTCGTTCGTGACGGCGTAGACGCGACGCGCGCCCGCCGCGAGCAAACCAGCAGTCGTGTTGCCGACGCCGGCCCCCGCTTCGAGGCAGACGGCGTCGGTCACCGAACGGTCGGCGAGGGCGGCCGTGACGGTCGTGGGGATATCTACCATGGAGTCCAGCCCGTCTCTCAAATAAGTTGCTCGTCGGTGGTTCTCTACTCAGTGGTGCAGTTGCTCCGGGACGGGACTCTCCTGATGACGCAGACGTTCGATCAGCGACCGTTGAGCGGCCTCGTCCATCCCGTCGTAGCGGTCGGCCGCGTCGAGGACCATCGCGACGAGTTTCGGATCGCCCGGGTTGACGACGCTCGTCAGGCCCTGCGACGCCGCGAAGTCGAATCGCTCTGCGATCTCGGCGGGCGTGTCGACGGGTTCGTACCAATTCGCGTACGGTCGGTCGTGTTCGGGCAAGTCGTCGGTTGAGGGCCACGGCCCCTTCGCGAAGGCTTTGATCCCGAGCGTGCCGATCCCCGTCTCCTCGGCGCGCTCTAGCACCGCCGCGTAGTCGTGGTCGTCGTCGTCCTTACCGACGACGACGGGGTTCATCGGAACCATGACGCTCTCTAAGTCGTCGATCCGGTCGATGGCGTCGAGGGTGAGCTGTGGGTGCCCGTGGCTTGTCAGCCCGATGTGGTTCACGAGGCCCTCGTCTTTCGCCTCACGGAAGGCTTCGAGCGCGCCGCCGTCGCCCGTGATCGTCTCTAGCTCCTCGGCGTACTCCAGTCCGTGGAACTGATAGAGGTCGATGTGGTCGACGCCGAGGCGGTCGAGCGACCGCTGGAGTTTGTGTTTCGCCCCCTCGTAGTCTCTCGCCTGTGTCTTACACCCCAGGAAGATCTCGTCCCGATGCTGGCGGAGCTTCGGGCCCAGTTTGAGTTCCGCGTCGCCGTAGGTGGGAGCCACGTCGAAGTGGTTGACCCCGTGGTCGAGGACGAGTTCGACCATCGCGTCCGCGCCCTCCTGTTCGAGCCAGTTGAGCGCGATCGCTCCGAAGGTCATGACGGTACTGTCGTGGCCGGTGTCGCCGAGTGCGCGTGTCTGCATACCATGGCGGTTGGGGGCGGTAATGATAAACATGCACGGGAGTTCGGGTGCGGGGATTGGGACCGATCCCAGACTCGACCCCGACCAGATTCACTCCGGACCGTTCGCAGACGACTCTCGGTTCCGGCGATACCGACCGGATCTGCTGGCCAGTCAAAGGAGTGACCAGATCGACGGATCCGGGATCAGCACGATCACGAGTTGGAGCAATCAGTACCGTCCTACTGTCCACTCGTGCTCGTGTCTCCACGCGGCGCCTCTATACACCCGTCTCTATACACCCGGCACGTGTCGCGCGTAGATACCAGGCCTTTTCCCTCGCTACCACAACCCTTCACTGTGCCTTTCTCTTCAGTCGGCCCGATAGTCTTGGGTATCGCTTCTGGCCCAGTTACGGTCGATATGGCTGTCGTGTTCGCGCTCATCTTACTCTCACTCGTCTTGTTCGCGACCGAGTGGCTCCCGGTGGACGTCACCGCTATTCTGGTGATGGTTCTGTTGATCGTCCTCGAACCGTGGACACAGATCTCTCCACGCGAAGGAATCTCCGGGTTCGCAAGCCCCGCCACGATCACCGTGCTGGCGATGCTCATTCTGAGTACGGGGATCAACCGAACTGGAATCGTCCAGTCGGTCGGCCGAAAGATGGCTGCGTTCGCTGGCTTCGACCGTCGTAAGCAACTCGCCGCAACGATCGGCATTACTGGACCGATCTCGGGCGTCGTCAACAACACCCCGGTTGTCGCCATCCTCGTTCCGGTAATCACCGACCTCGCACACAACGGGAAGACGTCGCCGTCGAAACTGCTCATTCCGCTGTCGTTCGCTTCTATGCTCGGAGGGACGCTGACGCTCATCGGGACGTCGACGAACATCCTCGCGAGCAACATCGCGGCCCAGATCGGGTCTGAGTCACCCAGTCTCGGACTGCACGCGTTCGGTATGTTCGAGTTCACCGAACTCGGCATCGTCGTGTTCGCAGTCGGGACGGTCTATCTCATGACGGTCGGTGTTCGGTTACTCCCCGAACGTGTGCCAGCCGAGGAGGACCTGGTAGAGGAGTACGCCCTTCAAGAGTACCTCGCCGATGTCGTCGTTCCAGTCGATTCGTCTTTCATCGGACAGACCGTCGAGGAAGCCTTCGGAGGAGACGAACTCGACATCGACGTACTCCAGTTGATCCGATATGGAGAACGTTTCGACGAACCGCTCGCTCGAAAAGAGATCCACGAGAACGACACGCTCCGTCTTAGGACGAACCGGAACACGCTCGAACGGATCATGGACGCGGAGGGACTTTCCTTCACTGGCAGTCCTCGAACAGAAGACGAACTCCACCCCGGCGAGGAAGAGCCGTACTTCGTCGAAGTCGTCATCCCTTCGGGGTCGTTCCTCGTCGGAGAGACCCTCGCCAGTTCGACGTTCAGACAGCGATACACCGCGAACGTCCTCGCGTTTCGAAGCCGCGGTGACGTGGTCCGAGACCGGTTCGAAGACATCCGAATCCGCGTCGGCGACACGCTCCTCGTGCAGGCACCACCAGACAGCCTCACGCGTCTCGTCCAGAACGAGGACTTCATCGTCGCCCACGAGTTCGACGACGTCGACTACCGAACCGAGAAGGTCCCGTTCGCCATCGCCATCGTCGCCGGAGTCATCGCACTTCCGGCATTGAACGTTCTTCCCATCGTCGCCTCCGCGCTCGCGGGTGTGGTGGCGATGATTCTCACCGGCGTTCTCAGACCGAACGAACTGTACCGATCCGTCGAGTGGAACGTGATCTTCCTGCTGGCGGGCGTCATCCCACTCGGACTCGCACTTCAGCAGACCGGTGCTGCCGAACTACTCGGGAATCTCGTCGCATCCACCGGGACGTTCCTCCCCGCAATCGGCGTCCTGTGGGTCTTCTACGTCGCAACTGGGCTGTTGACGAGCGTCATCAGCAACAACGCGAGCGTCGTACTGATGATTCCGGTTGCCGCGAGCGCCGCCCAGTCGATCGGGGCAAACGCGTTCGCGTTCGTCCTCGCTGTGACGTTCGCAGCCTCGACCGCATTCATGACCCCGGTCGGCTACCAGACGAACCTCTTCGTCTACGGACCGGGCGGATACACGTTCTCTGATTTCCTCCGAGTCGGTGCGCCCCTTCAGATGCTCCTCTCCGTTGTGACCGTGCTGGGCATCTCCTACTTCTGGGGCGTCCATGTGTAACACGTGACACCCGTCGGGTCATCGTTATACAGTGACTAACACGGTTAGCCGACGAGAACTGCCGATACCACAGGAGCCCTCGGTCGTTGTGCTGAATCCACACCAACTGCAGCACGAAACTACTAGAACAGACATTCTAGTAATACCAAAAGACGATCGTGGACATTTGGTATCTGATTGCACGGATTTGCGGACGAATGCAGAACTCTTATCCGTAGGTTCGGTTTATGTTTAGTCGCAATGGCAAACGGTAAGGTTGATTTCTTCAACGACACTGGCGGCTACGGTTTCATCTCGACGGACGATGCTGACGACGACGTGTTCTTCCACATGGAAGACGTTGGCGGCGAGGATCTGACAGAAGGGACGGAAGTCGAATTCGACATCGAACAGGCCCCCAAGGGCCCGCGCGCGACGAACGTCGTCCGCAACTAACTACGGTTTCGTAGCGTCGCCTCGCGGCGACACAGCGTAACTTCATTTCTCCAATCGGATTAGTCGTCAAGAGCGGTCGCTGCTCTCTAAATCGCACGACTGTAGAGCGGATTCCACTCTAATCCAGTAACTTGTGTAAAAATCTGATCGAAATAAGGCCGCGGGTCAGCAGGTTCGAGACGATCCGACGACTCAGTCAGTCGTCGACTCAAGTCCTTTCAGTTCGACATTCGGTTCGGCCGGATGGGCCAGCGTGACGAGGTTGTAGACGGCGGATCGCCGAGCGGCACGCCGCACGTGTTCGAGGGTCTCCTCGGTGACGTTCTCCCCCCCGACCCGAATCTCGATGGACAGGTCGCCAAACTGATCCCGAAGTATCCCGTCGTCAGTCTCCGAGTCGTAGATGTCGAACGCGACCGACGGATCCCAGGGAATCCGAACGGCTGTTTCGAGCCGTTCGACATCGAGCCCTTCGGCGACCAAGTGGAGCGAAATAACGTGATTGAGACAGCCACTGAGTGCAGCCAGCGGTCTCGATCACCTCCGGGCGGTCGTCAGGATCGACGAACCCGAGTGCGTCCTCGACCTCCTTGTGCGCCCCGAACGGGAACGTGTAGTCTCGTGTCTCTCTCTCTCGATAGCCTGCCCACCCAGCGAGTAGGGGCCGATCTTCGAGAGGGTGTGAAACGCACGCCCTTCCCAGTACCCCCTTGCACTCAGTTCGAATTGAACCTCCTCCGGATTCGCTTCTGCGTAGTCGACGAACGCCGCGAGTGCATCGCTGTCGACGCCGTATCGAATCGCTTCGTCCGTCGATTGTGGTTCTGTTGCCATGATATCGTACTCCCGAGGGATACCGAACCCCTCGTCGTCACGTAATGTGACGGCAATTCGACGTACGCGACGGACGAATCTATAATTAATCTGTGAGTTACTTTCGCCGACTGCGGTCGTCTCATCGACTGAGACGAGCGAGACAACGTTATCGCCGGTCAATGCGTGTTAATAACATGCACATATATTCTCCGTCGGATCCCGACGGTTACCTCGAACTCATCAGGCGGGCACCGACGTTGACGGTGTTACGGGAGGGCGCGTGCGATCGAGGGACGCTCGAAGGACGTCTCGACGTCTCCAGAGTGACCAGTCATCGACTGACGAGATGGCTCGGCGAACGTGGCCTCGTCGAGCGCGTCGACGGTGAGTTCCGTCTGACCGCACTCGAAGAGGCAATCGAAGGGAGAGTGACAGCGTTCAAGACCGGAGTCACCACCGCCCTACAGCTCGCGCCTGTACTGGTAGCACTGGAGGATCGGTATCCATCGGTTCCGCTGGAGGCATTCGACGATGCGGTCGTCACGAGTCCTGCGCACGGCGACCCCCACGCACCGATGATGCGATTCGTCTCGCTGGTCCGGGAGACGACCACACTCCGCGGCTTCGATACGTGGACGATCGCTCCGACCTACATGGACGAGATACAGGCGCGTATCCTCGACGGGATGGTGACCGACCTCATCGACCCCGTCCCAGTCGTGGAAGACGTCATGGAGCGGTACCCGGAGCGCTGTGTCGAGGTCTGCGTGAGTGGCTACCTCACGATTCGGCTCCACGACTCGCTGCCGTTCGGACTGGCGCTCTTCGACGACCGAATCGGCGTCGCCGTCTGCGATCAGGAAACCGCAGCACTGACGGCCTTCGTCGATACCGACGATGTCAGGGCACGGGTCTGGGCCGAGTCGGTCTACGACTCGTTCAAAGACGAATCCATTCCGTTGGAGACGTTCACGAAGAAGGGACTCCGAGAGGCGATGGCGGCTGAGTAGCGAGCCACCGCTATATTCCCCGCCCGCGTAGTCCGTGTGGTCGAACGACTATGGTCAACGAAGTAGCCTGCATCCACGCCGGTTTCGAGGACTGCGAGTTCCTCGTCCGTTCGGAGGACGACGACGAACTCACCGACATCGTGCAAGGGCACGCTGAGCGAGTTCACGATGTCACCGTCTCCAGAGAGCACGTCCAGAAGATCATGCGCCCTGTCTAACGGGCCGGTTATCTCGTTCGGTATCGAGGAGTCCACTGACGTGAGTCCGAGACAGGGACGGCACTGCCAGCTGAGAATCTACTAGTAGACTCGGCGGAATTACCGAGTATCGGTATCCGGTGACCAAGAGGTCCGTTAGGACCCGGTACCGCGTGAGAGCTTCGCACTCACTCCCAGTAGTCGTTCGCGTGACGGCCGCCGACTTACCGAGCGCGACCAGCGGGAGCGCTCGGGCCGACGACTGAGGGACGGAACGGACCGAAGGAGGAGTGTTTTGGTCGAGCTTTTGCCGAGCGCAGGCTCTGCCTGCGCGCAGAGCAAAAGGTCGGAGAATGTCTGCCCGGAACACTAACGACCGGCCTCATCCCGTGGCGGCGTGCCGCGTCGGCCGGGAAACCCTCGTGCCGGGCATCCGTCGCTTGCGGCGGACGGAACGCCGTTTGCCGGTTCACACCGGCCCGCATCGCGCACATCGTCGGTTGACACCGACGCTTTGGTCGTCGTGCGCTGACGACGAATGTCGCACACCTGGGTTCGCCGCTCGGTCATCGCTCCCGAAGTGGGATCACTCGGGCGGGGACTAATGGTGTGCCTTCGTTCGTAGAACCTACCACCATTAACGCCTTCCGACACCGCCTGACGACCGTGCTACCGATCGACGTGTGCCTCGGTATCTCGTCACTAGATGACGTACGTCAGACATAAGGTCTCCCCAGTCGTGACAATGAATTACGAAGAACGCGAATGGAAAACGAGGCGACAATCGACAAAGTACGGAACGAACTCGGGATTGACCTCGGAAAGAGCGACGATCAGAACGTGAGATACCACATCCGTCAATCAATTCAGCTTCTCGATGCAACACGATGACAGACAATTGTCCCGTGGGAAGATACGCCCGAATCCAAACCCCCTTATTCTCGTGACACCCTAGCACACGCCAATGGCAGTACGAGTCGGCGTTCTTGGCGCCACCGGTGCAGTCGGACAGCGATTCATCCAACTCCTGAACGGTCATCCGACGTTCGAACTGGCGGTCGTGACCGCCAGCGACGCGAGCGCGGGCAAGCCGTATCGAGAGGCAGCGAAGTGGCGGGTCGACACGCCGATTCCGGACTACGTCACCGAACTGGAAGTGCAACCGACGAGTGCAGAGTCACTCCCCGACGACCTCGATCTCGTCTTCTCGTCGCTCCCGTCGGGCGTCGCCGCCGAGGTCGAACCCGGCATCGCGGAGGCGGGTTACGTCATCTCGTCGAACTCGTCGAACGAGCGGATGGCTCCGGACGTTCCGCTGACGATCCCCGAAGTCAACGGCGATCACCTCGAACTCATCGAGGTCCAGCGCGACGAACGCGGTTGGGATGGCGCGCTCGTGAAGAACCCGAACTGCTCGACGATCACGATGACGCCGACGCTGGCCGCTCTCACGGAGTTCGGTCTCGACCGCGCTAGCGTCTCGACCCTCCAGGCCGTCTCCGGCGCGGGCTACTCGGGTGTCACGTCCATGGAGATCATCGACAACGTCCTCCCGCACATCGGCGGCGAGGAGGAGAAGTTGGAGACCGAATCGCGCAAACTCCTCGGTTCGTTCGACGGTGCGGAGATCAACCTCCACGACGTCGCCGTATCTGCGTCCTGTAACCGCGTCCCGTCGCTCGACGGGCACTTGGAGAACGTGTTCGCCGACCTCGCCGACGATCCGAGCGTCGACGAGGTCGAAGCGGCGATGCGCGAGTTCCCGAGCGTCGACCTCCCGACGGCACCCGACCCGGTGATCCACGTCTTCGACGAACCGGACCGCCCGCAGCCCCGTCTCGACCGGATGCGCGGTGAGGGGATGACCGTCTCCGTCGGCGGCGTCCAGTCGACGCCGGACGGCGTGAAGTACAACTGTCTCGCACACAATACGATCCGCGGCGCTGCCGGTGCGGCGATCCTGAACGGCGAACTGCTCGTCGAGGACGGCTGGGTCTAACGCCGCCCACACGGCCTCGAATCTCACGAACTCGACGACCACGCAGACGAACACGTCCACTCGAACGGAGACGAATACGTCTGATACGGGATCGACGACCGCGAATTCGGGAACGAACGCGGAGACGGAGACGAGTTCCTCCGAGACCACGACGGCGGCGAACGAAACCACGACGGCGGTGAAAACGAGCGAGCCGACGACAACTGCTGCGGGTGAGACGACGTCTGCGACTTCCACTGGGACTACCGCCTCGACGACCTCCGGGAACGCCCTCTCCCCGTCGGCGCTCGTGACGGCGCTGTCGAACCGAATCGAAGACCGCGGGCTCGACAGCGATGGGTTCGATGTCTCGGTCGGGGGTAGTACCGTCGTCGTCACGTATCAGACCACGGTGAAAACCCGCAGGTCGGACACGAAAGCGATAGTCTCGGCGTATTCCGATCTCGTCGCAGCGAAGGGGGTCGTGCGCGACTTACGAGGTCGAGCACGGCGACAGAGCGGTGGCGAGAAGTGGTTCGCGTGGCGGGACCGAAACGAGTGGGCGCGCGCGTACTCCGAAGGTGACCTCTCGCGGAGGGCCTACCAGTTGAAGGTCCGTGGAACGCTTCAGCGGTGGTCCTGGCGCCGATAATGACTATCCATTGATACGTTTGTCGTCCGAACTGACTTCCGGACAATTAATACCCACGCACGGTAGGAAAGAGAGTATGAAGCGCGTAGACGTAGCTATCGTCGGCGGCGGCCCGGCGGGTTCCTCGGCCGCTCACGCAGCGGCCAGCAACGGAGCGTCGGCGCTCGTTCTGGAGAAGGGGGTCCCGCGGGCCGACCGTGACGGACTCGGTCCCGACTCGACGGACGCCGCGGGCATCCTCGACTACTGGGTCGACATCATGGGCATCCATCCCGACGAGATGCCCGACGACGTCGTCCTCGACGTTCTCGACCGAGCGGAGTTCATCGGACCCCACGAGTCCGTGACGATCCGTTCGACCACCATCGACTCCTCGTTCGACCACTTCGGGTACACCTTCCACCGTGCCCGGTTCGACGACTGGCTCCGCCAGCGGGCTGAGGAAGCCGGTGCGGAGTATCGTGTCAAAGCGTCCGTCAAGGACGTCGAGACGGACCTCGACGCGACGGGCGGAGAGGACGACCCACGGCACACGGTTCGAACCGCCGACGGTACCGTCGTCGGCGCGGACTTCCTGATCCTCGCCGACGGGCCCCAGCGCCAGATGACGAACAAGATCCTCGATGGCTTCATGCCGGAGGGAAAGACGGTCACCGACCGCCTCGCGTCGACGAAGGCGAACCACATCGCGTACCAAGAGCACCGCCGCTTCCCGCCAGAACTGTTCGAGGAAGTCGACGGCGGCATCCTGTTCTGGTGGGGCTACATGCCCGGTCACACGGCCTACCCGTGGGTCTTCCCGAACGACGACAACGTCGCCCGCGTGGGGTTGACGATGCCGATCGGGATGGATCTCGATACGATCGCAGACCGCGAGAAGTACCCCCTCCTCGACCCCGACGACGAGCGCATTCCGTCGGGCCGCGTCTACATCCGACGCCTGCTCGAACGGCTCTACGGCGACGAGTACGACGTCGACGAGGACTTCCCGCTCGTCGAAGACCGCGGGAAGTCGAAGGGGACTGAAACCTACGCCATCTCCTCGACGCGACCGATCGACTCGCCGACGGCCGCCGGAATCGCCGTCACCGGCGGCGCGATGGGTGCCACCTCGGCGTTCCACGAGGGCGGCGACCACGTCGCGGTCAGGACGGGAACCATCGCGGGAGAGTGTGTTGCCGAGGGCGATATGACGACCTACAACGACCGCTGGAAGGACGCCATCGGCTCGGAAGTCACGCGAAACGTCACGCTCGCCGACATCGTCCACGACTACGGCCCCGACGATTGGGACCGATCGTTCAAGCTAGCCCGGAAGCTCATCTCGGACGATGGGAGCTTCCTCGACGCCTCGAAGCTCTCGGCCGGCGTGAGCGCGATGCGACTGCTGGCGACGTACAAACGTCGCAAGCGGCGGTTCAGTAACGGCAAGTACGTCCAGTTGACCGAAGACGAGTACGTCTACTGACCGTCCGATCCCGTTGAAATCAAATCACTCACGTACTACTGGCTGAAACAGCCGGTAGGCAGATGCGCCGTGGCTCACGGCGACAGGGGTTTCGACCCCCGAAGATACCCGGTTTCGCGAACGTCCGCTGCGGTTAATACACCTCAATGTCTCTGCAGTGATATGTCTAACGCCGTTCTGGACTATCTGAGGGGAGCGTATAATCCGTCTAAACAGGCGGCGATGATCTGTTTGCTGAGTTCTGCGTTCGTGCTCCTCGCCTTTCTCACGGCTCCCGATTTTACAGATCCATACTACGTCGTCGGATTTGCCGTGACGGTCTTCGTGATCGTCGTATTGATTGTGATCCTCGTCTCCGAGCGCAGCGCAGCTCGGTGATCCGCGTGTCCGACGGAACGGCTACACTTCTTCTCGACCGGATCGGAGGTAGTGAAACACGTAGGTCTGGGCGTATCCGGCGTACGCACCGCCGAACCGTTCACGGATCGCTCGCGACGTCTCGGCGTAGTTCCCGCGGTCACAGTCCGGGTAGCGTTCGGCGACGATGCTCCGGATCCACGTGTCGAGGGGAACCGCTTGCAGAAAGTCGAGCGAGAAGAGGAGGACGCAGTCCGCGACTTTGTCGCCGACGCCGACGAACCGTGTGAGATACTCGCGGGCGTCCTCGTAGTCGAGCGTCGTCGCCGTCGACGGATCCGCCCCGCCTTCGGCGACCATCTGGGCGGTCCGCTGAACGTAGGGCGCGCGGTACCCGAGGTTGAGACCGCGGAGTTCGTCCTCCGTGCGGACGGCCAACTGCTCGGGCGTCGGGAAGGCTCGGTAGGTTCGTCCGTCGAACTCGACTACGTCGCCGTACTCGCGTTCGAGTGCTCGCTGCATGCCGTGGATGCGCGAGACGCGCATCTGCGCCGAGCAGATGAACGAGACGAGACAGGAGAACGGTGGATCGCGGACGAGTCGCATGCCGCGATAGGCGTCGTAGGCTCGGTGAAGCAACGCTTCGTCGGGCGTCGCCTCCCTGATCGCGTCGAGGTCGTCGTCGAGTCGCAGTAGGTGGGTGAGGAGGGGGACGGCGTCGACGTTCGACTCCCACTCCAGACGGCCGTCGCCGGGGCCGCCGAGTTGTCGGACCTGGACGACCGCTCGGTGGTCGCTGACGCCCGTGATCGGCGGAACGACCGTTTCGTACCACGGATCGCCGCCGTAGGCGTCGAGTTCGTCGTACATCGCACCGTCTGCTCGATCCCAGCGGTACGACTGGCCGCTCTCTAGTGTCGACTGGAGATCGAACGGTCCGTTCAAGTCTGCGACGTCGATGACGCCCGTTTCCATCGCCCGTGGGGACGTACCCGGAACGCTTCGGGGTTTCGATCGGTAGGTCGCGCTCTCACGCGTCTCGGCTTCCCGAGACGACAACCTTAGACAGTTGACGACTCCGCTAAATTCGATGTTTACCGTTTAAGTTAGTCAATAATTATCCGGGCGGAGCACGTACATCGACTAATCATGTCCGGTGATGACTGCAGCAGCGACTGCTCAGACTGGGAAGTGCAGTCGACCGGAAGCGGAAGGACGACCGACGGTGGGCAATCGGCCCTGGAGATGGTATTCCGAACGTTGAGCAGTGCGCGTCGCCGGAAGTTGCTCTACTACCTCCGAGAACACGATGTCGCGACCGTCGTGGAACTCGCACGGTACCTCGTCGCGAGTGAAACCGATCGGGCACTCGACGACAGCGAAGTAGTCGAAGCGACTGAAGAGATAAACGAGGAAGCTCTCGAACGTGCCACGATTTCGCTCACCCATCAACACCTCCCACTGCTAGTCGAAGCCTCGGCGGTCGACTACGACACTCGGAGCGAGACGGTCCGGTACAGCGCGTCGCCGGTGCTCGAATCCTTTCTCACGCTCGCCCACGAGGTCGAAGCGGCGGGCGGTACCGATCTCGGGGTCGACGACGAGAACGAATCCGAGGAGTGACGTCGAGGGCGTCGAACGGGGCAGATCCGGCCGGCGACGCGGCTGACGGCGGCGACGACGAAGACGGCGAGGAGGACGAGTGAGACGGACCCGAGTGCCTGGACCAGACCGCCGAGCTACGGCTCCATCGGTAGACGGAGTGTCTGTCGAATCTACGACCAAAATCGGTCGAACGAGGTCGTAACGACTGCTACTGGCCGGTTGTGCGCCGCGTCCTCACCGGATGTGGATGTCGGTCAGCATGGCGACGTGGTCGGCCACCTCGTCGGAGAAGCCTTCGCGGGTGACTCGCCACGCCCAGTTGCCTTCGGCGGTGCCGGGCGTGTTGAATCGCGCGTGACTGTCGAGTCCGAGCAGGTCCTGCATGGGTGCGAGCGCGAGCACCGCGTTCGAGTTCCACACCGCTTCGATCATCGACCAGTTGATCTCGCTGCCGTCGACGCCGAGGTTGTAGTGCAGGCAGTCTTTCTGGTGGTCGGGAAGCGAGTTGTAGTAGCCGACGGTCGTGTCGGTGTCGTGGGTCGCCGAGTAGGCGACGGCGTTCTCGGGGTAGTGCATCGGCTGGTTCGGATCGCCTGCGCGACACCAGTCGGCGTAGTGGGGCACTTTCATGCCGGGGAAATCGAAGTGGTCGCGCAGGTCGACCAGGGACTGGTCGATGAAACCGAGGTCTTCGGCGACGAAGGGCAGATCACCCAACTCGTCTTGCACCGTCTCGAAGAAGTCGTAGCCGGGGGCGTCGCGCCACTCGCCCGCCGCGGGGTCGTCGGCGTCGGCGGGGATCGCCCAGTACTCGTCGAAGCCCTTGAAGTGGTCGATGCGGGTGATGTCGACGAGGTCGAACAACCGCGAGAGGCGGTCGATCCACCAGTCGTACCCCGACTCGCTGAGACGTTCCCAGTCGTAGAGCGGGTTGCCCCAGCGTTGGCCGCTGTCGCCCGCGTTCGGCGGGACGCCCGCGACGGCGCTCGGCTCGTTGTTCTCGTCGAGCAGGAACGCGTCGGGTGCGGCCCACACGTCGGCGCTATCGAGCGCGACGTAGATCGGCAGGTCGCCGACGAGGGTGACGCCGTGGTCGTGGGCGTACTCCTCTAACTCGCGCCACTGCTCGTCGAAGGCGAACTGGACGAACTCGCGGTAGCGGATCTCGTCTGCGAGTTCGCCGCGATAGCGGTCCAGCGCGTCTTCGTCGCGGGTTTTCACCTCGTGGGGCCAGTTGGTCCACAACTGCCCGCCGAACTCGTCTTTCAGCGACATGAACAGCACGTAGCCGTCGAGCCACGACGATTCGCGCTCGCGGAACGCTTCGAAGGCGGCGCGGTCGTCCTCGTCGGCGTCCGCCTCGAACGTCTCGAATGCGGTCCGGAGTCGCGACCGCTTGTACCCGTCGACGCGGTCGTACTCGACGTGGTGCGGGTCGAAATCGGGCATAGGTTCGAGGTCGTCGTCGGTCAGCCAGCCGCGCTCTTGCAGGCGCGTGAGGCTCACGAGCAACGGGTTCCCCGCGAACGCCGAGAACGCCTGATACGGCGAGTTGCCCATCGCCGACGAGGTCGGTCCGAGCGGGCAGAACTGCCAGAGTCGCTGGTCTGCGCGGGCGAGGTAGTCGACGAAGTCGCGTGCGCCCTCGCCCAGGTCACCGATACCGTGCGGACCCGGTAACGAGGTGATGTGTAGGAAGACGCCGCTTTGGCGATCGAATCGCATAATTGGTCATTCATCCGGGGAGGGTTTGAAGGGTTTGGTCAGAACGATAGGTCCGGTGTGAGGCCCTCGACACGGTCCCCTCGTGCGATCTGACGACTGTCTCCCCGCGCATTGACGTTCGATCCGAGGCCCCTCGCTACGCGTCGGCGTTCGACTGGTCAGGGTCAGGCTACCAGTAGGGCCCGACTACCGCTCTAAACTCGTCAGCGTCTCGACGTCCGGGACGTCGACCTCGTCCGTCGTGACCTGCCGCATTCGCTCGCCGTGCTTCTCTAGAGCGTACATCACGAGTTCGTTCTCGGGCATCCCACCCGCCTCGGCGATTCCCTCGGGAACGGTTCCGGCGACCAGCGGGAGGAGCGCGTTGACCGTCTCGTTGAGGAGGCTCGGTTCGACGCTCGTCTCGACCAGTCCCTTGAGTTTCGTCATGCCGAAGCCGACGTGGCGACCCTCGTCGCCGCGGATCTTCGCCAGTCCGGTGACTAGCCCCGGCAGGTCAGGCGAGGGACCGTCGTCACCGTAGGTGGCGGTCAACCCGAAGTAGCCGGTTTGAGCGAGGATTCCCTCGATGGTGAGGTGGTAGTGACAGTAGGCCGTCGCCCGGTTCTTCGGGGAGTCGTCGTCTATCAGGCGGTACATGGCCCGCTCGAACAGTTCCGTGTAGTCGCCGTTGAACCACCGATCGGCCGTCGGTGCCGTCCGGTCGAGTCCGCGGTCGTCCTCGAGCGAGTGGACGACTTCGCGCCAGTATCGGTCGAAGAAGTCGAGATGTTTGGCCTCCTCGTAGAGTTGGCTCGTCACGAACGCCTGATCGTCGATATCGTCGAGGACGACCGCCAACGGAGCGAGATCCTCGGTGACTGCCCGTTCTCCGGCACCGAACCGGGCCAACGTCGTCCGGAGGAGGTCGAACCCCTGCGGCGATAGTTCGGCGGTGGCGACCAGGTCGTCGGCGAGGTCAATCTCGTGTGGGTCCCAGTGATGCTCGACGGCGTGTCGGAAGTAGCGCTGCGACCGGGCATCGGGATCGTACTGCGTGTCATCACGAGCCATAGCTGGTAATACCATAGCACTGAGATAAATATTCACTCGAATCAGACCGGAACGGAATGACGCCCGATCGCAACGGTTAGGCGCGCTCCGACCCGAAATCGCGTGTGGACGACCTCATCGCGTGGCTCCGCGACCGACCCTACTTCGAGGGGCAGATCCGCGACCACCGCCGTCTCCCCGCGCGCGATCCGACGTTTGCAGACGTCGACCTCGAATCCAGACTCGCGAACGCGCTCGCATCGCGCGGGATCGACCGCCTGTACCGCCACCAAGCCGACGCAGTCGAAGCGGTACGCGACGGCCGCAACGTCGTCCTCGCCACGCGGACGGCGAGCGGCAAGAGCCTCGCCTACACGGTTCCGGCGTTCGAACGCGCCATGGACCACGGCGGGCGGACGCTCTATCTCGCCCCCCAGAACGCCCTCATCGCCGACCAGGAGGAGACGCTCTCGGAACTCGCGCGCGACCTCGGCTTCGGCAGTCGCGTCTCGGTCGCCCAGTACACCGGACGACTCTCGAAGACCGAGAAGCGCGACGTTCGCAAGCGAGCGCCGACGGTCCTCCTCTCGAACCCCGACATGCTCCACTACGCGCTGCTCCCGCACGCCCACCGCCTCTGGGAGTGGTTCTTCTCGTCGTTAGAGACCGTCGTCGTCGACGAGGTCCACGAGTACCGCGGCGTCTTCGGGGCACACGTCGCGCTCACGCTCCGCCGTCTCTTGCGGGTCTGCGAGCGGTTCGGGGCCGACCCGCAGTTCGTCTGTTGCTCGGCGACCATCGGCAACCCCGTCGACCACGTCGCGCGAGTGACGGGGCAGCGGGAGTCTTCCTTCACGCTCGTCGACGAGGACACGAGCGGCCGCGGCCCGCGCCACTGGCTGTTCTGGAACCCGCCGGAGTACGGTGACGAACGACGCGCGTCGGGAAGCGGCCGCCGTCGATCGAGTCACGTCGAGAGCCAGCGACTGTTCGTCGACCTCGTGACGAGGGGCTACCAGACGTTGACGTTCACCCGCGCTCGACAGACGGCCGAGCGGTACGCGACCGAGAGCGCCGACGACTTGCGAAAGCGCGGCGAGTCGGAACTCGCTCGAAAAATCCGGGCCTATCAGGCGGCGTTACGGGACGAGCGTCGCCGCGACATCGAGGCGGGACTCCACGCGGGCGACGTGCGCGGCGTCTGGAGTACAAGTGCGCTCGAACTCGGCGTCGACGTGGGCGGCTTAGACGCCGTGATCCTCGACGGGTACCCCGGCACGCGGATGTCGGCGTGGCAGCGGGCCGGACGGACGGGTCGCGGCAACGACCCGGCGCTCGTCGTCCTCGTCGGCGGCGAGGACCAACTCGACCAGTACCTGATGGGCGAACCGAACGACTTCTACGATGGCGACCCCGAAAAGGCCGTCTCGGATCCCGAGAACGATCACCTCGTGCCGGGTCACGTCGCCTCCGCGGCCCGGGAGAACTGGCTGTCGACGGACGACGAGCGGTACTTCGGGCCGCCGTACCCGCGAGTCGTCGCCGACCTCGAATCAGCCGGCCGACTCGACCGGCGCGATACGGCCAAGGGCGTCCGCTGGACGTACGCGGGCGACGGAAGCCCCCAACACTCGATGTCGCTCCGGACCATCGACGACCGCGAGGTCGACCTGCTCGACCGTCGCTCCAACGAGGTGATCGCGTCGCTCTCGTTTTCGGACGCGCTCCGCGACGCCCACCCCGGCGCGGTCTATCACCAGCAGGGCCAGTCGTACGAAGTCGTGAATCTGGACTTAGACCGCGACGTGGCAGAACTCCAGCCGACGTGGGCTGACTACTACACGCGCGTCCTGACCGACAAGGACGTGGCCGTCGAAACCGACCTCGACGAGAAGTCCCTGTCGGCGCGGCCCGACACGACCGTCCGATTCGCGGACGTCACCGTCACAGAGCAGATCACCGGGTTCGAACGACGCGATCCGAAACGCGGCGAGGCTATCGGGCGCGAGACGCTCGACCTCCCCGAGACGTCGTTACGGACGAAAGCGCTGTACTACACGGTCCCGCCCGATCTGGAGTCGGAAATCGTCGACGACGCGGGTCAGTGGGGATTCAACGGCGGCATCCACGCCGCCGAACACGGGATGATCTCGCTTTTCCCGCTCTCGTTGCTCTGCGACCGCGGGGACATCGGCGGCCTCTCGACGCCGTATCACGCACACACGGACCGCAGTACGATATTCATCTACGACGGCTATCCCGGCGGCGTCGGATTGACACGTGGGGGATACGAGGTCGTTGAAGCGCTGATGACCCGGACGGCGGGCCTCATCGCGAACTGCGACTGCACCGACGGCTGTCCGGCCTGCGTCCAGTCGCCGCAGTGTGGTAACGCGAACGAACCCCTCGCGAAAGCGCCCGCCGTTCGCCTGCTCTGTGCACTCAGCGGGACCGACCTGTCGACGTAACGTCGAGTTGAGGGTCGGCCGCCACATCCGCCTTCGGCTATTCGGACGAATCACGGCCGCTCGATCCTTCGAACGAGCGATCATATTTCAGTCGAGAACTGGCCCAAAAATATACATAGCTTGATAACTATGCCCACGGTACGATGCCGGAATGCCAAAACTGCGGTTCGTTCGTGACTGAACGGTACGTCCGTGTGTTCGCGCCGGAGGGGTTCACGGCCCCGCGGGTCTGCCCGTGGTGCGAAGACATGGTCAGAGACGGCTCGGAGATCCGGAAGGCACGCTCGCGGCGGATGTGAGTTCGCCTCGCGTGAGTGACGCGAGGTGACCCCTCAGTCTGTTCGAGTGCTCGCTCGACCGGATACGCCTGCGTATCGTGTTCGGTGACGTCGCTCCCGAAACAACAGATATTTTCCGGTTCCGAGGGTACGTTTGCCCGATGAGCGAGGACATTTGCGTCGTCGTGCCGACTATCCGCGAGTACGAATGTGTCCGGTCGTACGTCGCGAACGCTCGTGCGCACGGGTTCGATACTGACCGGCTGTTCTTCGTCCTCGTGACGGAGGAGTTCTGCGATACCGAGGCGATGGCGTCGATGCTCGACGAGGAGGACGTCTCGGGTGCGGTCTTCGACGGCGCGGACCGCGAGCGCTGGTTCGAAGCACACGACCTCGCCCGGTTCGATCACCTGATCCCGGCGGCGAGTCACGCCCAGACGAGTTTCGGCCTGCTCTACCTCTGGGCGCACGACTTCGACTACGGCATCTTCATCGACGACGACACCCTCCCGCACGACGAGTGGGACTTCTTCGGCCGTCACATGGCGAATTTAGGCTACGAGGGCGAAGTCGAATGCGTTCGCTCGGACGAACGCTGGGTGAACGTCCTCTACCAGTCCGCCGCCGAACACGGTCTCTATCCGCGTGGTTACCCTTACGGAGCGATGCGCGAGACCGTCGAGACCGACACCTGCGTCGTCAGCGACGTCGTCGCCTCGCAGGGACTGTGGACGAACGTCCCCGACCTCGACGCGGTCCGCATCCTGATGGACGGCGACCTACAGGGACAGGCCGAGACGCGAACCACGAAGGCTGACTTCGACGGCGACTTCGTCGCCGACAGCGGCCAGTATCTCACCGTCTGCTCGATGAACCTCGCGTTCGAGCGCGAGATCGTCCCGGCGTTCTATCAACTACCGATGGACGACAACGAGTGGGACGTCGGCCGGTTCGACGACATCTGGTCAGGCGTGTTCCTGAAACGCGCTGCCGACCTCCTCGATAAGGACGTCCTCACCGGCTACCCGCTCTGCGAACACAACAAAGCGCCGCGGTCGACGTTCGACGACCTGAACAACGAAGTGCCGGGACTCGAACTCAACGAACACCTCTGGCGGGTGGTCGACGAGGCGGGCGAGGGTGCCGAGAGCTACGAAGAGGCGTTCGAGGCGATGGCCGACGCGCTCGTAGAGGGCGACTGGTCTGACTACACGAACGGCGATTTCTTCACGCACGTCGGCGAGTACATGCACGACTGGCTCGCGTGTCTCGAAGCGCTCGAAACCTCGACGACGGTACAGACGACGCCGACGGTGAGTGACTGAACCGCGGCGACGGTCGAGAGATTCTTGCATACTGACGCAACTATAGATTCAACTGCCTGTCGAGCGTACTTCGCCCTCCATGAGTTCTTCTGGTCCCGGCGGTCCCGGTCAGGAACTTCCGGAGTCGCTCTCGTCGCGCGAATCGTGGCTCGAACCGTTCGAGTGGTACGAACGGATGCGTGCCGAAGCGCCCGTCAGGTACGTCGCGGAGCGACAGTGTTACGACGTATTTCGGTACGAAGACGTGAAAGCGATCCTCCACGATCCACAGCTGTTCTCGTCGGACCCGACGAACGCGACCGGGTTCGACGAGTCGCAGTTTCCGGGTGACGAACGGCCGTCGATCCTGGATACGATCCTGTTCGAAGACCCGCCGCGACACACTCGCCTCCGCAGCGTCGTCGCCGACTTCTTCCGCCCGCGCGCCGTCGCCGACCTCGAACCCCACATCCGCGAGTTGACGAACGACCTCGTGGACGATGTCGCCGACGACGGTGAGATGGATCTGGTCGAGCACGTCGCCTACCCGCTTCCGGTGATCGTCATCGCCGAACTGCTCGGCGTGCCGGTCGAGGACCGCGATCAGTTCCGCGAGTGGTCGAACACGGTGATCGAGACGCCGGTGGTGACCATCGAAGCCGAGTTCGAAGAGTACCAACGTCGTCAGCGACGCGCCCAGCGCGAGCTTCAGGAGTACTTCCACGAGATGATCGAGCGTCGCCGCGGGGAACCACAGGACGATCTCATCTCGAATCTCCTGTCGGCCGAAGTCGACGACGAACGTCTCTCGGAGAGCGAACTGCTCGGCTTCTGTATTCTGTTGCTCATCGCGGGCAACATCACGACGACGAACCTCGTGACGAACGCGTTCCGGTGTTTCGCGGTGCAACCCTCGCTCTTCCGTCAGTTCGAAGCCGACACGAACGGGATCGGGAAGGCGATCGAGGAGGTGCTGCGCTATCGCTCGCCGGTGCAGGCGCTGTCGCGCGTCGCCACGACCGACGCGACGGTCGGCGAGGTCGAGATCGAAGCAGGCGACCGGCTTGTCTGCTGGCTCGGGTCGGCCAACCGCGACAAAGAACAGTTCTCGGACGCCGCGACGTTCGTCCCGGATCGCGCCCCCAATCAGCACCTCGGGTTCGGTTACGGCACTCACTACTGCCTCGGCGCACCGCTCGCACGGCTCGAGGCGAAGGTCGTACTCACAGAACTGTTCGACCGATTCGACGACATCGCCGTCGACGACTCAGATCTCTCGCCTGTCCGCAGTGCGTTCATCTACGGCGTGGAGTCGTTGCCGATGCGCTTCGAAGCCTGATCGACCGACCGTCTGGGCGGCCGATCGGTCAGTCCCGGCTGTAGCCCTTCTTGTCGACTTCGAGCGGTCGGATCATCTCGTGGTTCGAGTGTTCGAGCATGTGACAGTGCCAGACGTACCGCCCGGTGATGCTCCGGAACAGGCCGTCGATCTCGCCGAAGTGTGCGACGATGCTGGTGACGTCGCCGGACGGCGTAGTGACGGTATCGAGCCATCCCTGCTCTTGCGTTTGCGGGTCGCGGATGTCGGTCGTCGGGACGATGCTCCCGGACTTCTTGAACTGGTTGATGTCGAAGCCCTGGCGACCGAGCACCTGGAACTGGACGAGGTGAATGTGGATCGGATGGATGTCGTCGCTCACGTTGACGAGGTGCCAGATCTCGGTCGTGTCGACGGTGGGACGCTCGGTCGTCTCGTCGGAGTATCGCAGGCTGTCGAGGAGGAGCATGGTCCGTCCGTGGTCGTCGGTCGTCTCGTCGAGGGTGAGCACCCGCTCTTTGACGGCGTCGCCGTCGTCGAGCGTCGGGACGGGTTTCGATCCGGCCTTCGAGGAGGCGTTCCCGAGACGGGGAAGCGGACCGAACTGCTTCGGAATCGAACTGTCGTCTTCGACCTGCTCGTCTTTCACGTCGAAGCGCATGACCTCGGAGAGCGGCTCCTGATCGGTGCTCGATGGGTCGCCACCGGCGTAGGGCGCTTTCGCGTTGTTGTGGAGGAGGAGCGACTCGCCTGCGTGATCGGAGAAGTCGACGACCCACTGGCCCCGCTGGGCGGGTCCCAGGAGGAGTCGATCCGAGAGTGTGACGGGCGCGTTCAGGTAGCCACCATCCCTGGCGACCTGTACGAAGTCGGCCCCGTCTCCGCCCGTCAGTTTGCCCTTCTCGCGGTCGTACTTCTGGAGCGCCAAGTTGTAGAACCGAGAGTTAGAGGCGTTGAGGATCGGGAAGCGGTACTTCCGCGGTTCGACTTCGAGACGCGGCCACGCCGTCCCGTTGACGGTAGCGACGTCACCGAAGAACATCTCGACCCAACTGGGATCGACGCCGTGGCTCTCGGGGCCGGGGTAGAACGGCGAGCCGTCGTCGTTGAACTTGCGGTCCTGGAGGACGAGCGGAATCTCGTAGTCGCCCGAGGGGAGTTTGTCGACGCCGCCGACGTTGCCGCGGATACGGTAGAGACCGGCGAGGCCAGCGTAGACGTTCAGTCGGTTCGCGCCGAGGGCGTGATCGTGGTACCAGAGCGTCGTCGGCGGTTGGTGGTTGTCGTAGGTGTAGGTCTCTCCTGCGTAGTAGGAGCCTTTGGTCTTCCCGTCCGGCGTGTACCAGGCTTCGGGGTAGCCGTCGTCGATCGAGTCGACGTTACTCCCGTGGACGTGGACGACGTTCCTGACCTCGGGTTCGCCCTTCTGAGCGGGGAGGGTCGTGTCGACGGGGAAGATGTGCTCGCTCGGTAGCTTGTCGTTCGCCCAGTGGACGGAGATTTTCTGACCGCGGTCGACTTCGAACGTCGGTCCGGGGAACTGCCCCTCGTAACCCCAGATCGTCGTGTCGTCGAGGTCGGGGTGGAACGACTGCTTCGCCTCCTTCATCATCACCTCGTAGTGTGGGTAGCCGTCTTTTTTCCCCGACGGTTGCATCGTGTCGGGGACGCCGAGGTCGGCGACGAACTTCGCGAGTTTCGGTGAACTGTGTGAATCGTCGCTCGAACTCGACGTCGACGTGGTCGCAGACGCGTTTCCGCTCCCGTTCGTCGACCCGTCTACGAGGCCATCACAGCCAGCGAGCAACCCGGCAGCGGCGAGCGTGCCACTGCCTTTGAGGAATGTACGACGCGAAGCGCCGTCTCCGTCGGTCCCGGTCATTGGCTCACAGTGTTTAGGCAAACCTAAAAACAGTGTCGATGTTTAGGTGGGCCTAAAAACCGCGCTCGGACCGTCTTCGTCGGTAAGACGACAGCCTCAAGTTTAGGCTTGCCTAAACGCACGCCGATGGAATTGGCGCGGCGTGACGTTCTCGCGGCACTCGCGGCGGTGGGTATCACCGGCGGCGTGGTCGCAGTTACACGCTCCAAGGGGGGCGACGAGTCGCTCTCGGATCACGAAGTCGAGACGCTCGTCGCCGTCGCCGAAATCGCCTATCCGAGCGAGGTATCCGGGGTGGCGTCGTTCGTCCGGCAGTACTCGGTCGCGCGTGTAAACGACGATTCGAACTACCGGACGGGCGTCCGCGACGCGACGAGTGCGCTCGACGACGCGACTACCGACTGGTTCGACGACCGCTTCGCGAGCCTCGACCGCGACACTCGTTCGCGGGCCTTAGAAGAGGTCGGCGCGCTCGCGGCCGACCCAGACCCGAACGGCCTCCGAGGGGAGCGGATCAGATACTACGTGCTGAACGAACTGCTGTACGCGCTCTACATCACGCCGACGGGGGCAAAGCTCGCCGGGCTGGAGAACCCGCCAGGCTATCCCGGCGGCGACACGTCCTATCAGCAGGGGCCGCAGGGATCACGGGAATCGCAGGGGCCGAGCGGATGACCGATCGAACACCCCGCACTGACGCAGACGTCTGCGTCGTCGGTGCCGGCCCCGCCGGTGCGCTCGTCGCACATCAGGCGGCGAAAGCCGGTCACTCGGTCGTCGTGTTCGACGCCGGGCCGCGCTTCGACTTCGACGACCGTCCCACACGCGAGGAACACGCGATCCGGCCCGGCAGCCCGCCCCCGTGGGAGATGGGCGAGTCGGGCGGCCACGGCGACCGCGACGCCTACTCCTCGACTGGTCGGCGACACTATCCGCTGAACACGGCCCGTGTGAAAGGGATCGGCGGAAGCACGCTCCACTGGCAGGGGATGGTGATGCGCCTCCACGAGCGCGACTTCCGTCTCCGGAGCGAGACGGGGATGGGCGTCGACTGGCCGCTTTCGTACGACGACCTCCGTCCCTATTACGCCCGCGCCGAGCGAGCGCTCGGGGTCGCTGGCGCGAGCGACAACCCGTTTGCCCCGCCACGCGAGAAGCCGTTCCCGCTCCCGGCGTTCCCGCCCTCCCACTCGGATGCGATCTTCGCGGAGGCCTGTGAGTCGTTGGAGATCACGACTCACTCCGTGCCAAACGCTCGGAATTCGAAGCCGTACGAGGGTCGAAGCGAATGTCTGGGCTACGGCACCTGCAAACCCGTGTGCCCCTCAGGGGCGAAGTACGACGCGACAACGCACGTCGAGCGCGCCGAGAAAGCCGGCGCGAAGGTCGTAGACCGTGCGCCCGTCCAGCGACTCGAACACGACGACGCGGGCGAGCGGGTGACGGCCGCGGTCTATGCGACTCCTGACGGTGCGACACACCGACAGGAAGCGACCGAATTCGTCCTCGCGGCGGGCGGCGTCGAGATCCCACGACTCCTCCTCCTCTCTGACTCGTCGCGGTATCCGGACGGTCTCGCCAACCGTTCGGGACTCGTCGGCCGCTACTTCACGGATCACTTCTTCGCGGGCGTCGGCGGCGTCATAGGTCGAAAAACGCGCCAGCACCACGTGGGCTTCAACACCACCAACAGCCACCAGTTCTACGACCAACCCGCGGACGGGTCGCGGACGGCGATCAAGTTGGAGTTCCACAACTACGCGGGGCCGACGCCTGCGAGCGTCGCACTCGGCGGTGACTCGCTCGGCGACGACCTCTTAGAGCGGATCAAGAGCCAGTACGGTAACTTTCTCGCGGTCGGTGCGCTCGTCGAACAGGTCCCACGGTACGAGAACCGGGTGCGACTCGACGACTCGAAGACGGACGACCGCGGTAACCCCGTCCCGGACGTGGTGTGGTCGCTCGACGACCGGACGCGACACACGATCGAGCGCGCCAACGAGATCCAACACGAGATCATGGACGAACTCGACGCGAAGGTCCGCTGGGTGGTCGGCCCCGAGAACACGGGCCCGGCGTTTCATCACATGGGGACGACGCGGATGGGCGAGGATCCGGAGTCGAGCGTCGTCGCTCCGGACATGCGAACGCACGACCTCGACAACCTCACGATCGTCGGGAGTTCGGTCTTCCCGACGACGGGCGCGATGAACCCGACGCTCACCATCGCCGCGCTCACCCTGTACGCGGCGGACCGACTCCGAAAGCGACTCTCCTGAACGACACGCGAACGACACATCGACCGAATTCACTTAAGTACGCAGCCCTAACGACGGATCAGGTCGGATCGAGTTCCGACAGCTATAAGATATTTAGGCCAACCTAAACTAGTAATGCGTGACCGAGACACCCCGACACGTCGTCGTTTCCTCGCGGCGGGCGCGACTGTCGGAACGGCGGCGGTCGCAGGCTGTAGTGCGCTCTCGTCGGGCAACGGGGGCGGAGGCAAGAGCGGGAACGAAAGCGGCGGAAAACCGACGCTCTCGGACTTCCGCGGATCGAGTCCGCTCGTACAGGACCGACCCAAACCGGGCGGCACATCCATCTCTGATATGCCCGACCTCTCCGGGAATCTCACCCTCTACATCGGCGGCGGCGAGGGTGGTCTCTACCAGCAACTCGCCAACCTTCTCCAGGAGTACTACTCGGATTTCAAGGTGAGCGTCCGGTTCAGTCCCGCGAATCAGGTACTCACGGAGGGTCAGAACGGGCAGGTCCGCGCAGACGTATTCTGGGCGAACGACGCCGGGTCGCTCGGCGTCGTCGACAACGCTAACCTGACCGCAAAGATCCCTTCGAAGATCACGAAACTCGTCCCGAATCGCTACCACACCGATACGTGGCTCGGCGTCGCGGGTCGCGCCCGTGCGATCCCCTACAACACGGACAAGTTCTCGAAGAGCGACATTCCGGACAGCATCTACGAGTTCACGAGCACGAAGAACCTCGACGCGAAGATGGGGTGGGCACCGACGTATCCGGCGTTCCAGTCGTTCGTCACCGCGATGCTCGTCCTCAAGGGCAAGCAGAAGACGAAGTCGTGGCTGAACGGGATGCAGAACCGCGGCGACGGCGGGATGGAGCAGTACAAAAACGAGTGGTACGTCTCGAACGCCGTCGCCGACGGCGACATCGGCGCCGGGATCGCGAACCACTATTACACCATCCGCGTCATCTCCTCGCGGCAGGACGCTCCGCTCGACCTCGCGTTCACGAAGAACGACGCGGGCGCGCTCGTCGATGTCGCCGGTGCGGAAGTCATGAAGGACACGAGCAACCCCGACCTCGCGAACAACTTCGTCCGCCACCTCCTCAGCTCGGAAGCCCAGGAGTTCCTCGCTACCCGCTCGTTCGCGTACCCGATGATCGACGGGGTAAAGCCGGTCGAACAACTGCCGCCGCTCTCTAAACTCCACCCGCCGGATCTCGATCTGACGAAGCTCGCGAACAAACAACCGACGATCAACCTCCTCCGGCAAACGGGAGTGCTCGACTAGTGTCGACGAGTGATCGCATCGTGCGGTTCGTGGCCCGTGACGGCGATCGGAACGGCCCACCGTTCGTCGTCGCGGTCCTCGCCGTCCTCGTCGCGGTCCTGGTCGTCTCGCCGGTCGTCTGGCTCCTCGTTCGCGCGACAACCGCGCCGCCAGCAGCGTTCGAACTCCTCGGCGCGCCGAATACGCTTCAGGTACTCCTGAACAGCGTCGTCGTCGTCGCCATCGTCTGCGTTTCCTCGGTACTCATCGGCGTCCCCCTCGCCGTCCTCACCGTCCAGACGGATCTCCCGTTCAGTCGATTCTGGACGGTCACCGCCGCGCTCCCGCTCGTCATCCCCGAGTACATCGGCGCGTTCGCGTTCTCCTCTGCGTTCGGTCCGCACGGTGATCTCGTCGACCTGCTCGCGCCGCTCGGCGTCCACTCGATCCCGACCATCTACGGCTTGCAAGGGACTGTCCTCGTCTTCACGCTGTTTACTTACCCCTACGTCTTCCTGACGACGCGCGCCGGCCTCCTCTCGGTCGACGGGACGCTCGTCGAGGCCGCCCGGACGCTCAACCACTCCAAGATCGGTGCCCTCCGCACGGTCGTCCTTCCGCAGGTCCTGCCCGCCGTCAGCGCGGGCGTCCTCCTCGTCGCGCTCGACTCGCTCGCGGACTTCGGGACTCCCGCGATCATGCACTACAACACGTTCATGCGGGAGATCTACGTCCAGTACAACAACCCTTCGACACCCGGATTCACGGCCGTATTGAGTTTAGAGTTGCTCGCGGTCGTCGCCGTCGTCCTCGCACTGGAATCACACGTCGGCGGGGACGCGAGTACGGGCATCGGCGGCAGTGCGAGCGGCCGACCCGGCCGCTTACGTCTCGGTCGCTGGCGGTGGGTGGCACAGCTCTACCCCGCGGTCGTCGCGCTCTTCTCGCTCGGCGTCCCGATCGCCATCCTCCTCCGGTGGAACCAGCGCGCCGGGAACACCTACGGCGGCTTCGCGTTCCACTGGACGTACGCGTTCAACTCCGTCGAGGTGGCCGCGATCGCCGCCGTCGTCGCCGTCACAGCCGCCGTCCCGACCGCGTACCTCTCCTCGCGGTCGCCTTCGCGATTTTCGACGCTCGTCGACCGCCTCTCCTACGTCGGCTATGCGGTCCCCGGACTCGTTCTCGGGATCGCACTCGTCTACGTCGGCGTGGCGTTCGTTCCGGCGCTCTACCAGACGCTCCCGCTACTCATCTTCGCCTACGTCGTCCGGTTCTTGCCGCAAGCGGTCGGCACGGTCCGATCGTCGTTTCTGCAGGTCGACACGAAGCTCACGGAGGCCGCCCGGACGCTCGACCACTCGTCGCTCTCGTCGTTCCGGCGCGTCACCCTCCCGCTGATCGCACCGGGACTCACCGCCGGGGCGGCGCTCGTCTTCCTCACGACGATGAAAGAGCTCCAGGCGACGCTCATGTTACAACCGACAGGCTTCAGAACCCTGGTCACATACATCTGGATGGTTCAAGAAAACGGCTACTACAGCGAGGCCGCGATCCCCGCACTCGTACTCGTCGGGGTGTCCGCGCTGTCGATGCTCGTCATACTCGCACGGGAACGATACGATGTCTGAGAACGATGCGGTATCTACGTCCGAAAACGACGCGGTGTCTACGTCCGAGAACGATACGATGTCAGGAGACTCCCAACAGACGGCTGTAGGATCGCCGAACGACTCACCGGAGCGTTCGGGCGGTGAGTCGTCGAGTTCCGTGTTAGAACTCGACGGCGTGACGAAACGCTACGGGTCCGACCACGCCGTCAGCGACCTCTCGCTGACTATCTACGAGGGCGAACTGCTGACGCTCCTCGGCCCGTCGGGTTGCGGAAAGACGACGACCCTCCGTCTGATGGCCGGGCTGGAACGGCCCTCCGAGGGCGTCGTCAGCCTCGGCGGGCAACCAGTCGCTGGCGAAGGCGCGTCGTTCGTCGAACCCGAAAATCGCGGCGTCGGCGTCGTCTTTCAGGACTTCGCACTCTTTCCGCACCTCTCGGTTCGCGAGAACGTCGCCTTCGGTCTCTCTGATCTCGACGACGAGGAGACCGCGGCCCGCGTCGACTCCCTCCTCGACCTCGTCAACCTCTCCGGGATGGGCGACCGCGCTCCCGATGCGCTCTCCGGCGGTCAGCAGCAACGCGTCGCGCTCGCTCGCTCGCTCGCCCCCGAACCCGACATCCTCCTGCTCGACGAACCGTTCAGCAACCTGGACGTCCGCCTCCGCGTCGAGATGCGCGAAGAAGTCAGAGATATTCTGAAGGAAGCGGGCGTCACCGCCGTCTCCGTCACCCACGATCAGGAGGAGGCGCTCAGCATCTCCGATCGCGTCGCCGTCGTGAACGACGGCCGCCTCGAACAGGTCGGCCCACCGGGAGAGGTCTTCGAGTCGCCCGAATCACGCTTCGTCGCCTCCTTCCTCGGACAGGCGGGCTTTCTCTCGGCACACATCGGTTCGTCGAGCGTCGAGACGACGATCGGTTCCTTCGATCACGACCTCCTGCGCGGATTCGCAGACGAGTACGTCGGCGCGACCGTCGACACCCTCGTCCGGCCGGACGACCTGCGCGCGACGCCCGCAAACGAAGGTCACGCCGACGGGACGATCACGAAGCGCCAGTACACCGGCCCGTCGTTCATCTACCACGTCGCGCTCGACAACGGCGACGAGGTCCGCTGCATGCACAACCACACGGAGCGGTTCGCCGTCGGCGAACCGGTCTCGATCGAACTCGTCGCCGATCACGCGCTCGCCTGGTATCCGACTGAGCCGTAGATGCGACCGGCGAGTCGACCCCGAACGCTCGCGTTCGCACTCGCCGCCGTCGGCGGAACGGTGGCACTCGTTCTCGCGTTCGTTCTCTTTCCGTACCACTCGATCAACCACGACGAGGGCGTCTACCTTCAACAGGCCACCCTCCTCCTCGACGGCCGCCTCTACCTCCGCCCGCCGGTCACCGGGGCGTTTCGGCCGTGGTTCTTCGTTCGCTCGCCCCACGGACTCTACCCCAAGTATGCGCCCTACCCCGCCGTCCTCTACGCGGTCGGGATGGCGCTCGGAAGTGCGCGAATCGCGCTCTTCGCGGTCGGCGCGGCGGTCGTCGGCCTCACTTTCCTCGTCGGGAGCGAAGTCGTCGACCGACGGACGGGCCTCCTCGCCGCCGGGTTCGTCCTCCTCTCGCCACTGTTCGTCGTCGACGCGGCGACCTTCCTCCCCTACGCGCCTGTCGCCGCGTTGAACCTCGGATTCGCCTACGCCTACTTCCGTGCCGAACGAACCGAGGCGACGCGCTGGGCGCTCGTCGCGGGCGGTCTGATCGGTCTCTCGTTTTTCGCACGTCCGTACACTGCCGCGCTCTTCGCCGCGCCGTTCGTCGTCCACGCGATTTGGACACTTCGCTCACTGCTCGCGGCTCCATTTGTCGCCGTTCACGACACCGCAAACCCCCGCTTCGCTCGACTCCGCGTTCTCCTCCCGACCGCAGTGCTCGGCTCCTGCGGGGTCGCGCTCGCGCTCGCGTACAACTGGACGACAACGGGGAATCCGCTCGTCTTCCCGTATCAGGCGTTCGCCCCGACCGACGGCCTCGGGTTCGGACCGCACTCGCTCCGCGGGTACGGTCACGACTACACGCCCGCCGTCGCCGTCCGCTCGAACGCCGTCGTCGTCTGGCAGTTCGCCTCGCGGTGGGTGGCCGGCGGACTCCTCGGAAGCGCCCTCGCCGCGGTCGGCCTCGCGTGCGCCCTCCGGCGCGGTCGAGGTCACGGCCGGGACGTCGACGTCCGAGACACCGACGGTCGCGATACCGACAGTCGACTCCTCGTCCTCGCCAGCCTCTACCCGAGTGTCATCCTCGGAAACGTCTACTTCTGGGGGAATCTCAACCTCCTCGCGCCCGATCTCGACCCGACGCAGGGGCTGATCCACTACCTCGGCCCGTACTACCACTTCGGCCTGCTCGCGCCGACCGCGATCTTCGCTGCGATCGGTGTCCGATGGCTCGTCGAGCGTGTCCGACCGCAAATCGCCCGCTACGATCGCCGCGTCGCGCTGGTGGTCGCCCTCACCGTCTGCGTCGTCGCCGCGGTCGCCGCCGGAAGCGCGCTCACCGGGCCGCTCTCGCGGGACGCCCGGAACACGGCACAGTACGCGCAGGGGTACGCGCCGTTCACGAACGGCACGGCTGGCACCGGCGACACGACCAGTGGCGGCCCACCCGCAGACCGCGTCGTCTTCCTCCCCCAGACGGACGGCGCGTGGCTCAACCACCCCTTCCAGTATCTCCGAAACGATCCCGGATTCGATTCACGCACGATCTACGCCGTCGACGGGGTGCGATCGCTCGCCGTCACGGGTGCCTATCCGAATCGAACCTACTACCGCTACGAGTTCCGTGGGACGTGGGTGCCGACGGACGACGTCCCGGTCCATCCGGCGCTTCGACGCGTCCACGTCACGCGCGGTCGGCCCGTCACCGAGCGACTCACCGTTCGGCTCCCGCGTGGGACTGACTTCGCGTCCGTCCGCGTCGCCTCCTCGTCGGGCCACGCGTACTACGACCTGAACGCGACGCCGGGGAACCACACGATCACACTGACGGTGACCGATTCGCGCGTCCGCGTCGGCGACGATATCGACGCCGCGAGTTCGAGCGGTTCGACGTCGATCCCGGTGAACGCGAGTGACGACGTGACCACGACGGTCTACGTCGAGACCGCCCCGAGTGTCGGGTTCAGTTACGAGTCACGCCTCCCGGTCGGCTATCGGAACGGGACGCGTGCCTCCCTCACGCCGTACCTCGAAGCCTGCACCGACCCGCGGACCTGCAACGGCGGGGCGGCCTACCTCCCGAACCGCGTGCCCTCGCAGTACTACGTGAACGCGACGCTACGGAACGGGTCGGCGTAGCCGTCCGTCGGCGGCGATGCACGAGACGAAGTAAGGACCGGAGCGACTCGGTGAAACGAAGAAACGAGAACCGAAACGAGGTCCCAGAGCCCAGAGCACGGAGGCGTTCGTGGTCGTCTCGAACGCCTTTCACCGGCTCTGTTCGTAGCTATAGAAGTTGTCAGAACTGACCTGTTGAATACGGAGCGCATATTCGTCATGACGGTCGGCCCGAACCGCTACGTGGGTATGCAAAGATACCGTGTTACTACGGACTCTCTCAGTTCATAGAAGACTTATTACACTTGATTGTTGACACCCTCTATGACTGAATCATCCCCTGGCTACCCCGGCACACAAGACGACGTTATCCTCGGCCGAGTCGGCGCATTCATCCTCGACTACACTCTCTCGCTCATTATCGGAGTGATACTCGGATTTGGATTCGCAGTCTTGTTACGTTCGTCCGTAGGTGTCTATCTCGGTATGCCGATCGGGTTGTTTGGCTATTATATCCTCCTTGAGGGAAGAACTGGCCAAACCCTGGGAAAACGACTCGCTGGCGTTGTCGTGGTCAGCCGCGACGGGAGTTCGATTACGTATCGGCAAGCGCTCGTTCGCAATCTCCTTCGAATTATAGACGGGATTCTCAGCTACGCGCTCGGTCTCGTTGTCATGTTGATTAGCGAGGACCGTCAGCGAATCGGAGACCACATTGCCGACACGCTTGTCGTCCGTGCCCGACGGTGACGACGATACTTGCTCAGGAATCTGCTGGCCAGTAAGTACTACCGAGAACTGGGAAGTAGCGTGACCGACACATCCTCCGTACTCGGCACCACCGCGGGAACGGATCCTCAATTCAGTATTTCGACAGAATCTTCCGAACTGATCCGAGTGCGACCGATTAACGGATCGCAACCCTTCAAGTGCCCTCGCTCCAAGCCACGCGTATGCCAGAGGAACTCGATCTAGAAACGCTCAAGCGCGGAACCGAGCTGGTGAAGCGAGGATTTGCGCAGATGCAGAAGGGCGGCGTCATCATGGACGTCGTCGACTCCGAGCAGGCCCGAATCGCCGAGGACGCTGGCGCGGTGGCGGTCATGTCGTTGGAGGCCGTCCCGGCCGACATCAGAAAGCGCGGCGGCGTCGCGCGGATGGCCGACCCCGCACGAGTCACCGAGATCATCGACGAGGTTTCGATCCCGGTTATGGGTAAAGCCCGCATCGGGCACCACACCGAAGCACAGATTCTGGAGTCCGTCGGCGTCGACATGATCGACGAGTCCGAAGTGCTCACGCCCGCCGACGACGAGTACCACATCGACAAGCGCGGGTTCACGTCGCCGTTCGTCTGCGGCGCGCGCAACCTCCCCGAAGCGCTCCGTCGTATCGACGAGGGCGCGGCGATGATCCGTACGAAAGGCGAGGCCGGAACCGGCGACGTCAACCAGGCCGTGACCCACCAGCGGGCCATCAAGGGCAGCATCCGCGAACTGGAGGGCAAGACGTTCGAGGAGCGCGAGAAGTGGGCACGCGAGAACGAAGCACCGGCCGAACTGGTCCACGAGACCGCCGAGATGGGTCGGCTCCCGGTCGTCAACTTCGCCGCTGGCGGCATCGCCACGCCCGCTGACGCGGCGCTGATGATGCACCACGGCTGTGACGGCATCTTCGTTGGCTCGGGCATCTTCGGCGCGGAGGACCCTGTCAAGATGGGTAACGCGATCGTCGAGGCCGTCAACAACTGGGACGACCCTGATCGACTCGCCGACATCGCCGCCGGTATCGGCAAGGGGATGAAAGGCCAGTCGAACACCGGCATGTCAGAGGAAGAGAAACTCCAGGGCCGTGGCGTCTAAGTAGGTGGAGGCGGGGTCTCGATTACGAGATCCGCAGAGAGAAGTAGACTTTTAGCGGTTCCGCGTGAACTCCGGGGCAATGACTGACGGTTCTGCAGAAGCAACTGGTGAGTCGGCCTCAGCGGGTGGCGGTGGCGGTGGCGGCAGCGGCGGCGTTGAGACCGAACTCTCCCGCGACATGGGCTTGTTGCCCATTACGATGATCGGCATCGGTGCGATGATCGGTGCCGGTGTGTTCGCACTGACGGGACAGGCAGCGGGACTGGCGGGACCGGCACTGATGCTCGCGTTCCTCCTCAACGGCATCGTCGCCTCGTTCACGGCGATGTCGTACGCGGAGCTCGGGGCATCGTTCCCGCGCTCCGGGGGTGCGTACAACTGGGTCTCCGAAGCCCTCCCGCGACCGTGGGGGTTCTACACGGGCTGGACGAACTGGTTCGCACAGGCGGTCGCCTGCTCGCTGTACTCCGTGACGTTCGGGGTGTTCTTCATGACCTTCGTCAGTGTCATCGTCAACGGTAGTACGGAAGGTCTCGTCCTGTTCGGCATCCATCAGCATCTGCTGGCGAAACTACTCGCAGCGGCCGTCATCCTACTCTTCGGGTACATCAACTTCCGAGGGGCCGAGGAGACGGGGACCATCGGCATCGTCATCACCACAGCGAAGATCATCATCCTCGGCGTCTTCGTCGTCTTCGGTGGGCTGGCGACGTTCAAGAACCCACACTGGACGAGCACGTTCTTCGGCGGACAGGGTGGATTCTTCCCGATGGGTGTTTCGGGCGTCCTCGCGGCGATGGGGTTCACCTACGTCGCCTTCGAGGGGTACGACATCATCGTCCAGTCGGGTGAGGAGGTCATCGATCCGGGGACCAACATCCCGAAGGCAATCTTCTACTCGATCGTCGTCGTCATCCCGATCTATATCCTCGTCGCGTTCGCCGCACTCGGCGGTGTCGACGTGACCCAGCACGTCCTCGATCTCGCCGGGATGTCGGGTGCAAGTACAAATACACCGACGTACGTGATCCTCGGCAAGATGGGAGAACTCGGGTTGATCCAAGCCGCCGGACAGTTCGTCCCGTACGGGCTTCCGCTCCTGCTCATCGCCGGGTTGGCCGCGACGATGAGCGCGCTGAACGCGACGCTGTACGCGTCGAGCCGGATCGCTTTCTCGCTGGGCAGAGATAATCTCCTCCCCGAGCAGTTGTCGGCGATCCACCCGGACACACGTTCGCCGTACATCTCGATCGTCGTCTCCGCGATCATCATCGCCGCGATGGCGGTCGCGCTGCCGATCAACGCCGTCGCCGCGTCTTCCAGCGTGATGTTCCTCCTGCTGTTCTCGATGGTGAACATCGCGGTCATCGCGATGCGTCGCAACCGGCCGGACCTCGAACGACCGTTCGAGATCCCGTTCGTGCCTACGATACCGATACTCGGTGTCATCTTCCAGCTGCTGCTCGCGCCGTTCCTGTTGAGTGCGCTCGGTCTTCAGCCCGGTTTCTCGGGCGAGAACTCGCAGGGGTTCGTGGCGCTCGTCACGATGGCCGCCTGGTTCGCTATCGGGATCGCCGTCTACTACGGTTACTCGCAGAAGGGCGAACTCGAACGGATGGAAGAACAGGCTCCGACCATCATTAGCGAGGAGGCGGCCGCGAACCGCGACTACCAGGTCGTCGTTCCGATCGCGAACCCCGCGCACGCGAAGCAACTCGTTCGAAGTGCGAGCGACCTCGCGCTCGACAACGACGGGGAACTCCTCCTCGTGTCCGTCATCACCGTTCCGCAGCAGACGCCGCTCTCGGAGGGCCGCGACTTCGTCCCCAAGCAACGCGAAGTACTGAACGAAGCCATGCAGTACGCAGAGGAGATGGGCGTCCCCGTCAGCGGTCGGATCCGAATCGGCCACGACATCTCACAGGCCATCCTCAACACGATCGAACAGGAGCGAAGCGACGCCGTGTTCATGGGCTGGGGTAACCGCTCGCGACGCCAAGAGGTCGTCCTCGGGAGCAACGTTGACGACGTCGTCACCGATGCCGCGTGCGACGTGTACGTCGAGCGCATCGCGCCCGACGCCGACAGCACGGCCGAGAAGATCCTCCTTCCGACGGCGGGCGGCCCGCACACCGAGGCGACGGCCCGCATCGCTCGCGCCGTCGCGCGGGTCAACGAGGCGTCGGTCGACCTCCTGCAGGTGATCCCGAGCGACGCGGACAGCGAACGCCGGTCGAGAGCCGAAAAGACGCTCGAAGAGACGTCCGAACTGTTCGATGACGTCCCGACGGAGTCACACATCGTCGAGAGCGACGACGTCATCGAAGCCATCGTGGACTTCTCCGACGGCTACGACCTCACCGTCATCGGAGCGTCCCGCGAGGGCCTGCTGAACCAACTCGTCTTCGGGGCCGTCCCCGAGGAAGTCGGCCGGCAGGCGAAGAGTACGGTCATCATGGCGAAAGGTGCGATCGGTATCACCTCTCGTCTGCGTCAACTGGTCGGCTCGCGGGTCTCGTAGACCCGCCGCGACACAAAAGAGAATCGCTGCTTTTTCCGATCGTTCGTCGAACTCCGTGCTTCGTTTCGACTATCGAGACGACTCTACGCTTCGTCGCGGTCGGCGAGCAACACGGTTACCGGCCCATCGAAGTTGAGCATGACGTGCTGGACTAAGTCGCCGAATAGCGCCTTTCCGGTCGGTGAGCGGCGGCGACCGGCGATGAAGAGGTGATCGCAGTCGTACGCCTTGGCGGCGCGGAGGATCTGGTCCGCTTCTCGGCCGACGACTCCGACGGTGTGGTAGTCCACGTCGAGGTCGGCGAAGGCTTCGACCGCGGCGCTCCGAGCGCGCTGGCTGGCCGATTGCTCGGCCTGTTCGAGCGTGTAGACCACGTCGGCGCTGCCGAGTCCGGCGATGGCGCTCTGGCGCTCTTCGTACTCCGATTCGGGCGTGACCGCGAGGACGACCAGTTCGCTGCCGGACGCGGCGGCGGTCTCGCCGGCCTCTCGGAGAAGTTGTTCGCTGCTGGCTGTCGGTGCGGTGACGACGAGTGCGCGTTCCATGGTCAAAGATACTTCCGAGATACTGATAACTCTTCTCGGACGGACGATAGCGGGCCTCTAGCCATCGAATGTCCTATCCCACGGTAGCACACGACACACCCACGAGCGAGCGGTTCACGGGTGCGAATCTTGTCTGGAGGTGAGAGCGCTCTCACGTGGCAGCCAGGTCGTGGCTCGTCAGAGCAGTTCCGCGCCGCGACCCACCCGCGTCTGGTAGGCACGCGAGTCGATTCCTGACTCCTTGAACGCAGCGACCATCGCGGCGGCGATGTCGCGACGGTCCTCGTCGTAGCAGGCGGCGATGACGCTCGGTCCCGCGCCGCTGACTGTGACGCCCGTCGCGCCCGCTTCGATCGCGGCCTCGTGGACGGCGTCGTAGCCGTTGATCAACGCGGCGCGGGCGGGGGTGACGACCGTGTCGTGCATGCCGCTCCCGACGAGTTCGGGGTCGTCGCGACACATCCCCGCGGTCAGCGTCGCCGCACGTCCGACCGTGTGAACCATGTCCGTCATCGACGCTTCCTCGGGGACGACTCGGCGGGCGTCGCGTGTCGAGACGGCGATCTCGGGGAGGCAGGTCACCAACGGAATCGAGGCGTCGATCGCGGTGACGCCGCGGCCGGTCGCGATGGTAAACCCGCCGAGCAACGCGGGGGCGACGTTGTCGAAGTGGGCCTCTCCGGAGACGACGGCTTCGCCCTCGCCCGCGACGGGGACGAGTTCTTCGCGCGTCAGCCTACGGTCGTAGAGCTCGTTCAGGGCGACGGCTGCCGCGGCCGCCGAAGCGGCCGACGAACCGAGTCCGGACGCCGGGCGGACGCCCTTGTCGATTCTGATGTGAGCGGGCGCGTCGAGTTCCTCTGCGACGGCACCCACGGTGTTCTGCTTCGGATCTTCGGGGATGTACTGTGCGCCAGCGCCGGTCACCTCGATAGTCGTTCGGTCGGCCTTCTCGACGCGGACGAAGTCCGCCGGTCGGTCGAGGGCCACGCCGAAGACGTCGAAACCGCTCCCAAGGTTCGCGCTCGTCGCCGGAGCCCTCACCGTAATCATGTCCGGAGGTTACTGGAGTCGGAGCAAAAAGCTAGCGGAGCGTCGTCGTCAGTCGTTCGTCGCACGATCTGCGGTCCCTCAGGCGTCGTACGATCAGAGTGGCCCCTCGAAGTCGATCGGTCGGATCCAGATCCACCAGAGCGCCAGCACCATCGTGCCGTAGCCGAGGACGAAGATCGCTTCGCCTACGATCGGGTATCCGTGATTCTCGAAATAACTGCTCAGCAACCCCGTGCCCACGATCCCGAGGAGGAGCAGGAATCCCGTGGATAACGCCTCCCCGAGTTTCTGGTTGCGAGTCTCGCTCATGAATCCCTCTCTGCACCGCAGCACCCTCAATGACTCGGTTCCATGCAGGTTGGTGGTCCCTCGCACTTCCGACGTATTCAGTCGGACTCGAGGTCGCTACGATGTGTGTGAATATGACACGCACTGCACCACTACTGATAATATCGGCTCCGTACTGGTCGGGATATGGACTACCGACCGCTCCCGGAGGAGCACTACGAGGCGTTCCGTCGGATGCTGCAGTACGCCTTCCGCCCCGAGCAAGGTCAGGAACTCGAAGAAGAGGAGCCGGATCGACCGGACATCTTCGAGATCCGTGCCCTCTACGACCCACGGGAGCGCCGTGACGAGCAATTAGGCTCCGGTGGCACAAACGACGGCGACAGCAGAGACGACGGAGAGGACGCGAACGGACTGAACGAAGCCGATATCGCGGCCGTCTGTGGCTACTACGACTTCACCGCGCACGTTCGCGGCAACTGGCACTCGGTCGGTGGCGTCTCCGCCGTCGCCTCCCCGGCGGAGACGCGTCGACAGGGCCACATCTCCGAGCTACTGAGTCGACTCCACGAGGAATTCCACGACGCGGGAATCTATTTCGCCGCGCTCTGGCCGTTCAAGTACGCTTTCTACCGTCGATTCGGGTACGCGATGGTCTCCAAGTACGCGAAGACGACGCTCTCCCCATCAGAGCTGAGTGACGTGGCGGCAGACCCCGCCGGCCGGTTCCGACGCGTCGACGCCGACCAGTACGAGTCGCTCGTCCCCGCGTACGAAGCGTGGGCGTCGGAGGATCTCGCGGTCGACCGGACGGAGGGCTGGTGGCGACACCGTATCTTCTCTGGGTGGCGCAAAGACCCGTACGTCACTGCCTGGGAAGACGACGAGGGGGACGTCCGCGGATACGTCGTCTACTCCGTCGAGGAGGGCGACGGCGACGACGGGAAGACGATGCGCGTGTGGGAGTTCGCACACGCTGACGACGAGGCTCGCAGGCAGCTCTACCGCTTCTGTCGCGACCACGACTCACAGGTCGAGCGGATCTGGATCGACAGTCCCGTCGACACCTCGCTGCTAGAGACGCTCTCCGATCCGCGCGCGGCCGACCTCGAAGTACGTCCCGGTCCGATGTTCCGGATCGTCGACCTCGAAGCCGCCATCCCGGAACTCGACTTCCCGGCCGACGCCGAGGGGAACGTGATCCTCGACGTCGAAGACGAGGCGTGCGAGTGGAACGACTGCGTCTTCGAACTCACGGTCGACGGCGAGGGTGCGACGTGTCGCCCGACCGGGTCCGACCCCGACGTGCGCGTCGAGATCGGTGCGCTGTCACAACTCGTCGCCGGGTTCCTGCCGGTCGAGACGCTAGAGCGGTACGGCGACCTGACCGTCGAAGACGACGAGGCCCGCGGGACACTGTCGGCGATGTTCCCCGAGACCGACGTGTTCCTCCGCGAAGGGTTCTGAGGACTCGTCGCTGCTCATCACCGAGCGCTGTTCGCATCTCGTCCGAGACGGTCCGTGAGCGGCTCTCGCAATCGGTCGCAGCTCTCCGTGAACCGGCCGTCGATCGGTTTGGAGTGCCGATCGGTTCGTAGCTGCAATCAGTTAGCACTGTTTGCTTTCGCGATACGGTCCCGAACCAAGCGAAGCGCCCCCCGATAGATCTGCAGCTGTTCGCGCTTCGAGAGCCCACAGATATCTTCCATGAATACTTTGTCCACTGCGCGGCGGTCTTCGGTCACCTGATCTATCGACAGTTCGGTGGGCGATTCTGCCCCAAGTTCACCGTAGATATCTCGTATCTCGCGCCGCTTCAACTCGGTTGCTGCGTCCCGAAGCTTTTGGATGTGCTCCTCATGGACGTGTTTTGGGTCGATTACGGGCATCGTTCGAGAGTCAGTGACTGAATTATCTAATGCACCCTCTCCGAGAGAGACACGGCCGAACAGTTCCTTTACGAGGATTCCGAGTGTCGAGTTGAGATAACAGAACACCAGATCGGGATCGATCCCCTCGTTCGTGTCGAGACACACGAGGCGCTTGTCGACGCAGGCGTCCACCTCGTTGATGCACATGAAGTGGCGTTCGCTGACGTTGTACGGTTGTAACAGCGACGCGTTGTGCATCGTCTTCTGGTACCAGTCTGCAGCCGATTCCCCTCGGAAGAAGGGGCGGTCGGGAACGCCCTCCGACTCACCGTGTTCGATGTAGTCGAGCACGTTCGTGTTCTTCAAATCCGACTTGCGCTCCTGAACGTCGAGAACGAACCGGCTGAGGTCGTTCGGGTCGATTCGATATCGGTTGCACTCGCGAGGCGACTTTATCAGTGGACGAAGGTACTCGTCTTCGAGACTCCATTCTTCGACGTCCTCCGGTTTGAGGTAGAAGAAGCTGTTCAACCCGGACGTCAACCCGAGACTGACGTCTGCGATGTCTTCGAGTCGCTTCGTGAGCAGTTCGGCGACTTCCTCGAAGTAGACGTCGGGAGCGCGGACGAACCGACCCCACTTGTTCTGGTTTTCGAGGTACTTCTGCGTCCGGCTAACGATCCGAAAGTCGTCGTCGAGGTACTCGTCGCGTTCGTCGATGAGTTCGAGCAGTCGGTCGAATCCGTAGTTTCGCTCGAACCAGCCGGGACCGCGTTTGAGTTGGACGAACTTGACGTCGTTCCGTTCCCGAGCGACGGGGTCAGTTTCCCGCTCGAGAAACAGGATAACGGTATTGACATCCGCGTTCTCGATCATCCGATCCCGCTGAGTGCCGATTACTGCGCTGACGCGGTAGTTTTCGAGGAGGAACTTCTGGACGTCTTTGCCGTATCGGGCATCCATCCACGAGTTCTGAACGATGATCCCGATTCGGCCGTCGTCTTCGACGAACTTCGTCGCATAGGTCATGAAGTAGACGTAGAAGGCGGCTTGCCGGTCCATCTCGAGCGCGTTGCCGTCCGTTCCGAGCCCCGCGAGGGCGCGTTCACGAACCGCGTCCTTGTATTCACCGCCGAGCGCCTCTTGGCGCGTGTAGGGTGGGTTCATCAAAATCGCGTCTTTCCTGCCGATCGGCTCTCGGGACGATCGTTCCGGCCCGGAGTCGGACGACCGCCCTCCGTGTTCACTCCCCGAGAGAATCCGTGAGTCGGACGAAGCTAGGTCCGACTGGTCTCCATCGGAAACAGCGAAGAAGTCTCGAACGTCGACGTTGATGTTTGTCGTGACAGACTGCAGGCTCTTCGCGATGAGCGACATCGCTGCGAGGTGTGCGGGGAACTGGTTGAGGTCGACACCGTGTATCTGATTCAGGATCGCTTGGTGCTCTTCGCCGAGTTCCACCCCGCGAAGGTCTGCGAGGCGCTCGTATGCTGAAGTGAGGAAACGGCCGGTCCCACAAGAGGGGTCCAGCACCGTGTCGTCCCCGTCTCTCACGGTCCACTGCGTGATAAGCCGCGCTATCTCGGGCGGCGTGTAAGTCTGACCCCACTGCCATCGGACGTCCGGGGGGATCAAGCCCTCGTACATCTTCGCGAGAAGCGGACCATCGAACAACTTCGAGAGATCGCTCACTCCGTAGAGGTAGTCCATCACCTCCCGGATGACGAGACACGCCTCGGGGTCGTCTCCGAATTCGAGGGAGTTGAGTGGCGACGTGGTCGGATCGAAGATCGGTTCGTAGTCAACTTCCTGAACCCGGTCGAACCTCCGCACCAACTCCCCCCAGAAGTCGCTTGCCCACGCCTCGCCGAATTCGCCACTTGGAGACGGGAACGGGTCGTCGAGTCCGTCGAACACGGGGTCTGCGAGTTCCGTGTCGAGTTCCTCTCGGAGACTCCCTTCGTTTTCGCGGATGAGGTGGTAGAACAGTATCTTGTCGATGAGGAGGTACGTCGCTTGCCGCGAAAGCATCCCCACGGTGGTTTCGGGTATCTCCACGCCTTCTTCGTAATCCATCCCTGTCGGGGCGAGAGACGCGCGGAGTTCCTCCTCGAATTCGGAGTCGGATTCCAACCGACGGGAGAGCGTCTCTCGAACGTGCGGCGTGAGGTCTTCGTAATACTCACCGAGTTCGGAGACGAAGTCCTCGGAAGCTTTGATCCGATGTTCTTCTTCGAGTATGTCCCCGATCAGATCGGGGAGAGCGCCGAGCGACGTGGTCGCCTCGAATCCGACATCGGGAGAGAGCGATTCGACGTACAGCAGGTCGCCGTCCGTGACGCCGAAATACGTCCCCGTCTCAGCACTCGATGCGTATCTCCGCGCGCGGGTCCGCGCCGCTCCGTCTTCGATATCTGAGAGCGGCACCCGCTCGTCGTCCTCGATCTCGGAAGCCATGAGAACGATCGTCTCTTCGAGGTCTGTCCCGATCGTGACCTCGATGACGAAATCGGCTTCGTCGTATCCGTCGTCGTGAGCGATACCGTGCGTCAACTCGGGGGAGACAGCGTCACCGCGTTGGGTCTCGATTTGAGAAGAGAGCTCCATTAGGAACTCTTCGTAGAGCTCCTGCCGCTGTGATTCAAAACGTACCATCTTGGGTCTCTCTGTCGACTGAGCCCGTTCGATGGGCTCAGAAAGTAGCGATGTCTAAAACACCAGAAGGAGGTCACATAATCTTACTCATCACTACTCTCCGATGGAGGGTGCTCAGACCCCGAGAACTCACACGGGTTGAATAAAAAGATACGGTCATGAGGCCGCACTCGAAGCCGACTCGTCGCCACCGACACAGTTCGCACTAATCGGCGGGACGCACCTGCAAAAACGGAAACGATTCGTCCGGTGGTCGCCCGACTCGTAGCGGGCGACGTTCGGAGTCGGTTCGGTCCCTTTCGGGGCTCGCTTACGCCTCGACGACGAAGCCTTCTTCTCGGAGGATGTCGGGGACGCGGGCTTTGTGATTACCCTGTAGTTCGATGGTGTCGCCTTCGACGGTGCCACCGCATGCGAGTTTGCGCTTCAGCGTGGACGCCAGTTCACGGAGTCCGTCGTCGCCTTCGAAGCCTTCGACGATCGTCATCGGTTTTCCGTACCGGCGGGTGTCGACGTGCACACTGAGCGTCTGCTGACTCCGTCGGAGGTCGTCCTCGATACCGAGGTCAGACGGGAGTCCCGAAATGTCGCTGAGGTCGTCGTTTACCACGCATTCGACTACGTGCCGAGGCTATAAGGACTTGTCCGCGATCTCGCTCGAAGAGATTTAGACGCATCAAAATTTATATTCCACCACGACTAATTCAGAGTGTGTAACGACACCGGTCGATCGACTGGTGTGCCGGTCAGTCGGCTCGAACTGGACCGACTGCCCCAACGGAGCTTCCAAATATATGTTTCAGAAACTCACTGAATCCAATCTCCGAGAACTTCTCTCGTATCTCGGCCCCGGATTTATCATCAGTGTCGCCTACATGGACCCCGGTAACTGGGCGACGAACATCTCCGGCGGTGCCAAGTACGGAACGGCCCTTCTCTGGGTCATCGTCCTCGCCAGCGCCATGGCGATGGGCATCCAGATCATCGCAGCGAAACTCGGCATCGCCACCGGCAAAGGCGTCGCGCAACTCTGTCGTGAGCGACTTCCACGCTCTATCGTCTTGGTCCTGTGGGCTGCGGCCGAGCTAGCGATGATCGCGACGGACATGGCGGAGATCATCGGTGCGGCCATCGGGTTCAGCCTCGTCTTCACGCTCCCGCTCTGGGCGGGCGCGATACTCGCCGGTGTGAGTTCGTTCGCGCTGCTCGGCGTCAGAACCGCGCACAAGAAGGGCTTTCGCTGGATCGAGCTGACGATCATGTCGCTCGTCGGGGTCATCGCGCTCGCGTTCGTCTTCGAGATGGTGCTCGCGCAACCGACCGGAGGACAGATCGTAACCGGACTCGCACCGAGCATCCCTGACTCCGCGGCGCTCTACGTCGCGATCGGTATCCTCGGTGCGACCGTGATGCCCCACAGCGTCTACCTCCACCCCTACATCGTCCAGGATCGACGGAAGCGACTCATCGAGACGAACGGCGACTCCGACGACGTCCACCGCCGTCACTTCATCTTCGAGAGCGTCGACACGGCGCTGGCGCTCTTCGGCGCGATGTTCGTCAACGCCGCGATGCTCATCGTCGCCGCGGCGGCGCTCCAGGGGACGGGCATCAGCACGCTCGAAGAAGCGTATCGGACTCTCTCGGGTGTCTTCGGCGGGAACGCGAGCCTCGCCTTCGGGATCGCACTCATCGCCGCCGGGCTCTCGTCGTCGCTCGTCGCGACGATGGCCGGCCAGACCGTGATGGACGGATTCCTCGACCTCAACATCAACGTCTGGCTCCGCCGGTCGGTCACGCTCGTCCCCAGCCTCGCCGTCGTCATGATCGGGCTCGACCCGACCAGCGTTCTCGTCGCCTCGCAGGTCGCACTGAGCTTCGAACTCCCGTTCGTCCTCATCCCCCTGCTCTGGTTCACCCGGGAGGAGGGACTGATGGCGTCGTTCCGCAACCGCACGAGCACATCGGTCGTTCTCGGCGCCGTCATCGGCATCATCATCGTCCTCAACGTCTGGCTGCTCTACTCGACCGTTGTGGGCTGATCCGCTCCTCGGGCTCAACGCTCTTGCCCTCTCCACCCGTACGTACGCGCTCATGTCTTTCTCTCCGCTCCGCCCCGACGATGCTCCGAAACCGTACCAGGACATCCTCGCACAGGCGATCGAGACGGGACTGGAAGAACTCCGACGACCCGCAACCGGACTCCTCCTCTCCGGACTGTCCGCTGGGCTCGATATCGGCTTCGGCCCGTTCTTGATGGCGGTGATGTCGGCGCTCATGGTTGGCTCGCTCCCGAAGTCCGTAACCGAACTGCTGATGGCGTTCATGTACAGTCTCGGGTTCGTATTCGTCGTTCTCGGACGCTCCGAGCTGTTCACAGAACACACCACCGTGGCAGTACTCCCGGTCCTCGACCGGCAAGCGACGCTTCGGTCGCTCGCCCGCCTCTGGGGGCTCGTCTACGTCGCCAACATCGTCGGCGGGGCGCTCTTCGCGGCGTTCGCTGTCCTCCTTGCGCCGCCGCTCGGCGTCGCCCACCCCTCGGTGTTCGTCGACATCGCCAAGCCGCTCGTCGACCATGCGGCGTGGGTGATCGTCGGCAGCGCCGTCCTCGCCGGGTGGCTGATGGGCCTCCTGACGTGGCTCATCGCCGCCGCCCGCGACACCACCAGCCGCCTCCTCGTCATCGTCATCGTGACGGCCGCCATCGGGCTAGCTCACCTCCCACACTGCATCGCGGGTAACGTCGAGGTGTTGATGGGGCTGTTCGCGGGCGGCGACATAACCCTCCTCGGGTACGTACGCTTCCTCGTGTCGGCGACGATGGGTAACGCCATCGGGGGTGCGTTCTTCGTCGCACTGCTGAAGTACGGTCACGTCGTCCGCAGCGGTGGGTCGAAAGACGTCACACCGGGCGACTCGGGTCCGTTCCTCGACTGAGTGCTCCTGTCGCGCTCTCGATAGTCGATTATTACCATCCCCGCCCGCGTAACCGACGCATGCGCTACGTCGAGATCCTCGTCTCCGAGGACCAAGAGCGGGCCGTCCTCGAAACGCTCCGAGAGGGGGACATCGACTTCGTCAGAACGGCAGTGGCCGACGACGAAACCGCCTCGCTGATCCGGTTCCCGCTGCCGACGGAGGCTGTCGAATCCGTGTTGAACGACCTTCACGAGTGTGGGCTTCCCGAGGATCGGTACATGGTCGTCACGGGTGCCGAAGCCGTGACGACACCTCACTTTTCAGAACTCAAGGATAGGTACGCGAACGAGAACGGGAACCACGACACGATCGCCTACGAGGAGATCAGAGCGCAAGCGCTCGACGCGATGCCCAATCGGACCGCGTACGTCGCGATGGCGCTCCTCAGCACCGTCATCGCGACGATAGGACTGCTGCAAAATTCGGCGTTAGCCGTCGCAGGCGCGATGGTGGTTTCTCCGTTCGTGGGTGCGGTCCTCTCGACCAACATCGGCCTGTTGACGGGCGAACGCCGCGTCGTCGTGGACGCGTTCGTCGCCCAGTTGCTCGGGATGGTCCTCGCGATCGTTGGTGCCGGCGCGCTCACGTGGTTGTTCACGGCGAACTACATCGTCTCTCCGGACGTCCGAGTCGCACAGATCGACCAGATTTCGGCGTTAATCTCACCGTCGCTCACCGGACTCGTCCTCGCGCTCGCCTCCGGTGCAGCGGGTGCGCTCGCGCTCGCGACGGCGTTCCCGATCGGGCTCGCGGGCGTCGCCGTCGCCATCGCGCTCATTCCCGCCGCGGCCGCCGTCGGCGTCGGTATCGCCACCGGGAACCCTACCGTCGCGGTCGGCGCGCTCACGCTGCTCGTCATGAACGTCGTCGCCATTAACGTCGCCGTCGTCGGGACGCTCTACGCGCTCGGGTACCGGCCGAAAGGCTCGCTTTGGCCGTCGCGTCCGAGCGCCCTTGGGACGCTCACCGCACTCTTCGTCCTCCTCGTCGCCGTCGCGTTCGTCGTCGGCGCGGCGATTCCGACCTACGAACAGGTCAAATTGGAACGATCGGTCAACCACGCCGTCAGCGATACGTTATCACGACCGCAGTACCGCCACGCGTCGCTGGTAAGCATTCAGTTAGGCTACACCGGCGGTCCGTTCGTCAGTCAGCCGACGAGCGTGACCGTGGTCATCTCTCGGCCGTCCGGGACGGCGTATCCGAACCTCATCTCTACGCTGGAACGACAGATATCGGTTCGGTCGAACCAGCACGTACGGGTTCAGATACAGTACGTCGACCACGCTTCGCGCTCGTCGAGTAGTACGTCGACTCGCCGAACGACGACCGCTCGACGAACCTCGGGCTGAGACCGGCCGTCGAGTCGATGCTCTGCCGAACTGACGTTCGTTAATACATATATCGCGACTCCCACGACGGTTGATTATAGACTTAGCGTGAGTATCCAACTACGTGGAATGTCTGGATCTCTGTACATGGTGCCCGAGAACATACCGTGGAGCGATCTGCGGAACCGGATCGTCTAGTGATGGCCGTCGTGGAGGCGATCTCAGAGGCGATCGGAACGGATCTGGCGCAGACTGAGACACGACTGTACGACGTCGTCGACCCCGACGGACTCGAACAGGTGTTTCAGAAGAAGGCGAACGGCTCTCGACGACTGGGTGGTGAGCTTCGATTCTCTCTCCTCGAATGCGAAGTTATCGTCCACAGCGAAGGACGAGTGACGGTGAATTCGCCGGTTCCCTCCTGTAATGTGCTCACTAATCGGTAACCACGTATCCTCGAACTGAGAGAGAAGACGGGCACGACCAGACGATCTGTTCTCACGGTCGAACAGCACCGCTTTGCACGGTCACCTACTGGTCGACCGGAACGGCGTACGTCGACCGAATCCATGCGTTCACGTTCTGCTGGTCTTCGATTATTGTAAATACGGTACCATTCTCTTCATATTCGCTCAGACGATCACGAAGCGGATCTTGACTTTCGTACGGACCAACTGTCATTCGTAACACCGAGGGCGCGCAGTCGCCTGCGGTACCTCAGTGGAGTGGTGGGCCGCGACGAACTAAGCGACCGAGGGCAAGCATATAACCCGCTCACCCGATTCCCCTGTAAACTGTGAAACTGACAGCTATCGCTCGCCGAACAGCATCTCGAACAACTTCCGTTCACCCGCCCGCATGTGACGGTTCACGGTCGGTTGCGACACGTCGAGGATCTCGGCTAGTTCCTGCCCGGTCGTCTCTCGCGGCCACTCGAAGAAGCCGCTGAAGTACGCCGTCTGCAACACGTTCCGCTGTCGCTCGGTCAGTCGCTGTTCGAACTCGGATTCGAATTCGTGGCGGGTCATGATCGGCTCGTCGCGCTTGCGTTTGGACACCAGTTCCGCGCTCGGTGACGTGTCGACGATGGTCGACGTGATGTTCCGGACGTTCGCATCGGATGGAACGCGTATTCGGAGCCGTACGGTGTGTTCGTCGACGCCGATCGATCGGACGACGACGCCCCGGTCGAGGAGCGAAGAGAGCAACGACGAGCGGGCGAGCAGACACTCGTAGAGATACTTCCCGTCGTGTTCGGTGATCAGTCGAACCGATTCGACGTCGAGCGATTGTGTGCTCGACTGGGTGATGAGGTCGGCCGTCGTGTCCCGAACTGAGAAGAACAGGTGGAGTCGCCCGTCGGACCGCTGGACGATGTTTTCGTACTCGAAGGAGTTTCCGAGGTGTTCGATGAACCCGAGGGACTGGCTCGCCCCCCGTGGGATCGAGTACTCCAACTCGATGGACTGCTTGCTGACGAGCGCCCGTTTCCGATCGAGCGCGTTGAGGGCGTATCCGATCGTCTCGCCCAATTCTCTCAACACGCGTCGTTCGACATCGTCGAAGACGTCCGAGTTACCCGCGTAGATGCTCAGCACGCCGTGAAGCGTGTCTCCGTAGACGAGCGGAACGGCGACGACGGAGCGATACCCTCTGCGGAGGGCGGCTTCGCGCCACGGCTCGAGCGGTGGGGCGGTTCGAATGTGTTCGATTGTCTGTGGTTCGCGGGTCCGGACGGCGTTTCCGGCCGGCCCCTGCTCTCCCGAAATCGTCTCGTTGTGACGGGCGATTTCGTCTAGATACCCTTGACCGGCACCCGCCGACGCGACGGGCGTAATCTCGTCGTCGAATCGGTCGTACCGTCCAATCCACGCGAAGCGATACGGATCGGAGTTGGCGATTTTCGCGCAGACGGCGCCTTCGATCTCCTCGCGCGACGTCGCCTCCCGCAGCGCTTGCGTGATGTCTCGAATTATCCTGTTCGTTCGGTCGAGCCGTTCGAGGCGCTCGGTACGCTCGCGTAACATGTTCCGTTGCCAACGAAGCGACTGCTCCCGTTCGGTTCGATCGAACGCCGACTGTAAGTTCGAACCGAGGATGTCCGCGAGATAGATATCCGAGTCGCTGAAGGCGTTTGGCTCAGGCGACGCGGTGATGAACACCCCATGCTTGCCGAGCGGGAGGACGACGACACTCCTCATCTCGACCGGCGTCTCCGCAGACGTCGCCTCCGCGAAGTCGTCGTAGATCTTCGATTCGCCGTTCGCAAACGACTCCCACGCGATATCCCTTCCGTGATCGCCGAGGATCGTGGCGTCCAACTGCCGCCCGTCCGCTCCCTGCGTCACCGACTGCAACGTTCCGGTCTCGTCGTCGTAGAGCGCAATGACGACGTCCGGCAGCGACAGTGCGTCGCGGGCGGCCGCCGCGGCGATATCTGCGGCCTCCTGAGATGCCTCGGCCGTCGTCAACGCTCGCATCAGCTGATTGAGCGACGCCAGCCGTTCGATTCGCCGCCGCTGCTCCGTGATGTCCTCGAACGTGAATACCCTGTGTGTCACTTCGCCTTGCTCGTTCGTCACTGAAGCGCCGTTGACAGAGAGCCACAGCGTCTGTCGGTCCGGTTTCTCGATCCCGAGTTCGTAGCCGTAGATCGGCTCTCGGGAGTGCTGCATGCGAAGGAACGGAAGCTCTGACTCCGGAACTGGCGCGCCGTTCTCGCCGAGAAACGTGCGCTCGGAGAGCAGTTGTTGGAACGAGGACAGTTCCTGATCTGGGAGACCGAGAATCTCCTGGGTTCGAGCGTTCGAGAACACCGTCTCGTTGACGCGATCGGAGACGATGATCCCGGTCAGGCTCGTCTCGACGATCTGTTGATTGAGGTCGCGTTCGTCCCGCAGCTGATTTTCCAACGTTCGTTGTTCCGATACATCGCGGATGACACCGACACGCCCGTATTCGCCGTCTCCGGTTGGGAACAGTGTGAATCGAATCTCGACGGGGACTGCTCCGCCCGTCGCAGTCTGCAACTCCGTCTGGAGGGCGTGTGCAGTGCCGCCGTCTTCGAGTTTCGATTGGAGTTCCTCGGCTTCGAGTATGATTCGTTCGTCGACGACGTTCGATGCGTCCATTCCGATGAGTTCCTCGCGGTCGTACCCGACCAGCGACGCGTAGGCTTCGTTGACCGCGATGAATCGGTCGTTCGCATCGAGCGCGTACACCCCGTCGTCGATCGTCTGCATGATCGCGTCGTACCGTTCGAGGCGCTGCTCACGTCGCTTGTGATCCGTGATGTCGCGTACGATGCCGGTGAAGTATCGCTGATCGTCCTCTGTGAACTCGGAAAACGAGACGCTGAGCGGCACTTCGTGCCCGTTCTTGTGACTCCCCTTCAACTCGATGTACTCCCAGTCGAGTCGTTGCTCTCCGGTTTGGAGATACCGCCGGATCCCTCGCTTGTGGCGCTGTGCAAGTTCGTCGGACATGATGGCCGTGAACGGCTGTCCGATCAATTCTTCCGGAGCGTACCCGAGAACGCTCTCGACTGCTGGGTTGACGAATTGGATCGTACTCTCCGTGTCGACCGTGATCACCACGTCGGATGTCGTCCGGACGATAGACTCGAACTGCGCGCCACTCTCCGTGATCGACGTCACGGCCGCGGTACTCGTCATCGCCTCGTCGAGTCGCTCTGCGATCTCCTCGGAGGCGGACTCGAGCGTCAGATCGACGTATCCCGTCGCGCCGTCTTCGAGCGCCTCGCTGATACGCTCGGCGTCGGGATCGTCGTCACAGAGAACGACCGGAATCCGTGGTTCGATCGCTCGGATCCCTCTCAGCAGTTCGACTCTCGCCGCCTCCCCCGGTCGATCCTGAGCGACCACGCCTGCGAGATCGTGTTCTCGGAGATACGTGAGCGGGTCTTCACGACGGTCTAACACGACGGCATCGACGCCGCTCGACACGGTTTCGATAGCAGCAACGACTTCGTCGATGGCACCACGTTCTTCGAGAATTACGAGCACGAACCTGTCAGACACCTGAACCACGCGCCATTATTTCTCGTGCAAAAGAAACGTACATTTTAGTACACGCTGGCTATCACGCGGGGGGGCTTAGATAAGACCCTTGGCCACGCATACGCACGCTCGATGAACTATTTATTGAACTGATAATAACAGTTGGTTTCAGTACGAATCGAACGCGGAGCGCCATATCACTCACTCGGGGCAGTCGCGACTTCGGTCTAACGCTGTCGAGTGGATACGCAGGCGGGAAAACTGCCGCACTACCTACGTATGTTTGAGCATGGCCTCGAATTTCGCGAGGATCGTATTCGGACTTTCGAGCTTCTCGTAGTCACTCGGAGTGAGATAGAGGTCACGTTCGAGCCGTCCGATACCGCTTGGGTCGTCGCGAATCATCCGGACCAACCGACCATTCGAAGGGGACCATTCGCCATCGAGCCGGATCTCCCATCCGTGTCGATGAAGTTTTTTGACTTCTCTGATGGTGTCAGTCATTGTTCTGTAGCACCTCTTCTGCGTTTCTACCGTGTGTTCTCCGGAGACATGACTATGAAGTGACTAACGATCGGTATGTATTATACAAAAGATGTATATGAAGTGACTAACGCTCACAAATAGGGAATCACCTTCTGTCTCCCTCTCCCAGTATATCGGCATCGCACAGCTACTCAAAACACCACCAGTCGGCGGTAAGCGCTGCTTACCGCCTCATCGTACGACTTGTAGACTCTCGTACGAGCAGTTTCCCGCCGCCGCTACCGACGGAGACGAATCTCGCGATCGGCTCTATTGAAATCCTTCGCCACTAACAGGATTGCGGTCAATTATCAGGTATCAGACAACGACTAAATAGTTGGACTACCGACCAGTTGTATGCGAACGACACTATGGATACGATCTGGGATTACACTTCTAATAGTCATTATCGTGATTCGAATGTTTCTTGTCGGGGAAGATCCGCTGTGGTAATTAGAAATCGTCGCTATCCCTGTACTCTCCCTTGTCTCTCTAGAAATTAAGTACATTCCCCTCTGGGTCAGAGATCACCCACCGATGAATTAGTCGTTTGCACACCTACTGAACGCACCACAAGGGCGCTTTACGAGGGCGACGAGTTCACGGAACTGTTATTCAAATTATTATATGATACAATATAAAGTTAATGCCTGGGCATCAAATTTAATAACAAACGTTCATTACCTATTCTGGGTATGGTGGCACAGGTTTCACCAACTAAGGAATCTCTCCTCCATACCCATCACTACACGTGAGTGGATGCGGTCCTTCGTGTCAAGTACTACGGATTAGGCAAGAGTTCTTAATATCATGCCCAGTTGATTCGGAAGCGACGTGGGTCGTTACCATCTCCACACTCAACCCACGTCTTTCAATCAGTGAGAACGAAGATCAATTTAAATTTACTCTATAGTATGTGAATAGTTGTGGATCACAACTCCACGATCCACAGTAATCTGACTAGAGGGCGTCTTCCACCGACGTCCACTCTCAGTTGCAACGCACTCGACGGGGAGAGTTGTGGCCCGACGGTGCCTTTTCCACTGATATGTGGGCCATTAGTGCACGCCCAGGACAGCGTAACCGTGAAAAGAGAGTCGTGCTCCGTGTAACTGGGTCAAAGCCCCGTGTATAATAATAGTGAGAGGCGGCATCTTCTCACCGTGAATTAACGAGTGTGAGTTACCACCGTCGTCTTTTACATGGGTATTACGCACTGTCTGGACAGCCCATACATAATTGTAAACTCACTCTCCGTGGAGCGGTACCGATTTTCGTTTTGTGGGCGAAGAACAGATCGAAGCGCATGTCGGCCGAATGGTTGTGTTGAGATCGGTGGACGCAACTACGGATGTTTCGCCATAGCCTTCGGCACAGTCGAGTGTGATGGCTCTGAGTCACTCTCAGTCTGCGTCACGGTCGACAATAGCCCCACTGCCGACAATCTCGTCTTAGACATCTACTGTGGGAGAGATACAATCGTATGCGGCCCTCTTGGCAGTGCAGTACTCACTGACATATACGTTCGTGACGTGGTGGAAGACGAGGATGGCGGACTACTCACAATTCAGTTAGTGGCAGAGTCGTTCAGACTTCGCTAAGCCTCGTCCGAACATTCTTTCTACAGAAACAGTCATGCTATAGTGAATCTCTATTAGATTTCACAGTCTTGTCGTTAATAGATGTAAATTAGACGAACATATTTAGGTACATAGGCTCAACACTGTATTGAAGATGCCGACAATCGACCCTGATGGTTTCCCCATTCGAACAAAGTTGAATGACGACGACAAAATCATCAAGGTGCTAATTCACGAAAATTTGTTCGACAAGCTTGCGCCATTGTACAATATGTATTGCGAGCTATCGAGCATCGCATCCGTGAGCATAGATAGCAACGTGTTGTTAAATCACTTTGATGTTCACCTTGCACACCAATTCTCTGGATTAATTCAGGGTCTTTCAACCAATTTGGAATTAGGGCGGTTGACGGTCTCGATCAAGGTGATTAAAATAATCAAGTGGGCAGCGAAGAAGGGCATAGGAATCGCATCATTTGTCTATAGAAAAACTGGGACTGTTGGCCAAGGTAGTGTTGGCAGTATGAGAGTTGGTGGCGGACCCATGAGAGTCGACGAACAAGCACGATAGCCTCACAATTACAACCATCATTTTCGCCCTCTAATGGTGGTCACTAACGTCGTTGTGGAGTAGAACCATGCTCGAATCGCAAGACGGTGTGATCGACGGTCGTTATTGGCGGAGATGAATCTGCTTTGGGAAACTACAATATTGCCATCGTACCAACTGGTACACGACAATTAGGCGCGTAGGAACGAAATTGGGTGGCTGGGGAGTTTTTCCCTGGCCCCAATTTCTCCCGGCCGACGAGCGGTCGGGAATGTAGTGGGCCAACGCGGATTTGAACCGCGGACCTCCCGGTTATCAGCCGAGCGCTCAACCTGACTGAGCTATTGGCCCAGGTGAGCGCATTCGAACATTCCGTGCGATATACTTTAAGAGTTTCCTTTTACTATCCCCTTTACGTCTGCCGATTTAGCTCTCGTTATCGTCGTACCGATACGAACTCGAGTCGACGGTGTACGTGTCCTCTCTGGGGAACCCGTCGGTCCAGACTTGCCCGCTCATGAAGCCACCCGTTTTCTTGTCTAAGTACGGCGTGACGACGAACCGCTTGATCCCCGCCCGGATCGGGTAGCGAGTCACCGGAACGGCGAGCAGCAGTCCGAAGAAGTCCGTCACGACGCCCGGCGTAAGCAGGGCGGCTCCGGCGGCGATCAGGAACGCGCCGTCGAGCAGTTCGTCGGTCGGGATCTGCCCCGACGACAGTTTGCGTTCGAGCCGTCGAACGGTGTGACGCCCTTCGGCACGGACGAGCAGCATCCCGATGAGGCCCGTCAACACTGCAACCGCGATCATCAGCTTCCAGTCGAAGACGAACGACGCGAGTAGGATGAGGACCACCACGTCGGCGAGTGGAATGAGCAACAGGAGCGAGATCGCCAAGATGTGGCTCCGCTTCATACACGTTCGTACATACCGGACGTTCATAGCCCTTTTCGTCGTCGAGGCCATCTCCTGAGCCCAGTTTTCGTCACTTCGACTCAGGTCTTCGCGACGTTCCTCTCGTGGCCTGACTCAGTCCCTGACGAACGTGACAACGTCGATGGGCGACGTACCGATGCCACCGCCCTGCGCGAACGTCGGCCCGCCACCGCCGCCGCCGCCGAACTCGTCAGTCACGTCGGCGACGACAGCACCCGCATCGGTATCGACGCCGTCCGCGGCAGCCACGACGACGAACGTCGACCCTTGTTCGCCCGCGACGACGAGCACGTCACCTGCGTCCCCCGCGAGTTCTTTCAACCGATCGCCGACCTCGTTCGGCCCGAAGCCGTCGACGACGCCGACGCGCCACGACTCCCCGTCGCGGTCGATGGCGTCGAGCGATTCGAGGCAACTCGTCAGCGCCTCGGTTCTGAGTTCCCGGAGGTCGGCTTCGAGGTCGTCGCGCTCTTCGCGCAACTGACGCGCTCGGTCGGCGAGGTCCGCGACGTTCGTCCCGAATTCGCGCGCGGCCGCATCCGTCGCCCGACGCACGGCGGCGCGGTGGTCGATCGCTTCCGGCCCGACAGCGAACTCGACGCGCGTCATCCCCTCACCGGGGTTCGAGCGATCGAGGACTTCTATCGGACCGATCTCCGCTGTGTTCGAGACGTGCGTCCCCCCACAGGCTGCCACGTCCCAGCCGTCGATGGTAACCACGCGGACGTCGTCGGCATCGGCCATCACGCCTTCCTCGGTCTTCGTGTTGAACGCGACGTCCTCGCGTTCGCGCGCTTCGTCCGCCGGGACTTCCTCCCACGTCACGTCGCGCGAGTCCCAGACGGCGCGGTTGACGAGACGCTCCAGTTCGGCGAGGACGTCGTCGTCGATGTCGGTGGTCGTCGTGAAGTCCACTCGAACCTTCTCGGTCCCGATGTCGAATCCGCCGTAGCCGAGTTCGTCGAGGAGTCGGCGACCTGCACCGTACAGCATGTGGCTGGCCGTGTGCGAGCGCATCGTGTACGTCCGGAACTCGTCGTCGACGATACCCGCGACCGTGTCGCCGACTGCGAAGTCAGGTTCCTCGGTAAGCGTGTGGACGGTGCCTTCGACGGCCTCCCCACCTCGGCTGTACTCTCGCTTCCGTACATCCACCACGTCGACGCCGCCGAGACTCCCGCTGTCGGCCGGTTGGCCGCCGCTCTCGGCGTAGAAGTAAGTCTCGTCGAGAGCGACGTCGCGCCCGTCGACGGCGACCACCTCGGCTTCGAACTCCCTGACCGTCGGATCCGCGGCTGCACGCTGGGTCATGGATGATGTCTGTGCCCCGAACGAGAAAAGCGACCCGAAAGTGTGCGACCCGGTACCGTTCGCCTCACGCGTGGACCCCGCGGTTGTGAGTCGCGAGTCGATCGCCGAATCTGCGGCTGTGATTCGAGGGGAGGTCCGTCGACAGCGAAACCGACCGTGCGTTCACTCCTCGACGAGCGCCACGCCGAGTCGCTTTTCGAGCTTTCGGATCACTGACCCGCCGACGCCCGCCCGCGTCGCCCGTCCCTGTTCGACCGCGAGCAGGTCGTCGCTGTCGACGGCGACGTCGTCGGCGAGTTCTTCGACCGTGAGCCCGGCTTCCTGACGTGCCGCCTCGACGCGCTCGCCGTAGTCGGAGACGAGATACGGGAGTCGGTCTTTCTCGTAGTGAGTCCCTTCCTCTTCCCAGTGCTTTGCACTGCCCTTCCCTGCGTCGTACATCTTCGCCGCCCGCTGGGCCGCTCGTTTCTTGCGCTGTTGCGGGCTGACGTCCTGACTCCGCTGTTGATTCTGCTGTGATCGCTTGCGCTCCGTGTTGCGGTTCTCACCGTGTGGGGCACAGTCCGGACAGACGAGCAGCGTCGCACCGGCGACGTTCGCCTGCTTCAGCCGAGTGCCCTCTTTGCCACAGAGCTCACAGCTGTCCCCGTTGTCGGTGCCGCCACCCCGACCCGTCGAGTACTTGGCCATACCCTCGGTACTGGCTCGACTACTTTAAACCCGTGGCTGCCGAGCGACCGGGGTCGACTCCGGTTACCTGCTCCGATCGAACTCGCCTGATCCGATCGAACGTTACTTTCGCGTGGCTTCCGTTCGGTCGACCGATGAGTTCTGTCGAAGCTCACGGTGGTCAACACCCCGACAGGAGCGACCGACTGATCGCGGCTTTTGGGCGGTGGTGGAGATGAACCGACGTCGACTCCTCGCGACCGGTGCCGGCGCGATCGCGAGCGTCGTCGCGGGGTGTTCGTCCCTGTCGAGTTCGGGCGGTAAGAGCACACCGCCGACGGCACAACCCGACAACCTGGTCATCAAGGTTCGGGCGACCGGTGCGATCGACGCCTTCCAGACGCTCACACTCCGAGTACACAGCATCGGTATCGACCCGGCCAGCGGTGACTCGGGTAAACTCCCGGCCAACGAAACGATCTCGCTCACCGATGCGGCGTCGAGTCCGGTGACGGCGGCGCAGACGCACTTCGTCGCCGAACGCTACGCCGGATTCAGTCTGAACGCGACGGTAAAGGAGGCGACGAGTTCCGATGGCTCCCATCCCACGGTGTCGATCCCGAAGGGGGCGTTCGAGTTCAAGAAGTCCTACGAGTTACACGGGAAGGGAGTGACGACGCTAACGGTCACGATCCACGTCGCGAAGAGCGGGAACGGGTACACGCTCACCGCTCCGAAGGTGACGACGCAGACGAGTAACGGGTGACACCGAGCAGTCAGTGAAAAGTAGGTAACAGATAAGTCGGTGAGAAGTCGGTGACCGATCAGTCGCTTCGTCGATTCGGGAGAAACACGTAGAGAACCGCACCGAGTATCGTGAGGCAAGCGAGGAGGAAGAACGCCGTCCGGTACTGCCTGTGATCGGCCAGTCGGCCGACGAAGATCGACCCGGTCGATCCGAGCATGAAGAAACACGTCCGGAGCAGTCCCCACGCCATCCCCTGTGTCGCGTCCGGGAGGACCGCGATGACGTACGCGTTGTTCAGCGAGTTGATCGCCTGACGGATTCCGGCGAAGGCGACGAGCGCGGCGAGCGGAACGACGCCGGAGACGTACGGGATGGCGACCAGCGGGATGGCGCTGAGCAGCGTCACCGACAGCAGGATCGGTCGATCGCCGTACCGATCGGCTAGATTCCCGGCGGCGAACTGGGAGACCGCGCCGACGACGAAGAAGGACGCGAAGATACCCGCGGCGAGGCCTTGACCGATGTGTCGAGTCTCGACGAGATAGGTCGGCAGGAAGGCGGTCAGTCCTTCGAGGACGAACAGGAGAAACGTCACGGCCACGATGGGGATGGCGACGCTGCGCCGGAAGATGGCGTCTCGGATGGCCCGAAGGGTCGATCCCGTGGGAACGTCGTCGTCGTCAGATCGACCGACGCCGTCCGACCGATCGGAGACGACGACCCACGTTCCGACGGCGGCGACGAGGAAGCCGGGGACCGCGAGCACGACGGAGTATCGCCACCCGATCGACCCGGTCACGAATCCCGCGATCAGCGGGAGGATGGCTGAGCCGATACTGCCCGCCGCGAGCGTGAGACCGAACGCCGCGCCGTCGTTGTCGGGAAACGTCCGCGAGAGCAACGTCCCGCGGGGTGGACCGAACACACCTGTTCCCAGCCCGAAGACCGCACAGCCAGCGAGGAACGCGATGAACGTCGGGGACAGTGCGAGGACGACGAGGCTGACTCCGGCGGCAGCGAGACTGGTGACGAGGAGTCGGCGCTCGCCGAAGTGACCGATGAGCGACCCGCTCGGGAACTGCATGAGCGCGTAGGTCACCCAGATGACGGTGACGACGACGCCCGCGGTCGTGTTGTCGATGCCGAACGTCGTCTTGATCTGCGGCAGAATCGCGGGGACGAAATAGCGCATTCCGAGCGTGAGAAACCAGCCGAACGCGACGAGGACGAGTACCCAGCCGCGACCGTCTCCCTGGAGCGGGCGAACGACGGCGGCGAACCCCGACTCGTCCTGAGAAGAACTCATCGTGTAGGTGCGGGTCAGACAGAGCAATCAAGCTACGGAACCCGGATAGTGGTGCGCCGATTCGGACCGCGTCGTCACTCGCCGGTGTTCGGTCGCGTGATCGAGAACCCAGCCTCGGCTGGCGCGTGTAGTTTCGGAAGGATTGTGCGTGGGTGATGTCCGTGTAGGGACGTCACCTGCATCGAACTCCTCGGCGACGTTCGTCGCCTCGGTTTCGGTGGCGTTTGAGCCACCCGTGCGATGCGTGGGACCGGATTTGAACCGGCGGACCTCTACAGGACAGCGCCCTCAACGCTGCGCCGTTGGCCTGGCTTGGCTACCCACGCTCGCTGTGTCGTGTGCTTTCCGCATTTACAACTTGTGGAGGGGATACTAAAATCCCTTTCCTTTCGTCTCGGCCGTGTCTCCTCGTACCACGCCGCAGTCGGGTCGTCCTCACGAGGTCGTCCACGGTCAGTCAGATCGACTGCTCTCCGCACGGAAAATCGACCGTTCTCCGCGCAGAACCGTCTCGCGCATAGTGCTATCTCGACGAACAGCTAAACGGGCCGAAGCCCACGTTCGTCTGTGAGTACTCCCATCCCCGGCCGCCGTGCGATCTTCCTCGGATTCGGCGCGGCGATCGTCATCCTCCTCGTCCTCGTCTACGTCGTCGGCGTCGGCGACCTCGTCGACGCCGTCTCGCAGGCACCGCCCTTACTCCTCCTCGCAGTCTTTCTCGTCGGGCTGACGTGGCTCGTCGTCTGGGGGCTCTCGTTTCACGTCGTCTTGGGCATCCTCGACGTGCCGATGTCTCGCCGACGCGCGATCGTCCTCTACAGCAGCGTCGTCTTCGCCAACGACGTCATGCCCTTCGCACAGCTCGGAGCCGAACCCTTCGCCGCGTTCACGCTCTCCCGATCGGGTCGACTGAGTTACCGACGGGCGCTCGTCTCCGTCGCGGGTGTCGACACGCTCAATCTGTTCCCGTCGAGTTTCTTCGTCGTCGTCAGCGCGGTCTATTTGATGGTCACGTCGGTTCTCCCGAAAGACACGGTGTACGCCGCCGTCACGGTCGTCCTTCTCGCGGTGTCCGCGCCGGTCGTTGGATACGTCGCGTGGCGACAGCGCGAAACGCTGTCGGGCCGGGTCGCACGCGTCATCGTCCCGGTCGGTCAACAGGTGGCTCGCCTGGTTCCGTCCTGGTCGCCGCCGACGGACGCGTCAGTGCGGAGTGCCGTCCACAGCTTCTTCGACGAACTCGAACGGTTAGCGGCCGACAGGCGAGGGCTGGCGGAGGGACTGTTCTTTTCCGCCGTCGGATGGGCGTTGCTAGCGACGTCGCTCTGGCTATCGCTGCGCGCGGTCGGGGTCACCGTCTCACCGGCGGTGCCGCTGCTCGTGGTACCCATGTCGAATCTCGCCGTCGCGATTCCGCTCCCCGGCGGCGTCGGCGGCGTCGAGGCGGCGCTCGTGTTGTTACTGGTATCGACGACCGGAATCCCGGCCGCGACGGCGACGGCCGCGACACTGATCCATCGTGCCGGTGCCTACTTCGTGCCGCTCGTCCTCGGCGGTATCTCGACGGCGATAATACAGAGCAACGACTGGCAGGACAGTCCACCGACTTGAGCGGGTCACGACCGACTTGAACGGATCACGTCCCCTATCGCAGACCCGCACGACCGCTGGTTCTCTGCGTGCTCGACTATCCGAACCCTTCGAACTGCGTGTGTTCCTCTGGGACGCCCATCCGGTCGACGGCGTCGACGAGGCTGTAGACCATCGCGTTGATACCACACGCGTACACTTCCATCGACTCGGGGTTTAACACGGGTTCTGCGTCGGTCTTCGGCTCTTCGTCGAGCATTCTCGCGAACTCCTCGTCCAGATCGGACTTCGAGACCGTGTCGTTGTCGAGATATTTCGCCAGTGCGTACTGGACGTACGCGGTTTCTCCTTCCCAGTTCGAGAGGTAGTTCTCTCGGCTGAGCGTCGGAACGAAGTGGAAGTTGTCCCGCGCGTCGTCCATCTCGCGGAACGTCTCTCGATAGGCCAGGTCGTCTTCCCAACCGCTACCGAGGAAGAGCCAAATGTCGCGTTTCTCGCCTTCGTACTCGTCTCTGTGTTCTTCGAAGAGGTAGTCGATCATGCTCTTCAAGGGTGCGACGCCAGTCCCGGTGGCGAGAAACACCAGGTCTCGACCCGACGGTTGCTCCATCACGAACTCGCCGTAGGGTCCGCGGAGAGAGACTTCGTCACCCTCTTCCAGGTCGTTCGTGAGTTTCGTCGTCAGATCGCCGCCCGGCACGCGTCGGATGCAAAACTCGACGTCCTCTCGGGTCGGGGAACTGGCGACGGAGTAGACGCGCGTCGTCCCTTCGAACCGGATGGCGATGTACTGACCCGCGATGAAGTCGATCTCTTCGTCGGTTTCGACTCGAATACGCAGCAGCGACGGATACGACCGCGTGTATCGATCGTACAGCGAGTCGATCTGCTTCTCGATCTTTCCCCCGATCGACTCCTCCGGGATGTACTCGGTCAACGGGTTCTCGTCCGAACCATCGACGAGTTCCCGAACCCACTCGATCCGGTCGTCTTCACTCTCCGGGGCGTCGTCCTCCCAGTGGTCGTTGCCGACGGTGTCTAGCGTATCCACCAACTCGTCTACGACCTCCTCTCGGCGGTCACAGTCCATCGCAGACACCTCCGCAACCCGTGCAGACTCGGCGAGGATCGGTTCCTCTTCGGCTGCTTCTTTGAGCGAGAGGTGCTCTCTGACCCTCATGGTTGCCTACCAATTTGAGGTCCAGCACGGTGTACGTTTCGGCAGAGCGTCTCAGTGGTTCACCGTCGGGCACCGAAGAGACGAGATCGAAGTCGATAGCGGCGGTCGTTCGACACCGAGAACTGAACGAACGGACCGACCACATCGACTCGGCGAGAGGAGTCACGCCCTCGATGTGACTGTTATCTGAATGCACCGATAACTGGATATATGGACCGAACGAAGTCTCGTCGACGGCCCCGCCGCGTCTCTCTCGCGGTGTTTCTCCCGGTTCTCTTCCTGTTCGTTCTCGTTCCGACTCTGATGAGTACAGGCGCGTACGCCGTCTACGGGCTCTACGCGATCTTCGTCTCGTTTCTCGGTGGGCTGGTGGCGACCGCGCTCTCCGTCTCCCTGATCGCCCTTCGGACTCGGACGGACCGAACGACCACTTCGCTTTTCGTACTCGGAATCTCTCTCACGCTGGGTGCCGCTTTGCTCTATCTGATCTTCGGTTGTGTGTTCGGCTGTCCGGCCTGAGTCGGGGCGAGTGAAACGGTGGGAAGCGTGCTCAATCACACGCAGGCGTGATCGCTCATCTCCCGCATTTGTTCGTCGATACCATTTTCGCTCGTCAAGTGGTACTCCCTCGCATGAAGCAATCATCGTTCCGACATCTCGGGGTCTTCGAGATCCTCCTCGTCGTCTTCGTGGTGGTGTTCGGATCGGTGCCGATCATCGGAGGCGTCGCGGTCCTCGTCGATATTGCCGGTGTCTGTGCAGTGCTCGCCGGGAGCGTTACCAGACTGACTCTCGGTCCGGTGACAATTCCGTGGCGCTATCTCGTCTGTCTCTCCTACGTGGCGATCGCTCTCGGATGGCCGCTCACGTTCGTCCCCATGATCGTCGACGGAACCGCGTCACAGCAGGACGTACTGCTGCTCGTGGTGGCGATCGTCAGCGCCGCTTCGCTCGCCTTCTTCGGGATCGATATCGCCCGAGGCGGCCGCCACTTCTCTATCACGCAGACGAGCGAACGCGCTCCCGGAAAATAGCCGCGAAAACGAGAGCGTTCGGACCCGCCACGAGGGTGCTCACGTCCGCAAGTTTAGTCGTCGTCACCCTGACGCGACAGTGCGTCATGAACCGAGACACGGTTCGCACTGCATCGTCGCTCAGTCGTCAGCCTCTACGAATTCTCCGTCACTAATCGCCGGGCGAGTCACGTCGCGGTCGGTCGTCTCGCCGTCGATGTCGTACGGGTACTTGCCGGTGACACAGCCGAGACAGAGGTCGGCGTGCGATTCGTCGAGTACGTCGGCGACGGCGTCGATCGAGAGATAGGCGAGGCTGTCGGCGCCGATGGTGTCGCGGACCTCCTCGACGGATTTGTCGCTGGCGATGAGTTCCTCGCGGGTCGCCATGTTGATCCCCATGTAGCAGGGGGCGACGATGGCGGGCGCGCCGATCCGCATGTGGACCTCGGCCGCGCCCGCGTCACGGAGCAAGTCGACCAGTTGGGTCGACGTCGTGCCGCGGACGATACTGTCGTCGATGAGTGTGACCGTCCGACCCTCGACGGTGCTCTTGATCGGGTTCAGTTTGAGGCGGACGGCGCGCTCGCGCTCGTCTTGCGTCGGCATGATGAACGTCCGACCGACGTACCGATTCTTCATCAGTCCCTCCGCGAACTCGACGCCGCCTTCGGTCTCGTCGTCGCCAGTCACGGTAACGTCCTCGTTGGCCGCTTCGGCGTACCCCGAGGCGAACGCGCGCCCCGAGTCGGGCACGGGCATCACTACGTCCGTGTCGATGCCACTCTCCTCCCAGAGCTTCCGGCCGAGATTCCGTCGCGTCTCGTAGACGAGGTTGTCGTCGATGACAGAGTCGGGTCGAGCGAAGTAGACGTGTTCGAAGAAGCAGTGAGCGGTGTTCTCGCGGTCGACGAGTTGATACGTGTCGTAGCCGCTGCCGTCGGGTTCGAGGACGACCAACTCCCCCGGCTTCACGTCGCGGATGAGTTCGCCGTCGAGCGTGTCGATGGCCGCCGACTCCGAGGCGATGACGTATCCGTCTTCGAGTTCGCCGATGCAGAGCGGTCGATTCCCTTCGGGGTCGCGTACACCGAGGACGACTTCGTCGTGCATGATCGTCAGCGAGTACGACCCGTGAATGCGCTCCATCGTGCGCTTGACCGCTCGCACGAGATCCTCCTCCAAGAGATTACGCGCGAGTTCGTGGGCGATCACCTCGGTGTCGCCGTTCGAGGTGAACGCGTGCCCGACCGATTCGAGTTCGTCCCGGATCTCGTCGGCGTTGACGAGGTTGCCGTTGTGCGCGAGTCCGAGCGACCCGGACTTGAACGAGACCGCGAACGGCTGCGCACAACAGGCGTCGACGCCGCCCGCTGTCGGATAGCGGACGTGACCGATCCCGGCCGCGCCGTTCAACTGGTCGAGGTCGGCTTCGCCGAACACGTCGCCAACGAGTCCGACTTCGACGTGGCTGTGCTGTTGGAAGCCGTCGTGGGTGACAATCCCGGCGGATTCTTGCCCGCGGTGTTGCAGCGCGTACAACGAGTAGTAGAGGGGCCGCGCGACGGGTCGGTCTGCGAGGGAGACTCCGACGACGCCGCACTTTTCGGTCAGCCCGTGTAGGGAACGTTGGTGCTCGTCCCGCCCATCTGACATGGACAACTCTGAGAGGTCCAGCGGTAAAAACCCACTCTATTGTGCTGGGTTCGCCCCTTTTTCGCCCGAGAATATACACACATGTGTATAAGGTTGTGTGTCGAACGGTCGTCGCCATCGTCGTGTTTACCTGTCGCCGCTATCGCAGGCACGCTCTTTCGCGTCGCTCTCGTCGACCGTCGTCGGTTCTCGATGGGTCGAGACGGCGCAGTCGCTCGTGGTAATTGTTCGAGACAGAAATGGGGTCGGTTAGGACCTATTCGCCTTTCTTCGTCTGCCACTCGTAGCTGCGGCGTTTGGCGGATTTGCCGAAGCCACAGGAAGCGCAGACCTTCTTTTTGACGTGGTACGACTTGTTACCACAGCGTCGGCACTTAACGTGAATCTTCTTGTTCTTTTTCCCTTGGCTGGGGGTACCGGCTCCCGTCATGCTTTGATCGTGACGACGTTATCGCCGCGTATAATCGTTGTGTCTTCGACCGCCTCGACGTCGAGGTCTCCGAGGGCCTCGTCGTCGATGTCGATACTCTCCTCCAACACGACGTTCATGTGCTGGTCGTATCCGGCAAGCGTCCCGGAGTACGCGGCGCCGTCTTTCAGGTGGACGGTCACTGGCTCGTTTAGAGACGCCTCGAGGACGTCGAGAGGTCGGCCACTCATGACACACACGCGGCCCGTTCGACTATTAAACGTACCGGTGGTAACTCGGTGACGACACCGTCGTGGCAGTTATTCCGCAACTGTCCCCCGGCTACGGTTCACCCTGTCGATCCTGACTCATGTTTCGACGCACCCTACTCTCCTGCGGGATCATCTCGTCCTGGCTACTCCCGTCCGAGACGCTGACGCGCGCCTGCCCGCTGGTATCGTCGAAGACGAGGTGCTGGTGTGGGTAGGCGATCTCGACGTCAGCGTCCTCGATCATCGACCAGATGCGCTCCTGAACGTGCGACCGAACGGTCAACAGCTTGTACGGTCGCTGCGCCCAGAAGCGAAGCGTCAGGAGGACGCCGTCGTTGGCGTACTCGTCGATGTAACACGTCGGTTTGGCGGGGTAACGCGCGCTCCCGATGCGGATGTCCGGCCCGCCTTCGAGCACGTCGTCGCAGTCCTGGGCCGCTCGCTCCATGATCGAGCGCGCTTCTTCGATGTCGCACTCGTAGGTGACGAGCAGCGGGAGCGACAACCGGGTGCGCTCGTCCTCGGCGGAGTAGTTGACGATGTCGCGCTCCTGAATCGAGGAGTTCGAGATGACGATGAACGTGTTGTTGAGCGTGAAGATCTTCGTGTACCGGAGCGTCATGTCCTCGACGAAACCGCGTCGCCCGTCGTCGAGTTCGATCATGTCGCCGACGTCGAACGGTTGATCGGCGAGGACGAAGATGCCGCTGATGATGCTCCCGATAATGGGCGCGAGGACGAGACCGAGCACCGCAGAAGAACACCGTCACCGAGAGGACGATGTTTGGCAGTCCTAGCTCGAGATACCCCCATGCGACGCCGACACCGAGCAGCACCGTTCCCAACCGGGCGCTGCGGAGGATCGTCTGCGCGACGCTCTCGCGTCCGAAGCGCCGGGCGACCGGCCGCCCGAGGAGACGAACGACGTACTGAGACAAGTAGTACCCGAAGACTATGATGAGCGCGGCGACGAGGAGGTTGACATATGGCCACACCCAGTGAGGAAGCGACGCGCCCAAGATTGGTTGATGGTCGATGTTCGAGGTGTTGGTCCCGTTTCCGACTGTCTGGGGTGCCGTCGTCGGTCCCGGTACCGTTCCGTTCTGCGCGGCGAACGCTGACAAGGACACCCACAGTTCGCCGAATGTCATGGGATACTTCCTTGGCGCAGTGGGAAAAAGCGTTGCTCTCTGGCCTCGATCTTTGGAGTTCGTGACGAATACCCAATCGTCACTTTTAGCCCGTTTCAGCGGTTCTCTGGCCAGTTTACCGTCTCCGGTGACGATTCGATCTCGGTGTCAAGACTGTCTCGATTTCGCGAACTTCGTCGCTCCGCGCTCCGACGAAGGCACCGTCTCGTCCACCCGGAACCGAGACTGCGACAAGGGCTAAGAGAACGACGGCTGTACTTCGGCTATGACTCCGGTCGGACAACAGGACCTCGATTTCACGATTTCGCACGAGAAACCGCCGAGCGACGTTCTCCTCGCCGGCTTCTCGACGTTCGGGCTCGCCGGACTCACGGCCGTCGACTACCTCGTCGACCACCTCGGACTGGAGGAGACCGGCCACATCACGGCCGACGGACTCCCCTCGATTACGCCGTTCGAGCAAGGACGGCCCAGACACCACACGCGGCTGTTCTCCCGCGACGACCTCGACGTGACCGTCCTCGTCGGCGAGTTGTTCGTCCCCGCCTCGGTAGCCGAACAGTTCAGCGACGCCATCCTCGACTGGACGGAGGGCAACGGCGTCCGCGAGGTCGCCGTCCTCGCGGGTATCCCGGTCGCACACGCCCCCGACGAGCACCGAACGTACTACATCGCCACCGACGACTACCGCGAGCGACGACTGGCCGCCGTCGACGTTCCCCCGATGGGTCGTGGCTTCTTAGACGGGACGAACGCCGTCCTCGTCGAGCGAGGTCTCTCCTCCGCGCTCGGCGTCTGCATCTACGTCACGCCGGTTCACCCGCAGGTTCCGGACGTCGAGGCCGCCATTCGACTCGTCGAGACCGTCGACGACGTGTACGACCTCGGCATCGACTCGGCTCCGCTCCAGCAGTTCGCAGAACAGGTCCAGCAGTACTACTCTGAACTGGCGAACCGGATCGAGGAGCGGGAGACGGACGTGCCCGAAGACCGGATGTACATGTAATCGCTCGATAGCACGCAGTTCCCGCGGTATTTTCACGATAATTGCGACAACTGTGTTTCGAAAACGAGTGCTACTCGGAATCCAATACTCCCTTATGCCCTGACGTACGTGCATGAGTCATGGCAGACGACCTCCGGGTAACGATGGAACGCGTCGGGGAGCGGTTCAACCTCGGCGAATACGAGATCGACGCCTACCTCGCAGTACTCGAACACGGCGAGTTGACGGCGAGCGAAATCGCCGACCACACGGACATCCCGCAACCGCGGGTCTACGACACGGTTCGGAGCCTCTCGGACCGCGGCCTCGTCGAACTCCGTGAATCCCGACCGATGAAGATCGTCGCAGTCGATCCCGAGGACGCCTTCGGTAACATCCAGTCGTCGCTGACGAACCTCGTCGACGAACTCGGCGCGCGCTACACGGCACCGGCACGCGACACCGAAGCCGTCTCGCTCGTGAAGTCCCGGTCGACGATCCTGCGCTACATCGAAGAGATCATCGAGAACGCGGAGTACGAACTCGTACTGTCGCTGACGCCGGACCTCCTGCGACGGTTCTACGACGACCTCGCGGCCGCCATCGACAACGGGGTCAGTATCGACCTGCTCGTCACGCCCGCGAGTCGCGCGCCCGATCCGGCGGAGTTCGACTATCTCGAAGTCTGTACGATCGCCCGTGTCCGTCGCGGTATCACGACTCCCGTTCTCGCGGTCGCCGACGGTGAGTACTCCGTCTACGCGACCCAGGACGCCCTGCGCGACGACCGCGACCGCTACGGCGTCATCTTCAACCGCTCGGCGCTCGGCTTCCTCGTCTCCGGGTTCTTCGGGACCGTCCTCTGGACGACCGCAGAGACGCTGGTCGCCGACGGGAAGCGTCGCCCGTTCCCGCGACGGTACGCCTCGATCCGGCGGGCCGTCAAGGACATCCGCGAGTTCGACGGCGAGTACAACGGACCGTTCTACGCCACCGTCGAGGGGCGTAACGTCGAGACCGGTAATCAGACGGTCATCGAGGGCCGGATCGTCGATACGGCGTTCGAGGAGAGCGAGGAGGTCGCGACGATGATCGTCGAGACGGAGGAGGGCGAGTCGCTCGAAGTCGGTGGACTGGTCGCTGCGCTCGAAGACATCGAAGCGCAAGAGATCCGTATCGGTCGCAACGAACCGCCGACCCGATCCTGAGCGCGCCGACTCGAACTGATCCGAACCGACCGTTCGATCCCGTTTTTCGAACCGACCGTTCAGTCTCGCTGTTCGAACCGATGGACGAGAACGCCGGTTCCGCGCTCGTCGGCAACGGAGACGACGTCGAACTCCGTCTCCCCGATGACCAACACGTCGCCCTCGTCGGCGACTCGTTCGTCGTGCTGTAGCGAACCCGCTCCCGTATCGAGCAGATACTCCCAGTACTCGTCGGGAAACGGCCGCATCCGTCCGGCGAGTTCGTCGGCGGTGATTCGAACCATGGTCGATGGGCTCCCACGTACTACGTGTGACCGAAGCATGAACGCTCGGTTCAGTCGGGTCAATCGACTGTGAACTACCCACGTAAAATCGAGTTGATCGGTCGACGACGAGCGGTCGACTCGATCAGTCGGTGGTGACGCCGTCGCCTTCGTCGGTCTCTTCGTCGACTTCTTCTTCGAACTCGTAGACGAGTGCGTCGCACTCCGTACAGGCCAGCACGCTCTGCTCCGGCGAGCGATAGACGCCGCGCGACCCGCCACAGCAACCGCGGTAGGTCGTCTCCTCGACGGCACCGCCGCAGACCGGACAGGCGGCGGTGAACATCCGAAGCGGGTGAACGGCCTGCTGTCGCACCTCGTCGGCGACACCGTACGTCTCCATGGCACGCAGCGCCGCCGTCTCGACGATGGCGACCGGACGGCTCAACCACGCCGAATCGGCCTCGGTCTCGACGAGGACGGAGTTGCTCGCCGCCGCGTAGGTCGCGTCAGCCGGAATCGCATCGACGACGGCGTCGCCAAGCGCCTCCGGATCGAGGTCTCTGAGTGCTGCCATCTCGGCTTCCCAGTCGTCGTAGAAGCTCTCGCTCGGGTGGACCCCCGTCTCGTCTTCGACGAGGACGCCGGCCTCGACGAGTTCGACCAGCAACCGTTCGCCGTCGACCCCGCCGTCGTCGTCGGTGAGAGTATCGGACGATTCGGGGGCGTGTTGCGGACCGATGCCGAACGGAAGTCGTTCGGCCAGTCGCGGAGCGAACTCCGGTGTATAAGGGACGACGTATCCGCGGAGTGCGATCGCAATCGCGCCGACGAAGAGGACGGCGAGCGCGAGCGGGGCCCAGATCGGAGCCAGCAGCGTGAACGCGATGGCGACGATGGCACTGTTGAGGATCGTACACGGTCCACACCGTCGGTCGCCGGTGTACTCCGGGCGTCGAATCGCGCGAATCGCATCCGAGAGCGACGTGCGCGCCGCGTCGAAGACGGACATGATACCGTGTGTCTCCCGAGTCGGCTTGAGCGTTTTCCTCTCCGAATTCGTCGGGAGTATCGTGGCCAACCGATGGGTATCGTGGCCAACCGATGGGTATCGTGGCCAACCGATGGTACTGATCGGGATCGTTGTCCGTCGGTTCGAGAGGTCACAGACGCCGGTCGACGAATTTCGGTGAGCAGTCACAACAGTCCCGATGAGACCCCCGGCCGGCAGCGGTCGCCGATTCGGACGAGACCGGCCCTCCGGGCTACGACGAGAGCCCCTCTCAGTCGTCGCCATCCTGACGCGACGGTTCGTGTCGCGCGGATAAACCGGCGCGACGGACCACTGTCGCGTCAGTCATCGCTCGCCGCGGCCCGCCGTACCGAAGCGTGGTGGGTTTCGACGATTTTGAGCCCGACGAGTGCGACGGCGACGAGGCCGGGAATCGCACCGATGACGAAGGCGACGTCCCGATCGACGAACAGCGCGAGTTCGCCGACGAAGACCGGACCGAGCACGCCACCGACGCCCTTGGCGGTCAGTCGGAGGCCGAGTAGTTCCGACTCGCGCTCGGGCGGTGCGACGTCGCCGATGAACGCGAGCGCGCCGACGATCATCGCGGAGAACGACGCCGCGAGGAGAACGAAGGCGGCGGCGGCGACGACGAGTTGAACCGTATTCGACGACGGGATCGAAGCCGCGGCCGCGACAAGTGGAAATCCCGTACTCCCGGCGATTCCGAGTACGATGAGGCGTTTCCGACCCGTCGCATCGGAGACGCGACCGAACAGGAGGGTGAACACCGACTGACCGGCCGGGTTGATCGCGAGGACCACTCCCATCCAGAATTCCGTGAGGCCGAGCGACTGTGGGAGGTAGACCGGCATCAACGACGAGACGCCGAGAACCGTGATGTTGCGCAGGGCGAGCGCCACGTAGAGCCACCCCAGTCCGTTCGTCCGGAGGTGCGCTCGGTCTTCCGGCGCGGGGAGCAAGCGGCGGCGGACGATCGAGAACACTTCGCTCAACGTCGGTTCCGTCGACGGCCGGGGGCCGGTGTCGGCGACGGCCAGCACCGCGAGCGTCGAGAACAGACTCAGACCGGCGATGACGAAGAAGAGGTTCGTCGGGACGAAGAAACCGAGCAGCGCACCGGCGGCCGATTGACCGCCGGTGAAACCGACGGCACGGGCGCTGTTGTAGAAACCGACCGATCGACCGCGACTGTCGGCCCCGCCGCGGGCCGAGACGATGGCGAGCATCACAGGCGGGAATCCGGCGGCGAAGACGGCGTACAGTCCTCGAAGTCCGATCTGCGCCCACGGTGCCGACGTGAGCGTGAGCGGGAGGATGGCGACCGTCGCACCGAGTCCGGTCGCGGCGAGGACGGCGCGGCGACGATCGGTCACGTCGGCGACGGCACCCCAGACGGGCGCGAACAGCATCTGTCCCGCGAAGTAGGCGGTGTAAACGAGTGCCGCTGCGAGGTCGCTACCGCCGTTCCGGCCGATGTAGTAGCCGAGGGCGGTTCCCATCAGGACGCCGCTCGAAAATCGCGTCGCCGCCGCGAGGCCGATAATCGATCGCTGCCGGAATCGTCCCGTATCCACGATCGGGGTACCGTTCCAACCGTTAAACCTTCCACGAAACGTGCCGTTCTCTCCGGTGACGGTCGTCGCGGGGCTTCTGACCCGCGACGAGGCTCAGTTTCGGTGGACCAACCGACTCGCCTGCGATCCGAGTCCGACGTTCCGTTTCGCCATCACGACGGTACTCAGGGCCCGACGACCAACCTCCTCGGGAATCGCCCCGAAGACCAGTCGCTGGAAGAGCCCTTCGTCTGTCGCGCCGATGACCGTGAGATCGTAGTCGGCCGTCGACTCGACCAGCGACTCCACGACGTCGCTTCCATCGAGCAGTCGGGCTTCGACTCGTTCGTGGTCGCCGAACGACTCGCACGCTTCTTCGACGCGCTCGCGGGCTTTCTTTCGAGCCTTCTCCGACGCGTCCGGTGGGACGACAGTGACGACGTCGACTCGGGCGTCGTTCGCACGGGCGATCGCTCGTGCGATTTCCGCAGCGTACTCTGCGTGCGGGCCTCCGGCAGTCGGGACGAGGACGGACTCGACGCGTTCGGGCGGTCGTCGACTGATCCGCTCGACCAGTACGTCACACGTCGCCTGCGAGACGATGCGGTCGACGTTGCTCCCGAGGACGAAGTCGCGTCGGTGCGGGCGACCGCGCCAGCCGATCAGGACGGCGTCGCTGCCGTGTTGCTCGACCGTGTTCAGCACCGCCGTCGCGATGTCGTGACCGACGCGGATCGTCCCGCTGACCGGCACGTCGGCGGCCTCGGCCAACTCGATCGCTCGGTCGATGATCTCCCGCTCGCCCTTCACGAAGCGTTTTCCCTCCTCGATCGGCGTCTGCGGCGGGACCGTGACGACGTTCGTAACGAGGATCTCGCCGCCCCGTTCGCGGGCGATGTCGACTGCGGTTCGCATCAACTGATCGAGCGTCTCCGGGTTCGCCACCGGGACGACGAGTTGGTACTCGCGCTCGCCCGGGTGGCGCTCCGAGACGACCGTCGGCGTCTCGCGTTCGAGTTGCTCGATCTCCTTCCCTCTGGAGTAGCCGTAGTAAACGACGAGGCCGAGCGCCATCCAGACGGCCGTCGTCACGAGCGCGACGAACCCCTCGGAGTCGGGGCCGAGTCCGGGCGTCAGGCCCAGTTCGAGGACGAGAAACGGCGTCAAGACGAATTGAAGGACGATGCCGACCAGCGGCGGGTACGGCATGTAGGGGATCCTGAAGGTTCGCGGAAGGTCGGGATGCGTCTTGCGCATCTTGATCGCCGTCCAGTTGACCTGCACGAACAGCAGGATGAACATGATGTCCGCCGCCGCGGCGACCGATTCGATGGGCAGTGTCACCGCCATCACGACGATGAGCACGCCCGAGAGCGCGATCGCCCAGTGGGGCGTGCGCATCCGCGGGTGGATGGTGTCGAAGACCGCGGGAAGCACGCGGTCGCGTCCCATCGCGAACGAGACGCGACTCGAAGAGTAGACCGTCGCGTTCAGCGCGCTCACGGTCGCAGCCAGCCCGGCGAAGAGTAAGAGGGGCGTCCCGTACGGCATGAACTGCCCGGCCGCCCGGATCAGCCCGAGTTCGCCGAGTTTCCCGAGGATCTGCCACGTGTAGATGCCCGACGACGACCCGCTCATTCCGGCGAGTTCGACGACCCGCTGCGTCACGTCGACGCCGCCGATGGCCACGAACGCGACGAGGACGTAGATCGGAATGACGATGGCCAGCGAGTAGAACACCGCCTTCGGGATGTTAGTCCCGGGGTCGACGACCTCCTCGCCCGACTGGACGATGATCTCGTAGCCCTCGAACGCGATGTACGTGAAGCCCATCGCGCCGATGATCCCGACGATCCCGGTCGGTGCGAACGACGGGTTCGAGAGGAACTTGGCGCTCCAGTCTGGCGCAGTGAACGTCGCGTACGCGCCGAAGACGACGAACAACCCGAGGATGACGAGTTTGATCGTCGTCACGACGATGCCTGCGGTCCCCGTCTCCTCGGCCCCGCGGTAGTTGATGTACGCGAAGAGGCCGACGATGGCGACGGTGACGAGTTTCTCGACCCAGAAGTCGGTGAGGAGGCCGAACAGGGTGAAGTCGTGCGGAATGCCGAAGACGTACAGCACCAACTCGACGAAGAACGTCCCGAACGTGACGGCGTACAGCGAGCAGGCGACCGCGTGGGCGAACCAGCTCATCCACCCGGCGTAGAACCCGTTCGGGTCCCGGAGCGCCTCTTTCACCCAGAGGTAACCGCCGCCCGCTTCCGGAAACGCCGCCCCGAGTTCGGCGTAGGACATCGCGGTGAAGAGCGCGACGAAGCCGTTGAGGACGAACGCCAACGTCAGTGCTGGGCCCGCGATACCGGCGGCGAAGCCGGTGAGCGCGAAGACGCCCGCACCGATCATCGCTCCGACGCCGATGAACGTGATCGCCGACAGCCCCATGTCGCGCGAGAGCTCCGTCTCGACGGTGCCCGAATGGGCCGACTCCGCTGGCTCCGCGACTTCGGCGTCGCTCATGTGCCTCCTCCGATCTCGGTCTCGACACCACGTTCTCTCCCGACTCCGTGCGTGAGTGTCGATACTCGTGAGAGACGACTCGCTCGCCGCCGATTAGTATCAGGATACATGTGAGTGCCTCAGGATCGCTCTGCGAAACGTGTGGCCGCCGAAGACTCCCTCCGCTCGTCTCCGCGCTCTCCGTTTCGCTCCGCGGCGAAACGCGGGATCGCTCGCTCGTCGCGTCGGTGCCACACCGTGACGACCGGCGCGTCCGCTTCGCTCTGAACCGTCTCACTGGTCGAACCGTACACGAAGCGCTTCAGCCGGCGCTGTCGCGGTGCGCCGATGACCGTCACGTCGTAGTAGCGAGTCGCGTCGACGATCGCTTCGACGACGTCCGCCGCCTCCTCGACCCACGTCTCGATCCGGTCGTACGCCGCGAAGCGGTCGCTCGTCTCCATGACGAGGTTCGTCGCGGCTCGCCGCTCGTCCGCTGATGCGTCCACGGAGACGACGTGCAGAAAGTCGATGCTCGCACCCGTCGCCGCCGAGAGCGCGTAGGCGGTGTCGACCATCAGTTCCCAGTGCGGGCCGCCGGCGATCGGCACGAGGATCGAGTCGACGGTCGCGAACGATCCGATACCGTTCGAGGCGACGAGGCTACAGTCGACCGCTCTGGCCAGTCGTTCGCTCGTTGGAACGTGAGCGGCGTCGTCGGGTCTGATCGGGATGTCGGCGACGACGACGTCGATGTCGTACGCCTCGACTGCTTCTTGGACGATACGGTCGAATCGGTGACCGACGCGGACGCTCGCGGTGATGTTCGCAGACGTGTCCGACTCCGCGATCAGGTCCAGCGCGGAGGCGGCGACCGCCTCGTGCTCTCCGGTCGCATCGTCCGGGAGTTCGAGCGGCGTCGATGCCGCGACGACGACCGGGCGAAGGAGCGTCAGTTCACCTCGCGGTCGTTCCACGAGGGCGAGCGCTAGCTGGACCCCCCGGTCGACGGGTCGATCGTCGAACACGACGAGGAGCGTTCGCCCGGTGCCGAACACCCCGTCCGATCGTTCGCCGGACAGGTCTGACCCCAGGTGTCGTCTGGCTGAATCCATACCTCCTCCGAGATCATGAATACTCATAAACTTAGCCCCTAAACTACTCATAGCTGAAAATATTTGCTTCAAATTACTCAATCAGTATTCTACGTCGGTGTCTCCGATAGGGCGCAGTGATCGACCGGCCGCCGCCTCGGAAGACGTCGCGTCAGGCTGTCGATCGAGAGTCAGGGAACGAAATGGAACGATACCGTAGGCGCCGTCTCGTCGAGCGACAGAATCCACACCATCTCGTCACGCGACCCTGTCCACGTACTGCCGTCGAACGATACAGTTGTGTGTCGTCACTACATGCCAAAACGCATGAAACGCGGCCTCGACGAGATCGATAAACGGATCATCTACGAGTTGATGCAGGACGCCCGGAACGTCTCCGCGCCGACGATCGCCGACCAGATGGACGTCTCTCCGGGCACGATTCGGAATCGCATCTCGCAACTCGAAGCGGACGGGATCATCACCGGCTACCACGCGCGCGTCAACTTCGAGGAAGCGGACGACCGGCTGATGAACGATTTCGTCTGTACCGCTCCCATCCCCGAGCGCGAGAAACTCGCGGCGCAACTCCTGCAGATCCCGGGTGTCATCGAGATCCGCGAGTTGATGGCCGGTCGCGGGAACGTTCGAGTCACGGCCGTCGGCAACGACATGGACGACATCACCCGTATCGCACGCGCCATCTCGACGCTCGGTGTCGAGATCGAAGACGAGAAGTTCGTCCAGCGGGAGTACTACCAGCCCTACCAGCACTTCGGCCCGAACGACCGTCACCAGATCCACTCCATCACGGACTTCCTCCGACTGACCGGCGGCGCGGAGGTGGCGGAGTTCACCATCGCCGACGACGCCGTCCTCGCCGGAAAGACGCTCCACGAAGCCAACGACGAGGGACTCATCGAAGAGGAGACGCTGATCGTCGCCATCGAACGAGACGGCACGATCATCACACCGCGCGGGCACACGGCGATCCGATCCGGTGATCTCGTCACGGTGTTCTCGAAGAACGGCGCGACCGAACGACTGATCCGACGATTCAACGACGAGCGCTGAGCCACCCGGTGACCGGAGACGACACGGTCGTCGACCGAGGCGGTGAGGTCTGCCGAATTGGGTGGAGTGATATGGCTCTCTGCGGAAAGGCGACCATGACCGACCCCGACATCGTCGTCCTGCGCAAGAAGGTCCACGGCATGCCGACCGAGGAGTACGCCGCCGAACTCCGGGAGCGCTTCCCCGACAAGACGGTCGCGTTCGCGTCGACTCCGGACGAAGAGGCCGAACTGCTATCACAGACGCGCGTCGCGACCGGCCACTCTGTCGATCCCACGGCACTCGACGACGACGCCGACCTCGACTACTTCGCCTGTATCTACGCCGGAACCGGCCACCTCGCGCTCGACGAGTTCGAAGCGCGGGGTATCGCCGTGACGAACGCGGCGGGCGTCCACGGCCCGAACATCGCAGAACACGTCCTCGGGAACATCCTCGCGTTCACTCGCGGCTTCAACCAAGCGTGGCGACAGAAAGAACGCCGCGAGTGGCGCTCGTTTCAGGCCCACGAACTCATGGGGTCGACGGTGGCGGTCGTCGGCCTCGGAGCGATCGGCGAGGAAATCGTCGACCGACTCGACGCCTTCGACGTTCACACGGTCGGCGTCCGGTACTCGCCGGAGAAGGGCGGACCGACCGACGAGGTGTTCGGCTTCGGGGAGATCCACGAAGCCGTCGCCGACGCCTCGTACGTCGTCCTCGCGTGCCCGTTGACCGACGAGACGCGCGGCCTCGTCGACGCGTCGGTCTTCGATTCGATGCGTTCGGACGCCGTCCTCGTGAACATCGCCCGCGGCCCCGTCGTCGACACCGACGACCTCCTCGCGGCGCTCCGGGTGAACTCGATCCGCGGTGCGGCCCTCGACGTGACCGACCCCGAACCGCTGCCCGAAGCGCACGAACTCTGGAACTTCGACAACGTGTTCGTCACGCCGCACAACGCGGGTCACACCCCGAAGTACTTCGACCGCATGGCCGACATCCTCGGCGAGAATCTCGAACTCGCCGACGAGCGCGGCGAGTTTACCGAGTTGAAAAATCAGGTCATCTGAGCGGCCGCAAACTGCTCGGTCCCCCCAACGCGACCCTCTCTTCGGCCTACCTCGAAGCGCTTACCCGACAGCACGACCGACCGGGAACTATGGAAGACGACACGCGGGTCGAGTGGCGCGAGTGGAGAGCGGACGCCTTCGAGGAGGCGAAGGACGCCGGGAAACCGATCCTGCTCTCGCTCACGGCGACGTGGTGTGCGGGGTGCCACGAGATGGACACGGAGACGTACAGCGAACCGCGGATCGCCGCCAACGTCAACGACGGGTTCGTCCCCGTCCGCGTCGACGTGGACCGTCACCCGCGGGTCCGCGAGCGATACAACATGGGCGGCTTCCCGTCGACCGTCTTCGTCACCCCCGACGGCGAGTTACTGACCGGCGCGATGTACCTCGGTCCGGAGGGGATGCGACAGGTGATCGAGAGCGTCCGTCAGATGTGGGACGAGAGAGGCGAGTCGGCCGGGCGCATCCCGCGCGCGCTGGCCGGGAATCCGACGCCCGTCGGTGAGGTCACGCCCGCCATCGAGGAACACCTCGCCGGGCAACTAAGCGAGAAGTACGACTCCGAGAATGCGGGCTGGGGCGACGACGCGAAGTTCCCGCTTCCGCGAACCGTCGAGTTCGCGCTCAAGCGGGAGCGTCGACAGGCGCTTCGGACGCTCGACGCGATCCGACGGAACCTCCTTGACGACGTCGCGGGCGGGTTCTACCGCTACGCCAACGCCCGCGACTGGAGCGAGGTGAACCACGAGAAACTGCTCGATGCCAACGCCGGCCTCGTGCGCGCGTTCGCCAACGGCTACCTCTACACCGGCGACGAGAGCTACCGCGAGGCCGTCGACGAGACGATTGAGTACCTGGTCGACGACCTCTGGACGGGCGTCGCCTTCGGCGGGAGTCAGGGACCCGCCGCCGACCGGGACTACTACGAACTCGACGCCGAGGAGCGCGACGCGGACACGAGTCCCCGAACGGACCTGACCGCCTACGCCGGGGCGAACGCCATGGTAATCGACGCGCTCCTCGCGTACCACGCGTACACCGACGACGAGCGCGCCCGCGACTACGCCGAGCGGACGATGGACGCGCTCGAATCGTCGCTGATCGACGGCGACGGAGCGGTCACCCGGTACGTCGCCGGCGACGAGACCGGCGAGACTGGCCTGCTCGAAGATCAGGCGCGCGTCGTCGCGGCGTTCACCCGCGCCGAACAGGTGTTCGGTGAGGGCCTCGACGTCGCCCGCGCCGCCGCGGACTACGCGATCGAGACGCTCCACGATGACGGGTCGTTCCGCGACGGACCCGCGGAGGGTCCGGGGATGCTCGACCGTCCGCTTCGCCCGCTCGACGGCAACGTCGAGATGGCCGACGCGCTGCTCGACCTCGCAGTTATCACGGGTGAGGAACGGTACCGCGACGTCGCCCGCGAGTCGATCGCCGCCTTCGCGGGCGCGTGGGACCGCATCGGCGTGCAGGTCGCCGGGTACGGGTCGGTCGCCGGGAGACTCTGCCGGGACCCGTTCGTCGTCGCCATCGCCGCCGAACCGGGTTCGGACCTCCACCGCGCCGCGCTCCGGATCGCCGACCACGAGAAGGTCGTCGTCCCGAACGCGGGCGACGACGAGGGCCGCTTCGAGGGGACCAGCTTCGACGACGGGAAGGCGTATCTCCTCGTCGGCGACGAGGTCTACGAGGCGGCGACGCCGGACGAACTGATGGCGCAGGTGTCGGCGGCCGCGGAGTAACGAGGCTCGGTCCCGTCTCAGTCGTCGCTGGCCGCCGCTCGTTGTTCTTTGGACCGAGTACCCGGCCCATTCCGGAGGAAGAGGTACGCGGTCGCCGTCCCGAGGAGGCCGACACCGCCGCCGAGGAAGAACGCCGCGCGGATGCCCATCACGTCTTTGATGAATCCGAACACGACCGGGCCGACGACCTGTCCGGCGGAGAGCGACATCGTGAACGCGCCGGTGACCGCACCCATCCCGTAGACGCGGCCGCGTTCGGTCCGGATGGCGACCGACGGCGCTCGGGAGACCGCGCTGAACGCACCCATCCCCATGACGAGCGCGACGAGGGGCCAAAACGACTGCTCGGTCGGCACGATGAGCATCGAGAGCGCCGCGAGCGTCCCGCCGAGCGCGACGAGATGCGCGCGGTGCTGCGGGTAGCGGTCGACGAGTCGACCCATCGGGTACTGTAAGATGCCACCGACGGCCATGTATCCCGAGAGGATGAGGCCGACCTGCGTCTTACTCAGCGTGGCGACGCCGACGGCGAACACCGGGAAGAAGGAGTTGAAGCCCCAGCGATAGAAACCGCGTGCGCCGATGTAGGAGACGAGGCCCTTCATCTCGCGGTCGGCGAAGACGCCGCGGAGCGACGCGAGCATGGAGAGCGACTCGTCGTCTCCGTCGTCGTCTTCGTCCTCGCTGCCGCTGGCGTTGCGCGCCGTCGAATCCGTCGGAACGCCGAGTGCGACGATGACGAGAGCGATCAGTGCGACGGCACCGAGCACGTAGAACGCCGCGTGAAACGAGTAGGTGTCCGAGAGATACCCCCCGACGGACGGGCCGAGCGCCATGCCGCCGAACAGCGACATGTAGAAGAGATTCATGTACGATCCCTCCTTGCCTTCCGGCGTGATGTCGCCGACGTACGACTGAGCGACCGGCGTTACCATCACGCTCGCGAAGCCCTGACAGAGCCGAACCGCGATGAGTGTCACCGTAGAGTTCGCTAGCACGTAGGCTCCCGAGAGGAGGACGTACAGTCCCAACCCGAGCAGGAGGATTCGTTTCCGACCGTACTGGTCGGAGATCCGGCCCATGATCGGTGCGAAGATCCCGCGCGTGATCGCAAACCCGGAGAAGATCAGTCCGAGCGCGACGCCCGACGCGTGGAAGGTCTTCGCGTACAGCGGCATGATCGGTTCGACGATACCGAAGCCGAGCATCGCCGCGCCCGTCGCGATAAACAACCCGACGAACGCACTCCGCCGTCTATCCGTGTCTGTGTTCCGTACTCTCATATTATAACACGATCAACTCGATTCGGTGTCCGCAGCGCCGAAGAGCGAACCGCCGTCGTTGGAGTCGCCATCGACTACCGACCGTCGATCGTGATCGGTCGCCCCGACGACGATTCGCCGCCTGCTCCCGCTACGAACCTATTGACTAACTAGTCAGTTAGCGAGCCGTAAAGCGGTTTCGAAACCCGCGTTTTCGGTACGAGCGGCCCGAAAAAACTGATTCAAACGGGTGTAAACACCCGCTGGGTTTATCACTATGCCGGAGTATTCAGAAGTATGGCGAACCTCCGCGACCTCGGACTCTCGGAGTACGAAGCGCGAGCGTATCGCGCGCTCCTCCGAACGGGTCCGACAACCGCCAAAGAGTTGTCCCGTGCGAGCGACGTTCCGATGGGTCGCATCTACGACGTGCTCAACAGTCTCGAACAGTACAGTCTCGTCAGGAGTCAGGCGGCGAGTCGACCGAAGAAGTACGTCGCGGTCGAACCGGATACGGCCCTCGACCGATTGCTCGCCGACAAGAGATCCGAGTTGGACGAGAAAGCCGCACAGTACGAGTCGATCGTCGACGAACTCGCAGACGAACTCGAAACGGCCGAACCGATCGAGGGGCAGTTCTGGACGGCGGCCGTCGGTCTCGACGAGTCGGTCGATCTCCTCTTGGAACGGCTCGCGTCGGCCGACGATTCGATCATCATGGTCGCCGGACAGTCCTCCATCCGGTTCGACCTCGGCGACGTCGGCGACCGCGTCGCCGAAGAACTAGAGGAGGCGCTCGAACGCGACGTCAGTATCTCGCTGCTGATGTCGCCCGAACTCGTCGACACGCTCCCGCCGAGCGTCGGCCAGCGATACACCGAACGTCTCGCAGATCACCCCGAGTTCAGCGTGAGAATATCCGAGAACCTGAGCGGCACCTTCGATCTGATGGACGACACTGAGGTCTGTATCGAGGTTCCGAACCCGCTCGATCCCGACGAGGCGTTCGCGATGATCGACCTCAAAGACCCCGACTTCGCCGGCAACGTCCGCTCGGTTTTCGAACCGCGCTGGGAAGCCGCCGAACCGCTGTCGTTCTGAGTCCTCCGGTTCTCTTATTCCGGCGTACCGAGTTCGTTCCGTAGCTGTGCCATCGTCACTTCGCGCTCGGCGTGGGCGTTGTGCTGGTGGATCGACTCGTCGTTCGACTGTTTCATGTGGATGACGGCGTCCTCGGGGAGGTGGTCGAACTGGTCGACGACGTCCTCGGCCATCGAGCGCACGCAGTCCTCGACGAACTTCGCGTTCGCGTGGGCGTGGTACGTCATGTGGTCTTCGTCGGGACGCTTGGCGAGGTTGTAGATACGTGCGCTCATCGACTCCTCGGCGATGTCGATCACGTCGATGAGGTCGACGTCGGGCGACCCCTCGCTCGTCACCGTCAGCGTGGCGTGCCCGCGCTGTGAGTGACCCGGTTGTGGGACGGCGTCGAGGAACTCGTTGATGGTGCCGTCGTCGATACCGAGCGTTTCGAGTTCGTCGCGGGCGCGTGCCGCCGACATCCCCTGCGAGCACGGACAGACTGTCATCCCGGTGACTTCAGCGCCGATCTCTTCGCGCGTGCCCTTCTCGGTGGCGACGGCGCTGGCTATGATCGTCGCCGTTCCCTGCGTCTGGAGGTCGCTCTCGGGCGTCCGCTCGCGGGTCATCAACTCCGCGGTCATTCGGACCTCGGCGGTCGTCGTGTAGTCGTGCTTTTCGAGCAACCGTTCCGCGGCGTCGCCACAGACGTCCTCGACGCGGTAGGTCGGTTCGCTCACCGCCGCCTCCAGCGTCTCGTCGATGACCTGCATGTTCCGGCTCATGTCCGCACCTTTCCGGTGTGCTGGGAGGTCGACGAACACTTCGAACTCGGCCATGAGAACGATGGGGCGTTTGTCGTCGCGCGCGATCTTGACGAGCTTGTCGACGCCGGTGACACCGACCTGACTCAGACCCACGGTCACGTCGGGGACGTTTGCCTGAACGTCAGGCAACTGCTTGCTCATTACTGGGAGGGTAGGATTCGCCGCGATTAGGGTTTTCGATACCTGCAGGGCGCGGAACGAGTCCGACGCGCTCAGGGCCAGTCGTCGCGCGTGTCGGACTCGAACGGGTCGTCCGCTTCCTCTTCGGACCCGAGTTCCCACCCGGCGGCCTCGGCGGCGTCCGAGAGCGGGAGATACTCCCACCCCGTCTCCTCTGCGTTCGTCCGGTCTTCGTCGGTCGTCCCGACGAAGACGTGACGGTCGGTGTCGAACTGCCGTTTGACGTTCTCTAGGCTCTCGCGGACGCCGCGCGGCCCGGAGAAGAAGTCCTGTCGGATGCGCTGTTTGCGCGTGAAGTTGGTCACGACGTAGGTCGGCTTCTCGCTGACGACGCCGACGTACGCCGTCCACTGACGCGCGTCGTTGAACACCGCGTTGGGATCTGCGACCTGCTTCAACGCTTCGAGTTCGAACGCGAGCGTCATCGTTCCGCTCTGGTCGACCTCGGTCCCGCTTTCGCTCATACCTCTACTATCGTTACGCCGTGGAAAATCGCTTCGCTTCGACCCCCCGTTCCGAACCCGTCTTCGTCGACGCTCGATCCGGCGGGAGGTCGGGCCTGTTCACGTCGGTGTCACACGGAAGTACGTCGTGTAGACGACGACGTCGCCGACCGCCAGGTCGGCTGGGAGCGGCCCGACGCTCCTCACTCCCGCGGCGCGGGCGGCAACGTAGGCCTGTGCGTCGTCGCTCAACTGGTCGAAGTGACGGACGCGCTCACCTGCACCGATCGTCTCCGTCTTCGCGACCAGTCGCTCTGTCGCCCCGTGTGATCGTGACATACGGTAACACAGTCCATAGTCGATATTAAACGTTACTCTCTCGGAGATGTTCGCGGAATCTGTCCACGAATCACCGATTCGGCCGTAGTCTTCAATCGGAATCGCCCCGTAGACTGATTTCCGATGTCCGACGACCAGCGGATGGACGCGTGGATCGTGGAGGAATTCGGCGAACCGGACGTCTTCTCGCAGACGGTACTCGACCGCCCGGAACCCGATTCGAACGAGGTGCTCCTGCGGGTCGAGGCGTCGAGCGTCAACCCCGTCGACGTCAAGATTCGGCGCGGCGACCTCCCGGACTTCGCGCCGGACTTCCCGGCGGTTCTGGGCTGTGACGTCGCCGGCGTCGTCGAGGAAGTCGGCGACGACGTCGACCGGTTCGAACCCGGCGACGAGGTGTACGGAATGCCCGGCGGTGTCGTCGACGCGCAGGGTGCGCTGGCCGAGTACCAAGCGGCCCACGCCGACACGCTCGCGCACATACCAGAGGAACTCTCGATGGCCGAAGCCGCGGCGCTCCCGGTCGTCGGCCTCACCGCGTGGGAACTTCTCGTCGACAAAGCCGACGTCGGCGAGGGCGACGACGTGCTCGTCTACGGCGGGACCGGCGGCGTCGGCCACATCGCCGTCCAGATCGCTCGCTGGCAGGGCGCGACCGTCTACGCGACCGGTTCGACCGCCGAAAAACGAGAACTCGCCACGCAACTCGGCGCGCACGCCACCGTCGACTACGAGGAGGAGTCCGTCGAATCGTACGTCGACGAACACACGGACGGCGAGGGCTTCGACGTCGTCGTCGACACGATCGGCAACGACCACCTCGAAATTGCGTTCGAAGCGGTCGCACCGTACGGCACCGTCGTCACCAGCGAATCGAGCATGGCCGACGACGTGAGCATCGGGCCGCTTCAGACCAAGTCGCTCTCGCTCGGCGTCGTTCTCGTGATCCGCCCGATCCTCTTCGACGGCGACCGCGCGCGCATCGGCGACGAACTCCGACGGCTCAACACGGTGATCGAGAACGGGCGCGTGGAACCACACCTCGACGAAGCGCAGTTCTCGTTCGACGACGCGGGCGGCGCACATCGACGCCTCGAATCGGGCGACGCGATCGGGAAGATATCGTTGGTGCGGGACGAAGCGTAGAGAGCAGACGCCCCGCTGGGCGGTGGTGATCTGCTCGCCCGCGGACGGCGACCGACGGAAATTTTGCTCGGTAGTTCGACCGAAGCGCCATGGATACGACCCTCGCGATCGTCTGGGCGTTGCTGGCCGCCTTTCAGGGGTTCTTCGTCTACGTCAGCGTTCGACAGAACCGACCGAAACTCACGGTTCTCTCGTACGCACTCGGCTTTCTCGCGATGCTCGTCGTCGGAGTCGTGACCGTCTTCGGCTACTCGTGGACCGGCGTCCTCGGGTACGCCATCGCCGCGCTGTTCGGGGCGTGGCTGGTGGCGCTGGTGGCCCGCGGGTGGCGATACGTCCGTGTGGACGACTCGGAGACGACCGCCGAGGACGAACCGAAAGACCAAGAAGAGAACGACTGACACGCCAGTAGTCGACCGACGAAACCGGCGGTCAGGTGACGGAATCGTGTACTGGCTACGAGATCGACCTGTGACCTGTGACGGAGTCGGATCGGGACCGACGGCAGGCGATTACTGCTCCTGCGCGGGTGCGAGTTCGTCCGGGTCGAACTCCTTCTCCATGAGCACGTCCTTCTGGTCACCGACGACGCGCTCTTCTTTCATCAGGCGCTTGTAGGCGCTCTGGGGTGCGAGGTCGCCGATGAGGACGCCGCCGACGATCTTACCGTCCTTGAACGCCAGCCGACGCCACTCGGTGTCGGAGTACTTGCACTCGACTTCGTCGTCGCCGATCGTCGGGTGACCGAACGACAGGAACGGGAAGTCGAAGTGCGTGATAGAGTACGAAGAGACCCAGCGGAACTCTTCGGACTCGGGTTCGAGCATGTTCTTCGCGGCGATCGTCCCCTGCTCTTTGGCGCTCCCCCACGACCCGTTCTGGGCGTACTCGCCGAGGATGGTGTCGTAGAAGCGCGTGAGGTCACCGGACGCGTAGATGTCGTCGACGTTCGTCTGCATGTACTGGTCGACGACGACGCCGCCGTCGAGCTTGACACCGGTTCCCTGGAGCACTTCGACGTTGAAGTTGAGCCCGATGGCGATACCGACGAAATCGGCGTCGTAGTGATCGCCGTTGGGGTCGACCGCGCCCGTGACGTGGCCGTCGTCGTCGACTTCGAAGTGATCGACGCCGCTCCCGAAGACGGGTTCGACGTTCTTCTCGCGGAGCGCGCTGTGGATGATCTCGGCACCGTCCTCCGAGAGGGCGTAGCGCCACCAGCAGTTGCCGCGCATCAGGTACTTGGCCTCGATCTCCTGTGCGCCGCAGATGGCCGCGAGGTCGATCCCGAGCAGCCCGGCACCGACGACGACGCCCGTTTCAGACTCCTCTGCGTGCTCGCGGATGCTCCGGGCGTCCTGGAACGTCCAGAAGTGGTGGACGCCGTCGGCATCGCTGTTTTCGACGGGCAGTTGGGTCGGCGTCCCGCCGGTCGCGATCAGCAGCTTATCGTACTCGATGGTGTCGCCCTCGTGCGTGGTGAGCGCGTGCGCGTCGGGGTCGATGCGCTTGATGAGGGTGTTCAGTCGAAGCTCGATGTCACGCTTCTCGTACCACGACTCGTCGTGGATCGAGATGGGCGCTTCCGGTAGCTTGCCTTTCGCGAACTCCTTGATGAGAATACGATTGTAGAGGGGCTCGCCTTCGTCTGTTATGACCGTGACGTCGGCGTCGGGCGCCTCCTCACGGAGGGTTTCGGCCGCAGAACTTCCCGAAACCCCGTCGCCTATGATCACATACGATTCGGTCATATGGAGGGGATTCGTAACGGGGGTTAATGTGGGTTGCTATCGCTACCATCCGGCCTCTCGCCCGACCGTGCGGTGTTACAACGCGGTTCTAGGTGACGCGTCACAAGCAAGCGTCGGGGTCGACGCCTCAGATCGCCGAACGGTCGCCGTACGGTCGCTGATCGCCGTGAAACGCCACCGGAGCGGCCGCGAGCGGACCGATGCCCCATTCGTGGCCTTCAAGGCGACGCAACCCCAAATTCGTCCGATGAAAATCCGCCAGAACGCGCGCCACTGGGCCACGATGAAGGCGCTCACGACGCCCGGACTCCGTCGTGTCACGAACGCGGGACTGGTTCGACTCCACACGAACGTCTTCCTCGGCAAGGCCGACCCCGCCCACCGAGACGAGCGGAAAGCCCACCTCGACGACTTCTTCGCCGCGACGACCGACGCCTACCTCGCGGCGATCGAAGCGGGGTTCTCGGAAGCCGAGGCCCGCGAGATCACGCACATACAGGGTAACTTCGATTTCTACAACCACGGCTGGACCGAGATGATGGAGATTCCCTCGGACGAACTCGAAGCCCACTACGACCGCTACGCGAACTTCTTCGAGCACCACGACGTCACCATCGCCGACCCGCTCGGCGACTTCGCACCCCGTGGCGGTATCGCGTCCGCACCCTCCACGCCGGAGAAGTTAGACGACCCCGTCCACCCGCACGCGCAGGGCGGATTCGCCGACGACGTCTACGTCGAAGGCGACGACGGCGAGATTCGCGTCGGCGGCGCGGACGAACCCGGAGACGTCGACGTCGGTGCGGCGGTCGGCGCGGGCGATGAACGGTAGATCGGCGCGGAGATCCGCGCTCACGGTCGCACCGCCGGTCGCACCCGATCACTTATTTGGTTTCGAATCGTGTTAGCCAACAATCGTGTCGTCTCTGAAGAGACTCCCCCTCCGCCGACTGACCGGACTGCTGTTCGTCGCGATGCTCGTCCTCACGGGCGTCGTCTATCTCACCGATTGCGAGAGCGTTCGGTCGATCCTCACACTGCTGCTTCCGGTCACGGGCGTCGTGGCCGCGGTCGCCGCCTACGCCGACGCCGACTCGACCCCGGAGGTCGCCGCCGCGCTGGGTCTCGGGGCCAGTTGTGCCGTCGGTACCTATCTCGAAGTCACCGGCGGGGCGTGTTCTCCAATACGCTCGTCGATCTCGTCCTCGTCGCCAGCGCCATCGCTCTCGGAATTCTTCAACAGGACCGTGACGCTCGACCCTCGACGACACCACGACGGACCCGAACGACGTTCCGGGAGAACCCGCGGTCACACCTCCCGGACAGCGAGTCGGTCCTGATCGGTGCACTCCTCGTCGCTCTCCTCTTCGTCTCGCTGAACGCGGCCGGAATCGACGTGGTCTCGAGCCTCGAAACGACCGCGAGCGCTCACCCGCTAGAGATCGTCTGGCTGGTCGTGATCGCCGTCGGTTCGAAGGTAGTGACGACGGCACAATCCGGTTGATCGGACTCCCTCCCGTTCTCGCAGAGGTCACATGATACCGCGTCACACACCCTCTCGAAAGATTGATATGGGGTCTGAATTTAGTCGGAGCGTATGTTCGGAACGATCTATGATGAACATCGTACCGGTGCCAACGCGCTCGTGAGAGGACTCGAACGAACACACGTCGCGTGTGACCACTGTGGATTCGACGGATGCGTGCTCCACGGCGAGTGGAAAGCCCACGTCGAACGGAGTCCACGGTCACATCACCTCTGTTATCGACTCACCTGTCCCGACTGCAATCGCACGAAGACCGTCGAGCTGAACCTCTGAGGCCTTCCTCCCCGCGTTACACGTCCTCCGTGAGCGACTGCGCCGTCCGTCAGTGGGTTCGCGCTCGACTACCGGTCTCGCAGGTCGCGACACATGCGACAGACGTCGTCGACTGCGTCGAGCGAGTCGACCTCGCGCCGTTCGACGAGTTCGTCGCGCTCGTCGGCTCCCTTTGCCCAGTCACAGCGTGGATCGTCGGCGAAGTGCCACTGCTCGTGTTCCTTTCGAACGAGTTCCATACCGACTCGACGGTCGGGACCGAGAAGAGCGACGAGGCTTCTGATGCAAGTCCGGGTCGCCGACGGCGACGCTCGCTTCTCGGCGACTCGATCAGCGGTCGGACTTCCCGTCGATCAGGTCGGCGCACTCGTACCCGGCGACGATGCCACCGTTCAGGCTCCGTTCGGGGTACTGGGCGCGACTCGCCATGCCGGCGTAGTAGACGCCGTCGGCGACCTCGTCGGCGAGGTCGTACGGAACCACGAGATCGAGGTATCCGCGTTCGTACACCGGTGCGGCGCGCGTGTTACGCGAGAGACGGAAGTCTTCGACCCACGAGCGGTCGAAGCGCGGGAACATCGCCTCGACGTGATCCAGCCAGACCTCCTCGATCTCCGCCTCGTCGGCCCGCCAGAGCCACTCCTCTGCGTCCTGAGTGTAGCTCGCGATGTAGAGCAGGTGTTGACCGCCGTAGCGCGACCGGGGCACGAAGTTCGTGTGCTCGATGAGCGCGCCGAACGGCGCGTCGTGGGCGATGTTGAGCCAGTACGTCTCCGTCAACTGGCGGTTCATCGTGACGACCGCACAGACCGCGCCCTGGAAGTCGATCTCGCACTCGTAGCCCGTCAGCGCCTCTAGCACGTTGGGCATCGCCGCGACGACGACGGCGTCGCTCTCTTGGGTCTCTCCTCCGCTCTCGCCGTCTGTATCTCGGGTTTCGAACGTCACGGAGTCGACGGCACCGTCCTCGGTTCCGATGTCGGTGACGCGCGCGCCGGTCGTGATGTTCTCGCGGCCGACGGCGTCGACCAGCGCGTCGAGCAGCGGTTCGAACCCGCCTCGGAAGTAGCCGAGGTACTCGCCGCGCAGGATGTCGCGCTCGCCGCGGAATTTGATCCGCCCGAGGAGCCACGCGGCGCTCACGTCGTCTTTCCGGGAGCCGAACTTAGCGTCGAGGAGCGGTTCGAAGAAGTTCTCGTAGACGCCGCGGGAGGTGTGTTCGAGGAGGAAGTCTTTGATCGGGACGTCCTCGAAGTCTTCGAGTCGCTCGTAGGTATCGAACTTCGGGACGCCGCCGCGCACGTCGATGTCGAGCGTGAGCATCCCGAGTCTGAACTTGTCGTAGACGCTCATGTGCGGGTACGTGATGATTTCCCACGGGGTGTCGAGGTCGTAGACCGTCCCGTCGACGTAGTAGGCGTTCTTACCGATGCGCCACTCCAGTTGGTCGCCGACGCCGATCTCCTCGGCGAGGTCGACGATGGTTTCCTCGGACTTCGAGAGGTGGTGGTAGAACTTCTCGATCGGATCGCCTTCGGTCTCGTAGACCGCCGCTAATCCGCCGACTTGATCTGACGCTTCGAGGACCTGCACTTCGTGACCGCGCTGTTGGAGTCTGTACGCAGCCGCGAGTCCGGCGATACCGCCGCCGACGACGTGCTTCATGCCTTCGGGTGCGACACCCGCGACTAAGTCCCTTGTGGATGACGGTCTCCTCCAACGTCAATTCTCGAACCCGCTCTCTGAGCGCTGAGGAAGCTACTCCTCTACGCTCTCAGTGGGCTGCTCGCGTCGCGACCGAGAACGGTTTGGTGACACGGCCCCTCTAGCGGTAGCAAACGAGCCGACATGAACACGACCGATCGAGATACGAGCGATCAGGGCACAACCGGCCAAGGCGTGAGCGAGCGAGGCACGCCACCGCGGGGGCCAGATCGCGACACCGAGAACGTCACGCAACTGGAGTTGTTCTTCGATCTGATCTTCGTGTTCGCGATCACCCAGATCACCGGCTTTCTCGCTCATCACTTGACGTGGTCCGGGGTCGGACGGGGTCTCGCGCTCCTCGCGGTCGTGTGGTGGTCGTGGGTCGTCTACTCGTGGCTGACGAACGCCGTCGCCGCCGAGGAGATGCTCTCCGCGCGCCTGACGATCCTGACCGCGATGGCGGCGATGCTCGTCGTCGCCCTGTCGACCCCGCGCGCGTTCGGCGAGGACGCCGCCCTCTTCGGAATCTCCTACTTCGTCGTCCGACTGTTGCAGGTCGCGCTCTACGCGCTCGTCACGCCGCCGGAAACGCGCGACGCGATTCTCCGTCTCGCACCGGGCTTCCTCGGCGGACCGGCGTTGCTGATCGCCGCCGGGTTCGTCGCCGGCCCCGCGCAAGACTTGCTCTGGGTCGTCGCGATCCTGATCGACTACGGCGTCGCGTTCGTCCGCAGTCTCGTCGGCTTTCACGTCCGGGCCGGCCACTTCGTCGAACGGTATCGCCTCGTCGTCATCGTCGCGCTCGGCGAGTCGATCGTGGCGATCGGCGTCGGCGTCGGGAACCTGACGCTCGCTCCCGAGGTCGTCCTCGCGGCGCTCCTCGGCTTCGTCCTCGTCGCGACGCTGTGGTGGCTCTACTTCGACTTCATAACCCTCGCCGCGGAACGACGGTTCACTACGGCTCCCGATCACGAGCGGACGGTGTTGGCCCGCGACTCCTACAGCTACATCCACCTCGCGATCATCGGCGGCATCGTCTTCGTCGCCCTCGGGATCGAACAGACGCTCGCCCGCGTCGGCGACCCGCTCGGATTAGTTCCCACCGTCGCACTCTGTGGCGGCGGCGCGCTCTACCTCTCCGGACACAACGCCTACCGACTGCGCGACCACCGCACGTTCAGCGGCCCCCGACTCCTCGTCGCGGTCCTCGCCTGCGCACTGATCCCGGTGACGAGGGGGCTCCCGGCGCTCGTCACGCTGGCGCTCCTCACGCTCCTCTTCGTCGCACTCGCCGCGTTCGAGACGCGCTCGGAGCTTCGGTACGAGTTCCGCGCCAGAATCTGAGCCGGTGGACGGCCGGGTTACGCCACCGTGAACAAAACCAGGTTGTGCGCTCCCGGACCGAGACCGACGGCGGCGACGAGGCCCAAAAGCAGGTAGCCCTCGGTCGGTTCGTCGCGGACGTAGCCCGCCAACGCGTAGACGATGAGCGACGCGACGAGCACTTTGACGACGACGAACAGCCAGCCACCCCCGACGTACTGGGCCGTCGGGAGCGAGTTCCCGAGTTCGATGATGAACCGCGAGGCGGGCGTCTGCTCGTGAAAGCCGAGGGCGTCGAGTCCGATGGCGGTCGAGACGCCGTCCAGCGTGTGTCCGAAGACGGCGAGCGCGCCGACGCCGCCCGTCACGGCGACTTCGGGGACGGCGCGTCGAAGCGCGACCCACGCGACGGCGGCGACGACGACGCTGACGACGGTGATGACGACGGCCCAAAGCGGGCGGAAGGTTCCGCGGTCGAGACCGATGACGACGGCGTACCCGAGCGTCGGGAGCAGCGCCAGAATCCCCGTCGTGGCCAGCGTCTCCGGGACGGGCAGGTCGGCCGCGTCGGCGGCGAGCCACACCGCACCGGCGACGACGGCGACCGAGAGATACACCGCGGGCGTTCCGGTGAGATACTGGAGCGCGGTCGGAAACGCACGGAGCGAGTGGAGGACGTAGAGCACCGAGCCGACGACCATCCACGTCGCGAGCGCGACGATGTGGCGTTCGGTCACGGCGAGTCGTCGGCGGGTGAAGCCCCACGCGACTAGGCCGAGGGCGACGAGCAGCGCGAGCAGATACGGCAGCGGCGGCAGCGCGAACCCCTCGGGGAGGACTTGCATGCGCGAATCCGCGACTCCGTGGCGTGAAAGCCTTACGACTCGTGACGGTGCTGCTGCGTAGACGTAATCTAATCGACCGGGGAGATGACCGGGACGACTTCGAAAGCCCCCGGACGCTGCGCTTGCGCGCCTTGCTTCAGTCCTCGGTTCGCTCCTTCCAGTCGCTCAGCTGCGGTCCTTGCGTCGGCGTGCTTCGCGCAGCGTCCGGCCCCTTTCAGTCCCACCCGGCGGCAGTTGATCGGTTGGCCGTCGTCCGCGGCGGTTGATCCGTCGCCGTTGCCAAAGACGACCGCCCGCGCATCGTCACGATTTTTCACCCCCCACTGCGTGCGCCCGGCATGGACCGCACGGAGTTCGCCGCCAGCATCGACCACACTGTCCTCGGGCCGGAGACCACCATCGACGACGTCGAACGCGTCCTCGACGAGGCCGAAGAGTACGGCATGAACGCTTGCATTCCGCCGTGCTACGTCGCCGAAGCGGCCGAGTACGCACCGGACGTGACGCTGGCGACCGTGATCGGCTTCCCCCACGGCCAGAACGCGACGGAAGCGAAACACGCCGAAGCCGAACTGGCGTGGCAAGAGGGAGCCGACGAACTCGACATGGTCATCAACGTCGGTCGGCTGAAAGCCGGCGACGACGACGCCGTCGAGGAGGACGTCGCCGAAGTCGTCGCCGCCGTCCCCGTCCCTGTGAAGGTCATCCTCGAGACGGCGCTGCTCACCGACGACGAGAAGCACCGCGCCTGTCGAGCGGCCGTCGACGCCGACGCCGACATGGTGAAGACCTCGACCGGCTTCGCCGACGGCGGCGCGACCGTCCCCGACGTGGAACTGATGAGCGAGTACCTCCCCGTCAAAGCCAGCGGCGGCGTCGGGAGCTACGAGGAGGCGATGGCGATGTTCGAGGCCGGTGCGACCCGGATCGGCGCGTCGAGCGGCGTCGAGATCGTGAGCGGCTTTCCGGAGTAGCGGAGTCGGACTCTTTTCGAACCACTCACGCAGGCTGCTCGATAGCGACGAGCGACTGCTTCCCGCCGTCGGCGCTCGGCATCGTCGATGCGAAGACGTGTCGGTCGTTTGCCGCCAGAAACGGTCGTCTGGAGGGCATGTATTCGCAGTCCGAGAACGACTCGATTCGCGGGTGCGAGCGGATCGGGGACTACCCGAGCGCGTAGACGGCGGGGCTGCTCGACAGTCCGCCACCGACGACGGCGAACACGGCGCCGTTCGCGACGGCGAGTCCCCGCCGGACGTTCCCGTCGAGGGTCTGCGACCACCGCTGGCCGCCGAACCGGATACCCGCGGTTCCGAACCCGCCGGTGAGTTTGTGCGCGACGATACGGTTGCTCCCGCCCAAGTAGATCGTGTCGCCCGCTCCGGCGGGTCCGCAACTGTAGTTCCCGCTTGCAAACCACCGCGTCGATCCGGAGTTGCGATTCGTCGCCAAGAGGCCGTCGCTATCGGCGCCGAAGACGGTTCGGTCGGTGACGACGAGCGACGACGCCAGCGACACGCTCCGCTTGCTCGTCCACGCGATCTTCCCGGCGAACGCGCCGTTTTTCAGTCGATAGACGCGACTGCTGTGGGTTCCGACGTACACGTCGCTCCCGCGGCCGATCGCGATCGACCGGATCGCGGCCGGGAAGCGTCGCCGCCAGTGCCCGCTGCCGTCCCGCGTCGCGAACACGGACACTTCGCCGCCTTCAGTGCCGACGTAGAGCGACGACCCCTGTTGCGAGAGCGTCGACACCGGGCCGAAGACGTTGCGTTTCCACAGCCGCTTGCCGGTCTTCGCGTCGAGGGCGTAGACGTCGCCGTCGCCGTCGCCGACGAACACCTGCCCGCTGTCGCCCACGATCGGCGTCACGGTGTCCTCGTAGTCGGCGGTGAACGCCCAGCGTTTCTTCCCGGACTTCGCGTCGAGCGCGAACACCTGTTTCCCGGTCGAACTCCCGGTGTAGGCGACGCCGTCGTGAACCGTCGGCGCGGTCGGCCACTCGCTGTTGGAGCCGAACTGCCACTGTCGCGTTCCCGAGTTCGCATCCAGCGCCTGCAGTCCGCTCCCGGTCGGGACGTAGACGAGTCCGTCGGCGACGACGGGGCGGCCCGCCGGGTCCGACGAGAGTTCGAACTTCCACCGCGTTCCGGGCTTCGTCCGTGGACCGACGGCGGTCGGATTGTACGCCGTTCCCGACGCGTCGAACGTCGGCATCGGCCAATCGTGACGACCGTTCCCTGACGTCGCTCCCGCATTCGATTTCGACTGTCCTCCCTGCTGGGAGGCACAGCCGGCGATGCTCCCCGCTCCGACGCTCGCCGCCGCGGCCAAAAACTGTCGTCTGGAGGTACTCACTCGGACGAATATTACGGGGCGACGAACAAGTGGATTCCCCTTCGGCGGGCCGGTCGGGTCACACGGAGCACGGAATTACGGCTTCGCATCGAACGCGTACGCAGTCCAGTGGCCGTCCGAGTCGGCTGCGAGGAGGTACACCGTCCCGTCCGTAAACGAGATGTGCTCGACGAAGCCGTCGACCGATGCGACCCACCGCTGTGCGTCGATTCGAGCGGACTTCACCCCGCCGCCGCCGTTCGGCGCGAGGGCGACGAGTTTCCCTCCCGACCGGCGTAGAGCGTGTCGTCACCGAAGGCGAGTCCGCCGTGGTAATCACCGTCGAGCGTCCAGCGCACGGCTCCCGTCCGGCGATTGAGTGCCGTCAGGCGTGCCATGTCGCCGCCGTAGATGGTTTTGCTTTCGTCGGTCGTCACGAGCGCGTGAGCGACCGGGCCCTGCTCGGCTCGCCATCGTGTCGCCCCCGCGAACGCTCCCTGCTGGAGCGCGAAGACGCCACCGCCGAACGTGCTGGCGTCCGCACGGAGGTCGAGGATCCTCCCCGGCAGTTTGCGTCGCCAGAGACCGTCCCCGTCGCTGATGGCGTACACCTCGCCCGCAGTCGTCCCGACGTAGGTGGCCGTCCTACTCGAGACGACCGACGGTTCCCCGAACACCTCGAACTGCCACGTCGGCTTCTGCGAGTCGAGAGAGAGGCAGGAGACGTTGCCACCGCCGTCGGCCACGCCCAGCGAACTCCAGTTGTACATCGGTCTCGGTGGAACGACGATCCGGGGATCGTCGCTCCCGGACGGAACGTATCGCCATTGCTCCGACCCGTCCGCGGCGTCGAGTGCGAGGAGACCGCGTCCGTCCCACGTGCCGACGTAGACGGTGCCCGCGTGAACGGCCGGTTTCGTGAAGTGTGGCCGCCGATCGTCGCCGTTCTTCTTCGTACCGCCGACGCGCCACCGAACGTCCCCGGTCTTTCGATCGAGTGCGAACAACGTCTCGGTGGTCGAGACGTAGACGCTCCCGTCGGTGACTGTGAGGTCTACCGTTCCGATATCGGAAACGAGCTTCGTGCTCCATCGTCGTCGATCGGCTCCGTCGTTCGAACCACCACCGAACCGGCCGTTCGTGACGTTCCCGGTACAGCCAGCGAGGCCAGCGACACCGAGACCGAGCGTTCCGAGTACCCGACGTCTGGAGGGCATTATCCGATAATTCGGATAGCATCGATATCTCTTTCCTCGTGTGACATGTCTGGGATCGAATTATCTCGTCGACCGCAGACCGTCGTGCTTTTGGCCGCGCATCCGAAACCTTCCACGAGCGAATGGCCCGGTACCACATCGAGACGTACGGATGCACGTCGAATCGGGGTGAGAGTCGGCACATCGAGCAGGCGCTCCGCGACGGGGGGCACCACCGCGCCGACGGTCCCGAGAGCGCAGACGTCGCCATCCTCAACACCTGCACGGTCGTCGAGAAGACGGAACGGAACATGATCCGCCGGGCCAAAGAGTTAGAGCAGGAGACGGCGGACCTCATCGTCACCGGTTGCATGGCGCTGGCGCAGGGCGACGAGTTCCGGGAGGCGGGCGTCGACGCCGAAGTGCTCCACTGGGACGACGTGCCCGCCGCCGCGATGAACGGCGAGTGCCCGACCGTCACGCCCGACACCGAACCCATCCTCGACGGCGTCATCGGCATCCTGCCCATCGCCCGCGGATGCATGTCGAACTGCTCGTACTGCATCACGAAGCACGCGACCGGCAAGATCGGTTCCCCACCCGTCGAGGACAACGTCCGGAAGGCCCGTGCGCTCGTCCACGCCGGCGCGAAAGAGATCCGTATCACCGGACAGGACACCGGCGTCTACGGCTGGGACAAGGGCGAGCGGAAACTCCACGAGTTGCTCTCGCGGATCTGCGACATCGAGGGCGACTTCCGCGTCCGCGTCGGCATGGCGAACCCGAAGGGCGTCCACGGCATCCGCGACGAATTGGCCGAGGTGTTCGCCGAGAACGAGAAACTCTACAACTTCATCCACGCGCCGGTCCAGTCGGGGTCGAACGACGTCCTCGGCGACATGCGCCGTCAACACCAGGTCGGCGAGTTCCGCGAGGTCGTCGAGACGTTCGACGACGCGCTCGACTACTGGACGCTCTCGACGGACTTCATCGTCGGCTTCCCGACCGAGAGCGACGCCGACCACGAACTCTCGATGGACTTACTCCGCGAGACTCGCCCCGAGAAGATCAACGTCACCCGCTTCTCGAAGCGTCCCGGCACCGACGCCGCCGACATGAAGGGGCTGGGGGGCACGATCAAGAAAGAGCGTTCGAAGGCGATGTCCGAGTTGAAGATGGAGGTCGTCGCCGACGCGTACCAGGACATGGTCGGGACGCGTCACCGCGTCCTCGCCGTCGAAGAGGGTACCGGCGACTCGGTGAAGTGCCGCGACGAGGCCTACCGCCAGATCATCGTCCAGCGCGCCTCCGAGCGCGGGATCGAACCCGGTGACTTCCTCGACGTCGAAGTCACGGGTCACCAAACGGTGTACGCTTTCGCGGAACCAATCTGACTCTGATTCGCGACCGCTCGCGGCGGAAAGCATTTATCGGATCGCCAACCAGTTATCGAGGATGCCCTCCAGACGCACGTTCGTTGGACTCTGCGGAGTCGCCGCGACTGGTCTCGCAGGTTGCCTCGGTAACTCCTCCTCGGGGAGCGACTCGAAATCCCCAGACGAGTCCACGAATCGGTCGACGACCTCTGCCTCGACGACGGTGAAGACTACCGATTCGATCACGTCGTCAGAATCACCCTCGTCGACGACGGCGAGTGCGTCGTTCTCGCTTCCGGTGGAGACGATTCGATCAGTCGGGGACGCGCGGGTCGCCGTGGCGAATCCCGTCGTCCGAGCGGCGGTCGTCCTTCGAACCCGAAGTTCCAGCGAAGTCCTCGTCGCCGACGGACGGCAGTTCGTCGTCGTCGACGTTCAGAGTGCGACGTCCGGTCGTGCGACCGCCGAGGGCGATCCGTCGGTCGACGCGTTCTCCTTCGTCGCCGACGGCCAGACCTACCCACCAGCACACTTCGAGCAACTCAAAGGGCTCACCAAGCAGTACGCGGACGGCAACCCGCATTCGCTCGCGGGGCGTGGCGACCATCCGTACGGCGGCCCGTACGCCACGGAGGTCGGCTGGCTGGCGTTCGAACCGCCGTCGGCGCTCGACGCCTCGGCGGCCGAAATCCGCTGCGACTACGGCGGCGAGAAGGTGACGTGGTCGCTCCCGAAAGAGTCCGTCTCCGCGCTCGGACGGAGCACGCCCACGTTCGAACTCCGCTCGTTCGAAGCGACGAACGGAGGGGATGGGTCAGCGACGGTGTCACTCGTCGCCGAAAACGTTTCCGACGCCGGCGGAGAGTTCCTCGCGGCGGTCATCTGGCCGACGAAAGCAGCCGACGACGACGAGGCGCACATCGTGAGACAGTCCGTGGACGCGGGTCGACGCGTCGAGTGGTCGAAGACCATGCAGTTCGATTCCGTGCGGGTCGACTCGTCGAGCAGCGCGGTGACTGCGACGGTCGAAGGTGTCGTTGACGGCTCTACGACCGTGCAAGTCGAGAACACGACGACGACAGCGTAGCCCAGTACTCCGAAAAATCGCCGGACCCGTTTTCAGACCTCGGTTCAGCCGCTTCGACCGGCCGCGAGTCGATCCCACATCGCGCCGCCGTAGTTCACGAGCGCCCGTGTGACGACCGCGTAGAGGACGAACGCGAACGCGACGACGACGCCAGTTTGGACGAATCCAGTCACGTCGCTGCCGATGGCGACGACGTGGACTGTCGCGAACGCGAATCCACCGTACGCGAAGAGGTGGACCGTCCGCGCGTCCCACGGACGTTGGAACCGACGAGGGTCGAGGAACCCGAGGACGGCGACGCAGATGAGCAGCAGCGCACCGACGCCGACGACGACACCTCCGAAGAGGTAGAGGAGGCCGTAACTGGGCACCGGACTGACGCCGGTCGCGACGAACGCCGTGTCGACGATACCGACGACGGCGTGGATGGCGATGACGATCAGCGCTAACACTGCCAGTTCGACGTGCGTCCGTCGTGCGAGATCGTGGAACGCGCCGAAGCGCCGTGCTGCGCGGGGGCTGTAGAACACCCCCGAGAGAACGGCGAGGTACAGGACTGCGTACCCGACGATCCCGGACGCACGATCCGATAGCCAGACGATCCCCGGCATCAGGAGGCCCTCGTCACGTGGACCGGGGTCGGAGTCGACGAACTGGTTGTCGTTCGACTGGTCGACCCGCCACTGCTCGAACTCGACCCGCTATCACTCGACGTCGTGCCGTGCCCGGTCGCGTTCGCGGGTGTCGCTCCGGTCGCCGGAGTCGCCGTGCTGGCTTGCTGGTGCTGCCCGCCGGTGGCGCTTCCGTCGGCGATCACCCGGGAGCCGGCGACGCTGACCACCAGTGCGAGCGAGACTGCGAGAACGACGATCACGGCGAGCGTTCGAATCCCGTCACGTCGTTGCGTCGGCATCGAACCCTCCTATCCGGTTGTAGATCGTACTGTCGTATCCGAATCCGCTGACAGTCGTGCTCACGGTTCAATCGTCTCCTCGTCCGTGGTCGTCGTGTTCGCCCCAATCGTGTCCTTGGTCCGCGGGAGGTGCGCCGGGATCGTCCCCGGCCGAACTCGCGCCTGCTGGCGTATTGTCGGACGATCCCACCGTACTGGTGACGGTGGTGACGACCGCGTGTACGCCGTTCGACACCGAGTCGATGGAGTTACTGCTACCGGAGAGTAGCGTCGGTGCGGCGAGTCCGACCGCGACGATGGCGGTCAGTACAGCACCCGTGAGGGTGATCGCGACGAGCTTCTGTCTCGGAAGAGGGCTACGCATGGCGCTCGCTCCGTTGGGTTGCCCGGAGTGCCCGGAGGTGGTCGCATCGGTGGTTCGTACCGCCCGATAGCGTAGCGGTGCCTCTGACGATAGGTCCGTGTCGATTCATCATAGTGGGATGGCCGTTGTGAGAGCGAGACCGGGAAACCGGGTCAAACACTTCGGTCACACTCCCGTCACGCAGTAGTCGTCGTATCAGAATAAACCGGCACGATTCGTTCGGTCGATTGTCGACGATTGCATCGAATTGCACCGAATTTGGGGGGGAAATGATGCCCGAAATAGTCGTGAGATTCAGTGATCTCGCGGAAGCCACAAGTATTTGTTATGAGACGACGAATCATCCTCTATGCCCTCGAAGCGACGACCGGGACAGTCGATGAACTGGAAATTCGTCCTCGTCCTCGCGGTCGTGTTCATGTCGATTGGATCATACGCGACGGTGCTGTCCTCAGTCGTCGTTGCCGACACGCCAGCGCACGTTGCTCACACAGCGGAAAACAGCGTCAACGCCCACGAGATAGACGAACACGCGACTCACCACCACGTCGCCTCGAAGTTAGAGCGACCGTCTGACGGTCGAACGGATACGTTGCTCGGGAGTACCGTGCTGGTCCTCGTCGTCATCGGGGCTGGCGCGTACATCGTCTTCACGGGCGGCGTCGGAGCCGTCGTCCCGCTCGCACAAAACGGTGCCAGCCGGTCAAACATCGTGACTCGGCGGATGCAGCGACGCCGCACGTACCACGCCGACGCAGTTGTCGCGCCCGTTTCGACGACCGATTCGGATCGACAGGACTCTCGGTCGAACTCGACTTCAGGAGGAGCAGCCTCCTCAGACCGATTTGAGGGGCGTTCGTCACCCTCGGCGGTCTCCGCGTCGTCTTCTACGCAGTCATCGAAGTCACAGTCGTCCCCTACGCAGTCACAGTCGTCAGATGGAAGGACGAACCACATGGAACGGTCCGTGTTGACTAACGCCGAACGGGTTTCCGAACTGCTGCGAACGCACGGGCGGATGCGACAGTGCGAAATCGCCGCCGAACTCGACTGGTCGGCGTCGAAAACGTCGCGAACGCTCTCTCGGATGGCCGACGATGGCGCAGTCGCGAAGCTCCGTATCGGACGGGAGAACGTCATCGACCTTCGAGACGGAGACTCCGACGCACACGGTGATTTCGACGTGTAGGGACTCACTCCGTAGCGTCTACGACGCGAAATCGAGACAGGATTTACTGTCTCAAATCGCCATGGAGCGGTACGCTTTTGCGCGCTCGGGGCGCGAGTACTGTCAATGGACGACGACACCCGACGATTTCTTCGCGACGCGGTCCAGACGGTCGGCTCGGTGGTGTTAGTCGCGCTCGTACTGTTCGCGTTGACGGGCGTCTGGCCGCCGATGGTCGCCGTCGAGAGCGGCAGTATGCATCCACACATGCAGAAGGGTGACCTGATCGTCGTCACACAGCCGAGCCGTTGGACCGCCGCAGCGGCACAAGACCCCGGAATCGTGACGTATCAGGCCTCGAAGGGTTACTCCAGATTCAAAGAACCCGGCGACGTCATCGTCTACGACCCGCCCAACTGGAACCACGCACCGATCATTCACAGAGCCAGGTTCCACGTCACGAAAGGGGAGAACTGGTACGACAAGGCGAACAAATCGTACCTCCCTCCCGGCGTCGACAACTGTTCCGAACTCCAGTACTGCCCGGCTCCGTACAGCGGTTACATCACCAAAGGCGACGCGAATCCGAGCTACGATCAGACCGCCGGCATCGCACCGCCGGTCAAACCGAAGTGGATCATCGCCAAAGCCGAAATCCGCATCCCGTGGCTCGGGTGGATTCGGCTGTTCGTGACCGGGCAGGCCTGATCCGAGCGATTCGATCTCCGCTGCTGACGTTCGTTTTTGCGTTTCGAGTCCGTCACTCGAATTCGATCGCGACGGCCGAGTCTTCGCCCCGTGACGTCCCTTCTGGTAGTTCCGCGAACGCCGCCCTCAGTTTGTCGAACGAGTCGTCGATCGCTTCGACGATGACCTTCGTCTCGCCGACGACGGGCATGAAGTTGGTATCCCCGTTCCACCGGGGCACGACGTGCGTGTGTAAGTGATCATCGATCGAACCGCCACCCGCGGTTCCGCCGAGGTTCAACCCCGCGTTGAATCCGTCCGGATCGAAGGCAGATTCCATGGAGGTTATCGTCGACTGTGTCAAGCGAGAGTGGTCCTGTAGTTCTACCGCATCGAGTGACGGATATTCTCCGGTGTGTCGGTTCGGGATCACCATCGCGTGGCCCGGATTGTACGGTGAGTTGTTCAACAGGACGAAACTGTGCTCGCTTCGCGCGACCACGTGATTCGCCCGGTCGTCGTCTTCGGCCGGAAGCACACAGAACGGACAGCCGTCGATCTCGCCCTCTCGCTCGACCCAGTCGATGCGCCACGGCGCGAAGATCTGATCCATACCCACTCGTCACGGCCGACCAGTTTCAATGTACTCCACTCCGCCACTCGTGCCGGATTCGGCCAGCAGTTAATGCAAGATTGGGGGATTAGGTGGCCGGTAATCGGATTATGAGGAGAGTAGTCGTCCTGCGGTGGGCTTCAGCGTCGAAACCGCGAAAATTAGGTGCCGATCGGGCCGTAGTCGTGTGGTTGAACGGTTGAAAGGGTTGCCAACGGAAGACTCCCTTTATGCTGTCACCGAGAGAGAGGAAGAATGCTATGGCGACTCAGCCATCCGACCTTGACGGGGTAACGGAGATATGCCCGGAATGCGCTTGCGAAACAACCCACAAGGTGCGGGTGGAGCTCCGAACTGAAAGTTCGAAGAAGGAGAACGCTGAGTTCTCCCGTGAGCCCTACCGCGTATCGACCTGTATGAAGTGCGGCGGTGAGACCGTTCAGCGCATGAACAACGCGTAACTAGGCACGACTAGAATACGTGTGATCGGGCTTCAACGTCGACGACTCACCGGAGTTGCGTCGGCGGACGGTTCATTTTATCGACCGACGAAATCGCGTTTCGAGTCGACGCTCTGTCGCGCCCGGAGAGAGAGAATCGGCGAGAGAAGGCGAGAGCGGAAATCATAACAGCGTCGAACCGGTCGTCTATTCGGTCGTTATCTCACACCCGTCTTCGGTGACGATGACGGTGTGCTCGGCCTGGCTGACCAGGTTGCCGTCTTCCTCTTTCAGGACGGGGTAGCCGTGCAGAACGTTTCGGCGTTTGAGACGACGGATCGCCATGTCGGCGCGGGGCGACGTGATCCACCGTGCGGCGAACGGGAGGGTCTTGTACTCCGTCGAAATCTCTTCTAACACCTGACGCGCCTGTCGGTTTCGGACCGACCGCTCGTTGATGAGTTCGTAGATCTCCTCTTTGGCACCCTCGCCGACCTTGCCGCGCCCGTCGGTGGCGAAGGGCTCGATGGCGACGACGTCGCCGACTTCGAGTTCGACGCCGCGCTCGACGCCGCGGTTCGGGATACTCGGGTCCGTGTGTGCGTCGAACTGTTTGACGCCGTGCCCGGAGAGGTTCAGTACCGGCGTGTAGCCGTAACTCCGGATGACGTCCTCGATCTCCGCACCGATCTCGCCCGTCTCGACGCCGGGGGCGACAGCGTCGAGCGCGGCTTCGAGTGCCTGTTCGGCGGCTTCGACGAGTTCGTCGTTACCCGTCAGGTCGACGGTCACGGCGGCGTCGGCGATGTAGCCGTCGACGTGTGCGCCGAGGTCGAGACAGACCATGTCCTCGCCGAACTCGGTGTCGTCGTCGCGTCCGGGCGTCGCGTGCGACGCCTCTTCGTCGATACTGATGTTTGCCGGGAACGCGCAGCCGTCTGCGAGTTCGTTGATACGATCTTCGGCGTATTCGGCGACTTCGAGGTGTGTGACGCCCGGCTCGATCATCTCCGCGGCTTCGTCCATCGCGGTTCGGAGGGCCTCACCGGCCTGTCGATGTTTCTCGACCGTCTCGTCGTCGAGGGGTCCGATACTCATGGCGCGGGATTGGTTATTCGGCGGCAAAGAGGTTCCGGCATGGTTTTTTCACGCTCCCCGGCGACTCGAACGGCATGCCGCGGGTCATCTGCGCCGGACACGTCAACTGGGACATCACACTCCGTGTCGACCGGCTCCCGGAACCGGACGGCGAGGCGATCATCGAACGCCAGAACGGTTCCGGCGGCGGCAGCGCGGCGAACGTGGCGGCGGCGTTAGCTGGGTTGGAAACGGAGGCGACGCTCCTCGGCAGCGTCGGCGAAGACGACCACGGCCGCGCTGCCGTTACCGAACTCGTCGAAACCGGCGTCGACTGCGATCCGATTCAGACCGTTCCGGGCGGCGAGACCGCGACGAAGTATCTCGTCGTCGACACCGACGGCGACGTGATGGTGCTCGGCCGTGACGGCGTCAACGAAGCGTTCACCGCCGGACACCTCCCGGAGCGGACGCTTCGGTCGGCGTCGCACCTCCACCTCACGAGTCAGAAACCGGACACGGCCGCTCGCTTGGTCGACCGGGCCGCCGGGGCCGACGTGACGGTCAGTTTCGATCCCGGTCGACGGATCAGCGACCGGGATTTCACCGGCGCGCTCGAACGTGCTGACGTGGTCTTCCTCAACGACCACGAGGCGGCGACGGCACTCGGCGAGCAGTTGGAGGACGCCTTCGGTTGCCGACCGGACGACTTCGGCGCCGGCGAACGACTCCTGGTCTTGAAACACGGCCCCCGTGGGGCGGAGGTCCGGACGGCGGGGCAGACCTACACCCACCCGGGCTTCGCCGTCGAGACGGTCGATACGACCGGGGCCGGGGACGCCTTCGCGGCGGGATTCATCGCCGCCACGCTCGACGATCGGTCGTACGAGGAAACGCTGGCGGTCGCGAACGCCTGCGGGGCGCTTGCCGCGCGTTCGATGGGCGCGCGGTCGTCACTCGATTGGGCGGCGGTCTCGTCGCTTCTCGACCGCTGACTTCGACTCCTCTTCGCTCACCGAACGACGATGAACGACTCACTCACCGGCGAGTTCGTATACTTTGCTCCACTGTCGGTCCGAACTATTTATTCCTCATGAGTACTATGGTCGGAGGTAATGACCGTCGTCCCGTTCGCACCGTTCGCGTCATTGACACCGCTCGGACTCGGCACCTTCGCCGGGTTCGCAGCGTCGACGACGATCCAACTGTCCCCCCGTCCCCGCCCCGACGGCGTCGCACCCGTCGATGTGGTCGCCGCCGTACTTCGGGGAACCTCACTGAGCGAGGTTCGGTCCCGTGACTCCGTCTTCGCCCACCTCGGGATCGGCGCGCTCGCGGGTCTCATCTACGCCTTCGCGTTTCTCACGCTTGCGCAGACCCCGCTTCTGACGTTCGACAGCGTGACCTTCGGCGGCGCGACGGTCCTCGCACACGTCGTCGCGCTGATCGCCGCGGTCTCGATCGTGTACTTCTGCTTCGCGGACGTCGTGCTCCCCTACGCCAGTGACCTCATCTACGAAGAGCAGGCGACGGCAATTCGGGGTCGGTGGCTCCGATACTCGCTGACGCTCGGTGCGACGCTGGCACTGATCGGACCGCTGTCGCTGTCGACGCTGATTTGATCGGACCGTTGTCGCCGTCGACGCTGGTCAGATCCGTTCGCTATCGCGGTACTTTTGCTTCCCTCGTGTGACCTCCCGCCATGGCTAAACAGCCCCACCTGCTCGTCGAGGACGGCGACGTCGAGAAGATTGCGCTCATTCCCGGCGACCCCGGCCGTGTCGATCGCATCGCCGCTCAGTGCGAGAACGTCGAGGAAGTCGCCCAGAACCGCGAGTACAAGATCGTCAACGCGACCTACGAAGGGGTGCCGCTCACGATCTGCTCGACCGGGATCGGCGGACCCTCGGCCGCCATCGCGGTCGAAGAACTCGAACGGGTCGGCGTCGAGACGGTGATCCGCGTCGGTACGATCGGCGCGCTCCAACAGGAGATCGAAATCGGCGACATGATCGTCGCCACCGGCGCAGCCAAGGAGGAAGGCACGTCGAAGCGCTACGAGAGCGAGATCTATCCGTCGGTGCCGGACTACGGCGTCCTGACGGCGTTGGTCGACGCCGCGGAGGCGAACGACGAGGACGTCCACGTCGGCCCCATCGTGAGCGACGACGCGTTCTACAACGAGAGCGACGAGTACGTCGAAGACTGGGAAGCCGCGAACCTCCTCGCCATCGAGATGGAAGCCGCGACGGTGTTCGCGCTCGCCCGTCGCAAGGGCCTGCGCGCCGGTGCGATCTGCACCGTCGACGGCAACCTCGTGAAGGGAACCCAGAAGGGAGCGGACAGCGACGACGAACTCCCGGAGAAAGCCAAGAACAACGTCGAGCGCGCCATCGCGATCACGCTCGACGCCGTGACGACGCTGGCGTAGGCCGGCGTTCTCGATCGAACTCACTGCGGCGCGCGCTTTTCGACGCCGATTCACCACCTCGGCGAGTTTCGACGGCCCGCGGGGAGTCGAGACGGTGGAGCGTTGGTGGAGGACGGACGGGTCCGCCAGTCTCGGAAATCAGACCTGTCGCTCGAGATACCACGAATAACCCACATACCGCCTGCTCGAAAGGAGAGACGGCCGATTCGCTCGCTCCGAAAATCGAAAGAGGAAAGAGTTTCTTGCGTCCAATCTCTCAGCATGGGTTTATCGTCGCTGGTTTTTGATACTGGGCGGTCGTCGCTGGGGACCGTCCACGAGGCGGTGGGCGCGGTGGTGCCCCACAACGAAAAATATCGCATGGACGTGCTGGCGATTCTCGTCGGCATCATCGCGGGCATCGGCGCGGTCGCGTTTCGAGTGACGATCTGGATCGCACAAGAACTCTTCTACGGCACGGCGTTCAACCCCGGCGACGTCGAATTCACGCTCATTCCGATCCCGAGTCTCTTCGAAGTGGTCTCGGTTCTCGGCCCGTTTCGATACCTCCTGATCCCGGCTGTCGGCGGCCTCATCGTCGGACTCCTGATCGTTCGTACCAGCCGGGACGTCTCCGGTTCAGGAGTCGCCAACGTCCTCGAATCGATCCTCGTCCGCGGCGGCCAGATGGACCCGAAACTCGTCCTCTACAAGACGATCGCGTCGAGCATCGCCATCGGAAGCGGTGGGTCGCTCGGTCGTGAAGGACCGATCGTTCAGATCGGGAGCGCCGCCGGGTCGTACTTCGGCCAGTTCCTCAACCGGAAATCGTATACGCGCACACTCGTCGCAGCGGGTGCAGCAGGCGGCATCGCGGGCACGTTCAACGCCCCGCTGGCGGGCGTCATGTTCGCCCTCGAAGTCCTCCTGGCCGAGTACTACCTACGCAACGTCATCGCCGTCGTCTTGAGTGCCGTGATGGCAACGGCCATCGCACGCCCGCTGCTCGACTTCACGTCCAACCCCGGCGTTCGGGCGTTCCTCGTCCCGATCCACTACCAACTCGTCGACCCGATCGTGGAGATGCCGCTTTACATCCTCCTCGGCCTCTTCGTCGCCCTCGGAGGGTCGGGGATGGTCAAACTACTCTACGCGGTCGATCACTTCTTCGAGCGTTTCGACGCGCCGTTCTATCTCAAACCGGCGATCGGCGGACTCCTCCTCGGCGTGTCCGCGCTCTTTACCGCCGTCGTCCTCCACGTCTCGCCGCTCCAGAGCGCGACGTGGCTGTTCGGGGTCGGGTACAGCACGATTCGCGAGAGCCTCCAGGGCAACCTCGTCTTGCCCGTCATGCTCACGCTGTTCGTCATGAAGTGTGTCGGGTTCTCGCTGTCGGTCGGGTCGGGAAACTCCGGCGGGGTCTTCTCGCCCACTCTGTACGTCGGTGCGATGATCGGCGGCGCGTTCGGCGTCGTCGTCCACGGCCTGCTACCCGGAATGACCGCGAGTTCCGGGGCCTACGCGCTGGTCGCAATGGGCGGCGTCTTCGCCGCTTCGGCGCGCGCTCCGCTGACCGCGACGCTCGTCATCTTCGAACTCACCGGCCAGTACACGATTATCCTTCCCTTGCTGCTCGTGTCGGTGCTCGGAAGCGAACTCTCGCACTCGATTCTGCACGGGAGTTCGGTCTACACGCAGCGGCTCCGAGATCGGGGTTACACGGTTCAGGAACGCCGTATCGGTAGTTTGGAAGATCTCTGCGCGAGCGACGTGATGACCGTCGCTGTCGACACGCTCCCGAAGGGTGCCTCGCTCGAAGAGGCCGTGCAGGTGTTCGAGGAGACGGGCCACCACGGTCTCCCCATCGTCGATGACGAGAAGAGGCTCGTGGGTATCATTACGCTCTCGGACCTCGAAACGACGCTCAAATACACACGCGCATCGTTCGGAAGCGACGACACGTTCGAGATCGACGCGTCGCTGACCGTCGAGGAGATCGGAACGACCGACGTGTTCCACGTGTATCCGTTTACGAACCTCCTCTCGGTCGTCGACAAGATGGAGAGTTCAGACATCGGTCGAATCCCGGTCGTCGACCGCGACGGAACGCTCATGGGCATCATCACCCGAAGCGACGTGCTCGATGCCTACGACGACATCCCAGTGATCAACTGAACGCAACGGAACCCGACCGAACTGAGGCTCGTTCGTTCCGCACCGTCGATCGTTACGTATTCTGCCCCATCGAAGGCCGTCACTCGTCACGACTGACGAAACGGGGGGCCGAACGTCCCATGTATCGTGCCCGTCTATGATCACGTATGCTGGAGTCGCTTCGGACATCGTTCCACAGCTCTGCCGAGCGTGTCCGACGAACCGGCCGTCGGCGGAGCATCGCGTTCCGCCGCTGGGCAGAGAGCACGGACAACTTGATCCACATCTCGATCCTGTTGCTCCTGCCGCTGCTCATCGGCGCAGTCACGATGCTCTCGGAATCCGCGGCCACACTCGGACTGCTCCTCTTTCCGCCGCTAGCGTCCGGCACCTACACGCTGTTCGCGGACCCCGAAGGCCCATACTCGTCGCCACGACGGTTCGTCGGCGGAATGACGCTCGGTGCGGCCTGTGGGTGGATCGCATTAGAAATATCTGCTCGACTCATCCGTCACCAACCGGCCGGCCATCTGAAGATCTCGGCGATCAGCGCCGCGCTCGGACTGCTCCTCACCGGCGTCTCGACGTGGGCGCTCGACGTCGAACTCCCGACGGCTTACTCGACGTCGCTACTCGTCCTCATCACCGGCGGTGCGGGTGCCTCGCACGGATGGTCGTTCCCGAGCGTGAGCGGTCTCTCGGAACTCGATTACGTGATCAGCATCGCATTCTCGACGACGATCATCGCTTCTGTCTTCGTCGTCTGGCGTCGGCACGTCTACGAGCGACGCGCACAGTTCCTCTACGGAACAACCCAGCGAGACGACCACGTTCTCGTCCCGATGCGCGGGCGGACGGCGACGACGACGGCGGTGTTCGCGGCGCGACTCGCCGCCGCCCACGAAGCCGGGAAAGTCGTGCTACTCGACGTCGTCGACAACGATCAACTGGCGGCGGCAAAACGCGAACTGCTCGCCGGTAGTGAAGTCGACCCTGAAGTGGCCGGTATCGAACAGGCGATGGTCGACCGTTCCGAGTCCGCGTCGGAAGGAGAGTCGTCAGCGGTCGAAGAGAACGACGACGAGACGATCCGACGCGCGACCGCCGAGTCGGCATCGAAACTCGAAACGCAGGCCGAACGGATTCGAAACGACATCGGCGTCCCGTGCGAGGTCGTCGTCGCCGCCGGTGACCCCGGTGAGACGACGATCCGAACCGCCGAGGCGACCAACTGTGATCTAATCGTCGCTCCGTACGAAGAAGAGAGCGAACTCCCGTCGTCGTACGTGCAGGCGCTGTTCAATGGTCCGCTCGATACCGTCGCGCTCCGCCCGATCTCGGACGCTGAGCGGTGGTCACGCATCTTGGTCGCCGTGACGAACGCCGGCGACGCCGCCCACGCCATGATCGATTTCGCGAGTCGACTCGCCGGGCAACGGGGAAGCGTCAGCGTCTGCACCTGTATCCGACACGAAGACGACCGACGCTCGGCCGAGTCGCGTCTGGCGAACTTGGTCGAAACGACCAACTGTCACGTGGAGACTCGCGTCGCACGAAGCGACGTCACGGGGTTCATCGAAGCCAACGCGGGCGCCTACGACCTCGTCGTGCTCGGGTCCGGCGACGAACGGAGCGCCGCCTCTCGTTTCATCTCCCCGCCCGCGTTCGAACGGCTCCGTGAGGTAAACTGTGATCTCGCGGTCGTCGACCGCGGGAATCTTTGAAGCCGCATCCGGCGTACCGATTGCGGTGGTTTCCTCGCCAAACACATTACTTTTGAAGTCACTCACATTGAGACGGGTATGCAACTCGGAACAGTCTCGGCTGCGCCCGGCGAACTCGTCCGCGGGTGGTTCCGCGCGACCGCGCTCCCCACGGGCGGCGACGAACGACTTCCCGTCGTCGTCGCACGCGGGTCCGAAGACGGTCCGACGCTCTGGTTGACCGGCGGCGTTCACGGCGACGAAGCGACCGGCGTCGCCGTCGCTCAGGACGCGATGCGCGAAGACCTCCCGGATCGACTACGGGGAACTGTCGTCTGCGTCCCCGTCGTCAACCCGGCCGGTCTTCGGCGAAACGAACGCACGTCGTACTACGGCAACGACGATCCGAATCGGTACTTCCCGGACATCGAACGAAACTCGACTCGGCCACCGGAGGTCCAAGAGCGGATCGACGCCCGTCTGTTCGATCAGATCGCGACGACCGCCGACGCGCTCATCGACCTCCACACGGCACAGATCCGCTCGACTCCGTTCACCATCCGCGACCGAGTGCTGTACGGCGAGCGCCGAACCGAAGCCGATGCCGAAGCACTCGCCTCCGACCTGGAGGCGATCGCCGAGGCGTTCGGATTCCCGGTCGTGACCGAGTACCCCGCGGCCGAATACGTCGATCAGAACCTCCAACGATCGACGGCAGGCGCGGCGCTCAACGCCGAAGGTATCCCGGCGTTCACGGCCGAACTCGGCGGGCACAGCGTCGTCGAAGAGGACGTCCGTGCAGCGGGCGTCGCGGGCGTCTACGGGGTCATGGCCGAACTCGGCATGATCGACGAGATTCCCGACGACGTCGTCGCTCCCGACCTCGACGTCCTCGAGGTACCGGTGGACTTCCCGGTCCGTCGCGCCGTCCACCCGCGAACCGAGACGGCGGGACTCGTCCGCCACCGTGTCTCGCCGGGCGAAGCCGTCGAGGCTGGTGACGTCGTCGCCGACATCATCACCGCACACGGCGAGCGAGTCGCGACCGTCGAATCGGAGTACGACGGCTACGTTATCGGTCGCTCAGAGGGTCTCGCAGCCTACGAAGGTGGGCCGGTAGCTAGCATGGCAGTGCGTGACGGTGGCGACCTCGTCGTACCCCGAAGCCAGTAGCGAAACGAAGCCCTTAAACGACAGTCGGTCGTTGGCCGATGTACGGGACCGTAGGGTAGTGGTATCCTCGGCGCATGGGGTGCGTCGGACCTGAGTTCGAATCTCAGCGGTCCCATAAGATATTTTACAGGCCTTCATTATCGAACGGTAGAGGCCACTCAAGCCCCCGAAATCGGCGTTTCGGGGGGTAGTAAATTTGGCACAGAAGTTGTTACTAGGAGAACAGAAACGACACGTCGGCACTGTCTAGTTAAGGAACGAGCAGGTCGAAGAGCTAGTGTTCAATGCTACTCTCAGACCTGCTCAAAGAGAGTTTAGACACCGCTACGCTTGAATGTTGGCAGCGAGAGCGGACGGCGACGCCCGTTAGGGCGTTCGCCGTCCGCCTCCACGCTGCCGGTCTTTCACTCAGAGAGACAGAAGCGATTCTACACTTACTCGGCGTGGATCGGTCGTTTCAAGCCATTTTCCAGTGGGTACATCGACTCGCTGACAGCGTTTCCGACCCGCCTTCGGCGCAGCCGAAGCGGGTCGCAGTTGACGAAACCGCTGTCAAAATTAACGGCGAATGGTCTTGGCTTTACGCTGCAATTGACGTCGAGACAAAGCTAATTCTTGATGTCGCACTGTTCAAGCGACATGGTACTGATCCGGCGGCTGCGTTTCTCCATGGACTCACGGAGAAACACGACCTCTCCGAAGCTGTGTTTCTCGTCGATCAATTCGGCTATCGGACTGCCCTCTCTCGATTGGGATTGAGCGGTCGGGTTGACTATACCGACCGAAACCTCATTGAAAAGTGGTTTCAGACACTAAAAATGCGAGTTGACCGCTTTCATAATTCATGGGTCGGCAGTCGGCTGAGCGTTCGCCAATGACTTGCGCTGTTTGCTCATTACTATAATTTTCAACGACCGCATCAAGCGCTTAACAATCGACCGCCAGTTCAGGAGCTTATCTAGACAGTGCCTCCAGAGACATATTCTAGTGCTCTTGGGGGTAAAGCGATTTCAGCACCGCTATCTGTATAAAGAGGGAGCAGGTTGCCCATTTTCTCTATTAGACTTAATTTCTCTAGTATTGTCTTACTATTTGATTTTTTGATAACATCGATTAGTGTATCTATATTATCTTCAACGGATAATTCTTTCTCTGGCAAATCTCTGAGGTATTCTCGGATTAGTTCTGTATAATCATCTGATATATGCCTCATCAATTCATTATTAGCCATTGATTTGATCTTGATCCTATATTCACATTAATCTGCTGAACAATCCATTCTCTCACTGAGGTTATGTCAATCTAATATCGGAGACGATACCGGAAACCACCCCGTTCAGCTTATCACTCACGTATTATGATATAACAAGCAATGTTGGTTGACGCACGGGTGCTCGACGAAGACGAGCATCCCCCGATGGAGTTGGTGGTTCATCGAAACGCCGAGAAGAACACGATAGCCGAAGCGCTTCGCCCGGTCGTCGACGGGCGGAATCCCGAACACCTCTTTCTCTACGGTCCGAGCGGAGTCGGCAAGACGACGTTTGCTCGCGTCGCGACGGAACGCCTCCGCGAGGAAACCCTCGGCGTCAGAACGGGCTACATCAACTGCTGGAAGGATCACTCTCGATACAAGGTGCTGTTCACCGCGGTCGAGCAACTGACTAACTACGCCGCGATCCACCGTCACTCCACGCCGCGGGACGAGCTCATCGACATACTCCTTGAAGAACTCGATGGTCCCGCTATCCTCATTCTCGACGAAGCGGATCAGCTCGACGATTACAATACCCTCTACGATCTGCATATGGTTCCGAGGCTGTCGCTAATTCTCGTCGCGAATCGGGACATCGAACTCCTCGCAGAGTTGGATGATCGCGTCCGGTCGCGCATTCAGACCGCTCACCAGGTCCCCTTCGATCGCTACGGAGACGACCAGATCTTCGGGATCCTCGAAAAGCGAACCGAGTACGGACTCGTCGACGGTGCGGTCTCGACTTCCCTCTTGAAATACGTGGCTCGCGCCGCGGAAGGCGACGCTCGACGCGCGATCGCGATCCTCCGTGTCGCTGTCGACATCGCCGAGTCCCGCGGATACGAACGACTGACTGAGGAGATTGTCGGCGACGCGATTCCGGAGGCTCGGAAGGAAGTTCGTCAGAAGAACCTCTCGATGCTGACGAAGCACCAGCGAGTTCTCTATGAAGTGCTCGAAGAGGAATCGCGGAATCAGACGAATCTCTACGAAGAGTACTGCAATCGCGTCGACGACGCGGTCACGCGTCGGACGGTTCGTTCACACCTCCAGAAGATGGAGCAGTATCACCTCCTGACTCACGAACGCAAAGGACGGGAGAAAATCTACAGGGTGATCGAAAAACCGATGACGGATCGAGGATCGCTCCGTGCGGCGCAATTCGTCGAATAGTGATACCGGAAACCACCCCACCAAGGCCATATACTCTCTCACTGACGGCGAGTGTAGCAACGAAACCAATGCAGGGTGGAAGTATCGCCGAAGCGAATTCTAACCCCCGATCTCAAGGGACCCGCTCATGGTGGACGCGGTGTTCCCCTTTCCCGGCGATAAGAGTCGGCTCTCGAAGTGGATCTTAGATAACGAGACGTGTGAGCGGTTGGAGACGAATTTCGAGTCGTAGGACAGAGCCAGACCGCTCTCGGCGTCACACTTAGTATTACTTAGCGCTATAAGTACAACTTGAGATGGCGAGTAGTTCCAAAGAACCAGAGGTTGTACGCGTGTCTCAGAAGGGTCAGGCGACGATTCCGAAAGCGCTGCGCGAGAAGTTCGGCATCGAGACGCCCGGAGAGGTGTTCGTCTACGAGGAGGGCGACCGCATCGTCATCGAGCCCGTTCCGTCGATCGACGAGTTACACGGTATCCACGCTGGCGATCACGAGTCCGGCGAAGTGCTGGAGAAAGTACGCCAACAGAAAGAAGACGAGAAGCAGGAAGAGGACGACCGAGCCGAGCGCCTCCGCCCGTCTGAGGACGAATGAGCGAGGCGTACGTCTTCGACACGGAAGCGATCATCGCGTTTCTCTACGACGAGCCCGGCCACGACGTCGTCGCCGAATTGCTTACGGACGTCTTCGAGGGAGAGTCAAAGGGTTTCCTCACCGGGACGAACGCCAGCGAAGTGTTCTACCTGGTCGCTCGATTCGAGGGCGACGATGACTCTCCTACTCCCGAATCGTTCCGGGTGGCCGATCGGGACATCCGTGCGCTCGAACGCCGTGGACTGAGCATCGAGCACGCCGACTGGCGACTCGCCGGAGAGGTGAAGGCCGACGGTCACATCTCACTCGCGGACGCCTACGCGGTCGCGCTGGCACACGAACGAGAATGTACGCTCGTCGCCGGTGCCGACGACGACTTCGAGGAACTTCCGCTCGACGTCGATTTGCTTCGGTTTCGGGATCACGGTGTTTGATTCGCATCCAGATCAGCGATGTCTACCATGACGGCAGTACAATCTGCGACGGGTGCGCTCGCCGCGTTCGCTACAACGAACGTGAAGACACCCTCTTCGTCGATATCGGGATCGTCGGCACGGGCGAAGAGATAGCCCTCACGGTCGCACAGCGCATCCACTACGAGTTCTCCGCGGAGATGATAAACGGCTTCCCGAGTCGAACGGAACTGCGCCACCGGATCCACGACGACGACGTCCAGTTCTCGATGACCTCCGAGTACGACTGTTCGGGATCTGTCTTTGCGAAGGAGAGATCCCGCTCAGTCCATGATCGAGCGCGTAACTGCTTCGATGTTGAACTCCGAGACGAATTTCATCGCTAATTCTCGTTGGTGAGGATGCCGAGCCTCTGAAATCGATGTCCTCTCGACGAGGCGGACGGACCGGATGAGATCTCTCAACGAAGCGTGTGAGGTGTACGCTGGTTGCTCTTCTTTACCTGCCGTGTGCAGTATCCAAATGAATCCATCAGTAGCAATTCCGATAATCGGTCGCTTCACTGCCCGGCCTAGATATTGGAAAGACTCTTTCCGAGCACGTTTGATACCACCCGGTGTCTTGATTTCGCCGAAATTCTCGCACTCTAAGTTTATCGCAGTGAAGTCCGGTGTGAGATTCCTCAATCCATCAAATCCTCTCGGCTCAAAGCGTAGTTCGTAACCCAGTACTTTGCCCACCGGCTCGATCAGCTCTTCGGCGATGAATCGTTCCGGTTCCTGCTGGATCTTCGTCCCTTTCAATTTCACGCTCCCATGGATTACATCTGATGCATGGCGCCTCCCTGCTCGGTGGTAAAGCGTTCTAATGAATCTCTCAATTACTCGTACGAGATTCTGCGCTCGGGCTTCATTCGAGAGATTAGTGAGGTCAGATTGACCAGTCATATTCTCATCCTCTTCTTTTAGCTTATATGATTTGTCACTCTTCAAGGGGTGGCTCAAACTCCTCAAAATAAACGGAACACCTATGAGAGGATGCATTACGAGCTCTGGATCTTCAGAGAAATTTCCCTCCGAAGGGAAGCCCGTAACGTCTATCCCGTATACACCCACCTACCGAAGAACAGGATACCTATCCCAATCCTGAGATCTGTGTTTCTCTTTATCCACTTCAGATGCTTCCGTTTGGCCCTCTCAGGGTCCCTTTCCCACCTCTAGCACTAGTATCCGATTTCGGTGCCTCACTCTATGAGTGCTTACAAACATTTCCCGCACCTCACGAGCCAGTACCCGCTTAGGAGCTCGGTTGAACCGATTTTTTCTTTCGTCGATCCGTCTCTATCAATACGCACCGTCTTGGATGATTTCCCAAAACATCGACTATCTCAAACGCGAAGGCCCGACGCCAGTCCCCGAGCTCCCGCTTGACCTCCAACTCCGGGATCAAGAGAACGGACTCCGGATATTCGGACTGGAGCACTCGAAGAACGTCTACATCACCCGCGTTGCCTTCCTGAACGAGCACGATCGCGTCGACGTAATCTCGGCTCTGCACTGGTGTACCCCGATCAGTTCCAGGGCGCCCAGTCGGGGTCGACGACACGTTCTCGACGGTCGACATCGTCGATCCGCTCGATCTCTTCGCCGGTGAGTTCGAGGTCGAGCGCGTCGAGGTTGTCCTGAAGGTGTTCCCGCGAGGTCGCTTTCGGGATGGCGGCGACGTTCCCTTTCGATAGCAACCACGCGAGTCCGACCTGATAGGGCGTGGTGTCGTGTGCGTCGGCGACGTCCTGTACCGCGGAGAGTTCTCCGACCTTCCCTTGGGCGAGCGGGGAATACGCGACTGCCCAGTAGTCGTGTTCCCGTGCGTCGGCCCGGAGTTCTTCCTGTGGGAGCATCGGGTGCATCTCGAACTGGTGGGCAGCGATGGGGACGTCGAGAACGTCGCGTGCCTCTTCGAGGTGGTGTGGCCGGAAGTTCGAGACGCCGATGTTGCGGGTGAGACCGTCGTCGTAACACTCCTGATACGTCGTGAGTACCTCCTCGGCGTCGTAGACGCCGGTCGGCCAGTGGACGTAGAGCAGGTCGACGTAGTCGACGCCCAGTCGTTCGAGACAGCCTTCGACGGCTTCGCGGACGTCGGACGTGTCCTCGGGAACGTCGTAGTGGACCGTCTTCGTCGCGAGGAAGATTTCCTCTCGGTCAACGTCCGAATCGGCGAGTCCCTGTCCGACGTACGTTTCGTTCTCGTAGACCTGCGCGGTGTCGACGTGTCGGTACCCGAGGTCGAGCGCGTTCGCGACTGCCTCGCGGCGGGCTTCCTGGTCGTCGTCAGTGTACGTGCCGAGGCCGAGGCGCGGCATCTCGATGGTCATGCTCGAAGCGACGACTGGACGCCTAATCAGCGCACGGGTATGACCTCTTGCTGCCGTTACCTCCTCCGGTACCTCGTCCGAAAGGGTTGACCTCTCTGCCGTCCGTTGAACTAACAGTTCCATCCAACATATAGTTATTAATTGATAACTATCTATTATTTATCTGAATTTCATTAGAGTAACAGACAGTAATTCACAACTTATTTGGATAGAATTGTTGTAGTGAACGTATGGCACACCTACTCCAGCGAGTGTGGCGCGGGTATCGGAGTGTCCCGATCGTCTACCGTATCGCGGTGGCATTCGTACTCGGCTCTCTGGTCGGCTTACTCGTCGGCAAACCGGCGACGGCGTTGCAACCGCTCGGGGATCTCTTCCTTCGGTTGCTGAAGATGGTGATCGTCCCGATCGTCGTCTTCACGCTCGTCATGGCTGCTCGAAAGCTCTCGCCGTCGAACCTCGGCAGGATCGGCGGACAGGTCATCTTCCTCTACCTGTTTACCACCGCCATCGCGATCGCGGTCGGACTCGGCGTGAGCAACCTGATCGAACCGGGAACGAGCGTCCCGTTGACTAATGCGAGCGTCGACGCCAAACAGGCTCCGTCGCTGATGAACGTTCTCCTGAACGTTGTTCCGACGAACCCGTTCAGTGCGATGGCCGACGGGCACATCCTCGGCGTCATCTTCTTCTCGCTCGTCTTCGGGATCGGCATGACCGCCGTCCGCGACGAGGCCGGTGAGGGAACCGAACTGTATCGCACCATCGAACGGGTGTTCGACGTGTTCGAGGCGTGTGCGGAAGTGATGTTCAAGGTCGTCTGGGGCGTCATGGAGTACGGTGTCATCGGCGTCTTCGCCCTGATGGCCTCACTGTTCGGACAGACGGGAATCGGAGCGATCCTCGGCCTCGCGAAACTCGCCGCGACGCTCGTCGTCGCCGTCGGGATACAGATGAGCGTCGTCTACCTGCTGATCATCGTCGCCGGACTGATCCGGCGGTCGCCGCTCGCGTTCCTGCGTGGGTCTAAGGAAGCGATGGTGACTGCGCTGAGCATCCGTTCCAGTAGCGGGACGCTCCCGGTCACGATGTCGAACGCCGACGAGAATCTGGGCATCGACGAGAGCGTCTATGGCTTCTCGCTCCCGCTCGGTGCGACGATCAACATGGACGGGACGGCGATGTATCTCGGGATCGCTGCGATCTTCACCGCCAACGTCGTTGGCCAGTCGCTGACGTTCACCCAGCAGTTGAGCATCCTCCTCACGGCACTCTTGGCCAGTGTTGGTACTGCCGGCGTTCCGGGGGGGAGCCTCGTCATGATGACCGTCGTCTTCAGTCAGGTCGGCCTCCCGCTGGGACCGATCGCACTCGTCGCCGGGATCGACCCGCTCCTCGACCGACTCCGAACGATGAACAACATCACGGGCGACCTCGCGGTCACGACGCTGGTCGCGAAGTGGAACGGCGCGCTCGACCTCACGAGCGGCGTTTGGGCCGGCGAGACGCCGACGAATCGGGCGGCAGTGCAGGCGACCGATGACGACTGAGCGGCAGTGACTCGTCGCGCCGGTTTTTCGGCGTGACACGAGCCGTCGCGTCAGGGTGACGACAACTGTAATCGGTCGATTCCGCGTCAATCAACGACCGCGATCGGTCGATTTCGCGTCATCGGCTGCAGACTGCTACCTTTTCGGGACTTTGGCCAGAAATCGTCCATAGTTGCCACATCAATACCGACGCTATGGCGACGTACGCAGCGGTCGTCGATATCACGGACACGCATGTGCAGAACGTCCAAAAGTTCGCCTCGATCTGGGGCGACATCCAGCGAGAGGTCGAGGAACTCGACGGCCACATCACCGACGCGTTCGCGATCCTCGGCGAGCACGACTTCCTCGTCCTGTTCGAAGCGCCGAACAGCGACTGTGCGTTCCAGATCGCGATTCTAGTCGAGCGCTACGGACTCGACACGCAGACGCTCGAACTCAAACCAGTCGAACGGTTCGGCGAACTCGTCAACGACCGTTGAAGCCGGGGGTGGCGACGACCCCCGCGACCGAGTTCGGCGACGATCACTGAACCGAGACCGATGGCGATCCCGAACTCGCTCTCGACGACACGCCGTGAGCCCCAGCGACAGCCGCGAACGGCGGCGTTTTTTCGCCCACCTTTCATATACAGCTATTTTCGTTATCAGTCGTCCGTGAGAACCGTGATACGTCGAACGATGCATCCACCGGATTGGCTCGAAACGGTCGCGTGGGTTTCGCTCGTCGTCGCCGTCTGTTGTGCCGTCGTCGTCGCGGCGGACATCCTCTCCGGTCGACGACAGGACAACTGGATCATGGACGTCGTGTGGGCGATTACGCCCCTCTGGGCCAGCGTGTTCGGACTCTACGCGTACTTTTCGGTCGGTCGTGCCGCCAGAGACGACGCCGCGAGCGACGGCGGCGACGACGAGAAGGCGTTCTGGCAGCAGGTCGGGACGGGCGTGTTCCACTGCGGGAGCGGGTGTACGCTCGGCGACCTCACCGCGGAGTGGTTCACGTTCTTCGTTCCGGTCTATCTCCTGGGGCACCACATCTTCGGGTCGTGGGTGGTCGACTTCACCGCGGCGTTCCTCTTCGGCATCGCGTTCCAGTACTTCACCATCGCACCGATGCGCGACCTCGGTGTCTGGAACGGTCTCAAAGCGGCCGTCAAAGCCGACACGCTCTCGTTGACGTCGTGGCAGGTCGGGATGTACGGCTGGATGGCCGTCACCCTGTTCGTCATCTTCTCACCGGAACTCGAAAAGACGAACCCCGTCTTCTGGTTCATGATGCAGATCGCCATGGTGTGCGGGTTCGTCACCGCCTATCCGGTCAACTGGTGGCTCATCAGATCGGGCGTCAAGGAAGCGATGTGAGCGCGGGGAACCGCAGCGTCGATTCGACAGTCCCGATTTCTGTAGGATTATTTATGACACTTGGCGACGTAACACTATACGTATGAACCTTCCAGCCATCCCCCCAGTCACGACGACGAGAGGCGCGTACGACTTCATGCTCGCGTTCATCTTCTTCGTACTCATCGCCGTGTCTCTCCTGTTCGTCGCCTTCGGTCTCGTCCACCTCTGAGTGCGAGTAACGCGAGCGAGCGGGTGGACGACCTGTCGTCGACCCCGCAGGACACGACAACTGTTTTACCAGTCATCGAATGAGATTCACCCATGGGAACGCCAGTCTCGACAGTACTGTTCGATCTCGACGAGACGCTCTGTGAACTGCGCCGGTCGTCGACGGACCGCTTGGCCGCTGCGTTCGACCGTGCTAACGTGGGCTCCTTTTTCACCGTCGACGAGTACCACGAGAAAGTCGATTCGATCGGCGGGTGGCAGACGCCTACGAAGCGTTGACCGACTATACGGACGTTCGGTTCCTTCCCGGCGCTGAGGAGGTCTTGGAGACGTTTTCGAGTGATTATCGACTCGGGCCTTGTAACGAACGGGGGCCCTGATACGCAGTCGCCGAAGGTCGATGCACTGGGAGTCAGAGACCCGTTCGATACCGTCGTTCTCGCCGGATACGACACGCCTGCGAAACCGGACCCGAAGCCGTTCGAACGGGCGATGAAGACACTCGAAACAACGCCCGAGCGAACCGTCCACGTCGGCAACTCCCTCACAAGCGACGTCGTCGGTGCGCACGCCGCCGGAATTCGCTCCGTCTGGATTCCGGACGGCGACGAAACGATCCCGAGCAGTGGCGTCGATCCGGATCACACGCTCGACTCGATTCGCGAACTCGCGACAGAACCGTGGGCGTAGGTCTCGACCGAGTTAGTCCCGCTTCGCCGCCGGGTTGGTCACCGCGCCATTCGACCTTTTACTCGCTCCCCGTCCGGTCGCTCATAAAAGCTCGACCAAAAGTGATCTCGTTCAATCCCGTTTCGCCGCCGGATTCGTCACCGCGCCATTTGCCGCCGAATCGAACGCTTCGCCGTACTTCGCCAGCACGCCGCTGGTGTACGCCGGTTCCTTCGGTTCCCACGCGTCACGCCGGGCGTCGAGTTCGTCGTCGGAGAGGTCGACCGAGAGGTCGCGGTTCGGGATGTCGACGGTCACTTCGTCGCCGTCTTCGAGGAGTGCGATCGGACCGCCGACTGCCGCTTCGGGGGCGACGTGACCGACCATCGGGCCGCGCGTCGCACCCGAGAACCGACCGTCCGTGAGGAGTGCCACGTCGTCTTCGTGACCCTGACCGACGACGGCGGCGGTGACGCCGAGCATCTCGCGCATGCCGGGACCGCCGCGCGGCCCCTCGTTGCGGATGCAGATCACGTCGCCGGATTCGATGTGTCCCTCTTGGACGTACTGCATGGCCGCCTCTTCGTTCTCGAAGACACGTGCCGGGCCGGTGTGGTGGAACGCGTCGTCCTCGCCGGTCACTTTCAGGACCGCGCCGTCGGGTGCGAGGTTACCCTTGAGGATCTTGATCGCGCCCTCCTCGTGGAACGGGTCGTCGACCGGACGGATGAACTCGGCGTCGATCTCGTCGTCGTCCGGGAGATCCATGTGGTCGAGTTCCTCGGCGATGGTCCGGCCGGTGATCGTCATGGCGTCGCCGTGCATGTACCCGCCCTCGACGAGACGGCGGACGATGACGGGGACGCCGCCCTGTTCGTGGAGGTCTTTCATCACGCGCGTCCCGCCGGGCTGGAGATTCGCGATCTTCGGCGTCCGGTGCGAGATCTCGTCGAAATCGTCGATGTCGAGTTCGATACCGGCCTCCGCCGCGAGCGCGAGGAGGTGGAGCACGCCGTTGGTCGACCCGCCGAGGGCGACCTGCACGGCGATGGCGTTCTCGAAGGACTCACGGGAGAGGATGTCCGATGGCTTGCGGTCGTTCTCGACGGCGTCGAGGACGAGTTCACCGGCCTCGCGGGCCACGTCGTAGCGCTCGTCGGACTCGGCGGGCGGACTCGCGCTCCCGAGCGGAGCGAGACCGAGCACTTCCGAGAAGGAAGCCATCGTGTTCGCCGTGAACATGCCACCGCACGACCCCGCGCCGGGGCAGGCGTGGTGTTCCATCTCGACGAGCTCTTCTTCGGTCATGTCGCCGGACGCGTAGGCTCCGACGCCCTCGAAGACGTTCTGGACGGTGATCTCGCGGCCCTCGTGCTCGCCGGGCATGATCGAACCACCGTAGAGGAACACTGACGGGAGGTCAGAGCGGATGGCGGCCATCATCATGCCGGGGAGGTTCTTGTCGCACCCGGCGACCGTGACCAGCGCGTCCATGCGCTCGCCGAAGGCGACGAGTTCGACGGAGTCGGCGATGACCTCGCGCGAGATGAGCGAGGCCTTCATTCCCTCGGTCCCCATCGAGATGGCGTCCGAAATCGTGATCGTCCCGAACTCGATGGGCATCCCGTCGGCGTCGTCGACGCCGTCGATCGCCGCCTGTGCGACGTCGTCTAGGTGGACGTTACACGGCGTGATGTCGGCGGCGGGGTTGGCGACGCCGACCATCGGCGACGACAGGTCTTCGTCGTCGAATCCCATCGCGCGGAACATCGAACGGTGGGGCGCTCGCTCGGGGCCCTCGGTCACCTCCCGACTCCGGAGGCTCGGGTCTTTTTCGACCGATGTTGGCTCGTCGTCGCTCGGTTGGTGCTCTTGCTGGCTCATGTCCCGTCGTTGCCGCGGACCGTGATAAAGTGTCCCGACCCGACAACCCTTGCTGTCGCTTTTCTCGACGTCAGTACCGAATCGAACGTCGCCGATTCCGGGTCCATCCCGCTCTCGGCGTCACGTCTCGTCGTCGCTCTCGTCCGACCGAACCTTCTCACGCTCGCGTTCGACCTCGTCTCGCTCTTCGTCGGCTTGCTCCCGTTGTGCTAAGCCAGCGAGGTGGCCCGATTCCGGGACGATGATCTCCTCAGTTCCGAGTCGGGCGGCGTTTTCACTCCCCGGGAGGCAGAAGACGGGAACGCCCTCGATGATCCCGGCCGTCGCGCGCGTAGCGATTACGCGCGTCCCTATCTCGTCGAACGAAAGTCGACGGAACAGCTCACCGAACCCAGGAAGTCGTTTGTCGAACAATCGGTCGATCGCTTCGACGGTCACGTCGTCGGGCGTGACGCCGGTCCCCCCGGTCGTGACGACGACGTCGACGTCGTCGCGCTTGGTCAGTGTGTTGACCTCCGACTGAACCCCGTCGTAGGTGTCCGAGACGAGATTTCTGACGCTGACCTCGTGTCCCTTCCCTTCGACGATGCTCGCGATCGCGTCGCCCGCCGGATCGTCGTCGAGCGAACGCGAGGACGAGACGGTGACGACAGCGACGGAGAGCGTCTCGACGTCGTGTTCGTGGTGGTGATGCCCGTGGTCGTGCTCGTGGTGGTCGTGACCGTCGTCGTGGCTGTGGCCGTGGTCGTGGCTTCCTCCCTGTTCGTGGTCGTGATGGCCAGTGTCGTGGTCTCGACCGTACTCGTGTGGGTGGTCTCCGTGGTCGCTCACACGCTGTCCTTCGTCGGCCGGGATCAAAACGTTCCGTCCGAGGACACAGAGTGTTCGACACCCCGATTGCAAGCAACAGCAAGTAGCCCTTAATACGCCTGTTGATACAACCCAAATTAGGACGGGGAAATCGCCCCTATCGTGAAGTGGTATGGCACAGAACACCGGCGGTTCAGCGGCAGCATGGCTCGCAGCACTGCTCGGTCTGTGGGTACTCGTTACCCCCTTCTTCTGGGGAAGCGGCGGCGGAGGCGGCGGCTTCAACTGGCTGTTCTGGAGCAACGTCGTCTCCGGCATCATCATCGCGATCGTTGCAGCGTACGCTGGCTTCGCCAGAGGCGGATCGACCGAGTCGACGACCGGTAGTTCGAGCTAACCACCGAACGATCTTCGACCGTTCACGACGCTCATTTTTGGAGTAATTACACGTCCAGCGGCGCTCTTTCGAGGACACAGCCGTCACGACTCGGCCAGATCATCCGAGAGACGTCAGTCGACGGCGGCGAGTCGCTCGACGCGCTCCCACCCCGGTAACGAATCCGGCAGTTCCGAAAGCCTCGGAGAAGAAAGTCGACAACCACGCCACGACGGGAGCGAAGACGAGGAGCCACCCGACGGCGAGTCCGTCGTTCCAGGAGGCGTTCGCGGCGGCGAGCGTTCCGCCGACCGCGAGGACGACAGACGGGACGGACCTATCGGTAATGGTGCCGCCGTGGCACACAGTTTTGGTCCTCCCCCGATAGTGAACGGACATGAAGGCGGTCCAAATCGCGGAGCACGGCGGACGCGACGTCATCGAATACGGCGACTTCCCGGACCCCGAACCGGGTGACGACGAAGTGCTCGTCGACATCAAGGCAGGCGCGCTCAACCACCTCGACATCTGGACGCGAAAGGGGCTGCCGGGCATCGACCTCGACTTCCCGCACATCCCCGGGAGCGACGCCGCGGGCGTCGTCACGGAAGTCGGCGAGGACGTGACGCGCTTCGAACCCGGCGATCACGTCGCCGTCACGGCCGGCGTCGCCTGCGGTGACTGCGAGTTCTGCCGGCACGGCCAGGAGTCGATGTGCGTCCGATTCCACATCATCGGCGAGCACGTCCGTGGCGTTCACGCAGAACAGGCCGCCGTCCCGGAGGACAACCTCGTCCCCGTCCCGGACCACGTCGACTGGGAGGTCGCCGGGTCGGCGTCGCTGGTCTTCCAGACGGCGTGGCGCATGCTCGTCTCGCGGGCCGAACTCGGCCCGAGCGAGAGCGTCCTCGTCCTCGGCGCGTCCGGCGGTGTCGGCCACGCGGCCGTCCAAATCGCGGACTACGTCGGTGCGGAGGTGTACGCGACGGCCAGCACGCAGGAGAAACTCGACTACGCCGAGGAGTGCGGGGCCGACCACGTCATCAACTACGAAGAGGACGACTTCGCGGCCGAAATACGCGACATGACCGATCGACGCGGCGTCGACGTCGTCGTCGATCACATCGGCGGCGCGACGTGGCAGAACTCGCTGAAGAGTCTCGCCAAGGGCGGTCGAATCGTCACCTGCGGGGCGACGACCGGTGGAACACCCGAGACGGACATCAACCGCATCTTCTGGAACCAGTTGGAGGTCATCGGCTCGACGATGGCGACGCCCGGTGAGGTCGACGACGTGCTCGAACTCGTCTGGGACGGTACGTTCGAACCGCGCATCCGCGAGACGTTGCCGATGAGCGAGGCCGCGCGCGCACACGAACTCATCGAGAACCGTGAGGGCTTTGGGAAGGTAGTGGTAATCCCCGACAGTGAACTCTGAGTCGACTGGTGACGCGACCGACGGGGGGGTCGACCGCTACGTCCACCGACCCGAGGATGACGGTCCGGACTCGCCCGCAACCGACGAGGACGGGGGACTCGGTCGGACCGGGTGGGTACTCGTCGCCATCGTGGTCTTCGGGACGATCGTCGTCCCCGGTGCGATCTACCTCGCCCCGCAGACGCCCGCGTTCGGCGAGGGGTACTTCGTCGCCTACATCGCGCTCCCGATGGTCCCGGCGCTCTTACTCGGCGCGACCGCGGTCTGGTCGATGACTGGCGCCAGAGAGCGTCGGTACTGATCCGGGCGCCATCGGTTCGACGATCCATCCCGTCTGAGCGTAGGTTAATGGTCTGACAGAGCGTACCACCATGCATGACTGCTACCTACGTGAACGACCGGCTTCCGCGGCCGGATCCGGCGCTGTCGCCCGACGAAGCGGTGGACCTGCAACTCGACGCGCTACGCTCGAACGACGTGCCGTACCGTGATAGCGGGATCGAGACGCTGTTCTCTTTCACCTCGTCGCCAGTCCAGCGAGCGGTCGGGCCGCTCGCGCGATTCGCCGATCTCGTACACGGGCCGCACTACCGATCGCTCGTCGACTTCGAACGCGTCGGGACGACGCCGGTCGAAATCGACGGCGAGTACGCGACGCAGGAAGTGACAGTCGTCGACTCGCTCGGACGAGAGCGGGTGTACGAATTCCGTCTCGTGCGTCAACACGGGGGTGTTCGCGACGGGTGTTGGCTCACAGAGGCCGTTTCAACGCTCGCTTGAGAACAATGACGGAAGATATGACTACATCCAGTGACGTGACCACCGCGGCCGAGCTAGCCGGTGTTCCGGGTGAGTCCGTCTACGTCGAGACGAACGGAGTCCGACTCCACACGATTCAGGCAGGTCCGGAACACGGGCCTCTCGTCGTGCTTCTCCACGGGTTCCCCGAGTTCTGGTACTGCTGGCACGACCAGATCCGCCCGCTCGCGGACGCGGGGTTCCGCGTCGTCGTCCCCGACCAACGGGGGTACAACTTGAGCGACAAACCGGACGACGTGAACGCATATCACATGGACGAACTCGCCGCCGACATCGTCGGACTCATCGACGCCGCGGGGCGTGGCAAAGCGAGCGTCGTCGGCCACGACTGGGGGGCCGCGGTCGCGTGGTGGGTCGCGCTCCACTACCCCGACCGGGTCGAGAAACTCTGTGCCGTCAACGTCCCGCATCCGACCGTGATGCGCCGGGCGATCCGAAACCGCTGGGATCAACGCTTCCGGAGTTGGTACTTCGCCTTCTTCCAGATCCCGGCCGTCCCCGAAGCGTTCATGCGATTTCACAACTGGGGCGCCGTCGTCCGAACGATGGAACGAAGCAGCCAGCCGGGTACGTTCTCGCCCACCGACTTCGAGCGCTACCGACAGGCGTGGCGACAGCCCGGCGCGTTCAGCGCGATGATCGACTGGTACCGAGCCGTCGTTCGCCAGCGGCCGAGTCCTCGCACCGATCGGGTGACCGTCCCGACGCTGGTCATCTGGGGTGCGCAGGACGACTTCATCGAGAAGCGAACCGCGTGGGAAAGTGTGGAGTTCTGCGACGACGGCCGCGTCGCGATGCTCCCAGATGCGACTCACTGGGTCCAACACGACGAGCCCATCCGCGTCGGAGAGATTCTCCTCGACTTCCTGCGGGAGTAGCGGTCATCGGGGCTATTGTAACCCATTTGAGTGTTCCGCCGACCCGTGTCGGCGAATGTCGGGAAACAGTCACGACAGTTTCGATCACTCGCCGAGCGTGACGCTGTCGGTCGCCGCGTTTCGAAGGGCGTCCGACCGACCGTACGTACCAGGTGCGATCGCGAACGTCCGCAGTCCGTAGGCGTTCGCCGTCTCTAACGCCGGTTTGAAGTCAGTATCTCGCGAGGCGATGGCGACCGTATCGGCTCGCCCTTCGATGACGAACTTCGTCAGGTCGACAGCGAGTTTCACGTCGACGTCGCCGCTGGTGATGACCACCTCGTAGCCGCGGGCCTCGGCGGCCTGAATGAGTCCCGGCGTGGCGTGTTCGTCGAGATAGAGTCGCGTCGCGACCAATCGTCCGACCGACTCTGCGGCTTCGCGGACATCGTCTAAGTCGACGTCGAACTCCTCGCGGAGCACGTTCGGCCCGTCCACGAACAACGCGACAGTCCGGTCTGCCGTCGTCGACTCGCCGGTCGCTTCGCCCCGTTCGGCGGACGCATCCGTCTCCTCGGGCGCGAAGAGTCGGTGCAACAGGTCCATATCCGACGGTTGACGGGGGCGAAAAAAGGGTTGCTGATTTCCCGCTCGATCGAATGGATCGCACCGTCTTCTCCTGTCCGATACCTCCCGAACGGTACGTCAGATCCGTTCTCATCGGCGTCCCTTTCCACTGGTGCTTTCGACGTTTATCTCGTCCGCACCTTAATTTTAGTATATCCAAATAAATTTTATATTAGATTAATTTTCAAAAAATATAAATACCGTCTGAGTATCTGATAGGTCGCGTCATGTCAAAAGATGGCACTCAACGGTGGAGTCGGAGAGGAGTATTGAAGGCAGCAGGGGCAATCGGTGCTGCGGCCGGTTTTTCGGGCGTTACGACGGCGACGCCGGGGCGAGACCCCGGACCGAAAGAAGAGGAGATCCTCATCGGGATCGCAGACGACGGGAAGACAGTCGAGAAACGGGCCAGGAAGATCAAACGCAAAGTCGAGAAGAAGTACTCGGTCACCGTCGACCTGAAACATCACAACGAAGATCTCCGGTACGCGGCGCTCAAGTACCGGGGAACGCTCTCGGACAAGAAAAAAGAGAAGATCCGGAAGCGACTCACGAAGTTCAGACAGGTGAAGTACGTCGAGACGAACGAGACCCTGGAGTCGCAGTTCACGCCGAACGACCCGAAGTTCGGCTCGCAGTACGCAGCGCAGATGGTCAACGCACCCTCGGCGTGGGATACGACGCTTGGCAGTCACGACGTCACGATCGCGATCGTCGACACCGGTGTCCAGTACACCCACCCCGACCTGCAGGCCAACTACGAGTCCAACCCCGGGAAGGACTTCGTCGACAGCGACTCGGACCCGGCCCCGGACGACCCCAGCACCGAGTACCACGGCACGCACACGTCCGGAATCGCGGGTGCGAAGACCGACAACGGCACCGGTGTCGCCGGTATCTCGGATTCGAGCCTCATCAACGGCCGCGCACTCGACGAGAGCGGTAAGGGGTCCACGTCCGACATCGCCGACGCGATCCAATGGGCGGCCGACCAGGGTGCCGACGTTATCAACATGTCGCTCGGTGGCGGCGGCTACACGTCGACGATGAAAAACGCCGTCTCGTACGCGTACGACAACGGTGTCTTCATCGCATGTGCCGCCGGGAACTCGAGCAACAGCAGCGTCAGTTACCCCGCCGGATACAGCGAATGTCTCGCCGTCTCCGCACTCGATCCGGACGGCTCACTCGCGTCGTACTCGAACTACGGGAGCAAGGTCGAACTCTGCGCACCGGGGACGAACGTGCTCTCGACGACGACCCAGACCCGTGGATCCTACGAGAAACTCTCGGGTACGTCGATGGCGACGCCGGTCGTCGCTGGCGTCGCCGGTCTCGCCAAAGCGCAGTGGGGAATTGACAACAAGACCCTCCGTACACACCTGAAGAACACCGCCGTCGACATCGGACTCGCAGCGAACAAAGAGGGTAGCGGCCGTGTCGACGCCGCCAACGCCGTCGAAACCGAACCCGGAAGCGGGAGCGGTGGCGGCAGCGGCGGTGGCAACGGTGGCGGCGACACCTCGACGTCGTCGAGCGTCGACAACTCGCTGTCGAGTGGCAGCGACTACGACGACTGGTCGTATTCGTGGAACTACAGCTCGCCGAGCCAGGTCGTCGTGGAGCTCTCCGGGCCGTCCGGCGCTGACTTCGACCTCTACGTGAACACCGGAACGACGTCGTCCGCCGGGCCGGGCTACTACGATTACAAGTCGACGACGCCGAGTAGTACGGAGTCGATCACCATCGACAACCCCGACACTTCGACGGCGATGCAGATCGACGTCGACTCCTACACGGGATCGGGCTCGTACACGCTCACGATCACCGAGTACCAGTAGAGTCGACCTCGGATCGTTCCGGGAGGATCGCGTATCCCACCGGGGAACTCGCCCATACGAGCGAGTTCCGTTTACTCGTAACGTCGTGATCGTTCGACAGTGTCACACGGTCTCTGCTACCGAACACACGATTCGTTTTCTTTTTGAGAATGATTCCGGAGAAGCCGAGCGAAAGCCTGTGTGTTTTTGCTCTGGGCGATTGAACGAGAGACAATGAGTTGGTGTGCTGGCCTGAGCGGGCGAGCAGTTCGATCGACGCCGAAGCGACTGGGTCGAGCCCGTGAGCCGTCCGATGGTCAGGTCGCGGCCCATCCTCCGGCACGGAATCGGGAACGGGCCCATCCGTTGCACGAACCGAACCGACCCCGGAGCGCATCTGCAACGACAGCGGTCTTGCCACCGCGTTCTTCGCGGTCGATCGGTCCGGTGAGCCTCCCATAATGGCTGGCGGAGTGACTACAGCGCTGATCAACGAACTCGTCGTCCTCCTGACGGTGTTCATCATCGCCGGGGCCGTGGGTACGATCGTCGCCAAGGTCGGGCGCTTCCCCTACACCATCGCCCTCCTGCTCGCCGGACTAGCGGTGTCGGTGCTGAGTTCCATCTACGACGTCCACCCGGTTCAGCAGATCTTCGGCGGACTCGCGCTGTCACACGACATCATCCTCTACGTCCTCTTGCCGCCGCTGCTGTTCGAAGGTGCGGCGACGACGAACCTGGAGCGACTGCGACGGGATCTCGGGCCGATTCTGATCCTCGCCGTCATCGGCCTGATCGCGTCGGTCATCATCCTCGGATTCGTCGGGAAGTACGTCTTCGGGTTCGGACTCCTCATTTCGCTGCTGTTCGCGGCGATGATCCTGCCGACCGACCCGGTGTCGGTCCTCGCGCTGTTCGAGGAAGTGGGTGCGCCCGAACGGCTGGCGGTGCTCGTCGAGGGTGAGAGCCTTCTCAACGACGGCGTCGGCGTCGTCGTCTTCAGTGCCCTGCTCGCGCTGGTCACGTCCGGCGCGAAGCCCTCGGTGTTACTCGATCCGACCAAGGCCGCGGAAGTCGGCGGGGAAATCCTCGTCGTGAGTATCGGCGGAGTGCTCGTCGGTCTCGCCACCGGATACGTCATCTACAGCGTCATGGTAAATCTGGACGAGCAGATGACAGAGATCGTGCTGACGCTCGTCCTCGCCTACGGGAGCTTCATCCTCGCCGAACACTACCTCCACGTCAGCGGCGTCATCGCCACCGTCGTGGCGGGACTGTTCATCGGGAACCGGGGTGCCGAGTACGCGATGAGCCCTCGGACGAAAGTGTCGGTGTTCAACACGTGGGAGACGCTCGCATTCATCGTCAACACGTTCATCTTCATCGCCATCGGGGTCCGAACTCCCATCCCGAGACTGATCGAACACGCCGACCTCATCGTCGCCGCGATCGTGTTCGTGCTGCTCGCACGCGCGGCCGTCGTCTACCCGATCACGGAACTCATGAACCTCCGACTGCGCGACCGAATCCCGCGGTCGTACCAACACGTCATGGTTTGGGGCGGACTCCACGCGTCGATTCCCATCGCACTGGTACTCGGGTTGCCGGCGGCCGGACAGGTTCCGAGCGGGTTCCCGCGGACCGAACTGACAGCGATGGTGTTCGGCGTCGCGGCGTTCAGCCTCATCGTTCAGGGACTGACGATGGGAGACCTCCTCGATCAACTCGGCATCGTCACGCGTACCGAAACCGAAGAGTTGTACGAACTGCTGCTCGGACGCGCTCGGGCGGTCGATTCGGCGCTCCACTCCGCCGATCGCCTCCACAGCGCGGGCGACATCCCGACGGACGTCTACGAGGACTTCAAGAGCGAATACGGGCGTGAGAAAGACGACCTCAACAGTGCCATCTCCGCGCTCCTTCGGAGCAACCCCGAACTCCGCCACGAACAACTCCTGATGGGCGAACGACGGGTGCTCCAACAGGAGAAGAGCGCGATCATGGACGCCATCCGTTCGGGCGTCGTCGGCAACGACGTCGGTGAGCATCTGATCGAAGAGGTCGACCTCAAACTCGACCAGGTTCGCGACGGCGTCAGTACCGTCCGAAAAGGCGAAGAGGGTTACACCGAGTCGTGGCGACAGCGCGTCTCGAACTTCGATCTCGACGCGGACCTCGATGTGTCGCCCGACGACGACTCGGAGCGGGCGGACTCGGGAGACGAGAACTCGGAAGGCAGAGAGATGTCCAGCGGTACCGACGATGGCGACGGCGGTAACGACGGGGATAACGACGTGCCCTCCAGATCCAGTGAGAGCACGGAGGCGGAGTGAGTAGCGCACTCACGGCTCGAAACGACGACCGAAAAACGTGACGTCGGGGGTCGGAGACCGATCCGTTCGGTCCGATCAGCGCTGGTGGACTTCGAGTACCTTCCCTGCCGCGATGGTCTGACCCATGTCGCGGATGGCGAAGGAGCCGAGTTCCGGAATCTCCGACGAGGGTTCGACGACGAGCGGTTTCTGCGGACGCAGGGTAACGACGGCGGCGTCACCGGCCTTGATGAAGTCCGGGTTCTCCTCTGCGACTTCGCCCGTCTTCGGGTTGAGTTTCTTGTCGATGGACTCGAACGTACAGGCCACCTGTGCGGTGTGGGCGTGGATGACCGGCGTGTACCCGACGGTGATGACCGACGGGTGTTGCATCACGACGATCTGCGCCTGGAACGTCTCGGCGACGGACGGCGGACTGTCTGCCGGGCCAGCGACGTCACCGCGGCGGATGTCGTTCTTGCCGATGCCGCGAACGTTGAATCCGACGTTGTCGCCGGGTCCGGCTTCGTCGACTTCCTCGTGGTGCATCTCGATCGTCTTGACTTCGCCGGAGACGTCCGAGGGCTGGAACGACACGCTGTCGCCCGTCTTCAGGATACCAGTCTCGACGCGTCCGACGGGGACGGTCCCGATGCCGGAGATGGTGTAGACGTCCTGAATCGGCAGGCGGAGCGGCGCGTCGGTCGGCGGCGACATCTCCGGGAGGTCGTTCAGCGATTCGAGGATGGTGGGGCCGTCGAACCACGGCATGTTGTCCGAGTGCGAGGAGATGTTGTCGCCTTCGAACGCCGAGATGGGGATGAAGTGGGCGTCGTCGGAGTCGAAGCGTACCTGTTTCAGCAGTTGCTGAACTTCCGATTTCACCTCGTTGTAGGTGTCCTCGCTGTAGTCGACGACGTCCATCTTGTTGACGGCGACGATCAGCGTCTCGATGCCCAGCGTTCGAGCGAGGAAGACGTGCTCTCGCGTCTGCGGGGCGACGCCGTCGTCGGCGGCAACGACGAGGATGGCGTGGTCTGCCTGCGAGGCGCCCGTGATCATGTTCTTGACGAAGTCACGGTGACCCGGCGTGTCGACGATGGTGAAGTAGTACTTGTCCGTGTCGAACCGCTGGTGGGCGATGTCGATGGTGACACCGCGCTCGCGCTCTTCGGCGAGGTTGTCCATCACGTAAGCGAACTCGAAGCCGGATTTGCCCTTCTCTTGGGCTTCCTCACGGTACTGTTCGATGATGTGCTCCGGTACCGATCCGGTCTCGAACAGCAGTCGTCCGACGAGTGTCGACTTACCGTGGTCGACGTGACCGATAATGGCTAGATTCTGGTGTGGTTTATCGCTCATAGCTAGTGATGGCGCTCGTACGCCAACTAGCTTTTTTAAGGATATGCGAACGGAAAACGGTTCCTGCGCGAAGATAGCACGGCGCACAGGGATGGCCGATAGAGACCCGTCGCTCGGGTCACGAGCGGAACACTGAAAGTGGCTATCCCGGCCGCTACGAAACGCTCAGTAAACGTCGCGCATCGCCCGCGTCATCTCCGCAAAGGTCGCCGTCGCGCGAACGTCTTCGACCGCACCGACGGCCGCCGCCTCACCCTCAGAAATAGTTACTACGTTCATACTCAATTATTCGGTCCGGGGGCTAATAAGTGTTTACTCGGGTAACCGAACTGTCTACGACCGTCGTACGAGCACAATCGCATACCGAATCGGCCCGATGTCACTCGTCGTCTGAATCGACAGCGTATCGTCCGTTCACCGCGAGAACGCCTCAGTGAGCGGTCGTTCCCTCGGGAAACGCCCAGTCGAACTGGACGACGCCGCGCGGTTCGCCACGCAGTCCGTTCCGGCTCACGACCTCGAACGTCCGGTTTTCGGACTCCGGCGTCGCCAGTGCCGCCACCATCACGCGAGCAACGTCGGCTCTGGGGATCGAACCGCCGACCGTCTTCCCGCCTTCGCCGACGAGCACGCGCCCCGTCGCTGGGTCGTCCGTGAGTCCACCGGGTCGGACGATCGTGTACGCGAGCCCCGACTGGCGGAGGTGCGCCTCGCCGTTCTCTTTGGCATCGATGACTCCGGCCGTGTTCAGGAGGAAACGCAGCGGACGGGGCATCCCGTCCCGTGAGGTGCCGACGCCGATGGACGATTCGAGGACGAACCGTTCGACACCTTCGTCGGTGGCGGCGTCGACGAGGTTGATGACGCCCGTCCCGTCGACCAGTTCGTCCGCTCGGAAGGCGGTTCCGGGGGTCGATCCGACCGTACAGACAATCGCGTCTACGCCCTCGACCACTCGCCGACAGTCCGACGGCGAGAGGAGGTCACCGATGACGACCTCGTCGGCCCCGATATCGGAGAGTGTCGACTTCTTCTCGGGATTGCTGGTCAGCGCGCGCACGACGTAATCCGTCCCGAGTAGGAGTTTCACGACCTCACGCCCGGTTCGCCCGCTCGCTCCCGCAACGAGAACGCGATTCGAAGACATATGATCTCGTGTTAGAACGGCGAAGGGATAACAGTTCAGTCACCGCTCGTCCGTCCACCTGCTGCAGAAGATACTTATCACACGCTGACGCAGGTTGGGATTGGATGAGCCCAAATCGTGATCGTTCGAAGACCGGTCGATTCCTCGGACTCCCGTACGACCTGCGGTCGCCGACGTGGCAACGCCTCAAGCGTCGGATGTGGAACCCGAACGACCGCAGGATCTTCGTACCGAAATCGTTCGGTTGGGGCTACTCGGTCAACTTCTACGAGGTCGGTCGACGCCTCGGACTCCTCGGTTGATTCAAACTCCTCGATCGGTTCTGACTCTTCGATGGACTCGTTTCACGCGTCTCACGTTCGCAGAGCGAGCGGTGAGACCACCGAAAACTCGCTTCGCTCGTATTCTTAGTCCCACGTTCGCAAAACGGGCGGTGGGATCGCTGAAGATCCGTTTCACTCGTCTCCGTGATCCCGCTGTTACGAAGTAAAAAGGCGGGACCGCCGAGGACACACTGAAACTGAGGTGACCAGGTCACCAATCCCCCAACGGCGGTCCGACACCTGTGATTGTAGGTACGACGGCCAGCGAGATAACCGTAGCGTCGATTCGGTCCCTACTTACCCCACTCGGCCACGCGCTTTGGCCGGTCAGAGACCGCTTCCACGTCGATCGGTTCGTCGCGTGCGTGGAGCGCTTCGAGCGCCGCTTTCGCGCTGGCGTGCGTCGAGAAGTAGGTCACGGACTCCTCGACGGCGACTTCGAGTACGTCACGGTTCCGGGAGACCACGAGGTCGATGTCGCCCGTGCGGAGCGCCTCCTCGAACGACTCGTCGTCGTCGAAGGCCACGATCTCGAAGAACTCGCCGAACCCGTCGCGGAGTTCGTGGCCCGCGTCGCTATCGGGGTCCGGGAACTCGTCGTCCGCGAGATCGATGACGGCCGTTCCGTCGCTCGGGATCGGCTTGCTCGTCGCCGACTGGGCCTTCTCGTAGGCCTTGCCGAACGTCGTCGCCGTTCCCATCACTTCGCCGGTCGACTTCATCTCCGGGCCGAGACGCGGGTCCGAGCCTTCGAGACGGTCGAACGGGAGGACGACTTCCTTGATGCTGATCTGCTCTGGGATCTGCTCCTGTACGTCGAGTTCGTCGAGCGTCGAGCCAGCCATCACCTTCGCCGCGAGTTTCGCGATCGGGACGCCCGTCGCCTTCGAGACGTACGGGACCGTCCGCGACGAACGGGGGTTGGCTTCGAGTACGTAGACCTCTCCGTCTTTCACGGCGAGCTGGACGTTCAGCAGACCCACGGTGTCGAGCGCGCGTGCGATGTCTTCGGCGACTTCGCGAACCCGCGCCAGCGTCTCGTCGTCGAGCGACCGCGGCGGGATCATACAGGCCGAGTCACCGGAGTGGACACCCGCGCTCTCGACGTGTTCCATCACGCCGCCGATCAGCACCTGTTCTCCGTCCGAGACGGCGTCCACGTCGAGTTCGACCGCGCCCGCGAGGAACTGATCCACGAGGATCGGCTTGTCCGGGGAGACCCGAACCGCCTCCTCGATGTACTCTTTCAGATCGTCGTCGTTGTACACGACCTGCATCGCGCGTCCCCCGAGGACGTACGACGGCCGGACGAGCACGGGGTAGCCGAGTTCGTGTGCGAGGTCGAGCGCCTCCTCTTCGCTCGTCGCGGAACCACCCTCCGGCTGCTGGATCTCCAAGTCGTCCATCAGGCGGTTGAACCGATCGCGGTCCTCGGCCAGGTCCATGGCTTCGACGCTGGTTCCCAGCACCTTGCAGTCGAGTCCGCGGCGCTGGAGTTCGTCTTCGAGGGGTTCACCGATATCGACGGAGGTCTGTCCGCCGAACTGGACCATCACGCCGTCTGCGCCGGTCGTCTCGATGACGTCCGCGACTTCTTCGGCCGTGATCGGCTCGAAGAACAGGCCGTCGGACGTGTCGTAGTCGGTCGACACCGTCTCCGGGTTGTTGTTGACGACGTGCGCGTCGACGCCCATCTCGCGGAGCGCCCGGACCGCGTGGACCGAACAGTAATCGAACTCGACGCCCTGCCCGATGCGGATCGGGCCGCCGCCGACGACGACGACGCTCTCGATGTCGGTATCGACCCGGACCTCGTCGAGCGGGTCGTCGTTCAGGTACTCGGGCTGGCGCGCCGAGTAGTAGTACGGCGTCGACGCCTCGAACTCGCCCGCGCAGGTGTCGACCTGCTTGAACGCGCGGTCCGGAACCCGCATCTCGACTTCGTCGACGGAGACACCGCCCTGCGCGGCCACTTCGGCGTTCGTGAATCCGACGCTCGCCGCGGGCGTGAAGTCGCCCTCCGCAGCGGCTTGCGTCGCCTCGGTGACGTTCTCGTAGCGTTCGACGTACCACGACTCGATGCCCGTCAGGGCGACGACGTCGTCGACGGTGTAGCCGCGGTCGAACGCCTCGAACATGGCGTAGGGGCGATCCGGCGACGGCCGTTCGAGATACTCGGCTTCGAGTTCCTCGTCGCTCACGTCCACCCAGTCGACGCTCGGATCGTACTCCGAGGAGCGAAGCGCCTTCAGCAGCGACTCCTCGAAGGTCCGTCCGATCGCCATCGCTTCGCCGGTCGACTTCATCGCCGTCGTGAGTTCGAAGTCGACGTCGTCGAACTTGTCCTTGGGCCACCGGGGGACCTTGGTGACGACGTAGTCGATGGCGGGTTCGAACGCGGCGGTCGTCTCGCCGGTGATCTCGTTTTCGATCTCGTGGAGGCGCTTGCCGAGTGCGACTTTCGCGGTGACGCGGGCGATGGGGTACCCGGTCGCCTTCGAGGCGAGCGCGGAAGAGCGGGAGACGCGCGGGTTCACCTCGACGACGCGGTACTCGCCGCCGGGGGTCCCGTCGTCGTGCCACGCGAACTGGATGTTACACCCGCCCTGGATGCCCAGGTCCCGGATGACGTCGAGCGCCGCCGTCCGCATCTCCTGGTGGCCGTCGTCGGGGATGACCTGCGACGGCGTGACGACGGTCGACTCGCCCGTGTGGATGCCCATCGGGTCGATGTTCTCCATGTTACAGATGATGATACACGAGTCGTCGGCGTCGCGCATCACCTCGTACTCCAGTTCGACCCACCCGGCGATCGACTCGGTGATGAGCACTTCGCTGTTCCGCGAGAGGCGAAGCCCCTTGCGGACGCGTTCGATGAGTTCGTCCATCTCGCTGACGACGCCGGATCCCGACCCGCCCAGCGTGTACGTCGTGCGCGAGATGACCGGGAGGCCGCCGACGTGGTCGACCGCCTCTTCGACGCGTTCGCGGAGCGCCGCCGCGTCGATCTGTTCGACCGATTCGTCCTCTGTCAGCGAGATGGTCGTCGAGCGCGGGACCGGCTGTCCGATGTCTTCCATACGCTTGCGGAACAGATCGCGGTCCTCGGTGGCGTAGATCGTGTCGAGGGGCGTTCCCATGATCTCGACGTCGTACTCTTCGAGGACGCCTTCCTCGGCCAGTTCGGCCGTGACGTTCAGCCCCGTCTGGCCGCCGAGTCCGGCGATGACGCCGTCGGGACGCTCTTTGCGAATGATTTCGCTGATGGCCTCGGTCGTGATCGGCTCGATGTAGACCCGGTCTGCCATCTCGGGATCGGTCATGATGGTCGCCGGGTTGGAATTAACGAGGACGACTCGAGCCCCCTCTTCCTGTAATGCTCGGCATGCCTGCGCGCCGGAGTAGTCGAACTCCGCCGCCTGTCCGATCTGGATCGGTCCGCTGCCAATCAGGAGGATGGTCCGGTTCTCCGACTCCACTTGGGAGTCCGTCGAGTGTTCCTCGTCGGTCATTACTCGGTCGAAGTGCGTTCATCGTAATAAGCCCGGCGAATTGTTACGATGTGCGCAGCAGATTTTCGAATCTCGTAAGAGACGGTGTGCAAACGGGCGAATCGGAGTACTGACGGCTCCTCCGGACGGATCTGAGGCTTTGTGAGACCTATACGATGCGGAGAAATTAACTACACGCGACACAAGGCTGCGAGCGGAAGCCACGTTCGGCGACCGCCGAGAAATAGCGGCGTGGTGGGAACGCCGCTTCGGCTTCCGAAACCCTCCGGGCAGGGGGTTCTGCGAAGCCAGTTCGACGTTTCGGCTGATTACAGATAACTGTTGGGCACGGGAGCGTAAACGAAGTTTACTTAGTTTACGAAGACTCTCTCCACATCAATCCAGTCGTTTCCGGAGAAACACGACATCGGTCTCGATCACGCGACGGCCGGACGGAGAGTGTCGACTGACGGTTCGTGATGTGCTCGCAAGCGGGTAGTCGCTACTCTCGGTCTATGAAGAGGGACGTAGGCAAAAGGCCCACGCCCACGATCGGACACCACCAACACACTCATCCCTGCGCAGGGACGGGTTGTGGCATTCCGATGCCTGCGATAGGCAGGCAATTCTGCTATAAGTCATATCGAGATTTATAGATACCGTAATATCCGGTCGAAACGCATCCCGGATCTGGGATGCGTGCCGGAATGCTAGAATGCCACAACCCGACGAATCGGGTTGTACAAAGGAGTAAGGGACCACTGGGTGATATACGTGTTGGCTAGCGGTCCACCGTCGGTTCCGGTACGCGAGTTTCTCACCTCGTCTGCCTCTTCGAACGGAGTTCCGGCGCGAGTCAGTCGTTCGCCGCCGCTTCCGACCCCGGTTCCGGACCGGGTCCGGGCTCGTCGTCCAAGTCCGCTTCGGGGAGCAAGAGCGCCAGCAGGACGCCGACGACGACGATCGGGATCGTCCAGAAGAACACGGACGTCAGACTCTGCGAGAGCGACTCGACGACGGCGCGCTGGATCGCGGCCGGGAGGTTGTGGATCGCACTGACGTTCTGTGCGAGTCCACCGGCTTTCGCGGCCGCCTTCGGCCCGAGTCGGTCGGTCAGGTTCGACTGGAGGAACTGGTTGAACAGCGTCCCCATCACGGCGACGCCGATCCCGCTCCCGAGACTGCGGGTGAGCGAGACGCTCGTCGTCGCCACGCCGAGTTCGGAGCGGTCGACGGCGAGTTGGGCCGACAGCGACAACACGGGATTGACGAAGCCGAGGCCGACGCCCGTCACGAGCATGAACCCCGCGACGGTCAGGAAGGTCGTGTCCGGGGCCATCGTCGAGAACAGATAGTAGCCGACGGCCGCGACCGCGAGGCCGACGACCGGAAACGGTTTGATCCGTCCGAATCGGCTGATCAGCTGTCCGGTGAGTGCCGAGGTGACGATCATCCCACCGAGCAGCGGCAGGAGGAGGAGTCCGGAGTTCGTCGCCGAAGCGCCAGTCACCGCCTGCAGGTACAGCGGCAGGTAGATGACGCCGACGAACTGCGCCAACCCGAGAACGAAACTCAGTCCCATGGCGACGGCGACGCCGCGGACGGCCAGCAGGTGAAGCGGGAAGACCGGGTCGGCGACGAGATACTCTCGAACGAGGAACGCGACCGCCAGCACGATTGTCGCAGCGCCGAGGCCGAGAATCTCGGTCGATCCCCACGCGTACTGGTCGCCGCCCCACGAGGTGACGAGGATGAGCGCGGAGAGCGCGGCGACGAGCAGCGCCGCGCCGAGGTAGTCGATGGGGTAGTCGACGGTGTCCTGTGGGACGTCGAGGTACTGCCAGACGAGGAAGAGTGCGATGGCACCGATCGGGACGTTGATGAGGAAGATCCAATGCCACGAGACGTTCTCGGTGAGCCACCCGCCGACGAGCGGACCGGCGACGAGCGCCGCGCCGAAGCCCGAGAGCATGTAACTGATGTACTCCGAACGTTTGCGGGGTCCGAACATGTCGCCGAGGATGGCGATGACCATCGACCAGAGGCCGCCCGCCCCGACACCCTGCAGCGCCCGAAGTAACGCGAGTTGGACGAGCGACCCGGCGAACGCACAGAGCGCGGAGCCGACGACGAAGATGGTGACGGCGACGAAGAAGAGCTTCTTGCGACCGTAGATATCGCTCAGCTTTCCGTAGAGCGCGGTCGACGCCGTCGTCGTCACGAGATACGAGGTGACGACCCACGAGAGGTTCTGGAGGTTCCCGAGGTCGCTCGCGATCTGTGGCAGCGCCGTCGACACGATGGTCTGATCGAGCGCGCTCAGGATGATGGCGAACATCAATCCGCCGAGGACGAGCGCGAGTCGGCGTCGACTCCACTCCTCGACGGCCGATGACGTTCCGTAACTCACGGTGCACCCCGACGGGTCCGTCCTCGATACGGGGTCCGTCCCCGACGCGGACTCCGTCTCCTATACGATCGGATAGTACCGAGCATAACATGTGTCTGGGATGATCGGCCTATAAACCTGTCCACTCGGACAGTGCTCAGTCCCGGGCCGATTCACCGAGATCGATCGACGGCAGGAGAGCGTCGAGAACGCGGCGAGCGCCGTCCATCGCGTCCGGATCGTCGTGCGTGAGGCGGCGCATTCGGGCGGCGTACACGAACGTCGTGACGAGCGTCGCGGCGTCGTCGGCGTCGTCGATACCGCCGGGGGAACTATCGGCGTCGCGGATCATCTCGGCGACGGTTCCGTGGACCGTAGCGAAGTTGTCGACGAACCGGGCTCTGATATCCGGGTCGTGACGAGCCTGCACCTGGAGTTCGAGCAAGGACGCGTGGAGCCACCAGAAGTCGTCGTCGGCGTCGAGACCGAGCGCCCACCGGAGGAACGACTCCAGGCGCACGCGCGGGTCGTCGGCGTCGATGGATTCTACGCCGTCGAGGTAGCGACCGATGAGATACGAGAGAAAGGCGAGGACGAGGTCGTGTTTCGTTCCGTAGTAATGCTGGAGGAGCGACTTGCTCTTCGGCGACTCGGCGGCGACCCGTCGCATCGACAGTCCCGCGTACCCGTCCTCGTAGAGAACCGTACTGACGGCTCGCATGATCTCGGCTTCCGTCTCGGGCGGCGGGGTCGGGCGATCCGCGGACATCGGTCCCGAACGTAGGCCCGGCCCGGTCTTAAGGGTTCGAATCCGCGGCCGGACCGAGCGGCGGCGGTCGACCGAGCGGTGGCTCGACCCTGATCGGTGACCGGGTCTCAGGCGTTCAGTCGGTAGCGATACGGCTGCTCTCGGAGCACTTCGATCTCTCCGTAGTCTGCCCAGCGACCCAGAACCGTGGCGATACGGTGTGGGCTCTCGAACTCGCTTTGCGCTTCGAGCAACGACAGGATTTCGCGAGCCGTCAGCGGTTCGTCGGACTCGCGGAGCACCCCCCGTAGCTGTTCGAACTCCGTTTGGTGGGTGCGCATTAGGTGCCACGTTTCGCTCACGCTACTTATCAGTCGTTGTGACACGCGTCAGACGAACGTCAGACGCGGTTCGTTCTCACTGCGTGAAACCGTTAGAAGGGGAACGTCGCACTCAGCCGTAAACGTCGGCTTCGCTCAGGTCGCGTTCCTCGCGGTACTGCTCGACGAACTCGCTCACGTCGAACTGGTGCATCTGCTCTTCGAATTCGGTCATCGTCGCGTCGTCGTCGGCGTGACTGACGGCGTGTTCCATCAGTTCGATCACGAGTTCGACGATGATCTCGTGGAGGCGTCGCGAGTCGAAGTCGGTCACCCAGATGATCCCACAGCCGACTTCCTGGTCGTCGGTGACGTCGACGCTGACGACTTTCTCCGGGAACTCCTCCAACACGATTCCCATCAGGTGAGGCGTGCCGAACTCGGGCATCTCCTCGCTCGTCGTCTCGATCGCTTCTCTGAGAACGTCGACCAGAAACGGCGGGAGGAACCGATCCGCCGGGTGGACGTCCATCACGACGGCGTGGGTCTCACCGCAGGAACAGGTGAACTCCCGCATACCCATGTCGATGTCGCGGACGCGCTTCGTCCGTCCACAGGGGAGGTCGAGTTCCTCGCCTCGTCCGCCGGGGACGCGCGGTTCTGCCATACCTGAACTTGCTCCTTCGGGTGTATAAACGACGCGCTTATTACTCCTCCTGGCCCCCGTCCTCGGGGACGCGTTCGGTCTTGCCTCCTGCCTCGGACACCACGTCGATGACGTCGTCTACGCTCTCGGCCGATTCCTCGTCCTCGTCTTCATTTCCGGTCGATTCCTCGTCTTCGTCCGCGTTCTCGCCGACGTCGACGTAGTCGTCTATGTGCCGGTCCGAGTCACCGGATCGGTCCGTACACTCGATCTCGACTTCGATCTCGATTTCGAGGCCGTCTTTCTCCAACGTGGCCTTCGCCTCTCTCGTCTCGCCGATTTCGATCTCTAGCTCGTCCTCGTCGACTTCCACGTCCACCTCGACCTCGACGTTTAGTGCGGTGTCTTCTGGCATACAGGGTGGTACGAGAATTCACCGCAAAAACGAGTCGCTGACTGTAACCGTGCGAGAAACGACCCCGCCGGATCGGCCTCGGCGAGGTCGCTCGGGCCACTCGTCTCAGGCCGTCGCGGTTCGCTGTCGCATCGCGTCGAGCGTCGCCTTCATGAACTCCGGCAGGTCGTCCGGGTAGCGCGAGGTGACGAGGTTGTCGTCGACGACGGCGGACTCGTCGCGGAACGTCGCCCCCGCGTTCTCCAGATCGACGCGGACGGACCAGTAGCAGGTGGCGTCGCGCCCGTCGAGTACGTCGGCGCTGATGAGCAACTGCGCCCCGTGGCAGATCGCGGCGATCGGCTTTCCGTCGTCGTCGAACTCGCGGACGATCTCGATGGCGCGTTCGGACCGGAGGCGGAGGTACTCCGGCGATCGGCCGCCGGGGACCACGAGCAGGTCGTAGTCGTCGGTGTCGACGTCGTCGATGGCGAGGTCGGCCTCCATCTCCTCGCCGATCTTTCCCTCGATCTGTTCGCCGTCCGGCGTGGCGATGTGCGTCTCGACGTCGTCCTCTCGGAGCCGGTAGTAGGGGTACGTCAGTTCGCTGTCCTCGAACCCGTCGGTGGCGATAATGAGTGCGTTCATCGCCCGTAAGCGTTGGCGCGCGACGCACCTCAACGTCGTGGCCGACGGAGTGAATCTCACCGCAGTCACGCGATTGTGACGGTCAAGCAGGATAGACTCTCGCACGCTGTCTCGACGGACGTGACCGTGTGGTTTCGATCCTCCGGTCAGTTAGTGTCGATACCCAGTTCAGTTGTACTCACGCCAGCGATATCCACATTCCTGGCACTTGAAGAAGCGCGTCGGCGGTTCGTCGGCGGAGGCGGTCTGCTTGATCGTGTACCACGCCTTGCCGTGGCCGCACTTGTCGCAGGTGACGTCGTTGGCCGTGGGTTTCCCTTCGAACTCCGCTCCCTCTTCGGTCTCGATGACGTCGCCGTGGGTCTGGGCCTCGGTCGAGACGAACTGCGCCGCGAGGTCCGCGTCGCGCTCGGTCGTCGCGCCGCAGTCGTCGTTCGTACAGACCATCTCGCCGTCGCGGTTCACCATCATCGAACCGCAGTCGTCGCAGAACTGCATGCCCGTGGCTAGCGGCCGGAGACACTAATGTCAGTCGGACTGCCCCCTCGATTCGTCGCTCGACCGTCACTCGTCGGCGACTGAATCCACCGGATCTGATTCGGCGGTGAGACTCCGTTCGGCACCGACGAGCGCGTCGTCGTCGACCAGCGGACAGTTTCGAACGCGGAAGCGTTCGGTGTCGGCGATCCCGACGATTTCGGTCCCCGCGTGTGCACAACGCACCTGCGGGGGGGCGCTGAAGAACTCACACTGCTGGCAGAACGACCGTTTCGGGACGAGGTACTCGTCGCCGCCGTCCGAATCGACCGGCGTCGGCCCGACGTCCTCGGTTTCGTCGACCGAGTCCGGTTCCGTCGACAGGTCGTCCCAGACCCGGTCGGCGTCGATATCGTCGACATCGCCGGTATCGAGGCGGTCGAACATATCTACGCGCTCGGACGCTCGTTTCCGTCCCTCGATGTCGCGTGCGAGGTCCTCGAGCGGGTCTCGCCGATCGGTACCGAACTCGTCGCTCTCCTCACTGCCGTTCACGCTCTCCCCGTCGTCGCTTGGTCGCTCAGTCATCGCTCTCGGGGGATCGGCTCGGAGTGTCGTCTACGACCTCGTTCGAGCGCGCTCGTGGTTCGTCGACCGGGAATCCGGAGTCGTCGTCCAGAACGCCGCCCGATGACCGCGCGTCCGATTCGAGTGCCGGACGGTCGTCGACGGTGAGGCGGGCCGATCCGAAGAACCCGCGTTTCGGTTCGACGCCGTCGAAGGCGGCGTTGCAGAGGGGACAGCGGGACTCCGTCAACAGGGCGACGTCGAGCGTCTCGCCACAGTTCTCACACGCCGCGGTTCTGACGCCCCGACGGTTCGCCATCAGACGGAGTTCGTCGAGGGCGCTGTCGACGGCGCGGGTTTCGAGGGCGGCGATCCGGGAACGCAGGTCGACGACGATTCCGGCGAGTCGGGTCAGTTTCTGGTCGACGTCGTCGACGTCGTCTCGGAGCGTCGTGACGATCCGCTCGTAGTTCTCGAAGCCCCGTTCGGTACGCTCGTCGAAGTCGGAGACGCGCTCACGGAGCGTCGAGACAGCCGCGATGGACCGTTCGACCTCCGCGACGAGTTCGTCGTGCGCGTGGTCCGCAGGTGCGTTCGCGTCGCTCTCTCGTTTGACTTGAATGACGCGCTCCCGGAGGTCGGTGATCTTCTGATCCAAGTCGTCCTCAACGTTCGCAACACGGTCGGTCAGCGAAGAGAGGTCGGCTTCGGAGCCCCGTTCTCCCGAGAGCGATTCGTCACCCATTACCGAGCCAGTTTACCCTTATGACAGTTAAGCGTTGTTGAGAGTCCGGATTCGGAACTGATCCCCGGATCGGCGCTGCATCTCCGGTACTCAGCGAATTTTGCGCACGTCGCTCACATCGAGACCGCCCTCGTGTATCTCCGTCTCGAAGCGCACGATGTTCTCCGATTCGAGCCGCGAGAGGACGCCCCGGAACGACTTCACGACGAGCGTGCGCGCGCGTTGGGAGCCACCGCTCTCCCACTCGAACTGGAGCGTTCCGCCCGTCGCGTCGACGAGGTGTCCGAGTTCGGTCGATTCGAGCGTCTCGACGTTCGCCAAGAGGAGGATCAGGCCGTTCCATCGGTGGGCGGCCTTCGTCAGTCCTTTCATCAGCATCGCGATGTCGGTCCACGACATGTCGTCGCTGATCGCGCCGACGAGGTCGGTGATCGAGTCGATGCAGACGAGGTTTCCGGGTGCGTGCTCGGTGAGATAGCTTCCGAGGGAAGCCAGCACGTCCTCGCGGTTGTGTCGCTCGCTCAGATCGCGAAGCGACCGCGCCTCGCCGACGTACCAGTCGTGCGGGACGGGACTGAGTTGGAAGTACTCCGGCGAGAGGTCGCAGATGTGCATCTCGTCGATGGCGGCGTCGACGAGTTGCCCGTCCATCACGTAGTTCATCTCGCGTTCGAGGAACTCCGCGTCGGCAGTGAACGAGAGGTAGTGAACTTCCGGCGGGAGCGACGCGCTCGCACCGAGCGAACCGTAGTGGAGGTCGAACAGGTCTGGATCGGCGTGCCCGAGCGCGTTTATCGCCGCGCTCGTGTACATGAACTCGCGCGCACCGGCACCCGCTTCCCCGACGAGCAAGACGACGCTGCCCGTGGGTGCGCCGCCGCCGACGATGGCATCCAGCCGTGGGACGCCGAACGGAATCGTGTCCATGAGCGAGAGTGTCCGGTCGAACGGCTTATGGATTGCGTCGAGAGCATCGGTCGCCGAGACGGCGCTGGTCCCCCGTCACCTCGTCGACTCCGTGACCCGCGCCCCACGGTTTCGACCGGCCACGACGCGGACGTCGCCGTCGACGCCCGCCGATCGAAGCGCCTCGCGACCCGCCCGTTCGGCGTCCGAGGCGTGGTCTGCGTCGGTAACGCCGTAGACGGCCGGTCCCCACGAGGACTGGCCCGCACCGTACACCGACGCCGACGCCGAGAGCGAGTCGACGAGTTGGCCGACTGGCGGACGGTAGACGCCACCCTGTTCGTCGGCGTACCACGCTCCGTTGAGTCGTCCGACTTCGGCGACCGCCTCGCCGAACCGCTCTGCGCTCCCTTCGGCGATAGCCGGAAGTGCACGACGGGTGAGCAGTCCGGCGATCCGGTCGGCGATCGCGGGATCGGCCCGTTCGACTGCGGTGCGCATGCTCTCGTCTTCGCCGTCGCCGCTGCGGCCGGGTTCGGCGTCGGGGACGACGAGCAGAAAGCGCCAGTCGTCTGGAATCTCGTGACGGGCGGCGACGGGTGGGACCGACCACTCGCCGTCGTTCGGCCGGTCGGTGGTGAAGCGCGCCGTCGGGTGGCCCGCGTCGAGGACGAAGCCGCCGCGTTCGAACGTGGCGACGCCGACGCCGGACCGTCCGCCACGTCCGAGTGCGGGCGCGCGTTCCCGACTCGACGGATCGACGCCGTTGGCGTGTGCGACCGCGGCGAGCGTCGCCAGTGCCAACTGCGTGCCGCTGCCGAGGCCCGCGTGTCGAGGGAGCGCCGATTCGACGCGGACGTCGGCGCCGGGGACGCCGAGGAGGTCGACCGCTCGCTCGGCGTATTCGCGGGCCGTCGGATGGGCGCAGTCGACGCCGTCGGCCGGTTCGGCGACGACGACGACGGACGGGGCATCGACGGCGACGCCGAGCGCGCCGTAGAGGCGCTCGTGCGAGAGCGAGAGATTGCCGAAGCCGAAGTGGAGGCGCGCCCCGGCGACCACGCGTGTCATTGCTCGCCTTTGTTCCGGTCGTCGTAAGGGCGTTGCGACGGTGGCAACTGCACCGGGTCGCGTCGGTGACGGCGTTAAGGTGAGCGACGGCCGCTCGACCGACCGCGGGGTGGGACTTTCGAAGTCGTCTCTGTCGCTATCGCGATTCTTTCGTCCGTGTCTTTGCGGTATCGCGGGAGCCAAATCCATTTACCCGCTACCGACCCACTACGACCATGGCACGACTCGACCGCGCGAACGGGGCGTTGCTCGGGCTGGCTTGCGGGGACGCGCTCGGGCGTCCCGTGGAGTTCCGATCCGCCGACGGCATCGCCGACGAACACGGCCGGGTCACGGAGATGCTGGCGAACGGAACCCACGGCCAGCCGGCGGGGACGATCACCGACGACACCGAGATGGCGCTCTGCATCGCTCGGAGCCTCGCCGAACGAGGCAGTTTCGCCCCGTCGGACGTCGCCGCGCGGTTCGTCGACTGGTACGACTCGGGACCGTTCGACATCGGACTGATGACCGCCGACGCGATCCGAAATCTGAAAGACGGCTTCGGGTGGGACGAGGCCGGACGGCGCGTCCACGCGGCGCGCCCAGAGGGGTCGAACGCCGGTAACGGAAGCGTGATGCGCTGCGCGCCGTACGCGCTGGCGTTCGTCGACGACTGGGAGAGCCTCGATCGGGCCAGTCGCCTGTCGTCTGCGATCACCCACGCCGACCCGCGCTGTACCGCCGGATGCGCCGTCCTCAATCGAACCGTCGCCGCGCTCGTCGCTGACGACGCGCCCGCCGTCGACGAATCGGCGGGGACCCACGCGCTCGCCCGTGCGCTCGACGCGACGGACGTACCCGACGGACTCGCGTCGGCGCTCGAACCGGTCGGCGACGGAGTCCGCCCGTCGACGCTTCGGAGCAGCGGCTACGTGGTCCACACGCTTCAGACGGCGCTCTGGCTGGGACTGACCGCCGAGAGCGCCGAAGAAGCCGTCGTCGACGCCGTGGCCCTCGGCGAGGACACGGACACCGTGGCCGCCGTCACCGGCGCGGTGGCCGGGGCTCGGTTCGGAGCGAGTACGCTCCCGGAACGATGGCAGACGGCGATTCCGGAGGCGGGCGAGTTGGGGTCGCTGGCGACGACGCTCGTCGAGGAGTCGTATCCGACGGTCGGGTGACGCTCGCGGACTTGCGTCGACGGGATCTAGATCGTATCCCGACTTCGGAGAACTGTGCCAAAACGCTCTATATACCCCCCCTGTGACGTCAGACGGGAGATTTCTCGAGCCTACTCACTTCTTCGAGAAGGGCGCTCGATTTAACGACTGAGCGTGCGAACTAGCACCATGGGACAGGCATTTAGCGACATCAAGTTTCTCTCGTGCTCGGAACACCGTGTTGCGGTGCTCGTCGCCCTCGCGGAGCGTTCCCGGAGTCGATCCGATCTCCAGACGCTGACCGGGGCGTCGCCTTCGACGATCGGACGTCTGCTGAGTGCGTTCGAGACTCGAAACTGGGTCACGAGGGAGCGCCATCGGTACAAAGCGACGCAGTTGGGAACGTTCGTCGCAACGGGGATCACGGAGCTGATCGAGCGGATGGAAACCGAGCGGGAGCTACGCGACGTCTGGGAGTGGCTGCCCCCCGACGTGAGCGGGCTTCCAATCGAGGTGATTTCCGCGGGAGTCGTAACGGTCGCCGACGCCGACGAGCCGTACCGCCCGGCGACCCGATTCGTTTCGCTACTCCGGGAGACGGACCGATTCCGATTCGTCGGGACCGACATCGCGCTGATCGGGCCGTGTATCGACGAAGTCGCTCGGTTGATCGTCGACGGAATGCGGACGGAGGTCGTCCACCCCGCGAACGCTTCGAGAGCGATCCGGTCGATCTATCCGGAACAGGACGCCGAAGCGCTCGAAAGCGACTACTTCACCCACTGGTGGCACGACGACCTGCCGCCCTACGGTGTCTGTCTCTTCGACGACCGCGTCGCCATCACCGGCTACGACGCCGGTAGCGGGGCGGTGCGCGTGCTGATCGACACGGACGCCCGAGAAGCGCGCGAGTGGGCGGAATCGGTCTACGAGTCCTACCGACGCGAGGCTCGCCCGGCCACATCCGAAACCACCGCGGGGTGAGGGGGACAACGACTCTCGATCGCCGTGCGTCCATGCGGTCGTCGGTGACGACTACCGTGCGGGCCGACTCTCGCGTAGCGGGCGGGTCGTCTCCTTGCAGCGGTCGACCTCGTTGCATCGCGTGCAACGACGTCATCCGGTGCGCGAATTTCACTAGGTACCTACATTTCTCTCCGGTTCGTACTCGCACCTCGCCACGGAGGCGCAGAATCATGACCGCAAACGATCACGGGACCATCACCCGACTCGTTCGGCGAATCGTGCCGGACGGAGCGGGGTCGACGACGGAGAGCCAGTGGAGCATCAAAGGCGAGTACGCCGAGGCGTGTAACTGCGACGCCGCGTGTCAGTGCTGGTGGGGCGAACCGCCGGACGGCGACGAGTGTACGGCCGCGGTGTTCTGGCACATCGACGAGGGAGAGTACGACGGAGTGCCGCTCGACGACCTGTGCGTGGGAGTGCTGATCTGGGACCACGGTGTCCTTCTCGACGGGGGATGGGACGTGGTCGTCCTCATGGACGAGAAAGCCACCGAAGCGCAAACGGGCGCGCTGGAGGACATCTTCATGGGACGCGCCGGTGGGGTGATGGGTGCCGTTGCCGAACTCATCGCCGAGGTCAAGGACGTGGCGGTCGTCCCGATCACCTACTCGCGCGAGAACGGTCATCGGTCGATCACGGCTGGTGACGTCGTGACGGTCGAAGCCGACACACTGACGGGTCTCAACGGCGAACCGGGGACTGTTTCGCCGAGCGCCCTCGCGGCCCCGTCGATGGAGGTGACCGCAGGGAAATCCTCCACAGCGACGGTGTCGTTCGACGACGAGTTCTCGTGGGACGTGTCGGGGAACAACGCGTACTTCGGTGCGTTCGAGTACGGACCCGCCTGATCGAATCGCGGGTTTCAGGAGAACACATTGATATGCACGTTCGAGACGGAATTCGAAAGCGCCTCGACCTCAGCCGCGTCCCTCTCGTCGCGCTCGTTACGTACGTTGTGGCGCTGTTAGCGTGGGTCGTGCTCATCGAGCGATGGCTGATGCCGTCGGACACGGGGATGACTATGGGACACTCGATGTCCGACCCGGGTGTGCCCGAGGCGATGGCGATGGCGAACGGACCGTCGGGGATCGGTCTCTACTTGCTCATGTGGGGGACGATGACGATCGCCATGATGTACCCCTCGACCGTGCCGCTGTTTCGGCTCTACAACGGCACGCTCCGCGGGACGGGCCGAGTCACGCGGATTACCCAGCTCGCTGCCTTCATGGGGACCTACGCGCTGGTGTGGGCACTGACGGGGATCGTTCCGCTCGCCGTTAACGCCGTCGTTCCGCTCGCTTCGATCGGGACCGGGACGCTCTTCCTCGGTGGGTCGCTGCTGGTACTGTCGGCGTATCAGCTCTCGCCGCTCAAGGGCCGATGTCTGGATCACTGTCGATCACCGCTCGGCTTCCTCACCGACTACTACCGGCCCGGCATCCGCGGTTCGGTACGGTTGAGTTTCCGGTTCAGCGTCTTCTGTGTCGGCTGTTGTTGGGCGCTGATGGGCCTCATGATCGTCGTCGGCTCGATGAACATACTCTGGATGGCGGGGATCACCGTCGTGTTGTCGCTCGAACGGTTGGTGTCGTGGGGCGATCGACTGTCGACGGCCGTCGGCGTCGGGTCCGGAATCGTGGGCATCGCGCTCGTCGCGACGACCGGACTGCCCGTTCTCGGTTGACGCGCGTGACGAGTATCGAACAGCGGACCCGAACCGGGGCTACCGGAAGGGAACCAGCGTCCACGCGGTTCGCGACCGTTCGATCGCGGAGAAAGCTTATTTTCGATTGATACGTACGCCCGGTGAGATGGTCTCCCACGAAAATCGCGTCCTCCTCGTATCGACCGTGACCGTCGCCGTCGTGTCCCTCGCGGCGATGTTCACGGGATTCGCCGACGGGAGCGCGGCGTTCGCCCTGCTCGTCGTCGCCGGAATCGGTATCCTCGGTCCACAACTCTACCTCGCCGCGACCGACGACGAGATATCAACCCACAGCCGGGTTCGAACCGGCGTCGTGCTAACGATCCTCTATTCGTGGAGCCTGTTCGGAATGGCGAAACCGCCCGAACGGCCGATCGTCGGAGTCGCCACGGCCGCGTTACTCGTCGGACTCCTCGCCTACGAGTTCCGCGCGGGTTACCGCGCCTCGGTGGGCTGAACCGCCGCCGCCGGCTCACCCACTACGACGGCATCGGCGCGAGACTCGCCGTGAAGACCACGACTTCGTCGGTGTCGTTGCGCGCACCGTGGGCGACGCCCCGCTCGTGAACCACGACACCCGGCGCGTCGACTGCCTCCGCTTCCGTTCCCTGAATCACGGTGACAGTACCGCGGAGTACGTGAAACACGTTCGTGCTGTCGGCGTGTTCGTGCGCGTCGAGTTCGGCACCCGGTCCGAGCGCGAACACCTTGACGAGCACGTCGTCGGTCACGGCTACTTCGTCACTCATCACTTCACCGTCTTCGGGTTCGAGCGCTGGGAGATCGTCGAGCGTCATAGACGAACTGTCGACGGGGACCGATTTAATCGTGGTGACGGGAGACCGACCGACCTCCGAAACGACCGTCGCAGGTCGTCGACTGCTGTCCGCCGATTTCGCCCTGCGACGACACGAGTAAGACTGTCGACAGGCTCTTGTCAGTAGGTAACTAATAGCATAGTTGGTCCGTTCGGTACGACACGGATCAGTCCGGGCCGAGGCGACCGCGGGCAAACTCGTACGATACCAAGACCAGAGGCATAGTTCTCGACACGAAAAACAGAAGGGGACGGTTCGACGGCGGATCGACCGCTCGAAGGAGGGCCGCCCTACACCAGTTCTTCGGCGACGATGTCGGCACCGAGCAGCGCGGGGTCGACGGCGAGGTCCGCCTGTCCGCGCGCGAACTCCGGAAGCGAGTCGTCCGCGTAGAAGACGACCTTCACGTCCGGGTTGAGGTCTTTCGCGACCGAGATGGCGGTCGCGTCGATCACGTCCGTGACGACGAAGAGGTCGGCGTCGGCGACGCCGGCTTCTTCGAGGGTATCGCTGGTCGCGGAGCCGTCGACACGGGTGACGGCGACACCTTCGTCGGCCAACGCTGCTCCAATCTCGTGGTCGTCTGGTCCGGCGATGATGGCTCGCATGTTGCTATTCGTACTCGATGGTCGCGGGCGGTTTGTGGGTTACGTCATAGACGACGCGCGCCACGTTCTCGTTCTGTCCGGTGATCCGACTCTGGATGCGCTGGAGGACTTCCCACGGGAGTTCCTGTGCCCGTGCGGTCATCCCGTCGCGGCTCTCGACCGACCGAACCGCGACGATCCAGCCGTGGACGCGGTTGTCGCCCTTGACGCCGGTCGCCTTGCCGACGACGGCGGCGAACGCCTGCCAGGGTTCGTACTCCTCTAACTCGTCTTCGACGACGTGGGTCGCCTCGCGGGCGACGGTGACTTTCTCGCGGGTCACTTCGCCGACGATGCGGACGGCGAGTCCCGGTCCGGGGAACGGCATCCGTTCGGCGACGAGTTCGTCCAGGTCGAGCGCGTGTGCGACCTCGCGGACCTCGTCCTTGTAGAGGTCGCGGACGGGTTCGACGATGCCCTCGAAGTCGACGACGTCGGGGAGTCCACCGACGTTGTGGTGGGACTTGATGTTGCCCTCGCTCTCGATTCTGTCCGGATAGATCGTCCCCTGCACGAGGTAGTCGGCGTCGGTGTCCTTGGCCTCGCGCTCGAACTCGCGGATGAACTGCTCGCCGATCGCCTGGCGCTTCTCCTCGGGGTCGACGACGCCCGAGAGCGCGTCGAGGAATCGGTCCTGCGCCTCGACGACGCGCAGCGACTCCATGTAGTCGAACGTCTCGCGAATCTGCTCGGTCTCGCCCTTGCGCATCAGCCCGGTGTCGACGTACACCGGGACGAGCTGGTCGCCGATCGCTCGGTAAGCCAGCGCGGCGGCGACCGAGGAGTCGACACCGCCCGACAGCGCGATGATGGCGTGGGCGTCGCCGACCTGTTCGCGGATCTCCTCTGTGGCCTCGTCGATGAACTCGTCGACGTTCACCATCAGGCGCTCACCTCCTCGGGCTCGTCGATGCCCTCGATCTCCTTTTCCTCCAGAATCGCGTCGAGCAGGCCGACGAACGGCGGACTCGCGCGGTCGGGGCGCGATCGGTACTCGGGGTGGAACTGCGTCCCGAGGAAGAACGGGTGGTCCCTGCGTTCTAAGATCTCCATCCGGTTATCTGCCCGTCCGGAGAAGGCGAGGTCGCCGTCTTCCAACTGGTCGATGTACTCGGGGTTCACCTCGTAGCGGTGTCGGTGACGCTCCGTGCAACTCTCCGCGCCGTAGACGTGCGCGGCCAGCGAGTCGGGTTCGATGTCCGTCTCGTGGGCACCGAGGCGCATCGTCCCGCCCATGTCACTCAGGTCGTACTGCTCGGGCAGGAGGTCGATGACGGGGTGGGGCGTGTCGTCGTCGAGTTCAGACGAGTGCGCGTCTTCGAGTCCGAGAACGTTCCGCGCGTGTTCGACGACGGCCATCTGGAAGCCGAGACAGAGTCCGAGGAAGGGCACGTCGTGCTCGCGGGCGTAGCGGATGGCTTCGATCTTGCCTTCCGTCCCGCGCGTACCGAAGCCGCCGGGAACGACCACGCCGTCGGCGTCGCGCAGGCGGTCGGTGTGGTGGTCGCGCATCTCGTCGGAGTCGACCCAGAGGACGTTCACTTCGACGCCGCGTTCGATGCCGGCGTGCTTCAGCGCCTCGTGGATGGACATGTACGCGTCTTCGAGCGCGTACTTGCCGACGAGGGCGATGTCGACCGAACCGTGGCGGTCGCGGGTGACGAGTTCGCGCCAGCGGCTGTCCCGCTCGGCTTCCGGCAGGGCTTCCCCGGCGAGGCCGAGTCGCTCCATGACGTACTCGTCGAGGCCCTCCTCTTCGACCATCAGCGGGACGTGGTAGATATCCTCGACGTCGGGATTCGAGAAGACGGCCTCCATCGGCACGTCGCAGAACAGCGCGATTTTCTCTCGCGTTTCTGCGTCGAGTCGGTCCGTCGAGCGGCCGACGAGGATGTCCGGTTGCAGGCCGATACTTCGGAGTTCTTTCACACTGTGCTGGGTCGGCTTCGTCTTCTGCTCCCCGTTCTTCGAGTACGGAACGAGCGTGACGTGAGTAAACAGAATATCGTCGTCGTCTTCCTCGTGGGCGAACTGGCGGAGCGCTTCGAGGAACGGCATGCTCTCGATGTCGCCGACGGTCCCGCCGACTTCGACGATACAGACGTCGGTGCCCTCGGCGGCCTCGCGGATACGCCGCTTGATGTCGTCGGTGACGTGCGGGATGATCTGGACCGTCTTCCCGAGGTAGTCGCCCGCGCGTTCCTTCTCGATGACGTGCTGGTAGGTCTTGCCCGTGGTGACGTTGTGGTCGGAGGTCATGTCGACCCCGAGGAACCGCTCGTAGTTCCCGAGGTCTAAGTCGACCTCGCCGCCGTCTTTCAGCACGTACACCTCGCCGTGCTGGTACGGGTTCATCGTCCCGGCGTCGACGTTCAGGTACGGATCTATCTTGACTGCGGTCACGTCGAATCCGGCGTTCGACAGGAGACGGCCGGTGCTCGCGGCCGTGATCCCCTTGCCGAGACCGGACATAACGCCCCCAGTTACGAAAATGAACTTACGCCCCAGTTCGGGGTCGTAGCCCGTATCGGGTTCCGTCGGCATACCGACTGTGTGCGAGGGTCGCTGAAAACCGTTTCGAACGGGACAACCCGTGCCAGAGGGCCGCAAACGCGAATCGTCTATGTTCGAAGGTGAACGATACCGGACCGTCGATACCTTCTACCGCCTTGCCCGAGTATCGTCGAACGAAACCGTGCCGCGCGCTTACGACTACCACGTCCACACGAACTACTCAGACGGTCGCTTTCTCTTTCAGATGCTCCAGGCGGCCGACGACGCGGGCCTCGACGGGGTCGGCTTCACAGACCACTGCAACGTCTCCCAGCGCAACGGGAGGCGGGAAGCCAAGTACCAGTTGGGATTCAACCTCGACGCGACCTACGAACGCCGCCGCGCCGCCATCGACTCGTATCGTGATCGCGTCGACGTAGCGATCTACGACGCCGTGGAGATGGACTACGACCCCCGCGACGAAGACGCCATCCGCGAGTTCCTCGACGAGGCTGACTTCGACTACGCCGTCGGGAGCGTCCACGCCGTCGACGACGAGAACATTCAAGCGGCACCGCCGTTCTCGTCGCTTTCAGACGAGGAGAAGCAGGGTGTCGTCGACCGCTACTTCGACCGACTCGTCTCGCTGGTCGACTCCGAACTGTTCGAGGTCGCCGCCCACGCCGACCTCGTCGAACGCAATCCGCCGCTGCGAGGCTTCGCCACCACCGAACACTACGAGCGCGTCGCCCGCGCCTTCGCGGAGTCGCGGACGGTCCCGGAGATCAACGCCGGGCGCGTACAGGGCGACTACGGCGAGTTCCACCCGGCGCCGGACTTCCTCGACGTCCTCCTCGATCGGGGCGTCGACGTGACCGTCGGTTCGGACTCGCACTTCCCGAAGCACTTGACCGACCGCACGCCGCTGCTCGCAGAAAAATTCGACGCGCTCGACGTTGACCCGGTTCGGATCGTCTAGTCACGACTCGTCTTTGAATCCCTGTACACCGTCGACGTCGAGTACCAACTCCGCCCCGAACGCCGACGACGGAGTCTGATAGCCGGTCGGTGCCTCGCCGTCCGCGACGCGCCGACCGATCTCGACCGCCGCTCGGGCGGTGAACTCGTAGGTGTGTGGCGTCCGGAGTCGCGAGACGACCGAGTCGCGACCGTCGACCGCTTCGCCCCACACCCAGACGAAGCCGCGCTCTCGCTCGCGTTCGTCCGGGCCGGAGACGGTCCGGTCGACCAGCCACTTCAGTCCCGACTGGACGGTGGCAGTCGACAGCAGCGACTCGAAGTAGCGCTCGCCTCGGAAGAGCAACCGGGCCGAACGCGGGAGTGCGAGGTACACTTCGACGTTCGGAATTCCGGTCGAGTAGTACGCGGTCGCGACGTCGCCCCACGGGACCGTGACGGACCGTTTGCGTCCGCGCCCGAAGTCGATCGTTCGCGACTTCCACCCCGCCGACACCGACTTCAGCGTCCCCGCCTGCCTGACGACGCCGCCCCGTCCGAGTTGCTCGACGCCCGTCTTGAGCGTTCCCGGCGAGAACGATCCCTCCGCGTCGAAGCCGAGTCTGAGTCGCTTCGCGCTCGGCATCTGTTCGGCCAGATGCGCGGCGAGGCAGTCAGTCGGGACGACGTCGAAGCCGACGCCGGGGAGGAGCGTGACACCCGCGTCCTCGGCGTCGTCGTCTCGGCGGTGGAGTTTCTGGAAGGTTCCGATTTCGCCGGTGATGTCGAGATAGTGGGTTCCGGTTTCGAGACACGCCTCCGCGAGGTCGACGGCGGTCGCCGAGAACGGCCCGGCGCAGTTGAGCACGGCGTCGGCGTCGCGGATGTGATCGGTCGCCTCCGTAACGTCGAACGCGCGGCCTCGAAGGTCGAGTTCGTCGGCTTGTGCGCGCACTGCGTCCGCGTCCCGCCCCGCGAGGACCGGCCGGAGGCCCCGCTCGACCGCCTCGCGGGCGATAAGCGAACCCGTGTACCCGTACGAACCGTAGATGACGACCGTGCTCATGGAGGCTCATTCATCTCACCCCGTGAAAGGGTATTGGTTTCGACAGCTCTCCGCTGTACTCTACTTGCACACACCGTCACACGACCTGCCGCGAACCCCACACTTTCACGAGTGCCGGTCGGACGCCTACCATGGCAGACTTCTCGCGGTTCGGACTGGGCACGTACCAGAACACCGACGCCTCGCAGTGCGTCGAGAGCGTCGCCACCGCCATCGACATCGGTTACCGTCACATCGACACCGCACAGGGCTACGACAACGAGGAAGCCGTCGGCGAGGGGATCAGCGAGTCCGGCGTCGACGTCGACGACCTCTTCGTCGCCACGAAACTCGACACGGGCAACCTCGGCTACGACGACGTACTGGAGACGGCCGAGGCGAGCGCCGACAAACTCGGCGTCGACGCCATCGACCTGCTCTACGTCCACTGGCCGCTGAACACCTACGACCCCGAGGAGACGCTCCCCGCACTCGACGAACTCTACGACGACGGCCTGATCCGCAACGTCGGCCTGAGCAACTTCCGACCGGACCAACTCGACGAGGCCATCGACCGCCTCGACGCGCCGCTGTTCGCTCATCAGGTCGAGATGCACCCGCTGCTCCCGCAAGAAGAACTCCGGACCTACGCCCGCGAGGACGACCACTGGCTGGTCGCGTACTGTCCGGTCGCCCGCGGCGAGGTCGTCGGCGTCGACGAAATCGAAGCCGTCGCCGAGAAGCACGACGCCACGCCGTATCAGATCTCGCTGGCGTGGCTTCTCGCCAAAGACGCCGTCGCACCGATCCCGAAGGCGACGAGCGAAGACCACATCCGCGAGAACTACGAGGCCCTCGGTATCGAGTTAGACGGGGAAGACGTCGAGAAGATCGACGGCATCGAACGCGAAGCGCGCCTCGTCGACTTCGACGAAGCGCCGTGGAACGAGTGAGGTCTTTCTGCGGTCTCGTCGGAGCGGCGGTGTCGACGGTCGACGTCGCGTGATCGAACGGCCGACGGAACGGTTATCGTTCGTCCGACACGACTCCGAGTATGGACCGAACGGCCTGGGTTCCGACCGAACTGCGGGTCACCATACTCTTCGCGTTTCTCGGACTCACGGCGTGGTATCTCGCCGTGAAGTTCTCGGCGACCTCCGTGGTTCAGTTCGTCGCGCTGTTCGGACTCGGTGTCGTCGTCCCGCTGCTCGTTAACGGCGCACGGAGACGGTCGTCGAACTCCTGACTTTGGCGGGGCACCACATTTCCTGTGAAATCTACACCAGCACCCGTTCGAGAGCGACGACTTCGCCGGAATCGGCCGTCGGGTCGCCGACCAACCGACCGAGGCACATCGCCGCGCCGTCGGGCGTATAGCAGGTGAGCAACTGGCCGTCGTCGATGTCGTCGTCGCCGTCGATGACGCCCGGTGCGTACACGGGTGCACCGTGGGCGACCTCTTCGGCGGCGTTCGATGCGATCGTGACCCGTGGGAGGTGTGTCAGACTCCGCTCGGCCGGTGAGACGACCTCTCGAAGCGGTTCCTCGTCGCCCTCGGCGGCGAAGGCGAGGGCGTCGGCGAAGTCGTAGAGACTCGCGAGGTCCGTGTCGTCGAAGGGGTCCGTGGCGGTGCGTCGCAGGTGACCCATGTGCCCGCCGGTACCGAGCGCGAGGCCGATGTCGTGACAGAGCTTTCGGATGTACGTCCCGCTCTCGCACTGAATCCGGAGGAGCGCCTGTCTGTCTCGGACTTCGAGCACGTCGAGGTCGTAGATGGTGCGACTCCGGAGGCGACGCGTGACGGCGCTCTTGCGCGGCGGCTTCTGGTAGATCTCGCTCTCGAACTCGCTCACGATGGTTTCTAAGTCGCTCGGTGCCGATTTGTGGAGTTCGAGCACCGAGACGTACTCCTTCGAGCCTTCGAGGAACACCTGTGCGAGTCGAGTCGCGTCGCCGAGGAGGACGGGGAGACAACCGGTGACCTTCGGGTCGAGCGTCCCCGCGTGGGCGGCGTGGTCGATCTCGACGTCGAGACCGGCATCGTTCACCAGATCGCGGACCCACCCGGTGACCTGGTGGGCCGACGGCCCCGGCGGCTTGTCGAGGTTGACGACGCCGAACGAGAGCAGGTCCGCGACGCTCCGGTCTTCGGGTGAGCCACGCATGTTCAGAAGTCGTAGTCGACGCCCTCGACCGGGGCTTTCCCCTCGTCACTGTCGGGATCGTAGGAGTCGACGGCGGTGGTGAGCATGCCGAGGATACCTTCGGGACTCCAGCGTGCCGTGTTGTAACAGATGTCGTAGATCGAGAGATTACCGATGTCGATGTTGTAGTACTCTAGATAGCGCTTGGCCTCGCTCTCCTCGCGGCGGACGGTCTCGTCGCGGGCGACCTCGAAGGACTTCTCCTCCCGGTCGACGATGCGCTTCGCGCGGATGTTCAGCGGCGCGTCGAGCCAGATGCGGATGTCGGCGTGTTCGGCCGCGAGCCACCCCGCGAGGCGGGATTCGAGCAGCACGTCGTCGCGCTCCGTCGCGATCGAACGCAGGCGCTTGTCCAGATCGAGGTCGATCTGGGCCTCTTCCTCGGCGAGTTCGTTGAATTCGACGGGCGTGTATCCACGCTCGGCGGCGAGTTGGCGGAAGATGTCGCCTCCGCTGATGTGCTCTAAATCGAACGCCTCCGCGAGTGCGGCGGCGGCGGTGCTCTTTCCCGCGCCCGGCGGGCCAGAGACGGTCACTAACATATCCGTTCTCCACTCTTCGGGCTAAAAGAGGTTGTCGTTGATGTCGCGATTGCGTCGTGTGAACGACTCGCTCGCCGGACCGTCTTCGCCGCGTCCGCCCCTCAGGTCATCGCCTCGGGCGACACCTCGGGATGGGACTCCATGAACTCGACCAGCGTCTCTGCGTAGGCCGAGAGCGACGGGCACTCGATCCCCGATTCGGCCAGGTCGCGACGGGTGTTGGCGCAGGTGTACCGCGTGGGGTGCCGGAAGTAGTTGATCGCCTCGGGTTCGATGCGCATCCAGTCGTACAGGCCGGGCACGCGCTCTAGCGATCCCTTCGCCACGCGGAACGGAAGCGGAACCGTCACGACGCGCTTGTCGGTCACCTCGGCGAAGATTCGAACGAGTTCCGCAGCCGTCGGCGGTGACGGGTCCGAGAGGTGGTAAACGGTGTCTTCCGAGCGGTCGAGGCCGCTCAAGTAGTCGATGGCGTCGACGACGAAATCCCGGGGGACGAGGTTCACTTCGCACTTCCGAAGATTCGCGACGCTCGGAAGGATCGCGACGTCGCCCTGTCGGAGGAGCCACTGGAGGACGAAGTACGGTCCGTCGTACTTCTGCGTCTCGCCCGTCTCGCTGTCGCCGACGGCGATGGCCGGTCGATAGATCGTCGTCGGCAACCCGTCGGCCCGCGCTTCGCGGACGATCGCTTCCGCGCGGTACTTCGTCTCTTCGTAGTGGTTGTTGAACTCCTGGCCGACGTCGAAATTCGACTCCGTGAACAGGCCGTCGTACCGACCGCTGACGTAGCAGGTGCTCACGTACTGGAACCGGCGGAGGTTCGGGGACTTCTCGGCGAAGTGGACGACGTGTCGCGTCCCGTCGACGTTGACCGCCTGCCCGACTTCGGGCGAGACCGCGAGGTCGTAGACGGCGGCGAGATGGTACACCTCGTCGCAGTCGAGTCGGAGGTCGGCGTAGTCGTCGACGTCGAGTCCGAGGTCGCCTTCGGTGATGTCGCCCTCGTAGAGGTCGATGCGTTCGGTCCAGTCGACGGCGTTATCGTCGCCTTCTTCTACGATTTCCGCGGCCCGTCGTTCGGCCTGCGCGCGATACTCCGGCTGGACGAGACAGGCGATGCGGTCGTGACGGTCGAGCAGTCGTTCGACTAACGCCGAGCCGAGGAAGCCGGGGAAGCCGGTCACGAACGCCGTCGTCACGGCCACCACCCCGAGAACCGCTCGCGGAGTCGAAGGTACGCCGTCATCCCGTCGGACCACGCGCCGTCCGGCAACCGACCGGGCGCGCTCATCACTGGGCCGCGATTCGTCCCGATCGTCTGGGCGTTAGTGTACTTCAGGAAGCCCTCCTCGCCGTGTCGGCGTCCGAATCCGGACCGACCGACGCCACCCATCGGGGCGTCGACGGCTCCGTAGGTCGAGAGGTAGGCATCGTTGACGGCGACGCTGCCGCAGTCGATCCGGGCGGCGACTGACTCGCCGCGCTTCGGATCGCTCGTCCAGACGCTGCCGTTCAGGCCGAACTCCGAATCGTTGGCCAGCCGAACCGCCTCGTCGACGGACTCGACTTCGTAGACGGCGGCGACGGGGCCGAACGTCTCCTCCTCGTAACAGGTCATCCTCTCGGTGACGCCGGTCAGCACAGTCGGTTCGTAGAAGTGCGGGCCGAGGTCGGGGCGGACGCGTCCGCCGGTGAGTACGTCGGCTCCCTTCTCGACGGCGTCGTCGACGTGTGACCGAACTTTCTGGAGCTGCTGGGCCGAGACGAGCGACCCCACGTCGGCCTCGAAGTCGAATCTCGCGCCGAGCGTGAGTTCACGCGTCGCGCCGACGAACGCGTCGAGGAAGTCGCCGTACACGTCGTGGTGGACGTACAGCCGCTCCGCAGAGATACAGAGCTGTCCGGCGTTCGAGAAGCACGCTTCGACCGCGCCACGGGCCGCCTTCTCGACGTCGGCGTCGTCGAGGACGAGCAGCGGGTTCTTGCCGCCGAGTTCGAGCGAACACGGCGTGAGGTGCTCGCCCGCCTGCGCCGCGACGACGCTTCCGGTCTCCGCGCTGCCGGTGAACCCGACGAAGTCGACGCCCTCGATGAGCGTCGACCCGAGGTCTGCCCCGCTCCCGGTGACGACCTGAAGCGCGTCCCTCGGGAGTCCGCACTCGCGGAGCAACTCTACCGCCAACAGCGCGACGAACGGCGCTTGCTCGTCGGGCTTGAGGACGACGGCGTTCCCCGCCAAGAGCGCTGGCACGGCGTCGGAGATACTGAGCGTGAGCGGGTAGTTCCACGGCGAGATGATACCGACGACGCCGATCGGTCGGTGTGTGACGGTCGCACTCGTGAGTCCGGGGACCGCACCGGAGCGTGACTCGGGTTCGAGCAGTTCCGGCGCGCGGGCGGCGTAGTACCGCACGTTTTGGACTGCGTCGACGAGTTCGATGAACGCGTCGGCGCGCGCCTTTCCCGTCTCGGCTTGCATCACGTTCAGGATCGACCCCCGGTCGTCGAGCAGTCGCTCGTGGAACTGCTCGAAGACGGCGACACGAGCCTCGATGGGACGCTCGGCCCACGACGACTGCGCGTCGCGGGCACGCTCGACAGCGAGATCGACGTCGTCGGGAATGCAAGTCGGCGTCTCGGCGAGCGTCTCGCCGGTGAACGGTGCTTCGACGGGCAACGGCGATCGATCGGTCGCCGTCGTGACGTGTTCTGTCAGCGTTTCGAGACGGTCTCGAACGCTGACCGATCGGGTCGACATTGTCCTGACATCGGAGCGCAGACGGTTCAATCCACCGCGGGTTACCCGAGGCCCAAGATATTCGACGGTCGTTTCCGGCCGACCTCGCTCTCGACGCCACGACCGTTCTCGCCGGTCGCCGGTCGTCAGTCATCGATCGCCGGTCGTCAGTCGCCAGTCGCCAGTCGGTCCACAGACCCAACGCCTGCCGAGTTCTCAATACCACTATAGCGACCACTTAGCGAGCTTTTTCCCCCATTCGCCCCAACGGTTCGATGGCGCATTCCCGACGCTCGCCCCGTCGGAACAGCCGCCACCACAGCCTGTCATCCCTACAGCACGTAACGTCCACGCCGCGACCGGCTTCCGGACACCCGTCCTGCAAGTCCGGCCCGGTTAGCCCCCGGTGTGCCACCCGGTCGCGGCGGGTTTGCGGTCTTTTCTTCTCTCTTCTGTCGCCGAATTATCGGGTCCAGCGACCGGACGTTCCGATTTCCCGAATCGTTAGTGAACATTAGAAACAGACGCCGAGACGGCAATTTTTCGATCGGTGGCGTGCGCTTTTACCACATACCCACTCAATATGTTACCATGAAACTACACAACAGAACAGTGCGGCAGGACGTGCGCGAGCTCGGCGCGTTGCTCGGTGACGTGCTCGAAGCACAGTCGTCGACGGAGTCGTTCGAGACGGTCGAAGACCTTCGAACGGCCGCAATCGCCTACCGCGACGGCTCGGCACCGTCGCGACAACCGCTTCACGACGTGCTCGAAGGGCTTCCGCCCGAACAGGAGAGCAGCGTCGCCCGCGCCTTTACGACCTACTTCGAACTCATCAACCTCGCCGAGGAGCGCGAACGGGTTCGGGCGGTCCGTCAGAGCTCCCAAGAGGGAACGTTGGTCGACAGCCTCGACAACACGGTCGCGGCGTTGGCGGGCGAACTCGAAGACGAAGTCGACCGCGCCGTCGCCGCCGAGAGCGACGGGGAGGCGGCGGACGCCGAGACGGTTCAACGAGTGCTAGACGACGTGCTCATCGAGCCGACGTTCACCGCACACCCGACCGAAGCGCGCCGGAAGACGGTCAAGGCGAAGCTGCGTTCGATCGCCGGTCACTTGGAGACGCTCGACGAGCGACGACTGACCGACCGCGAGGCCGGGCACGTCTGGGACCGCGTCGACGCCGAAGTGACGAGTCTATGGCAGACTTCGCAGGTCCGCGGTCGTCGGCCACAACCGCAGGACGAGGCTCGAAACGTTCAGTGGTACCTCGAGAACACCCTGTTCGACGTCGTCGGCGAGGTGTACAACGAGTTCGAGGGCATCATGGCCGAGAAGTACTCCGAGGTCGACGTGCCGAAACTGTTCGAGTTCCGCTCGTGGGCCGGGAGCGACCGCGACGGCAACCCCTTCGTCACGAAAGAAGTGACGACGGAGACGCTCGAACGCCAGCGGTCGGTCGTCCTCGCACGCTACCGCGACGCCCTCAAGCGACTCTCGGGCGTGCTGAGTCAGGACGGCGAGCGCATCGAGACCGGCGAGGCGCTCGACGAGTCGCTGGCGGCGGACCGGGAGCGACTGCCCGGCGCCGCCGACGAAGCGGTCGAACGCTACCCCGACGAACCCTACCGACAGAAGCTGAAACTGATGCGCGAGCGTCTCGCTCGCGTCGAAGACGTTCGACCCGGCGGCTACGACGAACACGCCGAGTTGATGACCGATCTCGATCTGCTCGCAGCGAGTTTAGAGGCCAACGGAGCCGGAAAAGTCGTCGAAGCCTACGTCGAACCGCTCGTCCGGCAGGTCGATACGTTCGGCTTCTCGCTGGCGAGCCTCGACCTGCGTGACCACCGGAAACAGCACACTGAGGCGATCACCGAGGCGCTCGCCGTCGAAGGCATCGACTACGCCGAGATGACCGAAGACGAGCGCGTCGAACTGCTGACGGACGCCATCTTACAGGAGGGCGATGTCATCGACCTCGAAGCACCCGGCGACGTCAACGACACCGCCGAACGCGTTCTCTCCCGGTTCGCCCGACTCGGTGACTGGCAGCGAGAGTTCGGTGCAGAGGCCATCGACACCTACTGCATCTCGATGAACGAGGAGCCGAGTCACGTCCTCGAAGTGCTGTTCCTCGCGGATCAGGCGGGTATCGTGTCGCTGCCCGACTACTGCGGGATCGACGTGGTCCCGCTGCTCGAAACCGAACACGCGCTCAACGGCGCGCGCCGGATCATGGGCACGTTGTTCGAAAACGAGGCGTACTCACAGGCGTTGGCGGCTCGCAACGACGTACAGGAGATCATGCTCGGGTACTCCGACTCCAACAAGGAGAACGGGTTCCTCGCGGCCAACTGGGACCTCTACAAGAACCAGCGTCGTCTCGCCGACATCACCGACGACTACGACGTGACGATGCGCCTCTTCCACGGGCGCGGCGGGTCGATCTCCCGCGGCGGCGGCCCGATGAACGAAGCGATGCTCGCACTGCCCAACGAGACGGTCACCGGGCAGATCAAGTTCACCGAGCAGGGTGAAGCCATCGCCGAGAAGTACGCTAACGAGCGGATCGCCGAGCGCAACCTAGAGCAGATGCTCGACGCGCAGATTCGCGCTCGGTACCGATCGCTCCGGCAGCCAGAGGAGGAAGTTCCCGAAGAGTGGTCCGACGCGATGGACGTCATGGCGAAGGCGGCACGCGAAGAGTACCGCGATCTCTTGGAGACCGACGGGTTCGTCTCCTACTTCGAGCAGGCGACGCCGATCACCGTCATCGAGGAACTCAATCTCGGCTCGCGGCCCGCCTCGCGCTCGGACGAGCGCAGCGTCGAAGACCTCCGGGCCATCCCGTGGGTGTTCTCGTGGACCCAGTCGCGCTGTATCCTCCCCGGTTGGTACTCGCTGGCCTCGGGGATTCAGGCCTACCTCGACGGCGACGGCGACGAGGAGACCCTAAAGCGGATGTACGACGAGTGGCCGTTCTTCCGGACGACGCTCGACAACGCGGCCCTCTCGCTCGCGCGGACCGAATTCGAGATCGCGTCCGAGTACGCAGACCTCGCCGAACCGAGCCTCCGCGAGCAGTTCTTCCCGCGACTGCAGTCCGAATACGAGGACGCCGTCGAACTGGTGCTCACGGCCAGCGACCGTCGGCAACTGCTCAAGCGCGGCTGGCTCCACGAGAGCCTCCGGCGGCGCAACCCCTACGTCGACCCGCTGAACCTGCTCCAGACGCACCTCATGTCTCAGACTCATCGCACCCCGGCCGAAGAGCGGACGCTCCGGCTGACGGTGAAAGGAATCGCGGCGGGGATGAAGAACACCGGATAGCACAGGCGACAGCGGCCCACCAACGCGGCCGTTCGCCCCTTCGGTCCTCGCCCCAGCAGAATATATAGAATATATACCAGTCAGTATCTCATATAACCACTCGATACGCCTCTTAGCAACCGTTTATTCCCGTTCGGGCCCTCTATAGAGACAGACTTTATTCGATGACTTCCCGATTCAGTGAAGAGATTGCGGCACAACACCGGCGTATCGACATCGACGAGTGGGACGACGTCTACGTCATCGGTGACGTTCACGGCTGTCTAGCCGAGTTGGATCTGCTCCTCGACGATCTCGACATCACCGACGACGACCTCGTCGTGTTCGTCGGCGACCTCGTCCGGAAGGGACCGGACAACCGCGGCGTCGTCGACCTCGTGCGTGAGTCACCGAACATGTTCAGCGTCCGTGGCAACAACGAGGAGAAGATCCTCCGCGGCGAGAAAGAACTCGACGACCTCACCGACGAGGACGTGGAGTTCCTCCGGTCGCTTCCGGTCGTCATCTCTTGGGAGGGGACGCTCGTCACCCACGCCGGTGTCGATCCGCGGATGTCGCTCGACGAGCACACCGTCGACGACTTCCAGAACGTCCGTTCGATGGTTCCCGGCGGGAGCTACGATCGGCCCTTCTGGTTCGAGCGTTACGACGGCCCGGATCGGGTCTTCTTCGGCCATACGGTGCTGCGCAAACCGGTCATCCGCGAGTACGCGGTCGGCCTCGACACCGGTGCCGTCTACGGCGGGGAGTTGACAGCGTACGACTGGCGACGCGACGAACTGATCAGCGTCGACCTCGATCGGACGGTCCAGCACCGTCGGGCGGAGAAGTTCGTCGTCCCCAAACAGACGGCCTGAACAGGGGAGATGACTGACGACAACACAGACGATCCAGCGGGCGATCCACTCGACTACGACGACTGGGGCACGTCCGGAACCGACGTTCTCGCCGACAGCCGAACGACGTCGGCCGAGACGAACGAGTCGGCAGCGGACGACGATGACGGCAGCGGTGTCGCGGGCGAGTCGACTGACACAGAAACGAGTGAACCGACCGACACCGAATCGACCGACACTGAACCGACCGAAATGACCGACACCGAATCGACGGTCGACCTGACCGATTCGAAATTCTACCTCAACCGCGAACTGAGCGAACTCGCTTTCCAGCGTCGCGTCCTGCACGAGTCGGTCGACGAACGCAACCCCCTCTTGGAGCGCGTGAAGTTCCTCGCCATCTTCACCCAGAACATGGACGAGTTCTTCATGAAGCGCGTCGGCGGGCTCAAACAGCAGATCGACGCCGGCGTGACGGAACTCACGCCGGACGGGCGAACGCCGAGCGAGCAGTGGGCCGAGATCCTCCCGAAAGCTCGCGAGATGTACGAAGCGCAGGTTCGCTGCTTCGAATCGGAGATCCGACCGGCACTCCGCGAGGCCGGGATCGACATCGTCGACCACGACGACCTCCCGAAGACGGCCCGTTCGTCGCTCCGTGAGTACTTCGAGAGTTCCGTGCTGCCGACGCTGACGCCGTTGACGTTCGATCCGGCCCACCCGTTCCCTTTCATCTCGAACCTGAGCCTATCGCTCGCGGTTCTCACGCGCGGCGACGACGACGACGAGACGAAGTTCTCGCGGGTGAAGATCCCGAAGAACCGACCGCGGTTCGTCGAAGTCGACACGGTCGACGACAGGACGAGAGACGCCAACAGCCGGACGTACGTCCCGCTCGAACAGGTCATCGAGGCGAACCTCGATCTGCTGTTTCCGAACGTCGAAGTCGTCGACACCTCGCTGTTCCGCGTGACGCGAAACGCCGAAGTCCGGCGCAACGAGGAGGTCGCAGAGGGGCTCATCGACATGATCGAGGACGTGCTCCGTCAGCGACGCTTCGCGACGGTCGTCCGGCTCGAAGTCTCCGACGACATGCCCGAAGAAGTCCTCGACTTGCTCGTCGAGCACCTCGACGTGAACGAGCGCGAGGTGTACGAACTCGGCGGTCTGCTCGACTACCGCGACTGTTTCGATCTCGTCGAACTCGACCGACCGGATCTGAAACTCGACTCGTGGACTCCGCAGGTCCACCCCCGGTTCGTCGGGCTCGATCCGGACGACCCGGACGAACTGTTCGCCGAGATCGCCAAACGGGACGTCCTCGTCCACCACCCGTATCACTCCTTTGCGAACACGGTCCAGACGTTCCTCGATACGGCCGCGAACGACCCGAACGTCCTCGCGATCAAAGCGGCGATCTACCGGACGGCCAGCGACTCGCAGGTGATCGAGAGCCTGATCGAGGCGGCCCGAAACGGAAAGCAGGTCGCCGTGATGGTCGAGTTGAAAGCCCGGTTCGACGAGGAGAACAACCTCCGATGGGTCAAGCGATTAGAGGAGGAGGGCATCCACGTCGCCTACGGGACGATCGGACTGAAGACCCACAGCAAGACCGCACTCGTCGTCCGCGACGAGGGAGGCAGTCTGAACGCGAGTGCCGCCGACGAAAACATCGTCAACGGCGATTCAGGGGGCGCAGGCAGTCGCAACGGCGTCCAACTCTACTCTCACATCGCAACCGGCAACTACCACTCCGAGACGGCGAAGACGTACGTCGACCTCGGCCTCCTGACCGCCGATCGGGACATCGGACAGGATCTCGTCAAACTGTTCAACTTCTTCACCGGCCACTCGCTCCACGAGCAGTACCGGAAGTTACTCGTCGCCCCCGAGAACATGCGCGAGGAGTTTTACCGACTGATCCGACGCGAGGCAGACCGAGCACGCAGGGGCGAGGAGGCGAAGATCGTCGCGAAGATGAACTCGATCGAAGACCCCGGCATGGTCAAGGAACTCTACGAAGCGTCGATGGCGGGCGTCGACGTCGACCTGATCGTCCGCGGTATCTGTCGGCTCCGGCCGGGCATCGAAGGCGTCAGCGAAGACGTCAACGTCTACAGCGTTGTCGGCCGATTCCTCGAACACTCGCGGATCTACTACTTCCACAACGGCGGCGACCCCGAGTACTACGTCGGCTCGGCCGACTGGATGTCGCGCAACTTAGACCGGCGCGTCGAAACGGTCGCACCCGTCGAATCCGAGGAACTGCGCGAGGAGTTACAGGCCATCCTCGACTTGATGTTGAGCGACAACTCGAAGCGGTGGGAGATGCGCTCGGACGGGACGTACGAACAGTTGCACCCGACCGACGGCGAGCCGGTTCGGAACACGCATCGAGAACTGATGCACCGTGCGAAAGCGTCGATCCCCGAAGAAGAGTCGAATCCCCTGTAAACCCTCTCGGCGCTGGCCTTCGCGCCGAACGAACCGAACACGTATCGTCGACACGAGTGACGACGCCCACGTGAAGCGCCGGGGAGACGCGGTCGCCGCGTGTCAAAGAGACCGAAAAGGGTGGTTCGGGGCGTCCCAGCGCGGTGAGATTCTAACTGGCCCCGATTTCCGAACGGGTGACTGCTCGATCAGGCCGAACCGCCGTTCGAACCCGCCGAACTGATCGCTACGTGAACGTCTTGGTCGTTTCCTTTGAGGACGTCGAAGTAGTGGAGGCTCCCCGTGAAGGTGTAGGTGTCGTAGTCGTTGGGTGCGATGCTGCCACCCGAGGTCTGCTGACCGGCCCAGTCAGCCTTCTCGGTGCCCGAGTACTCCGAAACGGAGCCGGTGACGTTGAACTCGTACGTGGCAGTCGAGGTACCCCCGTTGGTGATCTTGAGGAGCTTCGATCCGTCGCTGGAACTGCCACTCCCGCTCGACGACGACCCGCTCCCGCTCGAACCGCTCGACTCGGGTGAAGACGGGAAGTCGCTCGGGCTGTGCTTGTCGCCAGCGATCCAGATGTCGATGCTGTCGTCACCGCTGAGAACCTCGAAGGAGGTGATCTTGCCGGTGTACGTGTAATTGTCCGACATCCACTGGGTCGTTCCGGTCACCGTGCTTCCGGAGACGTTGTCGATCGATTCGACGTTGTCGTGGGGACTGACGCTGCCGGAGACCGTAAAGCGGTACTTCGTCTCGGTACCGGTTCCCGTGATCGACATGTCGCGGGTCGGTCCGGCGCTCGGCGAAGAACTCGATCCGGTGTTCGAACCGCTCGAAGACGAGTTCGAGCCGTCGATGGTTCGACGGTTGCCGTCGACGTAGACCGCGATATCGCTCGCGCTCCCGTCCGTGACCGTGAAGGAGTCGAGCGATCCGGCGAACGAGTAAGTGTCACTGCCGGTCGAGACCTGCCCGTTCGCGCTGGTGCTGTGGATGGTATCGTTGGTTTCGAGCGTCCCCTTCGGATCGACCTGGCCGCTCACGTCGAAGCTGTAGCGCGTCACCGGGCCGGTTCCCTGAATCTGAAGCGTGTGCCAGTCGTTGGCGAGGTCGTCGGGGAACTGACGCTTTCCGTCGATGTAGACTTTCACGTCGTCGAGGCTGCCGTCCGTCACTTTGAAGGACTTCAGTTCGCCCGAGTAACCGAACGTATCGCTCGCGATCGAAATCTGCCCACTCACGCTGTTGGTTCCAACGTCGTCGTTCGACTCGACGCTCTTCGACCATTCGATGCTCCCGCTCACGTCGAACGTGTAGCTGACTTCCGCTTTCGTCCCGACGATCTCGATCTTGTGCGTCGCCCCGGTGCCAGTGTCGCCGCTCGACGTGCTCGATCCGCTCGAACTGCCGGACGCGCTCGACCCGGACGACCCGGACGAGGAGCTGAAGTCGCTGGGCGAGTACTTGCTCCCGTCGATCCAGATGTCGATGCTGTCATCACCGCTGACGACGTCGAAGGAGGTGATATCGCCGGTGAAGTTGTAATTGTCGGACTGCCACTTGACGGTGCCCGAAGCGCTCTTTCCGGAGACGGTGTCGCTCGATTCGACGTTGCTGTCTGGGTCGATGCTTCCCGCGACCGTGAACTTGTAGTCCGTCGCGCTGCCCGTTCCGACCACCGACATTGTGTGGTTCTGTCCGCTCAGACTGACGCCGGACGAACCGGACGACGTACTACCGGAACTGCTCCCCGACGAGTCCGACGAACTGATCGAAGCGCCACTCGAACTGCTCCCAGACCGGGAGGAACTGCTGCTGGCCGATTGTCCGACGTCGATCGAGTAGTCGTAACTGCTGTCGGCGAGGTCGACGTCGGAACTTGTGTGGACCTTGCTGTTCGTATCGATGTTTCCGATGTAGGCGGATCCCTGCGATTCGAGCCGGATCGCATCGTACTTGCTACCGGAGAGGCTCACGTTGTCGATTTCGGTGCGGTGTTCTTCGTCGAGGTGGTACCCGAGCCAGATGCCGTAGTCGCCGTCCAGATCGAAGTTCGAGTCGTGGATGCGGAGCCGCTTGATCTGGTCACCGACGAGGAAGTAGGCACCCGGACCGCCGTGGTTGTTGAGGTCGACCGAGATATCGAGACCGTCGATGACACCCGCGTTCTGGTACGTTCCGTGAATCGCGATGTCCGAGTTCTGGCTACTCGAGTCGAGCGTCCCCCGGATCTTGAGGTCCTTGTAGGTGTTGCCGGTCATCCCGATCCCGTAGAATCGGTTGTTCGACGTGATGTCGAGGTCGTACAGGTGGTTCTCGATGTCTCCGTCGGGCGTGATGATGACGGCCGCACTTTGGAACGTATCGGCGTTGTCGGTGATCTCTCCGTGAACGTAGACGTTGTCGGGCGATCCGTTGATGAAGACGCCGTACCCGCTTCCGCCATCGATACCCTCGATGGAGACGTTCTTCGCCGTGAAATCGTCGCCCGCGATCCCGATGCCGTTTCCGGATGTCTTGATCTTCGTCCCCTCGACGACCGTCTCGCCGGAGATATGGTCGATGTTGGTCCCGGCCGCGTTGAGAGTGCCGCCGATGAGGTGGAGGCGACCCGCGACGTAGGAGTCGGTGTTGTTGTGGTTCCCGACCCCGATGAGCGATGCGTTCTCGACGACGGGGTTTTTGACCAGGACTTCGGCCGTCGCGTTGCCGATGTCGACGCCCCGTCGACAGTTCTTGTGGACCGGCGAGAACGCCTTCACGCCGGTACAGTGGCCGGCTTTGATGCCTTCGCCCTTGCCGGGTGCCTTGCTCTGTGCGTCGTAGGCTTCGACGTGATCCCAGACGACGTCCCAGCAGTCGAAGAAGTAGAACCCGATCGAGAAGTAGTTTCGAATGGAGCAGTCGCGATAGACCCCGTTTTTGACCCACCGCATCTCGAACATCCCGCGAGTCTTGCTGCGGTTGCTCATGTAGTCGACGTTGGGGTCGTTGTTGTCGCCGACCATCGAGAGGTTCTCGACGGTCGCGCCTTCGAGGAGTTCGACCTTCTCGACCTGTCCGTGTGCGGGCGAGTAGTCGAAGTACGCTTCGTTGGAGATGTCGATCGAACCGTTTCCGACGCCGGTCACCTCGGCGAACTGGAGCGGGTACTCGTGCGTGCCGCCGTCCGCGCCTGCGTCCCAGTATCGTTCGTTCCGGATCTGGACGTAGTCGCCGGACCGGAAGTTCACCGCACCGGTATCGACGGGAATCGTCGTGTCACCCTTGCTCACGGAGCCGGTCATGGATGCGATTTCGCCCGTGCGACCGGGCCCGTGGAACTGGAACCCGAGCCAGTTGCTCGTTCGCTTCAGGTAGACTCCGTCTTCGCCTTTGAGCGTCAGTGGCTTCCGGATCTGGTGTGATTGGTGGATCGTGTACCACGTCTCACCGTTGACTGCCGGGAAGAGGACGGTGTCTCCGGGCTCTGCTCGGCCGATGATCTGAGAAACAGCTCGATCGGCGCTCACGCCGTGGTTCTGCATCCAGTCGTGGACGTTCCACGTCTGCGTACTCGCGGCGCTCGTGTTCTCCGATGAGGCCCCGATCGCGGTCGCGGTCGCGGCGGCACCGGTGATTCCAAGGAACGTGCGTCGGCTTACGTCGAATAGTTTGTCTGTCGAGTCGTCCGTTGTATCAGTTGAACTGGTGTCGTGTGACATCTTGGCTTGAGTTCCCCCATCCGGGCCTCTCCCCAGCGCGTGACAGCGCTGCAGCTCTGTGCCCGAACGGCTTTCTGGCGTCCGCCCCGATTCCCAGTGAGAGTATTCCGTCGTTGAAATCGCGTCTACCGCGAAATGGTTTGGATCTGGGTTCGGCGGTCAACCATCACGCGCACCTCGGAAGTTGTACTTAGAAAACCGTCACGACCGTTCTGGTCGATTTCAATGAAATTATCATCAGTTGGTGACTGTTGCACACTGTTTATTTCAACATCAATGGCATGGACTCTTTCGTCACCCCGACGCAGTCTTGCGATTGTGGCGTTCTTAAAGCTTCTGGCCGGCGAGTCATGTGTCAACTATCGACATAGTATAGGAAATCACGGATTAACGCCGCAATTTACCTGGCGCGCGCCGACCTAAACCCGTGAATATCCGTGTACTTTCGTGTCCAATTACTCCCGTGCGACGCTCGTCTGCATGTCTTCGGTGTTAAAGGCACGACCGGTCCCGCCGGATCGGTCGAGGACGATGACGCCAGCGAGACCACCCGTGAGTTCGGCCAACTCGTCGATGGCTCGGTCGGCGGCAGTCTGCGCGTCGAGTCCGGATTCGAGGAGGGCGACCGCCCGTCGTGTGAGCGTCACCTTAGCGATGTCTTCGCCGTACCCCGTCGCGCTGGCTGCACCCGCGGGAGCGGCGTAGAATCCCGACCCGATCTGCGGGACGTCGCCGACCCGACCGGCCAACGCGAACCAGCGCCCGCCGGTCGACGTCGCCGAGGCGAACGTGTCGCCGTCGGTGGCGACGGCCCCGACCGTGTCGTGACCCTCCCACTTCTCTTCGAGCCATCGGAGATGCTCTTTCGGCGACCCCTCCGGCGGGTCGGCGTCTTCCCACCGGCGGCGACTCCTCTCGGTGAAGAGGTCGACGTCTGTTTCGACGCCGAAGTCGGCGGCGAGGTCGACGGCGTGGTCACCGGCCACGAAGACGTGCGGCGTTTCCTCTAGAACAACGCGTGCGGCGGAGACGGCGTGCTCGACACCAGCCATCCCGGCGGCTGCACCCGCTCTTCGGTCGCTGGTCATGACACCCGCGTCGGTTCGGACGACACCGTCGGACTGGACGGCACCGCCGACGCCCGCGTTGAACTGTGGGTCGGCTTCGAGAACCTTGACCGCCGCTTCGACGGCGTCGAGCGGGGTCGATCGTTCGGCCCCCGTCTCAGCGGCTTCGTCGACGACTTCCTGTCGGGGGGCGGGCTCGTCCGGAGCGTCGCCCGCACCACCGTGAACGATGACGTGCATGCCAGCCACTCCAAGCGGCGTGACTTTAAGTCGATCATACCGGCTGGAGCACATCTACTCGATGACGTGTCCGCGTCGTCGTCGTGTGCGGTAGTGAGGGGTGGTGAGGCCGGCAGCCCGACCGCCCGTCACGTGATCGCGTGTCACAGCTACCGGCGATTCTTACGGTTCGAAACGGAGAACGGCAGGCCTTTTACCGTGCCCCGAAAATTCGGAATCGTTCATGAGCTACGAGTACGAGAAGGTCGAAGTACCCGAGGAGGGGGAGAAGATCACGGGTGGTGCGGACGGAGAGGAACTCGTCGTCCCGGACAACCCGATCATCCCGATTATCCACGGAGACGGTATCGGCGAGGACGTCGGACCGGCCGCACAGAAAGTGCTGGAGGCCGCCGCAGAGGCGACTGGTCGCTCCATCTCGTGGATGCGAATCTACGCCGGTTCCAGTGCCCGTGAGATGTACGACGAGAACCTGCCCGACGACACCGTCGAGGCGATCAAGGAGCACCGCGTGGCCATCAAGGGCCCGCTCACGACGCCGGTCGGCTCCGGGTTCCGTTCGCTGAACGTCGCGCTCCGTAAGAAGCTCGACCTCTACACGAACATGCGCCCGACGTTCTACATTCAGGGCGTCCCGTCGCCGGTCAAAGCGCCGGAGAACATGGACATGGTCAACTTCCGTGAGAACACGGAAGACGTCTACGCCGGCATCGAGTGGGAAGCCGGTACCGACGAAGTCGAGCAGGTCAAGGAGTTCGTCGAAGGCGAGATGGGCTTCGACTCGACCATCCACGACGGACCGGTCGGCATCGGCATCAAGCCGATCACGGAGTTCGGTACGAAGCGCCTCGTCCGCAAGGCCATCCGGTACGCGATCGACAACGGCCGCGACTCGGTCACTCTCGTCCACAAGGGGAACATCATGAAGTTCACCGAGGGCGCGTTCCGCGACTGGGGCTACGAACTCGCCGAAGAGGAATTCGGCGACGAGACGATCACCGAGGACGAGCTGTGGGACGAGCACGACGGCGAGAAGCCCGAGGACAAGGTCGTCGTCAAGGACCGCATCGCCGACAACATGCTCCAGCAGCTTCTCACTCGCACGGGCGACTACGACGTGCTCGCCATGCCGAACCTCAACGGTGACTACCTCTCCGACGCCGCAGGCGCGCAGATCGGTGGTCTCGGCATCGCGCCCGGCGCGAACATCGGCGACGGTCGCATGCTCGCGGAACCGGTCCACGGCTCCGCACCCAAGCACGCCGGCAAGGACAAGGCCAACCCGACGGCCATGATCCTCTCGGGTCGCATCATGCTCGAATACATGGGCTGGGACGACGCCGCAGACCTCGTTCGCGACGCCGTCGAGGACGCGATCTCCTCGAAGGAAGTCACCTACGACCTCGAACGCCAGATCGAGGGCGGCGAGAAACTCGCAACGAGCGAGTTCGCCGACAAGGTCGTCCAGCACATCGAAGAGCGAGCCTGAGCGACTTCGAACACCTTCGAACCGATTTTCTTCGCGACCGACGCACGACGAGTATGAGCCGTGACGCCGGTTGCCTCCATCACGTCGAACTCTACGCCGCAGACTTCGAAGCCTCAGTGCGGTTCCGGGATTGGATCCTCTCCGAACTCGGCTACGAACCGTACCAGCGGTGGGACGACGGTCGGTCCTGGCGACTCGGACCGACGTACCGTGTGGTCGCTCGCGCCCCTACAGACGGTCAGGAGCGTCCGTTCGACCGTCGAGAACCGGGACTGAACCACCTCGCCTTCCACGCCGACTCTCGCGAGCAGGTCGACGAGTTGACCGCGGGACTCCGCGCCCGCGGCGTCAGGATCCTCTACGAGAACGACCATCCGTTCGCCGGTGGGCCGGACCACTACGCGGTGTACGCAGAAGACCCGATGGGGATCAAAGTCGAAGTCGTCGCACCGGGTACGGACCGCACGCTGTAGCCGGTGGTTTCGAGTGACGGCGTAGCGGACGAGACGAGTTGCGCTCCGACCGTTACGGAGACAAGGCGAGGAAGAGCAGTGAAAACGTGACACCACGAACAACGGTCCGCGCGCCATCCACCTCCCGTTACCGACGGTATCTGCTTTCTGTCCGGTGAGAGACGAGTCACTCGGGGCGAATCCGTCCTAACGCATCGCCCCGCCGGAACTCGCCGTTCTCCTCGACTGACCGCTCGACCACCTCACCGGCGGCGGGTGCGGGCACGTCGACGCTCACCTTCTCGATCTGAATCTCGCAGACCGTCTCGCCTTCGTCGACTCGCGCCCCCTCGCGCACGAACCAGTTGGCGACGATCGCCTCGTCTACGTCCATCGCGTCGTCGGGCCACGCGGCCGACGAGTCGATTTCGATCGACTCGCCGCTTCCGCCGCTCGGTCCGCTCATTCCGTGACCCGCCGGACGGCTTCGGTGATGTCGTCGACGCCGGGGTTGACCTCCCGCTCTAGGGGCCTGGCATACGGGATCGGGACGTCCGGGATCGCGACGCGCTCGACGGCGTCGAGATCCGAAAGTGCACACTCGGCGACGCGGGCGATGATCTCGCCGGTGACGCCGAACGAGCGGTAATCTTCGTCGACGACGACGAGGCGACCGGTCTTCGCGACGGAGTCGACGACGGTGTCGGTGTCGAGCGGAACCAACGTTCGGAGGTCGATCACCTCCGCGTCGACGCCGTCGTCCGCGAGTTCCTCGGCGGCTTCCATCGCCCGGTGGACGTGCAGACCGAGCGTGACGATCGTCGCGTCGTCCCCCTCGCGTCGGACCGCGGCTTCGCCGAACGCGAGTTCGTACGCCTCCTTCGGAACCTCGGTTTTCGGCCCATCGGGGGCTGGCATCCACCCGATCCCCATCAGGCGCTTGTGGAACATGTAGACGACGGGGTCGTCGTCTCGGATCGCCGCGTGCATGAGTCCCTTGGCGTCGTAGGCGTTCGAGGGGACGACGACTTTCATCCCAGGGAGGTGGGCGAAGGTACCGTAGAGCGTCTGCGAGTGCTGGGCGGCGTCGTTGTACGTGCCGCCGACGGCGGTCATGAGGACCATCGGAACGTTGACCGCGCCGCCGCTCATGTACGTGTTCTTCGCCATCTGGTTGTAGATCTGATCCATCGCGACGCCGAAAAAGTCGACGAACATGAGTTCCGCGATGGGTCGCATTCCGGCCTGTGCGGCCCCGACGGCCGCCCCGAGGAACGCCGTCTCGCTGATCGGGACGTCCATGATTCGGTCGCGTCCGAACTCGTCTAGTAAGCCGGTGGTACTGTCGAAGATGCCGCCGTAATCAGCGACGTCTTCGCCCATGACGAACACGTCGTCGCTCTCGCGCATCTCGGTCGCGATGGCGTCGACCATCGCGCGGCTCATCGTGAGTTCGCGTTCTTCGCCCGTCGCGTCGGGCGTATCCGGGTTGTCTGCGGCGTCTGGTGTATCGGACGACATCAGTTCTCACCTCCGTCGGCCGCGGGTCTGCTCGGCGCTGGCGACGCCTGCGGCGGGTTCACGAACACGTCCTCGTAGGCTTCCTCCGGTTCGGGCTCCGGTTGCTCCTTAGCGAAGTCGATGGCGTCTTCGACTCGTCGCTCCGCTTCGGTTCTGAGTTCGTCGAGTTCGTCGTCGTCGACACCTTCTTTCCGGAGTCGATCGGCCAGCCGCGTGATCGGATCGAGACGTTTCACGCGGTCTACCTCGCCTTTCGGCCGGTAGCCTTCCGCGTCGCCCATGAAATGGCCCATGTGGCGGTGAACCTGCACTTCGAGGAGCGTCGGACCGTTGCCGCTCCGTGCTCGTCCGACGGCGTCGGCGGCGGCGTCGTAGACCGCGATGGCGTCGTTGTAGTCGACGCGAACGCCCGGAAGGTCGAAGCCGTCCGCGCGTTGTGCGCCGTTTTTCACGTCGGTGACGCGGCCTTTCGGCATGCTGATCGCCCAGTCGTTGTCCTCGACGACGAAGACCACGGGAAGGTCGTGGACGGCGGCGAGGTTGAGCGATTCGAGGAACGCTCCCTGTTCGATGGCACCCTCGCCGAGGAACGCGACCGCGACAGCGTCAGATTCGCGCTTCTTGGCCGCGAGCGCCGCGCCGACGGCCGGAGGACACCCTTCCGCGATGATTCCGCTACACGCGAAGTTCACGTCGGGGTCGAACAGGTGCATGTGACCGCCTTTTCCCTTACAGAGACCAGTTTCACGACCGAAGATTTCGGCGGTCATTCGATTCAGATCGACGCCTTTGGCGATGGCGACGTGATGTGGTCGATGCGGTGCTGTCACGGTATCGTCGTCGCGGAGGTGCTGACAGACGCCGACCGCGGACGCCTCGTGACCCGCCGCGAGGTGGAGTTCGCCCGGAATCGGCCCGGCCGAGATGTCGAACGCCGGTTGCTTTCCCTCCAGGTACTCCTCCTGTAACCGCTCTTCGTATCGACGAGCGGTCACCATGTCGCGGTACATCTCCCGAAGTTCGCTATGTGATGGCATGCCCTTCTGTATTTCACGACTGATTCGATGAAATTTTCTCAGGCCAGCGTGACTATTCGTTCAACTCGAAAGTCAATTGAAAGTGACACTTCTGATTCGCGGTCGAAACGGCTCGCGAAAGGGCTCAGTTTTCGGTTAGATACAGCGACTTCACGGGGTGATCATGTCATCGACGAGTGTTTACTCACCAACTATTATACACCTAATCTGGCCTTACTGTATGTATAATTAACTACTCTCTGCGAACAGGTCTGCCATGGATAAGTTCAATCCTGCTGAATGGTCCTCCTCACGACGTTCGGTGCTCGGTGCAATCGCAGGTGGGGCCGTTCTCGGAAGTGTTGGTTCGGTTTCGGCGTCTTCGGAATCGTCTCGGACGACTCAGGCGATCATGAAGGGAACTTCGCAGGAGACGACGGTCTACTACAACGACTCCGGAAAACCGGGCACGACCGCGTTCGTCATCGGTGGGATCCACGGTGACGAACTCGCCGGCTGGCACGCCGCCGACGAGGTCAAGACGTGGATGCCGGACTCGGGGAAACTCGTCGTCATCCCGCACGCCAACGTCTACGGCATCAAAAACGACATCCGAGACACGCCGTACGGCGACCTCAACCGACAGTTCCCGCTCGGAGAGACGCCGAAGACGGATCTCGCGCGCGCGATCTGGAACGTTATCGCGAACGTCGACCCCGACGTCTACGTCGACCTCCACGAGTCGAGGGAGCTCTACGCCAAGAGTTCTTGGAGCGACGGGCAGACGATCGGTTACTCGCCGATCGCCGACCCCGGAGACGCGGCTCACACTGCTCTCGACCGACTCAACAGCGAAGTGATGCACGACGACTGGAAGTTCCTCAAGCGGTACCTCCCGAGTCCGGTCGAAAAGCCGATGGGTGCGCTCGTTCAGCGCATGGCGTATCAGCGCGGGACCCCCGCGTACATCATCGAAACGTGGCGCGATCTCGACCTCAGCAAACGAGTAAACTGGCAGGTCGACTCCGTTCGGTCGCTGGTCGATAGTCGGCGGAAAACCTACGGGAGTTGGCCACACACGGGTCACAGCGGATCGCACGAGCTGAAGCTCACTGGCAAGGGGCCGTCGTCAGAGTATCAGGTCCGTGTCACCGGCGAGATCACCGACCGATCCGACATGGAGTCTGCCGATCGAGTGTTCGATAACCGTGCCTACGGGACGCTCTCGACCGGGAGCGACATCTATCGCTACTCCGGGAGCGTCGAAACCTTCGCGTTGACCGACGGGAGCGACTCCGATCTGACGATTACGGTCGACGGGAAGACGCGGACCATCGCGGAACTCAACAGCGACACGGGCGGTTCTGGTGGTTCCGGCTCCTCCGGCGGCGAGAAGGGAATGTCGGTGGTCGGCACCGGCAAGAAGACCGAGTACCGATTCACCGTCTCGGGCAGTATCACTGCCGGTAGCAACGAAGAGTCGGGCGATACCGTCTCGGGTAACACCGCATCGGGGAGCGTCCAGTGGCTGTCGGACAACTACAGCTTCACCGGCGACATCACGTCCTTCGACGTTATCAGCGGCGACGACAACGTCAAGATCTACGTCGAGGGATCGAGGTACAGCCCGAGCGACTTCGATTCGGGGAGCGGCGGAAGCGGCGACGGATCGAACGGCGATGGATCTGGCGGGTCCGGTGGAAACGACGGGACCGAACACGGCATGTCGGTCGTTGGCACCGGCAAGAAGACCGAGTACCGATTCGCCGTCTCGGGGAGTATCACGCCGGGTAGTAACGTCGAATCGGGCGACACCATCTCGAACGGGACCGTCTCGGGAAGCGTACAGTGGCTGTCGGACAACTACAGTTTCACCGGCGACATCACGTCCTTCGACGTTATCAGCGGCGACGAGAACGTCAAGATCTACGTCGACGGATCGAGGTACAGCCCGAGCGACTTCGGTTCGAGTAACGGCGGAAGCGGCGGAAGCGGCGACGGATCGAACGGATCCGGTGGAAACGACGGAACCGAACACGGTATGTCGGTGGTCGGCACCGGCGAGAAGACCGAATACCGGCTCACTATCTCGGGAGACATCACGCCGGGTAGTAACGTCGAATCGGGCGACACCATCTCGAACGGGACCGTCTCGGGGAGCGTGCAGTGGCTGTCGGACAACTACAGCTTCACCGGGTCGATCACCTCCTTCGACGTTATCAGCGGCGACGAGAACATCAAGATCTACGTCGACGGATCGAGATACGGCCCGAGCGACTTCCCGTCGAGCGGTTCGGGCAACTCGGGCGGCTCCGGCGACAGCGGGAACTCCGGAAACTCCGGTTCGACGGACCGGAAGAAGATGTCCGTGGTCGGCACGGGCAACGAGACGAAGTACACCTTCGCCGTCTCGGGCAGCATCACGCCGGGCGACAACGTCGAATCGGGCGACACTATCTCGGGTACCACGGCCTCCGGTCGCGTGAAGTGGCTATCGGACAATTACGAGTTCACCGGGTCGATCACCTCCTTCGACGTTATCAGCGGCGACGAGAACATCTCGATCTGGGTCGAGGGTTCGAAGTACAGTCCGAGCGACTTCTAAACGCGACGAGTGCGACCGAGTGTCGCAGGGTCGCGGTCGCTCGCGGACCCCGACTCGACGGCAGATTCAAACCGGAAACAGCCCTCAGTCGACCTATGTACGCGGTCGTCGGCTGTAACGAATGTGGCACGCTCTGGCTGCTCTCCGATCCCGGAAAGACGGCATCGTGTCCGCGTTGCGGCAAACGCCACCAGACTCGAAAGCTCAAGCGCTTCTTCCGATCCGAGAACCGCGAAGAGGCGAGGCAGGCCCGCGCGGCGATGCTGGCCGACAAGCGCGGCGAACGGTCTGCGTTCGAATCGCTCGACTCCGTGGCGGCGATGGAGTCGCAGGTCGAAGACGCCGGCATCGACGACCGTGAGTACCTCAAACGCTCCGGGCTGGACGTCGACGCCGTCGAATCCGCGGGGGACGTCTCCGCGAGTCGCTCCCGAAGTCGCCGCGAGATCGTCGAAGACGCGATCAGCGAGGGTGATCGCCCGACCGAATCCGAAATCGTCGACTACGCGGCCGACCGCGGCGTCCCGGCCGAAGCGGCACAGAAGTTACTGACGAAACTCGCCCGCCGCGGCGAGGTCAGCGAGAGCGGCGGTCGGTATCGGTTGCTCTGAGGGCGCTCTTATCACCCGTGCGGGAGAGCGCCGAGCAGTCGCAACACCGTCAGCACGGAAACGAGAATGCCGAGTAGTAGCTTCGCGATTCGCAGCCACCCATAGGTGGCCGTCTCCGTCGGGTCTTCGTGACAATCGTGATTCATATCGGTGGAAGCGCCCGCGGGTACTCACCGGCGGGCGCATTTTGCAATTCGATAGATCGTGGATTAAAACCGATCCATATGTGGGGAGTGAAAGTGAAAGTACCCTATGCGAATCTCGATGCGCCGAATTCGGTCGTTCTGGAATGTCAGACGCGTGTCGAGGACTGGAGATCTGTCGGTGTAAGTGGTGAAAGTGAATCTCGAGGGTCACATACCCGCCGAAAAACCCGGTATCGGCCGTATTAGCGTCCGAGGTCTTGGTGGGCGCTAGAGAGGTGCCGGGACGCGAGCGCCGAGAGGAGGGAGAGTTCGCCGGCGAGTGCGCCAGCGGCGATGCACTCCGCCAGGGCGTCGGCGTTCGATCCGGCGGGGTCGCCGCCGCCGCGGAAGCCGAGCACGTCGAGACCCTCGGCTTGCGTCGGCAACTTCGTCCCGCCGCCGATCGTACCGACTTCGAGGCTGGCAAGCGAGACGGAGACGTAGAGGTCACCGCGAGACGGAGTCTCGCGTGCTCCCGAGTCGGAAGGTTCGGGACTCCCGTCCCTGACCTCGGCGGTCGTGATCGCGTTCGATCCTTCGACGACCTGTGCGGCGTCCTGTCCGGTGGCGAGGAACATCGCGGCGACGACGTTGGCGACGTGGGCGTTGAAACCGAGACTGCCCGCTTTCGCGCTGCCGACGAGGTTCTTCCGCGTGTTGAGTTCCGCGACGGCCTCCGGCGTCGTGTGGAGTCTGTTCTCGACGACTTCACGCGGAATCGTCACGTCGGCGGTGACGCTCCGGCCGCGGCCCTCCACGGCGTTGACGGCGGCGGGTTTCTTGTCCGAACAGAGGTTGCCCGAGAGGGCGACGAGCGTCGCGTCGGTCTCCGCTTCGATCAGGTCGCAGGCCGCCTCGGTCGCGATGGTTGCCATGTTCATCCCCATCGCGTCCTTGGTATCGTAGCGGAAGCGCAGGTAGACGGAGTTGCCGACGACGTAAGGGGTCACGTCGAGCAGTTTTCCGTGGCTCGTCGTCGACTCCGCAACCTCGGCGAGGGCGTCTCCGCTGTCGCGGACCCATTCGACCAGCGCCTCGGCTTCGGCGATGTCGGCGACGCGGAAGACGGGCGCCCGAGTCATCCCGGACTTGGTGACGCGTGCGGTCGCGCCGCCCGCGTCGTCGATGACCGAGCAGCCGCGATTGACGCTCGCCAGCAGCGCGCCCTCGGTCGTCGCCAGCGGGAGGTATCGGTCGCCGTCGGCGGCCCCGCCGTGGACCGCGACGGGTCCGGCGACGCCGAGCGGTACCTGCACCGCGCCGACCATGTTCTCGATGGCGGTCTCGACGGCCTGTTCGGCCGAGAGGCTGTAGTCGCCGACCGTATCCAGCGACGCCCCGGACTGCTCTTCGACGAGCACGCGGCGAGCGGCCACCGCGGTGTCGGCGTCGGCGTGGGCTTCGAGTTCGTGCAGTCGGAGGTCGCCGTCGCGGACGCGGTCTGCGAGGTCGGCAGCCGCCTCGGCGTCGACGGCGGTATCGTCGGTCATACCCGTGTCTCTCTCACGAAGCGTTCTAAACGGTTTCCTTCGGCGTGGGAGATCCCTCGGATCGCTTCGTTGGCTGACAGACGTGCGCAACGCTCACTCGACCGCCCGCCGTCGGGTGGGGCTTTCGAGGGTTTCTTCGTCGAGAGTGTCACATTCTCAGCACCACCTTACCGTTATCATCGCCGCCACCCGAACCGTTTTTCGCGTCTCCCACAAGGAAGAGAGATATGACGAACGCCGCGGACCTCATCCTGACGAACGCGGAGGTCCACACGCTCGCCGATCCGGACGAAGTCCACGAAGCGGTCGCCGTCCGCGACGGTCGCATCACCCGCGTCGATTCGACGTACGAAATCGAGTTTCTGGAGGGCGTCGGAACGGAGACGATCGATCTCGGCGGGCGCGTCCTCCTGCCGGGATTCATCGACGCCCACACGCACCTCCCGATGACCGGTCGGTACCTCGTCCACGCCGACCTCTCCGGGGCCGCAGACAAAGCGGAGGCGCTCGACCGACTGCACGAACGTGCCGACGAACTCGACCACAGCGAGTGGGTGCTGGGCTTCGGATACGACGAGAGTACGTGGCCGGAGAAGGAGTATCCGACGCGCGAAGACCTCGACGCGGTGAGCGACGGCCGGCCCGTCGCGGCGTTCCGGGAAGACCTCCACGTCGCCTCGCTCAACTCCATCGCGCTCGAACGCTATCTGGCAGACATGCCCGACGGCGACGTCCACCGTGACGGTGACAAACCGACGGGCGTCGTCGTCGAGAAGGCGGTCGACGTGATCTATCGGGCCGTCGAGCCCGACGTGATCCAGATGACGAAACTCGTCAGGACGGCACAGGAACACGCCAACGCCCGCGGCGTGACCAGTATCCACGACATGGTCCGCCAGACGCCCGCGCCCGAGGTGTACCGGCGACTCGACCTCGTCGACGAACTCTCGCTGCGGGTGCGGATCAACTACTGGTCGGACCACCTCGACGCGATCCTCGAAACCGGACTGCGGACCAATCACGGGACGGGAATGGTCGAAGTCGGAGCCATCAAAACCTACACCGACGGGAGTTTCGGCGGCCGAACGGCCAAGCTCACCGAACCGTACGCCGACGGCGACACCGACGGCCAGTGGGTCGTAACCCCCGACGACCTCCGTCGACTCGTCACCCGTGCCGACGAAGCGGGACTCCAACTCACCGCGCACGCGATCGGCGACGAGGCAATCGACCTGGTTCTCGATGCGTACGACGACTGCATCGACGCCGGGGGCGCACGTCACCGGATCGAACACGCCGAGTTGACCAGCGACGAAGCCATCGAGCGGTTCAGCGAGTTGAACGTCGTCGCCTCCGTCCAGCCGAACTTCCTCAAGTGGGCGGGGGAGGGCGGACTCTACGCCGACCGACTCGGTGACCGGCGGACGGAGACGAACCGATACCGCGACCTACTCGACGCAGACGTGCCGCTGGCCTTCGGGAGCGACTGTATGCCGCTCGATCCGCTCCTCGGCGTCCACCACGCCGTGAACCCGCCGGTTCCGGAACAACGGCTCTCCGTCACCGAAGCGCTCCGGGCCTACACCAGCGGCGGCGCATACGCGGCATTCGCCGAGGATCGACTCGGCACCGTCGAACCCGGGAAGTTGGCCGACTTCGTCGTACTCGACGACTCGCCGTGGGACCGCGACGACGACATCGAGAATATCGACGTCGCGATGACTGTCGTCGACGGCGACGTCGTCTACGACGGGCGATAGGTCGACAGACGCCGACACGACGCTGCGAACGCTCACTCCGTTTTCCGTCTCCCGTGCCCCGAAGACACGCTCCTACGTATCGGTATTGAAAACTATTGTCCTGAGAGTGAAAGTGATCGTGGGAGCGGTCGGCCAGTGAAAACCGATAGTCGACAGCGTCGCGTACTGACAGCCGTACCGCGATTTCGATCACTGGATTCGAACTCACATCACATGCACGCTCCGGGACAGACCAGTAGAAACTGTTCTCGTGGATGTATTGAAGACAAAAATTTTTCAACCAGCCACCCCAGGGGCTAGCTACACATCGGAGCCGATCTATGCCAAAATTAGCATCGACAGAGCTAGAAACAGAACTCAGTCTCTTCAAATACGGGAACCTATCACAGCTCCCCAATCAGTATCGTGGATTGACCGAAGCTGAACGAATCGAGCGGATCGCCGCCGCACGCGACGCGCTCGGCAACGACGTCATAGTGCTCGGGCACAACTACCAGCGGCGGGAGATCGTCGAGAACGCGGACTTCATCGGCGACTCGTACGAGTTGTCGAAGCGGGCCGCCGAATCGAGCGCACCCTACGTCGTCTTCGCGGGCGTGACGTTCATGGCCGAGAGCGCGGACATCATCACCGACGACGACCAGACCGTCCTCCTCCCGTCGATGGAGGCGTCGTGTCCGATGGCCGGGATGGCCGAAGCTCTCCAGGTCGACGACGCGTGGGCCGAGATCGACGATGCGACCGGCGATCGGACGGTCGTTCCCATCACGTACATGAACTCCTACGCCGACCTGAAGGCGTTCTGCGCCGACCACGGCGGACTGGTCTGTACGTCCTCGAACGCCGACCGCGCCTTCGAGTGGGCGTTCGAACGCGGCGACGTGGTGCTCTTCCTCCCCGACAAGCACCTCGGAGAGAACACCGCCTACAACCTCGGACTCGAAGACCGCACCGTCGAGTGGAACCCGTGGGACGTCGAGGGTCGCGCCGCCGTCGACTTCGGCGACGCCGACGTCGTCCTCTGGAACGGCTACTGTCAGGTCCACGAACGCTTCACCGTCGACCACGTCGAGCAGGCCCGGGAGGTACACGACGCGCAGGTCGTCGTCCACCCCGAGTGTCGCCGCGAGGTCGTCGAGGCCGCCGATCACGTCGGTTCGACGAGCTACATCTGCGACGTGATCGCCGACGCCGACCCCGGCGAGTCGTGGGCCGTCGGGACCGAGATTCACCTCGTCGAACACCTCGCGCGCTGGCACCCCGAAGTCGACGTCCACCCGCTCTGCGGGGACGCCTGCATGGACTGCAACGCCATGCGGCAGGTCGACCCGAACTACCTGACGTGGATCCTAGAGTCGCTCGCGGCGGGCGAGGTCAACAACGTCGTCGAGGTCGCACCGCGCGAGAAGGAACTGGCCGCGGTCGCTATGGAGCGGATGTTGGAGCTATGACGCGGACGACTGACGTCCTCGTCGTCGGCAGCGGTATCGCCGGGTGCGCCGCCGCGCTCGGAGCGGTCCGCGCGGGTGCGGACGTGCTCGTGGCGACGAAGGCGACCCGCCCGAGCGACGCCACCTCCGACTGGGCACAGGGCGGCATCGCGGTCACCCGCGACGACCCCGAGTCCTTCGAGCGAGACATCCTGACGGCGAGCGCCGACGAGGCCGACCCGCGCGCCGTGTCCGTCCTCGTCGAGAACGCCCGCGACGCCGTCGACGACGTACTCGTCGACGCGCTCGGGATCGAGTTCGACCGCGAGGACGAGCGATTCGACTTCGGTCGCGAGGCGGCCCACTCGGAATCGCGCATCCTCCACGTCGACGCGAGCACGGGTCGACACGTCCTCCGACCGTTCCTCGCGCACCTCGACGAACGAGCGGGCGTCGAGATCGTCGAGGACACCGCCGCACTCGAACTGCTCACGCACGAGGGTCGGGTTCACGGCGCGCTCCTCGAATCCGACGGCGAGGTCGAACCCGTGTTCGCGGGCACGACGGTACTCGCCACGGGCGGCATCGGCGCGTGTTTCGACCAGTCGACTAACCCGCCGGGATCGACCGGCGACGGCGTCGCCATGGCGGTGCTCGCCGGTGCCGACGTGGCCGACATGCAGTACGTGCAGTTCCACCCGACGGCGTACGCGCCGACTCCCGAGACCGAGGCGGACGTGAACCCGACCGACCCGTTCCTCGTCAGCGAGGCGGTCCGCGGCGAGGGTGCCGTCCTCCGAAACGCCGACGGCGAGCGGTTCATGACCGACGTCCACCCCGACGCTGAACTCGCCCCGCGTGACGTGGTCGCCCGCGCCGTCGCCGCCGAACGCGAGCGCACCGGCGAGGTCCGTCTCGACGTGTCGCCGCTCGATTTCGAGGGGCACTTCCCCGATCTGGCCGCGCTGTGCGCCGATCGCGGCGTCGACCCTGCCGAGGGAATTCCGGTCGCACCGAGCGAGCACTTCCTCTGCGGCGGTATCGCGGTCGACGACCGCGGACGGACGAGCCTCGATCGCCTGTTCGCCGTCGGTGAGTGCGCCCGGACCGGCGTCCACGGCGCGAACCGTCTCGCCTCGACCAGCCTCCTCGAAGGGTTGGTCTGGGGCCTTCGTGCGGGCGAAACGGCCGGCGGAGCGGACGGGAGTGCCTTCGAGGCGGAAGCCGTCGAAGTTCCCGAGGCGCCCAACAGCGACCCGTCGCTTCCGGACAACTTCGCGCGGGCGAAGTTCGGTCGCTTGCGACGCGCGACGAGCGAGGGACTCGGTCTCGTCAGGACGCCCGACGGGATGCGGCGCTCGGGAGCCGCGCTCCGGCGACTCAAGGGCGAGGTCGACGCCTACACCCGGACGCGAACGTCGCGGAGCCTCTACGAACTCCGGAACGCGACGATTTCGGCGCTGCTCGTCGCTCGCGCCGCGTCCGAAGCAGAATCGGCCGGCTGTCACTACGTCCGCGGTGCCACCGACTCCGACGCTGACACCGACACGTCCGAGGAGTCTCATGCGCGTCCTTGATTCGACCATCGAAGGATGGCTTCGGGAGGATCTCGGCCATCGCGACGTGACGAACGAGGTACCCGGAGAGACGACGGGCCGACTCGTCGCCAAGGGATCAGGCGTCGCCGCCGGACTCGACGCCGCAGTAGCCGTCTTCGACTACCTCGGTGTCGACGCCGAGGCGACCCGCGCCGAGGGCGACCGGATCGACGCCGGGGAGAGCGTCCTCACCGCTTCGGGAGCCGCCAGCGACGTGCTCCGGGCCGAGCGCGTCGCGGTCAACGTCGCCGGTCACGCCTCGGGCATCGCGACGGCGACGCGGGAGGCGGTCGACGCCGCCCGCACGGTCGACGACGACGTCAGAATCGCGGCGACGCGGAAGACGACGCCCGGACTGCGCGGGATCGAGAAACGGGCCGTCGTCGCGGGCGGCGGCGACACCCACCGACTCGACCTCTCTGGGATGGTGATGGTCAAAGACAACCACATCGCCGAGATGGGAATGGAGGAGGCCGTCGCTCACTTCACGGAGCGAAAGTCCTTCGCCACGAAGATCGAGGTCGAAGTCGAGACGCCCGAAGACGGCGCTCGGGCGGCCGAGGCGGGCGCGGACATCGTCCTCTTCGACAACCTCGACCCGGACGCGGTCGCACGCGGCGTCGATCTACTTCCCGACGGCGTGCTCGCCGAAGCGAGTGGCGGCATCACCGTCGACGACGTACCCGACTACGCCGCGACCGGCGTCGACGTGATCTCGATGGGGTCGCTGACGCACAGTTCACCGAGTCTCGACTTATCGTTCCGAACGGGGACGAACTAACTGGCCGATCCCGTTCCGCGGACGACGTGACCGTACTTCAGGAGCGCGACGAACACCGAGCCGCCGACGACGTTGCCGGCCGTCGAGAGGGCGAGGAAACCCGCGTAGGTCCCGAAACCGTAGGTCGACCCCGCGAGCACCGCCATCAGCACTTCGACGTTACCGGCGATGCAGTGAGGGAGGTGCATGAACCCGATGGCGGCCGTGACAAGCCAGACGAACACCACTCGACTGAGTGTCTCCTGCGCGGCCGAGACGAGCCACGAGAGGAGCCCCATCAGCCACCCGGCGAGGATGGCCGAGAAGAAGAGGAAGACGGGCTCGTACCCCAGGAGCGACTCACCGAGATGGAGGAACGCGTCGTGCTCTGCGATCCCCCACTTCGGGGCGAGAACCACCGCTGCGGCAGCGAAGACCGCGCCGCCGACGACGTTGCCGACGAACACCAGCGACCACAGCCGACCGAGTTGCGTGAGCGAGGCCCGGTCGTCGAGAACCGGGAGCACTGCCAGCGTCGTGTGCTCGGTGAACAGTTCCGTCTGGCCGAGGATGACGAACAGGAACCCGATCGCGTAGATGTTGGCCACGGCGATCGTCGTCAGCGGCTCTCCCCACGCGTCGCTGACGAGGAAGTACGTCGCCGCCATCAACAGGGGACCGAACCCCATGTCGAGTCCGGCCGAGAGCGCCGAGAGCAACAGGCCGCTCGTCGGTCGCTGTAGCTGGTCCATCCCTTCCCCGATCTGCGTCGCCAGAATGTCCTCGGATGGCGTCTGCGCGTTCGGGTCGTCCGCTGCGGAGTACGTCTTACTCATTCAGCCACTCCTCGGCGGTCGCTCGCGGCTCGAAGTCGCTCCATGCGGCCTTCGATGCACGGGCCGACCCTGTAGCTACTGGCCCCGCGAGAGCGGGTCACGAGACCGAGTGGTCGGCGCTCGGTCGTCGTACGACGCGATCGGGGTGTACCGACCTGTGAGCGGCCCGGAAACGGGGAACAAGCCCAGGTCGTCCCAGCCGTCAGCGCTCCGTGAGAGGAGATGCCCGCGATGTGTCGCCACGACGAGGTCGCCATCGACGGCCGTCATTCCGGTGACGGTTTCGTCGGCGTACGGGATCGGGATCGGTTCTAGCGAGTCGTCGCGGCACCTGAACAGCGCGGGCTCCGCGTCGTCGTCGTCCCACGTCGAGGAGTTCGAGAGCGCACCGGACACGTACACGACGCCACCGATCGAGAACGCACACCGGAAATACGATTGGGGGACCCCGACGTCCCGCCGTCTCCACGTCCGGCCGGCGTCGCTCGTGTCAAAGAGCCCGTGACCGGTCGCGGCGACGTACTCCTCGGGACCGACGACGTGGAGTTCGTGAACGTCGTCGTCGACACCGTCAGATCGCTCGGTCCACGCGTCCCCACCGTCGTCGCTGACGTGAACGCCGCCGACTTCGACGCCGGCGACGACGCGATTCGACGTCGCGGGGTCTCGGCGGAGGTCGCGGACCTGAGCGAGATCGTCGTGGCGGGGCAGTCGCCACGCCTCGCGCGATGGGAGTTCCTGAAACCCGGTCGACTCGGCCCACTCGACGTCCGCGACCGCGGTGTCGTCGTCGGAGAGGGATTCCGTGACGTAGACGTGTGCGGGCCGCGTCCCGACGTAGAGGTCCTCTCCCGAGGAGTCCATGCCGACCGCGTACACCTCCTCCCGGGGAACGTTCAGATCCGTCCATCGCTCCCCATCGAGCGATCGGTAGAGACCCGTTTTCGTCGCCGCGAAGATGCCGCGTACTCCTTCGAACTGCCGGAGGCGCATGACACGGCCAGAATCGAGCGTCTTCGTCGCTTCGGCTGCGTCCGACCTCACGGGAGTCGAGACGCGATATACGCCGTCGTCGCTGCCAACGAGGTACATACCTCTCGCTTCGTTACCACGGAACATATAGAACTTCTGAACGAAGTTTTTGTATATGATGTGACAAAATACCTGCGTGCCGTCGACGCGGTTCACTGCCGATCACTCTCGCCAGGACTCGGGGACTCTCGCCCCTCGAACGTCGCTCAGTGCTGGTCGAGATCGAGGACGTTCAGCGAGCCGTCGAGAGTGATCGAGAGCACGTCGCCCTCGCAGGGGATGTCGAGGCGGATGCGAAGCGGAGTGTCCGAGTCCGCCGCGTCCGAGTTCGCGGACGCCGTCGACGCCCCGGCGGTGCCGCCGTCGGTCGCGTCGGAGAGGATCGTCGTCCGAACGTCGCTCACGCACCAGTCGAAGGTCCAGAACGGTTTGGTGCTCAGGTCGACACCGCGGTTGGCGTGGAACGTGAGAACGGCGGCGTTGTCGAGGAGGTTGAGACCGACCGCCGAGTGGAGGCTGTTCTGACAGCGCCGACAGACGTGGTCGACGCGAACGTCGAGGCCGGGCATCTCGGTGTCGAGCGAGAGCGTCGTCTCCATCTTTCCCATGCATTCCGGGCAGACGCCGTCGGCGGCGAGACAGTAGTGGTGGCGGACGTGGTGGTGGAACGCCTGCAGGAGTTCGTCGGGCGTGCGGTCGTCGAGGCCGCCCGGGGGGAACGAGTAGGAGACGTGGGTCGCGCCGCAGTCGGCGCACTCGATCGTGAGGTGTTCGTCCGCGTACCACGCCTGGAGCGGGCCGCCGCAGTCGTAGCAGGAACCTTCGGTGTCGAACGGATCGAGCGAGGCGTGTTCGTTGAACGTCCCGGCGAAGACCGAGCGGACGACCTTTCGACCGGGGTACTGGAACTCGTACCCCTCGTCGGTTCGGCGGACGAAGTGATCCGTGAGCTTCTTCAGGTGGTAGTTGAAGTGGGCGCTGTCGTCGATGTCGACGCGCTCGTAGAGTTCCGAGAACGGGACCGGGCGCTCGTCGCCGCCCGCATCGAGGAGGGCCTGCAGGATCTCGATGCGGGTGTCGTTGCCCAGGAGGGCGAACGCCTCCGCCGGAGAGATCCCTGCCGGTTCGGCGGACTGCGGGGCCTCGCTTTCCGCGTGTTGACTCATAGATCGTGATTGATTGTCAAGCCTCAAAACCGTTTCTTCCCTCTGCATCGCTACACAAATCGATTTCAGCGAGCTATTAAGCCGCCTGCGGAGAATGAGACTCCGATGCCAGCGACCGATCTGAGCGACGGGCGGAGGGCGGCGGGTGCGTAACCGCCCCTCCGGACCGATCCTCAAATACTACCTCTACACGGCGACGACGTACGCCAGCTTCACCAACGCGATCTGGATCCTATTCGTCCGCGCACAGGACCTCTCGTGGGCGCAGGTCGGCGCGCTGAACAGCGTCTGGTGGCTCGCGCTCGTCGCCAGCGAGATTCCGACCGGATACGTCGGCGACCGGGTCGGACGGCGGACGGGAATGCTGGTCGGCACGTTGCTCGTCACGGCGATGACCGTCGCCATGGGGTTGTCGACGACGTTCCTGCAACTACTCGTCGTCTACGCGCTCTGGGCGGTCGGACAGACGTTTCGGACCGGAAGCGACGACGCGTGGCTGTACGACCTGCTCGCGGAGACGGACGCGACCTCGACGTTCGCCGCCGTCCGCGGTCGTGCGGCGGGACTCGGACTCGCCGTCGGCGCGCTCACCGCACCGGTCGGCGGCGCGCTGGCCGACACGAACGTCCGTCTCCCCTTCTTCGCGACGGCGTTCGTCACGGTGATCGGCGTACCGATCCTGCTGAGCGTCCCGGAGTCCGGCGACCGCGACGGCGACCCGCTCACGGTCGGCGTCGCCGCGCGGGTGATCCGAGAGCGACTCGTCCGACCGCCGCTTCGCTCGTTCGTCCTCTACTTCGCGCTGCTCTACGGGGTCCTCCAGATGACGTACATCTTCGATCAGCCGGTCACGCAGGCGGTCGCGCTCCGGTTCGGCGTGCCGCCATCGCTGTCGATGACCGCCGTCGGTATCGTCTACGCGGGCTTCACACTCGTCTCGGCGGTCGTCAGCTACAAGACGGGGTGGATTCGGAGTCGGGTCGGGACGCGGCGGTGGTTCGCGGTCGTCCCGTTCGTCGCGGGCGCGCTCTACGCCGTGCTCTGGATCTCGCCGATCCTCGCCGTGCCGGTGTTCTTCGTGACGCGGTCGATCAACGTCGCGTCCGTCTCCATCGGCAACCAGTACGTCAACGACCGGGTCGCCTCCGTCGGTCGCGCGACGGTGTTGTCGGCGGCGTCGATGGTGTACTCGCTGGCGGTCGTTCCCTTCGAACTCGCCGGTGGCGTCGTCGCCGACGCCCTCTCGCCGACCGGCGCGCTCGCCAGCTTCGGCGTCGTCCTCGTCGTCGGCGCGGTCGTCCTGCGACTCTGGGAGTCGCCGGTTCACGGCGGACCGAGCGGCGCGAGCGACGGTCGAGCGGCGACCGCCGCCGACGGAGAAGGGGAAGCCTAAGTCCCCGGACCGTGACCCCCCGTCAATGACCTTCTTCGACCGTCTCGGCGAACGTATCGAGCGGGTAGACAGCGTAGTCTCGGTCGGACTCGACCCCGACCCCGAACGCGTCCCGGAGCATCTTCGGGAGCGAGAGCTGCCCCGATGGGCGTTCAACCGTCGGATCATCGACGCGACGCACGAACACGCCGCCTGCTACAAGCCCAACGCGGCGTTCTACGAGGACGAGGACGGCTGGCAGGCGCTCCGGGAGACCATCGCCTACGCCCACGGGAAGGACGTTCCCGTCCTGCTCGACGCCAAGCGCGCCGACATCGGCAACACGACGCGCCAGTACGCGAACCTGCTCGACGACGGCCGCGGACACGCGGCGGACGCGATCACGGTCAACCCCTACATGGGTCGCGACTCGCTCGACCCGTTCCTCTCGAAGGCCGACAAGGGCGTCTTCGTCCTCTGTCGCACCTCGAATCCTGGAGGAGCCGACCTCCAGTCGCTCGAACTCGCCAGCGGCGAGCCGGTATACGAACGGGTCGCCGCGCTGGCCGACCGCTGGAACGAACACGGGAACGTCGGCCTGGTCGTCGGCGCGACGGCCCCCGAAGAACTCGAATCGCTGCGCACGCAGGTTCCGGACATCCCGTTCCTCGTGCCCGGCGTCGGCGCACAGGGCGGCGACGCCGAGGCGGCCGTCGAGTTCGGGCTGGCCGACGGCGTCGGCCTCGTCAACTCCTCGCGCGGGATCATCTTCGCCGGCGAGGGGGAGCGATTCGACCGAGCGGCGGGCGAAGCCGCGAAACGACTGAAGACGCGACTGAACAAGTATCGGTAGTCGGTCGAAGAATATCGGATCAGTCGAAGAATATCGGTAGTCGGTCGAACGCCGGGTTCGGTAAATACAAGCCCAAGTGATAACCGAGTCGCAGCGGTTTGCGTACACGCTGCGTCCGAAACGGCGTAGTAACTCGTGTGGTTACGTGCCGGAATGCCACTCGGGCACTGCCCGAGTCCCTCGCACGCAACCCAGTATCCCTCGTTCATCCCCGCTTCGACGGGCTTCGTTACCACTCCCTCGTCGTTCTCAGTTCGCTCAGTGCATCCCCTCCCCGCCGCCGACGACGTCGTCCTCGCCCGGACCGTTCCGGTCGGTTGGTACGTCTTGATCGCTCGGCAGTTCGTTGAGACACTGACTGCAGATGCCGCGCGGACGATCGAAGTGGGTGTCGCAGACGACCGCCCCACACCGGTCGCACGTGTGTTCCGCCTCGGCCGATTCACAGACTTGACAGAGACCGGTGACGCTCATGGGAGAGCTTCGCACGCACCACACTTGAGAGGTGAGGCCGCATTTGCAAGGTCTGGTGTCATATCCGAGCTCAGAAAATCGCAGAAATGCCGCTCCGGAGTCTATCGAACGCTCTACGACGCTATTGTGTCATGGGAAGCCACATCACGAAAAAGGATATAAAAGGTCGTCCCTAACCAACGGTCATGAGCGCGGATCGGGCCATCCTCCAGTCGGCCCTCGAGCGCGGAGAAGAAGAAGGCGGGCACATCGAATTCAAAGAGCGGCTTTCTCGCGACGTACACCTCGCAAGTGGTCGAATGGAGAGCCTCGCGGCTCAACTCCGCCACCGGGTCCTCTCCGGCGACGGCGTCGCGACGTACGTCGTCGGCGTCACAGACGACGGCGGGATCGCCGGCATCTCCCACACGTCCTTTTCCGAATTCGATGGACGTCCTCTCGTTGCTCGCCGAAGAGGCGGGCGCGCACATCGAGAACGTCGAGACGTGGGGCGTGAGCAACGACGGCGGCTCAAACAAACTGGCGAACCACGCGGGCGACGCCGGACTCGTCGGCGTCGCGACCATCCGCGAGGGTGCGATGCTCGAAACCGACGACGAACACATCGTCGTCGGCACCGCCGGTCACGTCGACCACGGCAAGAGCACGCTCGTCGGCTCGCTCGTCACCGGCCAGGCCGACGACGGGGACGGCGCGACCCGCGGCTTTCTCGACGTCCAGCCCCACGAAGTCGAACGTGGGCTGTCGGCCGATCTCTCCTACGCCGTCTACGGCTTCGGCGAGGACGGTCCGATCCGGATGGACAACCCGCATCGCAAGTCGGATCGCGCACACGTCGTCGAGGAGGCCGACCGCCTCGTCTCCTTCGTCGACACCGTCGGCCACGAACCGTGGCTCAGGACGACGATCCGCGGCCTGGTCGGGCAGAAACTCGACTACGGCCTGCTGACCGTCGCCGCCGATGACGGCCCGACGCGGACGACGCGCGAACACCTCGGTATCCTGCTGGCGACGGAGTTGCCGACGATCGTCGCCATCACGAAAGTCGACGCCGTCGACGACGAGCGCATCGTGGAGGTCGAGCGCGAAGTCGAGCGCCTGCTCCGTGACGTCGGCAAGACGCCGCTCGATATCGCACGCCACGGCGTCGACGCCGCTGTCGAGGAGATCGATGACACCGTCGTCCCCATCCTTCGGACGAGTTCGGTCACGATGCAGGGCCTCGACGCGCTCGACGAGTTGTTCGAACGCCTCCCGAAAACTAACGACGCGGGCGGCGAGTTCCGAATGTATATCGACCGCACCTACAACGTCACCGGTGTCGGAGCGGTCGCCTCCGGGACCGTCACCTCGGGAACCGTCGACGCGGGCGACGAACTCCTGCTCGGCCCGATGGCCAACGGCGAGTTCCGCGAGGTGGAAGTCCGCTCGATCGAGATGCACTACCACCGCGTCGACCGGGCGAAAGCCGGGCGTATCGTCGGCATCGCCCTCAAAGGCGTTCACGAGAAAGACATCGAGCGCGGGATGGTGTTGCTCCCGACGGAAGCGAACCCGACCGCAGTCAGGTCGTTCGAAGCCGAAGTGATGGTTCTCAACCACCCGACGCGAATCGGCTCGGGGTACGAACCCGTCGTCCACCTAGAGACCGTCAGCGAGGCGGCCGTCTTCTACCCCGAAGGCGGGCAACTGCTCCCCGGTGACACCGGTGACACTACCGTCGAGTTCAAGTTCCGCCCGTATCTCGTCGAGGAGGGACAGCGGTTCGTCTTCCGCGAGGGCCGGAGCAAAGGGGTCGGAACGGTGACGAAGGTCAGCGAGTACTGAGTTTCCACCGGGCGCCGCTTCCGTCGCGTCGGTCGCTCCGGCCAGGGTGACGACTGCAGGCCGCCCGGCGACGGGAGTCGATAATCCGAACTTGGATCGTCGGCAGGGTCCTCGTCGACGTCGTCGCATACACGGTCTAATCGAGGTCTGACTCGTCGTCACACCGAACTCGATTACCGGCCCGCTCTCGTTCCGTCCTTCGAACCCGCTTGTAGACGAAATCGACGAGTAGCATCGCTGGCGCGGCGAGGAGTGCGACGACCGCGGCCGGAAACGGCGGCGGTGCCTGTCCGAGGAGGGCCGCGAGCGGTCGGACGTACAGCAGTGCGAGCAGCGCGGAGAACCCAGTGAGGACAGCCCACGGAAGCAACGGGTTCGCGAACCACCCGAGCGCCCCCGGCCAGCGCGTCGCACTCCGGCACGCGTACGCGTTGGCCATCTGTCCGACGACGATGGCGCTGAACGCCGCCCCCGACGCCGCTGCGACGGCGGTCGCCGACGGAAGTGGACCACCGAAGTGCCACCCGGCGACGCCGAGACCGACGACGAACGCCGTCATCTCGACGACCGACATCGCCGGACCGAGAACGCCGAAGACGCGTCGGAGAAGGCGACGGTCTACGAGGTGCCGACCGCGGAGCGGTCGACGACGCACGTCCGCCGCGGGCGGTTCGATCCCGAGCGCCAGCGCCGGAAGCAGGTCGGTTCCGATGTCGATGAAGAGGATCTGGAGGACGCCGATAGCGAGCGGGAACGACCCGCCGGACAGCGCCCACACGACGAACGGGGTCAACTCCGCGACGTTGTCCGTCAGGTGATAGGTGAGGAAGCGGCGGATATTCTCGTACGTGGCGCGACCGAGTTCGACGGCCCGAACGATCGTCGAGAAGTCGTCGTCCAGCAGGACGAGGTCGGCGGCCTCGCGGGCTACGTCGGTCCCCGAACGCCCCATCGCGACGCCGATATCCGACTGTTGGAGCGTCGGGCCGTCGTTGACGCCGTCGCCCGTCATCGCGACCGTGTGTCCCCGGTTCTGGAGCGCTCGCGCGATCCGGAGTTTGTCTTCGGGGTCGACCCGGCTCACGATCAACCCGTCGCGGTCGACGAGTTCGCCGAGGCGCTCTTCGTCGGTCGGGAGGTCGTCACCCTCGATTACACGTGCCTCAGTGCCCGTGAGTCCGACCTCGTCGGCGATGGTGCGTGCGGTCGCGGGGTGATCGCCGGTCACCATCGCGACTCGAACGCCCGCCTCTCGTCACGCCGTGATCGACGACGCGACGCCGTCGCGCGGGACGTCTCGCATTCCGACGAGTCCGAGGAGATCGAGGTCGCGTTCGACCGTCTCCGGATCGGCGTCCGGAGACGGTCGCGAGTCGCCCACCGAGCGCACGGCGACGGCGATGACGCGGAGGCCGCGGGACCGGGATCACGGCAACGCGGCAGGACGCTCTCCGGTGCGCCCTTGACGACGAGTCGGTCACCCGTGACGACGGACATCCGTCGACGCTCGCTGTCGAACGGAAACCGAACGACCTCGGGGGCACGTCGCTCGTCCGCGGCCACGTCGACGTCGAATTTGCGGGCGAACACGTCGAGCGCCGCCTCCAGTGGATCGCCCGACGCGACCCACCGGCCGTCGTCGTCTCGAATCGCTCGGCCACTCGAACAACGGACTCCCGCCAGCGCCAACGCTCGCGCGGCCGTTTCGGCATCGAGTTCAGCGTCGGATTTGGTATCGGCATCTGCGTCGAACGATCCCGCGTCGACACTGCCGTCGTCGCCGTCGACGACCACGTCACCGTTCGGTTCGTACCCCCGTCCGCTGACGCGGACCCATCCAGCGGGTGTCCACGCCTCCACGACGGTCATCTCGTTGCGCGTGAGTGTTCCGGTCTTGTCGGTGCAGACGAACGTGGTCGCACCGAGGGTCTCGACGGCTTCGAGTCGCCGCACGAGCGCGTTTCGCTCGGCACCGACGGCCAGTCCGGCGGCTACCCAGGGAAGGAGTGCGAAGAAGTGGACGAACTGAGCGAGGAATCGACGCCACGTGGGCGTTCGAGCGGGTTCGGGGAGGCGGTTCGGACCGTCACGTTGGAGTCGTCTAGTCGCCTCCGTCGTCGTTAGCCCCCGAATCGAACGGTCGTCGCGTCGTCGTGGCTCATCCGCCATCGGCGGGACCTGACATCGGGCGAGGCCACGCGGTGGTCTCGGGGCGACCTCGCGCTCCCGTCGCCTCGCTCTGTGCGTTGCACATCCTCCTCCACTCCGGCGAGGGAAGATCCCCCGGACACGGCTTAATTCCGTGGTCGAGTGTCACCGTATGGGGAGCTCATCACGACCGAATATCAAACGACTCCGCCAGCAGATCCTCGTTTTTCTCACCGAGTGCGTAAGTCGGTCCGTTGGCCACGTCGACCGTAACCTGAGCGGGTGCGAAGACCGACTCGGGTACGTCGTAGAAGTCCCAGTCGACCGACTCGAAGATGTCCTCGAAGGGGGTGCCGTATTCGTCGGTCGCTGTCGACGGAACCTCGTCGAAGTGGTCGAAGTCCTCGCGAACGTGCAGATACGCTTCGCCGCCGTAAGCCAGCGCGTCGTTCGTCCGACCCATCGCGACGCTCTCGTCGTAGCTGACGGGTGCGACCGGGGCGCTGCCGGACACCGAGAGGATATCCGTCGGATCGTAGCCGAGTTCGGCGAGACGGAAGACGGCGAGTTCGGCGGCCCGACTCGCGGTCGTGACGCTTCCGGCGAGACTCCCCGTGGCGTAGGTCGGGAGGAAGACGGCCGTCGGTTCGACACCTGCACGGTCGGCGATGTGACGTGCGACTTCGTCACTCGGGAGTTCGATGCTCTCGACCGCGAGGACGGTCAGGTCGAACTCGTCGTAGTAGCCGACGCGCTCGAAGTCCGTCTCCTCGCCCACGAGTGCACGGGCCGGACCGCTTCCCAGTCCGTCGAAGTCGTCGAAAGAGAGTTCCCAACCCGCCTTCTGCGAGCAGAGCAGCGAGATGCCGGGGTGGTCGGTCGCGAGTTCGACGTGCGGGAGCGCCGCACCGGCGACGTCGTCCATCCGCGTCTGTACCGTCGCCAGACCGGCCGTCTGAATCTCCGTGAGCAACAGACCGGCTTCGATGCCGCCGTCGGCCTCGACGCCGAAGTCGAGTACCGTCGCGCCGCAGTCGAGTTCGTAGGCCGCGACGCCGAGTTCGTCGACGAAGTCGAGCGCCTCGTCGACTAACTCGATCGCCATGCGATTGAGGCTGTCCATACAGTGCGTTGCTCGCTCCCCGATAAAGGGCTGTCCGTCGCGTTCGATGGCCCGTCCCGTCTCTCGACCGCGCGTCGGCCTGAACGCGATGTCGCTTGCCGACGGGGCCGCTCAGACGATTCGCCGAGTGGCGAACACGACGATTCCGATCACGAGGAGCGCGATTCCCCAGTAGAAAGACGGGTACGGGAGGTAGGCGAGGATGAGCGAGACGATTCCGGACGTGATGAGAGACCAACCGATAGTCGTGCGATAAGTCACGGGTCGTTCGTCGTACCCCTGACGAATCAAGATGATGGCGGTCGTCGAACTCTGCGCGCGTGACCGGCGGGCAGTCGAGAACGTTCGTCACACGACGCCGACGGTGTGACGCACTACTCCCGCTCTTTTCGCGCGTCACGTCCCAACTCGCGCTCGACGGCGTCGACTTTGTCCCGCGCCGTTTGGTCGCTCGTCCGTTTATCGTCGACCTTTAGGAACGTACTCACGCGGTCGCCGTCGACGGCTTTGTGCGCCGCTCCGACGGCGTCGAGCAGCGTGTCGACGTCGTCGGCTTCGATGACGGTGCCCATCGGGTTCGTCTCGTAGGCGACGTCGAACTCGTCGAGCGCGGCGACGGCCTTGGCGACTTCGCCGGACATGCTGCCTTCGACGACGGGTGCGACACTCAGGAGTGCGATGACGGTCATACGTTCTGTGACGGTGGCTGTCGACCTAAATATCGGGGGCCGTCGGCGGTCCGGCTCAGTTCGTCGTCGAGCGACTCGCTCGGTTCGCATCGCCTCCGAGGTTGTCGGACGACTCGCGAATTCCGCTCGAACACTCCGTCCGGTTTTTAGCCTCGCTCGCAGTATCAGAGAGCGGATGAATCTGAGTCGGGGCCGAGTGGTCGAAGTCGGACGAGCGCTCGTCCACGAAGCGCGAGTCGAGAACGTGACGTTTCTGGCGGGGAGTATCGCCTACCACGCGATCGTTTCCCTGTTGCCGTTGCTGGTGTTGGTCCTCGGCGGACTCTCCACGATCGGCGACGGAGCACTCCGGGATAACTTCCAGCAGATGGCCGAGTCCGTTCTCTCGCAGAGCGCCGGCGACGAAGTTTCACGCCAACTCGTCAGCGCGGGCCACTCTACCGGCCTCTCTATCGTCGGACTCGTTCTCCTCGTCTGGGGAACGCTTCGCATCTTCCGCGGGCTCGACACGGCGTTCTCGGACATCTACGAGACGGAGGCGTCGAACTCGTTCACCGACCAGATGAGCGACGGGCTCATCGTCCTCGCGACGTTCGCCATCGCCATCCTCTTCGCGACGATCATCAACGACAAGATCCCCGTCATCGACGGCGTCGGCGGCTGGTTCCTCGCTCGCATCGTCCTCGTCATCGCACTGACGGCGACGTTTCTCCCGATGTACTACATCTTTCCGGACACGGACGTCACGGTCGCCGAGATCCTCCCCGGAACGGTCTTCGCGGCGGTCGGTCTGACGGCTTTCGAGGCGCTCTTCCGCTTCTACGTCACGCACACGGGATCGGCGAACGGCAACCTCGTCTCGGGGATTCTCGTCCTCCTGACGTGGCTCTACTTCAGCGGACTCGTCATCCTCCTCGGCGTCGTCGTCAACGCGGTCATCTCGAATCGGAGCGCCGACGTCGATATCACCCCCGTCGTCGGCGACCACGTCCCGGCCACGGAAGCCGAACGTGCCGAGCGGAAGCAACTCGTCGCCTCGATCGTCGAACTCGATCGCGTCCTCGACGGCGCAGAGGAGTTCTCGGTTTCGGTCGACGGACAAACGTTCACGCTCCCTGCTCCCCGGCGCGTCGTCACCGATACCGATGAATCCCTGCTCGCACTCGAGGACGCCTCGCTCGGAATCGAGTTTCAGTGGGCATCACGAAACGAGTAGCTCGGCCGCCGCGACGATTAAGCCCTCAGCGAGCGTCTAGAGAGGGATGAGCACGAAGCCGACATCTCACCCGACGACCACGACGCCCCGAACGAGCGACCACACCCGCTCCGGTGTAATCCCGCGTGGCGTGTCTGTTCGAAACGAACGCCTCGCCGCGAAAGATTTCGGCGAAGCCTACCTCGTCTGGCGCTGCATCGACTGCGGGGCGACCGGCGACCTCGAAGCCTTCCCGACCGCTTGCACCGACTGCGGAGCCGCACGCGAAGAACTGTACTACTATCTCGAAGACTGAGACGATCGGAGACGTCACACGACGGAGACGTCACACGAACACGCTTCGCCTTCGCGCGTACGCGCGAAGATTCAACTAATTTTGCCTCGGTCGGCGCTCCGTCTTGTCGCCGGAGAAGATCATGCGCCGACTAGGATTTGAACCTAGGTTGTGACCATGGGAAGGTCGCGTGATACCGCTACACTATCGGCGCATCAGTAGACGACCCGTCGTCGCCTCGTCGTCTGCAATTACATCGAGTCGTGGCATCGAATTATAACTACGGGCGAGTATCTCTCGGTGCCACTGAACGAACAGTTCTGCGCATCGGACAGTCGTCGAGGAAAGGTATAGGTGAGATGAAATCCACGTGGAGTGGCTCAACTGGGGCGTTGCCGGCGCCTACGCGGGACTCGTGAGCATGTACGTTCTGATGCTTCTCACGACGGGCGGCGTCGTTGATGGCTAATCGGGGAAGCGCTGGCGATTGACTCGTCTCGATCACGCACTTACCCAAACCCGTCCACTTGTCCACTGAATGCGACGAAAATATCGACTTCAGATCCAGAGAGAGCCCTCACGAAGTCATCGAGATCGAAAGTCTCAATCCCTACATCAGTATAAGAATGCATAGCTCTTGGGGTGACTTTGGACTCGTTCAATAGTGCTTCGACCCGTCAGCGACTGAGTACGATCGAACAACGATGACACACGACATTTTCCCGGCAGAGATCGAAACGGCTCGCCTCCGCTTTGAGCGGCTAAGTCACCAGATGGTCACCCATTCGAGTTGTACGAATTCGTCAGTCGAGATGAGTGGCAAGACGGTGCCACCGAACACATGCCCTGGTTCCGATTCCGGCGGCTCGATGAAGTTGCGAAGTTCATCGATCACGCAGAGCAACAGTGGGCCAACCGGGAATCCGCGCGCTACCTCCTCCGGTCCAAAGACCGCGAAGCGATCATCGGGACGACGGCTTTCAAGCCGGAATGGGAGACTCGCCGAGCAGGGTCAGGTATCGTACTGTCCAAGGAGCACTGGGGCAACGCATACGGTGTAGAACGGGCATCGGCATTCATCGAACTGGCGTTCGAGCGATACGACCTCGATGCCTACTATACGACGTGTGCGACCGGAAACACACCGTCTCGCCGCATGATCGAGAAGTACGTCAGCAAGTACGGTGGTCGTCACGAGGGTGTGTTACGACACCATTCGTCCCGCCCATCGGGCGACGTCACGGACCAACATCGGTTCACGATTCTGCGGGACGAATACGAGGCAGCGACGCGAGACCAGCAAACGCTCCAGTTCGAACTCGATTGGTAAGCTAGCGTTTTCGACGGCAGCACTGGCTGGGATTTGCACCACGCCCGATCGTGCTCGCTGCGCGCGTTCGGTCTACTTCAAATCCAGCGTTACGATGACATCCGGCGACAGGTGTACGCGCCGAGACGAGACTCGGCACTCGAAAGTTTGTCGCCGGAGAAAATCATGCGCTGGCTGGGATTTGAACCCAGGTTGTGACCATGGCAAGGTCACGTGATACCACTACACTACCAGCGCCCTCTTGCTGCATTTCCGAATACTGTCGATTGCATCTTAAGAGTTCCGAAATCGCGACGAAATCGCAAGCAGGCATGGGGGTCGCTCCCACGAGACAGCACACCACGAAACTCCCGAATTCGTGTATGTGTACCCCTCACAGGCCTGAATTCTTTCGCTATCCTTTTACGTGTGAGTTCGGTAGAATCGCCACAGTCTAGTGGCGTGACCACCGACGAGGACCATGACACACACCGTGTGCGTTCCGTCCTCGCTGGTCCGAGAGGCCGAGGACAAACGCGAGGCAACTCGCAAACTCGGCTACGTCGCCCGCGCGGCGACGGTGTATCGGGCTGATCGGGTCGTCGTCTTCCCCGACCGGGAAGGCGAACGTCGCTGGGGCGAGGAGTTCGTCGCCACCGTACTCGAATACGCTGCGACGCCCCCCTACCTCCGTCAGGAGGCGTGGGGCAAACGCGACGAACTGCAGTACGTCGGCGTACTCCCGCCCCTGCGGTTCGCGTCACAGACCGGTTCCGAGTCCGACGATTCGGGACCGTTGCAACAGGGAATCGTGACCGAGGTCGGACCTGAAGGCCGCGTACGGGTCACTTGCGGACTGCAACACCCGATCTCCCTCCTCCTCCCCTCCGGAATGGAGGCCGAGGAGGGAGAACGCGTCACCGTCAGGATCTCTTCGCGAGAACCGGTCCGCGCCCGCATCGTCGACGAACCCGCGTCCGGGTTCGTGGTCGAACGCGCGGACCTCCCGGAAGTGCTCGGCCGTGAGGACGCCGGTGTCCGAATCGCCACGTCGCGACACGGACGGACCGCGTCGCTATCGGCGCTTGCGGACCTGGCCGGGCGAACCGGCGACGGCGAGAACATGACCGTCGCCTTCGGTTCGCCCGAGCGGGGACTTCCGGAAATCCTCGACATACCAGTCGAGGCGGTCGCCGAGAGTGGCGACGGAGTCGTCGAACCCGATCCGGGGTTTGACCTCTGGCTGAATACGATTCCGAATCAGGGCAGCGAGGTCGTGCGAACCGAGGAAGCGATGTTCGCCTCCCTCACCTGCCTGACACTCACAGAGTGAAACCATGCCACAACCAAGCAGACCACGAAAAGGCTCGTTGGGCTACGGCCCGCGTAAGCGTGCGGCAAGTGAAGTGCCGCGCATCAACTCGTGGCCGGACGACGAAGGGTCGCCCGTACTCCAGGGCTTCGCTGGCTACAAAGCCGGCATGACCCACGTCGTGATGGTCAACGACGAATCCAACTCCCCACGTGAGGGGATGGAGGAGTCGGTGCCCGTCACCGTCGTCGAGACGCCGCCGATGCGCGCCGTCGCACTCCGAGCCTACGAAGCAACGCCGTACGGTAAGAAGCCGGTAACCGAAGTGTGGTCGGGAGATCTCTCCGACGATCTCGACCGCGTTCTCGACCTCCCGGCGGAAGATACGTTCGACGAGGACGCAGACGAGCTTCGCTCGCTGCTCGACGACGGTGTCGTCGATGACCTCCGCGTCATCACCCACACCGTCCCGAACGACCTCAAGAACGTCCCGAAGAAGAAACCCGACGTGATGGAGACTCGCGTCGGCGGCGGCTCGGTCGACGAGCGCGCCGACTTCGCCCTCGAACTCGTCGAAGAGGGCGGCGAACACACGGTCGACGACGTGTTCCGCCCCGGCGAGTACTTAGACGTCAGCGGTGTGACGAAGGGGAAGGGTACCCAGGGTCCCGTCAAGCGATGGGGCGTCCAGAAGCGGAAGGGTAAACACGCCCGTCAGGGATGGCGGCGTCGGATCGGTAACCTCGGTCCGTGGAACCCTTCGCGCGTGCGCTCGACCGTCCCCCAGCAGGGGCAGATGGGCTACCACCAGCGGACGGAACTCAACAAGCGTCTCGTCGACATCGGCGACGACAACGAGGCGTCCGTGGACGGCGGCTTCGTCAACTACGGCGAAGTCGACGGCCCGTACGCGCTCATCAAGGGTTCCCTCCCGGGTCCGAACAAGCGACTCCTGCGGTTCCGCCCGGCCATCCGGCCGAACGACCAGCCGCGCCTCGATCCCGAGGTGCGCTACGTCTCTACCGCATCCAACCAGGGGTAAATCATGCAGGCAACAATCAAGGATCTGAACGGCGACGACGCTGGAGAGGTCGACCTGCCGGACGTCTTCGAGACGCACTACCGGCCGGACCTCATCAAACGCGCCGTCCTCGCCGCGCAGGCCAACCGGAAGCAGAAGTACGGCTCCGATCCGTACGCCGGGATGCGAACGCCCGCCGAGTCGCTCGGTAGCGGCCGCGGTATGGCGCACGTCCCGCGTGAGAACGGACAAGGTCGACGCGTTCCCCAGACCGTCGGCGGCCGGAAGGCACACCCGCCGAAGGCCGAGAAGGAGTGGGGCAAGAAGGTCAACAAGAAAGAGCGCAAGCTCGCCGTCCGCTCGGCCATCGCGGCCACGACGGACGCCGAACTCGTCCGCGAGCGCGGCCACCAGTTCGACGACGACGCCGAACTGCCGCTGGTCGTCTCCGACGACTTCGAGGACCTGGTCAAGACGAAGGAGGTCGTCGAGTTCCTCGACGCCGTCGGCGTCTCGGCCGACATCGAACGCGCAGACGAGAACAAGAAGGTCAAGGCGGGCCGCGGAACGACTCGCGGACGCAAGTACAAGCGTCCGAAGTCGATCCTGTTCGTCACCAGTGAGGAACCGTCGCGTGCGGCGCGCAACCTCGCCGGTGTCGACGTCGCGACGGCCGCCGAGGTCAACGCAGAAGACCTCGCACCCGGTACGCACGCCGGTCGGCTGACCGTCTGGACCGAGAGCGCGATCGAGGAGGTGGCGAACCGATGAGTGTGATCGAGCACCCGCTCGTCACTGAGAAGGCGATGAACGAGATGGACTTCGACAATAAGCTCCAGTTCATCGTCACCCTCGACGCACACAAATCCGAGATCCGAGAGGAGATCGAGTCCCGCTACGAGGTCGCCGTCACGAAGGTCAACACGCAGGTGACCCCGAAGGGGACGAAGAAGGCGACGGTCTCCCTGAGCGACGACGACGACGCACAGGAGATCGCCAGCCGAATCGGGGTGTTCTGAACATGGGACGACGAATTCAGGGACAACGACGTGGTCGCGGTGGCTCGACGTTCCGAGCCCCGTCGCACCGCTACAAGGCTGAACTCACGCACAAACGCTCCGAGGAGTCCGACACAATCTCCGGCGAGGTCGTCGACATCACGCACGACCCGGCCCGGAGTGCTCCCCTGGCAGCCGTCGAGTTCGAAGACGGCGACCAGCGCCTCGTCCTCGCACCCGAGGGCGTCGGCGTCGGCGAGACTATCCAGGTCGGTGTCTCGGCAGAGATCAAGCCGGGGAACACGCTCCCGCTGGCCGAGATCCCGGAAGGGGTCCCGGTCTGCAACGTCGAGCGCCAGCCCGGCGACGGCGGCAAGTTCGCCCGCGCGTCCGGCGTGTCGGCGCAGCTGCTGACCCACGACCGCCGCGTCGCGGTCGTCAAACTCCCCAGCGGTGAGGTCAAGCGCCTCAACCCCGACTGCCGCGCCACGATCGGTGTGGTCGCCGGGGGCGGCCGAACGGAGAAGCCGTTCGTGAAGGCCGGAAACAAGTACCACAAGATGAAAGCGCGTGGCACGAAGTACCCGCGCGTTCGCGGCGTCGCCATGAACGCGGTCGACCACCCGTTCGGTGGCGGTGGCCGACAGCACCCCGGTCGACCGAAGTCCGTCTCGCGGAACGCCCCGCCGGGACGGAAGGTCGGGGACATCGCCAGTAAGCGCACCGGGCGTGGCGGCAAAGGAGGCAACAAACAATGAGCTCGGAATACCGAACCGGCCGCGAGGGTGAGTTCACCTACCGCGGTCACACGCTCGACGAACTGCAGGACATGGAACTGGAGGAAGTCGCGGAACTGTTCCCCGCACGACAGCGGCGAACCATCACCCGTGGGCTCACGGTCGAGCACGAGAAACTGCTCGAAAAAGCCCAGAAGCGCGACGAAGAGGAGTCAGCGAACAACCCGATCCGCACGCACCTGCGCGACATGCCGGTGCTCCCGGAGTTCGTCGACAAGACCTTCGCCGTCTACACGGGCAGTGAGTTCGAACGCGTCCGGATCCAGCCGGAGATGATCGGTCACTATCTGGGCGAGTTCCAACTGACGCGGACGTCTGTCGAGCACGGGCAGGCAGGTATCGGTGCGACCCGTTCCTCGAAGTTCGTGCCACTCAAGTAAACCATGGGAATCAGTTACAGCGTAGAGGCCGACCCCGACACGACGGCGAAAGCCATGCTTCGGGAGCGGCCCATCAGTCTGAAGCACAGCAAGGCCATCGCCAAAGCGATCAAGGGCAAGACGGTCACCGAGGCGGAGGAATACCTCGACGCCGTCATCGCCGAGGAGCGCTCCGTCCCGTTCAAGCAGCACAACACCGGCGTCGGACACCGATCCGACATCGACGGATGGGACGCGGGTCGCTACCCGCAGAAGGCCAGCAAGGACTTCCTGAAGATCCTTGAGAACGCAAAGCACAACGCCGACGAACAGGGATTCGACGGCGAATCGATGCGCATCATGCACGTCGCTCCCCACAAAGTCGGCGAGCGAATGGGACGGAAGGCTCGCGCGATGGGCCGCGCCGACCCGTGGAACACCGTGCTCTGCGACATCGAACTCATCATCGAGGAGGTCGACGAATAATGGCCGACGAACACCAATTCATCGAAGACGGACTGCAACGCTCGCAGATCGACGAGTTCTTCGCGTCCGAACTCGGCCGCGCGGGCTACGGCGGCATGGAAGTCGCCAAGACCCCGATGGGGACGCAGATCGTTCTCAAAGCCGAGAAGCCCGGTATGGTCATCGGGAAGGGCGGGAAGAACATCCGTAAGATCACGTCCGAACTCGGTCAGCGGTTCGACATGGACGACCCGCAGATCGACGTTCAGGAAGTCGACGAACCGGACCTGAACGCCCGCATCGTCGCGGACCGTCTCGCCAACGCGCTCGAACGCGGCTGGTACTTCCGGAAAGCGGGTCACACGACGATCGACCGCATCATGGACTCCGGCGCGCTCGGCGCCGAGATCGTCCTCAGCGGAAAGGTCACGGGCGCTCGCTCGCGCGTCGAGAAGTTCAACCGCGGCTACATCAAGCACAACGGCGAGCCCGCACAGGAAGTCGTCGACGAAGGTCAGTCGGTGTCGGTCATGAAGCTCGGCACCATCGGCGTCACGGTGAAGATCATCCCGCCGGGAGCTCACCTCCCCGACGACTTCAGCATCGAAGAGGACGCCGAGGTCGAGGCTGTCGAGCAGGTCGCCGAGTCGGAGGGTGTCGAGGGACTCCTCGAAGAACCCGAAGATGAGAAGGTGCCGGACGTCGGCGAGGATTCGGATCAGGTTCCGGACGAGCACGCTGGCGAAGAAGGTGCCGCCGACGTCATCGACGAAGAAGTCGTCGAGGAAGTCGTCGAAGAGACCGAAGAAGTCGCCGACGACGTCGACGAAGAGGAAGGTCTCGAAGAGACCGAAGCCGACGCCGAGACGTCCGAGTTCGAGGACGACGACATCGACGAAGAGGTCGAACAGGAAGCGGCTGACCTCGTCGCCGAGATGGAAGCCGAAGACGAGGAGGACGAGCAATAATGGCGATCCTCTACACCGAAGAGATTCGCGACATGACGCCCGCAGAGCGCCGGTCCGAACTCGAAGGACTCGAAACGGAACTGCTGAACGAGAAGGCAGTGCAGGCCGCCGGTGGCGCGCCCGACGACCCGGGTCGCATCGGCGAACTCCGTCGCACCATCGCCCGGATCAAGACGATTCAGGGCGAGGAAGGCGACGAGACCGACGAGTAGAGAGACCATGACACTGACACCCGAGACCCTGACACGACACGAACTCAACGGCCTCCCGGTGCGGGTGGTCGACGCGGCGAACCCCGACCTCGTCGGGGTCGCCGGGCGTGTCGTCGTCGAGACGATGCAGACCCTGCACGTGGATACGGGCTCTCGGGTGGTACAGGTGCAAAAACGAGGAACGATCCTCGAATTCGCGCTTCCGAATGGCGATTCGGAAGCGCGAGACGGGATTCGAAATCGACGGACCCTTGAAGGTCGCGACGAGAGATTGTCGCACCCAACAGAGGGTCGTCAACGAAGAGGTGGCCGTTGCGACGGGCAACGGCCGCGACGCACAGATGAAGCCGCCGGATCGCATCGGGGCGATACTCGCTCCGACGACTCCTCGGGAGCGTCCCGAGGGGGCCGCAAGGCTCCGGGGTCCGCATCCAAACGGGAGGTAGAAACTGCTGGGGTCCGCCCCGGTCAGTCTAGTTCGACCTGCGAGGGCTCGTCGGCGATTGTCGACGACTGCGAGGATGCGGTCTACGTTACGGTGGATGGCGATACACTGCTCTCACGACCCGCCCACCGCACCGAACGCACAGGTGATTCGAAATGGCGATAGGACTGAACGTACCAGAACCGGAGGAGACATGCTCCGATGCGAACTGCCCGTTCCACGGCTCGCTTTCCGTGCGCGGACAGACGCTCGAAGGCATCGTCGCCTCCACTGACATGGACAAAACCGTCATCGTGGAGCGCGAATACGACGTTCGCGTTCCCAAGTACGACCGCTACATGAAGCGGCGTAGTCGCGTTCCCGCCCATGCATCTCCGTGCATGGACCTGGAGGAAGGCGACACGGTTCGCATCGCAGAAACACGGCCGCTCTCGAAAACCAAGTCGCACGTCGTCGTCGAGCGACTTGCGGCGGCCGATCAGACTACCGGCGACGTGGAGAGTGACGACTGATGGAAGCACTCAAAGCAGACGTCACGCAGGGCCTGGAGAAAGGCTCGCTCATCACGTGCGCCGACAACACCGGTGCCCGACAGCTGAAGGTCATCAGCGTCTCGGGCTACTCCGGTACGCTGAACCGACACCCCAAAGCGGGAATCGGCGACAAGGTGACCGTCTCGGTCACGAAAGGGACGCCCGAGATGCGACGGCAGGTACTCGAAGCCGTCGTCGTCCGGCAGCGTAAGCCCATCCGCCGACCCAGCGGCACGCGCGTGAAATTCGAGGACAACGCCGCCGTCCTTATCGACGACGTCGGCGAGCCTCGTGGGACCGAGATCAAGGGTCCCATCGCACGCGAAGTCGCAGAACGCTTCGGGAGCATCGCAAGCACTGCTACGATGATCGTATGACGCGACAACCACGCAAACAACGGACACGGAAGCGAAACGCGCCGATGCACAAGCGCCACTCGCAGGTCCGCGCGACGCTGTCCGGCGACCTCCGCGAGGAGTACGGCCAGCGGAACGTGCGCGTCAACGTGGGCGACACCGTCGAAGTGCTCCGCGGCGACTACGCCGGGGAGACGGGTGAAGTCATCAAGGTCGACCTCAAGAAAGAGGTCGTCCACGTCGAAGACGTCACTGTCCCGAAGGCAGACGGCGAGGACGTTCCTCGTCCGCTCGACGCTTCGAACGTCCGCGTGACAGAACTGGACCTGGAGGACGAGCGCCGCGAGGCACGTCTCGAGGAGGGTAACGAATGACGCGACACCAGAAACGACTCTCAGTACCGAACTCCTGGCCGGTCGAACGGAAGGAATCGACGTGGACGGTCAAAGCCGGCGCAGGCCCGCACGGGCAGGCCGGTGTCCCGCTGGTCATTCTCCTGCGGGACGTCCTCGGCTACGTCGATACGATGAAAGAAGCGCGCTACGCGCTGAACGAGGGAACGGTGCTCGTCAACGGCAAGTCCGTCAAAGATCACCGGATTCCCATCGGAATGTTCGACATCGTCGCCTTCACCGAGCGCGACGAGTACTACCGCGTCTTCCCCGACGAGGGCGGTCGACTCGCGCTGACCGGGATCGACGGGGACGCCGCTGACAGCCGCCTCGGTAAGATCGTGCGCAAGCAGCAGGTCGCCGGTGGCGACTACCAGATGACGCTCCACGACGGGACGAACGTCCGCGTGAGCGAAGACGACGGTAGCGAGTACAGCACGGACGACTCCCTCGTCGTCGACAACGACGACAAGTCGATCGTCGCCCACTTCCCGTTCGAAGAGGGCGCGCTGGTGACGGCGGTCGACGGTCACCACGCCGGCGAGATCGGCTCGCTCGACGAGATCGTTATCACGGCAGGGAGCGGTGCAAACACGGTTCGCGTCGAACAAGAAGACGACGACGGCTTCGAGACGATCGAAGACTACGTCGTCGTCATCGACGAGAACTTCACCGGCGACGTCGACGTGACGACGACCGGCGAACCGGAAGACGACACGCGCGTCGAGGAGGCTGACGAATGAGCTCCGAGACCGAGTTCCACGAGATGCGCGAGCCGAAGGTCGAGAAGGTCGTCGTCCACATGGGCGTCGGTGAAGGTGGGCGTACGCTCGCCAACGCCGAGGACATCCTCGAAGCCATCACCGGCCAAGAGAGCGTCCGCACCATCTCGAAGCGTCAGGGTCAGGACTTCGGCGTTCGGCAGGGAACCCCTGTCGGCGCGAAGGTTACCCTGCGCGGCGAGGCAGCCCACGAGTTCCTCGAGACGGCGCTGACGCTGACGTCGCTTTCGTCGTCGCAGTTCGACGACAACGGCAACTTCAGCTTCGGCGTCGCTGAACACACGGAATTCCCGAGCCAGGAATACAACCCGAACATCGGGATCTACGGACTCGACGTGACGGTCAACATGACCCGGCCGGGCTACCGAATCAACAAGCGCGATAAGGTGACCCGACAGGTTCCGTCGGGCCACCGTCTGACCGCCGAGGACGCCATCGCGTTCCTCGAAGCCAACTTCGACGTGGAGGTCTCTGAATGAGCGAAAGCGAAACCGAACCCAGTGACGTGACTGGAGAGCACGCCTCGCGACGCACCGGATCGGACCGCGAGTGCCGTCGCTGTGGCCGCAAGCAGGGGCTCGTCGGCAAGTACGACATCTTCCTCTGCCGCCAGTGCTTCCGTGAAGTCGCCCGCAGCATGGGGTTCAAGAAGTACCGATAACAATGGCAGGCAACGACCCACTCAGCAACGCGCTCTCCGGCATCAACAATGCCGAGAGTGTCGGGCATCTGTCCCACACGGTTGAGCCCGCCTCGAACATCATCGGCTCCGTCCTCGAGGTCTTCTACGACCGCGGGTACGTCGACGGTTTCAACTTCGACGACGACGGGAAAGCCGGCCGGTTCGAGGTCGAACTGACAGGCGCTATCAACGAATGTGGCGTCGTCAAGCCCCGCTACTCCGCGGGCGCAGACGAGTACGAGAAATGGGAGAAGCGATACCTCCCCGCCCGTGACTACGGGACGCTCATCGTCACGACGAGCCACGGCGTCATGAGCCACTACGAAGCCCGCGAAGAGGGCATCGGTGGCCAAGTCATCGCATACGTCTACTAATCCATGAACCGAATCGAAATCGAAATTCCCGACGACGTCTCCGCGGAGGTCGACCACCTCGACGTAACCATCGAGGGATCGAACGGAAGCGTCACCCGACGCCTCTGGTACCCGGCAGTCAGCGTCGACGTCGAGGACGTAGAGAACGAAGACGGCGAGACCGTCGACGGTGTCGTCATCTCCTCCCCGGAGGAGAACGCGAAGACGAACGCCACGATGGGCACCTTCGCCAGCCACGTTCGAAACATGATCCACGGCGTCACCGAGGGCTGGGAGTACCAGATGGAAGTGTTCTACAACCACTTCCCGATGCAGGTGAAAGTCGAGGGCGACGAAGTCGTCATCTCGAACTTCCTCGGCGAGAAGTCGCCGCGTCACGCTCCGATCCGCGGGGATACGAACGTACAGGTCGACGGCGAAGAGATCACCCTCAGCGGCTCCGACAAGGAAGCCGTCGGGCAGACCGCCGCCGACATCGAACAGCTCACGCGCGTCCGCGACAAAGACACCCGCGTCTTCCAGGACGGCGTGTACATCACGAAAAAGCCCGGTAAGGCAGGTGAAGCCTGATGGCTGACGACGAGATTCAGGAACTCGAAGACATCAGCGGTGTCGGCCCGTCGAAGGCCGACGCACTGCGCGAAGCAGGCTACGAATCCGTCGAAGACGTCAAAGCCGCGAGCCAGTCGGAACTGGCCGAGGTCGAGGGCATCGGTAACGCGCTCGCCGCTCGTATCAAGGCAGACGTCGGCGGTCTCGAAGTCAAGGAAGAAGAGGAGACCGAAGCCGAAGTCGAAGACGAAGGCGAGGAAGAAGAGGCGGAGGCCGAGGAGGTCGAGACGGAACTCGAACCCCGCGGCTTCGCCGACAAGAAGCCCACCCTCGACGACGACACGGCTCGCGCGCTCGGACAGAAGCACCGCGAGAGCAAACCGGCGTTCAAGCGCCAGGACTACCACATGAAAAAGCGGACGCCGACGTCGTGGCGGAAGCCCCGTGGTAACCTCTCGAAACAGCGCCGCGGCATCAAGGGTAAGGGTCCGATGGTCGAAGCCGGCTACCGGACGCCCAAACAGTCCCGCGGACTGCACCCGAGCGGCTTCGAGGAAGTTCGCGTCCACAACGTCGACGACCTCGAAGGCGTCGACGCCGACACGCAGGCCGTCCGCATCGCCAGCAAAGTCGGCGCTCGCAAGCGCGAGCGTATCGAGGACGAGGCCGAGGACCGCGAGATTCGCGTCCTCAACCCGACCTACGTCGAAGTGGAGGTCGAAGAATGACGAATCTGAGCGCACAGAAGCGAATGGCCGCCGACATCATGGACGTCGGGAAGAGCCGCGTCTGGTTCGACCCCGAAGCCCAGGAGGACATCGCCGAGGCGATCACGCGGGAGGACATCCGCGACCTCGTCAACGACGGCACGATCCGCGCCAAAGACGCCAAGGGCAACTCCCGTGGCCGCGCACGCGAGCGTAACGCGAAGCGCGCATACGGTCACCGGAAGGGCCCGGGTACCCGCAAGGGGCGCAAGGGCGGTCGACAGAACTCGAAGGACGAATGGATCAGCCGGATCCGCGCGCAGCGACGCCGTCTCAAGGAACTCCGAGACGACGGCCCGCTCGACCGAACTCAGTACCGCGAGCTTTACAACAAGGCGAGCGGTGGCGAGTTCGACAGCGTGGACCGACTCGAAGCGTACATCCAGAACAACTACGGCATGACGCTGGAGGACGAATAAATGGCAACTGGACCACGATACAGAGTACCGATGCGGCGACGCCGCGAGGTCCGGACCGATTACCATCAGAGGTTGCGCCTGCTGAAATCCGGTAAGCCACGCCTGATCGCTCGCGTGAGCAACAAGCACGTCAGGGCGCAGCTGGCCACTCCCGGTCCGCAGGGTGACGAGATTCACGCCGCCGCGTCCAGCGAGGACCTGGCAGAGTACGGTTGGGAAGCCCCGACGGGCAATCTCCCGAGCGCGTACCTGACGGGTTATCTCGCGGGCAAGCGCGCGCTGGAAGCCGGTCTCGAAGAGGCCGTTCTCGACATCGGTCTGAACACGGCGACGCCCGGTAACAAGGTGTTCGCAGTACAGGAAGGCGCAATCGACGCTGGCCTCGAAATCCCGCACAACGAGAGCGTGCTGGCCGACTGGTCGCGTAACCGCGGCGAGCACATCGCCGAGTACGCAGAGCAGCTCGACGAGCCGCTCTACAGCGGCGACTTCGACGCCACAGAACTCCCTGAGCACTTCGACGACGTGCTCTCTCAACTTCAGGAGGACGACGCATGAGCTCGAACAACAACGGCTGGGAACCGCGAACGCGGCTCGGCCGAAAGGTACAGGACGGCGACGTTACCTCGATGCAGCAGGCCTTAGACAGCGGCCTGCCGCTCAAGGAGCCCCAGATCGTCGACCAGCTCCTCCCCGGACTGGACGACGAAGTGCTGGACATCAACATGGTCCAGCGCATGACCGACTCCGGACGCCGTGTGAAGTTCCGGTGTGTCTGCGCGGTGGGTAACCGCGACGGGTTCCTCGGCTACGCCGAGGCCCGTGACGACCAGGTCGGTGGCGCGATCCAGAAGGCCATCGAGGTGGCGAAGCTCAACATCATCAGCGTTGACCGCGGTTCGGGTTCGTGGGAAGACCGCCCCGGCGGCACCCACTCCCTCGCCCGGAAGTCCGAAGGCAAGGCCGGATCGGTCACCGTCGAGATCATCCCCGCCCCGCTCGGGCTGGGCCTCGCGGCCGCACCGACCGTCCGCAGCATCCTCGAACTCGCAGGGATCGAGGACGCGTGGACGCAGTCGGACGGTAACACGCGGACGACGGTCAACCTCGCCAAAGCGACGTACAACGCGATGCAGAACGCTTCGCAGTCTCGCACGCCCCGTCGGGTGCGTGAGAAACAGCGAGAGGTGCGTGAGCAATGAAGGCAGTCGTCCAGCTTCGCGGCGAGAAGGACCTGCCCCAGAAGAAGCGCGACACGCTTCAGATGCTCAACATCCACAACGTCAACCACTGCACGTTCGTTCCGTGGACGGACACCTACCGCGGCATGGTCACGAAGGTCAACGACCACATCGCGTACGGTGAGCCGAGCGCGGACGTCGTCGAGACGCTCCTGCGCAAGCGCGCCGAGCCGCTTCAGGGCAAGGAGTCCGTCGACGACGAGTGGCTCGCGGAGAACACCGACTACGACGACTTCGCCTCGCTCGCCGAAGCGATCGTCGGCGAGGAGACCACGCTCCGAGAGCAGGCTCTCTCTCCGGTACTCCGTCTGCACCCGCCGCGCGGCGGTCACAACGGAATCAAGCACCCGACCAAAGAGGGCGGGCAGCTCGGTAAGCACACGTCTGAAGACATCGACGACCTCTTGGAGGCGATGCGATAATGACGAGTAAGAAACGACGCCAGCGGGGAACGCGAACCCACGGCGGCGGCACGCACAAGAACCGGCGCGGTGCCGGTCACCGTGGTGGCCGCGGCCGAGCGGGACGCGACAAGCACGAGATGCACCTCTACCCGCCGCGCGAGAAGCACGGGTTCAAGCGACCGCCGAAGGCCCAGGACACGGTCCTGGAGATCGGCGTCCAGAAGCTCGACGAGGACGCTGCGCTCTACGTCGCAGACGGTCTCGCCGAGGAAGAGGGCGACGGCTACCGCATGGACGTCCGCGACATCGTCGAGGACGGCTACGACGCCGACATCGTCAAAGTGCTCGGCGGCGGACAGGTCCGCCAGGAACTCCACCTCGTCGCCGACGCGTTCACCGACGGTGCCGTCGAAGGCATCGAGGACGCCGGTGGCAGCGTGGAACTCTCCGAGCGCGCACAGCAGCGCGCCGAGGACGAGGCGGAAGAAGACGAAGCCGAAGACGACGAGTAGATTACTCGTCGCGTTCGGTAGTCGATTTTTATTTGAGGTCAGACCCGGTCAGGAAGTGGCGACACCGGGTCGAAGTCAGCAACGCGATGGCTCCCCATCAACCGGCACGGGTGGGACTGAAAGGGGTTCTCGTGAGTCCCGAAGGGCGAACGAGAGCACGCGAGACCGTAGGTCTCGCCATGTCGACCGGTCGCGCGTTCTGAGTGATCCCTATCCTGAGCGTTAGCGAAGGATACGTTGCTCAGAACGCGCGAGCGGGAGGGGGCTTTCGAGGTCGTCTCAGTCATCGCCTCGGTCGTTCCGAACGTCTCGAATCGCTATCTCTACGACAACTCCGCCGCGTCCATCCCAAGTTGCTCACAGAGAAAGCCCCACTGCTCGCTCTGCTCGCGGACGACCATCGAGGTGGGCTTGCCGACGCCGTGGCCGGTGTTCGTCTCGACGCGGAGGGCGATTGGCGCGTCGCCGGTGGTCGCCGCTTGCATCCGTGCGGCCATCTTTCGGGCGTGACTCGGGTGAACGCGCGTGTCCGACGCGGCGGTCGTAAAGAGCGTCGCCGGGTAGGCCACGCCTTCGACGTTGTGGTACGGCGAGTAGGCACGGAGGTACTCGAAGTCGTCGGGGTCGTCGGGGTGGCCGTACTCGGTCGTCCACGACTCACCGAGGAGGAAGCGGTGGAAGCGAAGCATGTCGAGCAGCGGGACCTGACAGAGTGCGGTCCCGAACAGGTCGGACCGCTGGGTGATGGCCGCACCGACGAGGAGGCCGCCGTTGCTCCCGCCGCGGATCGCCAATCGCTCCGTCCGGGTGTAGCCGCGGTCGATCAGGCCCTCGGCGACGGCGATGACGTCGTCGAACGTGTGTTGCTTGTGTTCGCGTGAGCCGTCGACGTGCCACGGTTCTCCGAACTCGTCGCCGCCGCGGAGGTTCGCGAGGACGAACACGCCGCCCGCTTCGAGAAACGGCGCACGGAAGCGGTCGAAAGACGGCGTCCGTGCGATGCGGAAGCCGCCGTAGCCGGTGAGAACCGTCGGATTGTCGCCGTCGAGTTCGAGGTCGGCACGATGAACGACGAACGCCGGAACCGACGTGCCGTCGGACGATTCGAACCACTCCTGTCCGACGACGAGGTCGGCGTCGATGCCGACGTCGGGTTCGGCCAGCACCTCCGGTTCGCCGTCCGGGAGGTCGACGCGGCAGATGCGACCGGGCCGGTCGAACGTCGAGAGGTGAAAGAACGCCTCGGGTTCTTCGTCGACGCCCTCGGGAAACGAGACCGTGCAGTACTCCGGCAGCGACACCTCGCCCCGTTCGGTGCCGTCGCGGTCGAAGACGGTGAGACGGGAGTGTGCGTCCTCCAAGTAGTGACAGAGCAGCGACTCCCCGGCGACCGTCATCGAACGGAGGACGCTCTCGCGCTCGGCGAGCACTTCGGTGAACTGACCTATGTCGAGCGGCCCATTACGGGCCGTCTCGACGTCGCACGCGAGCAAGCGCGACCGCGGAGCCTCGTAGTCCGTGAGCACGTAGAGCGTTCCGTCGTCGAGCGTCGCGTCGAAGTGCGCGTCGTAGTCGACGAGGACCGGGTGGAGGTCCCCTTCGTCCTCGATGTAGACTTCCGACCGCTGCCAGCCGTAGTCGTAGGTGACGACGAGCGTGCCGTCGTCTGTCTCCGGTGCAGGCCAGACGTGGCGGTCGACGTCGTCGACGAGTACCGCGTCGTCATCGGGGTCCGCGGCGAGTTCGTGGTGTCGGATCTCTTTGTCGAGTTGACCGCCGGAGCCGACCTCGCCGGTCGAGACGTAGTAGAAGCCCTCGTCGTCCCACGCGAAGCCGGTCCGCCCGGCGCTTGGTACTTCGGTCGTCGATTCGCCCGTCTCTACGTCGACGACACAGATGTCGTGCTGTTCGTCGCCGTCGGCGGCGACGCCGTACGCCACACGGTCACCGTCGGGTGACGGGACGTACCACCCGAGCGAGACGGTACCGTCGTCACTCCACTCGTTCGGATCGACGAGCGTCCACGGTTCGTCCGTCGGGCGGTCGCGGACGACGAGTCGGTGCTGTTCCTCGTCCGGTTTGCGTATCTGTTGAAAGTACCGCCCGCCCGCGGGACGGACCGGACGATAGTCGGTGACGCGTGCGAGCGGTTCGAACCGATCCCGAAGGGCGGCGGAGACGTCGGTATCTAGCAACTCGTCCGCGTACTCGTTCTGCGCGGCAGTCCACTCGTCGACTTCGTTGGAGTCGCCTTCCAACCACCGATACGGGTCCGTGATCGTCTCTCCGTGGAGAACTTCTGTTACTGATCGACGGACTGTCTCGGGCGGTGTTAGCATGTGTTCTCGTGAATTTGAGACGAGAAATAGCTTGGTGAGGCGGGGAATTGGTGGAGGAAGTACGGCCCGCTGACCCGTGTATGCTAAAGTCTAATAACAAACCGCCTCCGAGTTAATACCGATGACCGTCGTTAGCGTCTCGATGCCGGAAGAACTCCTCGACCGAATCGACCAGTTCGCCGAGGAACACGGCTACACTGGCCGAAGTGAAGTCATTCGAGAAGCGTCACGCAATCTGCTCGGCGAGTTCGAAGACACGCGTCTGGAAGACCGCGATCTGATGGGGATCGTCACCGTCCTGTTCAACTACGAGACGACCAGCGTCGAAGAGCGTATGATGCATCTGCGCCACGAGCACGAACACATCGTCGCCTCCAATTTCCACAGCCACGTCGGCAACCACCACTGTATGGAGTTGTTCGTCCTCGAAGGCACACTCGAAGAGATCTCGCGCTTCGTCGGCCGAGTCCGCGCGACGAAGGACACGCTCACGGTCGACTACTCCGTGATGCCCGTCGACGAATTCGGGTCACTGTCGACGCCGGATGTCAACGGCGAGTGATCGAGTCGAACGAGTGAGGCGAAGCCGAATTGGAAGGTGATCGAAGCCGAGCGAATCAGGGCTCAGCCCGCGGATCGAAGAGCGTGAACGCGATATCCTGAAGCAGATTGCCGCCGATTCCGAAGAGGACGAGCAACATCGTCGACCCGATCACCAGCGGGACGTCGTGGTCGTTGATCGCGCTGAGCGTAACCGATCCGAGTCCCGGGATGTCGAAGACCGTCTCGATGACGTAGATATTCAGTACGACGATACTCAGCATCTCGGTGAAGAAGAGCGCGATGAGCGGAAACGCGGCGAGTCTGAGCGTGTGTCGTGCGATCCGACCAGGTCCCGCACCCTTCGCGCGAACGAGTTTGATGACGCTGGTGCCGAGATACTCTCCGATCTCGCTTTGAGTGTAGCGCGCCTGCCCGCCGAGCAGTCCGGTCGTGAGTACGAGCGTCGCGAATCCGAACGTCGTGAGCGTCGGTGAACCGTGGCCGACGGTGCCGAACACGTTCCGGAGTTGGGTCGCCGCCAAGAGCAAGAGGAGGTTGGCGAGCCAGAAGTTGGGGACGCCGAACCCGAGATACGTCAGACCGCTCCCGAACCGTTCCAGCAGCGTGTCGCTTCTGAGCGCACTGTAGATTCCGAACAGGAGACCGCCGACGACCGAGAGTAGTATCGAAGGAAGGACGTATCCCAGCGTGTACCCCAGTCGCGTGCGCAACACGGAGGAAACCGGGGCCTGTTGACTGTACGAATACCCCCAATCGAGCGTCGTGACGCCCACGAGCCAATCGACATACCGCTGCGACAGCGGCTCGTCTAAGTTTCGGGAGTCTTTGTACTTCTGAACGATCTGTTGTGTCTTCTGCTGACCTACGCCGTGACGATGCAAGTTGTACTCGATGACGGCGATGTTCGGATCGGCGGGAACGGCGATGAAGACGAACGTCAGACTGAGGACGAGGTAGGCCGCGAGCACTGCGAACCCGGTTCGTCGGGCGAGATACCAGCCAACACTCATTCGGCACCCTCATCCGGTCGGTCGGGCTGAGCATCTCTCACCACGTTCGGGGGCGCTTGCTCGGTCGACATAATCCGGTACAACCAGCCGTGGACGTAAAAGTGATACTGAAATATACATTTGAACCATTGATAAGTATTAGTATGGTTACAGCGTCGTCACGTTCATGCTGTTATTCGTCTCCGGATTGTCTCATCGATTTCCCCCTCGCGTACATCTATGAGCGCTGACGAGCCCAACACGACAGCGAGTCCGAACAGGGGCGAACGTGCTGCGACGGATGGAGGTGAGTCGACCGGACCGACGTTCGAGACCGTTACTCTCCCGGGGCATACGAGCACTCGCCCGAGTGTACGGACGATCGGATTCGTGGTCTCTCTCGTCGTGGTCACGGCGCTCTACTGTTATCACCAGTTCGTCCTCACTGGGTACAAGCCGGTCGTCGGAAACTGGTATCCGAAGCCACACGAGTGGTTGTTCATCATCGCGTGGCTCGTGCTCGTCTTCTACGTAATCGTCCCGCTCGTCCGGCACAGACAGGTGACTCGGGGGTACCTCGATCAGTTTCGAAAGAGCGTTCCGGCGAGCGCCAGTCTCGTGTACGTCGTCGCTTTCGTCGTCGTCGGGACGTTCGGACCGATCGTACTGGGTCGCCCACACGCTAGCATAAACGCGCTGTACCAGCCGCCGGTGTTCGAACACGTCAGTATCGACACGTCACTCACCTGCGTCGGACAAGTGAACCACGGCCAGTGTTACGGGACGTGGCGGTATCCGCTCGGAACCGACAGCACCGGTCGCGGAATCGCCAAACTCGTCGTCGCCGGAGCGCGCGTGAGTCTGGAGATGGGCCTCGTCGCCTCGACGCTCATGATCCCGATCGCGACGATCGTCGGCGTGACTGCGGGTTACTTGCGCGGATGGCCGGACACCGTCTTGATGCGGTACGTGGACATCCAGCAGACGGTTCCGGCGATCCTGGTCTACCTCATGGCCAACTTCATCTACGGCAAACACTTCGCGACCCTCCTGATCATCTTCGGACTGTTGAACTGGGGCGGGATCGCCCGAGTCGTTCGAAACGAGATCATCCAGCGACGGTCAGAGAACTACGTTCTCGCCGCTCGTAGCGCCGGTTCGAGTGATCTGGCGATCGTTCGTCACCATCTCCTCCCGAACATCGCGAGCACCTTACTGACGGCGGCGACGCGCCAGATACCGATGCTCATCCTCACCGAAGCGGCCCTCTCGTACCTCCAACTCACCGATATCAATGTCCCATCGTTCGGTGTCTCCATTTCGATGGGAATCCAGCGAACCGTGATCTTCGACCCCACACACGTGTCGCTCGGTGCGTGGTGGGTCACGATCGTCCCGGTCGTCGTGCTCTCGCTCACGGTCGTCGCGTTCAGTCTCTTCGGAGACACGCTCCGAGAAGCGTCTAATCCCCTGACTGAGAGCTGATTCCGGGACCGGCGGATTTGTTCCGTTCCATCAAAACTTATAAAAATTTCCTGAAGAGCGAGTATTGGTCGTGTCTCTTTTGTAATCACCCGTCGTAGACTGCGTTGTTCCGGATCCGATGCCAGGTAGCTTGACAATTCTCTATGTCGACGACAATGCAGGCGACCGCCACTTAGTGGACACGATGGTCGGAGAGCTGCTGGACGACGTGACGATCGAGACGTTTAGCCGTGCGAAAGACGGACTCGCTCGGTTCGACGAGTTGGGGCGAGACGTCGACTGCGTAGTCAGTGACTACCACATGCCGGGAATGACCGGGCTCGATTTCCTCGAACGTATTCGTGAGCGTGACTCCGACGTTCCGTTCATTCTCTGTACCGGCCACGGGAGCGAGGACGTCGCCAGCCGCGCGATTTCGGCGGGCGTCACCGACTACCAGATGAAAGACGACATCGGGACGTACGAACTGCTCGCAAACCGCATCCGAAACGCCGTCGAGAGCCGTGAGGCCCGAGACGAACTCGAACGGATCCGTGTCCGATTTCAGACGCTCACTGAGACCGACAACCTCGCCGTCATCACCGCGACGGAGGAGGGAACCATCGAGTACGTCAGCGACGCGACCGACGACATCTTCGGCTACGACGCCGACGAACTGACTGGTGAGTCGCTGTCGACGCTCGTCCCCGAGCGACTCCGAGACGTTCACCGAAACGGTATGCAGCGCTACCTAGACACCGGCGAGCGCGCGATCGACTGGAATTGGGTCGAACTCCCCGGCCGTCACCGAGACGGCCACGAGATTCGACTCGGCGTGACCTTCGGCGAAACCGTCGTCGACGGAGAACGACTCTTCACCGGCCTGATCCGCGATCTCTCGCGCGGCAGTCGAATCGAATAGCGACCCGACGAAACGTCGAACCGCGATCCTACGAGAGCCGATCTAACTTTTCGAAGACGCTATTTCGGAACCACTCGGCACGGGCGGTCGTCGATTCCGACTGACCGTGATTCTGTACGTACAGCGACTCGAAGTAGTAGACCTCGTTCAAGAGTAGGTAGAACGGTCGCCGACGTTCGAACCCCGCCGGAAGCGTCCGGACGGACTCGTACTCCTCCCGGAACGTTCGCAGTGCGGATTCGTCGTCGTCACCGAACGTCGGGAGGACGGTCCGCCAGTAATCGAACTCGCTCGGTGCCGCCATCGTGTGCTCGAAGTCGACGATGCAGGTGACGCCGTCGTCCCCCACGGCGACGTGGTCGGGCGTCGCCCACCCGTGACAGCAAACGGGACCGTCTGCGCCGTCGAAGACGTTCGGATGCTCGTGGAGAAAGTCGACGACGGCCGCCGCGACGTCGGCGTGTCCATAGCGCGTAAGAGTCGGACGGTAACGGCGGACGTACGCGATAGCGGCCGCGTGCCAGTCATCGTGCCCGGCGACGCCGAGTTCGCCGTTCCGGAACCGAAACTGTCCGTACTCGCTCACTAACCGGGCGCTTTCGTCGTGGAGCGTCGCCAACCCACGACCCGCAGCGCGGGCCCACGTCTCGTCGACTACCCGGCCCTCGTCGGGTGCCGGTGCGCTCGGATGCCAGGCGGCGACGTAGTAGTCGTCACCGACGTGTAGAATCTCGGGGACGGGGACCGTCGTTCGGTCGCCGATCCGTCGAGTTACGCGCCCCTCGATCGCAGCATTTCCCGTGGGACCGACGTCGATCTTACAGACGGCGCGTCGGCCCTCCACGCGGACTTCGTACACCTCGTGAGGCGGGACGTCGTGGAGTTGACGGACGATACTGTGGTTCGTGAACCGTGACGCGAGCGCGTCGTGTACGTCTGAATTCATTGCGTTTCGTCACGTGACGGGTGACGACCGGCCGGTCGCAGCGCGATGCTGCGGCTACGGCCGAGAGAAGACATTCGAACTGTCAGTTAGCTATCTGATAAAGATTCGCTCGCGAGTCGTCGACAGTTCGTGAAAAAATGTGGAGTCGAACGGATACGACTCCAAATCGAGGTGTGCAGTGATCGTGGCGTCAGTCGCCGCCGAACACCTGGCGCATCACCGGGTGCATCTCCATCAACTGCTCCTCTGCGATCTCCTCGTAGAGTTGGTACGTGATACTCACGGTGAGCAGCAGCGACGTTCCGGACGTGCTCCCGATCGTTCCGAGCATGTTGGCAATGACGGCCAGGAGGCCAACCAGCGCGCCACCGATGACGGTGACCTGCGGGATGTACCGCTCCATGACCTTCTCGATGACCTGCGGGTTCCGGCGGAACCCGGGGATCTGCATCCCGGAGTTCTGAATCTGTCGGGCGGTCGCTTCGGGACCCATACCGCTCGTCTCGACCCAGAAGATCGCGAAGATCGCGCCGCCGACGATCATGAAGGTCAGGTCGAGTCCGACGCGGATGAGCACCTGCCACCACGGCGTCGAGATGCTGCCGGCCCACCACATCCAGTCTTGCGGCCGGTGAATCGGTGCGAGGAAGTAGAAGAGCCCACCGACCGGTTGGCTGTTACTGTAGACGCCGAGCCATTTCGGCATCCCGTCCCCGAGTTGGCTGTAGAGGATGCGTCCGAGGAACTGGATGTTCGCCTGCAGTGCACGGACGAGAATCATCGGGAGGACGCTCGCGTAGATGAGCTTCACGGGGAAGCGACCGCGGGCACCCTTCACTCGAGCGTGGGAGAGCGGAATCTCGACGCGCACGCTCTCGGTGTAGACGACGATGGCGAAGATGAGCAGCGTCGTGATGAGCGCTAGCAGGTGCGGATCACCGAGGAAGATGTTCTGGAGTCCCTGCGAGGTTAGCGGCGAGCCGATCTGGACGTTTCCGGTGGCGACACCGATCCACGTCGGGATGATCCCGCGCTGTCCGCCCAGCGACTGCCAACTGAACAACCCGCCGACGAGCCGTTGACTCACACCCGCGATAATGAACAGCCCGATCCCGGAGCCGACACCCCACTTGCTCACGACTTCGTCCATGAACAGGAGCAGGATCGCACCGGCTGCGATCTGGAGGAACATGAGCGTCTGGACACCGACCGTCCCGATGCCGAGAGACTGCGCGACGGTAGAACTCACGGGGAGGAACGCACCCGCGAACACCATCGGCAGACCCTCCAGACAGATCATGACGAGGACCAGTAACTTCTGGAGTCCCTGATAGAGAACCTGATCTCGGGGATCGTCGGTGTCTAACCCGAGCAAGTCCGCGCCGCCGAGTAACTGAAGCACGATGCTCGCCGTGACGATCGGACCGATCCCCAATTGGAGGACCGATCCTTGCCCACCGGCGAGAATCGATCGGAACCCTGCGTACAAGTCATTACCCTGATTCTGTAACCCGAAAAGGTGTACGTTCGTCAGGAAGAAGTACAGTACCAAAACGCCAGCCGTCCAGCCCAGCTTGCGCTTGAAGGGGGTATGACCCTCCGGGCGCCGGACTGACGGCATGCGCGTCAGTACTGGTTCGGCGGCTTCTTTCCATCCCATATCCCGCTACTATGTACCGGCCTTTGTAGATGCTTCGCTTTTCGCCCTTGTATGCAGTCCGATCTCGTGCGAACGCGAGTGGCGATCCGCGCTCGATCGACATCCCCTCGCCGACACAGACCGCCCGCTCGAAATCGCGGTAAGCGTTTAGCCCCCGGCGCGCATATCGTTGCTCATGAGCGATGACATAACCGGGCAGGAGACCGAGCGACGGAGCGATGACACCAGCGTCGATTCGTCGACGGGCGACAACAGTCACGGCGGTCACATCGGAGGTGACGCATGAGTCGTGCCGTCGTCCGAGAGCGTCACACGTCGCGGTTCGAGTACTCGAAGGTTCGCGCGCGGTTCGACAGCGGCGACGAGGAGTGCGTCGGCTGGCTCTATCGACCGGACCGGCCACAACGCCCGCCGGTGATCGTGATGGCGGGCGACTTCGCCACTGAGCGAACGTGGGGACTACCCACGTTCGCCGAGCGCTTCGCCGAGCGCGGGTACGCCGTCTTCCTCTTCGACTACCGTCACTTCGGCGACAGCGAGGGAGAACCCCGGAACCTCGTCAACCCGAGTCGACAGGTCGACGACTGGCGGGCCGCCATCGGCGCAGTCCGCGAACTCGACGACGTCGACACGAACAGACTCGCACTCTGGGGTGTCGGTCTCGCGGGCGGTCACGTACTCGAGATTGCAGCCGACGACTCGCGCGTCTCGGCCGTCGTCGCTCAGTCGCCGATCGTCGATGGACGGTCACTCGTCCTCGGGAAAGGTCCGGTCGGCGCGCTGAAGGCGATCGGACTCGGACTCCGCGACAAACTCCAGTCGTTCGTCACCGGGCCGTACACGGTCCCCGTCGTCGGCAACGGCGAGGAGTTCGCGGCGCTCGGCGGACAGCACACCCGGACGGGCGTGCGCGAACTGATTCCGGACGGGAGCTACCGGCACGACCGAACTCCCGCGCGGGTCTTCCTCTCGTTGCTCCGCTACCGACCCGTCTCGGCCGTCGAGGACGTGACGTGTCCGGCGCTGCTCCTCGGCGGTACGAAAGACGACATCGCACCCGTCTCGGCCGTCGAGAGCGCGGCCGAGGGCGTCGAGAACGGCACGTTCGTTCGGCTGCCATCGGATCACTTCGGAACGTACCACGGCGCGATGCGCGAGCAGGCGCTCGGCCACCAGTTCGCCTTCCTCGACGCGAACCTCTAATCGGTCGCTTCACCGACACGCGCCGCGGGCGTTCGCCGGTCCACAACCCTGATACGTCCGTCGGGCAATCGACAACCATGACTGTCGCACGGACCGTCGAACTGGAGGGCCACATCATCGACTCCGGGACGATGCAGCGGTGTTTCGTCGTCATCATGGAGATGGGTGGTGCCTTCGAAGTCGAGGAGTTCGAGGTCGGAAAGCACAAAGACGAGGAATCGTACTGTCGAATGACCGTGATGGCCGACGACGAGGGCGACCTCGTCTCGATCCTTCACGAACTTCATCAGACCGGTGCGACGCTCACCGATCCGATGGACGCGACGCTCTCTGCCGCACCGGGTGACCGAATCGTCCCGACCGGCTTCTACTCGACGACGAACCACCCGACGCAGGTCCGCGTCGCCGGCGAGTGGGTACCCGTCGAGAACATCGAGATGGACTGCGCCATCGTCGTCGAGGACCACGACGACGAGGGTGACGAGAGCGGGAACGAAGCCGGCGTCCGCGCCTACACGAAAGTTCTCAACGCCATCCGCGAGGGCGACCGCGTCGTCACCGGCGAGGCGGGGATTCGCGTCGAACCGCCCGAGCGGCCGCGGGGGAGTTCCGGTCCCTTCGGCTTCATGCAGGGCGGAGTGAGCAGTGAACGACCCTCCGAGTCGCTGATCGGACAGGTCGCCGAGGCGATAACCGAGACGAAAGCGCGCGGCGGGAAGGTTCTCGTCGTGGCCGGACCGGCGCTCATCCACTCCGGCGCGGGCGACGACCTCGCGCGACTCATCCACGAGGGCTACGTCGACATGCTCTCGGCGGGCAACGGCTTCGCCACCCACGACATCGAACGCGGCCTCTACGGTACGTCGCTCGGGATGGACATGGAGACGCTCGAACACCCCCGAAAGGGCCACAAGCACCACATCTACACGATCAGCGAAGTGGTCCGCGCGGGAAGCATCGAAGCGGCCGTCGAGGAGGGTCTGATCGGGAGCGGCGTGATGTACGAATGCGTCACCAACGACGTGCCCTTCGTCCTCGCGGGATCGATCCGCGACGACGGTCCGCTTCCGGACACGATCACCGACACCGTCGAGGCTCAGAACGCCATCCGCGAGCAGGCCCACGAGGCCGACCTCGTCTTGATGCTGTCGACGCTGCTCCACTCCGTCGCCGTCGGCAACTGTCTCCCGTCGACCACGCGGGTCGTCTGCGTCGACATCAACCCCGCGACGGTCACGCAACTGCTCGACCGCGGCAGTTCGCAGGCGGTCGGCATGGTGACCGACATCGGGACGTTCGTGCCGACGTTGGCGAGTAAGGTACTCGATGAGGGCGGAGACGAGTAATCGGCAGCGTGCTTCGACGAATGGATTGCTCGTCGGCGGTAGCGGAAGAATGCGGATTTCGGTTCTCGATACTCCAGTGACTGTCAGAACCGTCGTGCGAGATACAGAGCGCTTATTCACCACTACGTCGGATTTGATGGAGTGCTAAATCGAAAAGGTAGGTTAGTGATTTTCTCGTTGATTCTATTTATTATCTAGTCTAACGTATTGTCTGATATTATGGTGTCCCCAGATACCCGAATCACGGTCATCTTCATCGTGATCGCCGCAGCCCTTTGGTGGGGTGCATTCCTGATGGAACTGGATGTAATCACCCAGCTTGCGATTCTGGTTGGCGTCGGAATCGTCCTCCCTACAATAGTTAACCAGTGGCGTGAGGGATATCTATCAGGTCAGTAGTTCAGTTCACAGATTGGGAACAGCAGCCGGGTCGTTCAACACGATCGCGTCGATAGCCACGTGCTGAATTCATCCTCTGAATCGGTCAGTACAGTTCAAACCGATCGAGAAACTGCTACGTTGGTGGGTATCGAGACTTCCGCGAATCACCAGTAGACCAGGAAACACGGGACGAGGATACCACCTCGAAAGCCCCCAGTCGCTCTCGTTCGTCCTCCCGAACTCACGAGAACCCCGTTCAGTCCCACCCAGCGTGGTCCGTCCAGCCACTGCGGCGGGACTGAACGGGGCCGTGCTCTCGACGCAGGCGGCCGTTCACGAGAGCTTCGCTCTCGCGCGACAGCGAGGCCCCCGAGTCGAAAGCACGGGGGCTTTCGGAGTCGTTTCAGTCACCTCTGAACAGTAGCTTTCGACGACCGCCTACTCTCACTTAACACCGCTACAGTAACCGAGGAACTATCCACCGCTAACCGGCGGAAACAGCGCGAGTTCGTCGCCGGGTTCGGTGGGCGTGTCGAGTCCGTCCGCCTCGAACACGTTCTGGCCGTTGCGGAGGACGTTGATGTGGTCGCGGACGTCGCCGTCGTCGTCTAAAACGCGCGTCTTCAGGGGGGCGTGTGCGTCGAGCAGCGCGTCGAGGGCGTCGCCGACGGTGGCGTCGTCGCCCACGTCGACCGTGACGTGACGGTCGCCCGCGAGTTCGGCGAGGTCGGCGAAGAGTTTCCACTCCATACTCGCTACTCCCGGCCGGTGATGGAAGAGGATTGCGCCTCCCCGTCACCGCCGAGGCGTCGCAGGGCCTCGGGTCGGGCGACGACGTAGAGCGTGTCGCCGGGCGCGAGCGTCCGTCCGCGCTTCGGAATCGCTTCGACGGTTCCGCGGGCCGGGCGGATCGCCGCCACCGTCGCCCCGACGTCGCCGACGGTCGCTCCCGCGAGCGCGCTTCCCTCGTCGACCGAGACGGTACCCATCGTCTCGTCGGCGGTGCGCAGGAGTGAGGCGAACTCGCGGTCAGCGCGTGGATCGGTCGGAAGAGTGACGAGGCGGTAGGAAGTCGTGGGGTCGAGCCGTTTCATCTCGTCTTCGTCTGCAGCGAGCGTGACGACGTCGCCTGCGGTGCCACGGAGTTCGGCCGTGAGGACGCGCGAGGGGTCGTCGCCGTCGCTCCAGACCTGCACGAGATCGCCGGTGCTCGCCCCGTTGGCCGGATCGGCACGGACGGCGATAACCGCCGTACCCGGTGCCAGCGTCGGGCCGATGCCCAGCAACCGACTGCCGACCGCGAGATACTCGACCTTGCCGTCGTCGTCGAGTTCGACGTCGACGTAGCCCACCCCGTAGTCGTCTTTCAACCTCGTCACGAGTCTGTCGCGGAGTTCGTCGACCGTGAGACGGCGCGGGAAGAGCAGCGTCTTCCCGGCGATTTCCGCTTTCGTTTTGTCGATCACGGGATCGTGGTCGTCCATGTCTTCGATCTCCTCGGGGAGTTTGACGGGCGTCACCCGACCGGCCGAGCGGACGACGGTCCGGAGTTCTCCATCGAGGCCGACGCCGGTTCCGGTCAGACTCGCCGCCGCGACGTCGCCGCCTCGAACCCCGATCGGCGTCGCCGCGAGCGCCGCGAGGAGCGAGACGATGTTCTGGAGCACGTTCGAGACGTCGAACACGTTCGTCGTCGACTGGCCCGAGATGATGGTACCGAGGGAGACGCCCAACGCGAGCGCGTTCAGGACGAGGACGACCGCCGACACCCCGACGAGCGCGGCGACGCCGTCGGGAACGCGGCGTCCGAAGTACCAGCGGTAGGCGAACGCGCAGATCCCGACGACGACGACCGAGAGCAAGAAGAAGCCGACGACGCCGGCGATCGGTATCTGGAACATTCTCACGAGGTCCTTGACCAGCGTGTGAGTCGTGTTTCCTCCCGCGGACGTGGTCGTCGCTTTCGTCGTGGTCGCCGACTGAAGGATCACGCGGCCACCTCGGAGAACGTGTCGAGCGCCTCCCGCGTCCCAACGGTGAACAGTTCGTCGCCCGCCTCCAGTTCCGTCTCGCCGCGAGGTGCGAACCGCCACCGTTCGTCTTTGACCGCGAGGATCGCGACATCGTACGTGTCGAGAACGGACGCCTCGCCGATGGTGTTGCCGTCGAGCGGCCCGTCAGAGACGACCCGGACGCGCCGGAATCGCTTGCCCGCCCGTCGCAACAGAGTGGTGAGTTCGAACTCGCGTCGCGTTCCCTGCGAGGTGACGACGAGCGTGACCTCGTCGGCTTCGAGAAGCGTCACTGCCGCCGCCCGGTCGACCGCAATCGTGACCCGCCCCTCGCCGCCGTCTGCGACGGGTGCAGGCGGTGCAAGATTGCTCGGTATCGAGTCCGTCCCTCCATCGGTCGCCGCCGAGTCAGTCGCGTCGGTCGTCGTCTCGGATCTGTTCGCGGTCGACTTCGCGCTGACGACGGTCCCCTCGATCATCCCGTCAGGCGTCGTGAGACGGACGGTTTCACCGCGGGCGAGGCCCGTCGGCACGAGCGTCGTGAACGAGACGGCGCGCGATCCGGCGGGGACGCGTTTCGAGAGTCCACCACTCGGCGGCGCGGCGGCGAGCGTCGCCCGTGCGCGCTCGTCGAGACGGACAGACACGTCGGCGAGATCGTAATCCGACCGAAGTCGGTCGGCGAGTCTGGTTTCGAGTTCGGAGAGCGGCACGTCCGCGGGGAACGTCCACTCGCCCTCGCGGATCTCCGTCCGGAGTTCGGTCGGGAGCGGCGGGTAGCCTTCCACGTCGCCGACGTCGCCCGCGACGGTGACGCGGACCTGCCCGCGACCGCCGACGAGTTCGACGACGTCCGTCGAGAGCGTGCGCTCCGTTAACTGACGGATCGTGAACCGGCGAGGGAGATCCGCCCCGAGTTTGTCCCCCTGTGCGTGGGCGTAGAGGGTCACCATCAGGACGACGACGATCGCGACGACGAGGGCGACGCTGTTCTGGTTCCTCGTGATCGTCTTGTCGCTCAGCGCCATCAGGCCGCCGTTGACGCCCGCGATGGCGAGCGCCAGAACGACGACACCGAATCCGGGAATACTCACGTCGGTGAAGTACTTGAACACGAAGCCGAGAATTCCGGCGACGAGCGCCGGAACGATCCCGGCCAGCAGTCCGAGATACAATCCCAGGAGCACCTGTACTGGGAACGAAGCCATGCGGGCCACCAAACGCGCGACTGATAAACAGTTACCGCTGCGGGTCGGATCGTCTCCCGATCGTATCGACTCGTGATGTCAACGCCGCCACCGAATCGGTCGCTTTTACCTCGGTCGCCGTGAAGACGCCCGACATGGACGTGAGGTGGGGGAGTCTCGGAACGAGGCGAGCCTTTCTCGGACCGCGAGCAGCCGTCACGTTGACGCTGCTCGTCGCGGCGCTCTCGGTCGTGACCGGCGTCGTCAACATCGCGGGCGCGACGGTCGGAGCGTTGGCGCCGCTCGTCCCGATGGTCGTCGGGCAGACCGCGGGCTTCACCGGCACGTTCACCGGCTTCCTCCTCATCCTGAGTTCACTGACGCTCCGGCGCGGCTATCGCGTCGGATGGGCGATCACGCTCGTACTGCTCGCCGTGACGGTCGTTCAAGGGTACCTCCAGACCCGGGCGGCCGGGTTCTACCCGCTGCTCGTCGTCGCCCTCTCCGTGGTGACCATCGCCGTCTTGCTCCTCAACCGCAACCACTTCCGGCGCCCGCTCGACCTGACGACGACCCAGTGGTCGGCGCTCGTCGCGCTCGTCGGCGCGCTGGTGTACGGCACCGTCGGCACCTACGCGCTGCGTGATCAGTTCTCGAACGCGGCCGTGAACAACCTCGCCGACGCCTTCTACTTCACCATCGTCACCGGCAGCACCGTCGGCTACGGTGACATCAGCCCGCAGACGACCACCGCGCGACTGTTCGACGTGTCGTTGCTCGTCGTCAACGTCACCAGCTTCGCCCTCGCGGTCGGGGTCTTACTCACGCCAGCCATCGAGGCCCGCATCTCAAAGGTACTCGGACGCATGACCGAATCACAACTCGAACTCCTGGACGACCACGTTCTCGTGCTCGGCTACGGGGACCTGACCGAACCGATCTTAGAAGAACTCGCGGCCAAGTCGGAGGTGCTCCTCATCACGCCGGACCCGGAGCGCGCCCGGTTGCTCGCCGAGGAGGGGTTCGACGTGCTCACCGACGATCCGAGCGGCGAGGACGCCCTCACGCGAGCCAAGATCGACCGCGCGCGCGCCGTCGTCGCGGCGACGAACGAGGACGCACAGGACGCACTGGCCGTGCTGACGGCCCGTCAGTTGAACCCGACCGTTCGGATCGTCGCCGCGGCGACCCACCGCGAGAACAGCGAGAAACTCCGTCGGGCCGGAGCCGACACGGTCATCAGCCCGACGACCATCGGCGGTCACCTCCTCGCGACGTCGGCACTCGACGGTTCGAGCGCCGAAGAAATCGAAGAGCGGATCGTCGCCGACGAAGATCCGGTCGCCTGACTGTCGGAGCCCGTAGCTTTGAAACCGTCCCCCTCGAACGGTGAGTTATGACCGACGACCGTCTCGAAACGCGCCGGAATCGACTCGACGAGTACCTCGACGAACAGGACCTCGAAGCCGTCTGGTTCGCCCGTCCGAACTCCTTCGCGTGGCTCACCGGCGGCGACAACGTCGTCGACGGCGACAGCGATGTCGGCGTCGCCGCCGCGGGATACGACGGCGACTTCCGCGTCGTGACCGACAACATCGAAGCCGGTCGGCTCACCGACGAAGAACTTCCCGACGCCTTCGACGTGGAGACCTTCGACTGGTACGACTCGTCGCTCGCCGAGGCGGTCGCCGACTACTCGCCCGAACCCGCCGCGGCGGACTTCGACGTCGCCGATTTCGAGGGCGTCGACGCCTCGCCGCTCCGACAACCCCTGACCGAGGTCGACATCGAACGATATCGCACGCTCGGTCGACAGGCCGCCGCGGCCATCGAGAGCGTCGGCCGCCAACTCGAATCCGGCGACACGGAACTCGAAGTCGCCGCCGCCCTGCAGATTTCGCTGTCGACGTACGACATCAACGCCCCCGTCGTCCTCGTCGGCGGCGCCGAGCGCGCCCAGCGGTACCGCCACTACACGCCGACGACCGCCGAGTTGGGCGACTACGCCCTGCTCTCGATCACGGCCGAGCGCGGCGGCCTCTACGCGAGCGTCACCCGGACCGTCGCGTTCGACCCGCCGGAGTGGCTGGCAGAGCGCCACCGGAAGGCGTCGGTCGTCGCCGCGACGGCGCTCGGTGCGACGCGGACCGTCGCCGAAGCCGGTGGCACCGCGGGCGACGTGTTCGCGGAGATTCAGGCCGCCTACGATCACGTCGACGAACCGGGCGAGTGGCAGAAGCACCATCAGGGCGGCGCGGCGGGCTACGCCGGTCGCGAGTGGTTCGGAACACCCGATAACGACACCCCCGTTCGAGTACCGACGGGCTACGCGTGGAACCCGACGGTCCGCGGCGCGAAGTGTGAGGATACGGTCCTCGTCACCGAGGACGGACCCGAAGTGCTGACGAAGACGGGCGAGTGGCCGTCGGAGACCGTCGAAGCCTCCGACGGCGAGTCGTCAGTCGAGTGTCACGACATCCTCTATCAGGATTGATCGAAACCTCGGGCTCAGGTCACAACGGAGACACCGACGGGAGATCCCCTAGGTAATTGTCGATTGTCCCTGTTGTCTCGATCATGGGGTGGACGCCGTGGGACTGTCTCGACACGCGGCGACTCGTAGCCGGCGGACTGATCACGCTGCTCATCGCCGGTGTGCTCGTCCGGAACCTGCTGGATGCGACCACGAGCGCGGACGTCGTCCACGCCCTCGGCTGGGCAGTCATCGTCGCTTCGCTCTTCGGCCATCGGCTCGTCAGCCCCGACCTCGACGACCGATCGGACGGGATACTCCTGTTGCTCGTCTGCGCGCTCGTTGCGGGTGTCGAGGTCGCTCTCGCATCCGAACGAGTGCTCTCGCCCGAGTTCGTGGTACCGTTGGGTGCGCTGGCGCTCCTCGCGTTGGCGCTGATCGTCGGCCCTCACGTCGACCTCTCGACGAGAGCGGTCGGCGGACTGCTCGCTTCGTTCGCGACGGTCGTCACGGCGCTCGGCTGGTTTACGTTCGGTACCGACGACGGAGTCGGCTTGCGGTGGTACGTCACCGGGGGCCTGCTCGCGCTGTTCGGTTTGATCGTGGTCTATCGGCCGACCGTGCTCGAAGCCCTCGACCGGAGTTCGGACGGGTGACCGGACGAACAGGGAGACGACGTTCGTTTCCGATCACGGACTGTTCTCTTCAGAGATATTTCATCCCCTCGTCGGCGGACGAAACCACCACCCGATCGCTGACAACCCAGCCGGACATGCAAACGGAATTTGACACTGCCGAGGAATCTATTTAAGAACGTGAACACATCGTCCGGTATGTCCTGGTACGCCCTCGATGGATTGGACGACGCGGTCGGTGCCACGCGTCGATTCCTCTTCCCGTTCAGTTTCCGGCGGTGGTTCCGACTCGCCGTCATCACGTTCTTCCTCGGCTGGCCCAGCTCGGGAGGAGTCAACATCCAGTCGCCCATCTCGAACATCCCCGGATATCAGCCGAGCCAACCGACCGCTCCGACTGGCACTGTCCCGTCGATTCCACTCACTAACACGCTCATACTGGTGGCCGGGATCATTGTAGCCATCGTGTTACTGTTTGCCATTATCTCCTTCGTGATGCGATTCGTACTCGTCGACGTGATTCGAACCGACGAGGTTCGCGTCTGGAGGCCGTTCGTCCGACGGTTCGGCAGGGGAATTCGGCTGTTTTTCTTCGAGTTGATCTTCCTCGCGATCCTGCTCTCGCCGATCATCGTCTACGGAATACTCGTCTTCGAAGGGAGGATCGGTATCGACTACATCGTCCACCTGAACATCCCAGTTCTCGCCGCCATCGGCGTCGTGTACGCGCTCGCTGCGCTCCTATTCGGTATCTTCATGAGCTTGACGAAACAGCTCGTCGTCCCCGTAATGATCCGCGAGGACGTGGGCGTGCTCGCGGCGTGGCGTCGGTTCTGGCCGACGCTTCGGCGAAACGGATGGCAGTTCTTCGTCTACCTGCTCGCCCACTGGGTGCTCACGCTCGTCGTCTCGATCGGAGCGCTCTTCGTCGGCGGGTTGCTCGCGGCGATCGTCATTCTGCTGGGCCTGTTGGTCGGGGTCGGCGTCGCCTCCGTGTTCGGCGGACCGACTGCGGCCCTCGCGTCACCGGCGGGCATCGCTGCGTACGTCGTCGTCGTCGTGCTGTTCGTCCTCCTCCTCCTCGCGGTGTTGTTCCCGATCAGGATCGTCGCACGGACGTTCGTCACGACCTACGAACTCGCAGTGCTGGGATACGCGAACCCGCGCTTCGACCTGCTCCCGGACGGCGGGGACGACGTCGGTGACGGCGTCGGATCGACGGGCGACGACGGAGACGACGGGGACGGCGGAGATCGCAGAGAGGACAGAAACGGCAGTCGCGGTGGAAACAGCGGCATCGGCGGTAGCGACGAACGCGGTAGCTCCGGAAACGACTTCGTCTGGCCGCACGACGCTGACGACGAGACCGACAACGGAGTCGACGACCGATCGACCTGACCGGGTGACCGCCCGGACAGATCGGGCGGGCACTCGGACGGATCGAGTGTCCACCCAGATCGAATCGACGGCCGCCTACCAGTATTCGACGATCGTCGAACTGCAAACTCGACACACACGGATAGATTTTTGCCATCGCCCGGAGTGTCCGCGAACATGGGACTCGACGACGATGCGCGAGAGTACCACCGGCAAGAACCGCCGGGGAAAATCGCCATCGAGACGACGAAGCCGACGAACACGCAACGTGACCTCAGCCTCGCTTACTCGCCCGGCGTGGCCGCCCCGTGTCGCGACATCAACGACGACCCAGAGTGCGCCTTCGAGTACACCGCGAAGGGGAACCTCGTTGGCGTCGTCTCGAACGGGAGCGCAGTGCTCGGACTCGGGAACATCGGCGCGCAGGCGTCCAAGCCGGTCATGGAGGGCAAAGGCGTCCTGTTCAAGCGGTTCGCCGACATCGACGTCTTCGACATCGAACTCGACCAGTCCGACGCCGAGGACATCGTCCGGTCGGTTTCGGCGATGGAACCGACCTTCGGAGGCATCAACTTAGAGGACATCAAGGCTCCCGAGTGTTTCGTGATCGAGGAGCGACTCCGCGAGGAGATGTCCGTCCCCGTCTTCCACGACGACCAGCACGGGACGGCCATCATCTCCGGCGCGGCGCTCGTCAACGCCGCCGACCTCGTCGACAAAGAGCTAGGGGACCTGAAGATCGTCTTCTCCGGCGCAGGTGCCTCTGCCATCGCCTCCGCCCGTTTCTACGTCTCTCTCGGTGCGAAGAAAGAGAACATCACGATGTGTGACTCCGACGGCGTCATCACGCAAGAGCGCGCCGACAACGGCGACGTCAACGAGTACAAACGGGAGTTCGCACGCGACGTCGAACCGAGCGACCTCGCGGGTGCGATGGAGGGTGCGGACGTGTTCGTCGGCCTCTCGGTCGGCGGCATCGTCAGCCAGGACATGGTCCGGTCGATGGCCGACAACCCCATCGTCTTCGCCATGGCGAACCCCGATCCCGAGATCAGCTACGAGGACGCCAAAAACGCCCGCGACGACACGGTCATCATGGCGACCGGTCGCTCCGACTACCCGAACATGGTCAACAACGTGCTCGGCTTCCCGTTCATCTTCCGGGGCGCACTCGACGTCCGCGCCACCGAGATCAACGAGGAGATGAAAGTCGCCGCCGCGCGCGCACTGGCCGACCTCGCCAAGAAGGACGTGCCGGACGCGGTCGTCAAAGCCTACGGCGACCAGCCGCTCCAGTTCGGCCCCGAGTACATCATTCCGAAACCGCTCGACCCGCGCGTCCTCTTCGAAGAAGCGCCCGCCGTCGCGCAGGCGGCGATGGACAGCGGCGCGGCCCGCTCCGAACTCGACGTCGAAGCCTACCGCGAACGGCTCGAAGCCCGCCTCGGGAAGTCGCGCGAGATGATGCGCGTCGTCCTCAACAAGGCGAAGTCCAACCCGAAGCGTGTCGCCCTCGCCGAAGGAGCCGACGAGAAGATGATCCGGGCTGCCTACCAGCTCCAAGAGCAGGGAATCGCCGACCCGGTCCTCATCGGCAACCGCGAGGCTATCGAGCAGACGGCCGACGACCTCGGACTCGACTTCTCGCCGGTCGTCGCAGATCCGCGCGACGACGACTACGAGGAGTACGCCGATCGGCTCCACGAACTCCGCCGCCGCAAGGGCGTGACCCGCAACGAAGCGGGCGAACTCATCCGAAAGGACACGAACTACTTCGGCAGCGTCATGGTCGAGCAGGGCGACGCGGACGCGCTCCTGACGGGGTTGACTCACCACTACCCGTCGGCGCTCCGTCCGCCGCTTCAGGTCATCGGTACGGCAGAAGACGCTAATTACGCCGCCGGGGTGTACATGCTCACCTTCAAGAACCGCGTCATCTTCGCGGCGGACACGACGGTGAACATGGACCCCGACGAGGACGTCCTCGCCGAGATTACGAAGCACACCGCGGACCTCGCACGCCGGTTCAACGTCGAACCGCGCGCGGCGATGCTGTCGTACTCGAACTTCGGCAGCGTCGTCAACGAGGGGACGATCAAACCACGTGACGCAGTCGACATCCTCCACGACGACCCCGAGGTCGACTTCCCGGTCGACGGTGAGATGCAGGCAGACACGGCCGTCGTCGAAGAGATCCTCAACGGCACCTACGAGTTCTCGGAACTCGACGACCCGGCGAACGTCCTCATCTTCCCGAACCTCGAAGCGGGTAACATCGGCTACAAACTCCTCCAGCGCCTCGGCGGTGCGGAGGCCATCGGCCCGATGCTCGTCGGGATGGACAAACCCGTCCACGTCCTCCAGCGCGGCGACGAAGTCAAAGACATCGTCAACCTTGCTGGTGTCGCCGTCGTCGACGCCCAAGACGAGTAAGTACCGCGAGCGATCAGCGAGCGACCTTTTTTGTCCACCGTCAGAGCGGAGTTCCGAGAGCCTTCGCTCGCACTGTTCGCGAAGATCGGAGTTTTGTGCGAGCGGTGCCCGTAGTACACGAGCGGTTCGTCTGTCCACTCCGGGCCGGACCTTCGGTGCCGTCCGTGTTGGCCGCTCGCGCCGACGGGACGTGTCTGCGCGGCCCTTCAGCGAACGCCGTGAGCGAGGGGACGTCGCGCAGCGACCGCGAGCGGTCAGGGGCTTTCGAGGTGATCCGGTACCTGAAAGTTCTCGAGTCTGAGCGATACCGATCAGTAGACGTCGAACTCTAGCAACCCGAATCCGAGGACGAGGCCACCGAGGACCAGCGTGGCGCTGACGACGAACGTCACCGAATCGGTCGGCGAGTAGACGCTGACGAACACCAGCGTAGAGAGGACGGCGACGCCCCGGCCTTTCCCCGTCCAGCGCCGTCCGACGAGGTTCGCCCGGACTGCACCGACGAGCGTCGCCGGAAGAGCGAACCCGACCGCCGAGACGACCGGGAAGCACACTGCGAGTTCCGCCAGCCAGTATCGCCCGCCCGTCTGGGTCGTCGACACGAGGCCGCTCGCCACGAGCGAGCGGACGAAGTCGACGCCGACGGTCACAGCGAGGAGTGCCCCGACGAGACCGGCGGCGACGGCGACGAGGAAGGCGGACGCGCCATCTCGGAGTCTGACCCACTCGTGCTCGGCGGCGGCAAACAGCGGCGTCGTCACTACGACCGCGAGCAGTCCGACGAGACTGCCCGTTTCGAGGTCGAGCAGTCGTGTCGTGAACGGCGTGGACACCAGTGTCGAGAACGAACGGGGGTCGTAGGTCGCGTTCGCCGCCGCCACGAGGTCGACACCGGAGAATCGGATCGCGAGAAAACCGACCGCAGTACCGACGAGAAACAGCGTCACGAGTGCTCGGAACCGACGTCGAACCGTCGCGGCGAGCGGCGGGGCGGGTCGTCTTCCCAGATAATACGAACGCGTCGCCCGTGATGGCATGTCCGCTGATTAGACGGATCCCGTTGTCAACTTTCTCCCCGATGGAATCCGGGGCGAACGAGAGCGGGCGGCTTGGCCCGTCGTCTCAGTCGCTCGCCTGTCGATCCGCACGCGAAGGTGGCGGGATCTGCGTTCCGGCGTCTCGGGCGGGCGGATCGGGAAGGACACACCGCGCAGGCTGGCGGTTAACGTGAGCATACTCCGTCGGCGCGTTGGCGAGCGGATGGGCGGGGTTGTCCCGACTGGCGATTCTGGCCGCGCGAAGTTCGTCGAATCCGGCGATCCGGGCCTCGATGCCACGCCAGTGGTGTTCGCTTCCCGGCGGAACAGAGACCGGTCGCTCGGTGCTCCACTCGCCGTCGATCCTCGATAGAACCGTCCGGTTGACGTTCGCGGCGAGTTCGTCGTGGTCGATCAGGACACCGACGCTAGCGGTTCGCGGTGCGCGCGCCGCAAGCACGTCGAGACCGAGGTGGAGCGCACGATACTCGGAGACGTTGTTGTTCGGTGCCGGGTCGGAGACAGCGACGCGAGCGACGCGCTCGCCGTCGCGTGTCTCGATAACGATTCCGAGCCCCCCGCCGTCGGGGCGATACGACCCGTCGGTCGCGACGTAGAAGTGACGATGGTGTGTCCGCGGTGGGTGGGCGATGTGCGGGGTCGGCGACTCGTCGAACAGATCCCGAAGCGTTGACCGGCCGTGAACGGCCATATGCCAGGTTGTGCACACCCATATATAAACGTATGCCCGTTAGGCAGTGGTTTCGAAGAGACAATCACGACGAATACGAATTTCTGAAGGTGCAGTACCATAGCATATATACGGGATAATCGCCCAGTATCGGCAATGACTGGTGACAAACGAACGCGTGCCACGCGCCGTCGGTTCCTCACGTTGGCTGGGGGGGCCGCGGCGATGACCGCGCTGGCGGGGTGCTCGAAAGGTGGTGACACTCCGTCGACGACCCCCAACGGTGGTGAGACATCCAATACGACGCAGACGAAGAAGACGACGGAACCGAAAAAGACGACGCAGAACGTGACCGAGACGACGACGACGACGGAACAGAAGTCGTTCTCGCTCACGGTCACACAAAGCCTCCCACCCTTCGGCCTCGATCCACACGCACACATCGACACGCCGACCGAAACCGCGACGCTGCAAGTCTACGAGGGCCTTCTAACGCAGGACGGAAAAGGAAAGATCAAGCCCGGACTCGCGACGAAGTACCAGCGTCTCGACAGCGGAAACAAGGTTCGCTTTCAGATCCGGTCCGGCGTGACGTTCCACAACGGCGACGAACTCACGCCCGACGACATCGCGTACAGCGTCAACCGGATCGTCCAGAAGTCCGTCGATATCAACAGCCCGCAACGAGGGCTGTTCAACGGCGTGATCGGAGCGAAAGCCAAAGTCGGCGACGAGGCGGTCGAAGTGAGTTCCGACGGACTCAACCCGGTCATCTTCTCCGAGTTCGCGAACTACGGGAGCGTGATGCAGAAGAAGTGGACGACGGCGCATAGTGAGTCCTACGTCGATAGCAACGCGATGGGGACCGGCCCGTACAGAGTGTCGTCGATCAGTAACGACGGGACACTCACCTTCGATCGGTTCAAAGATTACTGGGGCGATGCCGCGGCGGTCACCACATTCACGCTGGAGGCCAACAGCGACGCGAGTGCGAACGTCGACCGCCTGCTCGCCGGAAAGACGGACGTCGTGACCAACGTCCCGCCACAGGGCGCACAACGGATCAACAACAGCAAGCAGGCCCGTGTTGCTGCCGCACCGAGCACGCGGATCATGTACGCCGCGATGCGGACCGACGTCGAACCGTTCAGCAACCTGCAGTTCAGACAAGGGCTAAACTACGCGGTCGACCTCAGCAGTATCGTCAAGAACGTCCTCGGTGGGTTCGGCTCGCAGACCGGACAACCAGTGCTGAGTGACTTCACGGGTTACAACGACTCCGTCACGCCCTACCCGTACGACAAGAAGAAGGCGACGACACTCATCGAGCAGAGCGGCCACGCGGGTTCCAAGATCGAGTTACACGTTCCCGAGGGTCGCTACCTCAAGGGCGTCGAAATCGCTCAGGCGGTCGTCGGTTACATCGACGAACTACCGAACGTCTCGGCGACGCTGAAAAAGCAGTCGTTTGCGTCGCTGGTCAATCAGTTGCTCTCCGGCGACCCGAGCAAGATTCCGCCACTGTATCTCGCCGGGTGGAACGAACCGACGTTCGACGGCGGACTGGTGATGCAGACGCTGCTGGCTTCCGACGGGCTCCTGTCGACGTGGCAAAACAAGAAGTTCGACACCCTCCTCAAGAACGCGTACGACCAGAACGGGAAAGAGCGGACCAAAACGCTCGAACAAGCGAGTCAGCTCGCACACGATCAGGCGCCGTGGATTTTCCTGAATCAGCAGTACAGCGTCTACGGTGTCAGATCGAGTCTGAATTGGGACGTCCCGAAGACCGAACGCATCAACGTCCACGATATCCAGAAGCAGTAGTCACACCCGTGACCCCGCCGATCGCTTGCGGATTTTGGCCGTGTTGACCGGGAACGAAACGTTAACCCGGAGAGCGAAGGGATTTCCTGTGTGACACGGTATCGGAACGCCACCGCGTTCGTCGTTCTCGCTGCACTCTGGGGCTCCGCCTTCATGGCGATCAAAGCGGGGTTACTGTACTTTCCGCCAGTGTTCTTCGCAGCCGTTCGATACGACATCGCGGGGATACTCATGTTGGCGTACACGTGGTATCGGCTCGACGACCCGATTCCGCACGGATGGAGACAGTGGACCGTCGTGGCCATCGGATCCGTACTGCTCATCGCGGCCTATCACACGATGCTCTTCATCGGTGAGCGCAATCCCGCGGTCTCTAGTGCTTCTGCAGCGGTGCTGGTCAGTTTGTCACCGGTGCTGACCACCGGGTTCGCGCGCGGTTTCCTCCCCGAAGAACGATTGAGTACGGCCGGTCTCGTCGGCGTCGTTCTCGGACTCGTCGGTGCGATCGTCCTCGCGAACCCGAATCCGAACGACCTGTTGACGTTAAGCGATGGATTCGTCGCGAAGCTACTCGTCTTCGGGGCCGCTGCATCGTTCGCGCTGGGCGGTGTTCTGACCCGTCGTATCGACGCCCAGATGCCGATCGAATCGATGGAGGCGTGGTCCATGCTCGGCGGTGCGGTCCTCATGCACGCGATTTCGCTCTCGCTCGGCGAGTCGTGGGCCGGAATCCCGTGGGGCAATCTCGAAGCCCTGTCGGCGATGCTCTATCTCTCGATCGGGGCGAGCGCCGTCGGATTCCTCATCTACTTCGACCTGCTCGACCGACTCGGCCCCGTACAGATCAACCTCGTCTCCTACGTCTCGCCGATCTTTGCGGCGCTCACCGGGTGGGCACTGCTCCGCCACACGCCAGATACTACCACCGGCGTCGGCTTCGTGTTCATCTTCGCCGGGTTCTTACTCATCAAGCAGCGAGCGGCCCGCAGCGAACTGCCACGACTCCGCGGCCACGTTCGAACGGCACTGAACCTGACGCGCGACGAGTGATGCCTGTAAAGAACGGAGTCGATGCCGTCGTCACTCGCTCCGCTCGGCTTCGACCACTTCGCCGATCATCGTCCATCCGTCGTCGTCGGGTCCGCTCCGCCCGACGAGGACGGCACTGTTGTCCTCGGACGTGATCAGGCGATACGTCGCGTCGTCGCCGTCGCGTGTCCCTTCCGCCCGGAACTCCCGTTGGAAGAACTCGGTCCCGTTGAACTGAAAGACACCTGTCGTACCGTCGTCGAGCGACAGTCGAACCGGATCGGGACTCACGTTGTGGATTCGCTTCGCGATGGGATTGAGATCAGCCATGTAGAACGGTCGGTCAGTCGACGGCATAAAACCATCAACCTGCCCTCGTAGGGGGTCATTATCGCCGCATAAGGGAGTGCATAGTAAGGTCACTAGAGGAGCAAGGGTAAGATACGCGAGTGGCGTACTCGGTCAACTGTACTGATCACTCATAGTGGGTATTCGGCCGAGACCACGCACACTCGCGCTACATTCCCCCTTCCGACGATCTACGACACGAAGAACGGCGAGTACCGTTCGACGGACGAGCGAATCGCACTGAGCTTCTGTTTCCGATCATCACACGGCCATGACGGACGGTTCACCGAGCTAGCAGCGCTTCTGCCTTTCGCGCGTGCCGTCGCTCGAACCGGCGCTCTTCGTCGACGATCGGTCTCCCCGGCCGAATCACCCGGTGTACACCGCCATTGGGTGAGAAAATACCGGCGGAATCGGAAGGGACCGAACGAGCGAAGAGAAAGAGTCAGATCGAATGATAAACAGTCTCGACTGATTTTAAGGCTTCGTGAAACATCGGTGTGCCCACCATCTACAGGTGAAATACCACGAAAGAACGCGAAGGCTCTGTAGGCTATATGACCCTTCCAACCAGTGATCGAGTACGGTGCCACACATATCAAGCCCCTCCACCATCGACGAAACGACGAACGGCTTCGAACGCCTCGGATCGGCTTCGTTCGACCTCAGCCGACGGCTGTTCGCACCACCGTTGCGGTTCCTCGGGTTCTGGGCCGCGGTCGCGCTCCCGTTCCTGTATCTCCCGCTCCTCTTCGAGGGTCTCGCTCCGAACGAAGCGACCGTCTTCGTCGGCCTGCTCGGCTTCCACGCGCTCACACTCGTCGTCGGACACGAATACGGGCAGTGACACTGCCCCGACCGCGTCCGGGTTACTGGTGGGTATCCCCGGGCGCGGTCACCTCTGACAACCGATGACCGAACGTCTGACACGAGGTCCCCGTCTCGGCCCTCGATTCTCCGCGGTCCATCACGCGTTACCGACTGGTGCGTTTGAAAACCGTCTTACGGCACGCATTCGAACCGATGTGTATGAGCGACGGCGAATTCGACGTCGAGCGATGGACCGAACAGGTTCGCGCAAACCGAGCCGAAAAAGACGAGTTTTTCGGCTCCCACCCGCAGTCTCCGATCCCCCCCGGCGAGCGAGACGCCTTCGACGGCCTCTCGTACTTCGATCCGGACCCCGATTACCGAGTCGAAGCGACCGCTCGTGTCCACGAAGAACCCGATCCCGTCGAGATGGAGACGACCAACGGCCCGAACGTCCGCTATCTCCGCCCGGTAACGTTCGAGTTCGAACTCCGGGGTGAGGAGCTAACGCTCGCCGCCTATCGACAGGAGTCCGACGAGTCGCTGTCGCTGTTCGTCCCGTTCCGGGACAAGACGACGGGACAACAGACCTACCGAAACGGTCGATACATGGAATTCGAACCCGATCGATCGCTGACCGACGGTGACACCGTAACCCTCGACTTCAACCTCGCTTACAACCCGTTTTGCGCCTACAGCGACACGTTCGCCTGCCCGCTTCCGCCGGAAGAGAACTGGCTCAGCGTCGTCGTTCCCGCCGGGGAACGCGACCGGGATTACTGACGATCCCGTCGCAGTCTGCGAATTCGACCGTTTCCGGAGTTCTATATACATCATCCGTCCACTTTAGAACTCCTTATAGTATTGAATCAAATCCTTTATGGCGGTCAAGACGTTGTATCGGAATATGACCACAAACACTGACGTCGCAGAGTCCGAAACGACCGGGGCTCACGTCGACCCCGGCATCGAACACGTGACGATCAAGCGTCCGATGAATCGCTACGGGGCGCTCACGGTCGAGACTCGGGGCTCGAACGCGACACGGCAGATCGTCGAGTGCGCGAGCCCGGAATTAGAGACGACACTCGGTGACCTCCCCTCGGGGACGTCGATCCCGCTCCGCGTCGAACGCGTCGGGTACCGGGGTAACGCGTGGCGTGCGGTCGAACTGGTCGACCGAGTCGCGTAGTTTCGTCGTCGCGAACTGTGCGGTCCCCGCATCGGCTCTCTCCATCTCTTTCACACTTCCTCTCTGTCTCTTTCCCGCTCGCTTTCTCTCTCACTTGCGACTGCCGATGGCTTCTCACGTCGGGGTGGCGAACCTCCTCTCGATGGACGCGATCCGCACCTGCGGTCGACACGGCTACTTCGTCGACGATCGGTGTCCCCGCTGTGACACGCGCGGTCGGCTCGTTATCGACGGCGACCGTCGGCGGCGACTCTCGAAGTTCGTGAGCGGTGCGCTTCGCCACTTCCCGGACGACGTCGGTCTCGCGCTCGACGACGGCGGCTGGACGAGCGACGCGGCGTTGGTCGAGACCGTGACCGGCCGCTACGACTGGGCGACGCCGGGACACGTCGAAGCCGTGATCGAAGCGGACCCGAAGGGTCGGTTCGAACGCGACGGCGACCGCGTCAGGGCAGCCTACGGCCATTCGATCGACGTGACGCTCGCCGACACCGAGGAGCGGGTTCCGGATCGGCTCTACCACGGGACCGATCCCACCAACCGACGACGGATTCACGAGGAGGGCCTGAGACCGATGGGTCGCCAGCAGGTTCACCTCTCGTCGTCGATCGCCGACGCCCGCGAGGTCGGGCGACGTCACGCCGCAGACCCGATCGTATTCGTCGTCGACGCTGCCGCTCTGTTGTGCGACGGATGTGACATCTCGAAGCGCGGGTACGCGACGTACACGACCGAAGCCGTCCCGCCGACGTATCTCTCGGAGTGGGACGGCTCAGACGACGCGTGACTCACGAGTCACGCTCGTTCGTAGCTCGATGAGAGAAAATGGCCGGGGCGGGCTCCGAACGCCGGTCACTCCACTCGCTTCGCTCGTTACGTTCCCTTTCGCCGACTCGCGACGCTCGCCGGCGACCGTACCGGGTTCGTCGCGTCTTCCGTCACCTTCTGACGGTGGTGTCACTCACCGTCGTTCGTGACGCAGTCAGAAGTATGGCCGGGGCGGGCTCCGAACCCGCGATCTCCGCATGTCCCAGGTACGAGGCTCGGCAGGCCCCAGGGAGGCGGAGCTTCCAAGGCATACCGCACCGAAACTCGGTAAACCCTATGAGTGCGGCGCTATGTCCAGCTAAGCCACCCGGCCGCACTCTCACATTCCGCGATGAGACTCTTTAACCTTCTCATCTTCGTCCGCCGATAGAGGTGACACCGATACGCACGCTTGCGTTCACTTCACGCCGCCACCGTGAACCTCACAGGTCACTGTCGTGATCTAGCCACCCGGCGGATTTATATCAGAGCACCTGAACACCCTGCCATGAGCGTCCCGGAACGCGTCCAATCCAGCCTCGGTGACGAGAACGTCGCCGCGCAGGTGAGCCTCGGCGGCGAGGACGTCCTCTACGTCACGCCAACGCGAACACTCATCTATCGGGCGGAAGGGCTCCTCTCCGACGAATCGGTCGACGAATACCCTCACGACGCCGAGTGCGTCGAGGTCTCGGAGGGCCGTCGAAAGTCGAAGATCACGCTCGATTACGGCCTCGACGGTGAGCGCATTTTCGTGGTTCCGACGAAACGACTCCGTGAGGCGCTCCACCCGGTGCTCGCGGGCGTACTCAACGCGGTCGGGATCACCGATCCCGGCGAGCGCGTCTCGCAGACGTTCCGCTTCAGCGAACTCACCGTCGTCGTCACCAGTGCGCGCGTCGTCAAGCACATCGGCGGCCCGGTCTGGGACGAAGACTACGAAGAGTTCCACTACGACGACGTGACCGACCTCACGTTCGAGACCGGAAGCGTCGCCACCTCGATCGTCATCGCGATGGGCGACAGACAGGAGCGATTCAAAGCACCGAACGAAGACTCGCGCGCGCTCCGCGAAGCGCTCGAATCCGCCTTGCTCGCTCACTACGACGTCGACACCATGGACGCCTTCCGAGCGGCGGCAACACCCGACGAGGAGGAGGAAGCCGGCGCACCCGCTGGCGGATCGGTCGACTTCGGCGAAGGGGTGGCTCCGCTGAGCGCAAATCCCTCCGAACTCTCGGGGACACCCGCGAACGCGACGCGCACCGAATCGACCCCCGAGCAGTCGACGACGACCGCGACGACCGACGCTAGCGTATCGACGCCGACTGCCGGAGGAGCTGTCGAGACCGCCGAAGCGACGCAGGCTGCCGACGCTACGACCCGGTCCTCGACGAACGAGTCGGCCGGCTTCGAGGGGTCCGGCTTCGAATCGGCCCGCTCCGGTGACGCGAGCGACGCTAACGCGAGCGACGCTGACGACGAGGTCTCGGAGCGACTACGGGAAGTAGAGCGACTCCTCGACGAACAGAACCGCGAACTTCGGGAGCAACGAGAACTGATCGAGCGACTGATCGCCGAGTTGCGACGGGGTCGATAACGGACTCCGTTCTGCCTGCCGACTCACTCGCGTCCGAGAACCTTGCGAATGCACGACGAGCCGAACGGCCCGAGTTCGCCCGAGTCGAACCGAACGAAGTGACCCGTCGAGAGCCCCGACCCGCAGCGTCGACAGTTAAAATCGCCTTCCTTCGTGACGACCTGCCGGTCGAAACGGACGAAGGTTCCGCCGCGTCGGGTTCGAATCCGCCCGTTCTCTCGTTCGAGGATACCGCGCAACTCGGCCTCGTCGAGAATTTCGCGCGTGAGTGTCGGGTTCGTCGTGACGGTCTCGATGCGGTCGACGACGTCGGCGAGGGAGAGTTCGTCGTACTCTAGATGCGCGAGCAGGTCCAACGCGAGTTCGATCCGCTCGTCTCGGTCTGTCGCGTCGGTCACGGCCGCTCGGTTCGCGGGCGAACGGTTTGAAGCTTCCGTGGTGGGTCGATTTCGAGGACCGCGCGCCACCAGCGGTCGTCCCGGAAGCGCAACACGTTTGACTTCGACTTGCCATCTCGGTCTATGGACCGTCGGGTGCTCGTCGGCATCGGTGTCGTTGGTGTCGTCGCGCTGGCAGCGTGGGCATTCTCCCCGAGCGACGCCTTCCGGCGACTCGCGTGGCTGGCGAACCGACCGCTCCTCTTCGCCGTCGTCCTGATCGGCCTCTCGCTGGTCCGCCCGGCGTTCGCGTGGCCCAACACGCTCCTCGCAGTCGCCGTCGGCTACGCGTACGGACTGGCCGGTGCTCCGTTCGCGCTCTTTCTGATGGACATCACAGCGTGGCCTCCCTACGCCTTCGGACGCCGAGCGGGCGGGGACGGTCAGATCGCGACCGTGGCCAAACGATTCGTCGACGGCACGGGTGACTTCCGAAGCGTCGCCGCGACGCGCCTGCTCCCGCTCCCGGCAGACGTCATCTCCGTCGCGGCGGGCGTCGGCGAGGTGAAGTTCAAGCCGTTCGTCCTCGGGACTGCCGTCGGCGAACTACCGTGGGCTGTCGGCGGCGTCGTCGCCGGGACGACGATCCAATCGCTTCGTACGTCGTCACTGGCCGACGCGATCGATCCGCGACTGATCGCCGCCGCTGCTGTCGCCGCACTTCTCATGTTCGCCGGACCCGCCTACCGCCACTACCGAAACGAGTCGGCGCGAGAGGGGTCGACGTCGCCGGAGTGAGTCGACTGTTGGTGGAGCGAGTTCCCCGTCACCGAAGTGAATTACCTCTCGACGGGTGGCTGGGCGGTGTTACATTTTGGGCGTGATCTTTCCGGTGACGGTCTGGGCGACGATTTCGCCGTCGCTGACGACGAACGTGTCGGTCGCGAACTCGTACTCGTTCTCCGGCGTGTCCGCGCGCCAGACGATGAGGGCGTAGTCGTCCTCGACGACCTGCTCGTCCAGCGTGAACGTCGACTCCTCCGTGAACTCGGCGAAGAAGCCCTCGAAGAGGCGTTCGATCTCGTCGAGTCCGCGGTACGTCTCTTCGGGCGTGACGACGACGGCGTCGTCGGCGTAGTCCGACAGCGTCTCGTCCATGTCCTGTGCGCCGAACGCTTCCAGATGGTGGTTCAGAACGTCTTCTGTGGTGCTCATGATGTTCTCCGGGGGGTCTCGTTCGATCCGCCGTTCGGTCCCGTCGAAACGTCACGGACGGGAGTCGCGATCCGTCCGTCTCGGCGGGAGTAGTCGTACCGTTTGCAGTCAATAATCGTTATCGACCGTCCTCCGCTGGCGCGACACGTCCCCGGCGGTGCCCGTGGCGTCGACGTCGGCCACGACGGAAACCCGGCGACTCTTTTGGTCGGGCCGCAGAACGAACAGTCATGACCGAACTCGGGACGCCGGTACTCGACGACCACATGCATCTCGACCCGGCGCACGGCCGCGGTATCGAGGCGGTGAAAGACTTCGTCAACGTCGGCGGCACGCATCTCCTCGTCGTCAACAAACCCTCCTGGCACCTCGGTGTGGAAGCCGAAACGGGTGAGGACTTCCGCGCAGTGTTCGAAGAGACCATCGACGCCGTCGAGGCGGCTACCGAGGAGTTACCCGGCCGCGCGTGGCCGGTCCTCGGCGTCCACCCGGGCCTGATCACGCGCTTGACCGACGAACGCGGGTTCGAACCGCACGAGGCGCGCGACCTGATGTGTGCCGGACTCGACGTGGCGAGCGAACTCGTCCGCGGCGGGCGGGCGCTCGCACTGAAGTCCGGTCGCCCGCACTACGACGTTTCGGACTCCGTGTGGGACGCGTCGAACGACGTGCTCCGACACGCCCTGTCGCTCGGTGCCGATGCGGACTGTGCCGTTCAGCTTCACACCGAAGCGAGCGAGGATCTGAGCGAGATCGCCGAGTGGGCCGAGGAGCGTGGGCTCGCCCGCGAGAAGGTGGTCAAACACTACGCGGCCGGCGAACTGCGCGGACCGACGCCGAGCGTCATCTGCGAGAAAGACGAACTCCGACGGGCGGTCGAGAACGGCGAGCCGTTTCTGATGGAGACGGACTTCATCGACGACCCGGATCGACCGGGAGCGGTACTCGGGCCGAAGACCGTTCCGCGGCGAGTCCGGTGGCTCATAGAAGAGGGATACGAGGAAGCCATCAACGTCGCACACGTTCGGACGCCGGAGACGGTCTACGGGATCGACACGCGAGAGGGAATCGAGCCGTAGACCGTTGAAATCACTAGGTTCGGTGGGCTCTCGCGGCGAACGTACGAAACTGTTTCGACGCCGGGAGCAAGGAAAGGCATTTGAGTGGCCAAGATGACGGTGAAGTATGACCGAGGACGAGCCGCCAGAAACGTTCTACACTGAAGAGCGGTGGCAGAACTGGCTCACGCGCGTCGATGAAGAGGATCTCGACCCTGAAAACGAGGACGCTGCGCGCCTCCTGCTGAACCTTCAGGACGACGCGGCGATCGCCGTCGCGAAGATCATCTCCGCGTACAACGAGGGACGACTAGGCGAGGAAGAAGCGGTCGACGAGCTCACGCAAGTCCGTGAGATCGTCCTCACCGAGGCGACCTTCGACGACGAGGAGAAACAGATGCTCATCGACGGCGTCCAGACGAGTCTCGTCTGCGTGTTCTACGCCGCCGAAGAGTACATCGCCGCCGGACCGACCGAAGACGGCACCGTCGAAGATTACGTCCGCGCCGCGGCCGACGCCGAAGCCGAAGAGGACATGGACGCCGCCCTCGGCTACCTCGTGCAAGCGGGGACGCGCATCATCGACGGCAACGAACTGGACATGGCGCTCGTCGAGGACTTAGAGTACGGACTGGTCTCCGAGTGGGTCAACGGACTCGACAGCCTCCAAAGCGCGATGAGCGACCCCGAAGTCGTCGAAGAAGAAGAAGCGTAAGCGACGGTCGCGTTCGTAGACCGGCCGTCGCGCTCACGCGTCGACTGTCCCGGCCGAACGTCGTGTTCGGTCGCGGACAACTCAACAATACATTTTTATCGGACTCTCATCTTGTTCCGTCAGTGATCTTTCGGGACGACGAACGAGCGGTATCGGAACAGATCGGGGCGATCCTCCTCTTCGGGATGCTCATCGTCTCGATGTCCGTCTATCAAGCGACCGCCGTCCCACAGCAGAACGGCCAGACCGAGTTCCAACACAGTACGCAGATCCAGGCGGACATGCAAGCCGTCCACGACGCGGTCCTTCGAACCGCTGCGACCGGGATGCCGCAGTCGACGTCGGTCGCGGTCGGAACGGATTATCGATCTCGGACGTTCTTCGTCAATCCGCCGAATCCGTCGGGGACGCTCCGAACGACTGGTAACGGGACGATGGGGTTCGGAATCCAATACGCGAAGGCGACCGGACCGTCGAGCAAGTTCTGGAACGGCGACCTGCACGTCGCCATGTCCGAGTCACTCGTTTACGAACCGGATTACCACCAATACCAGAACGCACCGAAGACGGTCTACGAGTACCCGTTCGTCTACAACCGATTTCGGGAGGCGGACGTCCCGCTCACCGGCCAGTCACTTATCGAGGGTCGAACGATCACGCTGGTGACCTTGGACGGGTCGCATTCGATCTCAAAACAGGGGACAGAAACCGTCGAGTCCGAACCACTGAGTGTCTCGACGAATACGGTGGCGATCCATGGAACGGATGACCGTCCGATCGTGCTGTACGCGCTGACGACGCTTCCGGAGTCGGTGTGGCGAAGTCGTCTCTCGGACGAGTTCGCCAGTGGGAACGTCGTCGACTTCCGGTACTACACGAACGCCCAACTCCGTCAGTCCCGACAGGTGTACACGCTCCCGTCGGGCCGAAAGATTCCCGTCGACGACGATCAGCGGGCGGTCGCAATCTCGCTCAATTCGAGTCGAACCTACAACCTCCGGATGGCGAAAGTCGGTGTCGGAAGCGGTGCGACGGTTCCGAAACCGAGGTACGCCGTCCCGGTCGGAAGTCGAAACGTCACGGTGCCCGAGGACGGGCGAGCACAGGTCAGCGTGGAAGTCCGGGACGCGTACAACAATCCCGTGCGCGGCGTCAAAGTGAACGTCACCAACGGACCGGATCACGGCAACGTGATCGGTCCGAAATCGGTGGAAACCGACAGCGACGGCCGCGCGACGTTCACCTATAAACCACGGAACGTCAACGGAACGACGAACGACTCGTTTACGGTGGGGTTCGACGGCCCCGATGACGGGCACGTCTCGGGTTCGGCGTCGAACGGAACGGAGAGCGTCACCTATCGAGTACAGATCACTACCGATGGTAGCAACGGCGGCACTAGTCAGAGCGGGAGTGGAGGCAACGCGACCGGCGGAGGTGGTAGTTTGTCGAATCTACCGCTTCGTGTCGATGATCTCAGCAATCGAAACCCCAACGACCCGAAGTACGTCGTCTCCTACGACGTCTCTAGCCTCGGGGACGCGTTCTCCCACGTTCAAGTAGAGTTCGAAGACACGGACAACTCCGCCGCGAGTAAGGCGAACTCGTCTCATTCGCCGCGGGGGAGCCTCGCATATGCGAACGGATACGGAATCGGTCACCACTACCAGATCGTCGCCCGAGCATACGCGACGGGGAGAGATGGCTCCGAATACGTGGCTGCCGAGCGAACGATCAGTGACGTCGCCGACGCGCAAAGCCCGTCGAACAATAGTGATCTCGGTGATAGTTCGAGTGCAAAGCTCGCCGCGGTCTCGATCGAAGACCACAGTGACACTCAGCGGAACGAGGTCAAATACACCGTCGGATATAACGTTTCAAACGCTGGGAGTTTCGGCAAAGTCCAACTCGCGCTACTCAGTCGCAGTGGTGACGGTGGGAGCGATTACGTCACCCGGACGGTTCGAACGGACCACGACGTCACCCTCGATGCCTCTTACGGGGCCGGCTCGAAGTACAAGATCGTAGTACTCCTATACGACAAATCGGGTGCGGTCGTCGATTCAAAGACAGTCACCGATACTGCGGATGGGAACTGAGCGGGTAGACAGACGGCGGTACTCGAAGCGACACAACGCGGTCCCGGTTCGATCGACTTCGACGTTCGACGTATCATTCATCGACAAATCCATATAGTCAGTGGCAGAATCTGCGGGCATGACTGCTGTCGGGATCGACGCCATCGAAATCTGGACTGGGAAGCTCAAACTCGACCTCCCGAACACGTTCGCGCCCGTGAAGGGCGAGGACCCCGAAAAGTACACGAAAGGACTCGGCTTGGACAGTTCGTCGTTCCCCGACGTGTACGAGGACATCGTGACGATGGGTGCGAACGCGGCCAAGCGGTTGATGGAGCGCCGCGACCTGACGCCTCAGGACATCGGTCGGATCGACGTCGCTACCGAGAGCGCGTTCGACAACTCGAAGCCGGTGTCGACGTACATCGCGGGCTGTCTCGAACAGGTGTACGACGATAATTTCCACCACGCGAACAAGGGCGAGCGGAAGTTCGCGTGCGTCGCCGGGACGCAGAGCATCGACGACGCCTACAACTGGATCAAGGCGGGGCGACACCGCGGTCGGTCGGCCCTCGTCATCGCCACCGACACGGCGCTCTACGCCCGTGGCGACCCCGGTGAGGCGACGCAGGGTGCCGGTGCCGTCGCGATGCTCATCTCCGAAGATCCGGATATCGTCGAACTCTCACCGGAGCAGGGCTACGGCAGCGCCGACGAGACGGACTTCCTGAAGCCGAACCAGCAGTTCCCGAGCGTCGACGGCAAGCGCTCGATGCAGGTCTACCTCGCTCGGATGCGCGAGGCGCTGGAGGACTTCGAGAGCGTCGCGGGTGACGTCCACCCCAGCGACGCCGTCTACGTGCCGTTCCACACGCCGTTCCCCGGCATGGTTCGGAAGGCGGCGCTGCTGGCCTACCGGCACACCATCCGCGACACCGAAATCGAAGACGAACTCGCCGCCGAAATCGGCCGACAACCCCGGAACGACGAGTACGAGTCGTGGGACGACTACGAGGGAGCCATCCGCGATTACATGGACTCGCTGAAACGAACCGAGAGCTACCAGACGTGGTACGATCACGTCATCGCGCCCACGCTCGACATCTCGCGTCGCGTCGGGAACTGGTACACGGGGTCGGTCCACATCGCACGCGCGAGCGCCCTGAAGCACGCGCTCGAGACCGGCGAAGACCTGACAGAAAAGCAGTTGCTCGTCGGGTCCTACGGCTCCGGTGCGCAGGCGGAGATTCACGCCGAGTACATCCAAGACGGCTGGGAGGAAGAGATCGACAAACTGAACATCGACGAGCAGATCGACCGACGCTACGACCTCTCCTTCGAGGAATACGAACTCGTCCACGACGTTCACAACCACGAGAAACAGATCGAGATCGAAGAGTTCACGCAACCGTCCGACGAGTTCGTCTTCTCCGGTTGGGGTCGGATGAACGAACGCAAGTACGAGTACGTCGAGTAACTCGAACGCTCGATCACCTCCGTAGTCGGGCGCTGTACTCGGAAGTCATTCGTTTCTGACCGTTTCTCTCACCCGAACCGATGCCGGGAGCAATTTAATGATGGTTGCCGGCGAACAGAGCAAGCAGTCATGGCAGAATCCGGAAACCGATCTGCAGGCGATCAGCCGGCACGTAGCGGCGGACGGAACTCTAATGGGTTCGCTGCGCGCGTGTTCGGTGCGACGGCCAAACGCATCGTGCTCGTCGAGGTGATTCTCCTCGTCATCGCGGTGATCCTGGCGTGGCCGGGCCACAACTCGCCGGACGTCACGATGTTGAAGGTGTTCTCCTCGCTCACGATCGTCACCGCCATCATCATCGCCGTGGTGTCGATCGTCGCCGCAATCGTCTTCGGCGTCCGTCTACTCCTCGCCCGAGGGTAACGCCGCCCGTTCGCCCCGTTTTTCAGTGTCAACGAGTCTCGTTACGGTAGCTGACGCAAATCGTCGAGCATGGCGTTCAGGTCGCGCGTCGTGACCGCCAGCGAGAACCCGTCGATAGTCGCGAGCGCCGGGGCGTGCTCCCAGAGGTCGTCGGGTTCGATTCCGTGGAGGACGACGGCGTTCGGCGTCGGGTTGACGACGCGCATCGCCACCAGCGGGGACTCGCCGCGGGTCACGTCGGTGAAGACGAGCGCCCGACTCGTACTCTGTCCGTAGAGGCGATAGAACTCGTCGCTCGACAGGCGCGTGATCGCTTGAATACTGTTGATGACGGTGTGACCGCTGACCACGTCGTGATCTCCGCGCACGAGTTCCGTCGCTTCCATCACCTCCCAGAGTCGGTCGAGCGGGATGCTCGTCGGGTACTCCCGGAGGTCGTGGACGATATCGCTCTCGAAGCCGGCCGACAGCACCCGCGCGTACTGCCGGATGCGCCCGCCACCGCGCGACTCGTCGATGTCGAGCAGGGCGGTGACCATCCGACTCACGACGCCGATGCCCGGACTCTCGCGGCGACCGCTCTCGTAGTCGGAGATGACCGACGACGAGACGTCGAGTTGCTCCGCGAGTTCCGTCTGCGAGACGTCGAAGTCCGTCCGCCACTTCCGGAGGGTCGCGCCCGGATCGTCGCTGAGCGTGATCTCGCCCGCGATTCGCTGGGCGAGGTCGTCACGCGGCGAGTCGCTCACAAATGCCTCCCGGAGTGTCTCGCGATGCGCCCCTCAATCGGATTCCGTGTCGCGTTCATGCGAATCGGTGCGTCGTTTCGGCGCAAAAGGGTATCGAAAGAGGGGTTCGACAGGTGCCGAACTCGCGGTGGACGGACGGGCGATCGGTGGAATTGATCAGGCCGGAGAGCCAGTCGCCGATTCGGTCCGACCGTGGAAGACGTACCAGTAGGCGATCCCGTAAGAGACGACGAAGAGTACGAGACGGATGGCACTCGATAGTCCACCGGAGAAGAGTTCGCCGCCGGTGAACCAGAGGGTCACGAACGAAATCGGTATCGCGAGCAGCCAGTAGATCACCCACGCCCGGAGCACGAACCCGACCAACGTTCTGGGTGGCTGGTTCGTCCGCAGGAACCACCACGCGAAGGAGACGCTGGCGACGACCAATACCGCGGCGGCGACGGGACCCGGTACGAAGGGCGCGCTCGGGCGAGCGACGGACGTGATCTGTTGAATCGGCAGCAGTAGGGCGAACCAGCCGAGCACTGCGAACCGGAGGAACGCCACGACCGAGTCGCGGAGGGACACGAACGTACAGTCGAGTTGACGGATCGTAACTGTTCCTCGGACACCTCGCGTAGCGGTGACGACCGCGTTCACGACTGCCCCGACGGAACCGTTCAAGTAATGCGTCCGCTACACACCGATATGACCGTTCGACCGTACGAACCGACCGACGCGGACGCGCTCTGGGAACTGAAACGCGGCTTCGAACTCGGCCTCGGCAGTGAGACCGGCGGCGACGACAAACACGCGGTGTACGAGGCGAAACTGACGGACGACTACCGCGAGCGGTACTTCGACTGGGTCGACCGCTGTGTCGACGAAGACGCGGACTGCGTCGTCGTCGCCGACCAGCCAGAGGTTGAGACCCTCGCCGGCTACGCGTTCGTTCTCCCCAAGTCGTTGACGTTCATCTGGGACGCCGCGGTGCTGAACGAGATCTATGTCGTCCCCGAGTGCCGCGGAACGGGCGTCGCGGACGACTTGATGGACGCCGCGCTCGACTGCGCGCGTGAGCAAGAGCTTCCGCTCGACCGAATGGTGCTCGACGTGGACGGCGAGAACGACCGCGCACAGTCGTTCTACCGTCGATTCGGGTTCAACCACTGGGGCGAGATGGTGGCCCGCGAACTCTGATCGAACCGAGCGACGCCCCGCCGAGGGCGCCGAAGACGATCGGATAGAGGAGTCCGAGAACGAGCAGGGACGCCAGCGGGTCGACGCCGACGATGGTCGCTCCGAGGTGCACCCGGAACAGGGACACTCCCACGACGGCGAGCGGGAGGTATCCGAACGTGACCAGCGCGCCCGCTCGGGTTCCCGCAGCGGTGGTCCGCACTCGTGCGATGCCCGCGGTGCCGATACCCGCACACCCCAGTAAGAACGGGGGAACGAGGAACAGTGCCGCGGGAATCAGTCGCCCGGCGACGAGATTGACCGACACCGTGTCGGTGTCGCCCGCGATGGGCACCGTCGACGGAACGAGATGCGCGGCGTAGAACACCCACCCGACGATCGTCCACGTCGGAACCCCGCGGCTTAACGCGTCGAGTGGTGGACTCGCGCCGCCGCTGGTGAGCGCGGTCCCGGCTACGGCGTAGGTGAACACGTAGCCGAAACAGAAGGCTATCGCACCGGATACCGCGCCACCGAGGAGCGCGCGAAGCGAGCGACGCGTCCGCCAGTGACTCATACCCAAGCAGACGCGCCGCAAGTGCAAATACGCAGTCGACCCCGAGCGTCGGGCGAACCGCGTTCCCGGATCGTCTCCCGTGTCCCGACCCCGTCGTCCGATTCGGACAGATTCAAACGCAGGGGATGGTAAACTTCTCCGACCAATGATTCTCCGAGATGTCACGGTCGTCGACGGTGACGAGATGCACGAAGGGACGGTCGGTTTCGACGCCGACACCGGGACGATCACCAGCGTCGGTGACGCTGACCCGAAAGACGGTGAGCGGGTCGTCTCGCTTCCCGGTCGGACGGTGCTTCCGGGGTTGGTGGACGCGCACGTCCACTTCTCGCTCTCGGGCGAGGTGAGCGTCGACGACGTCGTCGGCATGAGCGACGCCGAACTCGCGCTCGTCGAGGCGCGGAACGCCCGACGGACGCTGGAATCGGGCGTCACGGCCGTTCGAGACATGGGTGCGAGCGACGTCGACCCGAACGTTAAGCGGGCCGTCGAAGCCGGGGACGTGCCCGGCCCGCGGATGGTCGCCAACTGCCGGTCGATCACGATCACGGGCGGACACGGCCACCACCTCGGCCGCGAAATCGACGGCGCGGACGACGCCCGGAAGGCGGTCCGCGAGCAGGTCAAACGCGGGGCCGACTTCATCAAGTTCATGACGACCGGCGGGGTGACGACGCCCGGAACCGACCCGGACGCGGTCGCACTCACCGACGGGGAACTCCACGCGCTGATCGACGAGGCGCACCGGCGCGGCGTCCACACGGCGACGCACGCCCACGGCGCGGAGGGTGTCAAAGCCGCCGTCGAAGCCGGCGTCGACACCGTCGAACACGGGACCTTCCTCGACGACGAGGCCATCGACGCGCTCGTCTCGAACGACGTCGTCCTCGTCCCGACGCTCTCGGCACCGTACTACATCGTCCGCAACACGGAGGCGGCGACGGCCGACAGCGCGCGGAAGACGCGGGACATCTACGAGCGACACATCGACTCGTTCAGCCGAGCCGCCGAGGCTGGCGTCAGAATCGCGGGCGGCACCGACGCCGGAACGCCGTTCAACTACCACGGCGCGAACGCCGCCGAGGTGGCGTTCATGGCCGACTACGCCCTCTCGCCGCTCGAAGCGATCCGAGCGATGACCGAGACGGCCGCGGAGGCGGTCGGACTCGACGGATCGGGGACGCTCGAACCCGGGACCTACGCGGACTTGCTCGTCATCGACGGCGACCCGACGAAGGATCTGACGCGACTGAACAGTCCGGAGGCCGTGCTGAAGGGCGGCGAGGTCGTCGCCGGGTCGCTACCGGAGTAACCGAGAGCCGTCGCCATCGGAGTAACCGGGAGCCGTCGTCACCGGAGTGATCAGGGGCCGTCGCCATCGGATTGGTCATCGCGCCACCGAAACGTCGCGATACGCTCGTCGCAGACACTCTCGCGCCACTGTTCCTGCGAGACCGTGAATCGGTGTCCGTCCCTCGCCTCGCCGTCCCAGACGTACTGGTTGCGGATCGTACAGTCGTGTTGGCCGCCCATTCGATCGACGTACTTCTCGATCGCGCGCTTGGATTTCTCGTTGCCGACGACGCAACTCACGGCGATCAGATCGAGGTCGAACACGTCGAAGGCGAGTTCTGCTAACGCGACTGCTCGTTCGCCGGAGTAGCCTCGCCCCCAGAACCGCTTCCGAAGCCAGAATCCGAACGAGGCGGTCCGGCGGTCCCAATCGAACCGAAGCGAGGCGAACCCGGCTATCTCTCCCGCGCCGTCCTCGCCGTCGCGCGGTCTGACGACGTAACTGGGACTGCCGTCGCCCGACTCGAACGCCTTCCGACCGCGTTCGAGGAACTCCTGGGTCTCCTTCGGCGTCCGGTGGGGTTCCCACGGCATGTACCGCGTCACTTCTTCCATTCCGTCGTCGTAGGCACAGATACGGTACAGTTCGTGAACGTCGACGCCGTCGGGACTCCGCGGTTCGAGTCGGAGTCGGTCTGTCTCGACGACGTGCGGGAACAGAGGCTTCACCGCGTCGCCTCCGTGGTAATGGCCGACGTCGTGGTCGACGACCGGGTCCCGTCGTTCACTTCGACGACGGGGGGTTCACCCATCGACGCCACCGCGTCGGCCCACTGCTCGCGGCCGACCGAGTAGGTGTGGAGGTCACGAGCGCCGTCGTCGCCGGGAATCCAGTTTCGGAAGTGACCGTCGTACTGGCCACCGAAGCGGTCGACGTACTTCTCGATGGCCCGCTTCGACTGCTCGTTGCCGGGGACGTACCCGGCGCTCACGAGGTCGGCGTCGAGGGTGTCGAAGCAGACGCGCATCATCGCGGCGGCGCGTTCGCCGGAGTAGCCCCGACCCCAGAACGGCTTGCGGAGCCAGAGGCCGAAGTAGACGACGCGACGGTCCCACTGAGGCATCAGGCCGGCGACGCCTGCGAACTCCCCCGCGCCGTCTTCGCCGTCGCGCGGGAAGACCGCGTACTCGGCGTGATTACCGTCGTCCCACGCCGTTTCGGCGTGGTCGAGGGCGTCCCACGTCTCCCGAAGCGTCTCGCGGGGATCCTGCGAGAGGTTGCGCATCGTCTCGGCCATCGTCGGCGATCGGTGAATCTCGTAGAGGTCGATGCCGTCGACCGAGTCGTGATCGAGCGGGACGAAGCGGAGCCGATCGGTTCGGATTTCGCGGGGGAACAGGTCGGTCACGGCGACTCACTCCTCGACGTCTCGTCGGTCGAACTCCTGCTCGTCGACGAACCGGGCGGTACGCTCGTCGCCGACGGCGTCGCGCCACTCTTCTTGCGAGATGGTGAACCGATGGAGGTCGAGTCCCTCGCCGTCTTCGACGATCCAGTTGCGGAGGATACCGTCGTACCGGCCGCCGAAGCGGTCGACGTACTTCTCGATGGCTCGTTTCGACTGCTCGTTGCCCTCTTGGTAGCTGATAGCGACGAGCGGGAGATCGAGTCGATCGAACGCCAGTTGGAGGTGGGCTTCCGCCCGCTCGCCCGAGTAACCGCGGCCCCAGAAGGGTTTTCGGAGCCAGATACCGAGCGTGCCGGTCTGCTTCTCCCAGTCGACGCCGAGTCCGGCCGTCCCGGCGAACGCGCCCGCACCGTCCTCGCCCTCGCGTGGGATGACCGCGTAGACGGCGTCCTCGCACGAGTCCCACTTCTCCTCGAAGTCGCGGAAGACGTCCCACGTCTCCTTGGGCGAGCGGTGGGGTTCCCACGAGAGGTAGCGCGTCTCTTCGGCGATCGTCTCGCTCTTCGCGTAGTAGCCGTAGGCGTCGAGCGGGTCGATCGCCTCGGTCAAGCGTCGCAACCGGAGGCGGTCGGTGACGAGTTCCGGAGGGAACATACTCCGACGTGACGCCGAGATCGAAAAAGGGTTTCTCGGGTGTGGGAAACGGTGGCTCGGCTGCACGCCGCTATCGGAGTCTCACCGCCCGTGAATTCGCGTCACTCGTCGCCCGACGCTTCCTGCCGCCCCGAGAGTCCGTCGACGGTGAGGCGGTAGAGTGCGAAGTCGAGTTCTCGCGGCGCGCGCTCGTACACGTCGACGAACGGAATCTCGACCGAGCGGACCGCATCGACGACGGTCGCGTCGATACTCGGCTCCGGGACCTCTTCGAGGCGTCCGGTGGCGACGACGCTCTTCCAGCCCTCGTCGGTCTCGCCGTGGACGACGAGCGACGTTTCCGCATTCGGACGGACGTAGCTCCGTTTCTCGCTCTCCGGCCCGTAGGCGAGCCGTACGTAGAAGGACGGACCGTCGGGATCGTAGCCGAAGGAGATCGGAATCGCGTACGGTTCGTCGTCGCGAGCGAAGGACATGACGGCCGTTCCGCCGTTTCCGAGGAAGGCGTCGATTTCGGCGTCGGTCATCGTTGCATGGCGGGTAGTACTCATGGCCAACAGTTCGTTGCCTGAGAGTATAGCTTTGATACACGATCCCCACTCGGTGGAGAAGAGAGACTGCTCCGACGAGGCTCGGCGGGACGGAACTGTCAATTCCGCCCGAGGAGGTGTATCCACCCCGTCGCGTCGCCGACGCCGACCGCCTCGACCGTGAAGCCTGCGTCGGTGACTATCGCCCGCAGGTCGTCCGGTTGGTAGAGCGTGAAGCTCCGTCGATCCCCCTCGTACGCCCGCCCTTCGCGCTCGCCGTCACCGCGCTTGACCGCCAGTGAGAGCGCCCCGCCCGGTCGGAGCGTCCGATAGAACTCGGCCAGCGCGTCGGGGGCGTCGTCGCGCGGTACGTGAAGAAACGACGCACAGGCCCAGAGGCCGTCGAACGAATCGCCCTCGAAACCTAGTCGGCGCATGTCCATCCGGGCGAACTCCGCCGACGGCGCTTCCGAGCGGGCGGCCCGGAGAAACGCCGGTGTCAGGTCGACACCGACGACGTCGTGACCTCGTTCGGCGAACGTCGCCGACTCCCAACCGGGCCCGCAACCGACGTCGGCGACGGAGGCACGACCGCCGTCCGTCGAGGATTCGACGGCCGCGAGGAACTGCTCGACCTGCGCTTCGAGTGCCGATCGGTCGGCGTGGCGTTCGCGGTACTCGTCGGCGACGGATTGGTAGGTCGCAATCGTGTCGGAATCGGTCATCACTCGTCCGTGGTGCGACAGGCGCACACTTAACGTTGTGCGGGGGATTGAAAGTGGAGCGTGTCCACCAGACGCGCCGGGCAGGTACTATTTTGGAGATACAAGAGAGAGAGATAGACCGATGAGTGACGGCGACGACGAAGCCGAACCAGCCCACCGGACGAACGACGACACCCCCGACGCCGACGACCTCCTCGTTCTCCTCGACGAACTCCGCATCATGGCACAGGTCGGACTCGAACACGTGAGCGACCCGTACGACGAGGAGCGGTACGAGCGCATGCTCGAGTTGGTGAGCCAGTGGTACGGTCGGTCGGTCGACCTCCCGCCCGAGGAAGTCAGAAGCGCGGTTCGCCGCCGACGTGGGCTACGTCACGCCGAAAGTGAGTGCCGACGCCGCCGTGTTCGACGACGACGGACGAATCCTCCTCCAGCGACGCGCCGACGACGGCACGTGGTGTCTCCCCGGTGGCTACCTCGATCCGAACGAGTCACCGGGTGAGGCGGCCGCCCGCGAGGCGCGCGAGGAGACGGGACTCGTCGTCGAACCGATGGACCTCATCGACATCTACACGCGTAAGGCCGGTGATTTCGGGCCACACGGACTCGTCCGGCACGTCTATCTCTGCCGCGTCGTCGGCGGGGAGCTAGCAGTCTCCCACGAGGGTCTCGACGTTCAGTACCTTCCGATCGACGACGTTCCCGAGTGGCACAAAGACCACGAGCGCGTCGCGCGGGACGCCTACGAGTACCGGCGACGGCGCAGCTAGTGGCTATCCGAGGTCGATCCGACGCCCGGTCTCGGCGGACTCCTGAACCGCTTCGAGGACGCGCATATCAATTAATCCGTCCTCGCCGTCGGGTTCGGGGTCTGCTCCCGTGAGTACACAGTGAGCGAAGTAGTCGAACTGTTCGGTGATTTCGTTGACGAATATATCGTCGAATCGAGCGGTCCGCCCGTCGCGTTCGAAGGCGACCGTCCGGTCGGCGACGTGACTGTAGGCGTTTTCGAGTCGGATCGCGCCCGCGTCGCCAGCGATCGTCGATCGGTTCTCGCCGTGAGCGCCGTAACTCGAGCGACAGAGCGCCTGTACGCCGTCGGAAAATTCGAGCACGAACGCGGCGTGTTCGTCGATGCCGTCGAACTCGGGGTGCGGACTGGTCAGCGACGACTGTACGGCCACGGGGTCCGCGTCGAGGAGGAATCGCGTCGTGTTGAGCGGGTATACGCCGAGGTCGTACAACGATCCACCGCCCGCGAGGGCCGGATCGAGTCGCCACTGATTCGGATCGCCGGCGTCGGCGAGCATCGGCGCGGTGAACGATCCCTCGATCTGTGCGACGTCGCCGACGAAGCCGTCCGCGATGAGTCCGCGAAGCCGCCGGAGCACGGGGTGGGTCTGCATCCGGTAGGCCGTCATCAACGCGACGCCCGCGTCGTCACACGCCGCGACTATCCGTTCGGCACGCTCGACGGTCGCTTCGAGCGGTTTCTCGACGATGACGTGCTTTCCGTGTGCGGCCGCGGACTCGACGTACTCGAGGTGCGTCGCGTTCGGCGTGGCGACGTACACGGCGTCGTACGCGTTCGTCGCCTCGCCGTCGTGGAATCCGTCGTACGAGAGTCCGGCATCCGCGCCGACCTCGTCTGCGACTCGGGTGGCTTTCTCTTCTGACCCGCTGACGACGACCGTCGGTTCGACGTAGTCGCAGTCGGCAATCGCCGGAAGCGCGTGGTCGACGGCGAACCACCCGAGCCCGAGGACAGCGAGACGGACGGTTCCTTCGAGTCGGGTGTCCCAGTCCCGGTGCTCGAAGTCGTCTGCGAAGACGTCGAATCGAGTTTCGAATCCCATACGCGACCGTTCACTTCGTGCGACTAAAAGCGACGACGTCCCGGTCACCCGTTCGGGTAGCCGCTGATTCGTGTGAAGCCGTTCAGTCTCGCTTGCAGACGACCACTCTCGGAACGAGTCCGAAACGATCGGACTCTGGGCTCGTGAGAACGCGCGGTAGGCCCTCCCCGAACGCCGGGTAGCGGGTCCGTAAAATCGGTACGGAGGGCGTTACAAAGGGAAATGCGAATTTAGTACGAAACGAGATGGTGGAACGAAAGCGCACGCGTCGATCGGTCCTTATAGGTGCCGTCGGAATCGTCGGTGCTCTCACCGGATGTAGCAGCCCGAAATCGGGGTCGCTCGAAAGCGGTTCGACGAGCGGTTCGACGTCCGGAGTATCGTCGAAGACGAGGAACGCGACTGCGACCGATAGCACGACGACGTCTACGAGCAGCAGCAGAACGTCGTCGGCGACCAGCAGTGCGACCAACGCGTCCGCGTCTGGCAACGCGACGAAGCCGTCTGGCACCGGAAACGGCAGCAACGGGTCCGCCAATGGATCCGGAACGCAGGGCGCTAAGCGAGCGCCGTACTACCTCAAGCAGGGAAGCCACTGCATTCCGGTCTACCCGTTTACGGGGAAAAAGGGCGTGAAGCACTTCTACGGGTATCGGACACCGTCTACGAATCCGCCGGGGAACGCCTACGGATCGACGGGGACGAAGTTCCTCCAGCAACCGAACACGAGCATGCTCCTCCTCTACAGGGGCAAGGGAATGACGAGCCTCGTCATCGTCCACGGGGATCTGAACGGAACCTCGGGCGGGTCCGTGACGTTCACCTTCGAGGGACTTCCGAAGGGCGGAAAGTGGGTCGTCAAAGACGACAGCTACAAGGGAAACAACCGTTTCGACAGATGGAATCTCACCGGGAACACCAGTCAAGTCGACTGGACGTGGGGGAAGGACAAAGCCGACGGCGGGGTCTACACCGGCCTCGGATCACACCCACACCTCACGATCGAACCCGCGTTCAACCGACAGGCAGCCCTCTACGGCAAACACTACGAGGGCAAGGTCAAACAGTGGCAGGTCGTCTCCTCGAAGAACGGACAAGTCGTCCGGCACCACCTGGACATGACGAAACCGATCACGATCACCGATCGCTGCTGAGACACGACTACGTCCCGTTCTCGCGTGGTTTATACCGACACCGGGAGTGACGCCGCACGACCGCAGCCTGCTGACTCAGGGATCGCTTACGCGATCTCGTGAGTAGCGCTCCGCAACCACTAAACGCGCCACAAACGGAGTGTCGAGTATATGGATTGGACGGAGAAGTACCGCCCGAAGACGCTCTCCGAACTCCGGGGGAACGACAAGGCTCGCGATACATTCCATCAGTGGGCCAAAACGTGGGACGATCACCGGGAGGCGATCGTTCTCCACGGAAGTCCGGGGATCGGGAAGACCTCCGCGGCCCACGCGCTCGCGAACGACATGGGCTGGGAGACAGTCGAGTTGAACGCGTCGGACCAGCGGACCGCCGACGTCATCGAGCGGTTCGCCGGACGCGCCGCGATGAACGCCACACTCGGCGGCAGCAGTAGCGGCGACGCCGGACGACAACTCATCATTCTCGACGAGGCGGACAACATCCACGGCAACTACGACCGCGGCGGTGCGGGGGCGATCACGAAACTCGTCAAGAAGGCGGGTCAGCCGATCGTTCTCATCGCCAACGAGTACTACGACATGAGCCGCGGACTGCGAAGCGCGTGCGACGACATCGAGTTCCGCGACGTCTCGGCGCGGTCGATCGTCCCCGTCCTTCGCGACATCTGTCGGCAGGAAGGCGTCGAGTTCGAGTCGGAAGCGCTCCAGCGCATCGCCGAGGCCAACAGCGGCGACCTCCGCGGGGCGGTCAACGACCTCCAAGCGGTTGCGGAGGGGCGAGACCGGATCACCGCCGACGACGTCGTCACCGGGTCGCGCGACCGTAGTATCGGCATCTTCGAGTTCCTCGACGCAGTGCTGAAAGAGCAGTCGCCCGAGGAGGCGCTGAAGTCGTCGTACGCCGCCGACGACACGCCGGACGACCTCACGAAGTGGATCGAGGGCAACGTCGGAAAGGTGTACGAGGGCCAAGAACTCGCGCGCGCGTACGAGTTCCTCGCCAACGCCGACCGCTGGCTCGGTCGGGTTCGAGCGTCGCAGAACTACTCGTACTGGCGGTACGCGGGCGACAACCTCGCCGCTGGCGTCGCCGCCGCTCGCGACGGCAACAAGGGGGGGTGGACTCGCTTCGGTCGACCGCAGTTCTGGCCGTCGTCGAACAAGACCGCAGACCACGTCGTCCGGGGGATCGCCGAACGCGGCGGCATGAGTATGAGCATCGCCCACCGAGAGGTGCTACCGTTCTTGCAGGTGATGACCCACCACTGCAAGCCGCGGGAACTCACCGTCGCCATGGCTGCCGCGTACGACATGGACGCCTCGCACGTCGCCTACGTCACCGGGAGCGGCGAGTCGACGAACAAGGTCCAATCCATCGTCGAGGACGCGACGGAACTCCGCGAAGCGGCGATGGCCGAGCACTCCGGGAGCGCGTTCGAGGGTGCGACCCCGTCGGCCGACGCCGACGGCAGCGGTGACGACGGCGGAGAATCGGACGCCGATGTGGACACGGAATCGAACGGCGGTACGGCCGACGACTCGGCGGGCGCACCCGACGACGTGGCGGGAAACAACGATCCGGCATCGGACGACGCAGCCGCGGATGCCGACGCTGATTCGGACGACGACGGCCAATCTGGACTCTCCGACTTCTTCTGAGCCGACGTTTCGAGGTCGATTTTCGAGGCGAGTTTCCCCGGCCGAATCGTCACCCTCGAGGGTCGAACGGTCGACACCGTTTTTGCTTGCTTGCTAGTTCGGCGAGTACACTTAGAAGCGACACGGGCGAAGCCGGAGGCGTATCGCCGTCGACCGAGTTACTCGCATCCCTCATGACAACCTTTGGATACACTCTCTCGCACGAAGAGTTCGGCCCGAACGAACTGGTAGCGTACGCGAAACACGCCGAATCGGTCGGCTTCGACTTCGTCTCGGCCTCCGACCACTTCCATCCGTGGCTCCCCCAGCAGGGCGAGTCGCCGTTCGTCTGGTCGACGCTCGGCGCGGTCGCCGAGGCGACCGACGACCTAGAGGTCGGCGTCGGTGTCTCCGCACCCGGCTACCGGATGGGACCGGCGCTCTACGCGCAAGCCGCGGCGACGGTGACGAAGATGAACGAAGATCGGTTCTTCTTCGGCGTCGGTACCGGCGAAGCGCTGAACGAACACGTCTTCACCGACGACTGGCCGGAACACGACGTTCGACTCGAACGACTCGAAGAGGCCATCGACGTGATCCGGAAACTCTGGACCGGCGAGGAGATCAGCCACCACGGCAAGTACTTCGACTACGAGAACGCCCAACTGTTCACCGTACCTGATTCACCGCCGCCGATCGTTTTCTCGGCATTCGGCCCACAGAGCGCACAGTCCGCCGCCGAACACGGGGACGGCCTCTGGAGCGTCGGTCCGCAAGACGACATCGTCGAAGCCTACGAGGACGCGGGCGGCGACGGCCCGAAAATCGCTCAACTCACCGGCTGTTACGCCGAGAGTGAGGACGAAGCCGTCTCGACGATCCACGAGGAGTGGCCGCAGGGAAGCCTCCCGGGCGAACTCAATCAAATTCTCCCTACGCCGCGTCACTTCCGGCAGGCCTGCCAGATGATCGAGGAGTCGGACATCCGAGAGTCGGATACGCCGACGACCAACGACGCCGATCCGTTCATCGACAGCCTCCAGCAGGCGATCGACGCCGGATTCGACCACGTCTACCTCCATCAGATCGGCCCGAATCAGGAGGAAGCGATCGACTTCTTCGCCGAGGAAGTGCTCCCGTCGTTCCGCTGAGGGAACTCCGCTTCCGAACGCCGGGCGGTTCGCGTTCGATTGATCGCAAACCGCCGCCGACGAAGGCGTTATCCCGACTTCCACCGAACCGATGTTCTATGCGCGCCGTCGTCTTGCAGGAGTACGGTGAACCGCTCGAGATCGAAGACGTTCCCGAACCCGACCCGGAACCACACGGGGCCGTCGTCGCCGTCGAGGCGTGCGGCGTCTGCCGGAGCGACTGGCACGCCTGGCAGGGCCACGGCGAGTGGGTCGGCGACAGTCCGCCGTCGGGCCAGATTCTCGGCCACGAACCCGCCGGCCGCGTCGTCAGCGTCGGCGAGCGAGTCGAGCGAGTCGAAGTCGGCGACCGCGTCGCCCTTCCGTTCAATCTCGGCGACGGGACGTGCCCACAGTGCCGAGACGGCCACGGCAACGTCTGCGGGAGCGGCCGAGCCCTCGGATTCGAAGCCGACGCGCCCGGCGCGTTCGCAGAGCAGGTCCACCTGCCGTGGGCCGACTACAACGCCATGCCGCTCCCCGACGGCGTCGAGGCCCGCGACATGGCGGCGCTCGGTTGTCGGTTCATGACCGCCTTCCACGCGCTCGCCCACCGCGCCGAACTCGACGGCGGCGACTGGCTGGCCGTCCACGGATGCGGCGGCGTCGGTCTCTCGGCGGTCCACATCGCCGACGCCCTCGGCGCGCGCGTCGTCGCCGTCGACGTACAGCAGTCCGCCCTCGACCGGGCACGAGACCTCGGAGCCGACGCCGTCGTCGACGCCGGCGAACTCGAAGGATCGGGCGTTTCGAAGGAGATCGTAGGCATCACCGACGGCGGCGCGCACGTCTCTGTCGACGCCCTCGGCGTGTCCGAGACGTGCCGGAACTCCGTCTTCTGTCTCCGCCGACGCGGGACGCACGTCCAACTGGGACTGACGACCGACGAGGAGCGCGGCGAGGTGTCGCTGCCGACCGATCGGCTGGCGATGATGGAACTCTCGGTGCTCGGCTCCAGAGGGATGCCGCCGACGAAGTACGACGAACTGCTCGGCCTGCTCGCCGCGGGCGACATCGACCCCGGCCGCCTCGTGAGCCGCGAAGTCGCGCTCTCGGACGTACCGGATCGGCTGGATGCGATGACGAACTACGGGACGGAGGGCGTCGAAGTCGTCACCGACTTCGAGGGGTGAGTGCCCGAGGCGTCCGAGCGGCTCACCGTCGAAGCCGAGCGACGATCCGTTCGAGGACGTCGCCGAGTTCGGAGAGCCGAACGAGCGTGCCGACTTCGTACGCGAACAGACCGCAGAAGGCGATGAGGACGCCCGTGAGGAAGAGTGCGATCTGTTCTGAGAAGCCGATCTGAACGAAAAAGAGCGGGTTGTCCCAGAAACTCGTGATCAGCTGAAACGCCTGCCTGGGCGAAGACAACGCACCGAGGACGAACGCGCCGCCGACGAAGAGGCCGAGGAGGCGAACGACGTGCAGTGCGACGAGCGTTGCGAGTTCGGGATTCGATCGAATCCATCCCCGTGCCGCCCAGACGAGCAGTGCGACGACGAGGACGATGACCACCAGCGCACCGACGAACCACCCGTGGGTTCGAACGTACGCGACTTCGGGCGACAGGACTGTCCGGGCACCTCTGAGGGCGATTGCGAGCGGCGACGTCGGGCCGGAACCCGTGTAGACGAGGTAGGTCAGCGCCGTGTTGAAGAGCAGCGCTCCGCCGGCGGAGTACACGACGAACTTCTTCAGATCCATCTCGGCGAGTCCGGCGGGGATCGAGATGAGCGCACGAAGGAACGGTACCAGTCGTCCCCAGAAGACCGAGGATTCGCCGTATCTCACGAACACGGTCCGACTCCGATCGAGGCTCCGCTCGGACACGTGGACGACGTGGCCGTACCGTTCGAGCACCTCTCGTCCGTACCTTCCGAAGAGCACGTAGGCTACCAGACTGCCGAGCGTCGACCCCGCGGTCGCGTCGGCGACGAAGAGCACGAACGAGACCGGACCGTGGACGAGTTCGGCCGCCGCGAACGGGACGACGACCTCGCTCGGCACGAAGTGCAGCAGAAAGGAGGTTTCGAGAACCATGTAGACGAACACCGCGAGATACCCGTACTGCTTGACGAGCGCGAGAACGGTGTGGACGACCCCGTTAAACATCCGGCTTCTCCCGTTGGTGTGTGTACACTGGTTGTACATCGTCGCACGTTCGCAAAAAGCACCGCCCAGTAGTCGTCGAGTGCGCCGTTCAGAGCATCTTCGAGAGGAACTGCTGGGCCCGATCGCTCTCCGGGTTGTCGAAGAAGTCGACGGGTCTCCCCGTCTCGACGACGCGACCGTCGGCCATGAGGACGATGCGGTCGCCGACTTCGCGGGCGAAGCCCATCTCGTGGGTGACGACCATCATCGTCATGCCCTCGTGAGCGAGGTTCCGCATCACTTCGAGCACTTCGCCGACCAGTTCGGGGTCGAGCGCGCTCGTCACCTCGTCGAACAGCATGACGTGCGGGTCCATCGCCAGCGCGCGGGCGATGGCGACGCGCTGTTGTTGCCCGCCGGAGAGTTCGGCCGGATACGAGTCTTCCTTGCCGGCGAGTCCGACCTGTGTGAGTAAGTCGGCGGCGGCGCTCTTTGCGTCCTTCCGAGGCGTTCCCTTGACCTTGATCGGCGCGAGGGCGACGTTCTCCAGTGCCGTCTTGTGGGGGAAGAGGTTGAAGCTCTGGAACACCATGCCGATGCGTTGGCGGAGGCGGTTGATGTCGGCGTTCGGTGCCGAAATCGGTTGACCTTCGAGGCGAATCTCGCCGCCCTGTATCTCCTCTAGTCGGTTGGTACATCGGAGAAGCGTCGATTTCCCGCTCCCCGACGGGCCGATGACGACGACCACCTCGCGGTCGTCGATGTCGAGGTCGACGTCCTTGAGCACGTGGTTCTCGCCGAAGTACTTGTTCACGCCGTCGAACTCGACGAGCGACCCTGCGTGACTCATTGGCGTTCACCCCACGAGGAGCGGGCTTCGAGCCGCCGAACGATGAAGTTCATCGTAAGCGTGATCGTCAGGTACGCGACGGCGACGATTACGAGCGGCGTCCACGGCTTGAACGTGTTCGAGTAGATATCCCGGAAGACGTTGATGAGTTCGCCGACGGCGATGAACGTCAGCAGTGACGTGTCCTTGACGAGGATGATCTGGTCGTTACCGATCGCCGCGAGCGCGTTTCGCCACGCTTGCGGGAGAACGACTTCACGCATCGACTGGACGTACGACATTCCGAGCGAACGAGCCGCTTCGGACTGCCCGTCCGGGACCGCACCGATACCGCCGCGGATTGCCTCTCCCACGTATGCGGCGTGGTTGAGGGTGAGGGTGAGAATCGCGGTCGGAACACCCCAGTTAGTTATCGGGAACGTTCCGCCCGGCCAGAGTGCTGGAATTCCGAAGTAAACGACGGCCAACTGGAACAACAACGGCGTTCCACGGAAGAATTGGACGTAGCCGCTCGCGATCGTGTTCGTGAATCTGGTCTTCGAGACGCGCCCTAGTCCGACGAGAACGCCACAGGAAATCGAGAGTACACCCGCGACGACGACGATGAACAGCACCAGCAGGTACGCGTTGAAGAATCGTGGTAAGACCTTCCCGATGAGCCCGACGTCGATCTTTGAGACGACGAGACCCAAGAACGCAACGACGACGAGCGCAACGAAACCGGAGACGGCGATCCCAATCCATTTGAACGTCTTGTCGGAGAAGCGCGACTGCTCGTCCCGCGTGACCGACGAATCCGACGAATATGATCCTGCCATTGGTTGTAACGAGGATTAGCTCTGGAAGTACTTGTTGTAGATCTTGTCGTACTCACCGCTGCTCCGGACCTTCTTGAGCGCGCTGTTGACCTGCTTTCTGAACGCGTCGTCGTCCTTCCGGAACGCGATTCCGTACTCTTCGACCGTGAGCGTTAGATACGACGGGGCCTTCTTCCCCTGCTTTGCGGCGGCACCCTTGCCTTTCAGGAAGCGGACCTTGTCCTTGTTCTCGTTGACGAACGTCGCGTTGACCGTATTGTCGTTGATGACCGCCTTGACCTGCCCGTGAAGGAGTGCGTTGAACGCCGACGGGATCTGGTCGTACGATTTGATCTTGAGCTTACCGTCGAACTCTTTCTTGAGCTTCGCGGCCGCCTCGGCACCCGTCGTGCCCTTCTGGACGCCGACCGGCTTACCCTTCAGATCGGACTTCTTCGTAATGTCGCTGCTCTTCAGGACGATAACCGTCTGATACGCCGTGAAGTACGGATCGGAGAAGTCCACCTGCTTCGCGCGTTTGTCCGTGATCGTCATCGCCGACATGATCACCCGGAAGTTGCCCTGGTTCAGCGACTGGATGATCGTATCGAACGAGGTGTCCTTGAAGTGGTAGTCGACTCCCAGTTGTTCTTTGAATACCGCGTTAGCGATTCCGGGGTCGAATCCCGTCGTCTTGTTGCTACCGTTGGGCTTGTACTCGAACGGCTTGTACGGGATGTCCGAACCGATCTGGATCTTCTTCGGGAGCGAAGCGCTTCCACCGGAGGAGCTGTTCCCCGACGACGAACTGTTGCCCGACGAGCTACTCGACGAGGAACCGCTCGACGAGCTACTCGACGACGAACTACTCGACGAAGAGTTTCCACCGCCACCGTTTCCGGAACCGCTGTTCGATCCGCCGCTCGCGCATCCGGCGAGCAGGATGCCCGATGCGGCCCCTGCGCGCTTCAGATAGCTCCGTCTGTCCATAACGAGGAGGTGTTTGGTGGGGTGGTATAACATACCTTCGATTGTACGAATCATTGGCATTCGATCACATCTGGCGTGAAAAATAGAACCGGCGACGCTCAGAATTGGCCGACCGTCACCTCAACCGAGGTGTTCGCGTAAGAACCCGCCCGCCGTCTCACCGACCTTCTCGGACTGTCCGATGAAGAAGTGATCGCCGGGTAATTCGACCACGTCGAAGCTCAGTTCGCGGGCTTTCTCGACGACGGGTTCCCAGTCGACCGTGTCGTCACGCTCGCCGTAGACCACCTGCGCGGGCGCGTCGGTCTCGTCCATCGCCTCCAACGTCGAGAGGTCGTCCGCGAGTTGGGGCGTCGGCGCGAGGACGCTCACGACTTCGAGGTCACTCCGACGACCGGCCGTGACGAACGCGACGGCGCTCCCGAAACTGTAGCCGAAGATGCCGACGCGGTCGTAGCGTTCGACCGCCCAGTCGACGGCGGCGGCGGCGTCGTCGCACTCGCCGTACCCCTCGTCCCAGTCGCCGTAATCGAACCGCAGACAGTCGATTCCGCCCTCGCCGAGGACGTCGCTGACGGCGACGAGGCGGTCGTCGCCGCGGTGGCCGCGCTGTTGGGGATGGGGCGGACAGGCGACGACGACCGAATTGCCGCCGCGCTCGTCGAGCGTTGCCTCCACGTCGCGGTCGCCCGGAATCGAAATCGTCTCGTTCTCGTCGCTCATCGGATGGTTGTTTTCGTGGCGGTGGCAAGGACGTGTCGTTTTCCGAGGTGGTGGTGTCGCCGAGGGCGGATCGAGTAGTGACAGATCGCGACGGGAACGAGTTGTCCGATGCGGAGCGACCCGTCCGGTGTGGAGACGCCGACCATGGCGCGATACCGCGGTGCCGGGCGGCCGCGTCGAGTCGACGCGCGTCGGATCGGCGAGATCACCGACCGTGAGTAGTGAACACTCGGAGCGGAGTGACCGAACGGTCAGCGGACACCTTACGCGCGTGAGGTTTTAAGGGTGACGTGCCCAAGGGTGGGGTATGGGAATACTCTCTCGCACCTCGTACGTCATCCGCTCCAAGATCAACGCCGTCCTGAATCGGGCAGAGGACCCCACTGAGACCCTGGACTACTCCTACGAACAGATGCGGGACGAACTCCAGCAGGTCAAGCAGGGGATCGCGGACCTGACGACCCAGAAGAAACGTCTCGAAATCCAGAAACGTCGGTTAGAAGAGAACGTCGAGAAACACAACCGACAGGCCCGCGAGGCCGTCCAGGCCGACCGCGACGACCTCGCGACCAAAGCGCTGGAGAAGAAGAAAGCGAAGATGGCTCAGATCGAGGATCTGGAGGGCCAGATCGCGGAACTTCAGAACACGCAGGACAACTTAGTCGAGAAGAAGAACGAACTCGAATCGCACATCGAGGAGTTCCGCACGAAGAAGGAGACGATGAAAGCCCGTTACGAGGCTGCCGAGGCCTCGAGTCGCGTCTCCGAGGCGATGACCGGCGTCGGCGACGAGATGGCGGACGTCGGCCGCGCGATCGAACGCGCCGAAGAGCGCACCGACGAGATGGAAGCCCGCTCGGCGGCGATGGACGAACTGCAGGACACCGGTGCGTTCGACGACGCCCTCTCGGACAAAGACGACATCGACCGCGAACTCGAATCGCTCCAGAGTTCGAGCGAAGTCGAAGGCGAACTGGCGACGCTCAAAGCCGAGATGGGAAAGGGGCCCGCACCCGAGGAGTCGACGGCTAACGGCGAAGCCGAAGCGGAAACCGAAACGGCCGACGTCGACGAAGAGGTCGCAGCCGAAGATCTGCCCGACGTGGACGTCTCCGACGAGGAAGTCGAATCGGAGCTCGAAGAACTGAAAAAAGAGGAGGAAGAAGGCGAGAAGAGCGCCGAATAGGCAGGATCCGGCGAACACCCCTCCGCGAACTGTCGGTGCCCCGGAGCGGACGCGGCGAAACGTGCTTGCTGCGTCGACTCCTCAATCGCGAGCGAGAACGACGCAGTCCGGCGGTTTGCCACGACCTCTTTGTAGTCGCCCCGTGAAGCGTAGCTAATGAGTGACTCGGAGGGGGGGTCCCCAAGCGACACGATGAGCGCTCGTGTCGATCAGAATCGGTGGAAACTCTGGGTATTGATGAACGCGAACCGATGGTTGATCGCTGCACTCGTCGCGTTCGGGGTCTTCACGGTCCTCGTTCTCATCAGTTTTCTCGATCTCGCACCGATGCGGCTCGTTGTCGCGAACCACAACAGTCTCTGGTGGCTGTTCTCGCCTGCGGTGAACGCCGTCGTCACTGGTGTGACGCTCGTGGTTACGTTCAATCAACTCGTCCTTTCGCAGGAACTCGGATCGCTGGGTGACCAGCGCGACCGCATGCGTGGTGCGATCGACTTCCGCGACGACGTCGACACCTGGCTCGAAAACGACGTCAGTCCGCCCGATCCGGCGTCGTTCCTCGAATCGCTCATCGACGCGATTCAAGGATACGCCAACGACCTCGACGAGTCGGTCAGTAAGGAACGCGACGAGACGATGAACAAACGGGTCAAAGACTACGTCGACAGCCTCACCGACCACGCCAACAGTGCGGGACAGGGACTCAGCGACGCGCAGTTCGGCACGTTCGACGTCGTCTACAGCGCGCTGGACTTCAATTACTCGTGGAAGATCTACGAAGCGAAGCGACTCGAGGCGGCCTACGGCGCCGAACTCGGCGACGACGCGACCGAGGCACTGGACAACGTCGTCCAAGTGCTCGAATTCTTCGGCCCCGCTCGGGAACACTTCAAGACGCTGTACTTCCAGTGGGAGTTGGTCAACCTCTCGCGGATGATGCTCTACTCGGCGATTCCGGCGCTTATCGTGACGATTTCGATGATGCTCTACGTGACGGCAGACGTCATCACCGGCACGACCCTCGGCGTCGACAACATCGTCTGGCTCATCTGCGGTGCGATGACGGTGTCGCTGACACCGTTCTTCCTCCTGTTTTCGTACATCCTTCGCATCGCCACCGTCGCCAAGCGGACCCTCGCCATCGGCCCGTTCATCCTCCGCGAGACGAACCGCTCGAACGACATCGACTGGGAGTGATCGGACGAGAGACTACCGTCGGGGGTCGGTTTCTGTCCGTAGAACGTCCAAGCGATCCGCTATCCGGCGTAGCGTCACAAAGAAGTAAAGATCGACTGTCGCCGTGAGGCGACGGGTTGTCGTTATTAGACTCGCTTGACGTTAGTCGCGCGCGGGCCTTTCGGTGCCTGTTCGATGTCGAATTCGATCTCCGTCCCCTCCGTAAGGTCCTCGCCGCCAACGTCCTCCATGTGGAAGAAAACGTCGTCGTCAGCATCCTCGGTGGAAATGAAACCGTAACCGCCTGTGTCGTTAAAGAAGTCGACCGTACCTTTCGCCATTACGAATAAGCAATGTGACCCCCAACGGATAACGCTTCCGAGGGTCACGGTACCACGACCTGCGGGTCGACAGTGGCACGCCGATGGTCGCCCTGCGCTAGCGACTGGCGGCGTCTGCCGGTCGGAACGCGCGAAACGTATCTCGGTCGAGCGGCTTGGAGTCGATCTCGACGAGCGAGTCTCCGCCGAAGATCTCGTCCCAGCGTCGGTAATAGAGCGGGAAGTCGTCGTCGACGTAGTTCACGGCTGGTCCGTCCGACTGTCGATCTTCCGGCGTTCCTTCGTTTTCGACCGTGATGAGGAGTTCGTCCACGATCTGCGCAAGTTTCGCGAAGACCGATTCGTGATCCGGGTGGAGATGCTGAAGCGTCTCAACGGAGTAGACGACGTCGAACTGGCCGTCGTCGAAGTCCCGGACGACGGTTTCGATGGCGTCGACGTAGAACGTCCCCTCGTCGGCGAGTTCGGGGTATGCCTCGGCCATCACGTCGAACGACTCGCTGTTGACGTCGACACCGGAGAGGTTCTCGTAGCCGTGTTCGTAGAGATACGCGAGATGACGGCCGGAGCTACATCCGAGTTCTAGTACGTTCGCGTCCTCGTCGACAACGTCGTCGAGGGTGGCGCGAATCGCCTCGCTCGTGTCGTTCGGTCCGTAGTAGGCGTAGTAGTCCGGCGAGTACGCTCCCGAGCGTTCCGCCCACTCACGGAGAACCTGGTTAGAATCCACTCCAAGCACCAACGGCCTACGCCGTGAAAATAGCGTCGGACGCGATGAGTCGTGATTCGACCGCCTGACAGTCGCGATTCTGTGTCCCGACAGTCTCGGATCCCATACAGTCTCACGCGTGATGGGGTCGACACGAACCCACAAACATTACTTGTCCCGAACCAAGCGAGAGGTATGGTCCTTCGGAAGCCGCCGTTGCGAGAGGCACACGCCGATCGTGGGGCGAAATTCACGGAGTTCGGCGGGTGGGACATGCCGGTGGAGTTCGACTCCATCCGCGAAGAACACACTGCCGTCCGCGAGTCGGCTGGCATCTTCGACGTCTCGCACATGGGAGAGATCGAAGTCACCGGCCCGGACGCGACGGCGTTGATGCAGCGACTCACCACGAACGACGTGACGCGACTCGACCCCGGCGATTCGCAGTACTCGATGATCACGGACGACGAGGGGACCATCCTCGACGACACCGTCGTCTACCGCCTACCAGACGACGAAGACGAGTCGGCGTACCTGTTCATCCCGAACGCCGGACACGACGAGCAGATGCACGATCGGTGGACGAGTTTCCGCGACGAGTGGGAACTAGACGCCACGGTCTCGAACGAAACCGAAGACTGGGCGATGTTCGCCGTTCAGGGCCCTGACGCTCCGGATCTCGTCGCCGACGCGGCCGGTTCGGACGTTCTCGACCTCTCGAAGTTCGAGGCGACGTATGCTGACGTCGCCGACGCGACCTGCTGGATCGCCCGGACCGGCTACACGGGCGAAGCAGGCTTCGAAATCCTCTGTCCGTGGAACGCGGCCGAGGAAGTCTGGTCGGAGTTCGACTGTCAGCCGTGCGGGCTCGGCGCGCGCGACACCCTGCGCATCGAAGCGGGCTTTCTCCTCTCCGGACAGGACTTCGACCCGGACGGCGAACCGCGCAACCCCTACGAGGCCGGCGTCCCGTTCACCGTCAAACTCGACACCGAGTTCGTCGGTCGCGACGCGCTCGAACGGGTCCACGAGGAAGGCGTCGACGAGAAGTTCGTCGGTCTCCGCCTGCTCGACCGCGGCGTCCCCCGGCACGGCTACGACGTCACCGACGAGGACGGTCACGTCATCGGCCGCGTCACCAGCGGGACGATGAGTCCGACGCTCGGCGAACCGATCGCGCTCGGGTATCTCCCGGTCGAGTACACGGACCCCGGCACGCGCGTCGACGTCGTCGTCCGCGGTCAGAAGAAACGCGCGACAGTTACCAGCCCCTCCTTCATCGAGAAACAATGAGCTTCGAAATTCCCGACGACCTTCGGTACGAGGAATCGCACGAATGGATACAGACCAGCGACGGATCCGTGCGGGTCGGCATCTCCGACTTCGCGCAGGACGAACTCGGCGACGTCGTCTACGTCGAACTCCCCGACGAGGGCGACGACCTGACGAAAGGCGACGAGTTCGGCGTCGTCGAGAGCATCAAAGCCGTTTCGGACATCTACGCGCCGGTGTCGGGTACCGTCACCGCCGTCAACGAGGCGCTGTTCGACGAACCGGAACTGCTCAACGACGACCCGTACGGCGAGGGCTGGATGCTCGAACTCGACCCGAGCGACCGCGACGAGTTCGACGACCTGCTCACGCCCGACGAGTACCGCGACCAGATCGAATAACTGGCGACGCGAGTACCGTATCGTGCCGTGTTAACTATTTGATTTTCAGAAACCACACATATTCTGAACCGCAGTGTTATTCGGTCGAGTCCGAACTTCACTCGGGGGTCGAGTTCGAAGAGTTCGTCAAACTCGCCTTCGGAGGAGTCGAAGCGACCCAGTCGGGGCGTTTCACCGTGTCGACGCCGGGGTGCGCACGGTAGTGGTAGGCGAACTCCCCGCCGGTCGTGAACGTCCCGCTCTCGTTCATTCGACGTATCGCGCCGTCGGCGGAGACGGTTAGGGTCAGGGTAGCGTTCCGGACGTGATAGCCCGAGATGTTCGATCCGACGAGTGTGTAGCGTCGGGTTCCATTGACCGCACTCGTTCCGTTCACCGTGAGGGTGGCATCGGCGAGGAGTCCGGAGAGTCGGCGCTGCCCGTAGTACCATGACAGCCAGATGCGACGGAGATGGGTGTGGCTACCGACGGAGCGGAATCGGTAGTGAGTCCCGTCCTCCGAAGTGTTCCGGATGAGTGCCCGCGTCATCGTCTCGTTGACCCAGAGGTGCTGGACTGTTTGCGAACCGTTGCGTGTCTGGACCACGCGGCTCCGGAAGCGTTCGAAGTTCGCGCTCGCGCGCGAACGCCTTTTGATGAGAGTGGGGTGGTTGCCGGTCGAACGGAATTCGGTGGCGAGGTCGAACCCGCGCGACTGCAACTGCTTTTTGTTCGCGTCGACGAGTGCCTGAACGTTCACGCGCCCGTTAGCCGCTACCCACGCCGGACGCGTTGCGTTCGCCGTGGTCGCGTTTGCCGTCGTCGAACCTGCCGTTGTGCCGTTCGTCGTCGAATCTGTCGCTGTCGCGTTTGTCGCTGTCGCGGCGCTCGTCGAGTCGGATGGGCCGGTCGTTCCGGTACAGCCAGCCACGAGCGTGAGGAGAACGATAGCGATGGGAACCAACCGATTCACGAGAGATGTCGTTCGTCCGAGTACAAGCGCTTTGTGTTAAATCGCGTCTCCGTGATAGTCGTCGCTACCTCTCTTTCACGCCGATCCCGCCACGCGCAGTTGACGTCAGAACGGGGAAATCCGCAGAGCAGGCGGGGCAGACCGTGCTTCCGAAATCGACGGCGAACCACTGTGAGAGAATCGGGCGACTCGCCTGCTACGCCACCTTCGTTTCGAAACCACTCGAATAAATAGGTCCTACTTCTAAGCGACCGACAACCGTGGCTCTCACGACCGCTGGCAGACGACCGCATCCGCACCTTCTCACCAGACCATGACACGACCATACGAACCGAACGGTAGTCCGTACGCGCCGACGACCGACGCCGAGGCCGAAGCGATGCTCGACGTCATCGGTGCCGACTCGATCGAGGACCTGTTCGACATCCCCGACGACGTCGCCTTCGAGGGGACGTTCGGCATCGACGCCCGGAGCGAACAGGGCGCACTCGTCGACGTAACTCGGACGCTCGCCGAGAACGACGACCTCACGGAGTTCATGGGCCGTGGCCACCACGCCCACTACGTCCCGTCGATCGTCGACAACCTCTCGCAGCGCTCCGAGTTCCTCACGTCGTACACCCAGTACCAACCCGAGATCACGCAGGGGTTCCTGCAAGCGCTGTTCGAGTACCAGTCGCTGATCGTCGAACTCACCGGGTTGTCCGTGGCGAACTGCTCGATGTACGACGCTGCGACGGCGCTCGGCGAAGCCGCCCGCCTCGCGGAGCGACTCCGGAAGGTGGAGGGCACGCGCATTCTCGTCCCCGAACTGCTCTCGGAGGGCAAGCGGGGGGTCCTCGAAAACTACGTCGGCGGGACTGACCTGACCGTCGAGTCGTACCCGATGGACGACGCGAACGTCGACCTCGATGCACTCGCCGAGCGACTCGACGACGACGTGGCGATGGTGTACGCCGAGAACCCGACGATCCGCGGGACGGTCGAGGAGGGACTCGCCGCGATCGGCGACCTCACCGACGATCACGGCGCGCTGTTCTGTCTCGGGTCGGATATTCTCGCACTCTCGATCCTGCAGGAACCCGCGAGCGCCGGTGCCGACATCGTCGTCGGCGAGGCCGACGCGCTCGGACTCCCGACGAGTTACGGGATGGGACTCGGCCTGTTCGCCACGCGCGAGGAGTACCTCCGACAGGTTCCGGGCCGACTCGTCGGCACGAGCGAGGACGCGGGCGGTAAGCGTGCTTACACGCTGACGCTCCAGACCCGCGAGCAGCACATCCGTCGCGAGCGGGCGACGAGCAACATCTGTACGAATCAGGCGTGGGTCGCGCTCCGCACGGCCATCCACGCGATGTGGCTCGGCCCGTCGGGCCTCGTCGACCTCGCCGAAGACTGCGTCCGCTCCGCCGCCGACCTCGCGAGCGACATCGACGCCGTCTCCGGTTTCCAAGCGCCTCACCACGACCGCCACCACTTCAGAGAGTTCGTCGTTCACTCGGACCAGCCAGCCGTGGCCGTCGCCGAGGATCTGGAGGGCGAGGGCTTCGCCGTCCACGTCGTCGGCGAACACCTGCTGCAAGTGTGCATCACCGACGCCAACGACGTACACGCCGAGGCACTGGTCGCGGCGTTCGAGGAGGTGGCCTAGATGAACTTCGATCAAGCCCGATACAGCCGCGACGACGAGTACGAACCGCTCCTCTCGGAGAAAGACGAGACGACCGTCGAGGTCAGTAGTGAAGGGAGTCCGCTTCCGGACGACCTGACCCGCGACTCGCTGACGCTCCCGGAACTCTCCGAACCTGAGCTAGCGCGTCACTACACGCGCCTCTCGCAGATGAACTGGAGCGTCGAGAGCGGGCCGTACCCGCTCGGCTCGTGTACGATGAAGTACAACCCCAAGTTCAGCGAGGTGATCGCCGCGGACCGCAACGCTGCGGTCCACCCCGACCGCTCCGAACGGAGCGTACAGGGGAGTCTCGGCGTCCTCGCCGGACTCCAGGACTACCTCGCACGGATCGGCGGAATGGACGCCGTCACGCTCCAGCCGCCCGCGGGTGCTGCAGGTGAGTTTGCGGGCATCCTCGTCGCCAAGGCGTACCACGACTCCCACGACGACGACAGAAACGAGGTTATCATCCCCGCCAGCGCCCACGGAACCAACTTCGCCAGCGCCGCGATGGCCGGCTACGACGTGGTCGAACTCCCGTCGGCCGAAGACGGCCGTGTCGACGTCGACGCGCTCGAGGCCGCCGTCGGCGACGACACCGCGCTCCTGATGCTGACGAACCCGAACACGGTCGGCCTGTTCGAACGCGACATCGTCGAAATCGCAGAGACCGTCCACGACGCGGGCGGCTTGCTCTACTACGACGGCGCGAATCTGAACGCTCTGCTCGGTCGCGCGCGACCGGGCGACATGGGCTTCGACATCATGCACTACAACGTCCACAAGACGTTCGCGACGCCCCACGGTGGCGGTGGTCCGGGTGCCGGACCGGTCGGCGTCACCGAGGAACTCGCGCCGTTCCTCCCGTCGCCGCAGGTCCGCGAGACCGAGACGGGATACGAACTCCACGATCCCGAGCAGTCCATCGGGAAGGTCCACGGCTACGCCGGGAACTGGCTGGTGCTCGTGAAAGCCTACGCCTACATCGCCCGACTCGGCGACGCGGGCCTGCGCGATGCGAGCGCGAAGGCCGTGCTCAACGCCAACTACCTCGGCGCACAACTCGACTACGAGATCCCGTACGGGCCGTTCCACCACGAGTTCGCCGCCACCTCGGGCGAGCAAGACGCCGCCGACGTGGCAAAGCGAATGCTCGACTACGCCGTCCACCCGCCGACCACGAAGTGGCCGGAGATGGTCGCCGAAGCGATGCTGACGGAACCGACGGAGATCGAGAACCGCGAATCGCTCGACGACCTCGCCGCCGCCTTCAACGCCGTCGCCGCCGAAGACGACGAGACGCTCGCCGACGCCCCGCAGAAGACGACCGCCCGGCGGATCGACCAGGTGAGCGCCGCGCGGAACCCGCGACTCTCGTGGCAGGCACTCGACGAGGAGTCGTCGTAACTCCCGAAACGTCGGTGGACTGACGTCACGACCCGTCTCGGCGGCGTCGAAGACTCCTCGAAGGAAAAAGTTGATACCGTGAACACAACGACTTTCTTCGAATGTTCGGCTGGATAACTCACACCGTTCTGTCGTTTATCTCTCGATACGGCTACCTCGCGGTGTTCGTCTACATGGCGCTCGAAACCGCGTTCGTGCTGCACTTCGCACCGAGCGAACTGGTCGTGCCCGTTGCGGCCACGCAACTCGTCCACGGACCGGCCTCGTTCGCGCTGTTCGTCCTCGATGCAACGGCCGGGGCGACCGTCGGCAGTCTGCTCGCCTACTACCTGTTCGGGAAGAACGGCGAAGCCGTCCTCGACCGATACGGAGGAGTCCTCCACGTCTCCGACGGCGACGTCGAACGGAGTCAACGCTGGTTCCGTCGCTGGGGCGAGAGCTCGGTCTTCTGGGGGCGGATGCTCCCGCTCGTGCGCGCCGTCATCTCGATCCCCGCCGGGCTCGCGGACATGGATCTCCGCAAGTTCGTCACCTACTCCGCGAGCGGCGCGTTCGTCTTCAACGTGCTCCTCACGTATCTGGTCTACAAAGGCTCGGGGACCACCTCGCCGCTCGGCGTCGTCGTCGCCGCGCTCTCGACCGAACTCTCGGAGATCGCCACCTACGTCTCGGTCCACACGCGGGTGGTCGCCGTCGGCGTGGGGATGCTCGTGACGATCCTCGGGATCGTCTGGCTCGCTCGCGACTACATCCGTGAGAATCCGGTCGTCGCCCAGTTCGTCGCGCTTCACTTCGCACGCGCGGGCGGCCTCTTCACCGCAGCGCTGTTCTTTATCGGTGCGGTCGTCGCGCCCGCCCACTCGTTCCGCGCCATCACGAACGTCTGGAACGACCCGCTCGCGTTGACACGGATCGGACTCTCTCCGCAGGCGGCACTCCTGATCGTCGGAATCGCGTGCTTCGTCGTCGCGCTCGCCGTCTTCGAACTCGGCAAGCGGATCCCGGTGGCTCGGATCCAGATGTTGCTACAGTTAGAACAGTTCTCGATGCGCGTCTGATAGGGCGAGAACCGACCCCCGTCTTAGAAGTCGTCCGGTGCGTACTTGCTTCCGGCGATCCGGATGTCGATGTTTTCGTCGCCGGAAACGACGTCGAACGACGTGACGTCACCGAGTTCGTGCTCGACGAAATCCTTGGTGAACGGACACTTGAAGTTCCCCAGCAGTGTCGCCAGCGGCGCATCGGGGTTCGTTCCCACCGTCGCGTACGTGGTGTCCGCGTTCGGGACGGGTGCACCCGTGATCGGTCCGGTTGCGCCGGCCGTGCCGCTGACGCCGAGCAGGCCGACTGTCCCGGTCAGCGACAGGAATAGGCGTCGGTTCAGATTAGTTTTTATACGCGATTGTCGCGGTGATTGAAGGGTAGTAAAGTGCTCCGTCGATTGTCCTTGGTTGTACTGAAACGGTTGGAAAAATATCATTTCAAGGGTGATCCTAAAGAGACGAGTTATCGCTGACGACTGGATCTGAGGACCGCCGTGAGCGTGGCTCACGGGTGATCTCACGTCGAGAACCGATGTGGATGTTCGTACCCACCACTGACTGCCCGCGGACGACGAGCGCTCGAGGGGAGCAACTCAGGTCGAGGCGCACTGTCGGCAGCGGCGGGGTTTAGAATCCCCCACCCTCGGCATTATGTTCCTCATAGGGAAGTGTGAACCGCACCAATTTGATGCCAATGGCGCTGTTGAAGCATCGGTTGCAAGCCGGGCACGACTCGGTCATACGGTCTGAGCGAGTAAAAACACGAAGCGGCCAGACTGGGGCATCGAAGGGACACGGTCGAACACACCAGGGAGACGGTAGGGTTCGCGGTCTGCAGCGAGGGAGCGGCGATGCGTAACGTTGCACTCATCGTCCTCGACACTGTCCGAAAGGACTCCTTCGACACGTATGCGGCGCGGCTACGAACGCTCTCGGAGACGTCGTTCGAACAGGCTCGCGCCGCCAGTTCGTGGAGTACCCCGAGTCACACGAGCATCTTTACCGGGCAACTGCCTTCGGAGCACGGCGTCCACGCCGAGAGCTTCGACGCCTCGTTCTCGTTCTCGTCGATCGACCGGGACGCGACGTTCCTCAGCGATCTTCCGGGATACAACACGGTCGGACTGAGCGCCAACGCGTACATCAATCGTGCCTTCGACTTCGACGTGTTCTTCGACGAGTTCTACGACTTCTCGATCGGCTCGCACACCAACGAGAGCCTCTTCACCGACGGCATGGCCGTCCAAGAGTACATGGAGTCGACCGACGAGCCCAGTGCGCTCAAGCGGTATCTCGGCTTCCTCGAAGCGTGTTCGAAGCACGAGAAACCGGCCAAGAGCGTCGCCAACGGCGTCTGGTCGCAGATCAACCATCACGTCAAACAACTGCCGGTCCCCGAGTTCGTCGATGACGGTGCGTCGAACATCGTCAAGACGGCGACGGAGCGCGCCGAAGCGTTGGACGGGCCGACGTTCTTCTTCATGAACTTCATGGACGCGCACACGCCGCTGCGCAACCTCTATCAGTACGAGCAGTCGCTTCACTCCGTCCCAAACTCGTGGAGTTCGAACGAATTGGACAAGTGGGAGCTCAACGCCGACAAATTGGCGACCGACGAGTACACTCGCAACTACCGCGAACTCTACGGTGCGTCGATCAATTATCTCGACCGAAAGGTCGTCCAACTCGTCGCGAACCTCCAGCGGGCGACCGATCGGGAGACGACGTTCGTGATCGTCTCCGATCACGGCCACAACCTCGGCTACGACGCCGACGATGGGCTGTTCCACCACACCAGTAGCATGACCGAGGGCATCATGCACACCCCGTGTGAAATCATCAACCCACCCGAAGGCTACCCGGAACGCGTGGACGACTACTTCTCACATCTCTCGCTTTCCGATCTGCTCGTCGACATCACGAACGAAGAACCGTTCGACGAAACCCTCGCCACCGAGACGGCCGTCGCCGAGACGATCGGTCTACTGGGACACGGCGACAAGACCTGGGGCCGGTCGTTCTCCGACGAGGAGTTCGCGTACTGGAACCGGATGATCCGAGTCGGTTACCGTGACACGACGAAAATCGAGTGGGACTCGACCGACACCCGTGTGGAGTTCCGTCTCGATCGGTCGCGCCCGTCGTGGCAGCACCGGGTCGGAACGGTCGAAGAACCGCCGTCGTGGGCAACGACACCGTTCGAAACCGACCTCGCGACGTACAAGCAGGAAGCCGCTGCCGGTGATCAAGACCTCGAATTCGACGCGTCAGTCGAAGACCAATTGCGACAACTCGGATATCTGTAACGATGGTTGGTGCTTACGAAGCGTTAATTGGCTCTAGAACGGCGACTAGAGTGAGGGGACGATAACTTATGGTCGGGGTTTGTGCGGCGTTCGGGGACGAACCGCTTTCGAATCAACTCGTAGATGGCATCCGCTGGCGGGACGACGAGACGAGCGTCTCTTACGACGACGAGCGGTTCTCGTTCGCCGGGTCGTTCCATCGCATCCTCGCGGGTGAGCAACCGGCGGAAGCGGCCGACGGCGACGTACTTCTGTGGGTCTGGGGAGACATCTACGGGTTCGAATCCGACGGTGACTATCACCCGCGCACGAGCGGGACGGACGGGAATGCGACGTTTTGCGCCCAGTTGTTCGACCGGCACGGTATCGACTTCGTCTCGGGACTCAACGGAGACTTCGCGCTCGTCGTCTACGATCAAAACGCGAACGAGTTGTCGTTCGTCACGGACCGCTTCGCGACCCGACCGCTGTTTCACGCTCGGACCGACGACGGACTCGTCGTCGCCTCCAACCTCCAAACGCTGACGAGCCATCCGACGCTCGACTGGGAGTTCGACGAGGCGATGCTCTACGAGTACTTCCAGTTGCGGCGTGTATTCGGCATCGAGACGCCGATCACCGGCGTTCGAGAATTCCCACCGGCCTCAGTCGTCACGATCGATCTAGACGACCGATCGACGGACACCTGGACGTATTGGACACCGCGGTACGACCCGATCGACGCTCCCGTCTCCTACTTTCAGGACCGACTGGCCGAACTCGTCGTACAGATCATGTCGGAGTGGACTCACGACGAGTTAGACTACGGCGTGCTGCTCTCCGGCGGCACCGACTCCCGGTTCATCTCCGCGGCGATGGACCGGCCAACGGTCGCGTTTCACAACGCCGACTGGTTCAGTCGAGAAGCGAAGACGGCGAAGCAGGTCGCGGACATCTGCGGTGACGAGTTCGAACTCTTGCGCAGATGGGAACACTACGACGCGGACCTGCTGAAGTTGTCGCCGAAGCTCTCGAACTTCAGCGGCTGGTTCGACCAGGCGTACTTCCTCGGCTTCGAAGAGCAGATCACTAGTAGAGTCGACGCGCTCGTTACGGGCTTATACGCGGACATGCTGTTCGGCGACGGTCCGCTGGCGTTACACAAACTCCGACTCGGTGACTTCGGAACCGTCTCGCTCCCCGCGAGCAAGCCGATCGAGTCCATCGACGATTACGTGTCAAAACAGATTGGCGAAGCCATCGAACCGCTGCCGTACTTCTCAGCCGACCGATCGATCGAAGAGACCCTCCGGGACAGCATCCACCGGACCGACGATGGCGTCGTCAGTCACGGCGTCCACTACGAGTCGTTGCGCGAGTTGATCCTCTTCGGCGACTTCTACCCGATGGGCGGCGACACCGACGCGATCTTCTCGCGAACGCTGATGCATATGTGTCCGTACCGAACGCCGTTTCTCGACAACCGAATCATCGACCTCAGTCTACAACTGCCGATGAGCTACCGGGTTCGGAGTCGGGTCGTAAACGGCGCGGTCGAGCGACTCGCTCCCGAGGTCGCCGAGATACCACACGCACGAACCGGCTTACCGTTGACTGCCTCGGTCCCGAAGGAGTTCGTCGCCGGAAACATCACGGCGTTCTGGCGTAAGCACGTGACCGACCAGACCCCACCCGCGCCACATCTGGACCACGATCCGTGGCCCAACCGCCGTGAACTGCTTCGAGTACAACCGTTCGCGCTCGAATCTCTCCGAGAAAACGAAACACTGATTCGAAATCTCCCCTTCCTAGATATGGAGGGAGCATTAATGTGTCACCGGGAACATATCGGAGGTAGAGATAATATGACGGTGCTATACTCGTTGCTGACGTTCCTCGAAATGCCCGTGGCAGCCGGTGGTCACGGCGCTGCCGTCCCCTCCACCATCGTTTCGACTGGTCCTGGTGAGAGACCGAGTCGGTCTCTTGATGGGGGAGACTGATGAGTAGCACCTTCGATTCTGCCGCCTCGGGACGAAGAGGTCAGAATGGGTGCATGCACAAGGAAGTTTTCGGCGTATTTGGCTCTCGAGACGCGCTCGCGGACATCCGGTCGCTCGATTCGTTCGACGATGTCATCGCGGGTGATCGTGTCACGGTTGGTGTCCGCGATACGAACCTCGGGACGGAGAATCGGACCGATCGGTACCGCGGGGACTCCGGACACTGTCTGGTGTTCGGCGAGGCGTACTCTCCGAACAACGAATCGAACGCCGCGCGGTGGCTACTCGACGCGTACGCCACGGACGGACTCGACGCGTTCGACCGATTGAATGGCTCGTATCTCGCGGTCATCGAGTACGACGGGGCGGTACACGTCGTCGGCGACCCGATCCGCTCGTGGGAATGTTTCTATACGGATACCACCGGGTATCGGACGTTCGGAACGGACCCGATCGCGGTCCGGTCGTGCGTCGATCGGACGGCCGTCGATCGGACGTCGCTGCTGGAGTTTCTGCACCTCGGGACGGTACTCGGCGACCGAACGATGTTCGAAGAGATGTCCCGGCTGCCGTTCGACGGTTATCTCACCGAGACGGAAGTCGGCACGCTCGATCGGTTCGTCTACGACCCGCAGACGTTCGACTACGTCGAGGAACTCGCGGATCGGCTCCGGAGGGCGATCCTCCGGCGAGGCCACTGCCCCGATCCGAAGGGATTACTCCTCTCGGGCGGACGCGACTCGCGGGTGTTCATGTCGCTTCTCGACATCCAACACACCTACACGATCGGGGACCCGACGGGTCGGGAGGTGCGCGTCGCGAAGAAAGTCGCCGCACAGTACGGTGCCGACCACCGAGTGTTCAAACCCGACGAGCGGTATCTGCTCGCAGACGACGCCAAGGTCCGCTACTCGCAGGGGATCAAGGAATCCCTCCACATACATCACGCCGGGTACTCCGACGAACTCGACGTGAAGACGATCTACCACGGCGTGCTGTTTGATACGCTCCTCAAGGGCTACTTCATCGAGCGGGACGGTATCGAACTGTTCGGTTCGAAACTCCCCTCCAACCGGCTCAGCCCCGACCCGAACCCGATCCAGTGGCTCATCGACACGCTCGGATTTTTTCCGTCCGAGAGCCCGTGGATCGAGGTGGCTGCGAGCGACGTGTTCCCGGACGTCGACCTCCACTTGGACGACCCCGAAGCGTTCATTCGCGACCGTCTCCGCGCGGAACTCCGGACCTGTTGGGATCGGGCCGAATCAGCGCACAACGCCATGGATTTACTGGTGTTGAAGAACCAGCCCGTGTTACCCTTCCGAACGCATCTCGCCGACAACTACATCGAGACGTTCGTCGCCGTCGACCGCGAACTCCTGGACTGGCATCTGAAGACGCCACCGGAGTACCGCAACGACCGGATCTTCTGGTCGGCGTTGAAGCGAATCGACCCGACGATCTTCCGGCACAAGCCCCCGAGTCAGCCACGCTCGTCCGTTCGATTGAACGAGATCGAGCGGTTCATTCGCAAGATCATCCCGGTACTCGAACCGTTCGAGTCGGCGTGGCCGGACCGTCGGAACGTCTACGACCAGTACGATATCGGCGAGAAGTTGTTCCCGTCGGAAACCTCGGTCCGTCAGCTCCCATCACGGCTCCAACTGCGGGTCAACGACGCCCGCTGGTGGGTGAACTGACGGCATCAGATACGTAGTAGCCGCAGCGTCCGCATTGTTGTACAGATCCTTGGTCAGTTAGCACTGGGAGACCTCAACCACGCATCGCCCAAAATCGTCGAGTCCGTCGCAGTCAGCGACCGGATACAGAGACCGAACTCTCACGACGGTCACGTCACTCTGACGGGTCGAAATCGAGCGCGACCGAGTTGATACAGAAGCGCTTGCCGGTCGGTGCGGGGCCGTCGTCGAAGACGTGTCCGAGGTGGCCGCCACACTCGGCGCAGACGACCTCGATTCGGTGCATTCCGTGGCGGTCGTCGTCGCGCTGCTCGATCCGCTCGTCGTTGGCGGCGTAGAACGAGGGCCAGCCACACCCTGAATCGTACTTCGTCTCCGAGTCGAAGAGGACCGTCCCGCACCCGGCACACTTGTAGACCCCGTCGTCCGTTCGGTCGACGTGTTCGCCGGTGAATCGGGCTTCGGTGCCGCGTTCGCGGAGAATCTCGTACTCTTCGTCGGTGAGCCGTTCGCGCCACTCGGTCTCCGTCTTCGGCATGTCGTCTCCGGAGGTCTTACTCATGGACACAGGTACGGGTCGTAAACGGATAGTAGTTGTTCTACCCGTCGCTTTGGCCCGTCTCTCAGCCGTCGCTTCGTCGGCCGAGGTGGATCTTCGAGAAGCGAACGGCGACGAGGCCGACGATGACGCTCGCGCGGACGGTGTAACTGGCGACTCCCGGCGGCAGGCTCTCAGTCACCGACAGGAGCGACTCGCTTAGGTCGTCACGGCGGACGTACCGCCACGCGGCCATGCCGAGAGCGACGGAGACGAGCGCAACGACGGCGACGAGTGCGACTGACAGTGCGAGTGCTGTCATCGGGACCGTCGCTAGCGACTCATCACTGAAAAATGCGTCGCACGATAACGTCCGGAAATTCGACCGAATCGCGGTAACCGTCTCGGCTAACCCGGCGCTTTCCCGCCGTTCAAGCTACCGAATACGTCGTTCGGCGATTCAGTTCGAACCCGGTCGGGGACTATTCAGTTCGAACCCGGTCGAGGACTATTCTCTCCTCGAAGCCGCCGCGCTCGTCGGCTTTTCGACGCTCTATCCGTTCGAGTTCCGTCCGATCGACGCCCGATACGTCGCAGAGCGCGTTGACGACGGCGAGTACGTCGGCCAATTCCTCTACGTCGCCGCTCTCGTTGAACTCGACCGACTCCTCGACGAGTTTCTCGGCGAGTCGACGGCGAAACGCGGCGCCGTCGGCGACGTGTGTCTCCGGGACGTCGCCGTTCTCGCGGATGACCTCCGGAATCCGGTCGCGGACGAGTTTATCGTAGACTTCGATAGAGGAGTCGCTCTCTCCGTCAACGGACGAGTCGCTCTCTCCGCCGTCGGTCGGCACGGCGTCCGCGTCGTCGCTCATTCGGGGAACAGTTCTTCCTCGCGGTCGATCGACTCGATGGCTGCGACGTCCTCCTCGTCCAGTTCGAGGTCTCGTGCCGCGAGATTCGCTTCGAGGTGCGCGCGACTGCTCGCTTTCGGGATGACGACGACGTTCTCCATCGAGCACAGCCACGCGACGCTGACGGCCGCCTCGGTCGTCTCGTGTTTCTCCGCTATCTCGGTTAGTTCGGGGAGGTCGAACACCTTGCCACCCGCCAGCGGCGAGTAGGCGACGAGCGTGTGGTCGTGTGTTCGTGCGTATTCGACGAGTTCCGGGCGTTGAAAGAGCGGGTGGTACTCCGTCTGGTGCGCGAAGAGCGGCGCGTCGAGGCAGTCCCGCGCCTCGTCGAGTTCCCCGACGGTGAAGTTGCTCACGCCGACGTGTCGGACCGCCCCCTCGTCGACGAGTTCGTCGAACGCCGCGAGCGTCCGCTCGGGGTCGTAGTCCTGAATCGGGCGGTGGACGTAGAGCAGGTCGACGCTATCGACGCCGAGTCGGTCGAGACTCTCGTTCGTACTGTCCAGGACGTCGTCGTATCCGAGTTTGTCGGCCCAGACTTTCGTCGCGAGCGTCACGTCGTCGCGTGAAACGTCGGATTCGGCGATTCCGTCGCCGACGACGGCTTCGTTGTCGTAGATCTGTGCGGTGTCGAGGTGTCGGTAGCCCAGTTCGAGTGCGGTCGCTACCGAGTCGACGCCGTCGGAGCCCTGCAGCCCCATCGTTCCGAGTCCGATCGGCGATAAGTCGTCCATACCGACGCATCGCTCGGCGGTTATTTAATCACCGTAGATAGGAGTTGACACGGCGGAACGTGTCTCACGCGTTCGACGCCGATAACGTCGTGCCGGAATGCCAGGGCAAAGTGACGTGAAGCGTTGCGACAGCGGCATGCCTCCGGGCATGGATTGCCACCGTGTATCTCCGTCTAAAGCGTCGTCGGGATGGAGGCTATACGCTTGTGTTCAGTACGGTATGGATTTATAAGGGAGGCAAACTTCCGACACCGTCTTCGTCGATCGTATTTTCCAGGAGTCGGAACATCGCTCGACGCAAACGTTGAGAGACTGCACGCGGGGAGATTCCCAGCTCTTCGCTCAACGATTCGAGGCTCGTGCTCCGTGGTTCCTCGAAGTAGCCGCGTTCGAACGCCAGTTTCAACGTGACGAACTGCTTCTCGGTGAGCCCGTAGTGAGACTGGACGGCCCGGTCGGACGGGTCGTACAGTTTCTCGATCTCGATGTCGATGTCGTACTGGACGTAGTGGCGCTGGAACGTGCGAACGTGCGTTCGGTCGGGAAAGCGGAGACGGAACCGCCACTGTTCGTTCGCGCCTCGAACCCCGAGCACGGTTCCGTGAGCGTCCGTGATCCCGTCGACGACCGTCTCGATGGAACCGTCCCACGACGTTCGGTACAGGTATCGGTCGCCGACCGTCTCGACGAGGGAAAACTGTTCGAGCGTCGGCTCGGCTCGCGCCTCGCGCTCGAACGTCGCCCGGTCGTCGACGTCGACCCAGCAGAACGGGAACTGCTGTTCTTCGGTCGGTACGATCCGATCGAACTCGATCGCTACGTCCGAGTCCTTGCCGAGTGCGTCACCCAATACGAACGCGTCCGACGGGAGTGAAAACTCGAGGATGACGCTCATTGTAAACAACCCGTTTACACGGACGACACAAATCCCTTTGGACCAGACATCGAACCAGTTACCAGGCAACATTCGCTCAGAGAACAGTTACTCGGGGGGCACTCACTCGACGAGTTCCGGGAGTGGCGTCAGTGATCCGATCTCGTACGTCGGCGTCGCGGACAGCGCGTAGTCGTCACGGTGAGCGCGCCGAACGAAAGCGGAATCGATCGCCGCGCGGTCGGCGGCGACGACGTCGGATTCGCTATCCCCCACGAACAGCGCCGTCTCGGCCTCCAAATCGGCCATCGCTTGCCGGAGGTAGTACGGGTTCGGTTTCTTACGTTCGAGGCTCAACGGCGTGGGCTCGCGGCCGTACGCCGTCTCGAAGAGGTGATCGATACCGTAGTGGTCGAGGACGAAGTCCACCGTCGCCTGCTGGTTGGAGCTCACGATCCCCAGCGGGACGTCGAGTCGGCGGACGACGTCGAAGTCGTCGTACAGTGCCTTGCGGGCGGCGCGGATCTCCACCTGCTGGGCCAGCGACACCGTTCGGTCGCGGACGCGCCAGAACTCGGCCGGATCGAGGTCGTATCTGTCGCACAGGTCGTCTAGAATCGTCGGCGTCACGCCGACTTTCAGCGCCTCTACGTCCGCCTCCGTCGGGTCGATATCGAAGGCGGCGAACGCGTCGTGGGCGGCTTGCCGGAGGATCGCACCCTCGACGAGCGTGACGAGCACGCCGTCGTTGTCGAAGATGACTGCGTCGTAACTCACTGTTCGGAAGTTGGTACCGAGACGGCTTACCCGTTCCGCGTAATCGGACGGGCCGGTCGTCGCAGAACGCTCCTCGCACGCTTGACCGCCGCCCGATACTGCCGGACGTAAGCTATTCAAGAAGTTCGCCACCTCGAGTGGCGAACTTCTTCACGGAAGTACGTCCGACAGTATGAATCCTTTTGCGCGTTCCGTCCCACGTTCGGGTATGGAAGCGACCGCCCGACCGTCGAGCGTGACCGTCGAGGACCGCGAGGGACCGCACCGATGACCCGTTCGCTCGCCGTCGTCGGAGCCGGGCCAGCGGGTGCGGGAGCGACGTACGCTCTCCGCGACGCCGACGTCGACGTCACCGTCTTCGAGAAGAGCCGCGGTGTCTCCGGACGCGCCGCGACGCGACGCAAACACGGCTGTCGATTCGATCACGGCGCGAACTACATTAAGGAGTCGACGGGGCGAACGACGGACCTCCTCTGCGACCTCGGCACGGACGGCCTCGTCGACGTCGAGGATCCGGTCTGGACGTTCGACGCCTCGGGTACCGTCGAACCCGGCGACGACCGCGACGAGCACAAGTGGACGTGGACCGCCGGCCTGACCCAACTCGCCAAACGACTCTTCGCCCGCACCGACGCCCGCGTCGTCACCGAAACGCGGATCACCGCCGTCGAGCAGTTCGACGAGGGCTGGCGGCTGACGAGCGAGAACGACGCCTACGGGCCGTTCGACGACGTCTTGCTCACCCCGCCGGCCCCGCAGACCGCGTCGCTGTTGACGGCGACGAAGTGGGAGAGCCAGCACCTCCCGGCGCTCCGCGAGGCGGTCGGCGCGGTTCGCTACCGGACGATCCGCTCGGTACTCCTCCACTATCCGTTCGAGTTGGAATCGCCGTACTACGCGCTGGTCAACACCGACAAAGACCACGACATCGGCTGGCTCTCCCGCGAGGAGTGCAAGGAGGGCCACGTCCCCGACGGCGAGAGCCTGCTCGTCGTCCAGATGAGTCCCGAGTGGTCGACCGACCACCTGGACGAACCGCTCGCCGACGTCGTCGAGGAAGTCGTCGGTGACGTGGTCGAGTTAGTCGGCGACGACGGACTGGCTGAACCGGACTGGGTCGACGACCAGCAGTGGCGCTACGCGCTCCCCGAAGACGGTGTCGACGACGACATCATCCGGCGTGGCGAGCGCGACGGGGTCTACTTTGCGGGCGACTGGGTCGCGGGCGACGGGCGCGTCCACGCGGCGCTCTGGAACGGGATCGAGACCGGTCGACGCATCGCCGAACTGGGTTGATCGCCCGAGGGAGCCGCGACGAGCGTGCGATTCGGTGACGGTCAGCGCATCGTCATCGCTTTGTGAACGGGTTCCTTCACCCAAATCATGTCGCAGTTCGACGAGTGGGTCCGGTCCGGATCGTCGCTGATCGGTGGCGACCTCCCGGAGGCTGCCCCGCTCCCCCGGTGGCTCGCGCCGCTTCCCCGGTGGCTCGAAGATTTCGGGCTCCAGTTCGCGCTGGTCATCGCGCTGGTCAACTTCGTCGGTACCGCCTTCGGCTTCTGGTACTACGGTATCCACCCGTTCTCGAAGCAGATCATCTTCTGGCAGTTCGCCCACGAGCCAGTCGTCATGTGGCCGTTCGTCCCGGACAGCCCCGTCGCAACGCTCTTCATCGGGTTGTCGCTGGCGACGTGGAAGCTCGGACACTCGAACGAGTACATAAACGCCCTGGGCTTCTTCGGCTGTATTCAACTCGGTCTCTGGACGCCGTTCGTGCTGTTGACGTTCCACAACGGGTTCATCTCGGAGGGGCTTCCGATGTACTCCTTCCTCGTTTGCAGCCACCTCGCGATGGCGGTCGAAGCGTTCCTCGTCTATCGCTACAGCAATTTCCCGATCAGGGCGGCGACGCTCGCCGTCGTCTGGTACACGTTCAACGACATCGTCGACTACTTCATTCCGATCGTCGGGACGCCCCATCACACGCTCCTTCCCGGACAGCTCCCCATCGGTCCCATGGGGTACTACACGCATCCCGTGACGACTCATCGAATCGCCGCCGCCGGTGCCATCGTCCTCACCGTGTTGGCGACGTTCCTCATGCTCGCGACGCGGATCAAGAAACTCGAACTCGGCTGGATCGACGGTCACCCGGAGTCGGCCACCGATCGAGACTGATCGGACGAACGAACGACCTCTTCGGACGTTTCACGTCCTACTGGCAAGAACGAAGGGCTTGGCACACGTACGGCCGCCATGACGCTCTACGAGTCGGTCGCTGACCTCCCGCTCGTCGTCGACGGGAGCGATCGAAGCCGCCACGAACGCGACACGTCGAGTGACTTCCTCCGGAAGACGACCGTCTTCAACCTCCACGGGGAGGGCGAAATCGGTCACGGCGAGGACGTCACCTACGACACCGAAGACCACGACGCGCTGGCCGACGAACCCGACGACCTGTTCGCCGACGCGGGTCTCACCGGCGAGTACACGTTCGACGAGTTCTCGACCGCGCTGGACGACGTCGAACTCTTCCCGACGAGGGAACCGGACCGAGAAGCCTCGCGCCACTATCGACGCTGGGCGGTCGAGAGCGCCGGACTCGACCTCGCACTCCGGCAGGCGGGAGAGAACCTCGGGAGCGTCCTCGGACGCGACTATCGGCCGGTGAACTTCGTCGCCAGCACGCGCCTCGGCGATCCGCCGACGATGGCACGGATCGACGCGATGCGCGAACGGAACCCGGACGTGACGTTCAAACTCGACCCGACGAGCGACTGGGACGAGGAACTCGTCGCCGACCTCGCCCGGAGCGGCGTGGTTCGAATCCTCGATCTCAAGGGCCACTACATGGGAACGACGGTCGATCAGGAGGCCGATCCGGACCTGTACGAGCGCGTCTTCGGGGAGTTCCCCGACGCCGTCGTCGAAGATCCGGCGATCACCGCGACGACCGACCACATCGTAGAAGAGAACGCCGATCGGATCTCGTGGGACGCGCCGATCACCGACGTGGAGAGCGTCGATAGCCTCCCGTTCGAACCGAAGTGGCTCAACGTCAAACCGTCACGCTTCGGTACCGTCGAGGCCCTGTTCGACACGATCGACTACGCCGACGCCCGCGAGATATCGCTCTACGGCGGCGGCCAATTCGAACTCGGGGTCGGACGCGACCACCTCCACGCCATCGCCTCGCTGTGCTACCCCGACGGCCCGAACGACGTCGCTCCCGGCGTCTACAACGATCCCGAGTTGCCGGACGAGTTGCCGCCGAGTCCGTTAGAACCGTCCGAGACGCCCGACGGAATGGGATTCCGCGAGAGCTGAGTCGACGTAACGCTTATACGATCTGTCGGTGAAAATTCACGTATGGTCGCGTACGACCCCCGCGCCGCCCGCATCGCCCTCCTCCGAGGCGGATTGGTCGCCGCCTTACTGTCGCTGTTCAGCTACAGCGTCGGTGCCGGACTGCTCAATCCGCCGACGGTCGCCGACGAGGTCCACATCCTTCCGGTCGTCGCGCTGACCGGCCTCGCGGCCGCCGTTCGCTCGTATCGGAAACTGTACGTCCCGTGAACTCGGGACGGGATTTCACTTATCGCCGTTCGTGTGCGCCCGGACCCACAACTCCCCGATCCGGGAGAGTCGCGTCCGGTATGACTTCCCGTGTTCCTCTTGCTCGATGTAGCCTTTCCCGCCGGGACCGAGGCGGTCGACGTTGTAGATGACTTTCGAGCGGAAACTGTCCGTGTACTCCTCGTTGAGTTCCCGCGCGAGCGCCTGAGCCAGTTCGGAGACCGACTCGAAGACGCCGTCCTCGCCGAGTTTGAACATGATGAGTTCCTCGAACGGTTTGACGCTGGTAAAGGAGGCGATTGGGAGTTCGACGATGTGGTTCTTGCCGATCCGCTTCGCACCGATGGTGGTCCCGCGCTCGTCGAACTCCGAGAGGAGGTCGGTGATGTCCGCCAAATGCCCCTCGATGCTCTCTTCGTCGACGTCGCCGTCGAGGACGTTCTGGAGGAGGTTCTTCGCCGCGAGGAGTTCCTCGGCGAGTTCCGTTTCGAGGTACTTCTCGGGGGCCGTGTAGTACGTGTGGATGCGCTCGCGGTCGGCCTGTCTCTCGACCATGATCGAGTGGGCCGCCGTGGCGAAGGCGAACGAGACGGGACGGGGCATGGCGCTGACGTTCACCCACACCTCGTTTCCGGCGTCGAGTTCGGCGTTGATCAGGTCGTAGGCCTGCTCGAACGCGGGGTCGTAGTCGTACACGTCCGAGATGACGACGCGGTCCGTCTCGGCCCCGAGGAGGTTTCTGAAGTCTTTCTCGAGTTTTCGAGAGAGGTTTCGAGAGTATTCGACGTTCGCCTCGCTCCCCACCGCCCCCTCCAACAGGATCACCCGGTCGACGTCCAACTGGTCCCGGATGAGCGGGGCGATGAGCCGGTCGTAGTCGAATCCGACCGGCACGATGTGTGTCTGCATGATCGAAGATTCCTCCGCAGGGGGCTTAAAGGACGTGAGGGCTGAGTGCGATTGCGGGGTTTCCTAGTGAGCGACGGCAAACTGATCCGTCAACACGGGTGGGGCTTTCGAGGTGTTCGTCTCCGTCGCTACGGTCTTGACCACCCCCAGCTACGAAAACACGACCTCGAAAGCCCCCGATCGCTCGCGGCCTGCAACTCGCTGCGCTCCTCGGCCTCCGGCCTGCGGTGCTTGCGTCGTTTCGGCTCGCGAGCGATCGGCCCCTTTCAGTCCCACCCGCGGCGGATGGTCAGTGACACGTCGCTACTCTGAATCCTACCACTCGATGACTTCCTGATCCCGCCAGAACTTGCCCGACGGCGAACCGGCTTCGAACCGACTCAGCCAGAGTGGCGTCTCAGCGCCCTTCCGGACGGGTCGGTTGGCCTCCTCGCCGCCCATGTCCGTGCGCACCCAACCGGGACACACCGAGTTGGCGATCAGGCCGTCGTCGTTGTACTCGCCGTGAAGGTACGCCGTCAGGCCGTTCAGTCCGGTCTTCGAGACGCGGTAGGCCGGCGATCCGCCGCTCTGAGACTCGTTCAGCGCGCCCATCCCCGAGGAGACGTTGACGACGCGGCCGCCCTCGTTCTGAAGCAAGAGCGGGACGGCGTGTTTGCAGACCAGCATCGGTCCACGGAGGTTGACCGCGAGCGCGCGGTCGATATCACTCGTCGGCGACGCCACGATGTCGCCGTCGGGGCCGCCGATTCCGGCGTTATTGACGAGGACGTCGAGGCGACCCACTTCGGAGAAGATGCCGTCGACGGCCGCCTCGACGTCACCTTCTTGGGTCACATCGAGTATGACCCGTTCTGTCCCTTCCGGAACTTCGTTGTTCATCGACCGCGACCCGGCGTAGACCGTCGCACCGAGATCCCGGAGTCCTGCAGCGATTTCGCGTCCGATTCCACGATTCGCACCCGTCACGAGTGCGACCTGCCCGCCGAGGTCGTCGTACAGCGTTGGCTCTCGTGCCATCGTGCGGCGATAGTCGACCCGACACAATAGCCCTTTTCAGGTCACCGCGAGAGATGCCGATGTGACTGCGATGACTGCGATCTATCTCGACCTCGATGGGACGCTCGTCCGCTACCGACAGTCCTTCGAGGAAATCTTTCGCGTAGCGTGTGAGTCCTGCGGCGTATCGTTCGAAATCGACGCCCACGATTACTACACGGAGCGCTTCTTCGAACACTTCCTCGCGTTCGCCGACGACCCGTACCTCGCTGCCTCGATCGACATCTGTAACGAGTTCGAGTACTCGACCGATCCGCGGGCGTTCACCGACGCGTACGTCGAAGCCGAACGAGCGGCGACGACCGTCCCCGAAGGCGTCGTCGACGCTCTCGACACGCTCGCCGAGGACCACCGACTCGGAGTGATCTCGAACGGCGTCGGCTACGTCCAGCGCGGCAAACTCGCCGAACACGACCTCGAATCCCGGTTCGACGCGGTCGTCGTCTCGCACGACGCGGGCGCGTTGAAACCCGATCCGGCGATCTTCGAAGCCGCGAAAGAGCGGCTCCCGGCCGACCGATACGTCTACGTCGGCGACAACGTGGCCGACGACGTCGAACCCGCCGCGGAAGCCGGGTTCGGAACGGTTCACGTCTACGACGGACGCCCCGGCGGCGACGCCGACGTGAACGGCAGTACAGACGAGCACGGGGCAGGCGATACCGACACGAGCCACAGAGCGTGCCCTGCCGATCTCGACATCGCGCCGACGGAGTTCCACCGGATCGGCGACGTCCTCTGAAGCGAGCGTTCAGTCACTCCGGTAGATACCCCTGCTCCGACCAGTCTGTCGATCGGAGGATGAACCCCCCCGGCGCGATCGTCCGCTTCAGGATCGTGAGCACCCGGAGGACGTAGACGAGCAGCAACAGGAACGGAACGAGCGCGACGACGAACGCGCCGCAGACGACGATGTAGGTGATCGGAATCGAGAAGACAGCAGAGACGAGTTTCGTCGGATCGAAGAGGAGGATCATGTACCCCGAGACACCCAGTCCCGGGAGGGTCGCATAGACCATCGACCGCGAGACGTTGATGAGTTCCCACTGGAAGTAGATCGACTTGAAGAAGCCTCTCGTCGGCCCGAAGTATCGCAGTACTTCGATGAGTTGGATCAGGGCCGCATTGGTCTCCTCGGTAAACGACTCTCTGTTTCGCTCCCGGAACCGCCGGGCGTCGTGGATCTTCCGCGAGTAGTTGTAGTCGAGCGCCGCGGAGATCACGGCGAACGTCCCGAACCGCGCACCATCGAGTTCGTCGAGCACCTGCTCGCTGTGTTCGATCACCTCCTCGGCGAATCGTGCGAGTTCGCCACCGACGGCGGACTCGTCCGCCTCCGCGGCGTCTCGGAGCGCTTCGGCACACGCTTTCGTCTCCACGATGAGCGCCCGAAAGAAGTCCGCGGGCTCTGCCGGACTGACGTCGACGTCGAGGGTCTCTTCGACCTGCGATCGAAAGTCGCTCTGTCCGTCGAGACGGCTCTGCTGATCGGCGAGCGAGCCGATCTCCTCGGAGAGCACGAGTTGTGTAACGGTCAAGATGAGCGTGACTGTCGTGATCATCGAACCGACGATGCTCGAGAAGAGCGTCGGGATGTTGTCCGTCGCGACGAGCTTTGCGGTCGAAGTTGGACCCCACTTCGCTAAGACGAGCAGGAAGGCGAACGTCCCGACGCTTCCGCATAGGACCAGCCCCCAACGACTCGCCTGGATAAGCACCCAGAGCTTCCAATCTCGCTCTGCACCCCGTTCCCAAATACGATTCTTCGGGGCGCCCTCGGTGATCGATTCGTTCATATCGGCTTCCCTCTCGGACCGATAAAAAGCGAGGTGCTTGTATGTACCACGTATGACAGTTGCTGGCATTTCGAGGACGGAACGGCGATTTCGGTATCGAAGCGTCCGGCGCTACGAAGCGTTCGCCCGACCACTACGAACTATGTGAACAGTCGCCGAACCCCGACCATGACTCGGATACGGATGGCGACGGTCGACGACGCCGCAGAGATACGAGAGATCTACGCGCCGCACGTCCTCGATGCGCCGACCTCCTTCGAGCAGACACCGCCAACCGACGGGGAGGTGAGCGAACGGATCCGGACGACCACGACCGCCCACCCGTGGCTCGTCTGCGAGCGCGACGGCGACGTCGTGGGGTATGCGTACGCCGGTCGACACCGGAGTCGCGAGGCCTACCAGTGGTCGGCGGACGTGTCGGTCTACGTCCGCGACGACTGGCAACGCCGTGGCGTCGCCCGAGGACTCTACGAGTCGCTGTTCGCGGCGCTAACGGTACAGGGATACTACAACCTCTACGCGGGGATCGCCCTCCCGAACGCGGCGAGCGTCGGATTTCACGAGTCGATGGGCTTCGAATCGGTCGGCGTGTACCGAAACGTCGGCTACAAACACGGCGAGTGGCGCGACGTGGGCTGGTGGAGCCGCTCGTTGCGACCGCACGACGCCGACCCCGACCCGCCTCGATCCGTCGCCGACGTTCGCGACACTCGGGAGTGGGACGACGCGCTCTCGACCGGCCTGTCCGGGATCAGTCTCTGATCTCGATCGAGAGCGGTTCGAACGCCTCATCGGTCCAGCGCCACGCGCGGACGACGTCTTCGACGGGTGAGACGATACAGTAGACGTACCCCGTCCACGTCGCCTGCGCTCGGTCCGTCGCGCTCGGTCGTGCCGGACTCGACGGGTGCGAGTGGTAGAATCCGACGACGTCGTCGCCGGCGTCTTCGGTCGCTTCGACGATTGCCAGCGTCTCCGCCGGGTCGAGTTCGTAGCGGACTTGCGGGTCGGCGGCGACGTTGGTGACTGCCTGGGCGTCGGTGACGACCGATGAGGTATCGGTAGCGACCGAAGAGTCAGCGGTAGCGACCGGAGAGTCGTCAGTAGCGACTGCGCGGGCATCGGTGGCGACGTCGTCTCGTCCGGAATCGCCTCCCGCAGTACCTCGCGTGCCGATCAAAATACCGCATACTTCGTCGGGTGCGCCGTCGCGGGCGCGAGCGAGAAGCGCCGAGCGAACGCCGGCCTCGAAAAGAAGCTTACTCGAAGTCACGACGCATGGCGATCTCGAACCACGGACAGAGCCGAAGTTGACGGTACCAGCGCGGGTGGTCGTGGATGTGCTCGTAGTCGACCCAGAGCATGCCCTCGATCTCGTTTTCGTCGGGGGCGACCGAGGTGTCGTCGAGGGTGAGCTTCAGCACTGAGCAGACCTCCCATTCGACGCCCTCGTTGGGGTAGTAGCGCTTGTACTCGAACTTGTCCGTCACGCGAAGGTCGTCGTACTGGTCGGGCGTGACGCCGAGTTCCTCTTCGAGTCGCTGTCGGGTGGCGTCCTCCTGACTCTGACCGTGGTCGGGGTGCGAGGCGACAGTGCCGTCCCAGTAGGTGTCCCAGAGGCGCTTGTTGTGGGCGCGCTGAGCCAGCAGGATGCGGTCTTCGGGATCGAACACCAGTGCGGTGAACGCTCGGTGGCGAATGCCGTCTCCGGTGTGTGCGTCGAGTCGGTTGACGACGTCCTCCTCGTTGTCGTCTGGGTCGACGGCGACGACGTCCTGTCGTGCGTTCTCGTGGACCTCGTCGGACGCTGGCGTCGCACCGCCGTCTTCGGCGGTTGCGGCGTCGGTCGTACTCATGGCAGAATCATAGCAGACGGGGGCTAAGGATGCTTCGATGCGCGTCGCGGCGGAACTCGGACACGTCCGAGCGACCGGCGATCGATCAGGCCAGTACATTGATTCCGACGCCCGACCTTTCGCACAACGAATGTGGCCCTGGGGACACGTCGGTGTCGGCTATCTCTGGTATCGCCTTTGGACCAAACTTCGAACCGGCCGGGTTCCCGATGGGACCTCGGTGTGGCTCGTCGTACTGGGTTCGCAGTTCCCCGACCTCGTCGACAAACCGCTCGCCTGGACGTTCCACGTACTCCCGAGCGGCCGATCGTTCGCTCACTCGCTGTTCACGGCAGGTTCCGTGCTCGGACTGTTGTCGATTTTCGCACGCAAACGTGACCGAACGGAGTACGTCTACGCCTTCGGACTCGGCTACCTCTCGCATCTCTTCGCAGACGGACTCTATCCGGTGCTGCGGGGCCGATACCGCAAGCAGAGCTACCTCCTGTGGCCGATCCTCCCGTCGCCGTTCACTGAGACCGAGAAGGGCTTTATCGGCCACTTCGAGGAACTCGATACGTCGCCACAGGTGCGGTTCGAGTTCGCCCTCATCGCACTGGCGTTCGTCGTGTGGGTCGCCGACGGCGTGCCGGGGATTCCGCTGCGAAGATCGGAATCAAAATCGAAGCCAAAATCGAAAGCGAAGTCCAAGTAGAAGTCGAGGTAGCCGACTGAGGCGGTCGGTTCGACGGCGACAAGAACAAAGAGTTTCGGCCTCCGTTGTACGTACGTGTACGCCGTCGACCTGCACACTCATAGTCGGTTCTTCCACCGCTGGTGGGGTAAGGCAACTCGATACGACCCTTTCGGACTTCGAATCCACGCGGTCGGCGCGAAGATTCGCGATCTGGACGGATTCGCGGTCACGAATCACGATTACGCCTATTCGGCCGAGATGGGATTCCCGACGATTCCGGGAATCGAGGTCTCGACCACCGACGGGCACGTGCTCGTGATCGGACCGAATCCACCGAGTCGGACCGAAGCCGGAGGGATGGCACCCGAAGAGACGGTCAATCTGGCCCACGAGCGTGGCTGCGTGGCGATCCTCGCCCATCCCTATCGAAACAGCGCGGCCCGCAAGTCGGGTGCCGACTTCGACGCGGTCGAGATCAACGGCAAGAACCCCGAACACATCGAACGTACCAAGCAACTCGCCGACCGACTCGACCTCCCGCTGGTCGGCGGTAGCGACGCCCACTACTTCTTCGAAGTCGGGCGCGCGTACACGCACATCGACGTGTCCGAACTCACGCCAGAAGCGGTCGTCGAGGCGATTCGAGACGGCCGCGTGACGGCCGTGACGAAGTTCGGGCCGCTCGATCACTTCACGGACCGACTGTACACGCGGGTCCACGACTGGAAACAGTGGCTCGAACCGGAAGGCGAACGAACGGAACCGGCCAGCGACCTCGACGCCGAGTTCTCCGACGACTGACGCTCGGAATCGGGAACAGATGATCAGAGTTCGCCGGTCTCGGGATGCGGGTCGTAGCCCTCGCCGACACAGAGTTCGAGTGCCTCCGATTCGGTTTCGGCCGCGAGCGACCCCGCGGACAGCATCTCCCCGTCGAGGCTGAACGTGACCGCGTCGCCCGAGAGCACTTCGAGATCCAGCGACCGCGCCTTCATCCGGGTGATGTGCTCGGTCTCGCTCCCGAACAGGCGCTGCCTCGCCGCTTCCTCGGCGAGTTCGAACGACGGTTGCTCCTCGATGATCGTCACGTCGAACAGGCCGTCTTCCATGTCCGCCTGCGTTCGGCCCTCCGCCGGGAATCGGCGACCGTTGCCGATGAGGACGGTGATCGCTTCGCCGGTCCACGCCTCCGAGTCGCTCGCGGTCTCGACTTGCAGACGTAGCCCGTCGTAGTCCGTGAGCGTTCGCAGGGTCGTCAACACGTACGCGACGATACCGAGGCGGCTCTTAGACGTCGTCGTCGTCGACGCGCTGGCTTCGGCCGTCAAGCCGCCGACGCAGGAGTTGACGAAGGGCCGTTCGACGGCGTCCGTGCTGGCGATTCCGAGGTCGATCCACCGACGTTCGCCGACGTCGATGACCTCGAAGGCGTGTTCGATGCCCTCGACGCCGACGTTCCCGGCGAAGTTGTTGCCCGTCCCGGCGGGGACGACGGCGAGCGTCACGTCGTCCAGTGCATCGGCCCGCCGGAGCCCGTAGACGACTTCGTTGATCGTTCCGTCCCCGCCGCAGGCGGCGACGAGAGTCGCCCCGTCCGCGGCCGCTTCCTCGGCGAGTTCGATCGCGTGTTCTTCGTGACGCGTCTCGCGGACATCGAAGCCGCGCTCTTCGGCGAGTCGCCGGACTAGCGACGCGTGATCTTCGGGACCGCTCACGGGGTTCAACACGACGACGCGGTCGCCCTCGGTCGAGCGTCCACCGTCCGGTCGTCGGCGTGAATGTGTGCCCATACTACTCGGTCGGACGTTCAAGTGGCAAGTGAATAGCCTTAGTGGCTGTACTCTCAGGGGACCCCGAACCCTCACCCGAGTTTCTCGTCGAGGATGAGGCGCGTCTTCGTGCGCTTGACCTCTTCCATCTCGCGCGTCCTCGTGATGAGTTCGTTCACCGCGCGCGTGTCGACTGCGTCGACGACGAGGACGACGTCCTCCTCGCCGGAGACCTGCCACGCGAAGTCGACTTCGTCCCAGTCGGCCATCCGCTCGGAGACGACCGTCGTGTCCACGTCGACGGCGACTGACACTTCGATCATCGCCTTTACGTTCCCGGTTCGCGTCGTGACCGTGAACCGCTCGATGACACCGTCCGTAGTCATGCGTTCGACGCGGTTGCGAACGGTGCCTTCGGACGTTCCGACCCGCTCTGCGATCTCGGTGTAGGGCGTTCGCGCGTCGCGGCGGAGGATGTTCAGGATGCGACGATCGAGGTCGTCCATACACCGACGTGCACTCCGGTCGGCATAGGGGTTACGAAATTCGTAGGCTCGCTTCGAAAGTAACACTTATCTGCGTGGGTTTCATGTGTTTCTCGTAATGTCGGACGCCTACATCGCTCTGGCTGACGGTCGCGTCGTGACGGCGCGTGGCCGCGTTCCGGGGCGGACGCACGGCGAACTAGTGTTCACAACTGCGTACACGGGCTACGAAGAGAGCCTGACTGACCCCTCTTACGAGGAGCAGGTTCTCACGTTCTCGTACCCCCTTATCGGAAACTACGGGGTCCGAGAGGAACGATTCGAGTCGGACCGTGTCCACCCGCGGGCGGCGGTCGCACGCGAACTCACTGACGATGTCGTCGACTGGCTCGCCGAGGAAGGCGTGCCCGCGATCGACCACATCGACACGCGTGACCTCGTGACCTCGATCCGCGAAGAGGGCGCGATGCGCTGTGGAATCGCCGCCGGTCCGGACGCGACACCCGAGGACGCGCGCGAGGAACTCGAACAGTGCAAGGGAATGAGCGAACACGTCGACATCGGCGCGCAGGTTAGCGTCGCCGAGTCGGAAACGTTCGAAGCGGACGACGACGGCGAAACCGTCGCGCTCGTCGACTGCGGCGTCAAAGGCTCGATCATCGACTCACTGAACGCCCGCGGAGCGAACGTCCACGTCTTCCCGCACGACGCGACGAAAGCCGACGTCGACCCGGTCGAACCCGACGTCCTGTTCATCTCGAACGGACCGGGCGACCCCGCGAACTTCGAAGCCGCGCAGGCGCTCGTCGAGCAGTTCGTCGGCGACGTGCCCGTCGCGGGTATCTGTCTCGGACAACAGATCGTCGCGCGCGCCCTCGGCGGCACGACCGAGAAGATGGCCTTCGGACACCGCGGCGTCAACCAGCCGGTTCTCGACCTCGACTCCGGGAAGGTCGTCATGACGACGCAGAACCACGGCTACACGGTCGCCGACCCCGGTTCGAAGCTCGACGTGACCCAGCGTAACGTCAACGACGACACCGCCGAGGGTCTCGCCAGCGAGGAACTGGACGTCATCACGCGTCAGTACCACCCCGAGGCGAACCCCGGCCCGCACGACACGCTCGACTTCTTCGACGACGTGCTCGCCATGACCGACGCGGGCGCCCAGAAGAAACGGATCGTCGCCTCGGACTGAGAACGACGGATCACCGTCACGGATCGACGCTGACTTTTCGCGACCACGTTCCGCCGCCCAGCGTCCGCTCTCCGATTACGAATCTCGCATCACGAGTTTCGTACTTCGAATTCCGAATTTCGAATCACGAAGAACGAACGCCAGAACGAACGGTGCAGTCCCGCTCACCGCGACAGCGGCATCCGCTGGAACAGCGCGTTGACGCCGCGGGCCGCACCGGTCACGGCTCTGAGTCCGCCAGTCAGCGCAGCGCGGCTGCCGCGGACGGTTCCGACTTTGGCGTAGTAGGCGCTCCGAAGCGCGCCGACCTTCGCGTAGTGGCCGCTCTTGCGAGCCGCGCCGATCCCGTAGTGTCGCGTCGAGACGGGAATCGGCTGTCGACGCCCCTGCACGGCCGTCTCGCCGTCGCGGATGGCGTCGAGGATCAACTCGGCGTCTAAGTCCGCGCGCGTCGCGTCGTCGATCGTGATCTCCGTGAACGCGCGGCCGACGAACGGAACGCTGTGCGCGTCGCTGCCTGCGACGCCGGGGTAGCCGAACGTCGACGCGAATCGGCGCGCGCGGTTGTTCTTGTAGCCCGTGAACAGCCACGCGTTGTACGATTCGATGGCGTCGAACGGGTGTGCGTCCTCTTCGGTCGTCTCCGCTCCGGCCTCGACGAGCGCCCGACGGCGGACGCCGTGGCGACTGCGCTGGAACGGGTGCGGGACGATGGCGACGCCGCCGTGGTCGCGAACCCACGCGGCCGTCTCGGCGAGCGGGCGTCTCCGTGGGGGCATCGACTCGACGCCGACGGCGAGCAGGTGCCCGTCGGCCGTCGACACCTCGACGCCGGGAATCCCGACGAGACCGTACAGCGGCGCGAGGTCGGCGGCGCGAAGCGACTCGTCGATGACGTCGTGGTCGGTGACGACGATAGCGTCCAACCCGATCTCTGCGGCCTGCTCGAGCAGTAGCTCGATCGGATCGTCCGCATCGTACGACCCTTCGGAGTGGACGTGGGGGTCGACCCGGACGGTGAGTTGTTCGGACACGGTCTGACGCAGGTATGTCCTGAAGAGTAAAAAAGTACGCGTCGGACACATGATCAGTATTCTACCAAAATAATCTCCAGCGAACGGTTTTGTGCTGTGTCGTGGTAGCAGGAGACATGAGCGAGTCACCGACCGACTTCGTCGAAGCGATCTCCCTCCCCGAACTCGAAGACGAGGGGCGAACACTGCTGAATCTCGACGGCCACGCTATCGCGCTGTTCCACCACGAAGGCGAGGTTCGAGCCGTCGACAATCGGTGCCCGCACATGGGCTTTCCGCTCACCCGCGGGAGCGTCGAAGACGGGATTCTCACCTGTCACTGGCACCACGCGCGGTTCGAACTCTCCTGTGGGGACACCTTCGACCCGTGGGCCGACGACGTGCCGAACTATCCAGTGGAGGTCCGCGACGACACGGTCTACGTTCGTCCCGAACCGATTCAGGACGAACCACCCGAGACACACTGGTCGAACCGACTCGAAGACGGGTTAGAACGGAATCTCCGCCTCGTTATCGCCAAGTCCGCCATCGGACTCGTCGACGCGGGCGTCCCGGCCGAAAAGCAGGTCGAGACGGGTGTCCTGTTCGGCACGCGCTATCGCGACGGCGGGTGGAGTTCCGGGCTCACCATCCTGACGCTGCTCGCCAACGTCCTCCCGGCGCTGGACGAAGACGACAGAAAACGGGCGCTCTACAGCGGTAACGTGATGGTCGCAAACGACTGCGCGGGCCAGCCGCCGAAGTTCGATCAGGACGCCTTCGACGCGCGCGACCTTCCCTTCTCGCGGCTGAAGTCGTGGTTCCGTGACACCGTCGAGGTGCGTGACGCAGACGGGGCCGAGCGCTGTCTGCGTACCGCCGTCGCTTCCGGTTGTTCGGACGCCGAGTTGACCGAACTCCTCGTCGCCGCCGCGACCGATCACCGATATCTCAACACGGGCCACACGATGGACTTCATCAACAAGGCGACCGAGGCGCTCGACCACATCGGCTGGGAACACGCAGACGACGTGCTCGCCAGCCTCGTGGACGGCCTCGTCACCGCCGAGCGAAGCGAGGAACTCTCCTCGTGGCGGCAACCGATCGACCTCGCAGGGATGCTCGACGAGACGTTCGACCGACTCGACGACCTCGTCGCCGAGGGCGAGGACGAGACGTGGACCGAGCCTGACGACTTCACCGAGACGCTCCGCGACGACGATCCGGACGTCGTCGTCGGCGCGCTCGAGGACGCTATCCGCGCGGGTGCGACGGTCGAGCAACTCGCCGCAAGCGTCGCCTTTGCGGCCGGCACGCGCGTCGCACAGTTTTCGACGGCCAACGAGTTCTCCGACTGGAACACCGTCCACCACACGTTCACCTACAGCAACGCCGTCCATCAGGCCGCCCAGCGGACGGATTCGACGGAGTTGTATCGCGGCGTCTTCGACGCCGCCGTCAACGTCTACCTGAATCGCTTCCTCAACATGCCCGCCGCCGCCGTACCGAAGCCCGGCGACGCCGATGCGGACCCGTCGGCACTGCTCTCCGACCTGCTGGAGACGTTCGACGAGGAAGGTGAGGTGAACGAGGCGGGACGGCTCGCCGCACACTTCGTCGACGCCGGGGGCGATCTCGACGACCTGAAACGGACGTTGGGAGAGGGACTGCTCCGCGAAGACGCCGGGTTCCACACCTACCAGGCGCTCGAAACCGGCTTCGCGCAAGCCGACGAACGGGAGCGTGCCGAGGAGCGTCGTGTGCTGATGGTCGCGGTCGCACGCTATCTCGCGGCCCACTTCCCGACACGACGGGAGCGCGAGCAGACGTTCACGATCGCATCACGACTCCGACGGGGGGAGAAAATCCACGAAGCCGAGTAGAAGTAGAGGGAGAGAGACCGATAGATCGGCCGGTGTCGGGCGATCGCGAGATCAAGACACGAACTGTCGCGCGGCCAGGGCACACGGTGGGCTCCACCGACGGGACGACTCGAAAAAGGAGTTCGTTCGGGCGCTTCGGCGGTGTCGACAGTCCACCGTTAGACTCCGGGGATACCGACCGCGCTCGGCGCGATCGCCCCCGTGAGCGACACGAGATAGATGATGATGACCGCGACGACCCACGCCACGATGCCGATGCCGAGGGCCGTTCCCCAGCCGCCCGGATACTGCCAGTTGATGATGCCGATCCAGACGATGAGCATCAGTATCGGTCCGATGAGAGGGATCCATCCGACGAAGAACGCAAGGAGCGCCCAGACGAGCGAGCCGATCGCAGCCGTGACGACCGCTCGACCGAACCCGGTCGCTCGGTCGATCATGAGCCGTGCGCCCACGTTGATCGCAATCGCACCCACGATGAGACCGATGACCCAGATCAGAACTGCGCTCACGATGTCTTGTGGCATGGTTACTTACTCGCCTTCCAAGTGATGTCGAGTTTCAGTGACTCCTTGTCCCCTCGGAGGATGGACGACCGTTCGACGACCTCGACCTTGCGTGTCACCTTTCCCGGCGGGTGGAGGCGGACCGTCTTGTTCCCGACGGGGACGTCGATGTCACCTTCCTTTTCGAACTCGTCGGCGAGCCGTCGGAGGTACGTCACGAACTCCTCGCGGTCTACCGTCTCTTCGTGCTTCGTCGAGTCAGCCATGGCATACCATAGGGAATATCTCCGAATAAGTCTGCGGGCCGACCGTTCGAATTTTGCCCCATCTGCGATGAAACCATCCCTCCACGGTCTGGAACCGACCGTGGCTCAGAATATATTCGCCTGCTGATACACGTTGATCCCGGTTCCGGTGATCCGTACGGCTTCGTCTCGCGCAGGTGGTTGGCGTCCCTGATCTTCTGAATCTCGACGGCGAGGCGCGTCTCGCGGAAGTTGTCGGGGCGAACGTACTGGAGGACGAACACGGCGTCGGTGAGGTACTCGACGATCCCGTACCGGGAGGCGTACGGCGTCTCGTCGCTCGCCTCCGAGGTGAGCATCGTCGTCACGCCCGCTTCTTTGAGCGCCCGCGTGAAATCGAACACTTCGCTGCGGCGTCTGGCCGGATGGTCGTACATCATCTCCAATAGCGAGACGGAGTCGAGGACGAGTCGTTCGGCACCGAACTCGTCGATGAGGCGTGGGAGGTCGTTGCGGATGCTGGCGAGACTGTTCGCCATCTCGATCGGGTCGAGCGCCAACACGACCAGCAGGTCGTCGGCTTCGTACTGCTCGAACGGCCACCCTTTCTCCTCGGCCGTCTCGATGATCGCGGTCTGACTCTCCTCTAAGGTGATGTAGACCGCTCGCTCGCCGTTCCGGAGCGCTTCGTTCAGGAACTGGAGTCCGAACGTCGTCTTCCCGGTCCCGGCACTGCCGATCGCCGTCATCAGTGAGCGCTTCGGCACGCCTCCCAGGATCATGTCGTCGAGTCCCTCGATTCCGATGTCGATGCGCTCGATGTCGGATTCGAAGTCGTCGTCGAACTGGCCGCCGAAGGGCTCGCCACCGGATCCGCCGGTCCCACCTGCGCCCGAGTCGCCACCGACGGCCTCGAACCCGAAATCCCTGCCGCCGTCGAACGATCCGAACCCGAAGTCGTCACCGCCCGAGAGATCGGGTGCGTTCTCGAACGCCGTCGCGAAGTCCTCCCCGAACGGGCTCGCGTCTCTCTCGTCGGCGGTGTCGTCACGCTGGCCGAAGTCGAACGCGTCGTCGGTCGATCGGTCCGGGCGGTCGGCAGCGCCAACGTTCGGCCAGGTGCCCGCGTCCGGACGGTCGGTAGACTCCGTACCGGTCCGGTCGTACCCGTCGTCGCGGTTAGCGGAGCCTTCGTTCTCGGATGCGGACGCGGACTCGCTCTCGGACGCGGACTCGCCCTCAGAGACGGATTCGTCCTCGGACACCGCCTCGTCCTCGGATTCTGACTCTTCGAGTGCTCGCTCGAACCAGTCGTCGTCACCACTCACAGGAACCACCGCAGAAGAAGCCGTCGGAACTCGGACCGTGGCACGCGTGACAGCATCGTGGGAGGGTGGAGGTCAAGTGGCATGAATGTTTCTCGTGTCGACGAGCGAGACGACCGGGGTACGGTGCGCTTTTCCCGGCCGGGTGAGAACGCCGCGTATGGACGTCGGTATCGTCGCTCAGAAGGGCAATCGGCAAGCGGCGTCGCTCGCGGCCGACCTTCGGGAGCGACTGAGCGGGCGAGACGTGCGGGTCGGCTTCGACGAAGCGACGGCCGCGGAGTTCGATGTAGACGGCGTCTCGCTCGACCGCTTCATCGGATTCGATCTCGTCGTCAGCATCGGCGGCGACGGGACGTTCCTGCTCGCCGCGCGCGGCGCACAGGACACGCCGATGCTCGGCGTGAATCTGGGTGAGGTCGGCTTTCTCAACGCCATCCCGCCCGAGGAGGCCATCGAAACCGCCACCGAACTGGTCGAAGCGTTCCACGCGGACGAACTAGTGACCCGCGATTTGCCACGGATCGCCGCCCACGGCGACGGCTGGCACGGGGACTCCGCGGTCAACGAAGTAGTCGTACAGGGTGCCCGACGGGGCCACGGCGGCGGCATCGACGTGGAAGTCTCCGTCGACGGCGGGGTGTACTCGACGAGCCACGCCGACGGCGTCCTCGTGTCGACGCCGACCGGCTCGACTGCGTACAACCTCAGTGAGGGCGGCCCCCTCGTTCATCCGCTGATCGACGGCCTCGTCGTCACCGAGATGGCCGCCGAAACGGGGATGCCGCCGCTGGTCGTCCCGCCGGACGGGACCGTCACGGTCAGCGTCTCCGGCGACGAAGACGCCGTCGTCGTCAGCGACGGCCGAACGACGCAGACGCTCAGCCCACCGGCCGAGGTCAACGTCGTTCGAACCGGCCCGCCGGTTCGCGTCGCCGGTCCGCCGGCCGACTTCTTCGAGGCGCTCGAAAAACTCGACTGAGGTCGTCTCGGTCGGACGAACTTCGATATCCCAACTCTCCTTCAGCATCCTATTCCTTCGGCGTCCTACCGCTCTCAATACCCCACGCTACCCAGCGTCCGCTGAAGCGACCCGACGTACTGGCCGCCGAACAGATAGACGTGGACCAACAGCGGGTAGACGGCGTAGGCGTGGCGGCGACGCGAGAAGAAGCCGTCCGCGATGGATCGGTGGTCGCGATAGCGGTCGAAGAAGACCTCACCGAAGGTTCCGGTCCAGTCGATATACGCCAACTCGACTTCCGGGTGAGCGTAGTAGACCGCCGGATCGAGGAACGCCGTCACGCGCCCGTCGCGGACGAGGATGTTGGTTCGCCACGCGTCGCCGTGGATTAGCGACGGGGATTCGGGTTCGACGAGGAGTGCATCGAGGTCGGCGGCGAAGGACTCGACGCGGTCTGCGAGCGACGGCGGGAGGCTTCCGTCCGCTCGACCGAGGTCGGCGACGTGGCGGATGCGCTCGTCGCGAAAGAAGTCGGTCCACGAGTCGGTCCACGGGTTCGGCTGTCGCACCGGGCCGGTGAGCGTGTCGCGTTCGAAGCCGAACGCGTCGGCGGTCACGCCGTGGAGCGCCGCGAGGTGGTCTGCGGCGTCGCGCTCGACGGCGGGCGTGATCTGCGACTCGCCGTCGACGTACTCGATCACGAGCAGGTCGTCGCTGGCGTGGAACACCTCGGGGACGGGGAGGTCGCTCTCGGTGGCGAGGTAGCGGAGCATCGCGGCTTCGACGGACAGCGGTGTGTCGCCGACTTTGGCGACGAGGCGGCGGCCGTCGGCGAGGTCGACTCGGTAGACTGTGCCGATCATCCCGCCGTCTAGCTCGACTCTGTCAGTCGGCGTCGATCCGACGGCCTCGGCGATGCGTTCGTCGAAGTCGGTCATCGTTCGGCTACGCGCACCGCGCGGTGAAACCGCTTTGGACCCGTGGCGTCCCTCGTCTCGCCGAAAAGCGACTACGGGCCGGAAGAGAATCGACGATCGGTCGGATCGGAGGGATTCAACGACCGATCGAACTGGAACGAATCGACGATCGGCCGGACTGGCGGCGAATCCGTACGTAGTTCAACCCTGCCATCGTATGGACACGAGACGAGGAAGTCGATGTACCGCGCCGATCCCCTAGAGAGGTTGTTATCCCATTCACCGCCGTCGATCAAATCCGAACGATGGATTCCGGTAGCGACGATCACCGTGTTGACCATCACCATCGTGACGACGGGACTCTCCGTCGTCGATCCTGCGATCCTCCACCTCCTGTGGCGAAATCCACGGGCGCTCGCTGCCGGCGAACTGTGGCGACTGTTCACGCCGCTGTTCGTCCAGCCCGACGAGTGGTGGCAGGTACTCGTCATATTTGTCGGTATTCTCGTTTTCGGGGCGTTCACGGAACGGCTCTTCGGGACCGCTCGCTGGCTAGTGTTGTACTTTGGATCGGGTCTCGTCGGCGAATTCGCCGGGTACGCGTGGCAACCCTACGACGCTGGCGCGTCCATCGCGGTCGCGGGGTTGATGGGTTCGATCTGCGTCTGGATGCTCTGGAACGGCGATGCGATCCCGTGGCGATTCCGATTCTGGGCCCCGGTGTGGTTGCTCTTCGGGGCGTTTCTGACGGCGACGGCAGACATTCACGGACCGGCGCTGCTCGCAGGGGCGTGTCTGGCGACCGTCTTCCTGTGGCGCGACGATGCCCCCGTCGTTCCGTGGTTCGGCGGCTGAATCGCGCTCAGGACGACACGATTGTCTCACCCGTGCGGGCGTGACCGTTTCCGAAGTCGTGAGCGTCTCCGTTAGCCCTCCGCGCCCGTTTTGCAGCGGGATCGAACACCACCAGTGCGACCCGGTGATGGTTCGGTGCGAGTACCCGGACGACCACCTCGTGGTCGCGCCCGATTCGTTTCAGTGCGGTGTCGGTGACGACTGCATACTCGACGTGCCCGTGTCTCAGCTCGGCGATCGTGGTCGATCGAAGGGGCCTGTGGGCCGCGGCGGCGAACGCGTGGTACGTCGTGCCCTCCGTCACTGCTCGCTGCATGTAGACGGGCTTGCCAGCCGGTGTCACGGCTTCGACTGTCCGTCCCAGCCGCTGCTGGTGCTGATCCCACTCGCTACCGCTGAGCGCCGGTGCCGTCGTCGTCGCCAACACGAAGAGGACGACCAGTACGGCCGTAAGCGACGCCATCGAAACGTGTGGCAGTGCGCTCACGACCGGAGAGCGTGTCGAGGCCGGTGAGTTCGTTGTCGACGACTCCGTTGCCGACGACTCCGTTGCCGACGGTTTCGTTGGCAGCAGCGAGCCAGCGGTCGCTTCTCCGAGGGCGGAGCGAACAGCGAGTGGCGCAACGACAAGCGCGCCTGTCGCTAGGACGACGGCCACCAGAACCGGGAACCCGGTTGCGAGCGACCCTTCGAGACCGCTCGCACGTTTGACTGCGACTGGCGACCACGCGGGGAGGCGGTACGAGAAGACCGAGAATCCGAGGACGCCGACGATCGTGGCGACGGTCGCCTCGATACGACCCCGAGCCGTTTCGTCGAAGAGTCGTCCGACGAGCAACGCGGCCGGGACGTACATCGGCAGGAGATACCACGGGTGGTTGCCGCCGGAGACGCTGAAGAAGATCGGGATCAGACACGCCCACCAGCAGAGAAAGAGCGCTGTTCCACGGTCGCTGGCGCGGCTGAGTTCTCGGACCGTATCTCGGGTCCCCTCCCGGACGGCGGCGTGAAGCGGAGCGAAGACGGCGACGACCCCCGCGGGGAGCAGGAAGTACGCCCACGGATCGAAGAACGTGGGCAAGTGAGTCAGATACGGGTAGCGCATGAACGAGAACAGCGTATCGTGGTACGTGATGCCGGTTTGTCCGGTCACGCGTCCGAGCACCTGCTCGACGACCAACTGTCGGACGACACGGTCGCCGTCGCGAAGCCACGCGTAAACGGGCCAAATCGCGCCGACAAGTGACGTGCTCACGGCGGCGGCGAGTCCCGTCCGCGAGACGAACGTTCGCCAGTGGCGTGCGACGAGTGGCGCGACGACGAACAGGAAGATGGCCGCCCCGAGTCCCTTCACGAACACCGCAGCCACTCCGGCGAAGCAGGTCAGCCAGAGCCAGCGTCGCCTGTGCGACTCGTCTCGCGTCGCCGCCCACGCGCAGCCGAGGAAAACGGTCCCGAAGAAGAGAAAGGCCGTGTCGACACCACCTGCTCGGCCAGCGTTGTTGCCGGCGTACAGGAGTGGCGTCGTCAACAGCACGACGCCCGCGAAGAGTCCGGTTCGTCGCCCCGCCCACGCCCGACCGAACCAGTAGACGACGAACGCCGTCAGCACCGTGAACGTCGCCGACGGCACCCGTGCTCCGAACGCTCCCGTCCCGAAGACGCTCATCGAAATCGCTTCGAGCCAGAACGGGAGCGGTGGTTTTTCGAAGAACACGGTCTGAGCCACTGGTCCGAAGAACTGGTAGTGGTGAGGGATAGCGACGAACCCGCGGAGGACGAACCGAGAGATGACCGCGTAATGAGCTTCGTCCCACGTCTGTAGTCCGTACGCCCCGAGTCGACGGTAGTAGATCCTCCATCCGACGAACACGAGGGCGAGGACGTAGATCGCATCGACGACGTGACTGGTATCGACGTGCCGATCAACGTTCCGGAGTCGACGGGAGGCGGCACCGGACTCGGATTCATCGCGAGCGACCATCGGGCCAGCGTACACGCACCGTAACCCTATCGTTTATGCCCGTTTGTATCCGCGGAGCGGCAACGTCTAGCGGTTCTAACAACTGGCTCGAAGGTTCAAACGTCGTGAGATCATAGCGGGCCGTATGGACCGCGACGAAGGACGGCTCCGACCATCAGAGAGCAACCGAGTCCGAGTCTGGGTGGTCGACCGGACCTACGAAGACGACTCGCCGCACGCGCAGTTCGTCTACGCGACCGAGGACGGGGAGCGATACACCCCGCGGGAGGTGCTGGTCGATCGCAACGACGCCGGACCCGACCCGAACGTGACCGCCGCCATCGAGGTCGATCTCGGCGACCTCGAAGCCGTCACCGACCGCGAGACGAGCGAACGCTACGCACAGGAGGTCCGACGGGTGATGGCGCGATACGACCCCGACGATCCGATCCGGTCACGGTAGTCCGATCTCTCGGGGTTCGGTGGCGACACTGCCAGCGACACAAGCCACTTGGTCCTGCTCACCGTCCCGCACACTGTATGACCGACAGTCGAGGGTCCGACGCCGGAGACAGCAGCGACACCGCCGCCGCCCTCGCCAGAGAGCGGACGCGTCTCGCTCGTGAACGGACGACACTCGCCCACGTCCGGACGGGGTTCGCGTCGTTCATCTTCGGAGTCGCACTGATCAGACTGTTCAACGATCGGCTCACGCAGATCATCGGCGTCGTGTTCATCGGCATCGGTGCCCTCTTCGTCGTCACCGGCGGTTACTCGTACCTCAAGAGCAGACGGCGGGTAGAGGAGTTACTCGTCGACGAGATCGAGTCGCTGGTCGAACGGTGAGGTTGGATCGTAGTCCGCGGTGAGACCCGATCATCGCTCGCTCGGCGAACTGGGCCAGTGTCGGTCGATTTCGACTGACTCGGTGCCGACGTATCGAACGCGGTAGCAGTCCGGCATCGTCATGGCCGCCCAGAATGCGGCGTCGTATCGGTCATCGTACGCTCCGAGGATCAGGGCGAGCAACGTGCCGTGTGTGCCGATCACGATTCGCCTGTCGCCCTCGTCACCGTACCGACCGATCGTCCGCGCGACGGCGTCCAGACCCCGCTGTCGGGCAGTACGGTGTGACTCACCGCCCGGCCATTCGAGCGTCGGGTCCGCCCAGAGCGCGTCGGCGTGCCGGTCGAAGTCGTCGACGTGGCTTCCGGCCAATCGCCGCTCACGAAACCCGTCGTCGAGGACCACGTCGTCGTCGCACGCGTCGGCGACGCCGCGGACGGTCTCGACGGCGCGGGCGTACGGACTCGACACGACAGCCTCGGGAGCGAGCGGTGCGAGGAGTTCGGTCACCCGACGAGCGTCGGCCCGACCGCGATCGGAGAGGCCGCGCTCGGCCTCCCTGTCGGGGAAGTATGGCGAGTGCGCGTGGCGCACGAAGTAGAGTGTCGTCCGCGTCGTCTCCGTCACGACTCCCGATTCGAAGGCGACCGAAAAGTCGTTCCGTTCTCGATCGGAGGGCGGCGTTCGGTCGACCGAGCGAAACCTCAGCGTGTCGGCACCGGACTCGTCTCGTCGGTTCGTTCGGAGACGAGGACGGCCTGTTCGTCGTCGTCCATGGGTTCGAAGTTCTGCGCCGCATCGAGGATGGCGGGCACGAGCGCCGGGTCGCCGGCGTTCGTGATGGTGGTCAGCCCCTGGGACAGCGAGAATCGGAGGCTCTCGACGATGTCGACCTCCTCGTCGTACGGTTCGTACCAGGTGTTGTACGGTCGGTCTTCCTCGGCCAGGTCGTCGGGCCACGGTCCCTTGGCGAACGTCTTGATGCCGAGCGTCCCGAGGCCTCGCTCCGCTGCGAGTTCGAGCACCGACGCGTAATCGTGGTCGGGGTCGCCTTTCCCGGCGACGACGGCGTTCATCGGAAACATGACCGTCGCGAGGTCGTCGATGCGCTCGACGGCGTCGCGGACGAGCGCCGGATTGCCGTGACTCGTCAGGCCGATGTGGTCGACTAACCCCTCGTCGCGGGCGTCACGGAACGCAGCCAGTGCCCCGTCGTCGCCGTCGAGGATCGTCTCCAGTTCGGACTCGCGGGTGACCGCGTGGAACTGATAGAGGTCGATCTTCTCGACGTCGAGTCGCTCGAGGGACTGCTCTAACTCCGCCCGCGCGCCGTCGTAGGTTCGCGCTTCGGTCTTACAGCCGAGGAAGACCTCGTCGCGATACTCGCCCAACTTCGGCGCGAGTTTCACCTCCGCCTCGCCGTAACTCGGGGCGACGTCGAAGTGGTTGACACCCGCATCGACGACCCGATCGACGAGAGCGTCGGCTTCGTCCTGTGGAATAAAGTCGAGCGCGATCGCGCCGAACGTGAGAATTGAACTATCGTGGCCGGTATCACCGAGCGGTCGAGTCTGCATGTGGTACCACATCACGGCCACCGTGGTAACTGTATGGCCCGCGACTCGGCCGCTCTCGGTCGGGCGTGCGTTCCGATCTCGGACGATCGTTCGAACGACACCGATCGGGCCGAGATTTTTACGACGACGCCGCGTCGACAGGCCCATGTCACCCGGACTGTCACCCGAGGCGGCCTCGCTCGTCGAGTCCGAACCGCTCATGGCTCATCTGGCGACGTGCAACGACGGCAACCCGCACGTCGCGCCCATCTGGTACCACTGCCGCGACGGCGTCGTCGAATTCCTCACTACCGGCCGGAAGCTGGCGAACCTCCGCCGAAACCCGCGCGTCGCGCTCTCGATCCAGAAAGACGAGGGAGGTATCGCTCAGTGGCGAGTCACGCTCCTCGGGACGGCGACGGTCGTCGACGACGATGACGCGACGCGAGCGGCCGCCCAGCGCATCAATCCGAAGTACGGTTCCGAAGCGGACGAGTGGCCCGAGAACACGCTCGTCCGCGTCGACGTGGGGTCGTCGACGGTCCGACGGTACTGATTCGTTAGACGTTCAAACGGATCGACTCAGGGGTCACGTCACCGACGAATCGGTCTTTGAGTTCGTGTGTCCCCTGGTTCACCGTCCCCGTCCACCGGAGTTTCTTCAACGTCTCGTGATCCGCGTTCGGTTCGATCGTCACCCACAGCGTCCCCCGTCGCACGTCAGCGACCGTCCCGATAATCGACCCGTTCTGTCCGACGACGCGTTTGTCGAGTTGCTTGTCTGTGAACTCTGCCATTGCGCGTGTCGATACGGCCCGAGCCGACGTTTCGATTGTCGACGATCGTTCGGACAGTATTGCGGCCGAACCAGTCGGTAACCCGAAACCTATGTGTGTTCGAGTCACTCATAGCTCATGCACGTTCTCGTCATCGGTGGAACCGGATTGATCAGCACGGGAATCACACGCCAACTCGTCGCCGACGGCCACGAGGTGACGGTCTACAACCGCGGCGAGACGGAGGCCGATATCCCTGAATCGGTCTCCCAACTCGCCGGTGACCGAATCGACACCGAGGGGTTCGCGAACGACGTCGCCGACGGCGACTTCGGCTGCGTCATCGACATGATCTGCTTCGATCCCGACACGGCTCGCGACGCCGTCGAGACGTTCGCTGGCGAGATCGAGCAGTACATCTTCTGTAGCACCGTCGACGTGTACGATCGGCCGTCCGAGCGGAACCCGATCACCGAAGACGCCCAGCGCCACGACGACGAGCACTTCGTCAGCGACTACGGCCTGAACAAGACGCTCGCCGAGGACGTCTTCCGCGAGGCCCACGACCGCGGCGACTTCGCGGCGACGATCATCCGCCCGTGGAGCACCTACGGCGAGGGCGGTACCGTCCTCCACACGCTCGGCACCGACTCGTACTACGTCGACCGCGTCCGGGAGGGCAAGCCCATCGTCGTCCACGGCGACGGCACCTCCCTCTGGGGACCGTGCCACCGCGACGACGTCGCCGGGGCGTTCGTCAACGCCGTCGGCAACGAGTCGGCGTACGGCGAGGCGTACCACGTCACCAGCGAGGAGGTCATCACGTGGAATCAGTACCACCGTCGCGTCGCGCAGGCGCTCGACGCGCCCGAACCCGACCTCGTCCACATCCCGACGGACGTACTGGCCGAAGTCGCCCCCGACCGAACCGGCATGCTCCTCGACCACTTCCGGTACAGCACCGTCTTCGACAACTCGAAGGCGAAACGCGACCTCGACTTCGAGTATACGGTCTCCTTCGAAGAGGGCGTCCGTCGCACCGTCGACGCGATGGACGAGCGCGACGGCGTCGACTCGTGGGAGACGGAACCGTTCGAAGACGAGTTGATCGAGTCGTGGCGTGAGTCGACGGCGACGTTCGTCGAATCGTTCTCGCCGGACGCCTGAGCATCCGGCCTCGGTTCGGCCTCGACGGCTTCGATTCGAGGAGTGGACGCGAATTCCTATCTGCTTCGGAGCGAACACGTTATCCAATGAGCGACCACGTCTGTCGGTACTGCGGCGAGTCGTTCAGTGCCCGCCGCCGGTACGTCGACCACCTCTGTCGGAGTCACGACCACGACGAACTTCGACGCATCGACCGTCGAATCGCGGCCGACGAGGACGACTACCCCTCCATCGAGCGACTGTTACGAATCGCCTACGAATTCGTTCCGGAGCGACTCACAGAGGAACTCGGCACGCTCCGGTGGCCGGTCGCACCCGGGAGGGTTCTAGAACTCGCACTCCTCGGCGTCGCCCTGACCTGTTTCGTCGTCATCCTGTTGGCGCTGCGTCTCTAATCGTCGATGCGGTGATCGAACTCCGTTCGAGGAGTGGACGCAAATCCTTTTGTCACCTCCTCTGATACGCTCGCGTAGTGGTAGACACCGCGACTCTGGTAGAGGTGGTAGTGAGCTTCGGCATCGTCGTTGTCGGACTCGTTCTCGGTGGGCTCAGTGCAGTAGTGTGGCGGCGAGAGCACGACCCGAAGATGGGGATCGTGACGGCCGCCTACACGCTGTTCATGTTTCGCGGGTTGTTTGTTCTGCTCGAAGAGACGAGCAATATCGTCAACCCGGAGTTGATCGATCACCTCTCCTCTGTGCTCGTGTTGTTCGGATTGGTGTTGTTCTTCGTCGCGGTAACACGGGACTGACGGATGGACGAACTCGAACTCGACTCCCGGCGGGAGATCTTCCAAGAGATTCGAGCGACGCCGGGCATCCACTTCCGGGAGTTGCTCCGCCGCAACGAGTACGCCCAGGGCACACTCCAGTATCACCTGCGCTGGCTCGAACGCGAGGGGCTCGTCGAGACCGAAAACGACGGCGAGTTCACGCGCTATTACGCTTCGAAATCGTTCGACACGGACGATAAGAAGGTCATGAACGCGCTTCGGCGACAGTACTCGCGCCGCATTCTCGTCCATCTCGCCTCCGAGGGCCCGCTCACGACCTCCGAACTCAGCGAGAAACTCGGGAAGGCGAAGTCGACGGTCTCGTGGCACCTGTCACGGCTCGACGAGGCCGGACTCGTCGAGAAAGAGCGCGACGGACGCTCCGTGTTCTACTCGCTTCGAGACGCAGAGCACGTCAAGCGACTCTACACGACCCATCGGTCGAGTTTCCGGGATCGGTTGTTAGACAGCATGCACGATCTGTGGGACTCGTATTGATCGCGTTGTGTGGGTCACCCCGAGACGACCGATAGAACTGCCTCGAAAGCCCCCGGATTCTCGACTGGGGGACTCGCTGCGCGCGATCACTCTTTCGCTTCGCTCAGTCGCTCACGTACTTACTTCGCCCGCCTTCGTCGAGAATCCGGCATGGGCGAAACCTGCGGTCTCGCTCGCTCTCGTTCGTCCACGGACTCACGAGAACCCCTTTCAATCCCGCTTGACGGCAGTTGAGCGGCCGGCTATCGTGCATCCGAACACGGCCCATACTGTCTACCCGAAGTCGGATTACGCCGCGAATATCGCTACTGCCGAGTGACGAACCCGGCGATCCCGACCACGTCGGCCGCTTTCATCACCAGCGCCAACACGAGCAACGCGACGGAGGCCTCGATGCCTTGCACGAGGAGGCCGGTGACGTCGGTGCCGATGAGGACGGCGTGGACGGTTCCGAAGGCGAATCCGCCATAGGCGAGGGCGTGGACCAGTCGCGGGTGGTTGAATCGCGTCGGCGAGAGGAAGCCGAGGACGGCCACGATCACCACGATCGCGGCGACGACGCCCACGACGACACCCGCGACGAAGACGAGCATCGGGTAATTCGGCGCCGGTGCCTCCCCGTCGATCAGCATGTCGGCGTCGACGAGGCCGACGACGGAGTGTGCGAGTATCATGATGACCGCGAACGTCGCGACGAGGACGTGATACCGGCGCGAGAACCGGGCCAGCGCGCCGAGCGCCGACGTTCGCATGAACACCCCGGTCAAGACGGCCAACCAGAGCGCCGGATAGAGGACGAGCCCCGTCGCACGGTCGACGTACCAGACGACGAGCGTGATCGTCCCGTTCATGAGGCTGACGTCGTCGTCACGGGAGTCGGGCGAGTCGTCGTCCGTCGGGCCGTCCGCCGAGTATCGGTGCCGGCGCTTCGACCGCCGACGCCACCCCCGTCGCTCGCACTACCGCTTCGGTTCCCTCCGTTCCCCGATCGGCCAGCCGACGAGGACGACGTCGTCCCCGGCGCGGTCGGCGGGTGATGCTCGTCCGGGCGCGAGGCGGCGGTCGCGTGCGTGCTCGCTCGGTGTGGATGGGTCACGGCAGTCCGAAACGCGGCGACGTGAGAGACCGCGACGAACGTGAAGACGACGACGACGAGCGCACACGCCGTGACGAACAGGTCACGCCTGGTGCGCATCGAACCCCCCCGAGCGGTGGAAGACACCGCCGTGGACGATCAGCGCCTCGGCTCCGGCCCACGACTCGATCAACGCGAGCGCGTCATCGACGGGGAGCGCCGCGAGCGTCGTCGCCAGCGCGTCGGCTTCCATGCAGTCGCGCCGCGCGACGACGGTCACGAGGTCGTTGTGGCTCCCGGTGCGCCGCTCTTTCGGGTTGTAGATGTGGTCGACCGTCTTCCGACGACGACGATACCCGCCGGAGGTGGCGATGTACCAGTCAGTGTCGAGCACGTCGAGGGGCGTTTCGTCGCCGTAGGGGCTCTCGATGGCGACCGGGCCGGTCGGCGGGGAGAGATCGCCGCCACCGTCGACGAAGCCGCGACGGCCGATGCCGGCGAGGGCTTCGTACGTCCGATCGACGATGTATCCCTTCGCCAATCCGTTGAGATCGAGCGTCAGGTCGGCCGTGACGACGTCGTCGTCGACGCTGACAACCACGGTCCCGTCGTCGGAACGGAGCGTTCCGTCGTCGGGGGCGTGTGTACCGTCATCGAACGCGAACGCGTCGTCGGACTCGGTGTCACCTCGGATGTACGCTTTCACCGCGCGCTCGACGTCGCCGTGTCGGATGTCGAAGACGCCGTCCGTTCGGTCGAGATATTCGAGTCCGCGCCGGACGATGCGCGCGACGTGGTGATTCTCGACCCGACCGATCTCGGCGAGTTCGGACACGTCGCTCTCGTGATCGAAGGCGTTCAACTGCGCTTCGAGGTCGAGCGCACGGCCGCGAGCGCGGTCGACGGCCCCGCTCGCACCGACGCCCGTGGCGGAGACCGTGAAGTCGGTGTCACAACACCGAAACGAGCGAATCGACTCTCCGAGCGCCGCGTAGGCCCGATTCACGGCGCTCATCTGGCGCATACCCGGTCCGTCTCGCGTCCCGTGGAGGGTGTGCACGGTCGCCGTCCGATCGGCGACCCGGACCGATGCGTCAGTTGATAGCTCATGGAATGTGGTACGCCATCGGTTAAAATAGATATTCGCGTCCAACTCTCGAACCATTCCATAATCGCGTGCGTCGAGGACTCGCGACCGGGATACCGCGGTCAGAACCCACGTCTCGTCCGAGTCGATCGGCTCCGAATCAGCGAGAAAGTGATGTAAGGGGGAGCGCTGACCGACCGTCGGTCAGGCTGTCTTCACGTACAGGAACAGTCCGCGGCGACCTGGATACACCCGACGTCGGTGACGGGCGATCCGTCGGTCATGTACGGGGTGTCGTTGGTCTCGCCGCTGTCGTACTGCTGGTTCCCGTTCGTGTCTTTGTGCGCCATCGCGGTCAGTTTTTGACTGGTCGTTAGTTGCGTATCCAGCGTAACGGTCACGTTCTCGTGCGTTCCCGCCGAGAGGTAGTCCGAATGGCCAACGACGTCACCGTTCGAGTTGTGGATGACGACGTAGCCGCCGTTCGGAAGCGTGACGGAATCGACAACGACAGTGCTCGCGTTACAGTCTACCGATTGTTGCGTGAACACGACGGACGCGGCACCTCCGGCGTTACCGTTGTCGTTGTTACCGTTTCCTGCGTTACCGTTTCCGGCACTACCGTTACCGCTGTTACCTGCGTTTCCGGCGTTACCACCGGGACCCATATTGCCTGCGCCAGTGTTGCCGGAGTTCCCGGCGTTTCCGGCGTTGCCTGCAGCAAGTGCTCCAGACATGAAGGCAGTACCCGCGACAACCGACAGCACCAGGACTGTCGCGAGGGAGAGGCCGACCAATCCTTTAGTTTGCTTATTCATTTTTATCGAGAATCCGAACGACGACATCGGATCGAAAAATCGCCGTTCGTAATCCGGCATTCTCGTCATCCATTCAGTATTATACGTTTGCTAACTAGTCCTCGTGGCAATAATTGCGACTGTTGCAGTCCGAAACAGTATGAAAAAGAGTGGATCGTCGCGGGCCGTAGAGCGCGTCCGGCGATCAACAGTCGGAACCGTCGTTCTCGTCGCTCGCGCTTCCGTCGTAGCCACCGTGTTTGCCGTGGTCCCGGTGCTCGCGCTTTCCGGGTGTGAACAGCCAAAGGACGTTGTTTTCGTGATCGCCGTCCTCGCCGACGAGCACGCGCCCGTCCGGAAGTGTCACGATGTTATCGGGGCTGCCCAGCGTGTTGAGGAGTCGTCCGTTGGCGTCCTTACCGTCGACACCCGGTGCGACGACGTTGGCCTGCGGGCCACCGACGAGCGACGGTTCGATCCGGCGGACGTCGTAGTTCTCGGTGAGACGCGCGCTGTAGACCGCGCCGTAGGTGTCCTCTTCGATCTGGATGTCGCCGTCGACATCGCTCATCGTCGCGTGGACGTTCGAGCAGGCGATATTGAGGTAGTCTCCGGGCCGAGCGCCGGTCTTCGCGCTGATCCCTTCGAGTTTCTGCCACTCGTTGGTGGCTCCGAGTGCGGCGGCGGCCTTGCGCGTTTCGAGGAAGGCGACACGGTCGTCGTCGGCGTTGCCGTTGGCCCACCGGCGGACCTCGTGGTCCGTGATGTACTTCGGCTCGTAGTCGGACGCGCTCAGATCCTGTCCGTCGTACTCGCTGATCCACGACTCGATCTCGGATTCCGTCCCGTGCGCGAGGCGGATCCACTCGACGTCGAAGCCAGCCTTCGTGACGTCGTCGGTCGCGTCCTGTTTCAGCTTCGAGGCGTAGAGCGTCCCGGCACTCAGGTCGCCGGCGTCGTCCGCAACGAACTTGTACAGGACGCCGCCCTCGTAGTCGTCGGTGAGGTAGACTGTACGCTCGTCCGACATCACGTTGCCGACCTCGTGGGACGCGCGACCGAGCGCGAACCGTTTCGTCGGCGTGGCGTCGCCGGCCGGGTCCTCGACCTCGACGATGAAGCCGTAGCGATAGGCGTTGCCGAAGTGACCGAGATACTCCTCGAACGTCTGCTCGGCGTTGCCGTAGGTCTCCTCGTCGGTCCGGAACCACTTCGCAGCGTCCGGTTCGTACTCCTCGCTCGACAGCGGCGTGTTCCACGGCGAGAACGAGCCGTTACAGTTGTTCCACGTTCCCTCCATCTGCTTGACGTCCAAGTTCTGGACGCTCCCGTCGGCGACGGTCCACTCCGAACTGTCGCCGTCGCGACTGATCTTCATCCGCGAGATCATGCCGGGTCGGGCTTCCCAGTTCGTGAAGAGGTAGCCCTCTTCTTCGCCCGTCTGGACGAAGACGTTCATGTCGGACTCGGCGTCGTCCGACATCGGATTCCCGTCGGCGTCGTTCGGAATGCCGAGCAGGTCTCCGCCGCCGAGTCTCTGTTTACCGTTAGCGAGTACCTGGTGGTGACCGATCGCCGTTCGAGCCGTCTGCTTCTGTGCTTTCGTACTCGGAACCGAGAGGTTAGGAACGTCCGCTGGCAGTCCGTCGCCGTCGATGCCGACGACTGCACCGACGACGCTGGTGTCGTACGGTTCGGGATTGTCCTCGTTCGGGTGCTGGACGTTCAGGAACAACTGCCCACCGGGTGCCACGCGAAGCCCTGTGACCTCCGCACCGAGCGGAACGGTCGCGAAGCGAGTCAGCATCGGGTCGGCAGAACTACCGCGACCGTTCGCGTTGCCCTTGTGACTGCCGTGTTTGCCCCGTCCGTCTTCGTGTTTCCTGCCTTTCGCGGCCGAGACACCCGTCGCCGAGAGTGCCGTCAGACCGAGGAGACCGAGCGTTCCTCGCCGGGAGAATTTCTCGCGCATGCGAGTGTTCGGAACGACCGACCGATAATCAACGTGAGTAATAGATTACTCGTGAACTATTTGGGGATAATATGTTCAATATAGTGTCTATTCGATTCAGACCGGGAAAATCGGTTATTCGGTCGTGACCTCAAGCCGTTACTTCTCGACCATCACTTCGGTCGCTTTGATGACGGCGTCGACGTCGTCGCCCTCGGAGATCCCGAGGCGGTCGACGGAGCCGCTGGTGATGATCGACGTCACCGTCTGTCCGTCGCCGAGTTCGATCGTCACTTCGGCCATCAGCCCCTCGGTGTCGACGTTCGTGACCGTTCCGGAGAGGCTGTTGCGTGCGCTCAGTGTCATACGGAACGGAGGCCGTCGAGGAGAATAAGGGTGGTGTGAACTCCGACACCGTGCGAGTCCGGTCGTCTCTCATCGCCGACCTTCTCGCCCGGACTCAGACGGCGAACGGATTTTGCCCGCGAACGACGAACGGATCACCATGAGCGCCGAGTTCGAATCGTCCCGTCGCTCGCGGCGTGAAGCGGCCGCGTGGTACGACCGACTGAGTCGGTGGCACGGGCCGCTCGTCGATCCGTTCGAGCGGTCCGTCGCGCGTCGAACTGTCGACGTGCTCGCTCCCCGATCCGGGGAGCGAATCCTCGAAATCGGCCCCGGCACGGGTCGCACACTGGTGGCCAGCGCGCGGGCGACGGGCGAAACCGGGCGAGTCGTCGGCGTCGACGCCGCTGCGGGGATGTGCCGCGAGTCTCGGAACCGCGTGCGACGCGCAGCAGTCGACGGCCGAGTTACCGTCGTCCGCGGCGACGCCACTCGATTGCCACTTCGAGACGGGAGCGTCGACGCGGCGTCGATGACGTTCGTACTGGAACTATTCACCGACGACGACGCGTCGCGGGTCCTCGACGAGTGTAAGCGGGTGCTCGGGAACGACGGACGACTCTGCGTGGCCGCGCTCTCGAACCGGGAGCGAACGCCGATGCGGACCACCTACGAGCGACTCCGCATCCGCTTCCCGCGGGCGCTCGACTGTCGACCGATTCCGGTCGGCGGACGACTGGTCGACGCGGGGTTCCGCGTCGAGCGGACGGTTCCGCTGTCGCTCTACGGGTTGCCGGTCGATGTCGTACTCGCGAAGCCGCGATAAATAGCGAGATTCGAGCGTCGCTCGATCACCGGAGCGAGACCGCCATCATCACTTCGTCGACGTAGTCGTCGTCGATGTGGTAGTGGTCTTCGCGGACCGCCTCGGTCTCCCAGCCGTGCGATTCGAGGAACTCGATGGCGCTCTCGTTGACCGACGGAACGCTGTTGTACAGTTTCTCGTAGTCGTGATCGCGCGCCCACTCGGTGCCGTATTCGAGGAGCGTGCTCCCGATACCGTGGTCGCGGTAGTCCGGGAGGACGCCGACCGTGAGGACGGCGGTGTGGCTCAGCTTCTCCGCCGACGGCAGATCGAGGTGGACCCAGCCGACGACTTCGTCGTCGACGGTCGCGACGAACACCATGCGAGACCGGAGTTCGTTGTGTCGGAGGATGACCTCCTCTTCGTCGAACATGTCCGCGACCGTCTCGGCTTCGATGTACGATCCCTTCTCGGCGACTGTCCGCATTACGCCGATGAGCCCCTCCAGATCGACCTGCTGGGCCGTCCGAATGGTGTAGTTGATGCCGTCGGATTCGTACTCTTCGACCGCGGCATCTGCGTAGGCCACCTGAAGCTTGTTGTCGACCTGTCGGATGTATCCGTCGCGTCGGAGGATCGTGATGTGGCTGCCGAACGCTGCGGGGTCCATCTGGAGCGCCCGCCGAACGTCGTCTGCGCGAACGACGCCGTGACTCTCGATGTAGTCGTAGATGTCCTTGCGGTCCTTGTGGTCGATCTCTAACGCCTCGGTGAGCTCCATGCCCATAGGTATCACACCCCAATACTTAATGCTTTATCGTGTAAGTGGTCTCGACGATGAACTATCCGCTCGATTGAACTGCCACCAGAGCTATCGAGTGGCGGCGTTCGGACGGTAGCTAGGAGCTAGCGTCCGATTCGGTCCCGGCGGTTCGCGCCGGGACGCGCGTCAACAGCAGGGCCACGTCGCGCACGTTGTGCGTCTCGATCAGCACCTCCGCGGCCTGCCGGACGGTGAACTCGGGTTCCATCTCGACGCCGTAACACCGCGCGTAGAGTGCGAGCCAGTCGTTGAGGGCGCCGTGGAGTAAGTCGAGTTCGCGCTGAGAGAACTCGACGTCGTAGTCGGCGGTGCGCGCCTCGACGTAAACTGCGACCACCGGCCCGACACCCTCGCGGCAGTACGCCAGCGCGCGCTCGTCGGCCGCGTCGCTCTCGATCCCGTCCGCTTCGAACGACGCACGAGCACGTCGCGCCTCGTCCGCGAGGTCGACGATGCGATCGTAATACCCCGAGTGCGTCGCCGCCATCGCTCAGCCCTGCCGGAACTCGACGCCCTTGCCGCCGCGCGGGTGCGTCCACTCCGTCTCGGCGACGATGGCGCACGTCCCGCACTCGACGCACGGTTGCGTGTCGAGGCTGACGACCCGCTCTTCGCTCCCGTTCGTTCGCACTGTCTCCGAGCGATAGCAGCCGCCTCCGAAGTCCTCGGCGCTCACCGGACAGGCCGTGACTGCAGCGCCGCTGGCCTCGTAGGAGTTGTCGGTCAGTTCGATGTGTGGATTGCCGATGTCGGTGTCGTAGGTCAGGTCGCCGATCCGCTCTTCGAGGCTCGGCGGTTCGATACGATTTACGTCGGTTATCGGTTCACCCAACTCCTCGGCGATGATCGTCGGGAGCGTGACGTAGGGAGTTCGAGTATCCGGAACCATCATCGAGAGCGACGGCGCGCCGTACAGCCGTTCGAGTCGGCTTCCCAGCAGGCGCACGCCGAACCGACCGACCGGCGATTCGAGGACGCTATCGAGGAGGTCGGTCGCGCCGTCGTTCTCGCCGACGGCTCTGACGACGTCGTATCCACGGGGACGGAGCTTACCCATCAGTCCCTCGGAGACGAGTTTCTCGGCGTAGCGGTCGCCGACGGCGTCCGGATCGCCCCGAGACTTCGCCTCGGCGAACGATTCGGCGGCGAGCGCGCCCGCAGTGACCGCGTGGTTCATCCCCTTGATGATCGGTCCCTGCGCCTGCATCTGCCCGGCGGCGTCGCCGACGAGCAACAGTCGACCGGACGACGGCGTCCGCAGCGCCACCTTCTTCGAGTCGGGCACGAGCTTGGCCGAGTACTCGATCTCGTCGTACTCGTCGCCTAGCCACTGCGCCAGCAGGGGATGCGTCAGCAGGCCGTTGAGCAACTCGTGTGGTTCGGCCTGTTCGGCGACGAGACTGTCGAGGTGGAACACGGTCCCGATCGACAGCGACTCCTCGTTCGTGTAGAGGAAACCGCCGCCGCGCACGTCGCTGAAGAGATCACCCGAGAACAGGTGCGCCGCACCCTCGCCCTCACTGACGTCGAAGCGCTCGCCGATGGCGTCTCCCGGCATGTCGACGACGGCTTTGACGCCCTGGAACCACTCGGAGGGTTCCTCCCAGTCCATCAGTCCGGCGTCGCGTGCGAGTTCGCTGTTGACGCCGTCGGCGGCGATGATCACGTCCGCCCGGATCGGGTCGAGTTCGTCGCAGGTGACGCCGACGATCTCGCCGCCCTCGCGCAACAGTCCGTTGACCCGGACGTCGGTCAGCAGGCCGCCGCCGACCTCGCGGGTCTTCTCGTGGACGCGCTCGGCCAGCCACGAGTCCATCTTCCGTCGGAGGACGGCGTCACACCACGCCGTGTCGTGTTCGTGTAGGTCCGTGATGTCGAACGTCTTCACCCGATCACCTGCGACGTTGTGGAGCGCGTACTCCGTGACCGGGCGCTCCGTCGCCTCCTCGCGGAAGCCGTCGAACAGTCGGTCTAAGGTGTACGGAGCCGACTCCTCGGCGTAGAGCAGACCGCCCGAGACGTTCTTCGACCCGGCGTCGACGCCGCGTTCGAGAACGAGCGTCTGGACGCCGTAGTTCGCGAGCGTTGCTGCCGCCGCCGCGCCGCCGGGACCGGCCCCGACGACGACGGCCTCGAAGTGTTCGTACTCGTCGTGTTCGCTCATTGGGAATCGCCTCCGTTCGTCGCGTTATCTGTATCTGACGGTCGTCCACCGTCGGTCCTCGACTCCGTGCCTCCGTCGACCGCCGCCGCCTCGAGGTCTAACTGTCCGGATTTCACCGCCTCCGTCAACCGCGGCAACACCTCGAACAGGTCGCCCTCGATGAAGTAGTCCGAGAAGTCGCGGATGCGCGCGTCGGGGTCGGTGTTGACCGCGACGACGACCTCCGACTGGTCCATCCCGACCTTGTGCTGGACCGCCCCGGAGATGCCCGCCGCGATGTAGACCATCGGCGCGACGACCTGTCCCGTCTCGCCGATCTGGCGTTCCTCGGCGGCGTACCGCTCGACGTGACCGTCGAACTGGTACGATCCGGTGACGATTCCCCGCGAGACGCCCACGTCGGCGTCGTCGAAGGCGTCCGCGAGGTCGATGGCGAGTTCCATGCCACGAGTCGGGTCGTCGCCGATACCGCGACCGACGGCGACGATGACCGACCGACCCGTGAGGTCGACACCCTCGTCGAGTTGATCGTACTCGGTGACGTTCACGCGGAACCAGTCGTCGTCGAGGTCGAACTCGTGGTCGACGACCTCGCCCTCGCGCGAGGCGTCTTTCTCGGGAATCTCGAAACTCCCCGGAATCACGGACGCGCCCTGCGGGTGGAACTCCCGTCCGGGGTTGTCGAGACAGAGGATCGTCGAGTACTCGAAGCCCGAGAAGTCCGGGCGCTTCATGTGGAGCACGCGCCGGAACTCCTTCTTCGAGCCCGGTTCGCCCGTCTTCGCCGGGTTCGAGATGACCTCGTCTTCGATGTAGAGGCCCGAACAGTCGCTCGCGAGCCCGGAGTCGAGTTCGGCCTGCACCTGCGCCGAGAGGTCGCGTCCGTTGTTCGTCGCCGGGAAGAGGACGTAGCGCGGTTCGTCGTAGTCGCGCCAGTCAGCCACCTCCGGGTTGCCCTCGCCGGGGTCGCCGCCCCAGCGCGCCATGTCGCAGAAGATCTCGGTGTACGGTTTGTGCTGGAAGCGCGCGAGTCGGTCGTCCTCGTGGGCGACGACCACGTCCGCGCCGTAGGCGATGCAGTCGTCGGCGTGTTTCTTCACGTCGTCGCCGATGAGTACCGCGACGACCTGTTCGTCCTCGCCACCTGCGCCGCTGCCGTACTCGTCTGCGTACCCGTCCATCATCTCGCGGGCGCGACCGAGCATCTCCTTCGAGACGTCGACGAGTTCGCCCGCCTGCGTCTCGCAGTACACCCACATGTCGCCGTAGACGCCGTCTTCGAGCGCCCGGACGTGTCGCTTGTCGGCCGTCGGGTGGTCGAGTTCGGGGTGCTTCTCCTCGGGCGTCTGAACGACCGCTTCGTCGCCTTCCTCGTCCTCGTCTGCGCCCTCGACCGATTCGATCCGACTCTCGATGAGTCCCTTGACGCCGCTTCGGTCCTTTCCCTCCACTTCCTGTTCTAAGAGGGCTTCGAGTTGCTCGACGTCTTCGATGCTTCGAATCGCGTTCCCGACGTCGGCGGTGGACATCTCGGAGAGGTCGAGTTCGTCGGCGTCGACCTCCTCGTCTTCCCCTTCGTACTTCTCGACGCGACTCTCGATGAGCGTGATGACCTGCGGTCGGTTCTGGCCGCGCTCCTCGCGTTCGAGGATGGCCTTCAACTCGTCGACGTCGTCGATGTCTTTCAGCTTCGGTCCGAGGTCGGCGACTTCGAACTCGCCCGGATCGAACGAATCGTCAGCCATCGTCAGTCACCCCCCGCCTCGGCACCGCTCGCACCCGCGGCGAACGGGGTCAGTTCGTCGAGAATCCCCTGCATTCCCTCGGCGTCGCCCGGATCGACCATCGTCGCCTCGCGTTCGGCCGGAGCCTTCGGAATGGGGTCGACCGACGAGACGATCGTCGGCGAGCCGTCGAGGCCGATGTAGTCCGGATCGAGATTCAGATCCTCGTGATCCCACACCGTCATGAGGTCGTCGAACTCCTCGGCGCGCGCTTGCGTCTGCTCGCGGAGGTCTTTCAGTTCGAGGCGGTCGGACGCCGTCAGGTACGACGGCTCGAACTCGGGGTCGACGACGACGAAACACGGGAGCGGGGCTTCGACCGTTTCGATCTCCTCGATGTCGCCCTCGACGAGTCGTTTCGCCCGGAGGGTTCGCTCCTCGGTGTCGATATCGAGCGAGACGACGTGTGTGACGATGGGGATATCGAGCGCCCAGCAGGTCTGCGGGCCGGTGTGGCCCGTTTCCCCGTCGGCGGTTTTGAAGCCTGAGAAGATGACGTCGAGTTCGTCTTCGTCGTTGAGTTTTTCGAGTCCCGTACTGAGTGTGATCGACGTCGCCCACGTGTCGGCGGCGGCCATCTCGCGGTCGGAGAGCAGGTAGGCGTCGTCGGCGTAGACGGAACGCATCCCCTCTTCCATGACGTCGCCGTAGCCGGGCGGCCCCATACTCATCACGCTGACCCGCCCGCCGTGTCTCACCCTGGTCTGCAAGGCGGCCTGTAGCGCGAAGCCGTCGTTCGGGTTCATTACCGTCGGCGTCTTCCCCCGTTCGAGGTGTCCCTCCTCGTCGAAGGATACCTGCCCCTCGCGGAAGTCGGGGACGCCTTTCGTCAGGACGACCGTGTGCAGTGGTTCCATGTATCGTTTTTAAGCTCGGGAGTGATGATAATAGTTGTTTATTATCATAATTTGTAATGTCTCGTTCGGTGATCGGTAGAGGGCGCCGACCTCCTCGCTATCGAGGGTCAGCCGACGTTCGACACGTCGCTGACGGGGGACCGGCGAACCGAACTCGCGAGTCGCGTCGAGGAGGGAGGTCGGAGAAATCGGGAGATTGCGGGGACCGTCGGTGCCTGTATTCAGATACGGCCCGCGCGACCGGGGTCGACGTCGATGGCGTCGACCGGGCAGACGTCGACGCAGAGCATGCAGTCGATACACTGCGCTTCGTTCTTCGGGTCGGCCTTGATCTCGCTTTCCGGATGGTTGGGCGAGTCGACCCATTCGAAGACGTCGACGGGGCAGTCTTCGAGACACGCACCGTCGCCGATACAGATGTCGAAGTCGACGGCGACGTGCGTCCCGTGAATCCCGAGTTGCTCGGGTTCCTCGACCGGCCCCCAGACGCTGTGTCCTTCGTGTTCTTCGGCGACTTCTCGGTTCTGTTCGAAGTTGGGATCGATGGGCATCGTTAGCTACAAACAATTGATGAGGATATATAAAACCCGTAGCCCGGTCGTCGGTGATCGTCCCGTTCTACGCTTGTTTCCGGAGCAACCACGTTTGTTTCCGGTAGCAACGCTCTACTGCGAGCGACGCCAAAAGGGGATCGTGAACGGCCTCGTCGTCCTCGCCTTCGCCCTCCTCCTCGTCGGAATCGCCGGGAGCGTCCTCCCGCTCGTCCCCGGCCCGCTGAGTTCACTCGCCGGTGTCTACGTCTTCTGGTACGCGACGGGCTACTCCCGCCCCGGCCTGTTCGTCCTCGCCGTACTCACCCTCGTCGGTCTCGCGGGCCTCGTCTTCGAGTACGCGGGCGGGGCCGTGACGGCGAAAGCCGGCGGTGCATCGACGACGACAGCGATGGTGGCGACCGTCGTCGGCATCGCGCTGGCGCTCGTCAGCGGCCCCGTCGGACTCGTCCTCGGCGTCCTCGCTACGGTCTTCGCCGTGGAGTTCTGGCGGCAGCGCGACGCGGCAGCGAGCGCCCGGTCTGCGGCCTACGCCGTCGTCGGCGTCCTCGCGTCGTCGGTGGTGCAGGTGGTGTTGACGACCGCGATGCTGGTCGCGGTGGCGCTCGTCGCGCTGGCGTGAGAGTCACCAGTCCGGTTGCAGCGCGTCTCGTCGGTGACCGTGGCTCGCAACGAACGCGTGGACGAGTCGCGCTTCCGCCCGTCGAAGTCGGTACGAGAGCGTCGACGTCGGGACCGACAGTTCGTCCGCGAGCGAGGCGACCGTGGTTCCGCGCGGTTCGTCGTAGTAGTCGCCCCTGACCGCGGCCTCGACCGCCGTACGCTGGTCGGGCGGGAGCGCCGTCGCACCGACGACGTCACCCCAGTCGATGGCTTCGCGGAGATGCTCGAAGACGAACCGCGTACCCTCACCCTGTGTGGCCTGGACGGCGTCGTAGAACAGACCGACCCGATCGTCACCCTCGACGAGCAAGTCCCACTGGTAGCGACGACCCTCGCGGGTCGCACGCCAGATACCCGGTCGGAGGTACTTCGCGGCGAGACGGTCGACCGAACGACATCGGTCGTCGTTCGGCCACCGCGAATAATAGGTGCGCGAACTCCGCCCCCGCCCGATCCGTTCGTAGACTTTCGTCCCCTCACAAGACGACGCACCGAGGCAGTCGTTGCAGGTGCCCGAATCGAGGAAGACGGCGTCTAACCGCGAAAGCGCCTTCGAGGGCCCGATCGCGCGGTCGAGTCGCCACAGGGAATCCTCGTCCGCATGGCATCCCAGCGATCGGACGTGGAGGTTCGGGGCCGCCGCACACACGTCCATCACTGGGTCGACACCCGATTCGTACTCGATCGTGAAGGTGAACTCTCGCATTCACCCGTGTTGGTGTGGGCCAAGGTTCGTCCTTTCGCCGGTCGGACTCGATGACTGTCCGGGCGAGTTGGTACTCCCTCGTCGCCGACGGTCCCACTCGCTCATGGAAGTTGGCGTAAACCAACTCACGACACATACTGTTCCTCGACCAACGCGAAGACATGCAGCCAGGAATCGTGCTGACAGTTCTCATGGGACTGTTTCTCATCGCGGTCGCCGTCTGGATCGCCAGGTTGGAGAACTGGCGAACGTACGCACCGACGCCGAGCGGGACCGGCGGGTACGGCGGCGAGTCCGACTACGGTACCGAGGAGAAACCGAGCGGACTCACACGATGGCTCACGACTGTCGATCACAAGGACATCGGCATCCTCTACGGCACGCTCGGCGTCGTCACGTTCACCGTCGCCGGAGTCATGGTGATGCTGATGCGGATCGAACTCTGGACGCCGGACATCTGGTTCCTACCGTCGGTCCAGTTCTACAACGCGTTGCTGACGAGCCACGGGATCACCATGCTGTTCCTGTTCGCGACGCCGCTGATCTTCGCGACGGGGAACTACTTCGTCCCGTTGCTCATCGGCGCGGACGACATGGCGTTCCCGCGACTGAACTCCATCGCGTTCTGGCTCCTACCGCCCGCCGTGCTCCTCATCTGGGCCGGGTTCTTTCCGATCCCGAACGTCGTTCCCGCACAGACTGGATGGACGATGTACACGCCGCTGTCGCTGGGCGTCGGTAACGGGAACCAGTCAAACGTCGGCGTCGATTTGATGCTCCTCGGGCTTCACCTCTCGGGGGTTGCGACGGCGCTAGGTGCGATCAACTTCATCACGACCATCTTCACGGAACGGTCCGAGGAGGTCACGTGGGCGAACCTCGACATCTTCTCGTGGACGGTCTTGGCTCAGGCGGGCCTGATCCTCTTCGCGTTCCCACTGCTCGGGAGTTCCATCATCATGCTCTTGCTAGACCGCAACGTCGGCACCTCGTTCTTCCTGCAGGGCGGTGGGGGAGCGATGCTCTGGCAGCACCTCTTCTGGTTCTTCGGCCACCCTGAGGTGTACATCATCGTCCTCCCGCCGATGGGGCTCGTCAGCCTCATCCTGCCGCGCTTCGCCGGACGGCGACTGTTCGGGTACAAGTTCGTCGTCTACTCCACGCTCGCGATCGCCGTGCTCTCGTTCGGCGTCTGGGCGCATCACATGTTCACGACCGGACTCGACCCGCGTATCCGGGCGTCGTTCATGGCCGTCTCGCTCGCCATCGCGGTGCCGAGCGCGGTCAAGACCTTCAACTGGATCACGACCATGTGGAACGGTCGGATCCGGTTGACCGCGCCGATGCTGTTCTGCATCGGGTTCGTCTCCAACTTCATCATCGGCGGGATCACCGGCGTCTTCCTCGCGGCTATCCCCGTCGATCTCGTCATGCAGGACACGTACTACGTGGTCGGCCACTTCCACTACATCGTCATGGGGGCCATCGCGTTCAGTCTCTTCGCGGCGCTCTACTACTGGTTCCCCATCCTGACGGGGCGGATGTACCGCGAGGACCTCGCGCGCTGGCACTTCTGGCTCTGGATGATCGGCACGAACGTGACGTTCTTCGCGATGCTGTTGCTCGGATACGGCGGCATGCCCCGGCGGTACGCCACCTACCTCCCACAATTCGTCACGCTCCAGCGGATCACGACCATCGGATCGTTCTTGCTGTTCTTCGGCGGGGTGATATGGCTCTGGAACTTCGTCAACTCGTGGCTGTCCGGCCCAGTGGTCGAGGACGACGACCCGTGGAAACTCAAGCGGTACGACCTCTACACGGCGGAGTGGGAGTGGTGGCACCGCAAGCGCGAGACGGCGATCGCAGACGGCAGTGGCGACGACGAGGGCGACGAACCGATCACTGACGGCGGCGAAGGATCTCCCCCGGAAGACGAGTCCAGCGTCGCAGACGGCGATTAGCGACACTCAGACGGGTTTCGACACCCGACAGAACTCGTCGGTACGCGCCCGAACTCGACGATCGTCGACCACGTTCCCGTCACAGCGGATACGATCGTCTCTTCGCTTCAATCTCTCCTCCTGACCAGCAGGCTTTTGCAGGCTCTTCCCTGAAAGCACACGCAATGGCCGATTCTGGTCCCTCCGGGCACGAACTATCCCCCGACGACCACTTAGCGTGGTGTCACGATGCAGTCGAGAACGTCTCACGCACGTTCGCACTCTCCATCGAATTACTCGACGAGCCGATGGCCAACTTCGTCTGTGTCGGTTACCTCCTCTGCCGAATCCCGGATACGATCGAGGACGCAGCGAGAATCCCGTCCGACGAGAAGGCCCGCCTGCTAGAACAGTACGCAGACGTCGTCGCCGGCGACACAGACGTGACGGTCGAGGCGTTCCGCGCGGACGTCGACGCGTGGATCCCGGACGATCCACGTTCGCCTGCGGACTGGGAGATCGTGCGTCGTGCCGACCGCGTCTTCGCCGCCTACGAGGCGTTCGATCCCGCGATCCGAGGTGCGATTCGTGCGCCGACGCGTGAACTCACCGATGGGATGGCGGAGTTCGTCGCCCGCAGTGACGGCGATGCAGGTCTGCGAATCGCTACGCGGGAAGAACTCGATCGGTACTGTTACTTCGTCGCGGGCACCGTCGGCCACCTCACGACGAACCTCGTGGCGCTCGACGTCGACGCCGAAACCGAACGCTACCTCCGCGATCGGGCCGAGAGTTTCGGCTCGCTCCTCCAACTCGTGAACATCGTCAAAGACGTCTACACCGACCGACGCGACGAGGACAACGTCTACGTTCCTGCCGAGTGGCTCGACGTTCACGGCGTCCCCCAGACCGAGATCCTCGCACCCCAGTACCGCGCCGGAGCGGGGGTCGCCGTCAAACGCGTCATCGACCACGCGCGATCGTTCCGACACGAGGCCCGCGAGTATCTCGACCGGATGATTCGCGAAACCGATTACAACCTCGGCGCGTGGGTGCTTCCCTACCTCCTCGCGATCGCCACGCTTCGCGAGCTAGACGCCGATCTCGACGCGATATTCACCGAGGAGTCGGTGAAAGTGTCACGCACGGAAGTCACGTCGCTTCTCGCTGCGGTCGCTTCGGGCCCGCTCGACGCGGCACGACTGAGCGATCTCGAACACCGAGTCGAAATCGGCTAACGGACTCGAAACGCAGGCGTTTCGAGCCACCGGAGGTGCCAGTTCGACGGCACTTCGATTCGACGTGCAGACCACCTTATCAAAAATGTTACATAAGTAGTGATCGGAAGTTCCGCAGTTTATTTAATAAAGGGTTCTATATCGAAACCATACTGCCATGCTGTTTGGGGACTCGGAAACCGAGTGGAGGAGATGGGTGTTGGGAGAGAACACGTATACGAGCGGTCGAGGCCGGGCGACTCGCCGACGAGCGGCGAGAAACGCTCGACCGGACGAGGCGTACTGATGGGAACCTTCGCCGAATTTTCGATCACAGGTCTGACGTTCCCGTGGGGTGCGATCCTCGATTCGTATCAGTCAGTTACCGTCGAAATCGAACGAGCCGTCCCGTTCGGCGTTCCCGTCTACTACTGCTGGATCGGTGGTCAGGGGCACGAACAGGCGAGCCAGGAGTTGTGTGACGCTTCGGGTGGGTGCGTCGTAACCCTGGCCGACGAACTGTTGGGTCGTACGCTCGTTCGGGTAGAGAAGTGCGACTCCCAAAGCGAATTCTTTCGAATCGTCGACGAGGCGAACGCACTCGTCCTCTCGATCACCGGCAAGCGGAAGCGGTGGTCGGTGACGCTCCACTTTCCCGACAGCGGCACGGTTTCGGCGTTCCACGAGCAGTGCTACGATCACGGAATCTCCGCCCAACTGAAAACGGTCTACAACGCTGATCCCCGCGATCGGACTTCGCTCTACGGTTTGACGCCCGAACAGTTCGAAACGCTTCGAGAGGCACACCGACAGGGCTACTTCGAGATACCCCGAGAGACGACGATCGCCGAACTCGCCGAGCGATTCGAGATCTCCGATCAGGCGGTCTCGGAACGACTCCGACGGGCCCTCACCACCCTCGTCGGGTCGACGCTCGTCGATGGAGACTGGTCAACCGCTCGCGAGTCCTATTAGAGGAGCGTCCGCCGCCACGGCGAGAAGTCACTTATCGGACTCCGATACGTCGCCGCTCCGGCATCCGGAAATAGTCGCTTCGACGAGCGTGGACATACCGCGCCGAAGCCGCTGGGAAATCGCAGTGTCCGAGACGTCCATCTCCGCGGCCAACTCGACGAGATTGGTGCGGCGCGGAACGCTGAAGTACCCGGCGTCGAGCGCCGCGAGGAGCGTCTCACGCTGGAGCGTCGTGAGGTGGAACTCGAAGTTCGGATTCCCCGGCAGGCCGGGGTTGTAAACGCGCTGTAACGAGAGGTCGATGTCACGGCGGGCACAGCGCTGGTAAAACGCCGCGAGTTGCCGCTGTCCGGTAAACCGCAACTGGAACGTCCACTGATCCGTTGCACCGACTGCGTGGAGGACTGCGGACTGGCTCCGAACGATCGCCGCGAGGAGTCCGTCAAAGTCGCTCGCTTCCTCGATTCGAACGAGTGCCTCCCCGCCGATCCGATCCGCTTCCACGACCGACACGATGTCCGTGTCGTCTCGAAGCGACTCGACGAGCGTGTCGACCTCGTCGTCACAGACCCACAGGTACAGAGCGATCGTCTCATCGAGAGGTACCAGGCGCGCTAACCGGGCCTCCGACTGTAACTGCGCGCTCAGTTTTCGTCCCAGTCTGAAATCATCGGCTGATACCGCGAGGTCTGCGATGACGACCATGATCTATTCCACTGTAGTTGTGATAAGTGATCTAAAATAGTCTTCGAAATTCAGGGTCGCAATTAAAAAGCAATCGCTCGTCTGAGCGCGGAGGGGCAATCTGACGGCGCTCCTTAGCTACGTCCCTCGAAATCGTGTCTCTGAGTGGAGGAATCGAGGATCGTCGTCGAGATGAGCGACGAGAGTCCGCGTCGAAGGCGTTGTGAAACCGCCGAATCGGAGATACTGCTCCGTTCGGACAGTTCTCCGAGCGTGATTCCCCGAGGGACCGCGAAATAGCCGCTTTCGAACGCTTGGACGACTGTCTCCCGTTGCTCCGGTGTGAGTCCGTAGCGACCGGCGCACTCGGTGTCAATCGGTCGATGAACGCCGACGAGGTCGACTTCGATCTCCTGTCGAGTGCAGGCTCGATAGAAGGCAGACAACGAGTCGGCGTCGACAAACCGGATTCGGAAGAACCAGCCGTCGTCCGATCCCTCGGCTTCGAGCACTGTTCCACTCGCCTCGACCAACGCTTCGATGAACCCTCCGAGTTTCGAGATCCATTCCACTCGGTACAACACCCTCTCGTCGTCGCCGTTGTCGACCTGCTGGATATCCTCGACGTACGGGTCTTCCATAGCAACAGTCTCGACCGTTTCGACGTCGGCCCCGGCGACTCGAAGGTACGGAGCGACTGCCTCGCTCGTGGCGACCAACGATTCGAGTGTGATCAGTATGCTCGGATCGAGTGACAGCAACCCCCCGAGAACGAAGTCGTCCGTGGCGACTTCGAGATTTGCGAGGACACTCATATATATACTTGATCGACACGTCTTCGTTCGACTGTCTCTCCCATCTCTAACATCTGCTTCTCATTTCGAATCGGGAGATAAAGAGAATCGTATTCGGGCATCATTGCGTTCGCCTCCCTCGATTCACACCGAGTGACGCGGTGTCCGTGTGGATTCGAGGTCGCGGAAACGGTCGTGCCGACCGGACGTACCACGGACTCGGCCTCAGTCGTGTGCGAAGTAGACTACGCTCTCGCCGTCGTGCGAATCGACTCGCACGAATCCGATCCGCTCGAACTGGACCATCTCGTCGACGTCGGTCTCGGCGAATTCGGGTTCGGCCTCGCCGCGAACGTCACCGCCGGGAGTCCGCATCAGGACATCGACCGAGCCTTCGGCAGGCACCCAGTGGACGACCGGGACGCCCTCGTCGCGGACGACGTGGATGTCGTCGCCGGTGTACTCGAACGCATCCCGCGTGTGACGGACGCACCCGTACCCCTTCAACCAGACGCGCTCGCCGTTGGCGGGCACGTCGTCCGGTTCGATCAGGACCGCACCCGGCATCGGGACGGTGCGTCGCCCGCGCTCCTCGTGGTCCGGGTGACGCGGCGGGTGGCCCTCGTCTGGACCGCCGACGACCTCCTTGCGGACGCCGTCGCGGACGAAGAAGTAGCGGTCGGCCTCGTCGTCGACGAGGTCGCGGTTGTTGGCGTACACCGTCGACATCGCGAGGTCGACGCCGCTGGTCGAGGTGCCGAGTCCGACCATGGCGTCGACGATGGCTTGTCCGCGGATGCCGCGGCGGCGAAGGCTCTTGATCGTCGGGGCGCGCGGGTCGTCCCAACCGTCGAGTTCACCGCTCTCGACGAGTTGCTTGATCGTCGAGGTGGACATCTTGACGTCGTACTCGTCGACCTGTACGTGACCCCAGTGCATGACCTCGGGATACTCCCAGTCGAAGTAATCGTAGAGGAACTGCTGGCGTTTCGCGGCGTCCTGCAGGTCGATCCCACGGATGATGTGTGTGACGCCGGTGAGGTGGTCGTCGACGCCGGACTGGAAGTCGAGCATCGGCCAACACCGGTACTCGGCGGCCTCCTCCCGCGGGTGTGGCGTGTCGATCATCCGGAAGGCCACCCAGTCACGGAGTGCGGGGTTCTTGTGCTCGATGTCGGTCTTGACGCGGAGCACCATCTCGCCCGAGGAGTACTCCCCGTCGATCATGGCCTCGAACTCCGCCATCGTCGTCTCGGCGTCCTTGTCGCGGTGCGGACACGGCTTCCCGTTGTTCTTCAACTCGGAGAACTCCTCGCCGGAACAGGAGCAGGTGTACGCGCCGCCCATCTCGATCAGGTCCCGGGCGTGGTCGTAGTAGGTCTCGAGGCGGTCGCTCGCCTTGATGACCTCGTCGGGTTCGAAGCCGAGGTACTCGATGTCCGAGAGGATGGCGTCGTACGCCGAGAGGTCCGGACGCTTCGTCTCGGGGTCCGTGTCGTCGAAGCGGACGATGAACGACCCGTCGTAGAGGTCCTTGTACGTCCCGATGATCGACGGCATCCGGGCGTGACCGATGTGCCACGGGCCGTTCGGGTTCGGCGCGGCGCGCATTCGAACCTCGTCGTAGTCTTCGACGTTCGGGAGGTCCGACAGTATCTGGTCGTCCTCCTCGTCCTCGGCGTCGAGTTCGGCCACGAGGTCCGGGTCGAGGTCTTCTAAGCGGGCACGCTTCTCGTCCGTATCGAGTCCGTTCACGTCGTTCACGACGCCACCGATGACGCCGGGGATTTCGCCGCCGTGGGGCCGGAAATCCGGATTCTCTCCCATCAGCGGCCCCATCACCGCGCCGACGTCGGCATCGCTCTCGTACTTGAGCGCGTTGAACAGGGCGTGTTTCTCAGCCTCCGTTCGCACGCGTTCGCGTAGGTCGTCGTCCATTACTCGTCGTTACCGTTGCCCCCGTAAAAACAGACGTGGATTGGCTCGATGGCCGCGGCGGTGTCGCCGCCGACGCGACCGGGTCGGATCGTCGAATATCGCCGCTGATAACCGGCCCGGTACGGCTTTAACCGGACGCCTGAAACGACCGCTCGATGACGTATCGCGACTTCTTCACGCTCGACGGCACGTCGCTCACGCCACAGCGATTCTACTGGGCGTGGATCGCAGCGACGGCTGCGTACGGCGTCGGCGACACGGTGACGACGCTCGCCATGGTCTTCTTCGTCCCGGGGCTGAGAGAGGCGAACCCGCTCGTCGCCGGTGGGCTGGACCTGTTCGGGCCGATCGGGCTTGCAGCGGTGAAAGTGCCGGTGCTCGTCGTCTGTCTCCTCATCAGTCAACACGCGGCCCGGTCGGGCGACCGCTGGGATCCGTACATCCTGCCGGGGATCTTCGCCGTCTTCGGAACCGTGCTGACGGCGTACAACCTGTCGTTGCTGATCCGCGTGGCGTGAGGCGGGACCGGCGGCATCGACGGTATCGACGTTTCGAGAGATGAGATGATAACCCGTCGAAGCGGTGAATACGACATGCACGTGCAGTTCTCCGGAAAGGCGTTCGACTACCAGACGCTTCGCGCGATGGCGTACACCACCTTCGGCGGTGCCGAACCGGGAGAAGTGCTGACGACCGCCGAACGGATCGACGACGGCGACGTGGAGTCGTGGCACGCGGAATGGCGGGAGATGGCCGAACGCGTCGAACGATCTGCCGACGACGCCCGAAGGGCGGATCACGTCCGGACAGCGCGGTCCGCGTATCTGCGCGCCCACAACTACCACCGGACCGCCGAGTTCTTCTTACCTCCCGACGATTCGCGTCGACGGCAGACCTACGAGCGAAGTCGCGAGGCGTTCCGGGCCGGGATGGCACTCCTCGATACACCCCCGCAACGCGTCGAGATTCCGTACGAAGAGACGACACTACCGGGCTATCTGTACCGTGCCGGTGAGGGTGATGGCCGACACCCGACGCTCGTCTGCCTCGGCGGGTTCGATTCCCTCGCAGAGGAACTGTACTTCCTCTGTGGCGTCCCCGAGGCGTTGGCGCGAGGGTACGACGTGTTGCTCTTCGACGGGCCGGGGCAGGGCGCACCGCTCCGACACGAGGGGCTGACCGCCCGTCCGGACTGGGAGCGCGTCGTCGGCCCGGTGCTCGATTTCCTCCTCGAACGCGAGACGGCCGATCCGAACCGCATCGGCCTCGTCGGCGTCAGTTTCGGTGGCTACTACGCACCGCGAGCGGCAGCCTACGACGAACGGATCGCCGCCTGCGTCGCGTTCGATCACATGCACGACCTGTGGCGAGCGTCGGCCTACGACACTCCCCGCCTCGCCGAGTTACTGCTTCGAGTGCCGGATCGACTCGTCGACGAAGTGGCCGTCTTGGGAACCCGATTCAGCGTCGACGCACGGTGGCTGCTGGAGAACTCGAAGTGGGTGTTCGGGGTCGACGGCGCGGCGGAACTCCAGCGATCCCTGCGTCGGTACTCGCTTTCCGGCGTCGCCGAACGAATCGAGTGCCCGATGCTGGTCCTCGCCGGGGAGGACGACCACTTCGTCCCGCTCGGACTGGCCCAGAAGTTCGTCGACGAGTTGACCGCGCCGACGACGCTCCGGATTTTCGAAACGGAAGAGGGGGCCGGTGAGCACTGCCAGATGGGGAACCTCCGGCTGGCGACGAGCGTCATCTACGATTGGTTCGACGAGACGCTAATCGCGGATCCGTGAGCGGAATTCGAGTCGAGCGCCACCATCGCAGCGCGGCGATCCCGCTCACGGCTACTGAACTCGAAAAGAAAACGGCTCGAACGCGGGCCGACCGTTCTACTGGAACGTTCGACCGACTTCGCCCTCGGTCTCGCGTTCGACGTCGGCCGTCCGGAAGCGCTCTTCGATCTCCTCGTAGCGCCGACGGGTGTCCTCGGTGACGCTGGGGGACACTTCGTCGAGCGCGTCCTCGAAGTGCTCCATCGTGATGCGGACGTTGCCGACGCTGTCGTCGATCTCCTCGGGCTTGACCGAGACGATGAACTCGCGCGAGGCGTTCATCGCGGCCTCGCGGCAGACGGCTTCGATGTCGGCCCCGACGTAGCCCTCGGTCTTGCGGGCGAGTTTGTCGAGGTCGACGCCGTCGGCCAGCGGCTTGCTCTGGGTGTGGACCTCGAAGATCGCACGGCGCGCGTCCTCGTCGGGGACGGGGACGTGGACGTGCCGGTCGAGGCGACCCGGACGCAGGAGCGCCGAGTCGATGAGGTCCGGCCGGTTGGTTGTCGCGATGACGACCACGTCTTCTAAGGCTTCGAGGCCGTCGAGTTCCGTCAGGAGCTGCGAGACGACGCGCTCGGAGACGCCGGAGTCGCCGGTGTTGCGGCCGCGTTCGGTCGCGATGGCGTCGATCTCGTCGAAGAAGATCACCGTCGGCGCGTTCTGACGGGCCTTCTTGAAGATTTCACGGACGCCCTTCTCGGACTCCCCGACGTACTTGTTGAGCAGTTCCGGTCCCTTCACCGAGATGAAGTTGGACTCGGACTCGTTGGCGACGGCCTTGGCGAGCAGCGTCTTCCCGGTCCCCGGCGGGCCGTAGAGCAGGACGCCCTTCGCGGCCTCCATGTTCATCGCACGGAACACTTCGGGGTAGTCGAGCGGCCACTGGATGGTCTCGCGGAGGCGCTCTTTGGTGCCTTCGAGACCGCCGACGTCCTCCCAGGTGACGTCCGGCACTTCGACGAACACCTCGCGGAGCGCGGACGGTTCGATCCCCTTCAGCGCCTCCTTGAAGTCGCTGTCGGTGACCTGTAGGCGTTCGAGCGTCTCGGCCGGGATCTCCTCGGATTCGAGGTCGAGGTCCGGGCGGATGCGACGGAGCGCGTTCATCGCGCTCTCCTTGGCGAGGGACTCTAAGTCCGCGCCGACGAAGCCGTGGGTGTTCTCGGCGTACATGTCGAGGTCGATCCCGTCGGCCAGCGGCATGTTGCGGGTGTGGACCTGCAGGATCTCCTTGCGGCCGTCCCGGTCCGGAACGCCGATCTCGATCTCGCGGTCGAACCGGCCACCGCGCCGGAGTGCGGGGTCGATGGCGTCGACGCGGTTGGTCGCGCCGATGACGACGACCTGCCCGCGCTCTTCGAGCCCGTCCATCAGCGAGAGGAGCTGCGCGACGACGCGGCGCTCCACGTCGCCACCGGCCTCCTCACGCTTGGGCGCGATGGAGTCGAGTTCGTCCATGAAGATGATCGCCGGAGCGTTCTCCTGGGCTTCCTCGAACACTTCACGGAGTTGCTCTTCGGACTCGCCGTAGTACTTCGACATGATCTCCGGGCCGGAGACGGTGTGGAAGGAGGCGTCGATCTCGTTTGCGACGGCCTTGGCGATGAGCGTCTTCCCGGTTCCCGGCGGGCCGTGGAGCAGAACGCCTTTCGGCGGTTCGATGCCGAGGCGTTTGAACAGCTCCGGGTGCCGCATCGGGAGCTCGATCATCTCCCGGACCTGTTCGAGTTCGCGGTCGAGACCGCCGATGTCCTCGTAGGTGATGTCCGGCCCGTCGCCGGCAGCGCCGCGGCCGGACGAGTGGATCTGTTCGGCGGTCTTCTCGCTGATCGTGATCTCGGTCGAGTCGGTGATCACGACCGTACCGCTCGGGCGCGTCTTGGCGATCTTCAGCGGGACCGACTGGCTCTGGCTGGCCATGAAGCCGAACCCGAATGGGATCTGAACCGACTGGCCTTTCGTCACCGGCTGGCCCGAGAGCTTGTCGCGGATGTGAGGGCCGACGTTGCCCGAGATGTGGAGGTTCTGCGGGAGCGCGATTGTGACCTCCTCTGCGGGCTTGACTTCTGCCTTCTCGACGTCGACTTTGTCGTCGATACCGACGTTCGCCTGCTGGCGGAGTCGGCCGTCGATTCGGATGACGCCCGTTCCGTCGTCTTCGGGGTAGCCCGGCCAGACGCGCGCGATCGCGGTCGCATCTCGGCCTTCGATTCGGATGAAGTCGCCACCGCTCAGACCGAGTTCATTGGCGGCGACGCGGTCAATGGCCGCGAGTCCACGACCCGCGTCCTTCTGCTTGAGAGGTTTGACTGTGAGGTTCATTTGTATCCACAGATAGTGATGACGCCGTTTTGCATAAGCACTTCCGCCTCCTCAGCCGGGAGTTCGAATTCCGTCTCGAACACGTCGTCCCCGGCATCGACGACGATCATCGCCGTCGTTCCGACGATGTCGACGTCGACGTCGTCGTCGGAGACACCCAGGTCGGCCGCGATCACCCACCGATCGTCGTACTCGTAGCGGCGGATGAACCGCTCGCTCGGGTTAGTGAATTGTTGGAGACTCATGATCTTTCCTAACCCCAAGTTAGGTCGCTAAGAATTTAAATCTTTCGCCGATAAATCGCATGACTGCGACGGGGTCCCCGAATCGAACTCGAATTGCGGTCCACACCTCTTGTAACGACAACAGAGTCGTCGTGAACCCTGACGCTCGCCCAGCGAGGCTTTTTGCTTCGGCAGGTTCGAGATGAGGCATGGAAACGATCACACACCACGGGCGGGAGACGGCGTACCGCCGATCGGACCGCGACGCCGACGGTCCGACCGCCCTCTTCGTCCACGGGAGCGGGGGCTCACACGCGGTCTGGAAGTCGCAGTTCCGACTCGCCGACGAATTTCCGCTGGTCGCACTCGACCTGAGCGGACACGGAGAGAGCGACGACATCGACACCGATCCGGGGTACGAGTGCCTCTCGGCTTACGTCGACGACGTGGTTGCAGTCGCACGCGAGACAGACGCGAGCGTCCTCGTCGGTAACTCGCTCGGTGGGGCCATCGTCATGCAACTCGCGCTCGAACGCGACCTCGACCTCGACGGACTCGTGTTGACCGGTACGGGTGCGAGACTCGCCGTCCTCGACGACCTCCTCGTCTGGCTCGACGAGGACTTCGACCGCGCCGTCGAGTTCCTCCACGGACCGGATCGACTGTTCCACGACCCGGAAGACGGGTACCTCGAACTCTCACGCGAGGCGATGTACGATGCCGGGCAGGCAGTGACGGCCCGCGACTTCCGAACCTGCCACGAGTTCGACGTTCGAAACCAGGTGTCAGCGATCGACGTCCCGACGCTCGCCATCGTCGGCGAACACGATCATCTCACGCCGCGTCACTACCACGAGTACTTCGTCGAGGAGATGCCGGACTGCGAACTCGCCGTCGTCGACGACGCCGCTCATTTGGCGATGCTCGAACGGCCAGAAACGTTCAACGAGGCGCTTTCGGAGTTCTGCGCCCGTCTCGTCTGATCGGTCACTCCCCGTCAGTAGAGTTCGTCTAACTCGTCGGCGACGTGCCCGTGTTTCTCGGCCGGGAACTCGCCGGACGAGACGGCATCGCGGTACGACTCGACCGCGGACTCCATCTCCCGACGGACGTTGCCGAACGCCTCGGCGAAGGGTGGGAGGCGCTCGCTCGTCCCGAAGACGTCGTTGATGACGAGTACCTGCCCGTCGCAGTCCGCTCCCGCGCCGATGCCGATGGTCGGGATGTCGAGTTCCTCCGTGATCCGTGCGGCGAGGTTCGACGGGATGTGTTCTAACACCAGCGCGAACGCACCCGCCTTCTCGTGTTCGCGTGCCAGTTCGAGGATCTCCCGTGCGTCTTCGTGGGTCGTCCCCTGTCGCGCGTAGCCGAGTCGCTTGACCTGCTGGGGCGTCAGGCCGAGGTGGGCCATGACGGGGATTCCGAGGTGGGTCAACTGCTCCGTGAGTTCGACCGTGTGCGGGCCGCTCTCGATCTTGACGGCGTCGGCGTCGGCCTCTTTCAACATCCGGCCGCAGTGTTCGATGCTCTGTGCTTCGCTCACGCCGATCGAGAGGAACGGCAGATCGGCCACGACGAGCGTGTCCTCGGTCGCACGGGCGACCGCCGCCGTTCGGCTCAGCACCTCTTCGAACGTGACCGGCAGCGTCGAGTCGTATCCGAGCACCGCGTTGCCCATACTGTCACCGACGAGGATGGCGTCGATCCCGGCCTCGTCGATGACCGCCGCCGTCGGCGCGTCGTAGGCTGTCAGCATCGTGATCGGCTCCTCGCCGGCCTTCTCGCGGAAGTCCCGCGTCGTGGTCATACCCCGGAAATTTGGCACCCACGGGATAAAGCCGTACGGTCGGCGGCGATGCCGGAGGTCGCACGGGATCGGGCGGATCGAGAAATCGGCACGCATTAGCCGATTCGGACCAAGACCCGCACGTGCAACCGGTCGAACGTTCGAACCCCGAGGGTGTCGACTACGGCTGGGTGATGCAGACGACGTTCGTCCTCACGATCGTCATCGGCGCACCCGTCGTCGCCGCGCTCTCGACGACGATGACGCTCACGACGTGGGCCTCACAGGCGGAGTTCGCCATCCGCGTCGGCGCGGTCATCTGGCTGATCACGGCCGTGTTCGTGTTTCTCTACGCCCGCCGGACGGAGGCGGGTGACGGTGGGTCGACACCGGGTGAGGTAGACGACTGAGCGGCAGTGACTCGCCGACTCGGTCGATCGAGTCGGCACGTACCGCCGCGGGGGTGTGACGACTGAGCGGCAGTAGCCGTTCGCGCCTGTTTGGCGCGAACACGTACCGCCGCGGAGGTGTGACGACTATCGTTGCCGAGCGATAGACCGGACAAACAACCGATACATAACGACCTCGAAAGCCCCTCCCTCGGTAGACGATTGGATGGTCGCAGCGCGTTCTATCTGCCGCCGAACCGGGAGCGAAAGCTTAGTCAGATAGACGACAACGTATCAAGATGGGCGCAGATAGACAGACGAGATTCCGTAACGGGGGCCCGACGGTAGTCGGGTCGGCCCATGCGTTTGTCGTCCTCGCGGCGTTTGCTCTGAATGGGTCCCTCGACGGCCACGGTGTCAGCTCAGTCACGGAACTGTACGTGCTGGCCGCGGGGTGCATCACGTTCGGTCTGATCACGGGGAGGAGAGTCGTCAGTTCGTGGCGTTGAAAACGCCGTGCCTGATTCGGTGAGCATCGTAGACCGGGGTGTGCGACGATCCGCCGTGGCGGTGCCGATGCAGTGTCCCTGTGCGCCGTTACCAGTTCGACGGGCCGCCGTCGACGTACCGGAACGCCACGCCGCCGCGCTCGGCGGTCAATTCGTCGCGTGTCGAATCGCCGACGAAGAGCGCCCGTTCCGGGGACACGTCGAGTCCGCGGAGGGTCGTCAGCAACGGTTCCGGGTCGGGCTTTCGCGTCGCCACGGTGTCGCGGCCGACGATACAGCCGACGTTGTCGTCGATGTCGTGCACGTCGAGGGCGATGCGGCACGCGCGTTCGCAGTTGAGCGAGCAGACGCCGACCGGAATCGTCCGTTCGGGCACTTCGTCGGCCAACGGGAGTCGCTCCGATCGGCGTGCACCGTCGCACTCGTAGTCGCCGATGACCGCTTCCACGTCGTCGCGGGCACCCCGCTCGTCGGCGACGTCGAGCATCTCCCAGAGGTCGATTCCGTCGGCCTCGACACCGCGCCGTTCGAGGACCGCGGCTGCCTCGCGAGCGACGGCGTTCCAATTCACCGCGAGTCGGACGAGCGTCCCGTCGAGGTCGTAGACGATGGCGTCGAAGTCGGTGATCACGAGTACCGCTCCGCAGGGAGCCGAAAAGACGGCTTCGGTCGCAGTGAGGTCTCAGTTCGGTACCGACCAGTCGCAGGATCGAGGCTCGAAGTGGCCGTCGATCGCGTTCGTATCGAACGGCTGAACGTAGATGGTCAAGAGCGCGCACTCCGCGTCCGAACCGACTCGGCTTCGATCCGGATCGAGCGTCTGCCACGCCCCGCCGTCGGTCCGGATCTCGTAGACGTACTCGGTGATGTCTCCCCACTCGGGGTGGTCTCGCCACAGGTAGCTCTCCGCACCTCCGCTGGTACCGAGGTCGTGCGTCGCGTGGAAGACGGTCTTTCCGCCCTTCCGGCGGCGTATGCTCACGGTGTGAGCCGTGTCCTCGAAGTTGGCCACCCCTATCGCGAGGAGGCGAGGCGGCGACGAGAGGTGTCCGGATACGCTAGAACACCCCGAACACGCGGCGATTCCGGCGACGGAGACGGCGTGGAGGAGTCGGCGGCGGCCGTTCGTTGAACGATTCATATCCGATGATCGACCATACTGTCTGGCCGATCCGATAGAAACGTGTCAGGACCGATGAACCCGCCAGGTGACCAAACTCTCACAGAAGTAGTTGCTGACGAACCCTGCGCCGAGACCGACGACGTTCGCGACGAGATAGAAGTCGTTGGCAAGGAAGCCGTTCCCGAGACCGAGGGTGTGTGTCAGTACGGGTCCGGTGTCGGTCCAGTTGACGAGCGCGAGCAGGACGACCGTGCCGACGACGAATCCCCCGGCGCGGACGACGTTCGAGGTCAGGAAGCGTTTCCCCGCCGCGCGAACGCCACGATGCCCGTGATCGGCGAACGTCCACGACTCGTTGATCGCGAACATTACCACGATCCCCGCCTCCGCGCTCCCGCACTTCGCCACGACGAGCGGAAGCCCCAGACGACCGTGGAGCGCGGCGAGGACGATCATGTCGACGACCGCGCCGAGCGCGCCGACGAACCCGAACTGCGCTAGGCGTTCGAGGGAAATCACGCCCAACAGGGCCGATCGGAGCCGCGACAACTGGTCTTGGGGATAACTCACGATGTACTACCTCCACGAGGCACCGCGTGTCGGTTCCGGGGACGAAATACGAGCGCACCGTCGTGGGAGCGACTCATCGCCGTCGACGGACGATGCTATGGAGGGAAAACACATAATCACGGTGCGGAGCACTATCGGAATAAGTCTTCTCTTTGTTTGCGAGCGGTGCAAAGCGTAAGGGGGACACAAGATATTCGTCACGGAACTGTCGAGTCCGAACCGACGCTAGTTCGCCGGTCGAGTGCGAGGCCTCCGGAGAGTGGGACCTCCCGAAGCACGCGGGCATCACGCGGGCGTTCCGCAACCGGAAAGTGACGATCTACCGCGTCGATCAAGCGGCATCGAACGCGGCGAGCGAGAATCGAAGAATAGTCGCGTCAGTCAAATCGAAGAGTAGCCGCGTCAGTCGAGCAGTCCGCGCGCGATGATCGTCTGCTGGATCTGTGAGGTCCCCTCGTAGATCGTCGTGATCTTCGAGTCGCGGTAGAACCGTTCGACGTCGAAGTCCGTGGTGTAACCGTAGCCGCCGTGGATCTGGACCGCCTCGTTGGTGATGTCGACCGCCGCCTCGCTGGCGAAGTACTTCGCCATCGCCGCCGCGGTTCGCGGGTCCTGCCCCGCGTCGTCCTGCCGGGCCGCCTCGCGGACGAGCAGGCGCGACGCCTGCAACTGGGTTCCCATGTCGGCGAACTTGTGCCGGATCGACTGGATCTCGCCGATCGGCTGGTCGAACTGCTCGCGTTCGAAGGCGTAGTCGCGGGCCTCGTCGAACGCCGCCTGCGCGAGACCGACCGCCTGCGACGCGATGCCGACGCGACCGCCCGTGAGGATCTGGAAGGCCGCCGAGAGGCCGCGGCCCTCCTCGGTCAGTTGGTTCTCGGCGGGGATGCGAACGTCGTCGAAGAGGAGCGCCGTCGTGTCCGACGCCCGCAGACCGAGTTTGTCCTCCTTCTTGCCGACCTCGATTCCGGCGTCCTTGGGGACGAGGAACTGCGTGACGGAACCGGGATCGTCCGGGTCGGTCTTGGCGAAGAGGATGCACACCTCGCCGCGCTTGCCGTTCGTGATCCACTGCTTTTTCCCATCGATGACGAACTCGTCACCCTCGCGTCGGGCGACCGTCGCCATCTCGGCGGGGTTCGATCCGGCCTGCGGTTCCGAGAGGGCGAACATACCGACCGGACGACCCTTCGCCATGTCCGGCAGCCACCGCTCTTTCTGCTCGTCGGTGCCGAACGTAGCGATACAGGAGGTGGCGAGCGAGTGGACCGAGAGCGCCGTCGCCACGGCGAGTTGGCCGTAGGCGACGTGTTCGTTGACGAGACTGTAGGTCGTCCGGTCGGCGTCGAACCCGCCGTACTCCTCGGGCACCGTCAGCCCCGTCAGGTCGAGTTCGGCGAGGCCGTCCCACACGTCTTCGGGGAACGTCTGCTCGCGGTCGGCCTCGCCCGCACCGGGTCGGATCTCCTCGACGGCGAACTCGTGGACCACGTCGCGGATGGCCCGCTGTTCGTCGGTGAGCGCCGAGTCGACGCTGGTGAGAGACATACTCGGAGGTTCGGTTCTGGGTGGAAAAAGATGACTAACTCCGGTTTCGGCCGATTCGGGTCGGCACCGATCTCACTCTCGGCGGAGCGACGGATTCACTCTAAGAGCGTCTCGCCCGTCATCGCCACGGGCTGATCGACGCCGATCAGTTCCAACATCGTCGGCGCGAGATCGCAGAGCGAGCCGCCGCCCCGGACGGTCCGACCGCCGTCGTCGCCGTCGGGGGACAGGTAGACGATGGGGACCGGGTTGTAGGTGTGTGCCGTGTACGGTTCTTCCTCGGTACCCATGTCGTCTGCGTTGCCGTGGTCGGCCGTGATGAGGACGTGTCCGCCAGCCGACTCGACGGCTTCGACGAGTCGACCCAACTGCTCGTCGACCGCTTCGACGGCGGCGACGGCGGCGTCGAAGTCGCCCGTGTGACCGACCATGTCCGCGTTGGCGTAGTTGAGCACCAGCACGTCCGGGTCGTCGGACTCGATGATGTCGATGGCCGTGTCCGTGACTTTCTCGGCGCTCATCTCCGGTTGCTGGTCGTAGGTGGGCACGTCCGGACTCTCGATGATGCGTCGGATCTCGCCGTCGAACTCGACCTCCCGTCCGCCGTTCAGGAAGTAGGTAACGTGTGCATACTTCTCGGATTCGGCGAGACGCAGTTGGGTCATCCCGGCCTCGGAGACGACTTCGCCCAGCGTCTCCTCCGGTTGGTTCGGCGGGAAGGCAACGGGCAGGTCGAACGTCTTGTCGTACTGCGTCATCGTGACGAGGTGCGTCTCCGGCGGCGTCGTCTCGAAGTCCCAGTCGTCCGGCCGGATGTCGGCGAGCAGTCGCGTCAGCTGTCTGGCGCGGTCCGACCGGAAGTTGAAGAACACGATGCCGTCGCCGTCTTCGAGGGCGGGTTCGTCGTCGACGAGCGTCGGCTGGATGAACTCGTCCGTGTCGTCGCGGTCGTAGGACTCGCGGGCAGCGTCGACGGCGGTGTCGGTCGCGTACTCGGCTTCGCGGTTCACGATGGCGTCGTAGGCGCGCTTGGTGCGCTCCCAATTCTGGTCGCGGTCCATCGCGTAGTAGCGTCCCGAGACGGTGGCGACGTCGCCGGTGCCGTGCTCGTCGACGACGTCCTGTAGCTCCCCGAGGTAGCCCTCACCCGACTTCGGATCGGTGTCGCGGCCGTCTGTGAAGGCGTGCGTGACGGCCTCGACGCCGCGGTCGGCGGCGTGTTCGATCAGCGCGTAGAGGTGGCGCTGGTGGGAGTGGACGCCGCCGTCGCTGACGAGGCCCACGAAGTGGACGCGACCGCCGTGCTCTTCTGCGTACTCGAACGCGGAGTTGATCGCGTCGTTCTCGAAGAACGAGCCGTCTTCGATGGAGTCGTTGATGCGGGTGTACGCCTGCATCACGACGCGGCCCGCACCGATGTTGATGTGGCCGACTTCGCTGTTGCCCATCTGGCCGTCCGGCAGGCCGACTCGACGTCCCGTCACGTCGAGCGTGTTGTGTGCGCCCGTCGTCCAGAACTGATCGAAGTTGGGCGTGTCGGCGGACTCGACTGCGTTCCGCGCATCGTGGTCACCGACCCCCCATCCGTCGAGAATAATAAGCGCAGCTCTCATACGTGGACCTCCGCGTCCGGAGGTAACTAGCCTTCGCTTCCTGCAGAAACGGGAGGCTGCGTTCGACCGAGTACCACGAGAACTATAGGTCGACCCGACACCTCTTGGCATATGAATCCGCGACGGCTGATGCCCGACCGGTACGTCGAGTACTATCTCGGAAACGCGCCGAGTCTGGTCTGGTTACTGATAATCAACGGAGTGCTGTTTCTGGTCGGCGTCCAGTACTACGTGAAGACGATGCCCTCGGTTTCGCTGTTCCTCTATCCGTGGTACGCCGACTCACCGACGGCGTTCGCGCTCGGCGGGCTGGCGCTCACGACGCTCCTGCCCTCACTCAACCTCGACTCGGTGTTCGACACGCCACAGAACCGACCGATGGCCTACCTCTATACGATCGCGGTCGTCTGGATGGTGAAGTTCGGTATCTGGCCCGCCGTCGCGCTCAATATTCACCCGAATCTCTACATCGGGTTCAACTACGACTCGCTGTCTTCGTACTGGGGCGTCATCGCCTCCCACCTCTTTTTCGTCGTCGAGTCGGTCCTGCTCGTCCGCGTCGGGCGGACGACCCGCGGCGCGCTGGCGCTCTCGCTCGTGTTGATGCTCTGGGGCGACTTCTACGACTACGTTCTCGGTCACTACCCGCCGATCAGGTACACTCCCCACCTCGTACTCCCCATCGCGTCGGTCGCGCTCACCTTCTTTGCAGTCGGGTTCGCGTGGTGGTCGATGCCGAAACTCAGTTCGTCGGGACGCGAACCGGAATCGGAGCGTGGACGCGGCGTTCGAAGCGACTAGTCGCTCCGGGAATCTGATTTACGGGGAGGATAAATCACGGAAGGCAGTGTTTAGGGCCCATGGAACCGAGTGAACGGTTCGAACAGTCGTCCGCATTTATAAGTGAAAACGATATAGATCGAGTATATGCGAGCTGCGTACGCGTCGGTGATCGTCCTCCTGCTGGTCGGAGCGATGATACCGGCGGCGATGGCGATTCCGGGACCGTCAGCTTCGGTCGCCGGAAGCGCCGGTGGGGCATCTTTCAGTCGAGTGCTGGGCCATCAACGGGCGGCCGACACCGAGGTCGCCTCGGTGACCGACGAAAGCGGAGCAACCGACGCATCAACGATTGACGCGTCGATCAGTCCGAGCAGGAAGGACAGCCAATCGAACGATCTACACGTCTCGTCGAACGACCTGAACGCCTCGGCGAACGAGATGAATGCGATATCGTTGGGCGACTCGAGCGCGAACGACGCGTCGGGGAACGGGTCCGACGGAGCGAAGTCGACGTCGTTCGGAACGCGTGTGTCGTCGTTCGTCCAGTCGACCTCGGCGTCGACGAGCGGGTACGTCGAGAGCGAGATGTGGAAGAAGCGTGCCGAACGCGACCGACAGAGCGCGAACGAGGGCAGTTCTCAGAAGACGGCGAACCGGAACGGAAAGGGAGACAGCCAGTCCGCACAGCCGACGAGCGAGAACACGTCACAACGGACGTCGAGCGGGGACAATCGGTCCCAGCAGGCGCTCAACCACCGTCTCGACACCCTCGAAGGCCGTCTCGACACGCTCAAAAGCCGTCAGAAACGGCTCCGGGCGGCGTACCAGAACGGGAGCATCAGCGAGCTCCGATACCACGCTCAGATGGCCGAGATCGACGGGCGCCTGACCGGCCTCGAATCCGCCGTCAACGCGACAGAGACTGTCGCCGACCGCGAAGGCGAGAGCGCGCCGAAGATCAACCGGGTCCGAGAGGAGATCAAGAAGACCCGCGTTTCGCCGTCGGACGTTCCGAAGCGGAACAAGAGTCGAAAGACCGAAAACGGCCCGGCGAGCACGCCGACCGCGTCGAACAAGAGCAAGAACACGACCACGGGTCGAAACCAGCCGAACGGGACTGAACGGAACGGAACCTTCGGAAACGGGTCAAACGGAACGGCCGGGCGACCTGGGAACGCCACCGGCGTACCCACACCCGGTCGGAATCGCGGGAAGAACTCGAGCAACGGAACCGCAGACGGAAAGTACAGTAACCGGACCGGGGCACCCGGAGGACAGGAGCACACCTCTACGCAACCAGGTACGTCTACGCAAGCAAACAACTCGAGCGGGACTCCCTCGAACGGAGAGACCCCGAACGGGACTGCTCCGGCCCCGAAGTCGCCGATCGGGTCCACGTCTGCCAGCCCGACGAAGATGACCACTTCGACGACGTTGGCTCGACAGAAAAGCGGCGACAGCGGAAATCGCGGCCACTCCAACCGTTCGCCGACCGTCTCATCGACAACCCCGGCCGCGACGACCAGCGGAAGCGACTTCAGCTTCTGACGAATTCGGCCGAGTGAACGGCCCGAATCGTCTGAATCTGTTCTCAGAACGCACTCGACTCGGTGACTGTCGAGTGGCTCGTAGCTCCACAGAGACGCCTCGTAGGTCGATGACCCGCGGTGAGTCAGCCTTTTCAGTTCCGGCGACGTATCTCAGTTATATGGACTCCGCGGTACTGCTCGATCTCCTCGGTAACGAGAACCGGCGGCGTATCCTCCGCCTGCTCTCACACAAGCCTTGCTACGTCACGGAGATCAGTGAGTATCTCGGGGTGAGTCCCAAGGCGGTCATCGACCATCTCCGCAAACTCGAAGAGGCGGGACTCATCGAGAGCCACACCGACGACCAGCGCCGAAAGTACTTCCACATCTCTCGAAATCTGCGACTCGAAGTGAACGTCTCTCCCTACGGCTTCGGTGCGAAGAGCGCCTATCCGGCGAATCCGACGCTCGACATGACCGGCCGATGTCCGCACATCTCCTTCGAAGTCGCCGACGGCAACGGTGAGAAGCGACGACAGCGACGTCAGCGAGTTGGCGCGGGAGTTCGCCCGGTTAGAAGAGTTAGAGAACGAACTGTCGCTCGCCCAGCGGTGGGTACACGGCCGGATGACGAACGTCCTCGACAGACTCGACGAGGTCATCGGCGCGGACGCCGAGAGTCGGTTCTACGCCAACGTCCTCGCCGCCATCGCGACCGGCGACCGGACGCCGAGCGCCATCGGTAAACAGGTCGACGCACCGAATCGGATCGTCGAAGAGGCGCTCCACAGACTGGCCGAACGCGGTCTCATCCACCCCGAGAGCGACGGGTGGCAGATCAGCTGAGTTCTTTCGTGACGCCGTTCCGGAGGTCGCGTCCGAAGTAGTAGCCCGCGATAGAGACGACGAAGCCGATGACGGCTCCGAACAGGGCGATCTGGACGCCGTACTGGCCGAGGATGTGCGCCATCCAAGGGGCCATCGGCGAGAGCAGGTTCGTCGCCGCCGACAGGAGGAACGACGCGCTCAGTGCGAGCGCACCCGCGACGCCGACCTCGGCGTAGTGGCGACGTGACGTGATCATTCCGAGAATGAACGTGCCGATGAACATTCCGAGGAATCGGCCGACGCCGAGGGAACCGATTATGGGGATGGCAGAGCCGATGAGGACGCCGAGTACGGCGAACACGAACGCGAGGACGAACGCCCGCGGCGAGAACAGGCGGTTGAGTCGGCGCTTCGCGCCGTCCAGGCGACCACCAGTGCTCGACGCACCACCGGCACCCGTCGTACCGCCGGTGACCGTGGAGGGCGAGTCGTCGAACGCGCCGTCGCGCTCGACCTGTTTACTGGGCTGCATAGGTCCGAGTGCGCACTGCATACGTATGGACTTTTCCCCGGCGCCGATTGCCGGATTTACGACTCCCAACCCTCGAGCCGGCGGCTCCCTTCGTCGGCCTGAAAAGGTGGTTTCAAGTCCGCCGCGAGGATAGCCGAAGGTATGAACGCAGGGGATCGCGTCCGCGTCGAGCGAGCGGGCGCAACGAACGAGGGCGTCCTCATGCCCTCGACGACGTCGGAGTACCTCGTCCTCAAGCTCGAGGGCGGGTACAACGTCGGTATCAGCCGCGACGACGCCGACGTTGAAGTACTCGAAACAGACGTATACGACGTCGACGGCGAGGACGCCGAGGGCGAGTCGTCGGTCGTGGAGTTCGATCCGGACCTCCCGACGATCTCGCTCATCTCGACCGGCGGGACCATCGCCTCCACCGTCGACTACCGGACGGGCGCGGTGACGGCGCAGTTCGACGCCGAAGACGTGCTCCGGGCCGTTCCGGACCTCGCCGGACGAGCGAACTATCGCGGCCGGGTCGTCGCCAACATCCTCTCCGAGAACATGACGACAGACGTGTGGCACGACCTCGCTGAAGCCGTCTCCGACGAGATCGAGAACGGGTCCGACGGCGTCGTCGTCATGCACGGCACCGACACGATGCAGTTCACCGCCTCGGCGCTCGCCTTCATGCTCGACACGCCGGTCCCGATCGTCTTCACCGGCAGTCAGCGCTCGGCGGACCGGCCATCCTCGGACAACGTGATGAACGCCGTCTGCGCCGTCGAAGCGGCGAAAAGCGACTGCGCGGAGGTGCTGGTCTGTATGCACGAAAACGAGAGCGACGACGCGTGCGCGCTCCACCGCGGTACCCGCGTCCGCAAGAACCACACCTCCCGCCGGAGCGCCTTCGAAACCGTCGGCGCGGAACCGCTCGGCGAAGTCGACTACGACCGCGAGGAGGTCACCTTCCGCCGTGAGTACACGAAACGCGGCGAACGGGACCTCGACCTCACCCCCGACCTCGAAAGCGAGGTCGAACTCGTGAAGTTCACACCCGGCATGGACCCGGCGGCGTGGGACTATCTCGACGGCAAGTCCGGCGTCGTGATCGAAGGGACGGGACTCGGCCACGTCCACACCGACTTCATTCCGCGGATCGAGGAACTCGTCGACGACGGAACCGTCGTCGCCATGACCAGCCAGTGCATCGAGGGTCGCGTCTGTGATCGAGTCTACGACACCGGCCGCGACCTCCTCGACGCCGGCGTCGTCGAGGCTGGCGACACGCTCCCCGGAACGGCGAAAGTCAAACTCATGTGGGCGCTGGCGAACGTCAGCGACCCGGCCGACGCGATGGGCCGGTCGATCGCCGGCGAACTGCAGGAGCAGTCCCGACCGTGGGAATGAGCGAATCGGTCGAGGAGTCGTTCAGCGTCCGACCGGCCCGCGAAGACGACTACGAGGCCGTCGTCGACTTCACGACGGACACGTGGCCGGACCGCGACGGCGGCGACTACATCCCGCACATCTACCACGAGTGGATCGCCGACGACGGCGACGGTCAACAGACGTTCGTCGTCGACGTCGCGGGAAGTGACGACGTCGCGGGCATCCTTCAGAGCGTCATGCTCTCGGAACACGAGGCGTGGATGCAGGGAATGCGCGTCAACCCCGACTACCGCGGGCAGGGTCTGAGCACGTTCCTGCAGGACGCCGCGTTCGACTGGGCGGTCGAACAGGGGGCGACCGTCGCCCGCAACATGGTGTTCTCGTGGAACGTCGCGGGACTCGGCGGGTCGCGTGCGTCGGGATTCGATCCGTGTACCGAATTCCGCTGGGCGCACCCGAAGCCGGACGCCGACGCCGACCCCTCGCTGCGGGTCACGGACGACGCCGACGGCGCGTGGTCGTTCTGGTCGTCGAGCGCGGTTCGCGGCGAACTGAAGGGACTCGTGCTGGACGACGAGGAGACGTGGGCCGTCTCGGAACTGACTCGGGGACGCCTCCGGGCCGCCGCGGCCGACGACCGCCTGTTCGTCGTCCAAGAGAGCGGAACGCGGGGGCTGTCGTACCGGGTTCGGAGTTACGACCGCTCGAACGAAGACGGCGACGTCGCCACGTGGGCCGAGTACGCCATCGGCGCGTGGAAACCGGGAGACCTCGAGGCCCTGCGGTCGCTCTTGGCCGCCGTCGCACGCGACGCCGCGGCGGTCGATGCCGATCGGACGCGCGTGTTGATCCCGGAGGGCGTCGAGTGGGTGAGCGACGTCGCGTACGCTCGCACCCCCGTCTCCGACGAACCCGACTTCGTGATGGCGGCCGATCTGACCGCTCGGCGCTGACTCGCGGCGTCGGAGGTCCACTCCGACGAGGAGCAGTCGTCCGGCTTAGAGTTCCTTCTCGATCACGTAGCCCCATCGCTCGTAGTTTCGGTTCTCGTAGTATCGGTGCGTTCCCTCCTTCGCGAGCGGTGATGCCAGCGCGACGGACTCACAACCGCGCTCTCCGGCCCATCCCTCGACGAACTCGACGAGCGACGTTCCGTGTCCCTCCTCTCGACGGGGTTCGTCCACGACGAGGTCGTAGAGCCACGCGTGACGGGCGTGATGAAGGAACTGCTGGACGAGAACGCCCGCCACGGCGACTAACTCGCCGCCGACGAATCCGCCGAACAATCGGTATTCTTCCGCCGCCGTCCACTCCATTACGTCCTCTGCGGACCTGTCAGTCCACAGTTGGCGGAGAATCGGAACCGCGTCGCGCCGGTCCGCTTCGCTCGTCAACGCTCGGATCTCCGTACGCGACGATACCGGAGAGAGATAACGAAGGTGATTGAAGTGTGATAACACGCGAGATCGCAGCGTAGAACGATCCGTTTTCTATTCTCAGGGCTTCGGCGGGGGACCGAGTCACGGAATCGACTCGCCGTGGCTTCCGATGGCTCGGTCGACCGAAGGCTAAAGGCGACTATTCTGTCGGGTTACAAACCAGAGCGTCGGCGCGTCGGAACGCTCGTGGTTGCCGACGACGCCCCGTCCTTTCATGTCGTACAGCGTATTTTCGACGAGCGTCGGGTCCGCGTCGAGTCGCTCGGCGATGAGCGTCGTCGGCCGGGGTTGGCGGTCGACGAAGACGCCGAGTATCTGCTCCTGTGTGACCGTTTCGGGACCGATGGGCGCTTCGCTGTCAGCGGGGGTTGTTGCCATATCCGAAAAGCGGGACGGACGAAGGATGTACGTTCGGCCTGTGTTAACAAGCCAATTTGTATGCCGAACTGTCGCCGAAATCTAGATGGAGACGCACATTCGAACAGGAATCGACGTCGGGCAGGCGTCGACTGCCATTCGTCTCGGAGTCCGTAGCAGTTCCCTGATCACCAGAAGTCGTCGACGACGACGCCCTCGTCTCCTTGGACGGGGGCTCCGGCGGCGACGAACTCCGTGGGTTCGTCGGCTTCGAAGGCTCGGACACAGTAGGGCGCGAGTTTCACTGCGTCCCCCGCCTCGATATCGATCTCTCGCTCGTCGACTTTCAGCGTCCCCGAACCCTTCAGGAACAGGTAGATCTCCTCCTCGCGGAGGTGTCTGTGTCCGGTGTTTCCTCCTACCCTCGAACCGTGTCTGTCACCCGCGTCGAGGGCGAAGCGGCTGAGACCCACGTCGTTGGTGGCGAGTTCTCGCCGAAGGAACCGTCTGCCGCTCCCGTGAACCGTCTCGAAACCGGGGTACTTCTCTCTGAGATCGTCGAACACCTCGGCCACTCGCTCGGAGCCCTGCGTTACGACGCCGCCGTGATAACAGAGCGCCTTCTCGAAGTCGAGGGTAGATAGCGTGTATACCGACCGTACTGCGGTCTCCATCTCGGGCGTGACGTCCTCCCGAGGGCCGACGAGTCGGTCGCCGCCGTTCAGTGCGTCGGCCGAGAGTAGGAGATCGGCCCGAGGGAGGTACAGCGAGACGTGGCCGGGCGTGTGACCGGGCGTCTCGATCACCTCCAGCGGTCCCGCGTTCGTGCTGAACGTCTCCCCGCCGGTGAGCGCGATGTCGACGTCGGCGGGCGGATACCGTTCGTCTCTCGTCTTGATCGGCCGCTCCTCGCCGGTGATCGCCGCAGCGTCCTCTCGATGGGCGACGACGGGCGCGCCCGTCCGTTCGGCGAATTCGGCGGCGGCACCGGCGTGATCCACGTCCTGATGCGCGAGGAGTAGCATCGTCACGTCGGAGAGGTCGAATCGGTCGTCGGCCATCAATTCTTCGAGCGCGTCGAGCGAGTTCGGGACGCCCACATCGAGGAGGATAATCCCGTCGTCGGTCGCGATTCCGGCGGGGTTGAGGACCATCCGTCGCTCACCGAGTTCTACCTCGACCGGAAACGCGTAGACGTCTTCGGCTACCTTCAGTACAGCTCTTGGGTCCGATTCCAGGTGCAAGTATCTTCGCCACCGGGGCGTGTCGTCTCCCGGCTTGGAAGAACGAACGCTCGACAGATCGGCACGAAACCCGGCGCAGAGACGAGCGGACGGTCGGTCGTCGGCAGCAGATGGTTCGCCGCTCAGACGCTCGTAATCCAGAGTCGGTAGTCGTCGTCTCGGCCGTAGACGGTCTGAAACGCCTGGTCTGCGAACCCAGCCAGTCGGTTGGCGTCGGACCGAGCCGAGATCCGAACGTTGGTGCCGTCGGCGTCTTCCGGTTGCTCTAACTGGTCGATTCGGAAGTCCGGAAAGTCGTCGAGGAGACCCTTCAATCGGTCCAATTCGTCGTCGGTGACGTCCATGTTGAACGTCTGCTCGGCGAACTGCATCCAGGGAGCGGGAAGCGGACTCCCGTCGTCGTCGGTGCCGTCGAGTGCGGGGTCGGCGTCGACTTCGGCGGTGAGGAAGGCGCTGCCGCGGTTTCGGTGGGCCATCACCGCATCGGCGAACAGTTTCCGGCGTTCGGCGGCCGTGTCGGCGTCGAATCGAGTCATAGGCGTCCGTACGACCGGCGCGACAAAAAGGTCGGTCGAATCCGATGCGAGTCATCAGTCAGTGAGTGACGGTGCTGGCGGACGACGCAACCCTTGGCCGGAAACAACACCAACTTAATGCCCGGTCGAGAACCGGGAACCATGAGCACTGACCACGTACTGCTCCTCGGACCGCCGGGTGCGGGGAAGGGAACGCAGAGCAAGCGACTCGCCGACGAGTTCAACCTCGAACACGTCACGACCGGCGACGCGCTCCGAGCGAACAAGCAGATGGAGACCGAGTACGGGACACCCGCCTCGTACATGGACAAAGGCGAGTTGGTGCCGGACGAGGTCGTCAACGAAATCGTCAACGAGGCGCTCTCGAACGCCGACGGGTGGGTGCTCGACGGCTATCCGCGAAACCTCTCGCAGGCCGAGTACCTCTCGGAGATGACCGACCTCAGCGCCGTCGTCTACCTCGACGTCGACCGCGAGGAACTGGTCGCCCGACTCACCGGCCGCCGAGTCTGTCCCGACTGCGGCGCGACCTACCACGTCGAGTTCAGCCCGCCGGAGAGAGAGGGCGTCTGCGACGAGTGCGGCGCGGAACTGACTCAGCGCGACGACGACACCGAGGAGACGGTTCGGGAACGACTCCGCGTCTACGAGGAGAACACCGAACCCGTCATCGAACACTACCGCGACCAGGGCGACCTCGTCGAAGTCGACGGTCAGGGAACCCCGGACGAAGTGTTCGACCGGATCTCGGGCGTCATCCGCAACGACTGAACTAGAGATCGGCTTGCGATCGAGTCACGGTCGAACCACGATCGACTCGCGGTCGACTCACGCTGGCGATAGAACCTGCCGTTCGTCACGATCGGTGGGTCGTCGCCGCACTGTTGTCGTCGGTCGGTCGTCGTCGCCGCTAGCCGTCGCCGTCAGTCGTTCGTGCCGTCGAATCAGTGCCCGCCGTCGTCGAATCCGAGCGATCTCTCGGCGACTCACCCTCTTCTAACACGCCTTCCTGCCAGTTCCCGAGACGGAACCAGACGACGCCGACGGCGAAGGCGGCGACGCCGGAAGCCGAGAGCGACCACCAGAGCCCGGTCGTTCCCCACGAGAGCGCATACGCGAGGACGAACGCGACGGGGAGGCGAAACAGCCAGCGCGAGAGGATCGACAGCACCATCGCCACCTTGGTCTGCCCGGCCCCGCGGAACGCGCCCTGAAGCACCATCAGACCGCCGAGGAACGCCCAGAACGGCGCGATGATCCGGAGGAGGTGAACCCCGGCAACGACGGTGTCTGCGCCGTTAGCGTCCGCGGTGCTGATGAACACGCGCATGAAGAGACCGGGAACGGCGAACACGACCGCTCCCGCGGCGAAGAGGAGGACCATCGTGCCGATGGTCGCCTGCCACGTCACCGACGCCGCCCGTTCCGGCGTTCGCGCGCCGAGGTTCTGACCGACGCCCGTCGCCGCCGCTTGCCCGACCGCACCGGAGACGGTCCACGAGACGGACATGAGACGGACGCCGATGCCGTACGCGGCGATCGCGACGGAGCCGAACCGGGCGACGAGCGCGATCATGGCGACCGCCGCGAGCGACCGCGCGGCACCGTCGAACGTGGAGGGGTAGCCGACGTTCACCAGTCGCTTCAGGACCGCCGAATCGGGGTCGAGGTCGGAGAGTCGGAGACGGATTCCGCGGTTCCCCCGAACGAGGATGAACACGCCAGCGCCGGCCGCGAGCAGCCGTGAGAACACCGTGGCGACGGCCGCTCCCGCCGTGCCCAGATGCGGGAACGGTCCCAAGCCGAGGACGAGAAAGGGATCGAGAACGACGTTGACGCCGGCCGAGAGGACGACGAGCCACATCGCGGTCTTCGTGTCACCGGCGGCGCGGAGCGCCGCCCGAAACGAGAAGAAGAGGAAAGTGAGCGGGATCGAAAAGAGGATGACCTCGAAGTAGGCCATCGCGTTCGTGTAGACCGCGCCCTTCGCGCCGAGCGCGGTGAGAAAGGGCGCACGGATGACGTAGCCGACGATCGTGAGGACGACGCCGAGAGCGACCGCGAGCAGCACCGTCTGGGCGACGACGTTCTCGGCGGCGCGGTCCTCGCCCGCACCGACGTGTTGGGAGACGAGTGCGACCGCGGCGGCGGTGAGACCCATTCCGAGCGAGACGAAGAGCCACGACGTCGGGAACATGAGCGAGACGGCGGCGACGGCCGTCTGACTGACTCGGCCGACCCAGAACATATCGGCCAGATTGTAAAACGTCTGAAGGAGGTTGCCAGCGACCAGCGGCCACGCGAGCGCGACCAGTTTCGGGCCGATCGAACCGGTCGTCATGTCGACCCGGGAGTTTCGACGTGACACTCCACGAGAGAGGAAGGGGCAGAAACCTATCTCTATGGGTCGGGGACGGCGATGCCGGGACCGTTCTCCTCTCTGTGAGATCCGTCGACGCCGTCAGATCACGCGGAACGCGCGAACCGTATCGCGCTCGGTCGGGTTACACACGACCTGCGCGAGACCGAGGTCGGAGAATACGCGCTTCCAATCGCGATGGTAGAGCGGGAACTCGTCGTCGACGTAGCTCACTTCGTTACCGTTTCGGCCGCGCTGCGGGCCGTTTCCTTCGTTCTCGGCGGTCACGAGCAGGTCGCTCGTGATCCGGATCAACTCCTCGAACACCCACTCGTCCTCGGGATGGATGTGCTGGAGGGTCTCCACCGAGTAGACGACGTCGAAGGCGTCGTCGGGGACGTCGCGGACGAAGTCCTCGACCGCGACGGTGTGGAACGTTCCCGTTTCCGCGAGTCGCGGGTAGTAGTCGGCCATCACGTCGAACGACTCGTCGTTGATGTCGATTCCGGTGAGGTTCTCGAATCCGTTGTCGCGGAGGTGGGCGAGGTGTCGACCGGAACTACAGCCGAGTTCGAGGATCGCGGCGTCGTCGGGCGCGTAGTACTCGACGACGGTGGCGAGCGTCTCGCTCACTTCGTTCGGCCCGAGGTCGGCGTAGTACGCGGGCGAAAAGTTCCCCGAGCGTTCGGCCCAGCCGCGGCGATTGTCGTCCGGTTCCATAGTGCCCATCTCGCCGCCGGGGATAAGATCCATTCGTCATCCGATCCATTCGTCATCCGATGCAGGCGCGATTCGACACTCGCAGCACCCGATCCGGCGCTCGGAGAGTAAAAGCTTCATTACCAGTGGTTGGCTAGAGGAACGTAATGGCACGTATCGAAAAGCGCGTCCGGTCGCTCGTCTCCAACGATCCGGAGATGCAGTCGGCCGTCGAAACCGTCCTCGCACGCTCGGAGGACGGGGATATCAGGTGGGTCGACGTAAAGGGCGACCTCACGAGCGGCCAATGGGGCCGCCTCATCGAACAGGGCGTACTCGTCGACGGCGACTCCGGGTTCAAACTCGCCGACGAGCAAGCAACGCGTGCCGCGCTGAACGGAGACGGCGGGGCCACGGCATCGACGTCGACGACGAGCAGTCCCTCGCTGGACGACGCCGACTTCGAGGACTCCTCGTGGTCGATCTGGGACAAGGGAGCGGCGGTCGTCGCGCTCGTCCTCTTCGCGGGCTACTCGTACCACCCGATCCGATCGTTCATCGCGGGCGTGTTCAACGTCGTTCTCGGTCCGGTCAACAACGTCCTCCCGTTCTACGCGGTCGTGATGGTGCTGGCGCTGGTGACGGCGCTCTACTCGTCGCTGCTGCAGGCGAACCTCATGGACACCGAGAAGGTCGGCGCATACCAGGCGCGGATGAAGGACATCCAGGAGCGCCAGAAGCAGGCCCGGAAAGAGGGCAACGACGCCGAACTGGAGAAGATCCAGGACGAGCAGATGGACGCCATGGGCGACCAACTCGGCATGATGAAAGAGAACTTCCGACCGATGGTGTGGATCATGTTCCTCACCATCCCGGTGTTCCTGTGGATGTACCACACGGTCGGGATCGGGCAGTCAGGCGAGTTCGGAATGGTCACCGTCCCCCTCGCAGGACACGTCCACTGGAAGGAACCGATCCTCTATACGGTCCAGACGTGGCTCATCTGGTATTTCGTCTGCTCGATGGCGTTCACGCAGATCATCCGGAAGAGCCTCAAGATCGACATGACGCCCTCGGCGTCGTAAGCGACGACCGACCGCGATCACCGATCCTACGGTTCTCCGCTGTTCTCTCCGTCTTCTTCGTTCTCTCTTCACAGAGGTATCCGTCCTGTGATAGGGTCACTCGGAGGTGAATTTACAACCACCGAACGTGTGCCGACTGCATGAGCAACTTCCTGTTCGTCTCCATCGACGGGTTGATCGGTGACATCGCGTGGCGGGTGAGCGAAGAAGGCCACGACGTCCGGTACTTCATCGAGAACGAAGCCGAGCGCGAGATCGCGGACGGGTTCGTCCCGAAGGTCGACGACTGGGAGGCCCACGTCGACTGGGCGGACACGATCGTCTTCGACGACGTGTTCGGACACGGGGCGCACGCCGAACGACTCCGCGCCGAGGGTCACCGCGTCGTCGGCGGCACCGAGTACACGGATCGCCTCGAAGACGACCGCAACTTCGGCCAGCGCGAGTTGAAGCGCATGGGCGTCGACGTGCTCCCCCACGCGGAGTTCCGCGACTTCGACGAGGCCATCGAGTTCGTCCGCGAGAACCCCGCGTCGTACGTCATCAAACCGAGCGGGCAGGTCCAGAACGTGAAACGCCTCGTGTTCGTCGGAGAGGAGGACGACGGCTCCGACGTGATCCGCGTCCTACAGGCCTACGAGCGCTCGTGGGGCGACAAGATCGAACGCTTCGAACTCCAGCGCCGGGCCGACGGCGTCGAGGTCGCCATCGGCGCGTTCTTCGACGGTCAGCGGTTCGTCACGCCGGTCTGTATCAACTTCGAGCACAAACGGCTGTTCCCCGGCAACGTCGGTCCCTCGACGGGCGAGATGGGCACGAGCGCGACGTGGACCGGCCCGAACAGGCTGTTCAACCGGACGTTGAAGCGACTCGAACCGACGCTCGCCGAAGAGGGCTACGTCGGCTACATGGACCTGAACTGCATCGTCGACGGCGACGGCATCTACCCCCTCGAATTCACGCCGCGCTTCGGTTACCCGACGATTTTCCTGATGGAAGAGGCGATGCTGACGCCCGTCGGCGCGTTCTTCGAAGGACTCGCCCGCGGGGACGCGCCGGAACTCGAAGTCCAGCGTGGCTTCCAGATCGGCGTTCGGATCTGCCTACCGCCGTTTCCGTTCACCGACGAACAGACCTTCTCGGAGTTCGCCAAGGACGCCGCCATCGGATTCGAGAGCAGGCGTCCGAGCGAGTGGACCGGCCGCACCCGCCGCGCCAACGCACCCGAGGGCGTCCACATCGAGGACGTGAAGTGCGTCGACGACCAGTGGCGCGTCGCCGGGAGTTCGGGCGTCGTCCTCGTCGTCACCGGAACGGGGCTGACGATGCAGGAAGCCCAGCGAGAGGCCTACGGTCGCGTCGACGACGTGATCTTGCCGAACATGTACTACCGCGACGACATCGGCGACCGTTGGATCGAAAACGACGGTGACCGACTACACGCGTGGGGCTACTTCGGCGGGGAGTAGTTCAAGGACGACGGAAGCGTGTCGAGCGTCTATGTCTCGGAGGCGCTGGTCGACTGGACCCGTCCGTATTGATACCCGATGACGAAGATGAGAGCAGGAGCGACGAGATACGTGACGATGCCGAGGAGTTGACTGTAGAGCGTGACGGTCGTCCCCATAGTGCCGAACAGTGAGAGCCACGCCGGAACCGTTCCACCGCTGTTGACGCCTGCGATAACGGCGTCGAAGGCCACGTGTAGCAGCAGTACTCCGACGAGGACCGCCGCGACACTGCCCACGTGCGTGACGAACGAACGTGATCGGTATTGCATGTCCTAGAATGTCTGCTAGTCAATAAATAATGGATGGTGGCCGGGAGTGCTGTTCGCGGGTCGATTCTGTCCGGCTTCCGATTCCTGTGAGCCGTCGATCGTTGGATTCGAGAGACTGAAAAAACGTGAAACGGCCGATACGTACCGATCGACCACGGTCGTACCGGAAACGCAGTGCCGATCGGGGTCGACAGTACGACACCGCTCGACGGCGATACGAAACTACGCTGCGTCCTCCTCTTCTTCCAAGAACGCGCCGATCTGCTCGAACTCGTCCATGAACGTGTCGTAATCGTAGTGCTGGGCGTGGATCAGGGCGCTCCAGCGCGCGGTGATGCTCGCGACGACGGCGACTTCGCTCAGTTCCTCGTCGGTCGCCCCGTGAAGCTGGGCTGCGCCTCTATGAAACGCCTGACAGTAGGGGCACTTGATGTTAGCCGCGATTCCCAGTCCGATGAGTTCGCGGTACTTCGGGGGAATCTCGCTCTCGCCGAACGTGTACTGCTTGAAGATCGGCCACTCGTAGACGAGGTCTTCCTCCGGAAGCGCCTCCATGAACCCGGGGACGAGTCCCATGGTGGCCTCGATGTCTGCTAACGTTTCCTCGTAGTTTGTGGCGGTTGTCGCTGCCATTGGTTCCCTCCTAGTCGATTCCTCGGAGCGTGGCGACGCGATTCTGCTCGTACGGAGGCGGAGTATGGCGACGTTGTTCTGCACGTCCGGCGGCGGCGGTGCGCGACTACACGACTCTGCCCGTACAGCAGATCGGTGCCGACGATGCCCTCCGGGAGCCATGCACAATTGGGCGGCCGAGTCCATAAACAGCTAGTGATAAATCGTTATAGACAAGACCGTTCGAGCGACGCTCGGCAGCATTGAACGGAGTCCCCGGATGGGTGAGCGCCGGTCGTCGCGTCGAACTGTCGTCGCCTACTGCCGTTCCTCGACGAACGTCACGAACTCACTCGGCTCGATATCACAGGCGACGATCGGTTTGAAACCGCCGAGGGAGACCGAACCGTCGGCGTCGCGCGGGCGGAGGCGTTCTTGGACGTCCGGCGCGAGGCGAAACATCCGGCGTTCGAGTCGGTCCGTGAGTTTTACGGCTTTATCGAGTAGACCGCCGGGGGCGCGACCGCCCACGATCACGACCGGTTTCTCGGGGGCGTCGTTCGCGGGGTCCTGATAGTAGAGGTCGCCGCGGGCGCGGAACCGCTTGGCGTGGGCGTTGTGCGGGTGCCGGGCGAGCAGGTCGTGTTTTTCGGCTCGGTCCGTGTCGGGCGTGACGAGCGTCGGCGGGTCGCGGAGGGTGAAGTAGCCGATGAGGTAGCGGTGCTTCTTCCCGCCGGATTCGGGCCGGAGACCGGTGTAGAAGGCGACGATATCACCGGGTTCCAGCGCGGCGAGCGTCTGGACGTAGGGCGAGGGACGGCGGCGGTGCTCGCCGTAGGTGAAGTGTTCGAAGTTCGGATCGTGGTGAAGCGGGTGGTTTCGGACGACTTCCGGTCGGTCGCCCTCGTAGTCGCCTCGGGGTTTGAGCCAGTCGATGTCGTCGGCGAGAACGCCGTCGCCGTGGCGCTTTTCGAGCGTGCCGTAGGTGAGCGTCTCGACGGTGTCGCACTTCTCCGGGACGGGGACGTACTCGAAGCGACCCTCGGCGTCGACGGTCGGGTCCGGTGAGACGTTGCCGCTGTCGCCGCCGACGCCACAGAGAACCACGGTCATATCGCCTGCGACGGAGAGCGCCCGGTTCGACCTTTCGGTCGACGGCTATCGACGAGTCACTGAATCACGAACCACAGGACGAAGACGACCAGCGCGCCGACGGCAGTGCTGCCGACGGCGTGGAACCGGAGCCTGTCGAGCAGTTCGTGTGCGTGGCCGTCGGTCGAGAGGACGTCGTGGATCTCGCTGCCCGTCTCACACCGCGGGAGGAAGTCCATAGCGACGTGGAGGAACACGCCCGCGGCGAAGCCGAAGACGAGCCCATCGACCGCATCCGAGCCGGGAATCTGCAACAGACTGGCGACGAGAGCGGCGATACCGACGCCGACGGCCGGGAGGAGGAGTATCAGCCAACTGCGGTCGTTCCGGACCAATCGGTGAGCGGCGGCGTATCCGGCCGGCCCCTTGTGCGAGACGATGCTGAGGCCGAGCAGCGGGCCGAGGGCGGGCATGTTGCCGTAGATGATGCCGATGATCGCACCGGCCGAGAGCGCGTGGGCGGTAATCTCGGCGGCGGTTCGGTCGAGCGGGAGATCGAGGTGGGCGAGCCGGTGGCCGATCGTGTGGGCACCGAAACCCGAGAGGAGTCCGAGCGCGAGGCCGAACCCGCCGAACTGGGGGTGGTTCTGGATCGCCGTCGGAACGAGAAACACGGACGCACTGGTAATCATTGCACCGCTGGCGAGACCGTACCCCCAGACGAGCGTGGCCGGTCGGTCGGTACGCATCCGCGCACCGAGCCACCCGCCGCCGAGCATCGCCACACAGGCGAACCACCCGATTCCCAGCAGCTTCCACTGCCCGACGACGACCGCCCGTGCCGACAGCGCGACGAAGACGAGCGCCGCCACGACGCCGAGCGTCGGGAGCCGCCGAAGATTATCAACGACGGAGTTCGTGTTATTAACGTCCACATTAACAATCTACCTGTCGATGTTATTAAATCTGGTGGTTCCCGGTCACGCCGTGAACGTGGACGCCCCGATCAGTCGCTCGGAAGGATGTTACCGGGACGTCACGTATCGACGATACGTGTCCCTCGAAGCGCGTACGAGACGATCGGTCGACGAACACGTCGACCGACTCCGGGCGACGTACGGTGACGCTCCCGTCGTCGAGGAGACGAAGCGAGTCCCGTCCGCCCGATTTCGGAGCCTAGCACGCGTCGCGCTCGACGGGTACCTGAACGGTGCCGCGGCGTTCGTCCGCGACGACGGCCGACTGCTCCCCCACAGACCTGTCGACTCGGATCGGTGGACCGCCCCCGGCGGCGGCTGGGAAGACGGCGAAACGTTCGTCGAGACGGCCGTTCGCGAGGTCCGAGAGGAAACCGGCATCGACTGCGACGTGACGGGACTCCGTTTCGTCTGGCTGGTTCGATACGTCGCAGGCGAGGAGGAGTCGTCAAAGAACGAACTGGCGGGCGAGCGGGCCGACGCCGTCTGGCAACTCAACGTCTTCTTCGAGGGTCGGTACGTCGACGGCGACCCAGTCGCCGAAGACGAGGAAGTCGCCGACGTCGGCTGGTTCGAGTCGGTGCCGGAGTCCGTCCCGCCGTTGATCGCGCGGTTCGCGAGGGTCGAAACCCAGGCGTAACTCAGCGCGTCGCCGCCCGCCACTCCTTCAGCCCGACGGCTTCGCCGTCGAGTTCGTCGGCGGAGAGTTCGCTCGCGGCCCAGACGAACAGCGGCGCGATTTCGTCGGGGTCGCGACCCTCGCCGTCGGTCAGTGCCGTCGCCACCAGTCCCGGATCGACGACGCCGACGGACTGCTCGATGTCGACGGAGAACCCACGCACGAGCGCCTCGGCGGCGGCCTTCGAGACGGCGTAGGAGCCCATGCCCGGGTTCGCCTCGCGAGCGACCGATCCGGAGGGGACAAGGATACGCCCGTCGGACGACATGTGCGGGAGGGCTTCGCGGGCGGCGGTGAAGACGCCCCGAACGTTCGTCCGCAGTGTGTCGTCGAAGGCCGCATAGGAGTCCTCGGCCAACGACATCCCGCCGGGCGAACCGTGGATGGTCGCCGCAGTCGTGACGACGACGTCGACGCTTCCGCCCTCGCGAGCGGCCTGTTCCATCAGGCGCTCCAGGTCGTACTCGTCGCGGACGTCCGCTCGACACGCCGTCGCGCTGCCGCCGCTCTCGGCGACTTCCGTGGCAACGGCGTCGACAGCGTTGCTGTCGCGGGCACAGCACACCACGTGTGCGCCTTCGGCCGCGAACGCCCGTACGACAGCGGCTCCGATCCCACGGCTCGCCCCGGTGACCACGACAGTCGTGTCGTCCATGGACCCGATTCGTGGCTCACGGACCTAAATGTACCCGCAGTCTCCCCATTCGAGTCAGTCGATTTATACGCACATCGCACCAAGTTCGTTCCATGCGTTCCGTCTCGAATCTTGACGCCCTCGCGGGCGAGTCCGTCGTCGTCGTAGGCGGCGGATTCGGCGGACTCTCCACGGCCTGCTACCTCGCCGACGCCGGTGTCGACGTGACCGTGCTCGAAAAGAACGAGCAACTCGGCGGCCGGGCGAGTACGCTCGAAGTCGACGGCTTCAGCTTCGACATGGGGCCCTCGTGGTATCTCATGCCCGACGTCTTCGAGCGGTTCTTCGGCCACTTCGGGAAGGTACCCGAGAACTACTACGGACTCTCCCGACTCGACCCCCACTACCGCATCTTCTTCAAAGACGGCGACCGGGTCGACATGGTCCCCGAGATCGAGACGAACAAGCGAACCCTCGAAGCCTACGAACCCGGCGCTGGCGAGGCGTTCGAACGGTACCTCGAAAAGTCACGGCGGAACTACGAGATCGGGATGGAACACTTCGTCTACACCGACCGCGCCACCCTCCTCGATTTCGTCGACCCGGACGTACTCCGCTACGCGTGGGGGCTCTCGCTGATCGGGTCGATGCAGGGCCACGTCGAGAAGTACTTCGACCACCCGAAGATCCAGCAGATCATGCAGTACACCCTGGTCTTCCTCGGGGGTGCGCCGACCAACACGCCCGCGCTCTACAACCTCATGAGCCACGTCGACTTCAACCTCGGCGTCTACTATCCGGAGCGACTCGATGGAAATGGAGAAGAGACGACGGGTACGGGCGGCCTGAGCGTCGTCGTCGACGGCATCGTCTCGCTCGCCGAGGAACTGGGCGTCGAGTTCGTCACCGACGCCGAAGTCCGAGAGATCGCGGGCCGACTGGGCGGGTTCGCGGTCCGTACCGACGGCGAGACGTACCTCGCCGACCGCGTCGTCTCCGACGCCGACTACGCCTACACCGAGCGGGAACTCCTGCCGCCCGAGAAGCGCCAGTACGACGCCGACTACTGGGAGTCGCGCACCTACGCGCCCTCCGCGTTCCTCCTCTACCTCGGCGTCGAAGGCGACGTCGACGCCCTGACTCACCACACGCTCGTCCTCCCGACCCAGTGGGACGAACACTTCGACTCGATATTCGAGGACCCCGCGTGGCCCGAAGACCCGGCGTACTACCTCTGCGTGCCCTCCGAGACCGACGACGCGGTCGCACCCGAGGGGCACAGCAACCTCTTCGCGCTCGTTCCGATCGCCGCCGGGTTGGAGGACACGCCGGAACTCCGGCGCGAGTACCGCGACGTCGTCCTCGACGACATCGCCGAGAACACGGGCGTCGACGTTCGCGACCGGATCGTCGTCGAGGAGACCTTCTGCGTCGACGACTTCACCGAGCGCTACAACAGCACGAAGGGAACCGCGCTCGGCCTCGCACACACCCTTCGACAGACCGCCCCCTTCCGCCCGCCACACGCCTCCGAGAAGGTCGACGGCCTCTATTTCACCGGGTCGTACACTTCGCCCGGCATCGGCGTTCCGATGTGCCTCATCAGTGGCCTGCTGACGGCCGAAAAACTCTCCGAAGACGCCGAGTCGGGCGCGTAACTGATTCCCGATGTCGACCGCAACTCGCCGACCAAGCCCGACGGCCCGCGTGCGCTACCTCCTGAAGCTCTCGCGCCCGCGGTTCTGGTTCTACCTCGCCGGACCCGTAGTGGTCGGCGTCGTCTACGCTGCGACGAGCGTTCCCGAGCTATTCACGCCCGCCGCCGTCGCGCTGTTCGTCTACTTCCTCCTCCCGGCGAACGTCTATCTCTACGGGATCAACGACGTGTTCGACGCCGACGTCGACGCCGAGAACCCGAAGAAAGACGACCGCGAGGTGCGCTTCGAGGGCCAGCGGTTCGTCGTCGTCACGGTCGTCGTCAGCGCCCTCCTCGCGCTTCTCCTCGTCCCGCTGGTCGATCCCGTGGCGTGGCCGTGGCTGCTCGGCTTCTTCCTCTTGGGGACGGAGTACAGCGCGCCGCCGCTGCGGTTCAAGACGACGCCCTTCCTCGATTCGCTCTCCAACGGATTGTACATTCTCCCCGGCGCGGCCGCCTACGCGGCGGTGTCAGGTACCCAGCCGCCCGTCGCCGCCGTCGTCGGCGCGTGGCTCTGGACGATGGGGATGCACACCTTCTCGGCCATCCCCGACATCGACCCCGACCGCGAGGCGGGGATTCGGACCACGGCGACGTACCTCGGCGAGGGCCGAACGTACGTCTACTGCGCCGGTTGCTGGTTACTCGCCGCCGTCGCGTTCTGGTCGCTCGACTGGCGACTCGGCGCGCTCTTGCTCGCCTATCCGATCGCCGTCTTCCTCATCGTTCGCTCCGGCGTCGACGTCGAGCGCGCCTACTGGTGGTATCCCGCGCTCAACACGGCCGTCGGTATGTGTATCACGCTCGGCGGCCTCTGGAGGCTCGTGTATGGCTGATGCGACCGCGCTCCGCGAGCGACTGCCGACGACGCGACCCGAAGCCGAGGCGCAGTTCGACGCGCTCGTCCGCGAGAACCGCTTCACCATTGCGGTCCTCTTTCCGTTCGTCGGAGCCGTCCTCCTGCTCGCCAGCGCGGGCGGACTCCTGCCGCCGTGGCTCGCGTTCAACCCGCTGCTCGTCCTCGTCGGCGTCGCCGTGATGCGACTCCCGCTGATCGCGGGACTGACGCCGTTGCTCGACCGACGGGCCACGCTCGGGGTGCTCCTCCTGACCGCCTACGCCTACGGCATCGAGTACACGGGCGTCCACACGGGGTTCCCTTACGGGACGTTCTCCTACGGCGTCAGCCTCGGCCCGACGGTCGCCGGCGTTCCGATCGGGCTCCCGGTCTTCTTCCTGCCGCTGGTCGTCAACGCCTACCTCCTCTGCCTGCTCTTGCTCCGCGACCGCGCCGACAGCACGCCGCTCCGACTCGCCGTCGTCGTCGCAGCGGTACTCCTGATGGACGTCGTACTCGACCCGGGCGCAGTGGCGCTCGGGTTCTGGCACTATCCGAGCGGAGGGATCTTCTACGGCGTCCCGCTCTCGAACTACCGCGGCTGGATACTGAGCTCGGTCGTCTCCGTGGTCGCCCTCGACCTCGCGCTCGATCGAACGGCACTCCACACCCGACTCCGGTCGTGCGAGTTCATGCTCGACGACCTGGTGAGCTTCGTCATCCTCTGGGGCGGCATCAACGTCTGGTTCGGGCACCTGCTCCCCGCCGCCGTCGCCGTCGCGTTCGGCGTGGGACTGCTGACGACCGATCGGTTCGACGCCTCGCTGTTCGGTCCGTCGGTCGTTCGTCGGTAATCCGTCCGGAAACTCACCAGAACGTGTCGCTACAGTCGTAGACGACACCGTGTCGCGGGCAGACGTACTTGCAGTGGCGGTGGTACATCGACGCGCCGCAGAGTGGACACGGGCGGCCCTGTGGCTCTTCCTCGGCGTCGCTCATAGCAGTCTCTGGACGGCGGGGTGATAAGGTCGTTCCGGCGGCCGCGACGATTCAGCGACTAATATACAAGCACGATCGACCGAATCGAGCGCTCCGTTCAGTAAGCGATGATCGGTGCTTCACCGACCCACCTGTCTGTTTCCGCCGCGTGAACCATGAACGCCGCCACGTTGGCCCGAGAGACAGTCGACACGGCGCTGGTTTCGAGGTACCCCGTTCGATAGTCACGGGTACGCGGTCCGCTTCTCAGCCACGGTGGTCTGACCACGACCCACTCGCGGTCGCTCTCCGCGAGCGTTCTCATGAACCGTTCGCCCTCCGCTATGAGATCGCTCGCGATGAGGTTCATCGCGGACGAGAGAACCCATCCCGAAACTGAGAACGGATCTTCGGGATGGCCGAGGAGTGTGCCGCCGAGGATCACGACCCGCGGAACGTCGTGAACCCGCATCGCAGCGAGGATGTTCTCCCCGCCGCGAACCACTATGTCGTCAGGGGAGCCCTCGGCGGGTCCGAGCGCGCTGAGGACGGCATCGGCCCCCTGAACGGCACGTTCGACCGCACCGGTGTCGAGTACGTCACCCTCGACGACAGACAGGTGACTGTTGTCGAGGTGGAGTTGCTCTACGTTCTCCGGACTGCGAACGAACGCTCGCACTTCGTGTTCCGCTAACAGTGCAGTGTCTACGACGTGACGACCTACCCTCCCGGTCGCCCCGAACACGACGAGATCCATTCAGCTCCCGTCGCCGTCACGCATCGTGAGGATGATCTTTCCGCGAACGTGACCGCCTTCGCTCAATTCGTGTGCCTGCCGCGCTTCGGCGAGGGGAAACACTGTGTCGAGCGTCGGCGCGACCGTCGCGTCGTCGAGGAGTTCGGTGATGTCTTCTAACCACCCACGATCGAGCGTGTCCGACTGTACGACGCGGACGCCGCGTTCGTACGCTGCCTCTTCTTGCTCCGGCGTGAGTCTCAGCGTGAGATTGTCGATCACCCCGCCTTCCGTCACGACTTCGAGCGAGCGATTGAAGGTGTCGCCGCCGATCGCGTCGATCACCGCATCGACGGGTTCGATAGCGTCCTCGAAGCGCTCCTCGCGGTAGTCGACGAATTCGTCCACACCCAGATCGCGGAGGAATTCCTCGTTCGACCCGGAGGCGGTGCCGACGACGTGGGCACCCCGACGCTTCGCGAACTGGACGGCGAAGTGACCCACACCGCCCGCCGCGGCGTGAACGAGTATGCGCTGACCCGCTTGCAGATCAGTCAATCGCATCGACCGCCATGCGGTGAGTCCCGCCATCGGGACTCCGGCCGCTTCCTCGAACGAAAGTGACTCCGGTTTCTGACTGAGTTTCCCCTCCGTCGGAGAAATCGTGACCGCTTCCGCGTACGCGCCGCCGTCGCCGGGAAACGGCAGTATGCCGTACACTTCGTCTCCCGGATCGATCCCGCTTACGTCGGTCCCGACCTCGTCGACGACGCCAGCGATATCCCATCCGGGGATCCACGGGAGATCGATCGGGAACGGGGCACCTTGACGTAGGAAACAGTCGGCGGGGTTCACACCTGCGGCGTGAATCCGGACGCGCACCTCGTCGTCGGCCGGTTCCGGCGTCTCTATCTCCTCGTACTGAAGGTTCGATACGTCACCAAACTCGTGAATTCGTACTGCTTTCATCTGTGATCTCTTGTGTTTGTGCGGTCGTCTCTCCGGTCTACTGTCGGATCGCTGTCTCACCGTACGAGACTAAAACCGCCGTCGATCGGGAACACCTGGCCGGTGACCCAGTCGGATCGCGAATCAGCCAATCGGACGAGCCACTCGGCGATTTCGTCTGGTTCGGCACGGCGGCCCAGCGGAACCGTCTGCTGGTCTTTCATCCGTTCGACCTGCTCCTCGGACAGGCCGCTCCGTTCGAGCGCACCGGTCGCAGTCGATCCCGGCGCGACCGCATTCACTCGCACCTCCGGTGCGAGTTCGACCGCCCAGTAGCGGGTCAGGCGTTCCATAGCCCTCTTCGAGACTCCGAATGCACTGGTCTGAGGTCTCGGCCGAATGTCGCTGCCAGCGACGTTGACGACCGCCCCGCCCTGTTCTCTGATATCCGCGACGGCTTCTTCGAGGAGCAGCGATGGGCCGATGACGTTCGTCTCGTAAATTCTCCGAACGAATTCCGACGATTGCTCACCGATCGGTCCAACCCCTACCGCTGCGGCGTTGTTGACGAGGACCGTTACCGGCCCCCAGAGTTCGTTCGCCCGCTCGACGATCCGCTTTAGTTTCTCGAAGTCAGTCATGTCGACGGCGATTCCCTCGATAACCGGATTCCTGTCGGCGACCGATTTCAACCGCTCTCGATCCCGACCGGTGATCAGAACGTTCGCCCCGTCCTCGGCGAGTCGCAGGGCAGTCGCGTTACCGATTCCACTGCTGCCGCCAGTGACGACGGCTACCTGCCCATCGAGGTCGCGGTTGGTTCGTGGCCGTGCGCCGCCGTCCGGTCGAAAGCCGCCGTTAGGATCGGTCATGCGTACACCCCAATCGACGCCGGTCGTCGGTCGGAAATCGTCCTGCCGTCCCGTGTCGCGTCCGTCTCGTCCGTACCGTCCCGTTCGTTGTTTCGCTGTCTGACCACACCGAACGCTACGTATCGTATTCGAATGCGAAGATCGCCCCAGATATGGGGCCGTATTTATATTCGGCAGCCACGAGTAGTAACACGATGTTCCAGCCGTACCGGGGGCCAACGCGAGGCGACTCGTGAGGTCCGTCACGGTCGCCGTAACACGACCGGACGGATTTTATCCGAGTGTCGACGAGCTGGTCGCTACCGAGTCCGCCCCCGCCCGGAAATCGATCCTCCACTTCAACGTACTGGATGACGGGACGATGGTCGTGTTAGCTCACGTCCGCGGTGATCCCGACCGCACGCGTCAGTTGATCGAACGGAACCCGAACGTGATCGACTACAGTGTTTCGGACGAGGGGGATGGTACCGGACTCATGTACGTTCACAGTCGGCTGCCGGATCCGATGCGTGGAGTCCTCCGGCCCCTCGATAAACACGAGGTGTTCTTCGAGTCCGTCGAGTACGTCCGCGAGGACGAGATGCGCATGACCCTGATCGGCGAGACCAACGCGGTGTTACAGCGGGCGCTCGCCGCGATTCCCGAGGAAGTGCACGTCACCGTCGAACGGATCAGTGCGTACTCGCCGGACGCGAACGATCTTTCCGTGCTGTTGACCGACCGCCAACAGGAGATCCTAGAGATCGCCATGGAACTCGGTTACTACGAGAATCCACGGCGCGTGACCCACGGCGAAATCGCCGAGCGCGTCGGGATCGACGCGAGCACGGTCAGCGAACACATGCGAAAGATCGAATCTCGTGCGTTCGCTTTCCTGGCGGGGTAGTCGCGGAGCGCTCCGACGACTGAATCGGTGGTCACACGCGTTGTCGGTTCACACGCTTCTGTTCAGGGGTGACGACGACGCAGAGAAAGAGAGAACTACTGCGGTCGGTGAGACGGTTTCGGGAACCCCGGTGCGCCGTCGGCCAGCCACAACACGAACACGCACAGGAACGGCGCGCAGAAGAGCGCGATCCTGCCGGGACTCGTCCCGATCATCTTGTGGGCGTAGATCGAGAGGTACAGCCCGATTCGCGAGAGAACCGGATAGTGATGAGCGTAGGGCGGGAACTGTACGATCGGCCAGAGGAGTCGCTCGATCCCCAAGTGGAAACTGCCGAGTTCTACGGTGGCCATGATCACGTCGCCGAGCAGGTGTGACCAATATCCGAGCGCGAAGGCCGCGCCGAGCGAGGCTCGATCTCGTCGAGTCGCCAACCAGAGCACGAGCAGTCCGACGGGCACCGCGACGAAGATCGAGTGTGCAACCGAGTCACCCTCCGGGAAGATGTGGAAGACCCACGAGAGCGGTTTGTCGACGAGGTCCGGGAGGATGGCCGCGAAGATGACCGTGTACGTCTCGATTCCGGTTGGCGACCGCCGACGGGTACTACGGATACCGAGCGAGTTGAGCAGGTATCCGAACGCCGCGTGTCCCCAGGGCATCACGAGTCGCGTCCCCCCGTCGAAAGGAGAGCTGCGTCCAAAGGGAGCGGGGACGTGAATTCGGACACGTTCGTCTTCGGCCGACCGTTCGGCTCGTCGTGATCCATACGAAATGATGCGAAACCGAACGAATAACGGTTGGCCAGAGTTACGGGAAAATCAGACACAATTCGGGCACAAATTCGGTCGCGTCCGAGAACGTGGACGAGCGATCGGAACCGAATATTCGAGCGAGCGACCGTCGCTCAGCCGATCAGCACTCGGACCAGCCGCAGGACTCGCAGTGCTTGCAGCCTTCGGAGAAGTAGAGCGTCATCGACCCGCAGTCGGGACACTCGGGGCTCTCACCGGCGTCGATGAGTTCCTGTGTGGCGTCGTCGCGGTCGATCTCGGGAGCGTCCGCGGTCGCCGCGCCGCCATCGGTCTCGGGAGCGTCAGCGTCGGCCTCGGCGGCCCGTTTGGTCTCCTCTTCGACTTCGGTGAGGCGCTTCTGCTGCGGGTAGCCCTTCTCGATCTCGTCGTTCAGGTAGCGGTCCATCGCGGTCCCGATGGCGTCCGGGATCGACTGGATCTGCTCGCCCTTGTCCCACGCGATCTTCGGACTGCGCGTGCCGTGGAGTTCGTCGACGATCTCGGTCGGATCGACGCCGGAGCGGAGCGCGGTCGAGATGACCTTCGCCAGTGCCTCGGTAAAGGAGTTAGTGAACCCGCCGGAGTGGCCGATGTTGGCGAAGAGTTCGAACGGTCGTCCGTTCTCGTCTTCGTTGACCGTGACGTAGAGTTTGCCGTAGCCGGTGTCGATGCGCTGGGTGACGCCGCGCAGCGAGTCCGGACGGCGCTGCTTCTCGGCGTACTTCGGCTCGACGCCCGCGACGATGGCTTCGACGTCTTCGTCGAGTGCGGCGCGGACGTCCTCGTTTTCGAGGAAGTCCTCGATGCCGCCGAACACCTCGCGGATCTGTTCGGCGAGCGCTTCGGCGGCCTCGGTGTCGTCGGCGAAGTCGGCGTTCTTCGCGCGGGTCGTCAGGACCTGCTTCGAGCGCGTGCCGTCGCGGTAGACGGTGACGCCCTTCCCGCCGTGGTCGTAGATGTAGCGGTAGACTTCGTCCATGTCCTCGGCCGACGCCGAGTTCGGGAAGTTACAGGTCTTCGAGATGGCGGAGTCGACGCCCTGCTGGCAGGCACACTGGACCGCCGCGTGCTGGATGCCGGTCAGGTCGCCGGTGACGACGAAGAGTTCCGAAATGGCGTCAGGGACCGTCGACAGCGACTCGACGCCGCCGAACTCGTTGTTGGCCATCTGCTCCTGTGCCTCTTCTTTGACGGCCTCGACGTCGATGTCGTTGGCCTCCAAGACGCGCAGGAAGTAGTCGTCGAACTCGACGAGCATCTCGTCGCCCTGCACGTCGTCGGAGACGTTCTTGTAGTAGGCGACGTTGTAGATCGGTTCGCACCCGCCGGTCGTGTTGCCGACCATCAATGTCGTGCCCGTCGGCGCGATGGTCGTCGTGTTGTGGTTGCGGACGGCGAAGCCGTCTGCCCAGTCGTCGGCGTCGAGGCCGGTCTGGCCTTCGAACCACTCGCGGTACTCAGTCGGGTTCGCGTACTTCGAGTCGCCCCAGTCTTCGAACGAGCCGCGTGCTTCGGCGAGTTCGTGGGAGGCCCACTTCGACTGGTGGTTGATGTGGGTCATCACCTGACGGGCGACCTCGTTGCCCGGTTCGGTGCCGTACTTGATGCCCAGTTGGATGTAGAGTTGGGCGAGACCCATGACGCCCAGTCCGATCTTGCGCATCTCGCGGACCTTCTGCTCGATCTTGGCGACCGGGAAGTCCGACATCGTGACGACGTTCTCTAAGAAGCGCGTGCCGTACTCGATGCGGTGGTCGAACTCCTCCCAGTCGATGGCGTCTTCGAGGAACGCGTCGACGGCGTCCTCGAAGGAGTCGTACTCGTCTTCGTGCTCGGCCGACCAGACGCGCCAGTCGGGGGCGTCGAAGTCGACGAGCGTCGAGAGGTTGATGTGGCCGAGGTTACACGCCTCGTACTCTTCGAGCGGCTGTTCGCCGCACGGGTTCGTCGCGAGGATGCGGTGGTCCGGGTGTTTCTCGACGTCGAAGGAGTGCTCCTTGTTCACCCGTTCGAGGTAGATGACGCCGGGTTCGCCGTTCTCGTGGGAGCCTTCGATGATGTGCTGCCAGAGTTCGGACGCCGGAATCGAGAGCACTTCGCCGACCTCGACGTACTCGCCGAGGCCGAACATGTCGTAGAGTTCCTTCGTCTCGGGCGTCGAGACGTGGGGCTCTTCGGTCCGCGGGTTGGTGAAGACGAAGTCCTCGTCCGCGTAGAGCGCCTCCATGAAGTCGTCGGTGACGCCGACGGAGATGTTGAAATTCGAGAGGTGGCCCTCGACCGCGTTGCGGAGGTGCTTCGGGACGCGACCCTCCTCGTCGATGAGTTCGCGGGCCTCTTCGAGCGCGTCCGCGAACGACGTGTGCGTGTAGTCGTCCGGGTCGTTCAGTTTGAGCGTCTGCGCCAGCGAGACGTCCTTGTTCTTCGAGTGGATGAACTGGATGACGTCCGGGTGCGAGACGCGCATGACGCCCATCTGCGCGCCGCGACGGGCACCGCCCTGCGCGATGGTCTCGCACATCTGGTCGTAGGTGCGCATGAACGTGATCGGTCCGGATGCGATGCCACCCGTCGAGCCGACGGCGTCGCCGTAGGGGCGGAGTTTCCAGAAGGCGTAGCCCATGCCGCCACCGGACTGGAACACCTGCGCGGCCTCCTTGGCCGTCTGGTGGATGTCGTCGATGTCGTCGCCCGGCGAGTCGACGAAGCAGGCCGACAGTTGCTGGAGTTCGTCGCCGGCGTTCATCAGCGTCGGCGAGTTCGGCATGAAGGAGAGCTGCGTCATCTGCTCTTCGAACTCGGCTCGCGTGTCCTCGACGACCGCCCGGATCCCCTCGGGGAGCCCCGGGACGATCGTGTCGTAGGCGAACTTGTTGACGTTGTAGACGCTGAGCGTCGTCTCGGCGTCGTCGCCGGCAGTGACGCCCGTTCCAAACACTTCGGCTGCGAGTTCGTCGCGTCGCGGGTGGTCGGGCTTCAACTGTGCGGGCGTCACCGTGATGTCGACGTCCCGCTGGCGAGCCTCGTAGACCGCTTCCGCGAGTGCGATGTTCTTCGCGACGCGCTCGAACAGTTCCTCCTGCGTCTCGGTGAGGTCACCGTTCGCGTCCTTTCGAAGGTACCGGGCAGGCAGGATGTTGTGGTACGCGTTACCAGTCATCCGCGCCTCGAGCGTCTCTCCGTCGGTCCGCTTGACGGGCAACTCGATGTCGTCTGCGTCCGGGTCCGCGCGACTCATCTTATCGATACTCCCCGCCAGCAGCACCCCTCTGCTGGCAATTTTGCGTGAATGTCGTCATAGTGTACTCGTTCATCTGTGACGGAATATTCATTCTGAGCGACCCTCATAATGTCTTCGTTTGGATTAGTGCAACTTTGGTTGTATAATGATACCTCTCGCCTGTTCCTCGGTCCTCACAGTCGAGAGCGATACGAGTCTATTGCATGGTACGGTCGCCGGATGTATAAGACTATTCAGAGCGAAGCGAAAGTGATCGTTCGATCGGTGCGCTCGAAATCGCCCGATTTCCACGACGTGTCGGTATTATTGACTCTCGACTCGCGGTGAGAGTGAGCGCGGTCGTTCGATTATGGCTTCTCCGTCACTTCTTCCGACCGAATCGCTTCTGATCGTTGTTGTCTCGACCAGAACTATAAGACGAAATATAAAAAGTTCCCACAGACTTATCGTTCGTCTCGAACTCCGTCTAGACGTGAACCCCGCAGTCGAATCGACGATGACCGTCCTCCAATCGAGCGGTCTGCTGAGTACTCCACTCGGCCAACTGCTCGCCTTCCTGGTCGTTGCCGCAGTCGTCATCGCCTTCGGTCGGATCGCGCTGAAGATCGCGTGGACGATCGTCGTCTTCGGCGTCCTGATCGTCGGCGTCCTCTGGATCGCGACGGCGTTCGGATCGCTGCTCTAAGAGACAGTCACGCGACCAGTTGCACGACGCCCCAGGCCAGTCCGATAGCGACGCCCGCGCCGACGAGGTTCCCGCCCGCGTTGACCGTCGCACGGAGCCGTTCTCCGGTCTCCCAGAGGCGGACCGTCTCGAACGAAAAGGACGAAAACGTCGTGAAGGAACCGCAGGCACCCGTGCCGACGAAGAGCGCGACGTTGCCGTCGATGACGTGGAGCGCGCCGAGGAACGTCACTAGCCCGAGGACGAAGCTCCCGATGACGTTGACGGAGAACGTGCTCACGGGGAACTCCTCGACGTCCACGAGACGGCCGACGTAGTGACGCAGCAGCGCACCGACCGCGCCGCCGGTCCCGACGAGTTGGGCGGGGTCGATCGACACCATTAGAGATCACCCACGTCGATCTGTCGCGCGATCGAACGGCCGACGAGAACGCCCCCGAATCCCAGCACGTAGTTCGCGACGATGTTCCCAACGAGCAGCAGCGGCGACGACGAGAACGCGCCCATCGACTGGACCGCGAAGGTGCTGTACGTCGTGAACGACGAGAGGAACCCGGTCGAGACGACCCATCGCGTCTCGCTGGCCAAGAGGCCGCTGTAGATCGCTTCGTAGAGGACGAAGCCCAATATGAGACTTCCGGCGACGTTCGCGACGAGCGTCCCTCGCAGGCCGGGCAAGAGGTTCCCGACGAAGAACCTGAGATTCGACCCGGCGAAGCCGCCGATGGCGATGAGCGCTAACGTTTCTAATCGAACGAGTGGATGCATCTCCGACATAGTTATGGCTCGCAAAAGGAGTCATCAGCCGACGTGTTCGGCGGTTGAGGTGGGCGGACTCCATCGCCCGTTTGAATAGTTGAAGGACGTGATAGTATTTACACGCTCTGAAATCTATCGAGCGATTATCGGTCCACGAAACGGGGGAACGGGCGTTACTTCACGCCGACGGCGGGTCGCTCCTGACTGACACACTCCGTCAGGAAGTTCCGGATCACGTCGTGGCCGACGGCCGTCAACACGCTCTCGGGGTGGAACTGCACGCATTCGACGGGGTACTCACGGTGACGGACGCCCATCACGAGGTCGGTCCCGTCGTGGTCGGTCGTCGCCGACACGTCGAGGCAGTCGGGTATCTCGGTGGCGACGAGCGAGTGGTAGCGACCCGCTTGGAAGCCCTGTTCGAGTCCGACGAAGACGCCCTCGCCGTCGTGGTCGACGGCGAACGCCTTCCCGTGGACGGGGTCGGGGGCGTGGCCGACCGTCCCGCCGTACTCGTAGACGGCCGCTTCGAGGCCGAGGCAGACGCCGAGCGTCGGAATCGTCGGACTCAGTTCTCGGAGGACGTCCATCGTCACGCCGACGTCACGCTCGTTGGCCGGGTGACCCGGCCCCGGACTGATGACGAGCGCGTCGGGGTCCGCGGCGCGAACCCCGTCGAGCGTGGCCGTGTTCTTGAGCACGTCTACGTCGACGCCCTCGCCGTCCGGGAGCGTCTGCTGAGAGAGGTACTCGACCAGATTGTACGTAAAGGAGTCGTAGTTGTCGACGACGACGACCTTCATCGCGGCACCCCCGGCTCTTCGAACGTTCCGTGCGCGGTCCCGGACGGACCGTCCGTCGACCGTTCGATCCGCTCGACCGCCGCCAGCACGCCACCCATCTTCTTCTCCGTCTCTTCGTACTCGGCCGTGGGGTCGCTGTCGGCGACGATGCCCGCACCCGCTTGGACGCGGAGCCGATCGTCTTCACTGCCTCCCCGTCCGTGTTCGATCGTCGCGGTCCGGATGACGATGGCGAAGTCCGCGTCGTCGGTCCACGAGAAGTAGCCGACGCCGCCACCGTAGAGGCCGCGGGCGGAGAGTTCGAGCTCGTCGATCAGCTCCATCGCGCGGACCTTCGGCGCGCCGGTCAGCGTTCCGGCGGGGAACGAGACTCGAACCGCGTCGAAGGCGTCTGCGTCCGCCGCGAGCGACCCGGTGACGGTCGACTCGATGTGCTGGACGTGCGAGTACTTGAGGACGTTCATGAACTCTTCGACGCGGACGCTTCCGGGTTCTGCGACCCGGCGGACGTCGTTGCGCGCGAGGTCGACGAGCATCGTGTGTTCGGCGCGCTCCTTGTCGTCGGCGAGGAGTTCGCCCGCGAGGCGGCGATCCTCGACGGGACTCGTTCCGCGCGCGCACGTCCCCGCGAGGGGGTTCGAGACGACCTGCCCGTCGCGGACGGTGACGAGCGTCTCGGGACTCGCGCCGACGACGCTGCGGTCGCCGTGCTGGAGCAGGTACATGTACGGCGACGGATTGACGTCGCGGAGCGCCGCGTACAGGTCCTGCGGGTCGACGTCGCCGCGGAGTTCGCGCGTGCGCGAAATAACGCCCTGATAGATGTCGCCGTCGAGGACGTGTTCTTTCGCCCGCCGGACGGCCGCCTCGTATTCGTCACGCGGTCCGGTCGTCTCGCCGGTCCGAACGAAGCCGTTCGAAGCGGTTTCGGGGCCGCGTCTCGATCCGGACTCGACGCCCGCGAGCGTCTCGCGCACGCGCTCTGCTTCGGCGAGGAGTTCGTCGTAAACGGCGTCCGGGTCGTCCTCGGGACGGACGACCGGCGTGAACAGCAGCGAGAGCGAGGTGTCGCCCGTTCCCGCCGAATCGGTCGACGCAGCCGAGTCGTCGCCATCGCTGTCGTCGGCCGACGGCGCGTCGTCGAAGACGAGCGTCTTCGTCGTCAGCACGAACTGCGCGTCGGGGACGACCGGGTCGGGGCGGCCGACGCCGACTTCCTCCAGCCAGAGGTCGTAGACGGCGTCGTAGGCGAGGAAGCCGACGAGGCCACCGACGAACCGCTCACGGTCGGCAGCGGAGAACCCGAGTCGCTCGACGTCCGGAAGCGCACCGCGCAGTGAGTCGAGCGCGTCGCCCTCGCCGGGTTCGACGAAGTCGGTGGCACGTCCGCCGAGCGATTCGACCGTCGTCCCCTCCGGCGTGACCGTCACGACGGCCTCGGGGTCGTAGCCGACAAAGGAGTACCGAGCACGACTGCCCGCGTGCGGGTCGGCCGGATCGAACGCACCGTCGGGATCGAACGATGCGACCTTGTCCGCACTCTCAAGGAGGAACGTGTACTCGCTCTCATCGGCGAGAGCGTCGTAGCTGGCGAGCGGCGTCACGTCGACATCGAGCGAGGCGGACAGTTTGACCACCGCGGGACCATCGGCGTCGGTGACGAGACCGCGGAACGACTCGCGCGACCGATCGAGCGTCGGTGCGTCGGTCACGCGACCGCCTCCAAACAGGACCGCCGGACGGCTCTGACGAATTCGTGGACCGCCTCCTGATCTTTGACGCCGCCGTGGAGTTCGACGCCGCTGGCGACGTCGACGCCGTACGGATCGGCCGTCTCGACGGCTTCGGCGACGTTCTCGGGGGTGAGTCCGCCCGCGAGGATCACGGGAACGGCGAGTTCGTCGGCGAGGTCGCGAGTCCGCTTCCAGTCGTGTGTCTCGCCGGTTCCGCCGGCACCGTCGTCCGCCGTCGAGTCGACGAGGATCGCGTCGACGACGTCGTCGTAGTCGCGGGCGCGCCCTGCATCGGTGCAGTCGACGACGGCGACGATCTTCGTCGCCGTCTCGGCCCGGATGAACTGCAGTTCCTCCGGGCTGAACTCGCCGTGGAGCTGTATGACGTCGGGTTCGGCCAGTCGGACGAGTTCGACGGCGTGCTCGGGTGAATCGGGCATCGTCACCAGCGTCGTCGTGAGAAACGGCGGCGCCTTGGAGACGAGTTCGGCGGCCTCGCTCGGCGTTACCTCTCGGGGCGTATCGACCGGCACGTCGGTGATGAAGCCGACGGCGTCGGCCCCGGCGCAAGCGGCGGCGCGGAGATCGGACGCGCGCGTAATGCCGCAGATTTTGACGCGTGTCATCCGAGTTAGTCACCCTTCATCGGCGGCGTCGACGGTTGACGGAGCGTATCGAACTTCCGGGCGGCCGCGCCCGAGTCGATAGCCTCGCGTGCGCGGTCGACACCGTCTGTGAGGGTATCAGCGAGTCCGGCGACGTACACCGCCGCGCCCGCGTTGGCGAGGACGATGTCGCGCTTCGGGCCGGTCACGTCGCCCGTGACGATGCCGCGCATGTCCGCGGCGTTCTCTTCGGGTGTGCCGCCGCCGACGGCTTCGACGGGAGCGCTGTCGAGTCCGAGGTCGGCGGGGGCGAGCGTGTACTCGGTGACGTCTTCACCCTCTACTTCGGCGACGGTCGTCTCGCCGTGGAGGCCGATCTCGTCCATGCCGTCGCCGTGGACGACGAGGGCGTGTTCGACTGGCATGTGCGCGAGCGCGCGACCGACGATGGGAACGAGGTCGGCGTCGTAGACGCCGAGCACTTGCGCGTCGGCACCGGCGGGGTTGGTCAGCGGCCCGAGGACGTTGAAGATCGTCCGCATCCCCAGCTCTTTCCGTGGGCCGATGACCGCCTTCATCGCCGGGTGGAAGACGGGTGCGAGCATGAAGCCGATCCCGTCGCGCTCGATCGCCGTCTCGACGTCGTCGGGTTCGGCTTCGACGTTCACGCCGGCGACGGAGAGCACGTCGGCGCTCCCGGACGAAGAGGAGACAGAGTAGTTGCCGTGCTTGGCGACGGCGACGCCCGCGCCCCCAGCGACGATCGCGCTCGTCGTCGAGACGTTGATCGTGTCGTAGTCGTCGCCGCCGGTGCCGCAGGTGTCGACCAGCGGGCCGCAGTCGGGTTCGATAGTCAACGCGGCGTCGCGCATCCCCTGTGCGAACCCGGCGATTTCGGCTTCGGTCTCACCCTTGGCTCGCAGTCCGGCGAGGAGCGCACCCATCTGGGCCTCCGTCGCGCCGTCGAACACTTGGCGCGCAGCGTCGCGTGCCTCTCCGACCGTCAGATCGTTTCCCTCCGTCACCCGTTCGATGTAATCCTGCATATTATGTCACCGATGTACTGCTTCGTCTTACAATGTACAAATGAGTACATCGTATTAAGCCTGTTGGGACGAGGAGTGTCCGTCGAACGCGCCGGTTTCGCCGCACTCGCGGTCGGTACTGATCAGTTTGGCACGATCGGAAGCGCCAGACTCCTTACCGTGCGGCGGTCGCACGCGTGTCAAAACCAACCGACGCCGTCGGATTCCGAAAGCTTCAATTACAGTGCTGGGGTACGTGTAAATGCGTTCGAAAGCAAAACCAGTACGGGTTGGTGGTCTAGTCTGGTTATGACACCTCCTTGACATGGAGGAGGTCGGCAGTTCAAATCTGCCCCAACCCATTTTCTTCCCTCACTTTTCCCAAGGAATCACGATCAGTAGACGGCAGGGTGATTCCCCTGTTTCTCGGGGTGTTCTCGGTGTTCGTTTGAGGCGTACAGCAGTGGTTACTGTTTCAGGGTGGTCCTGTACCGTGGTTCGGCATCAAGGAGAACGTGCTACTTATTAGCACTTGTCTTCGGAGATTGGTTTTCCGAGGACCTGCCATCTGGTGTTGAAAGGTGATTCGCGTCTTTGTTTTCAGGTGTGATTCGGTCCCTTGTGTTCGCGCTGACGCGCGAGCGCGGGTCGTTGGCCCGCTCCATCACGAGAAGTACCTTAATCGGTGGAGAGAGGAAATAACCATTCGTCACAGTCGATTTTCTCTCTGTGAATCCGTAATCAGGAGACAGATATAACCAGTAGACAAATTTGAATTTCAAGATAAGAATGTCGGATCAAGGATTTAGTCTTGTTAGCGCGGTAATTGGTGGTCTGCTCAGTGGCGTAATCTTTGCTCTACTGCGTAATTTTTTGTGGTGTTGGTATACTAAACCGAAACTCACATTTGCGGAAAAGGCAGACGGAGATTTCGAGATAAACGACAGCAGTGTAATAGACCAGCGGATTTTCAGAATCCGACCTCCGGTGGACGAGAGCGTGAGCATCCCGTTCGAGTAGCTCGTGTTGAATGTTACCTCGATACACACTAAGGGGTAGAGCGCGAGGCATCTCCATGGACGTGTGGTTCCGACTCGGGGTGGCGGCGTTCTGTATCGTCGCGCCGACGCTCTGCTATCTCGCACTCTGGAACTTCCTGTCGCGACTCCGTGACGACCGTCTCGTCGACCGAATACTCGAAGATGTGGACCCGGCCGAACGAGAGCGATATCCCACACCGTGGGCTGCCTTCGAGGTCACACCGACGCGTCGGTCCGGGAACGACCCGGTGGTCTGCGACGAGTGCGGAGCCCCGAATATCGACGACGCGACGTACTGTCAAGCGTGCCTCTCACGATTGAAGTGAGGTGCTGAACGGGATACCACGACACACACCACCATGGTAGTCTTTTGACAACCATAATTAGTCTTTCAATTCAGAAATACAGAGAATTTGTCCCATCATCTCCCCATCTATCCAATTCTGTCGCGTAAAACCGTGACAGAACTGTCACCAGTCCGTAAAACTCAAATGCGAGTGAATCCTTTCACGTGTATGAACTGGACACACAAGCGCGACCTCTCGAACGTCGAGCGAAAGAAGACCGAAGCGACGAGCGGCACCAAGTGGTCGTTCATCGCAGCGAGCCTCGTCGCGGCCTAAAGCAGTCCGTCGACTGACTGGTGCCGACTCGAATCGCCCGCAGAAAATAACTGTTCGAATTTTTGTTTCGACGCCACGAACCGCGCGGAGCGACGCGAATCGCCGAGTTAGAGGAACTCTTCGACGTGATCGACGACTTCTTCGGGCGTGTCGCCGACCGGGACGCCCGCGTCGTTGAGCGCGTCGATCTTGCTCTGAGCCGTTCCGGTGCCGGAACCGGAGACGATGGCACCCGCGTGGCCCATGCGCTTTCCTGGCGGGGCCGTGCGGCCCGCGATGAAGCCAGCGACGGGCGTGTCCATGTGCTCGTCGATGAACGCCGCCGCCTGCTCTTCGTCTTCGCCGCCGATCTCACCGCACATGACGACGGCGTCCGTCTCGTCGTCCGCCTCGAAGAGTTCGAGGGCGTCGACGAAGGACGTGCCGATGATCGGGTCGCCGCCGATACCGATGGCGGTCGTCTGGCCGAGGCCGCGCTGGGTGAGGCTGTCGACGACCTGGTACGTGAGGGTCCCCGAACGGGAGACGAGGCCGACGTTGCCGGACTCGAAGATGTTGCCGGGCAGGATGCCGAGTTTCGCCTCACCGGGCGTGATGATACCGGGGCAGTTCGGGCCCTGCAGTCGCGTGTCGACTTCGCTGAGACGCTTGTTGACCTTGGCCATGTCCTGCTGCGGGATGCCCTCGGTGATGGCGACGACGAGGTCGAGGTTCGTGTCGAGCGCCTCGAAGATAGCGTCTGCCGCGAACGCGGGCGGGACGAACACGACGGAGGCGTCGGCGTCCTCTTCCTCGACGGCTTCGTCGACGGTGTCGTAGACCGGAACGCCGTTGACTGTCTGTCCGCCGCGGTTCGGCACCGCGCCGCCGACGATGTTCGTTCCGTACTCCATCATCTGCTCGGCGTGGAACTTGCCCTCCCCGCCGGTGATGCCCTGTACGATGACTCGGGTATCTTCGTCGACTAGAATACTCATTGGTTTACCTCCTCAGCGTCCGCGATGGCACGCTGAACTGCGCTTTCGAGCGTTTCTTCGACTTCCACGAGGTCCGTGTCGAGGATCTCCATCCCTTCCTCGGCGTTCGTCCCGGCGAGGCGCACGGTGACGGGCTTCGGAATCTCGTCGAACTGGCCGAGTGCCTCGTTGATCCCCTTGGCGACCTCGTCGCCGCGAGTGATACCGCCGAAGATGTTGAACACGACGGAGTCGACGTTCGGGTCGGAGAAGACCATGTCCAGCGCGTTGACCACGCGCTCTGCCTTCGCGCCGCCGCCGATGTCGAGGAAGTTGGCCGGCGACCCACCGTAGTGGTTCACGAGGTCGAGCGTCGTCATGACGAGACCGGCGCCGTTGCCGATGATGCCGACGTTGCCCGAGAGCCGGACGTAGTCGAAGCCGTACTCGTTGGCCTTGCGTTCGAGGTCGTCCTCGAAGGTCTCTTCTTCCATCTCGGAGAGGTCCGGATGGCGGAAGAGCGCGTCGTCGTCGACGTTCATCACCGCGTCGGCGGCGATGACGTCGTCGTCCGACGTGATCATCACGGGGTTGACCTCGATCTCGGTCGCGTCACGAGCCTCGAAGAGGTCGTAGAGCGTCGTGAGGATCTTGGCGACGTCACCGGCGTGCTCGCGGTCGACACCGGCGTCGTGGACGGCCTTCCGGGCCTGGTACGGGTGCATCCCGAACGCGGGGTCGATGTGCTCTCGCGCGATGGCTTCGGGGTTGTTGTGGGCGACTTCTTCGATGTCGACCCCACCCTCCGTCGAGACCATGGCGACGGGCTTGCCCTCGCCGCGATCCATCGTGACGCCGACGTAGAGTTCGTTCGTGAAGTCGACGCCCGCTTCGACGAGCACGCGTTCGACGGTGTAGCCCTTGAGGTCCATGCCGAGAATGTCGTCGGCGTACTCACGGGCTTCCTCGTCGTTCGTTGCGATCTTGATCCCGCCTGCTTTGCCACGTCCGCCGACGTGAACCTGCGCTTTGATCGCGGCCGGGTAACCGATCTCCTCGACCGCCTCCATCACCTCGTCGACGCTGGATGCCAGCCGCGATTCCGGTACTGGAACCCCGGCGTCGGCGAAGACCTCCTTCGCCTGATACTCGTGGAGTCTCATGCGTGTGGATACGGGTGCGACGCTCGCTTAAATCCCGTTCATCCAGAACGGTCGCCCAGGCAAAATTGCCGCATCCGTCACGCCGACTAACCGACGGTCGTGACCGTTCGCAGCGTGTGATTTACCCGCCGCTTCGTTCACCGCTCACTGCCCGCTCGTCCGCCGCTTACTGCCCACTCGCCCACCGCTCACTCGCCGCCGATCGCGTCCCGACCGACGCCGCCGACGCTGACGAGCACACCGACGACGGCGACGAGGAGACTGCCGCCGAGAAACGGAGAGGAGCAATCCGAACAGCCGTTCGAGTACCGGAGCGCGGCGCTCGACCAGTCGAATCCGGTGACGACGAACGTCCGACCGGCGTCGGCACACGACGCGATCGCACACGTTCCGACGCCGAAGACCGTTCCGAGCGCGAAGCCGAGCAGCCCCAACGCGAAGACGGTGGCACCGATTCGTTTGAGGTTCATACGTGGGTCGTCGTCGGAGCACTACAAAGGCGTCCGGAATCTCTCCCGGCGAGCGATCACTCGCCCGATCCGCACACCTTCTCGGACGCTGGCACGTCGCCAGACGGCGCGCTCGGAACGATCCGAACCTCCGCGAGGGCACGCCTCGGTGGCTTACTCCCGTGCAGTCGCCACCGCTCCAAGTGCGTGAAGTACTCCTGCCCGTTCGGACCCGTCGCCATCGGCGGCCAGTCGCCAGCGACGTAGTTCAGCCGGAAGACGAAGTCGCCGCCCTCGATCGAGGGGTGGGGACACCAGCCTTCGCCGTGACCGGGCGGAAGCACCTGCCGGGTCGAGATGAACGCTGCGAGGAACAGCGACGAGTAGTCGATCCGCTTCCACTCCGACCGCTTCGCCTCAGAGAAAGCACTCCGGTCGAGTTTCTCTGTTGCCTCTCGCCGACTGGTCACGAGCGCCGCGTAGAACTCCGTATTCGAGAGCGCGCTCTCGTCCGCTATAAGTGGCTGATCGAGCGTTCCGCCCCACGAGGCAGCGAACTCTGGCTGCCGGAGGAGACCCGAACAACCGGCGAGCGACGCCGACCCGGCAGCCAGTCCTGCGAGCACTTCTCGACGTGTCGATGTGGAGGGCATCGACCGCTGTTCACGGTCGTCGCTCATAGTCCTTCGCTCTTGATACGAATCGACCGAAGGAGACCGACCAAGGCTTAACACTCCGCCAGTCAATCCTCGACTATGTCACTCCTCGATTCATTCGGGCTCGACGGACGGACGGCCATCGTCACCGGCGGCAACCGCGGCATCGGACGAGCGATCGCGGGCGGATTGGCCGAAGTCGGCGCGAACGTCGTGATCGCAAACCGCAACGCCGACTCGGGCGAGCGAGCGGCCGCGGAGATCGCAGACGAGACCGGAGCCGATACGCTGGCCTGTCCGGTCGACGTCGCCGACGAAGACAGCGTGATCGACGTCGTCGACGCGACAGTCGAGGAGTTCGGCGGCGTCGACGTCCTCGTCAACAACGCGGGCATCGTCGTCCACGAGGCCATCGAAGAGATGACGCTCGACGAGTGGAAGTCGGTCGTCGATATCAACCTCACCGGAACCTTCCTCTGCTCGAAGTACGCCGGGATGGCGATGACCGAGCGCGGCGGCGGGGCCATCGTCAACGTCTCCTCGATGTCGGCGTACATCGCCAACTACCCCCAACGGCAGGTCGCCTACAACGCCTCGAAGGGCGGCATCGAGTCGTTCACTCGACAGCTTGCCTCCGAGTGGGCCGAACGCGACATCCGCGTCAACTGCCTCGCGCCGGGGTACATCCGCACCGACAACACCGATCAGGCCGATTCAGTCGACCCGAACATCGACGAGGTGTGGCGCTCGGAGATGCTGATGGACGAGATTCCCGGTCCCGAGGTGCTCGTCCCGCTCGCCGTGTTCCTCGCCAGCGACGCCTCGTCGTACATGACCGGCCAATCCGTCGTCATCGACGGCGGGTACATGGTTCGGTAGTTCGCTTTTCGAGTTCTTTTCTCGCTCTCTCACTCCTCGTCGGGATCGACGTACATCCGAACCAGCCCGCACTCCGGGCAGACGTACGCCGTCGGCTGGACGGTCTCTTTGAACCCGAGCGAACCGAGGAGGCCGCGTCTGGATTCCTTGGTTCGCAGACGGAGCAACTCGCCGTCCATGGAGGTGACGGGCGTCGTCGGTTCCATCCCGACGCCGCAATCGGGGCAACGGCGCGGGTCTGTGTTCGTCATGTACTATTGGAGGGCCGCGTCGGGGTTAACGCCGTGGGTGGTATTCGGGCGAGCGACGAAGGGTCGATTAACCGCCGCGGGTGGGACTGAAAGGGGCGAGTTGCTGGGCGAAGGCGGACGACGTAAGCACGTGAGCGACCGACGGGAGCGAGCGCGCGCAACGAGTCCCCCGAGTCCAGCAACTCGGGGCTTTCGAGGCCTTATTGTCTCCACTAGTGTGGATGACCGCTACCAACTACGAAAACACGACCTCGAAAGCCCCACGTTCTCGACTCGCGCGACTCGCTGTGCTCCTCACTCGCTTCGCTCGTTGCGGTGCTTACGTCGTCGTGCTTCGTCGAGAACGTGGCCCCTTTCAGCCCCACCCGCGCCGGACGTGTAGTCTGCGATTGCTAGCCCACATCAGACTCGATACGAAGGGGTACAACCCGTCGACTACCTCGTCTACCAGTTTTATTCCCGTCGACCGCGTCACCACAACCCATGCGCGCAGTCAGATTCCACGAGCACGGAGGGCCGGACGTGTTGCAGGTAGACGAGGTAGACCGACCGACGGCCGACGCGGGCGAAGTCGTCGTCGAAGTACACGGCGCGGGCGTCAACCCCGTCGACACCTACTTCCGCGACGGATCGTACGAACCGTCGTCGATGCCGATGACGCCCGGCGTCGACGTGGCCGGAGAGGTCGTCGAAGTCGGCGACGGCGTCGAGGGCGTCTCGGAGGGCGATTCGGTTTTCGGGACCGGACTCGGAAGCGGGGAATACGGCGGCTACGCCGAGTACGCCGCGGTGCCGAACGATCGACTCGCGGTCCTGCCCGACGGGGTCGACACCGTCGCAGCGGGCGGGGCGGGCGTCGCGGCGCTCACCGCGTGGCGGGCACTGATCGGCCACGCCGGACTGGAACCCGCCGAGACGGTCCTGATCCACGGCGGGAGTGGCGGCGTCGGTCACGCGGCAGTCCAGATCGCGACCGCGACGGGTGCCCACGTCATCACGACGGCCGCGCCGGACTATCACGAGCAGGTTTCGGACCTCGGCGCAGACGCCGTCCTCGACTACGGGCGCGACGACCTCGCCGACGCCGTCCGCGAGGCGAGCATCGGCGGACAGGCAGGCGGCGACGGCGGCGTCGACGTGATCCTCGACCACCGACTCGACGACTACTTCCAGTTCGACGCCGACGTGGCGAACCTCGGCGCGCGCGTCGTCGGCATCGGCGAGAACGATCCGCACATCGGTCTCGAACGCTCCTCGGCGGCCCGGAGCAAGGACGTGCAGTTCACGCTGATGAGCATGTTCAACACGCCCAACATGGCGGCCGAATTGGCGAGACTCGGCTATCTCTTTGGCGAGGACGGCCTCTCGATCCACGTCGCTCGAACGTACGATCTGGACGAGGCCGCCGAGGCGCAGCGCGCCGTCCTCGAAGATAGCTTCCTCGGCAAGCTCGTGTTGACGCCGTGAGCGGTGAGTCGTCCGTGTCGATGTCGATCAAGAACAGGCCGTCGTGTAGACACGCACCGCACCGACAGGAATCGTCGGTGCGTCGACACGCACCGAGACGACGACAAATATCGTCTCGGAGATACGCACCGCGGCGACGCTTTCCGTCGCCGCGTAGACACGCACCGAAAACCCCATACGGCTCACCCGAGCCACACACCTACAGACTATGGTGACGTTTCTGGCCGGTGGGACCGGCACGCCGAAGCTGTTGGACGGGGCGAGCGAGGTGTTCGACCCGGCGAAGACGACGGTCGTCGGGAACACGGGCGACGACGTGGAACTCGGGGGACTCCTCGTCTGTCCCGACATCGACACCGTCCTCTTCCACGGCGGTGGCGTCCTCGACCGCGAGTACTGGTGGGGCATCGACGACGACACGACCGAGACGCACGACGAACTCTACCGACTGGCGGAGGCCGCCGGTCTCGACGGTGGCCCGCGCTATCTGCCCGCGAAAGCGCAGGTGTCGGGGCGCGACATCTCGAAGTGGCGGCGCTTCTCCGGCGTCGCGGAGTTCATGGAGATCGGCGACCGCGACCGCGCGGTCCACGTCACACGGACGAGCCTCATCGACGAGGGGCACACGCTCACGGAAGTGACGCGCCGCCTCGCACGCGCGTTCGACCTCGATATCGACCTCCTGCCGATGAGCGACGACCCGGTGGCGACGATCGTCCACACCGACGAAGGGCCGATGCACTTGCAGGAGTACTGGGTCGCCCGCCGCGCCGAACCGGCCGTCGAAGACGTGGAGTTCCGCGGCCACCAGCACGCGACGCCGACGCCGGAGGTGCTCGAAGCCCTCGAAGCGCCCGTCGTCATCGGGCCCTCGAACCCGATCACCAGCATCGGTCCGATCCTCTCCGTTTGGGGCGTCCGCGAGGCGCTCGACCGCGCGCCCGTCGTCGCCGTCTCGCCGTTCGTCGGCGATCGGGTGTTCTCCGGCCCCGCCGCGGAACTGATGGCGGGCGTCGGCCGCGAACCGAGCACCGCGGGCGTCGCCGAGGCGTACCCGTTCGTCGACGCGTTCGTCCTCGACGACGAAGACGGGACCGACCTCGACCGACCGATCGTCCGAACCGACACGAAGATCGACGACCCCGAGGACGCCGCACGAGTCGCCCGCGCGGTCGACGAGGCACTGACGGAGGTGTGCTGAGTCGTGCCCGTCGGCGCGTCGAATCCCTTCGATTCGTCGAATCCGCCGCGCCTCGTCGTCGCCAGCCTGAGCGGCCAGTCGGACGCCGAGTGGGTGAGGCGGGCGTCGAAGTACGCCGACGTCGCGTTCCTCGGCGGGATCGCCCTCGACGCCGACTCGCGCGACGCCGCCCGCGCACTCGTCGCCCGTGGTCGCTCGGAGTTCCTCCCGGCCGATCCGATCCAGTTCGTCGACGACCAACTCACGGAACTCGACGAGACCGAATCCCACGCCGAATCGGCCGACCCAGTCGACCCGGCCGCCCCCTTCATCGCCGGTGTCAACGTCCGAAGCGCGACCGTCGACCCCGTCGCCGAGGCGGCCGCAGTTTGCGCCGACCACGGTGCGGCGATCGAGATCAACGCCCACTGCCGACAGGCCGAACTCCGCGCCGTCGGCTGCGGAGAGACGCTGCTCCGAAACACGCCCCGCCTCCGTGAGTACGTCGCCACCGCCGCCGAGGAGGGCGCGACGGTGAGTGTAAAAGTCCGCGCCGAAGTGCCCGGCGTCGACCTCGCGGCGACTGCCCGTGCCGTCGCCGACGCCGGAGCCGACGTGATCCACGTCGACACCATGGATTCAGAACACGTCGTCAGCGACGTGGCCAGCGTCGCCGAGGAGACGGGCCTCTTCGTCGTCGCCAACAACGGCGTCCGCGACCGCTGGACGACCCGTGAGTACTTCGACTACGGCGCGGACGCGGTGAGCGTCGGTCGCCCGAGCGACGACCCGGTCGTCATGAACCGTGTCCGCGAAGCCGTCGACGAGTGGTTCGCGGTCGAGTCGGAGGCGACGACCTGAGATGACGCCGCCCGAAGACCGCCGGAGACGGATCGAGCGCCCGGACGACCACCCGCGTCCGTCGTTCAGCCCCGCACGACACGCCGAACTCGCCCTCCTGCTCGAAGTCGCCGGGACGCCGAAACCGGGGAACGTCGACCGCCGCCGCGACCTCGCGGACCTCCGGTTCGAACACTTCCTCGCGGGCGCGGTCGGCTCGAGCGACGGACTTCGACTGGCCGGATCGGGAGCTCCCATCGGCGAGTCGTTCGAGCGCGCGGTCGAGGGCATGAGCCAGCAAGCGGGCGGTAACACGCAGTTCGGCTGCCTGCTCCTGCTCGCTCCCCTCGTCCGCACGGCTGCCACGCCGGACCGCCCGCTCTCGCCCGAAGGGGTCACGGCTGTCGTCGAGGAGACGACCGTCGACGACGCCGCCGGATTCTACCACGCGTTCGAGCACGTCGACGTCGCGGTCGACGACCCACCCGAAGACGCCTCGGACCTCGACGTTCGACGCGGGAGCGACGCGATTCCCGCGCTCGAAGCGCGCGGGTTGACCCTCTACGACGTGATGGAGTTGAGCGCGGAGACGGACGGGAACGCTCGCGAGTGGATCGAGGGCTTCGAACGAACCTTTCGGGCCGCCGAGTCGATACTGGCCGACCGAGGACCGATCGGCGAACGCGCGGCCCGAGCGTTCCTCGCTCTGCTCGCTGAGGAACCCGACACGCTCGTCACGACGCAGCACGGACCGGAGACGGCCCGCGAGGTCTGCGAGCGCGCGGCCGACGTGCGCGGCGGAGGGGGAGACCCACTCGTCGCTGCCGAGGTACTCGCCGAGGAATTCGTCGCCGACGGGATCAACCCCGGAACGACGGCGGATCTGACCGCCGCGGCGCTGTTCGTCGCGCTGGAGCGAGGCGTGCCAGTATGAGCGAGAGCGGCGACCGCGACGAGTCGAGCACGACCGGGGTCGACACCGACTCCAAGTGGCCGGTCGACCTCCGCGGCGTCACCGAATCGGTCGTCGCCACGCTCGGTCCGAACGACCGTTGGAACCTCGCCGCGCTCGGGGTCCGCGCGTCCGAGCGAGGCGACGATAGCGCCGAGTCGGCGGCGACGGCGACCACTTTCGGGAACACCCGGACGCGACGGAACTTCCACCGACAGGGCGGCGGCGTCGTCCAGTTCGTCGCCGACCCGCGGGACTTCGTCGACGCCGCGCTGACGATCCGAGAGGAGGACGACCCCGTACTTTCGAGCGCCGACGCGTGGGCCGAAGTCACGGCCGAGCGCGTCGACGGCGGCCAGCGCGGCGGCACGCGCTGGGAACGCTGGGAGTTACGGCCGGTCGAGAGCGAGATCGTTCGAACGCGGCCGACGACGATCAATCGCGGCTTCAACGCCGTCATCGACGCGACGGTGGCGGCCTCGCGGTTAGATGTCGACGCCTACGACACCGACGAACTGCTGACGCGACTCGACTACTTCGCCGAGACGGTCGAGAAGTGCGGCGGGCGGCGAGAGAGCGAGGCGTTCGAGCGCCTGAGTGACGTGACCGGATGGCGAGAGCGTCGGTGAGGGCGGGTGCGTGCGAACGCCGGGTTCAGTCCGAGTCCGAACCGCACGAATTCCCGACGGTCGTCGGACACCCGGACTCGCGGAACGTGAACGGTCCTAAGCTATCGGTCATCGCTTTTCGGTTGACCTCGATCTTCCTGCAGATCCGTCCGTCCTCGTCCCACGTGTCCGTCCGCCACTTTTCGCTCCCCGCGAGACGGACGGCCACCCGATAGGACCAGGCCGTCCGGGGCCACTGACAGGAGAGATGCGTCGACCCTCCCGTAGGGAGATCCACGGTCGAGTGGAGCACTTCCTTGCCGTCCGCGTGTAATCGGACGTCGACGCTCGTCGGTTCGTTTCGACGGTTGACGAGCCAGAAGTCGTACAGGTGTGACCGGATCGGAAGCTGGGTCAGGCCGAACACGCCGGCGATGCCGCCGACAGCGCCGGTGGCTTTGAGGAGGGCTCGTCGGCTGGGCATAGGGGATGCGGGACGTTACAGACAACAGTCACATAACTGTTTCCCGAGTCGACATCGGCGCGAATTCCGATCAGACTCGACCGACGAACCCCTCCGAACGCTCACGTCGCCGCCAGTATCCGGCGCGACGTAACGAATCGTTTTTGTGGCTCTCCCCGGAACTCACCGGCATGGCAATCAAACCGAAGTACGTCAAACAGCTCGGGAACCTCCTGCTTGAGCGATACCCGCAGGCGTTCAACACCGACTTCGACACGAACAAAGAGAGCGTCACACAACTGACCAACGTCGAGTCCAAGGGCGTCCGCAACCGCATCGCGGGCTACATCACGCGCAAGAAATCCGGCGTGCAGGCACAGGCGTAAGTCGTCTTCTATACTGTCGAACGCGATTCTTGCAGTCTCACCCACGTGAGCCATCGGCTTCGAACCGTAACGCTCGACTGTCGACGGTGATCAGACCTCGATCCGAAGCCCGTCTCTCGCGAACTCCACGTCGCCCTCGCACGCCCGCTCGACCGATTCGAGCATCGCCTCGTGTTTCCCCTCGGTGTGCGGATAGAGGTGGGTGAGGTACACGCGGCCGAAATCGTGACCGGAGAGTGCTTCGCCCAACTGCGACGGCGTTGGGTGGTTCGACACGTCGACCTCGTCGGGGAACGAGCAGTCGTGGGCGAGCGCGGTCACCCCGTCAGCGAACCCGATCAGTCCGTCGAAGGCCTCACTGTCGCCGCTGAAGGCGAAGTCGTCGCCGAATCGGTACGCCAGACACGGCATCGAGTGGCGCGTCTCGTAGCTCTCTATCTCGAACCCCGCCGCTTCGAACGTCGCGTCGGGGGTCACCTCGCGGACCTGCAACTCCACCCGACCCTGCAGGTAGTCGTGCACGTCGAGCAGGTCGTCGAGCAGCGACTTCGTCCCCGTCGGACCGACGACTTCGAGGTGGTCGTCACCCGAGAGCCACCGCGCCTTGAGAAGCGGGAGGAGGTCGGCGACGTGGTCTAAGTGGTGGTGCGTCAAGAGGACCGTGCCGACCGATTCGTACCCTGCGTCCGTCAGGGCGAGATTTTCGAGGACGCCGCTCCCGCAGTCGACGAGGAGGGTCTGACCGTCGGCTTCGAGCAAGATCCCGGTCTGCGCCCGGCCTGGCGTCGGCATGGCGCTTCCGGTCCCGAGAAATGTGACGTACATGGTCCTAGGTGTGGCGGGCTGAGGGAAGAAATTTCGGCGTCAGGTTTCGCTTTGAGTCGTGTTTTGGTGAGCGATGGCAGGCAGATCAATCGCGGGGTGGGACTGAAAGGGGCGAGTTACCGGACGACGGCGGGCGACGTAAGCACCGCAGCGACTGAGCGAAGCGAAGGAGTGAGGAGCACAGCGAGCCCCCCGAGTCCGGCAACTCGGGGCTTTCGAGGTCGTGTTTTCAGAGTTGAAACGGTTCGATCGAACTGGTAGACGAACACCTCGAAAGCCCCCGCGTCGTCGGAAGCTTTGCTTCCGACTGCTCGCGAGAGCTTCGCTCTCGCCCAGTTCTCGACTCGTGCGACTCGTCGCGCTCCTCGGCCTGCGGCCTGCGGTGCTTACGTCGTGTACTTCGTCGAGGACACGGCATGGCGAGACCTGCGGTCTCGCTTGCTCTCGTTCGTCTCTTCGAGACTCACGAGAACCCCTTTCAGTCCCGCCCGCGAGATCACGGGGTCGATCGTCGCACATCCGAACTTCACCGATCGTCGACCGTCAAAAGCAGAAAATCCGAACTAACCGAACTACTCGATAACGACGAGCACGTCGCCCATGTCGACGGTGTCGCCCTCACCGACGACCACCTGGGTGACGGTGCCACCGCGCTCGGTGACGACGTCGTTTTCCATCTTCATAGCTTCGAGGACGCAGAGCACGTCGCCCGGTTCGACCTCGTCGCCTTCGCTGACGTCGATCGAGAGGATCGTTCCCTGCATCTCGGCTTCGACCGTCTCGCCGTCGCCCTCGATGACGACTTCGTCGTCGCCGTCGTCGTCGCTCGTCGCCTGCGGCGGTCGGCTTTGGCCGGTCGAGCCACCGTTGCTGGCGACGGAAATCGCGGGTGCGCCGCGCTCTTCGAGCGAGACCTGGAAGCGTTTCCCGTTGACCTCGACGGTGAACTCGCGCTCGGTGACGCCCTCGTCACCCTCGTCGGCGCTCTCCCCGACGGTACCCCACTCGGCGACCGCCTGGTCGATCAGGTCAGTGTCGAGTTCCTCGTCGAGATACTTCGTCGTGTGCGACCCGTCACGGAAGCGCTCGTCGGTGAGCATCAGCCTGTGGAACGGGATGATGGTGTGGAAGCCCTCGATGTCGTACTCGGCGAGCGCGCGTTCGGAACGAGCGAGGCATTCCTCGCGGTCCGAGGCGGTGACGATCAGTTTGGCGATCATCGAGTCGTAGTCGCCGCCGATCTCGTCGCCCTGCCGGACCGCGTCGTCGATACGGACGCCGACGCCGCCGGCGGGGTCGTAGATCTCGAGTTTCCCGGTCGCAGGTGCGAAATCGGCGGCGGGGTTCTCGGCGTTGATCCGGAACTCCATCGAGTGGCCTTCGATCTCGATGTCGTCCTGCGAGAAGTCGAGTTCCTCGCCGGCGGCGACCCGGATCTGCCACTTCACGATGTCGATGCCCGTGACCTGCTCGGAGACGCAGTGTTCGACCTGAATCCGGGTGTTGACCTCCATGAAGTAGAACTGGTCGTCCTCCACGAGGAACTCCACCGTCCCGGCGTTGGTGTAGTCGGCCGCGCTGACGCCGCGGCGGGCCGCATCGCCGATGCGCTCTCGCATCTCGGCGTCGAGTGCGGGACTCGGTGCCTCTTCGATGACCTTCTGGTGGCGGCGCTGGAGCGAGCAGTCGCGCTCTCCGAGGTGACGGACGTTGTCGTGGTGGTCCGAGAGGATCTGGACTTCGATGTGTTTCGGCGCTTCGAGGTACTTCTCGACGTAGACGGAGGCGTTGTCGAAGTAGGCTTCACCCTCGCGTTGGGCGGTCTCGAGTTGGTCTTCGACTTCCGACTCGTCGTGGACGACCTTCAGACCGCGACCGCCGCCGCCGCCTTCGGCCTTGATCGCGACCGGGTAACCGTACTGATCGGCGATCTCTTTCACCTCGTCGGCGGACTCGACGGGCTCTGTCGTCCCCGGGACCACGGGCACGTCCGCTTCCTGCATCAGTGCGCGCGCTTTCGTCTTCTCGCCGAGGCGCTCCATCGCGTCGGACGACGGACCGATCCAGACGATGTCCGTCTCTTCGACTTTCGCGGCGAACTCCGCGTTCTCCGCGAGGAAGCCGTATCCGGGATGGATCGCGTCGGCACCGGCCTTGCGCGCGGCGTCGATGACGGCCTCGTGATCGAGATACGAATCGGCGGCTCGCGCGGGACCGACGTTGTACGCCTCGTCAGCGTAGCGGACGTGACCGGAGTGTTTGTCCGCATCGCTGTAGATGGCGACGGTTCGGACGCCGAGTTCCTCGCAGGCGCGCATCACCCGGACGGCGATCTCTCCTCGGTTGGCGACGAGAACCTTGCTGAACATTCCTTGGGGATTCGTAGACGCAAACGACATGTGATTCTATCGGTCCGCGACCGCTACGTCAACTATGTATATGATAGTGGTTTACGAGTTGGTTTCGGGGTCAGAAACTGACAATCGATCGTCACCACGCCGATTCGTCGATTCGCGGCCGTCGCGACGTGATTCCGACCACAGTTAGAATATAATCGCCGTACGTTCGAAGTTCGAAAATACGAAGATGGCGACGGGTTTTCGCCCCCGAGTTATACCCCCTGCAATTTCAGCCTCATCGTTCATCGAACGCTCCGGCGTCCACTCACGTGGAGGGAAATAAGATGGCAATCGACTCACTCGAAGACCTGTTCGTCGAAGGACTGCAAGAGATCTACTATACGGAGCAACAACTCGTCGAGGCGCTCGAAGAGTTAGAGAGCGGTGCCCAGGAGGGCCAGATTCAGAGCGCCTTCTCGGAACACCGCGAAGAGACGCGGCAACACGTACAACGTCTCGAAGAGGTGTTCGAGGAAATCGGACGCGACGCCGAGGCCAAAGAGGACCCGGTCGTCGACGCGATGGTCGAACAACACGAGGAGTTCACGAATCAGGACCCCAGCGAGAAAGTCCTCGAACGGTTCAACATCGCGGCCGGGCAGAAATCAGAGCACTACGAAATCGCCTGCTACGGCAACCTCGTCCCGCTGGCCCAGCAGAGCGGTCACGAAGACGCCGCCGACAAACTCGAACGGAACCTCCGTGAAGAGCAAGACGCGCTCACCGAACTGTCCGAACTCGGCGAAGCGTTCGACTACGGCGAGATTCCGAGCCAGTAAGTCGTCACGCGTTCGCTCCGTCGGTCGCTTGCGCGACCTACGCTCATTTTCTTCGCCTCGCAATTCAGGCTTATCGAGCGAGCGACCGTACTGAGAGCATGGAATACACCATTCAGTCCGACGAAACCGTTTCGCAGGGGATCAAACGCGTCATCGGCGGGAAGGTCGAGGATGCGCTCGCGCGGATCGACGACGAGTCCGACCGACACGAGACGGTTCACGAGGTCCGAAAACGGTGCAAAGAGATCAGAGCGGCGCTCCGACTCGTTCGTGGTGTCCTCCCCAGTTACGGTGTCGAGAACGCACACTACCGGGACGCTGCTCGGCGCGTATCCGACGTCAGGGATTCGCAGGCGCTGATCGAAACGTTCGACGCACGGGTCGCTCCGGCCGTCGTGGAGGCAGACGCGCTCGACGAGGACGCACTGGAGCGCATTCGTGCGGCGCTCGTTGATCGGCGGGAATCACTGGCCGCCGAGCGAGACGTCGAAGCCCGTCTCGCGGCGGTCCGACGGGACCTCGTCGATGGGCGCGACCGAATCCGTGACCTTCCGATCGCGACCGATGGCTTTGACGCCGTCGCGGGCGGCCTCCGGAAATCCTACAAACGGGCGCGTAATCGGATGGACGACGCGTACTCCGATCCCTCGACGGAACGCTTCCACGAGTGGCGCAAGCGGGTGAAGTACCACCGATATCACTGCCGATTGCTCCGGAGTGCGCGGGTCGGTCCGATGAAGGCCCGCCGATCGGAACTCAAGACGCTCTCCGACCTCCTCGGTGACGAACACGACCTCGCGGTCTTCGTCGAAACGATGCGTACAGAGGAGTTGTTCGACCCGAGCACCCGTGAGACGCTCGAACGGATCGTCGCCGGGAAGCGTGCGGAACTCCAGCGCGAGGCGCGCCCGATCGGAGAGCGACTCTTCGCCGAAGAACCCGATCGGTTCGTCGACCGGATGCGACGGTACTGGGACGCCACTCGACGGTACGAATCGTAAGACCGATCGGGCCACATCCGTGTCAGCCGCATCGACACTCGTCGACTTCACTTCCCAACGGCGACGTCGACCAGCGCCCGTTCGGCCTTTCGCAACAGCGCCGACGCCGCGCTCTCCGAGCAGTCGAGTTCGTCCGCGACGGTCGCGAGCGAGGATTCACGAGGAACCTCGTAGTAGCCGAGTCGCCGCGCCGTCTCGACCGCCTCGAACTGGCGCGCCGTGAGCCGCCCGGCGAGCGACCCCGAGAGTCGCCGATGGTCGCTGAGCCGTTCGATCTCGACGCCGACGTCCTCGGGGAACCCGTCGATCGCCGAGCGGAGCGCCTCGCCGTCGCCGAGGACGGTCATACGGACGCGGTCGTTGCTCGGGTAGATCACGGGCGGAACGACGACGAGTCGGCGGTCCTCGAACGTCGACCAGAGCGCCGCGTCGACCGGCCTGAGTTCCATCTCGGCGTAGAGGTAGAACGTGTCGTCGTCGACCGGGGCGTAGTCGACGCGCTGGACGACGTCGAGGTCGTCGACCGCTCGGCGGACCGTCGCGAGGTCGCCGACGACGAGCGAGAGAAACGTCACGACGTCCGCGTACTCGGTCCACGCGATCATCTCTTCGCGTACGACGGCGTCCTCGACGGCGAGTTGCTCTGGGAGGGACAGGCGGAACGACGGCGGGAGCCGAAGCGTCACGTCGAGAGACTTCACGCGAGTAGTGGCGGGTGGGGTACATAAAAAGGTTCAGCGGGCCACGGCAACGGAGAGGCCGCCGGACGGACGAGAGTGGCGTATGAACGGGACGGACCTCCCCGCGCGGCAGCGGTCGGACGAAGGAGACGACTCCGAGGGTCGCGACGAGCACGCACCTCGCTCGCGACCGCCCCACTACGACGGACTCCCACTGCTCGGAAGTAACCTGTCGATGCTCCGTGACGGCCTCGCTTTCGGCGAGACGCTCCGATCGCGAGGCGACGTCGTCACCTACGACGCCCTCGGCGAGCAGTTCGTCGCAGTCTTCGACCCGGCACTGATCGAGCAGGTACTGGTGACCCGCGCCGACGAGTTTCGCAAGGGCGAGTTCGAGACCGCGTTCGCGTCGCTGATCGCACCGAACGGGCTCTTGACGACCGAGGACGACCGCTGGCGACGGCAGCGAAACCACCTCCAACCGGCGTTCGAGCCGAGTCGGATTCGGTCGTTCGCGACGACGATGGTCGACGACGCGGCGGCGCTCGCCGACGGGTGGGCCGACGGCGACGTCGTCGCACTCCGCGACGAACTCTCGACGTACACGCTGGGTGTGCTCACGCGAACGCTGTTCGGCGTCGACTTGGACGCAGCGCGCGGGGCCGTCGTCCGCGACGCGATGGCCGCACTGGCTGATCTGGCGACCGGCCCGTCGGCGTTCCTCCCCGAGTGGGTTCCGACCCCGGCGAAACGTCGCTACCGGCGTTCGATGGCTGACATGGATGCGCTCGTCCGGTCGCTCGTGGCGGAGCGCCGAGGGTCGTCAGCGAACCGCGACGATCTCCTGACGGCGCTGACGACGGCGACCTTCCCCGACGGGTCGACGATGGGCGACGAGACGATCCGCGACCAACTCGTGACGTTCCTCTTCGCGGGCCACGAGACCAGCGCGGTCGCGCTCGGCTACGTCTGTTGGCTCCTCGCAGGGCATCCGGACGTCCGCGAGCGACTCGACGCCGAAGTCGGCGCAGTCTGCGGCGACCGCGATCCGACCGTCGACGACCTCGCGGACCTCGAGGTCACAGAACGGGTCGTAAACGAGGCGCTTCGGCTCTACCCGCCGGTCTACTCGCTCTATCGGCAACCGCTCACGGAGACGACGCTCGGCGGCTACGCGATTCCCAGGAACGCGACGATCCAACTGTCGACTTACCATATTCAGCGCGACGACCGCTGGTGGGACGTCCCCGACGAATTCCGGCCCGGGCGATGGAGCGAGCGCCGACCCGATCGACCCGAGTACGCGTTCTTCCCGTTCGGCGGCGGCCCGCGTCACTGTATCGGGATGCGCTTTGCTACGTTAGAGATGCGACTCGCGCTGGCGACGCTCGCCCGTCGCGTCCGGTTCGAGCGCGTCGATCGCGTGGTGCCCAGAGCGCGCGTCACGCTCGACCCCGAATCAGTTCGGATGTGCGTTCGAGAGCGGTGACTCGACGTCCTCGATCGTCGACAGCGAATAGGAACATAAAACCGCTCGCTCAGAACCGCTCAGTCCGTCCGGCGGCGGTCCACGCGTCGGTCGGCGCGCCGTTGGGGACGCGGATCGACCGGCTCTGTAACTGATCGACGCGAGCGGCGAACGTCCAACGTTTCTCGTCCCACGTCTCCTCGCCCTCGGCGGCCGTTGCCGCGGCGAGTGCCTGATCGCGCAGGTGTGCACCGATGACGGCCGCAATGGCGGCCGCCTCCTCGTCGTCGGCGTCGTCGGGGATGTCGAGTGCGGTTCCGAGGTCGAAATCGTCGGCCATCTCAGATCGGGAGGTTGCCATGTTTCTTGTCCGGATACTGGGTGCGCTTGCTCTTCAGCATCTCCAGATCGTCGATGAGGCGCGCGCGCGTCTCCGGCGGTTCGATCACGCCGTCGATGAAGCCCTTGTCGGCAGCCGTGTAGGGATTGGCGAACTCCTCGCGGTACTCCTCGATGAGTTCCTCGCGGCGCGTCTCGGGGTCGTCTGCGGCCTCCAACTCGTCGCTGTAGAGGATGTTCACCGCGCCCTGCGGACCCATGACGGCGATCTCGGCCGTCGGCCACGCGTAGTTGACGTCCGCGCCGAGGTGTTTCGAGGCCATGACGTCGTACGCGCCGCCGTAGGCCTTGCGCGTGATGACCGTCAGGAGCGGCACGGTCGCCTCGGAGTAGGCGTAGAGCAGTTTCGCGCCGTGGCGGATGATGCCGTCGTGTTCCTGGTCCGTTCCGGGGAGGAAGCCCGGCACGTCCACGAACGTCAGAATCGGGACGTTGAACGCGTCACAGAACCGGACGAAGCGCGACGCCTTCTCGGAGGCGGTGATGTCGAGCGTCCCGGCGTTGACCCGTGGCTGGTTGGCGACGACGCCGACGCTGTGACCGTCGAGTCGGGAGAAGCCGACGACGATGTTCTTCGCGAAGTCCTCGTGGACCTCGAAGAACGAGCCCTTGTCGGCGACGTGGTCGACGACGTCCTTGATGTCGTAGGGCTTCCGTGGCTGATCGGGAACGATCTCGTTTAACGCCTCGTCGGCGCGTTCCGGGTCGTCCCACGGATCGACGCGCGGCGGGTCTTCGACGTTGTTCTGCGGGAGATACGAGAGCAGGCGCGCGATCTCGTCTAACGCCTCCTCCTCGCTGTCGACCGCGAAGTGGGAGACGCCCGACGTGGAGGCGTGAGCCATCGCACCGCCGAGTTCCTCGAAGGACACCTCCTCGCCCGTGACCGTCTTGATGACGTCCGGGCCGGTGATGAACATGTGGCTGGTGTCCTTGACCATGAACACGAAGTCCGTGATCGCCGGGGAGTAGACCGCCCCACCGGCGCACGGTCCCATGATCGCCGAGATCTGCGGGACGACGCCGCTGGCTTCCGTGTTCCGGCGGAAGATCTCACCGAACCCGCCGAGGGACTTCACGCCCTCCTGAATCCGCGCACCGGCGGAGTCGTTGAGTCCGACGACCGGCGCGCCGACCTCCATGGCCTTGTCCATGACTTTGTTCACCTTCTCGGCGAACACCTCGCCGAGCGACCCGCCGAAGACGGTGAAGTCGTGGGCGAAGACGAAGACGCGTCGTCCGTTGACCTCGCCGTAGCCGGTGACGACGCCGTCGCCGTAGGTCTGCTCCTCTTCCATCCCGAACTTGTGGGTGTCGTGGGTTCGGAACTGATCGAGTTCGTTGAACGTCCCGTCGTCGAGGAAGTAGTCGATGCGCTCTCGGGCGGTCATCTTGCCCTTGTCGTGTTGGGACTCGATGCGGTCTTCGCCCCCACCCTTGAGAGCCTCCGCTCGCTTTTCCCTGAGTTCCTCGATTCGGTCCTCCATCGTCACGTCGGACCACCTGCACTCATTTGCAGAATTGTTCATCAGGAACGGCAAAAGAATTCCGCAATGAGGTAACGCTGGCGTCGTCGTCCGTCGATCTGAAACCCGAATCGACAGTCAGAGAGACCGTTGTCAGGGATCGTGGACGGTATGAATCGTTACTCGAATGCCAATATATCCTGAGTGTGTTACATTCTGCTATCCGCTCGGCCGATCGGACGATCGCAACGGCCGTGAAGCAACGAACTGACCGAAGAGCGAACCGCCATATGCCACGTTCTCGTGGCGCCACACGGCAATTTTCACCGGAAACCCGGTCTCCCTGGCGACGATTGGCACTACACACGTTGACCCGGTCTCTCGGCCGCTTCGGTGCGGGGGAACTTACGGTCCGACGAGCATCGAGTCTATGAGGCGGTTGTGGCCGCGTCGGAGTCGGGATGCGAGCGCCTGACGAGAGATCCCGAGTTCGGACGCCACCTCGGCCAGCGTGGTCTGCCGCGGTTCGTCGAAATACCCGTGTTCGTATGCGAGCGTGAGCGCCTCGCGCTGAGCGTTGGTCAGGCCGTACGAGCGATCGGGCCGCTCGGAAGCGAGCGACCGCAGGGAGCGGGGCGTGATCGGGATATCGCGATCGAGGCAGTACTGCTGGAACGCCCTGATCGACTCGCGGTCTTCGCTCCGAACTTCGAACACCCACTTCGACTTCGTCCCGACCGCGGAGAGGAGCGCGACCTCCGCTTCGAGGAGTCCGGTCAGAATCCCGTCGTACTCCAAGACCCAGACGCAGCGCAGGAGATACTCGTCACCGACGCTGTCGACCAGTTGGATCTCGCGAACGCCGGGGTGGGCCGCGAACTTCGACGCGACGTCTTCGACCTCGGTTCCCCGAATCCAGAAATACGGGATCACGGTGTGGTTGGTCGGCACGACACGCTCTAACTCGACGGTTACGTCCGGCAGGTCGTCGAACACACTCCCGAGTGGGAACGCATCTGAATCGGCCGTAAACTCTGCCACCGTCAGCATAGAGACTGCTATACGCGCCGAGGGACATTAACAGCACCTGTGAGCGCGAAGCGACGACCGATCGCGTGACCGTTCGAGAGAACGATACGGGTCGCTACTCGATCCGCGTACCGGGCGAGTCACCGGCGAGGAACGCGTCGAGTCCGTCCGGCCCGAAGACGTACGACGGCGCACCGAGATCGAGTAAGGTCCGCACTTTCGCGGCCATGCCGCCGGTCACGTCGGTGGCGTCGCTTCCACCGAGCGCGTCCGCAACGTCCTCGAATGCCGTAATCTCGGGTATCACGTCGCCGTCGTCGTCGAGGACGCCCGGAACGGTCGAGCAGAGGCCGACTCGGGCGGCGTCGAGGCCGTCGGCGAGTCGGACGACTATCTCGTCGCCGCTTACGATGGTGACGCCCTGTCCGGCGTGGGCGACCACGTCGCCGTGAAGCAACGGGACGAACCCCTCGTCGAGCATCGTCTCGACCTGCGAGAGCGGGAACGAGAGCGTTCCGTCGGCGTCGCGTGCGCCGACCGAGAGCGGGTGGACCGGGATCGCGGGAACGTCGCGCTCGTGGAGTCGGGAGACGACGAACGCGTTCAGCGTCGTCATCGCACCGTGGATCGCGAGCGCGCCCGACGCGTCGTGGGTTCCTCGCTCGGTCGTCACGTCCTGTTCTTCGGCGTGGAAGTGGCCGAAACTCCCGCCACCGTGGACGACGACGAGGTCGTCGTCGGGCCCGACCGCATCGGCGATGGCGTCGGCCGCGGCGTCGAGTGCGCCGCCGTCGAGCGTCTCGCGGCGGTCTTTCTCGGTGATGACGCTTCCGCCGAGTTTGAGAACGACGACCATCTACGCTTCCTCCGCGCGGACGCCCTCGTCGGCCAACTCGGCTCGGAAGGCGTCTTCACAGCCGGGCGTGAAATTCAGCGCCGTCTCCGTCTCGCCGGTCGGGTCGAGCGCGACGATACAGCCGCCACCGCCCGCGCCGGTGAGTTTCGCGCCGTAAGCGTCGGCCGACCGTGCGGCCCACACCATCGTATCGAGCGACCGTGAAGAGACGCCGAGCGCGGAGAGCAACCCGTGATCGAAGTCCATCAGTCGACCGAGTTCAGAGAGCAGTTCCTCGTCGGCCTCGCCGGTCGGATCGGCGTCGGCCAGTAGCCGCTCGCCGGTTCGAACGATGTCGCCGATGGTGTCGACAGTCTCGGCGGCGAAGTCGTACTGTTCGCGGAGCTTCCGGACGCCCGCAACGAGCTTCCCGGTGTCGCCCGCACCGCCGTCGAAACCGATGACGAACGGGAGCGACGGCGCGTCGATGGTCCGGCAGTCGTCGCCCTCGACGCGGACCGCACCACCCATGGCCGAACAGAAGGTGTCGGCGCGGGAGGCCTGTCCGTCCTGCACTTCGTACTCGGCTTCGAACGCACGCCGCGCGATCTCTCGCGGGTCGAGTTCGTGACCGAACGCCCGCGTCGCGGCGTCGATGCCAGCGACGACGACGGCGGCCGACGACCCGAGTCCTGCACCGAGCGGGATGTCGCTCTCGACGGCGATATCGAATCCGGCGTCGGGCCGGTCGAGCGCGTCGCGGGCCTGATCGACCGCGGCGTCGACGTATCCGACGGCCGCCCGAATGAGCGGCGTGGGAACGTCCACGTCCGGCGGGTGGCCGCTCGTGCCCGTGTACTCGACGGTGAAGCCGTCGAGCGTCAGATCCTTCGCTTCGACTCGGATGCGGTCGTCGTCGCGCGGCTCGACGTGGACGGTCGCCCGCCGCTCGATGGCACACGGGACCGCCGGCTCCCCGTAGACGACGGCGTGCTCCCCGAACAAGTACACTTTGCCGGGAGCGCTACTGACGGTCATACGCGGGAAATGACGCACGGACCGCTTAAGGATACCTCAACCCGCTTCGATCGCGGTATTCTGTCCGCCGTTCGAGGACAGTTTGCGATTGCCAAGTATGGGGGCGGGCGTCGACCCGACGTGGTCACTGCCCACGCCAGAGCGGCACCCACTGTCCAGGTACTGTTCAGATGAGACAGAACCGACGGAACCAGCGATCGGACTTCGAAAGCCCCCGCCAGTCGATCGGCCGGCCGTCGCTTATCTGAACCGTCCACTCTCCGTCAAAATTATCTGAACCGCCCACTCTCCGTCAAAACCCACTTACGCGCGCGGACTAACCGGACTTCATGAGTGGACGGGAACTGTTGACCGGCGCGGGCGTCGACTTCGACCCCGCGACCGTCGACATCGCCGACGAGTCGGTGCTCGACCTGCTCGAACCCGCCGTCCGGGAGTGGTGGGTCGACCAGTTCGGCGCGTACGTGCCGGGCAACGGCGGGTTCTTCACGCCACCGCAACGCGAGGCGATCCCGCTCATCCACGAGGGGACGAACGCGCTCATCTGCGCGCCGACGGGGTCGGGGAAGACGCTCGCCTCGTTTAGCGCGATCATCAACGAACTGTTCCGGCGCTCGCGCGAGCGCGAGGACGGCCTCGACAACTCGGTCTACTGCCTCTACATCTCGCCGCTGAAGTCGCTCGCCAACGACATCCACCGGAACCTGGAGGTCCCCCTCGACGGGATCACAGAGCGGATGGCCGACCGCGACGAGGAGGTCGAACTGCGTCACGCCATCCGCCACGGCGACACCGACTCCAGCGAGCGTCAGAAGATGCTGAAGACGACGCCGCACATCCTGAACACGACGCCCGAGACGCTCGCCATCCTGCTCAACTCGCCGAAGTTCCGCGAGAAACTTCGATCAGTCGAGTACGTCGTCGTCGACGAGATCCACAGTCTCGCGGAGAACAAGCGCGGCACTCACCTCTCGGTGTCGCTGGAGCGCCTCGAAGCGATGGCCGAGTCGCCGCCGACGCGGATCGGGTGTTCGGCGACGGTCGAACCGCTGTCGACGATGGCCGAGTTTCTGGTCGGCCGCGACGACGACGACGGCGACCCGCGCGACTACGAGATCGTCGACACGCGGTTCGTCCGCGACTTCGACATCCGCCTCGAATGTCCCACCGACGACCTCATCGACACGCCGCCGCAGGTCGTTCAGGGCCAGTTCTACGACCGACTGCACGAGCTCGTGAGTTCGCACACGAACACGCTCGTCTTCACCAACACCCGGTCGGGGGCCGAACGCGTCCTCCACAATCTCAGAGAGCGTTTTCCCGACGCCTACGACGAGACGAACTCCGGGTGTCACCACGGGTCGCTGTCGAAGGAACGTCGCCACGGCGTCGAAGAACAACTCAAGGCGGGCGAACTCGACCTCGTCACCTCCTCGACCAGCCTCGAACTCGGCATCGACATGCCACACCTCGACCTGGTCGTGCAGGTCGGCTCTCCTAAGTCGGTCGCGTCGTTACTCCAGCGGGTCGGCCGGGCGGGCCACCGACTCGGTCAGACCGTCGAGGGACGCGTCATCGCGCTCGACCGCGACGAACTGGTCGAGTGCGCGGTGATGCTCAAAAAAGCCGAGGAAGGGTTCGTCGACCGCGTGTTCATCCCCGAACGGGCCGACGACGTGGCCGCCCAGCAAGTGTATGGAATGGCGATCAACACCGTCCGGCCTGAATCGGAGGTCCGTGCGATTCTCCGGCGAGCGTATCCCTACCGCGACTACGACGACGCCGACTTCGAGCGTCTGTTCAGCTATCTCACCGCCGACTACGAGGGACTGGAGGAGAAGAACGTCTACGCGAAGATCTGGCGCGACACGAACGACGCGCCGGACGGCGAGTATCACTACGACGACTTCCCGGTCGGCGAGCCCCTGATCGGCAAGCGCGGCCGGATGGCCCGCGTCATCTACATGACGAACATCGGGACGATTCCGGACTCGTTCACTTGCGACGTGTACACCCGGTCCAGCAGTGAGTGGGTCGGGAACCTCGACGAGAACTACCTCGACACGCTGGAGAAAGGCGACGTGTTCGTCCTCGGCGGGGATCACTTCGAGTTTCGGTATCGGCGCGGGTCGAAGGTGTACGTCGACCGCACGAGCGCCCGCCCGACCGTCCCGTCGTGGTTCTCCGAGCGACTGCCGCTCTCCTACGACCTCGGCCGCGAGATCCTCGACTTCCAGCGCGACCTGCTCACCCACCTCGCGATGGGTGGGAAACCCGCCGTCCGCGACTGGCTTCGCGGCTTCCCGCTGGACGAGAACAGCGTCCGCGCCGTCGCACGGATGTTCGACGAACAGGTGCGCTACGCGGGTCCGGAGAGCGTGAGCACCGACGCCCGCATCGCCGTCGAAGAGGAACGCGACAGGGCGGAGTACCGGCGGTACTTCTACGTCCACTCGAACTACGGCCGGAAGTTCAACGACGGCCTCTCCCGCCTCGTCGCGTACCACTGCGCCCGGCGGACGAACACGAACGTCCGGATCGCCGTCGCCGACAACGGCTTCTCCGTCTCGATGCCGCTGAACCGCAAGGTCGACGTGGCCGCCGTCCTCCGAAGTCTCGATCCCGACGAAGTCGCCGCCGACCTCCGGGCCGCCCTCGACGGGACCGACCTCCTGAAACGCTACTTCCGCATCAACGCGACGCGGTCGCTGATGATCCTCAAACGCTACAAGGGCTACGAGAAGTCGGCGGCCGAACAGCAGGTTTCGAGCGAGATGTTGCTCTCGTTCGCGCAGGGATTGGACGAGTTCGCCGTGATGGAGGAGACCTACCGCGAGATTCTGGAGGACAAACTGAACCTCGCGGGCATCGAGGAGGTCGTCGGTGCGATGCAGGGTGACGAGATCGAGGTCGTCCAGCGGGAGGTCGACTCTCCGTCGCCACGCTCGTTCGGCTTGGCGACGCTGATGGCCAGCGACGTCGTCCTCGCCGAAGACGAGAGCGCGGTGCTGAAGGAGTTCCACGAGCGCGTGCTGGCGGAGATCGACGAGGAAGACGGCGAGCGTGCCGTCGTCGACGGGGAGTAAGCGCTGTCGTCGACGGGAACATGTGGTCACGCGATGATCTGCTGATCGACCGCCGTTGGGTGGGGCAGAGAGGGCTTTCGAAGTCGTCTCGATCGCTGTCTCTGTCGTTTTGATCTCATCTGAACAGCACTCTCCTCACCGAACCCATCACTAAAGTAGACACTCCTGCTCGGACTCACTATGACCGGCACGCTGGCACTCGACATCGAGACCGTGAGCCCGGAGCGAGAGCCGACCGAGCAGGCCCACTTCCGAGACTCGACGTACTTCGAGTTGCTCGCCGTCGGACTCGGCTATCGGCCGGCACCCGGCGAACCGATCGAACGGATGGTGCTCTTCCGGGAGGACGACTCTCCGGCGTCCGAACTCGCGCTCGTCGAGGCGGTCTGCGACTGGTTCACCGACCGGCCCGCCGAGACACTGCTCACCTACAACGGAGCCGGGTTCGATCTGCTCCACCTCCGAGGTCGTGCCGAACTGGTGGGAGAAGTCGTCGACGACCGAAGTGTCCGGAAACGGGTCGACGCCCTCCTCGACGGGGACGGAAGCGATCACGCCAGCCTGACGCACGTCGACCTGATGGACGACGTACGCGAGGCGTGGGGCGGCCGACGGAAACTCGAATGGGTCTGTGGCGAACTCGGCATCGACGTGGCGACGACGCGCTGGGCCGACTACGAACACGGCCTCGACCCTGACGAGTGGCGGTCGTACGGTGCTCGCGGGGATCCCGCCGTGTTGAACACGGACGTCCCGGCGTTCGGCGACCGATACCTCGCGCTCGCCAGCGTCGACGCGCGGGAGACACTGACCTTCCGCGCGCTCCGCGACCTGCTCGAAGACTACACCGTCGCCGACATCGAACCGCTGTTCTCGCTTTCGGATCGGCGGCCCTTCTCGGTCTGAAATTCGGCGACGACGAGGTGGCTTCGTCCGGCCCGGGACGAGCCAGAGTCACCAGAAGAAGAATCCGAACAGTTGCATGGCGAGCGCCTGCGCGAACACCAGCATCGCGACGAGTGTCAACGCTCTCGTTCCGAGGTCGAGGCGTGAGACGGTCCCCCCGACGGCGAGCGTCATGAACGGGAAGAGGTACATCGCTCCACGCGCGGTTTCGGCGGTGTTGTACGCCCCGACGAACAGCAGGCCCAGGTATCCGATGATCGCGTAGACGAGCAACCACGTTCCCGCGTCGAAGTCGAATCGGAAGAACGACTCGCCGCTGCTGTCTCTGAGACCGCGGTACGCGAGCGCCACCGGAACCGGCGTGAAGAACAGGATCGGCTCTCCGATACTCTCGGCTCGGGTCAACACGTATTCGATCGGGTCCCGCAGGATGAACATCGCGGCACCGGAGTCGGCGGACTCGTGCCCGTAGGCACCGAAGAAACCCACCAGATAGTTGAAATCAGTCGCGGCGAACAGCAACAGCAGGATCAACACGACCGGGAGCGTCACCGCAGCGAGTACCTCGACCGATTTCGGCGAAAGGCCGTGGCGACGCCACTGATCGAGTACCACGACACCGACGAGGAAGACGCCCAGGTAGGTCAGGAACATCGCGCCGAAGAGGAACAGTGCGGTCAGTCCCGCCAGTACGTATGGGTTCCCGTCGTCGTCGGCGAGCCGGACGTAGAAGTACATCGTCCCGGCGAAGAACGTACAGATCACGCCGTCGATCGCGGCGATGCCGTAGATCTGGACCGCGGGTAACAGCACGAATACGACCGCGGAGAAGAACGCCGCCTTTCGGCCGTAGAAGTGCTCTACGAGACCGTAGACGAAGTACACGGACAGCATCGTGAGGGCCGCGATCGCGACGGCAATTCCTAGCGGGCCGACGAGCTGGTTGAGGTAGTAGTAGAACAGGGTAGTCCCCGGTGGGTGCGTACTCGCGTGGAGCGGGAGGGACCGTTGAATCTCGTGGTAGTGACGCAGAAACGAGGGGCCGCTCTGTATACTGCCGACGGTATCGTAGTATTGGCTCCTGGTACTCGTCCCGACGACGGGGAGGAGATACCCGTTGTGGAATCCCTGTGCGAGGTTCGTGAGCAACACGAGTAGGAGACCGACGCCGTAGACTGCGTTCAAAGAGCGGTTCTCGAGGTCTCGAACGAACCAGCCGAAGACGGCGACGGCGAGCACCGCGACGGCTACGTTGATCGGTTGGAGCACGTAGACGAGTGCTAACCGCGAACCAGTCGTGAGACCGACCCGGGCCATCTCGTGACTGAGGAGTGCGGCCACTCGCGGAGGGGCGCGGAGACGGACGATGCTGATCGGCCACGTCCACGGAACCATCGGCGTGTGGAGCACGACTTTCAACCCGACCATCACCGCCCAGACGACGGCGAATGCACCGGGGAAGACGACGTAGAGGCGTTCGAGTGACCACTTCAGTCCGAGATTCGGACGTTCGAACGAAGGTACCGAGAGAGGTGAACGGGGGAGCGTGATCACAGCGGTGGCCATCACGAAGACGGCGACACCACTGTAGCTCCACATCGATCTCGCCTGCGGTCCCTGTCGGAGAAATCGGTCGGAGATCGTCCACAGAGCGAACAGGACCAAGAATATCCATTTCGGACTAGAGGTCAGCAATCGATGTACTCGATCTTGGAGGGTCATATCGACATATCAACCGCACAACTCGAGGGGATACAGTGAACCACTCCCTAACGTGCTGATACAAAAAACGGAGAAATTCGTCTGAAAGAAACGATCACGTACTGTTGCAGTATCAGTGCTAATGACATTTTGTGGAGACGAGACCGGGTTTCGGGAGGGAGGAGACGTGACGTTAAACACGACGTTCAACGGGCCGAGTTGGTGATTAGGCGAATCGTAACGCCGTGTAGAACTGCGACGACAGAGTCGTCCCGAGGCGCGTTCACCCCGGCGTGTTCAGACCGCCATCGCGGTCCGGTGCACTGTTCGTACGTGACAAGCGTTTTATCTCGTCGCGCCCGATTCGACCCATGGACCTTTATCGCAGCGTCCGCGCCGTGACGAACGCGTCGGGAAGCGGCGTCATCGACTGGACTGCTGTCGCGGAAGCAGCGAAGGCCGCCACTGAACCCGGTGATCTCGCCCTCTCTCCGGAGGAACAAGCCGGATACGCGTCCGACGTACGCGACGCGCGCGACCGACTCCGACACGTTGCCGAGGTCGACTTCGACGTCCCCGATAGCATCGAGATTCAGAACCGCCACCACTGGATCGACGCCAACATCCGCACCTTCGAGCGCGTGATGCACCCGCTCGAACGACACGGCGTCGGCGTCGTTCCCGGGGCCGCACGCGTCGTCAACACGGGTACGATGGCGTTCATGCTCTCGTTCCTCGGGAACAACGTCCTCGGTCAGTACGACCCGCTCTTGCTGGCCGAAGGCGACGACGAGAACCACGGGCTCTACTTCGTCCACCCCAACATCCGCAAGGTCGCGGACATGCTCGAGGTGGATTACCCCCGATTCCGTCGCTGGATCGCCTTCCACGAAGTCTCACACGCCGCGGAGTTCGGGGCCGCTCCCTGGCTCTCGTCGTACCTCGAAACCCGCATGAACGAGGGCATCGACGCGCTCGCGAACGGGAGCTTCGACCGCGACGCCTTCCGCGAACTCGACACGACGATGACCGCCGTCGAGGGCTACGCGGAACTGCTGATGGACCGCGCGTTCGACGACGATTACACCGACCTGCGCGAGAAGTTAGAGGCGCGTCGCCGAGGTGGTAGCCCCGTCTCGCAACTCATCCGACGACTGCTCGGACTCGGGCTCAAGCGCCGCCAGTACGAGCGCGGTGCCGCCTTCTTCGAGGAAGTCGCGGACGCCCGCGGCGTCGCCGCCGCGAGCACCGTCTGGGAACGACCCGAGAACCTCCCCAGCAACGAGGAACTCGACGATCCGCAGCGTTGGCTTCGCCGGGTCGCCTGAAACGACCTCCCCTTCTCGTGCTCGCGCCGATTCGAACAGTCGACACGAGTTGCGACCGCTGAAAACACAGTTAGTGTGCCAGTCGGTATCGCACGTATGAGCGGAGCGACCGTGACGATTCGACGGGCCACCGAGTCCACCATCGGGTACGTCGAGTCACTGCTAGAGGCGAACGGCTTACCCTCGCGGGACGTGCGATCGAGGCCCGAGTGCTTCTACGTCGCCTACGACGGCGACGAGACGGTCGGCGTCGGCGGGATCGAAGGCTACGGAACCGACGGACTCCTCCGGTCGGTCGTCGTCGAACCGTCCGCACGGGGGGTGGGCTTCGGAACGGCGATGTGCGACGCCCTAGAGGACGAAGCTCACGCCGAGGGCGTCGAGACGCTGTACCTGCTGACGACGACCGCGTCCGAGTTCTTCGCCGACCGCGGTTACGTCGAAATCGAGCGAGGAGACGCCCCCACCACGATTCGGCAGACGACCGAATTCTCCGACCTCTGTCCGGCGACGGCGACGTGCATGAAACAGTCGTCGGCGAGAGCGGCGTCTCAGAGCGAGATGAACGGGATGACGGCCTCTTTCGACGCCGAGTAGGCGAGCGCGTCGGCGTTGGTGACACCGTCGGGCGTCACGAGGTCGATCACGTTCGGGTCGGCGTCGTCGTCGCGGCCGCCGCCGAAGACGTAGCTTCCGACGTTCGCCTTCACCTGCCGCACCGAACCGGGACTGTAGCCGTTCTGCGCCAGCATCAGCGGCGCGAGTTCGAGGCTCCGCACGTCGCCGACGGCGCTCTTGGGCACGTCGAGTTTGATCGCGCTGATCGCGTCGTACGTCGTCACCTGGACGTCGTCGGTGACGACGGAGCCGTCGGCGCTCTCGATCCGCGTCGGGCCGAACGGGACGACGACGAGACGGCGCTGGTACGGCGATTCGAACGTCGCGTTGACGCCCGTCCGGGCCGCCGTCGACCCGTCCGACGCGCTGGGATCGCGGAGGTACACCTGTAGATGCTGGATCGAGAAACCGATACTCCCTCCCCACGGGTTCGTCAGCGGGCCGTCGACGCGGTAGAGGAACTGGTACCGATCGCTCGTCTCGTACACGTCGAAGCCGACGATGTCGAACGCGCCGTCGACGAACTCGCCGGAGGTGGGGTAGACGTAGGAACCGGGGCCGTGGTCGTCGCCCACGGGATCGGAGAGCGTCGCGACCGCGTCTCCGACATCGATGCCGGTGACGGTCGACTGTTCGACTGTCGTCCCGACCGTCGACACGTCGTCGCCCTCGGTCGCGGCGACGACGGTGTAGTAGTTCGAACCGTCCGAGACGGACACGTCGACGCTGAACGTCCCGTCCGGCGTCTCTCGATAGACCGTCTGGTCTGGCGTCTTGACGACGACGACCGCGCCGTCGGTCGATCCCGAAATCGTCGCCACGCCGGTGCTGGTCACGTCGTTCGGGAAGGTGACCGAGAGCGACGGACCCTCGGAGACGCCGTCTGCGCCGGTGTAGCGGTCGCGGACGACCGTCGGCGTCTCGACGGGTTCGCCCGCCGATATGCCCCACGCGAGGCGGACGAACTGCGCCATGCTCCAGGAGAGCGGCGTCGCCGACCCTGTCCCCTCGCCGAACTCCCAGCCGAATCGGGTCGGGTTCGGACGGTCCCAGACCTGCTCGGGGATCATCCGCCCGCTGTTTGCGAACCCGGCCATCGCGTCGAGCAGGGCCGCCGGGTCCGCGTTGCCGGCGAGCAGTTCGTACTCGCCGCGCTCGCCGGTCAGGAGCGGCCAGAGGCGACCCTGTCCGGACGTATCACCGTCTTTCCCCCACGGTGCGCCCTCGGGAAGGGAGTCCGTGGGGTCGTCGCCCTGCTCGCCGTACCCGTCGTCGTTGTAGCGGTGGAAGGACGGGCCGTTGGGTGTCTCGACCCGGATGGTGTCGTCGACGACGTCGACTGAGTTGCGGATCACGCCGTCGTCCCACGGCGTGACGCCGAGGCGGACGAGTTCGAGGAAGCCCGCGTCGATGACGTTGCGCTCGTCGAGCGTCGGCCCGCCGTTGTTGATCGAGCGCGGCGCGCCGTCGTCGGGGTCGCGGTCGTCGTCGATCCGGAAGTAGTAGGGCGTATTTCGGTGCTTCTTCGTGCCGTCGTCGGTCGCCATCCACGTCGCCGTGTTGGCCTGCCAGTAGTCGGCCAGCGCGAGGTAGACCAGCGCGTCGGCGCGTTCGCCCTCGTCGGCGGCGAGGCTGGCGGCGCAGGCGAGTCCGGCGATCTCGGCCGCCGTCGTCGACGGCGAGTACCCGCCCTCCTCCTCCCAGCGTTCCTGCCCCGTCGCCGGACCGTGGGTGGCGACGTAGTCGGCCGACCGCTTGACGTTCTCGTAGTCGTAGTCCGCGTCGTCGAAGCCGATGCCGTGGCGCGCTTTCAACTGGTAGGCCAGGATCTGCGGGAACGAGATGTTGTCCATCTGTTCGCCGCCCCAGCGGGTCCGGCCGTCGATGTAGGTGTTCTGCGGAACGAACCCGCTGTCGTCCTGTTGGTACCCGTAGACGTACTCGACGGCGGCTTGCATGGCCTCGACGTCGCCCATGGCGGCCAGCGCGGTCGAGGCGTGGTAGAGGTCGCGCGACCAGACGAAGTTGTAGCCGTAGTCCGAAGGGTGATCGGCGTTCACCGCCCGCCCCCACGGAACCGCGAGGGCGGCGAGACCAGCGCCGGGGAACTGCTTCGATTCCGCGGTCTTCAACGCCATCGCCGCCGCGTTGTACTGGGCGCGGAGGTCCCTCGTGTGAACCGAGTCGGGCACGTCGAGCCGTTCGAGATACTCCCGCCACGACTTGCGGTACTTCGCGCGGGCGTAACGGTAACCCCGTCGCAGCGCACCCATCGCTTCCCGCGTCGCCGCCGACTCGTCCGCGTTCTCGGCGAACCCGAGGGCCACGGTGTCGCTGGCGCGGCGTGCGGTCGAGGCAAGACGGCCGACCAGAGCGACGTTGCCGCTGGCGGCGTCGTAGGTCGCGCTCGAATCACCGGCGGTGAGTAGCGGCGAGAGCGCGTCGCCGCCGTCGACGTCGACGGTCGCCCAGTCGAACCCGCGGTCGGCGACGAGCGCCGCCGCGACGTTGTAGGGGTCGCCGTCGGGGTCGAGGAACACCGCCTCGTCGTCGTTCGCGGTCGTGTCGTGGGCGGTCAGGACGTAACCGCTCTGTCGACCGCGCCCGTGGTCTCGGCCGTGGCGGTGGCCGTGGCCTCGGCTTCCACCGCGATCTCGGCCTCCGCCGTTCCGGCGACCCGACCCACGACCGCTCGTCGCCTCGTGGACGGACGCTTCGTCGGAGAGTCCGCTCACCGAGAGCGACGGGTCGAGGACCGCGTACACGTCGTACTCGTTCCCGTCGCACGCCTCGAATCGGACGTCCGCGAGGACGGCGTCGTGGTCGGCGTGCGTCGCGTACTCGACCGTGAGTGTCCAGTTCCGATTCGCGCCGGTATCGGTCGTCGTCTGACGGAACAAGAGCGCGTCGTCGGCGGCGGGTTCGGTCGAGCGTTCGACCGTCGACTCGGCATCGTCGGTCCGCGAGACGTTGTAGGTTCGCGCGGTGTACCCCGCGTCGGCGTCGGCGACGAGGAAGTCGAGCGTGCGGACGTTGAGGTAGTCGACCCGCGGGAATCGAACGCCCGTGAGCGCGCCTTCGGTGAGCGCGAACCAGACCCGCGAGGGGTCGTCGGAACCGTGGTCTGCGACGGTGCCGATCCCGTACTGCTCGCCCGTTGTCCACGTCGCGTCGATGCCACCTGATGGGGCCGTTGCGGCGACAGCCCCTGGAACGCCGACGAGCGACAGTGCGCCCGCCGCGGCCAGCCCGGAGAGGTAGTCTCGTCTACGCATCAGATAGTCTGACGTAATTGTTCATCATAGTTCTTTTGCAGCCAGTAAACGACCGAACGAAAAACAGTCGCCCACGTCGACCACTTTCGGGAGGAGAGCACTGAAGGCTCGAACGGGTCGGCGACGCCGCAAGAGAACCGAAGCGCTCGAAGAGGCCGGAACGTGTCCGGAGATGCCCGAAAACGTCCCGGACGCTACCGTCTCGTCGACCCGGTGATCCGCAGGAGGTAGACGAGCAGTAAGAGTCCGACGGCCGCTCCTCCGACGACGGCGGCGACGAACTGGAGCGGCGTCGGTCCGAGTTGGAGGGCGACGAGTCCGGCCGAGAGTCCGACGAAGGCGACGAAGCCGACCCGAAGCCTGAGCGTCGCCGTCTTTCGCTCTTCGTCCGAGAGACTCGGGCCGACCATCAGCGTCGCTCCTCGCGCGCTGACGTCGACATCGGCCTACGCGCCACTCGAATCACGTGAACGTCCGTCCCGCCGGTCGGACGGCTCTCGTTGTTCATGTGCCCTCGATATGCGTCGAACCTTTTGAACGCTACTCGTTTCGTGCCGTCGAATCGGGAACGCTATTGGAATCCGCGGTCGATTTCGTCGTCGCGGACGAGGTCTTCGAGTTCGCTGCTCAGCAGTTCGTCGACGTCCTCGAAGAGGTCGTTCAAATCGCCGAGACGGTCCGGCCGTTCGTATCCGTCGTACTCCATCGGGCCGAACGCCGGACTGTCGAGGGCTTCCATGACGTCGGTGAAGAGGTCGTCGCCGGTCGTCGGGGCCTCGGCGTGGACTTTCAGGGCCTCTTCTAATCTGGTGGCCATCGACTTCGCGTGGTCCTCGTCGTCCGGCGGCGATCGAACCGCGAACCGACCGGCGCCGTCGTCGCGTCGCGGGAGGAGCGGTTCGATGTCGTCGTCGACTTTGCGTGCGATTCGTGCGCCGACGCCTTTCACGTCGTACGGGTTTCTCGCGTAGGTCTTCAGTTGGAAGACGCCCACGCTCGGATGTCCGAGAAAGAGATCCTCACCGACGCCCTGCCTCCGTCGACCGGCGACCGCTCGCCACGCGTCCGGGTCGGAGTCGTTCTCCGTCACGTCTTCGAGGATATCCGTCCAGTCTCTGACACGCATGGTACCAGTTGGCGAACCGGAGGAAAGAGTGTGTCGGTCCCTGCCATCTGGGTCGCCGAACGCGTCAGTCGCGGAACGTGAGTTCGCGGGTCAACATGAGCGCACCGATAGCGAGCAGGAGGTAGGTCAGCAGGTCACGAGCGCCGCCGAGGTACTCGACCCCACCCCACGCGAAGACCCCGAGGTAGAGGGCGACCCGAAACCGCTTGGTCCGAACCGAGCCGCGCGTGACGCCGTACGCGATGACGGTGACGACGTAGACGCTCACGATCGCCGCCGGGAGGGCACTGACCCCGAGGAGCCAGACGGAGGCGACCGCACCGACGAGGACGATCGCGAGGACGATACCGAGCGCGATCTTCGTGAACCCGTTGAGTTCGGCGTCCGGCGAGGAGTCGCTCATACCGATGCTGAGTGGGGCGACCACTTCGAGTCACCGATTCGTCGGGACATCTCCGCGACAGTGCGTCGCGCACCGACGAGACAGTGCGCTCTGCATCGTCGTTCCGTCGTCACACCTCCACGACAGTGCGTCGCGAATCGACGAAACGATTCACGCTACATCGTCGTTCCGTCGTCACACCTCCGCGGCGGTGTGTGCCGGCTCGATAACCCGAACCGGCGAATCACTGCGCTCGGTCGTCACACCTCTGCGGTGGTACGTGTTCGAACCAGAGCGGTTCGAACGACTACTGCCGCTCCGTCGCGCCACTACATTCATATATTCCTAGTTGTCATCCTTCGAACAGAGATGCCGGACATCCACGTCACGGACGACCAACGGGAGCGCCTCGAAGCGCTCCGGGGGGAGATGCAGGAGACGTTCATCGACACGTACGGACACATCCGCCTCGAAGACGCCGTCGAGTACCTCCTCGACAGCTACGGCGTCGACGGGGGACTCGCGGTCCCGCCCTCGCTCAGCGGTGAGGCCATCGAACCGCCGACGGGTGGCGAAACGAGTGACGAACGCAGAAATGACAGCGGCGACGCCAACGACGCAGACGACAGCGACGCAGACGACGGCGCATCGCGTCTGAACGCGATGATGAACCTCCTCGACGCGCACGGCGACAAGTGGCGCGAAGCGACGTCCGGGGACGAGAAGTACGAGGTCGACCTTCCCGACGGGACGACTGAAAACGTTCGGACGAAAGACGACGTGCGAGCACTGCTCTTCAGACACTACCGATGAGCAGATTGTTCTCGCGACTGCGATCGCTGGTCGGCAGCGAGGGCGACGACTCCGGCGAGAGTGCAAGCGGGAGGAGGAGACCGGAACCAGTCGCCGTCGAGGGCGTGTCGATCGAGGAACGCATCGACGAGTGCGAGGAGAGCCGAAGTGAAGACACCGCCGAAAGCGACGCCGACGGTGAGTTCGCTCCCGCCGACCGCGACGCTAATGTGGAATCCGATGCGGATGCCGAATCCGAGGCCGATCCGGACCCCGAACCGCTGCCGATCCCCGAAGCCGAGACGACGCCGACCACGGATCCCGAACCCGTCGTCGTCCTAGACGCCGAAGCAACCGCGATGGCGTCGACCGACGGTGTTTCCGAGGCCGATCCGGAGCCCACCGGGGAGAACGAAGCCGCGAGCACCGTGATATGGGACGTCGAGGGCGAGACGAGCGAACCGATCGAAGTCGAGAGCCGCGAGTCGATCGAAGTCGAGGGCGAAACGGCCGAGGACGACGCCACCGACGACGAGGAATCCGGGTTCATCTACGGCGTCGTCGACCAGTCGGGAGAAAACGACGCGAGCGAGTCCGGAGACGAATCGGGCCAGAGACTCGACGCGGACGAAGCCGCCGCGGACAGCGACGCGAACGACGCAGACGACGGGGACCACCACCTCGATCCGACGAAGGCCACGACCGTCCGGTCGATGGGCGACGACGACGCCGTCGCCAGACTCCGGGCGCTCCGTGATCAGGCGACCAACGCCGACGAGCGGTAGGCGCGGTGATCATCGGCCGATCAACCGGGACGGGTGGGACTTTCGAGGCGGTCTCTGACCGTTCTACCCGAATCTTCCGTCAAACTCATCTACCTCCCCAAATCGACCGACAGCGTTTTTCGCGGCGACCGACACGTATCTGCCAGTGAACGTTCGCGGCCCCATCGTCGATGTCGAGGACCCCCGTGCGGTCTCCACGAAGTACGGCGAGCGCAACCTCGCCGAGGTGACCGTCCGTCCGGAGCGCGGGAGCGCAGAGCCGACGACGGTGACGCTCTGGGGGAAGTGGACTCAGACCATCGAACACGCCGAGGCCGGGATGGAACTGCTCGTCACCGACGCCGAGGAAGACGAGTTTCAGGGGGAACTGCGGTACACGACCTCCAAAGACTCCTACGTCGTCCTCGAACCCGGTTTTCTGGTCAACGTGACCGACATCCGGTCGTGGGTGCAGTGTCCCCGGATGTACTACCTGAACAAACTGTCGGGAATCCCGCTCAACTACCCGGTCGTCAAGGGGACCATCGTCCACGAGGTGTTCGGCGACCTGCTGCGCGGTCGCGGACTGGAGGAATCCATCTCGGACCGCGTCGAGGAAGCCGGGTTGGAACTTGGCCTGCTCGGACACGAGGCGACCGAAGTCGAAGACGAAGTCCGGCGCAACGCCGCCGCCATCGAAGGGTGGCTCCAGCAGGGAACGCTCGGCGTCGAGGACGACTGGCGCTCCGAGTACACGCTCATCTCGCCGACGTTCGGCATCAAGGGCCGGGCCGACGCGCTCCGGCGGGGGATGCCGGTCGAACTCAAGACCGGGAAGAACCTCCGACGCGACCCGCGGTTTCAGGACAAGATTCAGGCCGCCGCCTACGCGCTCATGCTCGCCGAGCGGGGCGTCCCGGCCGACACCGGCACGCTCCTCTACACGAAGAACACGGCGCTCGAACGCAACGAAGAGACGGGCGACCTCTCGCCCGCGAAGGACTTCTCGGTCGGAAAGGGCCTGCTCAACTTCGTCGTCCGCGCCAGAAACGAGATCGCCGCGATGGAGTTCGACGCGTCGGTGCCGACGGGCTTCGAGGCCGACGCGAAGTGCGAGTACTGCTTCGAGCAGGACACCTGCATGGTCGTCTCCGGTCGACTCGGACAGGAGTCGAAGGCGGGTCAGATCGGTCGGCGCGTTCCGGACGAGGAGCGGGAGTACTTCGATCGGTTCTACCGCGCCATCGAGGAGGAACGCCGAGAGAGCCACCGTGAGTACCGAAAACTGTGGGAACAGAGCGCCGAGGAGCGAGCTGACGACGACCGTGCACTGATCGGCCTCGAACCGCTCGGACGTCGGCGTATCGGCGGCGAGCGCTGGGAACTGCGGGCCCGAAAACCGGACGATTCGGTCTCGAAACTCCGCGAGGGCGACGTGGCGCTCGCGAGCGACGGCGACCCGATCACCGGGCACGCCGAACTCGCCCGAATCCAGCGCATGGACGAGGAGATCGTCGTCACCGTCGACGAACCGCTCGACCTGCGTCGCCTCGACGTGTACCCCTCCGACATCTCCGTCGACCGGATGCTCACGGCGCTTCACGACGCCGTCCTGAAGGGCGACACCGACCGAAAGGACGTGCTGTTCGGTCGCCGCGAGCCTCGGTTCCGCGACGAGCGCGTCGAGTACATCGGCAACAACGAGGCCCAGAACGACGCCGTCAACCTCGCGGTCGACGCCGAGGACTGCGCGCTGGTCCACGGCCCGCCGGGCACGGGGAAGACGTACACCATCGCCCGCATCATCCGGGCGCTGGTCGAGCGCGGGGATCGAGTGCTGCTCTCGGCGTTCACGAACCGCGCCGTCGACAACGCGCTGGAAGCCCTCCGCGATCAGGGATTCGAAGACGTGGTTCGTTACGGCACGGTGTCGGGCGTCCGCGAGGACATGCAGGACGTGCGCCTCGTCCGGCGAGGCGAACCGAACGACCGCGCGGCGGAACTGGCGAACGCGCCGGTCGTCGCGGCGACGACGGCCGCCTGCGGGTCGCGGGCGATGCGCGAACAGGACTTCGACGTGGCGCTCGTCGACGAGGCGTCGCAGTTGACCGAACCGGGGACGCTCGCGGCGATCAACCGCGCCGAGCGGTTCGTCCTCGTCGGCGACCACCAGCAGTTGCCCCCGGTCGTTCGCGCCGAGAACGACCTGCAAGAGTCCTTGTTCCAGCGCCTCATCGAACGCTACCCGGACGCGTCGGTGATGCTCGACCGCCAGTACCGGATGGCCCAGCGGATTCAGGCGTTCTCCTCGGTCGAGTTCTACGACGGTCAGCTTCGACCCGCGACGGGCGAGGTGGCCGCCCAGCGACTCACGGATCTCGGCGTCGACGTCGCCGATCTGCCCACCCACCTGCACGATACGGTCTCGTTCGTCGACCCCGGCGGTCGGCGCGAGGGGAACACCAACCCGACCGAAGCCCGTCGGGTGGCCGAAATCGTCGAGACGTTCGTCGACGCGGGCGTCGACCCCGACGCGATCGGCGTCATCGCGCCGTTCCGCGCGCAGGTGGCCGAAATCGGTCGTCGAACGGACGTCACCGTCGACACTGTCGACCGATTCCAGGGGTCGAGTAAGGAGGTCATCGTCGTCTCCTTCGTCGCCACCGGCGACCTCGACGGCCCGATCTTCGAGGACAACCGCCGGATGAACGTCGCGCTGACGCGGGCGAAGAAAGCCTGCGTCGTCGTCGGCGATCCCAACGCACTCGCCTCTGACCCGTTCTACAGTCGGCTGCTCGATTGGGCACGTCGCTGACGGAAACGCCAGATTCTCGGGGGATTCCACTCGCAGTCGACGTGAAAATCGCGCGAATCTTGCTAGATAATAACTGCCAATCTTTTTCGAGCCAGCGAACGTTGTGTTCACTATGCCAACAGACCGAATTTCGACGTCTTCCTCGGATCCAGCGACCGATCCGCCACGCGGGCGAGTCATCACCGAGGACACCGTCGTAGACGACAGCGTCAGTCTGCGGGAGTTCGGCGTCGCCGGTGTATCCGGACTCGTCGGGATGGTGGCGATGACGCCGGTGCTCCTGCTCGCGTGGCTCGTCGGCGTACTCTCTCCGGGTGCGTTCACCGAACTCTCCCAACTCGTCGGCTTCGGCAACTCGCTGCCGGTCGGCGTGCTCGTATTCGTCGCGGGCGGGATGACGACGCTTCCGCTCCTGTTCGTCGCGTTAGCGATGTTCCTGCCGGGGGAGACCGTCGCGCGCAAGGGCGTGGTCTACGGGTCGGTCGTCTGGACCGGGTTCGCCATCGCCTTCTTCACCGGACAGGCGGGGCTGGCGCTCGCGGGCTACCTCGCGCTGACGCTGGTCGCCCATTGGGCGTACGGCTACGTTCTCGGGAGCGCGTACGAGCGGTACGCCGCAATTCCGGTCTACGAGGTGTGAACCGAGATCCGACGACGACCGGACGTACCGGGGTCGAACGACCCCGACGAGGGTTTTTCGAACGTCGTCGGAGATCGACCGAAAGTGCCGTGTGTACGTCTCACAATCCACGATAGCTTTGAAAGCGCTTTTATGGGGTGGATGGCAATTCAGCCGTAGAGCCTGCCCGGGGTTGATGATGCTCCTCGCCGCCAGGGAGTCACTCGTCGCCGAATTTTGCAGGGCGACGACGGCGAGGCAGTCGAGCCCGCGAGCAGGAGGAGTAAACCAATGCCAGTCTACGTAGAATTCGACGTCCCAGCCGACCTTCAAGAGCGATCCATCGAGGCGCTCGAGGTCGCACGAGACACGGGTACAGTAAAGAAAGGAACCAACGAGACGACCAAAGCCGTCGAGCGCGGTAACGCGGACCTCGTCTACATCGCCGAGGACGTCCAGCCGGAGGAGATCGTCATGCACCTGCCCGAACTCTGCGAGGAGAAGGGCATCTCGTTCCTCTTCGTCGAGACGCAGGACGACATCGGTCACGCGGCCGGGCTCGAAGTCGGCAGTGCCGCGGCAGCGATCGTCGACGCTGGCGATGCCTCGGACGACGTCGAGGACATCTCCCAGAAGCTCGAGGACCTGCAGTAAGCAACCATGAGCGCAGAAGAGAGTACCAGCGACTCGACGTCCGCCGAGGTCATCGAAGTCGTCGGTAAGACGGGGATGCACGGCGAGGCCATGCAGGTCAAGTGCCGCATCCGAGAAGGCTCGAACCAGGGCCGAATCATCACGCGGAACGTGCTCGGTCCCGTGCGCGAAGGTGACATCCTTCAGCTGCGCGAGACCCAGCGCGACGCCGACTCCATCGGAGGCCAATAATGCCACAGCAGCGAGATTGTGACTACTGCGGCGCCGACATCGAACCCGGCACGGGTACGATGTTCGTCCGCACCGACGGTACAGTCATCCACTACTGCTCCTCGAAGTGCGAGAAGAACGCGGACCTCGGCCGTGAGGCCCGCGATCTGGAGTGGACGGAACAAGGACAGCGACAGGGAGGTCAGCAGTGAGCCACCACCACGAGCGCACCTTCGTGATGGTCAAGCCCGACGGCGTCCAGCGCGGTCTCATCGGCGACATCGTCTCCCGATTCGAGCAGCGCGGCCTGAAGCTCGTCGGCGGGAAGTTCATGCAGATCGACGAGGAGCTCGCACACGAACACTACGGCGAGCACGAGGGCAAGCCGTTCTTCGACGGTCTCGTCGAGTTCATCACGTCCGGCCCGGTCTTCGCGATGGTCTGGGAAGGCGCGGACGCGACGCGACAGGTCCGCAAGATGATGGGCGAGACGGACGCCGCCGACGCCGCACCCGGCACGATTCGCGGCGACTTCGGACTCGACCTCGGTCACAACGTCATCCACGGTTCGGACCACGAGGACGAGGGCGCAAACGAGCGCGAGATCGACCTGTTCTTCGACGAAGAGGAACTCGTCGACTACGAGCGTGCCGACGCGACGTGGGTCTACGAAGACGCAGAATAAGATCGAAGTAGCGGATAAATTCTCCGCATTTTCTGACGCCGTAGCGTCCGCTTTCGGTCCCATTTCGCGACCCGTTCCGTGCGAAACGTTCGCAAACGACGTAGATAGCGGCTCCGACGTGTGATCTATCAACCCAGCGAACGTACCCGATTACGGCGACTCCGACCGGAAGGCGTTCTGTGACAAGAATTGCCGCCTAATCGACGGCGATGAGCGACGCACACACTCCCGACACCGGATCACAGGAGGCGGCGGACCACGCACACCATCACGATCACGAAGGGCCAGGGTACGTGACCCCGCAGGCGGCCATCGAGGAGTCCGAACCCGAAGCGCTCGCGTACGTCATGGGGCTGTACGTCGGCACCGACGTCGACGCTCCGGACTTCCTCGCCGTCGTCGACGTCGATCCCGACTCCGACACCTACTGCGAGATCGTCGATCGGGTCGAGATGCCGAACCGCGGCGACGAACTCCACCACTTCGGCTGGAACGCCTGTTCGTCGTCGTGTCACGTCGAAGGACTGGAGCGCCAGCACCTCGTCGTCCCCGGCCAACGCTCCTCGCGCATCCACATCGTCGACGCCGCGGATCGACGCAACCCCGAACTGGAACGGGTCATCGAACCGGAGGAGGTGTTCGAGTACGACCTCTCTGCACCGCACACGGTCCACTGCGTCCCGAACGGCCAGATCATCGTGAGTATGCTCGGCGACGCCGATGGCGACCTTCCCGGTGGCTTTCTCCAGTTGAACCACGACTTCGAGATCGAGGGTCGGTGGGACCCGCCGGGCGAGATCGACTTCAACTACGACTACTGGTATCAGCCGCGCCACAACGTGATGATCTCCTCGGAGTGGGGCGCACCGAAGACCTACTACCCCGGATTCGATCTGGCAGACGTCGAGGCCGGAAACTACGGACGGAAGATCCACGTCTGGGACTGGGAGGCCGGAACGGTCGAACAGACGATCGACCTCGGCGAGGAGGGACTGATCCCCCTCGAAGTCCGCTTCCTCCACAGTCCGGAGGCCAAACACGGCTACGTCGGCGCGGCGCTCTCCTCGAACGTCTTCCACTTCTACGAAGAGGGTGGCGAGTGGCACGCGGACAAAGCGATCGACATCGAATCACGGGAACACGACGACTGGGACATGCCTGTCCCGGGTCTCGTCACCGACCTCCTCGTCTCGATGGACGACCGCTACCTGTTCTTCTCGAACTGGCTCCACGGCGACGTGCGGATGTACGACGTATCCGACCCGGCGAACCCGCGCCTCGTCGATCAGATCTGGGCGGGCGGTCACTTCGGCCCGAGTCACCCGCTCGGCGAGGATCGACGCGCGGTCGTCGGCGGGCCGCAGATGCTCCAACTGAGCCTCGACGGCGAACGCCTCTACTGGACCACGTCGCTCTTCTCCTCGTGGGACAACCAGTTCTACCCCGAAGAAGCCGAGCGGGGATCGGTGATGCTCAAAGCGGACGTGAACCCGAGAAAGGGAACGATGACGCTGGACGAGGACTTCCTCGTCGACTTCGGGGACCTCCCCGCCGGTCCCGCCCGCGCCCACGAGATCCGGTGGCCCGACGGCGACTGCACGAGCGACGTCTGGCAGTAGCGTGGGAGCGAAGTATCGGGTCACGCTCCGGTGGCGCAGTGGACGGGAGGCAACGCTCTCGGTGCGCGACGACGAGACCGTCCTCGGTGCGGCCGAGCGAGCGGACGTCGCGCTGCCGTTCGGTTGCCGAATCGGCGCGTGTGCGACCTGTACGGGTCGACTGTCCGTCGGGTCGGTCGAACACAGACGACCGCCGCGTGCGCTGAAAGAGCGGCATCTGGACGACGGCTACGTCCTACTCTGCATCGCGGAACCGCGGACGGACTGTCGAATCGAGGTCGGCGTAGACATCCCGCGTGAACTGGTCTCCAATCCGTGGAAGTGATCGTCTCCGATCCGTGGGAGTAACGGGGCGAGAAAAACGGGGAGTGACGAGCGTCGGTGCCGGAATCGACGCCGACGACGACGGTGAGGACGAGGACGAGGACGCCGACTCAGACGCTCTCGGAGGTGTCGCCGGGCGTGCCGGCGGGGCGTTCCGAGGGTCTCGTCTCTTCGGTCTCGGGGACCGCCTTGAGCTCGACGTACGCCTCGGCGACCGCGGCGGCCATGAACACCGTCGTCAGGGCGACGCCGGCCTGCACGAGCAGGATCTCGACGACGCCGCCGACGAGCGCTCCGACGCTGAAGACGGCACTGACGACGATGGCGATGAGCACCACGGCGATGCCGGCGACGAGCAGTTCGAAGCGGTGCCCCTTCGAGAGCGCCCAACTGCTGCGCATCCCCTCGAAGAAGTTCTGGTCTTCGACCGCGACGAAGACGACCCAGAACAGCAGGCTGACGGTGAGGAAGATGGCGGGGATCACGAAGAGGACGAACCCGACGGCGAAGGCGATGGCGAAGACGATCGCACCGACGAAGACGTTGAGCCACGCCCAGAACATGTTCCGAGTGAAGTAGTCGCGCGGCAGGCGTTCGGTCTCCTCAGTGACGAAGATTCGGTACGCGCCGATGAGCACCACGAGGCCCGCGATACCGAGCAGTATCGAGAGGATACCGGCCAGCAGCGACGGGACGGCCGTGGCCAGTGCCGCCGCGAAGGTCTGGGGCGACTGGGCCGCCGCGAGGTAGCGGGTCGTCGCCAGTCCGAGGAGTTCGTTGGCGACGTACAGTACGTAGAGGATCGCCGCGATGATGAGTCCGTTTCGGGCCACCGTGCGGCGGATTCCTCGCTTGACGACGGAGGTTGCATTGAGGGTCATACTACGTATAGAGATACGCTCGGAACGTCGATAATCGCGTGCGACGATTCCCTGAACGAGAGAATGACAGGCGGCACCGAGATCGCCGGTAACGTGTCGATAACCGGGACTCAGCGCCGTCGAGCGCCCGTTCCCGTACGGTCGGCGTCAGCCAGTCGAATTTCGCCGTTCGTGAGATCGATGCCGTCGTACTCGTCTTCTTCGAGCAAGAGTGCGCCGTCCAGGTCGGCGTAGTCGAGCAACGGCGCGAGGTGACAGGCGGCGGCGATGGCGGCGTTCGTCTCGACCATACAGCCGAGCATGACTTCGAGACCGTGGGCGCGGGCGGTGTGGATCATCCGCAGCGCCTCGGTCAGCCCGCCACACTTCATGAGCTTCAGATTCACGATGTCGACGCGGTCGGCGACGGCAGGCACGTCCGGAAGCGTCACGCACGACTCGTCGGCCGCGATCGGCAGCGCGCTGTGGTCGTAGACGAACTTCAGGCCTTCCGGATCGGAGGCCGGAACGGGCTGTTCGACGAACTCCACGTCGTGGTCGGCGAGCATGCTGATCTTTTCGACCGCCTCGCGCGGCGTCCACCCTTCGTTGGCGTCGACGCGGAGCGTCGCGTCCGGCGCTTCCTCGCGGACCGCCTCGATGAGTTCCTCGTCGCGGTCGGTCCCGAGTTTGATCTTCAGCACCTCGTACCCCTCCTCGATGGCCTCGGCGGTTTTCTCGCCGACGCGCTCAGTGGTGTCGAGACCGATGGTAAAGGAGGTCTTGGGGCACTCGTCGGCGTCGAGCCCCCAGAGGCGGTAGAGCGGGACACCGAGGCGCTTGGCCGCCAGGTCGTAGAGCGCGATGTTGACGGCGACGTGGGCGGCGGGGTTGTCGGCGACGGTCGCGCGCATCCGACGCTCGATCCGCTCGATCGCGTGTGGGTCGCTCACTTCCTCGACGACGCCGAGCAGGTCCGGGAGGACGGCTTCGACGGTGTCGGCCGTCTCGCCGTAGTGTTCGGACGGGGCCGCGGCGCCGACGCCGGTCATGCCGCCGTTGTCGGTGATGCGGACGACGACGTTCTCGGCGACCTCCTGCGTGCTTCGCGAGATGGTGAACGCGTTCGCCAGCGGGAGGTCGATTCGCTCGAACTCGGTGGTCAGCGTCATCGGATCGCCTCCAGAATCTCGTTCGTACCGAACCGGATCGGGTCAGTCGCAGGCGCGCCGAGGTCGTCGACGTAAGCGGAGACGGCGTCACGAGCGGCCTCGTCGCCGTCGACGTTCTTCGTGTTCAACGCCCCGGCGACGACTTCGGTCTCGTGGACGGGCGCGGCGAGGCTCTCGTACAGCGACACGTACTCCGAGATCGGCGGGAGCGAGAAGTCCTCGTAGCCGTGGATGACCTCTTTCCCGGCCTCGTGACAGAGGACGAGTTTGTCGGGCATCGAGCCGTGGAGGATGCCCAAGGTGACCGGCGAGTACGCCGGGTGAACGATGCTTCCCTGCCCCTCGACGAACAGCACGTCGTGCTCGTCGCCCTTCTCGAGAACCATCTCTTCGACCGCTCCGGCGGTGAAGTCGCTGACGACCCGGTCGATCGGGTTGCCCCACCCGGCGATCATGATCCCCGTCTGTCCCGTCGGGATGAAACCGGCGTCGATGCCAGCCTCGCGCGCCGCTTCGACGAGTTCGAGCGTCGTCGTCATCTTGCCGACCGAACAGTCGGTACCGACCGTGAGGACGACGTCCGCGTCGACATCGCCGGCGAGTCCCTGACTCACGGTCAGATCGTCGTGCGGTTTCCGGACGTCGTGGAGTTCCGCGCCGTTGTCGGCGGCGAGGTCGACGAATTCGTCGTCGTTTTCGAGGAAGTAGTGTAGCCCGGCGACCACGTCACAGCCGCGTTCGAGCGCGGCGCGCACGTCGGAGCGCCACGACTCCTCGAAGCCGCCGCCGATGGGTGCGATGCCGATCACGAGAGCGTCACACTCGGGTACCTCGTCGAACGAAGCGACCACGGGGGCGTCCTGCGCGCTGTCGAGGTGGTCGGAGATACGCGTCCCCGCCGCGTCCCGGTCGACGACGGCGACGACCTCGTCGGTCCCGTATCGAATGATACCCGTCGCCGTCTTGGCACCGTCGGGGAACTTCTCGTGTGCGAGAATCGCGATCCGCCGTCGATCGTCAGTGGTTGTCATGTGCGACTTCACGGAAGGCCATCGTATTAAACCGGACCCAATCATTCGTGGGTGTCCGGAGACCACCCGGCAAGGACTGCTTCAAACCGCCAGCCGACGGCGTGTTTACATCATCCGAACAAGATGTTGGTCACGATTCGGCGAGCAACTCGTCGGTCGTCACGATCGTCGCGAACTCCTCGTGTAGCTGTGCGAGCGCGGCGCGGTGGTTCTCCGCCGCGGTCAGGGCGATGTCGCCTGGACCGGAGCGCTCGTGCGTCGCCGTCGCGTCGCTGACGAGAAACGCGGTGAACCCGCGGTTCTCGGCCATCCGCGTCGTCGTCGAGACGCAGTGATCGGTCGTGAGGCCGGCGACGACCAGGGTGTCGTACCCCCGTTCGCGGAGCCACGGCTCGAAGCCGGTGCCGACGAACGCACCGTTGACTCGCTTTACGACCTCCAACTCGCCCTCGGCGGGCGAAAGTTCGGACTTGAACGCGAATCCCGGCCGGTCCCCTCGGAGCGGCGAGTCCGGTTCCTGCGAGTCGTGACGGACGTGGACGACCGGGCGACCCGCGTCACGCCACGCGCCGAGAAGGCGCGCCGCGTTCGCTTCGGCGTCCGGGTTGTTCCGGTCGCCCCATCCCGGTTCCTCGAACCCCTGCTGGAAGTCGACGAGGACGAGGACGGCGTCGTCGGGAACCGTCTCGATCACGCGTCGGACCCCTCGGTCGCCCACTGCGACGGGACCGTCGCCTTCGGGTGCGCGCGCGAGACGGTCATCGGGCACTCGTCCGGTGCCTGTTCGGGGTCGGACGAGAGGAGGTACTGAGGCCACTCGCGGTCGCCCTCAACGCCCCAGTCACCGATGTCGGCGTGTGGACAGACACCGTCGTAGTCTTCGATACGGCGCTGGATGACCGACCGGGCGTGCTGACCGGCTTCGGTGTCGGCGGTGATACCGTCGAACAGCGGTCGGGGCTGGAACGTGATCTCGAGGCCGATCGGCGAAAAGCGGCTCATGCGCTCCTCGTAGAACGGCGCGCGGCAGGTCGGGAACATCGCCTCGCCGTCGAAGCAAAACTCCCAGCGAGAGTCGTCCGGATCGGTCGGGATGTCGGCGGGCCACGGTTCGGGGTCGTAAACGTGGAGGAACTGGAGGACGTTCCAGAGTCGGTCGTGGTACTCGCGCTCGGTCAACTCGTCGTCCGGCGGCGCGAAGAACGTGACCAGCGGTGCTCGGTCCTCGAGGTTCGGGTACGTGTCGAGATACGAGCGCAACACGTCGCGAAGCCCGAACAGCGCGTCGGGGTGCGTCATCGAACCGACGAGAGCGTACAGGTTGTCACCGTTCCGCTCCGATTCGATGCCGAAGTAACAGGGGAACGGATGATCGCCACGCTCGCCGAGCATCGAGTCGCGGAAAGTCTCGTAGTGGTCGACGGCCCAATCGGAAGCGTCGCCTGCGTCGATCAGCGTCCGTAACTCCGACTGTTCGAGCAGGACGCCGCAACCGTCCTCGTTCATATCGCTCGGTCGGGGTCGAACCGACTTCACCGTTCGGGTCCGTACGCGAAACCGGCGGCGGCGACGGCGATCGGACCGCAAGCGGCCAGGAGCATCGTAACGACGAGACGCTACGAGCATCGTAACGGTGAGACGCTACGAAAACGCGGTATCGGACCGTATTTATCGCTAGTATTCGACCGACAGATCGTGCAGACGGCCGCACAGCTAGACTCGCTACGGGCGGTCGAAGAGCCGCTGTATCGGTCGCTCGAACGAGTCTCGGCGGCGGGATTCGACGGCGTCGAGTTCTGCGAGTTCGGTAACACGACGACGGGGGCGCTCGCCGAAACGCTCGATCGGCTGGATCTCGGCGTCGCTGGCGTCCACGTTCCCTACGACCGACTCGAAGACGAGTTCCCGGAGACGATCGCCGAGTGTCGATCGCTCGGAGCCGATTCGATCGTCGTTCCACATCTCGACGTATCGTCGTTCGTCGACGAGCGTTCGATCGGGCGGACGGCGAGGCACCTCTCTGACCTCGGAGTGGTGCTCCGCGACTACGAACTCCGCGTTGCCTACCACAACCACGACCACGAGTTCGTCGGCGTGGAGGTCGAGACGGCGCCGGGATCGCCCGACGGGTTCCGGACGATGCGACGGGCGTTCGAGTGTCTCGTCGAGTGGAGCGACGCAGTCGAGTTCGAACTCGACGTCGGGTGGGCGGTCGCGGCGGGAGTCGACCCGGTCTCGGTCCTCCGGCGGTACGGCGAACGCATCTCGCGCGTTCATCTGAAAGATATCGTCGTCGACAGCGACGCACCGTTCGGCGGGCGACCCGTCGACCTCGGGACCGGTCGCGTCGACGTGGAAGGCTGTCTCGCGGCTGCGCGCGAAGCGAACGTCGAGTGGGTGATCTACGACCACGACGACCCCGCCGATCCGGTCGCGTCGCTCCGACGAGCGTCGATGTTTTTCTACGATAGAATCTGTTGACAATAAAGTCGAGATTCCGACAAATCGGTCGGTCGAGAAACGAACGACGGGAGACGAGTAGAAGCACACACGGGACGAACGTGTCGGCAAGTACGGTAGGTATTTCCGCGCCGGGAGAGTTATATAATGTGTGTGGGTTTCCCCACGACATCATTCACATCATTCCCATAACGGGGGATTATCATGGACGATACAGCAAAATACCTCATTCACGCGGCCATCACCGCCGACGGCGTCGTCGAGCGGAGTGACGTCGTCGGTGCCATCTTCGGGCAAACGGAGGGATTGCTCGGAGACGAACTCGATCTCCGCGACCTCCAGCAGTCGTCGAAAGTCGGACGTATAGACGTCGAAATCGCGAGCGAGAACGGTCAGTCGTTCGGCGAGATAACGATCGCGAGCAGTCTCGACAAAGTCGAGACGTCTATCCTCGCCGCCTCGCTCGAAACCATCACCCGAGTCGGTCCGTGCCAATCGAACGTCGAGATCACCGACATCGAAGACGTTCGCGCGGCCAAGCGCCGGTCGGTTGTCAACCGGGCGAAAGAACTCCTCGCCGACTCGTTCGACGAGAGTGTCATGACGAGTCGCGAGATCTTAGAAGAGGTTCGCGAGTCGGTCCGCATCGAGAACATCACCGACTACGCGGGCTTCCCCGCCGGGCCACACGTCGACACTTCGGACGCAATCGTCGTCGTCGAGGGCCGTGCAGACGTCCTGACGCTTCTGCGCTACGGAATCAAGAACGCCGTCGCCGTCGAGGGGACGAACGTCCCCGACGCCGTCGCCGAGTTGACCCAAGAGCGCAACGTCACCGCGTTCCTCGACGGCGACCGCGGCGGCGAACTCATCCTGCGCGAACTCTCACAGATCGGCGACGTCGACTACGTCGCGTTCGCGCCGAAGGGTCGGTCGGTCGAGGACCTCGCCCGCCACGAAGTCATGTCGGCGCTCCGGGAGAAAGTGCCGTACGAGACGTTCACGAGCAACTCCGGTTCTCCGTCGACGGCCTCGGAGGCCATCGCGGCCACGGATGGGAGCGCGCGGCCCGCCCCGGAGGAATCCGAAGACCCTCGCACGGAGTCGCCGGAGACGACTGAGTCTCCGACGGCTCCACTCACCGAACCAGCGGGCGAACGGGACGTCGAACACGGAGAACCGATCGACGAGACGGACGACACATCGGACGAAGACGAATCCACGGCGGACCCAGCCGACACCGAAGACGCTGTGACCGACGCCGAGGCGGTCGACTCGGACGCCGAAGAGGCGGCACCCTCGCTTCACGAGCACGTCCGGGAGGTCATCTCGGCGGAGACGACCCACGCCCGATTGCTCGACGGCGACGGCTACGCGCTCGCAGAACTGCCGACCCACGAGACGTTCGACGCCATCGCCGACGCCGATGTCGACGCAGTCCCCCGGGTCGTCGTCCTCGACGACGAACTCGATCAACGCGTCCTCGACGTCGCCGCTCAGCGTGGTGTCGAACGCATCGTCGCCCGCTCGACCGGCGAATTCGTCAAGCGACCAGTCAGCGTACGCGTCCTCACGGCCGATCAGTTGACCGTCGAGTGAAAATTCGGTTTTTCTGCGGGGGAGTCGGGAGTGGACGTCGACGCCGTTCACGCCTCGCGTTCGAATAGCAACGCAGGGCCGTCGTCGAAGAAATCCTCACGGCGGTCGAACTGCTCGAAGCCGTATCGGTCGTAGAGCGCCAGTGCCGGGTCGTTGTCGGGAGCGACCGCGAGCGTCACCCGCGTTCCGGGTTCGAGCGACGCGAACAGCGCGTCTAAGAGGGCCGTGGCGTGACCGGCGCGTCGATGCGCAGGTGCGACCACCAGTTCGGCGACGTGGACCTCCTGACCGCGACGTCGGGGCGCCGACGCCCCATCGCCGACGGCGGGGGCGTGACCGCCGCCCGCGACACCGTCGGTTCGGATCGGGAGGAGATAGCCGACCGGGTCGTCAGGCGAGTCTGGCGCATCGGCAGAGATCGAGGTGCCGGCCGAATCGCCGGGGTCATCGCCGTTTCCGTCCCCGTCCATAGAGCGAGGGTTCTCTGACCCGGTGACCGAGACGAGCGTGTCGCCGACGACGACACCGTAGTCGAGCAGTTCGGGAGAGTACTCCGCGAGGTACGTCTGGAGTCTGCGGAGGGTCGCGAGGTCCGTCGCGGTCGCGTATCGAACGGTCTCGGTTCGCGTGACGAATTCGTCGATATCGAACGACGTCATGGACTCACCACCACGATCGCGAGGAGGACGCTGGCGATCGCACCTGCGAGCGTCGCGAAGAAGTTAACCGATTGGTTGTTGAGGCGGTCGCCCTCGACTGTCGCGCCGAGAACGCTGTCGACGGTCATGCCGATGACGCCTCCGAAGACGATGATCTCGGCCGAGAGAATCGGATCGTTCGGCGAAACGAATAGGGTCGCGATGAGCGCGACGAGTATCGCACCACAGAAGCCGGCGAGTTCCCCTTGCCAGGTCACGCCGCCGTCAGTTCCGGGGTCGACGCGTTTGAAGGTCGTGATGAGTCGCGGTCGGTCGAACAGGCCGCCGATCTCGCTGGAGAGCGTATCGCTCATCGCCGCCGCGAGTGAACCGGCGAACGCGAACACGAAGTAGAGGCTGTCGACCGAAGCGTTCGCACTGGCCGCATAGCCGATGACGGCGACGAGCGCGACGGCGGCGTTACCGAGGACGTTGCCGCTCCCGCGCGCGCCGTCGTTTTCCTGCGCGACACCGCGGCGTCGCTTGGCCTCGTACCGGAACTTCGACGAGAGGCCGCCGATACCGAAAAACGAGATGAGGACGGCAAACCAGCCGAGTCCGCCGAGGACGATCGTGAGCAGACTCAGCAGGACGCCCGTCAGCATTCCCGTCACCGACGCAGTATCGAGCGCGTAGGCGACGTACCCGAACCCGACCGCCAGCACGAGCGCGATGGCGATTTCGGGGGCCGACACGGAGGACGTCAGCATGAGGAGTAACCCGAGCAAGAGACCGACGAAGAACAGCACCAGCGGGTCGTCACGTTTGTACAGAACCGAGCGAAGGAGCGCAGCGACGAGCGCACCCGTCGCGGCGAGGAACGTGACGAGCGGGAGCGCGAGGTCGCCGGTCGCGACGAATCGAACCGCGACCTGTCCGATCAGTCCGCCGAGGAATCCGAAGCCGGTGAAGCCGGCGGCTCGAAGGAACAAGTCCGACGAGTACGCCTCGACCAACTGTTCGCCGAGATTGCCGTAGGCGAGGATGAGGATCGACGCGACGAACGCGTCGACCGGGAGGAACTCACGCCGTAACACGGTCGCGAGGAGGGCGAGTCCGGCCGCAGCGAGTGCAAAGCCGAGAAGGCCGTTCAGTCGGCCGTCCTGTCGGTCACCCGGACGTGCGAACAGTTCGAACATCGGACCGTCGTCGACGACAAATGCCAAGGCGGCGACGGCCGCGAACAGCACGATGACGCGGGAGCCGAGGGCGGGAGTCGCGAGCGCAAGCGTTCCCACAGCGGCGAACCCACCTGCACGCCGGAGTGACGATGTCACACTCCCGGATATCGCGGACTGCCACTTAACCCTCCCGACACCAGTGCGACGGCGTCCGTATCGACGAAATCCGTCCGTGAGCGCGTCGACGTTCAGAACTCCTGAATTATCGAGAATCGCGTCGTTCCCTGAACCGATCACTCCGCGCAGCTAGCATTCGGGTACACCCCGTGAGTACGAGCGCTCCGTACGAACGACAGACGGACGCGTCGACGTCGGTAACTGGGAAACTCCGGTCGGAAGAGTGTATGCGTGCGGTCCTTCGACCGACTCCGACCGGAACCAGTCTCGGTTCGAACCATCGAGCATGCCCCCGTTGGGCGGCATACTATAGAAAATGTAGATAGATGAACCAATCGCTTGAATATGAATGTTTGTCAACACGAACGGTCGACGTTCTCGCTTCGATCTCGTTTCGACGGTGTGGTCGGTCCACGGTCGCGGTCGGCGGGGAGGGACGAACAGGTGCACACGAAGGCGTTTAGATGCCTCCGGACGATTCGGCGAGTGTGGGACTCTACGACGCCTATCTCGCCGCTCGCCATCGCCGTCATACCGCCGAACCACCGGCGCACGTCGCGGTGGTCATCACGGAGCGCGACCTGCTAGAACAGGGCGCGTACGAGACGCTCGAACGGTTCCTCAGTTGGGCGTTCGAGTTCGGTGCCGAGCAAGTCACCGTCTCAGTCAGCGTCCTCGACGAAGCCGTCGCGCCGACGCTCGAACGCGAACTCCAGCAGGTCGACGCGCCGCGGCCGATCGCGGTTCGCGGGCCGGGGGACACAGAACGCGCCGACGCGCCGATTCAGGTGAGTATCGGCCTCGGCGGGAAACGCGAGTTCGCCGAGACGGTCCGTGGGATCGCCACCGAGGTCGAGGCGGGACGACTCGATCCCGACGACATCGACGAGGCGGACATCGAGGAGCGACTCGTCTTCCCCGACGAGCCAGACCTCGTCATCAAGACGGGCGCAGAGCGTCTCTCGGATTTCATGATCTGGCAGTCCGTCTACTCTGAACTCTACTTCACCGACGTCAACTGGCGGGACTTCCGCCGACGCGACTACCTCCGAGCGGTGTTGGATTACCAGAACCGCCAGCGGAGGTTCGGTCGATAGACCGAACGTCGAAAGACGAGCCCGCGAGTCTTTCGGAAATTTGGCCGCTAGGCCAACTCACGCTGCGAGCGGTCGGCGTCTACGCTCGTTCACCGTCAGCAGCTTCGGTGTCTGGGATGCCGGAGGCGAGGTAATCCGACGCGTAGCCGCTCAAGAACGCAGTCACGGCGAAGAGAATACCCGCGTCCGCGACGACCAGTCCGCCCGATCGGCCAGAGAGTTCCAAGCAACCGCCGAAGGCGATAACGGCGATCCCGAAGAGGAGGGCATTTGTCGACTGGGATGTCATTCTCGCCGTACGTATTCTATCAGTCACAATGTAGGTACCGCTTCCGAGTCGGTTCGAGGCGTTCGAGACGAGCCTCAGTCGGCGAGGTCGTTCGAGAGTTCTTCGGAGAGTTCGTCGGCACTGCGGCGCGGGAGTTGCTCGCGGAGTCGACTCGCGACGGTCCGCGCCTCGACGAGTTCGACTTCCGCGACGGCGCGAACGAGTGCGGCGGCGCGTTCGGTGCGCGTGCGTTGCCACGACGCCGAGCGCGACTGGTAGGTTCGGATGCCGCGGAGGAAGTCGGCCTTCGAGAACTCCGGCCAGTAGGGCGCACAGAAGTAGACGGCGGCTTCGTTGCCGTTGGCGTGCCACGGGAGGAAGTTCGAGGTGCGCTCGTCGCCGCCGGTTCGGATGATGAGGTCGACGTCGCGGATCGGTTGGCGGTAGAGTCGACACTCGACTTCGGCGACGCCGACGTCGGCGGCGGCGAGATTCCCGTCGCGGACGGCGGTGGCCACATCGCGCGCGGCGCGGAGGAGTTCGTTTCGACCGCCGTAGGCGAGCGCGATGTTCAGGCGGAACTGGTCGTACCCCTCAGTGCGCTCCTCGGCGTAGTCGACGGCCTCGCGGACGCGTTTCGGGAGGCGGTCGACGTCGCCGATCGCCTGAATCCGCACGTCATTTTCGTGGACGCGGTCGGCGTCGGCGAACTCTAAGAGTTTGTCTTCCAGCAGATCGAACAACGGTTCGTTCTCCTCGTCCGGTCGATTGAAATTCTCCGTCGAGAAGGCATAGAGCGTGAGTTCCTCGATCCCGAGGTCGTCACACCAGTCGAGGACGCGCTCGGTCGTCTCGGCTCCCGCCCGGTGCCCGTCCGGCGCGTCGCCGCCGCGCTTTCTCGCGTAGCGTCGATTCCCGTCTTGAATGATGGCGACGTGCGTCGGCCCGTCGCCGATTTCGCGTCGTAGCAGGCGCTCGTACGCCCGATCGAAGCCGCCACGAACCCACTCGAACATGTTCTTACTGCAAAGAGAGATTATCTACAAGTATGTGTGTTTTGTGTCGGGCGTCGGCACGGGGCGTGACAGCAGTCGGGCCGATGGGCGGGTCCCGATCGTGTTGGGACCGTCGACTCGGCGGCGCGGAACCGTGAGCCGTTTAAGTCGGCCGGCCGAACCAGTGGACAATGCCCGACGCAGTCGACGACGACCTCTACAAGCGGACGAAAGCGCTGCTCGAACCCGGCGACATCCGGCTCAACGGCCTCATCGTCCACACGGATCTGGCGAGTCAGGAGGATCTGGAGATGCACGAGTTGACCGTCGAACTCAACGACGTCATCGCCGCCCGCGCCGGGAAGGGCGAGTCGTACATCTACGCCGGAAACGACGACACGAACTTCGCGTCGAACCAGTTCCAGGGCAAGTCGCTGGACGACGACGAGTTCGTCTGGGAGTGCCAGCAGTTGCTCCGCAAGGGAACCTTCGACCTCGTGTTCTACTACGAAGCGACCGCCGATCACGAAGCGATCGTAGACGACGTCGCGGAGATGGACCGCGTCGAGCGGGTCACGGGCGTCGAGGGCGAGTAGCCGACGACCCCGTTCCCGATTGCGGTCCCGACGACGCGCCCGACCCATCCGTCACCGACGCATCCGTTCGAAAGCGTTGCCGAACAGCTCCCGCGAGTCGACCGAACGGCGTGTGAGCGACGAGAACGGCGAGGGCGAACGCCCCCAGTGCGAAGACGACGCCGACGGCCGTGAGGGCGAGCGTCTTCGACAGTCCAAGACCGACGAGCGTCGTCGGATCGTCCCAGATCCACATCAGGAGCGCGAACGCGTTGTCGGGGTCGACGAGACCCGCGAAGACGAACAGGGCGCCGCCGCAGACGCCGACGGTCCGAATCGTGGAGACGGTCTGTCGCTTCGCGGCCGCCGGGTTGGCTCGAATCCATTCTCTCCGTAGCCAGACGTAGCCAGCGACGGCGACGACGACCGTCACGAGGCCAGCGACGACCTGCGGGTGCGTCAAGGTGTAGCGGGCGTAGAGGGTAACCGCCGAGAAGAAGCCGGTGACGATCGTCGCGAGGGGAGAACGCGACTTCCCGCCCGAGTAGACGAGGTAGGTGAGCGTCGTGTTGTAAATCGCCGTACCGGCCGCCGTGTAGATCAAAAACCGATACAGCGGTAGCTCGGTTAATCCGGCAGGAACGGAGATGAGCGTGCGGACGAACGGGATCACGCGCCCCCAAAAGACCGAGGTCTGTCCCCACCGACGGAACCAGCGTTCGCCGCGATCAATATCGGTGGACGAAAGGCGGACGTACCGCCCGTAGCGGTCCGCGAGGTCGCGGCCGTACCGACCGAATAGCGTGTAGGGAAAGAGCGACCCACACGTCGTGCCCGCGGTCGCGACGACGACGAAGGCGACGAAGGAGGTCGGACCGCGAACTAGCTGTGAGGCCGCGACGGGGACGACGACCTCGCTCGGCACGAAGTGGAGGACGAGGGAGGTTTCGAGCACCAGATAGATGAAGAGGGCAAACAGGCCGTAGTCGCGGATGAACGCGAGTACCGCCTGTGAGAGTGTCGAACCGTCGAGCATGATATCGTAGACGAGGGGTGAGGGAATCGCTCTTTCGCTCGTCCTCGTGAGTCGAGACCGACTGCCGGAAGTCGGCGGAGTCGCGACGGTCGGCCGACGCTTCGAGACGCTTATCCGCCGTGCGTCCCGAGACCGGAGTATGCAACGGATGGACGCGGAACTGTCGACGCTCGACCGCGCCATCGTCAACGCCTTTCAGGGAGGGTTTCCGGTCGTCGAGCGGCCGTTCGAACCGGCCGCGGCGGCCCTGCGCGAGCGGGGCGTCGAAGTCACGGCGACGGAACTCTGCGAGCGCGTCCGGGAACTCGACGAGTCGGGAGTTCTCACGCGCTTCGGGGCGCTCGTCAACGCCGAGGAGATCGGTGGCACGGCGACGCTCGTCGCGACGCACGCACCCCCCGAACGGTACGACGAGGTGGCCGAACTGGTGAACGCTCACCGCGAGGTGGCTCACAACTACGAACGCGAGCATCCGTACCTCAACATGTGGTTCGTCGTCTCGGTCGCCCGCGAGGACCGAGTCGAGGAGGTGCTGGCCGAGATCGAATCCGAGACCGGCGAGGCGACGTACAATCTGCCGAAGGTTCGGGAGTTCCGCGTCGAGGCGAAGTTCCTCCTCGACGGCCCGATTTCGGACGGCGACGTCGACCTCTCGCACCTCGGTCCCGACGTGGAGCCGAGCGGTCGGTCGACGCTCACCCCCGACGAACGCGACCTCGTCCTCGAGATTCAGGGCGGGTTGCCGATCACGGAGACGCCCTACGCGGACGTCGCCGACGCGCTCGGCGCGGAGACGGCGTGGGTCGTCGAGACGATCAAGCGCTTCGATCTGGAGGGGAAGGTCCGGCGGGTCGGCGTCATCCCGAACCACTACGCCCTCGGCTACACGGAGAACGGGATGACAGTCTGGAACGTCCCCGACGACCTCGTCGACGAAGTCGGCCCCGCGGTCGCCTCGCTCGACTTCGTCACGCACTGTTACCAGCGACCGCGCCACGAGGGCGTCTGGCCGTACAACTTCTTCGCCATGACCCACGGGCGCAGCGAGGCCGAGAGTCGGCGGCGGATCGAGCAGGTCCGCGAGACGATGGCCGAGTACTGGGACGTGAGCGAGGAGGCAGACTCGGCCGCCGCGGACGGTTCAGACGAAGATAGCAACGACGCCAACTGGGATACGCTGTTCTCGACGCGTATCCTGAAGAAGACCGGCATCCGGATGGTAGAGCGCGCCGACGCCAACACCGAGTAGTCGGGATCGGCGTCGGGCGGGAGGCCGATCAGACGCGACGAATCGCTCGAAGACCACCTCGACACAACCAAACACGTGATCCCACTCTTCCACGATTTCGACGGCGAGACGGTGTTGATACTCGGCGGCGGCCGTGTCGGCGCTCGGAAGGCGCGCCGGTTCGCCCGCGAGGCGCGAACGGTCGTCGTCAGTCCCGAGTTCGTCGACGGCGACTGGGGCGGTGCCGAGTTGGTTCGGGCCGCACCGGGACCGGAGGCGGTCGACGAGTGGGTGGGCCGCTTCGAACCGGCGTTGGTCGTGGCGGCGACTGACGACGAGGCGGTCAACGAAGCCGCGGAGGCGGCCGCCCGCGAGCGGGGTGCGCTGGTCAATCGGGCGGATCGCTCGGGCGGGCGAGACGCCGGAAGCGTCGTCGTGCCCGCGACCGTCCGCGACGGTGACGTGACTGTCGCCGTCTCGACGAGCGGGGCGAGTCCGGCGCTCTCGAAGTACCTCCGCGAGCGGATCGAAGACGAGATACGGGACGCGGGAGCGATGGCCGAGTTGACCGGCGAGATTCGATCCAAACTGCAGGAGGAGGGCGTCCCGCCCGCAGAACGTCGTGCGGCCGTCGATCGGGTTGTGCGATCACCGCACGTTTGGAAGGCTTTACGTGTGGGCATCCCGAACGCACGCAAAGAGGCAGATCGAGTGATACGGAACGAGCGAGGTGAGTCGCGGTGACGACGGGCGTCATCTCCGGTGTCAGCGTCTCCTATCGGTGGGCCAGCATCGACGAGATCGAACACGCCTGCAAGACCGACGAACGGACCGCCGTCTCGTCGCTGCTCGCTCGCGACGGGATCGACGAAGCGTTCGCGCTGCAGACGTGCAACCGGGCCGAGGCGTACGTCGTCGCCGACGATGCAGCCACCGGCCGCCGCGCGCTCGCCGACTTCGCACCCGACGTTCGCGACGGTGCCGTCGTCGCGTTCGACCACGAAGAGGGCATCCGCCACCTGATGCGTGTCGCCGCGGGACTCGAATCGCTCGTCCTCGGCGAAGACCAAATTCTCGGACAACTGAAGCGATCGACCGAGGAGGCACGCGCCGTAGAGGGTATCGGTCCGATGCTCGAAGACGCGCTGTCGAAGGCGATCCACGTCGGCGAACGCGCACGAACCGAGACGAAGATCAACGAGGGCGTCCTGTCGCTGGGCAACGCCGCCGTCGAGTTGGCGGAGACGGAACTCGACTTGACCGACGCGACGGCGCTCGTCGTCGGTGCAGGAGAGATGGGAAACCTCGCCACACGCGCGCTCGAACGGACGTCGATCGGGCGCGTCGTCATCGCCAACCGGACAGTCCCGCACGCCGCGCACGTCGCTTCGGAAGCCGACGTCGACGCGAGCGCGATCGGACTCAACGCGCTTCCGGCGGCCGTCGCCGCCGCCGATCTCGTCATGACGGCGACGAGTAACGACGGGTTCGTCCTCGACTACGACGACCTCGCCGACGCGGGGGAGACGGTCCTCATCGACCTCGCGCAACCGCGCGACATCGCCCCGGACGTGGCCGCACTCGACGGTGTGACCGTCTACGACATCGACGCGCTGGAAGCGGTCACCGACGAGACGCGCGATCAGCGCCAGGAGGAGGCAGAACGCGTCGTCGCCATGATCGACGACGAGTTCGATAGGCTCCTCGACGGCTACAAGCGCAAGCGTGCCGACGACGCCATCAGCGCGATGTACGAGGGCGCAGAGCGGGTCAAAGAGCGCGAAGTCGCCACCGCCCTGTCGAAACTCGACGCACAGGGTGAGTTGACCGACGAACAGCGCGAGACGGTCGCCGCGATGGCGGACGCGCTCGTCGGTCAGTTGCTCTCCGCGCCGACGAAGAGTCTCCGCGAGGCGGCCGCCGAGGACGACTGGTCGACGATCCAGACTGCGATGCAACTCTTCGATCCAGACTTCGACGGGCAGTCCTCGTCGCTCCCGGAGGACGCCTCCGACGACGTGCCGGCGCGAGTGCTCGAACAGGTTTCTGACGACTGATTTTCCCGGCCGACTTCGAACGGCCGCGCCGATGACGACTACGGTGACCTGACCCGAGGATATCGACGAAATCAGAGTAAAAGTATTTAGTTTCCGAACTGTCAGTCCGTCCATGGCAGGATTGGTCACTCTCGTACTCGGTGCCCTCATGGCTGGTGCCGGTGCATGGCTGGTGTACGAGGGGTATACGCGACGACGACAGCGACAGTTGATGGAGTCGACCGAGACGAGTACGGTCAGATCAATTACCGAAGGGCCGGTCGAGATCGCCGGAACGGCGAAGCCGAGCGACGAGGGGGGCGTTCGCGCACCGTTCACCGAAGACACCTGTCTCGTCGCCGAGTGGAAGATTCGGGAGTGGGAGGAGTCGGGGAAACATTCGTCGTGGAAGTCAGTCGGCAGCGGCGTCATCGGATCTCCGTTCCTCGTCGACGACGGAACTGGCGAGGTGTTGGTCCGCCCGAAGCCGGGTGCCACCGTCGACATCGACACGACCGCCGAGGCGCAGATTCGCGTCCCGGGCCCCGAGGATCCGCCGGAACCGATCCGTGAGTTTCTGTCGCTCTCGGGGACCCCGGGGCCGTCCAATCAGGCACTGATCAAAGCACTCGACTGGGGAAATCAGGTCGGGGATCGTCGATACGATCAGCACCTGATTCGACCCGGAGAGGAGGTGTACGTCTACGGTACGGCGGTCAAGCGCGAGGGATCGGAGAACGTGTGGGGCGGCGGACCCGAGACGCTAGAGATTCGGGAGGTCACTGGTGACGACGACGTCGAGGAATCGGGGATGTTCTTCATCTCGGATCACTCGGAAGCGGAACTGGTCGGTAGTAGACGCTATGCGAGCGTGAGACTGGGCCTCGGGGCCGTGTTACTCGTCGTCGGACTCTTGATCCTCGTGATCGGGGTTGTTTGACCGATGAGAACGAGATAGAGTAGACGAGATCGACTCGAACGAAACATCAACTAGATTGAATTTGATCGGGGAGAAACCGTAACGGCAGCCACAATTCGAGGAAACGATTATCCATTCCCGGATTGTTGTCAGAATTATGGCTGACGTGCTCGACGACGAGGAAGTACAGGACCGACTGCCGGAGGCGTGGGAGCGAGACGGAGACGAGATCGTCCGCGTCTACGAGTTCGACGACTATCTGAAGGGAATCTCCTTCGTCACGAACGTCGGCGAGATCGCCGACGAAGAGTTCCATCACCCAGAGATCACCGTCCGCTACGACGAGGTCGAAGTTCGGTTGACCAGCCACGAGGAGGGTGGCATCACGGAGAAGGACATCCGAGTGGCGGAGATGTTCGACGACGAGTACTGATCGTGGACGCCGCGTACGTGTTCCGCGTCCGCTTTCGACTCGATCCACCGGGCGTCCGCGTCGACCCGAACGAGTTCGAGACGGTACTCCGGCGACCGGCAGACCCGCCGGGTGAGACTGCCTCGGATCGACACACGCTCCTCGCAGAGTCCGGTTGGCTGTTCTTCCGAGACGCGCTCTGGCGGGGGAACGTGAACGACGAGTCGTACCTGAGAGAGCGACTCACCGATCACCTCGGCGTTCCGGTCTCGTCGGTTCGATTCAGCGAGTTAGAGACGGACGCGGCCCACCTCGACGCGCTGAAAGACGCGATCGCAGACGAGATCGACGGTACCGGCGGCGTGAACGCCTTCGACGCCGAGAGCGTCGACGACGTGCTCCACAAGTACTTGGGGAGTTCGATTCGGGTGGTGTGAGAACGACGAAGCGGCAGCGGACGTGCACGCCTCGTGGCGTGCACACTTGCCGCCGCGAAGGTGTGGCGACGAAGCGGCAGCGGTCGTTCGCGCCTTCGTGGCGCGAACACTTGCCGGCGCGAGGGTGCGACGGCGGAGGATAGTGATTCACCGATCCGTGTCTCGGATGGGCGCACATCGCGGAGGTGTAGCGACAACAACAACGGAACGATGACGAGGGGCGAGCCGATTTTTCGAGTAGAATACGAAGTCGGGGCCGACGCTCCAATCGCGTTCAGCGCTCGGCTTCTACCTGCTCTGCACTGACGCTCGCCGAATCGTCGGACAGCAGTTCCTCGATTCGATCTTCGAACTCGGCCTCGGAGATGGAACCGGAGACGTACTGACTCTTGAACGAGTCGATGGACTCGTCGGTCGGGGACTGTGAGCCGTCTTCAGAGAAGCGTTCCGGACCCCGACTGCGGAAACGACGCACGCTCTCGGAGCCAATGCCGTGATAGAACAGATACGCGGCCGCGACTGCGATGCCGAACAGATACGGCAGATAACTTTGGCTCCTGCCGAACCAGATAAACGAAGCCATGACGAAGAACAGCATGAATCCGACAATATAGAACCCGACCGTATTGAGAGCGGTCGTCCAGTCGATACGCACCGTTTGTGTCATTATTCTATCTACAATTCGGGTAGTCAAAAACGTTCTCGTGTCCCAATCGCCGTCGTCGACTCATATCTCCGTAAGACGCAATCCGGCCGATCGGAAGCGCGGACCCGGACGAACGACGGGAGCGTATCGGCGGTCAGTCACACGACTGCGCTTCGATCACACGACTGCGCTTCGATCGCACCCTCGCGGAAGGTGACGGACGCCGGAACATCCTTACTCCCGGAACGCCTACGGGTTAGTCCACTATGGAGGCCGGTGGCTACGATTTCTGGCTGTTCGATCTCGACGGAACGCTCGTCGACGCCGAGTGGTCGTACACGCGAGACGTTTTCGACAGGGTCGGCGACAGATTGGACCGCCCTTTTTCCGACCGCGAGGCGGAGATCATCTGGCACGGACTGGGCGGCGCGCGCGACCCGAAACTCAGGGAGTGGGGCATCGACCCCTCCGAGTTCTGGCCCGCGTTCCACGCCGAGGAGGACCCGCAGGTCCGCGCCGAGGCGACGACGCTCCACGCCGACGCCGCCGAGTTCGTCCAGTCGCTCGACGTTCCGATCGGACTCGTGACCCACTGCCAGCGGTTCCTCACAGACCCCGTCCTCGATCATCTCGACATCCGCGACTGGTTCGACGTCGTCGTCTGCTGTACGAACGACACGGGGTGGAAGCCCGACCCCGCGCCCGTCGAGTACGCCATGTCGCAGTTGGGCGTCGACGACGGACAGGGGGCGTCGAGCGACGGACGCATCCAAGCCGACGGCGGTAGCGGTCCGCGCGGCGTCCTCGCGGGCGACGGGTCGAACGATATCGGCGCGGCGTGGAACGCCGGACTCGACGGCATCCACATCGAACGTCACGATCCGATGCGCCGCGGACAGTGTGTCCTCGGCGATTATCGAATCACGTCGTTCGCAGAACTCCGCGACGTCGAATCGAGGACGTTCGTCGACAACGACTGATCGGTCAATTTCGCCCGACCGACGCGATGGCATCGAGCACCTGACCTAGCCCTGACGCGCGGAAGAGCGGCGTGTTCTCTACGAGTTCCTCACGCGACCAGAACCGAGCGTCGGCAGCGTCGTCACCTGCCTCGACGACTCCCTCGGCCGCAGAGCGTGGCGCGGCGTAGTTGAACGAGACCATCGTGAAGCCGTTTCCGAAGTCCAGAAACCCGTCGCCAACGAGTTCGAGGTCGTCGGGATCGACCGCGAGTCCGGTTTCCTCTTCTAGCTCGCGGGACGCGGCGACGCGCGGCGATTCGTCGAACTCGACGTGCCCACCCGCGAGCGCCCACGACCCGACGTCCCCGCCCCGACCGCGCTCGATGAGCAGGGCGCTGTCGCCGTCGACGACTGTCGCTCGGCCCATCGGCACGGGATTCCGATAAATCGTCAACTCGCAGTCTGGGCAGTGTGGACGCGGTCCGGCGTGTGTTGAGTTGGAAATGAGGGAAGTCGCGCAGAGCGGGCAATAGCGGAGAGTGTCGGCAGCGATGGTCCACGCCATGTTGAGTGGTTGATATTCGAAGCGAGAAGTGGTTTCGGGTTTTTCGAAGGGGATCCTTGGACACTCGATGCCAGCCGATCAACCGGCACGGGTGGGACTGAAAGGGGCCGACTTATCGGCGAACCCCGACGTTCACGAGAGCAACGCTCTCGTGAGCCAGCCGGAAGCTCCGCCTCTGGTGACGTTGACGAGACGCAGAGCCTCTCGTCCGCACACCAGAAATCTTCGATTTCTGGGGGACGACGCAAGGACCGCAGGACGAAGTCCGAGGACCGTGGTTCGGGAGAACGAAGCTCTCCCGTCATTGCAGGAACGCTACGATTTCCTGCTTGCGGTCAGAAAGCTCCGCGTTCTGGCAACATTACCAGAGATCTCAGATTTCTGGTTAGCAGTCAGACCTGCTCTGCAGGTCTGACGACATCACGAAAGGCGCGAAGCGCCTTTCGAACGACAACGAGTCCTGGGAGCCGAGACTGCGGGGGCTTTCGAGGTACTGTTGACTCAGTCAGACCCTTGCTTTGTCTCGCACTCGGCCAGTCAGCAACAAGAAACGAGACGACTTCGAAAGCCCCCGCGGTCTCGGCCGCCGCGACTCGCTGTGCTCCTCGTTTCGCTCCCTTCGGTCGCTCAACTGCGGTGCTTACTTCGTCTGGGCTGACTGAGACCGCGGCCCCTTTCAATCCCATCCCACGGTTTCTCGGCCGAGCGTCGCTTGCTCGACCGCTCTCATCGACTCACGCCAATTCGTAGCCCGTAAGCCCCGACAACACCTCGTCTACGTCGTCGAGAGCCGTCTCGAATTCCTCGACACCGGGCTTACCAGTTCGTTTCGGGTTCGCTAGCACGACGACGTCTTGTGTCCCCAGCGAGACGAAGTCGAGGCCGAGTTTTTCGGCCGTCGCACGGAGGCCGATTCCGGCGTCGGCGGACCCGTCGAGTACCTTTCGGGCGGGGCTCTCGTGAGCTTTTACCGAGAGGTCGAAGCCGTCGATGGATTCGACGAGTTCGTGGCGTTCGATGCCGCGTTCGTCGGCGAGATCAGCGATGGCGTTGCCGAGGTCGGTCCGGAGCCCCGAACTGCTGTCGCGGTTGACAAATCGCACGTCGCGGTCGACGAGGTCTGCGAGTTCGGAGAGGTCGTCCGGGTTCCCGGCGGGAACCACGAGTCCCCACTCGCGGGTCCACCCGCCGAGGGCGACCGCATCGCCGTTCACGACCGCGTCCGAGGCTCGCGCTCCGGCGGCGACCGCGACGTCCGGGACGCCGTCGCGGAGGCGACGCAGGCCTTGACGGCTCCCGAGGGCGAGGTATCGAGGGTTCGAAAGTCGGTCGAGCAAGCGCGAGAGCGCAGGGTCGTCCTCGCCGACGCCGAAGAGCGTCGGCACGCGCACGTCCGGCGAGAACAGACGGACTTCGACTTCCTCACCCTCCGCGAGGTACTCCGTGTCCGGGTGGACTTCGACGATGCCGTCGGCCTCGACGAGGCTCGTCGTCGCGCCGCTCCCCTTGTCGACCGGGTAAACCAGCGTCTCCCCGTCGCCGTCCTCGGTGAGTCCGACGGGCATCAGTCGCATCCGACCCTCGCTGTACCGCTCCTGGACGGCCATGCGACCCGAGACCGTCGCGGTTCGGGATTCGGGGATACCGGCCGCCTGGCGGATCGCCGGGGCGACGAACGTCCGGAAGATGGTGAGCGCCGAGACCGGGTAGCCGGGGAGGCCGATGTAGGCGGAATGCGGGTTCTCCGTCTCGGCGTCGGTGTCGTCCCCATCGGGCCCGGACCCATCGAGCCGTCCGACCAGCATCGGCTTACCCGGCTTGACGGCGACGCCGTGGAGCAGGAGTTCGCCGCGAGATTCGATCACGCGGTAGATCACGTCGACGGCACTGGCGGAGGTCGATCCGGAGGAGAGTACGAGGTCACACTCGTCGGCGGCGTCGACGAGGATGCGCTCCATCTCGTCGTAGTCGTCGCCCGCGTGGGGGTAGAGCACCGCCTCGCCGCCCGCCTCCTCGACGCCTGCGGCGACGGTGTAGCTGTTCACGTCGTAGATCTGTCCGGCGGCCGAATCGAGGTCGCCGCCGGGCCGGACGAGTTCGTCGCCGGTCGAGATGATACCGACGCGCGGCCGACCGCGGACGGGTACCTCGTCGACGCCGAGCGCCGAGAGGAGCCCGATTTCGCGGGGCGTGACCCGCGTTCCGGGACCGAGTCCGCGCGCCCCGGCGGCGATGTCGGCTCCGGCGAGCATGACCGAGTCGCCGGGCGCGACCGCCGAACGGAACGCGATCTGGTCCCCCCGGTCGTCCGTCTTCTCGACCATCAAGACCGCGTCCGCACCGTCGGGCATCACCGCACCCGTCGAAATCTCCGCACAGGTTCCCGGTTCGACCGTCACGTCGGGTTTCGCTCCCGCGTGGACCTCGCCGATCAGATCGAGGAGGACGGGATCGGCCTCGTCCGCACCGAAGGTGTCGCGCGCTCGAACGGCGTAGCCGTCCATGCTCGCCCGATCGAATCCGGGCACGTCGAGTTCGGCGTCGACCCGCTCGGCGAGGACGCGCCCGCGTGCTTCGTCCAACGGGACCGTCTCGGGAGCGGGTGTGAGGTTCAGCGAATCGATGGCGTCGCGGGCTGCCTCGGGCGTCGCCAGATCGCGGAACTGCTTTCGGTCGCTCATGCCGACCACTCCCAGTCTTCGACGGCGACGGTGGTTCCCTCGTCGTACCCCTCCGTCTCCTCGGGAACGACGACCCAGCCGTCGGCGAGGGCGACACTCGAGAGGATACCCGAACCGCTCGCTCGGGTCGGCGTGGCCACCGTCTCGCAGAGCGGTTCGCCGTTCGACTCGTCCCCTCTGACTTCGTCGACGACGGCCTCTTCGAGCTTCACACGGGCGTACGTGCGCGTCCCGGGCTCGCTCGGGATCTTGCGCGTCAGCCGTGCCTCGACGGTCGGAAGGGGGTTCTCGGGGAGGTTGCCGATCCGTTTCAGGACGGGCCGGAGGAACTGGACGGCGTTGATGATGCAGGCCACCGGGTAGCCCGGCAGCATCAGCACCGGCGTCTCCTCGACGACACCGAGACCGACCGGGTGGCCGGGTTTGAGTGCGACGCCGTGGACGAGCACCTCGCCGAGTTCGTCGACGACCTCGTGGGTGTAGTCGCGTGCGCCGACGGACGACCCGCCGGTGAGGACGACGACGTCTTTCGTCAGGTCGCGCTGGATCGCCGCCCGGATGGCCTCGGGGTCGTCGGTGACGACGTCGCGGTAGGTCGGGACCGCCCCCCACCGTTTCGCGAGGTGGGAGACGGTGAGGCCGTTCGTCTCGATGACTTCGCCGGGGTTCGGGTCGGTCTGAACCAACTCCTCGCCGGTCGGAATCACGCCGACGGTCGGCGGTTCGTGGACGGCGACCTCCGTGACACCGACCGACTTCAGGAGACCCAGATCCGACGGCCGCAACTGGTGGCCCGGTTCGTAGAGCGTCGCTCCCTCCGCGACGTCCTCGCCGACGGGACCGACGTTCTCGCCCTCGGCGACGGCGTCGAACACCTCGAGTTCGTCGCCGACCGTCTCGACCTGTTCGATCATGACGACGGCATCGGCTCCTGACGGCATCTCGCTCCCGGTGTGGACGCGGACGGCTTCGCCGGGAACCACGTCGTCGCCGTCGCGCTCGCGAAGAATCTCGGGCGAGCGCCCGCTGGCACCGAAGGTGTCGCTGGCGCGGACCGCGAAGCCGTCCATCGCGGCGCGGTCGTAGCCCGGAACCGGGTTCGGCGCGGTGACGGTCTCGGCGACGGCGCGACCGTCTGCCCGGTCGAGTGGCACTTGCTCGGTACGTTCGTGCGGTATGACCGACGCCAGCACCGTCTCGCGGGCCGCGTCGACCCGAGTCCGTTGCTTGAATCCGGCGTGGCGCAAGTCGTCGTGACTCATACCCGAACCTTGCGGTGGGAGCGACAAAGCATCTCCGTCCGGCAGTGCGTTCGCAGGCGAGCGTTGGGGGGCGAAGAAACCGGGGGATATGAGTACTCCCGAACCGAACGGTGATTGAAATTAACGTGCCAGTGAGGGGATTCGACGCAGTCGACCGATTCACGGAGTTCGTGTACGCCGTCGGCACCGTCGTCTTGTACGTCGTCGTGTGGGTGCTCGCGCCGAACTTGCTCGCCTTGCGGACTCCGGACCCGGTCGAACAGCCCGGTAAGAGCGTGCTCGTAGCCGTGCTGTTGGTCCTCGCGCTCGCCGTCGTCGAGTGGGGTCGGAGTTTCGTCCGGCGCGACGTTCGGACGTGGTGGCCGTGGGGAGCGTCGCCGCCTACCGCGGCATTTTTCGACCCCCGCTCCGTAGGGACGCCCATGTCAGGACTGCGCGACGCGCTACGGGAGCTTCCGGAGGCGGTGTTCGCCGACCTCTTAGAGAGCGACGAGGCATACCTGCTCGTGCTCGACCTCCCCGGCGTGACCGCTGACTCTGCCGACGTGAGCGTCGAGAGCGGCCGTCTCCACATCGAGGCCCGTCGGAACAAGGACCTCCCCGCCGACTACACCTACCTCCGCGAAGACCGATCGCTGTTCCTCGACGCGAATCTCCCGCTACCGCCGGACGCGTCCGATTCAGGTGCGGAGGCGTCGATGAAGCGCGGCGTCCTCGAAGTTCGACTCCCGAAGCGGGAGTCCGCACCCGAGCGGACCATCCCCATCAGCGACAACTGAGGACTGGTGGTCACTTGGTCAACCTCCGTTCCTACTGGCGATTCCTGGTCGTCTTCTACCAGTTCTTCCCGCTTATCGTCGCGTACACGCGCGACAGACGGCGGTTCTTCCTCTTCGGCGGATCGAGACGCGTCACGGAGGAGATGCAGGTCAGACGGGCCGAAATCCTCCTCGATTCGCTGTTGACGCTCGGGCCGACGTTCATCAAACTCGGTCAACTGCTCTCGACGCGACCGGACGTACTGCCGCCCGCCTACGTCGACGTACTGTCGAGCCTCCAAGACGACGTCCCCCCGGCTGACTGGTCCGAAGCACGACCGGTCATCGAAGCCGAACTCGGATCGGTCGGCGAAGTGTTCGAGACGTTCGACACCGAGGCCATCAGCGGTGCGAGCCTCGGACAGGTGTATCGGGCCACGCACGAGGGCGAGGAGGTCGCCGTCAAGGTGCGTCGCCCGAACATCGAAGGCCTCGTCGAGGCCGACCTCCGTGTCGTCTACTGGTCACTCCCGCTACTCATGCGATTCATCGGCGACGCGCGAGCGTTCTCGCTCGAGAACCTCGCCGACGAGTTCGCCAAGACCATCCGACAGGAGATGGACTACGCCCGCGAGGGGCGCATCCTGAACGAGATTCGGGGCAACTTCGAGGACAACGACGACATCCGCATCCCGCACACCGTCGATGAACTGTCGGGCCCCCGAGTGCTGACGATGGAGTACGTTCCGGGTGCGAAGATCACTAACCTCGATGCCCTCGACGAGATGAACGTCGACCGACACGTCCTCGCCGAGGACCTCCAGCGCATCTACCTCCAGATGATCATTCAGGACGGCGTGTTCCACGCCGACCCTCACCCGGGCAACCTCGCGGTCGACGACGACGGGTCGATCATCTTCTACGACTTCGGGATGAGCGGTCGGGTCGACGCGTATCTCCAAGAGAAGATCGTCGACTTCTACATCGCCGTCGCGAATCAGAACATCGACGGTATCCTCGACTCGCTCGTCGAGATGGGGACGCTCTCGCCGAACGCCGACCGCGGCGTCATGGGTGACGTCCTCGAACTGGCGATCGCCGACGCCCGCGGCGAGGACATCGAACAGTACCGCGTCCAACAGATCATCGAGCAGGTCGAGAACACCATCTACGACTTCCCGCTCCGTCTCCCGCGGAACCTCGCGCTCGTCCTCCGAGTTGCGACGGTCGTAGAGGGCGTCTGTGTCACGCTCGATCCCGATTTCGACTTCATCTCGGTCGCGACCGACTACTTGACCGAAGAAGGCTTCCGCGAGGAGAGTGCCAAACGCATCGTCGGCGAAATCGGCGATCAGATGCAGGACACGACGCAGTCGCTGATCCGCGTCCCGCCGAAACTCGAACGGATCCTCGACGAAGTCGAGCGTGAGAACCTGCACCTCTCGGTCCGCGTCGACGATCGTCACGGCGTCTTCGACACGCTGGCCAAGCGATTCATCTACGGCCTGCTGCTCTCGGTCGTGGTGCTCTCGGCGTCGATCCTGTACGCCTTCGGCCACCTCCTCGTCGGTGCCGGAGTCGGCGTCTTCTGTATCCCGTTGCTGTTCCTCCTCTATCGGTCGTTTCAGATGCGAACGAACCCGATCGGAACCACTCCGCAGTTCACTCGGCAGAACCTCCGCGAACGTCGTAACGACTGAGGGTACGCTCGTCGTGTGACTCGACGGATTCGGATTTCGTCCTCCGAACCGATAGACGAAAGGTTCCGAACCGCCCACGGTAAGACAATGAGCGACGACGGTGTCATGAAGCCGAGCGACATCGGCTCCGCGGACGCGCCGCCCGTAGACGAAAAGCCCTACAAGATCATCTTCGAGGCGAACAAGTGCATTGGGGCAGGGCGATGCGCCGAGGTCGCCGACAACTGGGAGATGGACATGGCCTCGGGGATGGCTCGGCCGAAGACCTACTTCATCGAAGAAGACGAGTTAGAAGCGAACATCCGCGCCGCGGAAGTCTGTCCCGCCAAGAAGGACAAAGGCGTTATCCACGTCGTCGACCGCCGGACGGACGAAGAAATCGCCCCGAACCCTCACGGAGACGGCACGCTGAGTGTCGATTGGTAGCCTCCGCCGTTCGACGACGAGACCGAAACGAACTTCCACTGGGCGAAAATAGATTCCCTCGCGCGAGGGTGGCTGAGCTAGGCCAAAAGCGGCGGGCTTAAGACCCGCTTCCGTAGGGATCCATGGGTTCGAATCCCATCCCTCGCATTTTCCGACACGACGCTCCGCGAGCACCTCGTGTGCTCGCCACACGGGGTGTCGTAGTACGAGGCATCACCGACCGACGCCGCCGCGACCCGCAGCGAGGTTCTAATGGCCGCACCGGACGGCGGGGTCGCGTTTACGGGGCAGTTCGGAGACACCGCCGGAATCGTTGAGACGGACACCGACGGCTACGTCACCAGTGCGATTGCCGGTGACGCGTACAGTCTCTACGGCGATTGAATCAACCGGCTAGAGTAAACAGAATTGGACGACCGATACGGTCACTCTTTCTCTTTGGATCGAGACCGTCGCTGCTCGGCGACGATTCGCGCCGACGGACCAGTCGTCTTTCCGGGCGGGAACGTCGTCTGATCCGACGAGTTGTTGTCGGAGATGAACTTTCCGGAGATGTACGTCAACAGTCCGAGCGAGACGATCGGGATGATGATGAGTACGAACATGATGAGCGAGACGAAGCCCCACGCATGCTGTACCTGAATCATGTAGATGTACACGATCCCGAAAAACAGCATGATCCCGATGGGGATGACGTTCACCATCAGGTCCATGAGCGTCTCCCGGTCGAAGGGAGAGGAAATCTGCATCAGTCGTCCGTAGCAAGCGCGGCGTAATGTAATTGCTGGCCCACTGGGTTGCGCTCGTGCCGACGTTCGATGGACGACCGATGGACGGCCGATGGACTTCTGAGTGTAATCGCCGTACGCTCTTCACGGAGATTTCGATGACCCTGCGAGACCACGTCCACCGGAGCGAAGCGTCCGCCGTATCGAGCCAGACGGTCGTCCGCCACTGGTTAGAAGAAGAACTCGAAGAATCGAAGACGACAGTCGAGGACGTCGCCGATAGCGACGACGAAACGGCCCTGAGAAGCGAGCTGTTCGAACGGAAGCCCATCGCGAAGTCGGCGTTCGCCGACGACGAACTGGAGTGGTACCGACTCGAACTGCCGGAACAACAGCTCCGAAGGGTGCAAGTCGTCAAGGGATCGACGGGCGACGACTGGCGCGAACTCGCACCGGACAACCAACTCGAAACCGTCGCACAGCGCATCCGGACGACCGACGATATCGGTCAACTCGACCGGAACACTCCGAAAGACGTAGAGAAGATTCTCGAGATCGCAGACGATTTTTCAGAAGAAGCCCCGATGTCCGAACCGATCGTCGTCGAGGAGACCGACCGAGCACCGTACGCTATCGACGGGAATCACCGGCTCGTCGGGTTACTCGTCTACCTCCTGGGAGGTGGAACGGATCCCGGCCAGCCGGTTTACGCCGGATTCGACGGCGAGAGAACGTGATTTCGCCGAGTGTCGCGTGATACGACCGGGCGCAACTTACAACTGGCTCGCGCTAATTACATCTAATTACAGACTATGAGTTCGTTCCCGCCCGTTGCACTCACCCGATTCGATCTGCTGTTGGCGTCGATCGGTGCGAGCCTGCTGGCAGGACCACTCTTCGCGGTCGTCGTCGGATTCCCGCTGTACGTCGCGACAGCCCTCGGTTCGGTCGTCGCGAGTGCGTTCCTGTTCGATGGACTCGTCCGAAATCCCCCGACCGACTGACTACCAAACGAAGTCGACAGTACTCCCGATCTGGCTGCACTCGAACGTGACCGGAGAGTGACTGATCAGACGTAGGCTCTCTCACTCGGAGCCAATCGACTTCGACTCTCACCCGGGACTCAGATATGTGTGTATGATGGTACGTTCGCGAGTCTCGCTCCGATCCTGATCGCGCTCGATTCGTCGATTATCGTCGGCACGCATCGCTCGTCGATCGGTAGTTTCGGAATAGGGGTAAGCCGCCGTGAAAGCAGAAAAGGCAACACAGCGGCTTGCCGCCCTGAATTGGTCCCCGCTGACGCTTCGGCCCTCCAAAGCGAAGCGTCACTTACAACCAATGCCGCCGGTTACTTAAACATGCCGCATACGGCAGGTGGAGGTACGAGCGGGGGGAGCGAGCGAGTGTAAGAACCCGGATACGACCGACCCAGATCAGTTCGCGACGTACGTTCGAACGGCCTCGGCGAATTGCGGGTGAAGCGAGGGATTGCCGTCCTCGTCTCGATGGAGAATCGTCCCACCGTGGAGGCAGTCTTCGAGCGTGTCGATTCGTTTCTTGATCGTCCGTTCCGTGTATCCGGTTCGGTCAGCCAGTTCGGAAGGAGTCAGTGGCCCGTCGACTTCGGCCAGTTCGACCAGAATTTCCCATTCGGATTTTCGCAACCGATCGTCGAGGAGTTCGAGCAGCTGTTCGACCGTGCTCTGGGTCTCAGAGTGTGCCATATGACGAGAAATCACTGGGCGCGCCTATATGACTTCCGTGTCGGACGGGCGAAACGATTCGAGAGAGGCACCGTCAGCCGCTCTATCGAGACGTTCGTCCGTTACTGAACGAAAGATATCTTCGTCGACTCCGACACAACGCGCTTTTCTTCGACGATACCCTCTACGCGATCATGAGCGACGTACCAGCGCGCGTCAACCGAGCGTTTCGCGACCATTCGTCTTTCGAACAGGTAGCCGACAGCCGCTACGAATCGGTGGCGACGCCGTTCGAGGGCCTCGTCGATGTCGCCGGTGCCGACGACGGTCAGATCGCGTTCGGCGTCACGGTCCGCGTCCCGATGCTCGACGAGGTCACGGAGGATACGGTCGCCGATGTCGTCGAAGAAGGGTGGTACGAAACGTTCGAACGTCGTATCGAGGACATCGGCGGCGTCACGAAAGTCGACCGCGACCTCGATCCGACTGTCACGGCCGATGGACGCGATGCGGTCGTCGAGGTTCGATTCACGGATCTGAACGAGCGACGCGGCGTCGACGACGCCAGCGCCCTCATCGACTACGTCGAAGGAACGTACGTACAGGGAATCATCCCCGGCTACGACTACACGGAACCAGTCACGTCGATTCTGAATCACGCACGGAAGACGGGCGGAAGCGATCCGACGCCGATGTAACAGTCGGGACGGGAGGCGCTAATCCATCGAGATGTACGTTTGGGTGTCCTCGACGCCTTCGATGGCCTGGATGTGAATCGCGACGATGTCTTTTACTTTCGCGGGCGATTCGACGTCGATCTTGGCGATGAAGTCGACGTCGCCGGCGACGATGTGGACGTCTTCGACGCCGTCGATGTCGCTGATTTCGGTCTTGAGGCGGTCGGCTTCGCCGGTGTTCGCTTTGATCATTACGTAGGCGATCACCATGCTCAGTCACCCCCCGGTGCCGCAGCCGTCTCGCTCTCGCCGACGAGCAACTGCCGAACTTCGTCTAGGACGGAGAAGTCCGCGAGGACGGCGAGCCGGTCGCCCGTCGCGAGCGAGTCGTCCGGTAGCGGGATACCCATCGGCTCGTCGCGCTTGCCGAACGCGAGCAGGCGCGACTGTGCCGGGAGCGCCACCTCGCTGATGTTGTAACCGCGCATGGGCGACTGATCGGTGATCGTAAAGAGCACGACCTGTAAGTTTTGGGCGATGTCTGCGATGGCCCGGACCGAACCGCCCAGCAGGGCGTTCTTCGCGCCGATCGCACCGAGCCGCTCGGGGTAGACGATTTCGTCGACTTCCTCTGCGTACTTGGTGTAGATCTCCTCGCGGTAGTCCTCGTCGATGCGCATCACGGTCCGGCAACCGTGGTGCTTGCCGATCATGCACGCCGCGAAGTTGACGTTGAGGTCGCTGGTGAGTGCGCCGACGGCGTCGGCTCCCTCGACCCCGGCGTCTTCGAGAACGTCTTCGCGGGAGCCGTCTCCCTCGACGACATCGAACTCGTCTGTCCGAGCGCGTTCGGCCCGGTCGCGGTCCCGTTCGACCAACGTGACGTCGTGTCCTTCCTTGCGCAGCACGCGTGCCGTTCGAAGCCCGACCCGCCCTGCGCCAATGATAACGAACCGCATAGCACGTCGTACGACAGCGGGGGAGAATAACCTTGCCCCGCTTCGATTTCGACGAACCCTCAGGTGACCGAAAACCGCATACTCGACGAGGCCGTCCTCGACCGTTGCCTCGGCGGTTCTTCGAGTCGGATGCGAACGACGACGAGTTCGTCGGCGATGGCCCGAATCTGGTCGGTCGACGGTTGCCCGCGACCGGCGACCCGTACGCCGAGCAGTCGCGTGCCGAAGAAGGGGTGCCGGTCGAGGAACCAGCGAACCCAGTCGAGGACGGCGTCCGTCTGGACCGTCGCTCGCGCGTGTGCCTCGTACGCGTAGCCACGAAGCCAGACGGTACACGGGTAGGGGTCCCGAAAGTTCTTCCACCAACTGCTGTGGCGGCGAAGCGTCGTGACGACGAGCTGACCGCCCTGTGTCTCGTAGGCGACGGGCATCGAGTACCGCGTGCCGCTCTGACGTCCGACGTACGAGAACAGCAGTAATCGGTCGCTCACGAGGCGATGCAGGCGAGAGCGGAGCAGCCGACGGAGGAGCGGGTTGGCGATGCGCTCCTCTAAAAACCGTGGCGGCGGCTCCACCGTCACCGCATCCGCTCCCGACTGGTCAGGGGATCGGCCGATGTGCCACCGTGACATACTGACAACTACGTCGGCACGGATGAAAAACTGCCGCAGGTTTACGACTGACCGTCAGTCCGTCGAGACCGTCGGTACCGGGGCGCTGATCCGGTCGGTCCACCCGATTCGGGTCGGGCCACTTCGATTCGACTCGATCCGATTCGACCCGACCGACCCACGTCGAGCCGGCCGAGTCGTCCGGACCACGTCGGTGCAATCTGACCCGACAACCGGAGGAAGGCTTTTGCTGTGCGGATATGTATCATTGCCCATGGTTCATGCGTTCATCATGGTGAAGACGGCCGCGGGTGAGTCCGAACGGTTGGTCGACGCCGTTCGCGAACTCGGAGCGGTGGCGGAGGCGCACATCGTCGCCGGCACGTACGATATCATCGTCGAGGTCGACACCGAGGAGGTGTACGACGTTCTCAAGACGGCCTCTAGCGAGATACAGGGCCTGAAAGGCGTCACCGACACCAAGACGTACATCTCGATGAGCGACTGAATTCGATCCCGCGACTGTCTGTTCGGCGTGCGCCGACGAGCGGACCGCATCCGATCGGTTACTCGGACCGCACCCGACCGATTACTCGAACCGCACTCGATTCTCGCACTCGTCTTCGAGACACAACCCGACCGCTCGAACGTACGATTCGACGAGTTCGTACTGCGGACCCGTCTGTCGGACGACCTCCTCGGGCGAGAGCATCGGTAACTCGCTCTCCACGAACGCGACGTACTCTAACGTCGCTAGCTCGTACCGCTCGTCGTTGGACTCGTCGACGGACTTGCCCTCGATTTGCAGGTCCGCGAGATCGGTTCCTGACCAGCCGATAGAACCGCCGCTGATGTGGAGCGGGAAGATTCCGCGCTCGCCGAACACCCTCGATTCGACCGCCGCTCGAAGCTCTCGGCCCGTCACCGAGAAGACGACCACGTCCTGTCGGTACGGAACGAGTCGCAAGTAGTCGAAGAGCGTCACGTCGCCGTCGAGCGGCGGGGCAGACCGGATCGCGGCCGCGTCGACGAGGGCCACGTCGGCGTCGGTCGCCCAGCGGAACGCGTCGGCGACGAAGCTTCCGATCGACGAGCGGCCCCGCCTCGCGCCCTCTCGACTGAGGGACCGGTCCGTCTGTCCGAGCGGGTCGTCGAACCCGGTCGCCGCGACGAGGTCGCGGAGCGTCGTAATCAACTCCTCGTCCCGCGGTGCGGCCGGTGGCTCGTGGAACTCGACCCCGTCCGTCGACGCCGCGTCACCCGATTCGAGTTCGACCTCGACGAGCGAACTCGCCTGTCCGCTCGTTCGGACGAGTAGCGTCCCGTCGACGACCTCGCACCGTCGCTCGTGGATGTGCCCGCCGAAGACGACGTCGACGTCGACGGCGCGAGCGATAGGCGCGTCGTCGCCGCAGTGAGAGACGACGACGCGGTAGTCTGTCGTCGGCATCGCCTCGAACGCGTCAGCGACGGCGGCGACGGGGTCGCCGAAGGCGAGGTCCGTGTCCGCGAGTCCGCCGTCGATCTCTGCCGTGTCGGGGTTGGCGACGCCGACGGCGCCGACGGTCTCGGTAGTCTCGACGCCCGCATCGGCTTCGTCGTCGCCGACGGTCAGGACGGCCCACGGTGCCGTTTCGTCCGGTGCAAACCGACGGTGGCGTTCGCCCCCTCTTTCGCCGGCGACCGCCTGCCACACGTTCGCCGTCAGCCACTGCCCCGGCGACGTAGCCATCCGTTCGGGAAGGAGATCGGCGCCGCCGACGAAATCGTGGTTACCGAGGGCGTGTACGTCCGGCGCGACAGCGTCGAGGAACGCCAGCGCGTGCTCGCCGCTTCCGGCCATCGCCAGCACGCCGGGACTGAACACGTCGCCCGCGTTGACGACGACCGTGCGCCCGTTCCGGCGCGCGTCGATCAGTCCGGCGAGTCGCCCCGTCAGTTCGGGGTCGTCGAGCGCGGTTTCGACGTCGTTGACGCCGAGAAACCGGACACTCATCCCGCTTCAGTCGCTCCGCTCCCACTCGACTTCCTGCGGGTCGTGGCGGGCCAGGAACTCGTCGAGGACCGCTCGCTCGGCCTCGATTTCGGGCGTCGGTTCGGCGAAGACGTAGTCGAACACGTCGTCGGAGTCGGCGGACGGGACCGACTCGGCTTCCTCGACGGCCTCGGTGAGTTCCTCGTCGGCCTCCTCGTGGACGCGCTCGACGAACTCGTCGTCGACGACGCCCTCGTTCCGGAGGAACTCCTCGTAGCGTTCGAGCGGATCGCGGGTGCGCCACTCGGGGAGGTCGGGCGTCTCGTCGCGGTAGCGACTCGGGTCGTCGGCGGTCGTGTGCGCGCCCTGTCGGTACGTCAGACTCTCGACGAGCACGGGGTCGCCGGCGCGGGCGGAGTAGAGCGCGTCGCTGACAGTCTCGTACACTGCGAGCGGGTCGTTACCGTCGACCTGTACGCCTTCGAAGCCGTACGCCTGCGCCTTGACCGCGATGGATTCGGCGGCGGTCTGGCGGTCGCGGGGCAGCGAGATGGCCCAGTCGTTGTTCTCGCAGAAGAAGACGACCGGGGCGTCGAAGACGCCCGCGAAGTTCATGCCCTCGTGGAAGTCACCCTCGCTCGTCGCGCCGTCGCCGAAACAGACGAGCATCGCGTCGTCGCCTTCGGTGTAGTTCGAACCCATCCCAGCACCCGCGGCGTGGGGGATCTGCGTCGCGATCGGGACGGCCTGCGGAAACACGGGAACGTCGTGGTCGGAGTGGTACTCGGGGTGGCCGCGGCGGAAGAGGAAGATATCGGACATGGGGACGCCGCGGGCGATCTGAAGTGCGTTCGAGCGGTACGTCGGGAAGAGCCAGTCATCGCCCTCCATCGCGTGGGCCGCACCCACCTGCGAGGCTTCCTGGCCGCGGAACGGCGGATAACCGCTCATCCACCCGCGTCGCTGGAGCGCCAGCGAGCGGTCGTCGAACTTTCGGGTTCGGACTACGTCGCGGTAGAGAGCGCGTGCGCGGTCTTCGTCGACCGTCGACTCGTCTATGGAACGTTCGCCGATGACTCGATGCATGCGCGAGGGGTCACGCGGCCGGGACTTAAGCGGTTCTTCATCGTCGTTCGTGCATCGGTGATTCGCGCCGCATCTCGACGCGCGGGACGGCGACTCCCGACAGGATTTTGTCAACTCGTCGCGGAGTTCGGGTGTGCTTTGGATCGTCGAACTGCTCGGTATGCTCGTGCAAGCGGTCGCCGAATTCGCGGTCGACTACGTCGGCGAAGGGGTCGTCGGTCGGAGCACCGACGCCGCGAGCGATCGAATCGGCGGCGATGAAGGAGGGGAAACCGACGCGACGGGGGACGGCGGCGACGCGGTCGACTTCGAACCGCCGACGGTCGACGAGTCAATCGTCGAAGAGGAGAGCGACAGGCGACGCCGTCGGTGAGTTATCGCGGTCGATGCGTCGCCACTGTCGGTGAGTTGCCGCCGTCGGTCCGACTGCGCTCGATCAGTCAGCCGATCTCAGGTCACTCGGTCAGTCGATCGACCGCCTCCTCGACGGCCTCGATCACGTCCTCCGGCGGGCGAGTCGCGTCGATACGGATGAACCGCTCGGGTTCGACCTTCATCAACCGCTCGTAGTTCGACTGCACCTGCGCGAGGTAGCCCGCCTGTTCGAATTTGTTCGTCGCACCGCTCCGGGCCGCCGCCGTCTCCGGGTCGAGGTCGAGGTAGATCGTCGCGTCCGGCGAACGGGAGAACGCCTCGTGAATGCCGCGAATGTACTCCATCGGTCGCACGAGGTCGGTTCGGGAGAGCGCGGCGGCCTGATACGCGTAGCGCGAGTCCGAGTAGCGATCCGAGATGACAGTCTTGCCTTCGTCGAGCGCCGGACGGACGACCCGCGAGAGGTGGTCTGCGTGGTCGGCCGTGAAGAGGAACAGCGTCGCCAGCGGGTCGGCGTCGTCGTCCTCGATCGCTCGGTTGACCGCGTCGCCGTACCACGAGTTCGTCGGTTCGCGCGTGAAGACGACGTCCGGGTGAGAGTCGTGGAGCGCCTCCCAGACCGTCGTCTTGCCGCTGCCGTCGAGACCTTCGAGCGTGATGAGCATACCGGAGGGTGTCGGTGACGTCGCTTAATTGTTCAGAAGTTCGAGTCAGGAACTCGCTCCGCGACTCGCGCCGACGCAACACGGATATCGACGGAGCGCCTCCGCTTAGCGATGAATACTGAAGGACTTCACCACGTGACAGCGATTGCGAGCGATCCGACTCGGAACGCCGCGTTCTACACCGACGTCCTCGGACTCAGACTCGTCAAGCGAACGGTCAACTTCGACGACGTGACCGCGTACCACCTCTACTACGGCGACGTGCGCGGGCAACCCGGAACGGTCATTACGTTCTTCCCGTGGCCCGGGAGTCCACCCGGGCGCACCGGCGCCGGACAGGTTCAGGCGACGGCGTTCGCCGTGCCGTCGGACTCGTTGGACTACTGGTACCGTCGACTGACCGAGGCGGAGGTCGACGTCGATTATCGGGGCGACAACGATCACCGCAACGGTGACGGCGACAGAAACGCCGGTGACGAGTGGCTCTCGGACCGATTCGGCGACTCGGTGCTCTCGTTCGCCGATCCCGACGGACAGCGACTCGAACTCGCCGCGGTCGACGGGGTGAGGACTGAGGAACCGTGGGCCGACGGGCCGATCCCCGCCGAGTACGCCGTCTGCGGATTCTTCGGCGTCACACTGCACTCGACCGCTCCCGAGGAGACGGTCGAGATGCTCGAAACGCTCGGCTACGAGTCCGTCGGCGAAGACGGCGACTACAGACGGTTCGCGACCGGCGGCGACCGAGCGACCGTCGTCGATCTCTTGACGAGGGCCGTCGAACGCGGACGGATGGGACCGGGAGTCGTCCACCACGTCGCCTTCCGTACCAAGGACGACGACGAGCAGGCGATGTGGCGCGATCTGCTGGTGGGAGACGGCGAGTACGTCACGCCCGTTCGAGACCGACGGTACTTCCGCTCGATCTACTTCCGCGAACCCGGCGGCGTGCTGTTCGAACTCGCCACGGACGGACCCGGCTTCGACATCGACGAACCGATGGAGACGCTCGGGGAGACGCTGACACTCCCGCCGTGGCTCGAATCCAAGCAGAAGGCAATCGAGAGCGGACTGCCGGAAGTTCCGAGCCGTCCGCGGTGGTCGGAGCTGAGGCGCAAGGTGGTGTGACGGCGGAGAGACGCCGTCAATCGGCCGCCAGCACCTGATTTCCGCGGTAGTTTTACGTCGATTCCGTGAGACAATTTAGGTATGAAGATACTGGTCGTTGGCGGGACTGGCTTCATCGGGTCGAGCCTCGCGCGAGAACTCTCAGACCGTGGCCACGAGGTGACGATTCTGGCGAGGGACCCCGAGAAAGCAGACCTCCCAGCGGACGTCGCACGCGTCGCAGGCGACGTGACCGACTACGACTCCATCGAAGGGGCGTTCGAAGGACAAGAGGCGGTCGTCTTTCTCCCGGCGCTCTCCCCGCTGTTCAAACCCGACGGCGGCGACGAGATGCACTTTCGCATCCACCTGCAGGGAACCGAGAACACGGTCCGCGCCGCGGAGGACCACGGCGTGCAGCGTTACCTCCAACTGAGCGCGCTCGGAGCGAACCCGAGCGGACCGACGGCCTACGTCCGGGCGAAAGGACAGGCCGAGGAGGCCGTCGAGTCCTCGTCGCTCGACTGGACCATCGTCCGCCCGTCCGTCGTCTTCGGCGACGGCGGCGAGTTCGTCCCCTTTACGAAGAAGTTGGCGATGCCCTACATCACGCCGCTGCCCGGCGGCGGGAAGACGCGGTTCCAGCCCGTTTGGGTCGGCGACCTCGTTCCGATCCTCGCCGACGCGCTGGAGGGCGACGAACACGTCGGACAGGTGTACGAGTTCGGCGGCCCGGAGATGTTGACGCTGGCCGACGTCGCCAAGGAGGCCCACGGTGCCGCCGGACGGTCGGTGACGGTCGTCCCCGTGCCGATGGACATAGCCGAGATCGGTCTCGGTATCGCCGACATCGTTCCGAAGTCCCCCATGGGGAAAGACCAGTTCCGGTCGCTCCAGTTCGACAATACGACCGACGACAACGCGGTCGGCGCCTTCGGTCGCTCCGAATCCGACCTGAAGAGCCTCCACGCGTACCTGTACGGGCGGTAGGGGCACCGATCGACGGTATCGCCGAGCAGGAACGGTCGCTGCGTCGAACAGCCGACGAGGGGGAAGCAGAGTCAGACGAAGGGGACGGAAACGTATCTTCGGGGCACAGCGATTACTCCTCAACTACGTATCAAATGCGCTCCGATGGGAACGACGAAGGCTGCGAGGGCGGATACGGCGCTGACACGCGGATCTGTCGCCTGTTTTTCGGTGAATTCCTTCGACACGTCGAAGCCGGCGTTCCTGCCGTATCGCTGGCGAGGAGACCGCTCCGTACGCGAGATTTACGCGCGACTACTGCGCAGTACGGACCGTCTTGTCAGACGCGACGAGCACGAAAATGCCGGTCAAAGGACTCGTTAAAATCGGCTTCCCCTCTGTCGATTTCGGTCGTGACATTCTCTATTTTATGAGTCAGACTCATCACAAGACTTATATTGGATTTCTTCTTGCGTTTCACCCAATGATCAGGGGAGAGAAACGATGAAATTGGCGATGATCGGATTTGGTCAGGCTGGTGGGAAGATCGTCGACAAGTTCGTCGCCTACGATCAGCGCACGGACAGTGAGATCGTCAGAGCGGCGGTCGCGGTTAACTCCGCGAAAGCCGACCTGATGGGATTAGAGAACATTCCGAAAGAGCAACGCGTCCTCATCGGACAGTCGCGCGTCAAGGGACATGGTGTCGGCGCGGACAACGAACTCGGTGCCGAGGTCGCAGAGGAAGATATCGACGAAGTGTAGGGTGCCATCGACACGATTCCCGTCCACGAAGTCGACGCCTTTCTCGTGGTCGCGGGACTCGGCGGCGGGACCGGCAGTGGCGGTGCCCCGGTCCTCGCCAAGCATCTGAAGCGGATCTACACGGAACCCGTGTACGGACTCGGCGTCCTCCCCGGCAGCGACGAAGGTGGGATCTACACGCTCAACGCCGCTCGCTCGTTCCAGACGTTCGTCCGCGAGGTCGACAACCTCCTCGTGTTCGACAACGACTCGTGGCGCAAGACCGGCGAATCCGTCCAGGGCGGCTACGACGTCATCAACGACGAGATCGTCCGACGGTTCGGCATCCTCTTCGGTGCCGGTGAGGTCGGCGGCGGCCAGGAAGTCGCAGAGAGCGTCGTCGACTCCAGCGAGATCATCAACACGCTCGCCGGTGGCGGCGTCTCGACGGTCGGCTACGCCTCGGAAGAAGTAGAGGAGAAGAAGAACTCCGGTGGGTTGCTCTCGCGGCTCACCGGCGGCAACGAGGACGGCGAACTCGACACGGCACACACGACCAACCGGATCACGAGTCTGGTGCGGAAAGCGGCGCTCGGCCGCCTGACGCTCCCCTGCGAGATCGAGGGGACCGAACGCGCCCTGCTCGTCATGGCGGGACCGCCGCAGTACCTGAACCGGAAAGGAATCGAGCGCGGGCGCAAATGGCTCGAAGAGCAGACCGGCAGCATGGAAGTCCGCGGTGGCGACTACCCCGTTCGGGGGAGCGGCTTCGTCGCCAGCGTCATCCTCCTCTCGGGGATCACCAACGTCCCCCGGATCAAGGAACTCCAGCAGGTCGCCATCGAAGCGCAGGACAACATCGACGAAATTCGACGCGAGAGCCAGAGCAACCTCTCGAACCTGGTAAACGATGAAGAAGACGAACTCGAATCGTTGTTCTAAGCTGGTACTCGTCTGTCTGCTCGTCCTTTCGGCGGTCGTCGCACCGGCGGCCGCCGTCAGCGTCGAGAAGAAAGACGTACCCCAGAGCGCGAAGGTCGGGTCGCAGGTCACGTCGTCGATCACACTGCACGACCTCTACAAGAACCCGCAACTGGAGTCGTGGACGCTCGAGGGTCACACGGAACTGAACGACGTGACGTGGACCGTCCGCTACTACGACCAGACAGGCTCGAAGGTCAGCCAGAAATCGTTCGACGGACAGAACATGTCCGCCGACCTGAACGCCAAGAACGGCGTCAGCGAGGTGCAGGTAGAGGTCACGGGGACCGTCCCGACGATCTCGAACTACAGCTACGACCCGGCTCAGCAGTTCGAACTGATGAAGCTGACACAGGCCCGAAACGGCGGATCGAGCGACGTCGTCGTGACGAAGAAGGTCCACCACTACACGCAGGCCAGCAAGGGTGCCGAACAGAACCTCACGGCCGCCCAGAGCGCAGTCGGCGGTTCCGGCAAGGGGAAGGACACCTTCGACAGCGCGGTCAGCGCCTACGATCACGGTAACTTCGAGAACGCGAACTCGCTGGCGAACCGCGCGGCGAAGGAAGCCAACAGCGCCCAACAGTCCCAGAAGACGATACACCTGGCGCTCTACGGCGTCGGTGGAATCGTCGTCCTGCTCGTCCTCGTCGGCGGGTTCGTCTGGTACCGATCCCAGCAGGACAGCTACGACAAACTGGGTTGAGGCGACGTTCGAGATCGAATCCCGCCTCTTTTTTCGACGGCCGACCGTAGCGCTCTCATGGACGTAGTCGTGCCGTTCGCGGGGGAGCGACCGAAGACCCGTCTCGCCGACGTACTCGACGCAGACGAGCGGGTCGACTTCGCTCACGCGATGCTCGGCGACGTACTCGACGCCGTCGTCGCCGCCGACCTCAGACCGACGGTTCTCGCGACGGCACCGATCGATCTCGATTCCGCTCCCGACGCCGACGTACCAGTGACAGTCGACGACCGACCGCTCACGGTCGCCGTCAACGACGTACTCGCGGGCAGAAGCGACCCAATCGCCATCGTGATGAGCGACCTCGCGCTGGCGACGCCCCGGATTCTGCGACGGCTGGCGAGCGGCACCGGTGACGTGACCATCGCGCCCGGACTCGGCGGCGGGACGAACGCGCTCGTCGTCCGCCACCCGGACTTCCGCGTCGACTACCACGGAGCCTCCTATCTCGATCACCTCCGCGCGGCACGTGCGGTCGGCGCAACGGTCCGCGAGTTCGACTCCCGACGACTCGGCACCGACATCGACGAACCCGACGACCTCGCCGAACTCCTGCTTCACGGCGACGGCCGCGCCCGCGACTGGTTGGTCGACGCCGGATTCGAACTCGACGTGCGCGACGGGCGCGTGGGCGTTCAACGTGAAGGGAACAACCACTGAGCGACGTTCGCCACAAAATCAACGGGGTGGGACTGAAAGGGGCCGCGGTCTCGACGAAGCACGACCCGTCGAGTACCGCAGGCCGGAGGCCGAGGAACGCGGATGTGGTCGCGCGAGTCGAGACCGCGGGGGCTTTCGAGGTCGTGTCGACTGCTGTGTGATTCAATCGCTCGGATCCAAACCGCTATCCCTGAAAACTGGAGAAGCGCAATCAAACGACGCATTCACATTCCGCGAGAGCTACGCTTTTCCCCCTCCGAACGCGACCCGTGAGTATGTTCCCGGCGGCCGACGAGTACGACATCGACATCGAAATCGACGACACCGACGCCGAGCGACTGCTCGACGTGACGCCCGCCGACGTAGCCCCCGCGCCCGCGCTGACCTACTCGCGGAACGTCTTTCTCCCGTTGACGACCGCCTGCCGCTACACCTGCACCTACTGCACCTACTACGACGTGCCCGGCCAGGCGACGCTCATGTCTCCCGAAGACGTTCGGCAGGTCTTGGAGATGGGTGCCGACGCCGGGTGTACGGAGGCGCTGTTCACGTTCGGCGACAAGCCCGACGCGCGTTACGAGGCGATTCACGAGCAACTGGCCGAGTGGGGCCACGACTCCGTCCTCGACTACCTCTACGAGGTCTGCGAGATGGCACTCGACGAAGGGCTCCTCCCGCACAGCAACCCCGGCGACCTCACCGAACCGGAGTTCGAGCGCCTCCGTGAGGTCAACGCCAGCATGGGCGTCATGCTGGAGACGACCGCCGACGTGAAGGCCCACTCCGGAAACCGACGGAAGACGCCCGGCCAGCGGCTGAACACGATCCGGGCCGCCGGGCGGAGCGGCGTGCCGTTCACGACCGGTCTACTCGTCGGCATCGGCGAGACGTGGCGCGACCGAGCCGAGAGCCTGCTCGCCGTCCGCGAACTCCACGAGCGGTACGATCACGTTCAGGAGGTGATCGTTCAGAACGTCGTCCCGAACGAGCGATCGAGTTACGAGCAGCCGTCTGTCGAGACGATGCGCCGCGTCGTCGCGATGGCGCGGGTGGCGCTCCCCGAAGAGATTTCGGTGCAAGTGCCGCCGAACCTCTCGCCGACGCGCGAACTCCTCGACTGCGGCGTCGACGACCTGGGCGGCGTCTCGCCGGTGACGGACGACTACATCAACCCCGATTACGAGTGGCCCGCGTTGCAGGAACTCCGCGATATCGCCGACGCGGGCGGCGTGCCGCTCCGGGAGCGGCTTCCGGTGTACGATCGATTCCTGTCAGACGAGATCGGAGGCGAGAGCGCCGCGAGCCGCGGCTGGATGTCCGAGCGGATCGACCGCGCGATTCGTGCGGACGACGAGGCCGGGACCCGATATCGAGCGATCGTTGACGCCGATTGAGGACTCACCGACGCGGACGAACTGCCTCAGTCGTCGACGTTCTCGACTGACCGATCGGTCGTCCGGTCTATCCGCTCGTCGTCAGTCCCCTCGACCGATTCGGCGGAATCACCGTCGACCCGAGACGGAAGGATCGAACTCAACAGGAAGATGCCGACGCTCGCGGCGATAACCATCGCCAGAGCGATTCGGAGTGACGCCACGTCCGCGACGCCGCCGACGAGCGCGGGACCGACGAGGAACGCCCCGTAGCCGACGAACGTCACCACCGAACTCGCCTGCCCGGACTGCTCCGGCGCGAGGTCGCCCGCGAGCGAGAAACCCAGCGGCGCGACGACGGCCATGGCGAGTCCGACCATCGCGAAGCCGATCAACACGAGCGGAACCATCGTCGTCGCGAGCGCGAGCGTCATCCCGACGGCTCCGAGCGCGCCCGACCCGACGAGGAGGCGGCGGCGACTGACGCGCGTCACGACCCGCGCCGTAGCCAAGCGGCCGACGAGCATCGACGTGTGGAAAACGGCGACGCCGGACGCACCGAGCGCGGTGTGAATTCCGAGTCCCGACCGCAGGTAGATCGTCGACCAGTTAGACAGCGTCCCCTCGCAGAAGAAGGCCAGGCAGACGACGACGGCGACGAGGAGGACGAGCGGCATTCGAAACGGGCTGATTCGAGAGTCGTCTCCGGTCTCGCCGTCGTCGCTATCGGTCCCGGCCTCCGGGAGCGGCCGAGTCGTGACTACGAGGACGACGTAGAGAGCGAGGACGCTCGCGATGCCGACGTAGAGCCACCGGAACGAGACGTGCCGACCGAGGACCGCGCCCGCGGTCACCGCACCGACGGCCGCGAAGCCGCTGTAGGCAGCGTGGAAATACGGAAGTAAACTGTCTCCGCTCGTCTGCTCGGCGTCGATGGCGGCGGCGTTGATACCGACGTCGTACGCGCCGCTGGCGGCGGCAAAGCACAACAGCAGGACGACGAGCGGGAGATAAGAACCGACGACTGAGACGCCGAGAAACGCCGCCGCCATCACCGCGGCGGTGCCACAGACGAGCACGTTCGCCCCGAATCGGTCGCTGATCCGCCCGCCCGCGACCATCGCTGGCAACGAGCCTGCGGCACCGATAGTGAGCGCGAGTCCGAGCGCGGCCGGTGAGAGGTGGAGCGCCGTCCTGAGGTTCGCGAGCAACACCTCGTAGATGCCGTAGATGAACCCGAAGACGGCGAAAGAGAGGGCGGCAGCGGTCGTTGCTCGCTCCGGTAGCGGGCGGGCAACGTCCTCAAATCGTGTGAGACCCATCAGTAGAACAGTAGTCGATTCACGGGGAGCATGCCTGAACCTTACTGCCGGTCACGTCACTGAAGAGCGATGCTCCGGACGTTCTCGAACGGCGTCCACTCCGCCGTTCTGAGAACGCGGGTCAGAGTTATGCTGCTCCCATGGAAGTCGACTAAGTCCTTGAGCTACCGGGCGAAATCCCCGTGTGGTGTAGCTACATACCTCTCAGCGCCGAATTACTGGGGGCATGCCTTACGTTGAAGTCGAGGACGGAGTCGAGGTGTTCGTACGCGACATGGGCGAAGGCGACCCGATCGTCTTCTTGCACGGGTGGCCGCTCAGCCACCGGATGTTCGAGTACCAGTATCACCACCTACTGGCCGAGGGGTACCGCTGCATCGGGATCGACCATCGCGGATACGGCAAATCGGATAAGCCGTACGGCGATTACAGTTACGACCGCTTCGCAGACGACGTCGAGGCGGTGCTCGACGAACTCGACGTCGACGACGCCACGCTCGCGGGGTTCTCGATGGGGGGCGGCATCGCCACCCACTACATGAGTCGCCACGACGAGGCTCACGTCGACAAACTCGCACTGCTGGCGGCGGCGAGTCCGTGCCTCACGAAGAAGTCGGACTTCCCCGAAGGCCTCGACGAGGGAGATCTGAATCCACTCATCGAGGGGGCGCGCACGGATCGACCGGCGATGAACGCGCAGTTCGGCGAGATGCTCTTCCACACGGAGCAAAGCGACGAGATGATGGACTGGCTGTGGAGTCTCGGGATGCAGGCGTCGGGCCAGGCGACGGCCGCCTCCGCCGAGACGTTCCGCGACGCCGACCTCCGACCGGACATGGACGACATCACCGTCCCGACGCTGATCTGCCACGGCGTCCACGACGAGATCACGCCGTTCGAAATCACCGCGGAAGTACTCGAAGAGGGAATCGAGAACGCGGAGTTGGTTCACTTCGAAAACAGCGGCCACGGGCTCACGGCCGACGAGACGGAGAAACTCAACGAAAAACTGGTCGACTTCCTCGAAGCGTAGCGGAAGGAGGGGACCACCGTAAAGCCCCCCCAAATTCACCCGGATTCGAGTACTGAAATTTGGTTTGTCGGGGAAATCGCCCAAACGAACAGTCTACCCGACTAGTAAGCCATAATGTTGATTTAAATATCTCTCGAACAAAACACGACACTATGCACTTAGCGACCGCGGCGCACGCGTCGGCGCTGCTGCCGATGCAGTCTGGCTCTGATGCGTTTCAAATACCACATACACTGAACGGGTGGCTCGGGTTTCTCGCTCCGTATATCCGAGGCGCGATCAACTTCGTCGTCGCCTTCGCAATCGTCTACCTCCTCGGGAGATGGATCCTCGTTCCCGCCGTCAACCGTGTGCTCGAGAGGCAGGGGTTCGATCGGTCGATCCAGAGCCTCGCGGACAACATCACGGGCATCGCGGTCTGGGTGCTCGCGCTCGCGATGGGCCTCATGGCGGTCGGATTCAATGGATTCGTCGCCGCCTTCGGACTCTTTGCGAGCGCCATCGCACTCGCGGTCGGGTTCGCCTCGCAGGACATCCTCGAGAACTTCGTCGCGGGCATCTTCATCCTGAAGGACAAGCCGTTCGAGGTCGGCGACTGGATCGAAGTCGAGGAAATCTCCGGAAAGGTCGAGGACATCGACCTGCGCGTCTCGCGTATTCGAACGTTCAACAACGAGCGTATCACGGTTCCCAACAGCGAACTCGCCAACAACCCGCTGACGAACCCCGTCGCCTACGATACACTCCGTCAGAGTTTCACCTTCGGCATCGGCTACGACGACGACATCGCCTACGCCAAAGAGGTCATCTTGGACGAGGCGGCCCAGAACTCCGATATCCTCGACGATCCGGCGACCTCGATTCGCGTGACCGAACTCGGCGACTCCTCTGTCGGACTAGAGACGCGGTTCTGGATCGAAGATCCCACCCGATCTGACTACAAACGCGTCCAGTCCGACCTCGTCGAAGCCGTGAAGAACCGCCTCGACGCCGAGGGAATCGACATGCCGTACCCATATCGCCAGCTTACCGGCAGCGTCAACATCGACGGCGAACTCGAAACGCAGCGTACCGAAGCCTCGGCGGACGATTGACCGACGCGCTGAGAGGCGCGGGTTCTTTTTTCACGACGAGAACCGGAAGCGACACCTCAGAAGATGCTGTCCGCCGTCGCCGCGCCGACGACGGCGAAGAAGGAGATGAGCGCGATGGCGCGGACGACCTGCGCGTCGGTCGCCGAGAACGTCTTCGGGGCGGCGAAGGTGTACGCCAGGAACGTCACGGTCAGGTAGGAGACGACGATCAACGAGATGAATCGGTTCGGAACGCCCGCGATGGCGCTCTCGCGTTCCGCGGTGCGTCGCTCGTCCGCGCCGAACAGCGCGGCGTAGCCGACGCCGAGCGTGATGAGAACCGTGACGCCCCCCTGTAACCACGACATCGCCTTCGCCATGTCCCAGACTTCTTGCGTGACGACGAACGGTCCGGCGAGGATGAACCCGCCGACGACCTGCTGGCCGACGTCGGCGAGTCCGAATCGCCCGCGAAACAGCCACGTGACCGACGATGGAACGCTGACCATGCCGGCGTCGACGGACGGCCACGGAATACCACTGTCGACTCGTCGTCGGATCAGCGTCTCTGTCTCGTCGCTCATTCGATGAACCGAAGGACAGCATCCGGCAGTCGCTTCCGAACGACCGTGTAGACGACGGCGACGACGATGCCGACGATCGTCACCCACCTGACCGTCGGGCCGAAGAGGAGGAGGCCCGGAATCGACAGCGCGACGGTGAAGGCGAGATCCTCCGGTGCGCCGTCGTATCGCACCCACCGTTTCGGCGCGAGCCATCGGTCACCGGCGTGGAGGTAGACGGCTCGATTCGAGGTTCCCTCCCACGGCCGCGGTTCGAGACCAGCGCCGAACACGTCGGAGACGGCGTGGAGCGCGGCCGCGAGCGTGAAACACGCGATGGCGATCGTCGCCGGGCGAGTCCGGACGACGGCGACGACGAGCGCGGCAACGGCGACGACCCACCCGTAGGCCGGGTAGTGGAGCGTCTTCCGGTGCTGGCCGACGAACATGTCGAAGTCGGGAAACGCGCCGCCCGCGATCGCCGCCAGCGCGGCCAGCGGCGCGAGGTGCGGCGCGAACACGAGTAGTGGAATCGCGAGTAACAGGCCAGCGGCGGCGTGGGTCGTGCTCATCACGGTCGTTCACGCACCGTAAGAGTCACCGATAGCGGCGTGAATCGGCCGTGTCGACCCATCAAACCGCAGCCTCAGTCGTCCGCACTCGCGGTCCCGCGAGCGTCGGCGGCCCGATCGGGAAGCAGCGGCGTCCCGTCGGCTTTCGGGCCCAACATCGGACCGTGCGGGCCGTCGTTCGGATCGAGGCGTCGTCGCGTCCGGTAGTCCGTCGACCGCTCGACCGGGACGCGGCCGATGGCGTCGATCATGTCGACGTAGTCGTCGAACGAACGGAACTCGCCGTACTGGCCGCCCGCGCGGGTCGTAATCTCCTCGGAGAGGATCGTCCCCATGAAGTCGTCGGCTCCGCAGTTGAGCAGTTTGAGCGCCTTCGCGTCGCCGAACTTCACCCACGAGGACTGTACGTGGTCGACGTTGTCGAGGAACAGCCTCGAGACGGCGATCATCAGTTCGTCTTCGTCGTCGCTCGCGCCGCCGTCGACCAGACCGCGTTCGTACAGCGGCGTGTTCTGGTAGACGAACGAGAGCGGAACGAACTCGGTGATACCGCCGGTTCGGTCCTGCAGATCGCGAATGACTTTCAGGTGCATCACGCGGTGGGCCTCGTTCTCGACGTGGCCGTACATGATCGTCGCGGTCACGTCGAGTCCGGCAGCGATCGCTCCCTCCAGGGCGGCGACCCACTCTTCGGTGCCGATCTTCCCCGGACAGATGACGTCGCGTACCTCTTCGACCAGAATCTCGGCGGCGGTACCGGGTGCAGATTGGAGTCCGGCCGTTCGGAGGCGTCGGTACACGTCCTCGTAGCTCCAGTCCGTACCGCGCTTGGCGTGATAGGCCTCCTCGGGCGTCATCGAGTGGACGTGCGCGCCGTCGGCGGCCATCGCGTCGATCTGGGCTTCGTAGGAGACAGGATCGGTGACGTACGTCTCGGGCGGCTTGTAGTTCACCTGGCTCGCCGGCTTGTCGTACGATTCTAAGATCTCGCGGTGTTCCTCGTCGAGGACGAACGCCGGGTGGAGTCCGGAGACGGACGTGACCTCGCTCACACCGCGTTCGACGGCGTCGGCGACGATCTCGCGGGACTCCTCGGGCGTCTTGGTGAAGCCCGTGTGATCGTCCTCGTAGTCGACTTCGAACTGGTGGGCAGTGTTCTTGAAGTTGCAGAACTGGCAGGCGGTGTTGCAGGCGGTGGTGACGTTGTTGTTCAGGTTGGCGACGAAGGTCACTTCCTCACCGACGACCTCGGCACGCCGTCGATCGGCGGTTTCGAGTACCTGTTCTTTGCGCACCGGGTCGATCCCGTCGACGTCGGTCCCGGTCGTCATCAACTCGATGCCGTCGGCGACCGTGAGTCGGTCGCCGCTCCGGGCTTTCGTCAGCGCGTTCTCGAACGACTGGTCCGTCTCGGGGACGTGTTCGAAGGAGAACCGGGACGGGTCTGTCATACGTGGTCACTCTTGCCGACGCTAAAAAAGGTGGTCGGTAGCGGTGATGTGTTGGTGGAGTGGCTTCGAAGGCGACGTGATGTCGCTTCGAACGCGGTGAAGTGAGATCGTCACAACTGACGCCGAACACAGTTTTACCGCGCTTCGATTCCAAGCATTATCCATGACGTACGACTGTTCGTTCCTCGATTCACTCGACATCGAGGGCGAGGTCTCGACGGGTGACTCCGTCCGCGAGAGCCACGCGGGCGACTGGGGAACGCACGAATCCGAGCGCACGACTCCCGACGCGGTCGTCTGGCCGGCGTCGACGACGGACGTCTCTCGAATTTTGACGGCGGCGACCGAACGCGGCGTCCCCGTCACGCCCTACGCCGCCGGGTCGGGACTCGAAGGCAACGCGACGCCGGTCGAGCGCGGGATCAGCCTGGATATGACCCGGATGGACGCGATCCTCGACGTACGCCCCGAGGACTTCCAGATCGACGTGCAACCGGGCGTCGTCGGGTCCGACGTGGACGAAGCGGTCGCCTCCGACGGCTTGTTCTTCCCGCCGCTGCCCTCGTCGGGGTCGTTCTCGACGGTCGGGGGGATGATCGCCACCGACGCGAGCGGGATGAAGACCGTCAAATACGGCGAAGTCGCCGACTGGGTGCTCGAACTCGAAGCCGTCCTCGCCGACGGATCGGTCATCAAGGCGGGGAGTAAAGCCGTCAAGACCTCCAGCGGGTACAATCTCAAAGACCTCGTGATCGGCAGCGAGGGAACGCTCGCGGTCGTCACGCGGGCGACGCTCGAACTGGCCGGGATTCCCGAGCAGATCCGCGGCGGGCGTGCCGTCTTCCCGTCGCTGGACGAGGCGGCGGCGGCCATCTCCGACGCCGTCACCGCCGGAGTCGACGTGGCCACCATCGAGTTGATGGACGAGACGAGCGCCGCCATGGCCAATGCCTACAGCGGTCTCGACCTCCCGGACAAACCGATGGTCTTTCTCGAATTTCACGCGGATCACGGGATCGAAGAGGAGATCGACTTCTGCCGGGGCATCTTCGAAACCCACGGCGTCGAACGGTTCGAGTTGGCCGCGCACGAGTCCGAGATGGCCGACCTCTGGCAGGCGCGCAAGGACCTCGCATACGCCGTCCAGTCGTGGAGCCCCGACCTCGAACCACTCCACCCCGGCGACGTCACCGTCCCGATCAGCAAACTGGCCGACACCATTCGATACGCCAAAGAGCGCGGCGTGGCGTCGGACCTCACGATCCCCTGCTTCGGTCACGCGGGGGACGGGAACCTCCACTACTCCGTGCTGGTCGACGAGAGCGACCCGGAGATGGTTCGGCGGGGTCACGAACTCTACAGCGACATCGTCGCCTACGCCATCGACTGCGGCGGCACCGCGACCGGCGAACACGGGATCGGCTTAGGCAAGCGCGAATACCTCGTCGCCGAGCACGGCGAGGCGAGCGTTCGCGCCATGCGAGCGATCAAGGACGTACTCGACCCCGACGGGACGCTGAACCCGGGCAAGATCTTCCCGGTCGAACGAACGTGAGCCGAGGGACGAGCGAGCGAGAGTGGACGAACGAGGGCGACCGCGGGGTCTGAGCGCAGCCGACTGGAATCACCGACTACGTGTTGCGAAAGAAACGTATTACGTTTTTGTTATGATATGGCGCATGAAGTTCCTCCGATCGAACGAACGATTTCCGAGTCGTAGCGATAGCCGCCTGCGACCTCGACCGCGTACGGTCTTATCGTCCCAGTCACCGTGGACAACCGGGGAGAGTTCGTGACCCAAACGCGTCTGCGTCCGTCGATCGTCGCCGGGAGCGTCTGTCTGACGGCGTTCCTCGCCGCAGGCCAGTGGCAGATTCCGGGCGTTCGACTCGACGACTCGCACCCCGCCGGATTTATCATCGACATCGTCGTCGGTTCGTTCGCCACGGTCGGCGTTCCCGTCGCGGCGTATCTGCGATATCGGATCATCTCTCCGGTTCTCATTCTCGTGATGAACACGGGGTTCTGGGCCAGCGTCTTCTACCCCGGAGACGCGGCGGGATCCGTGTTCGCCGTCGCACTCTGGCCGGTGTCGGTCACCGCGTACGCCCTCTTCGGAACGCTCGAACGACGCATGAGACGACGGCTCGAACGGTCGTGACCGAGCGTGTGACGCCCGGAAGCCGTCGCTCACCGCGACGGTCGCTCGCCGAGCAACTTACTCGCGGCGGCGACCAGAATCCGCGTCACCTCGACGACGTCGTCGGTGTAGACGAACTCACCTGCCGAGTGGATGTTCTCCCCGTCCGGTCCGATGATGACCGTCGGAAGGTCGGCGCGGTCCGGATCACCGAGATAGTTGAAGTCGCCGACGCTGGCGAAGTAGCCGATCGCTGGGTCCACGCCCGCCACCGTCCGCGTCGCGTCGGCCAACGCACCGACGAGCGGGTGATCCTCGTCGGTCACGTACGGACCGTACTTGATCCCCGGATCGGGCGACTCGCGGAACCCGATGTCGACCTCGCTGTCGATGTCGAGTTCCTCGACGGCGTCTTCGGCCCGTTGTCGAACCAGCTCTCTCGTCTCTCCGAGGACGACGTGCCGGTCGACCATCAGGTGTGCTCGCTCGGGAACCGAGAGGGTTTGACTCCCGCCTTCGATCAGAAGCGGGCAGATCGACCCGTCGCCGAGTTTCGGGTGGCTGTCGACCGGCATCGAGGTGAACGCTTCGGCGACTTTCCCGGCGTCGACGACGGCGTTGACTCCCTTGTGGGGTTGGGAGCCGTGTGCCGCGAGCCCCGTCACGGTCACGTCGTAGAGGACCCGACCGCGCGCGCCGAGGATCAGTGCCGGGTTCTCGATGTCCTGTTGGGCGAGGATCGGCCCGGGTTCGGTCACGATCGCCATGTCGCAGTCGTCTATTACGCCCTCGCGGATGAGTCGATCCGTACCGAGTCCGTAGGGCCCCTCCTCGTCGACGACGGCAGTGAGAACCACGTCGCCCGCGAGATCGACGTCGTTCTCCGCGAGCGCCGCGAACGCCGCCATGACGGCGGCGAGGCCGCCCTTCATGTCGCAGGCTCCCTGACCGTACAGTTTCCCGTCCTCGATGCGCCCTGAAAACGGATCTTCCTCCCACGCGTCGACGATCTTCACCGTGTCCATGTGGGCGTTGAGCAGGAGCGTCGGCGCGTCCGGATCGGTCCCCTCCAGTCGAGCCACGACGTTTCGGCCGTCGTACTCGGTGATGTCCGGCTCGTGGACCTCGTGGTACTCCGGATCGAGTCCCCGTGCGTCGAGCCACTCGTAGACGAACTCGCTGATCTCGTCTTCTTCGAAGTACGGACTCGGGATGCGAACGAGTTCCTGGAGCAGATCGATGGACGTCGCGTCGACATCGGTGGCGGCGGCAGCGTCGCCATCGGCATCGGCGTCGCTAGATCCCATCAGTCGGACCCTCCGACGGCGGGACTGTTAGCGTCGTCCGGATCGGCGTCGCGGAGGTTCGGATCGTATTCGTCGGTCGCGACACCGGGGAGGGTGTCGAGGATCGCACTCACGTCCGTTCCCGCCTTCTTGCCGACGTACCAGTAGACGGTGAAGATACAGAGGCCGAGGATCAGCCACGGGATGTAGATGGCGAGCGTCGAGAGGTCGCCCCATCGGAGTGTGAAGAACGCGCCCCAGTTAGCCGCCTGCGTGATGAGGGCGAACGCCCCGACCGCGGCGATCACGACGGGAATGTAGATCCACGCGCCGGGGTCGAAGGCCGCCCGCTTGGCGATGTCCGGACGGGTCGCGTAGACGTACCCCGCCGTGACCGAGACCGTGAGGTAGGCGATGAGGTAGCTGAACGTGGCGATGGCGAGCGCCTGATCCAGTCCGTTGCTCCAGACCGTGAGGAGGCTGGCGACGCCGTAGAGCGTCAGCAGCGAGAAGTGGGGCGTCCGGAAGCGTTGGCTGACGTGTGCGAAGAACGGCGGGAACACCTCGTCCCACGCCCACGAGTAGGGCATCTTGATACCCGCAGCCATCACGGCGTGGACGCTGGACGCCGTCGCCAGCAGACCGCCGATGGCGACGATGGTGATGCCGGTCTTCCCGAGGAACGCCTGCGCGGCCGTCGCCAGCGGTCGGGCCGAGTCCGCGAGGACGTTGTAGTCGCCGACGACGCCGTAGATGACGGCGGCCGTCCAGACGTAGAGGACGATGAGGACGAGCGTCCCGCCGACCATCGCCAGCGGCAGGTTCCGCGAGGGATTCTTCACTTCCGCGCCCATCTGTCCGGCGACGGCGATGCCGATGTAGGCGTAGAACAGCGGGACCGCGGCGGCGACGAAGCCGTTCGAGCCGCCGGTGAAGAAGGGGTGGTAGTTCGCGGTGTTGATGTGAGCGGTGCCCGGGATGACGAGCACGAGGATCGAGAGGACGAGGAAACCGAAGATGATGTTCTGCGAGACGCTGTACCCTTTGACGCCGACGAGGTTGACGACGAAGAGGACCGTCAGGAGGGCGAATCCGGACAGTGCGGGGTCGATGTTCGGGTAGAATACGTTCAGATAACTCCCGAAGCCGAGCGCGAGGACGGCGTCGGCGGCCATATACCCGAGCCACTTCGTCCACGTGACGATGAAGCCGGGCAACCGACTGTCGAACGTCCGCGAGATGTAGGTGTACGAACCGGCCGCGCCGGGGAAGATGGTCGCCATCCAACTGTAGTTGGTCGCGATCGCCATCGCGATGATCCCCGAGAGGATCACGACCAGGATGACGCTCGGACCCGTGGTCTTGCTCGCGGTGCCGAGGGTGACGAACAGTCCCGCGCCGAGGGTTCCGGCGACGACGGTGCTCATCGCGGCCAGCGGACCCATGTTGCGGGCGAGACTCTGATTTGACTTGTTCGAAGATGCCATGCTAGTGGGTAGCATAATTCAGGGGTTAACTCACCCCCCTCTCATGGAAGGGTGATTGAAAATTCACCGCGTCGATCGTCTGAAAAGAGTTCGTTCCGCGTCCTGTAGCCGATCAGTCTTGATGACCAAGTAGTTTGGCCTCGGCCTTCCGGAGATGTTCGAGAAGCGTCGCCTTCGAGATTCCGAGTTCGTCGGCGAGATCCGAAGCGGACACTTCGCGGGGCCACGTGTAGTACCCGCGCCGACGGGCGAGTTCGAACACTTCCCGCTGTCGCTCCGAGAGGGTGCTGGTACGGAAGACGCCGCTTCCGACCCGATCTTCGATGCTCGCGATGTGTTCGACGCGGATTTCCGCGCCCATCCCCGCCCGGATCTCGTCGAGCGACGCCTGCACGGTCTCCCGATCCTTGTGGACGACGACGACCCAGTACTCGCGGCCGCCGTACATCCGGACGGGTTCGTCGGGAAGGAATCCGCGGGAGACGAGCGCGTCGTTGATGCTGTGATTTAGATCGTAAGTGACGACGACACCCCGCGTCGCACTGCCCGGTGCGATGGACTCGCCGTCGAGTTGCTGGCGAGCGTCAACGGCCCACACGGCCTCGGTCAACGGCGAAGCGTCGACGGCGTCGATCAGTGCGTCGAGTTCGGCAGTCGAACTCGCGTAGGCAGTGAACCGACCCTGTGCTCGCCCCTCGACCGCGTGAACGCCGTGACCGAGTAACCCTCCGGGTACTCGCTCTGTGACCTCCAACGTCCAGCAGTTCGGATGCCAGATATCCAGTGTGAGCCGCGATCCGACGTCGGCCCGATCGACTTCCCGAGACATGTGTTACCGAATTGCTAGATAATGGCGAAGGGACCGGATAAGTCTACCCGTACATGGAAGGGAGGGGGGTTTTGCGACCGACTGAGACACAACGTAGCATGGAAACCGACGAACGGGAAGACCGCACTGCGGCGATCGTCCTCGCCGAGGGTGCCTTCGGAACGCCCGACGGGAAGACGGCCAACGGCGTCGTCTTGCACAGTGAACGGTTCGACGCGCGCGCCGTCGTCGACTCGACGCGAGCGGGCGAGACGACGAGAGACGTGCTCGGTCGCGGTCCGGACGTGCCCGTCGTCGCGTCGGTCGAGGACGCGATCGAAGGCAGCCCCGAGGCCGAGGCGCTGGTGATCGGCGTCGCGCCCGCGGGTGGGAAACTCCCGCCCGAGTGGGAGGCCGCGATCGAGACGGCGATGCGTGCCGGATGCGACGTCGTCTCCGGACTCCACACGTTCCTCAGCGACGACCCCGAGTGGACCGCCCTCGCCGACGAGTGCGGCGTCGAACTGAGCGACGTTCGAAAGCCACCGAGCGAGTTGTTCCGCGTCGCCGACGGCCGAGTCGACGAGGTCGACGCCGACGTGGTGCTCACGGTCGGCACCGACTGCGCCGTCGGCAAGCGGACGACGACGTTCGAACTGTATCGCGCCGCGCGCGAGGCTGGTCTCGACGCTGGGTGGGTAGCGACGGGCCAGACCGGAATCATGATCGGCGCGCAAGCGGGTGTCGTCGTCGACCGTGTTCCCGCCGACTTCACCGCGGGCGTCGTCGAATCCCTCGTCTGCGACGTGGCCGAGGATCACGACCTGGTGTTCGTCGAGGGGCAGGCGGCGCTCACCCACCGCGCCTACTCGGGTGTCACACTCTCTCTCCTCCACGGGACGAACCCGGACGCCGTCGTCCTCGTCGACAACCCCGACCGGGAGCGCCGCACCGACTTCGAACAGTGGTCCGTCGCGGGCGTCGACGCCGAACGGCGAGCGATCGAGGCGCTGTCGTCGACACCCGCGGCGGCCATCTCGACGTGGGGCGACGCCGGGACGGAATCCGAGCGCCACGGGCTTCCCGCCGCGAACGTCTTCGACGACGGCGGCCCGGCGGCGCTGCTGGATGCCGTGCTGGATTCAGTCTGAGAGGAGTGAGCCGTCGAGCACGACCAGCACGGACGAGACACACCCCGTCGAGCGCGTGGCTGTTCCGGCGGCCGACGTCGCGGTCCGCGAGTGAGGATTCGACCGAAATAGCCTCGGCGAACGGAGTATCCGCCAGTAGAGTGTGACCACCAGTACATGAGCGATGGAAGCGGGCGACCACCGAGGAATACGCTCCGTTCCGTATTCGAGCGGACTGCCCCCCGCGAACCGCTCACGACGGTCGAGGTTGCCGAGGCGCTCGATACCAGTCGGCGCACGACGTACAACTGGCTGACTGCGCTGGCCGATCGGGGGGTTCTCGAAACGAAGACGGTCGGTGCCAGCGGACGGGTCTGGTGGATGCCGACGACCGAGGAACGGCCGTCTAAGGCGGAAACTTCGCCACGCATCGAACTCACCAGCGACGAAGTGATCGAAGTCGCGTTCGAATCGAAGCGATTGGCGCGACCGTTCTTCGAACTTGGTGACGAGGACGTTCGAATCGTGATCGAGGGGTACGTTCGGTTCGCCGACGGGTCACACGTGCAGTACTGGACGGCCGACGGTCTCTCTCTGGACACGCTCCTTCGCCTTCCGGAGCACTTCCCGACCAATGAAGACGTGCGGTTCCTAAGCAAGGAGGGAGAGACCTACCGCGTAGAGGTGAAAGGAAGGCAGTCTTCACTCATCTCCACGTACGACGACTTCGAGGAACGTCCGTCTCAGCGATTCTCGAAGGCGAATCGATCGTTTCGACGGTACGGTTTCCCGCGACGGTCGGCCCCTCGGAGGTACTGGCAGCAATCCGAGACGCCGTGTCGCCGGATTTCGAACTCGTCTCACAGAGACTCGTGTACACGCCACACCTGTTCAGGGACATCGTCGAAGACGAACTCACCGAGCGTCAGTGGACGGCACTTCAACTCGCGTATCACGCCGGGTACTTCTCCGCTCCGCGGACGAGTTCCGGCGACGACCTCGCCGGACGGTTGGGCGTGACGAGACAGACGTTCCACGGTCACCTTCGAGGGGCCGAAGCGACGCTCGTCAGACTACTCTTCGATACGCCAGCGGAAAGTCAGACCTGACTAGTAATGCTCAGAGGAGATGTACGGACGTAACCGTATTCCCGGTATGGTGAAGAGGTGATGACCGAAGAGATGGAACTCACCGTACCGACGGAGGAGTCGTTTCACGAGCGAATCCAGCGACTCGTAGCCGAGGCTGCGGCGAACGGGATCGACGTCGAAGGTAGTTGGCCCATCGTCAACGGCGGGTCCGAACCGAGTTGGGACCTCGAAATAACGCAACTGGTGCAAGAAGACGAGAAAGAGGAACCCGCGAACGCCGAGCGGATCGATTCCTCACACGACTGACGTCGCCGGATTCCTCATCGGAGGTGAAGGGCGTTCAGACGTCAGTCGACTCGTCGATCCGCGGCACGCCCTGTGCGGTGATGGTCTCGCCGACGACGTACGAGGAGGCCGGACTCGCCAAGAACTGCGCGATGTCGGCGATCTCCTCGCTCAGGCCGATCCGGCGTTTCACCTCGTCGCGCTCGATGTTGTCGGCGGAGACGCCCATCTGCGATTCGACGCCCGGCGTGGCGACGAATCCGGGTGCGATGCAGTTGACTCGCACGTCGTCGCCGGCCCACTCGTACGACAGCGTCGTCGTCAGGTTGACGATCCCGGCCTTCGCCGCACCGTAGTGGCTCATGTACGGCGAGCCGCGAGTGCCGGCGACGCTGGCGAGGTTGACGATCGAACCGCCGCCGTTCTCACGCATGACTGCACCGGCGGCCTGCGAGCAGTGGTAGGTTCCGGTGAGGTTGATGTCGACGATGGTCTCCCAGCCGTTGGGCGAGATGTCTTCGAACGACGCCATGAACGACGCGCCCGCGTTGTTGACGAGCGTGTCGACGCCGCCGAACTCCTCGACGGTCGCCTCGACCATCGCGTCGACGGCGTCTCGGTCGCGCACGTCGCACTCGACAGCGATAGCCCGACCGCCGTCCCGACTGTTTATCGCCTCTGCGACCGGGTCGACGTTGTCCTGCTCACGCGAACTCACGACGACGTTCGCGCCGTCGGCGACGAAGCTCTGGGCGATCGCTTTCCCGATCCCGCTCGACGATCCCGTCACGATCGCTGTCTGGCCCGTGACGCTGAATCGGTCGGTCGTCATCGCGAGTCGCCTCCCGTCCGCTTCGATGTCGTTCCTATCATTGTTAGCTCTCGTTTCGCATTTTCGTCCAACGGTAATCAATTCTCCGCAGTTAGAAGAGTCGTTAGAATCATGAGAGTACGGAACGAGAAGTGTGCTAAGCCATGGACCCACACACACTCCCGGACGTGGCACGTCACGGTAACGTCGCGGGACTCTACGACGCAGTCGCCGAGGAACGGGGTGACGCGCTCGCCATCGAGATGGATGGAACGGAACTCAGTCACGGAGAGTTGAAGCGACGGTCGGCGTCGTTCGCGGGCGGTCTCCACGACCTCGGATTGGAACCCGAGGATCGACTCCTACTCTACCTCCCGAACTGCCCGCAGTACGTCGTCGCCGTCCTCGGTGGCCTGCGGGCCGGCGTCGTTCCGTCGCCGATGAATCCGCAGTACAAGCGCCGCGAGATCGCTTACCAACTCGACGACACGGGCGCTCGGGCGATCGTCACCCACGCGGCGCTTCGGAACACGCTCGAAGCGGCGCTCGACGGGACGGACGCCGATCCGATGGTCGTCACCGTCGGTGGATCTACCGGAGGCGACGGTGAGTCACTCGAAGCGACGGAGTACGGCGACGTTCCGTTCCGGGACGTGGCGGGCGATCCGGTACTCGTCGAACGCGACGACGACGACACGTCGATCCAACCGTACACGTCCGGAACGACCGGACGGCCGAAGGGCGTCCTCCTCACCCACCGCAACCTCCGCGCGCAGGCGTTCTCGGGGTACGACTTCTCCGACCTGTCGCCCGACGAAGACCGGAGCCTCGCGGTCCTCCCGCTTTACCACATCACGGGCTTCGCCCACAGCACGTGGCAGACGCTCGTCCGCGGCGGGAGCGTCCACCTGCGAAGTCCCGCTCGGTGGGACGCAGAAGAGGCGATGCGGACGATCGAGGAGAATCGACTCACGAGTTTCATCGGCGTCTCGGCGATGTTCGTCGACCTGGTCAACCACGAGGCGTTCGGCGAGTACGACCTCACCAGCCTCAGAAACGTCAACGAGGGCGGCGCGAAACTGCCGGTAGCCGTGCAGCGGCAGTTCGAGGACGTCACCGGCGTCGACGTGAGTGAGGGCTACGGCCTGACCGAGACGACCGGTGCGACGCACACCGGCGTCGGTTCGACCTTCGGATTCCGCTCGGGCACCATCGGTCAACCGCTCCGGATGGTCGACTGCAAAGTCGTCGACGACGCGGGCGAGGAGGTCGACATCGGCGAGGAGGGCGAACTGCTCGTCCGCGGCCCGCAGGTGATGAAGGGTTACCACGAACTGCCCGACGCGACCGAGGCGGCGTTCGACGAACACGGTTACTTCCGGACCGGCGACGTCGCCCGCCGCGACCGCGAGAACTACTACGAGATCGTCGACCGAAAGAAGCACATGATCAACACGGCGGGCTACAACGTCTACCCGAGCGAGGTCGAGGCGCTGCTCTACGAGCATCCCGACGTCGCCGACGCCGCCGTCGTCGGCATCCCGGACGACCGCCGCGGTGAGACGGTCAAGGCGTTCGTCGTCCCGCGACCCGACGCGACGGCGACACCCGAGGAGATCAAAGAGTACTGCTTGGACGAACTCGCGGCCTACAAGCATCCCCGCGAGGTCGAGTTCGTCGAGGAGTTCCCCCGGACGGCGAGCGGCAAGGTCCAGAAGTTCAAACTGGTCGAGAGCGAGGTCGGAGGAGCCGTCGATGCGGAAGTCAGTGACGAGGGAGGCGAGGACGATGAGTGAACAGTCCTTCGACGGCGTGACGGCGTTCGTCACCGGTGCGAGTCAGGGAATCGGGCGCGAGATAGCGACGGTTCTCGCCGAGCGCGGCGCGAACGTCACGCTGGCCGCCCGGAGCGACGGCATCTACGAGACGGCGGAGTCGATCGGCGACGACGAGCGCGCGCTCCCCGTCGAATGCGACGTGACCGACGAGGCCGCTGTCGAGGAGGCCGTCGACGGGACCGTCGAGGCGTTCGGCGGACTGGACGTGCTGATCAACAACGCCGGGATCGCCGGTCCGACCGCACCCGTCGAAGAGATCGACCGCGACGACTTCGACCGGACACTCTCGGTGAACGTCACCGGCGCGTATCTGACCGTCAAACACGCGGTCTCTCACCTACGCGAGAGCGAGCGTGGACGGATCGTCAACATCTCGTCGGTCGGGGGGAAGCAACCCTATCCGAACCGGACGCCCTACGCGGCCTCGAAGATGGCCATGATCGGTCTCGGGCGCACGCTCGCCTTCGAACTCGGATCGGACGGCGTGGCGGTCAACACGATCTGTCCCGGCCCGGTTCGCGGCGACCGAATCGACGACGTGATTCAGAAACAGGCCGACGCGGCGGGGGTCTCGTTCGAGGAGGCGAAAGAGGAGCAGTACACGGGGGACACGGCGCTCGGAGAGATGGTGACGGCGACGGAGGTCGCCGAGACGGTCGCCTATCTCGTCAGCGGGGCCGGAGCGCACGTCACCGCGCAGGATATCAACGTCGACTCCGGAAAGACGTGGTACTGAACGGATGAACGCACACGAGGACTACTAGACAGATGAACGCACGCGAAGACGAATACGACGCGATGATCGAGAGAAACGAACCGGAGGAGTGGCAGGCGGTCTTCTGGGACATCGGCGGCGTCATCCTCGACGTGAGTTCTGTTCGCGCGGGTCATCGTCGGTTCGTCGAGCGGTTCGTCGCGAGGCACGAACTCGACGCCGACCCCGAAGCGGCTCTCGACACGTGGCGGTCGACCGTCGGCGCGCACTTCCACGAACGCGACGGCACCGAGTTCCGGTCGGCCCGCCGGGCGTACGCGCTCGCCGCCGAGAGACTCGCTGGCGAATACGTCCCGGAATCGGCGTGGCTGCCGCTGTTCAGAGAGGCGACGGAGGCGACGCTCAGACCGAATCCGAGCGCGGTCGAGACGGTCGAGCGGCTGGCCGAATCGGGCCTGCACGTCGGCGTCGTCAGCGACGTCGACACCGATGAAGGGCGACACATCCTCGGACACTTCGGCCTGCTCGACGCGTTCGACACGATTACGACTTCCGAGGCGGTCGGGTGCACGAAGCCCGATCCGGCAGTGTTCGAGGCGGCGCTCTCGGCGGCCGATGTCGACCCCGCCCGCTCACTGATGGTCGGCGACCGCTACGAACACGACATGGCGGGCGGCAAGCGCGCTGGACTGTGGACCGCCGCTTACGGGGCCGAAGAGGGACCCGCGATCGACTACCGACTCGGCTCGCTGGTGGAGGTACTCGACATCGTCGGGGTCGAAGGGTGAACAGCGGTGACGAGAGGCGAGCTCGGACGGGCGACGACCGGCCGATCGACCACCGCCGGGTGGGACTGAAAGGGGCCGGGCGCTCGAGGTCGACTTGGTCGCTCTCTCGTGGCCAGTTCTGAAAGCACCCAGTAAAAACGACCGAACGACTATCCCGCTGCGACCCGACAAATAACAGACACGCACATGTCCAGAATTAGCACACCCGAGGAGCGTTTCGACGACCTGCCGGACTTCCCGTACGAACCCCACTACGTCGAGGTCGGCGAGGCGAGGATGGCCTACGTCGACGTAGAGCCAGACACCGAGAACAGTTCCGAAGAGACGTTCCTCTGTCTCCACGGCGAACCGTCGTGGTCGTACCTCTACCGGAAGATGATCCCGACGCTCTCGGATCGGGGGCGCGTCGTCGCCCCCGATTTCGTCGGCTTCGGTCGCTCCGACAAGTACGACGAGGTCGAGGCGTACAGTTTCGGTCGCTTCTACGACCAGTTGACCGCGTTCGTGGAGGAACTCGACCTGCGGAACGTCACCCTCGTCTGTCAGGACTGGGGCGGCCTGCTCGGGTTGACCGTGGCGATGAATCAGCCCGACCGCTTCGCTCGACTGGTCCTGATGAACACCGGACTCCCGGACGGCACGCAGGAGATGGCCGACGAGTGGCTGGCGTTCAAGGAGTTCGTCGCGTCGACTGACGACCCCGACATCGGTCGGATGATCCAGAGCGGTTGTGCGACCGAGTTAGACGAGACGACGAAAGACGCCTACCGCGCGCCGTTCCCCGATCAGCCCTCGAAGGCCGGTGCGCGGGCGTGGCCGCTGCTCGTGCCGACCGACCCCGACATGGAGGGAGCCGAGGAGATGCGGGCCGCCGCGAAGCGCCTCTCGGAGTGGGAGAAACCGGCGTTCGTGCTCTTCGGCGACTCCGATCCCATCTTCGAAGACATCCGCGACCCGCTGCGCGAGTCGATTCCGACGGCGACCGAGCAACCGGACGTGTGGGTCGAGAACGCCGGGCACTTCCTGCAGGAGGACGCGGGCGAGCGAATCGCCGATCGAATCGTCGAATTCGTGGACCGAACGCCGTAGAGTGGAGTCGTCAGCAGGAGTTTTCGTGCCGAGAGCGAACCGATAGGCATGGTACGAGAACGAGTTTCGTCGGGGACGGAGTGGGAACGACGGGTTGGCTACTCGCGAGCGGTTCGCGTCGATTCCCACGTCCACGTATCCGGGACGACAGCGACCGACGGTGACGGAAACGTCGTCGGCGACGGTGATGCGTACACACAGGCCAAGCAAGCACTGAGTAACATCAATGCAGCTCTCCGAGAAGTGGATGCATCGCTCGGCGACGTCGTCAGAACCCGCATGTTCGTCACCGACATCGACGAGTGGGAAGCGATCGGTGACGCCCACGCCGAAGTGTTCGACGACATCCGGCCGTCGACCAGTATGGTCGAGGTGAATCGACTCATCGCATCCGAACTGCTCGTCGAAATCGAGGCGGTCGCGATCATCTCTGACGACGCTCCCTGACGACGCTGACTGGTTCGTCACCTCACGCAGGCGTACACTGGGCGAGATAGCGATACGGGCACGACCGAAGAACCGTCGCCGACTGCACTCCGACGCCAGAACTATGTGACACCATACCGCACTATTTTTCATGGTAGACGCCACCGTGACGTTCGTCGACCGTGGCCACATCCGAACCGATCTGAACCACCTCATCGAGGGCTACTCGCTCGGGTCGGCCGAAGACCCGGATCCGGAGACGCCGATGGGCGAGGGTCCCGTATACAACCTCGTCATCGACCACCCGGAGGGGACGATCCTCTGGGACACCGGGAGCCACCCCGACGCGGGGGACGGCTACTGGCCCGAGGAGTTGTACGCCGCCTTCGAACACTACGACGCCCACGAGCACCACCTGGACGACGATCTGGAGGACGCCGGCTACTCGATCGACGACATCGACGCCGTGATCCAGTCGCACCTGCACCTCGATCACGCGGGCGGCCTGTATCTCTTCGAAGACCGCGACGTGCCGATCTACGTCCACGAAGAGGAAGTGAAGTACGCCTACTACAGCGCCAAGACGCCGGCCGGAAGCGCGGCCTACGTTCCCGACGATTTCGACCGCGACCTGAGCTGGGAAATCGTCCACAAGCCCAGCGAGACGCACTTCGAGGGGATCGAATTCGTCCACCTCCCCGGCCACACGCCCGGCGTGATGGGGCTTCAACTCGAACTCGACGACGAGGGGACGGTCATCATCGCAGGCGACGAAGTGTACCTGCGGCCGAACTACGACGACGAACTCCCGCTCGGGGCGGGACTGCTCTGGAGCAAGCGCGACTGGTTCGACAGCCTCCAGCGACTCAAGGAACGTGAACGCATTCACGACGCGTCGGTCTTCTGTGGACACGACCCCGACGATGCAGAACGGTTGAAAGGCGGACTAAGCTGAGCACGACAAGTAACAGTGAGACGAGCGGGCGGTCTCGGGTCTCTTTCGTCGCCCGCCTTCGCGCCCGATCACGTTCGTCGAACTACATTTTTTAGTAGTCCGATGGATGTATCTGTGTTCATGGTTTCCTCCGGATTCAGCGCCCTCCCCGGCGGTCCCGAGATGCTCGTGCTCCTGATCCTGTATCTGATTCTGCCGTTCGTACTGGCCTACTGGATCTATACGGACGCCGAGAAACGCGGCGAGGACTACGCGCCGCTGTGGGCGCTGGCCGCGGGTCTGTTCTCGTATATAGCGTTCATCGTCGGCGGGATTCTCGTCCTCGTGGTCTACATCTGGCAGCGCGGACCTCAAAGAGAGGGTGTCGATGCCGACGAATCAGCCGGTAGACCTCGGCTCTGAGCGCGCAGACACGTAGGAACGGTCGTAACTGTTTCCCGGTATTCGTCGACCCGTCGCTTCGAAATACCGAACCGACTTACCACAGTCCCGATCAGGCGTCGTATCGCGTCACGCCCTCGATGGCCGACTCGTCGACGTTCTCGAAGGCGTCGCGGGCGATGACGCGCTTGTGCACCTCGTCGGCCCCGTCGACGATGCGGAACTGGCGGACGCTCTCGTAGAAGTCGGCCAGCGGGAGGTCCTTGCCGATGCCGTTGCCGCCGCACATCTGGATCGCGTCGTCGACGATTCCCTGCACGACGTTCGCCGTGAATACCTTCGACATCGCGACCGGAATCCGCGCTTCGTCGCCGGCGGCGATCTGTCGGGCGGCGTGGCGGACCATCGACCGCGCGGCGTGGAGTTGGATCTCCGCGTCGGCGACGTCGAACCGGAGCGACTGTTTTTCGGATAGGGGTTCTCCGAACGCCTGCCGCTCCGAGGTGTAGGCTTTGGCGACTTCGAGCGCGCGCTGGGCCATCCCGGAGTAGCGCATACAGTGCGTGAGTCGGGCGGGTCCGAGTCGCTGCTGGGCGTGGGCGAAGCCCTCGTTCTCCTCGCCGAGGAGGTTCTCGACCGGGACCCGAACGTCGTCGTACTTGATCTCGGCGTGGCCGAGTCCGGTGACGCCGCCGCCGACGTGAGGGATGTCACGAACGACTTCGACGCCGTCGGTGTCGGAGGGGACGAGGATGAGCGAACAGCCGCTGTAAGGGTGAGCGTCGGGGTCAGTGCGGGCCATGACGATCAGTACGTCGGCCTCACTGCCCTGCGTGGTCCACCACTTGTGCCCGTTGATGACCCACTCGTCGCCCTCCCGTCGGGCATCCGTCTCGATCATCTTGGGGTCCGAGCCGCCGCCCTGCATCGGTTCGGTCATCGAGAAGCCGGATCGAATCTCGCCGTCGACGAGGGGATGAAGCCACTCCTCGTGTTGCTCGTCGGTTCCAAACATCTCCAGCGTGTGCATGTTACCCTCGTCGGGCGCGTCGACGCGCATCGCGGCGGGGGCGAGCAGGCTCCGACCGGCCTCCTCGAAGAGGGGAAGCACGTCGTCGAAGGCGACGCCCATGCCGCCGTGTTCCTCGTGAATCTGGGGCGCGTAGAGGTCGTGCTCGCGTGCCTGTTCGCGGAGGTCGGCGATGGTGTCCTCGTCGACCGTCTCTCCACCGAGGTACTCGCGCTCAACCGGGAGGACCACGTCGTCGACGAACGCGCGGGCGCGGGCGGCGAGTTCACGGGCGGTCTCGGAGTCGTCGTAGTTCATACCAGTCACCACTTGGTCGAACAATGTAAATCTATTTCCGCATACCGGTTAGTAGTGGTAGACAACGAGGAGCCACGGATGACCGAAGACGACACCAGCGAGGCGTACTTCCGGCGACTCGTCGACGTAGACGCGTTGGAAGCCTACCTCGCGGACGAACTGGGACCGGTCGAGACGTACGACGTAGAACGCCATCCGGAGGGCCACTCCAACGAGACGCTGTTCGTCCACTGGGGCGACCGCGACCTCGTCATTCGACGGCCGCCGCCGGGCGAGACGGCCGAGACGGCCCACGACGTTCTCCGGGAGTACCGGGTGATGGACGCCCTCCAAGGGACGCCGGTCCCGCTTCCGGAGACGATACTGGGTTGTGAAGACCACGACGTTATGGGAAGCGACTTCTACGTCATGGAGCGCGTCGCGGGCGACGTGCTTCGCGCCTCGGAACCGGAGCGCTTCGCGACCCCCGAGCACCGCCGGCGGATCGGCGAGGAGCTGGTCGACACGCTCGCGGCGATTCACGAAGTCGACCCCGACGCCGTCGGACTGGGCGAGTTCGGTCGTCCGGCGGGCTACACGGAGCGACAGGTCGACCGCTGGGGGAAGCAACTGGCCTGGGCGTTCGAGCGCACGACAGAGGAGCGCGAGGTACCGATCCTTCGGGACGTGGGCGACTGGCTCCGGGAGAACACGCCCGAGTCCCACCCGCACACGCTCGTCCACGGCGACTACAAACTCGACAACGTGCTCTTCGCGCCCGGCACGCCGCCGGAACTCGCCGCCGTCCTCGACTGGGAGATGAGCACGCTCGGCGACCCGCGGGCCGACCTCGGCTGGATGCTCTCCTACTGGCGCGACGCCAAGGACCCCGCACCCGCAGTTCCCGAGTTGACGGCGCGGTTCATGGAGCGCGACGGCTACCCGACCCGGCGGGAGCTGGTCGACCGCTACGAGGAGCGCACGGGAATCTCGTTCGAACACGACCAGTTCTACCGCGCGCTCGCGGTCTACAAACTCGCCGCGCTCGGCGAGATGTTCTTCCGGCGGTATCTGGAGGGCAACTCCGACGATCCGACCTATCCGCTGATGGAGGAGCGCGTTCCGGCCTTGGCGGATCGGGCGCAGCGGATCGTCGAGGGTGACGAGCCGTTGTAGGTTGCGTTTTACGGTGTTTTGTCTGCGACGATGCCGATTTTGGATCTTGCGTAGAAACTGAACAACGAGCCCGGGTGGGGCTTTCGAGGTGTCGGTCTCAGTTGATGCGGTCTGATTGCCTACGACTACGAAACCACGACCTCGAAAGCCCCACCCGCGCCGAAAATTCTAACCTCGCAGATCACTCAAAAACCGCTACACGAAACTACGGCCGATCACGCGAAAGGACGTTCACACACGAGACGCTCCCCGTCGCGTTCCGTCCGATGCCGATGTTGTGCTGGAGGCCGTACTGCGGCTCGTTCCCGACCTGTACGGCCCCGGCCTCGCCGCGGAGTTGCTCGTAGATCTCGTTGACCTGCGCGACGCCGGTCGCGCCGATGGGGTGGCCCTTGGCCAGCAGGCCGCCGCTGGGGTTGACGGGTTTCTCGCCGTCGAGTTCGACGACGCCCTCGTCGATCAGCGTCCCGCCCTCGCCCTTCGCGGCGAAGCCGAGGTCCTCGTAGGTGACGAGTTCCGTGATCGTGAAGCAGTCGTGGACCTCGGCGACGTCGATGTCGTCGGGGCCGATCCCGGCTTCCTCGTAAGCCTGCGAAGAGGCGTTCTGGGTCGCCGGGAAGCCGATCAGCGAGGCGTCGTCGCCGCGGAGGACGCTGTCGCTGGCGAGACCGCTGCCCGCGACCCAGATCGGGTCGTCGGTGTAGTCGTCGACGACGTCCTCGCTGACGATCAGGGTCGCCGCCGCGCCGTCGGTGACCGGACAGCAGTCGTAGAGCGTCAGCGGGTAGGTCACCGTCGGACTGTCGACCACGTCGTCGACCGAACAGGTGAATCGGTAGTGGGCGTGCGGATACTTCGCGCCGTTCGCGTGGTTCTTGACGCTCACCTTGGCGATCTGCTCTCTGGTCGTCCCGAACTCGTGCATGTGGCGGGTCGCCCGGAGGCCGAAGAAGGCGGGCATCGTGACGCCGCGGCCGCGCCAGACCTGTTCGAGCGCCGCGCCCTCGATGAGTCCGGCGGCGGAGTCGCGCATCTTCTCCGCGCCGAGGACGAGCGCCACGTCGACGGCCCCGGATCGGACCGCGAGCACGGCGTTCCGGAAGGCGTCGCTCCCGGTCGCGCAGGCGTTCTCGATCCGGGTGACGGGCCGGTCGAACAGCCCCGTCGCGTGCGACGCCCCGAGGCCGCTAGAGGCGTCGCCCGCGATGTCGAGCGTGCCGTACCAGATCGCCTCGATCTCCGCGGGTTCCATCCCGTGGTCAACGTCGGCGAGCGCGTCCAGGTAGGCCTCCTCGGCCATCCCGTCGATGGACTGCTCGAACAGTTCCCCGAAGTCGATCATCCCCGCGCCGACGACGGCGACGTCCCTCACAGTCGATCACCCCGCGGGCGCTTGAACTTGAACGAGTGGACCGGCAGGCCGTCCACGTCGAATATCGTCCGGAAGTCCGCGTCGGCTTCCATGCCGATCTCGACGTCGTCCGGGTCTGTTTCCGTAAAGAGACCGTAAACGCGGGCGGGTTCGCCATCGCCGACCTGCGGCACGTCCATCACGGCCAGCGGGAGCGGCGTCTCGAACCCCTCGGGCAGGCGGTTCTGGACGACGTAGGAGGCGACGATGCCCCGTTCCTGCAACTCGACGTGGCCCCACTCGGGGTCGACCGCGCCGCAGCGCTTGCACGTCCGTTTCTCCTCGGGGAAGGAGACGTAGCCGCAGTCGCCGCACTCGAAGCCGACGAGGCGCTCGTTGGCCTCGCGGCCGCGCCAGAACGGCGGTTCGCGCATCAGCGCTCACCTCCGTCGATCCCGTTCCGAGACATCAGACCGCACCTCCGGCGCGTTCGCGGTACTCGCGGTGCTTCGCGTACGTGACGTACTCCTTGCTCTCCATGTATTCCTGTAACGTCGTGGTCGGTCGCCGCTCGATTCCCCCGCCGGTCGTGAACGAAAGCGCGTCGCAGCCACCGGAACCAGCCCCGACGACCAGTATCTGTTCGTCCGGTCCCGCTCGCTCCAACGCCAGCGACGTATCGAGGAGCGTGCTCGCTGCCCCGGCGTAGCCGACGGCGTCGAACGTACTGACGACGCCGTCGGTGTCGCTATCGCCGACGTCGAGGTCGGTCGCGCGGAGCGCGCGGCTCCCCCACCGGGCGTCGGGTGCCGTGAGAACCGCGTGTGCGGGATTCAGCGGTCCCGACACCGACGCCGTCAACGACTCGACGGCGCCCGCGACACCTTCGACGTAGCGCGCTCGGTTGAACCGGGCGTCGCCGGGCGTCGGTTCCGAATCGGAACGTTCGAACCGACCGACGAACCCGGTCGTGTTCGTCGCCGTCCCGTCGAGGGACGCGACGACGCCGTCGTTCGCGTCGTCACCGCCCCCGTCGGAGCCAATCACGAGCGCCCCGGCACCCGCACCGGCAGTCCGCTCGGCGGAACTCCCGGTGTCGGCGTGCAGCACGTCGCTGGCGACGACGGCGACCCGATCTGCCGTCCCAGCAGCGACGGCGTCCCGTGCAGCGAGAAGCGCGTTCGTCGTCGCCCGCGCGGAACCCTGGAAGTCGGCCACGCGCGCCTCGCTGGGCGCGCCGACCGCTCGGACGACGTGTGGGGCGACCCCCCGGTCGTCGAACGGATCGGAGGTCGTCGCGACGTAGACGGCGTCGAGCGAACTGCCGTCGACGCGCCCGACCCCGTCGCGGTCGGTGCCGTCGTCTCCATTACCCACGTCGACCGACGCCAACGCCTCTTTGAGCGCACTGACGGCCATCGTGAGGACGCTTTCGTCGTGGGCGGGAACCGCGACCTCGCCACCGCCCGGCGGGTCCCCGTGTTGCTCGGCGATACTCGCACGTTCGATCCGGTAGAGGGGGACGTACGCGCCGTACCCCCGTATCGCGACCATAATTAACGATACTTATCTCGAATCGTAAAATAGGTACCGTTGGTTCCGATTCGTCCCCTCGTTCTTACAGCCATAAGACCTACCCGGTGGAGTTAAGGCCGTCGTCGTCCCAGAAACGGACATGACGCTGGCTGATATCGACCACGTCGCGGTGCTGGGCGCAGGCAACATGGGCCACGGCATCGCGGAGGTCACGGCGATGGCGGGGTACACCGTCACGATGCGCGACATCGAGCAGGACCTCGTCGACGACGGGTACGAGAACGTCCGCTGGAGCCTCGAAAAACTCGGCGAGAAGGGGTTGATCGACGAGTCGCCCGGAGACGTGCTCGACCGCATCGAGACGGCGGTCGACCTCGAAACCGCCGTCAGCGACGCCGACCTCGTGATCGAAGTCGCGCCCGAGCGCATGGACATCAAGAAGGACATCTTCGGCGACTTAGCCGAGATGGCACCCGACGACGCCGTCCTCGCCTCGAACACCTCCAGTCTGAGCATCACCGAAATCGCGTCCGCCACGGGGACGCCCGAGCGCGTCGTGGGGATGCACTTCTTCAACCCGCCGGTGAAGATGGACTTAGTCGAGGTCATCTACGGCGCGGAGACGAGCGACGAGACCGCCGAGACGGCGTACGAGTTCGTCGAGTCGATCGGCAAGACGCCGATCTTCGTCCGCAAAGACGTGAACGGCTTCGTCGTCAACAGCGTGCTCGGTCCGTTCATGTCCGAACCGGGATGGATGATCTCGAACGGCGAGGCCACGATCCGAGAGGCCGACGCCGCGATGGTCCACGAGCGCGGCTACCCGATGGGACCGTTCGAACTCGGCGACCTCACCGGCATCGACATCGGCTACCACGTCCGGAAGGAGGCGGGCAAGCCCAACCCGCCCATCGTCGAGGAGAAGGTCGAAGCCGAGGAACTCGGCCGAAAGACCGGCAAGGGCTACTACGACTACGAAGACGGCGACGGCCCCGACTACGAACCCGAGGACGCCGGGAACTTCGATACGCTCCACGTCGAGGCGATGATGGCCAACGAGGCCGCCAAACTCATCGGCAACGACGTCGCCACCGCGGAGGCCGTCGACACCGGGATGCGACTCGGAGCGGGATTCCCCGAGGGGCCGTGCCGCCGCGCGGACAAGATCGGTCTCGACGTCGTGTTAGAGAAAGTCAGGAACCTCTACGAGGAGTTCGGCGACGAACGCTACGAACCCGCCGACTACCTCGTCGAACTGGTCGAAGAGGGCAAGACCGGCGAGGACGCTGGCGAGGGCTTCTACGACTACGGCGGCGACGGGAACGGACCCGGCACCTACCACCTGCTCAACTACGAACTCCACGACAGTGGTCTCCTGGAAATCGAACTCGACCGCCCCGAGCGGTTGAACGCGCTCTCGAACGACCTGCTGGGCGAGATCGACGACCTGCTCAAGAGCGTCGACGTAGAGGACGTACAGTGCGTCACGTTCGAAGGCGCAGGTGACCGAGCGTTCAGCGCGGGCGCGGACATCGGCGGTTTCAGCGGCCTGCGTTCGACGGACGCGATGGACGTGACGCCGACGTTCGAGACGGTCAACGACTTCCCGCGACCGACGCTCGCCAAGGTCGACGGCTACTGTCTCGGTGCGGGCCTCGAACTCGCGCTGGCCTGCGATTTACGGATCGCCACCGAGAATTCCGAGTTCGGATCGCCGGAGATCAAACTCGGCCTCATCCCCGGTGGCGGCGGCACGCAGCGGCTCCTCCGCGTGATCGGGGAGACGCGCGCGAAGGAACTCGTCTTCCGCGGCAACCGCATCAAGGCCGACCGCGCCGAGGAATGGGGACTGGTCAACCGCGCCGTCCCGCACGGAGAGTTCGAAGGGGCGGTCAACGCGTTCGTCGACGACATCGTTTCCGGACCGCCGATCGGTCTGAAGGTGGCGAAGAAGGTGATGAACGAGGGTGCAGACGCCAGCCTCGACGCGGCGCTCGCCATGGAGAGTCAGGGCTTCGGCCTGCTGATGGGTACCGAAGACGTTCGCGAAGGGACCGCCGCATTCCGCGAGGACCGCGAACCGGAGTTCAGAGGCGAGTGATCCGGTGATGACGAACGCCGCAGGCGGCGTCGATTGCGACGACGAGTCGACGGAAGCGAGAGGGAGTCGAACGGAGTCGACAGCGCTGACTGACGAGCACCGACGCGCGCTCGAATCGTTCGCCGAACGCCACGGCTATCTCTCGTGGCTCGGACTCTCCGTCGACCACGTCGAACGCGGTCACGTCGAGATGTCCGTGGATCACGACGAGAAGTTCGTCAACCCGAACCCAGAGGGCGAGATCCGTCCGATCCACGGCGGTATCGCGGCCACCCTCGTCGACACCGCGAGCGGGTTCGTCCTCCGGACGACGTTCGACGATCCGGGGGCGGCGAAACTGACGACGACGGACCTCGACGTGTCGTATCTCCGGCCCGCGACCGGCGACCTTCGGGTCGAAGCCGACGTGGTCCGCGCCGGACGTTCGACGGGCGTCACCGACGTGATCGTCGAGAGCGTCGCTCCGAACGGCGAGTGGAAGGAGGTCGTCGTCGGCCGGACGACGTACCGACTGTTCCGAGAATCCGACGACGGAACCAACGGAGGCGGGGATCGATGAGCTACGACGAGATCGAAATCGGCGATCGACTGGAGACGAAGGGCCGAACAGTTACCGAGGCCGACCTCGTGAACTTCGCGGGTGTCAGCGGCGACTTCAACCACCTCCACACCGACGCGGAAGCGATGGAGGACTCGGACTTCGGCGAGCGCATCGCGCACGGCGCGTTCGTCTTCTCGGCGATGACCGGCCTGCTCTGGCAAGCACGAGAGGATCAGGAATCGGTCGTCGCGTTCTACGGCGCCGATCACCTGCGGTTTCGCGCGCCGACGTTCGTCGGCGACACGATCCACGTCGAACTCGAAGTCGCGGACAAGCGACCCCGCGAACACCCGACGGCGACCGGCGTCGTCAGCTACGAAGCGGAGGTGAAGAAGGGCGACGGCACGGTCGTCCTCTCGGCGACGTTGCTGTCGCTGATGCGGTAGATACCGTCGTCCTCTCGTTGAGTACAGATTTTGACGGGCAGCGTTAGACCGCGAGAACTCGATCCACGGCAATTCCCAAGCCGCTCCCGACGAGGAATCCGATGGCACCGGCGGGGACACCGAACAGCAGCGACGAGCCGACGGCTCCGAGTACCGAGAGGTGCACAGGTCCCGCGAGTCTGAATACGGAGATCGCTTCGAAGTACCCGAGAGCAGGGGTAACCGCGAGCAGCACGGAGACGAGAAAACCGCGATTGAGATATGCTTGGATCGACGCGGCCAGCAACATGATCGAGAGCAGGTATAGATGGAAATCCACCGGGAGAACGATCCGGAGAGCAGGCAGGGTGGCAAAGAGGACAAAGGAGAGCAGACCAACTCCGAGCGCGACGCCTGCGTACACCGCCGATAGCTCCCTACGCGCTCCGACGAGGAATCGGCGACTGTCGATCGATACCATATCTGTCCGTTCTTCGGTCACCTGCAAGTGTCTTGGGTGCGTTCTCTCCGCCCCAAACTCGTTCGTGGGCGGCTCTGCGGATACTGATCGCGACTTCATATCGCGAGATGAAGTGTATGGCGGGCCGATCTCGGAGCATCGGCTCGTCATCGACGAGTTGGGGATCGAAGACGAGAGCGGTTCGAGAGATCGGAAACGACTGGGGGAGTCCGACGATGGTCACGGCCCGCACGCGCGAGTCCACTACTACTCCGGCCTTTGCCTGGCGGGAACCGTACGCGCGTACGCGCCCGGCGAACCGGCCCGGACGTTCGCGTAACGAGATCTCTCAACGCCTGAGTGTGCTCGCCCCGATTCGAACGAGCGTGTAACCGCTACGCGGACGAGCGAGAAGGGTTCTGTTCCCGGACCGAACTCGATCGGTCAGAAACTGACCTCGATCGATCACGGACTCAACCGAGCATACGCCGACCTCGATGGGCATTCGTCGATCCGTGCGTCTGCTCGGTGAGAAGATGATCGAGAACCGAGAGAGTAGTCGCTTACGCCGAACTGTCGATGTCGCCGTCGATGAGGACGAGTCCGTAATCGCACTCGGTACAGCGCCACTTCGTTTTCTCTCCTAGATGGACGAGTGTGCTCGCAGCGCGGTAGAACTCCTTCGACCCGCCACATTCGGGACACTCGTGTTCCATATCGAGGCTCATGTTGCTGATTCCGCAAGCGGTGCAGTTGAAGATGTTGGTTCGGAGTCGTCCCGATCGGAGCGGACGGCGGTGGGAGTAAAGTTCATGCTGCGATATAGAATCGGTGCTTCGGGTACCAACTCACCGAGGACGGCAGCGTCGCACGAACGCTGTGCACGACGGCGAAACGGAGACCGACCCCGGACGGCCGCCCCGCTCAGGTGGAGTGAACGCGACGGCGTGTCCCGTCTGTGTACAGATTCGGATCGCACTCGTCTCTGGTTGATCACACTGGTTCTCGTTCACTCAGGCTCGACTGACCCCATGACTTCCTCGAACGTTCGGTCCGACTCCGCTCGCTCGGAGAAGACGAGTTCGTACCCGTCCGGGTCTCTGAGTTCGATTTCGCGGGTGTTCCACGGTGTTTCGTGCGGTTCGGTAGTGATCTCAGCACCGTATTCGGCCGCCCGCTCGGCGACGTCGTCGACGGATTCGTCTTCGACCGTGAGATAGATCGAGACACCCTGTCCCCGAACGGTCTCGGACGAACCGCCCTCATCGAGGTTCGTCTGCTCGGCCACGAGCATGACGTCGGCGTACTTGCGGTAGCGAAGGTGCGTCATCACCGGCATCGAGTAGATGACGTCGAATCCGATCGCACGGTACCATTCGGTCGAGTGTACTACGTCCGAGACCGTCATCTGCGGAAACAACGGCATCGGGTAGATTTCGGGATCGTCCGTGGACATCTGTCTCCTCCCCGGTCGTCTCGGACCGGTTCGAGTTCTGAACGATATGCGGTCGGAGCGAATAACGATTCCGCGACCGTGCGTACAGTTGGCATCCGCCGAATCAGTCCGGACGGTTGGCACGCGTCGAATTACGGTTCAGTCGCGCGCAAGTAGTGTGAGACGACGGGCGGATCGTCGCCAACGTGGAAGGCCTGCGCTCGGTCCTGTATCTCTCGGTCGGCGACGGAGACGCGTTCGTGCTCTCGCAGATGTCCGACCCACGATTCGACGACGTAGGTTTCGAGGAAGCGTCGGTCGTCGGCGGCGTCCCGGAAGACGCCCCACCGATACGCGCCGTTCCGGCGTCGGACGTGCCCGAGGTCCTCCATGGCGTCGAGGAAAGCCGGCACGTCACTCGAGTCGACCCGATATTCGACGGTCACGAGGACCGGCCCCTCTGTCGGTTCAGGTTCGACGACGACGGCCGGTTCGGGCCAATGAAGCGACGGGGTGAGATCGAGGTCGTCCCTCGACGGGAGTCGCCACCGAGCGCGAACGGCGACCCCGAGAAACAGTCCGAGTCCGGCGAGTTGTAACGCCGTGACGATCCCGACCTGCCCGGCGACGAAGCCCCAGACTGCGCTGCCGACGGCTAACCCGCCCTGAAAGAAGAGGAGGTAGACCGCGAGCGCACGGGCACGTACCCACGTCGGCGACAGCGACTGGACGACCGTGTTGAGATTAGAGAGGATCGCGAGCCACGCCGCCCCGCCGGCCAGCAACGCGACGCCGATCAAGGGAAGGGTCCGACTGACCGAGAGCACGAGCGTCGTGAGTCCGAACACGGTCGTCGCGCCGACGACGAGGAAATCTCTAGAGACGGCGCGACGAGCCGTCGGAACGAGCGCTGCACCGACGATTGCGCCTCCGCCCAGCAGACCGAGGAGGAGACCGTACCCGCTCGCACCGAGTCCGAGCCGGGTTCGCGCGACGACGGGGAGCAGCGCCCATAGCGCGCTGGCGAAGAAGATGAACGCGACCGTCCGTCCCATCACCGCGCGAAGCCCTTCCTCGTTCGTCACGTAGCGAACGCCGCCGCGAATCCCCTCGAACAGATGTTCCGGCGGCAGCGGCGACTCGTTCGGAGGGCGACGCCAGCGGTAGACGACGACGATAGTAGCGAAGAAGGAGACGGCGTTGAGCAAGAACACCGCACCGGGACCGAGCGCCGAGACGACGAGGCCGCCGAGCGCGGGACCGATCGCACGGGCGAGGTTGAACCCGACCGAACCGAGCGAGACGGCCGCCGAGAGCTCTTCGCGCGGGACGAGTTCCGGTTGGATCGCCTGCCACGTCGGGTTGGTCAGGGCACCGCCGAGTCCCAGACTGAACGTGAGCAAGAGGAGGACGGTCGGCGTCGTCCGTCCGGCTAGGGTGAGTAAACCGAGGAGCGCCGCGCTGACGAGCATCCAGCCCTGCGTGATCACGAGGAGGAGTCGGCGGTCGACGATGTCGCCGACCGCACCCGCCGGGAGGGCGAGGAAGAAGATCGGGAGCGTCGTCGCCGTCTGGACGAGCGCGACGAGCGTCGGCGACGTCGTGAGCGACGTCATCAGCCACGCTGCGCCAACGTTCTGCATCCACGTTCCGACGTTCGAGACGACCGCCGCGAGCCACATCGCCCGAAACAGCGGCTTTCGAAGCGGCTCCCACGCCGATACCGTCGTCGATTCGTCGCCCGCCATCCTGTCGCCCACAGTCCCTCGATGCGTGAATAGTTACCGCAGGGAGTCGCGGTGCGCAGTTACCGCTCGGGAACCGTCGCCGTCAGTGTCGACTGCCGATTCCACCGCGCCTCTGATCCGGTGTCGACAGCGAAGGTGAGATCGGAGATCCCGGCGGTCGCGCTCTCGCCTTCGGTTGAGCAGTGCGACCGCGCGATCACCGTTCGAGAGCGGACATGCCCAGATGACCACCGCAGTCGTCGTACTACCGGGAGTCGACTCCCCGGTCGAGGATCGCGTCCGCTGTCTGCTCCACCAGATCGGTGCACACGTCACTGGCGAAGAAGTCCCGACTGTTCTAGCCCGTCGGCGACGTCGACACGCCGTCGGTCCCGTGGCCCGGAGTCGAGTCAGTCTCGGCCGCGGGGTCGCTCATCCCGTTGAGCACGAACCCACCGAACCCGACTGCTGGTGCCGTTCGCAGGATCAATCGACGGGTGATCGGGAGCCTGCTCTCGTCGTGTTCGCCGGACTCTGTCTCGTCGTCCAGGGGGTCCGAATCAGTCTCTGACTCGCTTGAACTATCGCACATAGTCAAAAATATATTTCTATTTTGTTATGGATAAAATTAACTGAGGCCAGAGTCGGCTATATACGCCGACGGAATCGGATCCGGACGAGCGATCTACCGCGCATAGAGAGAAGCCGAGAGTGTCGGCTAGGTAGAGGCGCGGTTCTCGAGATTGCCGTCGATCTCGGGACGAAAACGTCTATGCGGTGCCCGCAGAGAATTCGATCGTGAAGGGGCAGACGTTCCTCCGGCTCGCGGTCGCGGCGTTCGGACTGATACTCCTGAGTTTCGTCCTCCTCGGGTTCGGTCGGACCGTCATCGACTACCGGACCGCCCGCTATCTCTCCGCGCCGACCCTCTTTCTCGGTGCGGCCATCGTCGTCGTGTTGTTCGTTCAGTCCGTACTGACTGTCCTCGGCGTTACGCGACTCGACTAGCTCGGGTGAAATCGAGACGGCGACGCTAACCACGCGACCACGACACCGACAACCCAACGACGATATCGACAACTCCACCGCGACACCGACTCCACTTGTAACCGCAGCACCTGCGAGCAGCAAAAATTACTTTCTGTCGGCAGTGTGAGGTGCTGCCTGTTACCATGGATAGTTTCAGAACGAGAGAGATCGAGTCCTCAGTCTACGACTCGGTCCTCCCATGCAGACGACCGACTCGTGTTACGGCGTCAGCCCCGGTCGGGACCGACGCCGGGTCTCCGATGGTGGCCACGGCGGTGAGCGTTCGATGAGCGCTCCGACAGTCGTACTGGTCGCCGACCGTTCGCTCATGAGTAACTTCCGGGGCAACTACATCCTCGGCTTTCTCTCCTGTGCGCCCTCAGACATCATCCCGGACGTCGTCTACGACCGACTCTTCGCGCCGCCGGTCGACGCGTTCCCGGACGGTCGCGCGAGAGTCGCGCCCATGGGGCTTCGGCGGATCGAGAGCGCGTTGCTCGCCGACGGGACGTATCGCCGGTCGGACGTCGCGATCGCTCACCCACACCACATCGACTCGGTCGTCGGACCGGAGACGGAGGTCGTCGGCATCAACGCGATGGACCCGCTCGGGATGGGTCCCGTGACGTCCTCGTTTACGCACGACACGGATCGAACGCCGATGAACGCGGTGAAGTTCCGCGAACTGCTCGACGATATCGACGCGATGGATTTCGACGGTCGCGTCGTCGTCGGTGGCGGCGGCGCGTGGCAACTCGACAACGAGCAGAAACGGGAGGAGTTCGGCATCGACCACATCGTCCACGGCGAGGCGAGTCACCGCGCGGTCGACATTTTCGACACGGTTCGCGCGGGCGAGGCCGACCCGACGGTCGTCTGCGAGAGTCCTGGCGGGTGGAACGACATCCCCGAGATTCGGGGGCCGACAGTCAACTCGATCATCGAGGCGATGCGCGGGTGCGGTCGCGGGTGTGACTTCTGCGGACCGGACATGCGGCGGAACCTCTACGCCGACATCGAGCGTCTAAAACGCGAAGCTCACGTCAACGCCGAAGCGGGGTACAACTACGTCTGGCTCCACAGCGAAGACATCCTGCTGTACGATTACGGGAAGAACTTCGAACCGAACCGCGAGGCCATCAAGACGCTCTACCGGGAACTGCTCTCGGTGCCGGGCATCGAGAAGGTCGGCACGACCCACATGAGCCTCGCCGCAGTCTGTCGTGCCCCGGACCTCATCGGCGACATCGCCGAGTTGAACGACCTCGGCCCGGACAACTGGACCGGCGTCCAACCCGGCATCGAGACGGCGAGTCCGCGCCTCATCGACATGCACCTCGGAGGGAAGCCGGTACCGTACAGCGCCGAGGAGTGGCCGGACGTCATCGAAGAGGGAATCAGAACGCTCAACGAGAACTACATCTACCCGGCGTGTACGCTCATCATCGGCCTACCGGGCGAGACTGACGAGGACGTCCGTCACACGATCGACCTCGTCGAACGCATCGACGATACGAGTTCCATCCTCGCGCCGCTCATGTACATGGACTACGCGGGCGGGAACACGCTGACGGCGAGCGGGATGTCGCCCGCGCAGTGGGAACTGTTCTACGAGTGCTGGAAGCACAACGCAGGCGAGTTCAAGAGTAAAGCGTGGAAGGCGACGAAGGGATGGAATCCCGCGTCCCGGCTGATCTCGCAGGGACTCGCGTACGTCGGGGCGCAGGGGATCATCCACGGACTGAACAAAGTGCGACCGGCGAACGCGTAGTCGACGACGACCGAACCAGCGTGCGATCCACGTCCGCGAGGAGGACCGAGACGCGACGCTGGCTTCCAACCGGCGAACACGGCGGACCCGAAGTCGACGCTCGTCGGTCGGATGTGTCTCTGATCGCGCGATGCCGTCGACTACGGTTACTCCTCGTCTTCGACCTCGATGAGATCGAACTGTCCGTGACCCTCGTGGTTCGGGAGCACGCGGTAGACGGTGCCGTCGTCGTCGCGGACGTACGACAGCGTGACGAGCGACTTCGGGTCGACGTCGTGGACGTTCGGTATGTCGTCCGGAATGTCCGATACCATACTAGATGTAGTCCGTCACGAGGACCAAATAGATTGGCGCCAGTCGCGATTCGCGATTCGCGGACCTGCACCGAGGCGGCGACACGACCTCATTCGACCTCGCTCGATATTACTCGACCTCACTCGACGTCGATACTCGTCGCACACTCCGGGCAGTAGTAGAACTCGTCACCGGTCGGCGGCCGGTTCAATTCGTCCTTCTCGCCGCTCCACCCGCAGACACGACACTCGTACTCGGCCATGGTGGAACGTGTCGGCCACCAGCCCAATATAGATACGTGTACCGGACTATCGTATCGTCGAATCGGAGGGTGGAATTTTATCCTCCGGAGTGGTAGGTTATCGACATGACGAGTTCGAATCGAGACCTCCCGGAACCCGCCACGCACGGTCGGACGATCAGCGTCGGCGAGTACGAACTCGCACCGAGCGCGCAACTCCAAAAGGCGGACGTCGGCCCGCTCGGTGCGAGCGAGTACACGACGTTCATCGTCCTCGACGTCGACCCGGACGCGGGCGAACTCGAACTGTTCCGGCCGATGGACCGCGCTCGCCGAACAGTCACCGCGGCCGGTCTCGAAGCCGACCTCGGCAAAGCCACGTTCGTCGTCGACGATGGGACCGGAGACGACTGACGACGTGGGAGCGACCGTCGTCGCTATCACTGTCGCTCTCGCCATCGTCATCGCTCTCGCAGCCGCGTCGTTCCCGCTCGACGACGGCAGCGGCGGCGCGATAAGGTTTACCCGACCTCGATCGGAGTGAGACCTATGTTCGAGGAATTGGACAAGTTCGACGTCGTGGAGTGTCCCGCGGCGGGCTGTGAGTACCGCGCGCCGGTCGCGCATCTCGTCCCGCACATCATCGGGCGAAACGATCCGGAACACAACCGTCTCGAAGCGGAAGAGGACCTACAGGCCGATCAGTTCTGACGATCGGGACCGCACGAGAGGAACGTATTTACTCACCCACGTGTTGAGATGCTGCTGTGTCGAACGATCCTTCGATGCCGAGTTCGTGGCGTACCCCGCAGTACGTGTCGACGGTCGTGGGCGTCGTCGCCGTCGGAGCATTGATCTTCTACAGCGCATTGGTCCCGTCGGCTCCACCGATCGAGACGATCCTATTCGTCCTGTTGTGGGTCTTCCTCCCGGTGACCGCGGCGCACGAAATCGCGCGGCGGTGGTCGTAACTGGCGACTACGGGCGACCGAAGTGAGCGGTCGAGGACATCTGTGCTCACGGTCGACGGCCACAACGACGAGAGGCAGCACTAACCGTCGGCGGCGCTCCCCGACAGCAAGACGGCGGCTTACCAGGTGATGCTGTCCCAGACCGGCGTGCCGTCATCGACGGAGGCGCGGTACGCTTCGTGAATGGAGTTTCTGAACTCCTCGTCGTAGTCGCGTTTGTGCTTGACGTCGAGGCCGAAGATACCCTCGTCCTCGCTGCCGACGCCGCGGTCCATCGTGCCGTCACCGATGTGGTCGCCGCCCTGCGCGTCGATGACGTTCTCCTTGCGATTCGTGCGGTTCGGCTCGTTGACGTTCGTCATCGCCGTGTAGTCGCGTTCGAGCCACTCGTCGATGCTGATCGAGTACTCCTTCTTCGACCAGTCGCGGTACATCTCGGGGACGACGTTGTACGAGCAGAACGGGATGACGCGACCGTCCGGCATCGCGTAGTGGATGTCGCACTTCTCGATGCGATCTAAGTCGTAGTTGTACGGGTCCTGGAAGTGCATCATCCCGAGGTACAGCGAGTTCTTGTGGAACTCCGAGAGGCCGTCGTACGTCCCCGTCGTGAACGCGTCGAACAGCGCCTGTCCGATGTCGACGTCCATACTCTCCGGGACTTTTCCTTTGTCCATGAACCCGCGGATGTTCTTGAACAGTCTGAGCGAGACGCGCGCTTTGTCCATCGTCCCGAGGTTGTCTTCGTACTCCTCGGAGATGTCGCGGAGTTCCTGCAGGAGCGCCTCGATGTCGATGACGTCCGTGATCGGGACGAGTTCGTCGCCGTCCAAGAAGACGTACGTCGCCATCCCGCACGCGAAGTTGTTCGTGAGTTCGTAGAGGCCTTCGCCCTTCCACGTCTTGAGGAAGTCGGAGACCGCGAGACACGCCGGAACCGGGAACCACGATTCCGACGGCACTTCGCCGCCGGTCTGTTCGTCGATGTCGTGGATGACGTCCGGAATCGTGACCCGCTGCTGTTCGCGCAGGTGCCGGGGCATCCGGCCGACGAGCGACACCGGCTGGAAGTTGACCCCGCGGACGATGTCGTTGTTCGCGGCCGCGAACCGAACGATGTCACCGACCTGATCTTCGTTCCAGCCGCCGATGACCGTCGGGACGAGCACGGCACCGAGGTCGGCCTGACGAAGCGCGTCGAGCGCGTGCGGCATCTCGTAGTAGTTTTTCGCCCCGGTCTGCGGGTTCAGGCCGTCGAAACTCGTGTAGACGACGTTCGTCCCCGCCTCGCGTACTTTCTTCGCGAGTTCGGGTTCCTCCATGAACCGCGAACTGTGCGTGTTCAGCTGGACGTGGTCGACGTACTTCGAGACGATCTCGATGATCTCGCAGATGTCCTCGCGGAGCGTCGCCTCGCCGCCCGTGATCTGGATGGCGTTGCACCCGATCGGCTCCTCGTTGGCCATCTGCTGGGCCATGAACTCGATCTGCTCTTTCGACGGCTCGTAGAGCGCCTCACCCTCCTCGGCGTAGAAGAAGCAGTAGTAACAACTCCGGTCACACCGATTCGTGATGACGATGTTCCCGAGGCCGCTGTGGGATTTGTGCTTGGGACAGAGGCCACACTCCGTCGGACAGACGATCTGTCCGTCCGGCTTGTGGTGGTAGGTCTTGACGTGGTTGTCGTTGTCCGCCCACGACTTCGCCCGATAGTACATCTCCGCGTCGCCCCAGTAAACGTCCCGCTGGACCCCGTGTTCCTCGCACTGGGTCGCCATCCGGATCTCGCCTTCCTCCTCGTAGACGACCATCGGCGTGACCATCCGATCGTGTTTCGACTCGGCGACGCAGTCCGGGCAGAGACTCCCCGTGACCTTGAGCACCGTGTCGGCAGTCGGTGGCACGACCTCGGTGATGAGCGCGCGGGCGTCATCTTCGTGGTCGAGGACGGAGTACGCGTTGTTCGAGAGTTCGAAGCTCTCGTTCGGTGCCCCGTCCGGGGCCGCCGTCAGCTTCCCCCTGAGTGACGTCACCTTCGCATAACCGTCCGATGATTTAGACATCAATTCACAATCGACATGATTACACTTTAGCCTAGTATCGGATATATATATTCGACCCTCAGTATGATGCACAGAGTCGATAGAGGGTAGAGACGCAGCCACTGAGAACGGTCTTCGAATCGGCGATCGTAAGCACGTTCGTCCGAGTTCGTTACTGCAAGGATGTCGCCCCAGACAGGAACCAATGAGCGGATGTACACTCACCGCTCGTCGACGGTCACCGTTCCAAGTACGGTTCGAGCGCTTCCAGTTCGTAGATCGTCTGCTCACGGTTCCCCTGGATCGGAAACAGGTCGATCGCCCGGCTGACGAACGCCCGCGCGTCGCGCAGTCGCTCGTGGAGTGCCGGGTCGACGTCGAAATCGTCGACGGCGCGGTCGGTGAGGCCGTCCATCGCCTCGTAGACTATCTGCTCTTCCTCGCCCGGAAGCACCTGTACGGCCCAGCGCGTCCGGCCGCGACTGAATCGAGGGAACAGTCGGTAGACGTACTCGCCCTGCGTGGTCTCGAACACAGGAAGGACGCCCTCGCCAGCGAACCGCTCGGACGCGTCTTCCGACGGGTTCTGGGTTGACTCCTCCGCTGCCTCCGCTGCCTCGTCGGAGTTCGGCTCGTTCGACGGCATATCGGGTACTACGTTCGACGCGATTATGTAAGTACGTCCTCACGACTCTCGTGCGACTCCTCGACATCTGAGAAGTGCGCACGGAGCACTGACGCTCGACGACCGTCCGAACGAAGGTTCGGACTAACGCGGACGTGACCGTCGGTTTCGCACTCGCTGGCGGACGGCGAGAACGTTTTTCTCTCTAGTGTCCAACAGCAGAAATACGTGGTACTCCTGTCTACGGAGCAAGAGTCTGTTACGGGGCGAGGGTGGGTTCCCTTCCGACACGGGAGCCGCGTGAACTCCCATCCGATATGACGAGTGCACAGCGACAGTTCGCGGCGTTCACCGATTACCTGTTCACGACGCCAGCGTGGCGGCTCAGTCTCACACTCTCGATCGTCGTCGGTGTCTTCGTCGGGGTCGCGGCGTTCGCGACCGGCGGAATCGTCGTCGATGCCGAACGGGGACTCTTACTCGTCGGACTGCCGACGGCCATCACGGCAGTCGTCACGTCGCTGGTCGACTCCGCACTCGGTGGCGAGCTCACGCTCGACCGATCGTCGATGCTCGCACTCGCCTGTGAAGTCGTCCTCGCGGGGTTGGTCGTCGCGGTGTCGCTCGGCGGATTCGGTCGTCGCCTCGTCGTCGACGTGTTCCTCGTTGCACTCGGAATCGCCCTCGCGCTCCGCGTGCTCGTCGTCTTCTCGATCTCTCGGATGTCGTTTCGGCGGGCCACGATTCCGGCGAGCGTTCAGACGCTGGCGACGTCGCTCGTCCTCTTCGCACCCAGCGGGTTCGCGTCGGTGCACGACGGCACGATCTCGTCGCTGACCCTCGGAGGAATCAGCGTCGCGGCGTTCGTCACTTCCGATCCGGTCCGCGGCGTCGTCGATCGGTCGGTCACGCTCGTCGGGCCGTCGGATCTCGGCCTCCTCGTTCTCATCTCGTCGCTCTACGTCGTCAGCGTCTACACGTTCGTTCGTTTCATCGACCGCCCCGTCAAACGCGCGTTCGGCGTGACCGCCTTCGGGTTCGTTCACGGATTCGTCGCCCACCTCGGCGGAAGCAGCGTCGAATTAGAGGCGTTCTTCAGCGAACTCGGCGAGCCAGTCCTCGCACCCGTGGCCGTTCTCTCCTTTCGTCGAATCGAGGGCACCGACGAACCGACGGAGAAAGCGCGGTTCGTCCTCCCGATGGTCCACCCCGGTCCGCTGGGAGAGGTCGGCGGCGGGACACTCCCGCGGCGTATCGCCGAGACTACCGAGGGGTTGGCGTTCCCGGCTCACGCCGCCGCCGACTTCGATTTCAACGTCGTCTCGCAAGCGGACGTGAGCGCCCTCTTGGAAGCCGCCGAGCGCGCCGGGGACCGAATCGTGTACGCGTCGTCGGCGACGCCGAGCGTTCGCGCGGTCGCGGGCGACGCCAAACTGCTCGGGCAAGCGTTCGGCGACGGCGTGTTGCTGGTGTCGACGTTCGCACCGAAACTCACGGACGACATCGACTACGGGATCGGACTGGCGGCCGCCTCCGAAGCGCGGGCGTCCGGCCTCGACGACGTGCTCTTCGTCGACGCACACAACTGCAACGATGGCGTTACTGTCGAAGGAGAGAAGCACGCCCCACCGGGGAGCGAACGCTCGTTCGAGTTGCTATCGCTCGTCGGCGAGACCGCGGCGAAACTCGCTGCGGCCGAACGGACGTCGGTCCGCCTCGGTGTCGCGACCGATCCGACGCCGTGGTCGATCGAGGACGGGATCGGTCCGCTCGGTATCAGGGTGGCTGTCGTCGCCGTCGGCGAACAGACGACGGCGTACGTCCTCATCGACGGCAACAACATGGAGTTGGGCCTCCGGGAGCGGGTGATCGAATCGCTCGATTCGGTCGACGCCGCCGAAGTCATGACGACGGATACACACGTCGTCAACCGCGTCAACTCGACAAAGCAGGTCGGCGAGGACTTTTCAGGTGACGAGTTAGTCGACCTGATCGACGCGCTCGTCGACGACGCGATAGCCGACCTCGAATCGGTCGAAGTCGGGACCGCGACCGAGCGTGCGGAGGTGACGGTCTTCGGCACCGGGCGAACGGAGGCGTTCGCGAGTCACGGCGTCGGGGTACTCCTGTTCGCGAGCGTGTTCGCCGTGTGCGTCGGAACGGCGGTGACGGTTCTGAGTCTCTGGTTGTTAGTGACTGCGTGAGGTCCGGTCGGAACGACCGCAGGGCGAACTTACTTGCCGAGCGAGGCCCTACGGCGCGGTATGTCACTCACGCTGTACGCGTTGGACGGTTGTCCGTACTGTGAGAAAGTCCACGATGCGCTCTCGGAGAACGACATCGACTACGAGACCGAGTGGACCGAGGCGCTTCACTCGGACCGAAACGAGGTAAAGCGGGTCAGCGGTCAGCGCGGCGTGCCGGTGCTCGTCGACGACGACCACGGCGTAACGATGGCCGAGAGCGAGAAGATTCTGGAGTACATCGACCGGACGCTCGCCTGATGACGATCTACACCGGTCGGGGCGACGAGGGAAAGACGGATCTGCGCGACATGACGCGGGTCTCGAAGTCGAGTCCGCGGATCGAAGCCTACGGGACCGTCGACGAGGCAAACGCCGTCATCGGCGCGGTTCGGCCGACGGGCTACGACGACGTCGACGAGTGGTTGAAGACGGTCCAAAACCACCTGCACGTCGTCCAAGCGGACTTCGCGAACCCCGACCTAGAGGAGGAAGGCCCTCGGATCGAGGAGGCACACGTCGATCAGGTAGAGGCGTGGATCGACGAGGCCGACGAGGAACTCGACCCGCTTCGGTCGTTCATCCTCCCCGGCGGCAGCGAGTCGGGTGCGGCGCTGCATCACGCCCGGACGGTCTCACGCCGGGCGGAGCGACGAGCGGTCACGCTCGCCGCCGACGAAGGGATCAACGAACACGCGGTCACGTACCTCAACCGCCTCTCGGACGCGCTCTTTACCTTCGCTCGGCTAGTCAACAAGCGCGACGGCGTGCCCGAAGAACAGCCGACGTACTGAACCGCACGTCGCATCACGTCCCTCGCGTTTCCTACGTGTCGCCCTGAATGACACCATGTCACACACTCGCAAGAAATATATCCGGCGTGCGACTATAGACGGATATGAACCGTCACTTCGAAGACGCGCGGTACTACCTGAAGCGAGCGGCGCTGCACATGAAAGCGGGTATCGAAGAGGAAATTCAGCCTGCGGAACGTCGGCTCCGCCATCGACTCGGTCGTGAACCGGCCCCCGAACCGACCCGACTGGAGCGGATCGAGGCGGAGCTTCGGGAGTTGGAGCAGAAGGCCGAAGGCGAGGCGCGCGAAGCCGTCAGCGACGCTCGTGACCGGGTTCGTCGCTACCGGGCGAAACGGAACACAGCGTAGGCCACAAAGCAACTCTTAAGTGTCGACCCGGGCAAGGAATTCGTGCCGGGTTGGTGGTCTAGCCAGGTTATGACGGCTCCTTCACACGGAGCAGGTCGGCAGTTCGAATCTGCCCCAACCCACTTTCTGATTCCTCGCAACGACGAGCGCTAGTGAGGGGTCCGTGGCGTCGAAGTGGCTATCAGTCGTCCTCGCCGGCATCACGCCATTCCATCACTCGCGGAGATTACATGACGAGCAGACTGTCCGCAGAATCGCGGAAGCCATCCGGCAGTCACCGAAATACTACCCCGTCGCGTCAACGAGTTTCCGGCCCACTATCAAGCCGTACGCGACCACGCCAGCAGCCAACGCGTACACACCGAGAATCGCACTGATTCCCGCGTTAGCAAGGGACCCGTTCATCGAGAGTATCGCGACGACGACGAGACCGACAACCAGCCCAGCGGCAGTCGGACCAGCGTACCGGGCCCTCGCCTGCTGCTCTACGCTCATGATCGGAGAGTGATGTCTACGAGACTAAATCGTTACTCCGCTTGTGACACTCGAGACGTGTCGTGCACGGCGGAGTCGGGTCCGTCGGCTACGACGGCTGTGGCCCACTGCTTCGTCCAATTATTCCCATCATATAGGCGAAAAAATAATGATGTATCCGCGCCTGTGAATATGTGGGGAGACTCGGGGCCAGAGTTACACCACACCGCTACGGCCATTACTCCGTTCGATCCCCGAGCCTCCCCCTTCGGTCTAAGACTGCGTCGCCACTACAGACGCGTGGTACCGGGATGTATCCTCATGAATCACCCCGAACTTGTATGTAATTATAAGTGAGTCTGTCGACTACGAGTACTATGTCCCGAAACGGACGCAGAGCCCCCCAGATCGTGCTCCTCGTACTCTGTTCGATCGTCCCTGTCGCCGCGAGTCGTCCCGGCGGGAGCACGCAACCCTCACCCGGTCTGTTCGTCCTCATGATACTCGTCTACGTCACTGTTCCGAGTGCAATCTTCTGCGGTGTCGTCACGGGAGTCATGCAGATCGCGAGAGTGATTCCGAACCAGCCGAACCGGATTCGACCGATCGCCGGGCCCGCCCTCCTCGTCGTCGGGGCCCTCCTCGGTGTGAACGAGCTCGTGTCCGTCGTCCCGTCGTTCCTGGGTGGCCAACTCCCGTGGCTCGGACTTGGGTGCGGCTTCGTTGTCATGGGCGTGCTCCTCTCAACTGCGACCGTACGGAATCAGGCGAGATTCGGATCGCTCGTGGGGGGAGCCTGTCTCGCGGTTCTCGTTGCGGGAGTCGTGACGGCGGTCCAGTCGACCGTCCTGCACTCGCTCACACTCGCGACGACGGTTCGAGTGGTCTTCGTGCTCCCTCTGTTCGGGTTGCTTCCGGCCGGTTACGCGTTCGGGCGTGACGACCGTCGACTCGGCGTCTTGACAGCCGCGACGGCGTTCGCGGTTCCGATGCTGGGGCTTACGATCGTCGGCAAGCCCGGTTTCGGGACTGGGCTGTTACTCTTACTCCTCGCCGTCGTCTACGGTCTCGGGATCACGGTGATCGGGAGTCCGCTCCTCGCGATTGGCTCTGCCCTGTCCGGTCGGTCTTCGTAGCGCGGAGAGTTCCGAAAAAAGGTCGCGTTCGACCACGGTTCGACCGATCTACACTGCACCGCGGGGTTGCGTCGGTTCCTTCTCTTCGACGCGCGCGGCGCTGCGGCCTTCCATCCCGAACATGATCATCGTGACGCCGGTGGTGATGAGACCGATACCGAACAGGAATCCAACGGCCCACGTTGCGGTGGTGGGAAGGCCAGCCCAGAGGAGTCCGGCGACGATCAACGAGAGGATACCGCTTGCGATGGCCCATCCCCAACGCGACTGACCGCGGATGCGAGCGCCCCAGACGATTTCGACGATACCGTCGACGAAGAAGTACGCGATGAGGAGCAGCGTCAGGGTCGCCAGTCCGAGGACCGGGTTCGCGAGGACGAGAATCCCCGCCACGACGGAGATGACGCCGAGGACGGCCTGCCAGAGGGCTCCCTTCCAACCCTGCGCGGAGAACGCGTGTGCTCCGTGGACGAATCCGGCGACGACCAGGATCGCACCGAGAACGACCGACAGTGAGAGGCCCGTCACGAACGGGAAAAAGATCGCGAGGAGGCCACCCAACGCGAGCAGGACGCCGCCAACTAGCATCGTCCGCCAACTCATCTGCAGATCTTCTACGACTCTCGCTGGCGATTTCGCTCCGGCTGTTTCTGTGTTACTCATGATGAATTCCTCAAGTAGCTAATACGCCATCTCATAGCTTAAACAGCGTAGACAATTCCCGAGTATACCACGACGGCGGATAGGTCCGTTGAGAGTCCAGACGAGCGCCGGAGGGGGCAGTGTCTAGATAGGTATCCGAGGAACCCAGGTGGGAATCTGTCCTCAGATGTGTCCTCGATCGAACAATTGCGGTTCGAATCGTCGTTTCATTCGGGGGTCACTGTACACACTAATCGAACGACTGCGGTGCGATCTGACCCGGAACCCGTGACGAGCGAGACGGTACTACCAGACCGCAGTCAAAACTACCCCTCGACGCAACAAGTTTCAAGACTGCTGGTGGAGTAGAATGAGGCTGGAGTATGGATATTACTAATATTGCGGCTCCGGAGTTCATCGAAGTCGACGTAGACAAGCGACTCGGGAAGATTCGGTCAATCTTCGACCGCGAAAACCCGAAAGGGATCATCGTGACCGACGACGGCGAGTACGCCGGTGTCGTCGGCGAGAAGCAACTCATCCAGTCGCATATCGACGACAGCACCAAGGCGGCGGCGTTGATGAAGTCGGCTCCGAAGATCGACCGTCACGAGGACGTCCGAGAAGTCGCGCGAATGCTCGTGGAGGGTGACACGCAGATCGCTCCGGTCTACGAAGGCGAAAAGCTGTGGGGGATTGTCACCACTGATGCCATCCTCCACGCCGTCCTCGAAAACCTCGACGCGCTCACCGTCGAGCAGATCTACACGACGGACGTCATCACCATCCGCGAAGAGGACAACCTCGGGAAGGCGATCAACCGCCTGCGCGAACACGGGGTCTCTCGGCTGCCAGTCCTCAACGAGAACGATCAGTTGACGGGGATTGTCACGACCCACGATATCGTTGACTTCGTCGTTCGCAAGATGCACCGGCAGGGGAAGGGTGACCGCACCGGTGACATCGACCGGATGCTCGACCTTCCGGTGTACGATATGATGCGTAGCCCGGTCTTCACCACGAACCCCGGCGAGTCAGTCCAGGTCGCCGTCGAACGGATGTTCGACAACGACATCGCCGGACTCGTCGTCACACCGAGCGACGACGACGCGGAAGTCATCGGCGTCCTCACGAAGACGGACGTGCTTCGCGCGCTCACGTTCACGCAGGAAGACCAGATGGACGTCCAGGTCACGAACGTCGGACTGCTCGACACGATGCCGCGTGAGGAACTCGTCAAATCGATCACGGAGGTCGTGGACAAGTACCAGGAGATGCAGGTCCACCACGCACACGTTCGATTCCACGAACACAAAGAGAAGCTCCGTGGAACCCCGCTCATCCAGTGCCAGATCCGTATCCGTACGAGTCACGGACAGGTGGCTGGCTCGGGTGAAGGATACGGTGCCGAACACAGTTTCCGCGTCGCCCTCGACAAGTTAGAGCGTAACGTCCTCGAGATGAAGGGACTCAACAGTGACGAGGAATACCGGGGTCAGTTACTCCGCAAGCTCGGCGAACTCTAGGCGACAGGACCGACGAGGTCGAAGTGTCGCTGCCCCAACGTCGCTATCTCGGTGGCGAACCGAACCGACTTCGACTCCGTTTTTCAACTCCGCTTTTTCGGATTCGTCGATTCCACCCGCGGTCTGCTTCTCACGCTTCGGAGTCGCGTTCAATACTCTTCGACAGTCTCTAGTCCGCTTCCCGTGATCTGGAACGTCGCAGTCTCACCGGCTGGTTTCGCGCGGTGTTTCTCTAGCGTCGCACGACGGTTCCCACCGCGGAAGCGGTCGAGGCGAAGGACTGCTCCGGTCCAGTGTTCTAGCGTGTGACCGCCGAGTGCACGCGTGCGGTCGGACTCCGGATCGCTGAACACCTGATTGGTGAGGACGACGGCCAGATCGTGCTTCCGCGCGAGCGAGAGCAGGTGGGTGACCTGTCGGGCGACGCGTCGGAGCGACTCCCCGTCGTCGCCGTCGCCGGTGCGTTCGAGGCGATAGAAGCCGGTCGCGCTGTCGAGGACGATGAGGTCGGCACGGTCGGCGAACTCCTCGGCGTCGCGGACGGCCTGCTCCTGTTCTTCGAAGTCGTACGCCTCGGAGATGACGAGACGCGACGCGACGTCTTCGACGGTGTCCGGGCCGGTTCGCGCCTCGACCAGTTGCTGGAATCGGTCCAGCGATAGCCCCTCGGTGTCGATGTAGACGACGGTACCACCCGCGACGGCCACGCCGACGGCGGCGGTTAGGGCGACGTTCGTCTTGCCCGCCGCTGGGGGGCCATACACCTGCGTTACGGTGCCGCGTTCGAACCCACCGGAGAGCAGTTCGTCCAGCGCTACGCATCCGGTGGAGACTGGGTCGCTCACAGGGCGACCTATCCACCCACCAGTAAAAACCTCCTCGGTGTCCTCGGTTGTCGCAGACACGGTCCAAAAAATCTCCTCTGGGGGTGAATGTGACTCGGCGGCGAGACAATCTTTTAGTTAGTGACATAGATGTTCCATCAATGTCGACTGATCATCCTCCCAACCGATATGACGTCTTGCGATACCCATCGGGGGAGGTGCCGCCGATTCGAGCAGTCGTCGCCGGTCGCGGTCGACAGATCGTCACCAATCGTCAGCGGGAGGCGCAACAACTCGCTCGCCGCTGGTGGCTCATCGTCGGACTCGTTGGAATCACACCACCCGTGTACACCTCTGTCGTCGACTCGTCGCTCCTGTTGGGAATCGGCGTCGCGGTCGTCGGAATCGTGATCGCGCAGCGCATCCGAACCCCGCCGGAGCGACACGTTCCCCAACTCGTCGCCGAAAACGTCCCACTCGATCGGGCTCGAAAGGAGTACGACGCCGCCGTCCACAACGAGCGGCCGGCGGTCGAATCACGCACGAGATCGAAACCGCAGCCAACTGACCACTGAGACCCAGCGAGTCGATCATCGACGCCTCACGAGTCAACCACTGACGTCTCACGAGTGAACAAGTAGCTCGCGAATCAGCCGGTAGTCGGTGCGTCCCGTGGATTCACGTCAGTTCTCGATCGTCGAAACCCGCCCACCAGTGGACCGACCGGAGCGGGGGCAACGACAGAAGGGTTTACTCCGTGGACGATGAGCCACCCTTGTGATAGTCGTCGCTACCGCCGACTTCGAGTTGTACCACGAAGTCGTCACGCTCCTCCGTGACCGCGGCGTAACGTTCACCACAGTCGAACCTGACGACGAGTTCCCCGACGAGACGAGTGTCGTCATCACGTCGCCGACGGACGGACTCGCGGACCGACTCGACGAAGAAGGAATCGACTATGTGACGGCCGATGCGGACGAGGTCCGTCACGCAGTCAATCGCGCGTTGGCTGCGGTCCGCGGCGACGCCGGGCGAACGGTCATCGGCGTAGACCCGGGTACGAGACCCGGGATCGCCGTCCTAAACGGAGAGATGGTCGTCGCGGCGTTCCACGTCCCGATCGCCGACGCCGTCGACGTCATCCGTCGTGAAGTCGAAGACGCGGATACGGCCGATTCGCTGGTCCGCGTCGGCGACGGGGCGCGACTCCAAGGCGCTCGAATCGTGAACGAACTCGACGACGTCCCCGTCGAGTTGGTCGACGAGACGGGGACGACGCCGTATCTCGGCACCGGCGCTCGCGGGATGGGCGACGTGCTCGCTGCGGTCAACATCGCCCGAATCGGTGGCGATGGGATCGATCAACGCGAAATCGAGCCCACGGCTGGTGAACTTCAACGCATCAAGAACCGATCCCGTGAGGCATCGGAGGGTGACCGGACGATCGACGAAGCGCTCGCGCGGCGCGTCGCCGCCGGTGAACTCACGATCGACGAGGCGCTGGCCAAGCACCGAGAACAATCCGAAGAGTGATTTGAAGCGTCTACTCCGGCGGTAGCGCTCGAAACACTGACTGCGTGATCGCTCTTCGAGTAATGACCGACGAGACACCGAGAACGTCGACCACCCGCCAACGGAACAGTTCAGTGACTGAGACGCGTAGCGTCCGTGTGAACGTCACGCTCTACGGTCCGCTTCGCAGTCTCACCCCGAACAGGACGGTCACTCTCGACTTCGATGGGGGTACTGTCGCCGACGCGCTCGACCGATTCGTCGACGCGTACCCGCGGGCAGCGTCACAGTTGTACGACGAGAGCGGGACGCTTCGACCGAGTGTCCGAGTGATGTACGACGACGAACGGGCTGACTTCGACGACCGCTGTCCTCCGGACGCCGAGCTGAAACTCTTTCCGGCGATGCGAGGTGGATAGTATCCGAAGGACGTGAAGGGCGAGCGAACGGATACCTCCGTGCGGTTACTGCTCGTACTGCTCGCGGACGAGGTGATCGATTCCGCGGGCTTCGAGCCGATCCATCGGTGCGAGCATCGTGAGTTGGACGACGCCCGGAAGTCGCCCGATCTCGACGCCGCCGGTGAACGTACACCGCGCACGGACCTCGCCTTCGGTCATATCGAGGAGCGCCCCAGCCCTGTCGAAGGCGTTGTCGGTGGCGTCGTTGATCGTCGCACCAGTACCGACGATCTGGATCGGACCGACGTCTTCGGTCAGTTCGACACCGTGTTGTTCGGCGAGGGTGCGCCCGGTTTCTAGCTCTGAATGGGTGTACGGCTTGGCGATGTGTGGGAGGTCCCCTTCGTTCGGGATGAGGAGCGGCCCGTCGATGTCGAGGCCCTTGATCACCTCGACATCCATCTCAGTGCGCCCGCTCACGTCTGTCGTGTGGAGCGAGAGTTCGCCGTCGCCCTGATTGGCGTGCATGTCGCCGACGTAGACACCGCCGCCGTCGACTTTCACCGGACAGATCAGGATCGCCCCCTCGCGAACGGCGTTGATGTCCATATGCCCGTCAGTGCGCTGGGCGAGCGCCTCTTCGTCGGGGAGTCCCCAGTCGTGACTTGCGCCGATGAGGAACTGGCCGAAGTCCCCCGCGTTGTGTGAGTCGGGCAGTTCGATCGCCGGTGTCGTCCCGATGTTCCCGATGAAGGGACGGAGATGGCCAAGCGTCCCCGGCATCTCCGACGGACCGTAGAGCAGGATCGGATGCTGGCGCGAGTGCTCGGGGAGCGCCATCACCTCGTCGGCGTGCTCGGCGAGTTCCTCGGCCGCTTCGGCGTCCATCGTGAGCCCGACCGTGCGGTCGTCGTCGAACGCGACGGTGTACCCGTACTCGAAGGCAAAGGAGGAGGCGTTCGCGCCGCACTCCGCACACCGGATCGACTCGGGGCCCGTTCCTTCCACGACGCTCTCGGGCCACGAGGCCCCGCACTCGGGGCACTTGTGATCGACGAACGGGTCATCGCCGAACGCGTTCTCCCGCTCGGCCATGCTACCGGTGCTGGTCGCGACGCTCGTCACTTCGACCGACCGAATGCGGAGTGCGACCGCGTCGCCGACTTCTGCTCCGTCGACGCGGATCGGGCGGGTCACTTCGTGTCCGCCGCGGAACGAGGGGGTAATCATCGGTCCCCAACAACCCGGCGGCGTGTGTGTGCGGATCGTCCCGCCGTCGGCGACGGTTCCGGCCCACTCCTGATCCGGACCGACGAGCCCGAGCGTATACTGGTCGACGGTCAGTTCCTGTTGGATCTCTCGTTGTGCCATGACGAATCGCGTGCTAGTTGTTGACGAGAGACAATCAACTGCTCGGTGACGGAGAGCAGTCGCTATCGACGACGAAGCTCGGATTGGCGAGAGACGAGAGTCGGATGAAGTAGCGAACAGCCGACGTGGCACGACCGTAGCGCGAAGCGGGATGTCGCGCACCTGCAGACCGCTCCGCGGTCGAAGTTAGAGCATAGCTCGTGCTGGTCGCGTGATCGGTCTTGAAGGTCAGGTCCGATCAGTTGGGTCCGATCGGATCAGTTCTGAGTCGGTCGGTTCATCCGGACCGATCAGCCGCGGTCTGTGGCTGCGGTCTACGATCCCTTCGATCGCTCGATCAGCCGCTCGATCATTCTTCGCGTGCCGCGTTTTCGGCTCGACGGATCACGTCCCGAACCGGGAGTCCGGTCTCGTGGGCGACGCTCGCGGCGTCGTCGTACTCGGCGCTCACGTCGAACACGGTTCCGTCGTCGTCGCTCGCGATTTTCACGGTGACGTCGTACTCGTTGCCGTCGATGTCGAGCGTGATCGTCTCGAACGTCCGCGAGGCGATCCAGCGGTGACCGGCTCCGTGTTCGCGGACGCCGAGCGTGCCCGTCTCTTCGGCCAGCCGTCGGGCGACTCGCCCCGCGTCTTCGGGCTTTACGACCACTTTGACGAGGTGGCCCGGCCGTGATTTCTTCATCGTCGCCGGGAGGACCGTGACATCTCGTGCACCAACATCGGCGAGTGAGGTCTGGAGACTCCCGAGGACTTCCGGTGTGGTGTCGTCGAGGTTCGTCTCGAGAACCGTGATCTCGTCGCGCGTCAACGAACCGCGTCCGTCGCCGACGAGGACGCGGAGGACGTTCGGGTGGTCCGGAAAGTCGTAGCCGCCCGCTCCGTACCCTGACGCGGTGACGTTCAGCGTCGGGAGCGAGTCGACGCCCTCGGCGAGTTCCGCGAGAATAGACGCGCCGGTCGGCGTCAGCAACTCCGCTTCGACGGGGCCGCCCTTCAGCGACCAGTCCGCTTTCTCGACGACGTTCACGACGGCCGGTGCCGGAACCGGATACCGACCGTGGCTCATCGACGCTTCGCCGCCGCCAGTTGCGACGGCCGTCGTGACGACGCGGTCGGGTTCGAGGTCGTGGACGAGCAGGCACGCGCCGACGACATCGGCGATAGCGTCGTCCGCGCCGACCTCGTGGAAGTGTGTCTCGTCGAGGTCGGTCCCGTGAACCGTCGCCTCCGCTTCACCGAGTCGCCGGAAGATCGCCAGCGCATCGGTTTCGACGGGAGTTGGGAGGCCCATCGACTCGACGATATCGACGACTTCGCTGTAGGCGCGGTGCGGGCCGTGTCCCTCGGCGTGGACGTGGTCGTGATCGTCGTGAGTGTGCGAGTGGCTGTGGTCGTCGTGGTCGTGATCCTCGTGGGTATGGGTGTGCGAGTGGCCGTGGTCGTCGTGGTCGTGATCCTCGTGGGTGTTACCGTCGTGATCGTGTGAGTGGCCGTGGTCGTCGTGTGTGCCGTGACTATGCTGGTGATCGGTGTCCGCAGCGTCACCAACGAGCAGTACGTCGACCGTCGTCGCGACGATCCCGTTTTTCTCCGTCGTGTCGATGTCGTATTCGACGTCGAGCGCGTCTTCGACGGGGTCGAGAGCGGCAGGGTCTGCACCCGCGGCGAGCAGTGCGGCGAGGATCATATCACCGCTTGCACCCATCCGGCCGTCGAAGGCGAGAACGTTCATATCCGTCGTCGTCGTCGGGAGACCAAAAGCCTCTCCGTCTGTCGAACCCGGCACTCATTTATACGTGACGAGCGTACCATGCTAACAGATGGCACGAAATTGGCTGGTGACCGGGGCCAACAAAGCACTTAACCCCCGTCACCCCGGAATAAAACGTATCCCCGCAAGACAACCATGAATGAAGTTCAACTCGAGGTGGCGAAGGCGTACCCGAACGACTCGGGCCGCGGCATCGCCCGTCTTGACCCGGATACGCTGCTACATCTAAAGCTCTCGCCGGGCGACATCATCGAAATCGAAGGTGGTGAGACGACGGCGGCGAAGGTGTGGCGCGCCGACCGACAAGACTGGAACACGGACACCGTTCGTATCGACGGATTCACCCGCCAGAACGCCGACGTAGGGATCGGCGAGCGCGTGACGATCCGAAAAGCGGAGGCGAAGAAGGCGAACCGCCTCGTCCTCGCACCGCCGGAAGAGGCCAGCGTTCAGTTCGGCTCAGACGCCGCTGGAATGGTCAAACGGCAGATCCTCAAGCGGCCGGTCGTCGAGCGCGACATCGTCCCCGTGATGTCGAGTACGAACCACCCGTTCATGCGGTCGCCCGGACAGGCGATCCCGCTCATCGCCGTCGAGACGGACCCCGACGGCGTCGCCCTCATCACCGAAGACACGGAGGTCGAACTCCGCGAAGAGCCGATCTCGGGCTTCGAGAAGACCGGCGGCGGGATCACCTACGAGGACATCGGTGGCCTCCAGGGCGAGATCCAGCGGGTTCGGGAGATGGTGGAACTCCCGATGAAGCACCCGCAGATCTTCAAGAAACTCGGCATCGAACCGCCGCAGGGTGTCTTGCTCCACGGCCCGCCGGGAACCGGGAAGACGCTGCTCGCGAAAGCCGTCGCCAACGAGACCTCGGCGAGTTTCTTCTCCATCGCCGGGCCGGAGATCATCTCGAAGTACTACGGCGAGTCCGAACAGCAACTCCGCGAAATCTTCGAAGACGCGAACGAGGAGTCGCCGGCGATCATCTTCATCGACGAACTCGACTCCATCGCGCCGAAGCGTGAGGACGTCACCGGCGAGGTCGAACGCCGCGTCGTCGCCCAGTTGCTGACGATGATGGACGGGTTGGAAGCCCGCGGACAGGTCATCGTCATCGCCGCGACGAACCGCGTCGACAGCGTCGACCCCGCGCTCCGTCGTCCCGGCCGCTTCGACCGCGAGATCGAGATCGGCGTCCCGGACGAAGTGGGTCGCAAGGAGATTCTCCAGATCCACACCCGCGGAATGCCGCTCTCCGACGACGTCAGCCTCGACCACCTCGCCGACGAGACGCACGGGTTCGTCGGTGCCGACATCGAGAGCCTGACGAAAGAGGCCGCGATGAAGGCGCTGCGTCGCTACCTGCCCGAGATCGATCTCGACGAGGAGGACATCCCGCCGAGCCTGATCGACCGGATGATCGTCAAGCGCCAGGACTTCAACGGCGCGCTCGGCGAGGTCGAACCCAGCGCGATGCGCGAAGTGCTCGTCGAACTCCCGAAGATCACGTGGGACGACGTGGGCGGACTCACCGACGCCAAGCAGTCGGTCAAGGAGTCCGTCGAGTGGCCGCTGACCGCGCGCGACCGCTTCGAACGGATGGGTATCGAACCGCCGAAGGGCGTGCTGCTCTACGGCCCGCCGGGGACCGGCAAGACGCTCATGGCGAAGGCCGTCGCCAACGAGACGAACGCCAACTTCATCTCGGTGCGCGGGCCGCAACTCCTCTCGAAGTGGGTCGGCGAGTCCGAGAAGGCGATCCGACAGACCTTCCGCAAGGCGCGGCAGGTGGCCCCGACGGTCGTCTTCTTCGACGAACTCGACTCGTTGGCTCCCTCGCGCGGGCAGGAGGTCGGTAACAACGTCTCCGAGCGCGTCGTCAATCAGCTCCTGACGGAACTCGACGGGCTCGAAGAGATGGGTGACGTGATGATCATCGGTGCGACCAACCGCCCGGACATGATCGACCCGGCGCTCATCCGCTCGGGCCGGTTCGACCGCCTCGTGATGATCGGCGAGCCCGACCCCGAGGGCCGCGAACAGATCCTGAAGATCCACACCCGGAACAGCCCGCTCGCCCCCGACGTGAGCCTCCGCGAGATCGCGGAGATCACCGACGGCTACGTCGGCTCCGATCTGGAGAGCATCGCCCGCGAAGCCGCCATCGAGGCACTCCGCGAGGACAACGACGCCGAAGAGATCGAGATGCGCCACTTCCGGAAGGCGATGGAGTCGGTCAGGCCGACGATCAACGACGACCTGATGGACTACTACGAGCGCATGGAAGACCAGTTCAAGGGCGGCGGCCGCGATCAGTTCACCGAGCGCGGCGGCGGTCGCATCGGCTTCCAGTAAGCGAGTTACAGTTCGTGGGGTCTCGTTTTCGAGTCGACCGGACACCGATTTTGACGATTCTCACATTGTGAGCGGCTGTTCTCGAGTGAGCGCGGGCGGTGTCGCAAAGGATCGCTATCGCCGACTCACTCGTCGAGGTCATCGACGCGCTCGGCCGCGCTCGCCGCCATCTGTTTGAGCGACTCTTTGACGACGCCGACGCCGTCTGGATCGCGTTTGAGCAAGGCTTTCGTGTAGTTCTTCGCCTTCTCGACGTCGATGTGGGGCGGGATCGGCGGCACGTCCGGATCGGTGATCACGTCTAAGACGACCGGTCGATCGGCGGCGAACGCCTCGTCCCACGCGTCGCCGATGTCGTCGGGGTCGTCGACGCTGATCCCCTTCAGACCGAGCAGTTCGGCGTACTGAGCGTAGGAGAAGCCCGGCACTTCTTGGGACTCCTCGTACCGCGGGTTGCCGTCCTGTGCGCGCATCTCCCACGAGACCTGATTCAGGTCGTCGTTGTGGAGCACGAGGACGACGAAGCTCGGATCGTCCCAGTCACGCCAGTTGCGACTCACCGTGATCAGCCCGTTGTTGCCGAGCATCTGCATGGCCCCGTCGCCGATGGTACAGACGACCGTGCGGTCCTGATACGCGAGTTTCGCCGCGTACGCGTAGGGCATCGCCGGGAGCATCGAAGCGATGCGGCCCGAGAGGTTGCCCATCATCCCCTCGCGCATCTGAATGAAGCGCGCGTACCAGTCGACGGTCGAACCGGCGTCGGCCGTGATGATGGCATCGTCCGGCAGTCGCGGGGAGAGCTCGTAGTAGACGCGCTGGGGGTTGATCGGGTCGGCGCTCGTCATCGCCTGCGATTCGAGCACCTCGTTCCACGTCTCGACGTCCGATTCGATCCCCTCTTGCCACGATCGGTCCGTCTTCTCGTCTATGTACGGCAGCAACCCGGCGAGCGTGGCTTCGGCGTCGCCGGCCAGATTGAGCTCCATCGGATACCGCAGCGAGAGGTGCTCCGGCTTCAGATCGATCTGGATCGCGCGTGCCTGTCCGGTATCGGGTAGATACTCGGAGTACGGGAAGTTCGTACCGACCATCAGGAGCGTATCGCACTCCTGCATCATGTCGGAACTGGGTCGCGTGCCGAGCAGTCCCAGACAGCCGGTGACGTACGGGACGTCGTCCGGAACGGCTCCCTTCCCGAGGAGGGCCTTCGCGACCCCGGCCCCCGTCTTCTCGGCGACGGCCATGATCTCGTCGGTCGCGCCGAGTGCTCCCTGCCCGACGAGCATGGCGACTTTCTCGCCGGAGTTGAGAATGTCGGCCGCGCGCTTCAGTTCGGATTCCGGCGGGGCGGTCGCCCGCGAGGGATAGCCGACACCCGACCGCGAGACGAAGTGTTCGCGTTCAGGCTCTTCAGCGTCTAGCTTCTGGACGTCGTTGGGGATCACGACACAGGTCGGGCCGAGTTCGGCCTGCGCGGTGCGGAACGCGCGGTCGAGGACGAGTTGGGCCTGTACCGGCGTCGAGATCGTCTGAACGTACTCGGCGACGTCGTCGAAGAGCCGTTCTAAGTTGACCTCCTGCTGGTAGGTACTTCCGAGCGCCGCACGCGCCTGCTGACCGACGATCGCGACGACCGGCTGGTTGTCGAGTTTCGCGTCGTAGAGTCCGTTGAGCAGGTGAATCGCGCCGGGACCGGAGGTCGCACAGCAGACACCGACCTCGTCGGTGAACTTGGAGTGCGCGACGGCCATGAACGCCGCCTCCTCCTCGTGGGTCGGCCGTACCAGTTCCATCGCATCTTCAGTCCCTTCGGCACGTTCGAGCGCCCCGAAGAACCCGCCGATTCCGTCGCCCGGATACCCGTACACGCGGTGGACGCCCCACTCACGCATTCGTTCGACGAGAAAGTCGCTGACGGTCTCAGTCATGGGAGACAGGTTCGAAGGGACGTCGAATGAGCATTGTGCCCATTCGTCCCGATCGATCGTGTCGGTACAGTCGGCCGGCGAACGCAGTATCGAGGACTCAGAGCAGCGGCAGTATGACCAGTCCGAGTCCGTCGATCGTGGCGTGCATGGCGATACACGCGGGGAGATTCCGTCGCCACACGTACAGTCCGGTGAGCAGTAGCGTCTCGAACAACTGCCCGGCACCGGCCACTGGACCCCACGTCGGGAGGTGAACCCCCACGAAGAGGACCACCGGAATCGCCGCGGCGAGCGTCGTACTCCCGGTAATCGATTCGAGTCGCTCGATCGGATAGCCGCGATAGAGAACCTCTTCGACGACCGCCGCAGCGACGACGATCTCGACGCGCTGGATCAGTGGAAACGAAAGCAGTGTCGACTCGATCGCCGTCGACTGGGGTTGGTGGAGCAACGACCCGACGACGCTCGTGACGACGTCAGAACCGAAGACCGCGAAGAGACCGAGTCCGACCCCCCAGAGGAGATCGCGCCGCGACGGACGCCGAAGGCCGATCGAACCGATCGACTTCCGTTCCCAGAAGACGACGACGGCGAGGACCGCCAGCGCGACGATCCACTTGACGGCGTCGCCCGTCCAGAAGGTCGCCGACGTGATCGCCGCCGAAGACGTCTCACCGCCGACGACGCCGAGGAGCGTGAACCCGAGAACGATCGCCAACCCGGCGATCGTTGGAAGCGTTTCCCAGAATCGGCCATCTCCGGTCGTCGTTCCGACGTTGTCCCCGCTCATCGTTCAGACATCTCCACGTCGTGACTGCCCCTTCCAACGGGGTGGATAGCGATTCGAGACACGTGCGTTTACAGCGGACGAAACGACCTAAACGCTCCCAGCAGCGCAGTAGTGTAATTCAAATTTCAGTATTGCTGACAGGGCTCTGTAAATTATTTATGGAGGGAGACAATCCGTTAGCGTGTATGTGTCGAATCGAACACAACTCGATTAGCAACCGTGAGTCCGGCGCGGCTCACGGCTGGGTTCCGCGATAGTCGTATCGAAGCTATTTCTGACCGATCACAGACGGGAGATCCCGAGTACCAACTGGCGCTCGGAGCGAGTCGTCGCGACGTTGCTGAGAACGATTCCGGGGGGAGCGATGCGTCGGAGTGAGACGACGCTCTTCACGAGTCGCGAAGGCGGTGAGTGGAGCAGTGACGCCGTCAATCTCACCGTGCGTGCTGGCCTCGTTCGGCAGTTCGGAAGCGGTCTCTACGGATTCACACCCACTGGTGAGCGCGTCCGTCGGAAGGTCATCGACCGGATCGAAACGGAGATGACTGCCATCGGCGGACAGGCGATCGACTTGCCCCAACTCCAGTACAAACCCATCTGGGCGCGGAGCGGTCGCTGGGCGAACTTCGAAGGCGAGATGTTCACCTTCGAGAACCGCGACGGCCAGCAGATGTGCCTCGCTCCCTCGCAAGAAGAGGGCGTCGTCCACCTCGTTGATGGGGTCGTCAGGTCCTACGAGGATCTCCCCCTCCTCCTCTATCAGATCGGGACGAAACACCGTGACGACCACGCTCGCAACGGGTTACTGCGAACGAAGGAGTTCACCATGAAAGACGCGTACAGCCTGCACGCCACGCCCGAGTCGTTGACCGAGTGGTACGAGCGTGTGCGCTCGGCCTACGTCCGCATCTTCGACGCGGTCGGCGTCGAATTCGTCGTCGTCGAAGCTCGGAACAGCGTCATGGGCGGGTCGACGTCGGAAGAGTTCGTCGCGCCGGTCGACAGCGGGACCGTCGAGTTACTCTCCTGCGAGGCGAGCGACTGCCGGTTTGGGCTCACGGAGGAGTCCGCAGGGTTCGACACGTTCGATCGCGAGACGTGTCCCGACTGCGGCGCGCCGATCACGACGGGCGACGGGATCGAAATCGGTCACGTGTTCGAATTGGGGACGCGCTACTCCGAACCGATGGACCTCACCGTCGACGGACCCGACGGCTCTGCCCGACCCGTACAGATGGGGAGCTACGGGATCGGCATCGAGCGACTCGTCCACACGCTCGTCGAGCAACACGGCGATGGGGCGGGCTGTCGGTGGCCCGTGACCGACGCCGGGAGCGTCGCACCCTACGACCTCTCGATCGTCCCGCTCGAATACGACGGTGAGATCCGAGCGGTTGCCGATCGTCTCCATCGAGAGTGCGGTCGGTCGAACGCACTCCTGTTCGACGATCCCGAGCAGACCATCGGAGAGCGGTTCGCCGAGAGCGACCTGCTCGGGGTTCCGCTGAAGGCGATCCTCGGAAATCGGTTCCGGGAGACGGGCGAAGTCGAACTCGAAACTCGGAACGGCGACAAACGCTTCGTCGAGCCGAGTGCGGTGTGTCGATCGATCGGTCCGTGAAACGAGTACGAATCAACGAAACGGGCTTATAGTCGACATCGGTATCGGGTCACATGACGGTCGAACGCCATCACGACGTAGCCGACGTCTTCAACCTCGTCAGCGACGAGACGCGGGTCGACATCGTCCGCGCGCTCGTCGAACGCCGTCGAGAGCGTCCGGACGCACCCGCAGTCCCGTTCGTCGAACTCCGAAAGCGGGTCGGAATCTCGGACTCCGGAAACTTCAACTACCACCTCGGACAACTCCGGGGCCACTTCGTCGAGAAGTCGGATGCAGGCTATCAACTGACAGTGACCGGGCGGGCACTCGCGGGCGCGATGGTCTCCGGCGTTTATACGAACGACGCACGTGTCGAGCCGACGGAACTCCCGTGGCCCTGTTTGCAGTGTGACGAGCCGGTCTTCGGATCGTACGCCGACGGTGTGCTGTCGGCAACCTGTAAAAATGGCCACATCGTGTTCGAAACGGCGATCCCGCCGGGAGCGGTCGACGGCCGATCCACCGAGGAGTTGTTCTCACTGTCGACGCTGACGACGCAGTGGACCGCCGAGGTGGCGACCGCCGGTATCTGTCAATCCTGCCTCGGGACGGTCGAACGATCAATCGTCGAAACCGATCACGAAGGCGTCGAGTTCTACGGCTTCCGAGTGACGTGCGAGCGGTGTGGTTTGCGGTTCGAGACCTCAGTCGGATTCGCGGTCGTTCGTCATCCGGCCGTCGTCGCGTTCTATCACGATCGCGGCGTCGACATCCGAACGCGACCGCCGTGGACGCTCAGTTTCTGCGACGCGACCGAACCGGTCACGCTCGTCTCCGACGACCCACTCCGCGTACGCGTCGACGTTCAACACAACGGTGACGAACTCCGACTCACCCTCGACGAAGGGGGGACCGTCGTGAACTCCGAGTTAGTGACGTGATTTTAACAGATCGGGTCAGTTCCGGTCGAATGCAACGAGACGACAGATGCATAAACGCCCCCTCCCAGTCGTTCCAGCGGATGCGACAGGCACGCTCGTGGAGGTCGATGTCGTGAGCCCCCCAGCCGAGGGCTCGGGTAACGACGGCGACGACAGTGACGAGACGCACGGCGACTCGGCGGCCGCGTTCGCCGCACTCAGCGACCCGCTTCGAGTGGACATCTTGCGCGCGCTGTCCGACCACCATCGGGAGACGCGAAGCCCGGAACCGATCGGGTTCGCGGACCTGCGTCGGCGCGTCGGCGTCCGCGACTCCGGTCGGTTTCGGTATCACCTCGAACGGTTACGAGATCACTTCGTCGAGAAGACCGACGAGGGGTATCGGTTGACGCCAGCAGGGACCGAGGTCGTCGCGGCGGTCATCGCGGGCACGTACAGCGAGCAGGTCTCGCTCGATCCGACGGAACTCGACAGCGGTTGTTTCATCTGTGGCGAACCGGCGGTAGCGACGTACGACCGGGGCGTCTGCTGGGTGACGTGCGCGAACGAGCACCCGCTCTTTCAGTGGAGTGTTCCGCCCAACGCCGCCGCGAGAGCGACGTCCGGGAGGAACGTCGAGGGGGAGGCGGTGAAGCCACCGGAACAGGGCGAAACGGCGACACTCCTGAAGATCGTCGAAGTAGCGGAACTACTCGCAGTGCAGGCCGTCGAGCGGTCTCTGGCCGGCATCTGTTCGAAGTGCTACGGTCCCGTCGAACCGGAGGTGATCGTCGAGGACGGGTCAGAACAGGTCGGGTTCCGAACCGCTTGTGACGCCTGTGGCGGTCAGCTACTCGGCCCGATCGGGTTCTGTCTGCTAGTCGACCCCGAAGTGGCGGCGTTCTACCGACAACACGGACGGACGATCCGCGAACACCACCTCTGGGAACTCTCGTTCGTTCAGGGTGGGTCGACGATCACCGTGGTCTCCGAGGAACCCATTCGCGTCGAGATCGGGGTCCGTCTCGACGACGAGCGACTGTGTGTGAGCGTCGACGACACCGGACGCGTCATCTCCGTCGAACGCTCCGACGCCACCAACTGACAGCTCTCCTATAGAAGAAACGTTCGCCGAGCGCTGAAGTCGTGGGCTTCCCTACGTCTCCCTATGTCCGACACCCCCGTCAACGACACCTCCATCGCCGACGAGCGGCCGTCAGCCGACGACCGCCCCGTCACCGAACAGCCGAGCGGACTCCTCGATCGGCTCCCCGATCCGAGCAGTCTGGGACTCCTGTTCTTCCTCGGCGTTCCCGGGTTGCTCTTCCCGTCGCTCGAATGGATGACGCGCTTCTTCCTGTTCGGCTTCTTCTGGTTCTGGCCGCTGCTTCGGGGCTTCGTTGGTCCCTCCGGTGACGACGAGAACCCGACCGACTGGATTCGGATGGGCACAGCGTCGAAAGTGCCGCTGCTCGTCTCGATCGTGTACCAACAGTTCAACCCGTTCGTTCAAGCGAAGGGACTCGCTCAAATCGGAGGGCACGTCCCCATGCTCCTCCGCTACCGCTTCCGATTGCCCTCGCCGGACAGGTTCGAGCAACGCGGGCGCTACCGACTTCCGTTCGAGGGCGAGTGGACGGTCGTCGGTGGCGGTCCGACTCGTCGGGAGTCCCACTCGTGGGGCGTTCTCACGCAGCGATACGCGTACGACTTCGTCGTGACCGACGAGGAGGGACGCACGTATCGCGGCGACGGCGACGATCCGGAAGACTACTACTGCTACGGCGAACCGCTGATCGCACCCGCCGACGGCGTCGTCGTCGCGGCCAGCGACGGCCACCGCGACTACCACCGCGCCGGTGGCTGGCTCGATCCGGTGCAACGCGACGTCCGCGGGAACTGGGTGACGATCGAACACGCAGACGGCGAGTATTCGGTCTTCGCACACCTACAGGAAGGGAGCGTTCGGGTGGTCGCAGGCGACGTCGTCGAGCGTGGCGAGCGAATCGCGCGGTGTGGTCACTCGGGTAACTCGACCGAACCGCACCTCCACTTCCACGTTCAGGACCGTCCGAGTTTCTACCTCGGGATGGGACTACCGATCTACTTCGACGATGTGCGGGAGACGAGCCTCGACGGAGAGACCACGACGCACGAACGGGCCTACGTCCGAAAGGGAACGCGAGTCGAGCGAACGGTCCCCGCCGAGAACTGACCGACCGTTACTCGTCGCCGCCTTCGGTTCTGTCTTCCCCGCCCGTCTCGACGTCGTCGTCGATCTCGATCACTTCGCGGAGTCGTGCAGCCGCGCGGCGGACTTCCTCGGGATCGGAGCCGGTGAGCTTGACCCGGTTGTTCGATCCGGCGTCGGTCGGGTAGCTCCCGATGGCGACGTCGAACTCGTCTCTGAGGTCGGCGAGTTGGCGGGTGACGGCACCCTCCGGAGCGGGCGTGTAGAGCGTCTCGGAGACGACGTCGCCGCTGAAGTCGTCGGCGATGCTCTCGAACATGGCTTTCATCTCGTCGGGGACGCCGGGGAAGACGTAGACGTTTCCGATGACACAGCCCGGCGAGAGACCGTCCGAGTTGATCAGCGGGCGAGATCCCTCGGCGGTCTTCGACCACGCGTCCACGTCGAGGTCGAAGTCGTACTCGTCGACCATCTCGGGGTTCGCGTCGCGGAACGCCGCCGCGGTGCGGAAGACGTCCTCTCGAACCTCGTCTTCGACGACGGTCTCCCGATCGAACGCGGCGGCGACGGCGTCCATCGTCACGTCGTCGTGGGTGCCGCCGAGTCCGCCGGTGATGACCACCGCGTCGAACGCCCGGCTCCATTCGCGGACCGTCTCCTCGATGATCGCCACGTCGTCGGGGACCGTGAGAATTCGCGTCACCGTCGCGCCTCGCCCGGCTAGTTGACGCGCGAGCCACGTCGCGTTGGTGTTCTCGATGTCGCCCGCGAGCAGTTCGTCGCCGACCGTAAGCAGCGCAACGTCCATATCGACGGGTCGGTCGCCGCGAACAAAGGGTTCACTCTCGCGGAAGTCAGAACCGGTGATCTAACTTTATAGCCCTCGCGCGAAGGCAACCGTTCGTGTTCCCAGTCTCAGGGCCGAGCAATTTTTGGGCAGTCACGGGAGTGGTACTCGTCCGATGAGTTGGCGGGACATTCGACCGATAGCGCTCGGCATCGTGTGGCGTGACGACGAACTCCTCGTCTTCGAAGGCTACGACCCGGCCGAGGACGAAACATTCTACCGCCTACTCGGCGGCGGGATCGAATTCGGGGAGTTAGGTATCGACGCGGTCGCACGCGAGTTCGACGAAGAACTCGGCGTCACGCTTCGAAACGTGGAGTACGTCGAGACCTACGAGAACGTCTTCACCTTCGAGGGCGACGCCGGACACGAACTCGTGCGCGTCTACGAGGGCGAGATCGCCGAGGAGTGGCCCTACGACCGTGACGAGTTGAAGGGCTACGAAGCAGAAACCGACGAGGCGTTCCCGGTCGTCTGGCGTGATCCCTCGTCGTTCGTCGACGGCGACCCGTTCTACCCCGAGGTGCTTCTCTCCGACCTCGTCGCGGTCGACCGTGCGAAGAACCGAAGCGGTCGATGACGTGGCCGAGCGAGTCGAGAAACGACTCAGTGGGCGAGTCGAGGAACAGAGTCGAGAAGGGGGTCAGTAGATGAGTTCGTCGTCGTTCTCGATCATGTAGAGCGTCCGCGCGGCGATGTTGACCGTGTGGTCGCCGACGCGTTCTAAGTCACGGATCGTGAGCAGTAATCGAGAGACGTCCTGCATGAGCTGTTCGATCTCCGCTTCCTCGTTGGTGTCGAGTTCGTCGCTCTCGATGAGGTCTCGGACGACAATCTCACTGGCGGCCGAACAGAGGTCGTCCAGGTCGTCGTCGTCCTCGGCGATCTGATAGCAGACCTCCGGGTCTTCCCGCTCGTACGCTAACATCGCCTGTTCGAGCATGTCGAGCGTGTAGTCACCGATCCGCTGAATGTCGACGTCGGGGAAGACGTCGCGTTCGGCACCCTGCGTGTACTGACCGAGGTTGGTCGCGAGGTCTGCGATCCGTTCTAAGTCGGTGATGATCTTGAACGACGAGGCGATAAAGCGGAGGTCGCCGGCGACCGGCTGCTGGAGCGCGAAGAGATCGACGCAGTTCTGTTCTAAGTCGAGATACATCCGGTTGACCTCGCCGTCGCCGTAGATGACTTCCTCGGCGAGTTGCTCGTCTTTCTGTTCGAGCGCGTCGAGCCCCATCCGGAGCCGTTCGGCGACGATTTCGCTCATGTAGAGCACGTCGTCCCGCAGATCCGAGAGTTGGGCTTGATAGTCTTGACGTGGCATGTAGATTCCACGCGTAACGCACGGTGATAAACATTCCGCGTCTTCTAACCATCAGAAAACGTGTCTTTCGTCAGAAAATGAGCGCATCATCAGATTCGACCATGTAGAGCGTTCGTGCGGCGATGTTGACGGCGTGGTCGCCGATTCGCTCGAGATCACGAACCGTCAACAGGAGCGAATTCGACTCGGCCAGGAGTCCCTCCGCGTCGCCGACGTCGGTAGCGGTAGCGAGTTTCCGGACGATACGGCCGGTCACCTGCTCGCACATACCGTCTAGATCATCGTCGCGAGCGGCGATTTCGAAGCAGGCGTCGGCGTCGTTTGACTCGTAGGCGCTGATTGCGCGCTCGACCATGTCGAGCGTGACGAACCCGAGGTCGGTGAGATTCAGATCGGTGAACAACGATCCGTCGTCGGGAGCGGCGTACTGCGCGAGGTTGACGGCGAGGTCGGCGATCCGTTCTAAGTCGGTGAGAATCTTGAACGAGGCGACTACGAACCGAAGGTCGCTCGCGACCGGCTGTCGGAGCGCGAAGATGTCGATACATCGCTCTTCGATGGTGAGGTAGCGTTCGTTTATCTCGGCGTCGGCGCTCGCGACGTTCGATGCATCGTTCGTACCCTCGGTCTCGAACGTTTCGAGTACGGTTTCGAGCCGTCGAGCGACCGCCTCGCCGAGCGAAACGACGTCGTCTCGAAGCGCCTCTAACATCCGCTGGTAGTCCTCATGGACCATCTGGCTTCCTCTATCCGAACTTACCCGTGATGTAATCTTCGACGCGCTGGCTCTCGGGGTCTTCGAAGATCTTGTCCGTGTTGTCGAACTCGACCAGCTCTCCGCCAGTGAGGAACACCGCCGTCTTGTCGGAGATACGGGCGGCCTGCTGCATGTTGTGCGTGACGATGACGACCGTGTAGTCGCCGCGCAGTTCCTCGATCAGGTCTTCGATCTGGGAGGTCGCCACGGGGTCGAGCGCCGACGCGGGCTCGTCCATGAGCAACACGTCGGGATCGACGGCGAGCGCACGAGCGATACACAGCCGCTGTTGCTGACCGCCGGAGAGACCGAGCGCGCTCTGATCGAGACGGTCGCTCACTTCGTCCCAGAGCGCCGCTCGCTTGAGCGCTCGCTCGACCAGTTCGTCGGTCTTCTCGCGCTCAGATCGTCCGAGAAGTCGCGATAGCAGTCCATTGCCCCCGATGTCGCCGTGTTTGCGCGGTGCGTACGAGATGTTCTCCCGGATCGGCTTGGGGAACGGATTCGGCTGTTGGAACACCATACCGACCCGACGACGGAGTTCGACGAGGTCGACGTCCTCGCGGTAGATCTCTTCGCCGTCGAGCTGGATCGAGCCGTCGATGCGTGCAGCAGAGATCTCGTCGTTCATCCGGTTGAGACACCGGAGGAACGTCGACTTCCCGCAACCTGAAGGACCGATCAGGGCGGTCACTTGCCCTTCGGGAATGTCGATGGTGACGTCGTCCAGGGCCTGATCGTCACCGTAGTGGACGTCCAGATCCTGAACGGAGAACATCGCCTTCTCGTCGGAGACGGCGCGGCGCTTTGGTCGATCCGTCACGCTCTGCTGTTCTGTGGTCTCCTGTTGGGCCATCTGGTCGGTCGATGTCGAATCTACGGCGATACTCCGATTGATATCTGATTCCGAGTCGGGGTTCGTGTTAGTCATTTGGTTCATCCGTCGACTTCGTGTGCGTCTCGATCCGTGCGAACGGGCGATGCCGTCGCGTCACTTGCCTCCGATACGTGGACGGGTGAGGGTCGAGTCATCCGCACTACTCACCTCGCATCGACCGCGAGCGTGCGTTCCATAGCGTCCGTGCAAGGACGTTGGTAGCAAGCACGAACAGCAGCAGCAAAACTGCTGCGCCCCAGGCTTGCTGGTGCCACGTGTCGTACGGTGAGGTCGCGTACAGATAAATGTCCACGGACAGCGTTGCGGTCGCTTCCTTGACCCCAGCGAACGGGAACGTCGAGTTACCGACGGTGAGCAGGAGCGGTGCCGTCTCACCGGCGACGCGCGCGACGCCGAGCATCGTCCCGGTGATGATGCCGCCGACCGCACTCGGAAGAACGACTTCCAAGATCGTCGACGTTCGACCGACGCCGAGTGCGAGACTGGCGTCCCTGTAGGAGTCGGGGACGAGTCCGAGCGCGTCTTCGGTAGCGACCGTGATCCACGGGATCGAGAGGATGCTGAGCGCGATTCCGCCCGCCAGTGCCGACGCTTGTCCCATCGGCACGACGACGAACTCGTAGACGACGACGCCGGTGATGATCGAGGGAACGCTCGACAGCACTTCCGTCAGGAAGCGAATCCCGCGAGCGAACCGATTACCGTCGCCGAACTCGCTGAGGTAGATCCCGGCGACGATGCCGACCGGGATGCTGATGATCGACGAGATAATCACGACGACGACGGTCCCGACGATCGCGTTTCGGACGCCGCCGCCGGGCATGCCCGGCGTGCTCGGAAGCGTCGTGAGGAACTCCCACGAGAGCGCCGACAGTCCCTTCGAGAGCACTTCGAAGAGGATCGCTCCGAGCGGGATGATGGCGACGAGCAGTGCGACCGCACAGAGCCCGATCATGACCCGCGACTTGATCCGCCGGTACCGCATGCGACCGGAGTTGTCTTCGCGGAGACTCATGTGCCCACCCCCTGGTGCGAGAGTCGCTCCAGCAGAACGCGCGCAATCGCGTTCACGACGAACGACATCACGAACAGGATCAGTCCGATCTCGTAGAGACTCGCGGAGTGAAGTACCGCTTCGGTCTGGTTGAACTCGTTTGCGAGGAGCGAACTCATGGTGTAGCCCGGCTTGAAGTAGTCGAGCGTGAACTGAACGGTGTTGCCGACGAGCATCGTCACGGCCATCGTCTCGCCGAGTGCGCGACCCAGTCCGAGGATGGCAGCGGAGAAGATTCCGGCGCGCGCGTACGGGACGACGACCCCGCTAGTGACTTCCCACTCCGTCAGGCCGAGCGCGAGCGCCGTGTCACGCTGGTCTTTCGGAACCTGTAGCAGCGCCTCACGACTGAACGACGTGATGATCGGCGTGATCATGATCGCGAGGACGACCGACGCGGTGAACAGCGTGTAACTCGACGCCGGACTGTCACCGAAGAAAGGAAGCAGCCCGAGCGGACTCGCCGCGATAGCGGGGTTCACCGTGTTGGCGAGGATCGGTGCGATCACGAACAGGCCCCACAGGCCGTACACGACGCTCGGAATCGCAGCCAGCAGCTCGACGACGAAGGTCAGCGGCTGTCGCAGCCACACGGGTGCGTACTGCGTGAGGAAAATCGAGATGCCGAGACTGACCGGCAGCGCGATCAGGAGCGCCATCGCGCTGGTCAGTAGCGTCCCGCCGATGAACGGGAGTGCGCCGAACTTGTGGTGAACCGGGTCCCACTGGGTGCTCCAGAGGAACCCGATCCCGAAGTGCTGAATCGCCGGGATCGAATTCGCGAACAACCCGTAGAAGATGACCACGGCGATGCCGAGGATGATGAGCGTTCCGAGTACCGTGATCGAGTGAAACGCCCGCTCGCGGATACCGGTGTTCTGTCGTGACGATTCGGTATACGCGGAAAGAAGGTTTCTGCCGGACATTGGTTAGTGATCTGTAGTAGTTGCCGAAGCAGTGTAGGGATTAAAACGCTGCGTCTTAGAGCAGCGAATTACCCTTGTACTGCATACTCTGCAGCGTTTTCTTGTTGAGCGAGACGACCTTGTCTGGGAGTTTCGGGTACTTCAGGTCGTTCGAGTACTGCTGGCCGTCGGTGACGGCCCACTTGGCGAAGTTGGCGGTTGCCTGTGCCTTCGCTTTCGAGACGTTGTCGTAGGCCTTGCCCATGTCCTTGTACATGATGAGGTACGTGAACGTCGAGATCGGCCACGTCTTCTTGCCCGAGGCGTTGCTGATACTGACCGACGACCAGTCGGCGTCGCCCTTGGGGAGGCTGTCGATCGCACCGTTCGCGGCGGCGGAGACGCCTTCGAGGGACGCGTCGACCCAGTTGCCCGACTTGTTCTTCATCGTGAACATGCTGATGTCGTTCTCGGTCGCGTAGGTGAGTTCGACGTAGCCGATGGCGTTCTGCTGTTTCTTCATCACGCTGGCGACGCCCTCGTTACCCTTGCCACCGATTCCCGTCGGCCAACTCGGGGACTTCGACTGTCCGATGTTGCTCTTCCACTTGCTGCTCACCTTCGAGAGGTAGCCGGTGAAACCGTAGGTCGTCCCGCTGGAGTCCGAACGGTGTGCGACGGTGATGTCGGCGCTCGGGAGGTTCGCGTCGGGGTTGAGCTTTTTGAGCTTGCTGTCGTTCCACTTCTTGATGTTGCCAAGGAAGATGTCGGCGAGGACTTCGCCGGTGATCTTCAGCTTGTCGACGCCCTTGACGTTGAAGACGGGGACGATGGCGCCGAGACTCTCGGGGACGTGGACGACGCCGCCGTCTTTCTGGAGACTCTTGTACTGGTCGGTCGAGAGGGGGGCGTCGGAGCCCGCGAACTGGACGGTCTTCTTGATGAGGTCGTGCTGACCGCCGCCGGAGCCGATGCTCTGGTAGTTGACCTTGATCTTGTTGTTCTTGTAGTAGACCTTCGCCCACTGCTGCATCAGCGGGTTGACGAACGACGATCCGGCACCCGAGAGCTTCTTCACGTCGGAGCTACCGCCGGAGTTGGAGCCACTCTGCGTACTGCCCTTGTCGGCGGAAGTCGACGATCCGCCGGAGCTCGACGAGGACGAGCCACCGGAATTCTTGTTCTTGTTACCGCCCGTACATCCGGCGAGGCCCGCGACACCGAGGGCACCGGACGTCACCAGGAATTTACGCCGTGAAACGCCATCCTTCGACGATTTCTCCGTCATCACCCGATACTGTCCGTCAGAATCATAAATACCCTACTATGACACCTATATAGTGTTGGGTATGTGAACTGGTCACTCGAAAATCGCTATTACGAATGCTCGACCCGATCCCCCAAATATCGTCGATCTCGACCGTCTCAGAGCATTTTGATATTTGTAACCAATCCGCACGGGTACCGATTCGAATCTATGTGGCACGCGAATCGGAGACCACAATTATTTCTCTAACAGAGACTACTTAGAAAATATAGGGCAGTCACAATACCTTCAACGGAGCATATATACTAATGGGCAGATTTATTGTCCCCTCTGCGGAAGCACTGCGTATGGTCGAAACCCGGAAAGTGCAGGTAACGGGCGGTTCGACGTACACGGTGTCGATCCCGAAGGACTGGGCGACCGACAACGGAATCAGCGCCGGGAGTGAGGTCGAATTCTACCCCGAGGGCGATTCGTTGTTCTTGACTCCCCGTTCCGAGGACGAGCGGACCGAAGGTACGCTCGACATCTCCGGACTGGAGGGCGACGAACTCACGCGCGCGGTGATGACGATGTACGTCAGCGGCTTCGACATCATCGCCCTCGAAAACACCCGCATCAGCAACGACCAGCGACGGACGATCCGACAGGCGACCCAGAGCCTCGTCGGTCTCGAAGTCCTGGAGGAGACGCGAAACCGAGTCGTCATCCGCGACCTGCTCGACTCGGCCGAGTTGTCGATCCACAACGCCGTCTCTCGAATGCGGCTCATCTCTCTCTCGATGCTCGAAGACGCCATCTCGGCGCTCGCCGAGTCGGATATCGACATGGCCCGCGACGTGATCCAGCGCGACGACGACGTCGACCGCCTCTACATGGTCGTGTCGAGAATCTTCCGAGCGACGCTCCGGACCCCCAAAGCGGCAGAAGAACTCGGGCTTCCCCGCGAGGTCTGCTTCGACTACCACTCCAGCGCCCGCCAACTAGAGCGCATCGCCGACCACGCGACGAAAATCGCACACCTCACACTGAATCTCACCGAACCAGTCCCCGAGGACGTCGTCGACGCACTTCTGGAACTCTACGAGGAAGCCGTCAGCGTCATCGACGGCGGGATGGACGCACTCTTCACCGACGACAGCACGAAGGCGACCCGCATGGCGAACGACGCCCGCGAGTCCGTCCAGCGGATCGACGAACGCGCCCGCGCCATCGACGAACTGCTTCGAGACCTAGACCCCACACGCGCACAGATGCTCGGTCTCATCGTCGATTCCGTCTCCCGGAGTGCCGACTACGGCGGCAATATCGCCGAGACCGCCCTCCAAAAGGCCGCACCGACGCCCTGAGAGAACCGACGACGACACCTGAATTTCGTCGATCGGGATATCGGGCTACGGGCGTTCGTCTCCCGTTTCCCCCTCGGGGGCGACCCTATTTACGGGAACACGGCCAACAGTTGTTCGATGACTGATGGGAACGGGTCGGGAACGGCGTTAGTCGGACGAGTTCGCACGGCCCTCCTGCTCGTGATCGGCCTCGCATTACTCGTCGACGGCGTGGCTTTGCTACTCGGCCTCACGATCTACAGACCGCCCGGTATCGCGTATCTCGCGGCGGGGATCACGCTCCTCGTGTGGGCCGGAGTTCAGTTCTGGCGTCGGGGAGCCAGTCACCCGTGAGCGGCTGAGACCGACTTAACTCTCGACCGAGGGGGTCGACTCCGTTCCCGACCGCGGGCGTCGACTCGGCTACTCGCCGCTCACCAGTTCGTCGTACCGTGCACCGGTCTGTTTCAGCGTCTCGGTCGAGTAGAGCCGTTCGTGGGTGACCGGGAGGTACTCGGCGGCGAGTTCGTCGATCTTCTCGTCGACGACGGCGGCCTCGCGGCCGTGAATCATCGTAAAGAGGTTGTACGGCCAGTCCTGCTCGGGTCGCCGCGGCCGGTGATAACAGAGCGTCACGTACGGGAGCGACCCGACAGTCGTCCCGCGGGCGTCGAGTTCGTCGTCGGGGACGTCCCAGACGACCATGCAGTTGTTTCGAAACCCGGTGACGACGTGGTTGACGACGCAGCCGATCCGTTTGATACAGCCCTCGTCGAGCAGTCGCTCGATGGCGACGAGCACGTCGTCGACGTCGGCGCCGAGGGAATCAGCGACGTCCCGATACGGCGTCGCCGACAGCGGCAGCCCTCCCTGAATCGCGACGAGGAGGTCGGCTTCGAGCGACGTCAGATCACCCGTCGCCTCCTCGCTGATGCGGGTGGCGCTGACCTCGGCGTGGCTCGATCCGCGGCCGTCTGATCTCCCGCTCTCACGGGCGAATCGGTCCCCGTTGACGACCGGGAATTCGAGGTTGATGTAGTAGTCCGTGAGCATCGGGAGGTTCAACACCTCACAGCCGGTTCGCGCTTCGATCTCGCGGAGGATTCGGTCGCGAGTCGCCCGCGAACCGGCGGTGACCACGAACCACATGTTCCACTCGTGGTCGCGGCGGTAGTTGTGGTTCACCTGCCGATACCCGTTGATCACCTCGGCGACCGCTTCGAATCGGTCCTCCGGCGCACGAACGGCCGCAAGCGTCGAACTGCCGATGACCGGTGGGTTCAGGACGGCACCGAACCGCCGAAACACGCCGTTCTCGCGGAGTCGTTCCACACGAGCCAGCGCCTCCGATTCACTCACACCCAGTACGTCGCCGACGACGCGGAACGGGCGTTCGACGATCGGAAACCCGCTCTGGAATTCGTCTACGAGGACTGCGTCTACGTCGTCTACGTCGGTCCGCCAGTCGCCGTCGAGCGAACTCATCGACGGCGATAGGGAACGACCGAACCTACGTTTTTCGGGTTTCGTCGACCTCCACACGTGGCCGACGTTTCGCTCTCACGGACGCTCGTAGCTCGAGCCGACCTTAACGCGGATCGATCGGGGCCGACAGTCGAGATGGAGGCGGTTCGTCGTGAGTCGCTCACCGTCGAGGCTGAACGTGAGGTCTTCGTCGAGACCGTCGATCTCGAGTTCGCTCGCTCGCATGCGAGTGACGTACTCCGGATCGCCGAACAGTTGTCGAACGGTGGCGTCGGCGAGCAAGTCGTGCGCGGGGCGGCGCTCGACGACGACGACGTCGAACAGTCCGTCTTCGGCGTCCGCCAGCCGATTGCGGTTCGAGACGCCGAATCGACGGAGGTTGCCGACCAGCGCGACCAGCGCCGACCCGCTCCACGTCCGCTCGCCCTCGTCGGACACGGCCGTGATTCGGAGGTCGATGCCGTCGAAGTCTGACGATCCGCGAAACGCCGTGATGAGGAAGGCGAGCGCCCCCCACTGCGCCTTCAGCGACGAGGGCGTGTCGACGCTCACCTCCGCCTGCAGTCCGGCCAGACAGGAGAGCAAGAACGGTCTGTCGTCCGCCATTCCGAGGTCGAGTACGCGCGTTTCGCCGGTTTCGAGCACGTCGAACCCGTCTCTGATTCTATCGAGTCCGACGAGCCCGGCGAAGATGTTGGCGGTCCCGACGGGGACGACACCCGTCGTCACGTCCTTGCAGGCGTCAGCCGCCACGAGTCCGCGGATCGTTTCGTTGAACGTCCCGTCGCCTCCCGCGGCAGCGACGAGGGTGGCACCGTCGGCGACCGCCTCCCGAGCGAGGTCGACGCCGTCTCCTTCCCCGCTCGTCTCGGCGACGACGTATCCACGGTCTTCCGCCAGTCTTCGCACTCTATCGGCGTGGTCGCCGCCGCCGCTCGTCGGATTGAGGATCAACCACCGTCGATCGCCGTCGCCTTCGCCGCGACCGTCACGCGTGCGAGTCGTAGAAACACGGGACGGCGCCGAGCGGTCCACCGGCGATTCGTTCGAACCCATACCGCTCTCTTCGACCCGGGAGTACAAGTTATTGGGTGTGGAACCGCTCCGGTCGGGGGGAGAGAAGCGTCCGTCCGCCCCGGTTTCGACTCTCGATCGACACCGACCGAGCGGGACGCTTTTGCCGTCTGCATCCCAACGCGCGACTATGGTAGACACAGAGGAGTTCGGCGAGTGGCCGCTCAAACGCCTCATGACCGAGGTGTGTGGGACGGGACCGAAGTCGTCCGAGGATCTCAGCCGCGAACAGGCACGGGACGCGATGCGGCGAATCCTAGCGGGCGAACCGGACCCGACGACGCTCGGGGCGTTCTGGCTCGCCAACCGCTGGAAGCACAACACGGCCGAAGAACTGGCGGCCTACCTCGACGTGACGTGCGAACACGTCGATTACGCCGAGCCGAAAGTCGACCCCGTCGACTGCGGAGCGAACTACGACGGGAAGGGACGGACGGCGCTGCTCGGTGCCGCCGCGGGTATCGTCGCCGCCGCCGCGGGGACGCCCGTCGTCACCCACTCGGGCGACCGCGTCCCGACGCAGAAACAGGACGCCTACAAGCACGTCCTCTCTGAACTCGGCGTGGCGACCGAACTCACGCCCGGCGATAGCGCCGACATGGTCGACGAGACCGGCTTCGGCTTCTACTACCAACCGGCGTTCAACCCGGCCATCGACGCGCTCCACGACCGTCGCGACATGATGGGCGTTCGGACGTTCGTCAACACCATCGAGACGCTGGCGAACCCCGCCAACGCCGACGTCCACCTCGGCTCGTTCTACCACCTCGCGTTCGCGAAGAAGGTCACCGACACGTTCGAGCGCTCGGAGACCCAACACCTCCGTCGCGTGCTCATGTTCCAAGGGATGGAGGGCTACGACGACATCCGACCGGGATACACGAAAGTCGCCGAGTGGAGTGATGGAGAGTTCACGGATTTCGAGATCGAGACGCCCGACTACGGCATGGACTTCGAGAACGAAGACCTCGAAGTCGGAGACGTCGCCGTCGACTCCGCTCGCATCACCGAGGAAGTCCTCGCGGGCGACCGCGACGACCGCTTCGCCGACGCCATCGCGCTGAACGCCGCGCTCCGGATCTACGCGCGCCAAGACGTCGACGAACTCGACGAGGGGCTAGAGCTGGCTCGTTCGGCCATCAAAAGCGGCGACGCCGAAGCGGTGCTCGAAGAGCTACAGGCGTTCTGATCGGTCGAACATCGTTCAACCGTCCCGTCTTTCCGCTTTGTGAGGACTAAGGTCGCTGATCGAAGATGGCTACTGCGATGCGAACGGACCGCAGATTTCAACTGTTGTACTTCGTCTTCTTCGCTTCGTATAGCGGACTCGTGGCGTTCCGGAACGTCTATTTGAAGGAACTGGGAATGAACGGGTTCGAGATGGGTCTCGTCGGCGCTATCTGGGTCATCGGCGGCGTCGTCGCCCAACCCGTCTGGGGTATCGTCGCCGACTACACGGGGTCGCCGTCGCGAGTCCTCACGATGGCTGCGGCCATCTCTGGCGTGTCGATTCTCACGTATCCGCTTGGGGGAGTCGTCACGTCGTCGACGCTCCTGATCATTCTCGTGGGGACGGTCGTGTTCTCGACGACGCAAGCGCCGATCGTCCCGATCGCCAACTCGCTGATCCTCCGGCGCGGATACGACTACGGCTACGTCCGGAGTTTCGGGTCGATCGCGTTCGGGATCAGTATCCTGATCGTCGGTTTCGCGCTGGCGTCACTCCACACGGTGGTCGTCACCTACGTCTACACGCTCGGCATGGTCGTCTTCGTGGCGCTGGCGCGCGGGATTCCGCGCGAGGAGCGTCCGGCGTTCTCCGGAAACCTCGGGATCGAAGCGCTCGGGCTGGTTCGACGCCGTGGATTCGCACTCCTGCTCGGCGTCGCGTTCGCCTTCGGCCTCGTCAACGCGGGGAGTTCGTTCTTCTCGGTGTACGTTCGCGCCGTTCATATGGGCGATTGGCTGACGGGCGTCGCGTGGGCGGTCAAGACGGTCGTCGAGACCGTCGTCTTCCTTTGGATCGCTCGCGTCGACATCTCGTACGGGCGGCAACTCGCGATCAGCGGCGCCCTCTACATCGTCGGTTACCTCGTCTTCGCCTTCTCGTCGTCTCCCGTCCTCGTCGTCGTCGCGAACCTGTTGCTGGGTGCCGGACTGGCGATGGTCTACAACTCGCTCGTCAACGCGGCGCACGGGCACGCCCCCGAGACGCTCCAGTCGACGGCACAGACGCTCCTGATGGGTGTCGGAATCGGCGTCGGCAGTGCCGTCGGTCAGTTGGCGATGGGTCAGCTAGTCGATGCCGTCGGTGCCCAGCGGGCGTACGCGTTCCTCGCGATCGGCGCAGTCGGGGTCGCAGTGTTCGGCGTGTTCGTCCGAGCCGACCCCGAGTCGGCTTCGACGCCAGAGCGCGACGAACAGACGGCCTGACGACGAAGCGATTCCCACCGCTGAACGGGAGATCACTCCCGTGGTAACGCCACACCGACGAGCGTCTGTCCGGATCTCACGGTCGCCTCGCGGGTGATCGAGTAGACGACGCCGTCGCGGATCGACTCGGCCGCCTGTAGCTCTTCGTAGGTCGTCGGATCGTAAACGGTTCCGATGAAGTCGCCCTCGGCGATCTCGGCACCGAGTTCCACGTCCTCGGCCGGTCGGAAGATACCCGAGTCGGTGGCGCTGACGCGGCCGAGGTGGTTGCGCGCGAGCAGTTGCCGGTCGGGCAGATCCGGCTCTCCGTCGAGCATGTCCAGTTCTATCAGGACGTTGAACACTCCTCGAACACCGTCTTCGATGGCCTCTTCGACCAGTTGCTTGTTGTGGGAGAGTTCCGGTGTGATGGCGGGGATGCCTTCGCGGGTGGCGGCAACGCGGAACTTCCCGTCGAAGTTCCGCTGCGACCACTCGGCTTCGGCGTCTTCGTCCGCTCGCTCCCCTAAGAGCAGTTCGGACCCGAACGCGCGCGCGAGGTCGTGACTCAGTTCGTCGCCATGGAGGAACACAGTGTGAGTAAACATGTCCGGGCTGCCCGTGTGGAGGTCGACGACGGCGTCGGCTTCGGTCGCGTACTCCCAGAGGCGCGCGGCCATGCGCTGGTGGAGCGTTCCTTCCGCGTCACCGGGCCAGACGCGGTTCATGTTGGCGTTGACTGAATCGAGCGCCTCGGGAGTCGTGTAGGACACCCGATCGAACGTCAGCGGGTCGGCGACGGGAACGGCGACGACGCGTCCGGCGAGGTCGTCGTGGTCTAGTCGTTCGTGGAATCGACGAAGCACCTCGGTTCCGTTGATCTCGCGGCCGTGCTGTGCGGCCTGAACGTACAGCGTCGGACCGTCCTCATCGCCTTCGTACGTGTGGACCGTCGTCTGGATCGGAACGCCCGACGGGAGGCGCGCCATCGTGATTCGCTCGGCGGTGTGCATGCGAGAGCCATCTTCGGCGGTCGTTATCAACGTACGGGAAGGGGTATCACGCTACTCAGAGAGGTCGCGCTCGACTGGTCGATAGCGGTTAACCTGCATCCAACACCTACGTTCTTAATCTACTGCTGATCAGAGATACCATGGCACATTTCACCGACCGTTCGCTCGTCGAAATTCGAAGGGATCTCCACCGACACGCCGAGTCGGGGTGGAAGGAGTTCCGAACGACCGCGCTGCTCGCCGAAGCGATGGAAGAGCGTGGGTTCTCGATCTCGCTCGGGAGCGAGGCGGTCGCTGCCGACGAACGCCTCGGCGTTCCGTCGTCGGACGAACTCGCGGCTGCCGAGGAACGGGCCCGGGACGAGGGCGCACCCGAACCCTATCTCGAACGGATGGACGGTATCACGGGACTTGTCGCGGTAAAAGAGTACGGTGACGGAACGGGACCAACCGTCGGCGTTCGGGTCGACATCGACGCGCTGGCTCGGCAGGAAGCGATGGACGACGACCACCGACCGGCGGCGCACGGGTTCGTCAGCGCCCATCCCGGCGAGATGCACGCCTGCGGTCACGACGGCCACGCGACGATCGGACTCGGGGTCGCCCGCGCGCTCGACGAAGAGGGGTTCGACGGGACGCTGAAGCTCTTCTTCCAGCCGTCGGAGGAGGGCGGTCGGGGCGGGAAGCCGATGAGCGAGACGGCTCACCTCGACGACGTGGACTCGCTCGTGGCGCTGCACCTCGGTCTGGGCTTCGAGACGGGCACCGTCGTCGCCGGACTGGATCGACCGCTGTCGAACGCGAAATTGGACGTGACGTTCGAGGGCGAACCGTCCCACGCGGGCGGCGAACCGCAGGAGGGACGCAACGCGTTGCAGGCGATGACGACCGCGATTCAGAACCTCTACGCGATCCCCCGCCACAGCGACGGGGCGACGCGTATCAACGTCGGTCGCGTCAGTTCGGACAACGCCCAGAACGTCATCGCCGAGGAGGCGACGATGCGTGTGGAGGTACGCGGCGACACCGCCGAACTCAACGAGTACATGCTCGAACGGGCCGAGCGGATCGTCGAGCACGCGGCCGCGATGCACGACGTGAGCGTCGAAACCGGGCTGTACGGTATGACGACGACGTTCGACGCCGACGAGAGTGTCGTCGAGACGGTCGCCGAAGCCGCCGAAACGGTGCCTACGGTGACCGATATCCGCCACCGTGCACAGATGGGTGGGAGTGAAGACGCCTCGTATCTGATTCGGCGCGTACAGGAAACGGGAGGCGAGGCGACCTACGTCGGCATCGGCGCGAGCAACGTCGCCGGTCATCACACGGCCTACTTCGACATCGACGAGGCGAGCCTCGATCTGGGTGTCGAGGTCGTTGCCGAAACCGTCCGGCGACTGTAGTCGATCGCGAGAGCGGGGTGAGTTCAGTACTTCGACTGAGAACGCATGCGCTGCGCTCCGGCACCGAGTACGAACCCGACTGCACCCAGCGGCGCGCCGAAGCACACACCCCAGAGAAAGCCGAGGACGAGCGCCCGACCGGGCGTGATCGGACCGGACATCCCTTCGCCGATGATCCTGACGAAGAGCCCCGTCGCGGGGGCGATCCCGAGCGCGAGGCAGACGAGCAGGCCGTCGTTGCGGAAACCGTGGACAGCCGCGACGAAGACGACAAGCGCGGCGGCGACGACCGCGGCTGCCCGCGCCGAAACCGGAAGTCGGTACCAACTGAAGCCGGCGGTGAACGCGAGGGAGACGCCGCAGAGGAGAACGAGGGCCAACACGAGCCAGCGTCGGGACGTCGCTCGATCTCGACCGACGAGCAGCGAGACGGTTCGGGAGGAGACCATATCCGAGTCGAGGCGTCGCGATCGAGTAAATCTACGCTACTGTTCAATCGCCGCTGAAGTGATCGTCACGGAAGTCACCATCACTGCAGTCATCATCACCGGGGCCGTCATCACCGAGGCCATCGTCACCGAGGTCGCCGTTGCCGAAGCGGTCTCCCCGCGGGGCGAACTGCTATTCCGGTCGACGTCGACTGACGAGTCATGTCCTTACTTCCCTCGTCCGGCTCCGAGATCGAGGCGACGCAGGAGGGAAACGTCGTCGTACTCGACTTCGCCGACGACGAGGCCGACCGCGTGTTCGAGGTGTTGTCGTCGTCGACGCCGCGTGTGATGCTGTCGGCGCTGTACGACGAGCCAGCGACCGCATCGGAGTTGGCGACGCGAGTCGGGACGACCGTACAGAACGCGATGTACCACCTCGACCGACTCGAGAGCGCAGAACTGGTTCGTATCGCAGGAACCCGCTACTCGGCGAAGGGAAAGGAGATGAACGTCTACGCGCCCGGAGAGAACCCGCTGGTGATGTTCGTCGGAAGCGACGAACGAAAGACTGGGATCTTCGACACGCTGAAACGGCTGATCGGTTCGATCACGGTCGTGTGGATCGCGAGCCTGTTTGCGTACACGATCTCGACCGGCGGACTTCCATTCGTCCGAATGCTCGGGGACTCGGGCGGGAGTTCATCCGATTCGCTGCTACTCGTCGGGTTCGTCGGTGGACTGCTCGCGCTTCTCCTTCGATACGGATGGCGGGTCACCGCGGAACGATCGGACGTAACGCGCAGTGAAGCAGTCGGGATGGATCAGACCCGGAGGGCCGCGTGTGTACCGTCGTTCGAGCGAGCACCGCGGTCTATCGCGCTCACGCTCTTCGCGCTCTCGGGCGGGTTCTGGTCGCTTCAGGGGCTGCGTCTCGAGTGGCTTCCGCGGGTTCCGTTCTTCCCTACGTTGGCCGTGACTGTCGTCGTCTGCGTCGTCGTCGCCGTCGTTCTGTCGGCCCGTCGTCATCGACTGCCGGCGTGCCGCCTCGTGTCGTTCGCGCCGTTCGCGGGGATTTCGTGCTACCCGTTGGCCACGATGGTTTCGCTGTGGTCGAACTTCGGAGAGGCGATCGTGTTCGCGACGGTCTACCTGCTCGCCGCCGCTCTCGGCGGTGTCGTCGTCGGGACGGTCGGGCACGTAGTCGGGAACGCGAGCCGTCGTCTCGTCGTTCGGCAGGAGAGCAGTGACACCTCGTCGACCGACCCACCGTGACGGTGTCGACGAGACGACCGTCACTCCTCTCAACGGGAGACCAGCAAGGTTTTCCCGCCAGCCCGGTTTCTTCGGCCATGAGCAATCCGACTGCGAAGCTTCACACTAACAAGGGCGACATCACCGTCGAACTGTTCGAAGACCGTGCTCCGGAGACCGTCGACAACTTCATCGGTCTCGCGACGGGGAAGATCGAGTGGGAGGACCCGGAGACGGGCGAAGTCCGGAACGAACCGCTCTACGACGACGTCATCTTCCACCGCATCATCGACGGCTTCATGATTCAGGGTGGGGACCCGACCGGAACCGGACGCGGCGGCCCCGGCTACCAGTTCGACGACGAGTTCCACGACGAACTCGGTCACGACGGCCCCGGCGTGCTCTCGATGGCCAACAGCGGCCCGAACACGAACGGTTCGCAGTTCTTCATCACGCTCGACGCCCAGCCACACCTCGACGGTCGTCACTCCGTCTTCGGCAAGGTGACTGAGGGAATGGACGTCGTCCGCGATATCGGCTCCGTCGAGACCGACGGCCGCGACAAGCCGAAAGAGGACGTCGTGCTCGAGTCGGTCACGGTCTACCGCTGAACTCCGAGCGTCGACACTCGACTTTTCTTTTTACCGGAATCGGTCTCCGAGGTGAGGGTACGTCCGTTCCGTCGGCTTCGAAGCGACCAATCGTCTGGAATTGCGGATCAATATAAATAAGAGCGACAACACTTATCACGAGTCATGCCTAATGTTAACATGCACAGATGTTCGAACAGTTTTCCAGCGGCTACTACCTCGGCGAACTGTACGTCGAGCCGCACGACGGCGAGTACGCCGTGATGCAACGGATGGAGCACGAGCAGATGAACGAGCAGTTGTACGTCACCGGGACCGGCGTAGAGCGACTCGACGCACCGCTCGTGATGAAACTCGACGGACCACACTTCCCGGTACTCGGCGATGACGACATTCCGTCAGGAACCCTCGCGGTTCCCCGATCGATCGCGCCGAACGAGGTCGGACCGAAGCGACGGGAAGTCTTCCTCGCCAAAGCCGACCGCGCCGGCGAACTCCTCCGCTACGCGGGGTACGAAGCGCCATCCGGCGTGTGAACGGATGCCGGGCGTAGTAGCCGAGCGATCCTCCACGTAGGACGAACGTCACGATCATCGCCAAGGTTTAGGTGCCAGGGGGCCGGTCCACGACCATGCTCGACGAGTTGCTCGGCCGAGCCGAGTTGAAGGCCCGCATCGACGAACTCACGGAGGAGAAACGACACCTCCAACGTCGCCTCGACGCCGAGAACGACCGACGAGCCGACGCTGTCAGCGCCCGACAGGAGGCCGAAGAGCGTGTCAACCGGCTCGAAGACCGAATCGCCGAACTCGACGGGCGGATCGAGCGACTCGACGGCGACGAGCGGAGCCTCGACTTCCGCGGCAGCGAGCGACTCCGCGGCAGTCGCTTAGATGCCATCCTCGATCGACTTCGGAGCGTCCGAACCGGACCGGAGGGAGCGTTGACCGCGATGGTCGAAACCGACGTGCCCGACCCCGTCTCCGACGCGTTCGGGAACCACGCCGCCCTCGTCACGCGGGCCGCTCCGTGCCTCGTCTGTATCGACGACGCCGGACTCGTCAGTGCCGCACTGACGCCGCCGATCGCGCCGGACGAATTCTGCGAGTGGGACGACGGGTTTCGCGTCGACGAGTCGTGGTTCCGTCCGACGGGTGAGTTCGGCTTTGCACTCGTCCGTTCGGATCTCTTCGCCTACACCGAGTACGATGCCGAGTGTGACGACGAGGAGGTCTCACCGCACACGGCGTTCGAAACAGACGTGATGAACAAGCACTCGAAAGGCGGATTCTCGCAGGCTCGATTCGAGCGTCGGCGTAACCAGCAGATCGCCGCGCACGTCGAGAAGTGTCGCGAGGCGATCGAAGAACGCAACCCCAAGCGACTGATCCTCGTCGGCGAACGGAGCGCGCTGCACGAACTTCGCGACCTCGCTGACCACACCGCGACCGTCGACGCCGGTGGCGATCCCGAGGAGGCGCTTGACGACGCGTTCCGGGAGTTCTGGACGACGAAGCTGTACCGGATCTAGTTTCGGTCGAAACTCGTCGATAGCAGAACGACGCCGGCCGCATCGCTCGGAGTCGGATCGTCGTCGAAATCGAGAGAGCGGTCGAGAAAGTTACTCTTCGTCGACGCGAACGGCGTTGACCTGACCGTCCTGGCCGGGGCGGGACGTCACGCGTGCGCGACCGGCGCTGGTCTCGATGATCGCACCCTTGGTGATGATGTTCCGTCGGACGTAGTTGATGTTCGACGGGTTGTCGACGACGTTCTCGATCTCGGCCTCCGAGACCTCACCGCCGTCGGCGACCTGTGCGACGTTCGTCGAGAGGGCACGGACCTTCTTCTGGTTGCCGCGGGAGTCGATGGTGCGGAATCGGGGTTCGCCGACCGTCGTCTCCGTCGGTTCGCGGCCGAGCTGGTAGCGCTTCTTGTTGCGGAACGGTCGCAGTCGTCCACCGGTTCGCTTTCGCTTGGAGCGTCCCTGATCTTTCATATCCGATAGGACTGCCAGGAAGTACTTGAATCGCTCGAATCGGACCGACGACCGCCGAGCAGTGGTGTCGCGCACTCTCACGGATTTCAGCGTCGACCACCACCACAGAACGAGTAGACTCGACGCCTCGGCGGGCAGCTGGCGGCGAGAGACGCAATCCTTAGGTGGCGACCGCGTCGTCCTCATCACATGAGCCTCGACGTCGCCGTCGCGATGCCGTTCCGCCAGCACGGCAAGACGCGCCTTGGGGAGGGTGAATTCGTCGTCGCACTCTCGCTCGATCGCGACTGGTTCTCGCCGGATCAGGCGAAGCGACTCATCGACGTCGGCGTCGGCCGCGGGCTTCTCGCTCGGGAAGACGGCGACGTGGTCGTGCAGTTCGACCCGAACGACGTCTCAGTACCGGAGGAGTTCACCCCGGACGAATCCATCCTCCGCGAGCAATCGACGTTCGAACGGGTGCTCGATTCACTCGTCGCCGCCGGTCACGAGAAACGCGACGCGGTCGCCGCGGTCAACCGTCGACAGCAGGAACTCGGCGTGACGCTCGAAGCCGCTGCGGTCGTCTACGCCCGTGCCCACGGTATCGATGTGACCGACGTCGCCGCGAAAGCCCGTTCAGAGCTTCGAGAGTCGGCGGACTGAGGACCACCGCAGTTGCAGTGGCACGGGTTTTTGTACGAGAGAGCGGCCATCGGGCCCATGATCTAACGATCGACCGCAGAGCGGACCGCGGTTGCGTAGCGCACCGTTTTGCGAAGAGCCGCGCGTTACCTGTTCGCCAGCGAGTCGTCTACATCAGCCACGACCTCACACGACCGTGAATCTCGTTTTAGTGCTCTCGGCGGTCGTCACTAGTCGCGACCGAGTCGACTGCAACCGGAACTGGCTAACCGATTCCGTCGATAGGTCCGATCATGGCCGAAGAGCACCTCCGTGACGGGAAGCGTATCGCACAGTTGCTCGCCTCGGAAGTCGAGGGTGTCGTGGACGGGGCCGCCGTCGTCGACGCCGAACGCGACGTTGAACCGACCGATGACGGGGCGTTCGCCTACGCGGTCGCTCGGTCCGGCGTCGACGGTGATGGTGAGAGCACCAGCGACGAGAGTGACGACACCGGGAGCGGCAACGGAGAGACGGACGACACGCACCGCTTCGCCGAGGTGTACGTCCAGCCCGACCGCGCCCGCGTCGAGTTCCTCGTTGCACCGGACGTTGCGGCCGAGCGTGCCGAAGAAGCGGGGCTTCGGGTGCGTCCCAAAGCCGTGCGGCCGCCGCGAACGCTCGTGTTCGTCGAAGACGGCGCGCAGGTCAAGTGGATCGTGCCGGTCGTCGAGCGTGTCGTCGACGAGACAAAGTCCACGGCGTGATTCACGAGTAACTCGGGGAGTTACTCGTCGCTGCTGTCGACTGCGTCGAGACGGACCATCGAAGGCTCTTTGTCAACTTCGTGAGTCGTGGTCGGCATGTCACCGTCGCTCCTCGAAGAGCATCGACCGAGAATCCTCCAGATCGCGTTCGTCGTCTTCATTGCCTCGCTTGTCTACAGCATTCTCTTCGCCAATCTCGTTGCGTTTTTCTCTCTCGCTGCCGACATCATCGTCATCGCAGTTACGTTGTGGCTGCTCTATCGGATCGCCGTCGGCGTCGAACGGATCGCGAGAGCGTCCGAGCGGATCGCCACGGTGCGTGAGCGAGGGCTACGTAACGACGTCGACCGAGAAGATCTATAGGACCGAGGAGTGGCGACACCCGTATCCTTTTAGCCATCGGGCGTTCCTGTCCCTGACGTGACTCTCGATCCCGTTCACGTCGACAGTATCGCCCGTCTCGCGGGTGCCATCGCCGACAACGTCGACGACAGGGACCACGACGGATTCGCGGAGACTGTCTGGTTGGAGTGGCTCGACCCGCTCAGACGGAAGGGGCGAACCGTCGTCGAGCCGTTGGAAGCGCAGCGCCGCAGAATCGTCTCGATCGAGGACGCCGCGTTGATCGACCCGCCGTTTCCGACGGTTCACGGCCTCGACTCGGGAACGATCAACCCGACTGCGTTCAAGAACGGACTCGTCCTCGACGTCGCCCAAGCGGCGATGGCGAGTATCCCCTCGGATCTCGATCTCCACCGCTCTCGAAGTCTCGTCGCGACGGTGCACACGAGCGACGCGACAGTCCGATTTCCCGAGGACTGGGTGTCGTACGACGACGGCTACGGACGGCGGCGGCTGCTCCACGCACCGCGAGTCAACCGCTACGCAGAAGGAGTCGTACACGCGCTCTCACTGTATCTCGCCGAGAGCGAACACGCGCTCGTCCACGCCAATACCGTTCGTGATCTGCTCGTCCTCGACGGACCGCTGTATCCGAAAGAGCTGCTCAACTGGCAAGATCGCGATCAAGAACTCGGTGAACTCGCACGCGAGGCGAAGCCCCGGAGTATCGTCGAGAACTACGTCCGTCTCGTCGAGACGTTCGTCGAGCGGGACGTGCCGCTCGCAGGGTTCATCAAGAACCCGAGTGCGAAACTCATCACGCAGACCGTTCGAGACCGGGGCGTCGAGGCACCGTGGGTCGACGACACCGCGTTGTTCACCCGGTTGCTCGAACGGTTTGACGAGGCTGACGGTGACAAGCAACGGGTGACGGACGAACTTACCTTCACATCGTGGTTCGTCTCTCGGGGTGGATCGGACCGAACGCTCGCGTCCGATGGCGACGCACTCGGCATCGAGCGCGAACTCGATCCCGAACTGTACGAAGTGACGTTCTTCGTCGTCTATGAACCGCGAACTGACGTGCTCTATCGGGTGGAAGCGCCCTACGCGTTCACGCGTGACTCGGCGGTTCGAGAGCGGCTCACGAAGCGGATACTTCACGACGTCGCAGTCGCCCGCGGCCCACCGCCGTCGGTCGCGAAAGCCGATGAGCTCGCTCGAATCAGCGTTCACGAAAAGACGGCACTTCGACGAAAGTTAGAAGAGCGGTTCGATTCGGACTCCGTTCGGACCTACAACGACGTTCGATGGGGTCCGGAGATGTGAGTTAGATTACGCCTGGCCAGGCTCTACTTTGATTACTTCGATGCGAACGTCGTCTTCGGGGACACCGATCCGTGCGAACTGGGTCCGAACGTGTTCCTTGGCGGCGTCAACCGCCCGGTCTCGCGTCTCGAAGCCGTGCGGCATGGGTGTCTCGAAGGCGATCCGGATCTCGCGGCCGTTGACTTCGGTGGGCGATCCCCCGCTTTCGACCTCGTAGAACTCGTCGCACACCCAGATGTACGGTGCGTCCTCGTTGGGAGCACCCTTAAACGACGGTGCGGATTCACCGCGCTCGTAAATCGTACCCGTGAGCGCCGTGCCGCCGCCGTGGCCGCGGACTAATAGCATATGAAGCCCTTCGTATCCCAACCTAAAAAGGCGTCCCCACCGGCGGACGTACGTCGGCCACTCGTCGGACGAACGGAGGGCAGTCACCGAATGCGACTCTGTCGACATCGCGTCAGAAGACAGCGGAGGGGAAAGTTCCATATCGGGGGCTACCGTGGCGTGGGACATGACCCTCGAAGACTTCACCGACTTCGGAGACGGTGAAGGCGACACGGACGAGACGACGTCCGAGAGCGACAAGACGGAGACGAGCGCGGTTGATGTCGGGGATGCCTCAGATACGTCAGTCGGATCGGTCGGTTCAGCCGATTCGACTGACTCGGACGATCCAGCGGACAGTTTCGAGCGCTACGCCGTCGAAGCGGTCGGGAACGACCGGGGGCTGGGTGCGATCTCCGTCTCGCAAGGGCTGCGGGTCGCCGAGGATGGCGACGACACCTACCTCCGGGCGTTCGTCACGACTGGCAACCGCGAGGCGGTTCGACTCGGGAAGTATCTGCTCGTCCCCTATCCCGACGACGAGACGCTCTTCTGTCGGATCACGGCACTCGAATACGCACAGGAGTTCCAGGCGGACGACGCCACGGAGATACATGCCCGTCGAGCGATGCGTCGAGATCGGTTCGAGGAGCGTGATTACAAGTTCATGGCGTCGCTCGAACCGGTGGCGGTCCTCTTCCGCGACGGCGACGAGTTGAAGCGTCGGATGACCGACCGTGTGCCGAAACCGGGTGCCGTCGTCGCCGAAGCGACCGACAGCGAGCAGATCAAAACCGGCCTGAAAATCCCGGAGAACGGCGTTTTCCTCGGGCATCTCTCGGTCGGTGGCGAGAAAGTCCGAACCGCTGCCGAACCCCCGACGATCGACTACCGAGTGAAAGACGACTACACGGACGGCGACCCGCTCGTCTTCCGACACACCCTCGTCGCGGGTGGAACGGGATCAGGGAAGACACACGCCTCGAAGAACATCCTGCGACAGTACCTCTCATCAGAGCGGACGTACGCGATGGACGACGGTCGGGAGGTACAGACGGCCGTGGTTCAGTTCGACCCGCAGGACGAGTACGCGCAGATGCACGACGACAACGACGCACTCGATGCCGAGTTCGCCCGTCGACTGGAGCGCGAGGGTGTCGCCCACGGCGGTCACGACGACACCGTTGCGCTGGTTCCCGAGGTTTCGGGGTCGTCGTATCCGGGTGAGGGTCATCGCGCCGAGCAGGTGAACTTCACCATCCCGTTCGACATGGTCAAGCGCCGGCCGTGGTTGGTCGCGGGTGCGAGTCTGAACGACAACCAGTACAACGCACTCGAACTCCTGATCGATCGGTTCTTCCGGCAGTACGGTGGGTCGGGAACGTACTCCGAGTTCCTGACGTTCCTCGACGATCCGGCGCTCCGCGAGGAGTTAGACGAGTCCGGGCGCGTTCACGAAGCGACGTTCGACGCCGTGAAGCGGCGGGCGATCTCGAAGACGTTCCGTCGGGTGTTCGATCAGGACGCCCGTCCGATCACGGAACTCGTTCACGACCTGGTCCGACCGGGTGGGCTCTCGGTCGTCCCGACGTACCACATCAACGACTCGCGGGCGTCGGAGACAGTCGTACTCGCCGTCGCGAGTCTCCTCGTCGACGAGAAGTTGTCGAACAGTCCGGAGTACGATCGGATCAAGCGTACCCCGCTGGTCGTCGGGATGGACGAGGCACACAACTTCCTCGCCGGGGCGGACAACGTGCAGGCGCGAATGGTCGTCAAGAAGTTCACCGAAGCGGCCAAACAGGGTCGAAAAGAGCGGCTGGGACTCTTCCTCATCACACAGGATCCCCAAGACATCGCCGAGTCGGTGTTCAAGCAGATCAACACGAAGGTCGTCCTCAATCTCGGCGACGAAGACGCTATCAAGTCGGTGAACATCCCGTCGAGTCTACAAGAGAAAGTCCCGTACATGGAGAAAGGACAGATGGTCGTGTACTCGCCCGACAACTCGGAGCCGGTGGAGTTGATTGGATTGTCGAAGTGTGTAACCCGTCACGGCGAGTGACTGCCGGAAAGGTGTGTAACCCGTCACGGCGAGTGACTGTCGACGGGACGTGTCGCCGGATCTTAGATGACTCCCGATGCAGAGATCTGGAGCAGTTGGCCGATGTCTCCCGGACACTGACGTTCTCCTGGTAAGTTTTAACCTGGTAGCACGAGTATTGTTAACTATGAACAAACGGGTGCTCGTACCGTACGATGGGTCGCCGCAATCGAAGCGGGCTCTCGAATTCGTTCTCACGGAGTGGGGTGACGACGAGATCGTGCTGTTACACGTCATCGACCCGATCGAAGCAGGTTACAGTGTGACCACGAGCATGTCGGGCGGAGCGGAGCAGTGGTACCAGAGCGCACAGGAGGAGTCGACTGCGTTGCTCTCGGAGGCATCACTCGGAGTCGCATGCAACGTTCGGACGGAGACGAGAGTCGGTCGGCCGGCGCGGACGATTCTCGAAGTAGCCGAGTCCGAAGGGTTCGACCACATCGTCATGGGGAGTCACGGTCGGACTGGCGTATCCCGTATCTTCGTCGGGAGCGTCACCGAGTCCGTCGTTCGAGGATCGCCGGTACCCGTCACCGTCGTTCGGTAACGTGCGTTCGCAGTCGGGTCCGAACCAGTGTCGTGTGTCGATGAGCCGAACCGGCGAAGCGGACCGGGTCCGCGGTTCTCTTTTGTATCCGACCCGTACGTGAGAGTCCAATGGAGTTCGAGCAGGTCATCGAGACGCGCCGGTCAGTGCATCAGTACACCGATGAAGATGTCGACGACGACGTGCTCGACGACGTGTTCCGACAGGTGAAGTACACGCCGTCCGGATACAACCTCCAACCGTGGGAATTTCTCGTGCTCGAAGACGAGGAAAACCGCGAGCGACTTCAGTCGGTCGCCGGCGGTCAAGAGCAGGTGAGCGACGCCCCGGTAGCGATCGTCGTCCTCGGGAACAAAGACCCGCTCGCTCACGCGGACCGTGTGCTCGACGATTGGCTCGACAAGGGGTATATCCCAGACGAGGACACGCGCGATGCGATCAGGGGGAACATCGAAGGCATCGCCGACCTTCCCGAGGGCGAACGACGGGTCTGGACGACGCGCAGTACCTCGCTGGCAACGATGTCACTGATGTACGCCGCGTGGGATCACGGCCTCGCCACTTGTCCGATGGAAGGGTTCGACGCCGACGGCGTTCGCGAAGAGTTCGATATCGGCGACGACTACGAGCCAGTCATGCTCGTGACGCTCGGATATCCCGAAGAGGACTCACCCGACATCGAAAAGGAGCGCAAACTCCGCCGATCGGTCGACGAAATCGTTCACCGTGAGACGTTCGAGCCGAACGAGCGAGGGAGTGGTGACGAACAGACCGTGGCGGCAGACGACGACTAAGCGGCAGTGGTTCGCTGATCTGGTTTACCAGATCAGTATACGCCGCCGTGATGGTGCGACGACTAAGCGGCAGTGGTTCGCTGATCTGGTTTACCAGATCAGCACGACGGAGGCCCCTACAGCAGGACGGTGGGTATAGCGACTGACAAGCGGCGAACGCGGGCAGTATTTTCGAAGCCGCTCATCGGGTGTCGAGAACAGAGGTGAGCGGTACTTCCGGATCAGTTAGACATCCACCGATCATTGACACATCTCCGACACTTTCTCCCTGTCGTAGTCTGTCGATTACCTCCCGGTAAGTGCCCCAGGTTACCTAGATGTTATAAAATATACATATGTGGGGACTGCTCAGGAAGAGTCGAGTGACCTTCCCATGACCTCCGAAACCTACGACTGCTCCCCCGTTGCAACCGGACCCACCGACAAACCACTCGCACACGCCCGAGAGGCGACGAACGTCGCCGGAACATCGACGAGCGAGGAGAGGCCGTCGGCAACCGAACGTAATCCACGCGAACTCGCGGGAGCGATGGCCGAGCACGTCTGCGAGGGATTCGTCTTCCACGACGACCGTGACTGGGAGGCGGCCGTCGAAGCCTTCTACGGGGTCGACCGGCACCAGTTCGCCCACCTCGAGGACGACGACGCTCTGGCGGCGTCGGAGGCGTACGTCGCGGCGCTCTGGGAGAAAGACCGTGTCGAAGACCGATACGTCACCGCCGACCACGCCGTCGAACCGACGCTCGCCGAGGCCGACTGGTCGCTCGTCGAGGACTGTCTCCGAGAGCGGGCCGACATCGTGGGGATGGACGCGACGTACGCGACGGCGACGGTCGAAGCGTGGCGGCGACACAAGGTCGGCGGCGACTACTGGACGCCGACGATGGTCGCACAGGCGATCGAAGTCCGTGCCGCATTGGGACGTTCGGATCGCCTGCCGAAGCCGAAGTTCGGTCAGTCGGGATACGGTCACCTCCCGGCGTACTACCTCGCCGGGACGGAACTCCACGACATGCACACGCGTCGCCACTGGCGACAGGCGGTGACGCTGATGACGCTGTACTACGAGGAGATCCTCGCGACACGGATGCAGACCGAGGGAGAGCAGACGATGGCCGACGCCGACAGTGCCGTTCGCGCCGAGGGAGCGAGCGAATGAGCGCCAACGGGTCGGGGAAGGCGAGTCACGGCGAGGAGTGGCCCGAATTCGAGTTGCAGTACGTGTTCAACCCCCGCGCAGCCGACTTTCCGGAGGTCGAATTCGAACCCGACGAACTCGTCGTCTACGAGACACAGGGGAAGGCGACGCGAGGTCAGTGGCTGTCGGCCGAACGTGGGTCGTACGTCCAGATTTCGGAGATGCGGTGAGCCGAGCGATCGAACGGCGTGGGTAGGTTACGGTGCGGTCACTGCCTGTACGGCAGAGCCACGGCGGTCACGCGGAGGGTAGTGCAGTTACGGCAGAGTTACTGCAGTACGAGACAGTCACTGCAGTTCCGAGACAGTCACTGTAGTCTGGTAGAAATTACTGCGGTCACACCAGTCGAGCACGGCGTACTTTTGGTATCGTCTCACGAACCCTAGTCATGGACATCGCGCCGTTCGCCCTCGAACGCTGGTTTGCCGAGTACGAAGACGACGCCGACATCATGTTAGCCGAGAGTGGCATCCGATCGCTCTGGGCTAACGATTTCGACACCGACCCCGGCAAGGTCGGCTACGTCATCCCGACCAACGGTGATCCGGACCTGCGGGCAGAGATCGGAGCGCGCTACGACCGAACGGCCGACGAAGTGCTCTGTACGTGTGGGGCACAGGAGGCTAACTTCCTCGCGTTTCTCGCGCTCGTGACCGGCGAACAGCCACACGCGGTCGTCGTCACGCCGACGTATCAGGCGCTCCACGCGGTGCCGGAGTCGCTCGGCGAGGTGACGCAGGTGTCGCTCGAACCGCCGGAGTGGACGCTCGACGTCGACGCCGTCGCCGACGCGATTCGCCCGGAGACGGATCTGATCGTGTTCAACAACCCCAACAACCCGACGGGCCGATACCACGGCGAGGAGACGGTCCGAGCCCTCTACGACCTCGCCGTCGATAACGACGCCTACCTCCTCTGCGACGAGGTGTATCGGCTCCTCGCCGACGATCCGATCCCGCCGGTCGCCAGCCTCGGGCCAAACGGTATCTCGACGGCGAGCGTGACGAAGGCGTACGGCCTCGCCGGGTTACGGTTCGGGTGGCTCGTCGGCGACGAACGCATCATCGATCGAGCGTGGCAGTGGAAAGATTACACGACCATCTCGCCGTCACTGTTCGGCCAGCACGTCGCGAAGCAGGCACTCGGTCGGCGAGAGGAAACCATCCTCGACCGGAACCGGCGACTCGCCCACGAGAACCGCGAACTCGTCCGTGAGTTCGTCGACACCTACGACCTCGACTGGTACGATCCGGTCGGCGTCAACGGCTTCATCCGGGTTCCGAGCGGCTTCGACAGCGCCGAAGAGTTCTGCCGGACGGTCGTCGAAGCGGAGAGCGTCGTCCTCGCGCCGGGCGAGACGTTCGGCTTCCCCGAGTACTTCCGGATCGGGTTCGGCCTATCGACGAAGGAACTCGTGGCGGGGTTAGAGCGGGTTGGCCGCGTCATCGAATCGGCGTGAGCGAGGCAGATGACGTCGTCGAGCAACGAGCGCGAACCGGCGTGAGTACGGTCCACGGAGCGAAGTCGCGGCAAGCGCTAGTCCGACCAACGAGCACGTTCCAAACGGTTTATACCGCCGCCTCAATAATCCCGAGGCATGGCGAAAGAGCAGAAGCAGGTCCGCGAACTGCAGGAGGGAAGCTACGTCATGATGGACGATTCCGCGTGCAAAATCAACGCGTACAGCACGGCCAAGCCGGGTAAGCACGGCAGCGCAAAAGCCCGTATCGAGGGTCGTGGTGTCTTCGACAACAAAAAACGCAGCCTCTCCCAGCCGGTCGACGCGAAGGTGTGGGTGCCGATCATCGAGCGCAAGCAGGGACAGGTCGTCTCGCTGACGGGCGAGGACGCACAGATCATGGACCTCGAAACGTACCAGACGTTCACGATGCGCGTCCCGGAGGGTGAGAACTTCTCGCCGGACGACGAGATCGAGTACCTCGAGTACGAGGGCCAGCGGAAGGTCGTCTGAAGACGATGTTCCCCGGAGCGACTGCCGACCGCGACTCCGCCGAGTACGTGGTCGTCGGCGCTCCCCTCGACGCGACGACTACGTTTCAACCGGGGACGCGGTTCGGCCCGGACCGAATCCGCCTCTTCTCCGAGACATTCGACGACTACGACTATCGCACAGCGCAACGATTCTCCGAACTCTCCGTCCACGACGAGGGTAACCTCCGACCGTGGGACGACGTTCCCGAATACGTCGAGTTCCTTCGTGGGACGCTGACCGACGTCGTCTGGGACGACGCCGTGCCGCTCGTACTCGGTGGAGAACACACCGTCACCGCCGCAGGAGTGGAAGCGGTCGACCCCGACGTGTTCGTCTGTCTCGACGCCCACCTCGACCTCCGACGGGAGTTCGACGGCAACGAGTGGAACCACGCGACGGTGACGCGGCGCATTCTCGACGGTGGCGTGGGCGGAGAGAACGAGGGGTTCGCCGACCGCGCGGTCATTCTCGGCGCGCGGACGGGGTCGCCCGAGGAGTGGGAACGCGCCGACGCGGACGACGTGACCGTCGTCCCGCCCGAGGACGTCGCCGACTGGAAGCCCGACTTCGGCGACGACGAGACGGTCTACCTGAGCGTCGACATCGACGGCGCGGACCCCGGATTCGCACCCGGAACCGGGACGATGGAACCCTTCGGGATGACGCCCCGAGAGATGCGCGACGTCGTCCGTGCGGTCGCCCCCGCCGCGGCGGGATTCGACGTGGTCGAGGTCAACGACCGCGACGACGGACAGGCGGCGTCGCTCGCCGGGAAACTCCTCCGAGAGTTCGTCTTCTCACACGCTGGCGTTCAAGCAGACGAGTAGGTCGTTCTCGAATCGGGAGTTCGAGCGGTTCGCTCGTCAGACACTCGCCCGATAGTAGGAGACCTGGTCTCCGTCTTCTTCGACCTGCCGTACTTCGACATCACCGTCGTGGACGAGCAAATCGAGGTATACGCGAACCTGCGTGGCGAGCGTCGCGTGGGCGACCAGTCGACCCTGTTCGCGGTCAGAGTCGCGCGTTTCGACTTCTTCCGCCCGGACGCCCATCACCGCGGCCATGATCTCCTCGTAGTTGTACGCGTTCTGTGAGTTCTCTCGCAGAAACTCTCGGATCGTCGAGATTCCGGTAGGCGTAGGCTCCGCCTCGTTCCACGCTGTTTCAGAAAGTACCATCGTCTCTGATACTCCCCGGACGATTGTAAGTCTGGTGAGCAATGTAGCACGAGAAACAGTATCGGAGGGCGAGTATCCGAAGTGAATTTGGGTCGGACGATGCATACGTCGCATGTGAAGCTACAGGAACTCGTCGGCCGCTACGACGACCGGCTCCGTACCGCCGACTACGACGACGTCGACGCCAGTGCGAACGGGCTGCAGGTCGGCCCGGACGACGCCGACGTCGAGCGGGTCGCGTTCGCCGTCGACGCCGTCGAAGCCACGGCCGAGGCGGCGATCGTCGCCGATGCGGACGTGCTCGTCGCTCACCACGGCCTCTCGTGGGGCGGTATCGAGCGGATTACGGGTCGTGCCTACGGCCGCATCGCACCCTTGATCCGGAACGACATCGCCCTCTACGTATCACATCTCCCGCTCGACGGTCATCCGGAACTCGGCAACGCCGCGGGCGTCGCCGACCTGCTCGAACTCACAGACCGGGAGCCGTTCGCCGAACTCGGCGGTGAACCGATCGGCGTCCTCGGTCGCGCATCGGGTCCGCTCTCGGTCGCCGAAGTGGCTGACCGACTCGGCACGCTCGATCAGGGCGACCGGACGACGCAGGTGTTCGATTTCGGACCCGACACGGTCGGGACCGTCGCCGTCGTCACCGGGAGCGGTGCTGACTTCTTAGACGAGGCGATCGACGCAGGTGCGGATACGCTCGTGACCGGCGAAGGGAAACAGCAGGTGTACCACGAAGCGCGCGAAGCGGGCGTCAACGTCTTCCTCGCGGGTCACTACGCGACCGAGACGTTCGGCGTTCGATCGCTCATGGGCCTCGCCGATGAGTGGGGATTGGAGACGGCGTTCGTCGATCATCCGACGAGTCTGTGAGGATATGCGTTGTAGAGTTGTGATCGAAACGTACGAAACAGCGGCAGTGACGACCTCGAAATCCCCCGCACTGTCGACGAAGGCGGCCGAAGTAAGCACTGCAGCGACCGGAGGGAGCGAAGCGCACAGCGAGGCCTCCGAGTCGACAGTGCGGCCCCTTTCAATCCCACCCGACAGCGGTTGATCGGCCGAGCGTCGCTTGTCTGAACGTCACCCGAAGCGACCCCACACTCCCAAGTCACTTCGAACCGCCGTGTTCAAAGCGTTCGGCCGCAGACCGTTCGGTATGAGCGACGACGGTCACGATCACGACGGCGACGGGCAGGAGGGCCACGACGGTGGCGAACACCAGCATCACACACCGCACCGCGAGGAGTTCCACCACGACCCCCTCGGACACGCGAACGTCCACGCGGGGATGACCGTCGGCGAGTTGGCGACGGAGTACGGCAACGCCGGCATCGGCGCGGCGAAGGTCCACGAGGCGGTCGAGGTGTACGCCGAGATGCTCGACCCCGACGTGACCTGCTTTTTCTCGCTTGCGGGGGCGATGGTGCCGACCGGGATGCGCAAGATCGTCTCCGATCTCATCCGCGACGGCTACATCGACGCGCTGGTGACGACGGGCGCGAACCTCACCCACGACGCCATCGAAGGCATCGGCGGCAAACACCACCACGGCCACGAACACCACCCCGAGAAGTCCCTCCGCGAACACGACGAGACGCTGCGCGACGAGGAAGTCGACCGAATCTACAACGTCTACCTCCCGCAGGAGCACTTCGCGCTGTTCGAGTCGCACCTCCGCTCGGAGGTGTTCCCGCCGCTCGAAGCCGAGGGCGCGGTCAGTATCGAACGCCTGACGCGCGAACTCGGGCGAGCGAACGCCGAGGTGAACGAGCGCGAGGGAGTAGCGGAGGACGCCGGAATCGCCGCCGCCGCCTACGAAGAGGACGTGCCGATCTACTGTCCGGCGATTCAGGACTCCGTCCTCGGCTTGCAGGCGTGGATGTACTCGCAGACGTCCGACTTCACGCTCGATGCGTTGGCGGACATGACGCCGCTGACCGACCTCGCGTTCGAGGCCGACGAAGCCGGGTGCATGCTCGTCGGCGGTGGCGTCCCGAAGAACTTCACGCTTCAGACGATGTTGGTGACGCCGCGGGCGTGGGACTACGCCGTCCAGCTCACCATGGACCCCGAGGCGACCGGCGGCCTCTCCGGGGCGACGCTCGACGAGGCTCGTTCGTGGGGTAAGTTGGAGAAAGACGCCAGCAACGTCACGGTCGTCGGCGATGCGACGATCACGCTTCCGCTCGTCGTGGCTGCGGCACGCGAGCGCGTGGAGTAAGTCGACTATCGGACGGACGCTCGATTGGCCGCCTGACGCACCTTTTTGAGCCGACTGCGCGATGGACCGTGCATGGAATACACCACGTTCGGAGCGACCGGAACGACGGTGAGTGAGATCTGCCTCGGCTGTATGAGCTTCGGGACGGATTGGGACGGTTGGACGCTCGACCGTGAGGAGAGCCGCGAGGTGATCGAACGTGCGATCGACCTCGGGATCAACTTCTTCGATACCGCCAACGTCTACTCCTACGGCGAGAGCGAGGAGATTCTGGGCGAGGTGCTCTCGGAGTACGACCGGGACGAGTTCGTCGTCGCGACGAAGGTCTACGGTCAGATGGACGAAGACGACCCGAACTCGGGCGGTCTCTCGCGGAAAGCGATCGAACAAGAGCTAGAGAACTCGCTCGATAGATTGGGAATGGATACGGTCGACCTCTATCAGATCCACCGCTGGGACTACGACACGCCGATCGAACAGACCCTACGGGCGCTCGACGACGCAGTCAGACGCGGGAAGGTCCGACACGTCGGTGCCTCGTCGATGTGGGCCTACCAGTTCGCCGACGCGCTCGCTACCGCCGACCGTCTCGGTCTCGACCCTTTCGTCTCTATGCAGGACCTCTACAACCTCGCCTACCGCGAAGAAGAGCGCGAGATGCTCCCGCTGTGCGAGCGGGAGGGCGTCGCCGTGATGCCGTGGAGTCCGCTTGCCGCCGGATTCCTCGCGCGCCCACACGAGGAATTCGCCGAGACGACGCGCGGCGAACACGAGTCGTCGATCGAACGCGGCTACCAGCAGGGCGGCGGTCCCGAAGTGAACGAACGCGTCCGGGAACTTGCAGACGAGAAGGGCGTGAAGATGGCACAGATCGCCCTCGCGTGGCAGTTCCACAAGGAGTGGGTGACCACGCCCATCGTCGGCACGTCGAGCGTCGAACACCTGGAGGACGCCGTCGAGGCCCTCGATATCAACCTTTCCGATTCCGAGATCGAATACCTCGAAGAGCCGTATCAGCCCGTTCCGGTCTCCGGTCACGAGTGACCGTGTAGACACACAGCGCGACGACGGGACACGGGAACGCTCTTTGGGCGGGCTTTCGTAGCGACCGATGGCCGATGACGACGGTACCGCTCCGAGTCGGTGTGGCAGCCGACGACGACGAGCCCTATGAGTGCCGAGGCCCAACCAACGCCGAGAGCGACTTCACAACGGTTTCGTTGCTTCGACGTACCTTGCCAGCACGTCGAGAAAGTCAGAATCGTGCCGCTCATCGACGTGATTCACGTTCCAGAGACCCGACTCACGGATTTTCCCGCTCCGACTGTGAGTACCTAACCAATCAGTCGAGCGTGGGTCGACGGTGTCTCGCCGATAGTTGCTGAGCAGGGCGATAGCGTTCCGTTCGATGATTGCTCGGTCACTGTTCTTGTTCGGTTCGTCGTCGACAGCGATCCACAGAAACGGCTGTTCACGAACGTACGCACTCACGCGTCGCTCCATGATGTACTCCTCGTCACGTACGTCCTCGCGCCCTCGGGAGAGATTCGACAACCGCTCGTCCCAGCTGGAGTACTCGTTCCCCAAGCTGTATTTCTCGATTATCGCTTCGCCAACTCGCTTCCGATACACGGAGCCGCGATGGTTCCCTCCGTGGGGATGGCTCGAACTGCCGCCACCAGTTCCGTAGTGTTGTTTCAGTCGATTCCAGAGCGAGGTTTTGCTCCCATCGGAGACCGCGTGCGTGCCGACGCGTGTGACACGGAACTGGTCGGTCGAGTCGCGCCTCTCGCCGGGTTCGAGAAAGAAGTAGACGCCGCGTTCGGGCCAGTTCAGGTACCCATCACAGTTCTTGAGCTTTCGAGTGCCACCGACGCGTTCTTCTAGTTCGCCGAGCAGTCCATAGAGTCGGTCGAGGTCACGCTGTCTCGCCATCTGTACTATCGTCAGTTCACACTCGTACAAAGAGTTACGTCACGTAGCAGGCTCCCAGACGTCGAGACTGTTGCTTCGGGCGTCTTCGATGCGGACACACCCACCGATAGTGGAGACATCCGCGACGTAGATACGACGAGCAGTGACGGGGAGCGAGACCGATGTTCGATTCACCTCGACTTATTTCTCGGACGCTGACTGCGTGCTTTATCCTGTCATCGCTCACTGCCGATTTTCTTCGTCACGCGGAAACTCTCCGGCGGATGGAGGATTCCGACGACGGTCCCGAGAGAGTGGACGACGACGATCAGAGGGGTAAACGGCAGGGCGACGATCCACTTGAGTTCGGCTGTCCCGTAGTAGGCCACCCCGCGAAGGAACCAGAATGCAGTGAACACCGCGAGGCTGAACGAGACGATGAGAAACAGGCCGGCGTAGATGACCGTTACTCCCATGACGGCGAGCGGAACGGCGACGACAGTCACGACCGGTGAGAGCGCCCACGCGAAGTTTCGAACGCGGGTCACCGCCCGGTATCGACGCGGGAGCAAGTCGGTCGCTTCGAGGTTGCCCGCGGCCCACCGTCGCCGCTGTTGAACGACTTCGACGAGCGAAGGGGGTGCCTGATTGCGACAGGTGATTTCCGAGAGAGCGAACTCGATGTCGAACTGCCGGGCTGCCGCCCAGACGAACGCGGTGTCTTCGACGAGCGTTTCACGGTCCCAGGTGACATCGTCTTCGAGTTCCTTCCGAACGGCGATACCGCCACCCCACGCGAACAGTGGAATCTGCAAACGGGCGAAGGCGCGCTGTTCTAACTGTACACCCATTCGGTAGACGTCGGCCAGATACGAGAGAACAGAGCCCGTCCGACGAGGTCGCTCACGCAACTGCACGATGTCGGCGTCCGGCAGTCCGTCGAAGTTCTCGATGAGGCTGTCTTCGTCGAGATACAGCACGAACTCGGCGTCACAGTCGAGCGTCCGCCGCGCCCACTCGATCGCCCGCCCTTTCCGAACGGCCGTGGCTTCGAACGCCTCGGGAACGACGTGTACTTCGGCACCGTCGATTGCGATCGGTTTCTCCGCGATGACGTGTCTGTCGGGCAGTTCGTCGGGCAGCGCGTCCACCGTGTTCTGGACGACACCCGCGGCGTCGACGGTCAGAATACGCACCTGTACGTCGTCGCCGTCGTACTGAGAGGCTGGCGGTTCGTAACGTGCACCGAGTACGTAGGTGAGAACGATCCACAACAACGCCGTCGCTCCGAACAGCACCGTCGTCCCCCAGAGCGCGAGTTCGAGCAGTGCCTGCCCGGTTCCCGACAGTCCGACCGAGAATCCCGGAATCGCGATCGAAAATCCTGCAAGGAAGAATAGTCCGATCGCGACGACAGTCCCGATTCGTTCGACTTTCATCGCTGTCGAAGATTCCCCGGTTCTACTTGAGTCGAAAACACCGTTCAACCGGGTTCAGATCGTTCAATGCGCGAAAAAACGGTTCAGAACGGACTGTGAGGTGACTACGACACACATAACAAATGATAAATGGTGGGCTTTACGGTTCGAAGAATGCTCAATAATCGAGAACGAACGGTTCGTCGCTCTCGGTGCGACGCTCGCACGCACCGAACGGATCCCGTCACGGTATCGGCTGTTCTCTCGAAGAGAGACCATCAAAATATATAGTACGAGAGGCAGACAGGACGTGTATTCAGTCCAACGCGCCGAAATCAGTGCCGCGTCGGAGAGTGTAAGAATGGAAACACAGAAGCCATCGTTCGCCGGCAGTGCAAGAGCCCTCCATCGCCGAGCGGTCAAGATCCCGCTCCCGAACGAGGAAGCCGAGTTGAGCTTTCACCGAAACATGGCGAACGTCGCCGATGCACAGGAGCGGAAAGCGGAGATGATCGCCAACCCAGGCACCTCGTTGCTCGATGCGTACGAACATCAACTCGACGGCATCGCGGAGAGTTACGAGTTGTCGCTCCAAGAGAACGTCGGAGAGGACTACGAGGCCGTGGCCCGCTCGTACTTGCTTGGCGAGCGAAGCGACGGAATCGCGGCCATGGCGGCGTACCTCCTCGAAGGGGTGTGGCGACTGCAACAACTGTTCACGATCACCGACGCGATGTTTTTCCCGGTCGTCTTGCGGTATCCACGGTGCTGTACGGTGAATATCCGATTCGCGAGCGGTCACGCGACGAAAAACGCCGTCCTGTACGAGTCCCCGGAACATTCACACGAAGACCTAGAAGGCGAACACTGGGAAACGTACCAGTACGAGAGTCGCTGGTCGCAGAAACAGGCCGCACGAGAGATCAGATCGACCGCACGGATCATTCGAGACGAGTTTCCGGATCCACGAGGGCGGGACTTCGAGGACCGCAAGACGGGAGGAATCGTGAGCGCGTTCGGGCGACGGGGATCGGTGTTCTCGTCGGCGATCGAACGCGTCGCGCCCGATCCGAATCGCTTCGGTGAACACTCGGCGATGCCAGAGCTCATCGACGAGAGCCCCATCGCCAAGCGAACCGAACGCGAGTGGCTCACCGACGGCCACGTCGTCCTCTGAACGGTTCGCACGCGCAGCCGAGACGTCCATCACCGGCCGAGTCGGCTCGGAGTCGACCCGCTCGGTGATTACCGACTCTTCGCCTCGACTGTGACTTCGACGGCGTTCGGTTCGTACGCGTTCGCGGCGTAGCCGCCCTCGTTCCACGGAAACGCCCCGTCTTCGACCACATTCAGCCCAGCGTCGGGCTCGGCGATCCGTGCTGGTTGGCTGCGGCCGCGTTCGTCGGTCGCCCGCGAGTACAGGACGTGCGAACCCGGACCGGCGTCCCACGAGTATCGGAAGAGCCGCCACGCGCCCGCGTACGCCGGGCCGAACAGTTCGGCTTCGACCCACGTGTCGCCGCCGTCGGTCGACACGTCGACGCCCGCGACGGCGTCGTCACCCGCCCACGCGACGCCCGTGATCTCGACCGTGCCGTCGCTTCGCGGTGTGATCGGCGAACCACCGCTCGGCTCCCCGATCAGCGACATCACCGTCTCGGTGAACGTGTACGGGTAGTCGACCGCGTCCGATTCGAGTTGGTCCCGGGTGTCGACCGTCTCGACCGAGTCGTGTTCGGTCGGGGTGGCGTCCGGCGGATGGATGCGGTAGTCGACCTGTTGCCACCGGGCGTGCGTGCCCGACCGATCCAGCGCGCCATCGGTGACCATCGAATCGACGACGTGCAACGCTTCGACCCACTTTACGTTGTTGACGCCGTACCAGCCGGGAACGATCAGCCGGATCGGGTAGCCGTGCTCTTCGGGGAGCGGTCGGCCGTTCATCCCGGTCGCGAGGATGCAGTCGTCGAACGCCTTCGAGAGCGGGATCGACCGCGCGAAAGCTTCCTCGTCGAGCGAGTCGCCGCCGACAGCCGTGAGCCATCGGTCGTCGCCGTCGCCGCCGAACTCGACGCCGTGTGCCCGCAGAACCGAACTCAGCGGCGTTCCGGACCAAACGGCGGTTCCGACCGCCTCGCAGTCCCACTGGACGCTCCCCGTCTCCGGGTCGTGTTGTCCGCGACCGTTGCCCGCACACTCCATCGTGTTGGCGACCGCGACGGTCGGGAAGTCGGCTTCGAGTGTCGCGATCGAAAGCTCGGCGTCGCCGTTCGGAAGCCCCGTGAGCGTCACGGTCCACGAGTCCGCGTCGGCGTCGGGGATCGGGTTCCGGTGACAGACGAAGTGTTCTCCGATCGGTGTCAACCAGTTCGCATAGGTCCGGCGACTCGCCGCCCCGACGACGGTGTATCGGTCGGCCTCGTCGCGGACTTCGCGAACGCCGGACTTTCGTTCCAGGATCGCGTCGATCTCCGTTCGTCGCTCCGGTCGTCGTTCGTCGGTGCTCATACTGTCCCCATCGTGATTTGCGACGATAGATCTACTCGCAACAAACGGGAGTGTCAGCGACGACGTACCGAGGACGAAGAGCCATGCTCACCGGGAGCGTAGGAGTAGTTACTGCGGAGCCCCGCTCCGCGGGTGACCGAGATGCACCTCGAATTCGAGCCGTGGAGTGGACCGAGCGACGAACCCCCCTCGATACGCCTCACCGATGGACCACCGAATCACCTCGTGACCGTCTCCGCGGAGACGATCGACGCCGACGGCGGCCGCTGGCGGTCGCGGTGTGTCGTCCGCACCGACGCGACGGGTGCGGCCGACTTGGCGACCGCCGTCCCGCTGTCGGGCACGTATCGGGCCGCGGACGTGACGGGACTCCTCTGGTCGATGGAACCCGTCGACGACCCCCCGAAACCGTTCGCAACGCCGTGGGACGGGGTCGAAGTCACACTCCGCGCGGAAGTCGATGACGTGACCGCCGCGACCGACGAGCGGGGCAACGAGAACGAGAGGGCAGACGGCGCCGACGCGGCTAACGGGGACAGCGACACAGCCGATGTCGCCAGCGACGACAGCGACACCGCACCACTGGCCTATCGGTATGCACCGACGTCGACGACGGTGATTCGGCGGTGGAGTGCACCGGGCGTCATGCGGACGACGCTCCACGAACCCGGCTTCGTCGGCTATCTGTTCGAACCCGAGGGGATGGGCCGAACCGCCGGCGTCGCGGTCGTTCCGGACCCGAACGACGTAGACTCCGCGGAGTCGACTGCAGCTCTCCTCGCCTCTCGCGGCTACACCGCGATGGTCGTCGGCTACGTCGGCGAACGAGGGCTCCCGGAGACGCTGCAGGGAGTCCCGCTCGAATCGATCGCCGAGGGAATCCGACGGCTCGCCGCCCATCCCAGAGTCGACTCGACTCGTGTCGGCGTCCTCTGCACATCGATCGGTGCGGAAGGTGCGCTGGCGACACTCGCGGCGTTCGACGACCTCGACGTTCGAGCGGTCGTCGCCGTGTCGCCGAGTAGCGTCGTGTGGCAGCGAACCGAGACCGAATCGACCGACGACGCCGCGTGGACGCTGGGCGGCGATCCGATCCCGTCGCTCGCGGTTCACGCCGGACGCGGAGCGCGGATCAGAGAGCGGTTGTCGGACGTGTTCGGTGGCACTGGCACGGACCGGGAGGTCCCGGCGCATCCGTTGGAGGCGTACGAGACGGCTCTTCGAGACGACGAGGCGGTCGAACGAGCGGCGATCCGCGTCGAACGCATCGACGCACCGATCCTGTTCGTGACCGGCGACGCAGATGCGACGTGGCCCGCCTCCGAGATGGCGGCGGCGCTGCTCCAGCGACGCTCCGAGAGAGACTACGACGACGCACTCCTCCACTTCCCGGACACGGGACACAGAGTCTCTCTCCCCTTCGTTCCGACGACGGTCGCCGCGAGCGGCGAGGTAGACGTCGAGGACGCCGAGAAGCGCGCCCGCGCCAACGCGAGCGCGTGGCTCCGGACGCTGACGTTCTTCGCGCGGTACCTCGGTGACGACGAGTCCGCCGGAGACGACGGACTGGAAGCGTTGCGGTGTGCCGGGGCGATCGGGTGACTCGAGCAGGGAGATACCGAACGAACAATCGAGACTCGAAGAGCGGACCTCGAAAGCCCCGAGTCCGGCAACTCGGCCCTTTCAACCCGTCCGATAGCGGTTAGTCAGGCAGCCGTCGCTCGCCGAGATACGGCCGCGAGCGAAAGAAAACGAGTCGTCCGCGAGCGTAAGCCGAACTAGTCGTCGGCCGGGGCGGCGATTCCGTCGAGATCGATCTCGCCGGCGTCGAGTTCGCGTTCGACCTCGCGGGCGGCTAGGACCATGTTCTTCATCTTGCCGTAGGCGATGTCGCGGGGGAGGAGCTTCAGCCCGCAGTCCGGCGAGACGGTGAGTTTGTCCGGGGGAACGATCTTGAAGCCCTGCAGGATGTTCTCTTTGATCTCCTCGACGGATTCGACTTCCGCCGTGTGGGCGTCGACGACGCCGAGTGCGAGATCGGGTTCGAACTCGGGGTCGGAGAACACGTCGACTTGCTCGTAGTCGCCGTTGCAGAGTTCCACGTCGAACTCGTCGATCGGGAAATCGTTGAGTTCGGGGTAGATGCGCGAGTAGTCGCCGTAACAGACGTGGAGACCGATGCGGATCTCCTCGGGGATGTCGGCGACGATGCGCTCCAGGCACTCGCCGACGATAGCGTGGTCGTCGGGCGTCGTCGCCAGCGCGGGTTCGTCGATCTGGATGTATCGCGCGCCCGCCTCGACGAGTTTCTCGATCTCCTCGTTGACCAGATCAGCGAGGTCGTAGGCGAGGTCCTCGCCCGTGTCGTAGGCCTCGTTGAACGACCAGTTGGCCAGCGTGTACGGACCCGTGATCGGCACCTTGACGGGCCGGTCGGCGACCGACGAGGTGAACTCGAACTCGTCGACGAGCCACGGTTCGTCGTACTCGACTTCTCGGGTCACCGACGGCTTGTCGAAGTAGTTGTGTCCCCAGACCTTCACCGGACCGTGGAACTCGTAGCCGTCGATCCGGTGGGCGAAGTACTCCACCATCTCGTTGCGGCGCATCTCGCCGTCGACGACGGTGTCGAGGCCGGCCCGCTCGTGTTCGTCGGTGATGACGCGGGCGGCGTCGTCGTGGGCCTCTTCTAAGTGAGCGTGCGTGAACTTCGACTCCTCGTCTTCGGCGAGGTCCTGTGCCCGGTTGAGCCACTTGGGCTTCGGGTACGACCCGACGACGCTCGTCAGGAGGAAGTGATCGCTCTGGTGGTCATCGGGACGGAACTGCTCGCGGTTCGTAGGGTTACGGCTCATGCTTCCACCTCCGAGATCGTCGCGGCCTCACCGAGGGCGGCCAGTTTCTCCTGGTACTTCGAGACCGGCAGATAGAACAGTTCGGTGTTGGTCGTCAGGTACGCGCGGTCGAACTCCGCGGCGGGCGTCTGGTCTTCGAACCACTCGACGCGTTCGCGGATCGTCTCCGGCGACTCGACCAGCGTGTTCTGACCGTCGACGAGTCCGAGCGAGACGGCGTCTTTCGTGCCGTACTCGTTGATGTTGTAGAGCGACTGGTCGCGGTCGCCGGCGACGAAATCGAAGCCCAGCGCCTCGATATCGGCGTCCATCAGGTGTGCGTAGGTCTTCTCCTCTAGCGCGCCCCAGTACGTGTGGACGACCACGTCGGCGTCGGTCGCGTCGGCGACCCGGTCGATCAGTTCGCTCGCCCGTTCGTCGACGCCGTCTTCAGGCGGGTTCGTCACCAGCGACGGTTCGAGGAGGTAGAGCGTCTCGTGGGCCGGGAAGGCGTCGACCTCGCCCGCGAGGAAATCACCGACGGCGTCTAAGAAATCCGCCTCGTCGCCGTAGTGTTCATCGGTGGCGAGGTCGGAAAGCGAGTACGGGCCGGGGAGCACGGCCTGTAACGACTCGTCGTCTTCGAGGAGTTCGGCGGCCGCCTCCAGTTCGGTGGCGACGTCACCGGAGGCAGTGAGTTCGCCCCGGACCTGCGGGTCGCGGTAGAAGTTGTTGTTGTCGTAGTAGCGGACGATACCGCCCGTCTCGACGTTCTCGTGGACCGTCAGCGGGTGCGCGAGGTTGTCGTCCCAGCGGAGTTGGCCCTCGACGAAGCGGTCGAGTCCAGCGTCGCGCTGGTCGGCGACGGCTTCCCCGCGTCCCTCGTCGTACACGGAGACGATGTCGTCTCCCTCGTCACCGCTGATCAGATCCCCCTTCTGGTGCCCTTTCAGGTCGGAGAGCTGGTCCTTCGCCCAATCGGGCAGCGGATACAGCCCCGGTGTCGTAGCGACTAGCTCGGTCATCGCTTCGGGCTACGAAATGCCGGGGCTTAATATTTGCTTCTTAGGAAAATGCTCGACAGTAATTCCCCGTGCGAAAGTACTGCTGGTTAGTCGCGCTGAGTGAGACGGAGCACCGATAGCGTCTCGAACGGATACGACTCCTGTACGACCGTCTCGGCGGAGAACCCGTTTCGCTCGGCGTGGGCGACGACTTCGTCGAAGCCGGTGAGGCTGCTGACGAGGAGGAGGACGATTCCGTCGGGGGTGAGAACGCGGCCGACGGAGTCCAGAAACGGGTCGATGAGCGCCCGCCCGGACTCGCCGCCCGAGAGCGCAGCCTCCATCCAGTCGTCCCACTCGTTTTCGGGATCGGTCGGGAGGTACGGCGGATTGAACAACACGGTGTCGAAGGCGCCGTCTGCGAACGGGTCGACGAGGCTCCCGCGGACGACCTCCAGTCCCCGCTCACGGGCCTGCTGACAGGCGTGCGGGTTCAGATCGGACGCGACGACGCGCGCGTCCGTTTCGGCGTCGACCTTCGCGGCGACCCAGCCGGAGCCGGTGCCGACTTCCAAGGCCTGTCCCGTGGCGTGTTCGACGCCCGCCTTCGCCAGCAGTCCCGAGTCCTCGGCGGGCTGGTAGACGTCGATGTTCTGCCCTCGACTCTCGGCGAGGCGCGAGACGGAGTCGTCACCCGTCAATCGTCGCCACCTCGGCTGGCCGTCGCTTCGGGGTTCGAGCCCGCGAGTCGGAATCCGCCCTCTTCGGGACGGGCACCGAGTTCGCGCTGCGGGAACGGGATCTTGATCCCCTCCGCTTCGAAGGTGGATTTGATTCCCTCGATGACGGCCGTCTGCGCGCGCCACCGACGACGGGAACTCGGGTTGTCGACCCAGAAGCGGACGCCGATGATCACCGCCGAGTCGGCGAAGGACTTCAGCACGGCCTGTGGCGTCGGCACGTCCATCACCTCGTCTAAGTCCTCGACGGTCTCGAGTGCCAGATCGGCCGCCCGGCGCGGGTCGTCGTCGTAGTCGACGCCGACTTCCACCTCGACGCGGAGACGTCCCTTTCGCGTCCGGTTGGTGATCGACTCGGCACCCACCTGGTCGTTCGGGATCGTGACGATTTCGCCCGCGAACGTTTGGATACGCGTGTTGAACACGGTGATGTCGGTTACGATCCCCTCGTTTCCGTCGTTTTCGTTGTCGATGACGATCCAGTCACCCACCTCGAACGGCCGCGAGAACATCAGCACGAACCCGGCGAGGATGGCACCGAGGGTCTGCTGGGCGGCCATCCCGGCGACGATGCCGAGGAACCCGGCACCGACGATCAGTCCGCCGATGTTCGCGACGAACAAACTGAGGATGAGCAACCCGGCAAAGGAGTAGAGGATAACCTGCGTCAGCCGATAGACGATCTCACGCTGGTGCCGGCTGATGGTTTCGTCTGCGGCCGTAACGGTCTGAATCAACCGTCCGAGGAAGCTCGTGATCGCGTACGTGGTTCCGAGCAGGACGCCGGAGACGAGTAACTTCCCGGCGACCCGCTCGGACCCGAAGTTCTGGAGCGTGTGTTCGAGTTCCCAGAGCTGTCCCCACAGGTCGATGAGCAAGAAGACGGTCACGCCGGTCACGAGGGCGACGCCACCCGAAACCAGCAGGTCCTTCCACGACGGTTCGTCGTGCGTCTGGTGCCACCGCTTGGCGGCGTAGCGAACGCCGAGAACGACCGCGAAGAGGAGCAGCGTGAACGCGACCTGATACCGGAACGGCATCGGGCCGAGGAGGTTGACCGGGTCGGGGTGGCTCGGCGCTGCCGAACCAAGCGAGGCGTTCACCGTGCTCGTCGGGGTCGTCGTATTCGATGCCGCCGCCGTGGTCGTAGTTCCGGTCCCCGCCATCGGTTCACTCCCGACCGTACTCGTCGGCCAGCGCCGCCAGCTCGGCGAACTCGCTCGGTGCGAGCTTTCCCGCTCGCTTCCGGAGCAGGTCGTCGTCGACGGCGTCGATGACGGCCTCCGGGTCGGTGACGCCGGTGATGTGCGTCGTGTTTCGGATGCCGTTGCGGATCGTCTTCCGGCGTTGGGTGAACAGCGCTTTCACGAAGTCGAGGAAGAACGACTCGTCGTCGACCTCGTAGGTCGGCTCTCGCGGCGTCGTCCGGACGATAGCGCTGTCGACGGCGGGCGGCGGGGAGAACGCTGTCGGCGGCACGGGTTCGACCACCTCCACGTCGGCGTAGTGCTGGGCGCTCACGGACAACCGACCGTAGTTCCCGCGCTCGACGGTCGCGGCCATCCGCTCTGCGAACTCCTTCTGGAACATCAGTACCGTCGGCTCTCCGTGCGGGAGGAGTCGAAACGTGATCTCGCTGGAGACGCCGTAGGGGAGGTTGGCGACGCAGGCGGTGAACTCGGGGAGGTCGACTTCGAGCGCGTCGCCCTCGACGATCGAGAGTCGGTCGTCGTCGACGGCGTCGGCGAACTCGCGACGCAAGAACGCCGCGAGGTCGGGGTCGCGCTCGACGACGGTCACTCGGTCACCGACGGCGAGGAGACGATCCGTGAGCGCTCCCGTTCCGCCACCGATTTCGAGCACGTGGCTCGTGTCGGCGTCGGTCGGGAGATAGGTCGGCACTCGGTCCAAGACGCGGTCGTCGACGAGGAAGTGTTGATCGCGGTCCGGGTTGCCGCGGACCCCCGCACGACGGAGGAGCGCGTCCGGATCACGATACGACGCGTCCGCGTGAGGACCGTCGAACTCGGTCATTACGCTCGGGTTCTCACCCGACGTGGGTAAACGTCTCGCTTGCGGTCGCTCGTTGGATTTTACGGACTCTTGAACGGTCAACATCCGAGTAATGAGGAAACGAAGTCACTCGATGACGACGGTCGCGGTCACTCGGTGATGATGTGTTCGGTCACTCGTCGGTACGCCGGACGAACGTCTTGTACTTCAGGTCGTCGTCGCGAATCTCCTCTAAGATCCGCTCGACGAGGATCTCTTTGGGATGGTGTAGCCCAGACACCCGCTCTGTGAGGTCGTCGAAACTCTCGAACGGTCGGCGCTTACGCGTGTCGAGGATGTTGTTCCGGAGTTTCTTCCCGATGCCGGGCAGGAGATTCAGCTGGTGGAGGCGGAGCGTGATCGGCTGAGCGTCGTTGTAGAAGTCGACGAATCGACGCTCGTCGGCGTCGACGATCTCGGCGATGACGTACTCCAATTCGGCGTGAGCGCTGTTGGAGAGATCGTCGTAGTCGACCGCTCGGAGGCGTTCGACGACGGTCCGCTCCGAGGCGGGTTCGATGACGACCCGGTCGTCGATGCCGACGTCGGCGTCACTGGCGAACGTGAGTTCGACGAGTCGAAAGTCGCTCTCACCGAGCGCGTACCCGAGGGGCTGTTTCTTGTATTGAGGGCGGTCGTCGTCCGGGCTACCATGAGGGAGATAATCAAGAACGACAGCGTAGCGAACGTCTCCGTTGTCTGCGGTGTCGTCGTTCGCGGCAGTCATACCAAGTCTATTGGACGACTGTCTATTTAAAAAGTGGGCCGACCGCGGGTGGATGAAAATCGGGGCTCCGCTCGGGAGCCGTCGTGATCCACCAAGTCACTCTCGGGAGAAACCGTTGGCTGCCGATTGTCCGTTCAGCCGGAGCTAGCGGACGCCGACGAACGCCACGACGGACGGAGCACCTGCTCGTGACGAGTCGTCTCAGGCGTACTTGGCGACGATGTTGAGAATCTCGTCGAGTTCGTCGCCGTCGAGGGCGTACCGCTGTTTCGCGTAGACCGTCCGGAGCTCGTCCCGGCTCCGCGGGAGCAGGTCGGTGATCTTGTAGGCGGTCGCTTCGTCCACCTTTTCGAGTTCCTGCAGTTCAGCGACGAGTGCACGCGAATCCTCCGGCGTGAGGAATGCGAAGCGGTTGACGTGCTCGATCGCTCGCGCGAGTTCGTATCGGAGCTCGCGCTCATCGTCGAGGGCGCGGTCGGCTTCGACATCCTGGAGGAGTTCTTTGACCTCCGACGTGGTGAGATACTCCTCGTCGATTTTCTCCTTGAAGATGGTCATCTACTTCTGTGCGCGCAGGTGAGCGGGTCGCGTGATGAGCGTCTTCTCCTTACCGCCGTCGACGATGCGGACCTTGAAGGCGCGACCCTGTTTGCCGACCACTTCACCCGTCTGTCCACTGAAGCGCGGGTGGAATCGACCCTTTCGAACGCTCGGGTCGATTTTGAGGTGGACCTTCTGACCCACCTCGTACTCCTGAATCGCACGCTGCGGCGGGGAGGTGCCCCGTTCGCGAGGTTTGTTCGTTAATTTCTTCCGCGTTCCCGTCATCGGACCATTGGAACTCGGCATAGTCGTGAAGCGAACTACTGCGCTTTCGATTATAAAAGGTGCGTTCTCCGCCGAGTGCGCCCGACTCTGACACACCCGAGATACTTGTCAGCTCGACGCGACCGTGACGCATGAAAGGCGTCGTTCTCGCCGCGGGTGCAGGAACGCGACTCCGACCGCACACCGACGACCGGCCGAAACCGATGGTGCACGCCGCCGGGAAACCGATCCTCAGCCACGCGCTCGACCGATTCGTCGACCTCGATACCGAAGTCGAGGGATTCACGCTGGACGGACTCGTGATCGTCGTCGGCTACTGCGGCGACGTCATCGTCGACCACTACGGCGACTCCTATCGGGGCGTACCGATCACCTACGCTCGACAGGAACCGCGCGACGGACTCGCGAACGCGTTTCTCGCGGCCGCCGATCACGTCGACGACGATTTCGTGAGCATCGACGGCGACGGCATCGTTCAGGCGAGCCTCGGCGAGTGCGTCGAACGCCACCGCGCGACCGACGCCGACTGCGTCCTCCTGCTCCAGCGAGTTCCGGCGGCGGTCGCACGTTCGAAAGCGATCTGCCGGGTGAACGACGCAGGCGAAGTCACCGCCATCGAGAACAAGCCCGACGACCCGCCCGCGACGTGCCGGATCGCCACGCCGTTCACTACGTTCTCGCCGGCCGTCTTCGACGCCTGTCGCCGAGTCGAACGCTCGCCGCGCGACGAGTACGAACTCAGCGACGCCATCGAGACGCTGATCGACGAAGGGACCGTGCTCGGCGTCGACGCCGACGGCCCGATTTACAACGTCAACACGGTCGATGAGTTGACGGCGGTGCGAGAGCGGTTAGGGAGTCGGTAGGTGGAACCGGCGAGAGTTTAATTCGGCGTATAGGTTCCGGTGAGTTCGGCTTCGTCGACGACGTGTCCGTCCATCGCCTCCCGAAGGTCCGCTTTCGATGCGCCGGTATCGAGCGCCAGTTCGGTGTCGAGAGCGTAGAGTCGGAAGTGGTAGGTGTGCTCTCGGTCGGGCGGGCTGGGGCCGCCGTACCCGGTCTCGTCGAAGTCGTTTCGACCCTCGATCGCACCCGAGGGCGTCGACCCCTCTTCGATCTCTGAGAGACCCGGATCGACGTTCCAGACGACCCAGTGGTCCCAGACCTTTCCGGCGGATTCCCGCGCGTCCGGGTCGTCAACTACCAGCGCCAGCGAAACGGTATCCGCTGGGACGTCCCCGAAGGCCAGTGGCGGGTTCACGTTGTCTCGGTCGTAGCCGTACCGTTCCGGAATCGGGTCACCGTCGTCGAAAACGGGGCTGGTGAGTCGCATCGTCGGACGACTTCGGGTCACAGATGCGAGTGTATTACGGCCGTTCGCAGTTCGCTCGTAGAGAGGCCGACGAGTAGCCAGTCTTTAACCGTCGCCCGGCGTCTGGCCGCGCATGACCGACGGTGACCACCGCGACGAGCACCGATTCGAGACGCGCGCCATCCACGACGGCCAGGACCCCGACGAGGAGACCGGCGCGCTGATGACGCCCGTCTACGCCAACTCGACGTACGTGCAGGACGGTCCCGGCGATCACCGGGGCTACGAGTACTCGCGGACGGGGAACCCGACTCGGACCGACCTCGAAACCAATCTGGCCAGCCTCGAAGGCGGCGAGTACGGGCGCTGTTTCTCCTCCGGCATGGGGTCGATCAACACCGTCATGAACCTGCTCGAAGCGGGCGATCACGTCGTCGCCGGAAACGACGTCTACGGCGGCACGCACCGCCTGTTCACGCAGGTCTACGACAAGTACGACGTCGACTTCGACTTCGTCGACACGACCGACCACGACGCCGTGCAGGATGCCATCCGCCCCGAGACGGGGCTCGTGTGGGTCGAGACGCCGACGAATCCGCTCCTCAACGTCAACGACATCGCCGCGCTCGCCGACCTCGCTCACGACGGCGACGCGCTCTGCGCCGTCGACAACACCTTCGCGACGCCGTACCTTCAGCGCCCGCTCGAACACGGCGCAGACATCGTCTCGCACTCGCTGACGAAGTACCTCGGCGGCCACTCGGACGTCGTCGGCGGTGCGCTCGTCACGAGCGATCAGACCCTCGACGAACGGATCGGGTTCTACCAGAACAGCGTCGGCGCGACGCCGGGACCGTTCGACTGCTTCCTCGTTCTCCGGGGGACGAAGACGCTTCCCGTTCGCATGGATCGCCACTGCGACAACGCCAACGAACTCGCCCGCTGGCTCGACGGCCACGACGCCGTCGACCACGTCTACTACCCGGGTCTCGACTCGCACCCCCAGCACGACCTCGCGGCCGAGCAGATGGACGACTTCGGCGGTATGCTCTCGTTCGAACTCGACGGCACGCTCGAACAGGCCTCGACGGTCGTCCGCGAGACCGAAGTGTTCACGCTCGCCGAGAGCCTCGGCGGCGTCGAGAGCCTCATCGAGCAACCGGCCGCGATGACCCACGCCGCCATCCCGCGCGAGGAACGCGTCGCTGCCGGTCTGACGGACGGACTCGTCCGTGTCAGCGTCGGTATCGAACACATCGACGATATGAAGGCGGATCTGGATCGGGCGTTCGACGCGGCGCTGTCGTAAGGTGGGGTGTCGAGGCCGACGAACTGACCGCGACGCCAGCCTATTTTCCGCTCCCGACCGAACGCGAAGGCATGGAACTCACGGACGGCATCTACGACCTGACGCTCACGATGAAGACCGACGACCGCGAGGTGACGATCCATCCCTCGGCCGTCGAGACAGACGACGGCCTCATCCTGTTCGACACGGGATACCCGGCGACGCTCGATCAACTCGAAGCCGCGCTCGAAGAGCACGGATTCGGCTTCGACGACATCGAGTTCCTCTTTCTGACCCATCAGGACGGCGACCACGCGGGAGCGGCCGCCGACATCGTCGACGACACCGGCGCGACCGTCTTCGCACACACCGACGATACACCCGCCATCGACGGTCGCGAGACGCCGATCAAGACGGGCGACGAGCGCTATCCGCCCGTTCCGGTCGACGTGGAAGTCGTCGACGGCGTCACGCTCCGAACCGCCGCGGGACCGATGCACGTCGTCGCCACGCCCGGTCACACGCCGGGCCACGTCTCGCTCTACTTACCCGACCAGAAACTCCTCGTCGCCGCCGACGCCCTGACCGTCGAGGACGGCGAACTCTCCGGTCCGATCGAACAGTTCACGCCCGAATCGGAGGAAGCCGCGGAGTCGGTCGACAAACTCGCCGACCTCGACGTCGAACGGGTGCTCTGCTATCACGGTGGCCCTGTCGGTGCCGGGACGAGCGAAATCGAAGCGATCTACGAATCGCTCACGGAGTGAGTTCGCGGGCGAATCGACTCGAATACCGTTCGAAGAGCGTTCAGCGGATTCGTAGAGACGACCACGACGAGCGGACTCAGTCCAGCGGTTGCGCGTAGTCGACTTGCTTCGGCCGGAATCCCGTGCTGCGGTAGAATCGACGCGCGTCATCGTTCCGCCACTCGCAGGAGACCGTGACGTGATCGCAGCCTCGGTCACGCGCCATCTGCTTCACCCGCTCTACGACCGCGGTCCCGTGACCGCGGTCTCGGTGGTCTTCGTCGAGTGCGAGGTTCACGAGTCGGCAGTAATGTGAATACTCCCGAGAAGGGTGGTGGCCTTCGCGGAGCGTGAGGAAACCGATGGTTTCGCCCCCGTGGCGGACGAGGTAGTCGATGATCGCCTCGTCGTCGAGACGCGCGCGAAACCCGTCGTCGGGGACGTCGTCGACGGTCGCATAGTCGAGTTCGTTGAGTTCGTCGTACGCTTCCATCGCCCTCGCGAGGGAGTACCAGCGATCGACGAGCGCGTCGAGATCACCGGCACCGGCTTCGACGAGTTTCATACGACGACTCTCTGACACGGATTCATCAAGCTACGTCAGGCGTGTGATCGAACAACATGCCATCACGCGGGAGGTGTCGAACTGCGAGAGCCCGCGACCTCGGTCTCTCGCAGTCGCTCCCGACGATTCGAAAATACGACCGAAAATATGAGCCGAGCTAGACGCGGCCGACGTTCTCGACGCTGACGCTCTCGACGCCCTCGGCGTTCTGGAACGCCTCTTCGACGGCTTCCGTCCCACCGGCGTCGTCGGGGACGATGACGGTCGGCAGGAGTGCGACCAGGCCGAACGCGACGTCGTCGCGTTCGAAGCCGTTGATCTTCGCGCCTTCCGGGAGCGCTTCTTCGAGTTTCTCCTGAAGGTCGTCGAGGTCGATTTCGGGGCTCTGCGGCATGACTTTGAGTTTGGCAGCGACTTTTCCCATGAGTTTACGGTCCGAGGAACCCGCAGTCCGGGCACTTGTAGAGGTTGCTCTGTTTTCGACACTTCGCGCACCGGAACACCCGGCGGCCGCACTCCGGACACTTGAACGACGCGGCGCTCATGCCGGAGATGTTGATGCCACAGGAGACGCACTGTCGCTCCTCCTGTTGCTCGGTTTGGCTCATACAGTCTCGTTCCGTCGCCCGACTTTTAACGGTTGTCTTTCCCCGTGGATGCCGACGCTCAGAGACCGAGCGCCAACGGCCCGATGAGGACGCCCATGAGGTGAATTCGGCGAGTTCCGACTCGGGGAGGAACCAGTCCGACGAGCGTCGATGCGAGGAAGATTCCGACGCCGACGACGCCGGCGAACAGAAACGAGACGACGACGAGGAGCGCGAGTACGGCGACGCAGAGCGTCGTATATTCGACCCGCTCGACGAATCGAAAGTAGCGATCGCCGACGGTCGAGACCAGGACGAACGCGACCGCGGCCGCGAGGCCAGTCACGACGATCAAGAGCGGTGCGTCGAGCGGTACGTGCGCCCGCTTCAACGCGACCATCACGCCGGTCCGCGGCGCGTCGAACGTGACGAGCGCGAAGAGCGCGAAGACCGTCGTCGCCGTGTTCGCTCCGCTCGTGGCGACGACGAAGCCACGCGTCCCGCTGCGACCGGGCACCGCCGGAAGCGACAGCACCGACGCGACGCCCGCCGAGATGCCGGGGAGGTAGCCGACCAGCGCGCCCGCCACGGTCCCGGCGACCGCCGAGCAGCCGAGGTCGAGCGGCGGCATCGCCAATTGGGCGTCCCCTTGCGGCGGGAGGCCGTCGCCGCCGAGTGCATCGAGCAGGACGGGAGCGCCGAACAGCCCCGCGAACAGCGGGGCGAGGACGCTCCCGACCGACAGCGGCGCGTGCGGCGAGAGCGAGAGGGCGACCGCACCGAGCGCGACGCTGAGGGCGAAGGCGACGATACCACCGAGTGCCGCTCGGACCGACGGTTCGGTGAGGAACAGGAAGCCGACGACGGCGAGGAGGACGAGCGACAGGTGTGCCCGAAGCGTCGGATAGGCGACTCGCACGACTGCCGTCACGGGAACCGCGAGCGGAGTCGCGAGCGCGACGGCGACCCCGCTGCCGACCGCCGAGAGTCGGAGTGCCTCGCGTCCGCGTCCGGCGATGACGAGCCGGTGACCCGGTAGCGCCGTCGCCGCCATCGCCGCGTCGGGGACACCGAGCGCCAACGCGGGAACGATGTCGAGGAACGTGTGGACGACGCCCGCGGCGAGCATCGCGGTACCGACGAGCGTCGGCGAACCGGGAATCGACGGCGCGGCGGCCGCCAGTAGGAGTGCGAAGTTGTTCGCGTGGAGCCCGGGTGTCAGTCCGCTCACCGTCCCGAGAACGACGCCGACGGCGACGAACGAGAGCGTCGACAGCGCGAAATCCGGCGTGGAGACGAGTCGAGCGCCGAGTGTGAGAGAGACGATGGACGGAGGGGCCATTGCGGCGGAGTGGTTCCGTGTTCGGATTTAAAGGTTTGCTAGGTGAGTTGGTGAGAGTTCGGAGCGCCACTGAATCGGTCGGAGTCGTGGACGAGAATATCTCGCCAGGCCGTGTGCCCGACGAAGGCGGACGACGCAAGCACCGTAGGCCGGAGGCCGAGGAGCACAGCGAGGCCCCCGAATCGAGCGCACGGGGGGCTTTCGAAGTTGTCTCGATCGTGAGCTATATCGTTTCGGTCGTCTCTGATCAGCGTTCAGGCACGAAACAGAGCACGGCCAAAACGAAGCAGTCGCTCCCGAACACTCAATCACGCCAAAAAATTCGGGATTCGTGACGGAACGAAGTCCGTCGTCGAGTTGATCGAGTTTAACCGAAGAGTTCGCCGAGGCCTTCGCCGCTGGCGTCGTCTTCTTCTTCGTCTTCGTCTTCTTCCTCGACTTCGGCTTCCTCTTCGTCGGCGGTGTCGAGTTCCTCGCTTTCGGCACCTGCAGCGCCGCCAGCGGGGGCTGCGGCGGGTGCCGCAGCGGCCGTCTCGATGGCTTCCTCGATGTCGACGTCCTCAAGGGCCGCGACGAGTGCCTTGACGCGGGATTCCTCCACGTCGACACCCGCGGCTTCGAGGACCGCCGTCACGTTGTCTTCGTTGATCTCTTCGCCCGTCTCGTTCAGGATAAGTGCTGCGTAGACGTATTCCATTGTTGTATTCTCCGTAAGTGTAAGTTATCAGCCGAACATCGCGCCGAGACCCTCTGCACCGCCGTCGTCGTCTTCGTCGTCGTCTTCGTCGTCGGCCTCGGGTTCGGCTTCGGTTTCTTCGTCAGTCGATTCCGCTTCGTCGTCGCTCGTCGCGGCGGGTGCCGGGGCTTCGACGCCCTGAAGTTCCTCAGGGAGTGCTTCCTCGTCGTCGATCTGGGCCGCGAGCGCGCGAAGTTGCGCGTCGGCCTTGCGGACGAGGTCGGGCATGAGCTCCTCGTTCTCGATAGCGGCGAAGAGGCCCACCGATTTGGCCTCGCCCGCAGCCTTCGAGATGAGCAGCGGCGCGGTCTGGGTCGTCGGGTACTCGGCGTTGACCGAGAGGTTGGTCGCCGAGGCGACCGCAGACTGGATGTCCGCCCGGTACTCGTCGAGGTCGATCGCGAGTTCGTCCGGTTCGAACAGGACGCCTTCGCTGTAGACGCCGCGCAGGTCGAGACCCACCTCTTTCGGCTCGATGCCGAGTTCAGAGAGAACGTTGGCCAGCGCCTGGCTGACTTCCTCTCCGGTTTCGAGGACCTTCGAGTCCTCGGTCACCTTGATGGAACCGTCCATGATGCGCGCGGACGCGCCGACCTGCTGGAGTTCGCCGACGAACGGACCCGGGTCGACACCGGTGTCACCCTCGGGGATGACGATATCGTTCGGGGCGACTTCGCCAGCGTTGATCGGTGCGGGCGTCTTCGAGGCTTCCAGTTCGCGGTAGAGGCCGAACGGGTTGTCGTTCGTTCCGATGAACGCGACCTGGCCGTCGACGAACTCGGTGAGTTCCTCGAAGCCGCTGTCGACCTCCTCGAGCGCGCGGTGCATGAGCGTGTTGCGACCCATACGAACCTCGGCGCTGCCGTGGAGTTCGCGACGCATGTTCTGGAGCTGACGCGACGGAATGCCCGCCACGTTGACGATGCCGACCGACGAGTATCCCTCGACGAAGTCGACGAGTTCGTCGACTGCGTCTTTCTTCCACTGCGGGATTGTCTCGGTCTTGCGAACGGATTCGCTCTGACTCATGCGGGCACCTCGATGGAGGGACCCATCGTCGTCTTCACGTAAATCGTGTCGATGTTGAGGGGACCCTTCTCTAGGCTCGCTTCGAGACGGCGAACGATCGTGTCGATGTTGTCCGCGATGTCGTCTGCGTCCATGTCGTTCGCGCCGACGCGCGTGTGGAACGTGCGCCGGTCACGGCTTCGAAGCTGTACGGTGTTCTTCATGCGGTTCACGACCTCGACGACGTCGTCGTCGGGTTGGAGCGGCGTCGGCATCTTCCCGCGCGGGCCGAGCACCGTCCCGAGGTAGCGACCGATGTTCTGCATGAGGTTCGCCTCGGCGACGAAGAAGTCCGTTTCGTCCGCGAGGTCCTTCGCGGCGTCACTGTCGTCTCCGAGTTCTTCGAGGTCGTCCGGGCCGAGGACCTGATCTGCCACGTCCTCTGCTCGGAGTGCCGTCTCACCTGTCGCGAACACGACAATTTGCGTGTCCTGACCGGTGCCGGACGGCAGCACGACGCCCTCATCGATACGATTCGACGGGTCGTTGAGGTCTAGGTCGCGCAGGTTAATCGCGAGGTCCACCGTCTCACGGAAGTTCCGCGGGGGTGCGTCCTCGAGCGCGCGAGAGACCGCTTGCACTATTGTGTCGTCTGCCATTATTCACCTCCGTAGTACGCAGGAGCTGCTCCTACGGGTCAGTGAAACAGGCGAAGCCTGTCTCACCTCGGGAAACGGTCATGCCAGACTTAAAGCCGTCGAAGCCGACGCGGAAAATTCGACCGTGTGTGGCGTCCACAAGCCCGACAGACGGGGTTCGAGGACCGTCGTGCTCACCGGTACGGCGACGGGTCGTGTCCCCCGCTGAACTCGTCGGCGAGATAGACGCCGACGAAACCGCCGAGGACACTCAGCGCGACGGTGTAGAGGGCGGCGAAGGCGAGGACGGCGATGATAAACGCGATGATCCCCAACACCGCGAGTGCGTGGAGCGAGAAGAGGGCGACTCCGAAGAAGACGACGACGACGAACGGAATCGCCGCCATAATTCCCGCGATAGCCCCGACGCGGACACCCTCGCGGCGATTGAGGTAGCCGGCGACGGCCCCGCCGATAATTGGCGAGAGCGGGAGGAACGCGAGAACGACGGAGACCACCGCACCGATGAGCGCGTTAACGAAGATACTGCGTTCGGACATCGACCGTGTTTGGCGGTGAGTCGCTAAAAACGTTGAGTTGTCACGGGTGCGGACTTGTCACGGTCACGGACATTCCTCACGCGGGTCTACCGGAGAGTTCGTCGCGAAGAGAGACGCCGACGAGGCCACCGAGGGCGCTGAGTACGACCGTATAGAGCACCCCGAAAACGACGGCGAAGACGAGAAAGACGCCCGTGAACCCACCGGCTCCCGCACCCATCATTCCGACCACGAACGAACCGAAGAACAGCGTGAGCAGGATGACCGGAATCGCGGCGATGACGCCGGAGATCGCACCGATGCGGAGACCGTCCCGGCGCTGGAGGTATCCGGCGGCGATTCCGCCGAGGATGGGCGAGAGCGGGAGGAACGCGAGGACGAACGAGACGACCGCGCCGATGAGCGCGTTCGTCAGGGCGTTGCGTTCTGTCATCTAACCCAGAGACGGGCACAGCCGGCAAAAACGTTCACTTCTCGGCTGTCGAACGTGTATCGAGGGACGAACGAACCGCTCACCGATGGTGGCTGGCGAGTCGAAAACGAATGCAGTCAGAACCGAGAGATTACGCTGCGGCTTCTTCGGCGAAGTACTCGTCGTACTCGCCGTCGTCGATGCGTCCCTTGAACTCGCGGGCGTTGTTCCCCTCGATGGTGACGCCAAGCGTGACGCAGGTGCCGACGACCTCCTTCGCGGCGTTCTTCAGGTCGTAGGACAGCAGGTCCGACTGCTTCTGTTCTGCGATCTTCTTCACTTGCTCGACGCTGAGGTCGGCGACGAACTCCGACTGCGGCGTACCGCTGCCGGTCTCGAAGCCAGCCTCGTCTTTGATGAGCGCCGCCGTCGGCGGAACGCCGACTTCGATAGTGAACGAACCGTCGTCGTCGTACTCGACCGTCACCGGCACTTCCATGCCGTCGAAGGCGGCGGTCTGCTCGTTGATCTCGTTGACGACGTCCTGTACGTTCACCGGCGTCGGTCCGAGCTCCGGCCCGAGCGGCGGGCCAGGGTTGGCCTTCCCGCCGGGAACGAGCGCTTCGATAGTTCCAGCCATACTCGAAACCACCCTGCGACGACTTTTAACGGTTGTCTTTCACACCGAGCGTGGGCGTCGATGACAGTGGGTGGCGAGGAAGAGACAGCGAGGGGTTCAGATGTCGACGGTGAACGACTCGACGCCGCCTGCGCGTTCGGCTATCGCGCCGAGGAGCGCCGCCGCCGCGTCGAGGTCGTCGGCGTCGACGACTTCGACCGGCGTGTGCATGTATCGGTTCGGCAGCCCGAGGTTCAGCGACGGCGTACCGCCGCGGGAGGTGTAGAACGCGTCGGCGTCGGTGCCGGTGTACAGTCCCGCCGCCTGTAGCTGCACGTCGATGTCTCCGTCCGCCGCCGACTCGCGCGCGAGCGAGACGAGTTTCGGGTGGTTGGCGCTCCCGCGTGCGATCACGGGACCACCGCCGAGTTCGACCGGGCCGCGCTCGGCTTCCTTGTAGTTCGGGCTGTCCGTCGCGTGGGTGACGTCGATAGCGACGGCGGCGTCCGGATCGAGGTCGAAGCCGACCATCCGCGCGCCCTTCAGGCCGACCTCCTCCTGAACCGTACTGACCGCGTAGACGGTCGCGTCCACGTCGGCCTCGACAGCGTATCGTAAGCCTTCGGCCGCCGTCCACGTCCCGACGCGGTTATCCATCCCCGCGGCGGCGATTCGGGTGCCTTGCAGATCTCGGACGTTCGTTTCGACCGTGATCGGGTCGCCGACGTCGACCAACTCGTGTGCCTCTTCTTCGCTCGTCGCACCGACGTCGACGAACTGCTCGTCGATGTCTTCGAACTCGTCTTCGCTAGTGTCTCGGAGGTGAATCGCCATCTGCCCGATGACGCCGTTGACCGGGCCATCGGTCGTGTGAACCGTCACGTGCTGGCCCTTCGAGACGGTTCGGTCGGAGCCGCCGATACGGTCGATTCGGAGGTAGCCGTCCTCGTGAATGCGGCGGACGATGAAGCCGATCTGGTCTGCGTGCCCTGCGAAGGCGAGTTCGGGACCGTCGCCGGAGCCCTCGTGCACGGCGATCGCGTTCCCGTAGGCGTCGGTGCGGACTTCGTCTGCGAATTCGGAGACTGCGTCGACCCAGACGCGCTGGCCGCGGGCTTCGAACCCGGACGGGCTGGGCGTGGTGAGCAGTTCGTCGAGGAAGGATCGTTGTTGCTCGTCCATGTCCGTGGCTTGGTGGTCGATAGCATGAAGGCGGCGATACGATGTGGCACACGCCGAGAGGGACGCATCCGAGCAGCGCCGAGACGCCGGAACGACGCTGACACCCGTGGGCACAACGGCTAAGGGTCGGGTCGGTGTAGTGAGTGGTATGGCCGACATCACGATCTTTGAGGTCCACCTCGGCGACGGAACCCTGGAACTCGGTAAACTCGGCACGTTGGGCAAGCTCGGAAAAGGCCCGACCGAGGGACCGGAAGAGCACGACGAGACGGAAGTGTCCATCGAGCACGAGGCCGAGGAAGAAGGAGAAGCGGAAGAATCGGGCAGCGGCGCGAAGTCCGCCGTCGGTTCGCTCGTCGTCCTCCTCGTCCTCGTCGGTATCGCCTACGCCGCCAAGAAGTACATGGGTAGCGACGACGACGCGGGCTTCACCGAACTCGAAGAGCTCGACGACCTCGCCGAAGAAGCGTAGTCCTCGAACCGCGAACCCGAATTCCCTTATCCGCCGCCGTCGTAGCACCAGCGAATGCGTTTGGCCGATCTCGCCCGAAACTTACGGGCCGAAGCCGTCCGGACGAACGAGCGCCGTGCGCTGGTTCTCGCCGGTGACCGGGACGCCGGTCTCGACGCCGCCTACGACGTCATCGAAGCCGCTGAGATCCCCGAAGACGGGATCACCCTCCTGACGACGCGAGAGGGATTTCGGTTCGACCGCCTGTCGCCGAAACACGCGGCCCGCCTCCTCGGGACGACCCGTGACGCCGTCGTCCTCGACGCACACGAAGATTTCTCGCCGAACACGCTCGGACAGGTCGTCGGCACCGTCGACGGCGGCGGACTCTTGCTTCTCCTGACGCCGCCGCTCGACGAGTGGCCGGACCGGCACGGCTCCTTCGACGAACACCTCGCCGTCCCGCCGTTCGAACTCGACGACGTAGCCGGTCACTTCCGGACGCGTCTCGTTCAGACGCTCCGACAACACCCGGGTATCGCCGTCGTCGACGTCGACGGATCGAGTGCCGCCGAGTTCGTCGAAGACGGAGACGGCGTACTCGTCGAACACGACGGGGCGACAGGTTCGACGGATCGACAGTCGAGCGGCGAACCGAGCACGCTGCTCGGTCACGCCTTCCCGGCAGCAGCCTACGAGGCGTGCCTGACGGCGGACCAGTCGCGCACGCTCGCCGGGCTCGAAACCTTGCGCGAGGACGGTCACGCGGTCGTCGTCGAAGCCGACCGGGGACGGGGAAAGTCGAGCGCCGCGGGCCTCGCCGCGGCGAGTCTCGCCATCGAGGGACGGGACGTCCTCGTCACCGCACCCAAGCGGCAGAGCGCGAACGAAGTGTTCGTTCGCGCCCGCGCGTTGCTCGACGAACTCGGTGCGCTCACGGTGGACGACTCGACCGAGGGCGACTCGGCCGAGCGAGGTCCGTCCGAGCGTGATTCGTTCGGAGACGAGTCCGTCATCGGGACGACCGCAGATGGCCGAATCCGGTTCGCCGTCCCGGCCGAGGCGGCCGAGTTGCCCGGCGACCCCGACGTCCTCTTCGTCGACGAGGCGGCGGCGCTCCCGGTTCGGTTGCTCGCTCGGTTCCTCGAGGCCCCGTCGGTCGCTTTCTGCACGACAGTCCGCGGATACGAGGGCGCGGGTCGGAGCTTCGACGTGCGGTTTCGCGGCTACTTAGAAGAGAGCGACTTCGATGTCCGCGACGTCCACCTCGACGACCCGATCCGCTACGCGCGCGGTGATCCACTCGAAGCGTGGGCCTTCAGGGCGCTGCTGCTCGACGCTCGACCGCCGGTCGACCTCGTCGTCTCCGAGGCGACTCCCGAGACCACGGAGTACGTCGCGCTCTCGTCCGAGGACCTACTCGGCGACGAGCACCGCTTGGCGGAGGCGTTCGGCCTCCTCGTGCTTGCCCACTACCGGACGGAGCCGAACGACCTCGCGCGGTTGCTCGACGCCCCCAACCTCTCACTGCGGGCGCTGACCCACGACGAGCACGTCGTCGCCGTCGGCCTGCTCGCCCGCGAGGGTGGCCTGTCGGCCGAGACGCGCCGCGACATGTACGACGGTGGTCGCATTCGAGGGAACATGCTCCCCGACGTGTTCACCAGCCAACTCCGCGACGAGGGGGCGGGCGTGCCGGTCGGCTATCGGGTGATGCGTATCGCCACTCACTACGCCGTCCGTTCGCGGGGGCTCGGATCGCGCCTGCTCGACGATATCCGCGACGAAGTCGGCGGCAGAGTCGACTGGCTCGGTGTCGGGTACGGTGCGACGCCCGAACTGCTCTCCTTCTGGGAGCGCAACGGCTACGGGACGGTCCACCTCTCGACATCGCGGAACGACGCCAGCGGCGAGTACTCGGCGCTCATGCTCGACCCCACGAGCGACGCCGGACGCGACCTCCGCGACCGACACGGTCGCTGGTTTCTCGACCGCGTGATCGGCGTCCTCTCCGATCCGCTCCGCGACCTCGACCCGGACGTCGCCCGCGCGGCTCTCCGGGCGACGGCACCCGGAGGCGACTTCGATCCGGCCCTCTCGGAACGAGACTGGCGGGTCGTCGTCGACGCCTCCTACGGACCCGGACTCTACACGACCGCTCCCGGCGCGTTCCGACGACTCGCGCTCGCGCACCTCTCGAACCCCGACCGCGTGGACCTGTCGCCGCGGGCCGAGCGGTTGCTGGTCGAGAAAGTGCTTCAGGCCCGGCCGTGGGAGGTCGTCGCCGCCGACCTCGACTTCGTCTCGACGCCCGAGTGTATGCGGACGCTCGGTCGAACCGTTCAGCCGCTCGTCGACGAGTACGGAACCGACGCGGCGCTTGCGTTCCGGGAACGGTATCGGGACGACGGCGGATCGTAGACGAGAGAGGTCAGCGGTTGTGCTTCGGCGAGCGACAGACAGTGACCAACCGCCGCGGGGCGGCCCCCGTTCGAGGTCTTCGTAGTCGAAGTTGCGGTTGTCGCTGTCTTTGAACTCCGAACGAAGACGAACAGGAGAAACACCAATCACCGAACCCTCCCAACACCCACACGATGCCCGAATGCACCGAACCCGACTGCGAGAACGAGGCCGCGGTCCGACTGTACATCCCGTGGGACGCGGACCGCGACGTCTGCACGGCCCACGCCCGCGCCCTCGTGCAACAGGACGGCGTCGTCGCGGAGCCGCTCGACGGGGCGGAAGAGAACTGGCGGTAGGGAGACCGCCGGTCGAGCGGACACAGTTGTCAGTTCTGATACCGAACGCCAGTTCGGGAAGCACTCATGGTGTTTCGAAACGAGATAGCGTGCGTGACAGATACTGCCAACGACGCAGATGTCCTCGAATCACTGGCGAGCCTTCCGACGATGGCCCATCCGACCGTCTCGCCCGACGGCGATCGGGTGGCATTCTACTACGATCTCTCTGGACGTAACGAGCTCTACGTCCTCGACGTTGCGACCGGCGAATACCGACAGGTGAGCGACGGGGAAGTCCCGCGCAACGCCCGTTGGGGCGTCGACTGGAGCGCCGACGGCGAGCGCATCTACTTCCACAACGACGAGGGCGGCAACGAGCAGAACGACGTGTGGTCGATCTCGCTCGACGGCGACGTCGAACCGATCGTCGAGATGGACGGACAGGTCACGCTCCAGAGCGTGGCCGACGACGGCGAGCGACTCCTACTCGGGTCGACCCGCGACGGGCAGATGAACCTCTACGGCCACGACCTGACCTCGGGCGAGACGACGAAGCTCACGGACTACGAACGCGCGGCCGGCGGCGGTCAGTTCTCGCCGGACGGCGAGCGGATCGCGTACGCGACGAACGAATCAGACGACTACGGCAACGTGGACGTCTACGTCGCCGACGCCGACGGGTCGAACCCGCAGAACCTCCACATCGGCGACGACGGTGCCGAATGCGGCCCCGCTGACTGGCACCCCGACGGCGACCGACTGCTCGTCTCGGACAACTCCGAGGACCTCGGGCGCTGTGGCGTCTACGACCTCGAGGACGAGGAAATCACGTGGTACGGCGATCTGACGGCCGAGGAGTCGTCGGTCCACTTCCTCCCCGACGGCGACGCGTTCTTGGCGATTCGCGTCCGCGACGCCGTCGCGATTCCGGTGCTCTACGACCTCGAATCCGGTGAGGGTCGGGAACTCGACTTCCCGGAGGGCGTCACCACCGCTGTCGGCGGCCGAGGGACGCTCGAAGACGGCCGGATTCCGACGGTGCTCACGACGCCGACGACTCGGCCGTCGCTCCTCGCCTACGACATCGTGACCGACGAGTACGAGACGCTCGTCGAAGCCGAATACGGGCCGTTCGAGTCCGACGACTTCGCCGACGCCGAGTACTTCACCTTCGAGTCGTTCGACGGCACCGAGATCGGCGCACTCCTCTACGATTCCGGCGAACGACCGTCGCCGCTCGTCGTCAACCCCCACGGCGGCCCGCGCGCGGCCGACTTCAAACGCTTCGACCTCTACACGCAGTTCCTCGCCGCCCGCGGCTACAGCGTCCTCCAGATCAACTACCGGGGCTCGACCGGCCGCGGGAAGGCGTACGTCGACCTGCTGATGGACGACTGGGGCGGCGGCGAACAGCGCGACGTCGCCGAGGCGACCCGACTCGTCGCCGACTACGACTGGATCGACGACGACCGCGTCGTCGTCTTCGGGGGCTCCTACGGCGGGTACTCGGCCTACTGCCAGATGACGATGTATCCCGAGGAGTACGACGCCGGTATCGCCTGGATCGGCCTCACCGATCTGACCGACATGTTCGAGAACACGATGCCCCACTTCCGGACCGAACTGATGGAGAAGTACCTCGGAACGCCGGAGGACAACCCGGACCTCTACGAGGACCGCTCGCCGATCAACTACGCCGAGAACCTCTCCGCGCCGCTGCTGATGGTCCACGGCATCAACGACCGCCGCGTCCCGATCAGTCAGGCGCGACTCTTCCGCGACCGACTCGACGAACTCGGCTACGAAGCGGGCGAAGACGGCGACTACGAGTACGTCGAACTCGGCGAGGAGGGCCACGCGTCCTCCGACATCAACCAGAAGATCCGACTGTTCCGGATTCTGGACGACTTCCTAGAGCGACGACTTGGAACGACGAAGCGGCAGCGAGCGTGAGCACCCTCGTGGTGCGAACACCCGCCGCCGCGAAGGTGTGACGACGAAGGCGACCGTCGCAGACGACGACTGAGCGGCGGTGACTCGCGGATTCGGTTTATCCGCCCAACACGGACCGTCGCGGAGACGTCATGCGGTCCTCTCTGATCTGTCCGTTCTCATTCCGTTCCAATCAGTGGCAAATCGAGCACCCATTCCTACAAGGAACAGTAGTGTTCCGACGACGAGCGCGACTCCACCTCCGATACGAAACCCCATCGAGAACCACTCGATAGGGGACGGTTCGCTGAAAACTCCGACACCGAACCCATGCGAAACCATCGCAAAGAGTGGTGCAAAAGTGAGTGCTATCGAAACGACGAGCCCTTTGATTTCTATGAGCTTGAAAGGCGGCGACCAAACAAAAGATCGGTACTAAAATCAGAGATATGCGACCACCAATTCCCAAGACCGGAGTCAAAAGATAGTGGCCGAGTGAGGCACTCAGTACCGCTAGCAGGCAAGTCCCGATTACGAATCCGAGATACTGAAGGGAACGGCCTCGGTCTTTGCCAACTAGCAGTGTTCTCACAGTGACCTCGACCATGTCACTAACTTCGCGTCCACGAACAAAATACTTCTTAGTAATCCAACTATTCAACACGGCCGTTTTGTCGGTTCGTGACTACTACAACTCAAGCAGTCGAACAGTGATCGAGACAGTCTCGAAAGCCCCCTCCCGCTCGCGGCCTGCAACTCGCTGCGCGACTCACTCGCTTCGCTCGCTCCGGTGCTTGCTTCGTTTCGACTCGCGAGCGGTCGGCCCCTTTCATTCCCACCCACGGCGGTCGGTTGACGGGTTGCCGTTCCGGCTTATCAGTATATGACGACAGCGACGAGCGAGTCATCGAAAGACCGGCGAACCGCGCCTACGACGACAACTCCCCGCCGTCTCGAAGATCGGCGCGCCGAACCTTCCCGGTCGTCGTCTTCGGGAGTTCGTCGATGAACTCGATCTCGCGGGGGTACTCGTACTGGGCGAGTCGCTCTCGGACGTGGGTTCGCAGGTCGTCTGCGAGTCGGTCCGAGGGATCGTAGCCCGCGGCGAGGACGACGAACGCCTTCGGGACCTCGCCGCGTTCCTCGTCGGGGACGCCGACGACGGCGGCGTCAGCGACGGCCTCGTGGGTCGACAGGCTCTCTTCGACTTCCTCGGGACCGATTCGGTAGCCCGCGCTGATGATCACGTCGTCCTTGCGACTCTTGAACGTGAAGTAGCCGTCCTCGTCGACCGTGCCGAGGTCTTCGGTCAGGAGCCAGCCGTTCTGGACTTTCTCGCTGGTCTTCTCGGGTTTGTTCAGATACTCCTTGAAACAGACCGGGTCGCCTTCATATCGAACCGCGATTTCGCCCACGTCGCCCGTCTCGACCGTCGGCTCTGCGGTCTGCGGGTCGACGATCTGCACGTCGTGTCCCGGTGCGGCGAGACCCATCTTCCCCTCGCGGAACTCGGTGAGGGCGGTGCAGTCGCCGATGGTGAGGTTCGCCTCGGTCTGGCCGTAGCCCTCGTGGACCGCCGCGCCGCCGAAGACGTCGTTGGCCCAGTCGACGATGCTCTGGCCGAGCGACTCGCCACCGCTCGGGATGACGCGGATGGAATCCACGTCGTACCCGCTCGGATCGTCGACCTGCATCATCATCCGGAGCGCCGTCGGCGGCGCGAAGAAGTTGGTGACGCCGTAGCGTTCGATGAGGGAGAACGCTTTCTCGGCGTCGAACGGCCCGCCGGCGTAGGCGAGGACCGGCTTTCCGTAGTAGAGGCCGGGGAACAACACGTCGAACAGCGAGGCGACCCAGGCCCACTCGGCGGGCGTCCAGAACACGTCTCGCTCGTTCATCTCCATGTTGCAGAACGTCGTCAGGAAGAGGGGGAGGTGCCCGAGGATGATCCGGTGGGCGTGGAGGACGCCCTTCGGGTCGCCGGTCGTCCCGCTGGTGTAGATGATCATCGAGTCGTCCTCGGCTTCGGTGTCGACGACGTCGAAGTCCCGCGGGTACTCTGCGATGGCCTCCCAGAGGTCGGCCTCGTCGTCGTCGGGATCGTCGACGTCGATCGTGAGGACGGTGTCGAGGCTCTCCACGTCGTCTCGAATCTCGCGCAGCGTGTCGACGTTGGACTCGTCGACGACGCAGGCGACCGACTCGCTGTCGTCGAGTCGGTAGGAGAGCGCGTCGGTGCCGAAGAGCGTACTGAGCGGGATCGAGACCGCGCCGAGTTTCCACGCCGCGAGGTGGGCGACGACGTTCTCGGGTTTCTGCGGTGCGTTGACCCCGATCCGATCCCCCCGTTCGACGCCCCGGTCGACGAGGTAGTTCGCCAGTCGGTTCGAGGCGTTGCGCAGTTGCCAGTAGGTGAACGTCCGCGACCGGCCGCTCTCGTCCTCGGAGAACAGCGCGACCCGCCCCTTGTCGTCGGCCCAGCGGTCGCAGAGGTAGGTCGCCATGTTGAATCGGTCCGGAACCTCCCATTCGAAGGCATCTCGGAGTGCGTCGTAACTCTCCCACTCCTGTTCGTGGAAGTGGTAAGCGTCGAGTCGCTCGGTCATGGGCGGATGGTCGAGTTGGTCGACGGCGTCGACGACGCCGATAGTGCGGTCCCGAGAACGATCCCTCCCCGTGCGATAATGTTCACGAACGTTGGCATAGGTCTCGGTAGCATGTGCCACGTATCGCGGTAAATAACTACGGAGAGTACAGAATAATTATGAAATACAGAGTAAGTGACCCGGTGGCGACGGCAGTAGTCTCACACTGGCGCACCAGTCCGCGGAGACGACGTTCCGCTATCGAGCTAGCGGGAGACTCGTCGAACGCGATCCGTCAGGTCCCCCACACCGCTGGGAACCATCTCCATCGCCTCGGGTTCCGAATAGCACTCGTCGCGAGTTGCGAATACAGGCTGACTGAGGTGTCCCAACGAACGAGTCGAACTGTTGTACTTCGAGAGAAGAGGTCCGCGCGAGGTACCGATCAACCGAGACAGTCTGAACGAGAGGTCACGACAGTGCCGGGCCGACCGATCACTCTTCCTGTAGCCCGCGGAAGATCGCCGGGTCGGTACGGAATTTGAGGACGTTGTGGATGACGGAGTTGCGGACGTTCGAGATGACTCGACCGTGCGCCTTGTAGAACTCGTGGATCCACTGGGACTCCTGCTGGCGACTCCGGAACATCATCACCGACTTCCACTGATACTCGCCGTCCGAGAGGAAATAAAAGAGCGTGTGCTCGTCGTCGCGGATGTACTCCATAGCCGCGCGCCAGTCGTCTGCGAAGTACTCGGGGTTGAACTTGAACTCGAACAGGCCGAAGATGTAGTACTCCTCGTTCGGGATGATCGCCTCGCGAAAGACGCCCTCCTCTCGCATCTTTCGAATCGTCTCGCTGACGGTGACGTGGGACACGTCGATATCGTACTCCTCGGCGAGGACGTCGGTCAACTCCCGCGACGAGAGTTGTGGATCTGCTGCCAGTTCTTGTAAGATGATGACGTCGCGCTCTTTGAACGTCCAGTCCGGTGCGTCGGTGTCTGTCATTGACTTGGCCTACGTTGTTCGACCCCGGGTAGAGTCAGTTTCGGTCGGAACCTCGAATCCGAGTTCAGAGCACCCGGTCGGCGATGATGTTCTTCTGAATCTCGCTGGTCCCCTCGTAGATCTTCGTGATCCGGGCGTCGCGGTAGAACCGCTCGACCGGGTGGTCGGTGACGAACCCGGCCCCACCGTGCACCTGAATCGCCTCGTCGGCGACGTCGACGGCGTGCTCGCTGGCGAAGAGTTTGGCCATGCTGGCGTACTTGGCGGCCACCTGGTCCTCGCCCTCCTCGACGTGTGACGCGGCGCGGTAGGTGAGCGAGCGCGCGGCCTCGACGTTCGTCGCCATCTCTGCGATCTTGTGGCTGATGGCCTGGTACTCCTTGATGAGTTGTCCGCCCTGTTCGCGCTCGTTGGCGTACTTGACGGCTTCGTCGACGGCGGCCTGCGCGACGCCGACGGCCTGTGACGCGACGCTGGTTCGCCCGCCAGCGAAGAAGTTCATGAGCTGGTAGAACCCCTTGTCGACCTCGCCGATGACGTTCTCCTCGGGGACGCGAACGTCGTTCAGGACGATCTCCGCGAGGTCGGAGGCGCGGATGCCGAGTTTGTTGTCGATCTTGGTCGCGTCGAAGCCGTCCGTGTCCGTCGGAACGAGGAACGCGGTGATACCGCGGTGGCCCGCGCCGGGATCGGTCTTGGCCATCACGACGCCGACGCTGGCGACGGTCCCGTTCGTGATCCACATCTTGTTGCCGTCGATGACCCACTCGTCGCCGTCTTTCTCGGCGCGCGTCTCGATCCCGGCGACGTTCGACCCGTGGGCCGGTTCGGAGATGCACGAGCAGGTGGCGATGTCACCGGCGGCGACCTTCGGAAGCCACTCCTCTTTCATCCACTCGTCGCCGAACTTCTGGATCATGCTGGTGCCGAACCCGCGCGACCCGATGGCGCTCCCGATACCGGCGTCCGCGCGCCAGAGTTCTTCGGTGACGATGATACTCGAGAGGAGGTCCATCCCCGCGCCGCCGTACTCCTCCGAGATGTTCGGTGCGACGAGGTCGTACTTGGCCGCCTCGTCGACGAGGTCCGCCGGGTACTTCTTCTCCTCGTCGTGCTCGCGGGCGACGGGTCGGATCTCGTTCTCCCCGAAGTCACGGACGACCTCGCGGATGGCTCGCTGCTCGTCCGAAAGTTGGAACGACATACCCGGGACTTAGAATTCCATTGTAAAATAATCTTGCCAACGGGCTACCGTCGTTAACAACCCCGGTCGGCTATTCGCGGCCGACCGACTCCGAACTCACCGCCCTTCGAACTCCGGACTCCGGTCTTCGAGGAAGGCGTGGACGCCCTCGGCGTGGTCCTCGGAGTCGAAGACGATGCCCTGCGCGATGGCTTCGTCGCGCATCGACCCGCGGAGATCCTTCTCCAAGCCGGTGCCGACGAGGTGTTTGGCGTGGCGGAGCGCCACCGTCGGCCCGGTGGCGATTCGGTCGACGACTGCGTCGGCGCGTTCGTCGAACTCGTCTTCCGGATAGACGTGGTTGACGAGACCGAGGTCGAGTGCGCGTTCGGCGTCGACGATGTCGCCCGTGAAGACGAGTTCCTTGGCGACGTTGACGCCGACGACCCGCGGCAGGAGGTAGGAGGTCCCGGCGTCGACGCTGAGTCCCACCTGTCGGAAGACGAAGCCGACGACCGCGCGGTCGCTGGCCAGTTGGATGTCGCACGCGATGGCGAGGTTCGCACCCGCGCCGACCGCCGGACCGTCGACCTTGGCGATCGTCGGTAACGGGAACTCGACGAGTTCGGCCATCGTCTCGCTGGTCGAGCGTTCGAGTTCGCGGACGCGTCGGTCGAGGTCCGTCTTCGATTCGATTCCCTCGCGCATCCGAGCGATGTCGCCACCCGCCGAGAACGCGCCGCCCGATCCCTCGACGACCAGACAGCGGGCGTCACTCTCCTCGACTTCGGCCAGCGAGTCGCGGAGGCCGTCCGAAATCTCGCGCGAGAGCGCGTTCCGCCGTTCGGGTTGGTTCAGCGTGACCGTCGCCACCGGACCGTCGATGTCGAGGAGGACCGCGTCGGCTTCAGTCATCGGTTCTCCACCTCCGATTCGGCTTCCGGGGTCGTGTGCTCGGCGTCACGCTCACGGAGTTCGAACTTCTGGACCTTGCCGGTCGTCGTCCGCGGAAGTTCCTCGACGAACTCGACCTGTCGGGGATGCTTGTAGGCCGCGAGGTTGTCGAGGCAGTACTGCTTGATGTCCTCGGGCGTCGCCGTCGCGTCGGGTCGCGGGACGACGAACGCCTTGACGGTCTCGCCGCGGCGGTCGTCCGGGATGCCGACGACGGCGGCGTCTGCGACGTCCGGGTGTTCGAAGAGCAGTTCCTCGACCTCGCGTGGGTAGACGTTGTACCCGCCGGTGACGATCATGTGCTTCTCGCGGTCGACGACGTAGAAGAAGTCGTCCTCGTCCCAGTAGCCGATGTCGCCCGTGTGGAACCAGCGCTTCCCGTCGTACTCGGTGAACGCCTCTTCGTTGGACCCGGGGAGGTTGTAGTAGCCCTTCATCACGTTCGGCCCGTGGATGACGAGTTCGCCCGTGACGTCGTCTAAGTTCGTCTCCGACTCGTCGACGGGACCGCGCTCGACGCGGGGACGGGGTTCGAACGACGGATCGACGATCATCGCCTCGACGCCGTCGAGCGGTTGGCCGATGCTGCCCGGTCGACGGTGACCCTTGTAGTTCGCGTGCGTGACCGGACTCGTCTCGGTGAGGCCGTAGCCCTCGTAGAGTTCGACGCCGAACAACTCCTCGAACCGGCGCATCACTTCGATCGGGATGCCCGCGCCGCCGGAGTTAGTGAATCGAAGCGAGGTGAGATCGAACTCCGGAGCGCGCTCCTGGTTGACGAGGTCGTTGTACATCGCGGGCACGCCGTGCATCACGGTCAGTTGCTGGCCCTCGATGAGCGCGGCGGCCGCCTCGGCGTCCCAGTGGGGCATCGGGTAGTACGCGCCGCCTTCGAACAGCGTCGCGATCATCGTCACCGTCATGCCGTAGATGTGGAACAGCGGGAGCACACCGAGGAACTTGTCGTCGCTCCGGACGCCGTCTTCCATCAGTTTGGCGCTCGCGCGCGCCGTCCACGCGAGGTTGTGGTGCGTGAGGAGGACGCCCTTCGGTCTGCCGGTCGTCCCCGACGTGTAGGGCTGGACCGCCACGTCGTCGTCCGCGCGGTCGACGACCTCGGCCTCGCGGTCGGCGAGGAACGTCTCGATCGGAACCGCACCGTCCGCCTTCTCGTCGCCGACGCTGACGACGTGTTCGACGTTCGTCCCGTCGCGTATCTCCTCGACGTTCGGGACGAGATCGGCGAGGGTGACGACGGCCTTCGCGCCGCTGTCGGCGAGCAGGTGCTCGATCTCCCTCGACTTGTACTGCGGGTTCATCGGAACCACGATGCCGCCCGCGTGAAGCGTCCCGTGGAACGCGAGGACGTACGACGGGAGATTGGGGAGGTACACACCGACGCGGTCGCCGGGTTCGAGACCGGCGTCCGCGAGCGCCGCCGAGAACCGACACACCTGCGACCAGAACTCGCCGTAGTCGGTCGCGACGCCGTCGTACCAGAGCGCCGTGTTGTCCGGGTGGGCCGCCGCCGCGTCGGCGACGTCCGCAACGAGATTTGTCATGGTATCGTTCGACACAATGGTGGTGATCCTCTAAAACGTTCGGTAAGGATACTACCACTGCTTCCTCAGGAAGCACGATCAGTTTACGCTGGTAATACGACTCGATCACGAGACCACGGTCGTTCGGCCGCATCGGTCACACGCCGCATAATATTTCATGAATTTGACCACTGACCAAAAGGGATATGAGCTTACTGAACAATTAGTCACCAATGTCGTCGACAGACCCAGACCGATCCTTCAGACGGCCGCCAAGCGCCCTCCTCGACCGGGAACGGCGGTTAGAGCCGTTCGATTGGTACGCGGAGATGCGAGCGGAAAACCCCGTGCGCTACGACGAGGAGCGTCGGACGTGGGATCTCTTTCGCTACGATGCGGTCAATCGTGTGCTGACAGATCACGAGACCTTCACCTCCGACATCGAGCGCGCGAACGTCGACCTCCCCGACGAGGACCGGCCCATCGGCCGGACGATGATCGGTGCCGACCCGCCGGAACACCAGCGCCTGCGCGGGTTCGTCAACGAGCGGTTCCAGCCCGGTACGATGCGCGAGTACCGACCCCGCATCGAAGCGATCGCCGCCGAGTTCGTCGACGAACTCGACGGGAGCGACCGAATCGACTTCGTCTCCGAGTTCGCGTTCCCGTTCCCCGTGACCGTCATCGCCGAACTGCTCGGCATCCCCGCCGAACGCCGCGACCAGTTCAAGTCGTGGTCTGACGCGCTCGTCGCCCGACCGACCGAAGGCACGGACTCGGCTATCGAAGAGACACAGAAGCAACGGGGACGCGCCCGTGACGAGATGCGCGAGTACTTCGCCGAACTCGTCGAGGAGCGCGCCGACGGCGACGGGGACGACCTCATCACGCTCGCCGCGACGACCGACGCGCTCTCGCCGGACGAGAAGGTCAGCTTCTGCATCCTGCTCCTCGTCGCGGGTAACGTCACGACGACGAACCTCCTCACGAACGCCATCCGGTGTTTCGACGACGAGGGCGTGGCCGACGCGATCCGATCCGGCGAGATCGACCGCACGCGAGCGATCGAAGAGGTGCTCCGGTACCGCTCGCCGGTACAGGCGCTTCGACGTGTCGCCACCGAGGACGTCGAGATCGACGGTCACCTGATCGAAGCGGGCCAGTTGGTTTCTCCGTGGGTCGGCTCTGCGAACCGCGATCCGGAGCTGTTCGACGCGCCCGACGAGTTCCGACCCGAACGCAGCCCGAATCCGCACATCGCGTTCGGCAAGGGAATCCACTACTGCCTCGGCGCACCGCTCGCACGCATCGAGGCGGACGTCGCGCTCGGAGCGCTCCTCGATCGGTTCGAAGTCGTCGAACCGCTCGACGTCGAGCAGACGCCGTTGGCGACGTTCCACGGCGTGAAGTCGCTGCCCTGCCGTCTCGAATCGTCGAAGTGAGTGCGAACCGATCGGCCGGAACCGTGCGATTCAGTCGTGGACGAGGACGTCGAGGACGTCCGGTCCCGACCGATCGAGCGCTTCGGCGACGGCGTCGACAATCTCGTCGGGACCCTCGATCAACTGTCCACGCGCGCCGTGGCTCTCGGCGTTCTTGGGGACGTCGACCGCCGGTTCGAAGTCCATACCCGGCATCCCGTAGTCGTCGTTCTCGCCCGCGTCGCCGCCGAACAGGCCCGCCGCGTTGTTCTTCAAGATTCTGTAGTTTCGGTTGTCGGAGACGACGACCGTGAGGTCCACGTCGTAGCGGGCGGCGGAGTAGAGCGAGTGCGGGTAGTAGAGGTAGGAACCGTCGCCGACGAAGCCGAGGACGGTCCGCGGGTCGTCCCGCTGGGACTCGGCGATGGCCGCACCGACGGAGGCCGGAAGCCCGTAGCCGAGGCCGCCGCCCTTGTTCGAGACGTACTGTTCGGGCTCGAAGTCCCAGCGGGTGAGCATCGCGTACTTCGAGGTGACGCCCTCGTCGACGACGTAGGCGTCCGACGCCGTCTCACGGAGCGCGTCTACGAGTTCGGCTTTCGAGGCACGGGGGTCGTCGCCGTCGCCCTGTCCCATTCGCGAGAGTTGCTCGTCGACCATCGACTTCATCGCGCCGACGCGCTCTAGCCGCTCGTCGCGCTCGTCGCGGTCGAGTTGCGTGCCGACGCTCGCGGCGAGTTCGGCCATGATCAGTCCGGGGTCGCCGACGACCGCGGCGTCGGCCGGGTGGTTCTTACCGACTTCCCACGCGTCGTCCGAGAGGTGGACGCACGTCGCCTCCGGCGGGACGAGGTCGCCCTCGTGGCGCGTCAGCGTCGTGTTCGTCGAACACCCGGCGAAGACGAGCGTGTCGGTGTTCATCAGCGTCGACGCGAGATCCTCGTCCGGCGGGATGTAGGACACCCACTGGTCGTGGCTCGTGGGGAAGTTCACTTCACAGGCGAGGATCTCGCCGTGGACGCGCATCCCCGCCGCCTCCGCGAGGTCGACGGCCGACCGGACGGCGTCCGCACCCGAGCGGGCGACGGCGTCGCCGACGACGAGCACGGGGTTCTCGGCGTCGACGAGCAGGTCGGCGGCGTGTGCGATCTGTCGAACGTCGCCGCTGCCGGCGGTCGGGATCGCCCCGAGGCGTTCCGGTTCGGCGTCCGTCTCGGCCATCGTCACGTCGAGCGGCAGGCCGAGGAACACCGGCCCCGTCGGCGGCGTGAGGGCGACGCGGAAGGCCCGTCGGAGCATCGTCGGCAGCGCGCGGACGTCGAGCACCTCGTCGGACCACTTGCAGAACTGGTCGGTGAGTTCGACGACGTCGCCCGAGAGGATCGGCTCTTCGTGACGGAAGTCCGTCGAGTGGTTACCGGCGGTGACGACCAGCGGCGCGCCCGCGACGCTCGCGCCGTAGAGGTTTCCGAGACCGTGTGCCATCCCCGGCGTGATGTGGAGGTTGACGACGCCCGCTGGAAGCACGGAATCGTCGTGGTGGCCGTGGTACCGGCGCGTGCTCGCGTACCCGGCGGCCATCCCGACCGCGATGTCTTCGTGCAGTCCGAGGACGTAGTCGAGGTCCGAATCGCCGAGCGCCCGCATCAGTGGCAGTTCGGTCGTCCCCGGGTTGCCGAAGACGTGGGTGACGCCGTAAGATTCGAGGGCGTCAGTGAACAGATTCGCGCCGGTGTACTGACTCATGACAACTCGTGACGCGGGCGAACGCGAAAAGTACCGGGGACGCGGTGGTTTGAGCGACGCCGCTCTCCGACGCGTTTCGGTCGCTCACGGGGCGACTTCCGAGCCCTCCGGAGCGCTCTGTATACGTTCTTTCTCAAAAATATATTTATATCAATATTATTTTATATCCATTACTTGATTCGCGAAATATGAAGCGACGTCAGTATCTGGCGACGGTCGGGGCGGCGACAGCGGGAGCGGGACTCTTCGGTGAACGTGTGCGCGCTGCCGGGAGTGGCGGTGACGCGTTGGGGCGGCTCAACTTCTACTCGACGACGGCGCTCCTCGCCGCGGACGGCAGTCCGCTCGACGACGGCTCGCTCGTCCCGGTGTGGGCACCGTCGTCCGCGTCGATCAGCGACACGGACGGCAACGGCGACGCCGTGACGTACCCGAGCGGAACCGACGTTCCGCTCGTCGCGGTCGACGGATCGGTCGTGGGGCTGGGGGCGATGTTCGCCACCAACAGCGACGACTTCGACGCCGGCAACGAGGAGTTCCTCCTGAACGTCTGGGACGACGTCTTCGGCTCCGGAACCGTGCTCTGGGACGAGGGCCACGGCCAGTACTACACGCTCTCGAAGTTCTCGCGCTTCGAGAGCTACGCCGAGGACAACGGGTACACGGTCGAGTCGACGACGAGCCTCGTCGGCGATCTCGACGGCGCGTCAGGAGTCGTCGTCACGACACCCGGAACCGCCCTCACCGAGAGCGACGGATCGGCGCTCGCGGACTTCGTCGCGAACGGCGGCGGCGTCGTGCTGCACTCGCAGGCCGACTACGGAAGCCACGACGCCACCGGCGAATTCAACGCCCTCTGCGACGCGCTCGGCGTCGGGTTCCACTTCGACGACTGCGAGGTGACGGTCGGCGGCGACTACTCCTTCGACACCTCGAATTTCAACGCGAGCGACTTCGCGTCGTACTTCGCCCAGCGACCCGGCCTCGGCGCGCCGACGCTCTCGAAAGGCGAGCGCTACGACGTGGACGTCGTGAGCGTCGCCGACGGCGACACCGTCGACGTTCGATTCGATAACGGCGCCGTCGAGACGGTTCGCCTCCTCGGCGTCGACACCCCGGAGCTCCCCTCTCACGCGAGCGCCGAACGCGGCGTCGAGTGGCCGGGACTCGCCTACGACAGCGAACCGACGGTCGACTCCGTGACGTTCCACTCGTCGTCGAGCCTCCTCGTCGGCGAAGAGCACGGGAGCCGTCGGCACGGTCACGGCCACGGACGCCATCCACGGGACGGATCGAGGGGACCGACGAGGTCGGCGAGACCGACGGTCGCGGCGTGGGCGGAGGACTCCGCGACGCTCGTCGACGCAGACGGCAACGGCGACGCGACGACCGGGTCGGACGCGTCCGACGAAACGGGACGCATCCCGCTCGTCGCCGTCGAAGGGTCCGTCGTCGCGTTCAGTGCGATGCTCGTCGACGACGGCGCGAACTTCGACGACGACACCGACGAGTTCGTCTTGAACCTCTGGGACGACCAGCTCGGCGGCGCGGGGGACGTGCTCTGGGCGACCGGCCACGACGAGTACTACGCGCCCGAGCGGTTCGGACAGTTCGTCGACTACGTCGAACAGATCGGCTACTCGGTGACCGGAAGCGACGACCTCGCGGGCGACCTCGGCGGCGGCGACGCCGACGCCGTCGTCCTCACGACGCCGGGATCGAGCGTGCCGGAACGCGACCGACGCGCGCTCGTGGAGTTCGTCACGGCGGGCGGGAGCGTCTTCCTCCACGATCAGTCCGACTACGGAGGTCACGACGGTACGGCCGAACTGAACGCCGTCGCCGACGCGCTCGACCTCGGCTTCCGATTCAACGACGCCGAACTCCAAGACGCGGAGCACAACGCCGGCACGGTGTACACGCCCACGACGAGGAAGCTAAACGCCGACCTCCCGGTGACGGAGGATCGCCCCGGCGTCGACGGCGACCTCTCGACGACCTACCCGTACCTCGGAAAGTGGGGCGACGAGGCGGGAGCGTTCGCGAAGGGGGAACTGTCCGGTAAGTCGGTCACGCTCACGCTGGACGAGAACGAACCGACCCGCGGCGACTACGGCCGCGTCCTCGGGTACCTCCACTACGACGCGACCGGCGACGGCGTCCGAAACGCGTTCTACAACCTCGAGCTGCTCACCCACGGACTGGCTCGCGTCTACGACTCCGGGTTGTCCAAACACGACGAGTTCTCGGCCGCCGCGGTCGCCGCTCGGAAGGTCGGGAAGGGCCTGTGGGCGGAGAGCGACATCTCGAAGGCACCGCCGTTCCGCGACCGCCCCGTCACCGAAGTGTACGTCCCGAAAGCCGTCGAAGTGACGCGTGCGCACGGCAAACTGGGAGGACCACACGCCCCGGTCCGAGCGGCCGACACCGCCTCGACGCCGGGTGCGCCGCTCGTCGGACTCGACCCGCGCGCGAATCTCGCACTGGTGGGCGGACTCCTCCCCGACGAGTCCTACGAGGTCTGGGAGGGCGCAGACACCAGCGTCTCCGGGTTCGAAGACTTCCGCCTCCTCGCGGCTCTCGTCGACGCCCTCGCCGGACGGGACACCGCGTCGGGCGTCACGCTCGTCGACGGAGGCCACGGGCAGGCCGAGGCGTCGTTCGCACTCTCGGCCGAGGACACGGCGTACTACCAGCGGTACCTCGAAGGCGTCGGCGGCGAACTCCGCGGCGTCAACACCTTCTCGAACGACACGCTCGGCGACGCCGACACCCTCGTCATCACGCCCGCGACGAACGACTTCGCGGCCGGCGAGGTCGACGCAGTGCGCGCGTTCGCCCGCGACGGCGGCGCGGTCCTCCTCCTCGGTTCGTCGAGCGCCTCCGACGCGGCCCGGAAACGACTGAACGACCTCGCGGACGCGCTCGGGAGCGAGTTCCGGTTCGGCGACGCCGTCACCGACGCCGAGACGAATCTCGACGGCGACGAGACCGTCCCGCGAACGACGGCCATCGGACCTGCGTTCAGAGTCCGCCGACGAGGCCGGGGTCGCGGGCGGGGCCGAGATCGTGAGCGAAGCCCAGCACGGCAGAAGCGGACGCGTCGGTCTTCGAACTGATCCTCGGTCCTCTCAGCGCCCTTCGGGCGCGAGTTCCCGGACCGTCCGCTCGTACAACTCGGACGCCTGTGCGGGGACGACGATGACTGGTTCGTCGACGAGATCGAGCGCGGCGACGTCGCGAAATCGCTCGCGGGCTTCCTCGGGCGATCCGGCGACACCGAGTGCGTCGACCATCTCGTCTGTGACGGCCGCGCGGGCGTCGGCGCGCTCACCCGAGCGCCACGCCTCGGCGACAGTTTCGGCCTCGTCCGGGAACGCTTGCGCGACGGCGCGCCGATAGCCCTCGCCGCTTCCGACGTAGTAGGCGAGGTGACTGCGAACGGCGTCTCTGGCCTCTTCGGCGTCGTCGCTGACAGCGGCCGGGACGTACGGGGCGACCGAGACGGCTGCCGGGTCGCGACCCGCGTCGCGAGCGGCGTCGGCGATCGTTTCGAACGACTCTTCGACGTGTGTGAACGGCACGTTGTGCGGGAGCCACCCGTCCGCAACGCGGCCGGTCATCCGGCGGGCGGCGGGGCCGAGCGCGGCCGTGTAGACCGGGATGTCGGCGTCGAGCGCCGGAAAGTCCGCGACGGAGAAGACCTCGCCGTCGTACTCGACGCGGCCCTCGCCGGTGAAGGCGTGGACGAGTTCCGCCGCCTCGTGGATGCGCCGGACGGGTCGGTCGTACGTCAGGCCGTGGAGGTCTTCGACGGCCTTGGGCGTGCTCGCGCCGAGGCCGAGTCTGACCGGCCCGTCCGCGATTTCGTCGAGCGTCGCCGCCGCCGCGGCGAGAGTCGCCGGAGAGCGCGAGAACACGTTGGAGATGGCGGTGCCGAGCGCGAGGTCGGGGTCGTCGACGCGGTGAGCGACCGCCGTCAACTGGACGAACGCGTCCGCGCCCCATAGTTCACCGAGCCACGCCGAGTCGTAGCCGCACTCCGAGGCGAGTTCGGCAGCCGCGACCGGCGACTCGCCGTCTAAGAGGAGACCGACCGTCATCGCTCACCCACGAGGAACCCGCGCAACTCGTCGGCGTAGGCGTCGGGGCGGTCCTCGACGACCCAGTGGTAGGCCGCGTCGAGTTCGACCAGCGTCGTCTCGCCCGCGATGTCGTCTTGCAATCGCTCGGCGTAGCGGAGCGGTTGAAGCACGTCGGCGACCCCCCAGAGCAGCAGCGTATCTGCCGTGACCGCCCCGTAGTCGAGTTCGGTCGTGTGACTCGTGTTCGTCGCCACCGCGTTCCGCGAGAGCGAGGTTCGACCCTCGTCGGAGCGCCACGGGGCTTTCATGCCGTCGACGAACGCCGCGTGCGTCTCGTAGGCGTCGTCGTCGAACAGGCCCTCGGCGAACGCGAAGTCCAGGTTCGATTCGAACGCTTCGTCGTCCCATCCTTCGACGGTGCCGGGAACGCCCATCTCGTTGATGAACTCGACGGGCCACGAATCGTAACAGACCGCGTTCGAGAGCACCAGTTCGGTGACGCGTTCCGGTTGGTGGCTCGCAAAGCGGAGCGCCACGCCGCCGCCGATGTCGTGGGCGACGAGGGCGACACGGTCGATACCGTGGTTTTCGAGGAACGCGTCGAGCACCGCCTCTTGGGCGCGGATCGAGCGGTCGAAGCCGTCGCGCATGGCCGAGTTGCCGTATCCGGCGAGGTCGAGCGCGAACACCCGACGCTCGTCGCTGACGGCGTCGACCACGTCGCGCCAGAGGAACGACCACGTCGGGATACCGTGAACGAAGACGACTGGCGGCCGTTCGTTCTCGTTCCCGTCACCGCTCTCGCTCTTCGCACCGTCTTCGTAGTAGGCGATCCGCAGGGAGTGGCCGTCGACGGTGACGGTCGTCGACGTCTGCCTCGCCGTCCACGTCTCGTGGTCGATCGACGTGCCCACGCCGTCACGCCGGTCTCTCGGACCGTCGCTCATTGGCTGCCCACCGCTCGGGTTCGCATGGATCTCGGAGTCGGTTCCGTCATGGTAATTCGTCAACGTGCGGGTGCAAAGTATCCTCGGCCGCGAGGAATATACACGAACGTGTAATCAAAAGCGATCCAGTCCCGGTTCGGTGCGCACGGAAGTGAAAGATTCTTGCATCGGGAGCGCGCCGTCTCGACCATGACGAGCGTCAAGGAGTTCCGGATCGAAGAGGAGCCGACCGCGGACTCGCTCGGTCGCGGCCGGTTCGTGTTCACCGACGACTACTCGGTCTTCGACTGGGGGAAGATGCCCGACCAGATTCCCGGCAAGGGAGCCGCGCTCTGTACGATGGGTGCGTTCAACTTCGAGGTGCTGGACGTGAACCACATCCCGACTCACTACGTGGGCGTCGCAGACGAGGAGGGCGGCGAACCGAAGGAACTCGCCGAGTGCACGGACACGCCCCGCGAGATGGTCATCGACCTCGTGCAGGTACCGAACCTCGAATTCGACGAGAGTTACGACTACGACGGCTTCTACGGCGAGGTCGGGAACAACTACCTGATCCCGCTCGAAATCGTCTTTCGTAACACCGTCCCGATCGGATCGAGTCTCCGCAAACGCGGCGAACCCGCCGATTACGGTCTCGACTACGATGACTGGCCCGACGAAGTCGTCGACCTCCCCGAGCCTGTCGTCGAGTTCTCGACTAAGTTCGAAGAACAGGACCGCTACCTCTCGCGCGAGGAAGCCGACGAGATCGCCGGTCCCGCCGAGATCGACCGACTCGAAGAACTGGCCCTCAGCGTCGACCACATCGTCACCGAACGCGCCGAGCGCGCGGGCTTCGTCCACGAGGACGGCAAGATCGAGTGCTACTACCACGACGGTACCATCGCCGTCGCCGACGTCGTCGGCACGTTCGACGAGAACCGTTTCAGCTACGAGGGCCAGGAGGTCTCGAAGGAGGTCGTCCGCCAGTACTACAAGCGCACGAACCCCGCGTGGGTCGACGCCGTCGGCGACGCCAAAGCCGAGGCCGACGAGCGCGGCGTCGCCGACTGGCGCGACCTCTGCTCGGAGGAGCCCGAGCCACTCTCCGAGAGTGTGATCGACACCGTCGCCGACCTCTACGCCGCCGGAACGAACGCTTACACCGAGTTCGAGTGGTTCGACGCGCCCGACATCGGCGACGCGGTCGACGCGGTCCGGAACCTCTGAGCGACCGGTGACTACCCCCCGAGGAGAGGAAACCGCCAATCGTTACGTTCCGTGCTAACTCGCTACGATTTGTAACGTATTGTGGTTACGTCGACGGACGTCTACGACGTACATTTATGAGGATTCTCTCCGGAGGGTGAGCCGAGTGTCTACCGATTCACAATCCGCAACCGAACGGAGAAACGAGATCAAAGAACGGCATCGGGAGACGGCCGACGAGGTGGTCCCCGAGCAGTTGGGCCTCTACATCGGCGGCGAGTGGGTCGACTCGTCCTCCGGCGAGACGTTCGAGACGCGCGACCCCACGACCGGCGAGGTACTGGCTGAAGTGCAGGCAGGTAACGAAGAGGACATCGACCGCGCCGTCGACGCCGCGTGGGACGCCTACGACGAGACGTGGTCGGGCTACTCCACGGGCAAGCGCCAGCGCGTCCTCGAAACCATTGCCCAGCGCGTCGAGGACAAACAAGAGGAGTTCGCGCGACTGGAGTCGCTCGACAACGGGAAACCGATCCGCGAATCGCGCGCGGACATGTGGCTCGTCGCCGACCACTTCCGCTACTTCGCGGGAGCGGCTCGACTGAACGAGGGCGAGACCGTGCCGACCGACGACAACCGACACGTCGAGACGATCCGCGAACCCTACGGCGTCGTCGGGCAGATCATCCCGTGGAACTTCCCGCTGCTCATGGCCGCGTGGAAACTCGGCCCGGCGCTCGCTGCGGGTAACACCGTCGTCATCAAACCCGCCGAGGAGACACCGCTCTCGATCCTCAAACTCATGGCCGAGATCGACGACGTGCTCCCCGACGGCGTCGTCAACGTCGTCACCGGCTTCGGACGCGAAGCCGGCGAACCGCTCTCTCACCACGAAGGCATTCGAAAGATCGCGTTCACCGGCTCGACCGAGGTCGGGCGCGAAGTGATGAAGGGTGCGGCCGAACACATCACCGACCTCACGCTGGAACTCGGCGGCAAGAGTCCGATCGTCGTCTTCCCCGACGCCGATATCGAGCAGGCGGTCAAAACGACCATCCTCGCCATCTTCTACAACACGGGCGAGTGCTGTTCGGCCGGCTCGCGGCTCTTCCTCCACAGCGACATCAAAGACGAGTTCCTCGACCGACTCGCCGACGCCGCCGAGGACCTCACCGTCGACGACCCGCTGCTCGACTCGACTCGCCTCGGCCCGAAAGTGAGCCAAGAGCAGGTCGAGCGGACGATGGAGTACATCCAGTCGGCCCGCGACTCGGGAGCGACGTTCGTCACCGGCGGCGGCGCGCCCGACGACGAGGCGCTGTCGGACGGCTGTTTCGTCGCGCCGACGCTCATCGACGGACTCGATCACGACGACCGCGCGGTCCAGGAGGAAATCTTCGGACCCGTCCAAGAAGTGTTCGAGTGGGCCGACTACGACGAGATGATGCACCGGGCCAACGACGTGGACTACGGTCTCGCCGCGGGCGTCATCACCAGCGACCTCAAGCAGGCCTACAAAGCGGCGAAGGACATCGAGGCCGGCACCATCTGGGTCAACCAGTACAACGACTTCCCCTCCGGCCAGCCCTTCGGCGGCTACAAACAGTCCGGCATCGGCCGCGAGACCTCCTTCGAGGCCGTCAAACACTACACGCAGACGAAGACGCTGAACTTCTCGCTCCGCTGACGACGTTAGACGCTTCGGCCCCCTCCAGGCAATAGTTTTCCGCGACGGGGTTTCCCCGCTTTTTCGACGCCGACGAACTTCGACACCGGCGAGCTTCGACGCTGACGAGCCGTGCGTTCCGATGCCGCGACGCGGGGTTTTCGCGGGTCGACACACCTCGGCGTCGACACGGCACAAAGTACTTGTCGAGTTAGTTAGACGATTGACCTATGTGCCCTCCGTCGTCGTCGCGCCGCGCGTTTCTCGCCGCGTGCGGTAGCGGCGCTCTCGTCGGACTCGCCGGTTGTACGTCCGCCCGTGCCGAGGTCTATCAGTTGGATCGGAAACTGCGCCCGCGGGATCACCGAAGTGACGCCGACCTCTCCGGGAACGTCGGTCCGTGGCCGACGCTCGGACACGACGCCCGGCGATCGAGTCATCGGCAGTCGGCACTGTCACTAGATTCGAACGCGACGGTCGAGCGCATCGCTCCGGCGGGACTGTACTACGAGATGCCACCGGCGCTCTCGAACGGGACGCTCTTTTTCGGCGTCGACCGGCGAGGGTACACCCACGAGAACGACGGCCAGACGTTCTCCGGCTTCGTCGCCCACGACGCGCAGACGGGCGAGGAGCAGTGGCGCGTTGCCGAGGAGCGAGGCATGGCGACGCCGACAGTCGTCGGGGAGACGGTGTTTCTCACCAGCGCTGGCAGGACGCGCGCCATAAATCGACGGACCGGCGAGTTGCACTGGACGTACAAAGTCGGCTACGGCTATCCGAACGTGTCGCCGGCGGTCGTCGGCGATCAGGTCTACGCCTGCGACGACCACGTCTACGCGCTCGATGCGATCACCGGCGAGAAACGGTGGCAGAGCGAGCGAGCGCTGAACGGAACCTTCGGAACGGCCGCGACGGAGCGCGTCGTCTGTGCGACGTCGGGCAGCGGCGGAGAAGGCGGACTCTACGCCTTCGACCCGGCCGACGGGTCGCTCCGCTGGAAGGCCGCACACGTCGGCGAGTGCTACGCGCCGCCGGTGATCCACGGCGAGACGGTCGTCGCCGTCGAGACCGACGGGACGATCAACGCCGTGTCGCTGACAGATGGAACCGAGCGGTGGACCCGAAACATCGGCTCGCAGTTGTACACCCCGCCAGCAGTCGGACGCGGGGCGCTGTTCATGATCAGCGATGCAAAAGACACGCTCTTCGCGTTCGACATCGAGACGGGGGAACAACGGTGGGTCGAGTATCTCGGTCCGGTGATCGAGCACACGCCCGCCGTCGCCGACGACACCCTCTACGTGGCCGCGGCGACGAACGACGGGACGTTCTTCGCGTACGACACGGCCACCGGCGACGAACGCTGGCACCGGTCGGCGGAGGTGGATCCGAGCACCGGCCCGATACTCGGCGACGACACGATCTACTTCGGCGTCGACTCGGACGGCTCGAAGGGCGGCGGCGTGTACGCGCTCGGCTAGGTCGAGGAACTATCCGTCGAACGACACGACGACAAAGTACTGATCTCACCGTCCGAACGTCTGAAACATGTGCCCTCCATCGACGTCTCGCCGCGCGTTTCTCGCCGCGTGTGGGAGTGCCGCCCTGACCGGATCGGCCGGGTGCACGTCGGTCCGTCTGCCGATCGAGCGCCGAATCGCTCCGCACGCACACTGGCACGACGCCGACCTCTCCGGCGACGACGCCGCCACGGGAGACGAACGCTGGACGTACGCGCTCGGCGCGAAGCGCCAGAGCCACACGCCCAGTGTCGGCGGCGACATCGGATCGACTTCGATCCCGCCACCGGGCCGATACTCGGCGACGACACGCTGTTCATCGGTCGATGACGGAGAGCGTCGCCTTCACGGGCGACGGACGGAGACCGAAGGGCGTCGAGGTTAGTCGGCCAACGGCCGAAGCCCTCACTTTCGCACCGCGAGAACCCTGACCTATGACGCAGGTTCGCGTCGGCGCCGTCGCCTGTCTCGTGCTGCTGCTGCTGGCCGGGTGTGCCGCCATCCCCGGCGGGCATTCGAACGGCAACAAGTCCAAACAGGGTATCTACAAGGCGCAAGGAGGGTACTCGGATATGGTCCTCCTTCGGAATACCGACACCAGGACACACGAGGTCAAGGTCACGATCGAGCGCAACGACAAGCAGCTATTCGAACACACCTATCAGGTGAAACACAACCAGACAGTTCCCGCCTTCAAGTGGAGTCGTGTCGACAAACCCGCGGGCAAGCGGTTCACGGTCTCAGTCACGCCCGACAACGGAACCACTGAGAAGTCCACGTTCACCGCCGATCGGTGCCGTGGAAACGTCCTCGTCGTGTTCGACAAAGCGGGGGAGATGACGGCGACGTACCGGAGCTGCTGAGGTCGACGACGGGACGTTTCTACAGGTCGTCGTGAGTCGGTGAGACGACGGGTTACGATTGATCGACCCACGGTGGGCGGGGCTTTCGAAGTCGTCCCGCTCGTGGCTTTGGCGGTCTAGGGTACGACGCGACACGAACCGACGAAACGGACCGCTCAGTCGTCACACCACCGCGGCGGTACGTGTTCGCGTCACGGAGACGCGAACGGCTACTGCCGCTCAGTCGTCGTCGCCCTGAACGGACACTTCCTCCGATCGAAGGACGTCCGCTTTCCCGTCGATCGGCCGGTCCGGGTTGATCCGGTCGACCTTGGGGTCCATCCCGAGTTGATAGTCGCGGTCGTCGGCGTCTTCGCGGAGCGTCGTCCGACCGCGGTGGGACGTCACGGCGTCGTCGAGGTGGAGCCGAACCGCGTCGAGGAGCGCCTCCGCTTCGAGCGGTTGGCCGCGTGCTTTGATCCCGTCGATCGAGGCGTCGTCGGGGACGTTGAACGCCCGCTGGGTGATGACCGGCCCCTGATCGAGATCAGTCGTCACGTAGTGGGCCGTCACGCCCGCGATGCGGACGCCCTCCTCTTTGGCCTGCCGGTAGGCCGCCGCGCCGGGGAACGCCGGGAGCAACGAGGGGTGGATGTTGATGATCCGATCCTCGTAGCGGAAGACGACGTTCGGCCCGAGGATGCGCATGTAGCGCGCGAGGACGATGAGGTCCGTGTCGTACTCGGCGAGGAGGTCGAGGAGTCGATCCTCGTCGGGCGATCCTTTCTCGTCTGCGATGTCGTGGAACGGGACGTCGTAGTGACTGGCCAGCGGTTCGAGCGCCGAACGGTTGCCGATGACGACGCCGATGTCGGCACCGAGTTCGTCGTTCGCCCACGCCTCGAACAGCGATTCGAGGCAGTGAGACTCCTTCGTCACGAGGACTGCGATCTGTTTCGTCTCGCGGTCGGCGGGGAACCGCACCTGAATGTCGACGCCGAGTTCGTCTGCGATGTCGGCGAGCGCGTCCCGAAGCGTCTCTTCGGTGCAGACCATCGCGGTCGTATCGACGTGCATCGTCATCCGGAAGAGGCCCTCCCGGACCGCCTGATCGATGTCCTCGATGTTGATTCCGCGCTCGAACAGGAGGCTGGTGACTTCGGCGACGATTCCCGTCTTGTCGTCTCCGATGACCGTAATCTCGGTTAGTTCACGCGTCATACCTCACCTCCGACTGTTCGAGGTTGAACATACAGGCAATCGAACCGGCCCCGGTTTACGACTTCCGTTCGTTGCATCTTTCACTCAGACGAGAGTTGTAGGTGCGGTTTGTTATGGCGTACTTACCGACCGGCAGGCCGTAGTTACCCGGTGCAGTCCGGTGATCTGATGCCCGCCCGTCGATGAGATCATCACCGGAGTCCGACGCTGTGGTCGGCGACTCGCGTTTGGAGTCCGTACGACGCACGGTCGTTATTACCGGCTCTGTCGTATCCGACCACATGACGAACACCGACGCGCCCGACGAGGCGTTCGCGCTCCTCGGGAACGAAACCCGCATCGCCATCCTCCGCGCGCTGTCCGAGCGGCCCTACGAGCCGATGTCGTTCTCGGAACTCAGAGAGCAGGTCGGGATGAAGGACTCGGGGCAGTTCAACTACCACCTCGGAAAGCTCGTCGGCCGATTCATCCGAAAAGAACCCGAGGGTTATCAGCTCCGCCTCGCCGGGTGGAACGTCGTCGGCGCGCTTCGATCCGGTTCGTACGATCCACCGGCTTCGGCGATAACCGTCGCCTACGACGATCCCTGTCCGGCTTGCGGCGGAACGGTACTCGCGCGGTACGAAGACGAGCGAATGACCATCGCGTGTGACGACTGTGACGAGCAGTTCTCGAACACCGGGCTTCCGCCGGGCATCATCGAAGGATACGACACCGGCGAACTCCCGGACGTGTTCGACCGATTCATGCACGCAATCGTCGATCAGGTGAAGCGCGGGTTCTGTGTGAGTTGTAAAGGGCGAATTGTACCGAGCGTGCAACTAGAACCGGACGAGACGCTCCGGATCAGTGACGACGATCACTTCCCCCGTGTCCGGTTCGACTGTGAGCGCTGTCCCGAGATCATCACGCTCTCCATGTCGGCAGCGATGCTCGACCACCCCGCCGTCGTCGCCTTCCACTACCAACATGGCGTCGACCTCCGAGCGCAACCGACGTGGACGCTGGAGTGGGCACACGACCGTCGCACCGCCGTCGAGTCCGAAGATCCCGTCCGCGTCACCGTCTCGTACGAACTCGACGGCGACACCCTCGACCTCGTCGTCGACGAGTCGTTGACCGTCGTCGACATCGCTCCGCCCCCGACCGCGTCGTCGGCGTCGACGAGGTGAGGCCGTCGCTGGTCACGATCGAATGCCGCCGCCGGTCGCGTCGACCTATCCACGGTCGTGCCCATCCAAACACATCCAAAACCCCTATGATGCATGACCACGCACCATCGACCGATGACTGCCTACACCGCGACGGTGACCGTGCGCCTGAAACACGGCGTCCTCGACCCCGAGGCGGAGACGACGCGACACGCGCTCGAACGGCTGGGCTTCGAACTCGACGCCCTCCGATCGGCCGACCGCTTCGAGATCGACCTCGACGCCGACGACGCCGACGACGCCGAGGAGCGCGCGGCCGACATGGCCGAGCGCCTGCTCGCCAACCCGACCATCCACGACTACGACGTCGTCGTCGCCGAAGCATGACCGTTTCAATTGTTGAGTTCGGCGGCAGTAACTGCGACCGCGACGCCGTGCAAGCGCTGGCGCATCTCGGAATCGACGCCGAGCGCGTCTGGCACGAAGACGGCCTTCCGGAGGATACGACCGGAATCGTCCTCCCCGGCGGGTTCTCCTACGGCGACTATCTCCGCGCGGGCGCGATGGCCGCCCGGTCGCCGATCCTCGCCGAGATCCGTGACGTCGCCGCTGACGGCGTGCCCGTCCTCGGTGTCTGCAACGGCGCACAGATCGGGTGCGAATCGGGACTCACCGACGGCGCGTTCACGACGAACCGCTCGGCGCGATTCCAATGCGAGCACGTCCACCTGCGCGTCGAGAACGCCGAGACGCCGTGGACCGCAGCCTACGACGAAGGTGACGTGATCGAGATTCCGATCGCTCACGGCGAGGGCCGCTTCGAGATCGATAGCGCACGCTACGACGAACTCGACGACGACGACCGCGTCCTCTTCCGGTACTGCGACGCAGAGGGGAACGTCACCGACGAGGCGAATCCCAACGGCTCTACGGGCAACGTCGCGGGCATCCTCGGCGAACACGACACCGTCGCCGTCATGATGCCCCACCCGGAGCGCGCGACGCTTCCGGACCTCGGCGCGACCGACGGCCAGGGCGTCCTCCGCGGCTTCGAAAACTGAGCGTCGACCTCGGCGCTACCGCTCGACTTCGACCGCTTCGTCGCAAGCGACCCACGCCCTCGGGTTGTCGGCAGCACAGATTTCTATCCACCCACCCGCACCGCTGGCGGCGACAATCACTTCTTCTTCGCTCGGTTCGTCTGCGTCTCTTCTATCTCCACGCTCGCGTTCCATCGTCTATCTCTTGTAATCGGTCACGGCTCGGGGCGTGTTTGCTACTCACCGCTTACTCCGGAGAAAGCACTCGTTACCGTGTCCCGTCGTCGCTCTCGACCGACGAACCGCACGGCGAATCAGAAGCGCGTTCGACTGTCGAGTTTGCCGTCCAAGCGAGTTCGACCGACGAGCCACCGCTCCGAGTCGCCGGTATCAGAGTCGCCGGTATCAGAGTCGTCGGCATCAGTACCGTCAGCGTTGGCGCTGGCGTCCGTGTAGAGGTCGACGCTCAGCACTTGACCTCGACCGGCTCGTCGGTCGTAACCCACGCCTCGGGGTTGTCTTCGTCTCTGATCTCGAACGTTCCCTCCGGACCGTAGAATGCCGTGTACGTATCTTCCATCGTTGTCTCCAGAGCGGCAGTGTCACACCGACCGCTATTGTCGGAGACTCGTGGATAGCCCATTGTAATGGTCAGAGTACCGATCGAAAGGGTCGTCAAACGCGAAGAACGTCGAAAATCGAGACAGATGAACCGAGACAGAATATCCGTCAGTCGTGATATTCAGGCGGTGGTTACCGTTCCTCCGTCTCAGCGCACCAGCGGCATTCCGTAACTCGTCTCGTCTTCCATCACCGCTTCCCACGTCGCGTGACACTCGCAGGAGACCTGCTCGAACACGGAGGGGTCCTGCCGGAGGTCGAAGTCCTTGATCGCCCGCTGGACGAGGTCGTCGCACTCGCCGCAGTTGTGCGGGCCGCGGTCGGAGCCGTGGCCGACGGGGTCGGAGACGACGAGCGCGTCGACGTCGGCGGTGTCGCGGAGCACCGCCGCGACCGACCAGAGCCACGGCGGTCGGTAGCCGCCCCGGAAGTGGAGTTCGTCGACCATCGTGTATCGCTGGACGTTACACGGGTTCATCGAGACCGTGTGGGCGTACTCCGAACAGCGTCGGATAGAAGACTTCATGTCGGCGACGGCCTCGGGTTCCGAGAGGAACGGCGGCTTCATGAGGAGGTACGCCTTGATACCCGCACCTGCCTCGGCGGCGGCCTCGCTGGCGGCGACGAAGTCGTCGAAGTCGAAGTACTTGTTCACGCAGTCGTGCCGGACGCGGTCGGTCGCCGTCTCCAGTCCGATGGCGGCGTCCGCTTCGAGACCGAGCGAGGTGAACTCTGCTAACTTCTCGCGGTCGACGAAGTCGGGCAGCGACTCGACGACGATGCGCTCGCGGTCGGCGAACGTCTCGGCGATGGCGCGTCGTGTCTCGGCGGGCACCTCGCGCTCGTCGAGGAAGGAGCCGGAAGTGTAGATTTTGATGAGTTCGGACGGCTCGTCGGCCTCCTCGGTCTCGTGGTCGAGGCAGACCTGAATCTGGTCCATCAGCGCCTCGTGGCTCACGCTGCCGCCCTCGACGGATTCAGCGACGTAGCCGCACATCGTACAGCCGCCGGCGCGCGCCCACCGACAGCCGCCGGTGTTCAGGATGATCGTCAGCGACTGCTTGACGCCGTCTGGCGTGTTGTCCTCGTCGAGCCAGACACGCGTCGGTTCGTGGGCGTCGTAGGTCTTGTCCTTCTGTGCCCGGATGCCGCGCATCACCTGATTGTGCGCGTCCATCCCGCGTCCCCGCTCGTACACCTCGGGACTCGGCTTACTCATTGGCGTGTCGTCGGTAGCGGGCGGGTAAGTCCCCTTCGGTCGCCCGCCGCCAGCGGAAGCGCACCGCCGACGATAGATCGGGTGTAGAGACGAGATCCGACCGGAGTATCCCCCGATACTTCGGAGGCTATTGTCATCGACGTAATAATATGAGAGAAGTGAGAATCGGTTTCAATGAAGCGGAGATTCATGAATCGGCGAACGTATCTCGCGAGCGTCGCCGCGGCGACGGCGCTGGCGGGGTGTAACGGTTCGAACTCGAAGAAGGGTTCGACGACCGGAACGAGCAGTTCTGGAACGTCAGGCGCGACGTCGTCGACCACGTCCTCCTCCGAGTCGACGACAACGGCGACCGCGAAGACGTCGACGACCGAAACGGCGACATCGACCGGAGAGCAGCAGACGACCGAAACGGAGACGTCGACCGAAGAACAGCAGACGACCACGAACGAACCGCCGAAGACGAACCAGCCGGGGTCGTACAAGCCGATGGACCCCGCTGTCGCCTCCTTCAACGACGTGAGCGCGTGGAAACCCGACAGCAGCGTCCACGTCGAAGCGGACACGGACAACACGTTCGTAGACGGGCAGTCGCTCCACGTCACCGGCGGCGGGGGGACGATTCGACGCCACTTCCCGACGCCACTCGACGTGCGGGACTGGGACCTCTCTCTCGCGATCGACGTCCCGGAGCGGATGCGTCCGACCCACGTCCGCATCTGGATGAAAGACACCGGCGGCAACTGGTTGAAGCTCATCCAGGAGATCGACGTCCCACACCCGAAAGGGTGGATCAGGATCAACCCGTCCATCAACGACGCGGCCGGATCGACGTTCAAGATCAACACGCTCCTCATCTCCGTCGACGGTGTGCCCGGCAGGAAGATGGAGTACTGGGTCGACGAGATCCGGTTCCACAAGAAGACGGCTCAGAAGGGCATGGTGACGTTCAGCTTCGACACCATCGACGAGTCCATCTACACGGAAGTCTTCCCGATCATGAAAGACTACGACATGAGGGGCTTCCTCTCGGTTCCGACGGCCTTCATCGGCGAGAGCGGTCGCATGACTCTCGATCAGATCCGGGAGATGCACGACGCCGGGTGGGAGATCGCCAGCCAGAGCGACCACCTGAAGACGCTCTACGGGCTCAGCCGCTCGAAACAGGAACAGCGGATCAAATCCGCCAAACAGACGCTCGAGAAGCACGGCTTCGGCGACATTCGGGCGTTCGTCTACCCGCTCCAGCAGTGCGACCAAAACACGGTCGAACTCGTAGAGAAGTATCACGACTTCGGCTTCCTCGGATTCAACGACTCGGAAGCGGGACAGTCTCAGTCGTCGTTGATGAACCCCGCGTTCATCAATCGGTCGCGACCGAACACCCCCGAGGCGGTGGCGAACCAACTGAAAGAGGACGCCCCGTATCGGGGGCTGTACAACCTCTACATGAATCACCTCAGTACCCCGGACCACAACTACCAGAACGACCCCGGGGAGCTTCGAAACATGTGCGCACTCGTCGCCGACTACCAGAAGAAGGGGAAGCTCGAAGTCGTCCAGCCATCCGATCTGAAGCCACTGTAGTCGGTGCCACGCGGCCGATTTTTGACCGACTCGTCGAGGCGCTCGAAGCCGATCAGGTGCGCGTCCGAAGCCGACTCCCGACCGACCAGACGGCGAGACCGACCAGCGCGCCCACGGCGTCGGCGAGGGCGTCCATCGCGCTCTCGTCGCGGGTCGGAATCGCCCCTTGAACGAGTTCGATGCCGACCCCGTAGGCGACGGCGACGACGAAGGCGACCGCGAGGAGTCGGACGAGCGAGCGGCGGGAACGTTCGGTCGATAGTGCGGCGGCGAGCGTCCCAGCGAGGATGGCGTAGCCGGTTGCGTGGGCCCACTTGTCCCGGTGGACGAGTCCGAACGGACCGAACGCGGCCATCCCGGGCGCGACCGGACTCACCGACGCGACGAAGACGGCGAGCGCCACGACGGCGACGAGTGCCCACCGGAATCGGCGCGAGGAGACGGTCGCCGGGAGTCGGCGCGGGAGAGTCATCGCCGAGAGTGACCGTCGTCGGAACAAAAGCTTCCCGACATCGGAGCCAGCAAACGGATCGGAACTCCGGTCGTCTCACTCGGCAGTCTCGAACGACCGTCTGTCAGCCCCAAGAGACGGTTAACTTGATGCTAAAGGGGCTAAGCGGTATCTGAGCCTCATGTCGTCGAACGAATATTGACCCACTGGCTACCAACTCCCTAAAGCAGCGAGAGGTGGAGCGAAAGGCGTCCCGTCGCGACTCGAAATGCGAGATTACCCCGTCACGAGGTCGTTTTCGCTATCGACCGCCGCGACACCGATCGTTGGGTGGTGGCGAGGTATGACGAAATTAAGCGGTTCGAAATAGTGAACGAAAGCTGTAGTCAGATCGTACTTATGACCCCCGTAGTTATAGGTACCCCGCTCAATCGGGCAGTCATGGTGTCTGACCGGAAGCTGAGCCGACGCAAATACCTCGCTGGCGTCGTCGCAACGACTGCACTTGCTGGCTGTAACTCCAAGACTAGTTCGAACAACAGTTCGAAAGGTGGCAAGACGTCCAGTGCATCGAGTACGTCGAGCACTGGGACGAAGACGTCGACGACGACCTCCAAAGCGAGTAACACGTCACAGACGTCGCAATCGTCTTCGACGACACAACAGACGACGTCACAGCAGCACACGAACCAACCCGGCTCCTACAAGCCGATGGATCAGGGTGCGGCGTCCTTCAGTGACCCGAACGCGTGGAAGCCGGACTCGAACGTCCGAGCGGCCATCGACACGAGCAACGTGTACAGCGGAAAGGGCTCGCTCCACGTGAAGGGTGGCGGCGGTACCATCCGACGGCACTTCCCGGTGCCCATGGACTTCTCGAACAAAGACCTCTCGGTCGCGATCGACGTTCCGATGAAACAGCGACCGACGATCGTTCGAATCTGGCTCCAAGACGCGGGCGGCAACTGGACGAAGCTCCTCCAGCAGCTCACCCGAGCCCACCCCAAGGGATGGATTCGGATCAACCCCTCCATCAACAGCGTCGGCGCGAAGATGGACGCGATCAAGACGATGCTGATCACCGTCGACCATCACCCGAACCGGCCGACGATGGAATACTGGGTCGACGAACTCCGCTTCAACGACAAGCCGTCGAACAAGGGTCAAGTTTCGATCATGTTCGACGGTATCGACAGTTCGCTCTACACGCAGGGATTCCCCGTCATGGAGAGCTACGGATTCAAGGGCACGATCGCCGTCCCGGCCGAGCAGATCGGCACGAAAGGACACATGTCGATGGACGAGATCAACTCCATGGTCAAGAAGGGCTGGGAAGTCGCGTGCGCGAGCAGCGACTACCAGAAGATGACCGGCGTCTCGCCGTCGACGCAGAAGAAGAAGATAGACTACGCGGTGGGTTACCTGAAGAAACAGGGAATCAAGGACATCAGCACGTTCGTCTACCCGTGGGGTGCGTGTTCGAAGGAGACTATCGACCTCGTTAGCAAGAACTTCGACCGGGCCTACCTCTCGTTCGACGGGTCGGAGTACGGAAATTCCCAGGCGTCGCAGTTCAACCCGTACTTCATCAACCGCTCTCGGCCGAACTCGCCGCACGCAGTCAACAACCAACTGAAGGCGATCGCCCCGTACCGCGGCGTGTACACGCCGTACTTCATGAAGTTCGGAACGAAGGACCAGAACAACAAAGGCGAGTTCGAGAACATGTGTTCGAACATCGCCAAGTACAAGAACAAAGGAAAGGTCAACGTCGTCACGACGTCGAAGATCAAGGCGCTGAAGTAAGTCGCCCTACCGGCGAGCGTTCTCGGTCTCAGACGTTCAAACGGTGCCAACCACGACGGCCGCACCTCTCTCTCAGGCCGTCTCGAATTCCGACCGGCGATCGAATCGCTTCGCTGTTTTACGGACAGTCGAACCGTGAGCGTGAGATGAACTCCTCTCGCCGAATTCACACTTCGCCGGAGTCACCGGAGTCACCGGACAGAAACGAACGCAGCGCTCGACCGCAGTCGGTACAGAGGAGAACCCGAAGTTCGCCGTCGGCATCGAGCACGTCGACCGCCGAAAAGACGTCACCGGGGTCGATATCCGTCCCGCATCGGGAACAGGCGTGGGTCCGCCGGAGGGTCACTCGTCGTCACCCCGTGTCGCACCGCATCTCCGGTCGAGCGTCGACGCTACGTACGCACATGTCTGTCGCATACGACAAGGAGAGATCGGTCGCAGAAATAGAGTTCGGCGCAGTCGAGACCTCGAGGTCGACCGATTACTCGTTGCTGAAGCCGGCGTCACCGCCGTCCGCCGCCGTCCGAAGTTTGGGCGCGTAGGTCGGTCCTGGGACGGGGCGAGTCTCGCCACGGGGCGCGTATCGTGGAAGCGGGGATCGGTGCGGATCGATAGCGGTCACGCCGTGACCCTGATCGACGGTCCGACGGACCGACTCGTCGGTCCAACCGTCGTCAGTCATACTGTCGAACAGGGCGGCCAGCGCACGGTCGCGAGACGTCGCGTAGCCCACGACGCTGTCGGAGACGGCTTCGCCGATCCGACGTTGACGACGGAGTTCCCACCCGCTGCCAGCGTTGATCGCTTGGAGCCGCTCGCGCTTGTCCCGTTCCCGGAAGAGCAATTCGTCCTCGGTGGCGCGAATGCAAACCCAGCCACACGGCGCACGCACGTCGCTAGCAGCGGAGTACATCTGCCACCTCCGTAGAGGCGTTCGCGACGATGAGTCCCCGCAGATCGGTGCGGTCGTGCTGCGCGCCGGATTGAATTTGTGTGGTCATAGTGGGGCCGGTGTGCGAACTGATTCGCATACCAGGTACTCTCTGGTGGGTCTCGCTAGGATAAATGGACCGTGACCGTTTCATCGAAAAGCGCCCAAAATGCGGATATCAGGCGCCCTAGGACGCCATTTCCTCCGACACGGAACAGTTAGGATCGCGTTTCGGAGTCACCGAGCGAGACACAGAAGTCCGGCGAACGGTTACAACGGACGCGTAAGTTGCCGCTCTGACGGTCAGCCACCACGTTCGGAGAACGTGATGCGGGCTGCGAGTCCGTCGCCGACACCACCTACCGATTTTCGACAGTAGTACGCACAACGGAGCATTTCTGTACCGTTGCGCCGTGATCAGCGCTCTTCGACGTGTCGGACTTCGGAAGCGATGCCGCGTGTCGACGAGATCATCTCCGGACCGGACATGGTCGCCCGCCCGACTGCGAACGCCTTCGGTCCCTCGATGACGACTTCGTCGCCGACACGGATGTCCTCGTCGGCGTCGACGACGCCTGGTGCGAGGACGCTACCACGGGGGACGAACCCGTCGATCTCGACGCGTTTGGTCGGGGCGTCGCTGTCGACCCAGCGGTGTGCGCCTTCGAGCGTAAAGGAGAGGACGCCGTACTGGGGAACCATCGTCGCCAACTGCACGTCGTCGGCGTCGCGGACCTGCAGCTTCGGATATCGACTCGTCGTCTGCACGTCGACGTCCGCGAAGAGGTCGTCGCCCGCGCCGTCACCGAACATGTAGTCGGCGAGCGCCTTCACCGTGTTGTGCTCGCGCTCGCGTTTGCTGTACTTCAGTTCACCCGAGAGCGTCGACGCGAGATTCCCGAGCGACTCCTCGGTCGTCGGGTGATCTTCGACGGTGTACTCGAAGTCGAGGCCGAGCGCGGATTCGACGCGTTCGCAGATGTCTCGGTAGCCCTCCGGCGGGACGTGGGCGAGGACACGGGAGTACTCGTTGCGTTCGAGATACCGCCGGAGCACCTCGGCGACGAACTCTTTCTCGTCTTCGGACCAACGGCCGGTCACGACGGAGTCGTAGTGCTGGGCCGGGTAGGTGAGTTCGAGTTCCTGCGGAACGACGCCGATCGGCGACGTCATCGAAACGGTGTGCGCACGCCACTGAATGGCGTCGTGGTACTGACCGTGGCTCTGTGACTCGCTGTAGGGCTTTCGCGCCGAGCACGGCACGAGCACCAGTGGGTTCTCGAATCGGTTCTGATAGCGCGTCGTCACGCGCTCGGCGAAGCGCTGGATCTCGACGCGGCGCAGCGAGTCCTCGGTCGCGGCCGTGAGTTCGGAATCCCGAAGGACGGGCGTCCGTTCCTCGACGTAGCCGTACTGCTGGTCGAACTCGCGGAACGTCGCGGTCAACCACTGGTCGTGGCGGGCCTGCCCTTCGACGTAGTCCCGGAGTCGGCCGTCGCGGATACGTCGCCGGACGGTCGCGAGTTCGGCCCGAAGCGCCGCGACGTTGTGCTCGGCGCAGTCTCGGCGGGTGAACTCCTCGCGTGGCTGTTGACAGGCGGCGCACGCACAGGGTAGCTCGTCTAAATCTTCGAGGAAGTACTCGGCCTCGCTCGTGAGGTACATCCCTTCGAGCCCTCTGACGCGAGCCTTCTTGGCGTCGACGAGGTCGACCCCGGCGTAGGCGAGCGTCGCGACGTTACGCGGGGTGGCAACCCCGGAGAGCACGAGTGCCGTGTCGGCCGGAAGCGACTCCTTCGCGGCGAGAACTGCGTCTTTGAACGCGGCCGCGTGGCCGACGAAGCCGGGCGCGTCGGAGAGAATGTACGCGTCCGCGCCGACGTCGCGGGCGACGTCCGATGCGGTGACGACGGCACTCGGGTAGTCGACAGTTGGCGATTCGACGGCGAAAGACTCCTTGACGGGGTCGTGGGTCCCGGCCGGGAACGCCCGGTGGGGGAGGACGATGAGCACGCCCTCGTCACCGTCGGGAACCTCACGTTCGGCCGCCCAGAGGCTGCCGGCGTCTTCGATGCGGTCGTCGACGACCGCCGGTGTCGAGAGCGGCGGATCGAGGCGGACCTCCCCGAATCGGGCCGCCCCGTCGTGTTCGTGGACCTCGAAGTAGTCGGTCATGTATCGGCGTCGGCGGCGGAGGGTGAACTATCTTGCTTTCCGTGGATCGGCGGCGATTCGCGCCGATTCCGGATCGGGGTCGGAGAGTTCAGATCGGAGCGCGAAAAAGTTCGGAGCGGAGGGCGGTCGAACTCGGCGACGCTGGATCGTCGCCGAGGCGTCCACGAGCGTGGTGAGTCGGAGTCGGCGGGGTTCGCGTCGACGGGTACCGCGGCGGCGGCGGACGCCGATCGGCGGCGCACCGCCGTCAGTCGTCGGTGCCGGTCTCGGTGCTGATCGGTTCGTTCTCGTCTTCGCTGTAGCCCTCGGAGTTGTTGATGCGACGACGGGCCTCGGGGTCGAACTCCGTCTCGATGTCCTGGTAGCGGGAGACGAGCGAGAGGTCGTGGTGAGACTCCGTCTCGTGGCCGAGATAGCGACCTTCGAGGTCGAACTGCGCTTCCTCGGCGTTCTCGGCGATGTTCTGCAAGTCCTCGAACACGGCGTGTGCGCCCGAGTGGAGCGCGTAGAGGGTGATGAAGATGTAGTCGTACCCCAGGTCGCCGAGTTCTCGGAAGGTCAGCGGGTCATCTTCTTCTGACCAGGCGAACGACGAGGAGTAGTTGAACGCCAGCGAGAGGTCGGGATGGGTCTCGTGGACGGTCTCGGCGTACTCGACGGCGTCCTCGCGGGAGGGGTCCGGCATCTCCGGCCAGACGAGGTCGACCCCGGCGTCCGCGTAGATGCGGCCGCGTTCGAGGTGTTCCTCCCAGTCGCCGTTCGCTGACCCGTAGGCGTCGGTGCGGGCGATGACGACAGTGTCCTCGGACTGCTTGGCGTCGACGGCCGCCTCGAAGCGCGAACGCGCCTTCTCGCGGGAGACGATCTGCTTGCCCGCGATGTGACCGCACCGCTTCGGCGTGGTCTGGTCTTCGATGTGGACGGCGGCCACGCCGGCCTTTTCGTACTCGCGGACCGCGCGGCGGACGTTGTGGGTCCCGCCGTAGCCGGTGTCGCAGTCGGCGATGACGGGGAGCGACGTCGCGTCCACGATGCGCTTTGCGTTCTCGACCATCTCAGTCATCGACACCATCTCCAGGTCGGGGAAGCCGAACTGGCCGAGCACCGTGGAGTAGCCGCTCATGTAGGCCGCGTCGAGGCCCGCGCGCTCCGCGAGTCGCGCATCGAGAGCGTGGAACAGACCGGGTGCGAACACGTAGTCCTGTTCGTCCAGCATCTCGCGGAACTCGCGGCCCGCCGGGTTGTCTATCTCGCGCTGCGTGTAGTCGGGGTATTGCTGTTCGCTCATCGTCAGCAGTAACTGAGACTGATTCGGGGGCCATAAACATAATGATTAATCATGTTAAAATGTGTGGAGAGAGTAATTAATCATTAAAGACACGGTATGGGATAGACACACACGGTATAGCGAAACGTCACGGTTACGAAGACAGTCACGTCACGGTACGGCGGAGAGTGGTCGACGCCCTCCCGAGGACCGACTCGTCATCGATCGGCGGACGTCGCGTCGTCGAGCGCGTCCAACGCGTCTCGAAACGAATCGAACGTCAGCAGATACGTCACGCCGGGGAAGTCACCGCGTTCGTCCATCTCCTCGTACGTCGGCTCCCGGCCGAGGTCGTCGTCGAACTCGGCGGAGTTCCGCGAGCAACCGTTCCTCGTTGGCGGGACCGTCCGCGCGATCGTATCCGGCCGCGCGGAGCGCCTCGCGCCACGACCCGAAGCGGCGTTGGTACGTCCGCCGGTCGTAGTTCGCACGCATCAGCAGGTCGCGATACGTGGGTCGTCGGTTCACTTCGTCGCCGAGCCGTCGGAGTTCGACCAGGAGATCCGTGTCGGGAACGTCGAACCGCCGTGCCGACGGATCGACGCCGACCAGCGCCAGCGCGTTCGACTAACTGCCGAAGACGGCGACGTAGTCGGCGGGCCAGAAGTCGGTTCGGCGGTCGACCGCTTTTGAATCGGGCGGTCCGTCGCAGTCGGCGACAACTCGGCGGAGGGCCTCCAGCAGGTCGTCCGAGCCCGGGTCGCCCGTCATCGTGTCGTTCGGACGACGGATTGGAGAGGGATTATCGTTTCGGTGGTTCGAGGCCTCGGCGGTCTCGTCGGGTCGAGTCGTCGGGAGCTGGCGCTTCCGCCGGAGAACGGCGTCCGCCACCGTTGCGACCGATGAGAGGCGACGCCGTCGACGTCGCAGTCGACGCACCGCAACCAGACGCTTTTGTTCACGAATCGACAACCGACCGTGGAATGGCTCTCGATCTCGCCCTCGGAGCGTCGCTGGCGCTCGGCGCATGGGTCGCACTCGTGGCGGCGGTTCTCCACGGACGATACGTCGTCGACGCCATCGCAGCGGGACGATATCGCAAGGGTCCACTCGCGCGACTCTCGGCCGCACCCGACGACGGAGACGAGGAGTGAATGAGCGGGTCGAGAAGCGAGAACGACGACGGCCGACCGGACTTCGCTCGCGAACTCACGCTGTTCGACATCGTCTTCATCGGCGTCGGTGCGATGATCGGCGGGAGCATCTTCGTCCTAACCGGGTTGGCGGCGGGCGTCGCCGGACCCGCACTCGTCCTCGCGTTCGCACTCAACGGACTCATCACCATCTTCACGGGGATGGTGTACGCCGAACTCGGGAGCGCCTTCCCCGAACCCGGCGGCGGCTACCTCTGGGTCCGCGAAGCACTCGGCCGATCGCAAGCGTTTCTCTCGGGCTGGATGAGCTGGTTCGCCCACGCCGTCGCCGGGTCGCTCTACATCCTCAGTTTCGGCTCGTTCCTCTCGCTCGTCCTCTCAGGATACGTCTTTCCGGGCGGACTCGGCGTCCCCGCCGCCGTCGTCCAGAAGGTATCGGCAGTCGCCGCGGCGGCGGTCTTTACGGCGATCAACTACCGCGGCGCGAAGGAGACGAGTCGAGCCGAGAACGCCGTGACGACGGTTCAACTGCTCATCATCGCGGTGTTCGTCGTCGCCGGGCTACTGGCGATGGTTCGTCGTCCGAACCCGGCCGCGAGCTTCGAACCGTTCTTCCCGAACGGCGCGGGCGGCGTGTTCCTCGCGATGGGGTTGACGTTCATCGCCTTCGAAGGGTACGAGATCATCGTCCAGTCGGGCCGTGAGGTGCAGAATCCGAGGGAATCCATCCCGAAGGCCGTCTTCTACTCGATGCTCGTCGTCGTCACGCTGTACGTCCTCGTAGCGATCGTTCTCCTCGGCGCAGTTCGACTGACGCCGTCACTGCTCCGGGTCGCGCGGTCGACGAACAGCATCGGCGGTTCGACGGTGTCGACGTTGCCGCCGAACCCGACACTCTGGCAGGTGTACGGTCGTCTGGGCGAGTTCGGACTCGCACGGGCCGTCGGCCAATTGCTCCCGTACGGGACGCTGATCGTCCTCCTCGTCGGCATCCTCTCGTCGCTGGCGGCGCTGAACGCGACGACGTTCTCCAGTTCGCGCGTCGGCTACGCGATGGGCCACGATCGGGTTTTTCCGGACGTGTTTCGACGGATTCACCCCGAACACCGCACGCCGCATATCTCCGTGCTCCTGAGCGGTGCGCTGATCGCGTTCATGGCCGTCACGCTCCCGCTGGCGCAGGTCGCCGCGGCGACCGACCTGATGTTTCTCCTCCTGTTCTTGCAGGTGAACTACTCGATGATCCGCCTCCGTCGGAAGTACAGCGACCGACTGACGTACGGCTACGTCGTCCCCTTCTTCCCCTACGTCCCGATCGTCGGTATCCTCTCGAAGTTCTTTCTCGCCGTCTACTTCTTCAACTACAGCCCGCTCGCGTGGGGGATCGCCGCCGGGTGGGTGCTCCTCGGCGTCGTCGTCTTCTTCGGCTACTCGCGGGGTCGCATCCGGGCGACGGAAGTCGCGTCGGAGATCGAGACGCTTCGCGAGGTCCGTGCGAAACGCGAGCGCCCGTATCAGGTACTCGTCCCGCTCTCGAACCCCCGAACGGCACCGGCGCTCGTCGCTCTCGGGAGCGCCCTCGCCCGACGTAACGACGGCGGGATCTTCCTCACGAGCGTCGTGACGGTTCCGCGACAGACGCCGCTTCGGGAGGGTGCACGGTTCGCCGACGACGCGAGTCGACTTCTCCGAGAAGCCGCCGCGTACGTCCCCGACGACGTACCAGTCCACCGCAGTGTGACGGTCGGTCGGAACGTGGGCCGAAGCATCGTCAACGTCGCTCGCCAGCACGACAGCGACCTGATCGTCCTCGGCTGGCGCGGTCGTCGTCGCCGAACCGCGGGCTACGCGCTGGGATCGACCATCGACGTGGTCGTAGAGGACGCCGAGTGCGACGTCGTCGTCACGAACGTCGGCGAACGAGAGACGCGAAGGGCGACCGGAGAAACGCCGTCGCCGACGACGCCGCCCGAAACGGGAGCGATCCTCGTCCCCGTCATCGGCGGATCGCACGCCGCGTTCGCGGTCGACGTGGCCGCCGCGATCGCCGCGCCGGATTCGCGGGTGACGCTCTTTCACGTCGTGACCGACGCACGGGACCGAGAGCGCGGCCGACGCCTCCTCGACGCGCGGCGCGACGAGTTAGTCGAAGCCGATATCGACGCCCGGACGGCTCTCGTCGACGGCGACGACGTCGCCGAGACCATCGTCGACTACGCCGAGAGCCGCGGCGTCGACACCGTCGTCGTCGGGGCCGCTCGGGAGGGCATCGTCCCGCGCGCGCTTTTCGGCGACGTCCCCGAGACGGTCGGCGAGCGGTTCGACGGGACCACGATCCTCGTCGAACGCCACCAGCCGATCCGGTCGGTACTGGAGCGGTGGCTCCGTCGGTGGTTCGGTCGCCGAAATCGAGAAGCGGAACGGTCGTCGGTTTTCGAGGCAGTCGACGACGACGCGACGGAGGATTGAACCAGCGCGGTCCGGACTGACTCGGTGCGATCAGACTCGAATCGGCGCGCTCAGCCTAGGTATCGGTGCGCCAGCGCGTCCGCGCCGATGATGGCGTCTCGGACCATGGCGGGCGTCACCTCGAACGGTTCGTTGTGGATCGTCTCGTCGGGCGCGCAGGCGGCTTCCGCGACCACGTCGAGTTCCTCCTCGGAGAGTCTCGTGACCCCGATTCCGTCGAGCGTGACCGGGAGATCGACCGAGTCAGCGAAGTAGACGACGTCCTGGATGTACGCGTCGTTTCGGCCTTCGAGAACGAGTTGGACGATCGTCCCGAACGCGACTTTCTCGCCGTGAGTCGCTCCGTGCGTCGCTTCGAGTTGGGTCAGTCCGTTGTGGACGGCGTGGGCGGCGGCCAGTCCGCCGCTCTCGAAGCCCAGTCCGGAGAGGAGCGTGTTCGCCTCGGTCACGGCCTCGACGCTCTCGGTGACGGCGTCGTGATCGACCGACCCGAGCGCGGAGACGCCGTGTGCCCGGAGCGTGTCGTAGCACCGGCGAGCGATCGCCTTCGACGCCACGGTCGGGTGCTCGCCGAAGATGTTCGTTCCGTCCGAGCGCACCGTCGCGTCCACCTCGAACCACGTCGCCAGCGCGTCGCCGATCCCGGAGGCGAAGAGACGCGACGGGGCGGCGGCGACGAGTTCCGTGTCGACGAGGACGAGTTCGGGATTGCGGGCGTGGAAGCGGTACTCCTCGAACTCGCCGTCCTCGCTGTAGACGACCGAGAGACTGCTCGTCGGCGCGTCCGTCGACGCCACGGTCGGCATCGACACCATCGCGACACCGAGGTCTTCTCTGACTGCCTTGGCCGTGTCGAGGGCCTTCCCGCCGCCAGCGCCGACGATCACGTCCGCGTCGTACTCGGCCGCGATGTCGGTGACCCGTTGAATCTCGGTCGCCGAGCACTCGCCGCCGAAGACCTCGGTCTCGACGGCGACGTCGTTCGCTTCGAGGCTCTCGACGACCGGATCGACGACGAGGTCCATCACCACGTCGTCCGCGAGGAGGAGAGCCGTCTCGCCGAGGTCGCCCGCGTGCATCCCGAGGTCCGCGGCGACGCCGCGACCCTGTACGTACCCGTTCGGTGATCTGAAAACGAGAGACATGTCGGTCGAACGTCGCACGACCAGTGGCTTCTAGCCTCGCACGATTCCGACTGTGTGACAGCGTCTGGACCGAATGACTGTCGACGTCAGCGACTATCGAACCGAGCGTCGTCAGCGTCAGCGACTGTCAGCCTCAGCAACTATCAGCGTCGACGTCGGTAGTGGCGGGTTCCGCCTCGCCGCCGGTCGCGCCGTCCGAGTCGAACTCCAGTTCGGTTCTGATCTCCGGGAGCGACTCGAGTTCGATGGTCTCGGGGAGGAGCGCGAGTGCGTCGTCGTCCCAGTCGTCGTGGGCCAACGTCACGCACGCGTCGGGGTTGAGTTCGACGAGCCGCGCGACGCCCTTCGCGGCGGAGACCTGTGCGCTCCGGTCGGTCCGCTCGGGCACCTCCGCCGTCAGCGGATACGTCTCCGAGAGCGCCCGCGGGAAGGGACCGAACGGCGGTGTGACCCGCCAGACGGCGTCGTAGTCGTGCGAGGAGGGAACCCCCGCCTCCGTCAGGAGGAGCGAGTCGGGTACGTCGAGGCGGTCGAGTCGCTGCCTGTGACGGAGCACTTCGGGGCGGCGCGCACTCTCGTCTGAGAGGTAGAAGAACGCGCCCTTCGTCGCGGGATCGGCGCGTTCGAGTTGCTCGGCGTGGTCTAAGAGCGCTCGGTAGCCGTCGAGCATCGCCGGGTGTCCGCGGGCGCGCGTCTCGACGAGTTCGAGCAGTCGACCCGACCGGATCGCCTGCTTGATGCGGCGCATCTCGCCGAAGGTGACGTGGAGGTTGTGTTCGGCGAGGAGTCGCTCGGTCTCGGAGTCGTCCAGACCGCGGAGTCCGGCGGGCGTGTAGTCCGAACAGATCGGACAGGTACACGGGAAGTAGTCGAGGTCCGCGAGTTGTTCGGTGCCGCGGACCGTCAGGTAGCGCCCGTCGCGGGCGTAGAGGGCATAGGCCGCCGAGTCGAACAGGTCACAGCCCATGGCGACGGCGAGGGCGAACATCATCGGGTGGCCCGCGCCGAAGAGGTGGACCGGGCAGTCCTCGTGTAGTCCGCGTTTCGCGGCGGCGACGGCGTCGACCATGTCGGCGTAGCGGTACCCGTTCATGAGCGGGACGACCGCGCCGACGGGGAACACGTCGAGGTCGGTCTCGGCGGCGTGTGCGCCCGCGGCTTCCCGGAGGTCTGGGAACGTCGACCCCTGCACCGGCGCGTTGACGAGCATGTCACCCGCGTCGAACGCCTCGGCGTCGGCGAGCGCCTGTTCGGTGACTTCGAGTTCCGTTTCGGCGCGCTCGCGGTCGACGTCGGGCGGCGTCGGGATGTCGACGGGCGTCCCGATGTCGCTCCCGATATCGTGCTGGAAGGTCAGAATCTCGTCGGTCGTCACGTCGATGTCGCCGTACTCGGCCAACTGGAACGACCCCGAGTCGGTCATGATCGCCCCGTCGAAGCCGAGGAGTTCGTGGAGGCCGACGTCGAGCGCCCGTTCGCGCAGGTCGTCGGTCTTGCGGATGATGTAGGAGTTGGTGATCAGGATCTCCGCGCCGAACTCGCGTTCGAGGCGAGCGGGGGAGATGGTCTGTACGTTGGGGTTGACCACCGGGAGGAGCGCGGGCGTCTCGACGGTCACCCCCGCCCGCGGCACCGTGAGCTTTCCGAGGCGGCCCGCTGCGTCGCCGTCACGGAGTTCGAAACAGTCGCGCATATGCTGCGGCGTTTCGGCGGGCGAGCGGTAAGGGTTGCGTTTGCCGGGCGTATTCCGTGCCGAGGTCGTCGGGCGGAGACGCTACCGACCCGCAGCGACGAGACCGATCAGCACGAGCACGCCGCCGACCCCGGTGGCGAGGAGCGGGACCGTGGCCTCGCTGTTCGGAGCGAGTTCGAACACGACCGTGGCAACGGCGAAACAGCCGAGCGAACCGGCTGACGTCGCGACTTCGACGAGTCTCGGCCGCGTCACGGTCGAACTGACGGTGCCGACGGCGGCGTGTGCGAGTACCGCGATCGGGAGGACGAACCCGAAGACGACCGCGAGATGGGCGGTGACGACGGCCACGCCGTGGATCGGCTGGACGCTTCGTCCGGTGACGAGGTCGAGCGCGAAACAACCGAGGGAGACGGCGAGGAGGACGGCGACCGTTCGTTCGACCGCACGTCCCGAGACGCTCGGGATGCGAGACGAGCTAGTTTGGACCATAGTCGATCGTATCTTCGCGGTAACAAAATAGTTCGCGTCTGCGAGTCGCAGACGGTCCGTGAGGACGAGCGAGAGAACTCAGTGGAGAATGTGCGAGAGCGCGCCGAACGCGGGCGACTGCGTGGGGGCGTACTTCACGACGATATACACCATCGCGAAGATAGTCGCGTCGTAGCTGCCGTGGATGAGCATCGAGACGACGAGGTTCTTGGTGTAAGCGTAGGCGGTTCCGAGGACGAACGCGGGAAAGAGCAACACCGCGATGGACGCGAACCGCGCCGGTCCGGAGCCGACGAGCGCCAGATAGTGAATCGACGCGAAGAGAACTGCAGTGAGCGTTACGGCGACGGGCGTGCTGAACGACTCGGTGAGTCGGCGCTGGACCACGCCCCGGAACATGAGTTCCTCGCCCGGACCGATGATGAGCAGCGACGCCGGGACGAGCAGGAGGAGCACCGTCGGATCTCTCTTCCCCAGTTGTGCGGCCTCGTTGCTAGCGGTCTGAACACCGATCGTCTGGATGATGATCCCGGCGACGAAGACGAGACAGAGCGCGAGGAACCACCCACCGACGACGATCACGGCGTCTCGGGTCGTCGGGAACCGAATGCCGACGTATTCGCCGACGTGACGGCCGCGGAAGAAGTGAACGTAGGCGACGGCCGTCCCCCCGAAGCCGAGGAGGGTGACGCAGGCGAGCGAGAGGACGATCTGGACGAGCGGCGAAAGTGGGATTCCGACCGCCTTGAGGCCGAGTCCAGCGAGTAAGACGACGACGAAACCGACCGCGAATCCGAGGAGAGCGACCAGGATGACGACACCGACCGCACGCACGCGGCCAGGGAGCGCCTCCGTTGCAGTTTCCATATCGGTAGTTCCGTGTGGTGGCTCCAAAAGATGTTCGTCCCTGAAGAGTGATTTTTGTCGGGGATGAACTGTCTCAGAGGGGTTATTGTAAGTCAGTTCGCCAGTTCGCCGACGCGGGTCGGCGAACACCGGAAAACAGTTACGACAGTCTCGGTCAGCGGTCGGTCAGTTCGTACTGCGAGACGGCGAGGACGGTCCGGCCGTCCCGGCAGTCGCCGTCGACGACGGCGGCAAGCAGGTCGTCGTAGGTGACGGTCTCGACCCGAATGCTCTCGTTGAAGTCGAGGTTTCGCTCGGCGGTCGGCCGACAGCCGCGTGCGACGTAGTGGTGGTGGACGCTGTTCGCGATGCCGTTCGTCGGTTCGACGGTCACGAGGTGTTCGACCGACTCGGCCTCGTGTCCGGTCTCTTCTGCGAGTTCGCGTCGGGCGGCGGTCTCCAGATCATCGTCGTCGGCTTCGACCGTGCCGGCGGGGAGTCCGCGGTTGATCCGATCGACCGCCTGTCGCCACTCGTCGATGACGACGACGTCGCCGTCGGGCGTGAACGGGAGCACGACGACCGCCTCCCGCTCGTCGACGTAGTGGAAGTCGGTATCGGTCCCGTCGGGCAGGCGAACCTCGTCGCGCCGAACGTCGAAACCGGGACACGAGTAGTCGATATCGGTACCCGTGGTCTCCCACCCGAGCGGGTCGTCCGTCGTCTGCGACTCGTCGGTGGATCGTTCGTCGGTCATCGACGCCGCCTCCACCATTCGCTCGTCCAGAGGCCGCCGCCGGAGATCACCATCGCGAGCGAGACGAGCCCGAGGAACACGTGAGTCTCAGACAACCAGTAAGGAAGCGGGTAGCTCGCCTTGATCACCTGCAAGAGGAACGTCAGGACCGGGATTCCGCCGGGGCCGTTGACGTTCTGCGCGGTGTACCGCGGCCCGCCGACCTGCTCGGCGTAGGGGAGGTAGTCCGCTTCGTACGGAATCTGTGGCGTCTGGTAACTCCAGAGCACGTTCCCGGACTGGTTCACCAAGAGGACGCGCTTGTTCAGCGAGTCGGTGATCATGGTGTTTCCGTCGGGGAGGCGGTCCGCGTCACGGGGCCAGCGGAAGTGGACGCCGTTGGCCGAGTCGATCGACCAGGCGACGTGCCAGCGGTTCGTCGTGTTGTTCCTGTGGAGTTCGACGATCCGGTTGTTGCCGCTGTCGGCGACGACGATCGCCCCCGGATCGAGCCACTGCGGGTTGTGCTGACCTCTGATGATGCTGTCGTTACCCATGCCGATGCCGTTCGACGTGTTGGCCTTGTTGATGACTTCGACGACCTTTCCGCCGTGTTGCTGGCGCTGGACGACGAGTAACTGGTTCCGGTTTCGGACCGAGACGAGGAACTTTCCGGGCGCGATCCGGTCGACGTCGTTGATGTGGAGCCAGTCGTGCTTCGTCGGGTCTGCGGGGCCGTTCGTGTAGACCGTCTTCGCGTCCCACTGCCACGCGATTTTGCCGTGCTTGACGATCATGATCCGCTCGGTCTGCATGTCGGTCACGAGGAAGCTCCCGTTACCGAGCGGCTCGACGTCGTGGTTTTCGGTGTCCGTCGGCGTCCGGACCGGATAACTCCACTCGTAGACGACTTTGGGCTTCGGCGTCGCGTTCGGGTCGATGATTCGGAAGCCCGTGTGCGCGCAGGGCGACTTGAACTGCCCGCACTGCTGGTAGCCGCTGTCCTGCATGAATCCGGCGACGACGCTGCCGTTTTTCAGCTTCGTCGCGCCGAAGTAACTCCCGTCTTTCATGTATTCGCGCCACGTTCGGTTCTGGCCTTCGACCTCGTAGACGCTGCCGTAGTGGTGAAGCCCCGCTCCGCCACCCTGTGAGCCGACGAGTACGTCAGGTGTGTCGTTCGATGCGCTCGCGGTGCCGATAGTGGGTGCTAACGCAGCGCTCACAACCAACATACCGACCAAGAGGAGAACGCCGCCCGCGAGGAGACCCTTGCCTGCCGTATCTCTCGTTACCATCTCTTTGTGCCGTCTGCGTAGCGAAATAGTGTGAACGTTTCGGGAATGATCACAGAAACCGTACTGTCGACGAATCATCGCTCGACAGAACAGTCAAATAGGTTGAATCATATGGGCAGGCCATGAGTAGCGAGTCCGAGTCAGAGAACCGCCTCCTCGAATGGTACGAACGCTACGTCGGTCCGCCAGCGCGCCGACGAGACGTGTACGCCGGGTTCACCCTCTTCTTCGGGGGCATCGCACTAGGCGTCGTCTGCATCGTCGTTTTCCTCTGGAGCACGACACAACCGGACCACCACATGTTCAAGTACACGCTCCGCGAGGTGGCGTCGACCGCCGGCGCCGTCGGGCTTCCCGCACTGCTTCTCGGCATCACCGTGCTCCTTCCGGTCGATCGCCGCGTCGTCTACGCCGCCGTGGTGGGGGCGGTCATCTGTCTCGTCGGCGTGTGGCAGTTCACCGGTGCCTATCCCTACCACTGGAACGTGACGGGGACGACCGACCGCAGCGCGGGAATCGTCGCGCTGTACGCCGTCGGACTCGTCATCGACACGGCTTCGACCGGCGCGGCGCTCGTCGGCTACCGCGTCGAGCAGGCCCGCGGTATCGCGGTCGACCCCGAGGATTCGGTCGACGAATCCGACGACGATACCGAGGAGCGGGCCCAGCGCGACTACGAGGACGCGATGGCGAACGCGGACGTGACGTGGGGTGGCGTCGCGAAGACCGAAACCAAGCGACTGAAACTCGATACGGCGGGCGTCGACGACATCGACCGAAGTTCGCTCGACACGGCGACGGCGAAAACGAGTCGGTCGGCCGGGGTCGACGACGCAGTGGCCGGACTGCGGAACCTCCAGGGCGGCCAGGCGAAGACCGAGAGCAGCGGCGGGACGGACAACCAACTCGCGGCGTTACAGCAACTCAAAGAGCAGCAACGCCGAGAAGCCGAAGCGCAACCCGACGGCATCGTAGCTCGCGTCAAGTCGTTGATTCGATGAGACGCGGTAGAATCAGTCCGGCGAGACGGTGCTAGAGAGATCGTTGACACGATACTGCGGCGGTCGCCCGACTCAGGTCGGCTTGTCCGACGATTCGCGAACGAGTCCGGATTGGTCATCGCAGTTGATATTCATTCTTTCGGTTACGACTCGGCAGAAAACTTATAACTGATAGATTAATCCTGTCGGCCATGGCAAAGGGACTTGACGTGGGGACAATGAACATCGTCTCCAGTCGCCAAGAGAACGATGAGACCGTTTTCGTCCAGCAGCGAAACTCCTTCGTGGAGATCGAATACAGCGATATGGCAGAGCAGATGCTGTCGCGCAGTGACGTCCTGCACATCCGCAAGGACGATCAGGTGTACGTGGTGGGAGACGACGCCCTGAACTTCGCGAACATCTTCAACCGCGAGACGCGCCGTCCGATGCAGCGCGGCATCCTCTCGAGCAAGGAGGCGTCCGCGATTCCGATGATCAAGCTCATCACCGAACAGGTCGTCGGCGAGCCGTCCTACCCCGGCGAGACGCTGTTCTACTCGTCGCCCGCGGACCCGATCGACTCGGACCTCTCGACGCTGTACCACGAGAAGACCTGTGAGTCGATGCTCGGTGACATGGGGTACGACCCCGAACCGATCAACGAGGGGATGGCGGTCATCTACAGCGAACTCGCGGACAACAACTTCACGGGGCTGGGCGTCTCCTTCGGTGCCGGGATGACGAACGTCTGTCTCGCCTACTACGCGGTGCCGGTCATGAAGTTCTCCATCGCCCGCGGCGGCGACTGGATCGACGAGCAGTCCGCGAACGCGACGGGCACGCCGGTCGACAAGGTGACCTCGATCAAGGAGGACGACTTCAAGCTCGACTTCCGAACCGACGTCGGTGGCGTCGAAGGCGCCCTCGCCATCTACTACGAGAACCTGCTCGACTACGTCATCGAGAACATCGCCCGCGAAGTCGACGACGAGGACGTCGAGGAGGGACTCGACGTGCCGGTCGTCGTCACCGGCGGGACGTCGAGCCCCGACGGCTTCGACAAACTGTTCGAGGACCACCTCCGCGACGCGACGATTCCGTTCTCCATCAGCAACGTCCGCCGTGCGGACGAGCCCATGTACAGCGTCTCGCGCGGCGCGCTCGTCGCCGCCCGGTCCGACGAGGAAGCGTCCGGAAAGGCCCACCGAAACCAGTCGAATCAGTCGAAGAAATCGAAGAGGAACGAGAAGAAAGCCGAAGCCGCGGCCGAAGACTGAACCCCGGTTCAGTCCGAAATCGACCGCTCGATTCGAAATCGAGCGAGCCGTCGAAGCCGAGTGACAGACCTCACTCGGCGGTCGAATCGCCGCGTTCCCGGTCGCGGAAGCGACGGAGCGCCTCGTGCCACGATTCGACCTGAATCGGCTCTCCTTTGTGGTCGGCGAAGATTCCCACGTAGCCGCAGGACTCGCACACCGACGCCTCGTGGTCCCGGTAGTGGTAGGTGACGAGTTCGCTCTCGCACTGCGGGCAGTCCATACCCCGCATATCCCCGCATCGTACAAAGATGTTCACCCCCCAGCGAACGTCATGTGTAACGGGACGAACGAGCGCTTTACCCTCGCCCGGTTCCCGACGAAGCGCGTCGACGCAAAGACCGTTGGCGGCCACGGATCACTCGTCGGTTTATCGGAGGCCTGGCGGCGTCCGCCGGAGCGTTTAGGTTTTGAGCGACCGGACGATTCGGCGTCGTACTCGGCGCGATCGATACCCACTATGTCGGACCAACTCGGACTCCGAGAAGTCGTGGCGATGGGAGTCGGCGGACTCATCGGGGGTGGAATCTTCGCGGTGCTCGGCGTCGCCGCCGATATCGCCGGCAACGCAGCCTTCCTCGCCTATCTGATCGCCGGAGTAATCGCGATGGCGTCGGGATACTCCTACGTCCGGCTCACGGCTCACTTCCATCGAGAGGGTGGGTCGTTCACGTTCATCGAACACTACACCGGCAACGAGAACGTCGCGGGGCTGGTCGGGTGGACCTTGATCGTCGGCTACGTCGGCACGATGTCGATGTACGCCTTCGCGTTCGGGTCGTTCGCGGCGGGCCTCATCGTGGGTACGACGGATACGTGGTTGCGAGGGGCGCTCTCGGTCGGTATCATCGTCCTCTTCACCGGGATCAACCTCGTGGGAGTACGCGAGAGCGGCGAGTCCGAGGACATTCTCGTGTACGCGAAGGTTGTGATCCTCTTCGCGTTCGGCTTCGTCGGCCTCTGGGCCATCTTCGTCGGCCACGGCCCCCGGCCGTTCGTCGGTGGGGTCTTCTCCAAGGGCCTGCTCGCGCCGATCGTGAGCATCGGGGTCATCTTCGTCTCCTTCGAGGGGTTCCAACTACTGACCTACGAGTACACCGACATCGAGGGGGGGATCGACACCATGAAGAAGGGCATCTACCTCTCGATCACCGTCTCGACGGTGATCTACGTCCTCGTCGCGTTCGTGACGACGACGGTACTCTCACCCGAACAGATTCTCCGGTCCAAGGAGACTGTCCTCGCCGTCGCCGCGAGTATGCTCTTTACCGACCCACTAATCCGGCGGGCAGCGTTCGTTCTCGTCTCTCTGGCCGCGCTGTTTTCGACCACGTCGGCGATCAACGCGACGCTGTTCGGTACGGCGCGACTCGCGCATACGGTCGCGAACGAAGGTGCGCTCCCGCAGTTGTTCTCGTTTCGGAACAAGCAGGGAGTACCCACGGGGAGTCTGGTGGTCACCGCCGGTCTCACGGCCGTGTTCACCGTACTCGGAACACTCGAGGGGATCGCGTCGTTCGCGTCGATCGCATTCGCCCTCGTCTTCGGGACGGTGAATTACATCTGCCTCCGTGCCCCCGAGGCCGACCGTTCACCGTGGATACCCGCCCTCGGTCTCGTCGGCACCGTCTCGTTCGTCCTCCTGATCCTCTGGCACTACCTCGGGACGCAACCGACGATGCTCTACTACGTCGGCGGAATTTTCCTCACACTGGCCGTTCTGGAGGTCCTGTACTCCGAGCGGCGACGAATCGAACCCGTATTCCGGACACGAGACCGATGACGAGTCCCGCGGAGAACGCGCCACAGATCGGATCGTACCACCGGCCGACTCGCTCTTCGAGGGGCCGGTCACGACGTGCGAACGGCCCGAGGACACATTGCAGTCGATACCGTGGTACTCTGTTGCATGGCATTCGCACGCCACGGTTCCGGCCCCCGCGCGGCGGCGCGCGCCTTCGCCTCTCAGATCCACCCGGTGTTCATGCTCCCGCCGCTCGCCGCCTCGCTGTTCGGGGCGGTCCTCGCCGAGTCGTTCGTCGTCTCGCTGGCACTGCTGCACGTAGCGACGGCGTTCTGCGCGCTCTACACCGCACACGTCAAAGACGGGTACGTCGACTTCTACTACCGGGAAGAGGACGACGACCACCCACTCAGCGCGGCTGGCTGTCGGACCGCCTTAGCCGTCTCGACGGGGCTCTTCTTCGTCGGGACGATCGCCATCGGCATCCTCGTCGGGCCGATCGCCGCACTGCTGACGCTTCCGGGGTGGGTGATCGGCTACCTCCACGCCCCGCAGATGGACACGAATCCCGTCACCGCGACCTCGGGCTATCCGCTCGGAATCGGGTTCGCACTCCTCGGCGGCTACTACGTCCAGACGAAGTCGCTCTCGGCGGTCGTCGTCGCCTTCGCCGTCGTCTTCGTCGTCATCCTCTCGGGGATCAAGATCGTCGACGACGCGAAAGACTACGAGTACGACCGCTCGATCGCCAAACGAACTGTCGCGGTCGTCCTCGGGCGACGGCGTGCGCGCGCGACGGCCTACGCGCTCATGGCCGCCGGACTGCTCGTCGTCGTCGCCTTCGCGGTCGCGTCGGTGCTTCCCCCGAGTTCGGTGCTCGCGGTGCTCGCGTTCGCCGCCGTCGCCTTAGTGGCACGACGTGCGGACGACCGACTGGCGACGATGTTGCTCATCCGGGGGTCGTACGTCTTTCTCGCGCTCCTCGTCGCCGCCGTGTGGTTCCACCCGCTTCAGTGAGCCCGATTTCCCGCTCACGCCCCCCGGAAAGGGAATCGTACCACGCGATGACCGCAGAGAGAGCGTCTCACGGAGATTATTTTCGGTGGGTTATCCTTCGGATACCGGATTTTCAGCCATGAGATAACAAAGGACCACACTCTCGTAGCGATTCGGTAATTGATGAAATCCACCTCCAAACGAACGCTCGGACTCACGATAGTCATCCTGCTAGTGACCGCAGTGCCGTTCGGTACGATTTCGCCCGGCGTCTCGGCAGCGTCGAGCGATCGGCCGACGTTCACCGTCAAGCAGCCGTCAGGGGCGTGTTACGTCGTACAGGCGTACAGACCGAGCGACTCGCAGATCGTACCCAACGTGGTGCGAACCGACGCACAGGCAAAGAAACAGAACCTCACGGAACCCTTCGGACCGTACACGAGTTCGAACTGGAGCGGTTCGCCGACGATCGAATCGGTGATGGACTATCGGTTCGCGTACACCGACCCCTCGGGGGAGCACGGGAGCGGCGAACCGTACGGACAGACGGAGAAAGACGCGCCGTATCTCGCGAAACCATACCGCGACGAGCCGTGGCAGGTGTCGACCTACGGGATGTACAACTGGTCGTCAAACAACCAGAGCCACATGTGGTTCTACGACGGGCCGAAGGGGATCAGCCTCGTCATCCGTCACGACCGACTCGGACCGGGACGACAGATCAAATCACAGATGTTCTATTGGAACCACAAATATCTCGGCTGGAACAAGAACTCGTCCGGCGGTGGGGCCGTCTCGTTCGAGTTCCAGAACCTCCCGAAGGGCCAGTGGGCGTATTTCAACGACTACACGCCGAAATACAACGACCAAGACGTCATTCACAGCGGGAGTCCGCCGAACAATAGCTCGGCGTACCAGAATCCCGGCAAGTGGAAGACCGAGTACTACCACTACCAGAGTCGACAGTTCGCTAACGGATCGGGCCCGGCTCTCTCGGCGTTCCACGGCGGGAGCTTCCGAGCCGACTGGGCGTGGCGGCCGCAGACAAACGACGGCGGCGCCTACCGCGGACTCCAGAACATGAAGGGGCCGATCACGATCGAGAACCAGTTCAACCAGAACGCGACCTTCTGGAAGCGATACGGCGTCACGCCGAATGACAACATCACGTCCTTCCAACTCCGCGGGGCGAACGGAAAGATGTACAACCTCACGATGGGGTCGAAGATCACCATCGAACGCGGGTCTCACTGCGGCGGTCACATGAGCACGCCGACCACGAAGAAGCCATCCAAACAGACGACGAACAACAGCAGCGGACCGGCGAAGAAGGGAGGCCTGCTCGTTCGAAACGTCCACGTCGACCAGCAACGTGTCGACGACGGCGGCAAGGTGACGATCAGCGCGATGGTGCTGAACACGCAGCCCGGCAACCGGACCGGAACGGTCAATCTGAGGCTCGACGGGAAGGTGGTCAACTCGACCAACGTGACGCTATCGAGCGTCAGCGAACAGTCGGTGTCGTTCACTCAACGTCTCCATGGGGGCGGGACACACAAGTTGAGTGTCGACGGGCACGCGAAGACCGTCCACGTACAGGCTGCGAAACAGTCGAAAAACAAGGCGTCGATAACCGGATCGAGCACGCAGTCGACGAAATCGACGAATTCGACGTCACCAGTGAATCGGGGGGACACGAAACTGCTGGCGGTCCTCGCGCTCTTCGTGATCCTCATCGCCGCCGTCTGGGTCCGCTCGCGACGGTAAACGCCGGGCGGCCACTCAACTCCGCCAGTCGCGAACGCGCTTCGTGTCGTCGACTCGAACGTGCGACGGATTCGCCTTTCGAACCCAGCGGACGAACTTCTGCATTTCCGCAGACTTCCGAAGCGCCTCGATGGAGTCGAACCGCTGTTTCAGTTCGTAGTGAGTGAAGACGGCGTGGATCTGCTGGTGACAGGGCTGGCACACCCGTGCGATGGGGCTGTTTTTGCGGTCTTTCGGTATCAGGTGATGTCGAGTCGTCTCCACGTCCCGATCGCAGATCTCGCAGCGACTCATCGGCGTGTGTAGCGGCTCTATCGGCTTCGATGCGTCGGTCGCGGCCGTTCACACGGTCGGCGTGGATATCGGGACGAATATCCGCTCGATCGACCGTCGGAGAGCGGCTCAAGGGGTCGATTTCCGGTGGTCACTCTCAGAGTACCAGAGTGTCGATCGCGGTTTCAACTCCGTCGGGTCGAGACGGACGCGTCGACCGCGACTCACACCGGCGCGGCGAGTACTTCGTCGTTTCCAAACCCCTGTCGTTTGCTGGGGGCCAAAGAGGCTACCCCTTGTCGACCGATAGTTCGGATATGGCAATCGAAAACCAGAGCGACACCTTCGACATCGGCGGCGAGTTGACCGTCCATCGACTCGGATTCGGTGCGATGCGGCTGACGGGTGAGAACATCATCGGAACGCCCGACGACGAGGAGGAAGCCCGGCGAGTCCTCCACGAGGCGGTCTCATCCGGTGTCGACTTCATCGACACCGCCGACTCCTACGGTCCGGCGGTCAGCGAGCGACTCATCGGCGAGGCGCTCCACCCGTATCCGAGCGACCTCGTCGTCGCCACGAAGGGCGGCCTCTGGCGTGACGACCGCGACGGCTCGTGGCCGAAGTGTGGCGAACCGGGGTACATCCGTAACGCCATCCTCGGCAGCCTCGATCGGCTCAAAGTCGACACGATCGACCTGTACCAGTACCACCGACCAGACCCCGACGTCGACTTCGAGGAGGCCGTCACCACGTTCGCGGAACTGAAAGACGAAGGAAAAGTCGAGCATGTCGGTCTGAGCAACGTCGACGTCGACCAACTCGAACAGGCCCGCGACATCGTCGACATCGCGACGGTCCAGAATCGGTTCAACGTCGCCGACCGGGAACACGACGACGTACTCGAGATGTGCGAAGAGAACGATATCGGCTTCATCCCGTGGGCACCCATCAACGCCGGAGACCTCGGCGACAAGAAGGACGTCGTCGACGAGGTCGCCGACGCACACGACGCCTCGGAGTATCAGGTCGCCCTCGCGTGGCAGCTTCAGCACTCTGACGTCACGCTGCCGATTCCGGGGACGTCGAGCGTCGAGCACCTCCACGACAACATCGAAGCGTCGGCGATCGAACTCTCGGACGACGAGATGGCACGACTCGACGAATAACGGCGAGAGCGTCTACCGAGCAGACTCGTCTTTTTTCGCGTCCGCCGTCTCGGGGGTAGACGCGTCTGAGTCGACCGTCGAGCCGTCGTCGGCATCGACAATTCCGGCGGCGTCGTCTGTGTCGGCGGCGGCGTCGGCGTCACCCGTTTCGGTGGCGGACCCGTCTGAGTCGTCAGTAGCGGCCACCGATTCGGGTCCTGCCGCCGGTTCGGCTTCCGGTGTCGGTTCTGCGTCCGCTTCTGCCGCGGATTCCGCTTTCGCCGCTTCGGACTCTGTTTCTGCCGTCTCGTCGGTGTCCTCCCCGACCTCGACGACGTCTTCGGACCCGCACTCCGGGCAACCGTCGGTGAAGCGGTTGAACCGCGCACCGCACGCCCGACATTCGAAGTCCGCCTCCGATTCGGCGACGGCTTTGGCGTTGTGCGTGAACTCTCCCACTTCCCGGCCGAGTTTTCTGAAGAGACCCATCGCTTGTCGAACGACAGGGGACTCAGCGCGATAAATGTTCGCCGGGTCGAGAACCCGGGTCGTGACGTTCCGAGGGACTGCGACCGACGGTCGATCGAGCGGAGTTCGATCGAACCCGACACCAGTCCTATCCCCGACGCGGCAGTAGTTCGTGCATGGTCCCGAGCATCGACGTCTTCGGTCGATACACCTACCTCGTAACCGAGTTACTCTGGGGAACAGTCGCAGTCGTTCTACTTCGGTACGCCGACGCGTTTCGCACGGCGGCCCGGACCGTCGTCGTCCTGTACCCGTTCGCGCTGCTCTGGGACTGGTACACCCTCCACGTCGGCGTCTTCGCTATCCCGCTACGGACGGGCGTCGAACTCCTCGGCGTCCCCATCGAAGAGCACGTCTTCGTGCTCGTGGTCTCCGCGATGGTCGTCGGCGTACACGAATCGCTCCGCAAACTGAAACGTAAACGAGCCGACGGGACGGAGTCGAATGGAAAGAGGGTTAGCCGTTCACTCCGTAGCGACTGATAGAGCGACGACGATGCAACCGACTACCGGAACCGACGACGATCCGTACGAACTCGACCTTCCGACCGGGTGGACGTGTACGGTCGATGACGGTCGTATCGATTACGTCGACGCCGACGGGACGGCGCGGATCACGATCACCGAGTTTTCCCGTCACCTGCAGGTGTACTGGTGGGTCGACGTGTACACGCGCTCGGGGAGCGGTGACTGGACGCAACGCGAGGTCGGAACCGGCGACTCGTACCGCTCGGGCGACGCCGCTGCGCGGGCCGCCCAGTCAGTCGTCGACGCCGTAGCCGACGGCGAAGACCTCTCAGAAGCCCCGATCATCGAAGAGTAACTGACCCCCTTCGAAAGGAGTCACATCGTCCGACAAGGCGGGGTATTTTTTATTTCCGGCGACGAGTAGTGAGCCAGTTGACCACTGGATGCAACAACCTCGGTACCACTTGGCTTCACGAGCAGTTGCGTCGACGGGGTTCGAAGACGGAGACGTCGGGGTGCCACGTTTGACGCCGAAGAGACAGGAACAGACAACGGAGGTCGTGACGTGAGCGGTGCGGAACACGACGCCGAACTCGACCGCCGCGCCGAAGCCGTCGACGACGAACTCGACGAACGGCTCCCGGACTCGAACGCGTCGTCACTGTACGCGGCGGCCCGACACCTCATCGACGCCGGTGAGTCTCGCGTTCAGCCTACTGTCCTCTTACTCGTCGCGGAAGCCTGCGACCCCGACCGTGCGGCACCGCTCCCCGCGGCGCTCTCGATCGAACTGCTCGACGCGTACGCACTCATTCACGGCGATCTGATTCACGACACGGACCGTCGTCGCGGCGTCGCGACGGTCCACAACGCGTGGGACCGCTCGACCGCGATCCTCGCGGGTGACTATCTTCACGCGCGTGCGTTCGACTTCGTCCACGACGTCGACGCGTCGACGCAGACGAAGCAACGCTGTCTCCGCGCGTTGACGACCGCCTGTCGCCGACTCTGTCAGGGACGGATGCTGGCGCTCGACGGAGACGTCCGGACGCTCGATCAGTACGTCACTATTTTAGAACAGACGTCGGGGGCACTGACCGAGGGAGCAGCGCGAAGCGGTGCCCTCTTCGGCGGCGCATCCGAAGACGTCGTCGAGGAACTCGGTGCCGCCGGACGGGACCTCGGGGTCGCACTCGCGCTGTCGGGGCGCCTGCTCGATCAGTCGACCCCGGACCCGTCGACGGTCGCGTCCATCGACGACACGACGCGACGTGAGACGGCCGCAGCCTACGCGAAGCGAGCCAAATCGGGGCTCGCCGTGCTGCCGTCGACACCGCCGACCACGACGCTCGTGCAACTCGCGCAGGGCGTGATCGAGCGGAGTCCGTAGGCCCGTCGCAGACCGAGCGAACGGACGAAGACGGATTCAGCAGAACCCTTCATCACCAGTAGGGACTAAGCCGGTCGCTCTCGAACCTGTGAAACCCATGTCAGAACTCGTCACCGACGACGCACACGAGCGATTGCAGCGACTGTTCGACCGACAGTTGGAGGTCGGCCTCCACCACGGCGCACAACTGGCTGTGTACCGCGACGGCGAGCGCGTCGTCGACTTCGCCGGGGGGACGACAGGTCCCGACGGCGACGAAACCACGCCCGAGACGCGACACCTCGTCTTCTCGTGTACGAAGCCGTTCGTCGGCGTCGCACTCCATCACCTCGTCGAGGAAGGGCGTCTCGACTACGACGACCCCGTCGTCGACCACTGGCCCGAATTCGATCGCGGCGACGAGCGGAAAGCGGAGATCACGGTTCGACACGTGCTCAGTCATCGGACCGGCGTCCCGACGAGCGAAGTCGACGACCACCCCGAGCAGTGGGGCGACTGGGACGCGATCGTCGAGTCGGTCGAAGACGCCCCCTTGCAGTCCGAACCCGGAACGACCGCGGCGTACCACACACTCAATTACGGGTGGATGGTCGGCGAGTTGATCCGTCGCGTCTCAGGGAAGCCGGTCGAGGCATACACCGCCGAAGCGGTGTTCGAACCGCTCGGGATGGATCACACGTCCGTCGGCGTGCGCGACGGCCGCCCGGAGAACGTGGCGACCCTCGCCGGGTTCGACGCCTTCGATCGCTGTCGCGACCCAGAGGAAGGGCTCGGGGACATCACACCGCCGCTCGCGGCCGAGATATACAACGAGAACGCGATTCAGGAAGCGGTCGTCCCGGCCGCGAACGGGATCAGCACGGCCCACGACATGGCACGGTTCTACGCGTGCATGGTGAACGGCGGCGAACTCGACGGGACGCGAGTCCTGGGCGAAGAGACGGTCGAAGCGGCGACGGAACTCCAGATCGAGACGGCCGACGACGGGACGCTCTCCAGACCGGCACGGTACGCGATGGGATTCTGGCGTGGCGGTACGGTATCGGACCTGTTCGGGACGCTCAGCGGAGACACGGTGTTCGGACACGTCGGACTCGGGAGCATCGTCGGCTGGGCCGACCCCGAGACGGATATCGCCTTCGCTTACGTCACGAACGGCATCCGCGAGGAGTCGTACGAACACGCCGCGCGGGTGAACGCGATTGCCGACGCGGTCCGGCGGGTGTACGGGTAGTCGAGATCAGTCGGTCAGCCCGTAGCCGCGCTTGATGAGCACCACGTCGATGCCGACGACGGCGAGCGTCGCGGCGACGAGGACGACGAGCGAGACGGTCGGGTCGACTTCGGAGTAGTCGAGGAAGCCGTAGCGGACGGCGTTGACCATGTACACCATCGGATTGAGATAGGAGACGGCGCGGAACTGCCCGAGTTGGGAGAGCGAGTAGAAGACGCCGCCGAAGAAGACGAGCGGTCGAATGATGAACTGGGTCAGAACCGTGAGATAGTCGAAGTCGCGCGCCCAGAGTCCGCCGACGACGCCGAAGGCGGCGAACAGCGTACAGACGACGACGACCGAAACGGCGAGGTAGAGCGGGTGAGCGATCGGCACCTCACCGTAGGCGGGGTTGATGACGGTGAACGCCAGCCCGATGACGGCGATGATGACGCCGACGAGGACCCCTCGAAGTGCGCTGGCGGCGACGTAGGCGACGGTGAGTTCCGTGTAGGAGAGCGGTGACGTGAGCACTTCGTGGATGTACTCGTTCCAGCGGCCGTGGAAGATGCTGAACGAGGCGTTCTCGAAGGCGTTCGAGACGGCTCCGAGGACGATGAGCCCCGGGAGGACGAACGTGATGTACGAGTAGCCCGCGATCGAGCCGATTCGGCTCCCGAGGATGACGCCGAAGACGGCGAAGTAGAGGACGTTGGTGATGAACGGCGGGAGGAACGTGTTCCGGGGGCGGCGGACGAACCGCAGCACCTCCCGTCGGACCAGCGTCCGCATCCCGACCGAGACGACGCTCACGCCGTCACCTCCGGTTCGTCGCGGTCTTCTAAGTCTGTGCGGTCCTCGCGTTCTTCGTTCGTCATCTCGACGAAGATCTCTTCGAGCGAGGTTCGCGAGATGTCGAGGTCGCGGATGTCGTGTCCCTGTCGTTCGAGCCAGTTGAGCAGATTCGGCGCGGTCTCACCGCCGTTGCGCGCGGTGACGAGCAGTCGGTCGTCACGCAGTTCCGCGGCTTCGGCACCCTCGACGGCACCGACGACTCCCGGCGTCGACGCCGGCGGGTCGCGCAATCCGACGGTGATGGTGTCGGTCCCGCGGCGCATCAGGTCGTCCGGCGTCGCCACCTCGACGTTCTTTCCTTCGGCGACGATGGCGACCCGATCGCAGAGGCGTTCGGCCTCCTCGATGTAGTGGGTCGTCAGGAGTACCGTCGTCCCTCGCTCGTTCAACTCCGTGACGATATCCCAGAGGTCGTGACGGAGTTGGACGTCGACCCCCGCGGTCGGTTCGTCGAGGATGAGCAGGTCCGGGTCGGTGACGAGCGCCCGCGCGAGCAGCAGGCGACGCTTCATCCCGCCCGAGAGCCAGTCGAACCGCTGGTCGCGCTTGCCGTAGATGCCGACCTGCTTCAGCGCCTCGTCGGCGCGGCGACCGGCCTCGTCCTCGGGGATGCCGTGGTAGCCCGCTTTGTGCATCAGCACCTCGCGGATGGGGAAGAAGCGGTCGACGTTGAACTCCTGTGGCGCGAGTCCGATAGCGTCGCGCGCCTCCCGATATTCCGTCTCGATGTCGTGACCGAACACGCGAGCCTCGCCGCTCGTCTTTCGAACGAGGCCGACGAGGGTGTTGATGAACGTCGTCTTGCCCGCCCCGTTCGGACCGAGCAAGCCGAAAAATTCGCCCTCCTCGACTTCGAGGTCGAGGCCGTCGAGCGCGCGCAGATCGCCGTACTCTTTGACGAGGTCTCTCGTCTCGATTGCCAGCGTCACTGTCGATTTTTAAGCGAAAATCGCGGTTAAGGGTGTTGGAACCCATCGGAGTAGCCGGATTACGGGTCGCGTGATAACACGGCTCATCGAGCGGGCGATCACGGATCGGATCAGACCGAGTCGAGTCGGCTCTAATCGAATCGAAATCAGCGGACCGGATCGCCGGTGCCGACGACCGCCTCACCGAGTCGCCTGAAGACCGTACTCGCGGCGGCCGCGTACGCGACGAGGGCGCCAGCGCCGAGTGCAAAGGGGACGACGGGACCCGCGGAAATCGTGACCCCCATCGACGCGACGAGCGCGAGCAACAGGAACGAGCCCAGGCTCCCTCCGACGACGCGTCGTTGCCGGGTGCTGTACCGGAGAACGCGCCCGAGGACCGTGTCGTCCGGAGCCGGAACGGCGAGCCCGCCCGCGAACACGACCAGTCCGACGAGGAGTTCCAGGACGGCGAACGCCGCCAGCAGTCCGAGGACGAAGATATCACCCGACGGGCGGACGACGAGTTGGACGAGCGCGAGGACGCCGAGTGCGGCGAACCCGAGGCCGACGGAGAGGACGACCCCACGAGCGGCGACGAGCGTGCGTCGCCGACGACCGGCGGAGAAACGGAGTCGACCGCCGAACGACGGTTCCGAAACCGGATACGCGACGCCGAGCGCGGCGACGGCCGCGCCGAGAGCGACGGACAACAGGCCGGCGTCGGTAACGGGCCACGTCGGGATATCGGTTCGCGCGAGCGCCCCGACGGCGAGTCCGACGAGCGCCACACCGCCCAATCCGACCGGGAGTCCGATCAGGACGAGGACCGGACGGACGAGCGAGTGGACGGTGTGGCGAGTCATGACCGCGAGTTGTGAAGACGGCATATATATTTTTTCACGAGATCAATCGCTTCACTCGACGGCGACAGCGGACGCTCGAGGCCCGAAAGCGAGACCGCAACAGCGGCCGAAAATAGATCGACGGAAGTCGTGGGCGCTCGATCAGCAGTGCGTCGAATCGTTGCCGTCGGCGCTGCGACCGCTCCCCGAGGTGTTATCGCCCGTGTCGCCAGCGCCGTTGTCGGAGTTGTCGCTGTCGCCGGTGTCCCCCCCGTTGCCCGCATCATTTCCGGAACTGTCCTTTCCGGAGTCACCGTCATCGGCGGAGGAGTCGTTGCCAGAGGAGTCGTTACCGGAACCACCGTCGCCACTGCCGGTGTCGCCGTTCTGCCCGCCGTCACCCGACTGGTCGCCGTCGTCGCCCTGCCCGCCGTCGCCCGACTGGCCGTCCCCCGCGTCGCGGGGGGGACGACGAGTTCGGCGGTCATCGGCTTCCCGTCCGAACTCCCGATGACGACGTATCCGCCGTGGACGGGAGTCATGTCGGCGTAGGCCAAGTTCTCGCCGTCCCGCTGGACGGAGAACGAACGCAGTCTCGTCCCGTCGGGGTCGACTTCGAGGAACGAGAGTATCCCGTGCTTTTCCGTATTGCTCGGGATGGTCGACGTACCAGCGAGGAGGAAGCCGTCGTCGGTGGCGAACGTCCCGCCCGCGACGGTGCGGTACGTGTCGTTCCGGTAGCCTTTATTCGCCCGCGTCTCGCCGCTCGAGTCGGTCGAGAGGAACCGGAAGTTGATCGTCCGGACCACGACGGAACTCATCCGACCGAAGAACCCGAACGTACCGCTCTCGTCCTGGGCCCCGCCGCCGAAGAACGGCATGGGGTAGGAGTCCGTCCACTGTTCGTTCCCGTCTGCATCGAGCTTCTGTACGTCGGAGCCTTTGCCCTCCTCGGTGTAGATCCCGAGGAATCCACCGTCGTTCGCGTAGACGAGATCGAGGGCGTTGAGATCGTAGTACCCCTTGCCCCTCGTCTCCCAGTCGATTGTTCCGTCGACGTCGAATTTGAGCGTCCAAGGGTGATTCAGGTCCGTAACGTACGTCCCGAGGGCGACGACACCGCCGTCGGCGGAGACGGCGTCGACGAAGTCCGTCTTGATTTTGTGCGTCTTCCCCTCGAGTTCGTAGGTGCGGTCGTCGAACGTCTTCGTCCAGTCGACGCCGGGGGCCGCCCCGTCGGAGGTGGACTTCGTCTTCACGATCCGCGCGAATTCGGGGAACCGATAACCGGAGTCGGACTCGGCGTACTGGGAACCGACGAGGAAGAAGCCGCCGTCGGACGCCGGGACGACCGCGTTCAGCGTCCCGTCGCCGTAGGTGTCCGACCACCGGATCTCGCCGTGGTCGTCGAGTGCCGCCAACCAGAACTGGTGGGCCGCGTCGTCAGCGGCGGGAGTCGATCCGCCGACCACGTATCCACCGTCGTCGAGGGCGGCGATGTCCGCGAACGAGACGTCGAGGTCGTATTTCTTCATCCACGCGAGGTGCGGACTCGACGAGTCGCCGCTCCCATCGCTCGTTCCGTCCGAACTGCCGTTGGCTGCGAAGGAGATGCCGGTTCCGGCGGCACCGACGATTCCGGCGGCACCGAGGGCTTTCAGCGCGGTTCTCCGCGTCAGGGCATGTCGTCGTGACATACCGGGTGATAGTACAGAACTCTAATAGTTATAATATGGCCAATAACGGTTGTTAGGACAGACCTAACGGTGAATTCAGCTAAAATGACTCAAACAGGAGAGCGAACCCCCAGATTCGCGATCGGCGACGCGAACCGCTCTCAGTCCCGGACTCGAACGGACTCCTCTCCCTCGCTCACGGCTTCGCGTTCGACGCCCTCGAAGGAGAGAGCGAAGTCCGGACCGAACGCCGAGGCGGGCGTCTGGAAGCCGTCGCCGACGTCGCCCGCGAGCGTGCGCTTTGCGATTTCGACCGCGGTATGCGCAGTCACGTCGTACGTGTCCGGCGTCACCAGTCGAGCGGTGACGCGGGTTCCCTCGTCGTCCTCGACTTCACCCCAGATGCGAGTCACGCTCCGGGCACGCTCGTCGGCGGTCGGCCCGGAGACGACGACGTCGACGAGTCGCTTCAGCCCCTCTTGGATCGGTTCGAAGCCGAGGAGGGGGATCAGGGACCGCCCCCGCTCGATCAGGTCGGCCGCGAAATCGGGGACCGTCGCGTACACTTCGATGTCGGGGATACCCGTCGAGTAGTAGGCCGTCGAGACGTCACCCCACGGAACGGTGATCGCAGTTTTCGGTCCCTCGCCGAAGTCCATGCGTCGGCGCTTCCACGCCGTCGGAACGTCGCTGATTTCACCGTCCTTTCGGACTGCGTCGGGATCACCGAGTCCTTCGGCGATCGACTTCAGCGTCCCCGGAGAGAACGTCCCGAGGCCGTCCATCGCAAGTGTGAGTCGCGTCGCCGACGGGAGTTCCGCGGACAGGTAGGCCGCCAAGCAGTCGGTCGGGACGACGTCGAAGCCGACACCGGGAAACAGCGTGACGCCCGCCCGTTCGGCGTCGCGGTCGCGTTCGGCGGTCGCTTCGAGTACGTCCACCTCGCCGTCGAGGTCGAGATAATCCGTTCCGGTCCGGATGCACGCTTCGATCAGCGGTGCTGCCGTCTGCGAGAACGGACCCGCACAGTTCAACACGACAGGCACGTCTTCGATCTGACGCTCGATCACTTCCGGGTAGTCGAGGCTGAACACGCGGTGGTCACAGTCGAGCGTCGTCGCCTGCCGCTCGACCGGTTCGGCGCGTCGGCCCGCCAGAATCGGTGAGAGACCCTCGTCGACGGCGGTTCGGGCGATCAACGCACCCGTGTATCCGTACGCTCCGTAGATGAGTAACTGGTCGGCCATGAGATCACGTCGCACGCCGCGAACAAAACGTCGCTGGCAGAAGAGGGAAACCGGATCAGAGCGAGACGTGCGCGAGACTTGCGTCCAAGTCGTCGACGTGGTCGTTGTACGCTTCGACGAACGCCTCGAAGTCGTCGACGAGGTTTCGCACGTCGGGTGCCGACGGCGGTTCGTACTGCGAGATGAGGTAGATTCCGCCCTCGCCGCCGACCCGGAGGTAGGAGGTGCGGTCGCCGTCTCGTTTTAACTCCCAGCGTTTCCCGGACGCGCGCACCGCGAACGTCCCGTAGTCGGTTCCGTCGTACCGATGTAACTGCCCGGCGATCTCGTCACAGACCTCGCGGATGCGGTCGACGATGCGATTTCGCTCAGCGACGACCGAGTCCGTCGATGCCGCCCGCGGGAAGTCCGTGGAGACGTCGTCCAGGACACCGTCGAGACTGGCGACGTGATCGTTGTAGGCCTCGACGAACGCGCCGTAGTCGTCCATCGCCGCCGCGAGCGCCTTCGGTTCCGGCGGTTGTTTCGTCGAGACGACGTACGTCTCCGAACCCGACTTCGGATCGAATCTGAGATACTGCAAGTCGCCGGCTTCGTACTTGACCGTCCACTCGCCCGCATCCGTTCCGAACGAGGACTGCCCGTAGTCGCCACCCTGCAACAGGGCGAGTTCGCGTGCGACCCGCCCCGCGTGTGCCTGCACGTCGGCGACGATCCGATCGCGCTGCTCGGTTATTTCGTCTGCAGTCTCGACGTCTGCGTCCGTCCCTTCGGTCATGCAATTTCCAAGGGTTCGAAGGGGATAGATCCTCCGACAATCGGCCGAACGACACGAAGACGAGGGGGTTGTCCTCCCGAGAGACGACGCTGCTCGACCCGTTCCGCAGACAGCCCATCAGGTGATCGCCGTCCAGAATATCCTATATAGTAACCAGTACTGCTCGCGTGCCAATTGATGGCAAGCTCACGCAGATATATCAATATTAGCAACCGAAATAAATATCTCGTCGGCACCTTTGGACATGGAACGACCGACTCGGCGGCAGTTTCTGGTTTCAAGCGGCGTAACGGGAGCACTCGCGCTTGCGGGTTGTACTAGTAGCTCCGGAGGCTCCGGAGACTCGGGATCGAACTCGGGGAAGAACGGACAGAACGCGGCTGCCGGGACGACGAAGACGGCGAAGAGTGGGTCGAAGTCGGGTACGACCGAGATCAAGTTCTGGCACGCGATGAGCGGCGACACGGCGAAGTTGCTCACCAAGATGGGCAAGCAGTTCGAGCAGGCCCACGACGGGATCTCGGTGACGGTGACCCCGAAGGGGAGCTACCGGGACACGATGAACGCCACGTTCTCTGCGATCAAGGCGGGTAGCCCGCCGGCCGTGGCACAGATCTTCGACATCGGGACGGCGAAGGCCCGAACGAGCGGGGCGTTCGTGCCGGTCCAGAAGATCTTCGACTCCGGGCAGGTCAACTTCGACAACTTCCTGAACCCGGTTCTCAACTACTACCGGATCGGTGACACGCTGAACTCGATGCCGTTCAACTCCTCGAACGCGATCCTCTACTACAACAAGGACGCGTTCAAGAAGGCCGGTCTCGACCCCTCCAGTCCGCCGCGGACGTACAGCGACTTCACGGACGCCGCGACGAAGCTAGTGAACAAAGCGGGGATGAAGAAGGGAGCCTCGTGGGCGAATCACGGCTGGTTCGTCGAACAGTGGTTCGCAGAACAGGATCAGTTGCTCGTGAACCAGAAGAACGGTCGGAAGGGTTCGCCGACGAAGGCGTACCTGACCAGCGACGCCGGGAAGAACGTCTTCGAGTGGTGGACCGACCTCTACAAGAAAGACGGCTACCTGAACCCCGGAATCGAAGCGTGGAGCGCCGCGAAACAGGCGTTCATCGCGCAGAAGGTCGGGATGCTTATCACGTCGACTGCGGGCGTCGCGGGGACGACGAAGGGGGCCAAGGAGAACGGCTTCGACATGGGGACGGGGTACCTCCCCACGCCGAACGGCGACCGCAAGGGCGTCGTGATCGGCGGCGGGTCGCTCTGGGTTCCCAAGAGCCTCTCCTCGGAGAAACAGCAGGCGGCCGCGACCTTCCTGGCGTGGCTCACCCAGCCCGAACAGCAGGTCACGTGGCACAAGAACACGGGTTACTTCCCGGTTCGCAAGGAAGCGGTCAAGAAGTTGAAGAGCGACGGCTGGTTCTCCAAGCACCCGAACTTCAAGACGGCGTTCGACCAGTTGCAGGCGACGAAGGACACGACCGCGACGCGCGGCGCGCAGATCGTTCCCTTCCCGAAGGTCCGGACGGAAGTCGAGAACGGCTTCGTGAGCATGATGCAGGGGACGAGCGTCGATAAGGCGCTGAAACAGACGAACGACAAGGTTGAGTCCACGCTCAAGCGTTCGAGCCGGTGACGTCCAGAGATGAGTGATCGAACACCGTACACGAAGACGTGGCAGGCGGCGGGGCTCCTCCTGCCGACGCTCGCCGTGATCGTCGCGTTCCTGTACTACCCGTCGATCCAGACGTTCCGGCTCAGCCTGTTCAAGTCGGGCATCCTCGGAAACCACCTGACGTTCGTGGGCATCGGGAACTTCACGTACCTGTTCACGTCGAGCGCGTACCTGAACAGCATCGCCGTGACGTTCGTCTTCGCGGTCGTCGTCGTCGTCGGCAGTCTCGGCCTGTCGCTGCTCGTCGGCGGTCTCCTGTACGAAGTGACGAACGGGACGGCGGCGTATCTGGTGGCGACGATCTGGCCCTACGCGCTTCCGCCGGCGGTGGCGGGGACGGTACTCCTGTTCCTGTTCCACCCGTCGCTCGGCGTGCTCACGTACGTGATCGAGTCGGCGACCGGCGTACAACTCGACTGGTTCACGAACGGATCGCTCGCGCTCGTCGTCGTCGCGCTCGCGGCCATCTGGAAACAACTCGGCTACAACGTGATCTTCGTGCTCGCCGCGCTCAACAACGTCCCCGAGACGCTCAACGAAGTCTCGGAACTCGACGGCGTCGGGCGACTGACTCGGCTCACGCGGGTGTACGTCCCGCTGATCGCGCCGACGCTCGTGTTTCTCGTGGTGATGGACACCATCTACGCGTTCTTCGGGACGTTCTCGCTCGTCGACCTGATGACCAGCGGCGGCCCGAACGGCGCGACGAACCTGCTGATCTTCAAGCTCTACCGGGACGCGTTCCGCTTCTCGAACCTCGGGCTTGCGTCGGCCGAATCGGTCGTCCTGTTCGTCGTCGTCGGGGTGTTGACCTACGTGCAACTGCGCGTCTCTGACGAATACGTGGGGTACGGCGGATGAGTACGCTCGACTCCCTCCGAGACGACTCGTCGAGCGGGACCAGCGAGCGTACCCTCCTCTCCACGGATTTCGGACTCCACGCGGGGTTGCTCGTCGCGACGTTCCTGATGGCGCTACCGATCCTGCTCGCCGCGCTGATGAGCACGCAGACGACGACACAGATCTACCGCGTGACCGACCTCGCACCCGGCGGCGCTGGGCTCTCGAACTACGGGTCGGCGCTGACCGGATACCACATGGGTCGCTATCTGCTGAACTCGCTCGTGATGTCCGTGATCATCGTCACCGGGAAACTCGTCATCTCGCTGCTGGCGGCGCTCGCGCTCGTCTACTACGAGTTCCCGTACAAGCGGGCGGTGTTCATGCTCATCCTGTTCACGCTCATGCTCCCGGTTCCGGTCCGCATCGTGCCGCTCTTCGGACTCATGGTCGACCTCCACTGGGCGAAGTCGCAACCGATGCTCGCGCTGACCGCGCCGTATCTCGCGAGCGCGACGACGGTCTTCCTGCTCCGGCAACATTTCAACTCGATCCCGGACTCGGTGATCGAGACGGTCCAACTCGACGGCGTCGGGCCGCTGACGTTCCTCGTTCGGGTGCTGATCCCGATGTCGAAGGGGATGCTCGCTGGCGTCGCCGTCATCGAGTTCATCTACGCGTGGAACCAGTACCTGTGGCCGCTGCTCGTCGTCAACGACCAGAAAAAGCAGGTGGTACAGGTCGGCGTGAAACTACTCAAGTCTGCAAGTTCGGCGGGACAGACCCAGTGGGGACTGATCATGGCCGGCGCGATCATCGCGCTGGTTCCGCCGCTCTTCGTCCTCATCGCGTTGCACCGGCCCCTCCTCGAAACGTTCGGAGTCCAACAGAAGTGACATGACTACCATAACATTCGACAACCTCACGAAAGCGTTCGACGAGGTGACGGCGGTAGACGGAATCGACCTGGAGATACGCGACGGAGAGTTTCTCGTCGTCGTCGGACCGTCCGGCTGTGGCAAGAGTACGACGCTCCGCATGCTGGCGGGTCTCGAACCGATCACCGGCGGCACCATCGAGTTCGGCGACCGCGTCGTCAACGACGTCGACGCCGCCGACCGGGACGTCGCCATGGTCTTTCAGAACTACGCGCTCTACCCGCACATGAGCGCACGCGAAAACATGGCGTTCGGGCTCCCGGGCACGGGCGTCCTCTCGAACCCGGACGCAGAAGACGACGTCGCCGACGTCGCCGACCTCCTCGGGATCACGGAGTTGCTCGACCGAACGCCCGACGAACTCTCCGGCGGCGAGAAACAGCGCGTCGCCATCGGTCGCGCGCTCCTCCGCGACCCCGAGGTGCTGCTCATGGACGAACCGCTGTCGAATCTCGACGCCAAACTCCGCGTCGAGATGCGCGCGGAACTGGCCGAACTCCACGCCGAACTGGCGCGGACGACCGTCTACGTGACTCACGACCAGACCGAGGCGATGACGCTCGGTGACCGCGTGGCGGTGCTTCGCGACGGGACGCTCCAGCAGGTCGCACCGCCGCAGGAACTCTACGACTACCCCACGAATCGGTTCGTGGCGTCGTTCGTGGGCAACCCGTCGATGAATCTCCTCCCGACGGTCGTCGAGAGCGACGGTCGAACCTGGTCGGCACGGCTCGACTCGGGGTCGGCGGTGTCGTTACCGGCGACCGAGTCCCTGCGGGAGTTCGGCTCGGGCGAGGCACAACTCGGCGTCAGACCGGAGTCGTTCGGTCTCGCAGCCGACGGCGAATTACAGATGGACGTTCGCGTCCGGGAGACGCTCGGCGAGACGGTGCTCCTGCGCGGGACGATCGGCGGCACCGACTGCGCCGTCAAGGTCGATCCACACACCGACGTCGCCACCGGCGACCGCGTTCGCGTCACGGTCGACGAACGCCGCCTCCACCTGTTCGACGTCGAGACTGGCGAGGCCGTGTATCACTCGTGGACCGAAGAGAGCGAGACGACCACCGATCGAACGGCGGACGTTCACGCCTGAGCGAGCGTCGAGAACACCGACGCTCGCCGATCGAGTTGATTCGCTCGTTACGAACGGTATTCGACGGTTACGAGCACACGCTACGCAGTGCTCGTTGCGTCGAAATGCGGGAGAAGTGGGCCGGCGCGAATTTGAATCGCGCGCAGACGGTCACCTCACTTCGTTCGGCGCTGCGACTGCCCTCATCCAAATTCTTGCAGTACCCAGATGGTCGTATAGAGCAATGGGGAGCGACGCTACGCAGTGCTCGTTGCGTCGAAATGCGGGAGAAGTGGGCCGGCGCGAATTTGAATCGCGGTTACGGCCACCCGAAGGCCGAAGGATACCAAGCTACCCCACCGGCCCGCAATACGATCAATGGTCGGTTCTCGTTTAACGCTTCCGAAACGGTCTCCCCAGTGGGACGGAGTGACGCCCTTCGGTGCATCTAACGCACTGATGAATTCCCAGAGAGGTTATAACCGTCGAAGACGGGTAGTACAGCGGTGAAATACCCGTGAAGTCCCTTCAGTGGAAGCCGCTCACGGTGGGCCTGCTGTTCGTCGGACTGGTCATCGGGGTCTCCGTCGGCGTGCCGCTTCCTGACCACTTTCGATGGCCGGCAGTCCTCGGATTCCTCGGAACCGGGCTGGTGACCGGCTACCTCGTCGGTCGAACCACGATCGGGAACTGGGAGGCTCGACGTCGGAACGCGCTGACCGTCGGGATCGTCGGCGGGTTCCTCCTCAGCGCGTCGTACTGGCTCTGGTTCCACCACTCGCTTCTGTGGCTGGGCACGAACACCGTGTTCTGGGAGTTCGGCTATACGGCCGTCGAAGTCGCAGTCGCCGTGTTCGGTCGACCGTACTCGGAGGGGGCGATCCAGAGCGTCTGGGAGCCGATGGTGCTCTGGGGGCTCTTCGTCTTCGAAAACCTCGTCGCCGCCGTGGTGGCCGCCAACCGATCGAGCGTATCACCCCCGTGATCGGGTCGGAGACTCGACGCGGTCACGCCCTTTCAGTAGTGTGCGTACCCGTCGGTGTCGAGATAGTTGTGCGCGACCGTGATCGCGTGGTCGGCGTGGAGCAGTTCCGGTCCGAGACGGACGCGTTCGTCGGCCAGATCCGCCAGCAGCGTCTCCTCCTCGTCGGTGAAGTCGTGGTGGTCCGAGAGGACGAACAGCGGATCGGTCGGCGGTTCGACGTCGACGACCGGGTCGCCCTCTTCGTGGAGTTGAACGACCGCCGAACCGTCCGCCGCCGCCCGAAGCGTCTCCTCGAAGCCCATCCGACGGAGCGAGACGCCGGGCGTGCTCTCGACGGGCATGTGCCCGATGGCCTCCTCGGTCCGTTCGAGCGCCTTCCGGACGAGCGCGGCCGTACTCCGCTCGTCGGGGTTGAGCCGCCGAAGCTCGGAGCCTTCGAACCGGACTGTGAACGCGTCGGAGAGGACGAGGTGGACGCGCACGTCTTCGCGGATATCGTGTGAGAGGAAGAACGCGGAGTTGACACACCGGCAGAGTACGTCGAGTCGCCCCGCCGCCCCGGCGAGGTCATCGAGCGAGAAGTCGCCTGTCGTCGGCGCGTCGTGGCCGTGAACGATGAATTGTCTCATACGCGGGTGTTAGCTCGATGGGTAATGGGTCTGTTTACATTGGGATCGACGTGAGGTTGCATCAGTTGTCTATCCTTTCGGAGATCGGTGAGGAATCGACCAGACGACCTCGAAAGCCCCCTCCCGCTCGCGGTCGGCCCCTTTCAGTCCCACCCCGTGTCGGTTAATCGGTGGTCGAATGCCGATGGACGGGCCTCGTCGAGCGATGAGAAACACTGGGATCTCAAGATCACGGCCAGCGCGCAGTTCATACCCGCTGAAACCCTAACGTCCGGTAAGTCCGGGCCGACGGTCGGATAGCCGTAGACCCGTCCATCCCCATGCCTCACACTCAAAATCCCCTCGACGAGTACCGCGACCGGTCCGTCGACCCGATGGCTCGCGTCTTCACCGAGTACGGGAGAGACGACGTCGGACTGTTCGTCCTCGGCCTCGTCGCCAGCCTGTTCGGCCAACTCGTCGGACTGGTGCCGCCGCTGGTCCTCGGCGTCGCCATCGACGCGACGTTCAGATCGAACGGTGCCACGACGCCGTACCGCCTGCCGCTCGTCCCCGACGCGTCGCTCCCGACGGGCCAATCGGCGCAACTCTGGTTCTCGGCCGAACTCATCCTCGCCGCGTACGTCCTGAGCGTCGCCTTCACGTGGCTCCAAGGCGTGAGTCTCTCGCTGTTCTCGAATCGAATCCAACACGACCTGCGAATCGACGCCTACGCGTCGATGCAGCGCCTCGATATGGCCTTCTTCGACGACAAACAGACCGGACAGGTCATGGCCGTCCTCAGCAACGACGTGCGCAACCTCCGAGACTTCCTCTCGGATACGCTCTCGGGGGCGGTCCAGTTGATCGTCACCGTCCTGGGCATCGCCGGGGTGTTGGTCTGGATGAACGCGAAACTGGCGCTCATCACCCTCGTCGCCGTTCCCCTGTTAGTGGCATTCACCGTCTCGTTCATGCGGACGGTTCGACCGCTGTACGCCGCGCTTCGAGCGAGCGTCGGCGAGTTGAACACCCGCCTCGAAAACAATCTGAGCGGCATCGAGGTCATCAAAACGTCCAACACGGAGACGTACGAGGAACGTCGCGTCACAGACGCGTCGTGGGACTACTACCTTCGCAACTGGGCGGTCGTCAAACTCCAGTACTTCTACCAGCCGGGGATGGAACTACTCGCGGGCGTTTCGTTCGCGGCGACGTTCGTCGTCGGGGGCCTGTGGCTCATCACGGGCACTGGGGCCCTCCAGGTCGGCGAGTTCGTCACGTTCCTGTTCATGACCCAGCGGTTCATCAGCCCGCTCGCGGGCGCGGGGCGCATCGTCAACTCCTACGAGAACGCCCGCGCCTCCGGCGAGCGGATCTTCGGCCTCTCGGACCTCCCGGTCGTCGTCGACGACGAACCGGACGCCGTCCCCCTCGAACACCCCGCCGGTCGCGTCGAGTACGATGCGGTCGACTTCGCGTATCGGGACGGACGCCCGGTGCTCTCCGACGTGTCGTTCGTCGCCGAACCGGGAGAGACGGTCGCGCTCGTCGGCCCGACGGGCGCGGGGAAGTCGACGGCGGCGAAGCTCCTCATGCGCCTGTACGACGTTTCCGACGGAGCCGTCCGCATCGACGGCCACGACGTGCGTAACGTGACGCTCGACAGCCTGCGGAGCGCCGTCGGCTACGTGAGTCAGGACGTCTACCTCTTCGATGGGACGGTCCGAGAGAACCTCGTCTACGGCGCGTTCGACGCCACCGACGAGGAGGTCGTCGCGGCGGCGACGGCGGCGGAAGCTCACTCGTTCGTCGAACGACTCCCGGACGGGTACGACACCCGCATCGGCGAGCGCGGCGTGAAACTCTCCGGCGGCCAGCGCCAGCGGCTCTCCATCGCGCGGGCGATGTTGCAGGACCCGTCGATCCTCGTCTTGGACGAGGCGACGAGCGCCGTCGACACCGAGACCGAACTCCTGATCCAGCGCGCGCTGGCTCGACTCACCGACGACCGAACGACGTTCGTCATCGCCCATCGGCTCTCGACGATCCGGGACGCAGACCGGATTCTCGTCATCGACGACGGACGGATCGTCGAACGCGGCACGCACGACGAACTCGTCGCCGAAGACGGACTGTACGCGGCGCTCTGGTACGTGCAGGCGGGGGAACTCGACCGCGCCGACCCGCGAATGCTCGATCGGTTGGCCAAACGTGCGGTCGACGGCGACGGCGTGGTAGAGCCTGATCAGTCGTAGATCGTCTAGCGTACGCGTGAGATCGTGTGGCTCGAAAAGAACACGGAGACCGCACGATCGGTCTGTTCTTCGACGACTTCGCGGACGAGCAGCGTCTCAGCGGGATCGGGGCCCGAGCACGGCTTCGTCGAGGCTGAGGAAGTCAGGATCAACGACGAGCGCCCCCCGCGAGGAATTCTTCTTGCACTGCATCAGTGGCAGAATATAAATATCTGACGAGCGTTGGGTCGATAGATCATCGTTAAGCTGCCATTTACACCGAAAAAACCACAGTTAATCAAGGCATGAACGAAACGACTTTCAATGTACACACGACCACTGTGACGTACACCGATGTGCAACCTCTCGGATCTCGCCGACGCGATTGCCTGTCCGCGACGTCGACACGCACTCGCCTGTCTGGCCAAGCACGCGCAGATGACGCTCGCAGACCTCGCCGACGAGATCGCAGTCAAAGAGTGGGAGCAGCGCATCGACAGCATCCCGGCCGAGGCGGTGCTGGACATCTACTTCGCACTCTACTACCGACACGTCCCCCGGCTCGCCGACGCCGAACTCGTGGACTACGACCAGGAACGCGACCTCGTGGTGCTCACCGACCGCGGCGGGCGCGTCAAGATCCCCGGACCCCACACGACGCCGGGGTAGCCGTGAGAACCCCGATCTGAAGACTCAATTATTCGGCCTCACCGAGCTCCCGCTCCGAAGATCGTTGATCGCCCACCGGAGGAGATGACCAACCACACAGCCGAGCGTTCCCAGCACGACAGCCTCCACGGCGAAGAGCGCTAAATCGGACAGTCGGACAAAGTACGAGAGTCGGTACGAAAGGGACACCGATGAGAGTCCGAGGAACGCGTGGTCAGCGTTGAATCCGAGTAACGCCGTGTAGGTGAGTACCCACCCGAGTAGCAAGCCTTCACGACGGTATCCAACCCAGAAAGCGACGATTAGCCCGACGACGGCGGCAGAATATTGAACAGATACGACACCACGGGACACATATGAGAACGTGAGAGCGATCGCGACGAAGGTCACGACGAACACGGCGAGTCCAAACTCGAGATACCGGCGAAACTCGGGTCGTTTCGCCCCCAAAACGAGAGACCGAAGCGAGGGGATCATAGATTTCACTCCGGGGCGGGTGAGTTAAATCTTTTCTGAGCAGAGAGTCGAGAGTAGATATCCGTAGTAGTGCTATCTGTCTGCAGTGCCTCGCTTTTTCAGTACCCGAGCGCGTTCCCGTCTTTCCGGGGTTCCGTCGCCGCCGAGAGCGTCCCCGCCTCGTTACGGACGATCTGTGCCCCGCCAAACTGCTGTGGCGGCAGGATGCGAACGTCGTGGCCCCGGCGGGCGAGCTTCGATGCGACGCCCTCGGCGAAGCGGTCCTCCAACGCGAGCGTGCCGTCCTCCCGGTAGCGCCAGCGCGGGTAGTCGAGCGCCGCCTGAAGCGAGAGGCCGTAGTCGACGATGTTCGAGACGACCTGCACGTGGCCCTGCGGTTGCATGTAGCCGCCCATGACGCCGAAGGCCGCCCAGTCGTCCTCGCCGAAGCGTGCGACGGCGGGGATGAGCGTGTGGAACGGGCGCTTTCCGGGTTCGAGGCGGTTCGGGTGGTCGGGATCGAGCGAGAACGACGCACCGCGGTTCTGGAGCGCGACGCCGGTCTCGCCCGCGACGAGGCCGCTCCCGAAGCCGGCGAACCGGGAGTTGATGTACGAGACGACGTTGCCCTCGTCGTCGGCGACGCAGAGCAGGACGGTGTCGGCGTCTTCGGCGTGGGCGTCCGGGACGCCGAAGGTCACGCCGTTGTCGGCACGCTCGCCGATGCCAGCGGCCCGCTGACGGGCGTAGTCGGTCGAAGCGAGAGCCGGGATGTCTTCGTACTCGGGGTCGGTGATGTAGCGGTGGCCGTCGTGGAACGCCCGCTTCATCGCCTCCGAGAAGTAGTGAACTCGCTCGGGGGAGTCGAGCGCGTGGTCGCCCGCATCGACTTCGGCGGCGATGTTGAGCGCCTCCAGCGCGATGAGCCCCTGATTGTTCGGCGGGAGTTCGAACACCTCGACGTCGCCGTAGGTCGTCGAGACGGGGGTCAGGAACTCCGGTTCGAAGGCGGCGAGGTCGTCGCCGGTCAGGAAGCCGCCTTTCGACTGCACTTCGTCGGCGATCTGCTCGGCGATCGGTCCCTCGTAGAAGGCGTCGGCGCCGTCCTCGGCGATGGTTTCGAGCGTCGCACCGAGCGCCGGGAGACTGACGGTCTGTCCGGGCCGGGGGGCGACGCCGTCGAACAGGAACGCCTCGCGCGCGTGATCGTCCTGAAACAGTTCCTCGCCGTGTTTCCACCCGGCCGCGATGACTTCGGAGACGGGGTAGCCCTCCGTCGCGTAGTGGATCGCCGGTCGGAGCAGTTCGCCGAGCGACTTGCGGCCGAAGGTCTCGGCGGTCAGTTCCCACCCGCGGGCCGTCCCCGGAACCGTGACGGTGTGCGCGCCGACGTCCGGCATCGTCGCGTCGGCGGGGTCGATCCCGTCGGCGTCGGCGATCGCTCCACGAACGTTCTCGATGGTCGCGTCGGCCGGTGCACCGCCACAGCTACGCATCGCGCCGACCTCGCCATCGGCGGTGCGGTAGAGCGCGAACACGTCGCCGCCGAGGCCGGTCGACGTGGGTTCGACGACGTTGAGCGCGGCCGCGGTCGCGACGGCGGCGTCGAAGGCGTTGCCGCCGTCCTGAAGGATCGAGAGCCCGGCCTGCGCGGCGAGCGGTTGACTGGTCGCGACGACGCCGCGTCGACCGTAGACGGTCGAGCGACGCGAACGGAAGGTATCGAGGTCGGCAGCGTCCATAGCCCCCGTTTGTTCATCTCCGATAAAAACTCACGTCAGCGGGTGGTTCTTGCTGGGTGATCTCACCTCAGCGACTGAGATAGCCGCCGTCGACGTCGACCGCCGTTCCGGTGACGAACGACGCCTCGTCCGAGCAGAGCCAACAGACGGCCGCAGCGACCTCGTCGGGCTGTCCGAGGCGGTTCATCGCGTGGAGACTCTCGATTCCGTGGCGCACTTCGACGTCGGTCGTGAGGCCGCCCTGTTCGAGCATCGGCGTCTCGACGAAGCCGGGACAGACGGCGACGACGCGAATCCCCTCGGCCGCGTATTCGAGTGCGGCGGTCTTGGTCAACCCGAGGACGCCGTGTTTGGCCGCGGTGTAGGCGCTCGCGGTCTCGAAGCCGACCTTGCCGAGGACGGACGCGTTGTTGACGACGACGCCCCCGTCGTCTCGCTCTGTCATCGCCCGGAGTTCGGCCTTCATGCACCGCTGGACCCCAGAGAGGTTCACGTCGATGACGCGTTGCCACACGTCCTCGGGGTAGTCGGCCGTCTTGGCCTGTTCGCCGCCGATCCCGGCGTTGTTGAACGCGAAGTCGAGCCGTCCGTACTCTCCGACGGCGGTGTCGACCATCGCGTCGACCGCGCCCTGATCGGTGACGTCCGTGTGAACGAACGTCGCCTCGCCGCCCGCGTCCTCGATGGCGTCGACCGTCTCCGCGGCGGCTTCGTCGTTGACGTCGGCGACGACGACCGACGCGCCTCGCTCTGCGAAGGCGAGTGCCGTCGCGTGACCGATTCCCGTGCTGCCGCCGGTGACGACGGCGACTCTCTCGTCGAGATGACTCATACGCCTGGATATTCACGTGAGACGGGTTAAGCGACGAACACGATTCTCAGCGATTGAGAGGAATCGAGAGACGGAAGCGAAGTGATCGGCGAGATAGAACGAAGACGGAGGATCGGATGGAGATTACGCCGCGTGCGACTCGACGAAATCGACCAGCGTCTGCGTGTCCTGAAAGCCGAACCGCTGCTCGACGACCTCGCCGTCGCGGTAGAGCAGGAGGGTCGGCACCCCGCGGAAGTCGTGCTCCTCGACCAGGTCGAGCGCCTCGCGGGCGTTGACCATGGCGACGGTCGCGTCCGCGACGCGAGCGAGGTTGCCGAGGACGGGTTCGAGCGCCGCACACTTCCCACAGCCGTTCGTGTAGAACTCGACGAGGACGAGCGGTTCGGCCGCGACGAGGTCGGTCACCGCGTCGCTGTCGTCGAGACGGATCGGCCGGTCGGCGGCGACTGAATCGGACATACTCGTGGGAGGGGATGCGGTCCGAAAGCCCTGACGGAGAAGGCAGTTGTGGTCGGCACGTTGAACGATTGTCGCGCGTCCGTGGGTGGTGCGATGACAGTCTGATCATCCGGCGCGGGTGGGACTGAAAGGGGCCGGACGCTGCACGAAGCACGACGAAGTAAGGACCGGAGGAGCGAACGCAGTGAGCGACGAGGACTGAAACGAGGCGCGCGAGTGCAGCGTCCGGGGGCTTTCGAAGTCTTCGCCGCCGTGGTTTCAATAGAGACGTGATCAATCGAGAGGTCAGAATGATCAGAGACCGCCTCGAAAGCCACCCGTACCGGTCGTTGAGCCTCACGTCGCCCAGTTCTCGTGTGACACGTACCGGACCAGACAGGCCGCGGACCGCAGTTGTAGCAGGTGAGTAGATTAGAGAGAGAGTGACAGAGACGGCTTCGAAATCCTCACCTAGCGATGGCTGACGAGCCGTTATCGAGCATCTACACAGCCTCGGTCGCCGGTGACTCAACGTTCAACTAGCGGGACTACCCAGCACGTATCATGACACCGGAGGAACTCCGCGCAGATATTCCGGCGGTCGAAGAGACGACGTACCTGAACACCGGCGCGAGCGGCCCGAGCCCGCAACGCGTCATCGACGCCGTCGAGGACTGCCTCGAAGAACACGAGATGTCACACGCGGGCGAGGGTCCGTACCCGTACGCGTGGGACCAATTCGATCGAACCCACGAGCGCGTCGCCGAGTTCATCGGTGCCGACCCGAGCGAGGTCGCGCTGACCGAGAGCACCTGCGACGGCATCAACCGCGTCGCCTCGGCGCTCGACTGGGAGGAAGACGACGCCGTCGTTCGGACCGATCTCGAACACTCCGCGGGCATTCTCCCGTGGGACCGTCTGCGCGACCGGCGGGGCGTCGAAGTTCGCGTCGTCGGCAGCGACCGCGGTCGACTCGACATGGACGACGTCAAAGAGGCCGTCGACGGCGCGAACCTACTCTTCTTCTCGGCGATCGACTGGGGTCACGGAACCGAACTGCCGATCCGCGAACTGGCCGACGTCGCTCACGACGCCGGTGCGCGCGTGCTCGTCGACGCCGTACAGGTACCCGGACAGACGGCGATGGACGTCCACGACTGGGGCGTCGACTACGTCGCCGCCGCCGGGCACAAGTGGCTCCTCGGGCCGTGGGGAACCGGCTTCGTCTACGTCGCCGAAGACGCCGTCGACGACCTCCAGCCGCTCCAGTTAGGGTATCGAAGCGTCGAGGAGGCCAACGCCGACCCGTACGAACTCGACGCCGGGGCGTCCCGCCTCGAACTCGGGACGACGAACCCCGCACCCTACGCGGGGCTCCGAGAGGCGATGGACACCATCGAGTCCATCGGATTCGAGACGGTCGAGTCACACATCGAGGGACTCACGGACCGCCTCAAGGACGGACTCGACGACGACGCGATTCTCAGCCCCGACGTCTACGAATCGGGACTCGTCTCGTTCACCGTCGACGACCCCGAGGCGACGGTCGAACGACTCGGCGAGGAGAACGTCGTCATCCGCTCGCTGCCGATGCCGGGCGTCGTTCGCGCGTCGCTCCACGTGTTCAACACCGAGGAGGACGTCGACCGACTGCTCGACGTGTTGTGAACCGCGAGAAGAGATTGTGGACGGCGGGAAGGAAATTCGACCGCGCTCACCGCATCGACCGGAGATCGACGAACGATCCCTCGCGGGCCGTGATCCAGTGGGTGACGAGTTCGTCGGCGTCCGTGTGACGCGGGTAGAGCGTACACTCGGTTTGACCACCGTCGCCGTCGACGAAGACGGCACGTAATTCGTAGTCCTCGGCGGGATCGTCCGACTCCGCCCTGGACCGTCGATCCTGCATCAGCGGTACCTCCGCATGCGAACGGGCGTCGACCGGACGGATTCTTCGATCATCTGTACGTCGACCCACGCGTCCTAGATGGTAATACCCGGTCATCCGTTCTCAGGAGTCGGGAATCGTCCGCAGTCGACGCCGCTGACAGGCTGTGCGCACCGATTTATTACGATTGGTGTGTCGCCGTCGACATCGGTTACTCGCTGGTTTCGCTCGTCCGGCGTCCGGTCAGTTCGTCGATCGCGAGTCTGAGGATCACGACGTCGAGTTCGTCGACCGCCTCGCCGAAGACCCGGAGTGCCGTGTACCGCTCGTCGAGCGTCGCCGCGTCCGGTTCTTCGGTCTCCGATATCGGGTCGAGCGTCCCGCGGACGAGGACGCTCCACGATTCGTCCCGGGAGGGATCGTGGTCGTAGACGAGATAGCTGGCGCGCGTGGTCGACTCCGCGAACGTCAGTTTCTCGCTCCCGGGGTGATCACCGAGACGGAGATAGAGCGCACCGTCCTCGTAATAGTGCGCGACCGGGACGGCGTACGCCTCGCCCTCGTTGGCGAGCGAGAGGACGCCCGTCAGCGTCTCGCGAAGCCGTTCGGTCGCCTCTTCGTGACTCATCCCGAACGTGTAGGTGTAATCGCTTGGGTCCATACCGTCGATAGGCGAGTCGTAGATAAGAACACCCGGGGAAGCCGCGAGGCAGTCCCTAACGTCACATAACGCGCCCCCTAACGTCACGTGGCGGCTCGACTCCATGTCAAAGTCGTGACCGAGGTCGAATTACGTGCCGTCTATCATTCGGGATTCGGCGAAAGTCAACGCCGTCTGTTGGTATTAAGAAGTGGATAGTCACTGGACCCAAACTGTTTGGGAACGACGTTAATTACCTTATGAGGAGTTCATAGGAGTACGCGGAAGGTGACCAACATGAGTACGGTGGGAACGCAGAAGGTGGATGGGAGTACCGAAACCAGTCCGGTCGACAATGGTGCCGTCGGCGGACAGGAAGAGAACGAGACAGTGCAACTGGAGAAGGATGACCTGTTTCACATCCTTCAGAACCAGCGGCGGCGTCGCGTACTGAAGTACCTGCAGGACGCCGACGAAGCAGTCGACATGCGCGACATCGCAGAGCAGGTCGCGGCCTGGGAGAACGACAAGACGGTTCAGCAGATCACGTCCGACGAGCGACAGCGCGTGTACATCGCGCTGTATCAGTCGCACCTGCCGAAACTCGACGAGAAGGGTGTGCTGAACTACAACCAGAGCCGCGGGATCGTCGAGCGGACCGAACTCGCAAATCAGTTCGATCCGTACCTCGACGTCGACGACCGTGCGGAGATGGACGACGAAGCGGCTACCGAATCGGTCGACGCACAACTGTCTACGGGGACGACGTCCCCCGCGACGCGCTACTACGGCTCGGCGACCTTCGTCGGACTCTTGCTGACCGGCGCCTCGTGGTTCGGCCTCGCCCCGACGGCGATGACGAGCTATCTGGCGACGTTCATCACGGGCATGTTCGCCCTCGTCACGGTCGGACTGCTGTACCAGCAGCGCCAGTAGTCGCCATCGCCGTCGGTCGGCGAGCATGGCGACTGAGTCGACGGAAACGCCCGAAGACAAACCGGACGGTGGGAACTGAGGCCGTCCGAGAACACTCACTTTTGGAACCGATCACGTCGGAGAAGTAGCGGTCTGTACGTGAACGTAGCCGTCGCAGTCTGTACGTGAGCGGTAGCCGTCGCAATCCGAGACGTACTCACTCGGAGCGGTAGTGTCGTCAAAAAGGAATTTTCGGGCCGAAGTAGTTAGCGGGCCGCCTTCTGCGAAGGCGTTTCGGTCGTCTTTCCGGTGCGGGCGGTGTAAAGCTGGTACGCGAAGTACAGTTCGTACAGTCCCGCGAGGCCGACGATCAGGTAGATCAGGTTTTCGAGGACCGGAATGGACCCGAAGATCAGGTTCACGACGTTCCAGTTCGAGCCGATGAAGTTTCCGACACCGACGAGACCCCAGTTGATCGCACCGACCACGACGAGGACGAGCGAGAGCCAGTCCAGACCGTTCGCACGAACACGCCCCTCGTATTGCATATTAATTACCTCGATCAATACTGTGGCTTCGAGAGAAGATTAGGGTAGCGCTGATTCTCAAATATTTGGGATCGTTAGGACCTCTCGAACCGGATCTCGGTCCATCTGCCCTCCGATCGGCAGGACCATACGGCGAGCGACCGGACCGACACTCGTGCTCGAACTCGACGGCAGGACAGGCGGCGGGCAGGTTCTCAGAACCGCGCTGAGTCTGTCGGCTCTCACCGGACGAGCGTTCGAGATGCGAAACGTCCGCGCCGCCCGCCCGTCGCCGGGGCTCAAGCCACAGCACCGTACTGCCGTCGACCTCGCGGCGCAGTGTTGCGACGCGGACGTGGAGTACGGGGCCGAACCCGTCGAGGGAACCGACGCGACGACCCGAAAGAACGGGAGGGCGACGAGCGTCACGTTCCGTCCGGGAGAGGCGACGGGCGGCGACTTCGAAGTCGATATCGGGACTGCCGGGAGCCTGTCGCTGGTCTTCGATACCGTCCTCCCGCTGACGACGGCGCTCCCGGAGCCCCTGACCGTCACCGCCACCGGCGGTACCGACGTGAAGTGGGCTCCGACGAGCGCCTACTACCGATCGGTGAAGTTACCCCTACTCGCCCGATTCGGACTCGACGCGACCGTCGAGTACCACCGTCACGGCTACTACCCGGCCGGTGGCGGAAGGGCGACGCTCCGGGTCGAGCCGTCGACGGTTCGGGCGATCGAGTTGGCCGATCGTGGCGACATCGAATCCGTCTCGATCTACTCGGCAGCGTCGGAGTCGCTCTCGGGGGCGAACGTCGCAGGGAGACAAGCCGACGCGGTGAGCGAGTTACTCGCCGAGTACGGTCTCCCGACGGACGAAGTCGAAGTGGTGTACCACCGAACGAAGTCCGCGGGGTCGGTGGTGCTCGTCTGTGGCAGGTACGAACGGACGCTCGTCGGGATCGACGAACTCGGAGCGCGCGGGAAGCCCGCCGAGTCGGTCGGTGCCGACGCCGCGACGCGGTTCCTCGCTGCCCACGAACGCGGCGCGGTCGTCGACGAACACGCGGCCGATCAGTTGTTGCTCTTCCTCGCCATCGGCAGTGGGCGGGTTCGCGTGCCGCGAGTGACAGATCACGTTCGGACGAACTGCGAGGCGCTCCGGGCGTTCGGCGTCGACGTGCGCGTCGCGCCCGACAACGCCGAGCGCGGCGAATCCGGGTCGGGTGCGCTCGTCGAGGTCGAGACCGGACTCGCGATCGGTCGGTGAACCGGGCCGAGCCGTCCGAGCCGTCGACACGTGAAAGCGACCGACGTAGTAGCGAGAGCTAACGGGAGAGTCATTCACTTTTGGGCTTGCTCACCCTATCGTCACAGGATGCGCTGGCATACGGAGTCGGTCGAGCGGGTGATCGACGAACACGGGAGCGACGCGTCGGGGTTGACCGCCGAGGAGGCTGCGCGACGCCTCGCCGAGCACGGCCCGAACGAACTCCGGCGGGCTGAGTCCGTCTCGCCGGTCGAACTCTTCGTCGCGCAGTTCCGGAGCGTGCTCGTCGCTCTCCTCGTTTTCGCATCGCTGCTCTCGCTGGCGGTCGGTCTCCTGCCCGGACAGGGGCCCGAGTACACCGACGCGGTCCTCATCGCCCTCATCCTCGTCGCCAACGCCGTCTTCGGATTCCTGCAGGACTACCGCGCCGAGAAGTCGCTCGAAGCCCTGCGTGAACTGGCGACGCCGGACGCGACGGTCGTCCGCGACGGCCGGCGGTCGACGGTCCCCGCGAGCGAGGTCGTCCCCGGTGACGTGATCGTCATCGAGCAGGGAGACGCCGTCCCGGCCGACGCGCGACTCGTCGAGACGACCGAACTGGCGACGAACGAGTCCGCACTGACCGGCGAGAGCGAGAGCGTTCCGAAAGAGATTGGGCCGGTTCCGGCCGAGGCGGCGATCGCAGAGCGTCGGAACATGGTGTTCATGAACACGACCGCGGTCCGCGGTCGCGGGAGAGGAATCGTCGTCGAGACGGGGATGGGAACGGAGGTCGGCGACGTCGCCACGCAACTCGCGACTGCCGAGGAACGCGAGACGCCGTTTCAGCGCGAGGTGGACGAACTCGGACGGCGACTCGGGATCGGCGTCGTTGCGCTCATCGTCATCGTCGCGGCGACGCAGTTGGCGTTCACGGCGACCGATCCGATCGCCGTCCTCCTCGTGGCGATCACGCTCGCCGTCGCCGCCGTTCCGGAGGGACTTCCGGCGGTCGTGACGCTGACGCTCGCGCTCGGTTCGCGCCGAATCCTGGCGAAGAACGCGCTGGTTCGCAACCTGCCGGTCGTCGAGTCGCTGGGCTCGGTCGACACCATCGTCACGGACAAGACCGGGACGCTCACCGAGAACCGGATGACCGTCACTCGACTCTACGCCGGCGGGGCGGTCAGAACACTCGAGAGTGACGCGACCGATGTGCAAGTCGCTCAGACGACCGACGGCGGGAACGAAACGGGCGCGACGGCCTTCGATGCGCTCCTCGCGTGCGGCGTGCTCTGTAACGACGCCGAACTCGCGCCACGCGAAGAAGAGAGACGAACGGACGACCCAGATCCGTCGGGCGAAGTCGGCGGCGACACGACTGATCGCGGTCAGGTGACACACCACGGCGACCCGACGGAAGTCGCCCTCCTCCTCGCGGCCGAGCGTGCGGGCGTCGATCCCGACGGCGAACGCCTGCGCGAGATTCCCTTCTCCTCCGAACGGGGACGGATGACCGTCGTCGTCGATGGTGTTGACGTCTGGCTACCCGGCACGGACGGGCCGACCGCGTTCGTGAAGGGCGCGCCGGAGACCGTCCTCGACCGATGCGACCGTATCCTCGCCGACGGCGAGGTCGTCGCGCTCACGCCCGAGCGGCGGGCGGGGGTCGACGCGACGGTGTGCGAGTTCGCCGCCGACGCGCTTCGGGTGCTCGGATTCGCTTACCGACCCGATCCACCGATCGCCGCCGCCGCCGACGCGGAGACCGTCGAGTGCGAGTTGGTCTTCGTCGGTCTACAGGGAATGATCGACCCGCCGCGGTCGGAGGTTCCCGGCGCGGTAGCCGACTGTCGGTCCGCTGGCATCCGCGTCGTGATGGCGACCGGCGACGACCCGGACACGGCTCGCGCGATCGGTCGGGAGATCGGTTTCGAGGCCGAACAGGTGCCGACGGGCGTGGACGTGGAACGCTGTTCGAACGACGAGTTACAGCGGTTAGTGAACGAAACCGACGTGTTCGCCCGCGTCGAACCGGGCCACAAGGTCCGAATCCTGCGGGCGCTGCAGGCCGACGGGAAGGTCGTGGCGATGACCGGCGACGGCGTCAACGACGCGCCGGCGCTCCAACGCGCCGACGTGGGCGTCGCCATGGGCGAGCGCGGGACCGACGTGGCGAAGGGAGCGGCCGACATGGTTCTCAGAGACGACAACTTCGTGACGATCCACGACGCGATCGCCGAGGGTCGAGGTATCTTCGACAACATTCGGAAGTTCGTCAACTACCTGCTGTCGGCGAACGCGGGGGAGGTGCTCGTCGTGTTCGTCGGCATCCTCCTCGGGACGCTCCTGTTTCCGGACCGATTCGCTCACAACGGGGAGGCGCTGATACTGACGCCGGTGATGCTGCTCTGGTTGAACCTCGTGACCGACGGACTACCCGCGTTGGCACTCGGTGCGGACCCGAAGGCGGAGAACGTGATGCGCCGACCGCCGCGGGGTGCGAGTGAACCGATCATCGACCGCCGGATCGCCGTCTCCGTCGTCGGCATCGGCCTCTCGATCACGCTGGTCGGTCTCGCCCTGTTCTTCTTCGGACTGGCGACGACGGGGTCGCTCGTGGTCGCACAGACGCTCCTGTTCACCATGCTCGTCGCGGTCGAGTTGGTCCGGACGCAACTCGTCCGATCGCGGTACGGGCTGTCGGTGTGGTCGAATCCGTGGCTCCTCGCTGCCCTGCTGGTCTCCTTTGTACTCCAGTTGGGGATCCTCTATACGCCGATCAATCGCGCCTTCGGCGTCGAACCGCTCTCGGCGGCCGCGTGGGCGTGGATCGTCGTCGGATTCGTCGCCTTCTTCCTCTCGAACCTCGCGCTCGACGCGGTGGCCGATCGGGTCGCCGACGACCGTCTCGCTGATGACTGATTCGGCGACGAGTGACGTGGACCGATCGAGCTCTCGGTACGTCGATTTCGAGGGATTCAGAGCGAGTACAACGCGATCGCGCGTCGAAATGTCTGTCGAGAGCAACGTTCGCGCGTGGTTATGCCAACGCGTAGCGTACACAGTGCCATGACGGCCGAAACCACGGCGGCACGGCGGATCGAACTGTGGGTACAGGCCCATCCGACGTGGACCGACGACCACCACCACGACGTCGCCACGCGACTCGAAGCGCTCGCCGAATCGAACCGAATCGACGAGTACAGCGTCCACGTGTGGGGAAAGTTCGCGGACGTGTCCGCCGACAACGTCGCCATCGACGACGTGATCGAGCGCGTACACGACCTCGAACAATGGGTCGAACGAACCGAGGCGAAGATTCCCGGCCTCTCACCGCACACGGTCGGCGTCGGTCGAATGGGACCGACGCACGTCACGGAGTCGTTGCCCGAACTGCTGTTGATCGTCCTGCGCGGCGAACACGTCGAGTGGGCGGTTCCGTGCCGGTACGAGGGGTACAGATACGAGATCGAAGCGTGGCTCGACGAGGTCGAAGCGAGCGTTCCCGAACGAACGACTCCGACCGTGGCCGGTAGCCGGCCACGGCGGTCCCGACGGACTCGCGAGCGTCGAATGCCCTGAGCGTCGAACGGCCTGCGCTCGGATCGCTCGACGGGCTGCCGTTCGAGCTGTCTTCGTCGCTTGTGTTCCGTGACCGACAATCAGGACCGATGTAAAGTACGTATTCGTGAAGTGTCAATGCGTCTCCGCTCGGGACCGATCGCTGAAACCAAGCAACGGCGGTCCGTCTTCGAACAGCTGTCAACGGGTTTTACCCTCTCAAATCCCTCTAACTTTATTTCTCCTGAAATAAATTAATTAGCCTCAACGGAGATGGTCATAGCGAATGTTACCATCCCCCTTACGACGACAGTTCCTTCGGCTGACCGTTGTCCCGCTCGTCGGTTCCCGCGTCGGCGCGGGGTCGAAGCAGTCCGATTTCGGAGCGACCGCGTCGGCAGCGCCCGCGTGGTCGATGGCCAGACACGACGGCGGAAACACGAGCTACAATCCGCACGCGCACGGTCCGAGCGGCGGCGTCCACGCGAAGTGGCAGTTCTCGATGCCCGAATTCTCCACGGAGGGTGTCGCTCCGCCCGTCGTGGCGGACGATCGAATCTTCACCGCGAGCGACGAGCACGTCTTCGCACTCGACGCCGCCGACGGATCGGTCAAGCGCCGATACGCCCCGAGCGCGCCCTACAGCAGCTTCGCCGTCGCGGGGGACCGACTCTACGTCGCCGAAGGCGCTCGGTCGCTCGGGTGGAGTGGCCCGCTGCGAGCGTTCGATGTGAAGCGTGGGTCCCAACTGTGGCACCAGAGCGTCGACGGAGAGACGTATCCGAACCTATTGGTTCACCGGGGGACCGTCTACCTGACGGAGTTCCTCGGCGAGGACTCCGGAACGATGCGTCTCAGCGCGTTCGACGGCGCGACCGGGATTCAAAAGTGGATGGTCGACGGCGCTCACGGGGCCGCCGTCGCTGACGGGAGCATCTACACGGCCTCGAACGGCTTCGTCTCCTCGTTGAGTACCTACGACGGCTCGATACAGTGGGAGCGCCACGTCGGGGCCGGACGACCGCTCGTCGTCCACGGGAGGACGCTCTACGCCGCCGCGGACGGGAAACTGGTCGCGCTGCGAACCGGCGACGGTTCGACCAAGTGGACGAAGTCGTTCGACGCCGGATCGCCGGAAGTCAGCACAACGGGGAACGCGCTCTTCGTGACGACGACCGAGACGGCGACCCAAACGGGACGGCTCGCCTCACTGAATCCCTCGTCGGGAAAGACGCGGTGGCAGACGGCCGTCGAGCACCCGATTTCGACGCCGACGACCGACGGTAACTCGGTCTACGTCTCGATGACGAAGAAGAGAGGCAACGAAGGCGCACTCGCCGCGTTCGATGCCGCGACCGGCAAAGAGAGGTGGGCGCACGGGGACGGGACGTGGTACGACGAGACGCCCGCGCAGCCGCGACTGGCCGCCGATGTGCTCTACGTTACGTCCGGAAACGAGTTGACCGCACTGACGGCGAACCGATCGTGAGCGCCCCGCACGATCGGTCATCGAGAACGGTGGCCCCGGCTAATGCAAGGTTTCGAATATGCCCGGAGATCGCCTGAAACTCCAGAAAAGTCCGGACAGACGGTTTTATAGTGCTACTGGCCGTGTGCTACTAACTGAGCCGGAATGCACGAAATAGCCTACAACTATCGCGGACAGTTCGACGGAGGGACGTAAGTGTGAAACGACTACGGGACGTGCTGCTGGAGCGAGCGGGTAGCTTCTTTCAGGCGCAGCCGAGCGCAGCCGTCAGTACGGAGACCGAAGCGACGGTGAACACGACGGAGACGACCGAGACCCGTCACAGTCACGCGGCACGGAAGGGGATATCCAGGGACGATCCCACGGAACACGAGCAACACGAACGCCGCGAGCGCCGGAGTCGCTCCGAAGTCGAACTGCTGCTCGAAGAGGGAGCCACGCCGGAGGCGTACTTTCTCGAACGGATCGCCGAGAGCGACGGTCGGGCGCGCCAAAAGACGTTGGTCGTCGAGAGCGGTCTCTCCGAATCGACGGTGAGTCGAATGCTCTCGGGGATGGAGTCCGAGGGATCGATCCTCCGACACCGAATCGGCCGTGAGAACATCGTCTGCCTGCCCGGATGCGAGCCGGCAGGATTCCAGAGCACGGTAGAAGAACGCCGGGATTGAGCGAACGCCGAGTGCGAACGAAGTCGGTCGCGCGACCGATCAGACGTCAGGTCGTGACCCCTCGCTCTCGGCGTCGGGCGACTCGGAGGTTTCCGGATAGGAGTAGTTTCTGAACGCGGTCACGAGGATGTAGAGGATGGGAAGCATGAGCAACCCACCGGCGACGAAGGGAGACCAGTAGACGACCGCGTAGGCGGCACCGGCGGCGACGGGGCCGACCGCGCGGGCGATGCTGCCGGCACTCTGCGTCAGCCCGAACGCGCCTCCTTGTGTCTCGCTCGTCGCGCTCTTAGAGACCAGCGTCGTCAGCGACACGTTTGCGAACCCGTTGCCAAGCGAGAGGAACAAGAGGACGACGAGGAGGACGAGCAGTCCGCCCGAGATCGTCGGGAAGAATCCGACGACGGGACCGACCGAGGGTAGTTTCGCCCCGATGTCGTTGACGAACGGGAGCGCCGCGAGCGTGAAGAGTTCGACGGCAACGCCCGCGAGCGCCAATCGTTTCTCGCCGTATCGGTTCGTGAGTCGACCGACCAGTCCGCCCTGCGCGACGGCGATGACGACCCCGACGTAGGCGAGGAGGTAACCGTTCATCGTCGGACCGAATCCGAACCGATCCTGCGTGAACAGCACGAACATGCTCTCCATCGCCGAGAAGGCGAAAGAAAAGAGGAAGAAGGAGACGACGAGTCCCCGGAGCGCCTCGTTCGAGAGCGAGTCGCGCAGCATGGTCAGACGCGAACGCTCGTCGCTCGCAGCGTGCTGGCGGCGCGTCTCGGGGAGGACGAAGAACGCGACGACGAGGTTGAACGCGGAGATGGCTGCCGCGACGAAACTCGGGAGCGTGAACTTCGTGATCGGAATCGCGGCCGGGACGAACCCACCGACGAGCGACACCGCGGCGTCGCCGGAGAAGACACCGCCGAGTGCCGGGCCGAAGACGAACCCGAGCCCGAACGCCGCACCGACCAGTCCGAGCCCCTTCGCACGGTTCTCGGGCGTCGTCACGTCGGCGATGTAGGCCTGCGCCGTGGCGATGTTCCCGCCCATCGCCCCCGCGAGCAGGCGTGCGAGGAAGAGCGTCCAGAGCGCACTGGCGAGCCCGAACAGTGTCCAGGCGACGACACTCCCGAGCAGCGAGAGGAGCAGGATGGGTCGTCGGCCACGCTCGTCGCTCAGTCGCCCGAGGATCGGTGCGAAGACGAACTGCGTCACCGAGTAGGCGGCGAGCAGGAGTCCGATGACGAAGCTGCTCGCGCCGAAGTGTTCGGCGTAGAGCGGGATGATCGGGATGAGGATGCCGAAGCCGAGCAGATCGACGAAGACGATGGCGAAGATGAGCCCCAGCGCCCGACCGTTGCCGCCGCCCGAACCGGCTGCACCGGATTCGACCGTCGCACCCGACTCACCACCACCTGACTCAGCGGTACCCGACTCACTCATCTTTCCTCACCCGCTGACGCACCGAAACCCCACGGCTCGCCCGTCCGCCGCCGAAAGCAGCGTCGAGCCTCGATCCGATCTGATTCATCGACCTACCATTCGTCCGCGCGTTTAAATACGTTCGCGCAGTATCTGAGTTGGTATAATCGAAATTGGATTATGGACTTCGACATCGACAGACCGCGCGGGATGCTCTCGAAGGCGGATCGGACGTACCTGCTCGGCGAAGCGGAGATGACCCACGACCAGTCGAAACGCAACGCGGAGGCGCGCATCCGCAACCGAGTCCACGAGACGGTGGTGGACTTCAACCTCCTCGTCCACACGCTGGCCGAAAAGGATCGGCGGCAGGTGTTCGAGGCGGCCGCGGACGATCCGGAGTTCATCCGCGGGTTGCGTGGGATGCTCTCGTTCGCCTATCTGGGACTCAAAGAGACCGGTGTCGACTTCGAGCACGTCCTCGAACCGGCGGTCAGGAAGGCCGAGGAGGTTCACGCCGCGGGCGCACTGAGCAGCACCGTCGACGTGGACGTGACGTTCGACGTGGCGACGCACACGCGGACGAACATCGACGACGTGACCGCTCGAATCCGTGACGGGAGGGCGGTGACGCCGGGCGAACTCTTCTCCGTCGTCGTCGGCGACGACGAGTCGCTGACGGACGTGGAAACGATCCTCGTCCAGTGTCGCGGCGACGAGGAGCGCGAGGCCGAGTTCGTCGCCCGCCTCGCCGACTTCTTCGACGCCGAAGTCGAAGACCGTCCCCTGAACCGAGTCCGACTCCGAATGCGGACGGGAGCGGACGATATCGAGCCGTCGGCGGCGACCGAGTGACGATCGGATCGTGTTCGAGTGACGACCGCGCTCGACGAAGCTCATGTATTTTACTGAACAGTTATGTGTATTTGCTGATTCCTACGAGACATGGACAGTGCAGACCGAAGTGCGATCCGTGAGACGCTCGTCGCCGACAGGGACGCGCTCGTCGAAGGCGTCGAGCATCGCTGGGGTGACGTGACGCGCGTCGACCCGCTCGTCGTCGAACCGCTTCCCGACGACACCGATACGTTCCCGGCCGACGTCGACACCTTTCGAGAGGAGTTCTATCCGTACGCCGCCGGGACGACCGTCACCGACGACGACGGCCGGGTGCTCTGCGTCTACAGCGACGTTCGGGACGTGTGGGAAACGCCCGGCGGTTCCGGAGAACCGGGGGAGACGCCCGCCGAAACCGCGCGGCGAGAGACAGTCGAGGAGACGGGGATCAACTGCCTCGTCACGGATGCGCTGTTCGTCCGGACGATGGAGGTGAGTTTCGGTGAACCGGAGACGCTCCCGATTCCGGTGTTCGTCTTCGCCGCCACGCCCGTCGACGGCGAGACGTTCGACGACGAGGCGCTCGTCGAACACGAAGAGGTGGACGACGTGGCGTGGTTCGGACCCGGCGAACTCCCCGACGAGATTCGAGAGCGCGAGCACGTCCTCGCCCACCAGCGAACCGTCCGCGACGGGAGTTGAGGAGACGACGATCAGCATGTCGAGCGATTTTTCAACCGATTGAACGTACGACAGCGAGATGCAAGCGGACCCCGCCGAAGCCGCCCGCACGCTCGCCGACGAGTCGCACGTCGATCACTACGCGGCCACCTCCGAACCGGAACCCGACGACTGGTCGGACGGGTCAGGCTGGGTGGCCTCCGGGGCCGTCGTCCTCGCCCCCGCCCGCGACCGCGTCGCGCTCGTCCGAAACTGGTGGAGCGACGACCGTTGGCTCGTCCCGAGCGGGAGCGTCGAGCCGAGCGACGACTCGCTCCGCGCGGCGGCCCGACGGGAAGTCCGCGAGGAGACGGGACTCGTCGTCTCGATCGAGGAGGCGTTGTCCGTCGAGCGACACACGCTCGTCCATCCGGAAGACCCCGAACGGACCGCCGACGGCTGGTTCGTCCTCTTCGAAGCGACTGCCGACGGGACGGCGTTCGGCGACGACCTCGGCGAGACCGAAACCGAGATCGAAGCGGTTCGGTGGGTCGACGCCGACGAAGTGGACGGGGTTCGGTGGTACGACGACGGCCCGGACGGCCTGTTCAACTACGGAACGTACGTGAAAGCGGCGCTCGACGGGCAGTGAGTCGCGCGACGTGGAGGTAGCGCCTCACGAGAGAGATCAGGCACACCCGACAGTCGGCCGATCAGCCGCCACGGGTGGGACTGAGAGGGATTCTCGTGAGTCCCGATGGGGCTTTCGAGGTCTTCTCAGTCGCTCTCGATTCGTAATAGAGTACAGCGAAACTCCCGACAGACACCTACAGAAACTCCCGAACGTCCGAGTACCACATGTCGTGGTAGTCGACCTCGTCGAGCGCCTCGGCGATGTCGACGGCGAGAGAGTGCCAGCAGCGGCTCTCGGGGTCGTCGGGCGAGAGGTTGTAGGAACTGTCTTTACAGGTGCAACCGCGGTCTTCGACGACGTACTCGTCGTCGTAGCCGACGACGATAGTGAAGTCGCGGTACTGCTTGATCCGACCCTCGGAGACGGCTTCGATGGCGCGGACGCCCCGCGACCCGTGCGTGGAGACGATGGTCTCGACGATGGGAGCGGTGAGTCGCCCCTCCTCGGCGAGCGCCGTCAGCCAGTCGTCTCCCTCGCTCACGCCCCCGAGTTTCGCCGTGGCCCACAAAACTGGTTCGGTGCCCGACCGGTGTGGTTTTGGAGACCTCGGAGCGACCGAGACGGCGAGCGAATCGACCTCGAAAGCCCCCGGCTTTCGATCCCACCCACGGCGGTCGACCGGCGCGTTGTCGCGTACCCCCACCGAAACGCGAACGACGACCGCAGAACGCACGACTTTTCGCGCTCGACGGACCACGCCACCCTATGGAGGTTAGCGAGGGCGGCGTCACGGTCTCCGTGCCCGACGCCCGCGACGGGATGAGCGACGGGAGCGGCGACGACGTGTTCTTCAATCCGACGATGGAGTTGAACCGCGACGTCACGGTCGCGACGCTCCGGGCGTACCGCGAGCGCGAACCGCGCGTCGACACCTACCTCGACGCGATGGCCGCCTCGGGAGTCCGGGGCGTCCGCGCCGCCGCCGAGGGGTACAGCGCGACCTGTGCCGACATCGACGAGCGAGCGGTCGAACTCGCCCGCGAGAACTTCGCGCGTAACGAACTCGACGGGCGGGCCGTCCAGCGTGACGCGAACGCGCTGGTCTACGACGAACTGTTCGACGTGGTCGACCTCGACCCCTTCGGGACGCCGATGCCGTTCGCCGACGCGACGCTCGCGAACGCCCGCAACCTCGTCTGCGTGACGGCGACCGACACCGCGCCGCTCTGCGGGGCGCATTTCAACAGTGGCGTGCGAAAGTACTCGACGGTCCCGCAGAACACGGACTACCACGCCGAGATGGGGCTTCGCGTCCTGCTCTCGGCGCTCGTCCGAACCGCCGCGCGCCACGACATCGCCGCCGTACCGATCCTCTCGCACGTCACGCGTCACTACGCCCGGACGTACCTCGAACTCGATCACCGGGCCACCGCCGCCGACGCGGCCATCGAGCAGTTGGGCTACGTCCACCACTGCGAGGACTGCCTCGAACGCGACCACGAGTTCGGCCTGATCGCCCACCCGCCGGAGGTGTGCCCGATCTGCGAGAGTAACCGACTCCTCACCGCCGGACCGATCTGGCTTGGCCCGACGATGGACCCCGAGTTCACTCTCGCCGCCCGCGATCACGTCACCGACGACATGAGCGAAGCCAAGCGCGCGCGGTCGATGCTCTCGACGATGGCCGGTGAACTCGACGTGCCGACCCACTACGACCAGCACCGACTCTGCAAACTCTGGGGACGACCGGCGAACTCGATGGACGAGTTCCTCGGCGACCTGCGCGAGGCGGGCTACGAGGCGACGCGCGCCCACTACGCCGGAACCGCGTTCAAGAGCGACGCGACGGTAGCGGAGATCCGCGCGGCGACGGCCGACGAGTCGTAAGTCGAACGAGCGGCCGGAACGTGAACGCGACCGGAATCGGGTCAGAAAGCACCAGAGACGGAGAGAAAACCGCGTACTGCCCGTCGATTACTTGTGAGTTGCATTTGAACGGGTCTGTGTGTCATCTACGTCTCGCCAGTCGGCCGGGCTCTCTGCTTCGGTGCGTCAGATCGCGAGTACCGTGCAGGAACGAGAAGTGACGTTCATGGCGGCGGGTCTCTCGTACTACGCCTTCGCGTCGCTCATTCCACTGTTGATTCTCGCCATCGTCGTCGCCCTCTTCATCGGTGATGGAGGGCTCAAAAAAGACATCATCGACTACGTCAGATACCACATCCCGGCCGCGACGGACTACATCGTCCCCGCACTCAACGCGCCCGACCTCAGTAGCATACTCGGTATCGTGAGCCTCCTGATCTCCCTGTGGGGGGCGCTCAAGATCTTCCGCGGCGTCGACGTCGCGTTCTCTCGAATCTACGGCTCCGAGGCCGGTGGGATCGTCGACCAGATCCGCGACGGGATCGCCGTCCTCGGATCGATCGCCCTCGGAATCGTGGGGATCACCGTTGTCAGTGCTGCGATCGCGATCCTCAACCTCCCGTTCGCCAACATTCTCGGGTTCGTCGTCCTCCTCTTGGCGCTCTGTATCGCCTTCTTCCCGCTCTACTACATCCTCCCGGACGTCGACCTCTCGTTCCGTGAAGTCATTCCCGGAACGGTGTTCGCCGCGGTCGGGTGGTCCGCGCTGGGGACCATCTTCGGCATCTACGCCGACGCGGCCAGCAAGAATGCCGCCGGTGCGGTCGGTGCTATCCTCCTGTTGCTGACGTGGTTTTACTTCTCGGGAGTACTCCTCCTGATCGGTGCAGTCATCAACGCGACACTTGGAAATCGCCTGACCGACCGGCAGGTACAACAGGGACCCGCCCGACAGGATATATCGACAGAAATGAGTGACGAGAGCGACGACGCGGCGGGGCACCGTCGTGAACGCGACGTTGAACCGCACGGCGCAGTAGACATCAACGAACTCGAAGAGCGAATCTCCGAACTACAGGCCGAACTCGACGAGTTCGAGACCGACGTCAACGCGCGGACGGTGAAGAAACCGGACCTCGAACGCGAACTCAAGAAGTACGTCCGATCTCGGATGAATCGCGGCCACGCTCGCGGCTGGGGTCCGTATCTCGTTCTCCTCTACGGAACCGTCCTGACGCTCGCCGCTTTCACGCAGTACAACGGCTGGCTATCGTTCGTCATGATGATCGTCATCTTCTTCTCGACGCTCGGGTTGTACGTCATGTTCATTCTCTTCGGGAGCGTCCTCAACCTCTCGCGGGTCCCCGTCCGCGCCATCGGAGCTATCCGTAACCGAAACGACTAGTCGGACGATGCATCCGATCGGTCGTGGTATCGGCGTCCACCATCTGTTCGCTCACCTCCCGAGCGTCGTGCTCTTCGTTTTCGGCGTGCTGACGCAGTTGGGCGATCCCTGGTTTCTCTTCCTCGTCGTCACTCTCTGGTATCTGTTCGCGACAGAGCGTGTCGCGGACGATCCGCGTCGATCCGGCGCGTTTCTCGTCGCGCTCATGATCAGTACCACGATGGTGACGGTCGCACTCAAGTCGCTCTTCGGGCTTCCACGCCCGCCCGGAGCGGCGACGGTGACGATCCCGACGTGGATGCCAACCCTCCTCGGGCCGCTGTTTACGAACCTCACGACCGGCACCGGCTACGGGTTCCCGAGCGGACACGCCGTCGGGTCGACGGCCGTCTACGGCGGGTTGGCGCTCGTCCTCGACGTGTGGTCGCGACGCGCGCGCGCCGTCGCGGCCATCAGTCTCGTCTCGATCGTGGCGCTCTCGCGTGTCGCCCTCGGCGTCCACTACCTGGTCGATCTGCTGATCGGCATCGGCGTCGGACTCGCCTTGCTCACGCTCTTCACCCGCATCGGTGTCGAGCGCACGATGCGCGCGTTCGGCGTCACGGCCGGATTCGCAGGGCTCGCGCTGCTCGTCGTGCTGGTGATGGGAGTGACGCCGGAACTCCGCAGTGCGGTGTCGGGTGCGGGCGGGGCGCTCGGGTCGTTGCTCGCGTGGTGGGGCTTCGACCTGCCCGCTCCGTCGCCGTCGCCGGTCGTGGGACTCACCGGCCTCGCCGCCTTCGGTGGCCTCTGGGTGGCAGCGTACGCACTCACACCGTCGCTCCCGGTGACGTTCGTCGCTAACGCGGCCGCGATCGGCGGGATCGTCGCGCTGCCGGCGCTCGTCGACTGGGTGAAAGAAAAGGGATCGGTACCGACTCAGAACGTTTCGAGGTAGCGGTCGAGTTCCCACTGGGCGACATCGACGCGGTACTCGTCGTACTCCTGATTTTTCGCCTCGATGAACTTCTCGGTGACGTGTTCGCCGAGCGCCGACTTGACCGTCTCGTCGGCCTCGAGTGCTTCGATCGCCTCGCCGAGGTTACCCGGGAGCGTGTCGATCCCGTACTCCTCACGCTTTGCTTCGTCGAACTCGTAGATGTTCTCGCGGACCGGGTCGGGCGCTTCGAGGTCCTGTTCGATGCCGTCGAGTCCGGCGTGGAGCATGACGGCGAGCGCGAGGTAGGGGTTACACGACGGGTCGGGCGAGCGCAGTTCGACGCGCGACGCCGCCGGGATGCGCGCGGCCGGCTTGCGGATCAGCGCCGTGCGGTTGACGTCGGACCACGCCACGTAGACGGGCGCTTCGTAGCCGGGGACGAGACGCTTGTAAGAGTTCACCGTCGGGTTGCAGACGGCCGTGATGGCCGGTGCGTGTTCGAGGACGCCCGCGAGGAAGCTCTTGGCCGTGTCCGAGAGGTTGAAGTCGTCGTCGTCGTCGTGGAACGCGTTCTCGCCGTCCTCGGTGAACAGCGACAGGTGCGTGTGCATGCCCGAACCGTTGATGCGCGCGATCGGCTTCGGCATGAACGTCGCGTGGACGCCGTGCTGTTCGGCGATGGCGCGGACGACCGATCGGAAGGTGGCGATGTTGTCCGCCGTCGTCAGGCCGTCGTCGTACTTGAAGTCGATCTCGTGCTGACCTTCGGCGACCTCGTGGTGGCTGGCCTCGATCTCGAAGCCCATCGATTCGAGGGCGTAGATCATGTCGCGGCGGAGGTCCGACGCGAGGTCTTTCGGACCGAGGTCGAAGTAGCCGCCAGCGTCGTGGGTCTCGGTCGTCGCGCGACCGTCTTCCTTCTCGAAGACGAAGAACTCGGGCTCCGGACCGGCGTTGAGCGTGTAGCCCATGTCCTCGGCGCGGGCGAGCGCGCGCTTCAGAACGTTACGCGGGTCGCCATTGAACGGCTCGCCGTCGGTCGTGACGACGTCGCAGATAAGACGTGCAGCAGAACCGGATTCTTTCTTCCGCCACGGCAGGACGGCGAACGTGTCCGGGTCCGGTTCGAGCCGCATGTCGGATTCCTGAATGCGGACGAACCCTTCGATACTCGACCCGTCGAAGTAGATTCCTTCTTCGAACGCTTTTTCGGCTTGACTGGCCGGAATCGAGACGTTCTTAACAGTTCCGAGAATGTCCGTAAACTGTAGACGAAGGAAGTCGATGTTCTGCTCTTCGATCTGTTCGAGGACTGACTGCTGCATTGCTGTCAGTCCACCATCGGGTGCGGTGTTTTCGTCCGTCATGTTCTGGACACCGTAGCGGAATACACCCAGTATAAAGATTTTATCGGCTGGTGCAAACGCGCCGGGGGTCACAACAGAATTGGATATTCGTAAAATTCTAATGCCCCCGATTCGTGGCTCACCGTGATGACGTACGAAAACCTCGATGCGAAACTCATCAACGCGTTACTCGGCGACGGCCGCGCGAGTCTTCGAAGCCTCGCCGAGGAGCTCGACGTCTCGGTGACCACCGTCTCGAATCACTTACGTGACTTAGAGGAACGGGGTGTCATCGAGGGCTACTCGCCGCAAGTCAACTACGATGCGCTGGGGTACGACGTGACCGCGGTCATCCAGTTGAAAGTCGAAGGTAGCAAGCTCCCGGACATCACTGAACGACTCCGCCAGGAGAAACAGATGATCAGCGTCTACGAAGTCACCGGCGACTACGATGTCATTGCCATCGGTAAGTTCACGGACACCGACGGAATGAACCGACAGATCAAGACGCTACTCACAGACGAGGACATCCGCGAGTCCAACACCAGCGTGGTGCTCAACGCTGTCGTCGAAAACCAGCAATTCGAACTCGACATCAACGTCTGACGGACACTAGAGTCCTCGTTTCACTCATCGTTCGGATCCGGTCGCACAATTGAGAGAGGTCGATTACAGACGGCTAGCTATGGCCCTGCCCGGTCCGGTTTCCGTGACGGTCGACGGTGACCCTCGGCGTCGACGACGTCTCGATCGGCGGGTAACACGGAAAGAGAGTCAGGCGACTCACAGGCGATCTAAGACCGCGTCGGGGTCGTAGGAGAGCGAGAGCGAGCGCGAACGGCCGCGGCCGTCGACGTTCGTGTACTCGGCTTCGATGATGCCGAGTTGGTCGAGTTTGTTGACGATCTCGGAGTAGCGCGTGTAGCCGAGTCCCGTCTCCTCCCGGAACGCCTCGTAGACGTCGCCCGCGCGCTCGCCGTCGTGTTCGGCAATCACCTCGACGAGCGACCGTTCGGTGTCGCTCAGACCGCGGAGACTGCGCGAGAGGTGGACGTACTTCGACTTGTCGTAAGCACGGTCGACGTCCTCGACATTGACCGTGCGACTGGCGCGCATCTCGGCGTTCAACCCCGCTCGGCGGAGGAGGTCGATCCCGACCCTGAGGTCGCTGTTATCGGCCGTGAGTTCGGCGACGCGGTCGATCTCGGGCGTACCGACGACGCCATCGTGGAATCCGCGTTCGACGCGACCCCACAGGATGTCGACGATCTCGGGGACGTCGTAGATGGGGAAGTACACCTCCTCCGGCCGGAAGACGCTCTGGACGCGGCTGTCGAGTTCGTCCATGATGTCGAGGCTCAGGTCCGAAGAGATGATGATGACGCCGATGCGCGCGCCCGAGTGGGCTTCGTGGGCGCGCAACAGCGAGTAGAGCGTGTCGGAGGCTTCGTTCTCGTAGAAGAGATAGTTCACGTCGTCGAGCGCGACGACCAGCACCTCGTCGTCGTCGACGAGGCGGTCCGTGATCTGACCGAAGAGCTTCTTGAACGAGATACCCGAGGAGGGGGGTTCGTAATCGAAGATGGCTTCGAAGATGCGCGAGAAGACGGCGTATCTGGTCGAATCGACCTGACAGTTGACGCGGACCGTACGCACCGACGTCTGGGCGCGGAGTTCGCCGAACAGTTTCTGGACCGCGGTGGTCTTGCCAGTCCCCGGCGGACCGCGCACCATCGTGTTCAGCGGCCGCGCACCGCGAACGGCCGGTCGAAGCGCGTATTTCAGGCTTCGGAGTTGGCTCTCGCGGTGCTTGAACGTCTCCGGAACGTAGTCGATTTCGAAGACGTGTTCGTCGCGGAAGACGGACTCGTCCCACGACAGCATCCCCTCTTCGGGGTCGTCTGGCATCACTTTCACCACGCTTCGGCGACTACTTAATCGTTTGCCACGCGCACGGTGAAAGTGAAACTATAGAAGAGACGCTCCGAGTCGGCCGTATCAGTGCCGAAACCCGATTCTACGAGCGGAGCGAGTCCATCCGCTGCCCGTACGTCCCGCCGACGGTGAACGTCACCTCGTCACCCCGCCCGACGCCGCTCAGCACGGACTGATCCGCGATGTACCACCTGACGGGGGATCGCTCGGAGAGCATGTGGCGGACCAGTACCCGAGACGATGCCGAGTTAGTGTCGGTCGAAGCGTTTCTGTCTCTCGTGGCGTTTCTATCGGTCGGTTGGCCGGGTTGCTGCTCCCCGCCGGGAGCGACTTCGAGGACCGTCCCCGACCGGATGATCTTGCTCACGTTCGTCATGTGCGGTCGGTCGGTCACGCCGATCTGAAACGAGATTCGGTCGCCGACCAGCACCCGGTCGAAGACGCCACGCGAGGTGTTGTATCGAAGCGTGTCGCCGCGTGCAGCGCCGTCGATGTGATTCGTGTTCAGTTGCCTGACGACGACCTCGTAAGCCACTGCAGACTCCCCGCCGACTGCCGCCGCGGCGTCGGGTGTCACGGACACGTTCAACTCGCCCTCGGTTCGAGGGAGCGCCCGTCGAAGCGCGGGGGCGACTTCGAGTTTCGATCCGGTCGCGTAGATGAGGCGTCGCGTCGTCTCGCCGTCCGTTCGGACGGCCGTTCGTTCCGTCACGACACCTCGCACGGCCGGGAGCGGGTGGTGAGATTCCATCGTCGTGAGACACCCGGCCGACGAACTGGCCAGAAGAAGCGCGCCAGCACCGAGAACGGACCGTCGATTCATGGCTAGTCGGACGAGTGGCCGCTGGAAAACGATTCCGAGAACGGACCGATCAGCGAGTTGAACGGACAGCTACGCCAGCGGCGTCCGCTCGACGACCGTTCCGTTGACCGTCGGGTACTGCTCTACGATTTCGCCGTCGGCGACGTCGCCCTCTTCGATCATCTCCTCTAGGAGCCACCACGCCAGTTCGACGTGTTCGGACTTGACGGTGTAGAACTCCTCGGGGACGCCGAGTTCACGGAGTCGGGCCTCCGTCGTCCACGTCTTCCCGTAGATGAGGGTTCCGTCGTCGGTGATCTCGTCGAACTCGCGGCGGATGTTGCGGGCCATCCGCTTCAGGCGGTTCCGGTGCTGGGCGGCGTCTTTGAACACGCTGGTGCAGAAGTACACCCGCTCGTGCCGGGCCATCTCCTCTAAGATCGCGTCCTTCGAGCCGTCGACGGCGCTCATGTGACCCTCCTGGAGTTCGTAGCCTTCCTCCTGCATCCGTCGGTAGTTCCCGTCGCTCATCTCGAACTCGTTGACGTTACAGAAGTCGGCCGCTCCCTCGTCCAAGAAGTCGAGGAACTCCCGTTCGGCGCGGATGCCCGGAATCTCGAACGCGGGCGTCAGACCTTCCTCGCGGGCGACGTAGAGGATGTCCTCCCACTCGGTGCCGTGGAGGTCTCCCCAGAGTTCGTACGGCGGGTGGAAACGGATCTCGTCGAGGCCGGCCTCCGAGAGGCGACGCATGTTCTCGCGGCCGCCCGTGATACCCGTGTAGAGGTGAGTGTGGTGGTCTTCGCCGAACTCGTCTTTCAGCAGGGAGAGGTATCGACACGTCTTGTCGAGGGCCTCCTGTGGCTCCCCGCCCGTGATCGAGGTGCCGAGCGCGTCCATGCGATTGGCCTCGGCGATGACGTCTTCGTCGGATTCGACGAGGCGCTCGTTTGCGTACACGTCCGTGACGTTCTTCCGGTTCTCGCCGAGCGGGCAGTAGAAGCAGTCACGCTGGTCGCAGTAACCGTAGACGAACAGGACCATCTTGCCCCCCATGGCGCACTGTTCACAGCCCTTTGAAATCATTCGTTGTTCGACGTAACCGGTCAAGCGTCAAAAGCCGTGCGAAAGTACGCGCTGAATCTTCCGAGAGGTAGCGTCCGGGGCGGAACGCCGAGTAGGGAGATTCTTGTCCGCGGCGGCCCTCTCCGTGTGTAGCACGCCCGTCGACCGCAGGGGGACACGAACGATGACTGACGAACGCAACGGGAGATCCGATCCGATCGTCGTGACGAGAGCCTTCGACCCCGAAGAAGCGGCGTACGATCCGGACCGAGACGAGGTGACGTTCGACAGAAGCAGGTGGGCCTCGACTCAGCGAGCGAGAGTACAGGACGGTCTGGAGTCGATCGAATCTGAATACGATACGATCCCGTTCGATCGCTGGGCGAACACGGAGTGCGGGCGAATCGCCTGCAACCGGGTTGAAGAGCACGTGCGCTCCGAATTGGACACTGAAGAGGGGATCAGTGCCAGTACGCCACCGAGTGATTCTGAGACGACGGTCTATCTGACCGTGGCGACGATCTACAACCGGGATGGGGAAGTCGAGTGGGACGCGGGCGTCTCGCTCGAAGAGGCGATAGCAGTCACTCCCGCCGAAGTCACGGTTACGGTCGAAGTCGACGGACGGGAACGGACTCGAACGTATTCGGTGGTAGTCAACGAACTCAGGATGAGAGAGGAGTAGCAGGTCAGTAACCCACATTTTCAGTTGTGAGCTTCCGCCTCGCATATAGGTGAAGAGAACCGAGGTGTGAAAAAACCGAGACCGCAACCGAGACTATTTCGAAAGCCCCCTCCCGCTCGCGCGTTCTGAGCGACATATCCCTCGCTCGCGCTCGGGATAGGGGCCGCTCAGAACGCGCGACCGATCGGCCCCTTTCAGTCCCACCCGACAGTGGTCGGTTGGTTCGCATTCGTATGCCCAAACCACGGTTCGAAAGCGGTGGTGTCCAGAGAAGCGATGGCCGCTGATCAACCGCCGTTGGGAGGACTGAAAGGGGCCGTCGTTTCGACGAAGGCGGACGACGTAAGGACCGCAGGAGCGAACGGAGTGAGCGACGAGGACCGCAACGAGGCCCCCGAGTCGAAACGACGGGGGCTTTCGAGGTCGTCTCGGCCGCAGTCTCGACAGTTCTGGTTAACTCACACACACCTGAAGACGGCACTCAAAGTCCACATACCCGAACACACCCCACCACCCCCATCAATCCGCCGAAGAATCCCAAAAGTCCATTACGGCGTGTATCGAACCCACGATTCGATGCTACTGGTCCTCTGTGTCGATCTCGACGACGACCTCGGCCGGAAGACGGGAATGCGAACGCCCGTCATCGGCCGAGACGAGGTCGAGCGAGCGGCCGTAGCGCTGGCTACGGCCGATCCGGAGGACTCCGACGTCAACGTCCTCTTCCAGGGAATCCACGCCTACGACGAACTCACGGCCGAGGGCGGCGAAGAGGTGGAAGTCGCCGCCGTCACCGGCGAACCCGGCAGCGATCTGAAGGCGAACCGGACCGTCGGCGAGGAGGTCGACACGGTGCTTGCGAGCCTCCAAACGGGTGAGAACGTCAGCGCGATCGTCATCACCGACGGCGCGCAGGACGAGTCGGTACTCCCGGTCATCCGTTCGCGGGTGCCGATCGACGCCGTCCGCCGCGTCGTCGTCCGGCAGGCACAGGACTTGGAGTCGATGTACTACACCATCAAGCAGGTGCTCGCCGACCCCGAGACGCGCGGGACGATCCTTGTTCCGCTGGGCATCCTGCTTCTGATCTACCCGCTCGTCGTCGTCGCCGGACGCTTCGGACTCGGGACGGGTACCCAAGTACTCGGCGTCATCTCGGGGCTCCTCGGCCTCTACACGCTGTTCCGGGGGTTAGGGCTGGAGAAGTTCGTCGACGACACCGTCGCCCACCTCCGGAACGTCCTCTACGCGGGGCGCGTGACGCTCATCACCTACATCGTCGCCGCCGCGTTGCTGGCCGTCGGCGGCGTGCAGGGGATGGAAACGCTTCGAACCCTCCAGAACGCGTACGATGGACTGCCGTCGCTCGTCGTGCTCGCGGCGCTGGTTTTCGGCGCGGTGAAGTGGTTTGCGGCCGCGGGCGTGACGAGCAGTCTCGGCCAGGTGACCGACGAGTACCTCGCCGACCGCTTCAAGTGGCGCTACCTCAACGCGCCCTTTTACGTCCTCGCCATCGCCATCGTTCTCTACGCCGTCTCGGGGTTCTTCCTCCGCGACTTCCTCCACGGATCGGTATCGAACGGGGTCGGCGCGGCCGTCCAAGCGTTCACGCTGTCGGGGCTCGCCGTCGCCCTGACCGTCGGCGCACTCCTCGGCGTGCTCAGCACGCTCACGTTCGCGATCGCGGAATCGCGCTATCCGACGAACCCGGACCCGGCGTAGTGGATCGGGTCCGATAACCACGACTCCGTCGGTCGGTTCCGGCGACATCCGCCGCTTCGACTCCGAAAGCTGTTTCTCCCGTCTCAGGAAAAGACCGTTATGGACCCACGAATCCGAGAACACGCGGAAGTCATCGTCGACCATTCGACGGACATCGAGAAGGGTGACAACGTCCTCATCAAACTCCCCGCCGAGGCCGAGGACCTCGCCGTCGCCCTCTTCGAACTGATCGGCGACCGCGGCGCGACACCCTTTTTCCAGAACTACTCCGAACGCGCCGAGCGGGCGTACCTCCGCGCCGCCGACGAGTTCGAACTCCCGGACCACGAGTTGGCGATGTACGAGGAAACGGACGTCACCATCATCGCCCGCAGCGGCGGCAACATCTCCGAGAAGAGCGACGTCGCCCCCGAGACGACCGCGGCCCATCGGCGCGCGAACGGCCCGGTGCTCAAAGAACGCCTCTCGACTCGCTGGTGTCTCACCCAGTACCCGACGACTGGCCACGCCCAACTGGCGGGGATGAGCACGGAAGCCTACGAGAACTTCGTCTGGGACGCCGTCAACAAAGACTGGGACGAACAGCGCGAGTTCCAACAGCAGATGGTCGAGATTCTCGACGACGCCGACGAGGTGCGCATCGAGAGCGGCGACGAGACGGACCTCACGATGTCGCTCGCGGGCAACAAGACGATCAACGACTACGGCGAGAACAACCTCCCCGGCGGCGAGGTGTTCACCGCTCCCGTCCGCGACAGCGTCGAGGGCACGGTCTACTTCGACCTCCCGCTCTACCGCCACGGCAAGGAGATCGAAGACGTTCGCGTCACGTTCGAAGACGGGAAGGTCGTCTCCCACAGTGCAGGTCGCAACGAGGACGTGCTGACCGGCATCTTAGACACCGACGAAGGCTCGCGCTACCTCGGCGAACTCGGCATCGGAATGAACCGCGACATCGACGTGTTCACCTACAACATGCTGTTCGACGAGAAGATGGGCGACACCGTCCACATGGCCGTCGGCAGCGCCTACGACGAGACTGTCGGCGACGAAAACGAGGTCAACCAGAGCGCCGAACACGTCGACATGATCGTCGACATGGGCGAAGACTCCGTCATCGAAGTCGACGGCGAAGTCGTCCAGCGGAACGGGACATTCGTCTTCGAAGACGACTTCTGAGACGACTGCTGTTGAGCGAGACTGATTTTTTGCGGATTCGAGACATGAGGAGTGTTCAGAGAAAGGACCGAGACGACTGACACCGCGACCGAGACGGCTAAGACAACGGTTGAGACGACCTCGAAAGCCCCCGCCTTCCGGACTCGCGCGACTCGCTGTGCTCCTCGTCACTCACGATGTTCGTCCTGCGGTGCTTACTTCGTCGTGCTTCCTCCGGAAGGCGGCATGGCGAGACCTCCGGTCTCGCTCGCTCTCGCTCGTCCCTTCGGGACTCACGAGAACCTCTTTCAGTCCCACCCCGCGGCGGTTGGTCGGGTCTCGCCGTCCATTCCAACATCGCCTGCCGAATCGACGCCGATTCAGAACTCCTCGACGTGGGGCCGGAGGTCGAGTTCGAGCGTCCACGCGCTCCGGTCCTGTTCGACGAGGTGCCAGTAGTTCTCGGCGATGGCATCGGGGTCGAGGTAGCCCTCGGCGTGGTCGACTTCGCGATTCGGCGGGAGGATACCGCCGTCGATGACGACGTGAGCGACGTGGACGCCCCGCGGGCCGAGTTCGCGCGCCATCGACTCGGCGAGACCGCGCGCGCCGAACTTGGCCGCCGAGAAGGCGACCGCTCCCTCGCGGCCGCGCCGAGAGGTCGTCGCGCCGGTGAAGATGACGGTTCCGCCGTGTTGGCTCTCGACCATGTCGGTGACGGCTTCCTGAGCGCAGAGGAACGCGCCGCGGACGCCGACGTCGAGGGCGTCTTCGAAGTCCCGGCGTTGACAATCGAGGAGTCCGGCCCACGGCGCGGCGCTGGCGTTGTAGACCAGTATGTCGACGTCGCCGAAGCGGTCGTGGATCGTCTCGAACGCCTGGGCGACTTCGTCGGGGTCGGAGAGGTCAGTCGGGACGGCGAGCGCGTCGGCACGGCCCTCGCGCAACTCTGCGGCGAGTTCCTCGAGATAGTCGGCCGAGCGAGCGAGCAGCGCGACGTCACACGCTTCCCTGCCGAACTGCCGTGCGACCGACGCTCCGAGACCGGGTCCGACCCCGGCCACGACTGCGGTTCGAGTCATGGGAACGATACGTGCGAAGGCCGGATAGGCGTTCGGTCCGTCAAAAGAAGTGAGAGCGACCGACAGGTCGCCGTGTCGAACGATCGAATAACCGATGGGTCACGCACCGAGTCGAACACCGTGCCCACGGTAGTTTCGTCGACTGCGTCGAGAGGAACGAACGACGACCGGGCGCCGACTGCAGCGATGGGGACCGCCTCCGTCCCTGACGAGTCGTCCATGCGTGACACCGACACACGACGCGTTCGAGATACAAAGACCTTCCCGGAACGGTATTTTTGTAAGTCGATTGTGAGTTCGTTCAGATGAACGACGAGAGTTCGCCGACGGTGGGGACGACCAGCGACGGTTCGATTTCGCTCTCCTCGACGTCGACCCGGTCGGCGTCGCCCGTGAGCACGCAGATGGCGTCACAGCCGACGTCGGTCGCCATCCGGAGTTCGGTTTCGAGTCGGTCGCCGACGACGACGACGGACTCGGGTGAGAGCCCCTGTTCGTCCATGAGATTCGTGATCATCTCGGGGTTCGGTTTGCCGAACACGCGGGCGGGTTGGCGGTCGGTCGCGACCTCGATCAGCGCGCCGATGGCCCCGCAGTCGGGGATGAAGCCCTCGACGGTCGGACAGACCGGATCGGGGTGCGCGAGCAGGAACTCCGCACCGTCGTGGATGGCCAGTGTCGCCCGCTGGACCTTCTCGTAAGTGAGTTGCGTGTCGAAGCCGACGACGACGTGGCGGGGTTCCTCTTCGACGTCTTCGACGACGTCGACGCCGCGGTCGCGCATCGCATCGCGCATCGTGTCGGTGCCGACGACGTACACGCGCCGGGCGTTCTTGTCGCGGAGGTACTGGATCACCCCGTCAGTCGAGAGCAGGACTTCGTCGGGCGTCGTGTCGATTCCCAGTCGCGTGAGTCGGTCGGCGTAGTCGGTCTTCCACTTGGAGGAGTTGTTCGAGAGGAAGTAGACGGCGACGCCGGAACTCCGCAGTCGCTCGACCACCTCGGCAGCGCCCTCCACGAGTTCGTCGTCGAGGTAGATCGTACCGTCTAAATCGAAGAAGACGGCCTCGCGCTCTGCGAAGCCGGAGAACGAGCCGAACTGCTTGTCGGCCTCGGTCAGGTCGTCGTAGTCGTCGATCTCGACCCAACGAAGCCCGGACACGTCGATGGGTCGGGCATCGTGGCCCGCCGAGAGCAGGTCGTCGATGGCGACTTCCGTCCAGCCGGTGTACTCGGCACGGTTCTCGATGATGCGGCCGATCTCGTCGAACAACGCGCCCGAGAACGACGCCGAGAAACGGTAGAGGTCGGTCGAGACGGCGTACGCCTCGTCTTCGGAGATCCCCTTGCTGATGTGGTCGATCCGACCGTCGCCGTCGACGGTCACCTTCATCGATTCCTCGGAGTACGTCCCCGCGTCACAACTGATGACCGTCCCGCCGTCGGCGGTCGCGACGCGCTCTACGAGGCTCGGGTCGAAGACGACGTCGCCGTTGCTCAGGAGGAACGACTCGCCGTCGACCGCCTCGCGGGCCAACCAGAGCGAGTAGAGGTTGTCGGTGTTAGCGTAGATCTCGTTTTCGATGACGTCGACGCTGAACCCGTCGATATCGGCGGCGATGCCCGAACAGAGCCGAGCGACCTGCCCCCGCATGTACCCGGCGATGACGTACACCCGCGTCACGCCCGCAGCGGCGTACGCTCGTAACTGGTGTGCGAGGATCGGTCTCGAATCGACACGGACGCAACACTTCGGTTTCCGAAGTGTTATCGGCCGGAGTCGGGAACCGATGCCCGCCGCTAGAATTACTGCTTGGGTGCAGGGAGCCATGGACCATCATAGTGCGAACCCCGATAAAAGCGTATTCGCCACACACAGTCGATCTAGACAGTAAATACGACGGATACGTCATCCCGGATGGATAGACAACGATCGGAGAGAACTACCGGGATTGCGCCATCGGTTCGACGGTGGCCGACCCGGTCAGCAAGTCCGGATGGTCGGCGATCAGTCCGTCGACGCCAGCACCCGCGACGGCGGCGGCGATTTCGGGGTGATCGACCGTCCAGACGTTCACGCGGCGGCCCTCACCGTGAGCGAGTTCGACCACGTCGACCTGAGCGTACGGGCCGAGCGAACCGTACTCGGCGTTGAAGAAGTCGGTCCCGGCGATCATATTCCACGGAAGGTGGACATATTCGCAGTCGTGTCGGCGAGCGACACGCATCCCGTCTTCGATCGAGTCCCGAAACACGGTCGCGATCGGTACCGACGGGTCGACATCGCGAACGGCCGCCACCGCCGCCTCGTGGAACGACGAGGCGAGCACGTCGTTTCCGTAGGCGGCGAACGTGTCGAGTACCTGTTCGACGAACGGTCGCCACGCTCGGCGACGGGCGTCGAGCCGATCGGATTCGAGCGATCCGAACACGGAGACGCCGTCGCCGGGGTTCTTGAACTCCACGTTGATATCCACGTCCAACGGAAGCACGTCGAGCACGTCCGAGAGCATCGGCACCGATTCACCGGTCCCCAGCACGTCGAGTTCGCGGAGCGTCGCCGTCGGCGTCTCCCAGATCGGTCGTGCGGCGACCGACTCGGTCGCGTCGGTGACGCGTTCGAGCGTCTCGTCGTGAAACACCGCGACGTCCCCGTCGGCAGTCGGCATGACGTCGAACTCGACGACGTCGGCTCCGCCCCCATCGGGGTCAATCGCCCGTTCGAACGCCGTCTTCGTGTTCTCGGGATTCACTCCAGCAAACCCGCGATGTGCGATGAGCGATACGTCGGTGGCACCGTCGGCCCGGTCGCCCGAGCCGCCTCCTCGTCCCATCTTGTCGAGGCCCTCATCGTAGGAGACTATGAGTGTTCCTTTATCGACCGAACGGTTCTCCATCGAACTATATAGAGCAGATGGTCCGGACGCAGTTCGTCGCGGACCGCCGCGTCTTCCCATCTCGTTTCAAGCCAGTACGCGAGCGAATATGAAGATTGCTGTCTGTACTACAAGGTGGTTCGTAGATCTATATAGACATATGATCAGAGGGAGACCGCTCGGCGTCGGAGACGGTGGGTCGGTAACGTCGACGCCGACACAAATCGGGGGGACGTCAGTCGATCTGGCTCGTTGGTCGATCGATCTGGCCCGTCAATCAGTCGATCGGGAGAACCGATCCCGAACCGTTTCACAGACGGTTTCGGCGGCGTCGCCGCGCGGCCCATCGGCGTACCGCTCACGGACAGCGGCACGGGCGTCGGCGTAGTCGTCGACGCCGGAGAGCAGGTCGTCGAGCGCGGTGCACAGTTCGTCGCTGGTCGCTACGACCGGGCCGGGAGTCACCTCGTCGTAGTCGGCGTAGAACCCTCGACTCGATCGGTAGTCGTCCAGATCGTAGGCGTAGAACACCATCGGCTCGTCGGTGAGGAGGAAGTCGAACAGCACCGACGAGTAGTCGGTCACGAGCGCGTCGGCGAGCGAAAGGAAGGGGTACACGTCCGTCTTCGCTGGGAGCGCGACGAGGTGGTCGAACTCTTCCGTGTCGACGGCGTCGCACTCCGCCGGGTGGAACTTGAGCGCGAGGTACGCGTCGTGGGCGGCGAAGACCTCGTCGAGCGCGGCGTAGTCGATCGACCGAGACGCGCGGACCGAGGGGTCGCCCCTGAACGTCGGAAGGTACATCACGACCTCGTGGTCGGCGGCGAGGCGACGAATCCTGTCGTATGCGTCCGTGTCGACACCGAGGTCCGATCCCGGCACGTCGCGGAACAGTACGTCCGTTCGAGGGTAGCCGGTGACGGGAAAGCGATCGCGGGGTAACTGAAATCCGGAGGCAAAGAGCCGGACTGCATCGGTGCCGGAGACTGGGACACAGTCGTACTGGTCGTAGAGATAGCGCGACGCGTGCCGAGCCAGCGGTGGGAGATCGTCGAGTTCGGCGTCCCACGAGATGTACTTCAGCGGGAGGCCGTGCCAGAGGTTGACCGTGTACGCTCCGCCGACGGCCCAGCGGTTCAGGTCTTTCAGGTTGTGCGTCAGGAAGACGACGCCCGCGCGAAGGCCGAACCACCACCCGCGTGGCGAGAACGCGTGGTAGGCCTCGTAGCCGCGTCGCTGGAGCGCACGGACCACCTCGCGGTCGCGAGTCACCCAGACGGGTCGCACCGAGGGACAGTCGTCGGCGACGTGGAGGAAGAGGTACTTGCTGTTGTCCTCGAAGCATTCCCCCCCGCGAGCGCCGAAGATCCAGAGGTCGTCGTCGCGACCGACGAGCGTGGTGAGATAGGAGACGAGGGCGTAAACGAGTGCTTCGAGGACGAGCGAGACGTATCGGCGAACCTGACGACGTGAGATCATTATGAGCAAACGGAAACGACCGTGACGCGGCTGAGAAGCGTCGCGTCCGTCGGGACGACTTGTGATTCAGCCGCGCTGATGAAAAAGACGACGCCCAGTTTCACGTCGGCGAGCGATCACGTCGGCAAGTGGTCACGATGGCAGCGATGGTCACGACGGCTGTGTTCATCGGCAGCGCGCGCACCCAGCGCAGGTGTCTGCACACGTCGCAACGCGAGATTTTTGCACCCCGCGGCGAGACGAGCGCGTATGAAGACGACCGGCGGAAGCGACGAAGCGAAGCGGCGGGCGGGCGAGAGCGCGGCCGAGCAGGTGACCGACGGGCAGGTCGTGGGCCTCGGGACGGGGAGCACGGCCGCCCACGCGATTCGAGCACTCGGCCGGGCGGTCGACGCCGGCCTCGACGTTCGCGGCGTCCCCACTTCGTTCGCGTCGCGTCAGTTAGCGCGGGCGGTCGGCGTCCCGCTGACGACGCTCGACGGGGTCGACGGGATCGACGTCGCCATCGACGGTGCCGATCAGGTGGTCGACGAGAGCGGCGAAGCGACCCGGGGCGACTGTATCAAGGGCGGCGGCGCGGCCCACGCGCGCGAGAAAGTGATCGACGCGGCGGCCGATCGGTTCCTCCTCGTCGTCGATCCCTCGAAAGTGACCGACGCTCTCGACCGCGACGTCCCCATCGAGGTACTCCCCGCGGCGTGGACGACGGTAACGCGAGCGATCGAGGAGATGGGCGCGGAAGCGACGCTCCGGACCGCCGAGCACAAGGACGGGCCGGTCGTGACCGACAACGGGAACCTCGTCTTGGACTGCGCGTTCGGCGTCGTCGACGATCCGAACGGACTCGCGCGCGCGCTCTCGGAGACGCCGGGCGTGGTCGAACACGGCCTGTTCGTCGACGTCGTCGACGAGATCCACCTCGGGACCGACGACGGCGTGACGGTCACCGAGCTATAGTCGGCGAGAGGAGCGAGCGAGCGGTAACTACCGGGAGAGAAACGGGCGAGAGGTGGCTGGACGAGAAACGGCTATCGACGGGAGAGAGGCGCGATAGCGGTCGCTCGTGGCCGTTTAATAAAGGGAAAAGGTTGGAAACCTTATTTACAGGTCGCGCGGCTGGACCGTCTTACGGTCGTTCTCTTGAGCGCGTCGGGACGCGTCATCGAGAAGTTCTTTGACTTCCTCGTCGAGGGAGTCGTAGAAGTCGGACGCAACGTTCTTGTCAGCGAGGTACTCCTTGACGGCTGCTTTGACAATAAGGTCTGCCATGCACCCGTGGCTACCGGGCCCTTATTAATAAGATTACCTGAATCGCCATGTCAGACCTCGTGCCCCCCCGGAGTCGCATTTTACAGGCAATGGTTTTATATACGAACCATTCCCCCCGAAGCGAGAACGACATTTTCGAATACTTTTCGCTCTCAATCGGACGTATGCGAGATATTCTCGACGCCGTGGCCGCGGGTGAGATCACCCCTGCCGAGGCGGAAACGCGACTGCGAGGCTACGCAACGACCGACGCTGGACGGTTCGACGCCGCCCGCGAGACGAGGCGCGGCGTCCCGGAAGCGATCCTCGCGGATGGAAAAACGCCCGGCGAAGTGGCGGCGTTGTCGGAAGCGGCGCTCGAAACGACCGGCCGGGCCATCGCCACGCGAGTCGACGCGGCGCGCGCGGAGGCGATCCGCGAGATCGCCGACGACGACGTGGAAGTCGACTACGACGAGCGCGCGCGGACGGTCGTCGCGCGGACGCCGGGGCACGAACCGCCGTCGCTGGACGCGAGCGTCGTCGTCGTCACCGGCGGGACGTCGGATCTACACGTCGCGGGCGAAGCGGTCGTCATCGCGCGCGAGATGGGCGCGGACGTCTCCGTCATCGCCGACGTGGGCGTCGCGCACCTCGGACGAGTGCTCGACCACCTCGGGACGCTCCGCGCGGCGGACGTGCTGATCGTCGCCGCCGGACGCGAGGGAGCGTTGCCGACCGTCGTGGCCGGGTTGGTCGACACGCCGGTGATCGGCCTGCCGGTCGCGACCGGGTACGGCTTCGGCGGTGCGGGGGAAGCGGCGTTGCAGGGGATGATACAGTCCTGTACGATCCTCTCGGTCGTGAACATCGACGCGGGGTTCGTCGCGGGCGCGCAGGCCGGACTGATCGCGCGAGCGGTCGACGAGGCCCGAACGGAGTAGTTCTGGGTCGGCCGCAGCGACGCCGCTCGGTCACCGGGGTTTCCGAATCTGAAAGAATAGTTCCGGTTCCACCGTCGATCGACGGTGAACGGGCAAGTGATTTTTGGTGACTCGACACATAGTAGGAGGTACCGGCACCGGTGGATGCCGGCCATCGAACATGCCAAGCTGCGACCACTGCGGGTCGCACGTGTCCGAGCGCTTTGCACGCGTTTTCGCCGACGAGTACGGGCGACTGTACGCCTGTCCCAACTGCTCGGCGAACGCGGGAATCGCAGAAGTCGCACGACACCGAACCCGCAACGTCTAATCGGTGAACAATACGGCTCGACCACCACGCGAAGCCGTCATCCACCACCGCAGTGCTGTTCTCGACGCACCCACCGACCGTACGAAACGACCAGCCAGCGAAGTCGTCGCATCACCAACCGTTATGTATCAGAGCCTCCGACCGGAGAGCGTGCACTACGTCTACGTCGTCGAGTGCGTCGACGGGAGCTACTACACCGGATACACGACGGACGTCGAGCGTCGGGTCGCCGAACACAACGCGGGGACGGGTGCCAAGTACACCCGCGGTCGAGCGCCCGTCGAAGTGCGCCACGTCGAGTCGTACGACTCGAAGTCGACGGCGATGAGCCGCGAGTACGAGATCAAGCAGTTCTCGCGGGCGCGAAAGGAGCGACTCGTCTCGGGAGACGTCGTCGCGTCCGAAACGAGGTGAAGTGAGAACTCAGTCGGCGACGATCGGTTCGCCTTTCTCTGCCATCAAGCGAGCGTGTTCGGTGACTTCGCGGCCGAGACGTCGCGTCCGGGCCAAGAGCTCTTCGTCGACGAATTCACCGTCTTCGAACTCGTTGTGAGAGCTCCGGATACCGACCTGGTGCGGGATGGTCCAGCCGTGGACGACGCGAACCGTCGTTCGCATCTGGTCCAGCGTGCTGCTGTAGGACCCGCCACCCGCGACGGCCAGCAGGCCGACGGCGGTGTCTTCGTACTCGTCGAACGAGCAGTAGTCGTGGAAGTTCTTGAGCGTAGAGGAGTACGTACCGTGATAGACCGGCGAGCCGAGGATGACGCCGTCGGCCTCACGTATCCGGCGCATCAGGTCGGCCGACTCGCCCTGTTCGTCTCGGTCGGGATGAAAGAGTGGGAGGTCGACGTCGCCGAGGTCGATGAAGTCCGTTTCTGCACCGGCCTCTTCGGCGGCTGCGAGTGCGTGTCGAAGTGCGATTCGGGTATAACTCCCTTCACGACGACTTCCACAGACAGCTACGACAGTTGTCATTATATCTCAATTCGGGATTTCCGAATAAAAGGTCGTCGGGTTTGAAACTGTCACCCGGTCGAGACGTGGCGGTAGGAGGCTTGCAAGCGTATCACATCGTAAGATGGTTTTTTCAAGCGGGGCGTGAACGATTTGATATGGACGAGATTTCGTTCGGCACCGACGGGTGGCGCGCAACCCTCGATACGTTCACTGACGACCGCGTCCGCATCGTCGGGCAAGCAGTCGCCGACTACCTGAGCGACGAAGGATTCGACGCGCCCGTCATCGTCGGGTACGACGCGCGCGAGACGTCGGAGGGCTTCGCCGAGAGCCTCGCCGAGATCGTTTCGGGCAACGGGTTCGACGTGCTGCTTCCGGAGCGCGACTGTCCGACGCCGGTCGTCGCGTGGAACATCGTCGCCCGCGACTGCGCGGGCGCGCTCATGGTGACGGCGTCGCACAACCCGCCGGAGTACAACGGCGTGAAGTTCATCCCCGACGACGGCGCACCCGCGCTCCCGGAGGTCACAGAACAGATCGAAGCGAACCTCCGCGACCCCGAACTCCGACCGGAGGACGAGCGAGGGTCAGTCGAGCGCGTCGACCTCGTCGCCGAACACGCCGAGCACGCACGCGACCTCGTCGACGCGGACCTCTCGGGCATGACGGTCGTCTACGACGCCATGCACGGCAGCGGCCGCGGCGTCACGGACGACCTGCTCGAAACGGCGGGCGCGGAAGTCGTCCGCCTCCGCTGCGAGCGCGACCCCGAGTTCGGCGGCAACCCGCCGGAACCGTCGGCGCACAACCTCGAATCCCTCATCGACGCCGTCCGCGAACGCGACGCCGACCTCGGCGTCGCCAACGACGGCGACTCGGATCGGATCGGCGTCGCTACCAGCGGACGCGGCTTCCTCGACGAGAACCTCCTCTTCGCGGCGCTCTACGACTACCTGCTCGAAGGCGACGCCGGCCCCGCGGTTCGGTCCGTGTCGACGACGTTCCTCATCGACCGCATCGCCGAAGCCCACGACGAGGAGGTCGTCGAGGTGCCGGTCGGCTTCAAGTGGGTCGCCGAAGGGATGCAAGAGCACGACGCGCTGATCGGCGGCGAGGAGTCCGGCGGGTTCAGCATTCGCGGGCACGTCCGCGAGAAAGACGGCGTCCTGACCGCGTTGCTCGCCGCCGCCGCGGCGACCGAGGAAGCGATCGACGACCGCGTGGATCGACTCGAAGCCGAGCACGGCGAGATCGTCGCCGGGAAGATCAGTCTCGACTGCCCGGACGACGAGAAGCAACGCGTCCTCTCGGACCTCGAAGGCGAACTCCCAGACACCGTCGCCGACCGCGAGATCGCGAAGGTCGTCACGCTCGACGGGTTCAAACTCCTCCTCGAAGACGGGTCGTGGCTGCTCGTCCGCCCCTCGGGCACGGAACCCAAACTGCGCGTCTACGCCGAATCAGGGAGCGAAGACGACCTGAACACGCTCCTCGACGCCGGTCGAGAACTCGTCTCGCCGCTGGTCTGAGTACCGCCGATCACCGAACCGCATCGTCACCGCAGAACGCCACGAAACCGCCCGTCGGTCCCCTCCTCGTGCTCGATTTGGAACCCCAGCGACGCGTAGAACGGCCGCACGTCGGCGTCGAAGGCGGCCGTCAGCGGTCCGTCGGCCCGGTCCGCCGCGCATTCGACGAGCGCGCTTCCGATCCCGCGATCTCGACGCGCGCGAGAGACCGCGACGCTGTCGACGTGCGATTCATCGAGGACGAGCGCGCCGACCGGCCGACCGTTCACGTCGGCAACGAGCACCGCCCCTTCGTCGATTCGCTCGCGGACGACCCCGGCGTCGGCTTCGAGCAGTGCGCCGTCGAGCAGTCGCATGACTGCAACGAGGTCGTCGGGACCGGCGGCGCGGACCGAAACCGGGTCACCGCCGCTCATCCGCCTTTGATGAGTCGGAGCACCTGCACGCGGTCGGTCTCGATCGGTTGATCCTCGGGCACCGGGCGGCCGTCGACGAGGACGCTCACCTCGTGGGGGCTCAGGTCGACGGCCGTGACGAGGTCTGCGTAGGTGTCGCTGTCGTCGACGGCCACCTCGTGGCTCTCCTCGCCGACGACTTCGACGGTCACGTTCATGTCGCTCGATCCGTCCGCCGACGGTTTCAGGGTTGCCTTCCCGTCGTCAAGGTGGGGTTCTGGTGGGCGACGACAGCCGACCAACCTCCGCTGGGTGGGACTGAAAGGGGCCGCTGTTTCGGCGAAGGCGGCCGACGTAAGGACCGGAACGAGCGAAGCGAGTGAGGACCACAACGAGACCCCCGAGTCGAAACAGCGGGGGCTTTCGAGGTCGTCTCGGTCGCAATCGTGGTCGTTTCGGTCGAATCTGAGACGACAGACGCGCACAAACCCACTACACCAACCCGATCCACGAACGCCAATCTCGGGGAATTTATAGGCGAACCCGACCCAAGAACGTCCATGAGCGAGGCCGAGGGAACTCCGGCGGGTCGCGAGATCTGGATCGAGAAGTACCGCCCGCAGACGCTCGACGACGTGCACGGACACGAGGACATCGTCGGTCGTCTCCAGAGCTACATCGAACAGCGCGACCTGCCGCACCTGCTCTTCGCGGGCCCCGCCGGCGTGGGCAAGACCACCTGCGCGACCGCCATCGCCCGCGAGGTGTACGGCGACGACTGGCGCGGGAACTTCCTCGAACTCAACGCCTCCGACGAGCGCGGGATCGACGTCGTCCGCGACCGCATCAAGAGTTTCGCGCGGTCCTCGTTCGGCGGCTACGACTACCGCATCATCTTCTTAGACGAGGCCGACTCGCTGACGAGCGACGCGCAGTCGGCGCTCCGCCGGACGATGGAGCAGTTCTCCGACAACACGCGCTTCGTCCTCTCGTGTAACTACTCCTCGAAGATCATCGACCCGATCCAGTCGCGGTGTGCCGTGTTCCGGTTCGCGCCGCTCTCGGACGACGCCATCGCCGGACAGACCCGGACGATCGCCGAAGCGGAGGGTATCGACCTCACCGACGACGGACTCGACGCGCTGGTCTTCGCCGCCAACGGCGACATGCGCCGCGCGATCAACTCGCTGCAGGCGGCGGCGACGACCGGCGACGCCGTCGACGAGGAGGCCGTCTACATGATCACGAGCACCGCCCGCCCCGAGGAGATCGAGTCGATGGTGACCGCCGCTATCGGCGGCGACTTCGCGCAGGCGCGCTCGACGCTGGACACGCTGTTGACCGACGTCGGGATGGCCGGCGGCGACATCATCGACCAACTCCACCGATCGGCGTGGGACTTCGACTTGGACGACCGCGCGACGGTCCGACTGATGGAGCGGATCGGCGAGGCCGACTACCGGATCACGGAGGGCGCGAACGAACAGGTGCAGTTGGAAGCGTTGTTGGCGTCGCTGGCGCTGGACGAGTAGGCGAGCACCATCGGAACCTGACCGTCCGCGACCGGGAAATCCCGCTTGACAGCATTTATACCGACCGAATCCGAACCCGCAGGCAGATGGGAGTCCTCGAAAACAAGGCGCGAGCGCGGCTGTTTTACAAGTATCTCTCCACGGTCTACGACCGGGTCAACCCGTTCATCTGGAACGAGGAGATGCGGGCCGAGGCGCTCGCGCTCCTCGACATCGAACAGGGCGACCGGGTGCTCGACGTCGGCTGTGGCACCGGCTTCGGGACCGAAGGGCTGCTCCAATACACCGACGACGTACACGGCTTAGACCAGAGCGTCCACCAGATGGAGAAGGCCTTCGAGAAGTTCGGCAAGAACGATCGGGTTCGGTTCTACCGGGGCGACGCCGAGCGGCTTCCCTTCGACGACGACTCCTTCGACGTGATCTGGTCGTCGGGGTCGATCGAGTACTGGCCGAACCCCGTCGCGGCGCTCCGGGAGTTCCGTCGCGTGGTCAAACCGGGCGGACAGGTCCTCGTCGTCGGCCCGAACTACCCGAAGAGCACGCTCATGCAGAAGGTCGCCGACATGATCATGCTGTTCTACGACGAGGAGGAAGCCGACCGGATGTTCCGAGCGGCCGGATTCGAGAGCGTCCGCCACGTCACGATGGGGCCGCAGTACGACCCCGACATCGCCATCACGTCGGTCGCGCGACTGCCGGGCGGCGACGACGACCGCGGCTCGCTGGCGACTGCAGCGACCCGCGCGGCAGACACCGCGCGTCGAGCGTTGCGATCGTCACGCCGCTGACGACGAGTCGAACCTCGACGACGGCACCCGACCGAAGCGACGGCGAGTTCGTGGACGCGATCCGAAATCCGGCCGTCTCACCGGGTGTCCAGTGCGGGTCTGCGGCCGAGTTGAACGGGCCGGTCGGACCGGAGACGAACCCGTCGGCCGCGAAAAAAGGGACCGGCGGCTGACGAGCGAGCGGCGTTCCGTCGATCCGAACGCGGACCGTCAACCGACGGACATCGACCGTCGACCCGACTCGGTGTGTGAGGCGAATTCCGTTTCCACTCACGGAGAGCGAGAACGCCGCGATTGGCGTGTCGGGCGGCGTCGGCGTCGCGGTGACGAGCGCGCCGCCGACGAGACAGGCGAGACAGACGCTGATCGCGAGCAGGAGCGCGACCGCAACGGTGGAGGTCGTCCCACGGGCAGTCGAAGTATCGCGATCGCCACGCGACGCAGTGGTCCCGTTTCACGTCAAAAAGGTGTGCCCGATGAGCGACGGTGTCGCGTTCGTTCGTCACGCTGCGGCTACGCGCCGAGGGTGAGTGTCCCCGTGGGGACCGATGGGGCGAGAGCGGGCGACGCGTTGTGAGCGGTCGATCCGTTCGCCGCGGTCGAGTTGTTGCCGCTGTCGGACCCGACTGTGGGCGTCGCGACGGGCTTGGCCCGAACGCTGACGACGTGGATGTTTCGATGGATCGCACGGACGGTCACCGACCCGTTCGGCATCACCGTCCATAGCTGGCCGTTCACGTTAGTTCGGCCGATGAGATGCGTCCTGCTTCCGCCGGTCGTGAAGGTGACGTTCGCCTGCACCGGCGCGCCGGTTCGAGCGTTCTCGAGCGAGACGAGCATCGGTCCGCCGGGGTACGACGGGGAGACTGTCAGCTTCAGATTCGCTTCCGTGTCGGTCATCGGCTTCGTCGGCGGTGCGCGGTCGAGCGACCGGGACTGGGTTTCCTCGAACACGTTGCCGTTCCCCCGTCGGTCGACGAAAGCGGTCAGGTTACCCCGACCGTAGGTGAGTTCGGCGACGAAAATGTAGCTCGCCTGCACCTGATCGGAGGAACTGAACCCGCCGCTACCGCGAGACCAGAGCGTCGGGTAGTCTTTCTGGATGATGGCTTGCAGTTGGCTGATCGGAATCTTCGAATCGGAGTTGGTCGTTCGGCGACTCCCGTCGTAGACCTCGCGAACGTACGTTCCGTTGATGATCGTCGAGAGGAGGACGCCGTCGTTCGCGGTCGATACGTAGATTCGCGTCGGTGGTGCGTCACCGGCGATGACGCGAGCGACGTGGTGTCGAACCGGACCCCGGAGCGTCCGAAGTTGGGTTCGGATGACGCCGATTCGGTTCTGCGTCTGACTGAAGTCATCGAAGTTCGAAGCTTCCTGTCCGAGCATCGTCGCGTTCGCGGACAGTCGCTTCGCGGTCGCGTCGATACGGGCCAGTCTGACGAGCAGGCCCTTCGTCGAGAGTCGCCCCTCGTTGTGGAGTTTGAACGCTTCCTTCTCCCTCGATTTGAGGTTGTCCGTCGCGATGCTGACTTCGACGACGGAGCGTTTGATCGCCGCGCGCTTCTTCTGGGGATCGTGTATCTGATTCAGCTGCGCGCGCTTGCTCTCGATGGCGAGTTGTCGGCCCACGCGGTCGGTTCCGAGCGAGAGCGTGGCACTCATGTTCGACGTGGACACCGTCGTGTTCGTCTGTTTGACCGTCTTCGGCGAGAGTGTCAGCACGTTGGTGAGCTGCTGACCGCTATCGTTCGATGCGGTCGGGTGAGAGGAGGAGTTAGAGGTCGCCGCAAGTACCGGCGTCGCGACGAAGAGGGCCACCAACAGAACGGCCAGTGTTCTCATCGCTGCGTGGTAGATTCTCATCGTACAAAAACTGGTCGGAGATAGCGACAGTATCGTGACCGAACAAGATCGCCACATGTAGCAGTCGAATTCCGCGAAATACCGCAGAATCACCGCTCACGTCGCTCGAACGACCGTCCGATACCTGTTCATCGGTTGATGGAAAGCGTTTTCATGCACCGAAGTAACTCACGCTACGTATGCGGCGTGTCGCCCTCGCATTCGTCTTCCTTGCCCTCCTCTCAGGGATGCCGATGTCGTCCCTCGCAACCGAGCATCCGGCTAGTCACGCGGTCAAGCAGTTTCAGATCAACGGTCAGCGGACCGCACACGACACACCACGGACACAAATCGTCATCGACGTACACGCGAACACGAACGCGACGTGGACGGTCAGGACGAGATACCACCTCAAGACGAGGAATGATACGCGCGCGTTCCGGGCGTTAGTCGCCGATCTGCAACGCGGCAACGCGACCGCGACGGAGTTGAGTGGCGCCGGTGCCTTCAAAAACTACGCGACAGAGGCGCAGAACGTCACCGGGCGGTCCATGTCGATTCGGAACGTCTCGTACAGCGGCCCAGTACAGAACCAGAGCGACCCGGAGGACGACTACGACAAAGTCGGCATCTTGACGCTCACGTTCAAGTGGACCCACTTCGCAAAGAAAGACAGCGGAAACATAAGCGTCGGCGACGCCTTCGACTCACCCGAGGGGACGTGGTTCCCCGCGCTCTCCGGTGACCAGCGGTTGGTGATCCGGACGCCGAAGAGCTATCACATCACGAACGGCTTCCAAGCGCAAGGAGTTTCGTTTAGCATTCAAGGCAACTCGCTCGTCTTCAACGGCCCCCAGCGATTCCACCGTGGAAGCATCTCGATCCTCTATGCACCCCGAAGAGGCTCCAGATCCGGCGATTCCGGCCTGACGCTAACGCCACCGAAGGGCGGTTCGTCGTTCCCGTTTTCGCGTCCCATCCTCGCGGGCGTCGGCGTCATCGCCGCACTTCTCGCAGCGGGCGTCTGGTACGTGAGCCAGCGCGACGGTCCGGTGTCGATTCCGTACGCGTCCGAGCACGAACCGGGCGACGGGTCCGACGGCGCGATGGACGCCCCGTCGGAGGAGGACGACTTCGACCTGTCCTTACTCTCCGACGAGGAACGCGTCGAGTACCTCCTCGAACGGAACGGCGGTCGGATGCGACAGGCCGACATCGTAAACGAGAGCGGGTGGTCCGATGCGAAGGTCTCCCAGTTGCTCTCGGCGATGGCGGAGGAGGGCAGCGTCAACAAACTCCGCCTCGGTCGCGAGAACCTGATCTCGCTCCCCGATCAAGCGCCGCTCCCCGACGACGATGAACTGTCGGACGACGCCGACAACGAGGAATGAAACGGGAGTCAGTCGACGCCTGCGACGTCCGATCAGTACCCGGCATCGAGACTCGTGACCGTCATCGAACGTCGAAGCCGGCCGTCTGTCCTCCACATTCGACGGTGAATGCGCCGGATTCGATCGTTCGTTCGCCCGTCGGGCCGACGACGGCGAGCGCGCTCGCCGGAATCGAAACGGAAACGGAGGCCGATTCGCCGGGATCGAGTCGCAGACGCTCGAATCCGACGAGTTCGCGGACGGGCGTCACACGAAGGCTGACTTCGTCAGTGAGGTAGACCTGCACGACTTCGTCACCCGCTCGGTCGCCGATGTTCTCGACGGTGACGGTCACGTCGACCGATCCGGCGTCGGCGTTCCGGTCAACTGAATCGGTCGGAGCGACACCCTCGACGTCGACGGTGAGGTCGTCGTAGGCGAACTCCGTGTAGCTCTCGCCGTGGCCGAACGCGAACAGCGGATCGTAGGTCGGCGCGTGTTCGTCGTCGCCGATCGGATGAGGGTGTCGGAGGTGGTTGAACCGCGTCGGCAAGTGTCCCGCCGAACGCGGCATCAATATCGGGAGTCGGCCGCCGGGACCGGCCGCACCGAAGAGCACGTCGGCGACGGCTCGTCCGCCTTCGGTTCCGGGGTAGTAGCTCAACAGGATGCTCGGAGCGTGCTCGGCGGCCCACGGGACGGCGAGTGGCCGGCCGGTCACGAGCACCAGCGCCGTCGGCGTCCCCGTGTCGACGACGGCTCGGAGAAGGTCCGATTGGGCGTCCGGGAGTTCGAGTCGCGTCCGCGTTGGGAACTCCCCCGTCTCCGACCCGACGATCGCTCGGGGGCCGAACTCGTGGATATACCAGTCTTCGCCGAGGACGACGACGGCGGCATCGGCGTCGGTGGCAGCGGCGCGTGCGTCGTCGACACCACCCGCGCCGTCGACCGCCGCGCGAACGCCCGATCCGGGGACGCGCGTCACGGTCGTGTCGTCACCGACGGCGGCTTCGATCCCGTCGTGGACGGTGACGCCGGGGGAATCGTCGGCCTCGAAGACGCTCCATCCGCCGAACTGGTTGCGCAGCGAGTCTGCGTTCGGTCCGGTGACGAGTACGTCGTCTACGTCGGGTGAGAACGGGAGGGCCCCCTGATTTTGCAGGAGCGTCAGCGACGACCGCGCGGCTTCGTAGGCGAGTTCGCGGTGTTCGTCGCGACCGAGCGTCGAGACGGCTTCGTCGGGGTCGACGTAGGGATCTTCGAAGAGGCCGAGTCGACGTTTCAAGCGGAGCGTCCGGCGGACGTGTTCGTCGATCGTCGCCCCGTCGACCACCCCCATTTCGACGGCTTCGAGGAGCGCCTCGGCGTGGCTCTCGCCGCCGATCGACATGAGACCGACGCCCGCGAGGGCCGCAAGGGCGGTCGACTCGCGGAGCGACGAGGTCACGCGGTGATCCTCGTGGAGCATCCGGATACCGTTCCAGTCGGAGGCGACGGGGCCGTCGAAGCCGAGTTCGTCGCCGAGGAGACGCCGAAGGTAGCGTGCAGAGCCGTGAGCCGGTTCGCCGTCGACGGCGTTGTAACAGGGTATCACGGTCGCCGCGCCAGCGTCGAGGGCGGCTTCGAACGACGGCAGGAAGTCCCGGTAGAAGGTGCTCGACGAGATTTCGACGGGTGCGGCGTCCTCGCCGCCCTCCGGTTGACCGTAGGCTGGGAAGTGTTTGGCCGTCGCTGCGACGGTGCCGGCGTCTCCGAGAGCGGAGTTCCGATCGTCCGAACCCTGATAGCCACGCACTTTCGCAGCGGCGAGTTCGCCGACGAGGCGCGGACTCTCGCCGAACGTCTCGAACGTTCGTCCCCAGCGTGGGTCGCGGGCGACATCGCAGGTGGGACTGTAGTTGACGTTCGCACCCGTCGCGGCCACCTCGGTCGCCGTCACGCGAGCGACGCGCTCGGCGAGGTCGGGGTCCCACGCCGCCGCCAGTCCGAGGTTGTTGGGGAAGACGGTCGCACCGTCGACGTAGGCGTGACCGTGGACGGCATCGACAGGGACGAAGAGCGGAATCCCGAGCCGTGTCTCCTCGACGGCGTGGCGCTGGAGGCGATTGGCGACCTCGGCGACGTCGCGCGCGGCGACGTGCGGCGAGGCGGCGGTTCCGAAGGGAGAGACGCTTCCCAGGTGATGCGAGTCGAGGAGCGACGCGACGTCCGCGACGGTCTGTGTGCGATCGAGCGTGCCGACGTAGGTACCGCAACACTGACCGACCTTCTCGGCCAGCGTCATCCGCTCGATCAGTTCGTCGAGATCAGGTTCGTCAGGGTCGGAACGGGACATACGAACCGATTGACAGCGTACGGACAAGAATCCGAGGGGACGGTCGGGTAGCGTGAATTGTCAAAACAGCCGTAGTGAGCGACACGCCGCCGGAACATCTCCACTGCACGTTCACCGTACAGGCGTCACGGTCCGGGGTACTCGGAGAGACAGTCCGAACAACCAACCAGGAGACACCGGAGATCGACCTCGACAGCGCGTGAGTTGCCCCACAGCGGACCTCGCGAGCGATTTCGGCACATCTGCGCAATCGGTTAACAAGTGTAACCGATCTACGGGTCGATCCCAAAAACGGAACGAAGAAACGGCCCTGTAGACGTGCGGTAGTCGCGTAGCGGCGGTTGTATCGGTCGATTTACCGGCCTCGTCGCTGATTGACCACTGGTAACCTCACGTTCCGAAAGCGTTTACACCCGTGTCGGTGAAATAGTCGATGATGAAGGTTCTCGTGACCGTCAAAGAGGTCGCCGAGGCAGAGGACGACTTCGAGATCGAGGGTGTCGGTATCGCCGAGCGGTACCTCGAATACGACCTCAACGAGTGGGACGATTACGCCGTCGAGGAGGCGGTCCAGCTACAGGAGACGGGCGACGACGTGGAAGTCGTGAGCGTCACGATCGGGCCCGAGCGTTCCGAAGAGACGATTCGGATGGCGCTGGCCAAAGGCGTCGACCGCGCGGTCCGCGTCTGGGACGAGGCGCTCGAAGGTGACGACCTGCTGGACGTCGCCGCGAAGACGCGCATCCTGCGTGCCGTCGTCGAGGAAGAGGAACCGGACCTGATCCTGACGGGAGTGCAGGCGGCCGACGATGCCTTCGGCGGGACCGGCGTCTCGTTGGCCGACTCGCTCGGCTTCGAGTGGGCCGCCGTCGTGAACGCGCTCGACACCGACGCGGTGCTCGAAGAGAACGTCGCGAAGGTCCACCGCGAACTGGAAGGCGGCGTCGAGGAACTCACCGAACTCGAACTGCCCGCGGTGCTCACGATCCAGACCGGGATCAACGAACCCCGGTACGCGAGCCTCCGAGGCATCCGGCAGGCCCAGAGTAAGGAGATCGCACCGAAGAGCCTGGACGACCTCGGCCTCGAACTGGCCGACGTCGAGAGCGACCTGATCCTGACCGAGATGTACGAACCGGAGAGCGAGACCGACGCGACGATCTTCGAAGGCGACGCCGGAGAGACCGCGGCCCAACTTGCTGACGTCCTCCGCGAGAAGGGGGTGGGCGCGGAATGACTTCCGTCGCACGCACGGCGCGCGACGGCGTCATCGTTCTCACCGGAGGTGAGAGCCGATGACCGACGTGCTCGCGGTCGCCGAACACCGGCGCGGTGAACTCCGGGACGTCAGCTACGAACTCGTCACGGCCGGTCGCGAACTCGCCGACGCCGCCGGTGGCGACCTCCACCTGGCCGTCGTAAGCGGCGACGTGGACGGCTTCGCCGAGGAACTGAACCTCGACGGTGTCGACGCCATCCACACCGTCGACCACGGTGAGGAGTTCAACCACGACGTCTACCTACAGGTCATCGAAGCGATGGCCGACGAGTTCGACCCGGCGGTCGTCCTGATGCCCAACAGCGTCAACGGCCTCGACTACGCCCCCGCCGTCGCGGACGCGCTCGACCGACCGCTCGTGACCGACGCGATCGACTTCTCGTGGGACGGCGCGCTCACGGCCACGCGCGAGATGTACGGCTCGAAGGTCGAGACGACGATCGAAGTCGACGCCGAGCGCGTCGCCGTCACGATCCGAGGCGGCGAATGGCCCGCAGCGGAGGGCGCGGGCGACGCCGAAGTCACAGCGTTCGACGCCGAGATCGACGAGGATCGAGTGCGCTCGACCGTCACCGGCTTCCAGGAAGTCGCCGGCGGCGACGTCGACATCTCCGACGCCGACTTCCTCGTCAGCATCGGCCGCGGGATCGAAGAGGAGGACAATCTCGATCTCGTCTTCGACCTCGCCGACGCCATGGGCGCGACGCTCTCGTCGTCGCGACCGATCGTCGACAACGGCTGGCTTCCGAAGAGCCGACAGGTCGGCCAGTCCGGCAAGGTCGTCACGCCGAAGGTCTACCTCGCCATCGGGATCTCCGGGGCCGTCCAGCACGTCGCCGGGATGAAGGGCGCGGAGACGATCATCGCCGTCAACACCGACCCGAACGCGCCGATCTTCGACATCGCCGACTACGGGATCGTCGGCGACCTGTTCGAAGTCGTGCCGCAGTTGATCGAAGAGTTCGAAGGCTAGAACGGTCGGTTTCGGCTCTTCTTCAGGTTTTTCTGCCAGCCGCTGGATCGAGGGCGGAAACACCGGCTAAGTCGTGATGGGAGCGGGGAGGGAAAGCACATCGGGTAAGCACCCCCCGAAAGCCCCCGCGGCCCGTTTCAATCCCACCCGGAGTGACTGGTCGAGTGACGTCGTCACAGAAGAGTGACCTCCGACCGCATCGCTTTTCGCCGCCCACCGCGACCGGACGTCTCCATGTCGAATCCACTCGATCGACCGCTCGCACTGGAAGCCTACGAGGCGCTCGCCGACGGCTACGACGAGCGCGTCGAAACCAAGCCGTTCAACGCCTACCTCGAACGACCGTCGACGCGCTCGCTTCTGCCGGAGATCGACGGACGCGACGTTCTGGACGTCGGGTGCGGACCGGGCGTTACGACCGCAGAGTTGGCTGATCAGGGTGGCAACGTCGTCGGCCTCGACGTGAGTCCGCAGATGCTCGCGCATGCCCACAGGCGAGTCGGCACCGGGGCGAACTTCGTCCGCGCCGACATCGGTCACGGATTGCCCTTCCGCGACGGCCGATTCGACCTCGTCCACTCGTCGCTCACGCTGGACTACGTGGCCGATTGGGGCGGCGTGTTCGCCGAGGTCGTCCGCGTGCTCCGGCCCGGGGGCGCGCTCGTCTGTTCGGTCGGCCACCCGCTGGCGGACCTGCGGGACTTCGAGCCGGACGATTACTTCGAGACCGAACGGGTGAGTATGACGTGGACGAGCTTCGGCGAGGCGGTCGAAGTCCCGACGTACCGCCGACCGCTCGAAGCCGTTCTGAATCCGCTGCTCGAAGCGGGCCTTCGACTGGACCGGGTCGTCGAAGCGAAACCGAGCGAGGCGTTCCGCGAGGCGAGGCCGGAGACGTACGAGCGAGTCGCGACCCAGCCGACGTTCCTGTGTCTGCGGGCGAGCCTCGACCACGACTGAGTGTGGCGATTTCGACGCTACCCGAGGGCACCGTTCGGATCTCGACTCGCGAGCGGAGTTCGGTATCGTCGACGTGTGAGCGAGGGGGAGAGTACCGAGTCTCCCGAAGAGAGCGAGCCTCACAGACGGGAGCTGCCACCCGCACGGCACGGAAGGTTCCGGAGAATACTTCCCTGACCGGTCCTACGGCCCCGGTAATGGAGTATTTGGAGCGACGTGTTGCGATGGTCGACGAGCGCCTCGAAGCGGTAGTCGAGGGGGTCGACCCCGACGAGTTGTCGGACGAGCTTGCCCACGTCGCACTCGCGGGTGGAAAGCGCGTCCGTCCGGCGGTGACGATTCTCGCGTGCGAGGCCGCCGGTGGCGATCCGAACGACGCCGTCGACTTCGCCGTCGGGATCGAACTCGTCCACAACGCGTCGCTCGTCATCGACGACATCATCGACCGCTCGGACGTCCGACGCGGAACGCCGAGCGCGTGGCAGGCGTTCGGATACGGACCAGCGATCGTCGCCAGTGACGGACTACTCGGGGAAGCGTTCGCGCTCTTCTCGGCCGACGAACGAGCCATGCAGGTCGTCGCCGAAGCGATGGTCGAACTCGGCGAGGGTGAAGCGACCGAACTCGTCGCCCAACCGTCGAACGAGCGCGAGTACATGGAGTTAGCGCGTCGGAAGACGGGTGCGCTGTTCCGAGCGGCGGCGGAACTCGGGGCCATCGCGGCCGACGCGGACGGGTTCACCGTCGAGGCGTTCGGCGAGTTCGCAGAACGCGTCGGCGTCGCGTTCCAGATTCGTGACGACGTTCTCGACGCGACCGCCGACGCCGACGAACTCGGGAAGCCGACGGGACAGGACGCCGAGATGGATCGACCGTCGGTGGTGCAGGTGACCGACCTCACCCCGACGGAAGCGAACGAGCGCGCCCGAAACGAGGCAGACCGGGCGTTAGAGGCACTTTCGACGGCGGACGTCGACGAAACGGAGGCGCTCGGGTACCTCAGAGACCTGGCAGAGTTCGTGGTCGTCCGAGAGCGGTGATCGTTCTCCACGAATTTCGGTCGTTATCTACGAATATACGCTGATTGCGGCGAAAGTTGCAGATTTCGCGAAGGACGGGAAATTTTTCGCAAACACCTTATACGCTCGTACGGAACCTACGAGACGATTAGTGAACATGCCGAGACCAGAGGTTCTCGACCGAATCCAAGGGGCCGAACGGGAGGCCGACGAAATCGTCGCCGAGGCTCGATCCCTGCAAGACCAGCGGGTGTCTGAGGCACGACGAGAAGCCGACGAGATCCGACAGTCGGCGGAGAACGAGGCGTCCGAGCTTCGCGAAGAACTCCTCGCGGAGGCGCGTGAGGAGATCGAAGCGGAACAGGCACGGATCCGCGAAGACGGTCGGGCGGCCGTCGAAGAGGTCGAGTCGCTCGCCGAGCAGAATCATGAAGACGCGGTCGAGTACACCCTCGACCGCTTTGAGGAGGCGGTAAATGCTCAGACCTAAACGAATGAGTAAGGTGTCCGTTACGGGCACGAAATCAGTCATCAGGGACGTCATCGAAGTGTCGTACGACCAGAACGTCGTCCACCTCTCCGATTACGACGGCGGGCTGGACGGACTCCGCACGGGTTCCCCGCTAGACGGAGCGGAGGAAGCGTCGGACCAACTCGTCACGGTCCGGTCGCTCATCTCTATTCTCGACGTAACCGAGGACGAGACCGGGCCGACAGAACACATCAGCTCGGACAGGGCAGACGAAGACGAACTTCGAGAGCGGTACCGATTGGTTCGTCGGGAGGTCAACGAACTCAACGAACGGCGAGAGGAGATCGAGAGCCGAATCGCCGAAATCGACGAACGACTGAATACGGTCGAACCCTTCGTCGACCTCGACATCGACCTCGACCTGCTCACTGGATACGATTCGCTCGACGTCGCTGTCGGCGAGGCGGACGCCGACGCTGTCAGACGCGCGCTCGCCGAAGCCGATCGCGTGAAAGAGCACGAGGTGTACTCGTCCGGGAACGTCGTCGTCGCGTTCGCGTACCCAGAGGGCGACGTGTGGGACGACGAGGTGTTCGAGCAGGAACGAGCGCTCGTTCCCGCTTCGAACACTGACGGTCTGATCGAGGAGGCGCTCTCGAGCGTCCAGTTCCTGACGATCGAAGTCCCCGATGCGAACGGTTCGCCCGGAGACTACCGCGAAGAACTCGTCCACGAGCGGCGCACCCTCGAATCAAAGCTCTCGTCGGTCAGAGACGAACTCGACACGGTGCGGCTCGAACACGGGAGCTTCCTGCTCGCCGTCGAGGAGATGCTGCACATCGAAGTGCAGAAGACCGAAGCGCCGCTGCGATTTGCGACGACCGAGCACGCCTTCTTCGCGGAGGGGTGGATCCCGGCCGACCGATACAGCGAGTTCGAGAACGCGCTGAATCAGGCTGTCGGCGACCGCGTGGCCGTCGACGAACTCGAACGGGCCGAACACGAGCGGCGTCGAGCGGCTCCGGACGGACAGACGCTCGCCGCCGACGGCGGAGCGGTCTCGGAGCAACCGCCGGTGCTCCAAGACAATCCGTGGTTCGTCAAGCCGTACGAGACGTTCGTACGAGCGATCAGCCGCCCGAACTACTTCGACTTCGACCCGACGATCGTCCTGTTCCTGACGTTCCCGATCATGTTCGGCTTCATGATCGCGGACGTCGGCTACGGCCTCGTCTATCTCCTCGCCGGATACGGGATGTGGCGGTACTTCGACGATCGACCGGGCATCCGCAACCTCGGTGGAATCGGCATGTGGTCGGCGGTCGTCACGATCATATTCGGCTTCATCTACGGCGAGATCTTCGGCTTCCACATCATCACGGACGTGGTCTGGGGCGGCACGCCGCCGCTCGAAAAAGGGCTCTCGCCGGCGACCATCGAATTCGCCGAACTGTGGCTGGTCATCAGCGTCATCGCTGGCTTGTTCCACGTCTCGCTGGGTTACGTGATGGGCTTCATCGAGGAGTTCGAATCGCACGGCCCGCGTGCCGCGATCTTAGAGAAGGGATCGTGGTTCCTGCTGATGAACGGGATCTGGATCGCGATCTTCAGTGACGCCATGAAAGGCATCACGCCGGAGTTCGCGTTCACCGTTCTCAACGGGGAACCGCTCGGACTCGGGTTCTCCGGGTTCAGCGTTGCGACTGGCTACGCTGCGCTCGCCGTCGCCGCCGTTGGCCTGCTTCTGCTCGTCTACCACGAGTACGAAGTGCTGGGTGGCGCAGGACTCGTCACGGGTCTGCTGGAGAGTCTCCAGTCGCTCGTCAACGTCCTGTCGTACACACGGTTGGCAGCAGAGATCATCGCCGAAGCGGGTATCGCGTTCGTGATCAACCTGCTCGTGTTCGGTGCGTACCGACACGAGGGTCACCTCAACCTGCTCGTGGGTCACGCTCACGCACCCGACGGTGCACACCTCATGTTCCCCGGTCTCGTTAACTCGGGGATCATCGGCATCATCGGCGGGATTCTAGTATTAATACTTGGACATCTACTGGTCCTTGCACTCGGCATCACAAGTGCCGCGTTACAGGCGCTGCGGCTTGAATACGTGGAATACTTTAACAAGTTTTATGATGGCGGTGGGACCAAGTACGAACCGTTCGGATACGACCGATCGTACACGACGAAGACTGACTAAAATACAAACCCATGTTCGAATTCGCAACTGAGTTCGCAATCGCACTCGTAAGTTCGCTGAAACTGTTCGCCCTGCAAGCAAGCTCCGCTGCCGTCCCCGCGAAGTCAGCCGCCGCACTCGGCGTCGGTATCGCCGCACTCGGCGCGGGTGTCGCGGAAGGTGGCATCGGCGCCGCGGCCGTCGGCGCAATCGCTGAGGACGACGACTTCTTCGGTATCGGGTTGCTCTTCACCGTGCTTCCCGAGACGCTCGTCATCCTCGCGATCATCGTGATCTTCATCGTCGGGTAAGACATAAGATATGAGTCTAGACACCGTCGTTGAGGAGATCGAGGAAGAGGCCCAGGAACGGGCCGAAGAGATTCGCCAAGAAGGGGAAGCGCGAGCCGAAGAGATCATCGCCGCCGCGGAGTCGGACGCCGACGAGATCGTCGAAGAGGCGCGCCGCGAAGCCGAGCGCGAAGCCGAGCGCGAGCGCGACCAGCAGCTATCGAGCGCCAAACTCGAAGCCAAGCACGAGCGAATGTCCGCTCGTCGCGACGCGATCGTCGACGTCCGCGAGGAGGTCGAATCGCGTCTCCGAGATCTCGACGGCGCAAAGCGGCGCACGCTGACGCAGAAGTTGCTCCGAGACGCGCTCGTAGACTTCCGCGACGACGACGAGCTCGCCGTCCACTTCGCACCATACGACGAGTCGCTCATCGAGGATCTCCTCGAAGACTACACGAACATCCACAAGGCAGGCGAGTACGACTGTCTCGGTGGCGTCGTCGTCGAGAGCGAGACCTCTCCGGTCCGCGTGAAAAACACGTTCGACGCGGTCCTTGAGACGGTGTGGGACGAGGAACTGAAGACGATCAGTAATCGTCTGTTCGACGAAGAATGAACGTTATCAGCCGCGACGCATCGAACTACGCGTACGTAAACGCCCGGATCAGGCACCGACGTGCCGCGCTCCTCGACAAGGACGATTACCGCAAGATGATGCGGATGGGTCCGGGCGAAATCGCCCGTTTCATGGAAGAGAGTGAGTACGAAAAAGAGATCAACGAACTCGGCGCGCGGTACAACGGCGTCGACCTCATCGAGTACGCACTCAACCGGAACTTCGCGAGGCACTTCAACGACATCCTCCGTTGGGCCAACGGGCGGCTGTACGATCTCATCGTACGGTACCTCCGGAAATTCGATGCCTGGAACGTCAAGACCGCGATCCGTGGCGTGTACTCGGGGAGCAACGTCGAACTCATCGAGACCGACTTCATCCGGGCGGGAGAACTCGACGACGACCTCCTGACGCGCCTCGAAGAGGCGACCGAAGTCGACGAGATCGTCGGCCTCCTCTCGGAGACGATCTTCGGTGACGCGCTCGCGGATGCGCTCTCCGACTACGAGGAGACGGGATCGCTGGCACCGCTCGAAAACGCCGTCGACCGCGCGTTCTACGACAACCTACTTCGAAACATCGGTGCGGCGACACAGCCCGGAACCCGTGAGTTCGTGAAGTTCCTCCGGGCGGAGATCGACTTCCGTAACATCCGGAACGCCTTCCGGCTCGCACGAAGCGGTGCCGACATCGACCCCGGTGAGTACTTCATCGACGGTGGGCGACTGTTCACCGCCGCGGAAGTCTCCTCGCTGGTGTCGAACATCGACGAACTCGTCGCGCGACTTCACGAGAGTCACTACGGCGACGAACTCGCCGGTGCGCTCGAAGAACTGAACGGAGACGGCAGCCTCATCGCGTTCGAACGAGCGCTCGACGCTGCGCTGTTGGAGTATGCGGACCATCTCTCTCATCTCTTTCCGCTCTCTGTCTGCCCGGTTCTTGCCTACATTCTTGCAAAGCAGCGTGAAGTCGACAACATCCGTGCCATCGCGCGTGGTCGCGAGGCCGGACTCTCCGAAGAGGAGATCGAAGCGGAGTTGGTGTTCCTATGAGCCAGGAAATCGCCGTCATCGGTGACCCAAACTTCACGACCGGGTTCCGCCTCGCGGGCGTCCGAAAGTTCGAGAACATCCCGAACGAAGACAAACCCGACGAGCTAGACGAGGCCGTCATGCGGACACTAGACGACGACGAAGTCGGCATCATCGTGATGCGTGACGACGACTTAGACCACCTCTCTCGAAACCCGAGACGAGCCGTCGAGTCGAGTATCGAACCGACGCTCGTCACCCTCGGTGGCGGTGCCGGGAGCGGCGGCCTGCGCGATCAGATCAAGCGGGCGATCGGTATCGACCTACTGAACGAAGACGAATGACAATGAGTCAAGCAACGACAGGCGAGACCGTCCGAGAGGACGGCACGATTCAGAGCGTGAGTGGGCCGGTCGTGAAAGCCAAAAACCTCGGCGCCCGAATGAACGACGTCGTCTACGTCGGTCACGAGGGGCTGATGGGTGAGGTCATCGAGATCGAAGGCAACATCACGACCATCCAAGTGTACGAAGAGACCTCCGGCGTCGGTCCCGGCCAACCCGTCGAAAACACGGGCGAGCCGCTGACGGTCGACCTCGGACCGGGCGTCCTCGACACCATCTACGACGGTGTCCAGCGACCGTTGGACGTCCTCCGGACGGAGATGGACAGCGCGTTCCTCGACCGCGGTGTCGACTCCCCCGGTATCGACCTCGACAAGAAGTGGGAGTTCAACCCCACCGTCGAGGAGGGCGACGCCGTCGAACCCGGCGACGTCATCGGCACCGTCCCCGAGACGGTCTCCATCGAGCACAAAGTGATGGTTCCGCCGAACTACGAGGGCGGGACGGTCGAGAGCATCGGGAGTGGCAGTTTCTCCGTCGAACAGACGGTGGCGACTCTCGACAACGGCGAAGAGATCGCGATGCGTCAGGAGTGGCCGGTCCGTGAGGCCCGTCCCACGGGGGACAAGCAAACCCCGCGAACGCCGCTCGTGTCGGGACAGCGTATCCTCGACGGACTGTTCCCCATCGCGAAAGGCGGGACGGCCGCGATTCCGGGTCCGTTCGGGTCCGGAAAGACGGTCACCCAGCAGTCGCTCGCGAAGTTCGCCGACGCCGACATCGTCGTCTACGTCGGCTGCGGTGAGCGCGGCAACGAGATGACGGAAGTCATCACCGACTTCCCGGACCTGCCGGACCCGCAGAGCGGGAACCCGCTGATGGCCCGGACGTGCCTCATCGCGAACACGTCGAACATGCCCGTGGCCGCACGCGAATCCTGCGTGTACACCGGCATCACCATCGCGGAGTTCTACCGCGACATGGGCTACGACGTAGCGCTCATGGCCGACTCCACCTCGCGGTGGGCCGAGGCCATGCGCGAAATCAGTTCGCGTCTCGAAGAGATGCCGGGCGAGGAGGGGTACCCCGCGTACCTCGCCGCCCGCCTCTCGCAGTTCTACGAGCGCGCCGGCTACTTCGAGAACATCAACGGTACCGAGGGCTCCATCTCGGTCATCGGTGCCGTGTCGCCGCCGGGCGGCGACTTCTCGGAGCCGGTCACGCAGAACACGCTGCGAATCGTCAAGACGTTCTGGGCGCTCGACGCAGATCTCGCAAAGCGACGACACTTCCCGGCGATCAACTGGAACGAGTCGTACTCGCTCTACCGCGAGCAACTCGACCCGTGGTTCGTCGAGAACGTCGCCGAAGACTGGCCCGAGGTCCGCCAGTGGGCGGTCGACATCCTCGACGAAGAGGACGAACTCCAGGAGATCGTTCAACTCGTCGGGAAGGACGCACTGCCGGAAGACCAGCAACTCACGCTCGAAATTGCGCGCTTCCTGCGTGAGGGCTGGCTCCAACAGAACGCGTTCAACGAGACCGACCAGTACTGTCCGCCCCAGAAGACGTATCTCATGCTGACGGCGATCCAGACCTTCAGTGAAGAGGCGTTCAACGCGCTCGAAGCCGGCGTTCCCGTCGAAGAGATCACGTCGATCGATGCCGCGTCGCGACTCACTCGCATCGCCACGACGCCGGACGACGAGGCGGCGGAGTACGTCGACGAAGTGACAGACGAAATCACGGAACAACTCAGGGAGAAGTTCTGATGAAAGAGTACAAGACCATAACCGAGATCTCCGGCCCGCTGGTGTACGCCGAAGTCGACGAACCGATCGGCTACGACGAGATGGTCGAGATCGAGACACCGCAGGGCGAGACCAAGCGAGGTCAGATCCTCGAGTCCACCGAGGATCTCGTCGCCATCCAGGTGTTCGAGGGAACGACCGGGATCGACCGACAGGCGTCCGTCCGATTCCTCGGCGAGACGCTGAAGATGCCCGTCACCGAGGACCTCCTCGGACGGGTGCTCGACGGGTCCGGTCGCCCGATCGACGACGGCCCGGACATCGTCCCCGACGAACGACAGGACATCGTCGGTGCGGCGATCAACCCCTACGCACGGGAATACCCCGAAGAGTTCATCCAGACCGGCGTGTCGACCATCGACGGCATGAACACGCTCGTCCGCGGACAGAAGCTTCCGATCTTCTCCGCGTCCGGACTGCCGCACAACGAACTGTCACTCCAGATCGCGCGACAGGCGTCGGTGCCGGAAGAAGCGGCCGAAGAGGGCGAGGACGCGAGCGAGTTCGCAGTCGTCTTCGGCGCGATGGGAATCACGGCCGAAGAGGCCAACGAGTTCATGGAAGACTTCGAGCGCACCGGTGCGCTGGAGCGTTCGGTCGTCTTCCTGAACCTCGCGGACGACCCCGCCGTCGAGCGGACGGTCACGCCGCGGATGGCGCTCACGACCGCCGAGTACCTCGCGTTCGAGAAGGACTACCACGTGCTGGTCATCCTGACGGACATGACCAACTACTGTGAGGCGCTGCGCGAGATCGGTGCGGCACGCGAAGAAGTGCCGGGCCGACGCGGCTACCCCGGATACATGTACACCGACCTGGCGACGCTCTACGAGCGAGCCGGTCGGATCAAGGGGAAAGACGGGTCGGTCACCCAGATCCCCATCCTGACGATGCCGGGCGACGACGACACGCACCCGATTCCCGACCTCACCGGCTACATCACGGAAGGGCAGATCGCGATGGATCGCCACCTCAACAGTCAGGGGATCCAACCGCCGATCAACGTTCTCCCGAGTCTCTCACGGCTGATGGACGACGGAATCGGTGAAGGCCTCACCCGCGAGGACCACTCCGACGTCTCCGACCAGATGTTCGCAGCGTACGCCGAAGGTGAGGACCTCCGCGACCTCGTGAACATCGTCGGTCGCGAGGCGCTCTCGGAGCGCGACAACAAGTACCTCGATTTCGCTGACGAGTTCGAACAGCAGTTCGTCGATCAGGGCTTCCACACGAATCGCAGCATCGTCGAGACGCTCGACATCGCGTGGGACCTCCTCTCGAAACTGCCGAAGAACGACCTCACGCGTGTCGGCGAGGACATGATCGAGAAGTACTACCGCGAGGACCCGTCCACCGAGGACGAAAGCGAAGAAGTCACCGCCGACTGATAGGGACCGTCGTAACTGGTTATCGGTACTCGCCGACCCGCGTCGGCGAACTACCGAAGTGACTTACGACGATCTCGACGATTCGGTTTCGGTACCTTTTCATTTTTCCAACCGCCGAGCGGCCGCACCGTACGATTGTCCCCGCAGAAAAGCGGTCAAAAGTGAACGCCGAGCGGGGAGACTGAAAAGCATTAACTCGCTCCGCTTGTAAGGTCCACCAACAAATGGCCGAGGACGTCAAACCGACCCGAAAGAACCTCTTGGAGATCGAGGACCGAATCGAACTCTCCGAGCGAGGCCACGACACGCTCGAACAGAAACGAGACGGTCTCATCATGGAGTTCATGGATATCCTCGACCAGGCACAGGACGTGCGGTCGAAACTGGACGCAGACTACGAGACCGCCCAGCGGAAGATCAGCATGGCGCGCGCGATGGAAGGCGACGTCGCCGTCCGCGGTGCGGCGGCCGCGCTCAAAGACCATCCGGAGATCACGACCCAATCGAAGAACATCATGGGCGTGGTCGTCCCGCAGATCGAGTCGAGTCGCGTCAAGAAGACGCTCGACCAGCGTGGCTACGGACTCATCGGAACGAGCGCCCGGATCGACGAGGCCGCCGAGTCGTACGAACAACTGTTGGAAACGATCATCCTCGCCGCGGAGATCGAGACGGCGATGAAGAAGATGCTAGAAGAGATCGAAAAGACCAAGCGCCGCGTCAACGCGCTCGAACACAAACTCCTCCCCGACCTCTACGAGAACGAGGACTTCATCGAGCAGAAACTCGAAGAGCAAGAGCGCGAGGAGATCTTCCGCCTGAAGAAGATCAAAGCCAAGAAAGAAGAAGAAGAGCGCGAAGTCGAAGCCGCCGAGAAGGCGGAAGCGAAAGAACCCGGAACCGTCACGGCCGACGACTGATCGGCGCTGCACACGCCGGTCGTCCGGTCGTCGCTCACGGCACAGGTGTCAGGTCTCGCGACCGACCGATCAATTCTACTTGCTTCGTTGGTACAATGGGCGTATGACCTGCGCACAGTGCGACGGCCCGACGATCGTATTCGACGTTCCGGACGACCTCCGAGCGTACGCGCCCGATAGTACCGACCGGGCGACGATCTGTACCCGCTGCCTGTCGGTCGGGACAGCGAGCGAGACCGACGGAGATACGGGGTCGTTCGACGCGATTGCGACATGGTTTCCCCACGACGACGGTGGAGTGGCACTCGCGCTCCTCTTCGGGTCACTCGACTCGCTGGCGCTCAATCGACGCGCGATCGAAGCCCTGTGTGACCGTGTCGAACGCGCGGGAGCGGACCCGTTGCTCGCGCTCGATCGACTCGTCGACGACGACGAGTTGGCGCCACACTTCGATGTGAGACGACGTCGAACGCAGTTACTCCAGTTGCTCGAATGACTCGAAAAAGCAGTCCCTAATCAGTCATGTACAGCGACATAACCCGTTTTTAGACGAATTTAAGCAGTAATTAGTTTAGGAATGTACGGTACTCTGTCAGCGTATGAGCCAACGCCATCCACATCGCCCGGCGGTCGACGTGGATCGAGTTATACGATACATCCCTGGCATGCGCTCGGGGACACCGAAGCGGAACGCACTGCTCGCAATCATGTACGGACTCTTCTTCCTCATCGTCTTTTCACACCTCTGAGTGCTGGTGGAAATCCCTCGCACCCTCAACGGATGGAGCGGCGCGTTTACACGCCGGTCGAGTATCGAAGGATGCCGGCGATGCCACCGAAGGCGTCGTACAGTTGTTCGCCTTTTTCGAAGTCGCTGCTGATGAACTTCGTCTCGGTCCCGCGCTGTTCGGCGATGTTCATCAGATGCTCGATCACGTCCTCGCGTTCGCGGACCTCGCTCTCCTCACCGCACTCAGAGCAGGTGTGCGACGGTGTCGAGTGGCGGCGGTCGACGACTTCGAACTCCTCGTGGCCGTTCGGGCAGTCGTAGACGACGACGTCGCTCCGGATGTCCTCGGAGAGCAGGAGTCGGTCGACCGATCCCATGATCAGGTTTCTGCGCGTCGGGCCGAACCCGTAGGTCGCCTCCTCGCCCGTGTGGAGTTTCTCGAAGAACTCCTCCATCTGGGCTTTGTCCTTCATCACCTCTTGGTCGGCGAGGACTTCCTGCGCGGCGTCGACGAGGTCGTAGAGACCGGACTCGTCGGTGTAGGAGACGTCGAACTTGCCGAGCACCTTGTCCTGAATCTCGTGGTGGAGATACTCGCCGTTCATGAACTCGTCTTTCGTCGGGGACGGGCCGCCGACGAGGACGCCGTCGAGTTCGTGACGCTTCGCGACGAACAGGTCGTTGGCCATCTCCGCGACCTCCTGGTAGAAGTTGTCGATGGCTTCGAGACGGAGTCGGTGGAATCGCTGTGCGGACTGACCACCTTTTCGCTGCTTGCCGGGGACGAGCGACGTCGTCGACTTCACCGGCTCGACGCGCTTGCCGCGGAGCCAGCCGACGTTGGCCTCACGTCGGTCGAGGACGATGAGCCCGAACAGCCCCTTGTCCGCCAGCATGTGCTCTAGCGGGGCGGTGAGGAAGTTCGAGTCGCAGTGATAGCGGAACGACTCGACGGGTTGGGGCGGGCTTTCGAGCACCCGCGTCACCATCTCCGTCTGACCGCCGCCGGAGTCGACGGCTCCGCTGAACAGGACGATACCGTTCTTCGGGGGCTTGGTGTCGTAGTAGCGGAGTCGGTCTTTGATACTGGTCAGTGCGTCCTGTACGTTCGTCCGCGTCTGCTTCGACTTGATGTTGCTCGCTTCGCTGTGCTCTTGGACGACGTGAGCGACGACGTCTGAGATGAGTTTGTCTTCGGGTATGTAGATCGTGACGAGTTGGGTACCCGACCCTTCGAAGTTCTGAAGTTCCTCGATGACCTTTCGGAACTCGTATTTCCGTCGGTCGTCGCTCGGCCCTTCGGCGTCGGTACTCATTATCCCTAGTAGCCGTTCCGGTGGCTAAGTAACCTTTGACTGGTACGTCGGTGGAAGACCCGCCGTATGCGTGGTTGTGACAGGCGTCAGGCGGTCATCGTCGATCGCCCGGTTCCCCGATTCGAGCGCTTCAACGAACGACCGAAGGAGGTATCCCCGGGACACCCACCCGCCAACTCGACGACGAGAACAGCGATTTCGATCGTGTTTTAAAACGTGAGCGTTCTGGAAACTATATTTATATATCAGCGCGGGAGATTGCGGATAGCTCAACCATGGCTCGGGTTTACGCGGTCGCAAGTGCGAAAGGTGGGGTCGGCAAGACGACCACGACAGCGAACCTCGGCGCGGTGCTCGCGTCGCGGGGTCGACGGGTCGCAGTCGTCGATGCCGACCTCGGAATGCCGAACCTCGGCGACGCGTTCGGCGTCGACGCCGACGAAGCGACGGTCCACGACGTGCTCGCCGGGCGTGCCTCCGTCGAGGACGCGACGTATCGGGGACCGAACGGCCTCGCCATCGTGCCCGGCGATACCGACCTCCGAGCGTTCGCCGACGCCGAACCGTCCGGTCTGCGGGACGTGGTCGACTCGTTCGACGACTACGAGTACGTGCTCCTCGACACGGGTGCAGGGTTGTCTCACGACAGTGCCCTCCCGCTCGGACTCGCCGAGGAAGTGTTGCTGGTTTCGACGACCGATCGGTACGCACTGGTCGACACCGAGAAGACTCGCCAACTCGCCGGTCGTCTCGGCGGGACCGTCACCGGTGTCGTCCTCACTCGCGTCGATCCCGAGCACCCCAACGTCGAGAGCGTCGCCGCGCTGCTCGAGACGAGCGTGATCGAAGCGATTCCCGACGACGACGTGGTCGTTCGGGCCCTCGACGACCGACAACCCGTCACGGCGTTCGCACCCGACAGCCCCGCGAGTCGCGCGTACGGGGCTCTCGCGGACGCGGTGGTCGGCCGAACCGACTCGAGCGAATGGGAAGCAGACGGCGTAATCGAGTCGACCGACGTGTCAGACGGCGAATCGGAACCGCCCGAAGACGGGTTCGAGATGGTCGGCGACGACGGCGAAGCCGACGACGACGACGACGAAGAGACGGGAGCGGCCGACACGGACGCCGTGCTCGTCCCCGACGCAGAGGGCGGTCCGTCGAGCACGCTCGAAGTGAGCAGTAGTGACGAGACAGCGGCCGACGCGACGACGCGACCACCGATGCAAAACGAGGGAGCGGTCCGCGGCGACGACGCAGCATCGGAAGACGGCGAGACGTCTCCGACCGACGAGACGACGGGCGAGAAGAAAGAGAGTACGGGGTTCTTCGGTCGACTCCTGAAGTGATCGAACGGACGAGACGATTTTTCGCACCTCCGCGGCGGTACGTGTTCGCACCCGGAGGTGCGAACGGCTACTGCCGCTTCGTCGCTTCACCTTCGCGGCGGCAAGTGCACACGCCACGGAGGCGTGTGCGTCTACTGCCGCTCCGTCGCTTCACCTTCGCGACAGTGCTTCGCGAACCGATGAAACGGTTCGCTCTGCATCGTCGCTCCGTAGTTTTCACCTCCGCGACAGTGCGTCACGCACGGATAAATCCGCGCTGTTGCATCGTCGCTCCGTCGCACACCTCCGCGGCGGCAAGTGCACACGCCACCGAGGCGCGTGCGTCGACTGCCGCTTCGTACTCCTCACATCGACGTCGGCGCTTCGATACCGAGAATCGAGAGCGCGTTGGCGATGGTGTGGCGGGCGGCGAGGACGAGTCCGAGGCGGGCCTCGCGGACCGACTCGTCGTCGGCGGTGAGCACCGGACACTCGCGGTAGAAGGCGTTGAACGTCTCCGCGAAGTTCCGGGTGTAGGTGGCGACGCTGTGTGGTTCTAAGTCCTCGGCGGCCTCCTCGACGACAGCCGGGAACTGGGCGATGACCCGCAGCAGGTCGCGTTCCTCAGGCGCGTCGAGGAGATCGGCGTCGATCTCGGTGACCGGTTCGACGCCCTGATTCGCCGCCTCGTCGAGAATCCCGCAGGTGCGGGCGTGAACGTACTGGACGTACGGCGCGCTCTGGGCTTCGAAGTCGAGCGCGCGCTCCCATTCGAAAGTGATCCCCTTCGTGGGCTGTTTCGAGACGATGTCGTAGCGGACCGCGCCGATGCCGACCTGCCGAGCGATGCGGTCGACGTCCTCCTCGGTGAGTTCGTCGTCGCGGATACGCGAGTCCATGCGCTCTTCGACCTCGTTGCGAGCGCGGGCGATCGCCTCGTCGAGGAGGTCGTCGAGGTCGACGCCGGTGCCCCGACGGGTGCTCATCCCACCCTCCGGGAGGTTGACCCACGAGAAGAAGGTCTGCCGAAGCTTGCTCGTGTCGTTACCGAGCAGATCGAGCGTGGTGCGAACCTGTTCGGCTTGGAGCTTGTGGTCCTCGCCGAGCACCGTCACGGCGCGGTCGTAATTCTCCAACTTCCACTCGTGGTGGGCGAGGTCCCGCGTCGGGTAGAGCGTCGTGCCGTCCGAACGGACGAAAACGAGTTTCTTCTCGATGCCCCACTTCGAGAGGTCGAGTTGCCACGCACCGTCTTCGAGGACGGCGTAGTCGGTGTCTTTGAGTCGCGAAACGAGATCGTGTGCGCTGCCGTCGCGGATGAATTCCGTCTCCTTGACGAATTCGTCGAACTCCGCCGGGAGGCGCGCGAGCGACTCGCGCATCCCGCCGAGCACCTGATCGACGACGCGTTCGACGCGCTCGTAGGTCGCCTCGTCGCTGTCTTCGAGGCCCTGCATGATCGATTCGATCTCGGCCTCGGCAGCCTCGACGTCCTCGGCGTCTCCCTCTTCGAGGAACGAGTTGCCCTTGCGGTAGTAGCGGACGAGGTCGTAGTCGGCGCGCTCGCGATCCGGTTCGGGGAGGTCGGACTCGTCGAACGTTTCGTAGGCCCACGTGAAGACGGCGACCTGTCGACCGGCGTCGTTGACGTAGTAGTGGCGTTCGACGTCGTATCCGGCGAAGTCGAGCGCGTTGGCGATGGCGTCGCCGATGATGGGATTGCGCGCCCGGCCGACGTGGATCGGGCCGGTCGGGTTGGCGCTGGTGTGTTCGACGACGACGTCTTCGCCCTTGTCGGGGAGGCGACCGTACTCGTCGTGCTGGGCGGCGTCGAGCGTGTCGGCGTAGTAGGCGTCCGTCGTGTGGAAGTTGACGTACGGCCCCTGTGTGGAGACCTCCCCGACGTAGTCGGTGTCGCTCGTGTCGATCTCGTCTGCGAGGTCGGCTGCGATCTGCGGCGGCGGTGCCCCCACTTCGCTCGCGAGGCGGAACGCGACGCTAGAGGCGAGCGTCGCGGGCACGTCCTCGGGAGGCTGTTCGATACCGAGGTCGTCGGTCGGCAAATCCATCGCCGTGAGCGCGTCGGCGAGGACCGTCTCGACCTCCGTCCGAAACTCTCTAAACATGTGCTCGGCTTCGCCAGCGCCGCCTAAAGGGATTGCTACATCCGACCGTCCGAACCGACGGACTTAGGCCTCGTGGGCGACAATCGCTAGACGAGATCGGTCGCCGATACCGGGTCGATATACTGTCGACTTATCGTCGACACGCCGCCGACGCCATCACACTTCTGAGACGAATTCCATTCCCGGTACGCTTATGCGCCGCGCGACCGAACCACGGATATGGCAGAAATGACAGGCGCGAGTGCCGTCGGTCACGACGAACTCGCGGCGCTGAAGCAAGTCGCCCTCGACGGTGGGCTGACCGGCTCGGTCAAAGTCTCGTGTTCGAGTCTCGCAGACCGGCTCGATGCCTCGACGCAGACCGCCTCGCGCCGCCTCCAGCGACTCGACGAAGCCGGGTGCGTCGAGCGTGACGTCGTCAGCGACGGGCAGTGGATTACGGTCACGGACGCGGGCGAGTCCGCACTGCGGGCGGAATACGAGCAGTACCGTCGACTCTTCGAGGACGCCGCGCCGATCACGCTCTACGGGACGGTCACGAGCGGGATGGGCGAAGGCCGCCACTACATCTCGCTGTCGGGCTACATGGAACAGTTCCAAGAGCGACTGGGCTACGAACCGTTCCCGGGAACGCTGAACGTCGAACTCGACGAGGAAGGCGTTCGCAGTCGCGCCGGGATGACGTCGCTCGATGCGGTCTCCATCGACGGCTGGGAAGACGACGAGCGCACCTTCGGCCCGGCGTCTTGCTACGCGGCGGCCGTCGAGTTCGGCGGCGACCGCGTCGAACCGATCCACATCATCGTTCCCGAGCGCACCCACCACGACGAGGACAAACTCGAACTCATCGCACCGATCAAACTGCGTGACGAACTCGGACTCGACGACGGCGACGGAATCGAGATTCACGTCGAGGAGGCGACTCAGAGATGAGTCAACAGGCCGAGAACGCCCTGTCGGACGCCGTCGCGGCCTTCCGGGCCGGAGAGCCGGTCTTGATCCACGACTTCGACGACCGCGAGGGCGAGACGGACCTCGTCTACCCCGCCGCGGCGGTCGAACACCGCGACGTCGCCCGGATGCGCAACGACGCGGGCGGACTGGTCTGCGTCGCTTTGCCCGATCCGGTCGCGACGACGTTCGACCTCCCCTTCCTCGACGAGACCATCGATCACCCAGCGGCGGCGACGCAGGACATCGCCTACGACAGTCGGTCGTCGTTCTCGCTGACAGTGAACCACCGCAAGACGTTCACCGGCATCACCGACGACGACCGTGCGCTCACTATCTCCGAACTCGCCGTCGCCGCGGAGTCCTCCATCGAAGGCGAATACAGCGTCGTCGACTTCGCGTCGGCGTTCCGAGCGCCGGGACACGTCCACCTCCTCCGGGCCGCCCCGAACCTCCTCGCCGACCGGAAAGGCCACACGGAACTCGGTCTCGCGCTGGCTGCCGAGGCCGACGTCGCGCCCGCGGTCGTCGTCTGCGAGATGTTGGACGACGAAACCGGCGGCGCGCTCGCGACGGCGACCGCCCGCGACTACGCCCGTCGCCACGAGTTCCCCTTCCTCGAAGGCCGGGACGTGGTTGCGGAACTCGGCTGACCGGCGTCGTCGTTCGAGTTCGAAGTCGTCGCGTACACGAAGTACGACAATCCCGTCAGGGGGTGGCGTTGGCCGTCCACGGAGAGGCTGACGGGACGGGTCCGTCACGAGAGTTCAGCTCACAGGACGGTTCCGGAAACAGTCAAGTAGAGAGACTTTCATCGAAGAGTAATGGCGCTTTACGGCCGACTGGTGGGACGGTCGGAATTCGTGGATTCACTCGGCAGTGTGTGGGAACTCCGCGGTGTGATCTCTCTCGTCGGTGTCTGTCTCTCCCTAGTGGGTACGTGTGCGACGATACTGCTGCGGCTGACTGCCACGCTCGTGATCGAACTGTTCTGGCTTCTGGGGCCGATCGCGGCGATCAGTGGCTGTGCGTACGCGCTGATCTGGCTCCGCCAGATCGACTACGACTTGGAGAGTTCGATCCACGTCGCGACGTGGGCGACCGTCAGTGCAGTCGTCCTCGGACTCGCCGGGGAGTTGAGCGTCTTCTTTCAGTATCTCTCCATCGGCCATCGGCTCACGACGTTGAACCCGCTGTTCTCGTGGGCGTGCGGCGGGTACGTCATCGGCGTCCTCGTCGGCATCTACAGCGCGCGACGGCGACGACAGGAGCGACGTGCCATGCAGGCGCGTCAGAAAGCCGAACGACTCACGGAGACGCTCAGCGTCCTGAATCGCGTCCTTCGGCACGACATCCGGAACGACGCCAACGTCATCGAAGGCTACGTCGACCTCGTCGTCGACGACACTAACGTCGACACCGAGTACGAATCGGTGATCCGAAATCGTGTCTCGCGGATCGTCGAGTTGTCCGAGCACGCTAGACAGACCGAGCGACTCGTCAACGCCGCAGAGGTCGAGCCGTCGACGATCGACGTCGTTCCCACGCTCGAACGGGTCGTCTCGGAGATCCGAACGGACTACCCGGAAGCGACGGTGACGACCAGTTTTCCCGTGACCGGGAGGGCCAAGGCGTACGAACTCGTCGAGTCCGCGTTTCGAAATCTCGTGGAGAACGCGATCGAACACAACGACAAGGACGTGCCGGTGGTCACGCTGTCCGTGACGCAGTCGAACCAGTGGGTGTGCATAGAAGTCAGCGACAACGGGCCGGGAATCGCCGCCGCCGAGCTAGAGGTGCTCCGAACGGGACAGGAGTCCGCGCTCAACCACAGCAACGGGGTGGGACTGTGGCTCGTAAACTGGATCGTCACGTACTCCGGCGGCCGGATCGACTTCGCGGTCGACGACGGAGCCGGGAGCACGATCCGAGTGTCGATCCCCAGAGCAGCGAGAGAGATCGAGTCACAGCCCGCGACCGGATTCTCATGATTTATAGCGGTTCCCGCAAATGGGCGAGACATGGGATTCGACGAAATGGACGTGGACACGATCTGGATGGACGGCGAGTTCGTCGATTGGGACGACGCACAGATCCACGTGCTCACGCACGGTCTCCACTACGGGACCGGCGTGTTCGAAGGCGTTCGGTGCTACGACACGGAGAACGGCCCGGCGATCTTCCGCTGGGAAGAACACCTCCAGCGGCTGTACGACTCCTGTAAGCCGTACGAGATGGAGATCCCCTTCGAGCCGGAAGAGCTGACCGAAGCGACGCTCGAACTCCTCCGACGACAGGACCTGGAGTCCTGTTACATCCGCCCCATCGTCTTCTACGGCTACGAGTCGCTCGGCGTCAGCCCCGGTGACTGCCCGACGCAGATCGCCATCGCAGCGTGGCCGTGGGGTACCTACCTCGGCGACGACGCGCTGGAGAACGGCATCGACGTGATGGTCTCCTCGTGGCGCAAGCACGCCTCCAGCCAGATTCCGACCAACGCCAAGACGACCGGCCTCTACGTCAACTCGTTGCTCGCGGGCGAGGAGGCCCGCCGTAACGGCTATCGCGAAGCCGTCGTCCTGAACAAAGAGGGCAACGTCGCCGAAGGCCCCGGCGAGAACATCTTCATGGTCAAAGACGGCGAGATCTACACGCCCGGCCTCGCAGAGAGCATCTTAGACGGCATCACGCGCAAGACGGTGATCACCCTCGCCAAGGAGCGCGACTACGTCGTCCACGACGAGGCCACCATCTCCCGCGGCGAACTCAACACCGCCGACGAACTGTTCTACAGCGGGAGTGCCGCCGAAGTCACGCCCATCCGGAAAGTCGACAACGTCACCATCGGCAACGGAAGCCGCGGCCCGGTGACCGAAGACCTCCAGCAGGCCTTCTTCGACCTCGTGGAGCGTCGGACCGACGCCCACGACGAGTGGTTCACCTACCTCTAATCGGACCGTTCTCTCTCTCTTCGTTTCGATCTGACATACATCCGAACAGCCATCACGACGGCTGTCGTCAGTGCTGATATGACAGCCGACGACCTCAACCGCGGTCTCGAAAACGTCCTCGTCGCCGAGACGCGACTCAGCAGCATCGACGGCGAAGCCGGCGAACTCGTCATCGGCGGATTCCCGCTCGCGGAACTCGGGGCGAACGCGACCTACGAGGAGACGCTGTTTCTGCTCTACGAGGATCGGCTTCCGACGCCCGACGAACTCGACGCGTTCCGGGCGGACCTCGCCTCGCTCCGTGCGGTTCCGGAGGCGACGATCGACCTGCTCCGGGCCGCCGCGGCCGACGACGACCAGTCGCCGATGGACGCCCTCCGAATGGGAATCGCAGCGGCGAGTCTGGGGCGCGACGGCGGCGAGAATCCCCGACGGGACGCACTACGCGCCGTCGCCCAGACGCCGACCATCGTGGCCGCGTACTGGCGACTCGTACGGGGCGACGAACCGATCGACCCCGAACCCGAACTGCGTCACGCCGCCGACTACCTCCGGATGTTGACCGGCGAGACGCCGACCGAGGAAGCCGCGCGTGGCATCGAGACGTACCTGAACACGGTCGTCGACCACGGATTGAACGCCTCGACGTTCACCGCCCGCGTCATCGTCTCGACCGATTCAGACGTCGTGTCGGCCGTGACGGGTGCGGTCGGCGCGCTCAAGGGGCCGCTCCACGGCGGTGCGCCCGGACCCGTCCTCGATATGATCGAAGCCGTCGCCGACTCCGGCGATTCCGAGGGCTACGTCCGAGAGAGACTGGCCGCCGGGGAGCGTGTCATGGGGATCGGTCACCGAGTGTACGAGGTCCGTGACCCGCGCGCCGCCGTCCTCTCCGACGCCGCCGAACGATTTTACGACGGTCAGGACGCCGCGTTCTTCGTCACCGCGCGCGAGTTAGAGGAGACGGCAGTCGAAGTGCTCGAAGCGGAGAAGCCGGGGCGGCGACTCGCGGCCAACGTCGAGTTCTACACCGCGGTCTTGCTCCACGGGGTCGGCATCCCGCGGGACCTGTTCAGCCCGACGTTCGGCGTCGCTCGCGTCGGCGGCTGGACGGCGCACTGTCTCGAACAACTGGAGGACAACCGCCTCATCCGACCGCGCGCTCGCTACGTCGGTGAGGACGACCGGACGTGGACGTCGGTCGAAGAACGAGCCTAACCGGAACTTAGGTCCGCATCTGACCGAGGTCTTCGATCCCTTCGTCGTCGACGTCGATGGGGACGCCCTCGTTCGTCTCCGCGAATCCGGCGGAGATGATGCGCGTCAGCGCCTCTTCGACCTTCTCGTCGGTCTCTCTGAGTCGCTGGGGGTGGACCTCCATGACGAATCCGGAGGTGATGTTCGGTGCCGTCGGCATGAACACCACGTCTTTCCCGTCGGACGTTTTCTTCCCGGTCTTGAACGCGGTCATCCAGACGCCCGGCCACGTTTCGAGTCGCACCGGCGTCTGGAGGTCGTCCGCGCCGGTCAGTGCGGTCTCGACGGCCAGTTTCGAGGCGTTGTAGAGGACGCGAATACCGGGGATGTAGTTGATCACGTTGTCGAGGGCACCCTCGCCGAGTCGCCCGAGCGTCGTCCGCATCAGATAGCCGACGGCGAGCGTGAGCATGACGAAGACGACGAGCGCGATGGCGATTTTGAGCAGTTCGGTGGGCACCTTCACGGTCTGGATCCCGAGCGCGTTCACGTCGTACTGGATCGGCTGGCCGTTGTTGACGTGGATCTTATCGATGATAAACGAGTTCGCGACTTTGTTGTAGAGCCACGAGACGACGAATGCGATGACCAAGAACGGGACGAGGACCACCAACCCGCTCGCAACGTCGCGTTTCCACGAGGACATTCGTTATGGGCTATGAAGTCACCCCCACTATAAATGCTTGAAGGGTAAACGCCGGATTTTAACCGTGGGTCGGCAACGCGGCCGCGATACCCGTCAGTGCAGCCACAGGCGCCCGTCTGCGCGGCCGCCACGCCCGTCCGCAGTGTACAGTTTACTACCCGATGACCGCCCGGAACGCGAACCGGAGGTTCTCCTTGCGCTCGCGGACCCGCCGGTAGAAGTACGAGAACCACTTGCCGCCGTACGGCGCGTACTGCCAGACCTCGTAGCCATCCGCCGCGAGGTCGCGCTGTGCGTCCTCGCGGACGCCCATCAGCATCTGGAATTCGAACTTCGTACCGTGTTGCTCGTAGAGGTCTTGGGCGAATTCGATCATCGCCGGGTCGTGGCTACCGACTGCGATCGAACCGTCCGAGAACTCCTTGAACATGTACTCCAAGTCCTCGCGGTAGGCCTCGTTGACGTCGGTCTTGTCGGTGTACGCGAGGTCGTCGGGTTCGTCGTATGCGCCCTTCACGAGGCGGATCTTACCCGGTACGTCGGAGAGGCGTTCGAGGTCGGAACGGGTCCGTCGGAGATTCGCCTGCACGCAGAGGCCGACGCCGCCCTCGTACTCCCGAGCGAGTTCCTCGAAGATATCGAGCGTCGCGTCGGTCGTCTCGTGGTCTTCCATGTCACACCAGACGAACACGCCGTGTTCGGACGCCGCCGATACGATGCGACGGAAGTTGTCCCGGAAGACGTCGACGCCGACGTCGAGACCGATCTGTGACGGTTTCACCGAGACACAGGCGTCGAGTCCGGAGCCCTCGATGTCTTGGACGAGTTGAATGTAGGCCGCGGCGTCCGCGTCGGCCGGAGGGCGCTCGTGGTAGTGCTCTCCGAGCAGGTTCAGGATGACCCTCACGCCGTCTTCGTTCATCTGTCGAGCGTGGTCGAGTGCCACCGGCGGCGTCTCGCCCGCAACGAATCGGCTGGCGATGGGCGGAATCATGCAATAGACTAGAGGCTGATCGGTCAATATTGTTCCTATCTTTTGTTTCATCAGCGATGGACGGTCGCCGGCTAGCGTCGAACGTTCTCGACTGATGCCGAACGTTGTCCGCAGGTGCGCTCCCGGTGAGCGGCATCTTTTTGCCCTGAGACAACGTGTTAGCGTAGTGTCTTCTACGTCGGCTGTCATGCCTTCCGAAGCGGTGAGTACGTCCGAAGCCGGAACCTCGCCGCGAATCCTCGAAACGCGCCCCGTCCCGACGGTCGTCGGCCTGTTCGCGCTGTTTACTGCCGCGAGCGTCGTCATCCCCGTCGTCGGACGCGTCTTAGCTCCGTCGTTGACCGACGTCACCTTCCGCCTCGTCGGCCAGTTCGCCCTCCTCGCCATGGCGCTCGGCTTGCTGGCCTGGACCGGCTGGTGGCGCGAGGTAGGGTTCACCCCCCGACGAGAGTGGCGACAGCCGTGGCTGGCGCTCCCGTTCGTCGCCGTCGCGCTGGTTCAGTTAGTGGGCGGCGTCATCGTCGAACCGATCCCCCTGGCTACGAACGTCGTGCTGAGCGGTGCGACGGCGGTCGCGTTCCTGGTTGTCGCCCAGCTCGTCGTCGGCATCAGCGAAGAGGCGTTCGCCCGCGGCTTCGCGCTCCGGGCACTACTGCCCCGCGGTGTCGTGTTCGCCGTCGTCCTCTCGGCGGTCCTGTTCGGCCTCCTGCACTCGACGCGCGTGTTTACCGGCGAACCAGCCGTCCTCGTCGCGTTCCAAGTGACGTTCGCCGCCATCGACGGATTCGCACTCGCGGCGCTTCGACTTCGCACGAACACGCTCTGGCTCGGCATCGGCATCCACGCGTTGTTCAACTTCACGATCGGACTCGCTCCGACGACGACGGCGATGCGCGTCCTGCTGTTCTTCAGCTACGTCGCGCTCCTCGGGTACGGTGTCTACCTGCTGCGCGGCGTGGACGTGGACCGAGCGCGCGAGCGTGCGAACGTCGGCTCCGATGCGGCGGCAGCGCAGACTCGGTAGTTCCGATTCGACGTTCGGGGCCGAGCGCCGTCGGGTGCAGCACCGCTCACCGAACGTCTGACCCGTCCAATTAAATCCCGTCCCATCGAGACGGCGACTATGATCGGTGCTCTCGTCGCCAAAGCGTTCTGGTCGATGTTGCCCGCGTACATTCCGAACAACGTCGCCGTCCTGGCCGGTGGTGGTCGCCCCATCGACGGCGGGCGCTCGTGGCGGGGTCGACGGCTCTTGGGAGACGGAAAGACGTGGCGCGGAACCGTCGTCGGAACGCTCGGCGGCGTCGTCCTCGCACTACTTCTCAACGCCGTCCACGACGAAGCCGCCGACGCGCTGGGGACGCCGCTTCCCGAGTTCTCGCTCCGCGCGGCGTTCACACTCGCCCTCGGAGCGATGCTCGGCGATATCGGTGCCTCGTTCCTGAAACGTCGAACCGGTCGCGAACGGGGCGCGTCGTTTCCGGTGCTCGATCAACTCGACTTCGTCGTCGGCGCACTCTCCCTCACGGCGCTCACCTCGTCGGACTGGTTTCGCTCCGCGTTCGACCTCCCGACGGTCGGCGTCGTCGCCGTGATGACGCCGGTCCTCCACGTGACGACGAACGTCGTCGCGTACGCGCTCGGACTGAAAGACGAACCGTGGTAGGACGGCGCGTCCGTTCGCACGCCCCCAGCGACGTCGATTCGGGAAGGTTTTGAACGAGGCCGGTCGACTGCCAGCCATGGCCAACGACGACCTCATCGCGGCCCTGCGCGCGGCCGACGCGATCCAGTACGGCGAGTTCGAACTCTCCCACGGCGGCACGAGCGACTACTACGTCGACAAGTACCTCTTCGAGACCGACCCCGAGTGCCTGCGACTCATCGCCGAGGCGTTCGCCGAGCGTCTCGACGGGACGAAACTCGCCGGCGTCGCGCTCGGTGCCGTCCCGCTCGTGGCGGTCACGAGCGTCCAGACGGGCAACCCCTACGTCATCGCCCGAAAGAAAGCCAAGGAGTACGGGACGGCAAAGCGGATCGAAGGTCGACTCGACGAAGGCGAGGAAGTCGTCGTCTTAGAAGACATCGCAACGACCGGCCAGAGCGCGCTCGACGCCGTGGAGGCACTCCGGGACGCCGGTGCGGTCATCGACCGCGTGATCGTCGTCGTCGACCGCCACGAGGGAGCACGCGAACTGCTGGCGGACCACGACATCGAACTGGAGGCACTCGTGACCGCTGACGACCTGCTCGACGCGGCCTGAACGTTACGTAATCCAGGGCGATGTGACTGGAAACCAGTATCAGTCAATTATATTGTACTTATGGTGTGATATCACGCCGTGATACCGTCGGACCCACTTGGCCGCACCGTTCGCGACCACTACCTCGGCGAACGCGACGAGCCGCTGATCGACCGAGAAGACCTCGAAAGCCCCCGAACTCTCGACTCGGGGGGCTCGTTGTCGTTCGAAAGACCTCTGGTCTTTCGTGATGACAGGAGAGCAAAGCTCTCCTGAACCACGCTCCTCGCTCCTTCACTACGTTCAGTCACTCCGGTGCTTACGTCGTCACCAGAAACGAAGTTTCTGGCTGGCTCACGCGGGCTCTGCTCTCGTGAACGCCCACCTTCGTCGAGAGCCCGGCCCCTTTCAGTCCCGCCTGCCAGCGGTCAGTTGGGCAGTCGTCGCTCGTCCGCCACCTCGTCACGAGTGCGAGTCCAAATCGGTCTGTTCGACGGAGTGAACTGGCTCAGTTCAGCAGTCCGATCACGTCCGACACGTCCCGCTCTTCTAGTTCCCGCACCGCCTCGACGATATCGTCGCGTTTCGACTCGTCGTAGACGTTTGCGGCTGACTTATCGAACTTCTCTTCGACCTGCTCCCACGACATCGGGTTCCGCGGGTGGCCCGCGAAGTCCTCTTTCTCGACGTGATACGTCGTACCGTCGTCCATCTCCACGTCGATGACGGCGGGCATCTGTCCGTTCTCGAACGCCTCGGTCAACTCGTCGTCGGCTTCGACGTCAACCGTCTTCAGGAGGGTCTGCACGTCGTCTCTCTGAATACGTTCGGGTTCGTAGGCGTCGTTGGTCATCTCGCGGTCGATGAGCGCCGCCGCGAGCATGTAGGGCAGCGAGTGGTCGGCCTGCGCCTTCGTCTCGACTTCGTAGCGCGAGCCCTCGCCGCCGCCGATGATGAGCTTCGCGCCCTCGAACGTGTCGAGGTGGATCGACTCGACGCTCTGGGGGTCGATGTCGTTCTCCTCGGCGAGTTCGATGATGCCTTCGACGGCCGACTGGGCGTAGGTCTCGGCGACGTACCGCTTGGTCATCACGTCGTGGAGCCGCTCACAGCCGGGGTCGAGGTCGACCTCGAAGTCGCCCGAGACGGTCTGTTTCCACCCTTTCTGGCCCTCGAAGACGTCGACCGGCCCCTCCATGCCGTTCCGGGCGAGCATGGTCGAGTAGACGGCGTTGCGGGCGGCGTTCGCCGAGGCGATTCCTTTCCACTCGTTGATGCCGCCGGTCCGGGTGACGCGGAGGGCGTTGTGGGCCGTCCCGGCGATGCCGACGGCGTTTCTGATCTGCTGTTCGTCGAGTCCGAGCACCGACGCGGCCCCGCAGGTCGCCGAGATGACCGTGTGGGTGACGTGGTCCCAGCCTTTGTCGCGGACGGGCGCGTTCCACGCGAGTTCGGCCTGTACCTCGTAAGCGACGGCGACGGCCGTGACGAGATCCTCGCCCGAGGCGTCGGCCTCCTCGGCGCAGGCGACGACCGAGGCGATGTTGTCGCTCGGATGCGGCGTCTCGCCCGGTGCGAGAAACGAGTCCATGAAGTCGAGATACCGCGTCAGCGACGTGTTGTACATCGCGGCCTGCGGCGGCGACGAGAAGTCGTCGCTCGCCCAGAGGCGGCAGTCGCCGTCGGCGCTCACCTCGCGGACCGTCTTCCGAACGATCTCGACTGGTTCCTCGCCGATCGCACCGAGGCCGATGCCGACGGAGTCTAAGATTCGCTTCTTGGTCTCTTCGACGACGTCCTCGGAGAGATCGTCGAAGTCGGTGCCGACGACGAACGCCGCGAGTTCTGCGGTTGTCGTCATAGGAGAGCTAGCCACAGGACCGACCTAAAGCGTGCGGCCGGTTCCGAGCCAGTGCGATCGCCGACGCCCCCGTAGTCGTCCGCTTGCCGCCGTCTCCGTCGGTTTTGGAGTCTCCTAATCGACCTTTAACCGACGCTAGCGCCAGCGTTGACGCGCGTCAACGACCGTTGTCGAGGGTTCGGCCCGCAGTCGATTCGATTCGAGTGATCGCGCCGTGAGAGCGTCAGGACGGACGAGCAACGGTCCGAAACGACCCGAACGATTCACGGTATTCATTTGAACGCAGTCGTAAGGGTGGCTCTATGAGAAGGTATCGTCGTGATCGGCGTCGGGCGAGTCGAGGGTCGCCGACCCGGTCTCCGAACCAGTTCCGACCCACCCCCGCGAGGGTGCGGCGATGACCGAGTCGTTCGGAGAGCGAGTCGATCGGTGGCGGCGCGCCGTCGACCTGACACGTCTCCGGTACGTCGGGATCGGTGCGTACTTCCTCTGCTATGCGCTCATCGCCGCCGGCCTCGTCGGGTTCGTCGATCGACTGCTCCGAACGGTCCCGGCGTCGATTCGACCGTTGCCGATCGCGCCGGTAGCGACGACCGTGGGACTACCGGCCAGCGTCTCCTGGGGCGTGGTGAGTTTCGTCGTCGCCTGTCTCGCCGTCGTCGGCGTCGCGGCCGTACAGATCCGACGCCACGAGGAACCGAGGGTATCGAGTGACTGGGAATTCGGAAGGGTCACGAGTGCCAACTCGGTGACCGACGGCGGCGTCAGCGACGGTGAGAGCGCCACCGCGCGTGGTCCGGGCGTCGACGGCGAGAAAGCGGCCGAGGACGACGAGAAAGCGGTCGAGGGCGACGACGACAATCGTGGGTAGCGTGTCGCCACTCGTGCCTGCGCTGGCGAGTGCCACGATCGAGGGTGAGAAACAGTGTTGACAGGTACTCGCTCGACGCTTAGACGAGTAACTGCACGTCGGCGTTAGCCATGTGCTGGAGCGCCGTGGCGGCACCGACGCCGGTGGTCACGCCGTCGTAGAACTCGTCTTCGTCGTAGTCCATCAGTTCGATCGTCATCTGACAGGCTTGGAGGTCTACGCCCTGATCGAGCGACGTCTCGATGAGGTCTTCGATCGTCGGCGTGCCGTTGTCGGCGATCTTCTTGTTCATCATCTTCGTCGCCATCGAGTCCATCCCCGGAAGCGACGCGAGCGCGTTCGGCATCGGCATGCTCGGGTTGCCGACCGCGCTGAGTTTGAGGTTCTTCGACTTCTCCTCGTGGAGGATATCGAGCCCCCAGAAGGTGTGGAAGACGACGACGTCCCAGCCGAACGCCGCCGCGGTGCTGGCGAGGATGAGCGGCGGGTAGGCCATGTCGAGGCTCCCCTTCGTCGCGATGATCGTCATGCTCTTCTGATCGTCGCCGGTCGTCGCTTTCAGGTCGGCGAGTTCGTCGCGCAGGTCTTCGATCTGCGCCTGCAACTCCGCCTTCGAGAGTTCCTCAGCCGCCGACTCCGACGACTGTTCGTCGGGCGTTCCCGTCGAGTCCGAATCGGGCGTGTCCGTACTCATCTTACTCGGTCTTGCGGACGTAGTGTCTGTAGACGGCGTCGCCACCGTCGCTTCCCTCTTCCTGGTCGAGCATCTCGACGCCGGCCGTCGTATCCGCCCAGCCTTTGAGATCGCTCATGCTGCCGGAGTCGGTGGCGACGACTTCCAACACGTCGTCGGCGTCGAGGTCGTCGATCGCCTGCTTCGCCTTCACGACCGGCATCGGGCAACTCAGTCCTTTTACGTCGAGCGTCTCCGCGATGTTGAATTCCGAACTCATGTTCATTCAGCCCGGTTTCGTATTGGGCTTGCTCCACAATATCGACTCGTCAGTCAAAAGTGTGTTGGTTAATGGGCGTTCCAAGCAAGTCTCGTGACCGAACAAAGAACGAAATTGACCGAGACAAACGGATAGAGATCTTGAATTGTGTATTCTTGCGAGAATACGCACGGCTGCCCGGTCACGAGTCTTGCTCAAATTACAACATACCATCCGAACGCTTATGAGGCATGCGACGATAGCGGTGAGTACAGATGAGCGAACCATTGCCCGACGACGCCGCAGCGGTCGAACCGATCGAACCGGCGGCGTTGAAAGAGCAAATCGACTCCGGAGAGGCAGTGACGATCCTCGACGTGCGCGCCGAGAGCGAGTTCGAGGAGTGGCAGATCGAGGGAGAGAACGTCGAGACGGAGAACATCCCGTACTACGAGTTCATCGAGGGCGTCGACGACGACTTGCTCGAGCGGGTCCCGGAGGGCAACCCGACCGTCGTCGTGTGTGCGAAGGGTGGGTCGAGCGAGTTCGTCGCCGACAAACTCCTCGAACACGACGTCGAGGCGGCGAACCTCGAGCGCGGGATGAAGGGCTGGGCGCGGATCTACGAGTACCGCGAACTCGACGTCGACAGCAACGCGACGATCGCACAATATCAGCGGCCGTCGAGCGGTTGCATGGCCTATCTCGTCGTCGACGGCGACGAAGCGCTCGTCGTCGATCCGCTCCGCGCGTTCATCGACGAGTATGTCCGGGACGCGCGCGCGTTCGGTGCGGAGATCAAGTACGCCATCGACACGCACGTCCACGCGGATCACGTCTCGGGTGTCCGGCAACTCGCCGACGCGACGGGTGCGGAGATCGTCCTCCCCGAACCGGCCGTCGGACGCGGCATCGAGTACGACACCGACTACGCGACAGTCACGGACGGCGACAGCCTGACCGTCGGTGACATCGGCGTCGACGTGATCCACACGCCCGGCCACACGAGCGGGATGACGTCGTACCTCGTCGACGACGCCGTACTGCTGACCGGTGACGGACTGTTCACCGAGAGCGTCGCCCGACCGGACTTAGAAGAGGGCGACGAGGGAGCCGAACGCGCCGCCGAACTGCTCTACGACACGCTCCACGAGAAGATCCTCACACTCCCCGACGACGTCGTCGTCGCGCCAGCGCACTTCAGTGACGCCGCGACGCCGCGCGAAGACGGGACCTACACGGCGACGCTGGGCGAACTCTCGGCGACGATGGGTGCACTCGGGATGGAACGTGAGAAGTTCGTGGAGTTCGTACTGTCGGACATGCCACCACGGCCATCGAACTACGAGGACATCATCGCGACGAACCTCGGACAGCAGAACACCGACGACGAGGAAGCGTTCGAACTCGAACTGGGGCCGAACAACTGTGCGGCCAGCCAGGACGCGATGACCGAGTAAGATGTTCGAACCGACACAACTCGTCGCGCTCGCGAGCCTGAAAGCGCAGCTCTTCCCGCGCGGCATCGCTCACTACGCGATCGGCGGCGCGCTCATCGGTCTCGGAGCCGCGGTCATCTACTTCGGGACCGGCATCATCGCGGGCGCGAGCACGTTCCTCGAATCGACGCTGTCGTACGTCTCCGACCTCCCGCGATTCAATCAGGGGAAGTACCTCGCCTCCCGCGACTGGCGCGTGGTCTTCACGCTCGGGATCGTCGGGGGTGCAGCGATCTACGCGCTGCTCTTCCAGCACACCGATCCCACGACGAAGATCCAGTGGTGGCGACTCCTCGGCGGCGGCTTCCTCGTCGGCGTCGGTACGCGCCTCGGGAAGGGGTGTACGTCCGGTCACGGCGTCTGCGGCGTCGGGTCGCGGTCGCCGACTTCGATCGTGAACGTGGCGACGTTCATGGCGGTCGCGATCGGAACGGCACAGCTCGTCCAGGCACTGGGGGTGTCGCCGTGAGCGACCGCTCGCCGCTGTTCATGCCGCTGATCCTCGTCGGCGGCCTGATCTTCGGGTTCGGCCTCGGTTTCAGCCAGATGGCCCGCCCGGAGATCGTCCTGGCGTTCCTCCAGTTCAAGGACTTCGGACTGCTGTTCGTCATGGGTGGGGCCGCCGTCGTGACGGGAATCTCGTTTTTCGTCGCGACGACGTTCCTCGACCGGGCGCCGCTCACCGGCGACGTCTACAAACGGCGGCTGAAGTCGTTTGACCGGAACGTCCTCCTCGGTGGCGCGGTCTTCGGCGTCGGCTGGGGGCTCTCGGGTATCTGTCCCGGTGCCGCCTACGCGAGTTTCGGGATCGGGAACTTCCCGATCCTCTGGGCGATCGCCGGGATGTTCCTCGGCGCGTACGCGCAGGGATACTGGCGGGCGTACCGAGCCGATCAGTCGTCGAGCGCGACCACCGCCGACTGACTTTCCGGTCGGGCAGAGGATCGTCGATCGGTGTCGACAGCGAACCGGACCTGATTCGTGCGGTTGATTTCTTCGAGACGCTCGATCGCAGACCGTGCAGTGACTCCAACGCAGACAGTCGCACTGCCTGCCAGAAGCCGAAGACGTGGCCACGCTGCGTTTCCGACGGCTATATTTCCATAAGTTACACATATCCATCAGTAGGTTACTCGATCCTCCCTCGAATATAGTATTGTGCGATGATCCCAAAACCGTTATTAGTCGATGGTGGATAGACGAAGTGAGTAGAATAGTATGATCTGCGCACAACCAACTACGAGAGAGGAGAGATCGACCTGAACATGTTCGGAATCGAATCACTTCCGGGGACGCTTCATGCGACCGTCCTCGTCGGCAGTGTACTGGCGGAGTCGGTCGCGCTTTACCTCGGATACGGCGGTTTGACGCGACTCGTTGGACCGACCGTGACGAACGCACTCCGAGGGAAGTGAGCGGCCGATGGAGATACTCGGCGTGAGCCTCCTCCTGATCGGACTGTTCGTCGGACTCGGCGTCCTCATCGGAATCCTGTTCGGCTTCTTCGGGATGGGCGGCTCGTTTCTCGTGACACCCGCGCTGTTGGTACTGGGCTATCCCACGTCGACGGCCGTCGGAAGCGGACTCGCGTTCGTATTCGGAACGTCAATCATCGCGACGCTGAAGCATCGTGACCTCGGGCAGGTAGACTACAAACTCGGGATCATGATGATCGCGGGCATGACCGCCGGAATCGAGGTCGGAAAAGACCTCGTCCTCTACCTCCAGTCGATCGGGCTCGCCGACAAGGTCGTGAGCGTCGCCTACGTCGTGATGCTGGGTGCCGTCGGCGTCTCGGTTCTCTACGACGCCCGCAAGTCCGAGCAACGCACTACCGAACGATCGGGCGGGATCGCTGACTCACTGCAACGGCTTCAGCTCTGGCCGATGATCACGCTCTCGGGCGGCACCGAGGTCTCTGCCGTCATGGTCGTCGTCATCGGACTCGTCGTCGGCGTCTTGGCCGGCGTGCTCGGCGTCGGCGGTGGCTTCCTACTGATGCCCGCGATGATGTACGTCCTCGGCGTCCCGGCGGCCGTCGCCGTCGGCACCGACGTCTTCCAGATCACCATCTCGGGGGCGTTCGGCGCGTTCCGCTACGCGCAGGCTGGCGGGGTCGACCTCAGCGTCGTCGTCCCGCTCCTCGCGGGGAGCGCCTTCGGAGCACGGATCGGCTCGGCGGCGACGAGTCTCGTCGACGAAGACGGTATCAAGAGTTACTTCGGGCTGATGCTCCTCGGCGGTGCACTCGCCGTCGCGGCACGGCAGATCGGAAACACGTTCCACGTACCCGTGCTCGACACGGTGAGTTTCGTCCTCATCGTCGGGTCGGCGCTCCTCGTCAGCGGCGCGATCGTCGTCCGCGCCGTACGAGCGCTCGATGCGACGGCCTCGGACACCACGGCGGCGGCGGACGGACCGGGCGAAGACACTGCCGTCGAGTGATCCGAAACACGTGGTCGGCCGTCGCGTTGCGGAGCTAGATGGCCCGGCTACTGGCCAGGTGCCGTCGGCGATTGTGTATGTACTGCACAACTCTTTTGTCACCGAGACTGCTACGGGTGGATATGGTCGAATCGATGGGAGAGCTCCTTCACCGAGATATGGAGTGTGAGGGGTTGCTCGAATGCATGCACGGTCTCAAAGAATTAGATAAGCGATGCTTCCGACTGCTCGTCGAGAGCAGCGAACCGCTGACCGTCGACGAGGTCGCGGAAGCGATCGAACGCGAACGGTCGACGGCGTATCGGTCCGTCCAGCGGTTGATGCAAACCGGGTTCGTTCAGAAAGAGCAGGTCAACTACGAACAGGGCGGTTACTACCACGTTTACCGGCCGACCGACCCCGACGAGATCGCAGACGACATGCAGCGACTGCTGAACGACTGGTACGCCAAGATGGGCCAACTCATCGCCGAGTTCCGCAGCAAGTACGACGAGCCCCTCTCACAGGAAATGCCGGTCGAGAACTGAGCGCTGTAAGTCTCTAGTTACCGATGAACCAACGAACTGATACCGAACGAGGCGAATCGGACGATCCCGACTTCGATCCGACCGGGCGCGACGAGCGCCGAATCGGGCGGGGATTCTACGAAGAGGAGAGCGCACCGGGATCGGCGATGGCACACCTCTATCGGGGCGAGGTCCATCGGATGAAGTTCTGGCGCGAGCGCCTCGATCGGACGAGCAACTGGGCGGTCACCGTCATGGCCGCGATTCTGACGTGGGCGTTCACGCGCACCGACCGGCCCCACTACATCCTTCTGGTCGGTGTGGTGATGGTCTCGATCTTCCTCGTCATCGAGGCGCGCCGATACCGCGGCTACGACATGTGGCGATCGCGCGTGCGCGTCCTTCAACGGAACGTGTTCGGGTTCGCGCTCGATCCCTCACAGGGTCTCGAAGACCCCGACTGGCGGCCCCGTCTGAGCAAGGACTACCGCCAGCCGCGGACGAAGATTTCCTACGAGGAGGCGATCTCGCATCGACTCCGTCGAGTGTACCTCCCCCTGATCACGGTACTCCTCGGGGCGTGGGTGCTTCGGACGTTCGCACTGGCACAGCGGCCGTGGCCCGCGAGCACCGCGATCGGGCCGATCCCGGGCGTGGTCGTCTCCGCGATCATCGGACTGTACTACGCGGGACTGGTCACCATCACGTTCCGGCCCCGGACGTGGCAGGCGCAAGGCGAACTCCGGAAGGAGGACGTCGGCGCGTGGGACGACATGGAGTGAGCGAACCCGTCACGCCGCTCCCCCGGCGCTAGTGAGGCGTGTTGTACTGGAACGCGAGTAGACTCCCGTCTGCGGGGTAACGAGCCCAGACGCAGGCGAGGTCGTCCGCGTAGTGGAGCGTATCCGTACCGCTTCGCGCGTGCGTGTCCCCTTTCGCCCACTTCGGACCGACGGCGTCACCGGCCTCCAGATCGTCACCGGGAGTCACCCTCCCGCGGCATCGAACGTAGTACTTCAACCGATCGTCGGCGTCGCCGCCCTCGAATCGGATCGATCCCGTCGAGCGCTCGATCCGAACCGAGACGTCGCTGTCACCCGCCGAGTAGTCGATCGTCACCGATTCGAGCGAACCGTTGACCGAGTAGGCGTCTCGACCGCCGTCGAGGGATCCACTCGCGCTGTTTCCGCAGACGGCGCCGCTTCCCGACTCCGCCGCCTCGACGTCGCCGGATTCGGTGACGAACGAGTAATCGAGCGACGCGGTCGAACTGCCACCTGCGAACGCGATCTGGGCGGGAAGCCCGCCTCCCGTCGCCGCATCCTCGGCACTCTCCGGAACGCCGGCAGGAACCGCGACGTACGGATCGTTGCCCACGTTTCGCGTCTTGACCGTTCCGTACTTCGAGTAGAATCGGCCGGATGCGCCGTCGCGTGCCTCCACTTCGGATTCGTGGACTCGCGCGATCCCCGCCTGGTTGTCGTCCGCCTCCTCCACGCAGTAGCCCGCAGCGGGGTATTCGAGGAGGATGTCGCAGTTTTCGATGAGACAGTTACCGCCCTCTTTCACCCACACACCGCGTGCGTTTCCGTCGCCGTTCTGTGCGGGAACTGGTCCGTCGACGTGTACGACCGAGTCCCTGACGAACGAGCCGTCGGTTCCGATTCGGAAGTTCGAGATGTTGTTGTTCCGCGAATAACACTGGTCGATGCGGACGTCGCCGTAACCCGGATTCACCTCGTCACGGCCCGGAGCGCTGCCGTAGACGGCGTTGTCCGACCAGTGCCGGAAGTAACACCGATGGATATTGACGACGCCCGCGTGGTCTTTATGAACGAAGATCGGAGTGCCGTCACCGGCGTCCGAACCGTCGCCGAAGTACACGTTCTCGATCGACCCGTGCCCCCCCGAAGGGACCTTCACCGTGATGATATTGCTCTTCGTCGAGGCGGTGTCCCGCCCCCGAAATCCGACGTTTCGGATACTCCAACCGCTCGTTCCGGTCGCGTTGATATCGACGTGCGCACCGCTCGCGCTGACGTCGAAGAGGTAGTTCTCGAAGGTTTCACCCTCGGCGATGTCGTACGTCTTCGTCTCGTTCGTGTCGACGGTGACCGTTCGATAACTCGCCGCGCCGCCGTCGGTCGCAGCTATCCCAGTGACGCCGACGAGCGTAAGCGCGATACCGCTACCCGCTTTCAGGTAGCTACGTCGCCCGACTGTCGATTCGCGCGTCTCGCGGGGCGACTCCGATCCCGTCTCCGGATCCGGTGATTCATTCTCCCGCATTGAACATAATAATTCCTGAAATTAGTTAAATCCACTAGGTGAAGAGCGACACGTAATTCGCCATCGCTTCGAAGATCCACACTCAGATCGACAGTCGATCGCTCGTCCGAAGCGAGGTCGTTTGCGGGAGCGATCGACGACGAGCGACGGCAACGAGGGAGCCGATCACAGTGACGACCGACGCGCGGGACGGCGATGGAGGTTCAGTAGGGGACGATCAGATACGTCATCGTGACGTAGAGGACGAGCAGCACGCCGAAGGTCGTGTGTGCCACGCGGACGATGCTCCGCCACCGGCCACGCGGCGGGTACCCACGCCGCTGGGCCCACGAGAGAACCCCGGTCAGGAACGTCAGCCACGCGTGAATCAGGGTGGTCGCCCCGAGCCCGGCGTGACTGAAGTAGAATTCGATCATGAGTCGTTCTCTAAACGGGTTCCGGTCGGCATGATGTACAACGGTCGTTGATCCGACGGCGCACCGACGACCCGCCGGACGGCACTGTCGTCGAACGAGCCGATCGTGACCGTCGAGAGGTCGAGCGCTTGCGCCTGTAGATACACGTTTTCGGCGGCGTGACCGGCCTCCATCGGCACGAACCGCTCTACTCCTCGCGCTCCGTACTTGCGCGCCGATCGCTGATCGACCGCGCAGATCACGATATCGAGGTGTGCCCGTCCGACCGCGGACTGGTCGATCGCTGCCGCCTGCAGGGCAGTCCGTCGATCACCCCGCCGAAGCAACGCCAACGCGTGTGCCTCGGGTCGGTACCGATAGATACCCGGTTCGACGTTCCGTACGCCGTCTCCGGCGACCACGTACAGTTCTAACGGGTACAGTGCCCCGGCACTCGGTGCGGCTCGAAGCCCCGCATCCGGGTCAGTGATACCCTGTGCTGCCCACAACAACTGCCCGAGTTGCCGCCGTTCGAGGGTCGCGTCGCCGTATTCACGTCGGGATCGGCGGTTCGAGATAGCCGTTTCGACCGACATCGTCCCGTCCCGTTTGGGCGGTGGAAGCGACATGGTTCGAATGGCGCTCCGTTCATCGCTTCCCGTTTGAACCACACTGAACGCGCCCGTCAGGAGATCGATCGCCAGCGACACCACTGCGACGCCGAACGTGATGAGAACACTTCGTCTGGTTAGTAGTGGAGGTGCCATGTGAAATCCTAAGACGTGACCGAAGAAAAATCGCGTTTGCGTTGTTCCTGAACGTTCACCGACGGATGTATCGGTCGGTGTCCGAGCACGAACGTTCCCGAAGGCGTCCGAGCGCGAGCGACCCCGAAGATGTGTGTGAACAACACATTGTTGGACGATACCACGCACCGACGTCCAGTTTCGCGTGGTGTGGCCCGTCGTGGTGGACATATTCACACATTCGACTCCTGAAAGTATTTATGTTCCGGACTTGTCAACACCGCTGTATGCGACGAGTGATACTTATCGCGCTCGTTGGTGCCCTCCTCATCGCAGGATGTGCCTCCAACCCGACGAACGGTAACCAGTCGATGAACAACAGTACGAACGGCAACAGCAGTATGGCGAACACGAGCGCCCCGAACGCGAGTTCGACGTCGAGCGCCAACAGCGCCCCGAAGACGAACTTCACCTTCAAAACGATCTCGAGTAAGCAGGTGAAAGTCGTCGACATGGGTGGCGACAGAATCAGCGACAACGCGACCAAGAAACTCGTCGTGACCGTCAACAACAAGTCCGAAGCGGTGTGGCTCTCGGATGCGAAGAGCGACAACGCGACCGGCACGTACCCCCTCTCGATCGGGAACCAGATCACGGTTAACGCGACTGCAGGCGACACCGTCGCTGTCGTCTGGTACCCGCAGAGCGGTCAGAAACAGACGCTCGCCTCGCAGAAAGTGAACGCGCCGGAGACGACCACCTCGTCTAACTCGTCGTCGAACGCGTCGACCACGGCGATGAACGGTTCGACGAACGGAACGATGACGAACACGACGACGAAGACGTCGACGAGCAGCTAATTCCGGATTCGATCCACTTTTTCAGCGTTTTCGCCGTTCAGACGGTTGATCGTTCGGCGCCCTGACCGTGCGAACCGCGGATAGATATTTGCCAGTCTGTCACACAGACGAACAACATTTAAGTTGATGCCATTCGACGTGTCGAGTACACGACGTGGCAGTCACGCCACGCGAGGTGAGTCAATGACCGTCTACAACCCGAATCCGACGTCCGCGCTTTCCAAGAGCGCCGGATATGTCTGCCGTGTACTCGGCCGGATCGGGATGATGGTGTCTCACCCACGCACTCGGACCGACTCCGTCGCCGCATAATCGGACGCTACACGGCGCGTCGGTCCGCTCTTCTCGGTGTTTCGATACGAACGAGACGCCGGAACCGAGTGCGGATTCTTCTCGCCACGCACGTTCGAGTTAGGTGACAAGTCAGTCCGGCGACCGTTCGGTCCCGCGACGGTCACTCGACGGCGGACCGACTCCGAGCCGCGTCGGCGACAGTTCGCTTCGACACCGAGTCGAGGCGACGCCGATCCGTCTCGGGGCCGATCCGTCGTTCGTCCGCCGACTGGAGAGAGACATCTCCGTCGGTCACCCCCCGAGGACCTAGCGTCCGTGGTTGCGCCTCGGCGCGCCGCGTTCGAATCGCGGCGGGGGTCTCATGTCAGTCCAAAAACTGCCCGTACTCACGGTCGACGTCGAACTCACGGTGCTCGTCACGCGAAACGGCCGTGGCGACTTACACGACGGTATCGAACACCTCATACGTCGCGTCGACGGCGTCGAATCGGTCGACGCGGTCGACGTTCACGGTCTCCAGCCCGGCCTGAACGACCTCGCAGTCGACCTCGTGGCGACGATCCGGCTCGACCCGATCGAATCGAACGACGAGTCGGCCGTCGAAGCCCAACTGCTCGACGGCTTCGGTGTCAGAAAGGCGAAGATACGATCGCTCTCGCACGATCATCCCTAGTGTGACGTCACACGGCCGGATCCCCTCTCAACCGCGTCCCCACTGACGCCGGTCTCGCCCTCCGTCAACGTCTCCAACTCGGCGCGACGTTGAAGCCGGTCGCCCCCTTTGGTCTCTACACGATGAGTAACGTCTATGGGCGAACCGCCGAGCGGACAGCCGAAACGTCCGACTCGACGGCCGACGCTCCACAGCGAATCCAACGGCTACGGACGCTCGGAACGCTCCTCGACAACTCGATTCCGATTCCGGGGACGGGGTATCGGATCGGTCTCGATCCGATCGTCGGACTCCTGCCGGTCCTCGGCGACCTCCCCACGTCTGCGATGTCGGCATACATCGTCGTCGAGGCGGCTGCACTCGGCGTGCCGAAGCCGACGCTCGCCCGGATGCTCGCGAATCTCCTAGTCGACGCCACGCTCGGATCGATTCCGGTCGTCGGCGACGCGTTCGACGCGGTCTGGAAGGCGAATCTCAAGAACATCGAACTCCTCGAATCCCGAGCGATCGACCCGGACGGGGCGTCGAGCGACACGCGCGTCCTCGTCGGCGGCACCGCGTTGCTCTTCACACTCCTCTTCGGACTCGGTGTCGCGACGGCCGCGGCGACCGTGTGGGTACTCAGTCAACTCGGACTCTCGATCTGAGCCGCCGTTGCGATCCGTTACGGTCGAAACCCGCCGTCGACGCCGAGCGGGATAACAAGACAATTACCGCGGGGAGTCCCAGCACCCGTATGAGTATCTTGGACGACGCTCGCACGCTCGCAGCGGCCGGCCCGGTCTGCGACGCCTGCCTCGGGCGCGTCTTCGCCGACCGCAGTTATGGATTGACGAACGCAGAGCGCGGCCGGTCGCTCCGGGTCGCCGCCGCCCTCGAAGACGATTACGAAGCCGAGTCCGTCGACCCCGTCGACTGCTGGGTCTGCGAGGGCGAGTGTGCGCAGTTCGACCACTGGGCCGAGCGGGCGGCCGAGTCCGTCACGGACGTGAAGTTCGGAACGTATCAGGTCGGCACCCGGACGCCGCCCCTGATCGAAGAGAACGAGCGTCTGTTCCGCGAAGAGGCGGGCCTCCCCGAGGACGCGGGTGAACTGTTCAAATCGGAGTTCAACCGCGAGGTCGGCAAGCGCGTCGGACGACTGACCGAGACGCAGGTCGACTTCGAGCGCCCCGACGTGCAGTTCATCCTCGACATCGAGGGCGACGCCGTCGAGACGACGGTCAACTCGGCGTTCGTCTACGGCCGATACCGAAAGCTCATCCGCGACATTCCGCAGACCAAGTGGCCCTGCCGGGAGTGCAAGGGGTCGGGTCGACAGGGGCGGGAACCCTGTGACTACTGCGGCGGGACGGGCTACCTCTACGACGAGAGCGTCGAGCAGTTGACCGCGCCGGTCGTTCGCGACGTGATGGACGGCGTCGACGCCGTGTTCCACGGTGCGGGCCGCGAAGACGTCGACGCGCTCATGCTCGGCACGGGCCGTCCGTTCGTCGTCGAAGTCAAGGAACCGCGTCGGCGCGACATCGACGTGCAGCGCCTCGAAGGCGACATCAACGCCTTCGCCGACGGCAAGGTCGAAGTCGAGGGACTCCGCCTCGCCACGCACGACATGGTCGAACGCGTCAAAGAGCACGACGCGAGCAAGACCTACCGTGCACAGGTCGAGTTCGGCGACGACGTGACGTCCGAGGCGTTGGCCGAAGCGCTGGCCGAACTCGACGGCGCGACGATCGAACAGTACACACCACAGCGCGTCGACCACCGGCGGGCCAACCTCACGCGAACGCGTGACGTGTACGAGGCGACCGGCGAACTCGAAGACGAGCGCCACGCGACCGTCGATATCCACGGCGCGGGCGGACTCTACATCAAGGAACTCGTCTCCGGCGACGACGGGCGGACCGAACCCAGCCTCGCCGGCCTCCTCGGCGTCGACGCCGTCGTCACCGCCCTCGATGTGATCGCCGTCGAAGGCGAGAACGAACCGTTCGCACGCGCGGACTTCTTCCGCGACTGAGAAATACCCGGTTTCCGCGACGCGAACCGCTATTGCGTTCGCACACGAGTCACTGTTTACTGGCGGCACGGGCCGCCGAGGATTCTATCGTGGACGACACAAACGAAGCATTACTCACACAGCAGTCGCAACGAGAGTCGGGCGCGCGGACGTATCCCCGGCACCTCCCGATGGCGATTCGAGAGGCGTCCGGCGTCGAACTCGTCGACATGGACGGAAACCGCTACTACGACTGTCTCGCCGGGGCCGGAACGCTCGCGCTCGGGCACAACCACCCCGCCGTCGTCGAAGCCATGCGGGAGGTCCTCGACGGGAACCACCCCCTCCACACGCTCGACATCACCACGCCGGTCAAAGAGCGGTTCGTGGACACGGTGTTCGACAGCCTCCCCGACGAGTTCGCCGACCGCGCCCGCATCCAGTTCTGTAGCCCCGCCGGGACCGACGCCATCGAAGCGGCGACCAAGCTCGTCAAGACGGCCACCGGGAATCGGAGCATGCTCGCGTTTCAGGGCGGCTATCACGGCGTTACTAACGCATCGCTCAGCCTGACGGGCGACACCGGGATCAAAGGTCCCATCCCGGACCTGATGGCGAACGTCCACCACCTTCCGTTCCCGTACGAGTACCGCCCGCCGTTCGGCATCCGGGGCGAGGAAGGCCATCGAGCCGTCAGTCGATACATCGAAGAGACCATCGCCAACCCGGACAGCGGCGTCACCGCTCCGGCCGGGATGGTACTCGAAGTCGTGCAGGGCGAGGGCGGTACGCTCCCGGCACCGAACGAGTGGGTTCGGGAGATTCGGCGAATCACCCGCGAGCACGACGTCCCGCTGATCGTCGACGAGATTCAGGCGGGACTCGGACGGACGGGCTCGATGTATGCCTTCGAGCAGGCGGACATCGTGCCGGACGTGGTGACGCTCTCGAAGGCCGTCGGCGGCGGCCTCCCGCTCTCGGTGATGCTCTACGACGAACGCCTCGACCAGTGGGAGTCCGGCGCGCACGTCGGCACCTTCCGCGGCAACCAACTCGGCATGGCCGCCGGGCGGACCACGCTCGAACACATCCTCGAGAACGACCTCGATCGACGGGCCGCCGACCTCGGCGAGTACTTCCTCGGTCGCCTCGAAGCGATCGGCGAGGACCACGACGCCGTCGCCGACGTGCGCGGTCGCGGGCTGATGCTCGGCGTCGAACTCGTCGAGTTGGACGCCGACCCCGACGCCTACGGCTGCCGACCGCCCGCGGCGGACCTCGCCGAGGCGGTCCGCACGGAGTGTTTCGAGCGCGGCCTGATCGTCGAACTCGGCGGCCGCGCCGGCGGCACCGTCCGGTTCCTCCCGCCGCTGATCGTCGAACGGTCCGAGATCGACGAGATCTGTGAGATCTTCGCGGAGGGACTGGAGGCCGCCATCGACGGCGCCGAGTGATCGGAGTGTGTGACGATTTTCGACCGCCGCGAGGCATCGAAGCCGATGTTCGAGCGAACAGCGACCAGCCGATCGGTCGGACGGGTGGGACTGAAAGGGGCTCTCGCGAGTCTCGAAGAGACAAACGGGAGGGGGCTTTCGAGGTCGTCTCGGTCACGTTCTCGAGTATCTCCCAAAGTCGTCTCGATCGCATTTTCAGCCCTCCGACAGTATCAACGAAATCTGCTCGAAAGGAATTCACGGAGAGAAACCGATTAGTACGCACCGCCGAACCGACCGAGCATGACCGAACCCGTCGTCGGGGCCGACGAAGCGGGGAAGGGACCCGTCCTCGGCCCGATGGTCGCCGCCGCCGTCCGAGCCGACTCAGACGTGCTTCCGGACGGCGTCGACGACTCGAAGCGACTCACACCCGCACGCCGCGAGGCACTCGATGCCGCGATCCGTGAGACCGACGGAGTCACCGTCGGTGTCGCGGTGATCCCCGTAGCGCGCATCGACGACCCCGAGACGAACATGAACACGCTGACCGTCGCCGCACAGGTCGAAGCCGTCGCGGCCATCGCGCGCGACGCGGATCGCGTCGTCGTCGACGCCGGTGACGTAGACGCCGATCGGTTCGGGCGACGTGTCCGCGAGGGGGTCGCCGACGGCGGTGTCGACGTGACGGTCGACTCCTTCCACAAGGCCGACGAGCGGAGTCGGTTCGTCGGCGCGGCGAGTATCGTCGCCAAAGTCGAGCGGGACGCCCGCGTCGATGCCATCGCCGACGAGTTCGGCGAGGTCGGCAGCGGATATCCGAGCGATCCGAAAACACGTGCCTTCCTCCGGGAGTACGTCGACGAGACGGGAGAACTCCCGGCCTGTGCTCGGCGCTCGTGGCAGACCTGTACGGACCTCCTCGCGGCCGCCGAGCAGTCGGCGCTCTCTGAGTTCTAAACGTTCGAAAAACCGAGAACGGGAGTCGAACCTCGATCAACCCATCAGCGGGATGAGGCTGTACTCGACGGCCGCAAAGAACAGACCGAGGAACACCGACGCGGCGACGATGCTGGCGAGGATGATGTTCATCAGGCCTTCCGGAGTGGTGTAGGACGGGAGTTCCATACCTACAGCGTGTGCGCTCGACCGTATTGATAGTGATGGACGGATAGCTCATCGAGAGAATCGTGTCGAACGACGGCAGAGAGACTGCTGCCGTGAGTGTCGCCCGGATTCAGGCGAAGGGATTGAAGCCGAGGTAGACGGCCCCGAAAACGACGCCACAGATCAGCGTCAGTACGAGAATCGACACGATCATCATGTTGAAAATCCATCCCGGTGAACCGAACGGCGCACTGTCGGACGCTTCCGCAGTTTGACTCATACGAGCGGCTATGTCCCACTAGATATTGTGATTGTTGGTCCGTCGCGAGCGTGTGAGATCGTCGATTATGCCGTCGAGAAGCCACGAGGGGCCGTTTCGACCTTGACTCGACTGCACAGCGAGAGTTCGCCGTCGCTACCGAGGAATTCGGCGTGAAAACGAATCGCGAGAGATTCACGAACGAGGGATACCCGTTCAGGACTGTCGCGTGATGAGCGCGCGGAGGATGTCCCCGTACGCCGGACGCGTCACGAGAACACCGACGAGAACGCCGAGGATGGTGAAGATAGCGAACCCGCGGAGGTCACCGAGCGAGAGGAACGCCAGCGGACTCATCGCGATGATGGTCGTCGCGGCGGCCGCGCCGATGACCCAGAACGCCTTCCGGAACCGCGACCGGAACACGCGTTTCGAACGCACTTTGCCTTCCGAGAGCACCTCGTCGGCGATGATGATCAGGTCGTCGACACCGGTCCCGATGACCGCGACGAACCCGGCGATCACCGAGAGGTCGATCGGGTATCCGATGAGGGAGGCGAACCCCATCAGGATGAAGAGTTCGGAGAGCGCCGTGACGATCATCGGTGCGGCGACTTCCATCTCACCGTAGCGCAAGAAGACGACGGCGCTGACGGCGAGGACGGCGATGATCCCGGTGATGATCGCGTCACTTCGGAAGCTCGCCCCCTGCGTCGGCGAGACGTAGGAAGACGTCCCGGCGCTCGTGTTGAGCGGCGCGGGGAGCGCACCAGCGTGAAGGTCGATGGAGAGCGTCTGTGCTTCGCTGTAGTTGCGAGTCTGCAGCGCGAACTGCGGGTCTTTCGACCACTGACCCGAGCGGATACTCTGTGCGAGACTCGGAGTCATCCCCGCCGCGTACACGACCTTGCCGTCGACTTTCGTCAGTAGACACGGATCGGTCTGATTGGGCTTCTCTTCGTAGTGACAGGTGGTTCCGCCCTGCTGTGCGACGCCCGTCTGGACCATGTCCTTCTGGAACTGCTTCGCCTTACCGTCCTTGACGACGACGGAGACGAACGGCATCCCGGTCTGTTGATTTCGCTCTGCCGTGCCGATGTGGGCGAAGTCGCCCTGTTGCAGAACGGTCCGGGTCTGATAACCCGAGCCGTTCTTCGCGGGGTAGTAGGCGTCGACGCGGACCCGACCGGGTTTGTTGACTAAGTTGAGCACTCGCTGGCGCTCCGCGTTCGGGACCTGAATAAGGACGAAGTGCTGCCCGTTCGATGTGGTCACCGACTGAACGGAGCCACCTTTCAGGCCCGCCTGATTGATCTTGCTCTCTAGAACCTTGACGGTCTGTTCGCGGGTCTGCTGGGTGACGCCGTCTCGGACGTTCCCGTGTTTGTAGCCCGCCGCGTCGAGCGCCTTCGACAACTGCTGCGTCGTGACGTTCTTCGTCGTCACCTCGACGGTTCCGGAGCCGTTACCGGTCCGTTGTGCGGTGACGTCGGTGACTGAGACGCCCTGCATCTGACTCGCGACGTTCTTCTCGATGACGCCCTGGCTGTGATTGCCGAAGTTGACGTTCTCGGCCGTGACGCCCGCCAGCGGCGCACGGATTCGCGTCCCGCCCGCGAGGTCGAGGCTGTACTGGAGGTTCGTCACCCCCGAGTTGTTCGTCGCGGCTACGCCGCTCGTACCGTTGCCGGTCGCCGCTCCCGAGCCACTCGATGCGCCCATCGTCGGAGAGAACAGTGCGAACGCACTGCCGAGCAGCAGGATGACGAGCAGAACGATACGCCAGTTGTCGCGAAGCGATGGCATCAGCGACTCACCCCTTCGAACTTGTACCAGCGCAGAAGGCTGAGGTTGAGCAGGTAGGTGTTCATCAGGTCGGCCGCCAGCCCGAAGACGAGGATGAGCCCGATAGAGGCCAGCAGTTGGATACCGAAGAGCGTCGCCACAATCGCCATGACGGCCATCGCGGCCAGCGACGTGAGCGTCATCGTCACACCGGTCCGCATCGCACGGTAGGTCGACTCGTAGAAGCCACCCGACCGACGGAGGATGTTGTTCGTCAGCAGGATGTCCGAGTCGACGCTGTACCCGATGAGCATCAGGAGCGCGGCGACGGTCCCGAGCGTGAGGTCGATGTGGAGGAGGTCCATCAACGCGACCGGGATCATGATGTCCGAGAACGCCGAGAGAACGACGGCGATGGAGGGAACGAACGACCGGAACAGAACGAAGACGACGAGACTCATCCCGACGAACGCGATGATCACGCCGTAGAGCGCGGTCTGTTGGACCTGCCCTCCGAAGTTCGCGGAGACGGAGTTGATCGAGCGAACGTCGAAGTGCGCCTGATTAGCCTGTTGAGACAACTGGCTCGTCGTCGCATCACCCTGTTTGAACGTCAGGATGTATGTGTCATCACTCGGGACAGACTGGATCGACGCCGGTTGCGTCGAGAACGCGTTGTTGATCTGTTGGTGTGCGGGTTGATTCGAGTGCGGGTTGACCGCGACCCGCATCTGTGTACCACCCGTGAAGTCCAATCCGAGGTGTACTGGTGCGCCCGTCAGAGCGAACGTGCCCGCGATGATCACGATCGCGATCGCGAGGATCGCGAGCGGGACCGCCGCGAGCTGTCGATTCGAGTACCGGGTGTAGTCGACGTCCGGTATGTCGAAGGGGAGGCTTGAGACGCCTGCCATTCAGGCCACCCCCGGTACGTGCTGGTCGAGCATGTGCGCCGGTCTGCGGCCGCGCGGAATAAGCCTTCTTCTTCAGTCTTGGTGATATAGTCCTTTGTGGCCCCCGAGTCTCTCGTTCTCGCCAGCGCCAACCCTTTGTTTCTCAGGCTCCTATCCGGAGATATGAGCGAATACGCCGAACGCGTCGTCGTCTCGTATCCGGAATCGCTCGGCGACTGGAGCCGTCGGCAACTAGAGACGGACCGATATCGCACGTACCTCCGGCGAAAGCTCGACGACGTGGCCGTCGGCATGGAATTCGAGGAGTTCGTCGACGTGGGCTGTTGTGGCAACTCACCGGACATCCCGCTGCGCATCGAGCGCGTCGACGGCCCCGCGCGGACGGGTCCGGACACGGTCGTCGAGTACACGACCCGCGAGGCCGACGTCGAGAGCGGATGGGAAGTCCAGAGCGCGGCCGGACCCGAGTCGTAGTCGTCGAATCAGTTCGATGGCGACGGTAACGACCGCCGGTAGAAGCCGACGGGCGGAACAGCGATGTGTCGGCTCCGATAACGGACCGCTTGATGAACCGACGCACGAGCGCCCGCACTCAGTTCGTAGTGAGCGTATTCGTCTTCCTGTATCAGCTACGCCTCCGAGCGTACCAGCGAAACCGTGGAGAGGGGTGGAAAGATCCCGCTCCGTTCTCCCCTCCCTGGATCGTGATGGGCGCGCTGCGTGAGGTCGCACGCTGGTGGATCGTCGACCGCGACGTCGGCAGGGTTCGGACGGATCGGCGTCGACGGGCACTCTTCGTGCTCTGCTGGACGGGGTGGCAGATCGCCGTCCGACGCCGGTCGGCCGACCCGGAGACGGCGAAGTACAACGCCGGCGTCGGGAAGACGCTCGGCACGATCGCGTATCGGTCCCGGTACGGACTCCTCCGCGCGCTTCCCGGTTCCGACGAGTGAGGCGCGGTCGAAGAAGAAGAGAGGCAGCGACGGCGACGACGCTACGGCGTGTACCGAACGCTGACGATCCCGGCGTCGGCGTCCCACCGAACTTCCACGCGGTCGACGCCGAGGCGGGCCGCCCGTGCGACCGTCGCTTCGTCCTCGACGATGTCCCCGACGGCGTCCTCGGTCCGCTCCGGCGGCACGGTCAGGACGTGAATTTCACCGACGCCCGCGCGTTCCATCCGCGCGAGTTCGCCGATCGCGTGTTCCTCGGCCATCTCTCGGGACTTCGTCGTCGGCGACTCGTCGCCGCGTTGGACCGAGACCGTCCACTGGCGTTCGATCGCTTCGACCCGCCACGAAACGTTGAGCGGCGGGTCCGGCGCGACGGTAGCCGTGACGGCTTCGCCGAGCGACACGCCGGGGTTCGTCGAGAGCGTGTGGACCTGTCCGTCGGCGACGTCGCGCAGGACGGCCGACTCCTCGTCGGCGGCGGTGACGATGAACGTCCCCTCCTTTCGCTCTTCCGCGTCGTCCTCGCCGTCGAACGCCTCCGCGATGAGGTCGTCGACCGACCTGTCTCCCTCGTCTGTCATGGGCCGAGGTAGGTCGTCGCGCCTCTTCGGCGTTTCGTCATCGGATCGGTTCGATCGGAGTCCACCGTGCGACGACCCGGAGTCGACGACGGGCCGCTCGTCGATCACGACCCGTGAATCGGCGTCGACGGTTCGGATGTCTCTACGTCGAATTCCCCGACGGCCCCGAGTTCCCCGATGGCCCTGACGGCGTTTCAGGTGCGGTGTGAGCCGGTGTCGCAGCACTCGCCCGCGTCGCTGTCGTCGCTCCGCCACCGGACGTCGTGGTCGCGGTCGGCATCGTCGACGCCGTCGTCGTTCCACCGCCGGTGGTCGACGCCGTTCCGCTGGTCGTCACTGGCGTCGTTCCGCCGGTGGACGTCCCACCGCCGGTCGCTGTGGTCGTGCCTGTAGACGGTGACGTCGTCGAGGGAGGGGTCGACGACGGGATTCCCGCCGTCGCGTTGACGACGCCGTAGTTCCACGTCCGAAGGTCGAGCGACCAGACCAAGCGCTCGTTAGGTGACTGTGGCGTCCACGTCACAGTAAACGAGTGAGTCCCCGGTTTGAACGTCGTCGGCGGTCGGCCGTTCGTCGTTCCGGCGGTGAACTCGCTCGGCCGATGGAACGTGTGATTGTTCGGGTTGTCGTATCCGAACGCCACCCGGTACGATCCGTTACCGATCGGTTCGACGCGCTGAACCGAGGTTCGGATGTTGAGCGGCCGTCGTTTGGCGAGACACCGGAGCTTAGTCGGATTCTGCACGTTGACGTCGGTCCGCCCGTCCCCGTTCACGTCGCCGCCGACGGAGGTGATGACGTTTCGACCGTTGATCCCCTCCGGTATCGCCGCGATCGTCGATCCCGACGCCACGTTCTGCTCACTGTCGAAACTGGTTGCGCTGCCGCCGGTTCCCTTCTCGTACCAAGCCATGTTGTAAGAGACCGACGCGAAGTCGCCGGTCACTCGGACCGCAGAGCAGTTGACGAATTGTATCGAGTGCTTCTCACCCGGTGTCGTCGGTGTCGTCGGTGTCGTCGAAGTCGTCGAAGTCGTCGGAGTCTGCGTGGTCGTGGTTGGGGTCGTTGTCTGCGCTGTCGTCGAACTGGTCGACGTCGTCGGGAGGGTCGGGATGCCGGGTGTCGTCGTGCGAGGCGGAGTCGATTTGGTCGTCGTTTGCCTCTTCGTCGTCGGTGAAGCTGTCGACGGCGACGTCGTCGGACGACCGGGCTTCGTCGTCGAGGACTGCGGCGTCTTCGTCGGCTTCGGACCCGGTCCTCGCTTGGAACCCGGGCCGGGCTTCTTCCCCGCCTTTTTCGGACACGCTCCGGCGATCAGGTACGCCGCACCGTGACCGGACTCGTTCGGCGCGCCCACGAAGAGGTCTTCGTTGCCGTCGCCGGTCGGGTCGCCGGCCTCCGAGACCGACCAGCCCGCGAAGTCGTCTCTCGACTGGCCGGTCAGCGTCGCCTGCGCGGTCGAGAGGTTCTTCGAACCGTGGAGCGACTTCGAACCGGCGACGAGGTACGCCGCACCGGCGCTCGGCGCCGAACTGTTGTTGTAGGGTGCCCCGACCAGCACGTCGCTGTAGCCGTCGCAGGTGGCGTCGCCCGACCCCGCGGCGGAGACGGAACGGCCCGCGTTGTCGTGCGCCCCGGATCCGTGGAGTGAGACGTTCGAATCGGCGAGCGAACGGTTCCCGGAGACCGACTTCGAGCCGTAGACGACGTAGGCCGCCCCGGAATTGTTGGCGTTGCTGTCGTTGTGTGGCGCACCGACGATCACGTCCCCGTATCCGTCGCCGTTGACATCGCCGGCGTTCGAGACGGCGAACCCCGCGAGGTCACCCCTGCCCGACCCGTGGAGCGTGAGACTCGCCGTCGACAGCGACCGATTACCGTCGGTCGTGTTCGTGACGACGTACGCCGCACCCGCGTGTGACGCGTTCTCGCCGTTCGCTGCGTTCCCGGTCCCGTTGTGCGTGGGTGCGCCGACAACGAGGTCGGTCCGGTTGTCGCCGTTGACGTCACCCGAACTCGACACGGCTGCACCCGCCTCGTCGTTCGTCGCTTGCCCTCGCAGCGTCAGGTTCGCCGCGCTCGCAGGAACCGACCCGGCGAGCGACCTGTTCGAGAAGAGATACGCCGCCCCGCCGTCGTGGGCACCGGCGTCGGCGAGCGGCGCGCCGACGAACACGCTGTCGCCAGGCGTGCGGTTCGTGTCGTTGACCGTCACGACCGACCAGCCGAGCAGGTCGCCGCTCGCCGTTCCGTTGATACGCACGTCAGACTGCGAGAGGTTCAGTCGCTTCGGCAGCGACTTCGAGCCGTAGACGACGTAGGCCGCCCCGCTCTCGTTGCCGACTTCGGGCGCGCCGACGACGAGGTCTGATTTCCCGTCGCCGTTGACGTCGCCGCCGGCCACGTCGAAGCCGGCCCAACTGTTCGGTGCCCCTCCTCTGAGCGTGACGTTCGCCTGCGAGAGATTGAGATTGGAGCGGTTCACCGGCCCGTAAAACAGATACGCCGCGCCGGTCTCCGTACGATTCGGACCCGTCTTAGCGAACGGCGCGCCGACGAGTATGTCGTCTTTGCCGTCACCGTTGACGTCGCCGACCGAGGTGACCGACCAGCCAGCGTCATCGCCCTTCGAGACGCCGGAGAACTTCGTCGTTGCCGTCGAGAGATTCGTCTCGCCGCGGATGGGCCCCGGCGGCGGGTCGATGGCGTTCGCCCCGTCGTCGGCGCTGACGACCTGACTACTGTTCGCGCTGGCAGCGGCGGAGTTCGCATCGAGCGACGAGACGAGCGTGCCGCCGATCATGCTCGCGTAGATGACCATCACGGCCGCGAGAACGGCGAGAAGCGCAGTCGTGACGGTCTTCGCTCCCTCAGCAGTCATAGCGGGACATGCTTCATCGTCACATGTAGTAATACCGTGCATAAAACAAACCCCGTGAACGTCCATTTTATGGACTAATACGTGCGTTTAGGCCTTGACCGAGGAGTCCGAGATGCTCGAGTACTCGTCCGTAACGCTGGTCAACTACGGAACCAAGCCGTGATGTACTCGGGAAAACTCGCCGTAGACGCGGGAAATTCCGCGTTGTCGGGCGAAACGGTCGGGGAAAACGATTTACGCCCGCCGATAGCGGGTTCACTCATGTACGTCGACCTCGGCAACGTCCTCGATTCCACCCCCGGCGTCCCGCAGGAAGCGCTGGAGCGACTGGACGACCGCGTCTCGCAGGCACACGAGCGTATCGAACAGGGCCGTGCGAAGGGCGAGCACGGCTATGCCGCGCTCAATCTCCCGGACACGGCCGACCCGGACGAGATCCGCTCGACCGTCTCGCGGTTCAACGACCCCGCGGCGGTCCTCACGGTCGGCATCGGCGGGAGCGCCCTCGGCGCGGCCACGATCGCGAACGGTCTCGACTCCGAGGTCGACGCCTACTTCCTCGACAACGTCGACCCCGAGTGGGTCACCCGCGTCGTCGACGATCTGCCCCTCGACCGCACCGTCGTCAACGTCGTCTCCCGGTCCGGGACGACCGCCGAGACGCTCGCAAACTTCCTCGTCGTCCGCGACGCCATGGACGAAGACGGCGTCGACTGGACCGATCGGACCTTCGTGACGACCGGGGAAGCGGGCAACCTCCGCGAACTCGCGGACAAGCACGACCTTCCGGCGCTCGACGTGCCCGACGGCGTGCCGGGCCGGTTCTCCGCGCTCTCGACGGTCGGACTGGCCTGCGCGGCCGTTCAGGGCCACGATCTCGACGAGCTGCTGGCCGGTGGAGCGGACGCCGCCGACGGTCTCTCCGGGTCGCTCTTCGAGTCGCCCGCGTACGCGTACGGCGCGACCACCTACGCGCTCGCACGCCGCGGGGCGAACGTCAACGCGATGATGCCCTACGCCGAGTCGCTGGACACGTTCTCCGAGTGGTTCGCCCAGTTGTGGGCCGAGAGCCTCGGCAAGGACGGCGTCGGTCAGACGCCGGCACGGGCGCTCGGTGCGACCGACCAGCACTCGCAACTCCAACTCTACCGCGCCGGACCGCACGACAAGATGGTGACCCTCGTCCGACCGCGCGAGCGCGTCGACCGCGACATCCCCGAGACGGACCTCGACGGCCTCTCCTACCTCGGCGGGTCGTCGCTCGGTGAACTCCTCGACGCGGAGTTCGAAGCGACGGAAGCGAGTCTCGCGGCGGCGGGGATTCCGAACGTCCGGATCGAACTCGACCGCGTCGACGAGCGCACCATCGGCGAACTGCTCTATTCGATGGAAGCCGCCTGTGTCCTCTACGGCGAACTCGACGACCTCTCGACGTTCACGCAACCGGCCGTCGAGTGGGGCAAACGCGCCGCCCGCGGACTGCTCGGCGGCGGCGACTTCGAGGAGGCCGACGCGGTGGAGTCGAAGGTCCAGCTAGAGGTGGAGTAAAACTACGAAGCGGCAGTGACTCTCCGATCCGTTCATCGGATCGGCGATAGTGTTCGTCGCGTCAGATGCTCCGGCGAGTGAATGTCGAAGGCTACGTCGTCTTTTTGCCCGTCACCCGGTGGGTAGTAGTGAATATGCCCGTAGTCCGTGAGTCTCTCGCCGGTTCGATAGGCGCGGTATCGGACGATACATCGCCGTTCCTCGAAGGCATCTCTGCGGACGGTCTTCCCGCCTGCCGAAACATCGAGCGACGCGTCGTAGAGTCTCGCGTCACTCCGCGACCGATCGCCGCCGCTCTTGAGAACGGTCATTTCGACCGTGTAAGGGGAGTCAGTACGGTTGAACACCGTCAGATCGAGCGTCGGTCGGTGAGTCGACAGCGTCGAACGCCCCGCTAGCCCGGTCAGTACACCAGCCGTTCCGACGAGAACTCGTCGCCGCTCCGTGCGCTGAAACGTTTCTGCCTCGCCTCGCGGTCGAGAGGTGATCGTCAGGTGACGGTCGTCACTCGGGTGAAAACGAGCATCACGAGCGGGCGACTGTCTCCGTTCGAATCGGAGCATCTATCCACCGTCCGCGGCTATCGAGGGCAATGGGATCCGAGACGGACTCCTCCGGTCAGTCCGGCATACAGGTCCACTTCGAAGTGTTCGGTGCGCTCGCGGCGATCCTCCTGGCGTTCCTCGTCGCCGGCGTGTTCCAATCGCTCGGCCTGAGCGCACTACAGGGGTCCGGGGAGTCGATAGGGAACCTCTCGCTCGCCGGGAAGGCGCTGCTGATCGTGCTCCAATACCTGGGCTTCGCCGTCGTCGTCGCCGCCTACCTCCAGTACCGTCACGACTGGGGATTGATCCGCTGGCGCGTCCCGACGCTCCGTGATCTCGGCTGGGTCGTCGGCGGACTCGGCGTGCTGATAGTCCTCCTGATCGGCGTGTCCGTCCTCTTTCAGGCGCTCGGCATCCAGACCGCGGAGAATCAAGTCGAGGTGGCCGGTAACCAGAATCCCGCGTACTACCTCTATCTGATCCCGATCACGCTCGTGCTGGTCGGGCCGTGCGAAGAGTTACTCTTCAGGGGCATCCTTCAGGGCACCCTTCGGCGCGCCTACAACCCGAAAGTTGCCATCGTCCTCGCCAGCGCAGTCTTCGCTCTCTTCCACTGGTGGGCGCTACAGGCCAGCGGCGGTGGAAAGCTGACGACCATCGCCGTGATCTTCGTCCTCGGCGGCGTGCTCGGGGTAGTGTACGAACGCTCGGGCAACATCGTCGTGACGGCGCTGATCCACGGCCTGTTCAACGCGGCGCAGTTCCTCTATCAGTACGCACTTCAGACGCACCTTCTCTGATCTCGGCGCGGTCGACTCCGGTCACCCCTCGACGCAGTCGACTCCGTTCGACCGTCTGTGGGTGTTAGAACGCCACACACCGCTGCTCCTTTCGGTGGGTTAATGCCTTCACTGGCCGAGGTTGCCGTTATGGCCGGCCAGCGACTTCGAACGACCGTACTGGGGTTCGGTGCGGCCATTCTCGTGGTCGCAGCCCTGTTCTACGTCGTCGGCGTCGACAGTCTCGTCAGGGAGTTGTCGCACGCCGACCCGCTACTCGTCGCAGCGGTCGTCGTGGTGATCCTCGCGTGGCTCACGGCGTGGAGCCTCGCGCTACGAACCGTCCTCGAAGTGCTCGGCGTCGAGATGACGCCGTGGTCCGCCTTCCTCGTGTTCTCGGGAGCGACGTTCTCGAACGACGTCACGCCGTTCGGACAGGCCGGCGGTGAACCGGTCGCAGCACTGCTCATCTCGCGGGTGACGGACGCGAACTACGAAACCGGACTCGCTGCCATCGCCAGTGTCGACACCCTCAATTTCGTCCCGTCGATCACGCTCGCGCTCTTCGGTGTGGGCTACTTCGCGACGGAGACGACGCTCGGTCGTCGGTTGGAGTTCGCGGCCATCGTCGTCGTCTCCCTCGCGATCGTCGTTCCGGCGCTCATCTACGTGGGGTGGCGACGCCGATACGAGCTAGAACACCGGGTCGTCAACGGGCTCGCACCGCTGATCCGGTGGATAATGAGCGTGCTACCTCGGCTCACCCCACCGACAGTCGAGAGCCTAGAGCGGCGGATTTCGGGCTTCTTCGCCGCGATCGAGCGGATCGCGACGAACCGACGCGGACTCGCAACCGCCCTCGCGTTCTCAGCGCTCGGATGGTTCTTTCAGATGGTCGGCCTCTGGCTGGCGTTTCAGGCAATCGGAATGTCGGTCAAGCTCTCGATCATCCTCTTTATCGTCCCGATCGGAGCCATCGCCGGGGTGACACCGCTTCCCGGCGGTGCCGGCGGGATCGAGTGGGTACTGGCGACGCTCCTCGCGTTGGCGATCGGTCCGAGCGTCACACTCGAAACGGCGACCGCCGCCGTGGTCATCTACCGAGGTGCGGTCTACTGGGTCCCGATCATCATCGGTGGGTCCGTGATGAGCGTTCTCACAGTCCGTGAGCGGAGCTAAGACGATGCTTTTAAACGCCGCTACAAAGAAATCGTAGGCATGGTAACCCTCTACGACGTACCCGCGGACGAGTTCATCGACGAACTCGCTGACCGCCTGGAGGACCGAATCGAACAGCCGGCGTGGGCCGAATTCATCAAGACCGGTGCCAACCGAGAACTGCCGCCCCAGAACGACGACTTCTGGTACGTTCGCGCTGCGAGCCTGCTTCGCAAAGTCTCGATGCGCGGTCCGATCGGCGTCGAGCGACTCGCCGTCGCCTACGGCGGGAAGAAGCGCGGTACGAACCGCTACAGCGTCGCGAAGGCGCAGAACGGTTCGGGCAGCAAGAAGCTCATCCGCGTCATCCTTCAGCAGCTCGAAGAGGAAGGCTTCGTCGAGACGGCCAAAGGAGAAGGCCGCCGCATCACCGGCGAGGGACAGAGCTTCCTCGACGAGACGGCGGGTGACGTTCTCGAATCGCTCGACCGACCCGAGCTCGAACGGTACGCATAGAGGCTAGCGGACGATTCGACGGCGCGCCGACGCTCGATTTTTCACTCGTCGACGCCGCCGTCCGTAACGGTTTTCCTCACGAAACCGAAAGATATGGCTATGAGTGGCAACCCAGACGACGAACGACTCGAAGAGCTTCGACGCCAGAAGATGGAGGAACTGCAGAACCAGGCCGACCAGCAACAACAGCAGGAGGCCCAAGAGGCCGCCCAACAGCAACAGGAGGCCCAGAAAGATGCCATCCTCCGACAGTACCTGACCGACAGTGCCCGACAGCGCCTCAACGCCGTTCAGATGAGCAAGCCCGACTTCGCCGAACAGGTCGAGCGACAACTCGTCGCGCTCGCCCAGAGCGGCCGAATTCAGGGCAAGATCGACGAAGACCAGATGAAGAGCCTACTGAAGGAACTCAAACCCGACTCGAAGAACTTCAACATCCGCCGCCGCTGAGTCGATGACGCGTTCAGACGCCGACTCCGTCCGACAAACGATCGACGACGGAATCGGCACCGATGAAGGCAGAGGCGACCGTCCGCAGGTCGCCCTCCTGTTCAGCGCCGGGAAGGATTCGTCGCTCGCGGCGCTGTTGCTCGACTCGTTTTACGACGTCCGACTCGTGACCGCTCACTTCGGTCTGACCGACGGGTGGCGCGATGCGAAACGAGCGGCGGACGCGCTCGGGTACCCCTTCGAGGCCGTCGAACTCGACCGCGACGTCGCCGTCGACGCCGTCGACCGCATGCACGAAGACGGGTACCCACGGAACGGTATCCAACGGGTCCACGAGTCCGCACTCGAAACCGTCGCCGCGACCGACGTCGACGCCGTCGCAGACGGCACGCGGCGGGACGACCGGGTACCGACGATGTCCCGCGCGCAGGCGCAGAGCCTCGAAGACCGTCGGGGTGTCGACTACCTCGCTCCGCTGTCCGGCTTCGGCCGGCGGGCCGTCGACCGCCTCGTCGCCGCCACGCTCGACGTCGAATCGGGACCGAGCGAGGACGTCCCGAAGGGCGACTACGAAGGCGAGTTGCGGCACCTCCTCACCGAACGGTACGGCTCGGGAGCCGTCGCCGACGTGTTCCCGCCGCACGAACAGACGTACGTGCGCGGACGTATCGGCTGACGGATACGAGGGGCGTACGTTTACGTCACGAACCCTCACAGCGGCTGTCGATTTCGAACCGTTCTTGTCCTCTCGTCGGTGAGGTAGGCCGTGGAACTCGGTATCGCCTACTCCATCGTCGCCGCCTTCGTCTGGGGGACGTATCTCTTCGTCCTCAAGCGTTACTTCGACGGCTATCCCGCGACGGTGCTCTCCGTCCTCGTCTACCCCTTCGCCATCGCGCTGTATGCGCCGTTCGTCGCACTGACGCTTCCGGACGGGGCGATGGCAGCCGCGAGTCCGGTGTCGCTCAAAACGATCGGCATCGTGGTCGGGACGGTCGTGATGGTCGCCATCGCACTCATCGCCTCGCTGCGAGCCTTAGACGAGGGTGACGTCTCGTACGTCGCGCCGATCAGCAAGCTCGTCCCGGTGTTCGTCCTCCCGCTCGAAGTCGGGTTTCTGCACGCGCACTTGGGACCGCTGGAGGTGGCCGGCGTCGGCGTCGCGACGCTCGCCGTCTACGTCGCCAACTACGAACCGGGAAGTCTGCTCGCACCGATCCGGCGAGCGGCGACGTCGCGACCGGCGCAGCTCGCCCTGCTGAGCGCCGCCGCGTTCGGCGTTAGCGACATCGGCAAGCGACTCGCACTCGAAGCCCTCCCGACGAAGGTGTGGGTGCTCGCGGAGTTCGTCGGCGTGTTTCTCGTCCTCCTGCCGTTTGCGATTCGAGACTGGCCGGGTGCCGGCGGTGCTCCCGGCGTCGGTGTCGACCTCCGAGCCGACCTCCCGAAATTGGTCGGTACCGGGGCGCTCGTCGCCGTCGGCGAGCACCTCTCCTCGTCGGCGTTCAACTTGACCCTCGCCAGCATCGCGTCGCCGGTCATCAACACGCAGGCCGTCATCGCGGTGCTACTCGGTGGACTGCTGCTCGGCGAGGAGGCGTTCCGGGTGCGACTCGCCGCCGCGGGGTTGGCGGTCGTCGGCGTGACGCTCATCGCGGTGTGAGAGAACGTAACTTAGCTCCGCTTCATGCCTTGACCGAGCGCGAGCCCGATCCCGATGCCGATCGCGATGCCGCTCGCCAAGTTGTTCATCGCCGAACCGAGCGCGACGCCGATGCCGACGCCGATCGCGAGTCCGGAACCGACCTCGTTTTCGGTACAGGTCTGAGCCAGGTACTGTCGGAGGTTCACGACTCTCAGAAGCAGTCGCTCACGATATAGGTTACTTCCAGCGCGGAGCGCTCGGATACGGGTCGAAAATCGAACGGCGTTCAGTGCGGAGCGGCTCCGAACACCTTACGCCGGATTCTTCCGCGAGAGACCGCTCCCGCAGATCGGACAGCGGTCGTGATTCTCGTCGAACTCGCGGCCACAGCCGGCACACTGGAACTTCCAGTCGCGCTGTTCGGCGATCCCGTCCTGAGCGATGACCTCGACGGAGACGTCGAGTCTGTTGGCGACGTTCTGCATCGCGTAGTCGTCGGTGACGAGTGTCCCGTCGAGTTCGAAGGCGGTGGCGAGCAACCGGATGTCGGTATCGGAGAGCACGTCGAGATCCCCGGTCTCGCCCGCGGCGCGGCGGACCTTCTCGACGTTGCCGTCGGCGGGGATGTGGATGTGCATGCCCGCACCCTCCATCGCGTCGAACCGGAAGGCGTGTTCGCCTGTCAGCTCTTCTTGGACGAGTGGGATGGATGCGGTCGGTTCGTCGGTGTGATATTCGTGAATAAACGCGGACGAGTCGAGAATATGCATTGCCTAGCGGTGGACGACGATGTAGTCCTTGACTGCCTGGACGTGGTTGACGGGAACGTGGAGGTGACCCTGTTCGTCCTCTTCGAAGCCGGTCTGCGTGGCTGCGATGGCTTCGTGAGGTTCGACGATGAGATCACCGAGCGTGCCAGTCTTCAAGTTCATCGTGATGTTGTACAGCATCCCTAGTTCCGTGCCGTCGGACCCCATGACGGCCTTCCCCGAGAGATTTTCGGCGAGTACGTCGGCCATACGCGGGAATACGGCCGAAGGGTCATAAACGCCACGGGGAACGTCTGACGGGAGGCGGACGAAGTGGGTGAATCGGGTGGGTGGACGTGTTTCACCACCTGCGAACGGAACCTTCAGGGTCTCGGCCACGCCCGCGAGTTGAAAGACTTATCTGCGGTCCGTCGTTGATTCCTCATAAGAGAATTTCTGCCGGGTGATTCTACCATGTCGGACTCCGATACACGCGACCAGACCGCAACGCTTCGGACTCCCATCGTCGCCGTTCTCGGACACGTCGACCACGGGAAGACGACGCTCTTGGACAAGATTCGTGGTTCCGCCGTCAGCGAGGGCGAGGCCGGAGCCATCACGCAACACATCGGTGCGACCGCCGTCCCCCTCGAAACGGTGTCGACGATGGCGGGGAGTCTCGTCAATCCTGACGATTTCGACCTGCCGGGTCTCCTCTTCATCGACACGCCGGGTCACCACTCGTTCACGACGCTCCGTTCGCGCGGTGGTGCGCTCGCGGACATCGCCATCCTCGTCGTCGACGTCAACGACGGCTTCCAGCCGCAGACCCTAGAGGCGATCGACATCCTCAAGCGGACGGGCACGCCCTTCGTCGTCGCCGCGAACAAGATCGACACGACGGCGGGGTGGAACCCGCAGGACGGGTCACCGATCCAGGGGACCTACGAAGCTCAGAGCCAGCGCACGCGCTCGATGTTGGACGAGGGCCTATACGAGGTCATCGGCAACCTCTCCGATCAAGGCTTCTCGGCCGACCTCTACTGGCGCGTCCAGAACTTCCAGAAGAACATCGGCGTCGTCCCGATTTCGGCGATCACCGGCGAGGGGATTCCGGACCTGCTCGCCGTCCTGATGGGGCTCTCCCAGCGGTACATGAAAGAAGAGATGGAGATCGACCTCGCCGGTCCCGGCAAAGGGACTGTCCTCGAAGTCAAAGAGGAGCGCGGCTTCGGCGCGACGCTCGACGCCGTCGTCTACGACGGGTCGATCCGCGAGGGCGAACAGATCGTCATCGGCGGGACGAACGGTCCCATCGTGACCGAGGTGCGTGCCCTCTTGCAACCGCGACCGAACGCCGAGATCCGCACCGAGAAGCGGTTCGAGCGCGTCGACGAAGTGTCGGCCGCGTCCGGTGTGAAGATCGCCGCACCCGATCTCGACGACGCGATGGCGGGTGCGCCGGTTCGGGTCGTCCGAAACCGCAACGTCGACGACGTGATCGCCGAAGTCGAAGCCGAACTCGCCGAGATTCAAGTCGACACGGAAGACGAGGGCGTCGTCGTCAAAGCCGACACCCTCGGCAGCTTAGAGGCGATGGCGAACGCGCTCAAGGAAGCCGAAGTGCCCATCCTCCGCGCGGAGGTCGGTGACATCGCTCCGCGCGACATCGCCGTCGCCGGCACCGCGAAAGACATGGAGCACAAGGTCATCCTCGGGTTCAACGTCGACGTGCTCCCGGACGCGGAGCACGAACTCGACGTGAGCGACGTGCGACTGTTCGACAGCGACGTCATCTACCGACTCATCGAGGAGTACGAGGAGTTCGTCGACGAACAGCAGCGTGCCCAGCAGGAGACGGTCCTCGAAAAGATCGTTCGTCCGTGCCGGTTCCGCGTGCTCGAAGACCACGTGTTCCGCCAGTCGAACCCCGCCGTCGTCGGCGTCGAGGTAATGTCGGGCACGCTGAAGAACAACCAGTACGTCGTAAAGTGGGAGGGGAACAAACCGAAACGCGTCGGTCAGCTCAACGGGATCCAAGAGCAGGGAGAGGACGTGAAATCGGTCCGCGCGGGCAACCGCGTCAGCGTCGCCATCGACGGCCCGACCGTCGGTCGCCAGATCGACGAAGGCGACGAACTGTGGGTCGACCTCCCCGAGAAGCACGCGAAGATCCTAGAACAGGAACTCTCGGGCGAGATCCCGTCCGACGAACTCGAAGCGCTCCAGTCGTATCTCGACAAACACCGGCGACGCGACCCCTTCTGGGGGAAGTGACGTTCGGACAGAAGCGACGACAGAGGATTCCGACAGGAGCGGCGATGGAGAACCGCTCAGGGACTGTTTTCGACGGGTTCACACGGTCCAGTAGCAGCTAGCAACGTCGAGCAGATCGACGACAAGAACGCGGGTGCACAGAGAAGGAACCCTACCGCTCGATCTGCGCCTCGCGGTTCCGACGCCGCCACTCGTCGGCCGATTCGGGACTCTCCGTCTCGAGTAGGACGTCGAGTTTTCGCTCGAACTGCGCTTCGGTGAGATCGCCTCGCGCATAGCGCTCACGGAGGACAGTGAGCGCGTCCGCGGTCGATCCCGCTCGCCGTTCGTAGTCGACACGGGAGTCGTGTCTCCCCTTCGGGGGATCGGTTCGGTAGTCGCGCCGGGAGCTCCGCTCCGCGCGTTCGTCGAAGACCGGTTCGATGTGCTCGTAATACGCGTCGTTCAATTCCGTGAGGACTTCGCCGATTGTTTCGAACGCCGAGTCGATCGCGGCCTCGGTCGACGACTGTGACGGAGTCGACTGGTTCCGTTGGCGGTGGACGTGCTCGTCGTGGTCGCCGAACAGCAGGGAGAGCAGCGGCATCACGGTCATGAAACCGAGCGCCCAGACGACCCAGAAGTACCGGAATCCGAGGAACAGCGCCAGAAACCCGGCACCGAGGATGAGCGCCGTGGCGAGGCTCATCACCACGCCCTCGATCGCTCGATCGTGCAGCGTTCTGTTCGACTTCGGGGACCCGTATTCAGTATTCACGAGAGAACTACTCGCGATGTGTGACGATATTTCCTCATATTCGATCTCGATCCCCGGTATCGTGGCCGTCGCTGTCCGAGATTGTGGCCGTCGCTGTCCGGGTCTCAAACGGCGAGAAAACGGAGGAGGGTGTTGAGAGAGTCTACCGCGCAGTCGGGCTCACGTCGTCGCCGACGGCGCTCATGACCTGAAACGCCGCGCTGGCGGCGAGTCCCCGAGCGACCTCCCGGCGGTCGTCCTCGTCGATCCCCGCTTCGAGGTCGTCCAGGTCCGGCGTGAATCCGGCGCTGACGGGGTGACCAGCCGGCGGCTGGACGGCGACGGTCGCCTGCGGGCCGTCACTGTAGGTGAGTTCGGAGCCGACGGCGTAACTGTCGGGGAGATACGAGCGAGTTTCGGCGACGATGCCGGCGACGGCACGGCGGAGCATTCGCTTCTGGTCGAGCGTCAGTTCGAGATTGTTCGACGACTGCCCGGCGTCGATTGCGCCTGGGACGCCCGTATATGAATCGTGTCCGTTCATGAGAAGCGACTACCCGTTTTAAGTCCAGACCGGATATAAACCCAGCGGCACACCGTGCGTATCGGTACCACGGAGAGCAGTCGGCGATTCGGAGATCGAAATTCAGAGGATTGGTTCGCTCTCGCCGTACGCGGCGACGGTGATCGCAGTCGTGTACTCGCCGTCAGTGCCCTCGGCGGTCGTGAGTGCGACCGTCTCGTCTTCGAACGTCCAGTCGCGGAGTTCGCGCCCGGCCGCCAGTCCCATCTCGATGCGTTCGCGCACCTCGGGTTCGTCGGTGCCGGTCGCCTCGTAGAACAGCCCCGCACCCGGTCCGGTCGTCCACCCCAGTCCGGCGCAGGCGGTCCCCTCGCGGTCGATCGTCGCCCGCGCCTCGACGACGGTCAGCCGATTCCCCGCCGGGCCGAGGTCCGGCGCGGTGTCGACCTGCTCGACCGTCGCGTCCGCCGGGACGACCGACGAGACGGCGACGAGGTTGTAGTTGTGGACGTTGGCGTCCGCGAGTGCGGCGTCGTACGACGCCATCGCCGTCGGTGCTCGACCGACACCGCGGACGACGTGGATCGTCTTCATTACCCGACGATTGGCGGGTCGTCGTTGAAGGGGGTTGCGGATTGGAATCGAGAGAGAGACTCATTCGCGGCAGGGAAAGAGTGTCGTTGGCCTCCACCTCCCCAACCAGTGCGCTCGGCACGGAGGCCGAGCACGGACCCTCGCACGGGAGACACCGCGCGACGGAGCGCGCGGTGGCGCGCGCCGAGCGGCGGTTCGTCGCCGCGACGCTCGCGCGAGGGACGAGCAGCGATCGAGCGGCGAGTCGGCTGGGGAGGACGTGGCCGGTGCTGTGCGGACCTGGCGGACTCGCAAAGGGCGAGTGCGTTCGATCCCTCCCGGACCCCGTAAGCACCGCAGGAGCGAACGAAGGGCTGTGTTGAATCACTAGACGGCGTCGAGGTAAGTCACTAAATCAAAGGAGTTGAAGCGGGAGCCTTCGGTTGTCCATGACCAAAATCTCCCGCTTCACCGAGCGTTGTGTCTCGATCGCTCAAAATGTTATGGGTGAGAGAGACGAATCCGCCGCCCCTGAAGGTGGCGGCGGATTCGCCGACTATGCTCTCGTTTCATTGCATTGTCTGCGGATTTACCTCGATACCTCCTACCGGATGACGATTGACCTCCTGAAGGAGATGCCACAAATAACGCGGGAGATCGGCCTTGAAATGGCCGATCTCCCCGCTCCGTCTACGTTGTGTAAAGCGTTCGATCGGATCGAAATGAGTCTTTGTCGAGTGCTGCTGCGCCACTCGGCGCAGCTGCACAGTCCCTCTGATCACGCTGCTCTTGACGCCACGTTCTACGAACGTGATCAAGCTAGCCGACACTACTGCAATCGAACGAACTACCGCGTTCAGAAGCTGAAAGTGACGAAACTCGTTGATACAGACACTCAAGCCATTCTTGATCTGCACTGTTCAACGACTCGAGAAGGCAGTGACGCAGATCTCTGTGAGCAGATCGCCCGCCGGAACGCGGGCGATCTGCAATCCCTCGCCGCAGACAAAGGATACGACAAGCAAGCGCTCCGAGAATCCCTCCGCAACCTCGGGATTCGCCCACTGATCAAACACCGGATCTTCGCACCGTACGACCACGCACACAACGCGCGAATCAACCAAAAACGCTACAATCAGCGCTCGATGACCGAGACCGTGAATTCAGCTGTGAAGCGCTCGCTCGGCTTCGCCGTGCGAGCGCGTACTTGGTTCCGTGAGTTCCGAGAAATTGCTCTGATGTGTATCGTCTATAACATCAAACGTTCCATCAAGCAGTGAATTCCACCGCCTTACAGCGATTCAACATAGCCGAACGAAGTGAGCGACGAGGAGTGCAGCGTGGGTCCCGGAGAGTCGAGGGCGCGAGGGCTTTGCCGTGCGTCATCGCTCCGATGGAATTCCGGGGAGCCCAACGAATCGTCGACGAGCGTCAAAACACGATAACGACCAGAAGCGGTCGAAAATCAGAGCGAACCGATTCAGTACTGATACGCCGTCAGACCGGGCACTTCACTCAGGCCGTCACCCTCGACAGCCATCTTCTCGCGGGCGTCGTCGAAGTCGTCGCGGGTGATTTCCGTGCGGTCGTCGCGAAGGGCGAACATGCCCGCTTCGGTCGTGAGCGAGTTGATGTCGGCCCCGCTGTAGTCGTCGAGTTCCTCGGCGAGGTCGTCGAAGTCGACGTCGTCGGCGATGTTCATCCCGCTCGTGTGGATATCGAGGATACGCTTGCGACCCTCGATTTCGGGCTTTGGTACCTCGATGAGACGGTCGAAGCGGCCCGGTCGGAGGATGGCGTCGTCGAGCATGTCGAAGCGGTTGGTCGCGGCGATGATGCGGATGTCGCCCCGGTCGTCGAAACCGTCCATCTCCGAGAGCAGTTGCATCATCGTCCGCTGGACCTCGGCGTCGCCGGAGGTCTTCGAGTCCGTGCGTTTGGCCGCGACGGCGTCTATCTCGTCGATGAAGATGACCGCCGGTTCGCGCTCGGCCGCGAGATCGAAGAGGTCGCGGACGAGGCGGGAGCCCTCACCGATGAACTTCTGGACGAGTTCCGACCCGGCCATCTTGATGAACGTGGCGTCGGTCTCGTTGGCGACGGCCTTGGCGAGCATCGTCTTCCCGGTTCCCGGCGGGCCGTGGAGGAGGACGCCGGACGGGGGTTCGACGCCGACTTTCTCGAACACCTCGGGGTTCATCAGCGGATCTTCGACGGCCTCGCGGACTTCACGGACCTGTTCGTCGATCCCGCCGATATCGTCGTAGGCGACGTCCGGCGATTCGTTGACTTCCATCGACTGCGCGCGTGCGTCGGTCTCGTCGTCGAGTAGTCGCTGAACGGCAAAGGAGTCGTTGATCGCGACGCGGTCGCCCGCCTCCAGGTCAGACTCTAACTGGGGAGAGACGTCGGTGAGCACCTCCTGGTTGTTTCCGTGCTGTTTGATGACGACGCCGTCATCGGAAACTTCCTCGACCGTCGCGATATAGAGCGACGACGTCTTCAGCACTTCGTTACGGTGTTTGAGGTGGGAGACCTCGCCTTCGAGTTCGTCGCGGCGATCCCTCGCCTCGTCCAGCCGGTCGTCCAGTTCTTCGTTGACTTGCACGATGCGTGCGTAGTGCTTGCGCATCGCGTCCAGCCGCTCGGCGTTCGACATCTCAGGATCGAGATCGAGCCGTGGCCGGTCTGGAAGGGACGGGCTACGTGACATTCGCTACCCGTAGATTCGGGATGCGCGTAAATGTGCCTTTGGGTAGCCCGAACGCCGGGGGAAGCCGAAGGCCTCAAATAGGAGTGTTCACGGGTCTTCCGATGAACAGACACGGTCGCCGATCTGCGGACGCTTCAGTCGAGGTCGAGTAGCGCGGCAGCCTCGTCTAAGTACTGGTCGTACACGCCGAGCGCATCCTCGATCGGTTCCGGCGACGTCATGTCGACGCCCGCCGCTTCTAGGGTCTCGAGCGGGTACGTTCGCCCGCCGAGTCGGAGCGCGTCGCGGTAGTCTTCGGCGGCGGACTCGCCCTCGTTACGGATTCGCTCGACGATTGCGGCAGCGGCACTGATGCCGGTCGAGTACTGGTAGACGTAATAGCCGTAGTAGAAGTGCGGGATGCGCATCCACTCGCGGCGGATGTCGTCGTCGACGTCGGCGTTGGCGTAGAACTCGGCCTTCAGGTCGCCGTAGATCTGATCGAACGTGTCTGGCGTGAGCGCACCGCCCTCCTCGGCGACCTCGTGTGCCTGCAGTTCGAAGTCGGCGAACAGCGTCTGCCGGTAGAGCGTCGAGCGCACGCGCTCCAGATACTGATCGAGGACGTGGCGCTTGAGTTCGTCGTCGTCAGCGTTCTCCAGCAGGTAGTCGGTCAGCAGCGTCTCGTTGACCGTCGAGGCGACTTCGGCGACGAAGATGTCGTAGTCGGCGTACTGCCACGGCTGGGCCTCCTTCGCCAACTGGGAGTGCATCGAGTGGCCCAACTCGTGGGCCAGCGTGAACATCGACTCGATGTCGTCCTGGTAGTTCATCAGGATGAACGGCTGGGTGTCGTAGGTGCCCGCGGAGTACGCGCCCGAACGCTTCCCGCGGTTCTCGTACACGTCGACCCAGCGGTCTTCGAGACCGGCGGCGAGGCGCTCTTGATACTCTTCGCCGAGCGGTGCGACGGCCTCGATGACGTACTCTTTGGCCTGCTCGTACGGAACTTCGGGGCCCTCGTCGGCCGTCAGCGGCATGTAGAGGTCCCACATCTTCAGTTCGTCGACGCCGAGCGCCCGCCGTTTCAGGTCGGCGTGCTTCTGGAGTTTGTCGAGATTCGAACGAACCGTTTCGAGCAGGTTATCGTACACCTCGACCGGGATGTTCGACCCGTCGAGCGCCGCCTCGCGGGCGGTGTCGTAGTTGTGGGCGCGGGCCATCTTCACGTCGGCTTTCATGCTGTTCTTCAGCGCGGCGCCAACCGCGTTGCGCACCGACTTCCACTCGCCGTAGAACTCGTCGTACACCCGGTGACGGAACTCGCGGTCGGGGTGTTTGAGGAGTTTCGTGAAGTTACCCTGCGAGATTTCGACGGCGTCGCCGTCGGGGTCCTCGACCGTCGGGAACGTCATGTCGGCGTCGGACAACATCGAATAGACCTCGCTCGACGCGCCGGTGATCTCCGAGAGCTCGGCGAGCAGTTCCTCGACCTCCGCCGAACGGGTGTGTGGCTTCATCCGGAGGACGTCGTCGAAGTAGTGCTCGTACGCCGCGAGTGCCGGCACCTCCTCGATGAGCGCCTCGACGTCGCTCTCGTCGAGTTGCTGGAGTTCCGGTTCGACGAAGCTCGCTGCACTCCGGGTGTCGGCCGCGAGCGACTGTGCTCGTGCCGCGAGCGCCTGATACTCCTGATCGCGGGTGTCTTCGCTGCTCCGAAGGCTCGTGTAGGAGGCGACCGTGGCCACCTCGCGGATGAGTTCCTCTTCGAGTTCGAGCAGGGAGAGCAGCGTCTCACCGCTCTCGGTCACTCGCCCCTCGTACGCCCGGATCTCGTCGACCCGTTCTCGCACGTCTTCGAACGCCTCCTCCCACTCCTCGTCGTCGTGGTAGATGCTCTCTAACTTCCACTTGTACTCGTCTTCGATATCGCTCCGTTCGGGGACGGTACTCATGGAGGAGTCAACGGCGCTCCGGGCGGTAAGTCTTGTCAAAGCGATCTGTTTCGAGCGGGTAGAAACGGAGTCGACCGGACACCGAACCGACCGGATCGACCGAACCGATCGAATCAATCCAACCGACCGGATCGACTGAATCGACCGAACCGATCGAGTCGACGGAACCGACCGAATCGGTTGCCTTCCGCAACCCAGAGAACTTTGATGGCCCGTGTAAACCCCCACCATGGACTACGAAACCTTCGGACGAACGTGGGCCGACGACCGGCCGTGGACGTTCGTCACGGACTTGACTGCGATCGGGAACCGAATGGGCGGCAGCGACGGCGAGCGCCGCGCCGCCGACCTCGTCGCAGAAGCGTTCCGCGACGCCGGAGTACGAGACGTCGACCTGCAGCCGTTTTCGATGAACCAGTGGGAGCGCGGGAGCGCGAGTCTCGAACTCACTGCGCCCGACGAACGAGCGTTCGACGCCATCGCGCTCCCGTACTCCCCGGCAGGCGACGTCGCCGGCGAGCTGGTCGACGTCGGCTACGGTACGCCGTCGGAGATCGACGAGAGCGACGTCGAGGGGAAAATCGCGGTCGCCAGCACGACGACGCCCCCGAACAGCCGGTTCACTCACCGGATGGAGAAGTTCGGCCACGCCATCGACGCCGGGGCGGTCGGCTTCGTCTTCGTCAACCACGTTCCCGGACAACTCCCGCCGACCGGCTCCCTCCAATTCGACCGGGAGGCCGACGCCGTCGCCGTCGGCGTCAGCAAGGAATCGGGCGCGTGGCTCACCGAGTACGCCGACCGCGGTGGCGAGGTTCGCTTGACCGTCGACGCCGAGACGACGCCCGGTGAGAGTCAGAACGTCGTCGGTCGACTCGGTCCGGAGACCGACGAGGAGCTCGTCGTGGTCGCCCACTACGACGCCCACGACATCGCCGAGGGCGCGCTCGACAACGGCTGCGGCATCGCCACGCTCGTCACGGCCGTCCGTCTCCTCGCCGACTGCGACCTCTCGATGGGCGTCCGCGTCGCAGGTGTCGGCTGTGAGGAATTGGGGCTGATGGGCGCCGAACACCTCGCGGACGTGACCGATCTCGACACGGTGAAAGCCGTCGTCAATCTCGACGGCGTCGGTCGCTTCCGGAATCTGGTCGCGATGACGCACGCTTCCGAGGCGACCAAGGCGGTCGCCGAAACCGTCGCCGACGACACGCGCCACCCGATCACGGTCTCAGAGGAACCGCACCCGTTCAGCGACCAGTGGCCCTTCGTGCGACGAGGCGTCCCCGCGCTGCAACTCCACAGCGACAGCGGCGAACGCGGCCGCGGCTGGGGACACACGCACGCAGACACGCGCGACAAAGTCGACGACCGAGACATCCGCGAACACGCCATGCTGGCCGCGCTCCTCGTCGAGGAACTGCTAGAGACGGAGACGCCGCGACTCGACGCGGACGAACTCGCCGAGACGTTCCGTGAGAACGACTTCGAACACGGGATGCGAGCGGCCGAACTCTGGCCCGAAGCGTGGGAGTGATGGGATCGGTGTCGCGCGATTCACCGGCCACGCCTCGGTACCGTCGCTCGCCGAAGTCGGGAGTGTCTCGAACGATGGGTCGTTCGACCGACCAACAGCTAGGCGGTGAGAAAGTGTGAGAAGTGGACGAGTAGTCAGAGCGCGTGAGAAGTAGGCGACTTCAGTTGGCGCTCGGGTTGGAACTGCCACTGTCGCTCGCGGACGCTGGCAGGTTCTCGACCGACACCTTGAACTTCGTCGTGTCGACCGTGACTCCTTCGAAACCGCCGTTCTGGAGCTTGTAGTAGTTCTTCGAAGTCTGGTCGGTCATCACGACGGCGCTGTTACCGGCGTCGACGTCACCCGGTTCGATGGCGTCGGTCTCGCCGGCCAACAGGTCGATCTTCTCTTTGTCGGACTTACTGTCGTAGGAGTCCCCAGTTTCGTGGGGGTACATCGACTCCATGTACGAGAGGTTCGGGCGGAGAAGCGCGAAGGTGTACCGCAGTTGGACTCGTCCGGCCGAAGTGTGTCCGTTGTCCGCGTGATCGAAGTCGTTCGCGTTTCCGGCCGCCCCGTAGTATCCGGCGTCGATATTCGGGTAGTTGTTGACGAGCGGGAGGCCCTGTCCCTCCACCAACTGCGTCTCTGCTGCGCTCGCGTGACCCATGCTGCTCCCGTTCAGGTACTTCGCCTCGCTCCCGGCCGGATACTTGTCGTCCGGCACGCTGGCGTAATCCGGGCGGCCCTCTTTGTTCATCACTTCGAGCGGGCCGACGTTCCCCTTCTGCTTGCTCAACGGTCTGGAGAGGTGGTAGTGACCCGACGTTCCCGGACCGCTCGAATCGAGAGCGCCCGTACTCCCCTTCGGGTGGAGCCACGGCGTCATCCGGAAGATCGGAGTCCACCGGCTCCAGTTCCCGTTGTTGGTGTAATCCGCGCGTGCCTCGATGACGACTAAAACCTTGGCGACGACGTCGTCGAATCCCTTCCACGTGACCGTAAACTGCGGATCGATCGTGATCTTGTGAACTTCGCCGCGATCGTTTTTGACGCTGACCGCATGCGACTGGATTCCGCTCGCAGCCATCGCTGCCCCGCTCGATTCAATGAGACCGATACCCCCGGCTGCCGCCGCACTGGCAACTCCACCAGCAATCTTGAGATAGTTACGTCGTTGCATGTTTGCTCCGGCTGAGCCGTCGAAGCCCTCGGTGCCCGACTCAGTGAACCAAGCAACAGAGACGATGACATTAACTAATAACCGCTTCAGAACCCCCTAATGTCAGCTTAAGTTAAATTACAGAATGCTATAGAATGTTCATAAACTACACCTTCGCAGACTCGCCTACCGACACCATCGCGACGACTTCGTCGAGCGACCGCACCTCGTGAGTCGGGTCGGCGGCCAATTCGTAGTCGGCGCGGTGCGGCCGCCGGACGAACGCCGAATCGAGGCCCGCGCGTTCGGCGGCGATGAGGTCGACGTTGCTGTCACCTACGTAGAGGACGGAACTTCGATCGCTTCGATCGTCGTCACCGACGACGAGTCCCATCTCGTCGAGTGCCAGTTCTAAGTAGTGTGGCGACGGTTTTCGCCGCCGGAAGCCATCGAGCGAGGGGCTCCGCCCGTAAGCGACCGAGAACAGGTCGTCGAGGTCGAACACGTCGACGATGTGTTCGACGGTCGCGTGTTGATTGTTGCTGACGACCGCCAGTGGGACCGTGAGATCGTAGAGCGACGAGACGTCGTCGTAGAGCGGTTTCGTCCCGTCTTCCATGGCTGCCCGCTGGGCGGTCGCGGCGTGGTGTTCGTAGGCGACCCAGAAGTCGGCGGTGTCGACGTCGTGGTCGGTACAAACACATTCGACGGAACCGAGGTCGCCGTTGACGATTCGCTCGACCGACTCGTCTGCGGGGTCGGTGTCGAACTCGGCGAAAGCGTCGCGAACGGCCGTATGCCAGACGTTCGTGGCAGTTAGATGGGTCAGCACCCCGTCGTTGTCGAAGAGGACCGCATCGTAGCTCATCGAGCGGGTCGAAGAGGGCCGGACGGAGGTACCTTGCTATGTGTACTGGGGAGGGGTGTATGGGACTATTGAGTCGGTGGTGCGTGTTGCCACCCACAGGCACGAACCGCGACATCACTCCGTCGTTACACCTCCGCGGCGGTGTGTACCGATCCGCGACACGGATCGGCGAGTCACTGCCGCTCAGTCGTTACTCCCCGATCGCGCGCCGAATTTCGTCGGCCACGCGGACGGCGATCCGACCGTCGAGGTGGTGCTTGGCGAACACCTCACGGGCGCTCTCGGCAGCGTCGGGATCGCGTTCGAACTCGACGTCCGGATACGAGACGTCGGTCAACACGAGCGGTGTCGGCGGTGCGGGGGCGATTCCCTCCCGACCGTCGATGCGCTCCGGGCCGAGCACACGCTCGACTTTCGAGCGTGGGGCGGCACCGGCGGCGATGGCGTGAATCAACGAGACGAGTCGCCGGACCTGCTCGCGGACGAAACCCTCCGAGGCGATACGGACGACGAGGAAGTCACCGTCGCGCTCGATCGACCCCGACAGCGTGCGGCGGGTGTTGTGGTCGTCCGGCGTCAGGTTGTGGAAGTCGTGGTCCCCGCAGAGGTCAGCGAGCGCGGCGCGCGCGAGGTCGTCGTCGATGACGCTGTAACCGCCGACGGTCGGCGAACCGACTGCGGACTTCGAGGGGGAGACGAGCGGGGACGCCGCGGGTGCGTAGAGATGGTAGACGTACGCGCGCTGGACGGCGTCGTGTCTCGCGTGGAAGTCGTCGGGCACGTCGGCGACCGCCCACGCCCGCACGTCGGCGGGGAGATAACAGTTGATCGCCCGCGGCGAACACCAGTCCGGGCAGTCGAAGGCGACGGTCTGCGCGATCGCGGAGACGCCCGCATCGGTCCGCCCGGCGGCCGCGTAGCCGTCGGGTTTGGACGCGTCTTCGTCCAGGAGGCCGAGTTTTCGAAACGAGTAGAAGAGGGCGTCCTCGACTGTCGGCACGTCTGGCTGGCGCTGGAAACCGTAGAAGGGGCGACCGTCGTAGGCGATTCTGAACGCACGCATGTCGAGTACGACGAACACTTCGGCGGTCCCGTGCTTAACGTGTCCGACCTCGAACGAGACGTCTCAGAAGAAGCGGGTACTCACTCGTCTTTCGACTTTTCCATCGGCACGACCATCACGGGAACGTCGGCGACACGGACGACGCGGCCCGCGACGCTGCCGAGGATCACACGGTCGATCCCGCGGCGACCGTGCGTTCCCATGACGATGAGGTCGACGTCGTGGTCGTCCGCGTACTCGACGATGGTGTGAGCGGGCGACCCGTGTTCGACGACGCCCTCGACCGTGACACCGGCCGCGTCTCCCTTCTCGGCGACCTCCTCGACCGCGTCGTTTCCCTCTTGTTCGAGCGCGTCGACGAACACGTCGGCACCGACTTCGATCGAACCGTAGGCCGCGGTGTCGACGACGTACAGCGCGTGGACCGTCGCATCGTAAGTCGAAGCGAGTTCGATAGCGTGGTCGATCGCATCCGCCGCCGTGCCGCTGCCGTCCGTCGGAACGAGAATGTTGTCGTACATGTGTTCTGCATATCGCGATACGACAGCCGGACGGATAATCTTCGGGACCGCTTCTCGTAAGACGAGAATCGACCGACTGCGTCGCGTGTGCACGATTTGCAGGGACGCTCTGAAGACGACGAATCGCCGCCGATCGACTACTCGAAGTCCCCGTATCGCGGGGCGTCCCGATCGCCGGGGAAGTCGTCGACGGGAGCGGTGGTCTGGTCGCCGGACTCCATGTCCTTGACCGTCACCTCGTCGTTCTCCAGATCCTGCTCGCCGACGATAACGACGGTTTCGGCACCGATGCCGTCGGCGTAGGACATCTGCGAACCGAAGCTGCGACCCGCGATGTCCGTCTCGACCGTGTTCCCGCGCTCGCGCAGGTCGCGGGCGACGCGCGCGGCGGTCGATCGGGTGTCCCCTACCTGGAGGACGTAGTAGTCAGTCGTGAGCGTCTCCTCGGGCCACGCGTCGGCCCGCTGGAGGAGCAGTTGAAGGGTCGCGTCGCCGAGTGCGACGCCGACCGCCGGGGTGGACTGTCCGCCGAAGCTCTCGATGAGGTCGTCGTAGCGCCCGCCGCCGAAGACGGCGCGAGACACCTCGCCCGTCGTGTCGAAACACTCGAAGACGACGCCGGTGTAGTAGTCCAGTCCGCGGGCGGTCGTGAGCGAGAGTTCGCAGAACTCGCCCGCGCCGAAGTCGGCGGCCGCGCCGAGGACGTTCCGGAGGTTCTCGACCGCGTGGGCGACGTCGTCGCCGCCGAAGTCTGCGATCGCGTCCAGATCGCCCGCCGTGATCAGGTCGTCGAACCGGCGTGCCTGTTCGACCGTCAGCCCCGCATCCTCGAGGAGACCGAGGTACTGCCCTTCGTCGATCTTGGCCCGTTTGTCGACGGCGCGGATGGCGTCTGCGGTATCCACGTCGGCGTCGAAAGAGTTCAAGAGGCCGCCGAGGATGTCGCGGTGGGAGACGCGGAACTCGAAGTCGTCGGCCGAGAGACCGAGCGTCGTCAGTGCGTCGGCAGCGAACGCGAGGATTTCGGCGTCGGCGGCAGGGTCGGAGGTACCGAAGATGTCGACGTTGGTCTGGTAGAACTCGCGGAACCGACCCTGCTGGGGTTCCTCGTAGCGCCAGAACGGACGCGTCGAGAACCACTTGATCGGCTTCGACAGCTCCTGTTGCTTGGCGACGACCATCCGGGCGACCGTCGGCGTGAGTTCCGGCGTCAGCGCGATATCGCGTCCGCCCTTGTCGGTGAAGGTGTAGAGTTCGTCGACGATCTCCTCGCCGGACTTGTCGACGTACATCTGGGTGCGTTCGAGCGCGGGCGTGCCGATCTCGCGGAACCCGTAGCGTTTGGCCGTCGCCTCGATCCCGTCGAACGCCTGTCGACGGGACTGCATCTCGTCGGGGTAGAAATCGCGGAACCCCTTGAGTCGGTCGTACATAGAGGCGCGTTCGGTCGGCCGTCGCTTGAACCCTGTCGTTTGTCACCCGTCTCGGAGCCTTTACCCCATATCGGCGAGAGTCGCGGGATATGGACGAGCGAACGGCGCTTCGACTGCTCGCAGCCGACCTCCCCGGGGCCGGGGACGACGCCGCCGTCGTAGACGACACGGTCATCACCACCGACATGCTCCACGAGACGACCGACTTCCCCGAGGGAACCACCAGGTACACGGCGGGGTGGCGCGCGGTCGGCGCGTCGCTCTCGGACGTGGCCGCGATGGGTGCGGAAGCAACGGCGGCAGTCGCCGTCTACGCTGCGCCGACGTTCGATCGGGGAGCGTTGGAGGCCTTCGTCGACGGTGCGAGAGCCGTCTGCGACGCCGTCGATGCCGAGTACGTCGGCGGCGACCTAGACGACCACGAGGAGTTCACCGTCGCAACGACGGTGATCGGAGAGACCGATGCACCGGTGCTCCGGTCGGGCGCGTCGCCGGGCGACGTCGTCTGCGTCACGGGGACGCTCGGTCGGAGCGCGGCCGCGCTCCGTCGATTCGAGCGGGGGGACGTCGAGTCGGCGAACGATCTCTTCCGGTTCGAGCCCCGCGTCGCCGCCGGTCGCGCCCTCCGAGACCACGCCACGGCGATGATGGATTCGAGCGACGGCCTCGCGCGCTCGCTCCACCAACTCGCCGAAGCGAGCGACTGCGGGTTCGCCGTCGACTGGGAGCGAATCCCCGTCGACGGGAGCGTCGACGGCGTGACGAGTGACGAAATCGATCGGCGGGAGTGCGCCCTCCACTTCGGAGAGGACTTCGAGTTGGTCTTTACGCTCCCGGAGACGGCGCTCGATGCAGTCAGGGAAGCGTCGCCGACGCCGCTCACCGTCGTCGGACGCGTCACCGAGGCGGATGCAGGCATCACGATGGACGGGGAGACGCTGCCGGATCGCGGGTACACTCACGGCGAGTGAGAGTAGTGGCAGGAAACGTCGAAATCGACGACGACGACCTCACATCCCGAGCGTGATCGGCGTGAGCATGAAACAGAGCAGTCCCATTCCGAACGTGAACACGCCGATAGCGATCCGGCCCCACCCGACGAAGGACTCGTCGATGGGGTCTGCCGCGCCGTTGAACGCGATGAACGTCGAGAAGATCCCCCAGAACGCCCAGAGGCCGACCGACTCGTCGATGCCGAGGTGGCGGCCGTAGTAGAGATACGCCGAGATACCGAACAGCGCGAGCGGGACGATCGCCGCGACGCTCTCCTGTCGTTCGCCGAGCATCGCGCGAAGCATGTGGCCGCCGTCGAGTTGGCCGACCGGCAGGAGGTTCAGGACGGTGAAGAACATCCCGACCCACCCGCCGATGATAACCGGACTCGCCGCCAGGTGGGGGTCGGAGTATCCCGTCGGTTCGTTGAGTACGTTCGCGATGAGGCTCATGAGCGGCGGCGTGTGGAAGGTGATCGACTGACCGCCACCGTTCAGAAGCGCGTCGGGGACGTGTATCGGATCGAGCGAGAGCCCGATCGCGGTGACGACGATCGTCGCCGCCAACCCGGCGAGTGGGCCTGCGACGCCGATGTCGAAGAGGGCCTTTCGGTCGGGCATCTGCCCGCGCATACGGATGATCGCACCCATCGTCCCGAACGGGAGGATGAAGGGGATCACGTACGGGAGCGACACGTCGACGCCGTGATACCTGGCGACGACGTAGTGGCCGAGTTCGTGAGTCAGCAGAACGCCGAGAACGGCCGCAGTGAACGGCCACGCTCGAAGCACGACCAGTGGGTTCCCTTCGATCGCCGAGACCGGGACGTAGTACCACGCCAGTGCGCCAACGAGCAACGTCGATAAGATCGTCAGAAAGAGCAGGGCGATGTTCTTCCACGGGATACCGTCGACACCGTTCGAGACGGGTTGAGCGACGAGAACGTCGTGTGACCCCGACGTGCGGGCGAGTTGTACCTCGTAGCCCGCATCGTGGAACTCGGGCCATATCTCGCGGACCAACATTCCTCTCGGGACGAGCGACTCGCCGTAGTAAATGACTCTGTCGCCATCCCGTTGGACATCCTGCAGGTGGAACACCGCCCGCAAAGCGTCCATCGGCGCGTCAATCGCCGACGGTTCGACACGTTCCATTGAACCGAGGTACGTCGTGTGGCTGTATAAAACCCGTGACGGAATCCCACGACGAGACGGTGGTTACTGGCGGCGAGATTCGATAGAATCGACTCGGGAGGAACTCACGCGGCCATCTGCTGCGTTAAAAGTGAGGATCGAACCGAACGGGTGGGGACCGGACAGCGAGGACCGATTCGGCACTGGTTGGACGGTCGAGGGCGATTCGTGGGCGTCCGTGTGGTCGGAAGCTTACGCGACTTCGGCAGCGGGTTCGATACGCCAGGTGGTCGCGCTCGTGTAGGACCATTTCTCGACGGTCAGCTCCGACGCAGAGTCACGGAGTTTGACCATCAGGGCACCGATTTCCTTGGGCGAGAGCCCGACTTCCTCTGCGATGAATTTACTCTTGAAGTACAGTTCTCCGTTCTGTGCTTTGTCCACGAGGAACTGCTTGAGGCGTTCTTCTTTGGACGGATTGTCAGGGGAGGGTTGTGCTGTGGCACTCATCTGGTGTCTCCTCACTCATCGGTAAGCTCTCCTGGGGAGATATAAAGGCAGGAACGTTAGGGGTAATTCGGTCACATTTAGACTAAATCGACAAAAATCGATCCACCCCGGACTGTTGCATAGGCCTTAAGAAGTTTTATAGATCTTTTAGAACCTTTCTATTGTCTATGAATGTTCCGAATTCAATGTCGGGATAATTCGTTCGTTTCAAGCGGCCAAGACCGAATACTGGGCAATAACATCCGGATGTGACGTCTGTGAGAGCACTGGATCCTATCCGCCGATCATCACGACCGATCGTGAACCCAGAACTCGTCGCTGACGGTCGTCTCTTTCTTGAAGATGGGAACTTCCGCCTTGAGACGATCGATACCGTCCTCGACGGCGCGAAACGCCTCTTTCCGGTGCCCGGCGAGGACGACGACGAAGACGATGTCCTCGCCGTCGGGGATGACGCCCGTTCGGTGGTGCATCAACACCTCGAATACGCCGTCGCGCGCGGTCAACTCGTCTCGAATCGTCGCCATCTGGTCGTCGGCGACCCCTTCGTACTTCTCGAAGGCCAGCTTCGTCGTCCGGTCGTCGTCGTCGCTGTCTTTCGCCCGCACGCGGCCGGTAAAGGTCGCGATGGCACCCGAGCGGTCGGCGTGCGGAGACGTTTTGAGCCGGTGAACGAGCGCTTCGAGCGTAACGTGGGGTTCGAGCCGATCGAGCGCGTCGAGGAGTTCGTCGAGGTCGACACCGTCGGCAGCGTCGGCTGCGAGGATCGATCGGTCGGGATTGCGAGCCGGATCCTGGCCGTCGCCGATCGAGACGAACGGTACCCGCAGGTCGTCGGCCCCGAGCACGAGCGCCACGTCGTGTGACGGGGCGAGTTCGTCGAGGACCGATCCCACGGTCCAGTCGGCGGCGCGTGCGGTCCACGCGCCCTCCGACCGCCGATACGCCGACGAAATGCCATCGAGCGGATCGGCGTCCGCTGCGGCCCGATCGACGGCACCGTCGACATCGGCGACGTCGGTGTGACAGTCGACCGTCGCGACGCGACCGTCGAGTCGCGGGACGAGTCGCGCCACGAGCGCGTGCGTCTCCGTGGCGGGTCCCTGAATCCCGAGTACCTTCATGGTTCGACAGCGGGGGGCGTGGGTCTTAGTGTTGTCGCGGTGTCGCACGCTCGTCCTCGATTCAGCCGCGACGACGTCTCGGACTCGACCGTCGAGTCCCCTCCCTCGACTTGATAAGTCTTAAGCCCGCCTCACAGCAACCCGTGGACAATGAGAGTCGTGATTTCTATCGGCGGGAGCGTGCTCGCGCCCGACCTCGATTCGGCTCGAATCGAGGAGCACGCGGCCGTCGTCGAGTCGTTGTCACGGGAGGGCACCACACTGGGCATCGTCGTCGGCGGCGGCGGCGTCGCTCGGGACTACATCACCACCGCGCGCGACCTCGGTGCGAACGAAGTCCAACTCGACCAACTCGGCATCGACGTGACGCGCATCAACGCTCGGTTACTCATCGCCGCGCTCAAGAGCGGCGTCGACCCGCGGCCGGCCCACGATTACGACGAGGCCGGTGACGCGATCCGACGCGGCGACATCACCGTCATGGGCGGCGTGATGCCGGGGCAGACGACCGACGCCGTCGCGGCCGCGCTCGCGGAGTACGTCAACGCCGATCTGCTCGTCTACGCGACGAGCGCCAACGGCGTCTACGACGTCGACCCGAACGTCGACGAGAACGCCGAACAGTACGGCGAACTCACCCCGACGGAACTCGTCGAGGTGGTCGCGCCGATGAGCCGCGACGCCGGTTCCTCGGCTCCCGTCGACCTACTCGCAGCGAAACTCATCGAGCGGTCGGAGATGCGGACGATCGTCCTCGACGGCACCGACCCCGAACGAATCGAATCTGCCGTCCTCCTCGGCGACCACGACGGGACCGACATCATTCCCGAGAGCGGCAGCGAGCCGAGCTACTGGGCACAACGATGAGCGCCGACGAGACTCCCGAAGACGAATCAAGCGTGATCGACGCTGCGGTCAGAGAACACGGGGACGACGAGGAGTACCACGCCTTCTGGGCCGACGATATCGCCGACGAGATCGAGGCCCGCGACCCCGACGAGCCGGTCGTCATCAAAGGCGGCGTCTCGCCGTCGGGCATCCCCCATCTCGGCCACTTCAACGAGATCATGCGCGGCTACTTCGTCGCCGAGGTACTGCGCGAACGCGGGTACGAGGTCCGCCAACTGTTCACCAGCGACGACAAGGACCCGCTCCGGAAGCTTCCCCGAAAGCTGGCCGACTCGGACTGGAACATCGTCGGACTCGGCGACGTGAACGCGGGCGCGCTCGGGAAGAACCTCGGGAAGCCCTACACCACCATCCCCGATCCGTTCGGCGACCACGACTCCTACGGCGCACACTTCTCGGACCTGCTGGCCCAGAGCGCAGAGCGCATCGGCGTGCCGGTCGAGATGCTCTCGAACACGGACCTCTACGCCGACGGGACGTTCGACGACCCCGTCAGGACGGTGCTCTCCGACCTCGAACGCGCACGTGAGGTACTCTCGAAGTATCAGGACAAGGTCGACGACGAGTACGTCCCGTTCATGGCTCAGTGCGCCGAGTGCGGCAAACTCACCGACACCGTCACCGGCGTCGACATGGACGAAGGGACCGTCGAGTACGTCTGTACGGACCTCGAAGCCGGAAACCGCACCATCGACGGCTGCGGCCACGAGGGGACCGCGACGTTCCGGGAGGGCAAACTGTTCTGGCGCTTCGAGTGGCCCGCCCAGTGGCAGGCGCTCGACGTCGACTTCGAGCCGTTCGGAAAGGACCACGCCGAAGGCTCGTGGCCGAGCGGCGTCGACATCGCCCGCAACGTCCTCGGCATCGAACCGCCGGTGCCGATGGTGTACGAGTGGTTCACGCTGAACGGCGAGGCGCTCTCCTCGTCGTCGGGTAACGTCGTCACCGTCGACGAGGTGCTCGCCCTGCTCGAACCCGAAGTGCTCCGATACTTCTTCGTTCGCAACCCGAAGCGCGCGAAGGACTTCGACCTCTCTCGCATCGACCTGCTGGTCGACGAGTTCGACCGCTTCGAGCGGATCTACTTCGGCGAGGAGGAAGACGAGAACCTGACGCGACTCGCCGAACGGGCCTACCCGATGGTGGTCGACGAGGTGCGCGAAGAGCGCGTTCGCTTCCCGTACACGTTCGCGGCCGTCCTCGGGATGGTCGACGACCCCGAACTCAGAGAGCGGATGGCCCGCAACGAGGGACACATCACCGCCGAGACGCCCGAGTGGGCCATCGAAGACGCGATGGAGCGCGTCGAGAAGGCCCGGACGTGGGCCGAGCGGATGGACAACGAGTACAACTACCGCCTCCAGACTGATCTCCCCGAAGTCGACCTCGCCGACGACGTGGCGGCCGCGCTCTCGGACCTCGCGACGTACGTCGCAGCGGGCCACACCGGCGAGGAGATTCAGGGCGAAATCTACGAGACGGCGCGTCGACACGACGTCGAGGTCGGCGACTTCTTCGAAGCGGGCTACCGGCTCTTCTTCGATCAGACGCAGGGGCCGCGTCTCGGGAACTTCCTCGGCGAGTTGGAGACCGACTTCGTCGTGAAGCGGTTACGGCAGGAAGCGTAGTTCGGCGGTCGGACTGCCGTTCGGAGGGGGACGCGAAAATCGAAGCGGGAGCCGGAGGATTCAGACAGCCGGTTCGACGTTCTGGTTCATCCGGAAGAAGTTCTCCGGGTCGTACTCGGTTTTGAGGTCGGCGAGTCGGCCGTAGTTCTCGCCGTACGCGGCCTTGACCCGCTCGGGGCCCTCCTGACCCAAGTAGTTCACGTAGACGCCGCCTGTCGCGTACGGTGCCATGGCCTCGAAGAACTGTCGTCCCCAAGCGATCTGTTCGCCGTCTTCGTCCGGGTCCATCCACGCCGGGAAGATTCCGAGGGCGTAGGCCGCCTCTCGGTGGGGGTAGGCGGTCTCAGCGGGGTCGACGCGCTCTATCGCGCCACCCATCGCCTCGAGTACGACCGAGGTAAACGGCGACGAGGCGGTCTCGGCGTGTCTGAGTAGCGTGTCGATTGCATCGTCGGACAGGTCGTCGAAGAAGTGCGACTTCCAGTAGTTCCGGCGTCCGGGTGCGTAGGCGTCGTTCAACATCTGTTGCGTCTCCACGTACGGTTGGGGCCCGACGGCGTCTGCGATGGGGTCACCGAACTCCCGCAGCGGACGGAGTGCGTCCTCTCCGTCCTCGATGGCACCCGAGTAGCAGACGACGAGGGCGACCACGAGCGACCCGTGAACGTCCTCGGGGAGGAACGGCGCGGGCGGTGCGGTGATCACCGCCGCGTGGCAAGTGACCGCGTCCGGCGCGTCGGCCACGAAGTCACGGTGGAATCGGAACACGTCGCGAGCGTCGTCGAACGGGTGGATGATCAGCCCCGAGAGCACTTCGGGACCGACTTCGTGCAGATCAAACTCGAAGGAGGTCACGATTCCGAAGTTGCCGCCACCGCCCCGGATACCCCAGAAGAGGTCCGAGTTCTCCCCGTCGCTCGCGCGCACCAAGTCGCCGGTCGCCGTGACGAGGTCCACGGACCGCAGGTTGTCTATCGAGAGCCCGTAGGTGCGGGCGAGCCACCCGTTTCCGCCGCCGAGCGTGAGTCCGGCCACGCCGGTCGTCGAGACGAGCCCTCCCGTCGTCGCGAGGCCGAACGTCTGGGTCTCGTGATCTACGTCGGCCCAGGTCGCACCGGCTTCGACGCGGACCGCCGCGGCTTCCGGGTCCACGTCGACGGCGTCCATCCGGGAGAGATCGATCATCAGGCCGTCGTCGCACACTGCCTTCCCACCGATGTTGTGCCCACCGCCCTTTACGGCCGTTCGGAGTCCGTTCTCTCGCCCGAAGTTCACCGCCGCGATCACGTCAGCGACGCTGGCACACCGGGCGATGACCGCAGGGCGACGGTCGATCATCGCGTTCCAGACCGTCCGACCGTCGTCGTACCCCTCGTCAGTTGGTCGTAATATCGTACCGTCGAACGCCGATTCGAGGTCTCGCACTGTCCGTTCGTCCACTGGTGTGACGTGTTCTGCCATAGCACAGTATACGACGCCGCACAGAGGCGTATAGATTGCCGCTAACGAGCAGATTAGAGAGACAGTGCTCGCTCGCCGAGAGTCGATCGGTTCGACACCCCCTAAACCGTCACGCTCGGCGGCTAACCCGAACGCATTTCACGCCCCCAAACCTTCGTTTCGCTAATGAACCCCCTCGCGTCCTCGCTGTTCTCGAATCCTTGGATGTGGGTAGTCGTGGGCGTCCTCCTCTATGCGATCGTGGCGATGTGGCTCGACGGGCAGGGGTTGGTTCCCTCGTACATCCGGGTACAGGGACCGCTGACGACGATTCACACCCAGCGCGGGAAGGACTTCCTCGATTGGCTCGCCCGCCCGAAGCGGTTCTGGCGGGCGTGGGCGAACATCGGCCTCGGCGTCGCCCTCGCCGTGATGGTCGGCATGTTCTATCAGTTGGTCCAGTCGGCGATCATCGTCCTCCAAGAGCACCCCCAACCGACCGCGGTCAACAACCCGCAGAACGTCCTCGTGATCCCCGGTGTCAACCAGTTTCTGCCGCTCTCGGTCGCACCGGAGATCGTGTTCGGACTCCTCGTCGGCCTCGTCGTCCACGAGGGAGGTCACGGGTTGCTCTGCCGGGTCGAAGACATCGACATCGAATCGATGGGTGTCGTCCTCCTCACGATCCTCCCGGTCGGCGCGTTCGTCGAACCCGACGAGGAGAGTCAGCGCCACGCCAACCGAGGAAGTCGCACGCGGATGTTCGCCGCCGGAGTGACGAACAACTTCGCCATCACGATCATCGCACTCCTCTTGCTGTTTGGACCGATCGCAGGAGCGATCTCTGTCGCGCCGGGAGCGTCCGTCGGGGCGGTCTACGGGGCCTCTAGCGCGGCGAAAGCGAACATCCAGCAGGGCGACCGCATCGTTGCCGTCGACGGACAGAACGTGACGTCGAACGCCAACCTCTACAACATCCTGAGCAAGACCGACGCCTCGAACGTGCAACTGACCGTCGCTCACGGACAGTCGACCCAGAAGGTGACCGTCCATCGGTCGTTGCTCGTGACTTCGACTGCACCGGATTCGCCGCTGACGGGCAGCGGAACGTCGAAGATCGCACGTAACGAGACGATCGTCGCCGTCAACGGGACGCAGGTCCACTCCGAGTCGAGTCTGGCGAAGGCGATCAAAAACCGGCCGATCGCGACCCTGACGGTGAAAGACGGATCGGGATCGACGGACAAGGTCACGGGGCCGATCGGCGTGTTGGCACAGCCGATCAACGGGACCAACCACCCGTACCCGCTGCAGAACGCGGGCGCACCGACCGACCAACGGATCGTCATCACGTCGATCAACGGGACGCGGACGATCAATCCACAGGACGTCCAGCAGGCACTCTCCAACAAAAAGGTGGGTCAGCACGTCTCGGTGACGGCGTACGTCGACGGCAACGGAAAGAAATCCGGGTACGCGACCCAGAAGAAGACGTACAACGTGACGCTCGGTAAGTCACCGAACGGCGGGAGCGGCGGATTCCTCGGCGTCGGCGGCATGAGCGGCTTCAGCGGCGTCGGCGTCAACAGCCTCGGTGTGAAAACGTACCCGGCGGCGACCTACCTGTCGATCATGGGCGGGAACACCGGCGGCGGGTCGATACTCGTGATGTTGTTGCTCGTGCTCTTGCTCCCCTTCGCGGGCGTGACGGTGCCGAACCTCGACTACAATTTCGCGGGGTTCGTCGGGTGGAACACCAACTTCTATGTGGTCCACGGGCCGTTGTCAGCGCTCGGTGCCGGAGCCGTGTTCGTCATCGCGAACCTGCTCTTCTGGACTGCGTGGATCAACGTCCAACTCGGACTGTTCAACTGCATTCCCGGCTACCCGCTCGACGGCGGACGGATCCTTCGGACAAGCACGGAAGCCGTCGTCTCCCGACTCCCGATCGAACAGCCGTACACGCTGGTTCGGACGATCACGACTTCGATCGGTCTGACGATGCTGATGGCGCTGTTCCTGATCGTCTTCGGACCGCAACTGCTGTCCTGAGGGTGAGCGTTTCGGCCACGGATCGCCACTGACGGCGACACACGGCCGATGACGACTCGAAAAGACGGGTGCCCCGTTACTCCTCGTCGGAGTCGATACCGTGGCGCTCGTAGAACGTTTCGGGCGTGTCGTCGATCCGTTCGAACGTCCCGAAGTCGCGTTCGTGATGTCGGATCATCTGCTCGACGATCCACGAACTGAACGTCTCATCGAACTGCCACTGTCCCTCGCGCGCGTCGATCTGGAACCGCTCGTCGGTCGCGAACGCGACGTAGACGTGGTAGTATCCGAGTATGACGTCGGCGAAGTCGTCCGCGGTCGTACCGCACTCACCGCGTTTGTGATCGAGTTCCTCCCGCCCGTCGTCGGTGAGGCCGAAGTACTTCCGATCGGGTTCGTCCTCGCGTTCGATCCGCTCTGTCCAACCCTTGTCTTCAAATTTGTAGAGAATCGGATACACCGATCCGTAAGACGGCTCCCAATGGCCACCACTGATCTCGCGTATCTCTTTCAGAATTTCGTAGCCGTATCGGGGTTTCTCGGAGAGTAGCTCGAGGACGAGGTACGAGATGATTCCCTTCGGCGGACCGCTCTTCCGCATTTACTGGCTTTCCGTAGAGCGCAGTTGAAAGCGTTTTGGTGCCGCCTCGAGAAGGAGATAGCGCCCACATCGCCCGATTTCGGCGAAGTATAGCCGAATCTCGAAGATCAATTGTTACATAAACTGCAGGAATATGGAAGGTTCGACTGTCGGCAGTCGTGGGAGACGGTCACTCGCACGGACCGGGGTCGAGGGCAGGTCGAAAGTGTATTCGAACCAGAACGATGGCGCGGCGTTCGTGCGGAACACACAAACCCCTTGTTCGGTCCGTTCTAACGGGCACGTATGGTCGAACCTCCGCAGACCGACGAGGGGTGGTATGCGCTCCACGACTTCCGTACCGTCGATTGGGACGCGTGGCGAGACGCACCCGAACGCGAACGGCGACGTGCCGTCGAGGAGGGAGTCAACTACCTCGAATCGCACGAAGCACTCGAAGACGCCGACGACGGCGCATCCGCGGTCTTCTCGATTCTCGGTCACAAGGCGGACCTGCTGATCGTCCACTTCAGACCGACGCTCGACGACCTCTCGACCGCCGAGCGACGGTTCGAGCGAACGGCGTTCGCCGGATTCACCGAGCAGACGACGTCGTACGTCTCCGTCACCGAAGTCTCGGGCTACGTCTCCGACGACTACTTCGAGGGCAACGAGGAGGACATCGACGAGGGACTCCGCCGATACATCGAAGGCAAACTCAAGCCGGACATCCCGGACGACGAGTACGTCTCGTTCTATCCGATGAGTAAGCGTCGCGGCGAGGAACACAACTGGTACGACTTAGACTTCGACGAGCGCGCAGCGCTCATGTCGGGCCACGGCGACGTGGGAAAGCAGTTCGCCGGCAAGATCAAGCAGGTCATCGCCTCCAGCGTCGGCTTCGACGACTGGGAATGGGGTGTGACGCTGTTCGGTTCCGACCCCGCCGACATCAAGGACATCGTCTATCAGATGCGCTTCGACGAGGCGTCCTCGAAGTACGGCGAGTTCGGGCAGTTCTACGTCGGCCGCCGCTTCCCGCCGTCGGACCTCGGCACGTACCTCGCGGGCGATCCGGTCCCGACGAGCGAACACGGCGAATCGGCGCACGCACACGGTCACGGCCACGGAAGCGCCGACCACGCACACGGGCAAGGCGGACGCGCTCATGGCGACGCCGGACACGCCCATGGCGACGCCGGACACCACGGCGGGTCGAGCGACGACAGTGACGGTGACGAGGCCGACGCCACGGCCATCCGCGAGGAACTCGAAGGGCTGAACATCTACGCCGGGAAGCCCCACGGCGAGGACGTGTTCGCGACCGTCCTGTACTCCGAGGCCGAACCCGCCGAACTGTTCGAGGAAGTCGAGGGCCTCCGCTCGAACTTCGATCACTACCCGACGCACGTCAAGACCGCCGTCTACGAGGCACGCGAGCGGGGTCGATCGGCCGTCGTGAGCATCTGGGAGACGGCCAGCGCCGCCGAGACCGCCGCCGGATTCCTCTCGGAGTTACCCGGAATCGTCGCTCGTGCGGGTGAAGAGTCCGGATTCGGCACGATGGGCATGTTCTACACCGTCAAGCCCGAACACCGCGAGGACTTCGTCAGCAAGTTCGACGTCGTCGGCGACGCGCTCGCCGAGATGGAGGGCCACCACGAGTCGGACCTGATGGTCAACAGTGAGGACGAAAACGACATGTTCATCGCCAGTCAGTGGCGCTCGAGAGAGGACGCGATGGGCTTCTTCCGCTCGGACGACTTCCGCAATACGGTGTCGTGGGGTCGAGACGTCCTCGCGGACCGGCCGCGACACGTCTTCCTGGCGTAGAGCGCTCGGTCACCGCGACCGACCGAATTACTCCGCGACTTCGATCTCGATCTCTGCGTTTTCGTCGAAGCTATCCAACTCCTCGTCGTCGAACTCGTCTTCCTCGTCGTCGCCGCCGAATCGGTCCTGAACCGCGCCCGCTGCGAGGTACGGAACGGCACCGAAAACGCCGCCGACGAGCGTGCCGAGGGCCCAGCGCTTGTCGCGCCCGCGGATCACGGCGTCGACGAAGACGGCGGCGGCCATCAGCCCGTGGAGAATCAGTGTCAGTTCGACGAACTGCTTCAGTACGCGTCGTTGCATACGGGGAGAATCGACCGTGGAGACAATCAAACTGGCTGTTCGACGCGTCGGACGCGAGCGTCCCTCTATTACACTTCGACGACGGTGTGTTCGGACTCGACAAACCGAGTCGGCGAGTCACTGCCGCTCCGCAGTTTCGCCGTCACACCTCCGCGGCGGCAAGTGTACACGCCAAAAGGCGTGTACGTCTGCTGCCGCTCAGTCGTCACCCACCGCGGCGGTACGTGTTCGCGCCCGGAGGCGCGAACGGTTACTGCCGCTCAGTCGTCGTCACACCTCCGCGACAGTGCGTCGCGCACCGATAAACCGATGCGCTCTGCATCGTCGCTCAGTCGTCTGCGACCCGCTTTTCGATCCCGGCCGCCCGAATGTCGTCACCGTCGACCGACGAGCGCAGCGAGTCCATGCCGTCGTTGCGGTCGATGCCGAAGTTGTCGGCGTACAGTTCCTCGACGCGAGCGACTTCCTCGTGGGAGAGCGGCGGCGTCTCGGACGCGGCGGCCCACTCGTCGACGTCCGCGGCCGTCCGGAACGTCGGCGTCACGGAGGCGACAGCGTCGTGTGAGAGGAGCCACTGGATGGCGGCCTGTCCCATCGTGCGCTCGCCGTCACGTTCGAGGAAGCGGAGGGATTCGAGTTTCTCCCAACCCGTCTCGTACCACGCGTCCGGACGGAAGCCGCGGTGGTCGCCCGCTTCGAGTTCCGTTTCGGGCGTGACTTGCTCGTTCAGCAGTCCGGAGGAGTGCGGAACGCGCGCGACGACCGAGGTGTCGGCGTCGGCCGCGTCGATGTAGTCCAAGACGTGTCGACCGGGTGTCTGTTCGAAGACGTTGAACACGGTCTGGACGCCGTCGAAGTCGAGGTCGACCGCGCGCTCGTGTTCCGCGAGCCACCCGATCGACGGACCCATCGCCCAGCCCAACGCGTCGACGACGCCCTCCTCGCGGAGCGATTCGAGGGTTTCGACGACCTCGGGGGTCACCTCGTCGACGTTCGCGTTGTGGAGTTGCAGGTACTCGATGTGGTCCGTGTCGAGCCGGTCGAGCGAGCGCACGACGCAGGTTCGAATCCAGTCGGGTTCGAGGCGTTTCGGGAGTTCGCCGTGGCCCGCCTGCGGGTTGTTGTAGAAGTCGTAGCCGATCTTCGTCGCCAGCGTGACTTCGTCTCGATGCTCAGAGAGGGCTTCCGCGAGGACCTTCTCGCTCTCACCGTGACCGTACACGTCGCCGGTGTCGAAGAACGTGATTCCCTGATCGAGGGCGTGTCGGACCAGTTCGATGGCCTGCTCGCCGTTTCGGTCGCCCCACCAGTCGGTGCCGACGACCCAGGCACCGAATCCGACCTCGCTCACCTCTACGCCGGAATCGCCGAGTGTCCGGTACTTCATACGCGAGCGTTAGGTCCGCGTGCCACTTAGCCGGACCGATTCCCAAGTCGACGAGTGCAGTGGCTGCGACACATGCAGACAGGGCCGATATCGGCAAGCGCCGCGCGGTTCGGTCCCCGCTGCACACACCCGAATCCATTTCATATCTCCGGTCGAACCAACGGATTATGACCAAGCGTCACGTCCACCTCCCCGAGGAGGCCGCCGACGGTGTCGACGCCTTCATCGCGGAGGTCGATGAGCGACTCTCGTCCGACGAGCGAACGTGTGAGATCGTACAGGATGTGCTCGTCGACCTGTTCGGGGACCGTGAGGCGTACGAACGGTGGCAGAACGGTGGGACTGTTTCGACTGCGACCCGTGTGCGCTTGCAGGGGTACGACCCGTGTAATGCAACGCTAGAGAGCGAATACTACGCCGAGAAAGACGAGGAACGATACCGACGCTCGAAGCACCTCCAGTGGCTCTGGCGTCAGTTCGACGCGACACCGATGGCCGACAACGTCGCGTTCGCACTCCAATTCCGACAGATGCTCGCCACCCACCTCTTCGAGGACGCAGGCGACAATCTCCGCCTGTTCAAAGGGATCTCCTTTTCGTACGGACACAACATCACGATCGGGGACAACACCGTCGTCCACGACGGCGTCCACTTGGACGACCGTGGAAAACTCACCATCGGCAGTCGGTGCTCGATCTCCGACGGCGTCCACATCTACAGTCACGACCACGACATCGTCGACCAGACCGAGGTCCGAAACTTCGAGACGATCATCGAAGACGACGCTCGCGTCACGTACGATTCGATGGTCCGTGCGGGGTGCAAGGTCGGTGAAAACTCTGTCGTCGGCGCTCGTGCAGTGGTTCAGGGCGATGTTCCGGCACACCACGTCGTCGTCGGGATGCCCGCCCGAAGCGTCCGAACCAAGCCCGGTCACGAAGACGATGCGGAACCGATCGCCGAGGACGGTCGACTCACGAACCGGCAGGAGGAACGGGAGATCCCCTACGAACTGCCCGACGACCTGAAGCAGTTCGACGAGTTCCGACGGTCGATCGACGGCGCGACGCAGTCTCACAGAGATTCCTAAGACGGCTCGAAGCGACTTCGAGGAACCCGAACGGGGCGAACAACGCCAGAGGTAGACTAACGTCGACTTCGGCTGAGAGAGGTTTTAGCAGAGAATCGCTAGTCGTGACTCGAGAGTCGGAGAACCAGTAGAGACCGGGACGTCGATTCCGTCGTCGACGAGTCGACCTCGTCTATCGCTTGATCCGAGTGCAGTCGCCCGGACGTCGGATCTACACGCTGACGGATTACTCGTCGGACGTGAGATTCAATCCACCCGACGGAGACACGCCGAAGCATCAAAGTATCATGCCAACAAATAGCATGAGCATGGGCGTCTGGATTACGATCGCTATCTTCGTCGTCGGGCTTATCCTCGTCCACGCGTTGCTATACCGATACTTCGAAGCCGAACGGGAATCGGTCGTCGGCCGTGGCGCCTCACAGCCAGAGCGACCGGGATCGAGCGAGCGGACGGAGCCACGACGGGGGACTACTTCGACGTCACATCGGTCGGTCGAAGCACACGAGTTAGCGGTACCGCCGGGGGGCTGGATCGGTGCACCGCCGATTCAACGAATGGTCGACGGCTGTTGTCCCCACTGCGGCGTCGAGAACGATCCCGACCCCGCGTTCACGTTCTGCCGGAACTGTGCAGGGCGACTCCGGTAAGTAAGCGCCACGTCGACGGACGAAGCGATCTAAAGAGACACCGATAGCAGTGCCGCGCTTGGCGGCCAGTGTACACCGAATCTGTCGATAACCCCGAGTTCGATCGTCATCGAGCGGGATCTCGGAGGTAGTCAAGACTATCGTTCGATGCGGTTGAACGGATTCGAGACACAACAGCCGAGAGGATTCGATACACGACGACCGAGAGCAGTTTCTATTGCCTGCTCGCGATACCGCAGAAAGACATCGAAAACGACCGATCGTCGCTCGACTCCTCCGTCGGAGAGAGGCGAGGGCGGCTAGAGTCCGTTGTGGACGAGATATTGGAGCAGTCCGCTCGTTCGAGCGACGAAGTAGACCACGAAGGCACCGGCGAGCGTCCAGTGGCCCGGTCGGACGTCGTCGAGTTCGCCCGCGGCGAGTTTAACGATCGGGTACGTGATGATGCCCGCGGCGATGCCGTAGGCGATCGAGTAGGTGAACGGCATGATGAGGATGGTCATCCCGGCGGGAATCGCGTAGGTCACGTCGTCCCACGCGATGTCCGCGACGTTGCGGAGCATCATGATGCCGATGACGACCAGCGCGATGTGAGAGGCGTAGGTCGGGACGATGACCGCGAGCGGAACGAACAGGAGCGCAACGAGGAAGAGGAGCGCGACGACCAGCGACGTCATGCCGGTGCGACCGCCCTCCTCGACACCCGTCGCCGATTCGAGGTACGTCGTAACGGTGGAGGTCCCGAGGATACCACCGACGGTCGTCCCGATGGCGTCGGCCATCAGCGGCTTGTCGATGTCGGGGAGGTTGCCGTCGTCGTCGAGGAAGCCCGCGACCTGTCCGATACCGGTCAGCGTGCCGGCGGTGTCAAAGAAGTCGACGAAGAAGAACGTGAAGACGATGAGCGCGAACGAGAACGCCTCGACGTTGTTCAGCCCGGAGACGAACGCGCCCGCGAGCGGAGAGATGTCGTAGTGTGCGCTCGGCAGTTTGGCCCACGCGACGTGTCCGTGCTGGATCGCCTGGACGGCGAGGACGCCCGGCGCGACGACGCCGAAGAAGGTGAGTAGAATGCCGACGATCGTCGTCGTCACGACGCCGATGATGATCGAACCCTTGATCCCGCGGGCGTAGAGGGCCAGCGTGAGGAAGAGACCGAGCGCACCGAGCATCGCCTGTGGCTGCTGGGCGACGTTGCCGAGGGTGACGAGCGTCGCCGAACTACCGGCGACGATGCCCATCTCTTCGAGTCCGATGATGGCGAGGAAGAGGCCGATCCCGGTCCCGACCGCGAACTTGACCGGTTCGGGGAACAGGTTGATGATGTACTCGCGCGCACCCACGGCGGTCAGTCCGATGAAGACCAGTCCCTCGACGACGACGGCCGCGAGCGCCGTCTGCCACGGGATTCCCAGCGCGCCGACGACCGTGAACGCGAAGAAGGCGTTCAGGCCGAGACCGGGCGCCTGCGCGAACGGTCGGTTCGCGTACAACGCGGTCACGAGCGTGGCGAGTGCCGCCGAGATGATCGTGACGACGGTGATCATCGAAATGGTCGCGGTGGTCGAATACCCCGCCAGCGCGATACCGGGGAGGTTGTTGGCCGGGTGGGCCGCCAGCACGCTCGGGTTCACGACGACGATATACGACATCGTCAGGAACGTCGTGAACCCCGCCAGAATCTCTCGTCTCAGAGTCGTGTTGTGCCCCTCGAAGTTGAAGTAGTCCGCGAGAAACCTACCTATCCCCGAGGACGAATCGGTGTTCGTGTCGTTGACGCCCATAACGTGTGTGTGAGCATAACCGTGCTTACGATTTTAAGGGTTGCTATCCGAGTAGCGAAGACTATGCACAAACGTGCTAATTCGGTCTCACTCGAAGCCGGTGAGTGCCGCGACGGGAGCGTCGGTGAGTTCCGTCGCCCGGTCGATGCCTTCATCGCCGACGGCGATGAGCGCGAACACGCCCGAGACGTTAGTGTCGGCCTGGTAGGCGATGTCGAGGAGGAGTTCCTGCGTCTCGCCCGACCGGATGAGGTCGTCGACGATGAGCACGCGCTGACCGCTCGAAAGCGCGCTCGCGGGGAGGTAGTAGGTGAGTTCGATCCCCGAGGCGAGTCGCTGGCGGGACTCGATGAACTCCTCGACGGCCGTCTCCTTCGACTTCTTGGCGTAGGCGAGTCGCGCGTCGAAGTAACTCGCCATCGCCGCACCCAGAGTGATGCCGTCCGTCGCCGCCGTCAGGACGACGTCCGGGCGCTGGAATTCGAACGCGTTGGCGGCGACGGGCGCGACGAGGTCGAGAAACGACTGATCGAAGACGACGCCGGAGTTGTCGACGTACCCCTCGTCGTCGAAGGCGACGCGTGCTTCGAGTTCGGTCGCCAACGCGTCCCGTCCGACGCCCTCGACGACCTCGCGGGCGCGTTCGGTCCCCGGGAGGACGTGTCCGTTGACGTACCGATTCAGGTCGCCGGCCGGAAGTTCCGTCACGTCGGCGAGTTCGTCGTACGTCCGCGTCTCCTTCAGCATCCGTAAGACCGCGACTGCCTGCAACTGGAGGGCGGCCTTCTCGGCTCTGTTCATATCCCGTGTTTCGTGTTCGCACAAGTATGAGTACTTCGGATTAGATCGATGGCATTGATAGACAGTTCTGTGTAGAATCGGACTCGGTGACGAACAGCAGCGAGCGGGCGTGGACTGGTTTGGTTCGGAAGGTCGCGTACGGGCACCGCTTCGAGAGAAGAGCGTTCGGAAGCGGACGTTACGGGGTCTTGATGTAGGCGTATCCCTTCCCCGCCTGGAGTTTCGTCAGTTCGCCGACGCCGGACGGCACGGAGTCGACGCCGTCGATGAGGTCGCTCTTCTCGAAGCCGAGAGCGTTCATCGAGTTCTCGCACGCCTTGAGTTCGACGCCTTTCTTCGTGAGCCCGCTGACCTCGTCCGGGAAGTTCGAGTCCTTCTTCGTGAGGAGTTTCACGCCCGCGCCGTTCGCGACCAGCGCGACGGTTCCGAGGTCGACTGTATCGTCCGCGAGGAGGTTCGACACGTTGGCGACGGCGTGTTTCTGTTCGGATGCGGCACTAGAGAAGTGAAATACGGTACTCATGGTTGTGTCTGTGGGTTCGTCTGTGGTCGTTTCGGTCTGCGTCTCGGTCTCAGTCGCCGTCTCGGTACTCGTCGAAGACTGGCTCGTACTGGACGATGTCGCAGGAGACGTCTGCGAGTCAGTGGTTCCGTCACCGGATCCACTCTTGTTCGCCCCAGCGCACCCGGCTAGCGCCAGCCCGGTTCCGGCACCAGCGAGTTCGAGGAACCGACGCCGGGTTCGTTCACGGACCATCGCGTCGGCCTACGGCCGGTCTCGACCTAAAACTATCCACATTCGGATACGTCTTTCTGTCAAATATATCCTCGATTGACGTTCAACATGGCGGCGTATTGGTGCTAAGTGTTCGCGCCGGAAACAGACTAGTCGCACCATGAGCGACCGCAACATCGACCGCGCGTTCGACTTCCTACACGTCAACGAGCGACCCGAGAAACCGCGGACGAAGGGGATCACCGAAATGCGCGGCCCCTACTACGACCCGATGGGCCCGCGCGAACTCCGTGATATCCTGGAGACGATGGGGTGGTACGTAGACATCTACAAGTTCTCCGGGGGCTCGTTCGCGCTGATGCCCGAGGAAGCCGTACGCGAACTCATAGAGATCTGCCACGAATACGACGTCAAGGTATCGACCGGCGGATTCGTCGAGAACGTGCTCGTCAAAGATAACGGCAAAGTAGAGCAGTACGTCGAGGAGGCGGGCGAACTCGGCTTCGACATCGTCGAACTCTCGTCGGGATTTCTCGCCATCGACACCGACGACATGGTCGCGATGACCGAGATGGTCGCGGAGAAGGGCCTCCAGCCGAAACCCGAGATCAACGTCCAGTTCGGGGCGGGCGGGGCGTCGAGTCCGGAGGAACTCGAAGCCGAGATCCAGCAGGACCCCGAGATGGCTATCGAGGAAGGCAAGCGACACCTCGACGCCGGTGCGGAGCTATTGATGGTGGAAGCAGAGGGCATCACCGAAGAGGTCCACGAGTGGCGAACCGACGTCGTCTACGAGATCGCCGACGAACTCGGCATGGAAAACTGCGTGTTCGAAGCGCCCGGCCCGGAGATGTTCGAGTGGTACATCAAGAACTTCGGACCGAACGTGAACCTCTTCGTCGACAACTCACAGATCGTGGAGTTAGAGTGCATGCGCTCTGGCCTCTGGGGCAAGACGACCTCGTGGGGTCGGATCGTCACGTACCGGGGAGAGTAAACTGACCAGACAAGTGCCGACTGCGCAGTTCCACCACTCTTTTTTGAGTATCACCGAGAATTGTCGAGTGATTTATGCTGTAACAAAAGGAGTGAGGTGTATGAGCGTCCGCTCGGCTGGTATCTTACTGCCGGTACCGCGGGACGACGACGAAGGCGAGCGACTCGTCGAGAGACGTGACGTCGTCGTGCCGGTATCGAGGAACGAACCGACGACGCGTGGCGGCGACCTCTGCGTCGCGGTCGCCCGCAGTCGGAAGGGTGATCTCCACGCCGCGACGCTCGTCACCGGCCCGCGGTCGACCGTCGTCGATCCGGCGGAGTTCGAAGCCCGACAACTCGAGACCGATCGCGCCCCGTCTCGGTCGTTCGACGAGGTCGATACCGCCGCCGTCGCCGTTCGAGACACGGTCGGGGTCGGACCGAGTTCGACTCGCGCCGTCGCCGACGCAGTCGAGCGATCGAATGCGGACGCCGTCGTCCTCGACGCGGAGGGATCGAGCGGCCTCTTCGACGACTTCGGCGCGGGAATCGCCAGCAGCGCCGACTGCGACGTGATCGGACTCACCGGCGACGTCGCGATCGACGACGTCGCGTCCGTACTCGTTCCCGTAGCTGGCGGCCCGCATTCGGCACTCGCAATCGAGACTGGCGTCGCGATCGCTCGGGCCGCGGGCGCGTGGGTCGAACTACTGCACGTCGCCGTGGAGGGCACACCGTCGGCCGAGCGTGAGCACATGGAGCGACGCCTCGAGGAACTCACCGAGAGAGCGGGGATCGACCGGGTCGATTCGTGGACCTTCGAGGCAGAGGACGTCACGGAGGCCATCGTCGAGCAGTCAACGTGCCACGACGTGACGATTCTCGGCGCGCCGACGACAGGTCGGCTCCGGCGGTTCGTTTTCGGATCGACGACGGGTACGATCCGGAATCGGACGACCACGCCGGTCGTCGTCGTCCGAGCGGGGCCGAGCGCCGCGGACAGAACAGAATAGCACGGAGAGTTCGCACTTTTCATCGAACGATACGACCACGGTGTTGGAGAACGACGGCGACGATATGACCGATGGGACCGTTTCCCTGATAGTAGCGTCGGGTGGTGAACGGGACGTCACCGAACAGGTTCGCACGCTCCTCGCAGGACAGCGAGACGACGACGAGTACCGCGTCCTCCTACCGATCTTCGCGCGTTCGGACGAGTCAGCGGTCGGTGTCGAGCGGTTCTTCCGCACCGCGCGGGCGCTCGCGACCGACCGCGACGGCGAGGTGCTGCTGCTCTCCGTCGCCGTCGTACCGGGTGAGCGATCGCTCGACGACTTCCGCGACGCCGAGGCCGAGGAACTGCGACGGACCGAGCCAGCGGTTTCAGACGCGGTCGACCAGATCGAACGACTCACCGAGCGGATCGTCGAATCGGCTCCGGAAACCCCCGTCAATGGAGTCGTCTGCGTCGCTCATCGCCGCGTGGAGGCCGTCCTCGACGTGGTCGAACGCCGACAGTGCGACGCGCTCGTCGCGTGTGGTTCGGGTGAGTTCGACGACGCTTCGCCGCTCGGCCGGAGTCGTATCGACGAACTGCTCTCGGAGGCGTCGTGCGACGTGCTCGTCGAGCGCGCGCACACCCCCGGTCGATCCGTCGAACGCGTCCTGCTCGCCGCGGGAGGCGGCATCCACTCGACGCTCACCGCGGAAGTCGCACGGGCGTTCGGGCGTGCGTACGGCGCACACATCGACGCCGTCCACTGCCTCTCGCCGGAAGCGACGTCCGTCGAACGACAGGCGGGAGGAGAGATCCTCGACTACGTCGACTACGTTGTCGATCCCGTCGAGCACATTGAGACCGAACTCGTCGAAACCGACGACGCGGCCGAGACGATCATCGACCGGGCGGCGTCGTACGACGTGACGATTATCGGCGCACCGGAAGAGAAGTCGCTACTCGACCGATTCGTCTTCGGCTCTGTCTCAGAGGCGATCACGGCCGAGACCGAATCGACGGTCGTGACCGCCAGACAGTTCGACGACGACCGTTCGGTCGACTACCGCTGGAACAGACTGCTCTCCGAAGTCGACGGCCCGGTGGCCGATCTCGACCGCTGACGTCAGCGCGTCCAGCGAATCAGGCGAGCGGCGTTCGTGGGCGGTCATCGGACGTCAGGTCGTGGTCTGCGCCCGTGTCGACCTCGGCGTCAACTTTGGAGTCGGTACGGGACGACCACACCCTCCGCACCCGCCGGAAGGGTCGAAACCGCGTCGTCCGGACAGCCTCGAGCGGCGAGTTGCGACACCGGGGCGCCTAAATCGGGCACCGTGGCAACAAATGATGATCAACCATCATAAAAGAGTACGCTTCAGCGACAGGTTTAGGCGGATACGAAGCGGTCGAAGTGAACGATGGACGTACAGGATGCCGCCCGGTTCCTCGTCGGGTCGTCGGATCGCCTTCGATTGCTCGACCACCTCCAAGCGGAACCAGGAACCCCGAGTGACGTCGCCGCGGCGGTCGACCTCTCGCACCGCAGCGTCCAGCGCACCCTCGCCGCGCTCGTCGAACGCGGGTGGGCCGAGAAACGCGGCGGTGCATACCACCTCACGACGATCGGAAGGACCGTCGCACACGAGCACGCGGCGTATCTCGACCGATTAGGTCACATCGCCGAACTCGAACCGATCTACCGAGGGTTGCCCTACGAGGTCGTTCCGTTGCCTCACGTCGACGACGCCACCGTTGTCGTCGCGTCGAAGACGGACCCGCAGGCACCGCTCACGCACTACGTATCTCGCGTCGAATCGCTCTCGACCGACCGTGTGCGGATGGTGTCACCCGTCTTGAGTCGACTGTACCAAGAAGCGCACGCGAAGCTCGTCCTCCGCGGCGTCGAGACCGAGTTGGTGCTAGACGCCGAGACCGTGGCCGCCGCCCGGTCGCTGAACCCGGACGAATTCGCGTTCGTGGTCAGCGTGCCGAGGTTTCGGCTCTACGAGCGACCCGAGCGGATTCGGTTCGGACTGACGCTGGCCGACGATCGGGCGCTCGTCGCCGCGTACGACGACGACGGACAGCTGCGGGCGCTCCTCGATGGAACGGACGACAGCCTGCTAGAATGGGCGCGGATACAGTGGGATCGGCACCGTGCTACCGCCCGACGCGTCCGGTGAGGGTGGACGGCTCGGGAGTGAGAGAGTAAACGGCTCGGAGGTAGTATGACGCCCCACGTCGCGGCCGACGACGGCTGACGTGACGGCCACGGGGTGAGGTAATCAGTGTCCACCGCGTCGAATCAGCCATGCGAGTCCTCGTCGCTGGCGGAACCGGGTTCATCGGATCGCGGCTGGTAGAAGCGCTCGACGGGCGTGGACAGGAAGTCACGGTCCTCGCACGTCATCCAGAGGAATCGACGCTCCCCGACCGCGTCCGCGCCGTCGCCGCCGACGTGACAGACCATGCGGCAGTCGAAGCCGCGGTCGACGACGTGGACGCCGTCGTCAACCTCGTCGCCCTCTCACCGCTGTTCGAACCGCGTGGCGGAAACGAACGGCATCTCGACGTCCATCTCGGCGGAACCGAGGTGTTGGTCACGGCCGCCGAATCGGGGAGCGTCAGTCGATTCGTGCAACTGAGTGCACTCGGTGCCGACGTCGACGGGGCGACCGCGTACCTCCGAGCGAAGGGGCGCGCCGAGGAGGTCGTTCGAGCGTCGACGCTCGACTGGACCGTCCTCCGACCATCAGTCGTGTTCGGACGGGGTGGCGAATTCGTCCCGTTCACGAGGCGGCTCACGACGCCGTATCTGACCGCGCTCCCCGGCGGTGGGAAGACGCGGTTCCAACCCATCTGGGTGGACGACCTCGCGTCGATGATCGCCGACGCACTGGAGTGTGACGAACACGGAGAGCAGACGTACGAACTCGGTGGACCGGAGAAACTGACGCTCGCGGCGGTCGTCCGAGAGGTCTATCGGGCGGCGGGCAAGCCGTTCCGGGTAGTACCGCTTCCGATGGTGGCGGCGCGGCTGGGTCTGACGGTCGCGGGCGTCGTCCCCGGCATTCGGTTCGGCCCGGATCAGTACCGATCGCTCCGGCTGGACAACACTGTCGACGACAACGACGTGCGTGCGTTCGGCGTCGATCCGACCGAGTTGCGAACGCTGGCGGACTACCTCGCGGAGGCGTCGACCGGCGAGCCACGCGACGACGACGGCCGCAGCCGATCGCCACTGACCGCGGCGATGACGCTCGTGCTGTTCGTCGGGCTGACGCTCACGTCGTGGCTTCCGGCTGTCGTGGACATCTACTCGTTCGTCGGGTTTCGAATCCTGTTTCTGCCCTCGTATCTCGTGACCGCGTTCCTCTACGACGGGCGGCTCGAGCAGGTCGTCTACGCGCTCGAAGCGGTGGGACTACCGGCGAGTCACGCACTCTGGGAGGTAGGTCGGATCGCGACCTACTATCTCGTCGCAGTCGCGGTCGTCGTAGTCAGCAGAATCGCGATGGGTCGGAGTCGGCGTCGCCGTCGTCGGCCGTCTTCACGTCCACCGATTTCCTGACGTGTTTGTCGGGCGAATCTACCACTTCGACAGAGACGACCCTTTAAGTCGGTTCATCCCCTGAAACGGGTAGTAACGACGCTCCGAGCGCCTGAACCGCACGCGACAGTCCGTGGTGACTGTCGCTCAAACGACCCGCCGATCCGAAACACACCACGGCGACGATGACACCAGACACGACAGACCGATCACCCGCTTCTCGTACCGCACCCGACTCCGTCGACGAGCGCGACGTTCGCGCGCTGACCGAGACGATGTTCGTCCGGGAGACCGCACCCGACCTGTACGACGTTCGAACGAAGGCAGGCGGCGCGTACCACGTGGACACCCGCGAGCCTGCTTGCACCTGCCCGGATTTCCAGTACCGCGACGTGGCGTGCAAACACATCCGCCGCGTCGAGTTGGAGGTGGGCGCGCGCGACGCCGACGAACTCGCAGCCGAACTCGCGGACGAACTCGACCGCGTCGACGACGAACTCGCGTCGCTCGCGTCTCGACGTGCGACCCTGTCCGGACTGCAGGCGGCGCTCGAACGGTTCGAGGTTCGATAACCGAGAGAGAGAGTCGTGCTACCGCGAGTCACACGTAACAGTATAACCCCTTCGAATCGAGAGCAGTTACTATATAGCCACCACGATAATACGGTGTGAATCCGAATTCCCGGACGCAATTCGGTGTCCCCTGCCCGGAGGATATACGAATTGTAGCATTCCGGATGGTGGTCGTCGTCTAGCGACGACCAGCAGCGTGGGGTAGTCATCCGACACCTCACGCATATCCGACACCATTCCCGCCAGACCAGAGCACACCCGGCGCGAGCGAGTCGCGATTACAGAGGCACCGATTCCTGGTCCCTCCGCTCGATTTCAGGACGGGACGACGTGGTCACCATCGTACACTGAAGGGGTTAAGATATTATCCCCCACACATATATCAGTCGATGCAGTGGTACCAACTGCAGTTCAAACTCTCTGCCCGGAGGGGATTGAATTGTATCCACGCCGAGCGTCAACGACGTTCGTGCGTTTCCCACCGTGCTTTAGACGCCCTCGTCGGAGCGACGGTTCCGGCGGGGGGTTTAGAGTCTTCTCGACGAACTCCACTCGACGATGAGAGACGACAACTGGCGATTGAGCGCCTCGTCTTCGATCGGCCACGGTCGAGTGACAGTCGGAGTCGATCGCCTCGTCCGACCGGACGGCCGGACCGTCCGTCACGCGTGGCTCGAAATCCCCGAGACAGTCGCCGTCGTCGCGGTCGACGGAGACGAGGTGATCTTCATCAAAGAGTATCGGCCCCGACTGCGTGAGACCGTACTCTCCTGTCCCACGGGCGGCGTCGAAGGCGGCGAATCGTTCGTCGAAGCCGGCGCACGCGAACTGAGAGAGGAGACAGGATACGTCGCAGGCGACGTGCGACTCGTCGAGTCGTACTACCCGGTCAGTTGGCTCCGAAGACGACGCGGCGTCGTCGTCGCGACCGACCTCGCGCCGGGTCCACAGAACGTAGAAGACGACGAGTTCATCGAAGTTCGGCGCGTGCCGGTCGAAGACGCGCTCGCCGTCGCCCGCGACGGACCGATCACCGGCTGGACGCTACCCGCACTGTTGCTCGCCCGCGAGTCGGGCCGACTCTGAGAGCGGTGTGAAAAGTATGCACTGCATAACACGTCCGCGGGGGCGTCAGACGAACGACTGACGGGGATTCTTCACACTCCGAGTGTTACCAAATTTATGAGCCGAGGAAGACGTCCCCGGAAACGAGAATCACTCGCGGGCACGCGGTCGGTCCGCGACAGAGTGACGACGGCTGTCCCGTCCATCGGCGGGCAAAGCAGCGGGTGGCAGGGCAGGAACAGTCAGTCGATCGAGTTGACACAGGACGTGTTGAACGTCGCGCTCGTGCTCATCGGTGCGCGGCTGTTCCTCACTGGCGGGTTCGTCGCGTTCGTTTCTGACCACCTCCTCCCGGTCATGTTGTTCAATATCTTCGTCTCTATCCCGCTCATCTGTCGAACGCTCGGTATCGACTGGCGTCGCCACCTCGTGGAAGCGGCGATGGTCGTCGTCGCGTGGGCCGCGACCCGAATCGGCGTCCCCCGAGTAGCGAACCTCGTCGGCGGGCAGGAGAAGAAGGGGCTTGGAACCCGAGAGCGACGACAGTCGAAGACGAGTGGGCCCGTGAGCAGTTTGTTCGGGCGAAACAAGCGCCGAGGTCGGTCCCGACGGACGCGCGACCGTCTCTGATCGTCGGCGAGTACGACGCACTCGCCTCACGCGCGACTACTTTTTCGGAACCTATCGTCGGGGCGAACCCGATTCGGGTGCATCTCTCGATGACAGGCTACGTCCCGTCGCCCGTCGAGGCTCGCACGGTGGGTTCGATCGGGACGGCCCGACCGTCGATTCTACGTCCGACCGTTACACGAGATGAATGCGACGTGGTATCCGTGGAGCGGGAGCGATCCGGCGACCTACCGCGCGGCGTGGCGTCGTCTTCACGACCGGTTCTCGCAAGTGGGGCTGGCGGAGTCGAGCGTACAGTGGATCTGGTCGCCGAATTCGAACGACGTCGGGGCGCACCGCGCAGAGACATTCTATCCCGGAGACGACTACGTCGACTGGATCGGGATCGACGGCTACAATTTCGGAGATCAGTTCTCGTGGTCGACTTGGAAACGTCCCGAAGAGGAGTTCGATCCGATGATTCGACGGATGCGGAGTCTCGCCTCGAAACCACTCTGTGTCCCGGAGTACGGGTCGTCTTCGAAGTACGACGGACAGTATCGACCGGAGGAGAAGGCAAAGTGGATCTCCGACGTGTTCGACCTCATCGCCGAAGAGAACGTCAAATTGGCGTCATGGTTCAACACGGACAAGCGGACGGATTGGGCGGTCTTCGGGGCGAACACGGGACCGGACAGTTCACTACGAAGGGGAATCGCTACCGAACGTACGAGGCGCGCAAACGAAACTTCGACTCCGGGGTAATCGAACCGATACGACCGACAAAGTGGCGAATCATACACGACGACGAGTTCAGTGGCACGTTCTGATCGGTCCCGCTCGGCGCGGGAGAGCGCGACCGTCACGGATCGGTAGCGTCCACTGAAATGCCTGTGGCGGGCGGCGAAAGAAGCGGGAAAAGCGTCGGTGTTTACAGGCTGTCCTGGTCGCCCGGGTCGCTGCCGGTGTCGAAGAGGTTCTCTTCGGCCTGCGCCCCGAACCCGGTCCGCTCCTCGTCGATCGTCGGCTCGTGCCGGTACGCTTCGAGACCGGCCGTCAGTAGCTCTTCGATGGCCTGCTCTTCGGTGACGAACTCCTCTTCGATCATCCGCTCTAGCTGGAAGTGCGTGTCGTCCGAGAGAGACACTTCGATTTCGGGCATACGCCGACCTAAGCGGTCCCTACAAATGTATATTTGGGAGTGTGACCGACTCCTCGTCACCCCAGTAGTTACCGACGAGTAAGGCACCTCAGTTACAGAACTCTTACTTTATTTACATATAGTGGGTCGTGATAGAAACGGGTACGAACCCATGAACGACCGCTCGACTCCCCCTTGTCTCCCGCGAATCGAACGGACGACTGCGAGCCTTCCGAGTCCGTCCGGGTGCGTGTCACCGAACGGTGATGCGACGGCAGGACAACCGACCGACGACTCGACGGAAGAGGACGGTGATCGCAGCGATCCGATCGACGGCGTCAGCGGCCGAATCGCCGCAAGCGACCAGCTTACCCCGGATGCGATCGGCGAGGATCGACGGAGATTCCGCGAGGCCGATGGTGGGACGGAAGCGGGCCGCTTGCCGTCGGTTCGTCGGACGGCGCTCGCCGATCTCTCGGAGGCGCGCTGACCGATGTCGAATTCCTCGACGACGTTCCGTGGCGTGCCGGTCGCCGTCGGCATCGATCCGGTTCGTCACGTCGCCCGACGCGTCTTTGCCGGGGTGTTGACGCCGATCCGGTTCGCCGCGTTCTGGGCGGCGGTCGTGTTTCCCGCCCTCTACGTGCCCCTGCTCGTGGACGGTCTATCGGGCGCGGAGACGACGCGCTTCGTCGCACTGCTCTCGCTCCACTTGCTGGCGCTAGTCGTCGGGCACGGTCACAAGGGGCGTTCTTGAGTGTCGAGTAATACTTTCAGCGGTTACAACTGTCGCAACAGTTGGGAGTGTTACGATCGTGGACACGAATTCGGGTCGGGTCACTCCTTGACCCAGCGGAACACCTGTCGGTCGGAGGCCACGCTCTCTCGCAGGTCGTCTTCGAACTCGCTATCGGCGAGGATGGACTCGAAGTCGGTCTGATAGCGGTGATTGACGCGTTGTGCGCCACGCATCCGCTCGGCGACGTGGCGGACGTGGCCCGCGGTCCGCCTGTCGACGTCGAGTTCGGCGGCGACGGTGGCGACGGACGCGTCGGCGTCTAGCAGTCGAGTGAGGGTGTGACGGTCGATCGACCGATCCACATCCGTCTCGCGGAACAGGTGGAGGTTTACTCGCGCCCGCGAGACGACGTTCGACGAGACCCCGAGATCGGCAGCGAGGTCGGCGTCGGTCCGGCCGGTATAGAAGCCACGAACGATCGCGACGAGGTCGGCGTCCGAGAGCGTCGTCCGGAAGGGGAACCGTGCGCGGAGGTCGTCGATAACCGCCAGAAGGGCCGTGTCGGCGTCCGTCGTTTCGGGGTAGACGCCGCGTGGCGACTGCTGGCGTTCGACGAACGTTCCGTGATTCGGTAGGTTGGCGAAGATATCCCGTAGCTGTTCAATTTTGTCAGGCATTTCGATCACTCACGACTCCGGAGTCCCGCCGTTACAGACGACGCGGCACCTCGTCAGTCGAATCCGATTTCGTCGGTTCCGACGAAATCGGTAGACGAAGAAGTCACCCGTTTATCGCGGCAGAACCAGTATATCAGTATGTCAGTACGTCTCTCAGAGATATAGCTTCGTCGCTCGTCGGAGAACGACCGCGAAGATTCACCCGGGAATTAGCGCCTCGGTAAGCGCGGTGGTTATGCGCTCAATAACAAAGACACTCTCAGGAGAAGGAGGAAGTGAGTGTCTACGTCATGGTTGGGAAGATACTCGATTCCGCGCGGGCGATGAAGGCAGTACACTGACAGGCGACTCGACAGTCAGAGGGCCGAGGTCGGTCTGTGACGTTCGTCCGGCGGCTTTTCTGAGATCAGTCGACGAGCGACGCAGCGGAGAAGGCGAATTGCGCCGTGTTGCCGACGATTTATCACCTGACTCGACGAACCGGAGCGTTATGGAGCCGACACGTATCGCGGACACGCACTGTCACACCGGCGAAGGACCGCTCTGGCACCCCGACGAAGAGCGGGTGTACTGGCTCGACATCCCGAACGGCATCCTCTATCGGTACGACCCCGAGACCGGCGTCCACGAGCAGTGTTACGAGACGTCTGCCATCGGTGGCTTCACCGTCCAAGACGACGGGTCGCTCCTCCTGTTCGAAGACCGCGGCCGCGTGGAGCGGTGGGACGACGGCGACGTCACCGTCGTGATCGACGAGATCGAACAGGAGCGCGACTCGCGGTTCAACGACGTGATCGCGGACCCCGAAGGCCGGGTCTACTGCGGGACGATGCCGACCGACGACCGCGGTGGCCGACTCTACCGCCTCGACACGGACGGCTCGATCACCGAACTGATAGACGACGTCGCGATCCCGAACGGGATGGGCTTTACCCCCGACCGGGCGGAGTTCTACTTCACCGAAACGGAGGCGAACCACATCTACCGCTTCGCGTACGACGCCGAGACGGGCGAACTCAGCGAACGGGAAGTCGCCGTCGACACGTCGGACGTCGAGGGTAACCCGGACGGCATGACCGTCGACGGCGAGGGGAACCTGTGGGTGGCGTTCTGGAACGGCGGCCGAGTGGCGCGGTACGCACCCGACGGCACCGAAGAAGCGCGGATCGAACTCCCCGCGAAGAAGGTGTCGTGCCCCGCGTTCGGCGGCGAAGACTACGCCGATCTGTTCGTCACGACCGCGCTCGGACCGGGCGAGGGCGACGCCGGTACGCGCGACGAAGAGGGCGACGGCGCGGGTGCGCTGTTCTGCGTGACGCCCGAGGTCGGTGGCGTTCCTGAGTTCCGCTCGCGGGTCGAGTACTGAGGATCCAAACGAGCGATAGCGGTTTGGGGCTGCTTCCCGTAGCGTACGTTATGTCCCGTATCGGCCGTCGGGCGCTGATGGCGCTCGTCGGAGTCGGGTTCCTCGCCTTCTACGGTGTCGTCGCCTACGTCGTGTACGAGGCGTTCGTCGCCCTCTGGGCGGTGCGCCCTGACCCGCTCACGGCGCTCCTCGCGCTGGTCGTCGTCACCCTCCTCACTGGATATCTGAGCTACCGCTTCGGATCGAGACGGCTCCTCTCGGGGCTCGGTGCAGTCCCCCTCCCGGCGTCTCGTGTCCCCGAACTGTCCCGGCGACTCGACCGCCTCTGCGCGTCGATGGAGATCGAGCGACCCCAGTTGTACGTCGCACGTATGGCCACCCCGAACGCGTTCGCCGTCGGCGGCCCCAGCGGCGGGTCTGTCGTCCTCGACCGATCGCTCTTCCGCCTGCTCGACGCCGACGAACTAGAAGGGATCGTCGCGCACGAACTCGCACACTTAGAGAGCCACGACGGTCTCGTCCAGACGCTCGCACAGGCGGCCATGCGGACGATCTCCGGCGTCGTCGTCGTCGCGTTGTTTCCCGTTCTGGTGATCGTATCGGGATTCGCACGCGGACTCGCGTGGCTTCGCGGTCGACCGGAGGAGTCCTCCCGCGGACCGCTCGGGCGTGTACCGTACCGCACGAGCCAACTCGTCCTCCTCCTGGTCGTGACGCTGACGGCGCTCTCGCGGGCTTACTCCCGAAAGCGTGAGTACGCCGCCGACGACCGTGCCGCCGCCGTGACGAAGAGCCCGCTCGCGCTCGCCCGTGCGATCCGGAAGATCGAACGCGCGTCGGAGCCTCGATGGTGGTTCGGGTCGCCGCTCTCGACTCCGAACGAGCGGGACGGAGAGGGTCTCGCCGCCCGTCTCTTGGCGACACACCCGACTACGGAAGATCGAGTCGAGCGGCTCGTCGAGGAGGCCGACGAGCAGTTACGCGAGCGGGCGACGACGATCCCGATCCGGTGAGTGGATCGGTCGCCGACGAGACTATCAATCGTCGTCGTCGATGACGCGTTCGTAGATCTCAGCGTCCGAATCGGACCGGAAGTCGCCAGCGAGGAGTGCGTAGACGAGGACGCCCGCGGCGGCGACCGAGACGAACGTGAGACCGGTTCGAACGATGAGACCGCCGAGACCGATCCGGCTGAGAGCCAACGACAGTGCGGCCGCAGCGAGTCCGAGTCCCATCACGACGCGCGGGTCCGCGCTCACGAATTTCGAGAATTTCGAGAATATCGAGAGTGGTGTGTCGTCGTTCGTCGTCTGCGGGGTGTCGTCGTTTCTCGTCTGTGGTGTGTCGTCGTTCATCGTCTGTCGTCTCCGACGAGCGTTCTCACGAATCGACACGTAAAACTCGCTCGATCTATCGAATCGCCGAGTCGGCGAGCAAAAGGGCGTGCTACCGTTCGTGTTCGAACTCGACGTGTCGCCGCTCGAATTCGCGGGTGCGGTCTCGTCGAGATCCGGACGAATCGTCGAGCAGTCGATCGAGTCGGCGCTCGAACTCGTATTCGTCGATAGTCCCCTCTACGTAGCGTCGTTTGAGGGCGTTCAGTTCGTGCTTACGGGCCGCCGCGGTTCGTGGTGGAGTCACCCGGTCGGCGAGCCTTGCCCGCGCGGCGAGATCGCTTCGTCGCTCCGCACGGACGGCGACCGTCGAGAGCCAGCGGTAGCGCATCCCCGCGATCCGGGTCAAAGCGGTCCACGCGAGCAGCAACGTGACGACGACCGCGGAGACGCCGAGGAAGAGCGCACCGAGCAACCAGGGAACCGCCACCGCGACCGGGGAGGAAACCGGCGTCGCCAGCGCCACGAGCGTGACGAGCGCCCCGAGGGCGATGACGCCCGCGAACGCACAGATGACGGCGACGAGGGCGACGACGAGGAGTCCGATCGTGTGGCGACCGACCCAGTCGGAGAACTCAGACATTAACAGTCGTATGATAGCGACGAAAGTATATTTCACGCTGTTCGGAGACCCGTCAGGTCAGTTCCCGAACACCGACCACCGACAGTTCTGCTCGCTACTGCGTCGGCAGTCCGGCTTCGAGACACGGGTAATCGGCGATGAGTCCGTCGACGCCGGCGTCGCGCAGTCGATCCGCTCGGTACCACGTATCGACCGTCCACACGTTCACGTCTCGTCCGGCTTCGTGTGCGCGGGCGACCAGATCGACGTCGGTCGATGGAGCCATCCCGAACGGACCCGCGTCGCCGTAGAACGGGGTTCCCGCGACGAGGTTCCACGGCGGGTGGACCGCTTCCGTGTCGTATCGATCGGCGATCGTGAGGCCGTCCTCGGCCGAGAAGAGACAGAGGACGCCGAGCGGGAGCGACGGATCAGCGTCCCGAGTCGACGCCAGCGCGGCCTCGCAGAACGAGGAGATCAGGAACTCGTGGTCGAAGTCAGCGAGGATCGACAGCACCGACTCGACGAACGGGTCCCAATAGGCTCGCTGCGCGTCGAGGTCGTCTTCGTTTAGCACCTCTGCGAAGCGGATGTCGGTCGTGCCGGGATTCTTGAGTTCGACGTTGAAGCCGACGTCCGTCGGGACCGCTTCGAGGACGTCGACCAGTCGCGGCACGGTCTCCCCGCTGTCGAGCACTTCGGCCGAGAGGACCTCGTCGGTCGGCGTCTCCCAGACGAGTCCCGTTCCGTCGGTGACGCCGCGGCTGTCGCCCTCGTCGTCGAGTCGGTCGTCGTGAAAGCAAACGACGGTGCCGTCGGCCGTCGGGACGACGTCTATTTCGATCAACTCGGTCCGACCGGGACCGATCGCGGCGGCGTGGATACCGCCGACGGTGTTCTCGGGATAGCGACCGCCGAAACCGCGGTGGGCGACGATCGTCGGTTCGTCGGCTGGTGGTTCGTCGACCGATGGCTCGTCCTCGTGGGACATACTCGATGCACGTCGGTCGCGGGGGGTCCTGTCGATTGCGGAACCGGGCGGTTCCGCGGTGTCAGTGAGAAGAAAGGGGGGTCAGGAGACGTTCGCCGGAGATCAGGCGACGTTCGCGTTAGTGTTCGCGCTCACGTCGTTGTTCTCCCGAGCGGGGCTGATCTGGCGGTAGAACGCGACCGAGTAGGTCATGAAGAACGCGCTGACGATCGTCAGGACGACGAAGCTGACGACGCCAGCGACGGCGACGACGCCGAGCGAGGGAGTCTGGAGCGCCACTCCGGTCCCGTTCGACCCCATCGTCACCGGGGCGATTGCGAACAGTCCGATAAAGGCGACGATCATGAGAATCAGAGTGGCGATTAGGACGATGATCGAGTACCCGAGAGTGCTGACGAGGTGGCGACGCACCGCACCGGCGCTGCGTTTGAATCCGTCGACTACGCCGAGGTCGTCGACGACGATCGCCTGTCCGTAGAACTGGAAGAAGAAGAAGACCAGGAGGTAGACGATCCCGACGACGAGGAAGCCGATGCCGAACACGCCGAGAGCGGCGGCTGACGACTGCGAACCACCGGCGAGGGCGAACGCGCCGCCAATACCGGCGACGATGGCGAATGCGATTCCCAGCACGAAACTGACGGCCAGGAGCAGCAGGTATGCCGCAAACAGGGAAACGTAGTGACGCTTCCCGGCCGTGACGAACGTTCCGAACGACGTTCTCCCGTCGATGGCCTCGTCAGCCATCCCGACCAGCCCCCCCTGAAAGAACGGGGTCAGGAAGATCAGGAGGAGGCTGAACACGAGCGAAACGACGACCGCGAGGAGTGGAGAGTTAGCGAACGCGAACCGCGGAAGCTGACCGAGTAGGATCACGAGTGTCATAATCGCGGCCGCAGCGAACAGTATCGGATTGCGGCCGAGTGCGGTACTACCAGTACGGAGAGCATTCAGGGCGCCCATGGCGGAGTCGTCGTATCGGAAACATATAAAATCGATTGAGTATCGGAAACGACAGTCACGGAGACTGCCCGCGGGTGTTCGACGCGAATATATAGCTCACCGAACATTCCCTCATCGAGACCGCCCATGAAGTCTATCGACGAGATCCACATCGCCCCGCTCGGATACGAGTACGACCGGATTCTCGGCCCGGCGCGTCGGTACGGTATCGACGTGATCTACCTCTTAGAGCACGACGCTCCTGCGAGCGAACGACCGCCGTACCACGCCGAGTTGAAAGAGGAACTCATCGCCGCCGGCATCGAAGTCCGAACTCGGGAGGCGGATCTCTTCGACATCTACGACGTCCTCGGCGTCGTCACCACGATCGTCTCCGAGCACCCCGACGACATCGTCCGGGTGAACGTCGCCAGCGGGTCGAAACTGTCGGCGGTCGGCGCGACGATCGCGTGCATGGCAACCGACGCGACGGCGTACTACGTCCACCCGGAGGGGTACGCCCACGAAGACCGGAGCGAGCGCCAGAGCTACGGCTACGTCGACGACGAGGTGTTGCCCTCCTATCCCATCGAGTCGCCGACGACAGACCAAGTGGCGGTGATGTCCTACCTCGACGAGACGAACACGAACATCTACACGGCGAAGAAGAAAGACATCATCGAGTACGCCGAAGACGAGGGACTGTCGTTCGTCACCGACAATCGACCCGCCAACGACAAGGCGAAATTCGCACTGCTGAACGCCAACATCATCGACCCCCTCGTCGAGGACGGCTACGTCGACGTCGAACGCGTCGGACGGCGAAAACAGGTGGCGCTCACCGACACGGGCCACGACGCACTCAGAGCGTTCCGACACAAGTTGCGAGAACTGGACGTCGGTCGGTAACTCGCCTCCGAGGTCACCGCCCAGCAGACTGACACAGTTTCTTCGAGAATTCGACGCGTTGTGAGCGGTGAGCGTCGACGACGTGTAGATAACTAACCGAAGTGGTCGACGACGTGTGGAAGGTCAACGAACTGGTCGACGATGTTAGACCGAACTGACCTCCGACGTAGTACTGGGCTTACTATCGATTCTGTGGATAGTATGGATAGTATGGATACTATTGAGAGTATAAGTAGTATCGACACTATCGTGATAGAGTACAATACATGACCCGGAGACCCATCGAATGGGGGTTGTGAAGGTCCCCCACCCGCTGACATCGGCTCTCCAACCCGCTGACATCGGCCCTCCATTCGCTGATATCGGCCCTCCGACCGCGTTCACACGCGGACGACGCCGACTTCGTCAGCACTTCTGCGTTCGCCCGTGTTACTCGAACGAGCGACGGTGGACAACCACCGTCGCTCGTTCGGTAGTCGGGAACGGTCGCCAACGTGGCGACCGACGGGCGACGTAGTCGGGTCGAAGGCTTCGATTCGTCGCTTGCAGTCGGTACGACGACTTATCCGAGTTGCCGCCGAAGAGGCAGATATGAGTCGAGCGACCAAATCCCTGCTCGCAATCGCGGGCGGTGGACTCACCCTCTGGACCGCATGGGGATTGTACACGCGCGCGGAAGCGGAGCGCGTCGAGTACACGACCATAGAGACCGTCGACGACGTCGAACTCCGCCGTTACCCCCGAAGCGTCCTCGCGGAGACGACCGCAGCGTCGAACGACGAGGCGTTCCGCCGACTCTTCCGATACATCTCGGGCGAGAACGACTCCGGGTCAGAGATTTCGATGACCGCACCGGTCGAGACGCGCGATCGCCGGGGCGAGCCGATCGAGATGACCGCACCGGTCCGGACGACCTCCCGCGATAGCAACGGTGACGGGGTCACGATGGGGTTCTACCTGCCCAGCGAGTACGACGCGAACGGCGCGCCCACGCCGACGAACCCGGCGGTCAAACTGCTGATCGAAGGGACGCGCGACCTCGCCGTCGTCCGGTTCTCGTGGTACGCGACCGACGGCCGGATCGAGCGCAAGCGACGTACACTCCTGCAAACGCTCGACGACGCCGGAATCGAAACGAGCGGCGAACCGTTCGTTCTCCGATACAACGACCCGTGGACGCCGCCGTTCATGCGTCGAAACGAAGTCGCCGTCGAGATCGAACGACGCTGAGACGGGGCTGACCGCCCGCAGACGAGACCGAGCGTGCTCACTGTCATGTCTGTCAACAGCCCAAATATTCAAGCGGATCGTACGCGTTCCTGACGGTATGGCACTTCTGTCACTCGCGATCGCGTTCGTCGTTCTGGCCATCATCGCCGCCGTCCTCGGTGCACGTGGTGTCGCAGGGCTCTCAATGAGAATCGCGAAGTGGTTGGTCATCATCTTCATTATCCTCGCGATCGTCTCGTTCCTCTTCTAGAGGAGCGATCGACGAGGTCCCGTATTCGAACACACGACTCGCGTGTCCTATTTTAGCCGACGACCGATAGACGACCGCTCAGGTCATCAGGCGGAGTATATTACCAGTTTATGTTCTTATCAGGTTGGGTACAGTCCCCCGTCGACGTCGATCGTCTGTCCGGTGACGTAGGCGTTCCGCGCCAGCATCAGCGCGACGTCAGCCACCTCTTCCGGTTTCCCGAACCGTTCGACGGGGATGACCCCGGGGTCGGCGTCGGGGAGGCCGTCGACCATGTCCGTCTCGACGAGCGCTGGAGCGATGGCGTTGGCCGTGACGCCCTCACCGGCGAGTCGACTGGCGTACGATCGGGTCAGCCCGAGCATTCCCGCCTTCGACGCTGCGTAGTGCGGACCGACGATACCACCGTTTCGGGCCGCCACGGAGGAGACGTTGATCAGTCGCCCCCAGCCGCGCTCGCGCATGCCCGGAAGGACGGCCTGCGTCACGAGAAAGGCCGACGTGAGATTCGTCGAGAGGTGGTCGTGCCAGTCCGCTTCGGTCAGGTCGTCGAGCGCCGACTGGCGTGCGATGCCCGCGTTGTTGACCAGCACGTCGATCGGGCCGAACTCCGATTCGACGGTCCCGACGAGTTCGTCGACCGCGTCGGCGTCTGCGACGTCTGCCTGCACGGTGATCGCTCGGCCGCCCGCGGCGGTGATCCGCTCGCGGGTCTCTTCGGCGGCGTCCTCGTGAGAGCGGTAGTTGACGGCGACGTCCATCCCCGCCTCACCGAACGCGACGGCGATGGCTCGCCCGATGCCACGACTGCCGCCGGTGACGAGTGCGGTTCGTTCGGAGAGATCCGATAGCTCGACGTCTTGCGTCGACGAGTCGGTCATGAGTCTCTTCGCGCCGGGACGGAGGAAAGTGCCACGGCCCGCGTTAGCCGGAGAGCAACGTCGTCACGGCGAAGGTGTGTGAGACGAGGTGCCGATGGGAAAACGAGTCGTCCGGTCGGCGAGAACAGGACGATACCGGCGACGCCCCACCCGATCACGGCCACCCCGATAGCGAACGCGAAGAGTGCGTACAGTCGAGTCGACTCGCCGAGCGTCGTATGGAGTGTGGCGATGGCGGCGAGGGAGAGCGCGTGCAGGTAGCGGGCAGTGATCGGGTGGTGGAGCGGGAGCGTCGGGAGCGAGAGAACACGAATCCCGCTGTCCGCTTCATTATCGGCAAGTGACCGATTCACTGGAGACGTGTTCGGTGGCGATTGTCGGATGAGGTTCCGCCGCCGAACCACGGGACTCGACCGACCTCGTCGCACTGGTTGCGAGTCGAACCAAAGCAGAGGTACCCGTGGGGCCTACGGAACCGCAATGTGGCCCTGGGGACACGTCGCCGTCGGCTATCTCGGGTACAGCGCGCTGTGTCGGCTCAGATGGCGGCAAGCACCGGCCGAACTCGCCGCGATCATCGCAGTGTTCGGAACGCAGTTTCCGGACCTCGTCGACAAACCGCTGGCGTGGTCGCTACACGTCCTCCCGGCGGGACGGTCGCTGGCACACTCAGTGTTCACTGCCATCCTCCTCTGCTCGGTGCTCTACGTGGTCGCACGTCGGTATCATCGGTCCGAGTACGCGGTCGCGTTCAGTCTCGGGTACGTCTCGCACCTCGCAGCGGACAGCATTTACCCGGTACTCGAAGGCAACGATCACGCACTGAACTTTCTCCTCTGGCCGGCGCTTCCGATGCGGTACAGCCACGAACAGGGGTTCATCGCCCACTTCTCTTCGATCGACCCAACGTCGCCCACCGTCCTCGTCGGCGTCGTGATGGCCTGTTTCACGGTCGCCGTGTGGGTTCACGACGGCGCTCCGGGGTGGCACCTCTTGCGTCGGCTCACGCGTCGACTCACCAACACGGAGGACCGAACCTCGCCGTGAGTTGAACGCTGGGCGCGGAGGCCGGGAACGACTTTTGTGGACGGCGGGGGTTCGAGTAGACGGATGAGCGTCGACTTCCTACCGGACTGGTCCCGACGTGCGTGGACGCCGAGCGACGCGTCGCTCGACTGCCACCTCGTCGTCGGTTCCGGACGCGAACGGACGGTCGTGGTCGTCGTCGAGACCGAACGTCAGCCAGCGGACGCGACGCTCCGCGAACTACGCACCGAACGCGAGTGGTGTGAACAGGACGAATACCCGGACGACGCCGATGCCGTCGTCGTTGCGTGGCGATACCGAGACGGCGTCGCGCTCTGCGGACCGCTCGGCGACGCGGTCGGAACGCGATTCGGCCTCTCACCGACGGCGGCAGAGCACGTCTGCGAGGTTGCACTGAAACGCGAGCCTCGCGAGATCGGGCCGTTCCTCCGACGGGCGCTCGTCCGACTCGGTGACGGCCGGCGGACCGTCGGCGTCCGCACCCGTGACCTGCTCTCGACGGCCGCGCTCGGCGAGTTGCCGACTCGGGAGGGGTGGACGGACGCGACGAGCGAAGGGCGGGCGGCGCTGAATTCCGTCCGCGACTCGGAGAGCGGAGTCGCCGAAGACGCGCTGTTTCGCGAACTCGGATACGAGTCGGAGCCGATCACCGAGACGGGCACGTCGGAGCCGTCCGGGACGTCAGTCAGTGCCGACACGTCGCTCGTCGACGACGACGGATCGGGACGCCTCGACCGACTTCGAAGCCACGAAGACGGGACGCCGCTGGCTCTCCGACTCAGACAGAGAGCGCCGGACGACGAGTTAGACGAGCAGGAGCGAGCGAGACGGCTCGATCGGACGGCGAGGCGAGCGATACTCGGGCGCGCACTCGAAGCGACGGCGGCGGCGGGGCTCGGTCGACTCGTCGTCGTAACGGACCGGGAGCTCCGCCTCCACGTCGTCGACCCGACTCCGAACCCCGGTCCGGCAGGTCGACTCGACGCGTTCGTCGCGGTAGACGTCGACGCTCTCGCTGCCGACGACGCGGGCTACCTGTGGTCGTTCTTCGCCGCCGAGTCGCTCCGCGAAGGGGGTCGGATCGACGAACTCCTGACGCGGTCGACCGAACTCGACGGCCGACTCAGCGCACAACTCCACGGGAACGTCGTGGCCGCGCTCCCGCGGATGGAACGGGCGTTGATCGAAGCAGGAGCGTTGGGAGCGTCGGGAACGCCGGGAACGTCGCCAGCGTCGGGAGCGTCGACAACGACCGATGGACCGGGAGCGGAGGGGAACGACGTCGACGGTCGAACGCTGGCACTGGTGGTCCTCTACCGACTGGCGTTCGTCGCGCACGCCGAACGTGCGGGATACCTCCCGCTACGACGCGACGAGCGATATCGGGCGCGTTCGCTGACGAGGCTCGCCAGGCGAGCGGTGGAAACGAAAACCACCGCCACGGACGAAGCGTTCCACGACGCCGCGGTGGATGAGTTATTCGACGACACCGCGACGACGTACTGGGACGGGTTCGTCCGGGCCCTTCGTGCGCTCGGTCGAGGACGTGCGGAGTGGGGGCTACCGGAGTACGGCCGAGCGCCGCTCTCGATCGAGGGTCGGTTGTCGTCTTCGAGAACGACCGAATCGTCTCCGACGACGCCCGCAGGCACGCAGTCGAATTCAGGGTCGTTGGCGTTGCTGTCGATCTCCGATTCGACGTTCGGGCCGATACTGGCGGCGCTGTTCGACGACGACGGCGACGTGCTCGGCCTCGACGATATCGGCCCGAGCCGACTCGGGACAGTCTACGAGCGGGTGCTCGACGGCGGTGAGACGGACGGACACCGCGAGCGAGCCGGGACGAACGAATCCGAGCGCATCGAGGGAGACAGGCGCAAATCGAGCGGGAGTTACTACACCGACCGGCGGTTCGTCGACCATCTCCTCGATCACTCGCTCGACCCGGCACTCGACGCACACCTCGCTCGGCTCGACGGGATGAGCGACGACGAGGCGGCGGCGAACCTCCTCGATATCGACGTCGCGGACGTGGCGATGGGGTCGGGAAACGTCCTCGTCGCCGCCGTCGACCGAATGGAGCGTCGACTCGGTGCGTACGCAGTCGAGCGGGGGTTGCCGCGCCCGTGGGAGGGTGATCGGTCCGTCGGAAGCGGTATCGGCGGCAACGACACTGGTTCCGTCGTCGACGGCGGCGGAGCTACGGGCGACCGCCGCGGCCCTCTCTGGCGGGCGGTGGCCCGGCGGTGCGCGTACGGCGTCGACGTCGATCCCATCGCGGTCGAACTCGCGCGACTGTCGCTTTGGTCGCGGGCGTTCGAGCCCGGATTGGCGTTCTCTGCCTTCGATTACGGACTCGTCGTCGGCGACTCGCTGACGGGGATCGGGACGATGGACGAAGTCGCAGACAGATTCGACGAGGAAGCCCGAGGGGCGATCCGGACGTCCATCGAGCGGGCGGCGCGAGTCGCTGGCGATCGAGAGCGCGGCGATCCGCGAGCGATCCGTCGTGCGGTCGATACTCGATCGAAACGTGCACGGGAGGAGTTCGACCGTCTGACGGCCGAACGTGTCGCGGACGCGTTCGACACCGACGGAGACGAACACGAGCAAGTCGGTGGGCCGGGTGGCCTCCCCGGTGTCGACATCTCACCGATCCACTTCCCGACGGCGTTTCCGTCGGTGTTCGCCAGCGACGGGGGATTCGACGCCGTCGTCGGCAACCCGCCGTGGGAGGAGGCGACGCTCGAAGCCGACGAGTTCTGGCTGCGCTACGCACCGGATCGGCGAGGGACGTCGCCGGACGAGCGGGAGCGACTCGAAGCGTCGCTCCGGGAGTCGCGCCCGGCGCTCGTCGCGCAGTACGAACGCGAGCGACGGCGACAGAAACTGCGACGGCAGGCCCTCGCCGCGGGTCCGTACCCCGGCATGGGAACGGGCGACCCGGACCTGTACAAGGCGTTCGCGTGGCGGTTTCGAGCACTCGCGGCACCCGAGGGGCACGTCGGGGTCGTCCTCCCGCGGAGCGCCCTCGTCGCCGCCGGATCGGAGACGTTTCGACGAGCGCTCCTAGACGAGAGCGACGTCCACGACCTCACCCTGCTGAAGAACCGCGACGGGTGGGTGTTCGACGGCGTCTCCGAGCAGTACACGGTCGCGCTCGTCGGTTACGGCAAGGGTGAGTCGGCGGCGACGGTTCCCTTCCGCGGGCCGTACCCCGACGCATCGAGTTACGCCACGGGACTCGAGCGCGGGCCCTACCGCTTCCCGGTCGAACAGGCGCGGTCGTGGACGCGAACCGCCGCCTTCCCGCTCTTGCCGTCGGACCCGGCGGCCATCGGCGTCTTCCGACGCCTCGCCGAACACCCGCCGCTCGGTCGAGACGAACCGAGCGAGTGGCGTGCCCGACCGCACACCGAACTCCACGCGACGAACGACAAGCGAACCGACGACGGAACGCGCCTCATGTGGTTCGGCGAGGGGGACGAGAACCGCCGGTCCGGCTACTGGCCGATCTACAAGGGGGCGTCGTTCACCCACTGGACCCCCGATACGGGCGTCCGATACGCGTGGGGCGACCCGGACGACGTGCTCGCGCACCTCCAGCAGCGGCGGGAGAACTCCTACCGATACGCGGGGACGCGGTCGGCTTACGCCGAATTCGACGACGAGTGGATCCAAGACCCCGAGACGCTCCCCTGCCGGTCGACGCGGATCGCCTTCCGCGACGTCGCTCGGAGCACCGATAGCCGAACGATGATTCCGGCGCTCGTCCCCCCCGATACGTTCCTGACGAACAAGGCACCGTACTTTCTCTGGCCGCGGGGGGACGAGCGCGACGAGGCGTACCTGTTGGGGGTACTCGCGTCGATCCCGCTCGACTGGTACGCTCGCCGGTTCGTCGAACTCAATCTGAACTATCACCTCGTCAACGCGCTCCCGGTCCCGCGACCCGGTCGATCGTCCGCGCTCAGGCGTCGCGTGGAGACGATCGCGGCACGACTCGTCGCCGTCGACGACCGATACGCCGACTGGGTCGCAGGGGTAGACGAAACGGTCGAAGACGAGACGGTCGACGACGAAGTGCGAGTGCGACTCACCGCCGAACTCGACGCCGTCGTCGCTCATCTCTACGGACTCGCAGACGAGGAGTTGCGAGTGATCTACCGGACGTTCGACGAGGGCGACGCGAGGCGACACGCGGATCGAGCGTCGCGGGCGCTGGAAGCGTACGACGGGTGGGGAGAACGAGTCATCGAGTAACGAGAGACGGGCAACGCACAAGAGCGCCCGCTGTCGGCGACTCCGGAAAGGAACAGGTTGTACGATAAAATCCGCAGAATTAGTCAATTCAATTGACAGTGCCCACAACGTTTTTTCCGAGGCATCGGGTATCGAGTCAAGTATGTCAAATGATACCATGAATCGGACGTTCGGAACGTGGGATCTCGTTGCGTTCGCCGTGATGACGATGGTTCCGATCGCCCCGATGGGAATTTATGGCGTCATCGCGGCCCTCGGAGAGGGGCACGTCCCGCTCATCTACCTCCTCGCCGCCGTGGCGATGTCGTTTACGGCGTGGGGATACGGACAGTTCGCGAAGCGATACCCGAGTTCGGGGTCGGTCTACTCGTACGTCGGCGAGACGCTCGGCTCGAACGTCGGGTTCGTCGCAGGGTGGGCGATCTTGTTGGATTATCTACTCATCCCCGGACTAGTCATCCTCGTATCGGCACTCTGGCTCAAGCAGTACACCGGGATCAGCATCTACGTCTGGGCGCTCGTGTTTATCGTCCCGATGACTGGGCTCAACATCCTCGGCATCTCGATGACAAAGCGGGCGACGCAGGTACTGTTCGTCTTCGAGGTCGTCGTCTTCGGAATCTTCGCGGTCGTCGCCGTGTACAAGATCCTGACGACACCCTCGCTGCACTTCACGCTTCGGCCGTTCTATAATCCGCAGACGTTCAGTTACAACGTGATTCTCGCCGGCGCGTCGGTCGCCGTGCTGAGCTTCCTCGGGTTCGACGTGATGACGACGCTCGCCGAAGAGAGTCGAGAGGCGCGCAAGTCGGTCAGCCGAGCCGCGATCCTCGTGATCCCGATAATCGCGTTCTTCTTCGTCAGTCAGACGTACCTCGCAGAGGTCATTCACCCGGCCTATAACTTTCAGAACAAGGACATCGCGTTCTACTTCATCGCGCGGCAGACCGGCGGACACTGGCTCCAGTTGCTCACCCTCGCTGGAACGGTCGCTGCGTGGGGCTTCGGTGATACGCTCGCTGCACAGGCGGGCGTCTCCCGCGTGCTGATGGCGATGGGACGCGAGGGCCACCTCCCGAGCGTATTCGCAAAACTCCACCCCGAGTACCGGACGCCCTACGTGTCGATCCTCGTCGTCGCCGTCTTGACGCTGGGACTGGTGTACGTCATGACGCTTCAGAGCCTCTCGTCGGTCGTCAACTTCGGCGCACTCAGTGCGTTCGCGCTCATGAACGTCTCGCTCGCGTATCACTTCGTCCGCAACGAGTCGCGGTCGGCGATGGCGTTCGTTCCGACGATCGGGTTTCTACTCGTCGCAGCGATCTGGTGGGGTCTCGATCTACTCGCAAAGGAGATCGGCGTCGTGTGGCTCGTCGTCGGGGTCCTCTACCTCGCCTACATCACGAACGGCTTTCGGAAGGAGGCCACGATGCCGGGAGAGAGCGTCGAAGGGTAGAGAGATCCGACAACGGAGGTCGCCCCTAGAACGGCGAATCGACGTACGCGTTCGGGATCGAACATCGGACCGTCACGAGCGGGTCCACGACCTGACTGATTTCGAGGTCGGCGACGAGACTGGAAAGCATGTACGCATCGGTGAAGTCGAGGTCGTGAGTTGCCGAGAGGAGCCGACACGCGTCTCGATTCGCGAGTTCGGAAGCCTCCATCGCGGAGTCGGCACTGGCGAGTGTCTTCCAGTGATCGGCGGTCTCGACGAGCGGGCGCTCGAACGTGAGATCCGAATCGGAGACGACGTCGACCGTAACGTCGATCTCGGTCCCGATTTCCGCACCGGTACCGCACACCTCACCGTCGGCCATGACGGCTTTCGAGTCACCCATCGCGAGCAGTCCACCCGGTTGGAACACCGGAAAGTAGGCGGTCGTCCCGGCGACCATGTCCGTCGTATCGAGGTTGCCGCCGTGGTCGTGTGGGAAGAGCGTACTGTACGACTCCGATTCGGGAGCGACACCGATCGTGCCGATCATGGGATCGAGCGGAATCGTCACGCCTCGGAACGTGAGGGAATCGCGGTCGACGTCGGTGATCCGTGTCCGCGGTGCGTCGACCGCTTCGGCGTCCTGTTGGAGACCGAATCCGGGCATGACGAGTACGCGACCGATATCCTCACGGACTCGAACGTCCTCGATCTCGACTTTCAATAGATCGCCGGGCGTGGCCCCGTCGACGGCGACAGGTCCCGTGGCGGCGTTCACCTCTTCGGGGACTTCCGAGACGAGGTCGTCTTCCGTTCGAACCGCGTCTTCGACGCTGTTCAGCGTCTCGAACGTCAACTGGTCGCCCGGATCGACGGTGACCGCCGGTTCGAGGTCGGGCGTGAACTCGTAGATTCGGTGCTCGTCAGAGACAGTCTGTCGTGGCATTGCTACCAGTATCGAGCCGACCGACAAAGGGTTCACTCCGATCCGGATCGAGACGACGACCTCGGAGGCCGAAGCTTCTTCGCTCGGCGTTCCGTAGCCAGGGGTATGGCAAACGTGAAGCGCGTACTGCTGGTACTCGTCGCACTGGTTCTCGTATCGTTCGGCGTCCACTACGCCATGTTCGGATCGCTCCCGCTCGGAAAGCCGCAGATGCTCCGCGACGACGAAGCGGACGATATCGAAGCGTAAGCGACGACCGAGACGAACGGCCTATTTTGAGAGGCGTGGCCCCAAGATACGAACCCCCTCGCGGGGTAAGGGAGACACGATGTCCCTCAGTGAAACCGTCTCTCGAATCGGTAGCCTAAGTGAAGAACAGCGCGACTGTGTCGAGATCTGTACCGAGGCGTCCGAAGTGTGTGAGTGGTGCGCCGACGAGTGTGCGGGACACGACGAGGAGATGGCCCGCTGCGTCCGTCTCTGTCGTGACGTCGCAGACGTCGCGTCGTTGCACGCCCGATTCATGGCGCGCGACTCCGACTACAGCGGCCGACTGGGCGAGGTCTGCGCCGAAGCCTGCGAGGAGTGCGCCGACGAGTGTGAGCAACACGACCACGACCACTGTCAGGTCTGCGCCGAAGTACTCCACGAGTGCGCAGAGAGCTGCCGAAGCATGAACTGAGCCGGGTCGACGATACCGCTCGGCCACTCTCGACTCGAACGGCGGTCCGTCTCGTGAGTACGCAGTCGTAGCGCAGAGCAGTAACGTGGAATAGAGCGTTCGACACGACCCTCGTTCACAACCATATGTGTGTTAATGTCGCAATTCTACTCTGCAGAAGTCGAAGTGGCGGGAGGACCACTCACGGCCACAAGTCCGTTCTGGCGTTCATATCCTGACGAAGCAGAACAGTGATGGTGGACGAGTGAGTAGGGTATTGTATGTCGTATACTATGCAAAAGCAGGTCGACGGAGAGTTCGAAGCGGTCGTCGAGCGGACGATCGGTGCCCTCGAAGACGAGGGATTCGGCGTTCTCTGCGACATCGACGTCCGGGCGACGTTCGCGAAGAAACTCGACGTGGAGTACCGAAACTATCGGATTCTCGGCGCGTGCAACCCGAAACTGGCGCATCAAGGCCTCGAAACGGAGATCGAACTCGGTGCGCTCCTGCCGTGCAACGTGATCGTCTACGAGACCGACGCGGGCGACGTCGTGGTCAGCGCCGTCGACCCGAAACAGCTCGTCGGCATGACGGGGAACCCCGAGTTAGAGTCGGTCTCCGAAGAAGTGTCCGAGCGGTTCGAGCGGGTGCTCGACGCGGTGTGAGCTGAGCGGAGAACGTCCGATCGAATACTCGGCACTCTTCTCAGCTGATACGTGCTAACAAGGATCGAGATAGGGTCAGTTCTAACTCGACTCGTTGCGAGAGTCATCACGGTCGTTCAATCGTTCGGACGAGTTCGATTGGGACTCGTGAACACGAGAGATGGATTCGGATTGCGCGCACTCACAAGACGAACTCGAGGGAATGCTCGACGCGATCAGACCCGCGTGGCGGCTCCGTGACGCCGAGTCGTCGGACGCCGGGTATCACTTCGTGTATCGACTCACCGTCGAGACGCCCGACGGCGAGCGGGACTGTTACCTGAAGGCGACTCCGGAAGGACGAGATCCCACTGTCGATCTGGAGGCGCGGTTGTTGACCGTACTCGAAGCCAACTCCGCGATTCCCGTCCCGATCGTGCTCGGCGTTGTCGACGAGTCCGCTGGCTTTTCGTCACCGTTCGTGCTGACAGAAGCGGGACACGGTGAGACGGCATCGCGAACGGAACTCGCCTCGATGTCTGTTGCGACGCTCTGGGAGATTGCCCGAACGACGGGGCGTCAACTCGCTGAGCTCCACACATTGAACGCGGTCGGTTCGTTCGGATTTCTGAGCTACGAAGGGTCGGTCCTCCGCGGGGAACGACCCTCGGGCGACCTCGATTCGATCGCCGCTGCTGATCCGATCGATTCGTGGTACGAACAGCTCGAAACGTGGGGAAGCGAGACGATCGAATCACTCGGTGAGACACGCTTCGCCGACGTCGCCCCCGAAGCACGGTCGGCGTTCGAAGCTCGAATCGACGATCTCGACGGACCGTTCCGACCGGTGCTGGCACGGATCGATCAGTCGTTGGAGAACGTATTAGTGGACGACGGTGAGTTGACTACCCTCCTCGATTGGGAGTTCACTATCGCCGCCACCCCGGCCTACGACGTCGTCTGCGTCGTGTGGAGTCTCGCCGGAGGCCCCTACCTGTACGCATCCGAAGTGCCGGACCGGCGCGAATTCGTTCGCGAAGCGGTGCTGGCGGGCTACCGCGAACAGGGTCCAGATCGCGTCATAAGACAGGTTCGGACGAACGGGGCGTGTTACGAGTTGCTGTCGTCACTCCGGTCGATGACGCTGCTGACGCAGTGGTATCGGTCGTTCGGATTCGATCAGCGGGTCGACGGTGCTGCCGAAGCGCTCCGAGCGGAGGTCGAGAAATCACGGTAGGGGGAGTGGAATTCGGTGCCGTCAGTCGCCCGACGTGTGTCCGCCGTGGTCGTGATCGTGGCCCGATTCGTCGAAGCGGTCCGTCTTCCGGAGCCAGTACAGCCCCAAGAAGAGGACCGTCGCGAGGACGTTGAGCACCGCCTTGTAGTTGAGTTCGATGCTCGATTGCGCGACGTGGGCCGCCGAGCGCGGCGGGATGATGCCGAGTCCGCCGAACAGGAAGTGCATGAGCACGCCCGTGACGACCGCCGCGACGAAGATCAGCCCCGAGAGGATCGCCGCGAACGTCGTCCCGTAGTACTCGTTGTACGCCTCCATGATCGGCGGGATGACGAGGTCCGCGTAGATAAAGGAGAGCACGCTCCCGAAGGGGAGTCCCTTCGTCCAGAGGATGGTCCCGAAGGGCACGTTCCCGACCGAACAGACGAACGTGATGATCCCGATGAACGCGCCGAGGATCGCCGTCCAGACGACGTAGGTCGGCATGCTGAAGATCGGTCCCGAGAAGATCGAGTGCCAGACGGAATCGGGGATGAACCCGGCGATGAGGCCGGCGAAGACGAACCCGATAGCGATCTCGTCCCAGAGCATGTCCCACTCCTTCCACTGTTTGTCCGCGAGGTCGCGCCACCCGGCGACGGAGGTGATCTTCTCCCGGAGCGTCGTATTGGCCTGTTCGGGGTCCCAGCCAGTCATGCAGGACTCCGAACAGAAGTAGTAGGTCTCGCCGTCGACCGTCTTCGAGTACTCCGTCTCGTCGGGGTCGACTTCCATCCCGCAGTTCGGGTCGCGGACCTTGTCGTTGCCGTCGTCCTGTACGTTCTTTCGCGCCGTCTCGATGATGTGGTCCGGGACGAGATAGCGGAACGCGAGCGCCATCAGGATAATGAGCACGAACCCGCCGAGGAAGTCGGCGACGACGAACTGCCACCCGAGCAGAAGCCAGATGACGAAACCGATCTCGATGACGAGGTTCGTCGAGGCGAACATGAACGCTCCGAGGGATGCACCCGCCGAGGCACCTTTCTTGAACAGGTTCTTCGCGGTCGCGATGGCGGAGTACGAGCAACTAGAGGAGACGAACCCGAAGAACGCGCCGAGTCCGAGTTCACGGAGTCCGTAGCCGTCTAGGTTCTCTGCGATCGTCTCGTTCGACACCCACGCTTCGACGCCACCGGCGATGGCGAACCCCATCACGAGGGCCCACCACGTGATCCACGCCATCGTGACGGCGGTCTGGGCGGCCTTGACCGTCCCCGACACGAGAAACGTCCCGAGCGGTTGCCGGGTCGTGTACGCGCCGACGAGTATCGTCAAGACCGCGAGTCCGACGAGGATGGCATAATCTCGTTTGTCCATATTGGCTTCTCTCGTATACTTTAGTTACCCACGTTAAGTGCTCTTTCGGCTAATAGATCGTGGTCGGGGGCGATAAAGACCTTGGAATCAAAAGTGCCTGGCAGGGAAATTGATAACAGACAAAGGTAAGAGCGCGTCGGAGACGTCCGAGCGTATCCGGCAGCGGGTCGATCGGCGGGGAGAGGTGAGTCGATCAGTCCGGTGGTAGGTCGATACGCTAACGAGATCCGAGAGCGGCCGCTCGTCGGAGCAGCGAGACCGATCAGAAACGGTCGAGTGCGGCGGTTCGAAACCTTACGGCCAGAGTCCGCGCGAGAGTTTCGCGTTGGAAACGCGTTTGAGCGCGACGGCGTAGGCAGCGTCACGCCACGAACCGTCGTGAGCCTCGTAGGCCTCTTGCACGTCGTTCCACGCGTCGAGCATTTCGTTTTCGAGTTCTTCGTTGACGCGTTCGAGCGACCACGCGCGACGGTTGATGTCTTGGAGCCACTCGAAGTACGAGACGGTGACACCGCCCGCGTTGGCGAGAATGTCGGGGATGACCGCGACGTCTCGACGGTTGAGAACTTCGTCTGCGGTCGTCGTCGTCGGGCCGTTCGCCCCTTCGACGACGATGTCGGCCTCGACGGCGTCGGCGTTGTCGGCGGTGATGACGTTGCCGATGGCGGCCGGGACGAGCACGTCCACGTCGAGTTCGAGCAGTTCGGCGTTCGTCAACGTCTCCGGCGCGTCGGCACCGCGGACGCCGTCTTCGTGCTCTTCGTAGGTCGGGACCGAGCGCGTATCGAGACCGTCGGGGTCGTAGATCGCACCGTTGACGTCGGAGACGGCGACGACCGACGCGCCCCAGTCGTCGAGCAAGCGGGCGGCGTTGGCACCGACACTCCCGAACCCTTGCACGGCGACCGTCACGTCGTCGAGCGACTGGTCGTAATACTCGACGGCCTGCCGAGTGATGATGGCGACCGAGCGACCGGGGGCCTCCTCGCGGCCTTCACTCCCGCCGACGACGGGCGGCTTTCCGGTGACGACGCCGGGAACGGTCTCGCCCTGCTGCATGGAGTAGGCGTCCATGAACCACGCCATCGTCTGGGCGTCCGTCCCCATGTCGGGTGCGGGAACGTCGACGTTCGGTCCGACGACGTCGCGCAGTTCCTCGGCGAACCGGCGGGTCATCCGCTCGTACTCCCGCTCGCTCAAGTCCTTCGGGTCGACGGCGATACCGCCCTTTCCACCACCGAACGGGATGTCGACGACGGCGCACTTCCACGTCATCCACATCGCGAGTCCGGCACACTCGTCGGCAGTCACTTCCGGGTGGTAGCGCAGTCCACCCTTGTACGGCCCGCGGACGTCGTCGTGCTGGGCGCGATAGCCCGTGTACACCTCGATCAATCCATCGTCGCGACGTAGCGGCACCGACACCTGAACGACCCGCGTCGGATGTCGCAGTCGCTCGACGACGCCCGGGTCGATATCCAACCCAGCCGCGGCGCGCTCGAGTTGCTTTCGAGCGGTCGCAAGCGCCGACTCATCCTCCTCCGGTTTCGACGTTGATTCGGATACGGCTTCCGACGTCATGGCTTGGAACATTCCGCGGCGCCGTGATAAACACCGTCGATTCTTGGTCGAAGGCTGGTGTTGGATCGGAATCGGCAAAAAGACGTAACCCATATAACTCGCGTTGACTAACTAGTCAGTTAATGTCTGCACAAGAGTCTCGCGACTCGTGTACGGAGACGCGAGAACAGATCATGAAGGCGACGTACCGGGCGTTATGCACGAAGGGATATGCCAACTTGACGATGCAGGCCATCGCCGACGAGTTCGAGAAGAGCAAGGCGACCCTGCACTATCACTACGACACCAAAGACGAACTGATGACGGCGTTCCTCGAATATCTGATCGACCGATTCGTATCGAAGATCGAGGCGGTCGAGACGAACGACCCGAAGGCGGATATGGCGACGATGGTCGGCGCGCTCCTCCGCGGACCAGTCGACAATCCGGACTTCCAGACCGCGATGCTCGAACTGCGCGCACAGATCCCCTACAACGAGGTGTTCCGCGAGCAGTTCGACCAGAACGACCGCGCGATCCGGGAACGCATCGCCGACATCGTCCGCGACGGGCAGGAGGTCGGTCTGTACGTCGACCGCGACCCGAACCGAATCGCGACCGACATCATGGTCATGGTCGACGGCGCGCGAACGCGATCGGTCGTCCACGACGACGACGAAGTCGTCGACGCGACGCACGCGATGATCGAACGCTATCTCGGCGTCGAGTTACAGGAGGAAGTGTGAGCCTACAGGGGCGAGGGAGTCACACCGAGCGTTCCCGGGAGGACTGCCAGTGAGTTCGCGGGGACGACAGAGCAAGTACAACCTGACCGAAGGCGACCTGTACAAGCCGCTGATGTTGCTCTCGCTGCCGATCGTCTTCTCGCAGTTGATGCAGGTGGCCTACAACCTCGTCAACACCTACTGGGTCGGCCACATCGGACCGAACGCGGTCGCGTCTGTCTCTTTCGCGTTCCCGATCGTCTTCCTCCTCATCAGCGTCGCGAGCGGTTTCTCGATCGCCGGAACGGCACTCGTCTCACAGAACACCGGGGCGGGCAACGACGACCGGGTGAACCACGTCGCCGGACAGACCATCGGCTTCACGATCCTCTCGTCGCTCGTGCTGGCCGTCATCGGCTGGTTTCTCTCGCCGTGGCTCGTGACGCTCATCGGCGCGACGCCGGGGACCGACATCCACCTCTGGGCGGTCCAGTACACCCGGACGATGTTCGCGGGTATCTTCGTGATGTTCGGGTTCTTCATGTTTCAGGCCCTGCTCCGTGGGTGGGGCGACACCAAGACGCCGATGTACCTGATGGTGTTCGGCGTCGTCTTCAACGCGCTTCTCGATCCGTTCCTCATCTACGGATTCACGAACAACCAGTTGCTCCAGTTGCTGGGAATGACCGGCCTGCAGGCGACGCTGTTCCAGATGACTCACTTCCACGGCCTCGGCGTACAGGGGGCCGCTATCGCGACCGTCATCTCTCGGGGTATCGGTGCGATCGTCGGGATGGCGCTGCTCTTCAGCGGGCGCGTCGGCATCCACATCTCGCTCGACGACCTCCGACCGGAGTGGAAGACGATCAAGAAGATCGTCACCATCGGCGCGCCCGCGAGCCTCGACCAGAGTACGCGGGCGCTCGGCATCGCCGTGTTGACCTCCATCGTCGCCATGGCCGGACCGACCGCGGTCGGCGCGTTCGGGATCGGCAACCGGCTCAACTCGCTCGTCTTCCTCCCTTCGATCGGACTCGCACTCGGGACGAGTACGGTCGTCGGGCAGAACCTCGGGGCCGGCAAACCCGAACGATCCGAGAAGGCGGTCTACTACTCGACCGCGACCATCGTCGTCGTCCTCGCTGTCGTGAGCGTCATCGCGTGGGTCTTCGCCGAACCGATCGTCGGGATCTTCGTCGGCGCCGGTGAGAACCGCGCGGAAGTACTCCGTATCGGTGCGAACTACCTCCGGATCATCGGGCCGTCGTTCCTCTTCCTCGGCGCGTTCCGGATCGTCGCCTCGGCGTTCCGGGGGAGCGGGAACACGACGACGTCGATGATCTTCACGTTCATTTCGCTGTGGATCCTCCGCCTGCCGCCCGCCTACATCCTGCTCAAGACCTACGGCATGGGTGCGACGGGCGTCTGGTACGCCATCGCGTTCTCGAACATCGCCACCGCCGTCCTCGCGTTCGTCTGGTTCCGCCGGGGAACGTGGAAGACGAGCGTCGTCGACGACGAAGGGGAAGCCGCTGCCGACGACGATCTCACGGTCGGTACGCCACCCGCCGTCGACATCGACGACTGACCTCGCGTCGCTTCGAGACAGATCCCCTGTCGCTGTCGACGACAAACCCCGCGTCGCCGTCGGCAATCGGTCGAACCGTTGATCCGCGTAGTTTTAGAAGTCGGGAACGGGATTGGGCGAGTCGACGCCGTAGTAGTTGTGACCGACCGTGATGTTTGAGTCGGTGACGGATCTGACGTTGAGGACGTAGGCGTCTCCCCACTCGTTGACTCCCCAGCCGGGGTTGTCGTCGCTGGTCCACTGGTGGGCGAACTGGTTGTGCGCGATGACGCTCCGTTCGAGGGGGTTCCCGCGGATGAAGATACCCGTCGCCTTGTGACCGTTGTGCTCCGTATCGGCCATGACGACGTTGTTGACGATCCAGAACCAGCAGCCGCCGTAGTCGCCGGCGTTGCTATTGACCTCGTCGGCAGCGTGCATGTCGAACGTCTGGAGGATCGTGTGCGGCCCGCAGAAGTTGTATCGAGCGATGTACCGCGAGTGCTTGTCCCCGTCGGAGGTAACGGCGTGCCGGTTGTTGTCGAAGTAGTTGCCGAGGATCAGGACCCTCGTACTCCGGACGATGACGCCGTAGCCGAGTTCGGCCAAGAGGTTGTCGACGAAGCGGTTGTGGTGGACGTGGACGTCGGTGACGAGGTCTCGACGGCCGACCTCGACGCCAGCGTACCCGAAGCCACGGAAGACGCAGTTGTCGATCTCGACGGCGTCGGCGTTGATCGTGATGCAGACACCCTCTTTCGACCACTTGTACTCCTGATAGTTCGTGATCGGTGCGAGAAATCGGAGTCCGGTGACGCGGGCGTTCGAGGCGAGGATATTCATGAACGGGATCGGACTCTTGGACGTGTGCAGGAGCGCACCGGATCCACCCGTACCTCGGTTCGATGCGATCGTGATCTGACTGTCGACGACGACGTTCTCTAATCCGGTGACGTCGATGTTCGCGCCGCCGGGTACCCAGACGACGGCACCGTCCGACGCAGTCATGACTGCCCGCTTGAACCCCGAAGCGGTCGTCACAACGTGAGTCGCGTCGTCCCGCGTGACCGGGCCGCCCGTCGGCCATCCCGACTTCGAGTAAGCGCCGGGGTCGTAGTTTGCGCCGCCACCGATACCAGGGAATCGAGAGAGTTCGTCCGGAACAGGGTGATTGTAGTTCATTCGATCAGGGAACGTTGTCGCGAGATCGTTCGGGAACGAAACAACCGCTCTGTGGAGCGAAACAGCGACGCACCCACGATCGGGAGCGTCCTCACGAGTGTCGCTCCCAGGTGTCGACCCGATCTCCGGCCGCGTTTTCTAGTACGACGGCCCCAGCGTGGGTGCTCCAGACGAACTGCCCGTGATTCCAGAAGAGGCGCTGATCCGTGTTCGAACCGGATCCCGTATGGATCGCCACAGATTCCGTCGGTCGAAGTTCAGTCCCATCCGGGATCCGATACGCCGCTCCGTGCGAATCCCGAACGTGCCACGCGCTCAGATCTGCGTTCGTCTCTCCGAGATTTGTGAGTGTGATGAATTCGCTGTTCAAGTCGGCCTGTTTGTCGATCAGTTGTTCGTGTACGTAGGTGGTTCTGACGGTCATACCGTTCTCGTGTTATCGCTCGGATCGCCCTCGTTGTGTTGTCGTTCGCCCCGTTTCTGCTGCCGTTCGTGTCGTGTGCTTCTATCGGCGTTCAATCAATCGAGTGTGCGTCAGTGCGTCACCACCTTATTTCTTTTCTAGAATACTTTTATTAAAATATAGTTTTAGAAAGATATTTGAATTAGTAAGATTAGATAATAACTATAATATATTCAGAAAAAATAGTTTGTAATTTATTTAATACACTCCCTCACGGACAGTCACGTACGACTAAGATGCATCCGAGCAGAGGACGAAACGAAAATGGGAACTGGGGCGAAGAAACGAGCCGACGAAGCGTTCTCCGGGCAGGGTTGTCGGTCGCCGGAGTCGCGGGCGGTGCGCTTTCGCTCGGCACCGGCAGCGTCGCAGCTGCCTCGAAGCCGGAGCCGAGGCGCTACACGTACGATATCCTAGGCGGGACGGACCACAAAACGACCGTCCACGTCTATGAGTCGGGTGTCGCGGGCCCCACGACGCTCGTCGTCGGGGGAATCCACGGTGACGAAGAAGCGAGCTATCGCGCCGCAGGCGACGTAACGAACTGGCGCGTTCGAACGGGGAACCTCGTGGTCCTCCCGAGAGCCAACACGAAGGCGATCCGTCGAGGTGTCCGGCCCTACGACTCGGATCTGAACCGGGACTTCCCGGCGACGGCCGACCAGTGTAGCACAAACGTAGCACGCAAGATCTGGCGAGTCGCCGCGATCTGGCAACCGGATCTTGTGTTCTCGTTGCACACGGCGCCCGGAATCTATCGAAGTCCCGCTGGTGGTACCGGTCAGTCGATCTTTCCAACGGGATTCGACTCCGCGCCACGGCGAGGCGCACGGACCGTCGAAGCGCTGAATCAGAAATTCGGACTCAAAAACGAGTTCGCGTTCCGCCGAGGACCGACGATCGATCCATACCGATCACTGTTCGTCCACCGCGTCACGGGGACGCTTCGGACGGCAGGCTACACCTGTACGACGACCGAGAACGTCTCGGTCAAAAGACAGAGACGCTGGCTTCGCTTCTGCATCAAGCGAACCATGGAGCAGTTTGGACAGAAGCGCGGGAAACCGATCACGGATGGGAAACCACCCGGACCCGACAAACCGCGGATGATCTCGATCGTCGGAACGGGCACGCCGATCAACTACGAACTCAGCGTCTCGGACGCCCTCTACGGAACCGACAACGTCGAGGAGACTATCGACGGGCGGACGGTCCACGGGTACCTGAAGTGGTACTCCGACAACTACTGGTTTAGAGGAAAAATCACCTCGCTCACCGTTTCGGGTAACAACGACGACGTCAAGATCTGGATCGAAGGGAAGCGGTACTCCCCGAGCGACTTCTAGGTCGACGTCACTGATCACTCACGTCGGATCTGGCGAGAGAGGATCGGGTGTGAGATCAGACAGAACACGGACAGCGAGATGAGACGCAGAGAGGAACCCGCAATAGTCGTCGTAACGGTGTTCATTCAACACCGACTGGATGTTTTTCAAGTTCTAAATAGCACATATTCTACGAATAAAACGGAAAAGAATACGTCTCTAAGATTCTAATAGGGGCTTGATGTCCCCGCACCTTCGTCACCCACTCGTCGCCGTCGGTGTCGCAGTCCTCCTGACCGTCTTCTGGTTGTTCTTCTGGGGAACGGGCAGCGTGGGTTCGCTGTCGGTCCTCACGACGGTCCTCGTCAGCGGGTTCGCCGTCCTCGGGGCTTCATTTCTGCTCGCGTGGGGTGCAGAGACCGCCGAGAAAGACGTTCCGCGGGCGTTCGCGCTCGCCGTTCTCGCCGTTCTCGCCGTTGCCCCCGAATACGCAGTCGACGCGCTCTACGCGTGGGAGGCCGGACTCGATCCGGGCAACACGGAGGCGGCCAATCTGGCCGTCGCCAACATGACCGGCGCGAACCGCATCCTCATCGGGATCGGCTGGGCGGGTATCGCGCTGTTTTCGATCTACCGCGCTCGTCGAACAGGTGACGTCGCCGTCGAACGAAAGGAAGGGCGATTCGCCAACGCGGTCAAACTCGACCGGAGTATCGCAACCGAGATACTCTTCCTCGGTGTGGCGACGCTCTACGCCTTCTTCGTCCCGATGGCGACGCACATCGGCGTCGGTGACGGCGCACCGAAACTCGGCATCGACGGCTTGGACACGCTGGTACTCGTCGGGATTTACGTCCTCTACATCGCGATCATCGTCCGCGGAGAGGTCGAAGAAGCGGAGAGCCACGGCGGCGTGACGGGCTACCTTCAGGGACTGACCCGCGCGCTCCGAATTCCGGTCGTACTCGCCCTGTTCGCTTACTCGGGGCTGCTCATCCTCACCGCGGTCGAACCGTTCGCACACGGGCTGGAATCGCTGGGCGAGGGGATCGGTATCCCGGCGTTCTTCATGATCCAGTGGATCGCGCCGCTGGCCAGCGAGAGCCCCGAACTCGTCATCACCGCCTACCTCGTGAACAAAGCGCGGACCACCGCGGCGTTCAACGCGCTCATCTCCTCGAAGTTGAACCAGTGGACGCTCCTCGTCGGCACGCTCGTCGTGGTCTACAGTCTCGCACTGGGCAGTTACGGCGTTCTCCCCTTCGACGGGAAGCAGGCCGCCGAGATCTGGTTGACTGCGGCACAGAGTCTGTTCGCCCTCGCACTGCTCGTCGACTTCAGGATCAGCGTCCGCGAAGCGCTCGCGCTGGTCGTTCTGTTCGTCTCCCAGGTGCTTGCCGAGTTCGTGCTCATCCAAGCCGGCGCACCGGAGGCGTACTCCTACTGGCTTCTCATCGGCTTCAGCGCGCTGTATATCCTCCTCGCACTCGTGTTGTTCGCACGCCAACTCGACAACGCTCGACGAATCGTGCGACTAGCCCACGCGAACGCACGAGGGCGGCAACGGAGTGACGTTGAGGCAGTCAACGATTGAGTGGTGACGACGACAGCCGCGACCCGCATCGTAGAATCGGTCTTATCGTCTGATTATTTCAATCAGGTATCAACGAAACAAGAGATAAGCCCGCTGCAAGCGTTATCTGAGGACATGGATCTAAATTGGAGAGCCATCGGAGTCGGTATCGTCGTTAGCATTATCATCGGACTACTCAGCGGAATGAACATCCCGTTCACGAACGCCTCACTCCCGTACCTCGGTGCGGGACTGACCGGGATTATCGCCGGAATCGCGGCTGGGTACGTCGACGCTCGTGGACTGTCCAGCGGTGCGCTTCAAGGCGGCGTCGCGACCGCGATCGGCGCGATCGTCGTCGGAATCGTCCTCACGGTCATCGGCACGCTGGCGGCCGGCGTCGTCGGACTCAGCCTCGCGGGAGTGTTCCTCGTGCTCATCATCGTCAACGCCATTCCCGGCATCATCGGTGGCGCGATCGGTGGCTACTTCCACCGCTCGTCCGAAGCCGAGCGCGCGAAGCCCGCGGCGTGAACGGCTACGGACGCGTTATTTTCGTCGGCATCCCCCGACGTCGGGGCGAAATACCCTCGCTCGGGACCGATAACAGGGTTAAAAGAGCCGAGTGAGAGCGTAGAGTTCGTCTGTTCTGTGAAGCGTCGAGAGGGAAGCCGAATCAGAGAGACACCCGATCTCGTCTGTTCATCGAATGCCATCGAGGTTGGACGATCAGACGAGAGAAAGTACGTCGCACGAACAACGAGCAACGGACTGTGACATCGACTGCTGCTCTACTCACTCCGCAGCGACGCCGTAAGGTCGTCCACGACGCCGATTTCGTTTCCACAGGTATACCACGAAGACGATCAGCGCACCGATGAGTGGCGGAACGAAAAACGCGACGAAGAAACCGACAGCCCGGATGCCGGCCGTGTCCATGCGTCGCTGCTTCGCGTCTCGATAAATCCACGCCGCACCGAGGAGGGCCAACGGGATAGCGAGGAAACAGGGAATGGTGATATCGATACCAACCATTACGGACGGATAACTGGTGTGTGAGCATAGCTCTGTTCGATCTTCTAACAGTACCGATCGAGGTGATCGCAGTCGACAACGACACGTCGAAGCCGACAGCAAACGATACCGACGATAGTAGCGGTTCACTGCGTCGAGCGTCGAGCCACGATAACCGCAGCGACAGACGGTAGATTTCGTCCGCTTTCGACGCCAAGAGGCCCGGAACCGCGTCTATTCGGCACCTGCCGAGAATACGGGCGAGTACATCGGTCTCAGCTCACGCTGCCGACTTCGCGAGCCCTCGACGCTGCATCCACTGTACGACCACGTCGGCGAGTCGTTCGTGGGCCTGTCGATAGGTCAGCGACGCGGGTTGGTCCCCACGTTGGCCGGTGTAGGAACCGAACTCCGAGTGATTCATGCCGTCGACACGGGTGAACGTCGCGTTCGGCGGGAGATTCGGTCGGTTTTTCCGGTACGCGGTTCGGTCCAATACCGTGTCGTCGCCGCCGGTCACACTCAGCGCGTCGACGCCGGTGTCGCTTACGTCGTGATCGCAGTAGGAGGCGAACAACACCAACCCGTCCATCTGATCGGGATGGGACTCGACGTACCGACAGGCCATCACGCCGCCCAGCGAGTGGCCGCCGATGATCCACACGTCGATCTCGGGATGGCGATCGACGATACCCGCGGCCGCGTTCGAATCGAGCACCGCGAGATTCAGCGGCATGTGTGGCACGAAAACGGTCGCGTTCGTCCGCCGAACGATCGGCGCGAGCGTCGCGAGGTAGGCGTCGGGTGCGACTTTGCCGCCGGGATAGAAGACGAAGCCGACGTTGGATCGGTTCTCGGCGTCGCGGGTATCCGATCGGTTCCCGGCGCGACTGATGACCGTGACGCCGTGAGTCGTCGTGACGTCGAGCGTCGGATCGGACGTCACCGCGTCGATCGATCGCTCGGTACCGTGGTGAGCGATGCTGAAGTACGTGATCCCGGCCGCGGCGACGACGACCACGATAGCGATGACGACGGCGAGCACGCGTTTCCGGTTGTTTCGGAGGCGAGGAAAGCGGCGAGGATCGGCCATGAGACGGGTCAGTGCGGAGACCAGAAATCGGATTCTATCGAGGAGATTCTCTCAGCTTCGTCCCTCGGAGCACCGAACGACGCTCACAGCCAGTGGACGAACTGACCGAGCCATCGCACGCGGTGAGGTCGACCCCGTGGACTGACGGGCCGCTCACGACTGCGATCACGCAGATACACAGGACCGTGGGCCGCGTCTCGGGGGTGTCGAATCGCTCGTAGGTCGAGAAGTTTGTATGATAAAGTTGTTGATGGGACGGCTGCTGGATAATAGCCTCGTGACGAGGTCACAGAACGACGACGCGTATCAGACAGACGGGAACCGAGAGAAGCCCGCGCAGTGATGCACAGAAGTCGACGACAACGAGTGTCCGCGGAGGTCGACGGCGAGAAGTATCCACCGAAATCGACAGAAAACGAGCGAAGTCGGCAACGATAATCGACCGAATTCAGCAACGACGAACTACCGAAGCCGCCGATATCGAGCGATAGAACAGGTCAGTCCGAACTCGTGTCGATGGTTTGACCATCCTCCGGTACTGACAATAAATATTAACTTTTTCGTGATAGAATAATCACATTAGCGGGTCAGAATTCGTTGTCTAAGCAAAAATCTTTAGGTGCATTCCGATTGTAACTGATAGTATGGGTCGTATCTGTAGGGGGAGACACACACGAAAACAGATCGGGTTTCGAGATGCCCTGTCGCGGTACAAGAACGCGGGATGTAACACCCTAGTGGTAGGTCAACTCCCGCCGGTCGTCAAGCGACACCTGACGCGACGACAGTTCGGTGACGTCAACGCGCGACGATACCGAGTACTCGGGCTGGCCGACGCGGTCGACGCTGACACACGATTTCCGTCCGACCTCTCGCGACACGCTCGTCGGGAGCGTGCGTGCGTCGTCGAATACGACGATTTGGATCGTGGGACGGCGGTGGCGACGCCGACCGAGTCGGCCAGCGTCGGTGCTTCGATGGCGACCGGCGACGCGCTGACTGACTTCGAACGCGAACTCGGTACGGCCGTCAGCGAGATGGACGACCGAAGCGACTGGGGGTTCGAGGTGGCCGAACTCCGACTCGCTATCGACTCGTTGGCTCCGCTGATCGAAGCGCACGCGGTCGAATCGGTCGAGTCGTTCGTCCAAACGACGACCGAGACCGTTCGAGACGCCAAGGGAATGGGACAGGTGTTTCTGCCGCTGCCACGGTGTCACGAACTGACCGAACGACTGGAGTGCCACTTCGAAATCGTCCAGACCATCTACACGGACGGCGGCGGATTCGTTCAGGAGTGGGATCTCCGGGAATACGACCTCCAGCAAGCCATTCCGCTTCAGCTCACCGAACAAGAGCTAGATTGACGGTGCCACCCTCTAACTGAGAGGTAGCAACCGACCACTACTATGCCGATTCAGCCGCGCATCGAAGCCGATAGCGGAATGGACGGACCCCCCGGCGTTCGAGTGTTCGACCCGATCGAACGCCAAGAGTATCGCGTCCAGACGTCTCAGTGGGTCGATCCATCGCCAGTCTCCGTCGATCGGTTCGAGGTACCGATCAATGTCGCCGTACGCATCACCACGTCCTCCCTCCGGCTCCCTGATATCGCAGCGGTGTACGTCCACGATGCGGCGGGGGAGATGGTCGCCGAAGCACAGCACCTCTCGTCTGTAGAGCTCCCGGCACCCGACGAGCGAGACGCGTCGTCTTCGAACGCGGGACCGTACAGTATCGAACTGTTGACGCCCGTCAAACTGTATCTCCGAGTCGATGCGAGCGTGCGTATCACGAGCGGCGCGTACACGGAGTTGACCTTCGGCGTAGACACAACAGACGCGAGCGACGGCGCCGACGTCGGGTCGCCGACGACGATCGAACTCGGTGCACGATCGTACCACGAGCACCCGGCGACGACGATTAGATCGCCGTCCGATCCGGCGTCGCTGATGAAAGCGGTGTCGTACTTCGGGTCCGCGCTGAAGACCACGACGTCGGAGCGTGCCTACCCAACACTCAGGGGACACCCGCCGCTGCTCGAACTCGACGACAACATCACGACCGTCGAAGTCACGGACGAACTCCGGATTCCGGAGACGGGTATCGAAATCCACGTCCCGACGACCAGGACTGCGGTCTACGCCGTCACGTCGCTGGCGTACTATCTCGGTGCGACGGTTCGACCGCTGTCCGTGAGCGACAGGAGCGGGACGACGGCCGAACACCGGAACGGTGGCGCGATTCACGCCACACTTACGACGCCGAAACGGGTGTACCCGCTGTTGCCGACGACGGGCACCGATACCCTTCACGCGGCCGCGAACCGACTACTGAGACACGTACTGACGCTCGACTGCTGTACCCGGACGGAAGGGATCTACTCACTGTCGCTGGCCGAACGGACGTTTCTGGACGAATGCGACGAGATCGATCTCGATTTCGCAGCGTTGTACGACCGGCCGATCGACGAACAGGTAGACGCGTATCTGTCGGTCCCGTTCGACGTCGTCGAGCGCGTTGCACCCGTTTGGGAACTAGAAGTGAGCGTCACCGACGACGTGAGCAACGCCAAGATGCTCCCGTTCATCGCCGACGCGCTCGCGTTCGTAAAGCCGGGTACCCCCTTTCGAGAACAGTCGCTCGACGTGAAAACGCGTGCTGGGGGGGCTGACGACGCGGTCGAGGACCACGACGCCGACGATGACGACACCGACGGAAGCAACGAGGATCGAGAGGAGCGCAAAGCGTGTGACGCGATCGACTCGTTCTTTCGCGGTCGACAACACTTCCGCTCTCCCACGGACAGTCGCACCGGGCGGGGTCCGTCCCGTGACGCCGACGAATCGGAGCCGACTTCGGCGTTTCCGGTGGGATCGCACGAGACCATCGGACGACCGAGTACCGATATCCGCGGACCGTCGCCCACGGCGGGTGCGCCGGTCGCGGCCGCACCGCGTTACGAGGGTTTTGCTACCAGTAACACAGAGCAGTCCGAGGACGTGCTGGCACGCACGTGGGTCGGTCCCATCGAGTCGGTCCCGCCGGGCCGCTCGTGGACGACGCTGAGCGCCCACCAGAACAGTCTCGCTCGCGCAGACTCCGAGGGCCCGCTCGAAATCGCCGTCGTCATCAACGACGAACGAATGTGCGAAGAGAGTCAGGTCGTCGACGACGTGTACCGTGCGGGTTCACCGTTCGACGTAACCGTACACAGGAATTTGACGTGCGAAGAGTTGGTCGCCGTACTCGAAGCGAATCTGGATCTGCTTCACTACATCGGCCACATTCGAGCGGGCGGCATCGAGTGCGCCAACGGCTTCCTCGACGCCCACGAGTTAGAGACCGTTGGCGTCGACGCGTTCTTCCTGAACGCCTGTACGTCCGATTCGCAGGGGATCGCGCTGATCGAACGAGGCAGCGTCGCCGGGGTCGTTACCTCGGCTGTCGTCAGCAACGCCGGGGCGACCCGGTTGGGTGCGACGTTCGCACGACTGCTCGATGCGGGATTTTCGGTGTTTTCGGCGCTCAACATCGCCAGGCTAGAGAGCACGCAGGGTCAGTACTACCGGGTCGTCGGCGACGGTCAACTCGCGGTTTCGCAAGCCGAAAGCGGTGCACCGCAACTGGCTCACGTCACTCCGACCGAAGTGGTGGCTGAGGAATTCGAGGTGAAAATCGAGATTCAGTCGGGAACAGTGGACAACGTTGGCAGTATCTACATGCCACATCTCTCCGTAAACGACCAGTACTTTCTCTGTTATGGGCTCACGGACACGTTCCACGTCGGACGTGACGAGCTACGTAGATTCTTCCAATCGCAGAATTTCCCGGTGTATTTCGACGGTGAACTTCGATGGTCGTTCGAGTTTGACCTATAGAATCAGAATCAGAATCAGAATCAGGGGCCGCTGAACGTGGATCCCGCGCTCGCTGCGACGGTTCCGACCTGCGAGGCGAGTAGGATGAGCGTGAAGAGAACGCCGATCATCTTGGGATGCTGTGCGAAGTACGACTTGAGTTCGAGATTCTCAGACATTACATCTATCATGTGACCCTGATAAATATTCAAGATTTCTAATAATATATGACAACTGTAAACTAATATGATGTTCAATCAAGTGAGCGGTAAATTCCAAATGCGAGGATCAGAGCCGTCAAACGACGTTCGAGTCGCTCCGTTGTCAGTTCGAGTCGCGGGACGACGCTCCGAGTCCGGCGGTCGAAGAGACAGAAGACGTTAATATTGTGCCGCGTTGCATCCAATCAATGCGAGTACTCCGACGGCTGTTCATCCGGGGGCTCATCACGCTCGCCCCCATCATCGTCGTCGTCGCGGTGTTCGTCTGGGGATATCTGTTCATCGAATCGCTCCCACTCATCCCGGATGTGAGTCCGTCGTGGCTCCGAGTGGGTCTCATCGCCACCGTGTTCGTGCTCTCGACGCTCAGCGTCGGATATCTCATGCGAACCAAGTTCGGCGACTGGTCCGAACGGTTGCTGAACGTGCTGGTCAACCAGTTTCCCGGAATTCGCGTCATCTACAACGCCGCCAAGTTGGGGATGACGTCGCTCCTGCTCAACGAGGTCGACGGCTCTCGCGTCGTGAGGTTCGGCGCGTGGGGCGGGACGTACATGTACGGCATCCGAACGGGGAACTACGGCCAGTCGGGCGGTGAACTGGTGTTCATCCCCGGTTCGCCCGACATCTCCGCCGGATTCGTCGCCGAGATTCACCCCAACTACTTCGTCGAAGTCGAGGAGTCTGTCATCGCCATCTTGATTCGACTCGTCAGCGGTGGATTCAGCGAAGCCGAGTCGTCGATCGTCCCGACTCGGATAACGATCGAAGACCTCAGTATGGCGTCGACGGCTGACGGCAACTCGAGACAGAACAGATAGCACAGAGAAGACCGCAGAAGACGGTCGAGAGCGCGATTCAGAGACCGACCTGATCGCGGAGTTCCGTCTTCCGGATCTTCCCCGTACTGGTCAACGGAAACTCGTCGACGAACCGGACCTCCTCTGGAACCCACCAAGGCTCGATCCGGCCAACCTCGACTTGCACCTCCAAGTGTCGCCTGAGTTCCGACTCGACGCTCGCGTCAGCGTCGACGACTGCGACGGGTCGTTCGCCCCACTCGTCGTCCGGTTTCGCGAGGACCGCCGCGGCGTCGACGCCGTCGACTTCGGAGACGATCGATTCGAGGACGCCGCTCGGAATCCACTCGCCGCCGCTCTTGATCGCGTCGGTGATCCGGTCTAAGACCTCGATGCCGCCGTCTTCCGTTCGACGACCGATGTCGCCGGTCCTGAACCAGCCGTCGGCGTACGCCTCGTCTGCACCCTCCGGCGCGTCGTAGTAGCCGTCCGGGAGCCACGGGGAACGAACGAGCAGTTCGCCCATCGCCGCGGAATCGGTCGCATCGTCGGTCACGCCGTTGCCGCTCTTCTCGTCGACGCGAACCGTCACATAGGGCGTCGGATGCGTGACGCGCCGAACGTGACTGCACCCTTCTTCGCGTGCGTGTTCGGTCCGGATGGAGATCCCAACCGCGAGCATGTCCGTCCCCCCGTAGATGGACGCGAAGTCGATACCCGCATCCCGAAGACGACTCGCGAGATCGGCCGTCACGACGCTGCCACCGACGAGCAGTTTCGAGCCGAAGAGATCGCGTTCGGTATCCAACAGTTGTGTCGCCATCGTCGGGACGAGACAGGTCCACGTTGCGTCGTCTGCCTCGATACTACGGGCGAGTTGCACGGGATCGAACCGGCCCGCGAACGTCAGATCGGCCCCGAGATACGGCGCGAAAACGCTCGTTCCCCACGCCAAGAGGTGATACATCGGGATACCCGGGAATAGCGTATCGTCGCCTGAGAGCGACGCTGGAGACGAATACTCCGCCATCTGGTGAGCCATACTGAGCGAGCCCTGCACCATCTGTCGGTGCGTGTAGCGGACGGCCTTCGGCATCCCGGTCGTCCCGGATGTAAAGAGGGTCACCGCCGGATCGTTGGGTTCGGCTTCGAGGTCGACCTAGGGACCGTCTTCACTGAAATCATTGGACACATCGAGCGTCTCGATCGGAATGGTCTCGCCGTCGAACGCCGTCGTGAGCCATGCGAAGTCGTCGGCGTAGACGAGCGTCGTCGCGCCCGCGCGTTCGAGCGTGTAGGTGACCTGCTGGGGCGGGAGGTGTAGGCGGGAGAGTGACGTTCACCGGGTAGAGCGTCGCCCCCGCGCCAGTCACTGCATAGAGTAACTCGAAGAAACGGGGGGTGTTCCACGCCCCGACGGCGACGACGTCGCCCGCGTCGATACCGCGTGCTCGCAAGTCGACGGCGATCGCACGGGCGTTCTCGCGCGCTTCGGCGTAGGTCCGGAAGCCGTCCGGACCGTGGATACCCGCGTCCGGAAAGAGTTCCGCCGCCCGATCGAGAGTGGCCGGGAAGGTGAACACGATCAGTCGGCCACCTGCGTGTCTACGAGCGCCTCGGGGTCGAGTCGAGCGTAGCGGACGACGGCGTCGTACGCGTCGAGGTCCGGGACTCGGCTCTCGGCGATGCCGCGGCCGTCGGGGTGTTCGAACCGATCCGCGACGAACGTCTCGGCGACGACGACCTCGCGGGCGTCGTCAGCCTCGTCGAGTCGCGACTGTGCGGCGGTGATCAGTGTCGCCGCCGTGTACACGTCGAAGACGTAGTCGGCGAGTTCTTTGGCGACGAGTTGCGCTTCGGCCGGGTCGGCGTCGACGAGCGAGAGGAGCGCGTCCCGGAGGTCGTCGAGTTCGGACCGAACGGTGTCGACCGTCTCCGCGAGCGCGGGGTGGGTCGCGGCGTCGAGATAGTCGGCGATGCGACCGAGCAGGAGTTCGCCCGCACCCTCGCGGTCGAGCGCGCGGAGGAGGTCCAGAGAGAGGACGTTCGACGTGCCCTCCCAGATGGGGAGCACCTGCGCGTCTCGAAGGAGGCGGTGGGTGACGAAGTCGTCGACGTAGCCGTTGCCGCCGAGGATCTCCATGGCGTAGGAGGTCGCGTCGACGGCCATCCGAGCGGTGCGGTACTTCGCGATGGGGACGATGGCGCGCATGAGTCGGAAGGCGTCCTCGTCGTCGCGTTCGGCGGCGTCGAGCAGTGCGATGGCCTCCGTCGTAAACGCGGTGATGGCCTCGTAGTCGACGGTGCGTTCGAAGAGGTCGCGGCGCATCAGCGGGTGTTCGTCGAGTCGCCTGCCGAACGCCTCGCGGTTGGCGGCGCGGACCTTCGCTTCCAAGAGTGCACGGCCCGAGACGCCGGTCGCGCCGACGGCGTTGGCGACCCGTTCGAAGTTGAGCATCCGCGTCATGTAGCGGAAGCCCCGCTCGGGTTCGCCGACGAGGTAGCCGAGTGCGCCCTCCAGTTCGACCTCTCCCGTCGGGACGCTCACGGTCCCGAGTTTGTCCTTCAGGCGGCGGTAGGTCTGGTCATTGAGCGACCCGTCGGGCTTCGTGTGCGGGACGAGAAACAGCGAGAGTCCCTTCGTCCCCTCGGGAGCGTCCTCCCGCCGGGCGAGCACGAGTGTCCCCTCGGCGTCGACGTTCGAGCAGAACCACTTCTCGCCGGTGAGCCGATAAGTGCCGTCGTCGGCCTCGACGGCGACGGTCTCGTTCGCGCCGACGTCGCTGCCGCCCTGCTCTTCGGTGAGGAACATCGCGCCTTCGACGTGGTCGGCCATGTCGCGGGCGGTGAGTCTGTCGGCGTATTCCTGTAGGACGTCGGCGTGTTCGGACTCGTCTGCGTATCGGTCGAGGACGAGCGCGACGCCGGCCGTCATCGACACCGGGCAGGCGAAGCCGATGTCGCAGTAGGTGAGGAGGGTCTGCATCACGAACGTGTGCGTGAGCCCGAACGGTTCGTCGCGCCCCGGCGGCGCGCGGAAGGAGTCGGCGACGATACCGTGTTCGTAGGCGAGTCGGTCGTTTTCGTGCTGTGCGGGGTGGTACTCGACGTCGTTTTGCACGTCGCCGTACTTATCGTACGTGTGGAGGATCGGCCCGTGGCGGTTCACGAGATCCGAGTTGTCGGCGACGCGCGACCCGACGAGGTCGCCCCACTCGTCGAGTTGTGCCTCGGCGGCGTCGAACTCGTCGCCGTAGATCCGCCGCGCGTGTCGACGGAGCGTCGGGTCCATCCGCCAGTAGTTGCAGTGACGACCCTCGTCGAGTTCGCCGTAGGAGAGCGGTTCCGACGTCATGGTGTGTCAGCACGTCCCATGTGACGTGATTCCCCGTTGACGCCAATAAACCCGATGATCGTCCGGTATAATAAACGGGAAACGAGTTTCGAGAGACAGTCGCGACGAGACAGTGCGATCAACTCCCCCCCCATCGGTAGAGGATTCTAATTAAATACATTGAATTAGGAGTGTGGAATTACAAAGTAATAAATGCACACTAATAAATTTGGAAAATACTATATTGTCACCGTATTTAGAACATATGACGGATCGAAGAGGGCCATAGGTGATATAGATTCACAAATAATCTTAACACCAAATTGCGCCTACTAAAAATATTGTACACTAGTGGATGGTCGTTGTCTGCTCGAACCGGCAGCGACCACGATCGGTTACGGTCGAATTCGCGGAACTCGAATGACTTATGCCGAGTCGAGCGGGTCTCTCTGGTGACGAGCACATGGTGAACGAACCATCCATTTACGACGAGCTCGGCGTACCGAGGGTCATCAACGCGTCGGGGACGAAGACGCGGATCGGCGGGAGCCTCATCAGGCCCGAGGCGGCCGACGCGATGCGTCGAGCGGCGGACGGATTCGCCCGAATTTCAGACCTCCAAGCGCGGGCGAGCGAACTCATTCAGACGTGTACCAACGCCGAGGCGGGGTACGTCGCCAGCGGCGCGGCGGCGGCGATGACGCTCGGCGCGGCGGCCTGTATCGCACGCGACGATCTCTCGGTCATGGCCCGACTCCCCGATACCGAGGGCGTCGCAGACGAGATCGTCATGCCGCGGACCCACCGGACCGGCTACGACCACGCCTTCCGCGTCGCCGGCGCGACCATCGTCGACGTCGGGACCAACGACCTCCACCTCGGAACCGGTTCCGCCAACGTCGAACCGTGGGAGATCGAGGCCGCGATCACCGACGAAACCGCCGCCGTCGGCTACGTCCAGAAAGAGTACACCACGCCGCCGCTCGAAGCGGTCGTCGAGATCGCCCACCGCAACGACGTGCCGGTCATCGTCGACGCCGCCGCCGAGTTACCGCCCCGCGACAACCTCACGCGCTTCGTCGACCTCGGCGTCGACCTCGTCGTCTTCAGCGGCGGGAAGGCCATCCGCGGACCGCAGTCGACGGGCATCCTCGCCGGACGCGCCGACCTGATCGAGTCGGCCGCCCTCCAGCACTTAGACATGCACGCCGCCGCCTCCGTCTGGGTCCCGCCGTCCGATCTGATCGACGTCGACGCGTTCGAGGGCGTCCCCAGACAGGGGATCGGTCGGCCGCTGAAAGTCGGCAAGGAAGAACTCGTCGGGCTAATCCGCGCGCTGGAACTGTTCGTCGAAGAGGACCAAGACGCGTTGCAAGAGGAGTGGACCGCCCGCGTCGACCGGATGGCCGAGCGAGCGTCGACCGTCGAGCACGTCTCGTACACGATCGCCGGCGGCGGGAAGGTCGCTGTCGCCCCCGAACTCCACCTCGTCGTGGACGAGGCCGCCGCCGGAACGACCGCCGCGGAACTCGTCTTCGCGCTCCGGGAGGAGAACCCGCGTGTCTTCGTCGGTGCCGACGCGCTCGACGACGCGACGCTCACGCTCAACCCGATGTGTCTCACCGACGACGAAGCGGACTACGTGTTCGACCGAATCGAGTCGGTCCTCTGAGGCCGATTCCCGCCGGTACCGCTCTCGAGTCACCTGAATACTTATCACGGCAGAACCGCGAGTAAACGCATGAAAACCATCGCCGTCGTCGGTCGGGGTCGAGGGGTTCGTCGTACCGTCGAACGGTACGCGCAACTCGACGACGTAGCGGTGCGCGCCGTCGTCCCCGACGACGACTCGGACGCCGAACGGGCCGTCGTCTCTTCGGCCATCCCCGCCTACGCGACACTCGACGAGGCGGTCGCGTCGGGACCGCTCGACGCCGTCGACGTCTGCGGACCCGGAGCGGCCGCCCTGCCTGCAGTTTGGACCGCACTCGACGCGGGACTGACGGTTCGGTGCGATCCGCCGCTCGGCTTCGAGTCCTCGGATCTGGAAGCCCTCGACCTCCGACCGGCCGACGATCGACTCGTGGTGACGTCCCCGAATCGGTATTCGCGGCTGTACCGGCAGATTCACGCCGAGGTCGAAAACGGCGGCATCGGCGCACTGGGCGTCGCTCGAATCGTCAGGACCGCTCCGTACCCCGAACAGGGGTGGAACGCGTGGTACGCGTCGACCGAGGAGCGCGAACTCGCACCCGAAGACGCGCTCGTGAGCGTCGCCGCACACGACTTCGACGTACTTCGCTGGACGTTCGGCCCCATCGAGCGAACGTTCGGCAGAGTCGCGCTCGGCGAGACCTACGATCACGCCCACATCCTCCTACAGTTCCGGAACGGTGCGAAGGGGCACCTCGAACTCACGTGGGGTGTATCGCCGCCGACGCCCCGCGTCGAGATCGAATGCTCCGGCGACCACGGCCGCATCGAGTTCAGCGAAGCCGACGCGGTGGCGGTCCGCAGCGACGCTCGCGGTGATATCGACCCCGACGGTCCCGAAGACGACTGCTACGCGCGGATGTGCCGCGCGTTCGTCGAATCCGTCCGTAGCGACGACGGTGACCTGCACGTAGCGACGGATCGATCGGAGACGACGCGCGTCGCCATCGCGACCCGTCGGTCGTTCGACGAGGGACGGCCGGTCAGAATCGACGAGGTGACCGCGTGACGGCCCGAATCGGGATCTGTTCGACCGCCCACGTCAACGCCGAGGTGTACGCGGCGCTGCTCGCCCAGCATCCGGACGTCGACCTCGTGGGGCTGAGCGACGAGAACCCCGAACGTGCACGCTATCGAGCCAACGCCGTCGGAACGACGCCGCTATCACCACAAGAGGTCGTCCAGCGGGCCGACGGCGTCTTCATCTGCTCACCGACGGCGGCCCACGGCGGCCTGTTCGACCTCGCGATCGAACACGGCGTAGGCGTCCTCTGCGAAAAGCCGCTGGCGACCTCCGCCGCGGAAGCGCGCGACATTCGGGATAAGTGTGCCGACGCCGGCATCGTCGCCGGGATGGCCATGCCGCTTCGGTTCAGTCAGCCGATCACGACGCTCAAGCGCGCGTACGAACGCGGCGATATCGGGACACTGCAGGCAGTCGCGGGAACGAATCGCGGGCGGATGCCGGGCGGTTGGTTCACCGACCCCGACCTCGCCGGGGGCGGAGCCGTGATGGACCATACGGATCACATCGTCGACGCCGTCAAGTGGGTTACCGGCGTGCGCGTCGCCGAAGTCTACGCCGAGATCGGAACGCGATTCTACGACGTGCCCGTCGAGGACGTGAACCTCCTCTCGATGGAACTCACGGACGGATCGACGTTCGTTCTCGACGGATCGTGGAGTACGCCGACCGAAAACGTGTTCTGGGGTGACGCGAGGGTCGAACTGATCGGGAGCGCGGACGTGATGGTCGCCGACTGTTTCAGCCAGCAGTACAGTCACGTCCGCGATACGGGGCAGGCACGGGGCGTCAAGTCCGTCTACTGGGGTGCGGATCCGAACAACGCGCTCATCCGCGACTTCGTGACCGCGTTAGCGGAGGGACGCGACCCGCGAATGACGCTCTCGGACTCGGTCGAGACCGTCGCGGTCATGGAAGCCGCCTACGAGTCGGTCGAGCGAGGCGAACCAGTCGAGGTGGAGTACTGACCGTCGGCACCGGCCATCGCCCTCATGACCCCGTCGTCAGGCAGTTCGCTCTGCCTGCGGTTCTTCTGCCTTCGCTTCGGGGGTCGGTTCGACGTCGACCGGGAGGCCGGTCTCGACCGACTCGTAGGCCGCCTCGACGAGCGCGACTTCCGCGAGCGCGTCCCGACCCGTCTTCAGCGGCGGTCGGTCGTCGGCGACGGCCTCGACGAAGTCTCGAATCAGGCCCTGATCGGGGTCCGAGCCCCAGTAGATCGAATGGATGCCCGCGTCCTCGCTGTCGCGGGTCTGCTTGATCGTCTGGTCGAAGCAGTCGACCGCGACGACGCCGTCTGTGCCGACGACGCGGAGGGTGGCGTCCCCCCACGTGTCCCACTTCTCGGGCTTGCTCCACGACCCGTCGAGGACGAACTGCGTGCCGTCGGTCAACTCCATCGAGAGGAGGTTCACGTCTTCGACCGGGATGTCGTGGAACCGGGTGTCGGATTCGGCGTAGACCTCGGCGACGTTCTCGCCCGTGATCCACCGGGCGACGTCGACGATGTGGACCGAGTGATCGGTCACGGCGCCACCGCCGGAGCGGTCGGCATCGACGAACCAACCGCCGGGCATCTGCCCGCGGTTCGTCCCGCTCAGGAAGCGTACGTCGCCGAGCGCGTCTGTCTCGAGCGCCACCTTCGCGTTCCGAACGGGTTGGCTGAACCGGAGCGGCATCGCTACGCCGAGGTGGACGCCAGCCTCGTCGCAGGCGTCGACCATGGCGCGGGCGTCGTCGAGCGACGGGGCGAGCGGTTTCTCGCAGAGTACGTCGACACCGGCGTCAGCGGCGCGTTCGACCCACTCGCGGTGGGCCGCGTTCGTCGAACAGACGATCACGGCGTCGACCGCGTCGAGGAGGTCGTCGGGGTCGGAGAACGACGTGCCGTAGGCGTCGGCTCTCGCCTTCGCTTTCTCGACGTCGTCGCCGTCGACGGCGACGTCTCCGTCCTCGGTCACGCCGACGAGTTCGTCGAGACCGGCGGCGTACGAGTCCGCGTGGAGGTGTGCGACCGAGCAGATTCCGACGCGAACGGTCACGCGACCACCTCCGAGACCGTCACGGGTTCGCCGGTCTCACCGGACTCGATCGCCGCGAGGGCGATGCGAACGGCTTCGCGGGCGTCGTCGGGAGTGATGTCCGGGTCGGAACCGCTCTCGACGCAGTCGACGAAGTGCTGGAGTTCGAGTGTGTAGGGACTCGTCGCGAGCGGGCTCTGCGGGACGTGCGCGCCGTCCGCGACGCCCGAGATCCGAAGCGAGTTCTCCTCGCGGCTGTCGAATTCGAGCAACCCGTCGTCGCCCGCGAACTCGTAGGTGGTCGTGAACGGCGATCCGTCGGGGTACCCCCACGACGCTTCGACGTGGCCGACCGTTCCGTCTTCGAAGCGGAGCAGGACGACCGCGTGCTGGTTCAAGTGGCCGTCGTCCCACTCGGCGGTACGGGTGAAGACGCGCTCGACGTCGCCGACGACCCAGCGGAGGAAGTCGAAGTCGTGGATCGCCATGTCGAGGAGGACGCCCCCGCTCTGGTCTTTGTCGCCGAACCAACTCCGAGTGCCGTACGTCGGCGGCGGCGAGAGGCGTTCGGCCCGGAGCGTTCCCGGCGTGCCGATCTCGCCCGCGTCGATCCGACGCTTGGCCTCGACGTACTCCGGGAAATAGCGCAGTACGTGCCCCGTCATGTAGGGGACGTCGGCGTCGATGACGGCGTCGATCATCGCGTCGGCTTCGGCCATCGTCCGCGCCATCGGTTTCTCGGAGAAGACGGCGAATCCCCGGTCGGCGGCGGCCTCGACGAGCGGCGGGTGAACCGGTGTCGGGGTACAGATGTCGACCATCGTGACGTCGGCGTCGTCCATCATCTCCTCGGCGTCGCCGTAGACGGCGGCCCCGGGGGCGTGTTCCTCGGCGAACGCCGCTCGATCGTCGTCGAGTGAGGCGACGGCGGTCACCTCGGCGTTCGGAATTTGCTGATAGCTGTTAGCGTGGGTCGTGGCCATCATGCCAGTACCCACTAGCCCAACTCGCTGCATCACCGTAGCGTGTGAAACGAGTCGTAATAAGTGTTTGTTCGGTACAACTGAAAGCGGAAGTTCGCGCGCCGATCAGATATTCGACCACGTCGTCGCGTTCGTCCCGGAGACGAACCCGAGCCTCGCGAACCGGCCGTCGTCGTTGAGCACCGATCGCACGACGGCCGGATCTTCGACGAGCCGGTGTTCGAGGTAGTTCCCGCGGGCGCGGCCGTTCCCGGTGTAAGTGATGTCGAGCACTTCGAGGAACTCCCACTCGCGGAGCAGGTCGTGGACGCGGCGCTTCGAGAGGGCTTCGAGGCCCGTGTCGGCGCAGATGTTCTCGTAGGTCGCGTAGATTTCGGGCGTCTTGAACGCCCGCGTCTTCTCGGTGAGTGCGAGCGAGACGACCGCCGAGAGGACGGCCTTCTGCTGGTCGGTCGCCCCCGAGACGAGTTCGTGGAAGCGGTCGCGCTCGGCCTGTTCGTTCGCCTCGTGGACGTGATCGAGCGTCACGGCATCGGCACCGTCGCGTCGAGCGACCTCGCCCGCGTGTCGCAAGAGGTCGATCGCCTTCCGCGCGTCGCCGTGTTCTTCGGCCGCGAGGGTCGCACACTCGTCGATCACCTCGGGGACGAGCGTGTGATCGCGGAACGCGTCGGCGCGATTCGACATGATCTCGCGGAGTTCGGCGGCCCGGTAGGGCTTGAAGACGATTTCGCGCTCCTGAAGGCTGCTCTTGACCCGCTCTTGCAAGCGGTCGCGGTAACGAATCTTGTTGCTGATGGCGACGATGCCGACCGAACAGCGGTCGAGTTTGCCCGACTCCGTCGCTCGCGAGAGTTGCAACAGGAGTTCGTCACCGTCGAGTCGGTCGACCTCGTCTAAGACTACGAACGCGACGTCGAACCGCGCGTCGAGGATCGACCAGAGTCGCGTGTAGTACTGCGAGCGCCCGAGACCCGTCTCGGGGACTGCGACGTCCGTCTCGGTCGGATCGTTCAGTCCCATCGTGATCGCTCGGGCCGCCCGCGTCTCCGTGTTCTCCTGGGAGCAGTCGACGACGACGCGACCGACGACGACGTCGTTCTCGGCCGCGAGGTCCCGACAACGGGCGGTGGCGTACTTCGCACACAGCGACTTCCCGGTACCCGTCTTGCCGTAGAGGAAGACGTTGCTCGGTGAGCCCCCCGAAACCGAGGGATTGAGCGCCGTCGCGAGCGCCCGAATCTCGTCGTTTCGGCCGACGATGCGCTCCGGACCGGGGACGTAACCGACGTCCAACAGCCCTGCGCGCGAAAAGATGTCGTCGCCGACGGTGAACGCCTCGTCGACCGCACTTGCGTTTTCGATGCGTCCGTCCCGGCGTACCATACGCTTCGTACCCGAACCGATACCTTAAGTTCGTCGCCAAAGTCGCCCGATTCGACACGTTCTGTCGGAATCCGTTCTGCCGGACGAGGAATCGTCCACTCGGGATCGACCCCGCTCCCCCCTCGTTTCAACTGTATCCCATTACGGATATAGGCCCGTAATGACGTGCGTGTCATTTACTATCGCTGGAATTCACTCAAATGCGAATGCACCTTCGGACAAGTACACCGGACAGAAGAGAAACGAGTCACCCGCCCCCACGTTCACGTTCTGCGGTCACACACACGATTCAGCCGTTTACGGCGTTAAACCGACGAATGAGTGGCGTTCGAGCACGGGCGAGACCTGAGTCGCGACAACGGAGGACAGAGAACAGGTGTCAGTCGGAGAAACTATCGCAGCATGGTGTCGGTCGATCTTCAGGAGTGACCGTCGACCGATCACCGGGAGCGACCGTCGATCGGGTCACTCCAGATAGTCGTCGGCCGACCGATGGAGCGGGACGAACCCTTCGGCGAACGCGACGCCGCGGGTGCGGCCGAGCGTCCGACCCTGCGCGCGAACGCCTTCGACGAGCCCATCGAACTCGGCGTCGATGCCGCCGTGGGCTTCGAGCCACTCGACTTGGGACTCGTGCTGGAGGATCGCGTCTTCTTTCGCCGACAGATGGTCGCTGATATCGACGTAGTACTCCGGATCGAACGACGAGGTCGGCTTGCCGAAGTAGTAGACGTTGTTCGGCTCCCACGGGTCGTGGTCGGTCTCGACGAGCGGAAGCGAAGTCATGTAATACGCGTCCGTGACTAGCCGCGACGTCGCCTGATGGTCGGGGTGCATGTCGTCGCGGAAGTGAGTGAGGATCACGTCGGGTTGCAGGTCCCGAATCACGTCGACGAGTTCGAGGCGGTGTTCGAGCGAGTACGTGATCCGACCGTCCTGAAAGTCGAGGAAGCGTGCGTCTACGCCGAGCGCCTCCGCGGCCGCCTCGGCCTCTTGCTCGCGGACCCCCGCGACTTCGGCTTCGGTCGTGTCGAATCCGCCGTACTCGCCCCGAGTCATGTAGACGACCGTCACGTCGTCGCCGCGGGCGGCGTGCTTGGCGAGCGTTCCGCCGCAGAAGATGTCGGCGTCGTCCGGGTGTGCAACGATGGCTACCAGATCCATGTGCCAGCATCATGGATTCCGATATTAAGTGTTTGTGTCGGGTCAGTCGCGAGATCCGTTCGAGCGCCTCCGAACGTTCAACCGTCTGCGGGGTCGGCGATACGTTTAATAGTCGCATCCAGCATCCATGAGATACCATGCGAGCAGTCGTAATCGACGGCGAGGGTGGCGTTGGGGCGGAAGATCGACCGCGACCCGAACCCGCAGCGGGCGAAGCGTTGGTCGAGATTCGCGCGGTCGGCATCTGCGGGAGCGACCTCGGACTCGTCGAGGGCGAGGGCCCGCCGTGGACGAACTACCCGCTCGTTCCCGGCCACGAGGTGTGCGCCGAAGTCGTCGAACTCGGCGACGGCGTCGACGGAGTCGACGTCGGCGACCGCGTCGCGCTCCACGGGTTCATCTACTGCGGGACGTGTACGCCCTGCCGGGAGGGTCGGTACTACCAGTGCGACGACCTGCGTGAAGTGGGGTTCACCGTCGACGGCGGGTATCGCGAGTACGCCGCGCTCCCAGCGTACACGCTCACGCCGGTCCCCGACGACGTGACCGACCTCGAAGCGACGCAGATCGACTCCACGGCGTGTACGCTGCACGGCCTTCGACGCGCCGAGACGCAGTTCTCGGACACCGCCGTCGTCGTCGGACCGGGATCGCTCGGCCTCTACGGCGTCCAACTCCTCCGAGCGCGGGGCGTGAAAGACGTCGTGCTCACCGGGATTCGAGACGAACGTCTCGCCGTCGGTGAGTCGCTGGGTGCGACGAAGACGATCAACGTCCGCGAGACCGATCCAGTTGCGGAAATCCGTGCGTACACCGACGGCACGGGTGCTGACCTCTGTCTCGAAGCGGCGGGGGCGAGTGAGGTCATCGACACCTGCCTGAAAGCGACGAAGAAGGGCGGGACGGTCGTTTTGACGGGCGTCTTCGGCGAGCGGTCGGAGATCGACGCGAACGACATCGTCTCGAAGGAATTGACCGTTCTCGGCGGCGTGACAGCCTCGCACGCCGTCGACGACGTGATCGATCTGTTCCGACGAGGTGACCTCTCGATCGACGGTATCGTCACCCACGAGTTCCCGCTCGCCGAGTACGACGCGGCGCTCGAAACCGTTCGAGAGCGTCACGACGGCGTCATCAAGGCGGTGCTCCGACCGTGAGCGGTCCGCGCCCCCGCAGCGAGGACGGGACCGCCGCCGACCGCCTGATCGCCGCACTCGAAGTGAACGGGCGGCGGTAGTTCCGATCCCGTGAAGTCGCGCTCGCTAGCGACTGTGCCGCCCACTGGGCGCCGCTGTGGCTTCTCGAGTGGGACAGTCCCCCCGTTCTCTGGGAAGCGCTATTCGACCGAGCGATGGCGGGCGGGAGGGGTCGAGTGCAACGAACGCGAACGGTAACCGAGCGGCACGCTTTCGACGGAACTGTTTCAACCGTCGGGCGTCGTCGCCGCGCTCACTCGGCGGCGGCGATGACTTCGATCTCGACGTGGATGTCGACCGGAAGTTCGACTACCTGTACGGCGCTGCGTGCGGGGTAGGGGTCGCTCATGTACTCCGCGTACACTTCGTTGACGGCGTCGTAGTGGTCCATGTTCGTCAGGAAGACCGTCGCTTTGACCGTGTTGTCGAGTGACGACCCCGCGGCCGAGAGGACCGCGTCGATGTTCTCTAAGGTTCGCCGCGTCTGCTCGCGGACGTCTTGGCTCACGATCTCGCCGGAGTCGGGGTCGATGGGGCCCTGTCCGGAGACGTAGAGCGTGTCGCCGTGGCGGATTCCCTGCGAGAAGGGGCCGATACTGGGGGGCGCGTCGTCGGTGCTGATCTCTTGCATCACGACTTGCGGTGCCACCCGGACCGGCAAAATTGTATCGGAGAAGGCCGGTTCCCGGCCGGACTCAGTCGAAGATCAGTCGGAGGTTGTCGAGCAGTTGCGGCGGCATCTGGTCGGGACGGGTGCGGTACGGGGGCACCTCAGCCGTGATCCACCCGTCGTAGCTGATCTCGGCGAGGGCGTCGACGACGCGGTCCCACGCGAGGTCGCCCTGAAGCGGGTAGGTGAACCCGTCGATGGTGTCGATGTCGGTCCGGTAGTCTTTGACGTGAATCCGGTCGATCCGGTCGCCGAGGATCCGAATCCACTGATCCGGTCGCCCGAAACGGCGCACGTTACCGACGTCGAAATACGCGGCGACCGGCCCGGCCGTCGCCGCTTCGTCGACGAAGTCCGCGAACTCGAGCGGCGAGAGGAGGAAGTCGTTCCAGACGTTCTCGACGGCGACGGTGACGCCGCGGTCGGCCCCGGACTCGGCGAGCGCTCGCACACCTTCGAGCGCCCGGTCGTATGCGTCGTCGTAGGCCGTGTCGTCGTCGACGATACCGGGAACGATCAGGACGGAACCCGCGTCGAGTTCGGCGGCGACGTCGATCATCCGCTCGCCGACTTCGATACCGCGTTGGCGCGTCGTCGGGTCGGGGCTCGACAGCGGAGATTCCCAGTGGAGCGTCGTCGAAATCGCCGGAACGTCGATACCGAGTCGCCCGACCTGCGCGGCGAAGTCCGCGACGGCACCGTCGTCCCAGAGCGACCCGCCGGCGGTGAGATTGGGTTCGACGCCGTCGTACCCCGCGTCGGCGAGGAACGAGACGTTTTCCGAGCGATCGTCGAACGGGAAGCCTACCTGATTGAGAGCGAACTCCATACGGACTCCCGTGGTACGTACAGGGAGATATAACTTCACCTCGACGACACCGTCACGCTCGATCGAGTCGACGGCAGTTGACAGGAGAGAGACAACCGTCACCGGCGAGAGAGTGACAACAGTTAACAGATCTGAGCGTGACGCGCTCACCACGAAATGACACAGAGAGTCGGGTTCGTCGGCGTCGGCGGTATCGCATCCATCCACCTCGACACGGTCGACCAACACCCCGAGGCGACCGTCCGCGCGGTCGCGGACGTAGATTCCGATCGGGCAGAAGCCACTGGTGCATCGTACGACGCCGCGGTCTACACCGACGGCGAAGAACTGATCGCGTCGGAGGAGTTGGACGCGCTCGTGATCGCCGTTCCGCCGTTCGCACACGGGCCGTACGAACGGCAGGCGGCCGAGCGCGGACTCGACCTCTTCGTCGAGAAACCGGTCGGACTGGCGATGGAGGCGGTCGACGAGACGCGCGAACTCGTCGAACGGGCGGGCGTGCTCACGCAGGTCGGCTACGTCTGCCGCTACGGGGACATCACCGAACGAGCGCGCGAACTGCTCGACGGACGGGCGATCGGGACGATCAACAGCACCTACTGGAGCGAGGTGCCACCGACGGCGTGGTGGGGCGAGCGCGCGAAATCCGGCGGCCAACTCGTCGAGCAGTCGACGCACGTCTTCGACCTCCACCGATATCTCGCCGGCGACGTGTCTACCGTCGTCGGGTCGGGGACCGACGGACTGCTCGTCGACGGGATCGACTTTCAAGACGCGACGTCGGTGACGATGGTCCACGACACCGGGTGCGTCTCGCACGTCTCGTCGACCTGCGCGGCCGCCGAGTGGCGCTTCGAAGTCGACGTCGTCGCCGACGGTGCGCAACTGTCGATGGATTTCACCGATCACACGCTCACGGGCGTCGTCGACGGCGAAGAAGTCACGTACGAGGGCCGAGGGACGTGGTACGAACGGGAACTTCGGGCCTTCCTCGACGCCGTCGGTGGCTCGTCGTCCGCATCCCTTCGTTCGCCGTACGCGGACGGGATGGAGACGCTCCGACTGACGCTCGCGGCTCAGGAGGCGGTCGACATCGGAGCGCGCGTCGAGCGATAGGTTGGATACGATCTCGGCGAGCGACGGGATCGCCGGACGAGTCTCCGAACCGACCGTTCGCCGAGATTTCCCCGTGGATTTATTACTGTGAATCACAATTCGGCGAGATAGCGAGTTCCCATGGGAAAGCTAGACATTCACCACCTGCGGAAGGTGTTTCAGGACGACGAGCAGGAAATCGTCGCGGTCGACGACCTCAACATCGACGTCGGAGACGGGGAGTTCCTCATCCTCGTCGGCCCGTCCGGGTGCGGGAAATCGACGACGCTCCGCTGTGTTGCCGGGCTCGAAACGGCGAGCGGCGGTGAGATTCTGCTCGACGACCAGCCGATCACGAACCAGCCGCCGACCGAGCGCGACATCGCGATGGTGTTCCAGAACTACGCGCTCTATCCGCACATGACGGCCCGAGAGAACATGGCGTTCGGATTGAAGATGTCGACGGATCTCCCGAAAGACGAGATCGCAACGCGCGTCAGCGAGACCGCGGAGATGATGGGTATCGAGGACCTGCTCGACAAGAAGCCCGGCGAACTCTCGGGTGGGCAACAACAGCGGGTGGCGCTCGGCCGTGCGATCGTTCGGGAGCCCGAAGTGTTCCTGATGGACGAGCCGCTGTCGAACTTAGACGCTAAGCTCCGGACGACGATGCGGACGGAGCTACAGAACCTCCAGCAGGAACTGAACATCACGACGATCTACGTCACCCACGACCAGACCGAAGCGATGACGATGGGCGACCGGATCGCGATCCTCAACGACGGCGAACTCCAGCAACTCGGAACACCGCTCGAGTGCTACTACCAGCCCGCGAATCGGTTCGTCGCGGGGTTCATCGGATCGCCGTCGATGAACTTCTTCGACGTCGAGTACGTCGAGGGGGTGCTCGAACACGATGCCTTCCGGTACGAACTCAGCGAGGCGACACAGGCGGACGTCCGCGGTTACGAGGGACCGATCACGATGGGGATTCGACCGGAAAACGTCGAGTTGGCCGGACCGGGTGACGACGTGATCACCGCACCGGTCTCCGTCACCGAACCGATGGGCGACATCACGTACGTCTACGTCGAGATCGGCGGACAGCAGTGTACGGTGACCGTCAACGGCGAGCAGTTGATCCACGCGGGCAGCGAGATCGAGGTCACGTTCCCCGAAGACCGACTCCACCTGTTCGACGCCGACACCGGCGAAACCATCAAGAATCGGAGCGCCTCCTTCGAGGCGATCAGCGATGGGGACGTCGACCACACGCGACTCGGATCGGTCTAGCCGGACGCCGCCGGTCGAGCGACGCTCGTTCTCCCGCACGGAGTGACGACAGTCATACATAATCGTACCTGATTGACACACGATGCCAAACATTTATACCAGAGTACTTTCCATGTCCACGCAGAATCGTCCATGAGCGAGAGACGTATGACACGGCGGCAGATAGTAGCGCTCGCTGGTTCGGCCAGCGCGATGGGATTGGCCGGCTGCACCGGCGGAAACAATTCTGGTAGCGGCGGAAACGGAAGCGGCGGCGGGAGCAGCGGTACGACGAGCGGGACGGGTAACGGCGGTGGCGGGAGCGGCAAAACGATGACCGTCTGGGCCTGGAACGACCCCGGTCTGACACCGACGCGGAAAGCTCAGGGCAAGGACTTCAAGAAGAAAAACGGGATCGACATCAACTGGCAGTACTACCCGTTCGCGGACTACCTGGCCAAGGCGACCTCGGCGATTCCGGCGGGGAACGCGCCCGATTCCATGGCGCTCTCCGTGCTGTGGGTGCCGCGCTTCGGTGACAAGGGAGTCGTCATGGACCTCGGGAAGAACGGGTTCAAGGCGAGCGACTACGTCACGGCCGCACAGAACAACGCGAGCTACGACGGGACGCTCTACAGCGTCCCGTGGTACGCTGACTGTCGGCTTCTCGCGATCAATCGGAAGATGTTCAAGGAGGCCGGTCTCGAAGTCCCGGACCCCACACACATGCCGACGTGGGACGAGTGGAAGGGCTGGGTAGAGGCGCTCGGAAAGAAGCACGGGAAGGCGTACTCGATGGCGGCGGGAGAGGGATTCGACGCGTTCGTCCTCTCGAACGGTGGTAACTACCTCTCCAGCGACGGGAAGAAGGCGATCATCAACAACGATGCCGCACTACAGGCGGCGAACTTCGTACAACCGCTCGTCACCAAGGACAAGTACGTCATCACCCACCCGTCGGGCGCGAATACGACGGCGCAAGACGACTTCGTCTCCGGGACCGCCCCGATGATCTACGCCGGGTCGTGGAACTACAGTCGCTTCGAGCAAGCCAAGGACCTCGACTGGCAGTACAACCCGTTCCCGGTCGGACCGAAGTCGAAGAAGAGCCACACGTGGAGTGCGGGCGTGTACTACTCGGTCCCGTCGCGCGGCGGGGCGAACACGTCGGAGGGGCTGAAGTGGCTCAACTACATCAACTCCGACGAGGTGCAGGCTCGCGTCACGAAACAGATCGGCGGCTTCCCCGGGAAGAAATCGGCGTACGACACGGACACGTTCAAGAACTACGTGAAACAGCACCCGAAGCTACAGGTCGTCTCCAGCCAGATGTCCAACACGGTCGCGTTCCCGAGTAGTCCGGAAGTAACCAAGATGTGGACGGCCGTCCACACCGAGGCCCAGAAGATGTGGCAGGGGAAGGACCCGAAGACCGCACTCGACGACGCAGCCAAGCAGATCAACTCGCTCACCTGAACTATGTCCGCTTCAAACGCGTTCGATCGGATCAGTCGAAGTCTCGAATTCGGTGCCGAGACCGACGGGAACGCCTACAATCGGTGGCAGTGGTACCTCATCATCCTCCCGAAGCTACTCGCGTTCGGGCTGATCATGGTCGTGCCCTTCGTCGCCGCGGTCTGGATCTCACTTCACCACTGGGAGCCGCTCGCGACGACCCACCCCTTCATCGGACTCAAGAACTACGAGCACATCCTCGGCGACCCCGTGTTCTGGCTGTCGCTGCGGAACACGCTCGCGTACAGCGTCGGGCTGATCGTCTTCGACGTTCCGATCGCGCTCGGTCTCGCGCTCCTGTTGAACAAGAACCTGCGAGGAACCAAGTTCTACTCGGGCGCGATCTTCCTCCCGGTCGTCACCTCGTGGGTCGTCGTCTCGCTCATCTGGTCGTGGTTGTACAACCCCCAGTACGGGCTGATCAACGCCGCTCTCGGCGCGGTCGGACTCTCGGGGCTTCCGTGGCTCCAGAGTTCTTCGACGGCGCTCGCAGCCATCGTGATCATGAGTATCTGGAAGAACGCCGGGTTCAACATGGTGATCTTCCTCGCGGGACTGAGGGCCATCCCGGGGCACTTCTACGAGGCTGCACGGATGGACGGGGCGGGCCGGATCGCCCGCTTCCGGTACATCACCCTGCCGCTGTTGAAGCCGACGTCTTTCTTCGTCGTCACCGTGACGATGATCGAGTCGTTCCGGCTGTTCACGCAGGTGTACGTGATGACGAACGGCGGACCGGCGCAGTCGACGTACTCGATCGTCTTCTACTTCTGGCAGCAGGGGTTCCAACAGTTCAACATGGGCTACGCGAGCGCGCTGGCGGTCGTGCTGTTCGTCATCGTGTTCGTGCTGAGTCTCGCCCAGCAGTTCACGTGGGGTGACCATGTCCAGTACTGACGGGGGCGGACTTACCCTCGATACGACGGAGGCGTCCGAGACCCGCCACAATCGGACCGAGCGTGTCCTCACGCACGTCATTCTGATCCTGGCGAGTGTGATCGCCGTCGCACCGTTCATCTGGGCGTTCTTCACCTCGCTGAAGCCACCGGGGGAGATCTTCACGTCCATCCTGACGATCATCCCGGCGCACCCGACGTTCCAGAACTACGTCAACGCGTGGTTCCAGACGTCACTCGACCGCTGGATCCTCAACAGCCTCATACTGACCGTCGGTGTCGTGTTCGTCACGCTCCTCATCGACACGCTCGCCGGGTACGCGCTCGCGAAGGGCGACTTCCGGGGGCGTCAGATCGTCTACCTGCTGGTCATCGGGACGCTCGTCATCCCGCCACAGGTGGTACTCGTCCCGCTGTACATCGAGATGACGTCGTTCCACCTCGCGAACACGTACTGGGCGGTGATGGTGCTGTACATCGCGAACCCGTTCGGGACGTTCATGATGCGCCAGTTCTACCTGAACATCCCCGACTCGCTCGTCGAAGCGGCCAGCATGGACGGCTGTAACGTCTTCCAGATCTACACCCGGATCATGCTCCCGATGGCGAAGCCGTCGCTGGCGAGCCTCGGCGTGTTCACCTTCGTCTTCACCTGGGGGGCGTTCCTCTGGCCGCTCATCATCTTGAACGACTCCTCGATGTTCCCCCTGCAGGTCGGCATCGGCCTGCTCACCGGGAAGTATAGCTCACAGTGGGGTCAGCTCCTCGCCGTGGCGATATTCGCCGCGCTCCCGGTGCTGGTCGCGTACCTGCTCGCACAGCGCACGTTCATGGAGGGCATCGCCCTCACGGGGTCGAAGGGATGAGTGTCGATCTCACCCCCGCCCTGTGGGGCGTGCTGCAACTCGGAACGGCCGGCCCTCACGACCCAGTCTACGCGGGAACGATCGTCTTCGGACTCGCCGCGCTCGTGCTCGCCTACCTCTGCTGGGTGCGCACCGAGATGGACGCCGGGGTCGTGATGAAGGCCGGAACCGTCCTCATGTTCGTCCTCGCGCTCGTCGCGACGTACTGGCCACAGCGGCCCTGGCCGCACTGATCGACTGAATCAGATCTCCGGATTCGGGCAAATCCGCGATCCCTCCGTTCCTATCTTCGACCGCGCTCCTCTTCTGTGTCGATCGTACGCCGCCAACGACCCCTCGCAGCGACGCGTGAATCGAACGTCGGGTAGTCGAACCGAATACCAAATAGACGAATCAGGACGAACGGGGAACGAGCATCGAGGGCGGTGTCGATAGAAGTAGTTGTATATCTATCCGTCGAAAAACGATCCATAACTCTAATTCGCAAAATGCGTTCGAAACGATACTAATCGACTGGAAGTCACAATATACTCGGTTGATTCCGGTTTGTTATTCGAATATCGTCCATAGACACCACGATCGGTACACGGATGACGACTCCGACTGTCACGGTCGACTCGTCTCGCGGTCGGACTCCGAAACCGCCGTGTTACGAACGTGCCCGACGGGAGCGACGGACCGTTCGAAGGACGAAATCCGTGTGACCTCCCGAACCCAGCCGTTACCGGGGTTCTCGGGAGTCAGAGCGCACGTCCTGCGTCGATTGCGGGAGCGAACGGTGTGTGTCGGCTCGAGTACCATCTGTAATTTGAGACGTTCGTCAGAACCGGAGCTAAATTCAATTACTATTGTTATAATACCTCGCGATAATCGCGGTCGAAGAACCGATCCCGGTCGGTCACCACTCGGCGACGCTTCCGTCCTTGTGGTACCAGACAGGGTTGTGCCAGTCGACCGCGTATTCGGCACCCTCTCGGACGGCGTCCTCGTCGAGTTCGACGCCGAGACCGGGGCCGTCGGGCAGTTCGAGGTAGCCGTCCGCGTACTCGAACGCGTCGTCGTCGAGGACGTAGGAGAGTTCCTCACCGGGTTCGTCGAGGTGGAGGTTCAGACTCTGTTCTTGGATGACGGCGTTCGGACTGCACGCGTCGACCTGTAAGCAGGACGCCAGTGCGATCGGTCCCAGCGGACAGTGTGGCATCATCGAGACGTCGTACGCCTCCGCCATCGTCGCGATTTTCCGAACCTCGGAGATGCCTCCGGCGTGTGAGAGATCCGGCTGGATGACGTCGACGCAACCCATGTCGAGGACGCGTTTGAAGTCCCATCGCGTGTAGAGACGCTCGCCGGTCGAGATCGGCGCGGTCGTTCGCGCAGCGATCTCCGGGAGCGCGTCGTTGTGCTCCGGGAGCACGGGTTTTTCGAGAAACATCGGGTCGTACTCGTCGAAGGCGGCGACGAGTTTCTTCGCCATCGCCTTCGAGGCACGTCCGTGGAAGTCGATCCCGATGTCGACGTCGTTGCCGACGGCCTCCCGAACCCGTCGAAGACGCTCGCTCGCGCGCTCGACGGCCGCGGGCGTGTCGATTCGTTCGAGTTGCGCGGTCGCGTTCATCTTCAGCGCCGTGAACCCGTGTTCGTCGACCATCTCGCGCGCCGCCGCTTTGACGTCGCTGATCGTCTCGAAGCCGATCCAGTGATAGATTCGAATCCTGTCGCGCGCACGACCCCCGAGGAGGTCGTAGATAGGCGCACCGTAGTGTTTCCCCTTCAGATCCCAGAGCGCCTGGTCGATTCCGGCGATGGCACTCATGAGAACCGGTCCCCCGCGGTAGAAGTCGCCACGGTACATCCGCTGCCAGTGGCGCTCGATCGGAAGCGGATCCTCGCCGAGGAGGTAGTTCTCCATCAACTCCTCGACGGCCATCCGGACTGTCTTCGCACGACCCTGTACGACCGGCTCTCCCCAGCCGACCGTCCCGTCACTGGTCGTCACGCGGAGGAAGAGCCATCGAGGCGGTACCTCGAACAGTTCGTAGTCGGTGATCCTCATGGTTGGCCGTCTCGGAAGGCGCGGTGCGGAGTGATAACGATTCCGGAAAAACCGTCCGGTACAAAGAGTTATCCGAGTGGAGACGGCGAAAATCGGGTCGCAGAGTTGTGACCGTAGCGACTCAGGCGTCGAACGACTGCCGACCGTAGTCGTCGAGTCGGCCGCGAACGGCTTCGATCTCCGCTTCCGAGAGGATCTCGGGATCGCCGACAGCGAGCGCCTGATGGTGAATCCGTGCGCAGAACTCCACCATCTGCGCGACTTCGAACGCCCGGCCGACCGAGTCGCCGACGGCGATGACGCCGTGGTTCTTCAGGAGACACGCGTCGTAGTCGTCGCCGAGCGTCTCGACCGCACGGTCGCCGAGTTCCGGCGTGCCGTAACTCTCGTATCCCGCGACCGGAACCTCCTGACCCGCGAACGCGACCAGGTAGTGCGACGCGGGGATCGGTTCGTTCAGGACGGCAAAGGTCGTCGCGTACGGCGAGTGGGTGTGGACGACGCCGCCGATCTCGGGGCGGCGTTCGTACAGCTTCGAGTGCATCGCGAGCTCCGAGGAGGGGTCGCCGCCGGAGACGACCTCGCCGTCGAGCGTGACCACGGGAACGTCTTCGGGCGTGATCTGCGAGTAGGGGACGCCCGTCGGACTGATCGCGATGTGGTCGTCGTCGAGGCGACTGCTCAGGTTCCCGCCGGTTCCGGCGGTCAAGCCCTGTTCGACGAGTTCGAGACCGTACTCGCGGATACTGGCGCGTTCGTCGGTGAATTCGAGGTCGGATTCTGGGTTCGTTGTCATGGTTGGGTGTCGTTACGCGCCTACCGATACCGGCGCGCTCGGTCGGGAAGGTTCGGCACTCGTCGTCGGAACCGATTCCGGAGCGGTCTCTCGATTCGATCGCGTCACGTGCTCGTCGTCCCGCGCTCTGAGAACTTCGAGACGATCTCCTGTTCGGTGCTCGGTTGCAACTGTCGGTGGTAGACGGCCTCGCCGGTCGCGCGATCGAAGAGGTAGAAGGCGCTCTCCGGAATGGTCGCGTAGAGGCGGTCGCCCGCCTCGATCGACCGCTGGCCGTCGACTTCGACGATGAACGTCTCCTCGTCGTCCGTCGCGGGACGAGTCAGATAGGCGTACTTGATGCTCCCCATCGGTTCGACGACGTCGACGACGCATTCGAACGCGTTCGCATCGTCCGCTGCCGCGAGTTCGAGGTCCTCGGGTCGGACGCCGACTATCAGTTCGTCGGTGTCGCCGACACTGTCGACGACTGCGTCGCTGACGGCGTAGTTTAGACCCGGTGCGACGAGACTGTCCCGCTCCCGGTCGACGTCGAAGAAGTTCATCGACGGGTCGCCGATGAAGCCCGCGACGAACGTGTTCGCCGGTTTGTAGAAGCACTCGAGCGGCGTCCCGATCTGCTGGAGTTCCCCGTTGTTGAGGATCGCCAACCGATCGCTCATGGTCATCGCCTCGGTCTGGTCGTGGGTGACGTAGACGGTCGTCACGTCGAGTTCGCGCTGGAGGCGCTTGATCTCGGTACGCATCACAGACCGGAGTTTGGCGTCTAAGTTCGACAACGGCTCGTCCATCAGGAACACGTTCGGATTCCGGACGATGGCGCGACCGAGCGCCGCGCGCTGCTTCTCCCCGCCGGAGAGTTGGTCGGGCGTGCTGTCGAGCAGGTGTTCGATGTTCATCACCGACGCCGCTTCCTCGACGCGCGATTCGATCTCGTCGCCACCGAGGTCAGTCGACATCTTCAACCCGAAGCTCATGTTGCCGCGGATGGTCATGTTCGGATAGAGCGCGTAGTTCTGGAACACCATCGCGATGTCGCGTTCGCGGGGACCGAGGTCGTCGACGACCTCGTCGCCGATGCGGATGTGTCCGGCGGTCTGATGTTCGAGTCCGGCAACCATCCGAAGCAACGTCGATTTCCCGCTGCCGGACGGGCCGACGAGGACGAGGAACTCTCCGTCTCGGATGTCGATATCGACGTCGTCGACGGCGACGATCTCGTTGTCACCCTCTCGGAACTCCTTGATGATGCTATCGAGGTCGATGCGAGTCATTGCCATTGTGTCTAGATGCCACCCTAATAAATATTTATCCTACACCGAGATTCCGCGGAGAATTCGAACGGGGCGAAGAGAGGGTGCGGCGCGACGAGAGACGAGAAGACGGGAGCAAAGCGACGTGTGCGCTACTCCTTGAGGACGACCCCGAAGCTCAGTCCCGACGCGAGATATCGGTTCACCAGGACGACGAAGATCAGGATCGGGAGGATGACCGTCGTCGACGCGGCGGCGAGCATTCCCCACTCGATCTTCCGCACGCCGATGAACTTGTAGACCTGCATCGTCACCGTGATCGCGTGCTGATTCGTGAGGATGAGCGAGAACAGCAACTCGATCCACGCGAAGATGAAGCTGATGATCGCGACGGAGATGACTCCCGGAAGCGCCGACGGGAGGATCACCTTCCGGAACGCCTGGAACCGCGTCGCCCCGTCGACCATCGCGGCTTCCTCTAAGGATTCGGGGATGCCGTCGAAGAACGCCTTCATCACCCAGACGACGAGCGAGATGTTGATCGTGACGTACATGAACACCATCCCGATCCGCGTATCGAAGAGGTGGAACTTCTGGAAGAGCACGAAGAAGGGGATGACGACCGCGATCGGCGGGAGCATCCGCGACGAGAGGATCCAGATCATCACGTCCGGTTTCTTCGAGAAGTCGTACCGCGAGAGCACGTAGGCCCCGGGAACGCCGATGATCAGCACGAGCAAGACGGACGCGCTGACCATCAGCACGCTGTTTTCGAGCGCCGAGACGAACGACGACTGCTGGGCGAGTTGGATGTAGTTGTAGACCGTCGGCAGGAACACCCACTGCGGCGGGAGTTTGAGCGCCTCCGACGGCGGCTTCAGCGACATCGAGACGATCCAGTACAGCGGGAACAGCACGATGAACGACCAGACGAGGAGGACGGCGTGACGGCCGGCCTCCTTCAGACGCGCTCTAGTCTGTCGGTCCTCGATCAGCGCCATCAGTTCCACACCCCCTCGAAGTCGAAGACGCGAATCAGGACGTTACAGATGACCAGGATACCGACCAGGTAGACGATCGCGAGGGCGCTTGCAGTACCGAGGTTCACGTATTTGAACCCGAGGTCGAAGATCTGGATCGAGACCAGTTGCGTCGCGGTCCCCGGCCCGCCGCGGGTGAGGCTGAACACGGTCCCGAACGTCCGGAACAGGTCGATCAAGCGGATGAGCACGGCGACGAACACGACCGGTTTCATGTACGGAATGATGATATGGACGTATCGCCGCCAGACGGGGGCGCCGTCGACGCGAGCGGCCTCGATCAACTGCTCGGGGACCGACGAGAGCCCCGCGTAGAAGATGATGAACATGAACGGCGTCCAGTTCCAGGCGTCGATCAGGATGACCGTCGTCAGCGGGAAGTCCGTCAGGAAGTTCGGCGGGACGAACGGCGTGTACGTCTGGATGAGGTACGGGACGATCCCGATCGTGGGATTCAGCATGATCCGACCGATGGTCGCGAGGCTCACGGGCGCGACGGCCATCGGGAGGATGAACGCGACGCGGTAGAACTCCCGTGCCCGGTCGTTCGAGACGTTCGTCACGAGCGCCGCGAGACAGAATCCGATCGCGGTTTCGAGCGCGAGCGCACCGACGACGAAGACGAGCGTGATGCCGATCGAGTGCCACGTCTCCGGGCTGCTGAAGATGAATGCGAAGTTCGCGAGTCCGGCGAACGAACCGATCTGTTCGGGTCGGACGTAGTTGTAGTGGACGAAACTCAGGTACAGGTCGTAGACGCCCGGGAAGATGGTGATCAGCAGCATGACGAGCACCATCGGCGAGGCGAGCCACGCCGGGAGGTACTCGTTCCAGATGTCGCGGAGCTGGCTGCCGGCGGACTCACCGCCGCTGCGGACGTTCTCTGATTCTACACTCATTGGTCTGTGTGTGGCTTGTTGGCTGGTTCGGTCGTCGATCTGGTCCGGTGTCGTTTCGTCCGTATGTCGGCTCGGTTCGTCGACGTGGCCCAGTGCCCGTCGATCGGTCGCGCGACTGATCCGGTCGTCACGCTACGGCCCTCCCGTGATCCGTTCGGCCTCGTTCGCGGCCTTCTCGAAGGCTTCTTTGACGGGCTTCTTCCCGGCGATCGCCTCTTGGAGTTGAACGGAGTACTTCTGGCCCCACCGCGGGTACTGCGGATCGAACGGGTCGCCGATCGCGCGCTTGAGCGACGCGAGCGACGTCTTCGCGAATTTCTCGCCGACCGCTTGCTGGTAGGCCGAATCCGTCCAGAGCGACCGGCGCGTGACGAAGGGGGCGGTTCCCGTCACGCCGATGTACCGCTGGGTGGGCTTCGACGTCGCCCAGATCATGAACAGGAAGGCGGCCTTCGAGTGCGAGGCGGCCTTCGAAGTCGAGAGCTGCCACGAGAACGAGTTCGGGGCGAAGCGACCTCCCTTCGCCGTCGGCGTCGGCATCTTCGCGATGCCGACCGAGTCGGCGATTTGCGACGCGCTCGGGTCCGTGAGGTTCCCCCAGAACAGATTCGCGTCGGCGAAGAAGTGACCGGCCTTCCCCTGCTGCATCGTCGAGAGCGCGTCCGACCACGTCATGCTCGCCGCCGACGGGGGGCCGTACTTCTGCAGGAGGTTTACGTAGTACTGCCCGGCTTCGATCGCCGCCTGTGAGTCGAGGGCGGAGCTTTTCGGGTAGTCCTTCCAGAGCTTCGTGCCGAACTCACGGATCCACGCATTCTGGATGTAGATGTTCATCCCGTATCCCTTCTGCCCGCGCCCGACCCCGCCGACGACGCCGTCTTCTTTCTGCTGAATGACCTTGGCGTTCTGGACGAGGTCGTCGGTCGTTTTCGGAACGTCGAGGTTGTGCTTCTTGTACAGGTCTTTCCGGTAGAACGTCGTGAGCACTTCGACCGTGATCGGCATCCCCGTCCACGTCTTCGATCGGCCGGCCCCGTGACCCGCGGCACGGCACACCTCGAAAATGTCCTTCGTGTCGTACCAGTCCGCGTCGAAGAGGTCGCCGTCCCGGAAGTACGGATCGAGCGGCTGAAGCCATCTCGCTCGACGGAACTGATTCACGACCTGATCCATGAAGAACGCGTCGAACTTCCCCGCACCGGTGCTCACGTCGGTCAACCGCTTGGTCCGGAACTGTTGCTCCGGCAAGATGTTCCAGACGACGTCGATCCCGGTCAGTTTCTCGAACACCGGGGTGAGCGGCTTGACCTTCGTCACCCAGGGGTGCTGGACGACCCCGATGTTGATCTTCTGTCCGTCGAACTTCCGCCACTTGATATCGGCTTTCTTGTACGGAGCGAGGTCGAGGCTCGCCCCCTTTCCGCCGGTACCGTTCGACCCGTTCCCTCCTGAACTGCTCGTTTCGGTCTGCGCGCCGCCGCGCGTACACCCGGCGAGCCCGGCTGTGACCCCCAGTCCCGCGTACTTCAGGAAGTCGCGTCGCTTACTCTCATCAGTCATGCTCTCGATTGTATGAAGCTAATCCGGTTGCGACTATATATAATTTGCCGATCGTTCATCATCTGTCATGAACTCTGAGGCCGCCGAGAGACGAGCGGCGGTCGGAACCACCGCCGAGAGCGAGCACGGCCGAGGCGTGCGCTAGAGGATCGAACGGGAGACGAAGATCCCGGGGAGAAGGACGTCGATGGGGACATCGTCGTGCAGAATCGGCCTTTCGAGCGGAGCGCGCTCGGTCTCAGTTCCCGTTCGGGCGGACGAGTTTCTTCATGCCTTCCGAGCGGTCCATCCGGTCGAACGCGGTCGTGAGTTCGCCGAGGCCGAGTTCGTCCGTGACGAGCGGATCGACCGTCACGCGCTCGCGTCGGAGGAGTTCGACCGCCCGCTGGAAATCGGCGGGACGAAGCGAGTAGGTTCCGGTGAGTTCGATCTCGTCGTAGTAGTAGTCGAACGGATTGATCTCGACGGACGCGTCCTGCGGTGGTACGCCGAACAGGAGCGTTCGACCGCCGGGTGCGGGGAGGTCGAGCGCCTGTCGGATCGTCGCCGGAAGCCCGACGACTTCGACGGCGACGTCGACGTCGCCGACGCGCTCTTCGATCGCATCCTCGGGGTCGACGGCCGTCGGATCGATCACGTAGTCCGCACCGAGGTCGGCGGCGAGGCCACGGCGGTCCGCGACGGGTTCGGAGACGAGGATCTCGCCGGCCCCGGCGCTTCGGAACGTTTGGAGGAGCAGCAGGCCGATCGGTCCGGCCCCGATCAGGACGACGGTGTCGCCGTGGTCGACGTCGGCCTGCTCGACACCGTGGACGCAGCAGCCGAGCGGTTCGGCGAGCGCGGCCTTTCGCATCGGGAGGTCGCCGACGGGTTCGACGTTCCCGACGGGAACCCGAACGTACTCGGCGAACGCGCCGTCGACGATACGGTCGCTCGCGCCGCCGATCGAGGTGGCGCGTTCACAGAGGTTCTCGCGACCGGCCTTGCAGGCCGAACAGCGGTTGCAGGGGATCGAGGGGTTGAGCGCGACACGGTCGCCGACCGCGACGTCTTCGACCCCGTCGCCGACGGCAGCGACCGTACCCGCCGCTTCGTGACCCAATACTCGGGGGTGGTCGACCGGGAACGTTCCGTGAAACATGTGGTAGTCGGTCTTGCAGACGCCGCACGCTTCGACCTCGATCACGACATCGTCGGGACCCGGCTCCGGTCGCTCGCGTTCTTCGACGGCGACGGATCCGGTGTCTGTTAGTACTGCGGCTTTCATGTGTTCCGTCTTCTTTATTCGGGAAATTCGTCTTAAGTGTTGTCCCGGAGGCGTGCTTGTGGACTCGTCACAATCGTTTTATTGATCCTCCACAAACGTGGAACGTTCGATGAGCGTCCTAAAACAATTCGAACTCGACGGACAGAACGCAGTAGTGACCGGCGCGGGTCGCGGTCTCGGCGAGGAGATGGCGACTGCGCTCGCCGACGCGGGAGCCAACGTCGCCATCGCCGATATCGACGGCTCGAACGCCGAGGCGACGGCCGACGACCTCGCCGAACTCGGCGTCGACACGATGGCCATCCGCACCGACGTGACCGACGAAGCCGAAGTCGAAGCGATGACCGACGCGGTCGTCGACCGGTTCGGCTCCATCGACGTCATGCTCAACAACGCGGGCGTCGCCGCCAACGCCCCCGCCGAGGAGATGTCGCTCGAAACGTGGCAGAAGACCATCGACGTGAACCTCACCGGCGTGTTCCTCTGTGCGAAACACGCGGGCCGTCACATGATCGAGCGCGGCGAAGGGTCGATCATCAACATCTCGTCGATGTCGGGATTCGTCGCGAACTACCCGCAACCGCAGGTCGGGTACAACGCCTCGAAAGCCGGCGTCGTCATGGTGACGCGGTCGCTCGCCTCCGAGTGGGCCGAACACGGCATCCGCGTCAACTCAATCGCGCCGGGCTACATGCGAACCGACCTCGTCGACGGCGTCCTCGAAGACGACCCGGAGATGGAAGAGACGTGGACGGAGTACACGCCGATGGGCCGCCTCGGTCGTCCGGAGGAACTCGGTCCCGTCGTCGTGTTTCTCGCTTCCGAAGCGTCCTCGTACATGACCGGTGAGGTAGTCGCGTTCAACGGCGGCTACACGATCCGATAACCCCGCGGACTACTCACCGACCAACGTCCGCATCCGTTCTCTCGCCGCCCTCCACCGGTCGTCAGCGACGGGTTCGTACACAGCGAAGTCGGTCGAGTTTCTCACCAGCCGACGACCCTCGGTGAGGTCGGCGACGCCGTCGAAGGCGCGCAGTTGCGTCAGCAGGTTCCCGACGGCGGTCGCCTCCGTCGGTCCGGCGACGACCGGCCGTCCGCTGGCGGAGGCGAGCAGTCGGCAGAACAGTTCGTTGCGGACGCCGCCGCCGCCGACGTGGATTCGGTCGGTCGTCTTCCCGGTGACGTCGAGCAGCGTTTCGAGGGTGAGCGCCGTCTTCACGGCGAGGCTCTCGAAGAGACAACGGGCGAGCGCCCCGCGTCCCTCCGGAAGTGGCGAACCACGCTCCCGGCAGTCCGCTCGAATCTTCGTCGGCATCGAGCCCACGATGTCGAACCGCGAGTCGTCGGGGTCGATCAACGGCCCGAACGGATCGGCTTCGGCGGCGGCGGCGAGCAGACTCTCGTAGTCGATCGCGCGTCCGGCGTCGCGCCACGCTTCCCGGCACTCTTCGAACAGGAAGAATCCGGTGAGGTTTCGCAGGAATCGGGTCGTGTCGTCGACGCCGAGTTCGTTCGACGCACCGGCCTCGAAAGCCGCCCGTGAGAGGTTCGGTTCGTCCAGTTCGAGTCCGACGAGGAACCACGTTCCGGTACAGAGGAAGGCGGGGTGGTCGTCGTCGAGCGGAAGTCCGGCGACCGCCGAAGCGGTGTCGTGACTCGCCGTGAGCACGAACTCCGGCGGGTCGCCGTCGACGAGTGAGGAGTCGACCCGTCCGGCGCGCGTGTCGGCAGGACGGACGGGCGGAAGGAGGTCGGTCGGGAGGTCGAGGTCGGCGAGGAGCTCGGTCGTCCACGTCCGCCGCCGTGGATCGAGCATCTGCGTCGTCGAGGCGATCGTCTCCTCGGCGACGGCGTCGGCCCCGAGCAGATGCGAGAACAACTGCGGCATCAGGAGTAGGCGATCGGCCGCCTCGAGGAGGTCGGGCTCCTCGCGGGCGAGGTAGTGGTACTGCCAGAGCGTGTTGGGTGTGTTCCGGTGGTTGATCCCGGTCGCTTCGAACAGGCGACGTCGGTCGACTCGCTCGACGATCCGGTCGCGCGTGGAGACGACAGTGGGATCGCGGTAGGAGTACGGCGCTCGCAGGAGTTCGCCGTCCGCGAGGAGCCCGAAGTCCAAGCCCCACGTATTGATGCCGACGGACTCGATCGGGTCGCCTTCGTGAGCGGTTCGGATCGCTCGCGATAGCTCGTCGAGCAGTCGCTCGACGTCCCAGACGTAGCGGCCGTCCCGTTCGACGGGCCGATTGTCGAATCGGTGCACTTCGGTGAGGGACAGTTCGTCTTCACGCCGCTCACCGAGGTACGCGGTTCCGCCGTTCGCACCGATGTCGATCGCGAGATGCCGCATCGGTCACGACCCACGGATTGGTACGTCACCGGTTTCGTCGGCGGCCCGATCGACGGGGGACCGGCTGATCGGAGACCGACCGAGAGTCGGTCGACCGACGGGAACGGCGATTCGATGCTCGTTCGGGTCGAATCCGTTCGGGCGTCGTCCGAGCCGCTCACGTATGCGATCCGCTATCGAGACAGCTTGTCTCATGGCGGATAAACAAGGTGTGACGAACATCATATATGTTCGGGTGGGATCATCGGTGAGCCGCCGCGGTGTCGGCGATCCAAATTGTTCAATGATGAAGAACAGAACGACCGAAACACCGATCAAATCCGACAGGAATTAACATTAGCTATCGAGTGCATGTATAAAGACGAGCGATGAAACGGGAAATTGTTCTTGAGGGGTGAACAATTTCTATATACTCAGAGGGCATGTAGCTAGGCAGATGACACGAAACACCCGATACCCGATCAAGTCGACGCGGACGTCCGTTCGGCTCGTAGAGGTGTTAGCCGAGGAGAACTGCCTCGGAGTAACGGAGTTGGCGAATCGACTCGACACCTCGAAGAGTTCCGTCCACAATCACCTCTCGACGCTCGAAGAACTCGGATACGTCGTCCGCGAGGGGTCGAAGTACGCACTCGGCATGCAGTTTCTCAGACTCGGTCGCCAGTCTCGCGATCGGATCGAGGGATTCGAGCGACTTCGGGGAGAACTGGAGAATCTACACCGAGCGACCGGCGAATCTATCGGTCTCCTCGCTCGAGAGGGCTGTTACGGCGTCTGCGCGTTCACCCTCGTCAGCGACTCCGGGATTCGATTCGCAGAAGGCGATCGGTTCGCGTTGCCGTCGACGGCAGCCGGGATGGCCATCCTCTCACAACTCGACGAAGACACCGTGGAAGGCGTGATCGACGAAGTCGGCGGCGACCGGACGACGGTTCGGCGCGGTATCGAACGAGTCCAAGAGAACGGTATTTTGTTCTCTAAAGAAGAACGCGGCCCGGCGTATCGGAGTGTCGTCGCCCCGGTTGGGAACGATCGCGGCCCGAACCTCGCCGTCGAAGTCTCGGGCGCGGCGTCCGAGTTGAAGGGCCGCCGTCTCGAAGAGGACGTGGTCGGGTTGATCCTGAGTACGGTCAAGAAACTCAACCTCGCGCTCTCGTAACGGGGTTCGAACCGTGGGATTACAGGGATAGATCTGTAACGACAGAGAGCAGTGGTGCGCAGTACGTCGTCGACCACCAGGAGAGATCGGATAACGCACCGCTGAGTACCGGGTGCGACGCCGGACGCAGTGAACAGTCAGAGATGAGACGTCATCGCGACAATATACAGAGAATAAATTAGATTAAATAGGTGTGGCATATGTCTCGATTTCGTATACGTCGGACTTAGTTGAAAAGGATCCTGACAAAGTAAATCTCACCCGATAGTCTTACACTCACGAGCGAACGTCGTGTGGGTGTGGATCAAAGCGGGAATAGACCGACTAGAACCGTCCACGACGGCGAGAACTTCGCGGAGAATTCGCAGTCGGAGGGCGCGTTAGCCGAGTCGAAATTCGATCGGTGAAATATGTGGAAGCAACGACTACCGCCGATCGCACGCCGTAATGTACAAATAACTATGTCATAGTCGATTTGAACATGTGAAGAGGAAATCAGAGAACGGCACGATTTAATCGCGGACGTCGAACGTCGGTTTCACGCCCCCCAGTCCGACAAAAAAGTCGGTCAGTCCTCCGGTTCGATGTTCTGATTCGACCGGAAGCGATTCGTCGGGTCGTACTTCGCCTTCAGTTCGACCAGACGGTCGTAGTTGCCGCCGAAGAGGTGTGACGTGGGATCTTCACCGAACCCCGGAAAGTTTCCGTAGAGACCATCAGCGACCGCGAGTACCCGGGCCTCGGCGAATCCCTCGCGCGCCCAGTCGACGTTGGCCCCGTCGTCTGCGGGGTCGACCCAGTTGGCCTCGAAGGTGAGCATGTGCGGTTTGTCGCGGTGCCAGAACGCCGTAGCGTCCTGCGGAACGTCACCGACCGCACCGCCGAGGTGCCAGAGATCGACCGTCGAGAGCTCCGACGGGGTCGAATCGTTGTAGCGGAGCATGAGGTCGACGACCTCGTCGGTTAGCTCCGTGAGGAAGATCGACTTCCAGTAGTACCGCATCCCGTCGGGGTAGTCCTCGTCGAGCATCCGCTGCAGGTCCTCGTAGGCCATCGGTCCGCTGAAGTCTGCGATCGGCGTCGCACCGTCTCGGACGGCTCGAAACACGTCTTCGGCCTCGTCGAGTTCACCGCGGAACGACCCCAGAAGCGCCAGCGTCGGCTCTCTCCACGAATCTTCAGCGAATTCGTCGAGTTCGGGAACGTGAGCCGTGAACGGAAGGAGACCCGCTTCCGGCGGAGCGGTCGCCGTCCACTCACGGAATCGGTCCATCACTTCGACTGCGTCGTCGGCGTGGAACCAGACGAAGAAGGCGTAGATCTCGGGACCGACTTCGTAGAGCGCGTACTCGAAGGACGTGACCACGCCGAAGTTGCCGCCGCCGCCGCGGATCGCCCAGAACAGATCCGCGTTCTCCTCGTCGCTCGCGGTACGGACGCGACCGTCAGCGGTCACGATTTCGACGGATCGCAGGTTGTCGAGCGTGAGTCCGTACTGACGCGACAGGTGCCCGTAGCCGCCGTTGAGGGTGAGGCCGGCGATCCCCGTCATCGAAACGGCGCCGAAGGGCGTCGCGAGACCGAACAGTTGCGTCTCGTGGTCGACGTCGCCGAGCGTCGCGCCGCCCTGCGCACGAACTGTTCGCGCGTCGGGGTCGACGTAGACGCCGTTCATCGCCGAGAGGTCGATCACGAGCCCACCGTCGGAGACGGCAGTGCCGGCCACGTTGTGACCGCCGCCGCGAACGGCGATCTGCATCTCGTTTTCGCGCGCGAAGTCGACCGCCGCGACGACGTCGGCGGTACCGCTAGCCCGAACGATGACGTCCGGTCGTCGGTCGATCATCCCGTTCCAGACCGAGCGGGCGTCGTCGTACGCGTCGTCCGTGGGTACGATGACGTCACCGCGGACGGTCGGTCGAAGTCGTTCGATCGTCGGTTTCACTTCGATGTGACTCTTTTTCGATGATTTCGCCATGATTTAACGTGATCGATACGCCTTGCAGCGAGATAAGTACTGATCGTCACATTCTATGGAAGGATACGATCAGGAACCGAAGAATAGCACGGCCGACGAACGAACGCGAGGGTCAGATCGATCGGCGGGAGAGCGGCAGCGAACCCACGATCGGTACACGGAACAACGTCCGGGAGCGGTCCGCCCTCAACGGTCGGGCGACGGCCCGTCGAATGCGCGCCCGACTCACTTCTCGGCGAAGAACGTGGCCGGATCGCGCTGTTCGAACGGGCCGACACGTTCACCCGTCGTCGCGTAGCGGTAGAGGGCGGTCCGGGCGATCATCGAGACGGTCTGAGAGGCGACCATCACGGCGACGAGCAGCAACCCGCCGACGGCGCCGACGACGAGCGCTGCGAGACCGTGGAGGAGGAAGTACCCGACGAAGAGTGCGGCGAGTGCCGGGAGCGTGACCGGGAGGAAGACGAGACCGATACCGAACGAAGTCGTGACGCTCTCGCCCCACGTGTCCGCGAACGCGGAGCCGCTCCGACGGAGCATCGATCGGACGCCCGATTCGTCTTCGAGGACCATCACCGGGACGACGAAGAACGTGAGTAGCGACCAGCCCACGTCGAAGAACAGGCGGGCGACGCTCCCGAAGAAGCCGAGCTTCTCGTCTACGAACCGGAGGGCGGTGCCGAGCGTCGCGGCGGTGATCGCCCAGAGTGCGATCTTCCTCCGGACGCGCCACGCGGCGCTCAACCCGTCTCTAACCGACGTCTCTTCGCCGTCGATCAGCTTGGCGGTACAGTGGGCGACGGCGGCGTTGAAGAACGTCGCCACGCTGGAGGAGATGGCGATCGCGGCGAACAGCGCAGAGTACTCGACGAGATCGTTCGTGAACAGCGAGTCGACGACGCCGAGCCGGAAGGCGATGGCTGCCAAGAGCGCGAACGCGCTCCCGACGCTCAGCAGACTCAGTACGGGGAGGAGGGCGAGACGGGCGTTGCCTTCGAACAGCTCGAAGCTCGCCTCGATCAGCGAGAGCCCGCAATTGAAGCGGTCGGACATACAGAGTAGTTATTTCGCTGACGATAAAAACGTTGACCCCGACCGAACAGTCCGGCTCAGTCGTCCGGCTCAGTCGATATGGTCCCGTTCGCTCGCTTCGTCGCCTCCCACACGTCCGGCGGAGGGCGGGTCGGGACGTCCGTCGGACGACGAATCGGGACGTCGCCACAGGTCGTATCCGACGTACAGCCACGCGAGGGCGAACGGATCGACGAGCGACGAGGTACTCCAGTCCGGAAGAGTGGCCACCGTCCAGAGGAGCGGCACGGTGACCGACAGCGCGATACCAGCGACGAGGGCGTATCCGACGCGGGGGCAGACATCGGTTCTGACGAGGCGGACGCCGAAGGCGACGAACCCGAGAGCAGTCAGGGGAACCCCGACGACGAAGACGGCCAGGAAGAGCAGCGACAGGAGGAGACTGTCCGGACGGGCGCGGAACGTCGTGAGATAGTCCTGGCACGCGAGCAATCCGAAGCCGGCGACGATCAGCACGGTCCCGACCAGCGCCACCAACGAGCAGCGATCGGTGAGCGTGTCGTACCGGCGTCGGTCGCGACGACGGAGACCGAGCAGTCCGAGAGGTAATCCGGCGGTGGTAACCGTCAGAAGCACCGGCACCACGGCCCTCTTAACGAACTGAGGGTGAAACGGCGGCGGCGAGAACACGAACGAATCCGCCGTCGGGAGCGACGCGCTGAGTGCTCCCACGACGAGATAGCCGACCGCGCAGACGGCCGATACGAGGCCGATTCGGCGCGTCCACGCGGCACTCGCTGGTGGCGACGGGTGATCGTCGTCGCGATCCGCGTGTACGTCGACGTCGCCGTCGGTGCGGCGGGCGCGAGGCTCGTAAGTCGTCATCGGCCCGCCTCCCGATCGCGAACGTCTCACCGGCTTTAGTCGTGAGGTAGACGACGCCGTCGCCGACGGCGGTCCCGACGATGGGTCTCCGGGTGCGGAACTGCCACAGCGCGTCGCCGAACTGCGGGTGAACGCTTGGACCGCCTGGTCGTTGGCACCGTCGACTTCGGTCTCGACGAGCACCGTCTCCGGCGTCACCGCTTCGACCGAGCCGGTTCCGAGCCACGAGCACCAGCGCGGCGTCGGCTCGCCGGTCGCCGCATCGAGCGAGAAGACGGCGCGCGGCCCCTCCGGCGGTTCTTCGACGGCGTACACCACGTCGTCGTCAGTCACCGCAGGTGTGGAGAACCCGCCGTACTCGCGTCGATACGTCCACTGAGCGGTTCCATCACTGGCGTCGAAGGCGTGTAACCCGTCGTAACCACCGGCGTAAACCCGTTCGCCGGAGACGACGGGTTCGGAGGTGTGACCGACAGTCGCCGTCCACGCGGTCGATCCGTCTGTCGTGTCGAGCGTGACGAGGTCGGACCCACCGACGAACGCGCGCCCGGCGGCGACGGCGAGCGAGTCCGCGTCGTTGAACAGGATGGTCCCCCACCGCCGTTCGCCCGTTCGAGCGTCGAGGGCGACGGCGACCCCTCCCCGCAAGGCGTACACGACCCCGTCGACGACGGACGGTGCGGGGGTTCGCGTCTCGGCATCGGGAGACGGCGTCGACGTAGACCGCCGTGTCGGATTCGACGCTGTCGATGTCGAACCGGACGCGGCGCTTGACGTCGAACCGGACGCGGCGCTCGATTCCGACGGCGAAGCCGCCGCCGTGCGCCAGCGAATCTCACCGTCGTCTGCAGACACGGCAATCAGGCCGTTCGAGCCGTTCACGAGCACGAGTCCGTCCACGACCGCCGGTGAGGACGACGACCGTGCTTCGTCGACCGTCCACCGACGGTCGCCGGTCCACGCGTCGAGCGCGTGTAAGCCGGTTCGCGCGCCCGCGACGAAGACGGTGTTGCCATCCAGAACGGGTGGCCCGAGCCGCTCGCGCTGCGAGTCGGCGAGCGAACGTCTCCAGCGCACGACCGCGTCGTCGCCCGGTACCGAGCCGGTGGGGGAGTAGCCGGTGTTCGCGGCGTCGCCCCGGAACTGTCACCACCGACCGGCGGCCGCTTGCGTCGGTGGGGTGGGCGGGGAAGCCGGTGTATCGGCCGGGGAGAGGACGAACGACGGGACGGGCGGATCGCCGTCCGGGCAGGAAGACGAACAACCGGCGAGAGCACCGCCGACGGCGAGGGCACCACCAGCGCGGAGGAAACGCCGACGTGTCGATTTGAGGACCATTACGACAATCCGCGCACGACGCTGGTATGAGCTTTCTGGTCTGATTACAGATAGGTATCGGACACCGGAGAGCGTAGCGACGTCGCCGAACGAGCGAACCGTGGCACGCTGGTAGTCAGTCCTTCGACCTATCGGGACGCGAAGAGTTCTGAGCGGTCAACGTGTCTCGGACGAGCGAGCGCATCCCCCCCCCCGTCTAAGTCGCTTCGGCGAAGATCGGATCGAGGCTCGGTCCAACCGTCACCGATGCGAGTGCTAGCGGGGAGAGACGAGGGGTTCTCACCTCGGCAACGCGAGTCCGCGCCACCGCCGACGAGTCGTCTTGCAGTGCGTCTTCGAACGCGCCTGGGTCACCACCGTCTGTCCACACTGAGATCCGGAGTTCGTCGTTGCCGACGATATCGGTTCGCACCCGGTCGATGGTGGTGTCGGGTGCCGTCGAAAGCGCCTCTCGAAGTACGACGTGATCGACCCAGAATTCGACGGAGATCATCGCGGTCCCTCGGAGGTAACAGGCGTCACAGAGTGTTCAGCGTCTGCCTTGCAGCGAGTCTGAACTTTCACGAACTTCGAAGACAACGCCGTAGGCTGTCGATACATTCTTGCCGCTCGTACAGTAGTTATGAGTATGACCGTCTCGTCCGCCGTCGTCTTAGCAGCGGGGGAAGGAATTCGGCTTCGTCCGCTGACGAAGCACCGCCCGAAGCCCATGCTCCCCGCCGGGAACCGGCCGATCCTGGAGTACGTCCTCGACGCGCTCGTCGACGCGGGAATCGACGACCTCCATCTCGTCGTCGGCTACGGTGCCAACCGGGTCCAGAACCACTTCGGGTCGACCTACCGCGACCGACTGCTCACCTACCACCGACAGGAGACACAACTGGGAAGCGGTCACGCCTTGCTGCAAGCGAAAGACGCCCTCGACGCCGATTTCTGCGTCGTCAACGGCGATCAATTGATCGAGTCGGAGATGGTTCGAGCGGTGCTGGACGCCCACACCGTAGAAGACGTCGCGACGCTCGGCGTCTTGAAGAGCGAGCAGGCACCGAACTACGGCGCGGTCGCCGTCGAGGACGGCCGAGTCGTCGAGTTCGTCGAACGACCGGCGACGCGTGACTACCACCTACTCAACGCGGGTATCTACGTGTTCGCGCCTTCGTTCCTCCCGAAGGTCGAGACCGCGCCGCGACAGGACGGTGAACTCGCTCTCTCGGACCCGATCGCGAGCCTCATCGACGACGACTCCCCGGTCCGCGCCGCTCACGTCGACGGAATCTGGCAGGACGCGACCTACCCGTGGGATCTTCGTTCGCTGACTGAAACGGTGCTCAGTCGCGGATTGGTCGACGAGTCGCCCGTCGAGGACGGCGTCTTCGTCGCCGACACGGCCTCGATCCACGAAGATGCGACGCTCCGAGCGCCGGTCGTCATCGGTACGGACTGCGTCGTGGGGCCAAACGCCGTCATCGGACCGGGAACGGCGCTCGGCGCGAACGTGACCGTCGACGCCGGTGCCGTCGTCAGTCAGTCCGTGATCGACGCTGACTGTCGGATCGGCATCAACGCGACCGTCGTCGAGTGCGTCGCCGCACGAGGCGTCCACATCGACGCGGGCGCGACGATCCCCGGGGGAAGAGCGTCCGTCGTCGTCGGGACGACCGTCCACGAGGACGTCGACCTCGGCGGCGTTCTCGCCGACCGCGTTCGGCTCGGTGCGGGGACGACAGTCGAGCCCGGGACGTTGATCGGATCGAACGCGCGGATCGCAGCGGGCTGTACGGTCGACAAAGCGGTCGACGAGGGCACGGAGGTGCGTCGCTGATGTGCGGTGTCATCGGCTGCGTCGGCTACGACGGAGAGACCACGAACATACTTCTGTCGGCGCTCTCGACGCTCGAATACCGCGGATACGACTCGGCGGGAATCGCCGTCGGCGACCGCGATCTGACGGTGATGAAACGGGCGGGCGAACTCGATCAGCTCGAAGCGGCCGTCAAGCGACGACGGCTCGACGACCCCAACGCGCTCGACGGGTCGATCGGAATCGGACACACGCGCTGGAGCACGCACGGGCCGCCGTCGGACCGGAACGCACACCCGCACACCGACGAGTCCGGGACCGTCGCGGTCGTCCACAACGGCATCATCGAGAACTACCAGGCGCTCCGCGAGGAACTCCAGGCCGGCGGTGTCACGTTCACGAGCGACACTGACTCGGAGGTCGTCCCGCACCTCATGGCTCAAAACATCGCGGAGGGTGACACGCCGGAGGAGGCGTTCCGTCGAGCGGTGTCGCGCCTCGAAGGGAGTTACGCGCTCACGGCAGTCGTCGCCGGGACGGAGGAGATCTTCGCCGTTCGCCACGACTCGCCGCTCGTCCTCGGCCTCGGAGATCGAGGGAACTTCGTCGCCAGCGACGTCCCGGCGTTCCTCGAACACACGCGCGACGTCGTCTTCCTCGAAGACGATCAGTTCGTCGCCATCGACGCCGACGGCGTGACGGCGACCGACGAAGACAGCGAGCCGATCGAGTTAGAACGGACGACCGTCGACTGGGAATCCGAGCAGACCGGCAAGAGCGGCTACGAGCACTTCATGCTCAAGGAGATCCACGAGCAACCGAACGCGCTCAGGCAGTGTCTGAGCGGCCGCGTCGACGAACTCAGCGGTCGGATCACGGCCGATGAACTCGGCTCGATGTTCGTCCCCCGGCAGGTGCACTTCGTCGCCTGCGGGACGTCGTATCACGCGTCGCTGTACGCCGTGTCGGCGCTCCACGAGGTCGGCATCCCCGCGCAGGCGTTCCTCGCAAGCGAGTATGCCATCCAGACGCCGCCTGTCGGTCGAGACACGCTGGTCATCGGCATCACGCAGAGCGGCGAGACGGCGGACACGCTCTCGGCACTCCGACAGGCGCGCAGTCGCGGCGCGAAGACGCTCGCGCTGACGAACGTCGTCGGCAGTACGGCGGCTCGGGAGTGCGACGACGTGCTCTTCATCCGCGCGGGCCCCGAGATCGGCGTCGCTGCCACGAAGACGTTCACCTCACAACTCGCGGCCGTCAACGTCCTCGTCGAACAGCTACTCGCCGAGCGGCCGACGACGTCGGACCGGATCGATCTCGTTTCAGCGCTCCGTTCGCTTCCGGATCAACTCCAGCAGGTGTTAGACGAGTCGCAGGCCCAAGCGGTCGTCGACGAGTATCTCGACGCCGAGTCGTACTTCTTCATCGGGCGTCGACACCAGTACCCGGTCGCACTCGAAGGCGCACTGAAGTTCAAAGAGATCACCTACGAACACGCCGAAGGGTTCGCGTCGGGCGAACTCAAGCACGGGCCGCTCGCGCTCGTCTCCGAGAACACGCCGGTGTTCGCGATGGTCACCGGAAACGACGAGGCGGCCCGAAAGACGATCGGCAACGTAAAAGAAGTCGAAGCGCGCGACGCCCCCGTCGTCGCCGTCACCGACGGTCGCTCGGACGTAGAGCGGTATGCCGACGCCGTCTTGAAAGTCCCCGAGTCCCACTCGTGGACGGCGCCGATCCTGACGAACGTGCAGTTGCAACTCGTCGCCTACTATACGGCGGCCGCGCTCGGACGGTCTATCGACAAGCCGCGAAATCTGGCCAAGAGCGTCACCGTCGAGTGACCGCAGAGACCGGACGATCGGAGCATCTCTCGCTCTGATGGGCACGATAGATGGACGTTCGGGTAATATTTTGCAAAAACACTGCGGTAATTTTCATCACCGCCCGCATCCTATGGGAAGCTTGCGAACAACGTAGGTGAAAAACAATGGCGACCCGAGGAGATTCACCGGAGACGAGTTCCGCACACGAACACCACCATCACGAGGGCCCCGGATACGTAACGCCGCAAGCGGCGATCGAGGAATCGGAGCCCGAGAAGCTCGCGTACGTCGTCGGACTTCACGTCGGAACGGACGCTGAGGCACCGGATTTCCTGTCCGTCGTCGACGTCGATCCGGGATCTGACAGCTACCTGCAGATCGTCGACCGAGTCGAGATGCCGAACGTCGGCGACGAACTCCACCACTTCGGCTGGAACGCCTGTTCGTCGTCGTGTCACATCGAGGAGTTGGAGCGGCGCTACCTCGTCGTTCCGGGGTTCCGGTCGTCGCGTATCCACGTCATCGACACCGAGAACCGACGGCACCCGGAGATCGTGAAGGTCATCGAACCGGAGGAGGTGTACGAGTACGACCTCTCGGCACCGCACACGGTCCACTGTCTCGGCGGCGGCCGGATCGTCATCAGTATGCTCGGCAACGCCGAGGGCGAGGCCCCCGGCGGCTTCCTCGAACTCGACGAGGAGTTCGAGGTCGTCGGCCGTTGGGACCCTCCGGGGGAGATCGACTTGAATTACGATTTCTGGTACCAGCCGCGTCACAACGTGATGATCTCCTCCGAGTGGGCCGCGCCGGAGACGTTCTACCCCGGATTCGACATGGCCGACGTGGAGGCCGGAAAGTACGGTCACAAGCTACACTTCTGGAACTACGCCGAGCGGGAAGTCGAGGAGACGATCGATCTCGGTGAGGAGGGGATGGTCCCGCTCGAAGTCCGCTACTTCCACAACCCGGAGTCGGTTCACGGATACGTGAATGCGGCACTGTCGTCGAATATCTTCCACTTCTACAAACGCGGCGGCGCGTGGCGCGCAGACAAGGTCATCGACTTCGAGAGTCGCGAGCACGACGACTGGGACATGCCGGTTCCGGCGCTCCCCACCGACATTCTCATCTCCATGGATGATCGCTACCTGTTCGTCTCGAACTGGCTCCACGGCGAAGTCCGGATGTACGACGTGAGCGATCCGGCGAATCCGCGACTGGCGGACGCCCTCTCGCTCGGTGGCCTCTTCGGCGACCGGCGGGAGGTCGACGGTCACGAACTGATCGCCGGACCACAGATGTTGCAGTTGAGCCTCGACGGCGAACGGCTCTACTTCACGACGTCGCTGTTTTCGTCGTGGGACGATCAGTTCTTCCCCGGCGAGGCGACGCGAGGATCGGCGATGCTCAAAGCCGCCGTGGATCCCAGAAAGGGGACGATGACGCTCGACGAAGAGTTCCTCGTCGAGTTTAACGATTTCCCGGAGGGGCCCGCCCGCGCACACGAGATTCGCTGGCCGGACGGCGACTGTACGAGCGACATCTGGGAGTGAACGAGTAGAGAGGTGACGCGCACCTCTCTCGGATACGGCGAGACCCGAAATGAACACTCGCGATATCGACAGCCGTCCGACCGAGACCGGCAGACACGCCGTCGGCTTCGTCACGTACCTGATCGCTCTAGTCGCCTGGATCGTCCTGGTCGCCGACTGGCTGCCGCCGATCGGCGGACCGACCGGGATGGAGATGGGGATGGGACAGTCGATGATGCGGATGGCCGGACCGGGAGCCCCGGAAGCGATGGCCCTCTCGAACGGTCTCCTCGGAATCGCGCTCTACCTGGTGATGTGGGGCGTGATGATGGTCGGGATGATGTATCCGTCGGCGACCGCGACGTTCCGAGGCTACGATCGCTCGCTTCAAACGGCGTCGAAATCGGTCAGGACGATCGAGGTCGCGGTCTTCGTCGGTACGTACACGGTCGTCTGGTCGCTCGTCGGCCTGGTTCCGCTCGCGGTCAACGCGGTCGTCCCGATCGCGTCGCTGGCGGCCGACGGCGCCGGAAGTCTCCTACTGGCCATCGCACTGCTGACGGTCTCGCTCTATCAGTTCTCCCGGACGAAGCGCCGGCATCTCCGACACTGCCGGGTGCCACACTACTTCGCGTCCGACGAACGGACGGGAATCCGTCACGCCGTGCGATCAGGGCTACAGTTCGGTGCCGACAGCGTCGGTTGCTGCTGGGCGCTGATGGGTCTCGTGGTCGTCGTGGGATCGATGAACGTCTTGTGGATGGCGGTCGTTACCGTCCTCGTGACGGCCGAGTTGCTCGTCCCGGCCGGAAAGCGAGTCGCGAACGTGATCGGCGTGCTCACCGGATTTAGCGGGGTCGTACTGTTGGTGGACGTGCTGGTGTGACTTCGACAGGTCAGGACGTCACTCAGGACAGGAAGTCACGGAGGAGCGACGAGAACCGAAACGTGAGGGAGTCGCTCCGATAGCCCCGCCACCGTCGAATCCCGCCCGAGAGCGTCGACGCCTCGTAGCCCCGTTCCTCGAGCCGCGCCGTCGCCCGCCGAGCGACCACGCCGGCCTTGCACACCGTGACTACTTCCACGTTCCGCGGGATACCGTCGATGTATCGGTCCAATGCCTCGGTATCACCGCTCCGTAAGTCGTCGTATACGGGGGCGTTTTGACTACCGTCGATGTGTCCGCTCCGGAAGTCGTCCTCCGGTCGAACGTCGAGAACGTACAGGCTGTCCTCTCGCGTCAATCGTTCGTCGAGTGCTTCAGGATCGATCCCGCTCATGATGCCTCTGCTTTCTGTACTGTCCTATAGAACTACCGAATTCGTCGAAAAAGTGAGCGATCAATGACGAGAGAACGTTTCTGTGGTCGGATACGACACCGCCAGAGTCGTGTGACTGGTGGGTCTCCCCGGGAAGCGTATTCGAGAATCGTCGTAGGTAAACGTGATCCGACAGAAGTAGCGCGGTCAGAACGGAAATCAGCCGGCGTATCGAACCCAACGCTCGAGATACTGAGTGGACACACAGAGGAGTTTGGAAAAGTGAGCGATCCCATCGTGAGCGCGATGTGACCGACGAGCGCCGGATCAGGTCCGAGATTCGGAACCAGCCCACCGGAGGTCACGAGTCGATGGTCCCCAAATCCGTGGGACAGTGGCGATTATCGCGCCGAATCACCGTCTCGAGTCACAGCGAGTGAGTAGTTCGATCTAACGCTTCGAGAGATGTCTCGTACGGATCCGCGTCCGATCGTATATCCGATTAATTCTAGAACTCTTCACACCCGGTACTCGATCGTACCGAGTGGTGACCGGCGGAGTGTCTCACTAGAACCGCAGTTTCGGCGACACCACGGAGAACGTACTCTCGATCGGCGAGCGAGAGCGTGCGCTTCGAGCGGTGCGAGGCCACGCTAGAGAACTCGAACAGACTCGATTCGGCGGTCGGTGAGATGATCGAATCTACGCTTCGTCCGCCGTCGACTCGTCCCGTTTCCATCGTCGGGCGACCCAGAGTACGATTACGAGTCCTTCGATCCGAGCGGCAGTGTAGACCCACGGTCGGAATTCCACGTCTTCGCCGTCTTCGGTGGCGAGGTTCATCCAGAAGTCGACGAGCTGTCGGGGTCGAAGGAGTTCGACGAGGCCGAGCGCGACGAGGGCGAGACGGAAGAGCATGTACTAGACGACACGAAGTGACACGAAGTAGTTGTCGTCGTCTCTATGTCGCTGATTCTACGGGTTTCAGTGGATAAATGGGTGGCCGAGTGCGTCGGAGACCGCGTATAGCCGTCTACAGCGAGTCGCGGTGACGGACGCGGACGACCTGCGGCGTAGCGCCGCTGAGACCGAAGTCGCTGTCGTTCATCAACACGAACTCGTGATCACTGAGCAGGGCGACCCCTTCGATCTTCGACGGGAGACCGTCGTAGTCGTCGGTGTCGAACGCGAGTTGCTTCGGAACGGCTTCGACGCCCGCGTCCGTGAGACCGGCGTCGTCGAGTGATTCGAGCGTCGGCGTCGTGTCGAGGTTGTCGAATTTCTCGGGGACCGTCGAGACACCACCGAGGTCGACCCGGTAGAGCTTCATCGTCTGACTCACGCGCTCGAGGACGAGCAAGGTCTTCGGACCGAGTACTTTGAGTTCGCTGATCTTCACGTCGTGCTGATCGGGCGACCCGTTCCCGTTGTCTTTCTTGAACGTACTCGGCAGATCGAGGCGGTAGAGGTACTCGTCGGTGACTGATTTCGACGCGAGATCGAACCGATAGATACGGACGTTTCGGGACGTGTTCGAGGTGTCGACGTCCGGATTCGCGAGCGGGCTCTGGAGTGCGAAGTAAATCGCGCTCTCGTCGGGCGCGAGGCCGAATCCTTCGATCCCGCGGTTGAGCTTTCGACGCCGGATGATCGCCGGAAGGTCACCCGTCACGGGGTACGTGGCGTTCGAGAGGTCGGCGTCGACGCCTGCGGGGACGATACGGTCGAGAATCTCCCCGTCGGCGGCGACGTGTGCGAGACTCGGCGCGTACTCTTCGGAGATCCAGAAGGTGCCGTCGGAGACCTGGGCGACCGCCTCTACGTCCATGCCGTTCGGGTCGTACGGGATACGCGCCCCGTTCATCGAGTACGCAGCTTCGGTGTCGGTCACTGTCAGCGGGTTGCTGATGGCGGTGATGTCGTGCCCGTTCGTGTCCGCTAGCGCGATGGTGTTCACGACGCGCGGCTTCTTCCCGTCGAATTTGATCTCGTTGATCGACGGCGTGTAGCCGGGGTTGGTGAAGATCTTCCCACCGGACTGGTCGCCGAAGAACGACGGATCGAGGCCGGTGATCTCCTTTGCATCGCTTCGGTGGATGTTCGGTCCGCGGTCGCCGACCGCGTAGAAACGATCGGTCGAGCCGTCGGCGGGAGCGGCCGCCCCACTGCCGGGACTGACGAAGAGGTCGAGCGTCTTCCCGCGGGTCGAGCCGCTTCGAAACGTGGGGTGTCCGAGCGACAGCCCGGCCATGTCGAGCGACGTGGCCTCGACGTGTGCGTTCGCGATTCGACCGCCGTTCCCGGCGGGTGCGTTTCCACAATTCGCTCCCTGGCCCTTCTGACGACCGTCTCCCTTCTCGCCGTGGTGACTCCGACCCCAGTCCGAGAACTGGTTCCCAAAGAGACTGTACGCGCCAGTCAGTCCGATTCCGCCGAGCATCCGTCGCCGCGTCGGTTCCTTGTGCATCGAATTGAGACGCTCTCAGAACACCTAAGAAAATATATATTTGTGAGCAATAGGTGTGTGAAGACATATAATGACAACACGTAACACGGTGTGCGCAGTCGCGCGGTTATAGAGGAACACCACGGATTATCCCCCGTTCGCCGTCAGTCGATCCTGAGAACGACCTTCCCGTAGTGACTCCCGTCTTCGAGGTACCGATAGGCATCACGCGCCTCGTCGAAGTCGAAGACGCGGTCGATGACCGGCGTCATCTCCGTCGCCTCGATCGCGTCGACCATCCGACCGAACATCGCCCGACTCCCGACGCCCATCACGCCCTCGACGTCGAGCGATTTCCCGAGGATGAGTGAGGGATCGATACGATTTCCGGGGCCGGTGAGCACGCCGATGAGGTGGACGTGACCGTTGACGGCGGCCGCCTGCAACGAGCGTTCGAGCGTTCCCGCGCCACCGACCTCGACGACGTGATCGACGCCACCGGTACGCTCCTGTACGACTTCACCCCAGTCGGGCGTCGACTCGTAATTGAGCGTCTCGTCGGCACCCAGTTCGCGAGCGCGTTCGAGTTTCTCGTCGCTCGACGAGGTGACGACGGTACGTGCCCCGTGCATCGTGGCGAACTGGAGTGCGAACGTCGACACGCCGCCGGTTCCGAGCGCGAGGACCGTCTCGCCGGCTCTGAGGTCACCGTCCTCGACGAGCGCGCGCCACGCGGTCAGACCCGCACATGTGAGTGTCCCCCCCTCCTCGTAGGAGAAGTGCTCCGGAAGACGAGTGAGACTCTCGGCGGGAAACGCGACGTACTCGGCCAGCGCGCCGTCGATGTTCCCGCCCGTCGAATGCGCGAGTTTGGCCGACGTCCCCTCTCCGTCGAGCCAATTGGGGGCGAACGGCGTCGCCACGCGGTCGCCCTCGGACAACCCGGTGACGCCCTCGCCGACGGAGACGACGTCGCCGGCCCCATCGGACAGGGGAACGACCGGAAGATCGGCTCCGGGATACGCGAGTTCCGAATTCGCGATCGCCAGATCGCGGTAATTGAGCGAACACGCTCGAATGCGGACGAGCGCTTCGTCGGCATCGGGGCTCGGTCGCTCGCGTTCGACCTGCACGACTCCCTCGTAGTTCGGGTCCGCTTCGCTTACTTCGTACGCTCGCATGGTGTTTGGACTTGGGCGTGTCGACACTTCTGCCCTCGGTTCGACCACCCTTTCGCCGTCTCCTCCGAGCGACGAGCAGTCCGAACGGAACGAAAAAGGACGCGACTGCCCCGTTAGATGTACTCGTCTGGATCCTCGACGAACAGCTCCTTGCACTTCGCCGATTCGAACACGTACTGTTCTCCGTCGTGCTCGACGTCGACGGCCGGAACGGCCGTGTCGACGTGCGAGCCGCACACAGGACATTCAGTAGCCATCGTCTCGTGAATGTCGCGAGCGGCGAACGGATAACGTTTGTTGCCGCCGAGATCTCCGGAATAGAAGACCAGATTCGAGTCCCGAACGCAGGTAGAGGCCGATCTCCGACGCTACGGTTCGAGCAGCACCTTCGTGAAGCCTTCCTCCCGGTTGTCGAATCGCTCGTACATCTCGGGAGCTTCGTCGAGTCCGACGCGGTGCGAGACGAGGAAACTCGGATCGGCCCGCCCCTCGACGATGAGGTCGCGGAGCTTTCGATTGTACCGTTTCACGTCGCACTGTCCGGTTCCGAACCGCTGTCCCTTCTCGAAAAGTTTGCCGAAGTCGATGCCGAGACGGCCCTCGGCGGCCATCTCGTCCGGTGCACCGGGATCTTCCGGAACGTATAGTCCAACGATGCCGATCTTACCGGTCGCGCGGACGGTCCGAATGAGGTTGTTGATGACGATCGCCGGGTTCTCGCGGGCCGGATCGTAGTCCCCGTCGGCCTCCTTGTCCGGGTCGACGGCCTGGTACCCGACCGCGTCGACGCCCTTGTCGGTCCCGCCGCCGGTCATCTCGACGATCCGCTCGACGGGATCTTCCTCCTCGAAGTTGACGGTCTTCGCGTCGCAGTGTTCCTCGGCGAGTTCGAGTCGGCTCGGAACGCGATCGACCACGTAAATCTCCGATGCGCCCTGAATCTTCGCGCTGTAGGCAGCCATCAGTCCGACAGGCCCCGCCCCGTAGATCGTGATCGACTCGCCGGGTTGGAGGTCGGCCAGTCGGGTGCCGTGCCACCCGGTCGGGAAGATATCGGCGAGGAGCGCGAACGAGTCCTCGTGCTCGTCGCCGTTCGGCAGTTTGAGCGCGTTGAAATCCGCGTACGGGACGCGCAGTTTCTCGGCCTGTCCACCTCTATAGGGCCCCATCTGTACGTAGCCGTACGCCCCGCCGTCGAAGCCGGGGTTGACGTTCGAACAGAAGCCGGTGTAGCCGTTCTCGCAGTTCTCACAGAAGCCGCAGGCGACGTTGAAGGGGAGAACGATACGGTCGCCCTCGGTGAGCGTATCGACGCCGTCTCCGACCGCTTCGACGATCCCCATGTTCTCGTGACCGAACACGATTCCGGGTTCGGCTCCCGTCCGCCCCTCGTACATGTGGAGGTCCGACCCACAGATCGCGGTCGTCGTGATGTCGATAACGACGTCGCTCGGGTGTTCGATCTCCGGTTCGTCGACTTCCTCGACCGCTACCTCGTGTTCTCCTTTGTAGACGACTGCTCTCATAGACATATGTGATGACTCCGCAGTGGTGTTCGACGGACGGTTCCTTGTGAATTTTGGCAGGTTACTCTTATACAGTGGCAGTTTAGTTGAGTAGCGAATATTCTATCAGACAATACAATCTCGAGTGGGAGAAAGCGACCGTAACGAGGTGTATCGGATCGAGCGTTCGAAACCGTTCGCGTGACAGTGACGCGTCGGCGGCTACGGCACATCCTGCCGCGCGGCCCCAGATCCGCTCCCGCATCGACACCCGCCTCGGAATCGAGGCGGTCGACGTGACGTCAACCTGAACGGTTCGCCACGAACGCTCGCGTCCGGGCGGCGACTTCCGACCGAAACGCCTGTCGGTCGACATCCGTGCTCCCGTCGAAGAGTCGCGCGTGTGCCTCCCGAACGATCGACTCGAACACGCGGTCGTACATCGTCTCGAACGTGACTGGCCTGTTCATCGCTTCGACTCTCGCGGCGACGTCCCGGAATCGGTCGTCCGTCGCGTACGTCCGGGCGAGTTCTCCCGCAGTCGCGTCGGAGTCCGGGGAACTGTCGTCGGCGTCGGCGTCGAAAGTCGCTCGGCGAATCAGCTTCGCCTTCGTTCCGGCCTTGTTGTGGAGGACGACGCCCGCCGCCGGGCCGTCGTACCAGCGTGACGCGGGGACGTCGTACGACTCGGGATCGAAGTCGACGGCGCGTACTTCCTTCTCGAACGTGTTGACCGGCTGCAAGCCGAGTTGTTCGTATATCTTCTCGACGGCGTCGACCGCGAGGAATCGCTCGCCCGCGTCGGTCCACACGTCGAATCCGAGGAACGGCGGCGTTCGCTGCCAGTCGTAGTCGATCGCCCGTTTGTGCATCGAGGCCCCGAAGAAGACGATGTCTTCGACGTCGTCGACGGCACGCCGGAGAGCGTCTCGGTCGATCCGCTCTCGGACGTGTCGCACCGCGGCGAGATACGGTTCCGGAATCGCGTCTCGCTTGAAGACGCGATTCCCGTCACCGAAGCGAACGACACCGGATTCCTGCACCTGAAACCGAAGGGGGGAGCCGTCGACGTACTCTCGAATCCAGAGGTGACCACCGTCGAGCAAGTCCGGCGGGGCGTCTGCGACGGACGGGAGTGGGGGGAGCGTCTTCACGAGTTAGTCACGCACGACAGTTCGATCCCCGAGAACCAAAGTCGGTCGGGTGGCGACCGACGATCCACCAGCAGGGCGAATTAGCTCCCAGCAGGACGGATTGTCACCCAACGAGACGAACTATCCGGTGGCAGGGAGTCGGCGAAGCTCGATCCGCGATTCGACCCACAGCCACCCCTGCGCGAGGAGCGCGCCGCCGGTGTCCGCGAGCAGATCGAACACGCTCGCGTCGCGATTCACGACGGTTCCCTGCAGAATCTCGATCCCGCCGCCGAACAGGACGGCGACCGCGACGACGAGGGCCACACGGTTGCGCGTCGAGAGTTCGCTGTCGATCGTCGCGTACAGCAACGATCCGGCGAGGCCGAAGTACGCGAACCCGTGCTCTACTGTGTCCGTGCCCGGCGGCGTCCCGCCGTTCGGCAGGGGGAGCGGGACGATGGAGTAGTAGAGGATGATACCAGCGACCACGACGACGAGCGCCCACCGCACTCGTCGCGACACCAACGGAAGAGAGATCCGAGACATCAGACAGGCAGTCTCCCGACGAGGTGTATAAACGCTGTCCTTCGGCGTACTCCGAGAGCGGCGCGGAAACGGAGTGTTCGTGGCGGTCAAACGTCGATCACGTGTTCTGCCGCCGCGCCCGGACGGTCCGGCGAACCGTTCCCAGACCGGGCCGTCCGCTGGCAACCCAGACGACGACCGCGAGACCGAACAGCCCGAACTGGAAGAGCACGTACGGCTCCAGCGCGAACGCCGCGAAGTGGCTTGTAAAAGAACTGTCGTGCGGATAGGGTGGTGAGGGAAGTATCGGCCAGAGCAGGTAGGTCGTCCATTTCAATTGGCTCGGATCACCCCGAAGGAGGCCGAACGCCACACCCGGACCGAGGTCGACGAGACAGTGTGAGAGGTAGCCGATGGCGAAGGCGACGACTGGTTCCCGACGATGCAGCCGTCGTCCGACCAGATAGAGGAGACTCACGACCAGTGTGAACGTGACGAGCGAGTGGGCGAACGAGCGCCCGGACGGCAAGACGCCGAGACTCCACGCGAGCGGCTTGTCGACGAGGTCGGGAAACTGCGTTCCGATCGCGACGGCCGTCAGCGTGGCGAACGTCTGTTCGCTGTCGTCGCGGAGGCCGGTCGCCGCGACGTAGCAGAGATAACCGACAGCGAGGTGTCCCCACGGCCACATATCGCGGACTATCCCGTCGAACGTTGTGGCTTTTTCGGACGGTCGACGCGAGCGACCGTCCGATTCGACGGTCGTGGTGAAGACGCCGTTCCGGGAGGAGCGGTAACGACGACGGCACGCCGGTCAACCGAAGATCCGTTGCAGATCTTCGTCGTCGTAATTGACGAGGAGTCGGTCTTCGTCCTTGAACGAGCGGAGGACGACGTTCGTCGTCTCGTTCGGGGAGTTCACGGCGACGCAGTTCCTCATCTCGCCCGATACGAGTACCGTTCCCGTCGTCATCTACACGATGCTCCGGACCGGGCTGACGCCGACGATCAACGCGCTCTCCGTGGTACTGATCGTCGTCATGCTCGTCGTCGCACTGAGCAGTCGACGGTTCAGCGCCTCCTGATACGTCACCGGTCTGCTCCGCCGGTGGACGCTCTCTCCGACCCGCTATCGCGGTACTTCTCGGTCGGTCACTCCAGGCCGACGTACGTTCGCATGCGATCGTCGATATCGACGAAGAGGCCCGACAGCTGATCGACGTAGTCCGAGGCGAGTTCGGTAACGAGGAGTCCGACGACCGAGGCGACGATGCCGCCGAGGATGTCGACCGGATAGTGGAGTCCGACCGCGACCCGACCGTAGCTCACGAGGATCGCGCAGACGACGAACACCAGACCGGCGCGGCGGAGTCCGCGGCGGAGAACGCCCCACGCGAACGCAAACGAGACCGTCGCGTGCTGACTGGGAAAGGAGTTCTCGGGTGCTCCAGAAACGATCGTCTGAGACACCTGATACGGTGCGGGATGACTGTAGAAGAGCCCCATCGCGTACGAGAGCGCGACGGCGACGCCCGCCACCACGAGCGCGAAGAACACGTCTCGACGGTAATTCCGTAGCCAGCCGACCGCGGCACCCAGCGGATCGGCGACTACGAGGTACTTCGCTAGAAATAATAGCCCAAGCGTCTCGCCAGACATGGAGGCAGCGTTGTCACATCCCGATACAAACCTGTTGGTTTGACTCTCTCCGAATCGCCACCACCGAATCGGCACTCAGCGGTCTGGCGGCGGCCGTGTGCGGCGAATCGTGCACCAATCACGCGGGCGGAAAGTCGACGACGCCGAGTTGGGAGAGGAGACTGAGGTTGTCCGGCAGGAACCACCGTTCGGCGATTAGCCCGTCTTCGATTCGGACGAACGCCATCTGTTGGACGTCGATCTCCCGTCCGGTGGGCTCGATCCCCCAGAGCGAGCCCTCGTGTGTACCCCGACTCGTGATGAACATGGCGACCCGATCACCCTCGACGACGACGTCCTCGACGGTCTGAGTGATATCGGGGAACGCCGCGAGGAAGGCTGCGTACGAGGCTTTGATCGCCGATCGACCGCGTTGATCGCCGAACGCGTTGTGATCGACGGCGTCGGGTGCGTACAGTTCGTCGAGTAAGTCGAGGTCGCCCTCACCGAAGACGTCCTCCGGAATACGTCGGGCGAGTCGTTCGTTTCGCACTTCGGTCTCGGTCCGGTCGTTGGTCTGCGAGTTCATCGTGATCGCACGAGGAGATCTGTCGAGGAGCGCCGTGAGTTCGAATAGAAACATGTTGCAGTGTATAAGTACACCGAGCGCCGAGTCTCCGACGACATGCCACAGATTCGGGTGAGAATCGACGGGACGGCAGTGAACGGGTGGATGGCGACCACCTCCACCGAATTCCCGGAGGCGGAGTTTCGGATGCTCGCGACACAGTTACGCGACGAGGGTGCGCTCGTGATCCTCGAAGTCCTCACGTCGGAGGGAGACGCGGTCGTCCGACGATTCGAGAACACGCCCGAGGTGGGCTCACTAGAGGTGCTCCACCGCGACGAGCAGTCGGTGTTAATCCAGTTCGTGACGACGAGTTCGAAGTCGTACGATCCGCTCTTCCGGTCGAAGAACGTCTCGGTGTATCCGACGATCCTCCGTGACGGCTGGTTTTCGGTGCGGCTGGTGGGCCCACACGAGCGACTGTCGGAGTACACGGCCGAGCTAGCGGCGGCGGGAATTCCGTATCGCGTCCTCTCGGTCACCCAATCGTACGAATCGAGCGAGTTGCTCACGAAGCGGCAGTGGCAGTTCGTCACCGAAGCGGTCGAGCGTGGGTACTACGACACGCCTCGGGGCTGTACGCTCACCGAGCTGGCCGACGCGTTCGGAGTCCACAAATCGACCGCGAGCAGGTTGTGTCATCGAGCGGAGAGCAGGATCGTCAAAGCGTTCGTCTCAGAAGCCTGATCTTCTTCGTCACCGCGAACGTCGGCGTGCTCGCCCTCGTTCGGTCCCTCAGTCTCTCACCGAGTCTGGACGTTCTAGTATCCGTTCCTCCTCGTCGCGCTCGGCGTCGTCTTGGCACTCTTGTATCGCGGGCGGGTAACGCGAGCGAACGGGGGTACCCTGTTGGCACTGTACGGACTCTACTGGCTTCTCAACTACGTAAGATGACGAGGGTCTCGCCGGGTCGAAATCGAGAGGGAGACGGGGCGGACCGTCGTGTCACTCCGCGGTTTCACGACTCAGGTTCAGTACCGCCGTAACCACGTTCCACGTCCGCCGTGTCGCCGGCACCTGTAGCTTCTCGCCCGCATCGGTGAACCGACCCCGTTCGAGTTTACTCTTGTCGAGTTCGCTATAGACCTCCCGACCGCGCACCTCGAACCTCTCGGCGTCGTTCTGGGCGGCAGACAGCACGTCGACTCGTTCGGCCGTTGGCTCGTCGCGTAAGAACGTGACGTAGTGTTTGATCGCCTCGTCCGTCGGGTCGTCGAACGGTCGTCGCTCGACGACAGCTTCGAGTTCCGCGCGTGTTCGGATCACGACGGTGACGTCGTAGCCGAACCCCTCCTCGATCGCTCTCGCGACGTCGGTACGGAGCCGTTCAGGGTCCGTCTCCGCGGTCTCGAACACTACGTTCCCGCTCTGGATGTACGTCTCGACGCGGTCGTATCCCAGCGACTCGAACGACGCTCGTAGCTCGTCCATCTTCACGCGGTTGTGAGCGCCGACGTTGATTCCCCGGAGGAAGGCGATGTAGGTCGTCATCGATCTCTACCGAAGCAACGGAACGGTGGCGTATATACGTCAACGGTCGCGTTGAACTTCCGTTCGCGATCGAACGTGCGTGTTGGGCACGGACGGCACGAAGCGCTGTTCGATAGGAGAGAGTCGATCACCCGGAAGCGACCCGCCAGACGTAGAGACTCGCGAGGCTTCGATACGGTCGCCACGCCTCGGCTTCCGTCCTCATTTCCGACCGGGTGAGGTCGCCGAACAGGCGTTCCATCCCGCGTCGGATGCCGAGGTCTTCGACCGGGAAGACGTCCTCACGGCCGAGTCCGAACATCAGGAAGGTCTTCGCGGTCCACGGGCCGACACCGTGCATCGCGGTCAGCGTCTCGACGACGGCTTCGTCGCTCATCTCGACGAACGACCCGTACGTGAGGTCGCGCTCTTCGAAGGTCCGTGCGATGCTGTTTACGTACTCCACTTTTTGCTTCGACAGCCCCGCCTCCCGGAGTGCGTCGTCGTCGGCAGCGAGGACGGCACTGGGTACCGGCTCGACCGTCTCGAACAGCCGCGTTCTGATCGTCTCGGCGGCGGTCGTCGACAGTTGCTGGTTGACGATCGAGACGACGAGTCGCTCGAACGGCGTCTCCGTCGTCGTGAGTTCGAGCGGGCCGTATTCGTCGACCAGCGGCCCGATCGTCGGGTCGTCAGCGAGTGGGTGCATGTAGGAAGATCAGGTGCTGGATCGCTTAATGGTTAGCCAAGCGGAGTGACAGTGAACGCGCTCTTCGCGACAACGAGCGCAGTCATCGAGAGGGCACCGAGCGGAGCGTCTCGAAACGGGGGAGACTCATCCGGAGACCGTGGCCGCGCACGGTTTAAACGCGCAACTCGACAAGGGTGACGTATGGAACTCAACCACACGAACTTGACCGTCACCGATGTCGAGGACGCGACGGACTTCTTCAAACGGTACTTCGAGTTCGAGACGCGAGCGGAGAATCCGGCGATCACGGTACTGACAGACGAGAGCGGGTTCGTGCTGACGTTGATGAAGGGCAGCGAGGAGACGGCGGTAACGTATCCGAGCACCCACCACATCGGATTCATGGTGGATCGAGAGGAGACCGTCGACGACTTGCATCGACGACTCGAAGCGGCCGGGTTCGACGTGACCGACGTGAGAATGCGACACGGATCGTACGATTTCTACGTCGAAGCGCCGAGCGGGATCTCCGTCGAAGTAGGGACGACGCAGCGATAGATTCTACCGCATCACGGGGACGAACTCGACGAGGACGAGATCGGCAGCGACGTCGTCGAGGGCGTCGTCCGACGGCCAGCGGCCGAGCGTAAGTCGCCGGAAGTTTCGAGCGGCGTAGTCGAGGTGGTCGCGAACAGCGTCCGTGTCGTCGACGACGGTGCCGGTGGCGTCACGTCACGTTCCGCGGAGGCAGAGACGGCAATCGTAGGAGTCGCGAAAGTTCCGCCACCAGTCGGTCTCTCCGGAGGGGGTCGTGGCGACGAGCATGTCGCCGTAGTCCCAGTACATGACCGGCGTCGTGTACCGGACACCCGATCTCCGGCCCGTATAGGAGAGGAGAATCAGGTGCCACGAGAGCAACGAATGGAAGCGAGAAGTGAGTGTGCGTTCGACGAGGGCGTTTACGACGCGGTCCTCGATGGGTCGAGCGACCGCAGCCAATCGCTCCGTGACCGAACTCATGGGAGACCGTTCGACGAGAGCGGTAATGGTTGTTCCGTCGCCGAACGAGGCGGCTACGCGACGAAAGTGACACACCGATCCTCACTGCAGTTTGCCGGGGGAGACAAGCGGACAAAGTACCAGAACTAGTAGGTACGAACTTCACGTCCCCCCTAAACAGTACGTCGCGGTTGCGACGCTCGGGCCCACTCAGTAATGCCGAGTGTCGCGAGCGTTCCGGCGACCGAACGCGTCCTGTTTCCTCCGCTCGGGGCGCGTCAGATGCCGTCGTTCTTCAGTCGTGAAGAGCCGAGGCCGTACGATCGGGTACCTCGGAGATCGAAAAGCTAGCCACCCATCGAGAGGTGAACGGCGAGTTCGGTACCGAAACTGATCAGGAAGCCAGCGGTGATGGCCGAGAACATCGCCGTCCGACTGATCCCGGAACGTCGGATGCCGAAGAGTTCCTGAACGACGTAGACGAGTGCGCCACCGGCGAGCGCGAGGAAGAGAACGGACGTGACCGACGACGTCCAAGTCTCGCCGATGATCGTTCCGAGGAACGTCGGGCCGCCGGCGACGAGTCCGAGACCGGCGAGGTGGAGCGAGGGAATCTCGGTGTCCGCGAGCGGCGCTGCGATACCGAACCCTTCCGTGACGTTGTGCAGGGCGAATCCGGCGATGAGCACCGCCGCGAGGGAAACCGCACCAGTGGCAGCGGATTGGCCGATGGCGAGCCCTTCACTGAAGTTGTGGAAACCGATCCCGATGGCGATCATGAGCGCCGTCGCCCGAGTCGACGATTGCGCACTGGTGTATCGGTCGTTGAACCAGGCGAGTCCGATCAGGCTGACGCTGAACCCACAGACGAGCGCGAGCGGGAGGAGGAGATGCGGAGTCCCGGTCTCGGCGGTCGCTTCCATCGCTTTCTCGACGGGTTCGAGCGCACCGTGAAGGATGTCCACGAGGAGAAAGAGGAGCACCCCGATCGCGCCACCGTTCAGGAGGTGTGTGACTCGATTAGAGACGGAAAGACGCGCGACGGGCAACCCGAAGTAAACGGTCCCTCCGGCGATAGTTCCGAGCGCGACGGTTTCGACTGCGGTGAGCGCCATACTCCCACATATGTTTAGGTGCACCTAAATTCGTTGGCTCGGGTACCGACAGCCACCGAGACTGTCCCGCTTCGGAACAGGTTCGAAAAACGTCACGGGACAATCGGCCTTCACCTGATCGGCCACACCGAACGAAGGGTCGGATCAGTCGAACAGGCGGTCCACCGAGTCGTTCCGAAAGTGATTCGAGGAGTCGTCTGTCGGCCGTAATCGAGCGTTAGAGGCGTCCGGTAGATCACTTCCGGTCAGCTCTTGGCTCGACTTCATGTCCCGTCCGAACGAAGGAGAGATATGCAGAAATCGTCGCAGACAGGGCCTGAGGAAGCGATTTACGAGGACGCTCGTATCGGTGAGCGATCGCGAAACGCCCTGGTGAGCCTCACCGGAACGCAGGGAGATTACCGACTCGTTCGCGAAGCCGGGACGTACGTCGCAGGCACCAGCGGACGGCTCGTTCTCCTGAGCGTGCTCTCTCCGCGGGCGTTCGCCGACCGACAGCGGGCGCGGTCGCGGATTCGGGATCTCCCGCCATACACGCACGACCAGACGGCAGAAGCACACCGGATAGCCGCCGCGAAGACCGGACGTGATGCGCTTTCGACGCTCGATATCGAATACACCGCCGTCGGCACGATCGGACACGAGGTCGATCGAATACTCGTCGTCGCGGAAGCGTACGACTGCGGTCACCTCTTTCTCGCTGCGCGGCCGCGTTCCGGGCTCCGTCGCTTCATCGAACCCGATCGCGCGTACTCGATCGCCGATCGGTTCGATGGGCTCGTCACTGTTCTACGCGATGACTGCGAGCGAGAAGAGTCATTCACGCCTCCGACGCCTTCAACCATCTGATCGCAGTCACTGCTGACACGGTCGTCAGGGTACTCAGGTAGTACAGCGAGAACGATCTCGTTCCCGAACAGTGGGGAAGCAGGACACTCTCCTCGCGTTTCACCGTATCACGGCGGCCACACGGGGAGTCAGGAGTGAGGGGAACGTAGACTCCCTGACTCCCGTCCGTCTCATCGTCTGAGTCCGTATTGGTTCTTTTTGCTATCCAGAATTAGTTAAGTGTAGATGAGTTCGTAACCGGCGAATTCGGCGTTCCGATCACCACGAGCCGAATAGAATCTGCCACCGCGGTGACCACACACATATTATTTTTGATAGGACGATATAAATAGTAGTATTCTGAACGGAGGTCTGAACGGCGCTCGTGTCCGAATTCCGGGGAGGAACGCAAAATCGACTACGGGGTACGGAGCGACCGGCCAAATCACTACGCCAACCATGTCTGAACGAGACGACCGACGAGAGAGAGGGAGGGTACGGACAGACCACCGGGAGTTGACGTGGCGGTCACCGAGTCGGATGGCGGACCCGCTATGAAGACGACACGGAGGCGACTCCTTGGGTCGTGCCTGAGTCTACTCGTCATCTGTTCGGGGCTGTCGTCCGTGCTACTGGCCACACCGGGGGTAGTGAGCGGCGCGGGTACGACCTCAGTGAGCGGTCAGCTACGGACCGCAGATGGCAGTCCGGTCTCGACCGGCGACGTCGTGTTCGGAACGGGCTCACCGTCCCCGTCGGCGCGAGTCCACTCAGACGGAACCTACTCGCTCTCGCTCGCGCGGGGTACGCAGCGGACGGTCACGTACGACGAATGGAAGTCGAGTGGGTCTGTGTCGTCGTCCGCGAGGGACGGATACCCAGATATCTACACGTTAGGATCGTTCACACCGAGCGGCGCGGGAGCGAGCTACAACGGGACACTACCGAAGGCGCACGTACTAAGTGTGACCGTGGTCACGGCGGACGGAAAGCCGGTCGAAAACGCTCACGTCGCGCTGACGAGTCTCGCCGGTGCCGGGACCGGCTCTCAGCTCCACTCGACGACGAACGCACGCGGTGAACTGACGTATCCAGACGGACAGACGACCGGAATCGAAGCTGCCGGGTGGATGAAGGTCCGTGTGTCGCCACCGACTGGTGCGGCGCTGCGCGGAAACGGTGCGATCGTCTACGTGGGTACGAATCGAAGCGTGACGGTCACGCTCGGAACGCAGGCGACGATCACCGGCACGATAGCGCGACCGAGCGGAACGCCAGCGACCGGACTCGTCGTCGCCTACTACGCCGACAACGGTTCGTTTGCGAACGTCCGGCGACTTGACTCGTCGGGAGACTTCTCGCTCACCGTGCCGAGCGGTCACCGCTACGAAGTCGCCTTCTACCAGTCTGCCTCAGCGAACCAGCGGTCGAGTAGCCGAGACGGTGTCGTCGACTACACGCCCCTCCGGGTCGTTGGACTGACCGGCGATCGGGAGTTGGGAACGATCACGCTTCCGAAGGGACACGTACTCGACGTCACGGTCACGGATAGCCACGGGAAGCCGGTCTCGAATGCAGGTGTCGATGTCGGCATCACGGATCGAGGCGACGACCCGATCGTCTGGTCGCGATTCGCGACGAACGAGGCCGGAGCGGCATACGAGCAGGACCCCAACGAGTCGGGGGTCGAAGCCGAGGGTTCGGTCGCCGTGAGTGTCGTGCCACCGCGTGCGAGCACGGCCTACGTTCCCAGGTACTACGACGAGACGCTCGCCGTCGACGGTTCGACGGATACGACGGTGACGTTGGAGCCGCTTCCGGTCGCACCGAACGGCCACGACTACGGAGCGGCGGACGTCGGTCACACCGTAACTCAGACGTTCGTCGTCACGAACAGCGGCTCTCGGTCGCTAGATCTCGCTGGCGTCGACCTGACCGGCCCGGGCGCCTCGCAGTTCGAGGTCACCCGCGGCGGTGTCCCCGCTCGCCTCCAGCCGGGAGATTCCAGGTCGATCACTGTCGCGTTCACGCCGACGGCAACCGGCGAGCACCGGGCGAAGCTTCGACTTGAAAGCACCAGTTCGACGGCACCGGAACGCGTCGTCGCACTCTCGGGTGCCGGTCAGACCGCCGGTCAAACGACCGGCAGTAATGCAAACACCGCCGGCTCGACGAACGGCGGTGACTCGAACACCGGCGGCTCGGCCAATGCCGGCGGTGCGCCAAGCGGAGGTACGGCCGGCAGTGCGCCGAGTACGAGTACCACACAGCCGACCGTTCCGTCGACGACCGACACGCAGAACGGAAGCCAGCGGACCGGCACGAGCGGCACTACGGTGGGAACGTCGACTGTCGTCACGAGTTCCTCCTCGGCGACCACGTCGCCGACGGCGGGTCGGTCCCCGTCGACGGGAGCGGCCTCGGAGACGACGACTGTCGATGGCACGACGGCAGACACGGGAGCGAACGCCTCGGGGACGCCTGAGAACGGGAGCACAGACCGGGTCGGAAGCACCGCGACGGGAACGAGCGCCGTCGACGACACGCAGCACGCGAGCGCTCGCAGTCCCGGCTTCGGAGTCGGGTCGGTCCTGGTCGCGCTCGCCGTGATCGGACTGCTCGCTCGGCGACGCCCGTAATCCGATTCGAACTCGCGGAGTCAGATCGAGCGGTGATGTGTCGATACACGTCGCCGCTCGTTCCGAACGTTCGTGAGCGGGAGAGCCGACGTCGTTCCCCCTCGAGAGAAGTAGCGGAGTCCGATCGCTTCAGGAATTATGCGAGCGGAAGGACCGACGAGACCGCGAGCACGACGGAGATCCCCGTAATGGAGATGATCGTCGTGAGAACGGTCCACGTCTTCAACGTCTCTTTCTGTGTGAGGCCGCCGATCTCTTTGACGAGCCAGAACCCGCTGTCGTTGTACCACGAGCAGATGTTCCCGCCAGCACCGATCGCCATGACCAGGTAGGCCGGGTTGACGCCGAGTTGGCCCGTGAGCGGTGCCATGATCCCGGCGGTCGTGATCATCGCGACCGTCGCCGAACCCTGCGCGATGCGGATCGTCGCGGCGATGAGCCACGCGCTGATCAGGATGCCGATACCGATCCCCTGGAGCGAGTGGGCGATGTACGAGCCGATACCCGCCTTCTGGAGCATGAATCCGAACGCACCGCCGGCGGACGTGATCGCCGCGATGTTGCCGCCGTTCTTCAGCGCCTCGGTGATCTCGTCGGACCACGACTTCCGCGAGATGTCCGACATCCGGTAGAAGGTGTACGACGCCGCGAGTGCAGCCATCGTGAGCGAGAAGTTCGGGTTACCGATGAAGTCCGTGATCGGTTTGAACGTCCCGAACGTGACGTTCGTGAACGGAATGTAGTAGTTAGTGAACGTGTTGACGATCGTACTCGAAGCGACCAGCACGATCGCGAGGACGATCGGGAGCGACGCTTCCAGAGCGCTCGGAAGTTGACTCTTCGATTGCCCGACGATCTCCTCTAAGTCCTCCGTCGTCGTCCCCATGGAATCGCGCAGCGGGATGTCCAACCGGTTGTTGAGCCAGCGACCGTAGAGAATCCCCGCGACGAGTGCAGACGGGATCGCGACCATGAGACCGACGAGGATCGTCGCACCGAGGTTCGCGTCGAGTTTGGAGGCGACGGCGAGCGGACCGGGCGTCGGGGGAACGAAAACGTGAGTCGTCGCCGCCCCTGCACCGACGACGACGATGTACAGCGCGTAGTTCGTACCGACACGTGCGCGCATCGTTCGGGCGAGCGGTGCCATCAGGTAGAACACGTTGTCGAAGAAGACCGGGATCGCGAGGAACGAACTGCTTCCCCAGAGTGCGAAGTCGCCGTTGTCTTCGCCGATGAGGCTCCGGAATCCGCGAACGATGCGATCTGCAGCACCGCTTTCGAGCATCGACTTCCCGATGACGGCTGCCATCAGAATCGGGATGCCGATACCGGCCATGTTGTCACCGAATGCGGACCCTGTGAGGCTGCCGATCTTCGCCAGCGGGACCTCAGGTGCGACGAGACCGACGATGAATGAGGCGAGTATCAGACCGATGAACGCCGGGAGATCGAGCCAAACGAGCAATAAAACGACTGCAACAATACCGATTACGAACGGTATTAGTGGATTATCTATCACGCTGATTCGGAACAGATGCCGGGGGATAATATGAATTATGATTAAATTATCTATTAAAAGAGATACAATACAAAAGATAGTTATGGAATTTATTAATGGGCATATACTAGTCGTCTGCTATCTGATCATATGAAAAGAAGTATGTTCGGCAAAGTGGGAGGTGCTGGCTACTAGAACGTCAAAAGCAGTGAGGGAAGCAAGTCAGTACCGTCTCCTGAAACTATACGAGAACGCACATGTATGCGCCTGGGAGCAAAAGCGTCACGATGACCGATTCACCGACTCGTTGTGGCTCAGCGGATTCCCGGGGAGAAAAGATGTGCGAAAGGAAAGGCCTTTATCATGATATCGGAACCGCCGTCCTAGCGGATGTGTGAATAGAATAACAATCGGTTCGGCTATAACAGAATATGTCTCAGATTCGCGAAATACCAAGCATGGGTACTGTCTAGTCAACGACTCCTCATCTCCTCGACTGGAGTGCGGTTGTCGAGTGCTTGATTCGGTCGCTGGAAATTATAGTAGTACGCGAAGGCGGCGAGCCAGCGCTGCGCGCTGGCTCTGGCGCCCATCCACGTCTGATGGAATCGATCGATCCGCATCGTGAGCGTTTGGAACCACTTTTCGATCAGATTCCGATCGACGTAGTCGAGGTGACCGCGCAGATCACACCGCGCGAGCGCGGTCAAATACCCCATCCCGTCCACGAGAAACGTCGTCTCAGAGAAGTCGTGTTTCTCGGCCAGCTGATCGAGAAACACGGCTGCAGGGTCGGTACCACGCCGTTCCGAGAGATAGACACCGAGCAGAAGTTTCGTATCGACGTCAATCGCGGCGTACAGCCAGTGACGAGTCGTCCCGACGTCGACAGCAGTCTCGTCAACCGCGACCCGCGACGGCTTCGCCGTCGGCGGGTCGGGTGTGCTGTCGGCGAGCTGGTGAACCCACTGCCAGACCGCCTGGTGGGAGCGGTAGACGCCGAATTGCTCGAGAGCTGCAGCGGTTTCACGGAGTGAGAGTCCCGCCGAATGAAGCCGCACCGCGAGCGCTCTCAGGGCGCTCGCGGTGCTCTCGTCGTCCCAGCACTCAAGCGGATTCGGCTCCAACGCAACGATGAACGGTTCTTGGGCGTGCATACCAACCGTCTCCAAGAACTGTTCGCTCTTTGGCTAGACAGTGCCCAAGCATGGTTATTTAGCGACATTTTGAGAGTCACTCCGCATGGTAAAAGAGGCCGCGGACGGCGAGTCCGAGTCAGCGTCTCCCGAGAGCACCCGCCGTCGGTTCCTGGGAACGAGTGCGCTCGGATTTGCCGGACTCGTCGGACAGGGAGGAGTCGATTCCACGCAGCGGGGGTTTCGCTCGACGAACCGACGCCACGTTGGTCCGCCGTGGGCACCGAGAGACCACGACCACAGCGGCGAGAACGGCGGCCGAGCGCGTCTCGGGCACGATGCACCCGTCGAATCGATCGCCGTCGAAGCACTCCACGCCGCGCGACAGAGTCGCGTCGTCTTCGTCTCCGAACTCGACTCCGTCTCGGGGTCGGGAACGGCGGACGATCCCTACACCTCGCCGTCGCGAACGGCCGGGATGCGGGAGGCGTTCGAGCGGCTTGACGCGATCGGCGGCGGCGGCGTCTACTTCCCGAGCGGGTACTACGGCGACGGATCCGCATCGTGGTCGATCGACCTCGACGACTACGACAACCTCCGCAACAACTGGGCGATCCACGGGGACGGATTACAGTCGTCCCGCATCCGGTGTGGCAGCGGCCACGGCAACGGAATTCGAATTCACGACTCGTCCGGGACGGCCATGTTCTACACCGACATCGTCGGTGTTCGCTTCGAAGGCTCGTGTCGCGGATTCACCTTCGTCTGGGGGTCGGACGACCTCGGCGACGCGTACAACAGTTGCCGAACCCGATTTTCGACTTCGAACGGGAACCCGAACGGCGCGGGTGCGTGTCGGCTCAACTTCGTCCTGAACACCGACCACTACGGCGTCCACAACGCGTCCGGTGGCGTCGGACTCGAACTCCGACGGGTCCAGTTCTCGGGGATCGAGGGGAGTTTCAGCTCCGGGGAAAACCCCGGCGACATCGCGATGCGGTTCGTCGAGTACTCGTTCGCCAATTTGATCCGATACGCGGATATCGAAGCGACGTACGACGGCATCCACATCGCCGACTCGCGGGCGATATACAACGTCTTCCAGAACGCCTACTTCGCGAACGTGCGCGGGACGGCGGTCGTACAGGACGTCGACGACTCCGGACCGCGATTCCCCGCGTCCGCCGAACAGGGGACCTACTTTCACAACCCGTTCGTCGCCGGAGCGGTCACTCGCATCGTCGATCGAACCGGCGGGACGCTCTACGTCGACGGACCGAGCAAGGAGTGGCCGGACTGCACCGCCCAAACGTTCGAAGGAGAACGCCAGGGTGGATCGTACAGCGACGCCGCGTTCTTCGGCTACGAGCCTCGCGCTTCGCCGCCGGAACACAGGCCCGGTCGGACGGCGGTGGCCGACGGGACGAACTGGGACCCCGACGGAGACGGAACCGGCGAACTGGTCATCTCGAACGGCGACCGATGGATCGAGATCACCGACCTCGACGTCGCTCTCTGAGCACGAGTCATCGTACGACGAAGAGATGAGAGTCCGAAAGACACACCGAAGGCGCGATATCAGGGACGTTTCGAAATCGGTAGCCCGTCTCCTCCGCCGTTACGATCCGGTCGATTCGATCACGGCACCGCTACGATTCGGCTTCTTCCGTCGGCACCGCGGACGCGTCGACGACGCCCTCACGAGCAGTTCCGTCGTGGTAGGACCGTTCGCCGGTCCCGGTGGACTTGAGCGTCCGGCCTCGGTCGTCGAACAGGTGGAGCGCTTCGGGGTCGAACAGGTACGAGATCGACTCACCCGCTTCAGGGTCGACAGACGAATCGACGCGGGCGGTCCACGAACTATCGCCAACGAACAAGTAGAGGTAGTTGTCGCTCCCCATCGGTTCGACGACGTCGAGTTGCGCCTGCAGGACACGCCCACCCGCAGCACTGTCAGCCAGTCGAATCGCCTCCGGCCTCACGCCGAGCGTCAAGGCGTCCCCGAGCGACAGCCCACATCGGTCGACGAGTTCGTCGTCGACGGGGTACTCGAACGGTGTCTCGCCGTCGGCGACGAGGTGATACGTACCGTCGGTCCGGTCGAGACCGACGTCGAGGAAGTTCATCGACGGCGAGCCGATGAACCCGGCCACGAACTGATTCGTCGGGTGGTGATAGACGGTGTCGGGAATGTCGACCTGCTGGAGTTCGCCGTCGTCTAAGATCGCGATACGGCTGCCCATCGTCATCGCCTCGGTCTGGTCGTGGGTGACGTAGATCGTCGTCACGCCGAGTTGACGGTGGATCCGTTGGATCTCCGTCCGCATCTGCGTTCGAAGTTTCGCGTCTAAGTTCGACAGCGGTTCGTCCATGAGGAACACTTCCGGGTCCCGGACGATCGCACGCCCGAGCGCGACGCGCTGCTTCTGTCCGCCCGAGATCTGACCGGGTTTCTTCCCGAGGATCGCGGTGATGTCGAGCAACTCCGCCGCTTCGGCGACCCGTGATGCGATCTCGTCTTTCGACAGGTCAGTCGTCATCCGGAGGCCGAAGCTCATGTTCTCTTCGGCGGTCATGTGCGGGTACAGTGCGAAGTCCTGGAACACCATCGCCATATCCCGGCCCTGCGGCGTTCTGTCGGTGATGTCGTCTCCGTCGAGCAGTAATCGCCCGCCGGTCGGTGATTCGAGCCCGGCGACGCACCGAAGGGTCGTCGATTTCCCACACCCACTCGGTCCAAGCAGTACGAGGAATTCACCGTCGGCGATGTCGAGATTCAACTCGTCGACGGCGACGAGGTGACTCTCGCCGTCCGACGAGGGGAACGTCTTCACGAGGTTGTCGATGCGGAGCTCGCCCATGCTACGCCCAGATCTGACAACCACTCGCATAACGGTTGCTCTGAGATTTAACGCGGTGCGACGATGTTTGAGAGATCCCAAACGAGAGTAGACGGTTCGAAACGGCGAGGACGGTACGTCCGAAACGACGTGATTACGGCTCAGTTCGAGTGACAGTCGCTCGGACGAAGGACTCGACGAGCCGAGCGTCGACGTCTCAGTCCGGGAGACCGTACTCGCGCTCGAAGTAGGTCATCTCCTCGAACATCTCCGCGGCGGTGTCCCACTGCGACGCCGAGATGCGACCGATATTCGCGCCCTCGGAGAACAGCGAGACGCCCCGTGCGCCGCCGTGGAGGGCCATCTGTATCGCCGTGATCAGTTCGTCGTCGCGTACTTTCGTCTCGGGATCGCCCCCGTCGGACAACCGAATCGAGGGAACGACGGGCGTCCTGATCGCGTCCCGAAATGATCGGACGGCGTCTCTAATCCAGAGCGGATGGATGTCGAGGTCGACGTGCGCCGTTCGAGGTGTAAGCACGTCTGCCACCTCGGCGACCGAACGCGTATCGACGCCGAGTATCTCACGGCTGTCGTCGAGCGCGGTATCGAGATCGGCGAACGCCTCCACTTCGAGGTTCACCATCAGATCGTCGCGCTCCGCGAACGGTTCGGCTAAATCGGTGAGGAGCGAGACGACGTTCTCACAGCGCTGGTCGATCCAATCGCCGGACCCGCTGGTGAGATTCTCCGACTCGTGATGGGCGAGACACTCGTCACAGAAACACGAGCGGTAACTCGACTCGCCGTTCATGATGGGCTGAAACTCGAAGTGGGTCAACTGGACTCCGTCGACGTCGTAGGCCACCAGTTCTTTCACGATCGCTCGGAGGTGTGACCGGACGCGTTCGTGATTGGGGCAGACCCAGTGCATCCACTCCATCGAGACGTTGGGATATCGGATCTCGGTCCCCTCACGGGCGACCTGAACCACGTCGGGATCCGTCTCGATGAGGTACTTATCGCAGAGCGTGAACAGGGAGGGAACGAGTCGCAGGTCGTGAATTCGGGCGGCGTCGACGAGATCCGCGAGGAGATCGCGATTCGGGACCTGATTTGGAGCGACGTCCGAGTCGTAGAAGACCCGTCCGTCGCTCTCTTTGGTGATCACGAACACCGTATTGACCCCCCGTTCGGCGAGGCGTCGTAGCTCCGCTTCCGTGTCCATCGTCGCCCACGGGTACAGCGTTACCGACCGGAACAACTGGTCCTCCCACCAGTGCTGGGTGTCGATTCCCCCGTTGTCAACCATTCTGTCTCCTACAATCGGTGGCGCGGGATTAAACGTACGGTCTCGGCCGACTTGCCTCATTCTTGTTTGGCGATTCCCAATGATATTCGGAGTTTTTCAAACATCGTCGACAGACTCATACTACTGAGACTCAGAGGTGTGTGATACATCAGCACGGAACACCCTCTCTATGAGCAACCCACGATTCACCCGACAGATCCCGAACGCGCGCTCGAAAGTACGCCCGCCGGAGACGTTGGAACTTCGCAACGACGACGCCGTCGAAGCCGCGACTGCCATCGGATCGGAGACACGGTGGCGGATCATTCAGGCGCTCTCGACGGACACCCGGACGATTCAAGAACTCACGGAACTGGTCGACCTCTCGAAGGGAACGATCTCGGTTCACGTTCAGCAACTCGAACAGGCCGGAATCGTGGGCTCTCGCTTCAACGTGAGCGACAACGGCGGCGTCGAGAAGGAAATCGGACTCGCCGTCGACGAAGTGACGCTCAAACTCTCGCAGCGCTGAGTTCTATCGGGTACTCTCCTCCCACGTAGGGTGGCTTCGATGCGCGGGATACAGTTCTTCGGCCGTGTACCGTTCGAGCGTCGGAAACATCGTCCAGCCGTCCGCGTGGCGGACGAAGTTCGAACAGAACACGGTCGCGTTATCGCTGAACTGATCGATCGCGTGGCGGCACGCGCCACACGGAGTCGTCACGCCCTCGTCCGTGTCGGGAACCGGACCGGCGACGAGGACGGTATCGAGGTTCGTCGCTTCCGTCTCGGCGTAGTGCATGTTGTGGATCGCGTGCCGCTCCGCACAGAAATCGAACTGGGGCATCGACGTTTCGAACGGCGTGCCGACGTAGATGTCGCCGCTCACGGAGCGAACGACGGCATGGATCTGGTCGAACTGACCCGCGTCTCGGCGATCACGAGAATGCGTCAGGATTCGATTCCGAGCGACGTCCACGAATTCGCGCTCCGTCTCCGGGAGTTCCATAGCCGTATCAGGGTGCGTCCGATGGATCTACTTTGCCATGGCCCAACCCACGGGACTCGGACCGACGGATCGACTCTCCCACGAGAGGAGCCTAAGAGGAGTCGAAAGCCGCGTGCTCCGACAACTCACCGGACACACCGCCGACCTCGCTCACTCGGCGGCAGCGACGTCCGTCTCACTGCCGGCCAGATACCGCGTCCCGAGGAGGACGACGGTCGCGAGGACGCCCGGTGCGAGCAGGAGGAAGCCGGCGACGGTGAACGCGAACAGCGTCGCGATCGACGCGACGAACAGGAACAGGCCGAGCGACGCCGCGACGCGCGTCGACGCGAGTGTCGCGGATGCCCGTGCCGTCTCGATGGCCGACCCGTCGCGGTCGACGAGCAGCGGAAAGTAGTACAGGAGCAGGTAGCCGTAGACGACGAGCACGTCGACGGCGAGGAACGCACCGAGTTCGGTCCAGAGGCTTCCGTCCGTATGAGTCCAAAGCCACCACGCGACGTCGAAGACGGCGACGAACGGGACGAACGCCGCCTGACTCCGCCAGAAAAAGCGTATGAACGTTCGGACTGCCATCCGAGAATCGAACTTGCCACCCGAGAGCGTCGCGTCCGCGGCGGCGACGACGACCGTCGTTGCCGGTGCAGCGAGGACAACGGTCGCGGCGAGTACCGACCACAGGATACTCGTGACGACGATCCGCGGGAGCGAGAGATAGGCTGCGCCGACGGCCTCTCTCGCGAGGTCGATGAAGTGGAATCGGTTCGTTCGGGTATCGAGTGCCATGAGGTGTGTAGTGTGAAACGGTAGGTGTCGCTTCGCTCAGGACTTGAGTCCGGACATCGTGACGCCCTGGATAAAGTAGCGACGGAGCAGTAAGAACAGCAGTATCGTCGGGAGCGCCAGCAGCGTTGCACCGGCCATCAGCGGCCCCATACTGTTGCTGTACAGCCCCGACTTCGCGAACAGGGTGATACTGACGGGCAGCGTGTACATGCTCTGCTTTTTCACGACGATGAGGTCCCAGAGCATCTGGTTCCATCGGTTCATGAACGTGAAGATGGCGACCGTCGCGACGGCGGGCAGGGAGTTCGGCAGGACGATCCGGAACACGACGTCGAGTTCGTTACACCCGTCCATGCGCGCGGCGTCGATGAGACTATCGGGGAACTGGTTGAAGAACTGCGAGAGCAGGAAGATGCCGAACGAACTGATGGCGAACGGCGCGATCAGCCCCTGATAGGTGTTGATCCACCCCAGTTTGACGATGACTATGAACTGCGGGATGAGCAGAAGGATTCCGGGGATCATCATCGTCGCGAGGATGAAGTTGTGCGTGAACCGCCGACCGTACCAGTCCAGTTTCGACAGCGAGTACGCGACGATACACGACGTCACGACGACCGAGACGACCACCGCACTGGTCACGAGAACGCTGTTGAAGAACTGGCGGGCGATCGGGACCTGCGAGAGCAGGAACCGATAGTGAGCGAGCGTAACGTGTGACGGGAACAGCTCCGCCGAGTACATCTCGCTCGTCGGACGGAACGACATCGAGACCATCAGCGCGAACGGCAGGACTGGGATGAGAACGCCCAACGTGAGCACTACGTAGACGAGTATCTGACGCGCCGTCAGCGACTCGAGTCGAGTCTCGGAGTCGGCGAAGACGGACGCCTCGTCGGTTTCTGCAGCCATATTACATCGTCACCTCCTGGTCGACGTAGTTGCGCTCGACGTAGCTGACGACGAAGATCATCGCCGCGAGGACGACGCCGATCGTGCTCGCGTAGCCCATCTCCAGATACGAGAATGCGTGGCGGTAGATTGAGAGGACGAACGTCGTGGTCGCGCCGTTCGGTCCCCCGCCCGTCATGATGAACGGCTCCGTGAAGATCTGGAACGCCGTGATCGTCGAGAGGATGACGACGACGAGGATACTCGGGTTGAGCAGCGGGAGCGTGATGTATCTGAACTGCTGCCACTCGCTCGCGCCGTCTAGCGACGCCGACTCGTAGATACTCTCGGGGAGCGACTGGAGGTTCGCAAGGAAGATGATGGCGTAGTAGCCGACGAACTTCCAGGTGACCATGAGCGCGACCGCGGGCATCGCCCACGTCGTACTGCCGAGGAAGTTGATCTGGACGCCGAAGATGTTCAGGAGTTGATTGAGATACCCTTCCGGTGCGTACACCCAGCGGAACACGACGGCGACGACGACCCCACTCGTCACGTAGGGGACGAAGTAGCCGGCCATATACAGCGCTCTGCCGCGGATGATTCGATCTAAGAGGAGCGCAACAGCCAGTGCGAGCACGATCTGGAGCGGGACGTTCACGACGAAGAAGTACGCCGTGTTCCAGAGCATGCCGTAGAACGCACTGCCGGTGAGCAAGTCGACGTAGTTGTGGAAGCCGACGAACGGCTTCGTCGGGCTGATGATCGACCACTTGTGGAAGCTCAGATAGATCGAGAACAGAAACGGACCGATCAGGAAGACGGCCGCCCAGACGACCCACGGGAGGACGAGTATCCACCCTTTGAGGTTGTCGTCGTAACGGCCGACTCGTGCTGCGACGTCCCCGACGACCGGGAGCCGTCCGAGTCGACCGTTCGATCGGTCGGAAACGGGTGCGCCTCTCGCTTCGCTGGCGGTGCCTCTGACACGTTGACGAATGGAATCGAGCATGGGTTCTGAAGACAGCTACTGTTGGAGTATCCCCTTCATCGCCTGCTCTGCCTCGTCTAAGCCCTTCTGTGGGTCTTTCTTCCCAGTGACGATCGGGACGTACGCCTTCTGGTTGAAGGTGTCCATGAGCTTCTGGTAGTGAGACGTGTACGCCGGCGGGTGTGAGGTGTCGAGCGCGTTCGCGTACGGTTCGATGTCCGGGTGCTTATCGAAGAACGAACTCGCGCTGTCCGTGAGTCCTTTCCGGAGCGGGAGTTGGAGCGTCTGTTTCAGGAACTTCGTGTCCCACTGCTCTTGAATCTCGAAGTCGATGAACTGCCACGCCGCCTTCGGCTGCTTCGCCGAGCCGAAGATACTGATGTTCTTCGGGTCGGCGTACGTATTCGCGTTCGGCGAGACGCCCTTCGGAACCGGCGGCGTCAGGTGACTCATCTTCACGTCTTTGTTCACGCCCTTGAACGAGGGGATGACCCACGGCCCGCCACTGTTGATCGCCGCCTCGTCGTGTGGGAACTTGGGCTTCTCGCTGGGTTGTGTGGGTGCCAGCTTCTGGCCGTAGAGTTTCTGGAAGAACTGTAGGACCGTCACGGCCGTGTCGTTGTTGAACGACGGTTCCAGTCCGTTCGATCCCTGTTCGAACATGGACTTCTTGCCCTCCGAAGCCGCGAGATACAGCGGGATGAAGTCGAACCAGCGCTGATACCACGTCGACTGCGGCGCTCGATCCCAGAGCACCTTCACCGTCCCCTTGTCGACCAACTTCTTTCCGATCGTAATCAGGTCGTCGAGGGTCTGCGGGTAGTCGCTCTTGTCGTAACCCGCCTTCTCGAACACGGTGTCGTTGTACTGGAAGAGAACCGGATTCGATTTCCACGGGGCCTGATACAGCTTGCCATCGGGCGCTTCGTACCGTTTCAGGGTCGTCTTCCCGCACCGTTTGGTGAGGTAGTCTTTCGCGCCGTCGATATCGTAGAGGTTCTTGACCGCGTTGTTCGCCTGCAACTGCGCGGCGAACGGGGGAGCGACGTTGGCGAAGACGTCCGGTTCGGTTCCGGACGCGAGCGCCGACAGCACGACCTGCTCGGAACTGTCGCCCTCGGGGACCGGGCGGACGGAGACGCTGACGTCGTTCTGTTTGACGAACGCCTGCTTCGCGGATTTGTGAAACTGGAGTTCCTGTTTGTTCGACGACGACCAGAACTCGACGTCCGACTTGCCGCCCTTCTTGCCTCCTTTCTTGCTGCCCGATTTCGATCCGTTTCCGTTGCCACCGCCCGACTTCCCCCCGCCACTCCCGCTCGTACATCCCGCCAGAGAGAGCATCGCGGCCGTCCCGATACCCGCCGTCGTCCGCACGAACTGTCGTCTGCTAGGTGAATTATTCCGAGTCATCTGTGACCACTATACGCAAGGCTAACAATCATGAATGATAAATCTCGCCGTCAGATTTGACCAAACTCGAATATGATTGGATTCGCTAAAATAGGTTCGAAGAGATCAGAGACGCCAGACCTCGAGTGAGAGCTCGGAAGGTAGCTACCGTACTCGTTCGATCCGATCACGGTGTATTTGTGAAGAGACAGTACAAGACTCTCTCGGTCGAAAAGGCCCACGGGACCGGCGCGGTGTCCCCGGAGTCGCCGTCGCCCTCATCGCCCTCATCGCCCAGCGTTCGGTCACGGCCGAAGATGCAACCATCGCCGAGGACGCAGCTATTGCTGAAAACGCAACTATCGCCGAGGATGTAGTCATCGTCGAAAATACGGCTCTACTCGAAAGCGAAGCGACCGGAACGTTGCGACGAGCGTCTAAACGAGCGAGTCGAGATACGAGGCCGCCCTCGGGACCGCCTCGTAGTCGTTCTCGTCGCCCTCGTATTCGATCGTCACGTAGCCGTGGTAGCCCAGTTCGTCGAGGGAGTCGATCACGTCCGCGTAGTAGTCGTAGGTCGGTTCGGAGCCGTCGTCCGCTACGTCGTCGTAGGCGGCGTGGACGTGATCTGCGAGGTGGAGCGTCCGCTCGACCGATCCGACGCCATCGACGTAGTTAGCGAGATCGAGTACGAACCCGAGATCGCCGTTGATCCCCGATCGGACGCGGAAGACGTCGTCGGCCGTCCGGATGAGGCCGTCGTGGTTGTGGTTCTCGATCGCAAGCGTCGCCTCAGCCCGCGTCGCGTAGTCGACGCACTCTTGCAGACACGTCGTCACTCCGGTCCAGACCTCGGGGTCGTCGTGATCACGGTCGTGCAGTCCCGGGAAGCCCGTGAACGCCCGAACCACCGACGCGCCGAGTCGATCGGCGTTGTCGAGCCACTCCGTTACCTTCTCGGTGTCCGCCTGGCGTTCCTCGTGTGTCGCCTTCGCGAAATCGTTGTAGAAGACGGACAGACAGGCGATGTCGAGATCGTAGTCCGCCGCGAGCGCGGCGACCCGGTCGAGCGACTCGGCGTCGCTTCCCGGCAGGTGTTCGTCGATGAGTTCGACGCCGTCGACGCCGAGGTCGTCCCGACAGATCTCGAAGAAGGCTTCGAGCGAGAGGTCGTCTTCGAGTTCGTCGTGGTAGGAGTAACTGCTGCAAGCGAGTCTCATCGAGCGTCCTCCTCGTCGATCGGCAGGGAGACCGCGGCGTGAGATTCCGACGATCGGTACACGCCCATCACGACTTCGAGCGCCTTCCGCCCGTCTCGGGCCGTGACCGTCGGCTCGGTGCCGTTCCGCGCGCACTCGACGAAGTGAGCGATCGGCCCGCCGTACTTCGACGCCTCGGGAACGGGCACGTCGAGCGTCCCGCTGTCGTCACCGAATCGGACTTCGAGTTTCGGGGCCACCTTGTCGACGTAGATCACGCCCTCTTCGCCGACGATCTGCATCTCGATGGACTCCGGGTCGGTTCGCCACGCCGTCTCGAACGTGCCGAGCTTGCCGTCGGCGAACTGTAACACCGCGACGGCGGTGTCTTCGACTTCCGTATCCATCGACAGCGTGTCGCTGTAGCCCATCAGTTCCTCGACGTCGCCGAAGAGGTAGTTGACCAGGTCGGCGTTGTGGATGCCGATGTCGATGAGTGCGCCGCCGCCCGAGGCGTCCGCGTCGGTGAACCACGTCGAACGCGGCGACCAGCCCTCCGGGCCGGGGTGACTGAATCGGCTGCGAACGTTGTGGACGCGTCCGACGATACCTTTCTCTAGAATTTCCTTCGTCTTCTCGTAGACGGGGTTGAACCGCTCGGTCTGGTCGATCATCAGGATCGCTTCGCTCTCGTCGGCGGCGGCGACCATGGCGTCCGCCTCGGTGATCGAGGTGCTGATGGGTTTCTCACAGAGGACGTTGACGTCGTGGGCGAGCGCGTCGCAGACGATGTCTTTGTGGAGATGATTGGGGAGACAGACGCTCACGGCGTCGACGGTTCCGGATTCGAGTAGTTCGACGTAATCGGTGTAGTACTCGTCGATCCCGTACTGTTTCGCGACTTCCGCCGCTTTCCGTTCTTCGACGTCACACACGGCCACGACCGTCGCGTTCTCGTCCTTCTGATAGCTGGGAATGTGAAGGCGCTGGGCGATTGCGCCGGTGCCGATAACCGCGACCCGCAACTGTTCGGTCTCGATCCCTTCCGTCTCCGTTGCGATCATGATGTCCGACGACATACTTGACGAGACTTCCCTACAGAGCCCTCATTAATCTCGCTCTCATCTTTGATGAGCCTCGATCCTCTTTGGGGCGAGTCAAACATGTCTGAGAGTCGTCTCACGAACGGGCGACCCGTCTCACGAGCGATCCGTCTACGGCTCTCGCGTCGATTTCGACGAGTGAGTCGACTACGCTCCGTGAGCCAACTACGCTCCGTGAGTCGACTACGCACCCTAGTCGAGCGTCTCGCCCCCCGAATCCGTCTCGGCAGACGGATCTGTCCGGCGGTCGTCGCGGGCGTCGGGCCTGTCGTTCGAACCGAGGGGGCGGCCGGGTTCCGAACTCGGATTTGTGGGTGCCTCGAAGCGGTATCGATAGCCATCGTGGACGACGAAGTAGGTGCTGCCGTCGGGTTGTTCGAGTACCGCGTTGTCCGTGTCGATCGCGAAGTCGACGAGGTCCGCGAGCGTCTCGGCCTCGGCTCTGGGGAGTTCCTCGGCGTCGTCCGGGAGCCGGATCGTCGCGATCCACTCGTCGAAATCGGTGCGGTCGTCGAGATAGGCGAGCCACTCGCGTTCCGCCTGCGAGAGGGTGATCGCGCCACGCGAGCGGGCGAACGCCAGTCCGACCAGTCCGAGGAGGCCGACCGCGAGGAGTAACGGGCCACCGAGCGATCGGAGTGATCCGGGGTCGTTCGGGACGGAGATCGTTTTCGCGTGCGAGAACGTCTTCGAATCGGACGTATTCGACGAGAGCAGGTAGACACCCGACTGAGACTCGATCGGGAGGGAGAACCGAATCTGGTGGGGGCTCGCACCGTCGGTTTGCCGAGTTGCGGTGACAGTCATTCGGACGCTGACCCGGATTTGGCCCGGCGAATCGAGCCGTTTGTTGATGGCTTGTGCGTCCTGAATCGCGTGCGTAACGTTGAGACTGAACGGGACTACCGCCCGTTCTCCGGGCGAAATCGTCGTCTGGCTCGTTCCGAGCGACCGCGTTTGTTGCCAGTAGACCGTCTCGTTCCGGCGGTACGAGTACCTGCCGCTGTATTCGGAGCGTGAGCGGGACGTTGGCTCCGTCGTACGTGACGTTGAATCGACCGTCTAAGACCGGCATGACCCGCTGGAAGTAGACGTTCCGGTTACGGACGACCTCTCCGGGGCGGAACGCCGTATCGTTCGCCTTCCGGGTGACGGTTGCCCGATGGGAAAACGACCCATCGACGGTCCACGCATCCACCGTGCGCTGTTCTTGGTGTGTTCCGGGCGCGGCGTAGGCCGTGTATGTAAACCAGCCGCCAACTGCTCCGACGAGGAGTAATACGACGACTGCGACCCCAAACCAGCGGGTGAGTAGTGCTCGTACGCGCAGTACTTCATGGCTCATAATTGATTACTGATATCTCCTTTCTGGTCACGGTACTCCACTACTCATCGATAGAGTTTGCGGAGGTACCGACGAACCGATACTTCGAGCGGTCGTTCACGGTACTCGCGGAAGCGTAGTCGTCCCCGACCGAGCAACACCCGGCCCGTGGTTTCAAGCAGGACGCCCAGGAACGCGTCGACAGCACCGATCGCGACCCACGGATCGAGGGCGTCGAGCGGTCGCAGCAGCCAGACCGGCAGGATACCGAGATCGCGGTGTTGGACGATTCGCTGCTCGTATCGACCGGGGGTCGCGGGCGCGGTGATCGTGACGTTGACGGTCGCACTGCCACGCGGACCGAGGACGACAGTCCGCTCTCCGAGGGTTGCACTGCCGGGCGCGTCGAGGAACACGACGACCGGCAAGAGACCGCCGTTCGAGAGTCGCACGGGAACCGCTCGCGCACTTCCGGCGGGGATCCCACCACGCAGATCCTGACCGGCCTGCGCGCTGTCGTACGGAATCGTGGCGTTGGTACAAGTGATTACCATCGAGAGCGTGGCGACCACGAGGACGACGGCGAGACATCCGAACAGTACCTTCTGTGTATCGTACCCACGGTCACGACTCACCGAGCGACGCGTCGTTCGTCTATTCGTCGGTGGCTAGATGACTTCGTCGAGTACCACGACAGCCAGAACCATCACCACGAATGCGACCGCCAATTGGGTCGGACCGGCACCGATACCGAATGTCGTGGCGACGGACGCGAATACACCCCGAGATCCCGTAACGATGGATTCGACTCGTGGAATCACGACGACGTGGCCGTCGATCTGCAGGGCGACGGCAACGATCTGCGAGCGGTGTACGGGCGGTTCCCCCGCCTGCTGATCGGTGATCGTGTTGTGATCCCCGCGCGTGATGTAGCCGTCTCATGTGTGACCGACGATTCGGTGTGTCGTCAACGCCCCGCCATGGAGCGTCTTCGCGTGAAACGTGACGACGTCTCTGACGTGAACCGGTCTGGTCAGCTGTGCCGGTATCGCGACGAACCCGTCGCCGGGATCTATCGTCCCGGTCATACTCCCGGTCGTAACGAATCCGACGAGGATCGGCTGTCCGAGCACTGCACCGAGAACGATCAGCAGCACCGCTGCGGTGAGAACCCATAGGACTGCCGACGCGACGACCGATCGAACGTTCCATATTTAGTATTCATTCCATCCGAAATTACCAGTTCCATGACTCCACGACGAGGTATACGTTACGCAGCCCACACGTCGCGAACGAAAGTGCCCCGGGCGACTGTCGCCCGATCCGATCTGAAAGCGGTCCTGTCAGTTCACGGCCCGTCTCACTGACGAGCCTGCACGTTGACGCCGATGTTGCCGAGGTGGAAGTTCTCCGACCCCGTGGCGTCCGTGTCGATCTTGAACCCAATGTAGAGAGATTCTCCTGCTTTGAGCGTCCCCACGTTCCACCCGATCTTCCGGTTGCCGTCGGGCGTGTGGAAGCGGCGGTCGTCGCCGTCGGTCGTCCCCGTGTACGGCATCATCGCCTGGTTCAGGTTGCTGTCGAGAATCACGTCGTACACCTGGTCCCCGTCGTGGCTGGGTAGCTGTGCCGCGTTGGCGAGGTGGATCTCCAGCGCCTGGTCCACGTAGTAGACGGAGTGTTCGTTGAAGCCTTTCGCACCGTTACCGTCGAAATCGAAGACGATATCGCCGTCTCCGTTCGTTCGAATGTAGCGGTGGTTCGGGTAGTCGCTCATCGTGTGATCGCTGAAGCCGGCCGGGCCGAGTCCGACGAAGCCTTCCATGTCGCCTTTCTTCTGAATCCCGACCGTTCGAGAGTCGGTGTGCATGGACGTGAACGCACCCGTGCCCACGGCCGCCGCGCTGCCTGCAAACAATGCACCCGCACCGATTACGAATTTACGTCGTCCAATCATTGATCTTCCTCCCCTTTCGGGTTACTCGGTCCTCCGACTGGTACCTACATTTACATGAGTTGCATGTGCTGACCACTGGGGTCGATTGCGTCCATTTAACGCCAATTTAGCGGGTTTTAACCGATATCTCGCCGGTTTTAACCGAGAGTTTGGTACCGTCTAGCGCACACAGCGTGTAGACTAAGCTCCCATTGATGACAGATCAGAAAATACGAACGATCCGGGACTGAGATGAAGTGGCAGCAATTTTACCATTCGGTAACCCAATACCGTAGCGGGTGTCCTCGTGGCAACTACTGTACAACAATCGAGTGAGGCAAGGCTCGATGAATGCGAGGAAGAGGTCGAGGAGGAACCGACACGGGACGAGCTCTTTCACGTACTACGGAACCAGCGACGGCGCTGGACGATCCATCATCTGAAACACACGGCAGCGTCGGTCGACATCGGCGAACTGGCGACGCAGGTCGCGGCGTGGGAAAACGGCGTGTCGACCGAGCAGGTGACGTCGACACAACGGCGGCGCGTGTACAACGTACTCCAACAGACACACATTCCGGAACTCATTGACACCGGCATCGTTGAGGTCGATCGCCGCGAGGTCGCGCTGACCGACCGTGCCGAGCAGCTCGAACTCTACTTGGAGGTCGTCCCCGGGAAAGACATCCCGTGGAGCGAGTACTACCTCGCGCTCGGAGCGATCGGACTGGCCGTGCTTACAGTCGTCTGGCTCAACATCGGCCCGTTCGCTGCGATTCCCAACATCGCGGCGGGAGCGTTCCTCGCGGTCGCGCTGATCGTCTCCGCGGTCGCAAATTACTACTCCGCGCACGCGAGCCGTCTCGGACACACGGAACAGCCCCCCGAACTACGAGGGGAGTGAGATGCCCGGACGCGTTCTCTGGGCGTTGCTCGCGGTACTCGTCGCCTCGGCGCTCGTCTTCGGGACCGGCGGCTTCAGCGCGGCGACGATCGACCGCCCGGTCTCCGTGAGCGTCGCGTCGAGCCAGAGTCAGACGCTCATCTCGCTCTGGGCCCCCGGGACGCAGGGGGCGGACGTACGCGCCGACCCGCCGACGTACTCCGAGGCCGACCTGACCGACTGACTCGTCGTCGTGAAAAATCAGTTCACCGACCAGACGATCGACGTCGACGTGACGGCCCGTGAGGACAGTCCACTCGACGTCAGCGGCGAACTCCGAGGACTCGGACCGGGACAGAGCGCAGTCGTCGACGCGACGGTACAGTGTAACGGCCGGACCGGCGAACTGTCCGTCCCGCTCGAACTCGATGTGCACTCGGACGGCGGCATCGACGCGTACCTCAACTACACCGCGATAGTCGTCTGTACGGTACCTTCGACCGAGACGACGCAGTCGACGACTACCGCCGAGAGCGGGCAGGGATCTTCGTCGACCGGGGATTCGTCGACCACGGCGTGAGGGGTTTTCCCGGTGATTCCCGAGGGAGACGACGTACCGGACGCGTCGATGTGAGACGGTCGCTTTCGTGGCTCGAAGTATCTTTCTGATTTTACTGTACTTGGGCTAACGTTTGGCCCGAATACATAAATTATCAATTGGTAACTATACGCACGTATGTCGGGAAAACAGAGATCACACGGGTTGTCCCGGCGACTGTTTCTCGGAGGGACAGTCGCCGCCGGGCTCGTCGCGACGGGAATACCCGCAGCGGCGGCAGACACGAGCAAGAAATCGGGACGTCACGCGACACCGACGCTGTCAACGACGGATCGGCTCGCCGATCGACGGTACGTCACCACGGGGAACAGAGCGTACGTCGTCGGCGACGAAAGCGGGCGGTTTCCGGCGATGGGATGGCACATCACCGGCGAGATGGGTGGCGTCTGGAGCCCGCCGCTCAAACTGCTCGACGGCATCTGGTTCGGCATCGACGGCGACTGGCTCGGCCCGGCAGAGCGATTCACGAGCGCCTACGGTCACGTTCGGATGGACCTCCCGGATCACGACGGTCTGTCGGTCATTCGGACCGACTTCGTGCCGGACGACCGACGTGGCGCGCTCTTCGGACTCACGCTCGAGACGGGGAGTCAGAGTCGAACAGTTACGCTGACGGTCGACGCCCGTTCCGAACTGACGAGCGCGTTCCCGTGGGGGTGGACGACGCCCTCGCAGACCGACTTCAATCTCGAAGACGAGGCGACGTTCGACGGGAGCCGTCTCCTGTTTCGTGACCACGGGAAGCCGGATGTCGAGCACGCGAGCGCGCACGACTGGAACGCGGTGGTCGGCGCTGCCCTCGATCCGGTTTCACACGACGTCGGCGACGGGTTCTGGGGACCGCAAGCGCCGGTCGACTTCTGTCCACCGGACGGCGAGGGGTCGTCCTCGTCGCCACCGCGGTGTGACGACTCGAAGTTCGGCAACGGGAGAGGGGGGCGGCTACAGTACGAGATTACGGTTCCGTCGAACGCGACGCGGACAGTGTGGATCGGGGTCGCCGGGTCCGAGTCGACGCCCGAGGCGGCGACGGAGGAACTCGATGCGATGCTCGACGATCCGTCGGGTGCGCTGCGAGAGAAGGTGACCCATCGACTGTCTGTGGGTCGGCGGACACGGATCGACCTTCCGGGCGACCGACTGCTCGAGCGGTCGGTCGAGTGGAGCAAGCAGAACCTCGCGGACTGCGTCCAAGAGGCACACGATCTGACGGTCCGCTATACGGACGAGGGAAAGCAGTACCCCGAACCGGCCGGAACGGTCGACGAGATCCGGTTCTTCGGCGCCGGCTTTCCCGACTACCCCTGGATGTTCGGCACCGACGGGGAGTACACGACGTTTCCGGCGCTCGCGGCCGGGGAGTTCGACGTCGCCAAAGACCACATGCGGTCGCTCAAGGCGGTCAGTCGCATCGTCAACGGCGACACCGGGAAGGTAGTCCACGAGACGGTGACGACCGGCGACGTCTACTTCGGGGCGAATCAGGACTCCGGCAACACGGACGAGACGGTCAAGTTCCCGATGGCCGTCGACCTGATCTGGCGGTGGACCGGCGACGACGCCTTCCGCGACGAACTGTACCCGTTCATGGTCGACGGCATGCACTACGTCGTACAGGACCTCGACGAAGACGGCGACCTGTGGCCGACCGGATCGGGGAACGTCGAACGCAAGGGGATGGGCAGGGAGAAACTCGACGTCGCGGTCTACACGATCCGCGGGTTGTACGCGCTCGCGGACATGGCTCGCAGCAAGGGTGACGACGAGACGGCTTCGTGGGCGACCGACCACGCGGGGAAGATGCTCGGGAAGTTCGAAGCGACGTGGTGGCTCCCGGAGATCCCCCAGCACGCAGGCTCGATCGACGTGCCGGGAAACGGGATGAACGACAACCGCCCGATCTACGAGCGCCACTGGATCGGCGTCACCCCCATGTCGGCCGAATACGTCGACGAGACGGGCGAGATCGTTCCGGGTATGACGACGAAGGAACACGGGACGAGCGCGCTCGGACTCCGGGAGACACCCTGCTACGGCGGGATCGGAGACGCCGCGGGGACGACGCAGCGACGAAACGAGGGGCTGTACGCAGCGGGCGCACCCGGCTGCGACGGGGGGACGGGGAAGTACACCCGAGACGCGACGGAAAAGCAGATCTTCACGCATCCCACCGGGATCATGGCGATCGGAGAGGGCAACTACGGCCGACTCGGCGGTGAGCAGCAGCGACGGTTCATACACGCCAACGCGTCGCTCCAGTTGCCCGATCCCGACGAACAACCCGGTGCGGTCCCGGAAGTCGCACCCTCCCCGGCCTACGGTCGATCGATCGACCTCCAGTTCACGAAGCGCGCACAGGTACTCCAAGCGTGGGGGACCCTCGCGATCCTCTGGCCCGTTGTGCGCCAGTACCTCGGCGTGCGCCCGGACATCGGCCGGGGTCGGGCGCGCGTCGTACCGCAGATTCCACCGGATCAACCACGCGTCGCCGGTGAGCGTATTCGAATCGGCGAGGACGGTGCGCTCGCAGTCGAAGCGATGGCACCGGGTCGTTCCGGGCTGTACCGAACGCGAGTCGAGGTGGACGGTGATCTCGACGAACTGTCGATCGGTCACACCCTGCCGCACGGTGCGGAGGTCGCGTCGGTGACGCTCAACGGCGAGTCGATCGAGGACTACGACGTCCGGACGACGAATCGCGGGACGGAGGTGTCGGTCGACGGATCGTCGGGCGAGTCGAACGTGCTCGTCGTTCGGACGAACCGTCGTGCCCACTCGCCCGGTTGCGGAGGGCGTTACTGACGGGGGTGTGGATTTCGTTCGGTGCGAGCGGGTTCTCCGTGGTGTTCGGCGAGAGCGGTAACGCGCCGGGGAGAGTCGCGGAGTGTGTACGAGCTTACGGATCGAGACAGCGAATCGACAGTACCCCACGGATGAGTTGCGCTTTCGAGTGCCCTGTTGAATAGATGCTAAACGGTGGTTAGAGTGGCTCACAGAGCGCTTTTATGTTCGAGATGGTGAACATGGTGTTCACCGTTCAACGCTGCACGAGCCGACGTAGCGTCGTTCAGTTGATATTGGCCGTTACGCTTCACGACGATTTCGGCGCCGACGATTTCTCCGAACGTCCCCGAATCGAGACTCGTGTCGTCGAATTCCCACGTGTCATTAGCTTCGTCGACTGCGAGGAGTTCCCGAAGAGCGCCCTCGAGGTCCGGTCTCTCCTCGACCAACGAAGTAGTCGCCTCTCGGACATTAGTCATCGAGACAGTCTCAGTGAGTTAGACTCTAAAAGGCACCGGGATGATCAGACGTCCGAAACGGGATTTCGACGGTAAGTCGCCAGTAGTCGAATCGACAGCTGAGACGCGAGAGCGGGCTGTCAGAACAGATCGCCGACCGAAGTCCCGATCGTAAGCGCAATCGCACCGAACAGACAGGTGATCACGAGCCCGAGATACGGCGAGAGTTGTGCCGGGATGACACCTGCCCAGGAGGCACCGGTCAACAGGAGTCCGAACGCCGTCGCACCACTGTAGTAGAAGAGTGAGTGGTCCGTCGACGTTGACCCGGACGCCACCGCTCCGTCGTCGGAGACGGGCGTCGACTGCGGTTCGGCCACGGGTTCCGATTCGGAGCCGGTACCGGCGTCAGCCGCCTCGGACCCGAGTCGGAGATAAACGCTCACGTCGGGGAGATGTTCGGTCGGCGTGACCGTCCCGCGGTTCTGGTTGTAGTCGATGACGTCTTTCTCGTCGAGCTTCGGCAGGTGCGACTGGTACAGCGCGATGTAGACGCGCTGGCGCTCCGCCGAGGAGATCTGCGAGACTGGTTTGTCGTTTTCCCAGGCGGCGACCTGTTCTGCGATGTCGCGCATCTCGTATACGTCCTGGTCCGGTCGGTCCATGATGTACCGGAGCGCGCTGCGGCGGCGGCCGTTCTGCAGAAGATGGAAAACGTCGTCTTTACTGATAGGTTCGAGCGCGTCCGCGTCGCGTTGCGTGAGTTCTCCCTCCTCACTGCGCGTACGATTCTCGTCCCCTTTTCCGGTGACTGCGTCGGACGTCGGCTGAATACTCATGTATCGCTATTCGTGGACAGTCCCCCAGGGGAGATAAAATAGTGATTCGGTTATTCACGATTCGGAACCGTTCAATGCCGTTTCATCCGGCGAAACGACGTGCAACGGCGTCTGACGGACGACGGACGGGAAGCTCTAACGCCGCGGATATCGGCCGGGAGCGCCGACGAAACAACTGTTTCACGGTGGAGCCCCGAAACAACGGAGCGAAGCCCCCGAGACCGTAGCTCACATGAGACGGTCTCTCATTCGCAGAGTGAATGCGAGGCGTTCGAATAACAGGGCGTGCGGGCATCTACCCGGAGAATTCTCTCACGATTTGTAATGGAGAACGAGGGAGAGCGATCCGGGAACTGTACCGTCTCCGAGTGGCCCTATTCGGGTAACCACACTCGCCGGGACGCGGGTACGTATCGCGTGTTCGGTCTCCCACGGGGGACGTTCCGGTCGCTCCTCGTCGACGCGGTCTCCGCTGGCCCGGATTCGAAGTGATCGCGCGAGACGCTAAACGGTGTCTCAAAGGGTCTATGAGGGGAGTGAGGAACGGAATTGGAGTTCGAGCCCGATACCTCAAATGGCTATTTGAGTCTACAGAAAGGGTTTATCAGTAGCTGTCTTTCGTCGGTATGTGCCGCCCACGAGACGCGATTTCACGGTGCTGACTGGTGCGCTGATGACCGATGCCCTCCTGTCAGGCTGTCTCGGCGGCGGTGCGGGAAACGACACGAACGATTCGGTGCCCGCTGACGACACCACCGGGCCTGGGACCGACCCGGTTACGACGCGCTCTCCCACCTCCACGCCCTCCAAGCAGGAACGAAACGCCCGAGAACGGGTGATTCGGGCGAATACGGACTTCGCCTTCGACCTTCTGAGTCGACTCGACGGGTCGAAAAATCTGTTCTTCTCGCCGTACAGCATTTCGGTCGCGCTCGCGATGACGGAAGCTGGTGCCAGCGGCGAGACGCGAGAACAGATGGCGAAGGCCCTCCACTTCGAGTCGAACGCGACGGACGTCGGAGCCGCGTTTCGAGCGATCCGACAGGGCCTTGCACAGAACGCGACGCGAGAGAACGACGACACGACACCCTTCCGGCTCACGGAAGCCAACGAGCTCTGGGGCCAGCAGGGGTATCCGTGGAGCGATTCGTATCTCGACTCGCTAGAGACGAACTACAGTGCCACGTTCGACGCGGTCGATTTCGAACGGCCGGATGCCGTCCGTAACCGGATCAACGACTGGGTCGACGACGAGACGAACGGGAAGATCACCGAACTCGTCGGACCGGGGACACTGACGCCGCTGACGCGCCTCGTCCTCACGAACGCGATGTACTTCCGGGCGAACTGGAAGTCCACGTTCGACGAAAAGCGGACACGCCATGCGGAGTTTACCGCGCTCGACGGATCGACGTCGACGGTTCCGATGATGAAACAGGAAGACTGGTTCCGGTACGCCACCGTCGACGGTCACCAACTCGTCTTCCTCCCCTACGCCGGCGGCGACGTGAGCATAGTCGTCTTCCTCCCCGCGAAGGGACAGTTCGAGAACTTTCGAAGCTCGCTCGATGCCGACCGACTCGACACGTTTCTAAACGCGTTAGATGACCACGAGGGGACGGTCCGACTCCCACGGTTCACGTCGCGGACGCGACTGAACCTGAACGACGTCCTCGAGACACTCGGAATGACGGACGCCTTCGACTCGCAGCGAGCGGACTTCAGTGGGATGGTCGACGGGAACGACAATCCCGACCTCTCTATCGGAACGGTCCTCCACGAGGGGTACATCGACGTCGACGAGCAGGGAACCGAAGCCGCGGCCGCGACTGCAGTCACGGTTGTCGCGACGGGTGCCAGAGTGTCGCACGATCCGTTCGAGATGATCGTCGACCGACCGTTCTGTTATCTCATCCGCGGTCAGGAGAGCGGAACGGTGCTCTTCCTGGGCCAAGTCACCGACGCTGGCGACGTCGCATAGCCGGAACGGCCTTCGGAGGCGTCGGAACCCACACCGACGTCGGTCTCGGTGACGACCATCCGAACTGCTGATGAACCCCATCGAGTGGCGGATCGGGGACATCGTCTCCCTACGACGCTTTTGAATCGAGTATCCGACGTCGTCGGACGCTGACGGGCCAGCGATGGATTCGAACGGGAACGACCCGACACGGGCAGTAGAGGGATGCGATCGACCCTTCGTGACGGACGAACCCGACGACGACTTATCGGAAGAGTTGACTGAATTTCGTACGAGAGTGTATAGATATCTAATTGGATCTCTGTCCAAAAGATACAGCAGAGGGATTGAGACAATAACGTTGCGATATATGATCAGTATCAGATACGAGAGCAGTTTCAACAGAATAAGGCGTCAAATGGCGACAAACGGAGTAAAAACTAAACAAAGAGAGACGAAGCGGAGATAACTCCGACCAGTCGAATCGGTAGTGGTGACAATTGAGGGAAATGTCTTAAAGGAAATAGTTGTACAATGATATACATTCGGTAAAGATCGTTTCGATCGGAAACCATTCGGAAACGAGAGGACGGGTAGCCGTGTCCACGGGGACTGGTGTCTACCACGACCCATCAGTACACTCCAAGCGGGACTAGTCCACGTGGTCAGAGAGGTCTCCACGAAACTGCGTGGGTCGTCCTCAGGGGGGAGCGTTCGGTCACGCTGTCTGTTCGCTTCCGAGTGAGAGACCGAAGTGGTTCGATCCGCACGTCGGGTCGGTCCGACGCAGTGCTGGTTCGAGAGTGACGAGACGGGGGTCGGATCGGAGTTCGCGTGGAACGTCGTTCGCCGGGACGTCCCGATCTCTCACACGCGCTCGACCGGGCGACTCGACCACGGAACACGATGAGACGAGCGTCGCGGTCGAAATTACACGGTTATAATTGTAATGGCTATGGCCTCGACTGGAGTGGAGGCAGACCGTTCGTCACGCGAGCGGGAGCGACTCCCGCAGTAGGCGGGGATTACACGAAATCAGCGCGCCTCGAACGAGACGATGCAGTGATTCGAAGAACGTCCCAAGTCCGTCAAAATATCCAATTACTAATAGTGCGAATTCCACGGTCGATCGAGAGACGTCTTTACACACAAAATTACAAGATGAACTCGAACGGCCGATGCGAGACAGTATATCAAATTCTCTCCCCGATCAGAGCGAATTTGTGGACGATACTAGAGAAACTCAAGAGAGAGCGCTATTGGAAGACAACGAGACCCTCGCGAGCAGCTGTTCTGCCGAACGCGAATCGACGCGCAAATTCGGCCACGAAATTACGTCGTACGGCACAGGTCGAGATCTACCGGATCACGACCATCGCATCGTTCAGTCAGAGGTTTGAACATATTGATATTATTGATTGGATACAGGAGTCGAATACGAGGGCGCGATCGTGACTTTGTATTGATAGATCAGAATTTCACTGAGAGCGATCACAGAAAGGGCGTGAAAGGGGACGCTACTCGACCGTCACGCTCTTCGCGAGGTTTCGTGGTTTGTCGATCGAACGGTCGAGCCGGTTCGCCGTGTGGTACGCGACGAGCTGGAGTTGTATATTCGCCAGCAAGGGCGCGATTCGGGGGTCCGTCTCGGGGATTTCGAGGACGGCGTCGGCGTACTGTTCGACTTCCGTGAGGCCGTCGGTGACGACGATCGTCGGTGCGCCGCGCGCTTCGATCTCTTTGATGTTGCTGATCGTCTTGTGGGCGTTCGGCCCGTCACCAGTAACGATGGCGAACACCGGCGTCTGCGGGGTGACGAGCGCGAGCGGCCCGTGCTTGAGTTCGCCCGCGGCGAACCCTTCGGCGTGTTCGTAGGTGATCTCCTTGAACTTGAGCGCGCCTTCGAGTGCGACCGGATAGTGTGCGCCCCGACCGATGAAGAAGTAGGACCTCGATCCGGCGTACGCCTCGACGATCTCTTCTGCGACCGACTCGTCTAGAATCTGTTGGACGTCGTCCGGGAGTTCGTGGAGTGCCTCGATCAGTGACTGTCGTTCCTGTGCCAGTCCCACATCGAGCTGGCTCAGGAAGAGGTTGAGTGCGACGAGTTGGGAGGAGAACGTCTTCGTGGCGGCGACGCCGATCTCGGGGCCTGCACGGATGTACAGGCGGTGGTCACACTCGCGGGCGGCCGTACTCCCGACGACGTTCGTGATGGCGAGCGTTCGAACACCCCGAGATTGAGCGGTACGGAGTGCGGCGAGCGTGTCGGCCGTCTCACCGCTCTGAGTGATCCCGACGACGAGCGCATCGTCGGGAATCGGCGGGTTCGAACTCGCGTACTCGCTGGCGAGAAACGCCGTCGCGGGGATGCCGGCCTGTCGAAACAGATACGCACCGTAGAGCGACGCGTGATACGAGGTTCCGCACGCGACGAACTGAACGCTCTCGGGCTGGTCGAGATGACTCAGTTCGTCGACCGTGATCCGACCGTCGAGTTTGTCGAGTCGACCGCGGAGACAGTGACGGAGCGACCGCGGCTGTTCGTGAATCTCCTTCATCATGTAGTGGTCGTAGCCGCTCTTGCCGGTCTGCTCGGCCGTCCACTCGACTTTCGTCACGGCGCAGTCGACGGGTTCGCCGTCGACGTCGGTGAGCTCCCATCCCGAGGGACGAAGCGTGACGAACTGATCGTCCTCGACGTAGACGACGTCGCGGGTGTGTTCGAGGAACGCCGTCACGTCGCTTCCGAGGTACGACGCGTCTTCGCCGATCCCGAGGACGAGCGGCGAGTCGTGACGAACGGCGAAGATCTCTTCGGTCCCGGCGACGACGGCGGCGAGCGCGTAACTCCCGTCGAGGCGCGACACCGCCCATCGAAACGCGGTCTCGGGGTCGTCGCCCGAGCGCAACCGCTGGGCGATCAGATGCGGCACGACTTCGGTGTCGGTGTCACTCGTGAACGTGACGCCCGTCGCTGCGAGTTCCTCGCGGAGTGACTGGTAGTTCTCGATGATGCCGTTGTGGACGACCGCGACGGTGCCGGACTCGTCGGTGTGCGGGTGCGCGTTCCGGTCCGACGGCGGCCCGTGCGTGCTCCAGCGCGTGTGCCCGATTCCCGTTCGACCGAGCAGCGAGCGCCCGGTCAGCGCTCGCTGGAGTACCGAGAGTTCTCCCGCGCGCTTTTCGACCTGAAGCCCCTCTCGGCCGTCTGTGTAGAGTCCGTCTGTCGCGACCGCGATTCCCGCCGAATCGTAGCCGCGGTATTCCAACCGTGAAAGCCCCTCGATCAGAACGTCGCTGACGTTGCCGCCGTGGCCGACGCAGCCGATGATTCCACACATCAGTTCGAGACCTCGATTCGATCGTCGACGGGTCGCGGAGTCGTGGATAGAGGCGCGAACGCCGACCCCCGGTGCCCTTCGTCGACGATGACTGTCGGAGCGGTACTGATCTGCATACAATTACGACAGGTGAAACCACTACAATAACCCCGAGTATCTTTCAACTTGTTCTCGAAGGACCAAGCTTAAATTACGCTCACAATCAGAAGTACGTACAGTTTTAGAGAAATCATTGATATATTCACGTAAATTGTGACGACGGTCGTAGGGTCCGACTAGAAATCGAAACCGGAGAGAACCGGATGGATACCAGTGCATAACAAAATGGGGGTACGTCCGTCGCTAAAGAGCGAAGTAGGGTCTCCGGAATCGGGGTCCGTAGTTCATCGGTCGAGACGATCAGCTTCGAGGGCATATTCTGGCGTCCGTCGAGAAAAGAGACAGTCCGAGAGCCGGGAATCACACGACCGTCAGATGTGTACCCGTGCGAGCGAATCACCGTCACCCCAGAGGCGAGCGGCCGGCGGTACGTCGCTCGGCAGTCGAGCGGCCAGTTCAAACCGCGTCCATCGTCCGTAACACCTCGTAACAGGCGCTGATCTGGTGATAGCCGACCTTCACTTCCGGCGTGTCGTCGATCGCCTCGTGGACCTGCCCGTCCCGCGTGAGGCGGAAGTACCAGTCGCCGGTGCGCTGATTGACGACGTTCTCCCACGCGTACTCCCAGATGCGTTCGTACCAGTCGACGTACTCGTCTTCGCCGGTCGCCTCCGCGAGCAGCGTCGTCGCGCCGATCCCCTCCGCCAGCGGCCAGTAGTACTTGTCGTGGACGATCGACTCGCCGTCGCGGTCGAAGTTGTAGACGAAGCCGCCGTGCTCGTCGTCCCACCCGTTCTCGACGGCGGCATCGAAGAAGCGTCGTGCGCGCGGGAGGAGCCACTCGTCGTCGCGTTCGCGGGCGATCAGCGACAGGAGTTTGGCCCACTCCAGCAGGTGTCCGGGTTGGTAGCCCCACGGGCGGAACAGGTCGTCGGGCTTGTCGCGGTTGTACTCCCAGTCGAGTCGCCAGTCCTCGGTGTAGTGCTCCCACAGGAGACCGTCACCCTCGTCGGCGAGGTCGCGGGCGAGCGACTCCGCGATGGTGTACGCACGATTCAGATGTCCCTCGTCGCCGGTCGTCTCGTACGCGGCGAGGAACGCCTCGCACATGTGCATGTTCGCGTTCTGCCCGCGGTAGCCGCTCTTCTCCTGCCAGTCGGCGTCGAGGTCCGACCGGAAGAGACCGTGCTCGGCCTCCCAGAAGTGCTCGTCGACGAGGTCGACGACGTCGTCGACGTGCTCGGCCGCCCCCGGTATCTCGCGTCGAGCGGCCGTCGACAACGCGAGCAAGACGAACGCGTGTCCGTACGTCGATCGGGTGTCGTCGGCGACGTCGCGGCCGTCTAAGACCCATGCGAAGCCGCCGGATTCCGCGTCACGGTGGGCGTCGAGCAGGAAGTCGAGACCGTGGCGTGCGGCTTCGCGACACCACGTCGGGCCGCCGAGGTGGTCGCCGACGCAGAAGTTGTAGACGAACCGGCACGTTGCGGGGAGCAACTTGGCTCGCGAGTCGTAGATCGTCCCGTCGACGTCGCTCAGTTGGGCGATATAGCCGCCGTACGTGTCGTCGATGACGCGCGGATACTGATACTGTAGGAGGTTGGTGACGTGCTGGTGGAGCCACCGCGGATCTCGAAACGTGGAGCTGTCGTCGTATCTCATAGATCTCTCGTTTGAATCGTCCGCTCGGAAGACTATACGTCGTCCGGCTACGAACGGCCATCTCAAATAGCCCACCGCTTCCGCCGATCCGTGTGACTGAGCGGAACACCGACGCGTTTCGCGTGCGGGGTCCGAATCTACGTCTTCCGCCCGGTTCTGTCGAGTTCGCGTTCTCCATTCGATTCGGCCGAGTCCGCTTTCTCCACCCGTCTCGGCCGAGTTCGCGTCGACGGATCGACGGTGACCACCACGGAAATGCCAGATTGTCACATCACAGACCCTGTAACACCCGTTTTCGATTCGTCCGCTCCGATTTCGTTCACACACTTATCCACGTACTACAATCGTTGCAGTGGGAAACTGATTGCTCCCTAATTTGACAGTTATAACTATCATTTGATTGATAACAATATCACAGGAGAGCGTTCGTTCGAACGACATGGTGGAGTGTGAGACTACGCGTTTTCGATCGAGGTTCGGTGATGCGGCGGACGAGTAGACGGCGGTTCCTCGCGGTCGCTGCCGGGACGATGTTCACGGGATGCGCCGGGAAAGCGGCGAATTCGGCGGGTGCAGCCGATTCGACTTGGTTATCGAATCAGGCGACATCGACGACCGCAGAGCCGGTAACGCAAACGACGCACGCGACGCAGACGGGCCAATCGACCCGAGCGGCGTCGACGACTGACGACACGCAGTCGACGTCGACCGACCAGCGTACCGATGCGAAGCAGTCGCGCTCGCATCCGATGCAGTTCGAGGTGAACATCGACCATCCCGCTGCGACGGATCTCGGACGGGAGCCGTACATGGGTGCGGTACCGGCGAAGACCGGACACGTCATCGTCCAGTTCACGGATATCTCCTGTGACGTGTGTGCCCGATTCGACGAGGACACCTTCCCGATGGTGTACTCGAACCTCATCGCACCGGGGAAGGTGACGTTCGTCTCGCGGGACTTCCCGCACACACACCCGTGGACGCATCCGGGGACGTACGCGCTCGATGCGACCCACGAGCGTGACCCGCACGCCTACTGGTTGCTGAAGTCGTGGTTCTACTCGCACAAACAGCACATTACGATGGACAACGTCTACGGGACGGTTCGCGACTTCCTCGCCGGCCAGACGGACGTCGATGCCGACGCGGTCGTGCGAGAGATGAGATCCGGCGCGTGGAAGAAGGCAGCAGAGCGCGACCTGAAAGCGAAGAAAGCCGCGCGTGACGGGCACGCCGACGTTCTTCCTGTTCAAAGACGGGGAGTTCGTGACTCGCTTCCGGGGTAACGAGAACTACCAGATCTTCAAGAACGCCTTACAGCTATGAGTACTCGATCCGTCTCCGTCCCCAGAAACGTCGACGACGTGCGCCTCGTCTTCCGAACGATCCGACTCGTCGTGAGCCAACCGCTGTACGCCCTCCTCGCCGTCGTCGGCTTCGTCATCGGGTTGTCGGTGTTCGTCCTACCGCAGAACGTCTCGCTGTTGGAGACGATCGTCTTCAACGGGACCATTCCGCTCGAGAATCGACTCCGGATCCTCGTGAACCTGTATCCGTATATCGGATCAGCGTTCTCACCGCTGAACGAGGCGCTCCTCGGCGTCTCGGGCGTGCTGTTCGGCATCAACACCTCGATGCTCGTCTACCATCTGCGCCGGGAGCGGGTCTCGTTCAAAACCGGCGGCGGGAGCGTGATCGGCATGCTCCTCGGAACGATGGGTGCCGGTTGTGCGGCCTGCGGCGCGGCGGTCGTCACGGCCGCCTTCTCGCTGTTCGGCGCGACGGGCCTGCTGGCGATGTTACCCCTCGAAGGCAACGAGTTCACCGTCCTCTCCCTGCTGGCGCTCGTCCTCTCTATCTACTGGCTCGCTGACGGCATGCGCGGCAACGAAATCGACGGCTGCCCGGTCGACTTCTGAGCCGCGAGCCGTCAACAGTCGTGATAGATCAGGGAAAATACACATGGTATCGGACGTGGAGGGCTACGTATGGATCCCCGCCGCTTGACCGTCCTCAGCCTCCTCGTCGCTGCAACCGTCCTCGCAGCGACCGGCCCGGCGACCGCCCGGCACCCGCCCGTCGCGGCGTGCAGCGTCTGTACCGGCATCGACGAGGCCGCCGCCGACCACGGCGTCTCGGTCACTCACGGTACGACCGAGATGACGATCCGAGTCTACGCGAACGCGTCGACGCGCTGGACCGCACACGTTCACCTCGACAGCGGCGCGGACAGACTTCGGAACGACACGCTTCGCCGCCAAATCGTCGCTGACGCGGTCGGCTTCGTCGACGGCACGGACCCCGTTTACTCCGTCGTCGAACGACCCGAACGGGTTCGAAGTCGCGTCGAGAACGACACGCTCGTCGTCACGTACTGGAGTGACGACGCCGCCCACGAGACGCTCGGCGTCGTTCGGTTCGACGCCTTCCACGCGAGTTCGCCGCTGCTCCCCTTCGTCTCGGGCGGCGAAGGGACCGCGTACACGGGTGCTGACAGGCTCGTTCTCCGAGCGCCGCCGGGCTACCGCGTCTACGGATCGTACGACACGAAGTCGAACGAGACTGCCGTCGTCTGGCGAGGAGACAGTCACGGGCCGGACAGCGGTTACATCGACCGAGACACCGTCGTCACCTTCGCCGACCCGAAGAACCCGCTCTCGTGGCTGCGCGTCTGGCTGGCGAGGCTCTTCGGGTAGTTAGCCCCTTCCGGTTCACACGGTGTCACCCCGAAGCGCGGCGACGAGTTCGCGAGCGATCGGGAACCCGTCGTACGCCCAGACGACGGCCGTCACCGCCGTGATCACGCCGATGAGGACGAAGTACGGCGTCAATTCGAGCCGTACGAGGTCGTGGAGATACTGGAGCAACAACAGGAGCGTGTGCTTCGAGAAGCCGTCGTGGGGGTCCGGCGGCAGGACGACGACCGGCCAGAGGAGGTGTTCGATCCCGTACCAGACGCCGTGGCCGGGGACGTGCTCCATCGCGTCGCCGATGTTGTGGGAGAGGAACCCGATCCCGAAAGCGAGTCCGAGTCGAGCGCGGTCGTACCGCGCCGCGATCGCGTACCCGGCCACCAACACGACGACACTGGTGAAGATCGAGTGACCGATGGCGTACCCGTTCGGGAACACGGCGAACTGCCAACTCAGGGGTTTGTCGACCAAGTCGGGAATATTGGCGGCGACGACCGCGAAGATGACGGCCACGCCGGAGGGCGCATCACGGTAGGCGGCGTGCGAGACGAGCGAGTAACAGAGGTAGGCGAAGATCGCGGATTCCCAGGGCCACATTCGAGCGATCGTACGCACTCGATTGGAGTATGTCTTTTGCCGCCGGTAGTAGCTACGTCGCGTTGGACGCGTGGTATCGCATGAAATTTATGTAACCATCCGATAGTGGGCATGGAATGCCAGAGTGTTTCAACTGTGGGTCGCCTCTCGCAGAACGGTACGTCCGCAACTTCACACCGGGGAATACGGGCGTCGCGTGGGTCTGCCCGTACTGCGAGATCGGGTCGCAGTCCGTTGCCTGAACGTCCGAACCCCGAGACGATCCGATCTCTCGTCCCCGACCTCCGAACTGCCCGCCGGTCTCGATTCCGGCCAACACTTCCCCTCGAACCGCTTTTCACCTGCTACTACCGAGTAGTGATTTCTCGATGACGTTTATAGATGTTTGTGGGTAGACGGATCGGCACGACGTTCCGGCGGGAAGTCGTCGACGACTCCACGGGTGTCTCCGGGGCGCCCGCGTCCGGAGTCGGTCGGAATCGGTCGGAAGCATCCTCGTATCGACAGTGAATCCCGCCGAGCGGTCGCGCTGCTGTCGAGCAGTTACGCTGGCGTCGAACGACTGGGTTGCCACTGATCACGTCGCGGTTGTGGTTCCGTGCGAGTCGTTTCGAATTCGCACGACTAAGACGGGGACGTTCGATCGGTGAATGACTTTCTCCGTGACGCTTCCGAGGAAGAAGCGGTCTACGCCCGTCCGTCCGTGGGTCGCCATGACTACGGCATCGACGTCGTGATCGTCGATGTATCGAAGGATCTCCTCGTACGGAATGCCGCGTTCGGTGGCGCGTACGAACGGAACTTCACGCGCCGCGGCTTTCTGCTCGATTTCGTCGAGCGCGCGCTCGCCTCGCTCGTGGAGCGCGTCCTCGACGCCGACCCACTTCGATTCCGAGAGCGTACTGTAGTCGCGTGTGTCGACGACGTAGAGCGCGTGAACCGCGGCGCCAGTCACGGCAGCGAGGTCGAGCGCCTCCGCTACCGACTGAGCCATGCCCTCGTCGCCGCCGTCGACCGGGACGAGAATGACGTCGTACATACTAGATGGTATGAGAGGCAGTGACAAAACGATACTGCGGCGAGTGCGGGAGTCGACAACGGACCGGAGAGCTACTGGCCGGGCAGGAGGATGTTGATCAACGCGACGAACAACCCGGCGATCCCCATCCGCAACCCGGCCACGTACCAGCGCTGTTTGGAGATCGAGCCCATGTACGCGCCGAAGACGAACAGCGTCCCGACGCCGACGGCGACCGACGCCGCCGTCGCGTCGAGCATCGAGAGGCCGAGCTCGACGAAGAGATACGGCGTGAGCGGGAGCAGTCCGACGACCGGGCCGAGGCCGCTCATCAAGGCGTTGACGACCCGCGCGCGATCGCTTCGTTCCTGAATGACCGTCTCGGAGAGGTCGGTCAACATCACCTGCTCGACCTGCGCGAGTTCGCTTCGCTTTTCGGCGCGCTCGATCTCCCAGACGCTCCAGACCGCGGACGTCGTAAGTCCGATCCCTGCACCGAGACCCACCTTCACGACGGTGACCCCGTCTGGAACACCGGAGAGGTACGCGCCGACCGTGATTCCGACGCTCGTAAGCGTCATATCGAAGCCGTTCGCGATGAAGTAACGCCGCGAAATCGCGCGGACTTCGTCGTTCTGGAGGACGTATCGGTAGGCTCGGAGGGCAGTGCGAACTCTCGTCCTGAGATCAGTCATCGTTCGCCCCGAGATCAGTCATACCGATCCTGCGGCGTCTGCTGTTCCTCGACGATGATGTCGCCGCAGACGGTCTGGTCGATGGAGTGGATACTTCCGCCCAGATTCGCGATGACGCCCTTGACCGACGGGTAGTCGATGTCGTCGCCCTCGATGGTGAGTTTGACGTTCTCGACCTCCTGGTCCATACTCAGTAGAACGGCGTTGACGCCGGCGACCCCCTCACACGAGTCCGAGAGCGTCTGCGCGAGTTCGAGAATCGTCGGCTCGTGCGGCTTGAGAACGTCGAGGACGACGCGCCGAATAGGTGCCATAGGACAGTGTATGCAGCGGGGACCTAATTACGTTCCCCGTCCCGGCACACAGAAAACGGACCGAGAGCGGCGAGATCGAAAGAACGACGAAGCGGCAATCGTCCCCTGGCGATTCGTCGTCAGTCCGGAACTGAACGGCGCTACTCGTCGCCGATCGGGACGCCTTCGTCGGCGACGTCGTAGACCGTCTGGATCGTTCGCATGTCGACGAGTCCGTGTTCGCCGTCGGGGTGTGGCTCGCGGCCGGTAAGGAGGCAGTCGGCGAAATAGTCGAACTCCTCGGTCATCTGGTCGACCCGGTCGGGGACGACCTCGACGACGTCGTCGCCGCGAGCGAGACGGAGCGTCGCATTCCCCTCAGTGAAGAACGCCGGGTCGAGAGAGATTTCGCCTTCGGTGCCGACGACGCGGAGCCACCCGGCCTGAGTCCCCCGTTGACTCGCCGAGAAACAGCCGGTGACGCCGTCCGGGAACGACACCTGGAACGCGGCGCGTTCGTCGGGGACGTCCTCGAAGCCGTCGGAACCGGACCACGTCGACGACTGCACGGCGACCGGGTCGGCGTCGAGGGCGAACCGGGTCGTGTTGAGCGGGTAGATACCGAGGTCCGTGACCGACGTCCCCGTTCCGGCGAGGTCGGGGTCGAGTCGCCACTGATCTTCGTTCGGAATCATCTCTAGTAGACGCTGGGACATGTGACCGTGGACGACGATCGGGTCGCCGATCCCGCCCTCGGCGATGACCTCGCGCATCCGCCTGATCGCCGGTTCGGTCTGCATTCGGTACGCGATCATGAGCGTCGTTTCGGCGTCCGCGCACGCGTCGACCATCCGCGCCGCGCGATCGACGGTCGCCTCCATCGGTTTCTCACAGAGGACGTCCTTGCCGAGGTCCGCGGCAGTCTCTACGTAGTCGAGGTGTGTCGAGTTCGGCGTCGCGATGTACACGGCGTCGTAGGCGTCGGCGGACGCGCCCTCGTGGAACTCGTCGTAAGTCAGCGCCTCGGTGATCGACTCCGAGCGGTCCCGAACACGCTCTGCTTTCTCGGTCGAACTACTCACGACGGTCGTCACTTCGCACAGGTCCGAATCGGCGACCGCGGGGATCGCTTTGTCCCGAGTCCACCAGCCGAGACCGACCATCGCGAGCCGAACGGTCCCGTCGTCCGCCTGTCGCCAGTCGCGCGCGGAAAAATCGTCGAGGTACGAGTGCAGCGTCATGAAGTTTACCCGATTCGTAGTTACAATTGGAGACGTGATAACCCTTCGCAGCGATATCGACGATCCGACCCGGTCGTACACCCGAAGTAGGGGGTGCATATCGGACGGCGCGTGGGCCCACGAGCCAGATTTCGATCGGCAACCGAGGTCGGGTGTCGGGTACCCGTCGAGCACCTGCCGGACCAACACCGAACGAGAAGTGATCCGTTACGGGGCTCGATGCACGTCGAGCGCGACAGAAGGCGGCGATTATCGCGACAGAAGGCGGGTCTGGCGCGTCAGACGCCCGGAATCGACGCGGCGCTTATTGGACCGCAGTCGAAGGGGGAAGCTATGTCTCTCGATACCGCCGTCGTGCTCGCGGCAGGGGAGGGTCGGCGGCTGCGACCGCTGACGAAGCACCGACCGAAGCCGATGCTCCCCGCTGCGAACCGGCCGATCCTCGAACACGTCCTCGACGCACTCGTCGAGGCCGGCATCGACGATATCCACCTCGTCGTCGGCTACGAACGCGACCGCGTCCAGGACCACTTCGGACCGACGTACCGCGACCGGCCGATCTCGTATCACCTTCAGCGCAACCAGCTCGGTAGCGGGCACGCGCTCCAGCAGGTCGAAGGAGACCTCGACACGGACTTCCTCGTCGTCAACGGCGATCAACTCGTGCAGTCGAGACTCGTCTCGGACGTGCTCGGGGCGCACACGCCCGCGACCGACACCGCGACGCTCGCGATCGTCCAGAGCGAGCGGACGTCGGACTACGGCGGCGTCGAAATCGAAGGCGATCAGGTGGTCCGACTCGTCGAGAAACCGCGGCCCGGAGAGTTCCACTACCTCAACGCGGGGGTGTACGCCTTCGCACCGTCGATCTTCGAGACGCTCGACTCGACGCCACAACGCGCCGGAGAACTCTCGTTGATCGACGCCATCGTCCGACTCCTCGATTCGGACCGGCAGGTCAGAGGCGTTCGAACCGAAGGCGTCTGGCTCGATGCCACCTACCCGTGGGATCTGCTATCGGTCGCCCAGACGGTTCTCTCGCGGGCGTATCTCGACGCCGACGGAACGGCGTATCTCGGGCGACTCGACGGTGACGAACCCGTCCGCGTCGACACGACGGCGGCCGTCCACGAGGACGCGACGCTCCGCGGCCCGGTCGTCGTCGGACCGGACACCGTAGTCGGCCCGCGGGCGGTCGTCGGACCGAACGTCGCGCTCGGGGCGAACGTGACCGTCGAGTCGGGAAGCGTCGTGAAGCGGTCAGTCGTCGACGGGGACACGCTCATCGGCGCGAACGCGACCGTCGTCGACTGCGTGACCGGACAGGGGGTGCAACTTGGCCCCGGGACGACGATCCCGGGCGGCGAGGCCGACGTTCGCGTCAACGGCGAGGTACACGAACGCTGCCAACTCGGCGGCGTCGTCGCCGATCGCGCACGGATCGGTGGCGGGTCGACGATCGCGCCGGGCGTCCTCGTCGGTCCCGGCGCATTGCTCCAACCCGGAACTCACGTCGACCGGAACGTCGACGAAGCAGCAGAAGTCAGGAACTGAGTACCCCTCGCGCGAACGGACCGACTCGACTTCGATCGGACCCTCGCGCGGACAAATCGACCCGATTTCGATCGGATCGATCCGTGCCGTCGGGGAGACGGAGGCGGCGGGCGCGACTCAGGCCGCCGACGTCGTCTGCTGTTCTTGCACGTCCTCCGATCCGCGTCCGAGGAAGAACATCACGATGCCGGTCGAAACGAGGTCGATTCCGAACAGGAGACCGACCGCCCACGCCGCGCTCGAAGGGAAGCTAATCCAGATCAGTCCGGCGACGATCAGCGAGAGAACGCCGCTCGCGACCGACCAGAACCAGCTACGCTCGCCGCGAAGCCGGAATCCCATGTAGATGAGGACGATCCCCTCGGCGATGAAATAACCGACGAGGAGGAGCGTGAGCGTCAGAAGCCCGAGGACCGGGTTCGCCAGAAGTGCGATACCCGCGATCAAGTATATGACCGCGAGGATGCCCTGCGCGACCGCCCCTTTCCAGCCGGTGGCCGAGAAGGCACCCGCGACGTGAAGGATCGAACCGATGACGAGCAGCGCTCCGAGGACGATCGAGAGCGAGATACCCGCGACGAGGGGGAAGACGATGGCGATCAACCCGAGCAGAATGAGTATGAGACCTCCTCCTCTGAGTACGCGCGGGTTCTTCGACTGGTTCTGAAGCGATTCGCTGGTGTTGGATTCAGTGCTCATGGTAACCACAGTAGCCGGACGATACGACCCGCAATAATTCATTTTTCAGTCAATTCTGACGTTCCAGAAGGAGTGTGCTGCCGCCGAATCAGACTGTCTCAGACGACCACAGACGTACCGAAAACGAATCGAGTCAGACACCACGCGTCGACTGGGAGCCACGAAAACGAGTCCCGTTCGAACGCATCACGCGCTCGTTCCGTCGTCGCCGTACTGTCCGGCCACGATGTCGTCGAGCAGTTCGAGAAAGTCAGCGACGTCGTCGGGGTCGCGGAGTCGCATGTGGGCGCTCGTCTTCGGGTTCTCGCCGACGTGGATCGTGACGCCGGTCGGATCGAACGACCGGAAGGCGTGTTCGTCGGTCGTATCGTCGCCGATGTACATCCGTGCCCACGAGTCGGGGATGTCTTCTGCGAGGAGCGACACGAGTCGACCCTTGTCCCACGGGACGGCGGGAGCGAGTTCGACGATTTCCTTTCCGGTCTCGACGCGGATGCTGTCACCGGCGACGCGGTCGACGGCGTCTTCGACGGTCTCGCGAACCTCGTCGGCGACGCCGTCCGGAGCCTGTCGGTAGTGGACGGTCAGCGTCACGCCCTTGTTCTCGACGGCTATCCCCTCCGAGTCCGCGAACGTCTCTTGGAGGTCGTCGGCGATGCGTGCCAACTGAGACTTCCGTTTGGCCGCGATCGGGTGGACGACGGTCTCACCGTCGCGGAACAGTTCGAGCCCGTGGTTCCCGGCGTAGACGACGTCGTCCATGCCGACCCGGTCGCAGAGGTCGTCGAGTTCGCGTCCGCTGACGAGCGCGACGCGGACGTTCGTTCGGTCTCGAAGCCGACGGAGGTTCCGCAGGTTCGCGTCGCTGATCTCGGGTGCGTCGGGGTCGTCGACGATTTCGGTCAGCGTCCCGTCGAAGTCAGAGCAGAGGAGCAGTCCGTCGGCGTCGGCGAGTCGGTCTCGAAGGTTACCCTCGCGGTCCCAGACGAGCGGCGGGAGTTCGTCCGGGTTCGATCCGTCGTCGGGGTGGAGCGTTCGGTCGTCCGAATCGGCCGCGTCGGTGTCAGAGTCGTCAGACATGAGGCGATCACTCGCTCTCCCGAAGTCGCGAGCGGATGGTGCTGGCCGACGAGAACACGTCGAACATCCACGCGTGAAGGTCGTACTCGTGGAGGTGCTCGCGCATGTCGTGCATCCGTTCGCGACGCTCTCCCGTGTCCATCGTTAGCGCCGTCTCGATGGCGTCGGCGAACCCCTCGACGTCGTGCGGATTCATGCAGACGGCGTCGTCGCCGAACTCCTCGTACACGCCGGTCTGATCCGAGAGGACGAGGACACCGCTCTCGTCGAGTTGCGCGGAGACGAACTCCTTGGCGACGAGGTTCATGCCGTCTCTGACCGCCGAGACGAGCAACACGTCGCTGTGGCGGTACGCGCCGTACAGTTGCTCTTCGGGGAGCATGTCTTCGATGTAGACGATGGGCGTCCACGTCTCCGTGCCGAACGTGTTGTTGATCCGCTCGACCGACTCTTTGACCTCCTGTTGGAGGTCCTTGTACTCCGGAATGAGCGACCGACTCTCGCTCGCCTTCTGGACGTAGGTGAGTTCGCCTCGCCACTCGGGTTTGTTCTCCCAGAGGGTAGAGAGCGCGTTGAGTCGTTCCGGAATCCCCTTCGTGTAATCGAGGCGGTCGACGCCCAGCGCGATCCGTTCGTCGTTCGTGATGCCGTACTCTCGACGGAACTCCTCCCAGTCGGATTCGTCGAACGATCGGCTCTTCTCCTCGATGCTGTCGATGTCGACGCTGAGCGGGAACGCTTCGACCTTCGTGATGTGGTCGTTGTGGGCGACTCGGAGGTCGCTGTGGTCGACGATGGCGTCTTCGAGCGCCTCGTCGACACAATCGAGGAAGTTCCTGCAGTACTGCTCGGTGTGGAACCCGAGCAGGTCGTTGCCGAGGAGTCCCTCTAGTACGTCCGTGCTGTAGGGGAGACTCCGGAACGTGTCCCACGCGGGCCAGGTGATGTGCCAGAATTGCATCACGAACGCGTCGGGCAGGCGCTCCCTGACGACGCCGGGTGCGAGCGTGAAGTGATAGTCCTGAAACCAGACCATCGAGTTCTCGTCGGCCTCTTCGATGACGGCGTCGGCGAACGTGTCGTTGACCTCGCGGTACTGCTCCCAGTACTCGTCGCCGAAGTCGGTCTGCCAGAGGCCGCCGTGACAGAGCGGCCACAGTACCCGATTGCTGTAGCCGTAGTAGTACTTCTGGACCTCCTCTTCGGAGAGCCATACCCGCTTGAGCGTATAGGAGGGGTCTTCGGGCGGCATTCGGACGCGACCGTGCTCGTCAGTCACTTCCTCGTCGGCGTCGCCGTCGCCCCATGCGATCCATGTGCCGTCAGTCTCTTGCATCACGGGATCGAGTCCGGCCGTCAGCCCACCCGCTGGGCGATCGACGACGATGGTCCGCTCTCCCGACTCGTCCGTCTCGTACTGGTGCTTGTAGGGTTGCCGATTCGAGACGATGACGAGGTTCGTTCCGTCGAGAACCGATGCGATGTCCCTCTCCGTGTCAGTAGTGTCCGCCATAAGTGACTGTTGTCGACTCCGTATTCGTCTGTGAGTTCATCGGACTCGGTTATAGGGTTACGGGCCGGTATGAATTCGACCACGAACGATCGTTCGCGAAAATAGACGAATGCGGCGTGATTGGTCCGAAGTGTCCGGTACTCTATCACGTCGTTCGTCGGCGCCGTCTCCTCGGATCCGGAACGGAGGGCGATTGGTCATCCGGAGGTGCCCGACCGGTTCGCGTCAGCGGGACTCGACGTCGAGCGCGTCGCGTGCGACGACGAGTACGTCGGCGACACGCCAGCGAAGGTGTGTGATCGAGCGGGTCGACTGGTCGTAGCCGATGACACCCATGTTGGCAAAGCGCGGGAGATACACGTCGTGGAGTACCTCGGCTACGTCCGCCCGGTCGCCGTCGAAGACCTCGCGGCGATACAACCGATCGGCTAACGTATCGAGATCGAGAGCCTCGTCCGAGATTCGTGAGAGCGCGTCGAGAATTTCCCGCTGCTTCGGATCGGTCAGCACCGCTGCGACGTGTGCGAGGCGCGAGTCCACCCTCCCCGCCGCAGGCACCGTTCGGTGATTCGTTGCCATCGCCGCATAGTGTGGGATGATAGCATAAAGATGCGGGAGGTCGTTCCGCCGGTTTCGAACCGTTTCACAGCGTTTCGCGGCGTTTTACCGAACTGCGACGGTCACGAAGAGATGAGAGTACAGCGGGCCCGAATGAATCGAGGACAGATGTAGCGCTCAAGTCAGTCGGCGTCGTAGTGACCGCCATGCGAGGGAACGACCCGTCACGGGTGTTGGTCGTCGACGGGAACGCAACGGTCAGCGAGACCTTGACCGCAGAAGTCGACGGCTCGGTGACAGTCGTGACTGAGACGAGTCGCGCCGCGGCACTGGACCGACTGGCGTGTGAGCGAGTCGACTGCGTGGTGAGCGGCCATCCGCTCCCTGACGGCGACGGCGTCGAACTCCTCCGTACGGTACGGAACCGCTACGGTCCGCTGCCGTTCGTCCTCGTCCCCCGCGACGGGAGCAGCCGATTAGCGAGCGAAGCCGTCGCCGCCGACGTGACGGAGTACGTCCCCCTCGACGGTTCGGCGGTTCCGGCCCGGTTGCTCGACCGAGTCGAAGGCGTCCTCGGGGCAGACGACCGAGACGGCGTCGACGGCAGAGACGCCGAGCGCACGCAGAACGGCGAGCGGGGAGCCAACGGCGACGGCCGATTCGCCCGACCGCTCGGCGGATCGGACGTCACACTCGAAGCGTTGGAGTTGGGCGAGCGGAGTCGGCGGGTCGTGGAGTCGATCCGGGTCGAAGAGCGCGCGCTGGCCGAAGCGCCGATCGGAATCACCATCGCGACGGCAGAGCCGGATCGACCGCTCATCTACGTCAACGACGCGTTCGAGGAACTAACCGGCTACTCGGAGTCGGACGCGTTGGGGCGGAACTGCCGGTTCCTGCAGGGCCCCGGAACCGACCCGATGGTCGTCGAGGAGATGCGCGCCGGACTCGACGCGGCGGTCCCCGTTTCGGTGGAACTGCTCAACTACCGAAAGGACGGCATCCCGTTCTGGAACAAAGTCGACATCGCACCGATCGCCGACGAAGGCGGGACGGTCACTCACTTCGTCGGCTTCCAGACCGACATCACGCCGCGGAAGGAAGCGGAGTTCACCGCGAGGGCACACGCAGCCGAGTTCAAGGAAGAACACGAACACCTAGAGCACGTCCTCGAACGGCTCCACGGGCTCATTAACGACATCACCGAGGTCCTCGTGACCGCAGCGACTCGGAGCGACGTCGAACGGGAGGTGTGCGAGCGCGTCGCAGCGACCCAGCCGTACCGACTGTCGTGGTTGGGATCGCTCGAACCCGGTCGCGACGACGTTCGAGTCCGAGCGTGGGCATGTGGCGACGACAGCGAAGTCGTAGGCGACGACGACGAGTTCACGATTCCGTCAGCGACGGTCGAGGCCGCACGACGGGCAGTCGAGTCGCGAAACGTCGTCGTCGTCGAGCGCGATCAGATCGTAAGCGGCGCACCGACCGGCGACGAAGTGCGGACCGACGGCGACGCATCGGTCAGCGATGAGGCGCGGACAGACGGTGACGCGCTGAACGCCGAGAGCGCATCACCCACCGTCGCCAGCGTGCTCGGTGCTTTCGACTCGATGGCCGTCGTTCCACTCTCGTACCGAGAGACCGATTACGGGGTCTTGGCCGTCTGTACGGTCGGTTCGTTCGACGAGCGCGACGCGTCGGTCCTCGAAGCGTTGGGACGGGCCGTCGCCACGGCGTTGAACGCACTGGAGAGTCGGCGGGTGCTCACGACGGACAACGTCGGCGACCTCGAAGTGACGCTCACGGACTCGTCGCTGTTCTTCGTCGCGCTCTCCGAGCGGGCCGACTGCCGACTAGAGTACGCCGGATCGGTGGTCGAACCCGACGGCGGGACGGCGATGTTCTTCACCGTCGAGGGTTCGACACCGGAGACTATCAAGGCGGTCGTCGACGACTGCCCCGAAATCGCCGCCGTGACCGTGCTCTCGGAACAGTCGGGCGCGAGTCTCGTCGAGTTCGACATGGCCGAAGAGTCGGTGGTCTCGTTGCTCGCATCGTTCGGAACACGAACGCGCTCGATCGAAGTCGAGGACGGCCGTGCTCGGCTCCGACTGACGCTTCCGGCGGACGCGGACGCACAGTCGATACTCGATCGGTTGACCGAGCGGTACGACGGTACCGAATTCGGGTCCTATCAGGAACAGACGCGCCCGACGAAGACGAAACGCGAGTACCTCGCAAGCGTTCGGGAGCGGCTCACGGACCGCCAGTACACCGCGCTTCAGCGGGCGTATATCGGCGGCTACTTCCGCCGACCGCGACCCGTCACGGGCGACGAGTTGGCCGAGTCGATGGGTATCTCGCGGGCGACGTTCCACCAACATCTCGTCACGGCCGAGCGAAAGTTGCTCGAGGAGTTCTTCGACGACTGACGGCCCGAGCGTCCGGGAGTATCGGTGCCGAGCCGACGAGATCCGACGCAGTTCACTGATCACGCGCAGCAGCCGTCTCCGGGGTCCAGTTCGAGCGACAGCTCACGGGTACCATACTAGTGAGGTATCGGCTTTATTCACGTGCCACACCAAGTACAGATCGCGGGAGGCCGAGCACCGGTTTCGCCCGCACGAGCGCTTCGTCGATGGGGGTACACCATACCGTGTCGCCTACCAGTACCCCCGGACGAGGCCCGAAGCGTGGCGAGTTGGAAACGATCCCCGAGGTTCGTGACATAACAATGGTTACCAAGAGACAGGTCGACGTAAGCAAAGCCATTCAACAGCGAACGGGAAAGACGTTCCACCTCGCGACGCGAGCGCTCCCGAAACGCGTGCGACGCCCGACGTACGTCCTCTACGCGTTCTTCCGCATCGCTGACGAGGTCGTCGATGATCCGAGTGACGCGACGCCGTCCGAGCAGCGTGACCGGCTCGTCGCCATACGCGATGCCGCACTCGGTCGCCGCGAGACGGACGAACCAGTCCTCGTGGCCTTCGACGACGTCCGACGCCGGTACGGAATCCCGGACGAGGACGTAGAGGCGTTCATCGACGCCATGTTGGCAGACGTAGACAAAGACCAGTACGCCACCTACGAGGAACTCGAAGGCTACATGCACGGATCGGCCGCCGTCGTCGGAACGATGATGACCGCGGTCATGGGCACTGAGAACATCGGGAGCGCTCGCCCCCACGCCATCGCGCTCGGAGAGGCGTTCCAACTCACCAACTTCCTGCGCGACGTGGGCGAAGACATCGTCGACCGCGATCGGATCTACCTGCCGAAGACGACGCTCGACGCCTGTGGCGTCGACGAAGCCGACGTCCGGGCACGGCGACCGACCGATCGCTTCGCCGAGGCAATGAAGCGGGAACTCGACCGCGCCGAGACGCTCTACTGGAAGGGCGTCGCCGGCATCGAGTACCTCCCCGCCGACTGCCAGTTCCCGGTGCTCCTGGCCGCCGTCCTCTACGCCGACCACCACCGCCTGATCCGGGCAAACGACTACGACACGCTGACCGACACGCCGGAACTGTCGCTGCGACGCAAGCTGTCTCTGGCGGCCCGCACCCGGTGGTACTGGGCGTTCGATAAGAACCCTGAACGCGTCTTCGCGAAAGCCAGCGCCATCGAACCGCTCCCACACCGACACACGGACGACGCGGACACCGATCACCCACGTCCGCACCTGTCGCCGTAGTGGACCACCGGCTTCCCGCACGTCCGTCTTCACGGCACACGACACCGCGTTCTCTTTTCGGCGAGTTCCACGACCGATCGACCGCTACCACGGACTATTTGCCTCCCGACGCCAACCGACAGCCATGCTCGATCTACGGAGCGACACGGTGACGAAACCGAGCGACGCGATGCGCGAGGCAGCCCGTGACGTGGACGTCGGCGACGACGTGTACGGCGAAGATCCGACGGTGAACGAACTCGAACGACGGGCGGCAGACCTCGTCGGCAAGGAGGCGGCGCTCTACGTCCCCTCGGGGACGATGGGGAACCAGATCGCCGCGCGCACGCACACGGAGCGCGGCCAAGAAGTGCTGGTCGACGAGCAGGCCCACGTCGTCAAGTGGGAACTCGGCGGCTACGCCCAGCTCTCGGGGCTTCAGGTTCGAATGATCGACTGCGGCGAGCGGGGCGTCCCGACGCCCGAACAGATCCGGGAGAAGTGCGTCGAAGAAGACCTCCACAAGCCCGGGACGGGTCTCGTCGAAATCGAGAACAGCCACAACAGTCGCGGCGGCATCGCCGTCCCAGTCGAGCACGTCGACGCCGCTGCCGAGGCGGCCCACGACTGCGGCGTCCCGGTCCACATGGACGGCGCGCGGATGTTCAACGCCGCCACCGCCCTGGACGTCGACCCGGCGCGACTGGTCGAGAACGTCGACTCCGTGATGTTCTGTCTCTCGAAAGGTCTCGGCGCGCCCGTCGGGTCGATGCTCGCAGGGTCCGCCGAGTTCGTCGAGCGCGCCCGCCGCGTCCGAAAGCTGTTCGGCGGCGGGATGCGACAGGCCGGGATGATCGCCGGACCGGGACTGCTCGCACTCGACAACGTCGACCGACTCTCCGAGGACCACGAAAACGCCCGCCGCCTCGCCGAAGGACTGGATGCAGTGGACGGTCTCTCCGTCCACCCCCCGGAGACGAACATCGTCCTCGTCGACACTGAAGCGAGCGGACTCACCGGCAGCGAGTTCGCCGCCGCCTGTGGAGAACGGGACGTCGGTTGCTCGGTCTTCGACGACTACGTCGTCCGGTTCTGTACTCACCTCGACGTGAGCGAGTCGGACGTCGAAACCGTGATCGACCGGGTCGGGGTCGCCGTCGACGAAGCCTAAAGCGTCCCGAACCCTGACGAACGGGTTGAATTCGAAGGAGTAAATGAATATGAAAACATATAAATCGGTTAGTTATTCTATTCGATAAATTCATGGCCGGTAGAATTATTGAATGGGTGTCAGAAACTCCGGTGCAGTATGACACACCCATCCCCTAGCAGGCGCCGATTCGTACTCGGAGTCGGCGCGATTGCAGCGACCGCCGTCGGTATCGGCGCAGGTAGCAACGTACTCGCCGCGGGCGACAGTTCACTCCCGCTCCGGATCGACGTCCACGCGAAGGAGGAGTACGTGGTCGTGACGAACACCTCGCCCGCCACGCTCGACCTCGGCGGCGACGTGATCGACTTCGAGTACAACGGCACGAACCACCAGAAGAAGACGTTCCCGGACGGAACGACCATCGGGTCGGGCGACTCGCTCACCGTCGCGACCGGCGCAAAGCCGGTTTCCGACGCGTGACCCTCGACTACGAGGGAGCGGTCCTGAACAACGACAACCCCGACACGGTGGCGATTCTCAACCACGACGGTGACGTCATCGGGCGCTCGGACGAGAACTCGGCGCCGACAAGTGAACCGACGTCGACACCGACATCACAGCCCCTAGTTCGTCGACGCCGACGTCGACGACGAAAACGCAGACGTCGACGTCGCAACCGACCAGTTCGTCGACGCCGACATCGACGACGAAAACGCAGACGTCGACGTCGCAACCGACCAGTTCGTCGACGCCGACATCGACGACGGAAACGCAGACGTCGACGAATCCGGAGACTTCGACGACGAAGACATCCACGAGTTCCCCGACGTCGTCGACGACGGGATCCGACTGCAACTGAGGAGTCCGGTCCGTCATCGATTTTTCCGCGGCAGTCGCCTCGAGCGACGAGTGTCGACGGTGGGGCGTTCCCAGTCGTAGTCGAGTACCGGACCAGATGACAGTCCGGAGTACCCGGACGTTACCGAACCCGGAAAGACGAGATTGGGCGACTGTCGCGGTCGTCGTTCAGTGTGTACCCGACTAATTACTAACTTCAGAGATTGGGACTACCGAGTGGATCATGCCATCAGACAGTTCGAAGCGGACGGGACGAGGTCCACGCGTTGGACGCCGGATGCGGATGCCGGTGGGTCGTCGTCGGTTCCTCGGCGGCGTCGGCGGTGCTGCCGCTCTCGGCGGAATACCAGGACTGGCGGGAGCGACGGGGCGGACGAGGAGACCGGCGAAATCGGGTGGAAGAGGCAACGCGCCGAAACCCGGGCAGTGTCAGTCTCGCAAAGGGAATCGGAACCCGAAGTACGGAGTCACGGATCTCGGTGTGCTCGAGGGTGGGACCACCAGCGACGCGAACGCGGTCAACGACCGGGGAGTCGTCGTCGGTGAGAGCGATACCAACGACTCGTACACCTTCCACGCGTTCCGGTGGACGAAGCAGGGAGGGCTACAGGATCTCGGCACGCTCGGCGGGTACGAGAGCAACGCGAGGGACGTCAACGACGCCGGAACGGTCGTCGGGTCGAGCGATACGTCCGACGGCTACATCCGCGCGTTCAGGTGGACGAAACGCGGCGGGATGAAAGCGATCGGGACGCTCGGCGGCTACTACAGCGCCGCGTACGTCATCAACGAGAGAGGCGAGATCGCCGGCCTGAGCACCACGTCGGAAGAACAGATTCACGCGGTCCGCTGGACGAAGGACGGAACGGTAGCAGATCTCGGCACGCTCGGCGGGAACGAGAGCGTGGCCACGGGGATCAACGAGCGGGGAGACATCGTGGGTTACAGCGAGACGTCCGACGGTTACTTCCACGCCTTCCTGTGGACCAAGTGCGACGGGATGAGAGACCTCGGCACGTTAGGCGGGAACTACAGCAGCGCAGAAGATGTCAACGATCACGAAGTCGTCGTCGGCGATAGCGAGGTGGAGACGAACGAGTTCTACGCGTTCCGGTGGACAGGGCAGAGCGGTCAGCGGAACCTCGGGAGCCTCCCCGGCAACTTCAGTTCGGCCAGCGCCATCAGCGATCGAGACGAGATCGTCGGTGCGAGCGCGGTAGACGATACGGATCTCCACGCGTTCCGATGGACGCGACAGACGGGGTTACGGGACATTGGAACGCTGAAGGGGACCAGCTACAGCAGGGCCTACGACGTCAACGAGAAGGGTTGGATCGCGGGATACAGCGGGGTCGACGAGTTCTACGGACGTGCCGTCCTGTGGACGCCGCGGTAGAACCCGCACGAAGCGAAGCCGGAACGGGTCGAACTCAGCCGTTCAAGACCCAGAATCGGTAGTTCAGCACTGCCGCGAACGACACCCAGAGCAGGTAGGGGACGAGCAACGCGGCGGCCCGGCGGTCGACGCGGTCGAACGCGCGAATCGTGACGGCGATGGCGACCCAGAGGACGACGATGACGCCGAGGGCGACGAGGAGGTCGCGAAGGGCGAAGAACGCCGGAGTCCAGAGGAGGTTGAACACGAACTGGACGCCGAAAGCGACGAACGCGGTCCGCCGGGGACCGTCGCCGCGCCAGACGAGCCACAGGGCGATCCCCTGAAGCGTGAACAACAGCGTCCAGACGACGCCGAACAGCGCGGGCGGCGGGTACAGAGCGGGTTTAGCGAGCGACGCGAACCACGGGCTCGACGGGCCGGCGAGGAGCGCCGGGATCGAGCCGACGACGTTGACGAGGACGACGAACCCGAGGGCGACGATCAGCGACCGCAGATCGGGTGCGCGCGATCGGACGGTGGAAAGGCTCACAGGAACACTGACGGCTCGTACGAAGTTTGCAGTTCCGGTGGTAACACGGGACGAGAGAAACGTGACGTCTCAGATTCAGCGACGTTCAGGTGTCGGCCGTGACGAACTCGAACCGTGCGCCGCCCGCGTCGCTCCCCGTGGCTCGGACGGTCCAGCCGTGGGCTTCGGCGATCCGGCGAACGATGACGAGTCCGAATCCGGTTCCGTCGTCGGTGGTCGTAAAGCCCGTCTCGAATATCTGTTCGTACCGCTCCGGGTCGATGCCACGGCCGTCGTCTTCGACGTAGAATCCGTCCGGAGTCGAACCGACGCGGATCGTCAAGTCGGCGAGGTCGACGGAATCGGCGGACGAATGCCGGTCGCTCGTTGAACCGTGTTCGACAGCGTTTCGAAAGAGGTTGCCGAGCAGTTCGACGAGGCGGCCGGAGTCGGCGTCGAGCGTTCGCTCACCGTCGATTTCGAGCGTCGCATCATCGGTGTCGACGTCGTCCCACGCCTCGCGGGCAGTCGATCTGAGATCGCACGCGGAGTAGCTTCCGACGAACGACCCCTTCCGAGCGAGATTGAGGAGATCCTCGACGAGGACGGACATCCGGTCGAGCGCGTTCGCCGCTTTCTCGACGTTCTGATCGTTGTAGTCCTCGCGAGCGAATTCGAGATAGCCGGTCGCGACCGACAGTGGGTTTCGGAGATCGTGGGAGACGACGCTCGCGAACTCGTCGAGTCGTTCGTTCTGACGTTCGAGTTCGCGCTCACGAGCCTTCTGTTCGGACAGGTCCGTGTAAATCGCGTAGCCGGTCCCGTTGTCCTCGTCTAAGTGGACGGGAACGACGTTCAGGAGGAAGTGGCGGATTCCGTCGATCGTTCGACGGCGGACTTCCGAACGGACGGTCCGTCCGGACTGGAGGTGGTGATTGTAGCGCACCGCCTTCGCCTGCTCGTCCGCCGGGACGATCCGTGCGTCGAGGTCCGTTCCGACGATCTCCGCCTCCTCGTAGCCGAAGACGCGTTCGAACGCCGAGTTGACTCGCTCGACGATCGCGACGCCGTCGCGAAACTCGTATGCGACCGCCGCGTCGGGAACGTTTTCGAACAGCGCGCGGAGCCGATCCCGTTCGCTCCGAAGGTCCGATTCCGCTTCGATGCGGCCGAGCGTCGCCGTCGCGTACGCGACGAGCAGTTCCGCCAGTTCGAGGTCGGCGTCGTCGAACGGGTCGCCATCCTGTGTAACCGCCTGAAAGACGGCCCGGTCGTCGATCGGGACGCTGATTCCCGAGCCGTATTCGCCGTCGGCCGGTGCAGCCTCGGAATGAGCGGAGAGGTCGTCGACGACGATCGACTCTCCGGTTCGGTACGTCTGGCCGACCTGTCCGTGACCCATCGGAACCGATTCGATGCCGACGCCGTCGGCCGAACCCGACCGAGCGATCGGAACGAGTTGATCGCCCTCCGCGACGAAGATGTAACACACGCCGAACGCGAGAATCCGCTCTGCGACGCCGACCGTCCGCCGGTAGAGGGCGTCGGCCGAACGTGCACCGACGAGGTCGGTCGTCCCCTGATGAAGCGAGGCGATACGCGCCTGTCGCTCGCGGAACGCCTCCCAAATGGAGATTCTGTCGAGCGTCGCGGCGACGTGGGCGACGAGCAGTTCCGCCAGTTCGAGGTCGATCTCGTCGAACGCGGCCGGCATGGCCGAAATCGCCTGAAAGATGCCATCGTCACCGATGGGGGCACACAGCGCGGATCGGTACTCCGAGCGGACCGGCGTCGACGACGACGACGCCAGATCGTCGACGATGACCGACTCGCCGGTGCTGAACGTCCGGCCCGACAAGCCTTCGCCGAGCCCGACAAGCCTTCGCCGACTTCCATCGCGCGAACGGCACCGTCCGGAACGCCCTCGGAGACGGCGACCGGAACGAGTCGCTTTCCGTCGAACACGTCGATACAGTAGACGTCGAACGACAGTACGTCGGCGGCGACTTCGACCGTTCGCTCGAACAGTTCGGTCGGGGAGTCGATGGCGGCTAGCTGGGCGGTCGCCCCGTGGAGGTCCGCGATCAGGTCGCGGTCGGCCCGGAGTTGCCGTCTCGTCTCGTGGTCGACGGCGAGTCGGACCTGTGTGGCCAGTCGATTCGCGTCATCGGCGTCGATCGAATTCGAGTCGCCAGCGACCGACCCAGCGAGGTCGACAGTCTCGCTGCTGTCGACGCCGTAGGTGACGATCGGAGCGGAGCGATCCCGCGCAGTCCGAACGACGGCCTCGTCGAGCGGCCAGCGGCAGGTGACGAGACAGTCGAACGGGTCGCCGTCGAGGGCTGAGCGCGCGGTCGAGGGCGGGACACGCCGAGCGTCGATGTCGGCACGGTCGAGGGCCGCTGCGACGGAGTCCTCCGCGGATTCGATGACGAGTACGCGAATCGGATCGGAACGTGTCATCTGTGCGGTACCCCCTGAATGGCAGAATCTCACATATAGCGGACAAAAGGATTGCGGTCATCGACGAAATACACGTTCGCTCCCCTTTGCGGAACTGTTTTAGGCGGCCACGGGCGACATGAACGACAATGAGCGAACTCGAATCGGAGTATCGCCTCGAGTACTTCGAGGAGAACGACTTCGTGCGAAAGGAGTGTCCTTCCTGCGGGGCGCACTTCTGGACGCGCGACCACGACCGCGAACTCTGCGGCGAGCCTCCGTGCGAAGACTACAGCTTCATCGACAACCCGGGATTCGACGAGGAACTGACCATGGAGGAGATGCGCGAGACGTTCCTCTCTTTCTTCGAGGAACACGGTCACGCGCGTATCGACCCGTACCCGGTCGCCGCGAACCGCTGGCGCGACGACATGATGCTCACCATCGCGTCGATCGCGGACTTCCAGCCGCTCGTCACGAGCGGACAGACCCCACCGCCCGCGAACCCGCTCTGTATCTCTCAGCCCTGTATCCGAATGCAGGACATCGACAACGTGGGGAAGACGGGCCGACACACGATGGCCTTCGAGATGATGGCCCACCACGCGTTCAACGCGCGCGAAGAAGTCGGCGACGAGTACGCTTACTCGGGCGAGGTGTACTGGAAAGATCACACCGTCGAACTCTGTGACACGCTGTTCGAGTCGATGGGAGCGGACATCGAGGAGATCACCTACATCGAGGACCCGTGGGTCGGCGGGGGCAACGCCGGACCCGCGATCGAGGTCATCTACCGGGGCGCGGAACTGGCGACGCTCGTCTTCATGTCGATGGTGCAGGACCCCGAGGGCGAGTACGAACTCAAGGACGGCAACCGCTACACGCCGATGGACACGTACATCGTCGACACCGGCTACGGGCTCGAACGCTGGACGTGGATGAGTCAGGGGACGCCGACGGTCTACGAGGCGGTCTATCCCGATATGATCGCGTTCCTCAAAGAGAACGCCGGGATCGAGCACACCGACGAGGAAGAGGAACTCGTCCACCGAGCGGCGAAACTCGCGGGACACATGGACATCGACGAGGCCGAGGACATGGACTCCGCCCGTCGGGTCATCGCCGACCGCCTCGACGTCGACCGCGACGAACTCGTCGACCTGATGGGCCCGCTCGAAGACATCTACGCCATCGCGGACCACTGCCGCGCGCTCGCGTACATGTTCGGCGACGGCATCGTCCCGTCGAACGTCAGCACGGGCTACCTCGCCCGGATGGTGCTCCGCCGGACGAAGCGCCTCGTCGACAACGTCGGCGTCGACGCGCCGCTCGACGAACTCGTCGACATGCAGGCGAAGCGCCTCGGCTACGAGAACCGCGACGGCATCCGCGACATCGTCCGCACGGAGGAGCGTAAGTACCGCAAGACGCTCGAACGCGGCAGCCGCAAGGTGAGCCAACTGGCCGACGAGTACGCCGGAAGCGGCGAACCGATCCCGACGGAGACGCTCATCGAGTTGTACGACTCCCACGGTATCCAGCCGGATATGGTCGAAGAGATCGCCGAGGAACACGGCGCGACCGTCGACATCCCGGACGATTTCCTCTCGCTCGTCGTCGCCCGACACGACACTGAAGGGGCCGCCACCGAGACGGAGACCCGCGACGACCGGCTCTCGGAACTCCCGACGACCGAGCGCCTCTACTACGAAGACCAGGACCGAACCGAGTTCGAGGCGGTCGTCCTCGACGTGTTCGAGCGTGAAGACGGGTACGACGTCGTGCTCGATCAGACGATGTTCTACCCCGAGGGCGGTGGCCAACCCGCCGACAACGGGTCGCTGATGAGCGAGGACGTGACCGCCGAGGTCGACGACGTCCAACTCCACGACGACGTCATCCTCCACCACACGGACAAAGACCCCGGCAAGGGCGAGTTCGTTCGCGGGAAGATCGACGTCACACGGCGTCGTCGCCTGATGCGTCACCACACGGCGACCCACATCGTCGGACACGCGGCCCGGGAGGTTCTCGGCGAACACATCCGGCAGGCGGGTGCGCAGAAGGGCATCGCGAGTTCGCGCTTCGACATCACCCACTACGAGCGCATCACGCGTGAGGAGGTCAAAGAGATCGAGCGACTCGCCAACGAACTCGTGATGGACAACGTCCCGGTCAAACAGGAGTGGCCGGACCGCCACGACGCCGAGGAGCGCTACGGCTTCGACCTCTATCAGGGCGGCATCCCGCCAGGAGAGAAGATCCGCCTCATCCACGTCGCCGAGGACGTGCAGGCCTGCGGTGGCACGCACGTAAAGCGCACCGGCGACATCGGCTGTGTCAAGATCCTCAACACGGAACCCGTCCAGGACGGCGTCGAGCGGATCATCTTCGCGGCGGGCGACGCCGCCATCGAGGCGACCCAGCGCACCGAGGACGCCCTCTACGACGCGGCCGACGTGCTGGACGTGAGTCCGCAGGACGTTCCCGACACCGCCGAACGCTTCTTCGACGAGTGGAAGGCGCGGGGCAAGACCATCGACCGTCTCAAGCACGAACTCGCGGAGGCGCGTGCGGCGGCCGGAACGGACGAGATCGACATCGACGGCACGCCGGTCGTCGTCCAGCGCATCGACGCCGACTCGGACGAACTTCGCGCGACGGCGAACGCGCTCGTCGACGAGGGCAAGGTCGCCGTCCTCGGCAGCGGCGCGGGCGGCAGCGCCCAGTTCGTCGTCGGCGTCCCGGACGACGTAGACCTGAACGCCGGCGAACTGGTCGGCCAACTGGCTGGCCGCGTCGGCGGCGGCGGCGGCGGTCCCGCGGACTTCGCGCAGGGCGGCGGGCCGAACATCGACCAACTCGACGAGACGCTGGAGGAAGCGCCTGACCTGCTTCGGCAGGTCTTGAACGCCTGAAGGCGTCGAGATCATCGTCAAAGTGGACGCCTGAGACGGCCAGAATCGCCGTCGGGTGGGACTGAAAGGGGTTCTCGTGAGTCCCGAAGGACGAACGAGAGCAAGCGGGACCTTCGGTCCCGCCCGTGCCGACTGGTCGCGCGCTCTGAGTGATCTCTATTCCGAGCGGCAGCGAGGGATATGTCGCTCAGAGCGTGCGAGCGGGAGGGGGTTTCGAGGTCGTCTAAACGGTTCTTTCGGCGATTCCAGCCGTGAGCGAGTCGCAGAGCGATTCCCACATCGTAGATGGGATGAGCACGGAATCACAAACCGGCCGAGAGGGTGCCAGACACACTCACGATCGACTATTGTCGGTTGCCGTCACACCGATATCGGTATGGAATGGACACCTCTCACACCGGAATTACTCGTTACGGATTACCAGCGGAGTTTCTCGTTTTACGTCGAGACGCTCGGTTTCACCGTGGAGTATACCCGTGACGATCCACGGTTCGCCTATCTCTCCGTCGAAGGTGCCCAACTCATGATCGAGGAACGGACGGGGAGTGAATGGTGGGTGACCAGCGAGATGCACCGTCCCTATGGGAGGGGAATAAATCTCCGGATCGAAGTCGATTCGATCGATTCGTACGTGAATCGTCTCACGGGCGACGATTACCAGCTATTCGGAGAAATTCGGGAGACGTGGTATCGGGTGGACGACGTCGAACGCGGTTACCGAGAGTTCATGGTCCAAGATCCGGACGGGTATTTCCTCCGGTTTATGGAACACACCGGAACGCGCCGAGCTTCGATGCGCTGGCGGCGGTCTGAGATGAGTCAGCGAGACGGTACCTGAGAGCGGGTAAGCACGTGACCCTCAATCGCCAGTCTCCCCCGAATCACGAATCCCGATATCCGCCGGAGTGACGTCACGCATCGCGGGAAGGTTCCGAAGTGGGGACCGCAACGCGAAGTAGAGACCGACGAATCCGAATCCGAACGCCGCGAGTCCCATCGTCGTCGTCGTTCCGATCTGCTCGGCGACGAACCCGCCGACCAGCGAACCGATCGGCAACGTGGCCGTGGACGCGGTCCCTCTGATGGCGGAGACGCGCCCGAGGAGGTCGCTGGGGAACACCTTCTGATTCAGCGTCGACACCAGCACGTCGTTGGCTCCGGCGGGAATCCACGCGAGGCCGAACAACGCCACGGAGAAGATCGTCGACGGCGAGTAAACCGAGACGATCTGGAGGGCGGCGGAGCCGACGAACGCGACTGCTTTCGACCGGCCATACGGCACGCCTTCGAGAGGCGAGGCGACCATCGAGCCGACCATCCGTCCGACGCCGAGTGCGCCGAGCAGGAGGCCGTATCGCATCGGTCCGCCGTGTTCCGATCCGAACGCCGGCAGAATCGCGAGTGTCACGCCCAGTGCGAAGTGGAACACCGCGGACGTAAACACCATGTCGACGAGGACCGTCCCGCGGAGGACGTCGATCCCCTCGCGTAGATCGTCGACGTATTCGGAACCGTCCCATTCGGATCGCTCACCGTCTCCATCGGCTGTCGGGACGACCATTCCGAAGAACAGGATCCCGGAGATGGCGAACGTGAGCGAGTCCGTGACGAACAGCGCCATCGCACCGAAGGTGGCGATGAGGGCACCGCCGATGGCCTCGAAGATCATATCTAGCCCGAGCGTGACGGTGGCGAGCGCCGAATTACCTCGCGATAGCTGATCGGGGGCGACGATGCGAGGGACGAGCGCGGACTGAACCGGAAAGAGCACCAGCGTCACCAGCGACAACGCGGGAATCGTCACGAGGACGAGTCCGGTGCTCAAGTGCCCCGTGTCGGCGGCGAGGGGGAGCACGAGAATCACGATTCCTTGGACGAGTTGCGCCCCCACCAAGAGCCGCTTGATCGAGAAGCGATCCACGATCGGTCCGGCGACGATTTGCAAGAGCCACGGGAGCAACAACAGCGAATTCGCCACCCCGGTGAGGAAAGTCGAACCGCTGAGTCGGAAGACCAGCCACAGGATGGCGACAGTGTAGAGGCTGTCCCCGACGTTCGTCACGAACTCCCCGCAGAAGAACCGGAGGAAGTTCCGGTTTCGCCAGATCGACGGGTGGCTCCCCTCCGGCGCTCCGGCGGACTCGTCGTGGTCGGTCATCTCGGCGACCTCCGGCGAGTCCCGGACCGTGGCGATCCGGACGATGCGAGCGACGATCGTGCTGTCTGTGTTCTGTGCGTCGACTGCAATCGATTCGGAGTACGGGCCGACGGGCCGCCAGCGGTCTCTCGATCGCCGGAGGCCGTCGACTCGGTGAGCGTGGGCATGCGCGTGTGCTATGGGGATAAAGTACAACTACGGAGGCGTAGCGAGGCCGGACGAGTGCTGCGGCTATCCGGCCGATCGCGCGGCGGGACACTCACGCGGGCGGAAAAACGGACGGTGAACGCGACGACGAGTCATCAGTTCTACTTTCCCTAGTCATATGTGTCCCTACATACATCTGGTGGTCGAAACAGAACGTCCGAAGACGGCGTTCGACGCTGACTGAGGGACCGTTACGACACGTCGACGGACAGCGTTCGCTGTCCGGCGTGAGTTCTGAGATCGAGGCGAATCGTCGACGCGGCCCGTGTGAACGATTTGTCGAAAGTGTGAGTCCAGCGTGCAGTTTCGCCGGGACCGATCTCCAACGAGAACGACCGAGCGGTCTCCAGTAGATCGACGTAGGCCGGACGTGGTTCGAGCAGATGGATCGCATCGCGGCAGACGCCGCCGTATCGCGGATTCGTGTTCTTGACCGCAACCCGCAGTGTCAGCGGTTGTCCACTCTTGATCCGATCGGGGAACGTGACCGTCGCGTACTCGAACGCCGGAACGCCACCGGCGAGGTTCTTCCGCTGGGCCTCGGTGAGTCGCCAGCGTCGGTTCTGCCACTCGACGTACGCCTCCGCAGGCGGGTGATCGGCGACGTCCGTTTCGAAGGCGACCCAACCGGAGAGGACGTCATCCTCGGGGTGGTATCGTCGTCCGAGTCCGTAGACGCGCAGTTGGGGTGCGAGGTCACCCGGTTCGATCGTTCCGGTGAGTCGCTCGTCGTTCCGCTTCGTAACGAAGTGGAGATCGGTCGGGGAAGGTGGCGAGCAGCCGTCGGCGCGAATTTGTACGAAGACGTACCGATCCAGACCGAGCCGCGTCGGCTGCCAGAACCCGTCCGGAGTCGAACGGAGAAACGTCCCCACCACCGAGACCTCGTCGACGCTGAGTGAGGTGTCGCGATACGTCTGTGTCTCGCCCAGCGACTTCGGATCGGATGTGGAGGGGTTGGTGATCGACGAACAACCTGCGAGTGTGGCGGCGATACCCGCACTGCTCGCGCGGAGAAGACGACGGCGACGCGTACGCATGAGAGCCAATAGCGTTCGTTCGAGATATACGTTCGGGGTCGCTGGACTACGATCAGAAGATATGAATAGAAACTGATCGTATCCGAGAGACCACGATGACTTCGGAGAAAGCGAAGATGTTGGCCGGCGAGTTGTACGATCCGATGGACCCGGTGCTCGTCGAGGAACGCGAGGAGGCGCGACGGCTCACCCGACTCCTGAACCGGACGACGGAGACCGATTACGAGACGCGGGCGTCGCTCATCGAGGAGTTGTTCGGGTCGAGCGGGGAGAGGGCCTTCCTCGAACCGCCCTTTCGGTGCGATTACGGCTCCAACATCCACGTCGGCGACGGCTTCTTCGCCAACTTCGATTGCGTCGTTCTCGACGTCTGCGAGGTGCGCGTCGGTGACCGATGCCTCCTCGGACCCGGCGTACACATTTACACCGCCACGCATCCGCTCCGGGGGGCCGAGCGAGCGAAGGGACTAGAAGCCGGTGAGCCGGTGACCATCGGCGACGACGTGTGGATCGGCGGGCGGGCGGTCATCAATCCGGGTGTGACCATCGGCGACGACGTCGTCGTCACCTCGGGTGCCGTCGTCACGAAAGACGTTTCGGGCGGCGTCGTCGTCGGCGGCAACCCGGCGAAAGTGATCAAGGAAGTCGACTGAGGACGAGGTACAGAGGGAGAGAACGCAACGCTCACCCGGAGCGATAACGAACCGACGACTATGCCCACAGCATCGAACGGCGGCGTCGACCTCAACTACGAAACTGACGGCGCGGGCGACACCGTCGCCTTCGTCGGCGACGCGGGGTACGGCGCGTGGCAGTGGGGCTGGCAGCACGCGGCCGTCGCGGGACCGTACGAGAGTCTCGTCACCGACCTCCGCGGAATCGGTCGCTCAGACAGCCCACCGGGTCCGTACACCGTCGGTGAACTGACACAGGACCTCGAAGTCGTGCTCGCCGACCGGGGCGTCGGGAAGGCCCATCTCGTCGGTGTGGGATTGGGAGGGATGGTCGCCCTCCGGACCGCACTCTCGTCGTCACGGGCAGCGAGTCTCACTCTCATCGGGACCGCGGCGATGGGCGACGGACTCGACCTTCGGCGACTGTACGGCGCGCCGAACGATCCGGCGACGATCCGGCAGTCGCTGGAGGCGGCGCTCTCGGCCGAGTTCTTCGAGGCGCAATCGGACGTGGTCGATCAGGTTGTCGAGTGGCGGACGCACGAAGACGCGCCGCCCGAAGCGTGGGGTGCACAGGCCGCCGCAGTCGAGCGGTTCGACGCGAGCGACCGACTCTACGAGGTGACGGTCCCGGCCCGCGTCGTCCACGGCACCGACGACGCCGTCTGGCCCGTCGAAAGGGGACGGAATCTCGCCGAGGGCCTGCCGCGGGGCGAGTTCGTCCCGGTCGAGGGGGCGGGTCACCTCGCACACGTCGAGCACTCGCGGATCGTTAACGACCGCCTTCTCGCCTTTCTAGAGGGACTGACCGACGACGAGTGAGGTGCTCGGAAGGAGAGGGCCGAGGTTACTCCTGCACGGGTCGCTTGAAGTAGAACGTCGTAGTCGCGTCGCTGAGCGTCGTGACGCCGGTCAGTTCCCAGCCCTCGCTGCCGAGGTGGTTCAACTGTCCGACGTCCATCTTCGGCTTTGCGGAGACGATTCCTGCGTCGACGGTTTCGATGCGGTATTCGTAGCAGGTCGGCGGCGTGTCTGCCATGGGTGTGAGACTCACGGTCGTCTGAAATGTGTTTCCCCGACCGATCGGCGGTCCGTACGTCGGTCGTTCTCGTCGTGAACAGTCAGTGAAGCGGGTGTACGTCTACTCGGCCTCGATCGACTCGATGTCGGACGCGTATACGCTCTCGAGGAGCCCTTTCATACCTCTGCGGATACGCTGGGACATTGCGGCCCCCGAGATGTCGAACTGATCGGCTAGCTCGTCCATCGTGACCGTCCGTGGGACGTCGAAATAGCCCTCTCCGAGGGCGGTGAGCAGTGCGTCCCGCTGTTTCTCAGAGATCCCGTGACCGTGTTCGTGGTCGACGTTCCGTGTCCGGAAGATCCGGTGAACCTCGAAGTCGATATCGTGCTCGGAGGCGAATTCAACGAGTCTGTGTAGCGCCTCTTCGTCGGGGAACGCGATGCGGAATTCCCACCCCTCGTGAGTCCCTCGGAGATGTTGAATGAAGGCGCCTTCGTCCACTAGGAGCGAGTACATGTCCTTCTCGGCACCTTCGTTGACGAGTTCGAAGTTGTACAGTCGGCGGTAGCCGAACTCCATCATCTGGAGGGAGGTGGTCACCGTCGGGTCCGCTTCCAGTGCCGCCTCGAACGCCTCGAAGTCAGGACCCGTCACCCAGACGAACACCCGGGATCGGTCGTCGACGATATCCGACTGGATCCACTCCACTTCCATCTCCGGGACTCGCTCGAACGTCTGTCGAAGGAGCGGGTGATCGAATCGAAAGTCGACGAACATCGTTAGCTCGCTCAACGAGTCGTCGGTCTTCGTATCCTCGCTCGTGGTAGTCATCGATGGGCACCCTCGCTACGGAACCAACACCGCGGGAACGTGCACCACGCCGCCGTCGTGCGAGATGAGCGGGAACCGTTCGGTGGATCGGTCGTTTCAACTTCCCTCACGGTGGGTGACGAATACATGGTAGCTGGGGGGTCCGTGGTCCAATTAGGTACCAACGGGACATATACAGATCGGCAGTGACACCGATCCGGCGACGGCTAGTACACATTGAAGTTCGGATTCGATGCGGAGCCGTCGAATGCGATGACTGATTCGATAGCGGAGGGGTCGGCGGTATCCGATCGCCTCGCAGTCGTGACTCTCGTTTCGGCCGACGGCGTCGCCGGTGACGCAAGGCACTTAGTCGCAGACGAAAAGGGAAAAACAATGAGCCGACTCCGATTTGCTCTGCTCGATGCCTCACACGGGGCGTCGAGTACGAGCCGGAACTTCAGACGCGAACTCGACGCCGATCTCGTCGAGTTTCATGCCACGGAAGGCGAGTTGCCCGACGGGTTCGATTTCGACGGTGCCGTCGTCACCGGGTCACGCTCGTCGGTGTACGGCGACGAGGCGTGGATCGATCCGCTGGTCGAATGGACAGCCGAGGCGGCCGACCGCGGACTCCCGATACTGGGCGTCTGCTTCGGCCATCAGGTGCTCGCGGAGGCGCTGGGTGGGCGCGTCGCGGACATGGGCGAATTCGAGATCGGGTACCGCGAAGTGACCCACGGTGGCGATGGGGGCGTGCTGTTCGACGGCATCAGGGAGACGTTTACGGTGTTCACGACGCACGGCGATGCCGTCGTCGAACTCCCGCCCGAAGCGACGGTGCTCGCGGAGAACGAGTACGGTGTCCATGCGTTCCGCGACGGCCACTGTTTCGGCGTCCAGTTCCACCCGGAATACGACATGCAGACAGCCGAAGAAGTGGCGTCCGGCAAGGAGTTCCTGGGCGACGAGCGCATCGAGAGCGTCATCGCGGGAATCACGGACGAAAACTTCAGCGCCGCGTGCGAAGCGAAGCAACTCTTCGACAATTTCGTCGAGTACGCTCGGCGTATTCGAACCGACGCGACGGCGTAACCGCTGACTACCGCAGTAGCCCCATTAATGATAATTATTTGATGTTTATCGCTCCGCACGATCGGCCGTCGACGCCACAACCACTCACGGTCGAGCGGTAGCGTCGCCGAGATCGGCGGTTAACGCGCCAGTTCGGGTTTGTAAAGGTGTTTGGCAACAACTGTTGCGGTCGAAACGCTACACAACGATCTCAGGACATTATAGCCAAACGAAGTGTACCAGAGAACAGCATGTCACGGGTTCTCGAAGCGCTCCGCGTAGTACACGACCGAACACCGCCGTCTGTGACGCGTGCACTCAGACCGGCGTTACCGATGTACAACTACGCCGTCGAACGGCTCTCGCAACCGGGAATCGAAGAAACGCCGTACGGCGTGACGATTCAGACCGACGGCGCCAACCGGCTAGAGATCGGCCTCGCGACGGGGACGTTCGAACCGGAGGCGATCGAATTCTTCAGTCGACTCGTCGCCGACGAGCCGATCACGTTCGTCGACGTCGGTGCGAACATCGGATTCTACTCGATCCTCTGTGGACTCGAAGCCGCCCCGGAGAGTCGAGTCGAGGCGTTCGAACCGCTCCCTCCCATCGTCGATCGGTTCGAGCGAAACCTCGATCTCAACCCGGCGGCCGACGTCCTGATCCACGACTACGCCCTCGCGGACGAAGACGGCACGGCGCACATCACGGTCCCGCCGGAGTCGAACCTCGGGACGGGTTCGATCATGGAGAAGCGAAAGTCCGCACGTCGAGTAGAGATCGAAACGCGCCGACTGGACTCCGTCTGGTCGCCCGAGGATTCGCTCGATCTCCTCAAAATCGACGTCGAGGGGGCAGAGCGACGCGTGGTCGACGGTGCGGTGGAGACGCTCGACCGGCACCGTCCGGACATCCTCCTCGAACTTCATCCGATGCTCTTAGACGACGCCGAACGCGACGTTGCCGCGATCCGCGGGCAACTGGAAGACGCAGGCTACGAGTCGATTCGGCAGATCGAGACGGGGGTCGAACAGGACATCTCGGCGCTCGACTCGTTCGCCGTCGACGAAGCGAACCGCTCGTTCGTCTTCGTCCACTGACCGCCGACGGCGGCAGCGAAAGGAATTTACGAGGAGTCAGTGAACAGACACGACAGTCCTCTCGATGTCTTTTAGTACACGCCGCCGGTTCCTCGCTGCCACCGGACTTGCGACTGCCGGACTCGCCTCGATGTCGGGCTGTCTGGGCGCGTTCGCGTCCAAGCCAGACGACGTCGTCGCCGCCGTCGAATTCAAAGGAGTATACGTCACCGACGCTCGGAGCGTTCGACAGTACGTCGGAAACGAACCCGCCGACGGTGCGTTCGACCGCCCGGCACCGCTCGATCTCGACCTCGACATCGTCCCCTACGAGAAGGACGGTCCGGTCGCCTTTCCCGACTCGGGACCGCTCCACGTAAGCAGCGGACAGGCCCGGAAGCTCTCGAACGCGTACGACGACGTCGAGTACAACGTCGTCTTGACGCTCTACGAACCGGAAGACGTCGCCGGTGTGCCGACCGGCAACGCCTACGGCTACCGGATCGAGCGGACCGAGTTCAACCGCCTGATCCCCGGTGATCGCGCAGTCCTCCAATTCGGGAGACGAAACGACCTCCCGCACGTAACGAAGGTCGTCGACGTCGCGTCCGCTCGGTGATCGGCGAGCGACGGGCCGCGAGTCTCACTCCTCGTACGTTCGGTCCCGCTCCCGGGTGTTGGCTAGCCGCGCTCGCTCACGAGCGGCCGCGTCCTCGACGTCTTCGAGCGTCTCGTTTTCGAGGAGGCGTTCGAGTTTCCGCTCGAACTGCTCGTCGCTGAGTTCGCCCTCGGCGTATCGCCGCCGAAGGACCTGTAGCGGCGTTTCGGAGGGATCGCTCGACGGATTGGTGACTCGGTCACCTCGCGACGAGCGGGACGTCGTCCGCTCGTACTCGGTCCGGTCGCGGAGCGTCCCATCTGTTCCGTCGTTTTCGGTGTCCTCCTCGTCACCGAACAGCAGTCGAGCGATCGGCACGACTACGATGTAGCCGAAGAGCAGCGCACCGAGCCACCAGCTCTGTCCGGTGAGAAGGGCCGCGAGCCAGATACCTGTAACCAGCACGGAGACGATCTCCGTCGCGTTCTCTCGGAACCGGTCGAGCGGGGTGGATTCGTTCACAGCGAGGGATGGGCAAGAGTCGTGAAAAAGGTACTCTCGACGCGCTCGAAGGGGCGTCGTCGCTCGGTTGTGAAGGGGGTCGCGTTCGGCTGGAAACAGCGTCGCGTTCGGTCGCGAGCGGTATCGCAGTCGAGTGCAAACAGCGACACCTTTGTCGACGTCGACCGTCTGGCGACCGTGAATCACGTCCGCCTCGACGACATCGACTCGTACACCGCTCCGGCCGCCGTCTTTCGACCGCTCTCGAGTGCACTCGAAACGGACGATGTCGCCCTGAACTACTTCGAACTCGAAGCGGGCGACAGCTTCGGCTACTGCTATCATCGTCACCGCGAACAGGAGGAGGTGTTCGTCGTGCTGGCGGGGACGGCGACGTTCGAAACCGAGACCGGCGACGTCGTCGTCGACACCGACGAGGCGATTCGCTTCACGCCCGGCGAGTGGCAGCGCGGGTGGAACCGCGGCGACGACCGAGTCGTCGCGCTCGCGCTCGGCGCACCGCGCGAACAGGGGCCGACCGACCTCCGGCGCGAGTGCGAACACTGCGGCGAGAAGACACCCCACGAGGTCGTCCGAGAGGACGACGCCGTCGTGACACGCTGTCTCGACTGCGAGCGTGAGACGGGGCGGTACGAGTGATGCCACGAGAGCAAAGCGCCACCACGAGATCAGCGTCCGCGATTACCGACGGTCGCCGATAGTCGGGCAATACTTACGAACGTTTTTGAGGTCGCCGTCCCGAGGTTTTGCATGCTCGATTACGTAGAATTAGAGGCGGACCTCGACGAAGAAGAGCGGATGATCCGCGACATGGCCCGCGAATTCGTCGAAAAGGAGATCAAGCCGGACGTCGGCGAGCACTTCGAGAACGGGACGTTCCCGACGGAGTTGATCCCGAAACTCGGTGAACTCGGATTCTACGCGCCGAACATCGACGGCTACGGACTCCCGGGCGTCTCCGAGACCGCCTACGGGCTCTTGATGCAGGAGTTGGAAGCGGGCGACTCCGGACTGCGTTCGATGGCGAGCGTGCAGGGTGCGCTCGTGATGTACCCGATCTACGCGTACGGCAGCGACGAGCAGAAAGAAGAGTGGCTGCCGAAACTCGGTGCGGGCGAGGCGGTCGGCTGTTTCGGACTCACCGAACCCGAGCACGGGTCAGACCCGTCGTCGATGGAGACGCGCGCCGAGAGAGACGGCGACGAGTACGTCCTCTCGGGGTCGAAGACGTGGATCACGAACTCGCCCATCGCGGACATCGCCCTCGTCTGGGCGCGGGACGTGTCCGCCGAGGAGTCGCCGGTTCGCGGCTTCCTCGTCGAGACGGACCGCGACGGCGTGACGACCAACGAAATCCACGACAAACTGTCGATGCGCGCCTCGATCACGGGCGAGATCGGCCTCAGTGACGTTCGCGTGCCCGAAGAGAACGTCCTCCCCGGCGTCTCCGGCATGAAGGGGCCGCTCTCCTGTCTCACGCAGGCCCGCTACGGCATCGCGTGGGGCGTCGTCGGTGCCGCCCGCGACTGCTTCGAGACGGCCCGCGAGTACGCGAAGGACCGCGACCAGTTCGGCGGTCCCATCGCTCGGTTCCAGATCCAACAGCAGAAACTCGCGGAGATGGCGACCCAGATCACGACCGCCCAGTTGCTCGTTTACCGCCTCGCGGAACTCAAAGAGCGCGGCGACCTCCGACCGCAACACGTCTCGATGGCCAAGCGGAACAACGTCCGCATGGCGCGTGAGCAGGCTCGCGTCGCCCGCGAGATGCTCGGCGGCAACGGCATCACGACCGATTACTCGCCGATGCGTCACCTCGCGAACCTCGAAACGGTCTACACGTACGAGGGTACCCACGACATTCACACGTTGGTGTTGGGGCAGGATCTCACCGGGATCGCAGCGTTTGAGTGAATATCGAGAACTCCTGCGATTCCGGTGAGCAACCGGAATCGCGGCCTTCGAGTGATCGACCGAGGTGCGCTTCGATTTCAGCGAACGGCTGAAATTGGGTCTCCGCGCGAATCAGCCCATTGTCGTGCGATTTGGGCGGGCAATCGGAACTATCAGTTCTCCCCAAAGACTGTGCTACATGACAACAATGGTCAAACATTTATATGTCGCAAAACGTAGTACAGAGTGGAGAAGACGAATGACTTCACCGGCACAGGACCAGCCAGTACCGCTCGACCTATCACCCGAACAGGCGTGGGTCGTCCACGCCACGCTCGTCGCAGAGTTCGAACGAGCGATCGAAGACGACGACGACCCGGAGCGGAAACGAGAGATGCTCTGGGTACTCGAAGACGGCGCGTCGTTCGACCGGTATCAACTGCGGACACTGCAGTGCGTCCTCCGGCGCTATCTCGACGATGCGCCCGTACGCGATCAGTCACCCGGTGAAGGAGTGCTCGACCGTATCGAGCACGCACTCGCCTGAGCAGAGCGATTCGACCGACTACACGGAACTTTTACTGACGATCTTACCCCACAGCGCGCGCCGATCGGCGGCCCACCGATACAGTCGCTCGCGGAGGTCGGCGTAGCCGGGGACACACCGGAGGATAGAGATCGGAAACTCGAGCGCCGGGAAGCAGCGGACGAGTATCCGCTCGGTCGCTTCGCCGCAGGAGTAGACGGCGCTGTCGACGACGAGGTGAACGCAGGTTTCGTAGTCGTCGGGGAGTTGTTCTCGGAGTTCCGGGGAGAGGTCCGAGAACCCGACGAGTTCGAAGTTACCGTTTCGGTCGGCGAAGTCTGCCGACCACGTACAGAAGCCGCAGTCGTCGTCGTAGACGAGTCGGGGGCGCGCCATGACCGAAGGTGACGGGCGGGAGCCACAAAAGCACGGTTGTCCGATTCAGATCGTCGGACCCCCAGGCGCTGACGTTGGCCGATAGATTGAGCCAGTTCGGCCACGACTACGCGAACGCATGTCTTCTGACGAAGTGGCGGACTTGCTCCACCGAGCCTACCAAGACGAACTGGAGACGGTCATGAACTACCTCGCCAATTCCATCGTCCTCGATGGATTACGCGCCGAAGAGGTCAAAGACTCGCTCCGTCAGGACGTCCAAGAGGAACTCGGACACGCGGAGATGCTTGGAGAACGGCTGAAACAACTCGATCAGAGCCCCCCGGGGTCGCTCGACTTCGAAGCGCGACAGGAGTCGCTTCAGCCACCGGAGGACACGACCGCGGTCGTCGACGTGATCGACGGCGTGATCGAAGCCGAAGAGGACGCGATCGAAACCTACCGCTCGCTCGTCAAAGCCGCCGAGGAAGCTGACGATCCGGTCACGGAGGACATCGCGGTGACGCTGCTCTCCGACGAGGAGGCCCACCGTACCGAGTTCCGCGGCTTCCGGAAGGAGTTCAAAGACTAGCGAATCATACCAGACGATCGACACGCGAACCGACCGGAGACGGCAACGGAACGTCGACCGCGACGTATCGCGGTTCGTCATCCCGTCCGATTTTTACTCGGCACCGATCGCAATCGTTCGCAGTGGGCGCTCGACGAGAGCGACCTCTCACGGATAATATGGCAAATTTTATACATTCGCTGCCGATAAGGAGGACTCCAATGGTTCTGCCAGACCAGTGGAACACCGCGACGCTCCGAGCGAACGGCGTCGACCTCCGATACTACCGAACCGGCGACGGACCGACGATAGTGATGGCTCACGGACTCTACGACAGCGGACAGCGGTGGCTACCGCTCGTCAAGGATCTCGCAGAAGAGTACGAGGTAGTGGTGTACGACGCCCGCGGCCACGGCCGCTCGGACGCATCGGAGACCGGCTACGACGTCGAGAGTCGGGTCGCTGATCTCATTGGGGTGGTTCGCGAACTGGAAATCGAGAATCCGATCCTGCTCGGTCACTCGATGGGAGGTGCAACCGTCGCGTGGACGGCTGCCGAACGTCCTGAACTCCCACGTGCACTGATACTCGAAGATCCCGTCGGCATACACCAGACACCCGACCGTGACCCCGAGGAACGGGCGGCACTCGTCCGCGAGATACTCGACAACGTCGCCGGGCAGTCAGTGGAGGACCTCGTCGCAGAACACTACTCGGAACGAGACCCCGATCAAGCTCGCCGTCTCGCGACGGCGTCGCTTGAATGTAGCCCTCACGTGGCCGAGGTGGCACGAGAGGGATATCCCTCGACGCTCGCCGAAATCTTCCCGCAAATTACGTGCCCCACGCTCGTTCTGCGATCAGATGGCGACGTCGAACGTCGAGTCCGAGATTTGGACGCCGCCGACTCGCTGTCGGACGGTCGATTGGTGCACGTCCCCGACGCCAGACACTACGTCATGGAAGACGCATACGACGCCGTCGTCACCGAGATACGGACGTTCCTGCGGCGAATTTAGTCCGGACTCTCGGTCGATGCACACCGAATCCCATCGGAAGTGAGGAGTGAGAAACCGGACCGAGATTTAGTCCGCCGCCGTCGGCGTCCGCTGACCCGCCGACGGGGTTACCTTCGTCTCCAGCGCCTCGACGACGAGTTCGGCGATGTCGACGATTTCCAGATCGTCCTCGAAGCCGCCCGTCTTGCGACCGTCTTCGTACATCGTCATGCACATCGGGCAGGCGACGACGAACTTCTCGACGGCATCGGCGGCGTCGGTGTCCTCTAGGGCCTCGCGGAGTCGCTCCTCGCTCGGTTTCGGTTCCTCATCGAAGTCCATCCAGAGGCCACCGCCGCCGCCGCCACAACAGAACGAATTGTTGCGGTTACGTGGCATCTCCGAGAGCGTCACGCCGGTCGCGCGGATGATCTCGCGGGGTGCCTCGAAGACGTCGTTGTACCGACCGAGGTGGCACGGGTCGTGGTAGGTGACGGTGTAGTCGAGTTCGGTCCCGTCGAGGCCGAGGCGGCCCGAGCGGACGAGTTCCTCGACGACCTGCGTGTAGTGGTAGACCGGAATTTCGCCGTTCTCGTTCCAGTATCCCTCGTACTCGAAGGGCATCATCGGGTCGTCTGCGAACTCGGCGAAGTCGACCTCGGGGTACTCGTTTTTCATCGTGTTGAACGAGTGCGGGTCGGTACAGACGATCTTCTCGAAGTCGCAGTCTTCGAAGGATTCGACGTGGTGGCCCGCGAGTTCGAGGTAGAGGAACTCCTCACCTGCGCGGCGGACGTCGTTGCCGTCGTACTTCTCGTCCTCGAAGAGGATGCCGAAGGAGACGCCCGAGTGCTCGAGGATCTTCGCCAGCGAGCGGGCGACCTTCTTGTTGCGCTCGTCGTAGGAGGGGTAGTCGCCGACGTACCAGAGGAACTCCACGTCCTCCTCGCGGGCGTCCGTGATATCGAAGTCTAAGTCGTCGGCCCAGTCGGCCCGGTTGCGGGCGGAGTTGCCGAACGTGTTGCCCTTCTGCATGACGTTCTGGAAGACCTCCTGCAACTGCGGCCGAACCTCGCCCTCGTCGGTGAGTTGGCGGTTCATCCGAGTGAACGACTTCAGGTGTTCGATGTCGACGGGGCAGGCGTCCATGCAGGCCATGCAGGCCATGCAGGACTCCATCGTCTCGGCGTCGATGACGCTCTGACCGCCGTCGGCGACGATGGGTATCTCGTCTGCGGTGCCCGCGTCACGCGATTCGCGGTAGGATTTCAAGTCGAGGATGACGTCGCGCGGGTCGAGCGGGCGACCGGACGCCTTGGCCGGGCAGACGGACGAACACCGACCGCACTTGGTGCAGGCGTCCTGGTCGAGCAGTTCTTTCCACGAGAAGTCGTCTATGTCCTCGGCGTTGACGTGGTCCAGATCGACCGGGACGCCCGGCAGGCGTTTGCCGGCCTTGTCGTCGCGGGTGACGACGTTGGCGAACGACGAGATCATGTGGAACGGCTTGGCGTAGGGCACGAGCGCGATGAACGTCAGCGCGAGCAGGGCGTGAGACCACCAGCCCCACCAGTAGAGGCCCTTCGCCAGTCCGGGCGTCATGCCGAGGGTCCGGTAGACCAGCGCGACGAAGTAGCCGACGAAGCTCACCGTCGCTTGGTTCCACACGCTCGTCCCGACGATGCGCAGACCTTCGAGGAGGTAGCCGCCGAGTCCGAGCAAGAAGAGCGTCCAGACGAACGCGCCGTCTTCGAGCGACGTGTGCTTTCCCCAGAGGCGGTGATTGTGGACGACGTACCGTCGGTACAGCGCCATGCCGACGCCGACGACGAAGAGCAGCCCCATGGCGTCCATCACCAGCGAGTACGAGAGGTAGAACGCGCCCTCGAAGAAGGACCGTCCGCCGGTGGCGTGCCGGTAGATGTCGAGGTCGACACCGAGGATGGTGGTCCCGATGAGCAGCGTCAGGAAGCCCCAGACGATGAACGCGTGCATGATCCCGGCGTACGTGTCCCGGTCGAACTGGTTCTCGTTCGAGAGGACGGTCCGGGCCGCCGACAGCGCCCGACTGCCGATGTCGTCCGTGCGGTCGAACCAGTCGTCTCTCCCCCTCGCGTAGCGCCCGAACCGTTCGTACACCCCGTAGAGGAAGATGACGACGGCGACGACCGCGAAGAAGTAGAAGGCGACTTTCCCCACTTCGCTGATCGTCCAGAAAGTCGGCCGCGTCGCCTGTTGTATCATGTTTGATTTGGGGAATAGCGCGGGGTTAAATCTTGCCACACTCAACGGGCGTGGTTCGACGTTTAGACCCGCTCAGGGACTCAGAAGAGCGCCGAGAGAACGAGCAGCGCCGCGACGCCGAGCACCGGCACGTCGAGACGGGAGAGGCGAAGTCTCGGGAGCGTCGGGTTCCACGAGTAACAGCGCGTCTGAAGCGCCAGCGCCAGCGTGTCCGATCGACGGAAAACGCGTCGAAGCCCCGTGACGGCGACGAGACGCATACGCTCGTGCAGTGGTCGCTGTTCTGCGAGACGGGCGTTCATCGCGTCGCGGACGGTCGCGAGGTCGGCGCGCATGAGCGGGAGAAATCGCAGGAGGAAGCCCAGTCCGGACCCGAGCAGCGCGCCCGGTCGACCGGGCACGAGTCGCTGAACGGCGGCCCGAGACACCCGGACGGGCGTCGTTCGAATGTACGCCGTGCTCACGAGCAAGACGAGGACGACCCGATAGCTCGCCAACGCGGGGTCGACGGCGCGAGCGAGCACGAACCACGGCGGACCGAGCGCGACACCGCCGAGGAGCGGGCCGGCGATCAGGAACGGCGCGAACCCCCGATACGCGCGCAACGTCGGGAGCAAGGGTGTCGACGACAGCCACAGCACCGCGAGCGCGACGACCGTGAGCGCGACGAGACCGAGAGGCGTCGTGTGTGCGAACGCCGCGAGCGCGAATCCGATCTGAAAACAGAGCTTCGTCCGGGGGTCGAGTCGGTGGGCGAGCGACGTACCGGGGACGGGTTCGACGAGCATCGACTCACCTCGATAGCCGGGATGCGCCCGGCGGCCGAATCCCGTACTCGCGCAACCGCTCCGAGTCGGGTGACGGGCTGTCGACGACGATTCGGCCGTCCGAGAGGACGACGACGCGGTCGGCCAAACTGACGACGTCGTCTAAGTCGTGAGTGACGATGACGACGCTCCGACCGGCGTCCTCGAGGGCTTCGAGACGGTCGAGCACCGACCGACGGGCGGGCCAGTCGAGGCCGGTGAACGGTTCGTCCAAGACGAGGTGGTCGGGGTCCATCGCCAGCGCACCCGCGATGGCGACCCGCTCGCGTTCCCCGCCGGACAGTTCGTGGATGCGTGCGGAGGCGCGGTCGGCCATGTCGACCGCCGCCAGCGCGTCGTCGACGCGGCGGTCGATATCGTCGTGCGAGAGGCCGAGGTTCTCCGGCCCGAAGGCGACGTCGGCGGCGACCGTCGACGCGACGAAGCCGTCTCTCGGGTTCTGAAACACCATCCCGACGGCGGTCCGGGCGGCCACGAGGTCGTCTTCGACCGGACGGTCGTTCACTTCGACCGTGCCCTCGTCGGGGGTGAGCAGGCCGTTGAAATGCCTGACGAGCGTCGTCTTGCCGGAGCCGTTCGCCCCCGAGAGGACGACGAACTCGCCGTCGTCGATGGTGAGCGAGACGCCGTCGAGTGCGGTCGGGCGCGTAGTGGACTCGCCGGTGTCGGTCTCGTCGTCACCGTACCGGAACGTGAGGTTGCGAACGTCGATCATCAGTTGCCGGAAGCGGCGACGAGCGTCGAGGCGGTCATCGAGCGACGATACCGTCGCTGCGCACGACCGCGACGGCGGCGACCAGTTTCACGAGCGCGACCGGCAGGAACGGGATCACGACGGCGACGACGGCCGCGACCGGGCCGAGGTGCTGGGCGAACGCGAAGCCGAGCGCGCCGACGACGTAGACGACGGCCAGTCCGGCGACGAGACCGGCGACGAGACGCGAGACGGCGACGTCTTTCGGACCCCGGAGGCCGTCGAACCCGTGGACCGCAAGCCCGATCGCCGCAGCAGCGAACGGATAGCTCAGCAGGAAGCCGCTGGTCGGCCCGGTCAGCACGCCGAGTCCGGCGCTGCCGCCGGCGAACACCGGGAGGCCGACGACGCCGGCACAGAGGTAGAGGAGGAAGGTGGCAGGCCCCCAGATCGGCCCGAGGAAGACGCCCGCGAGGAGCACCCAGAGCGTCTGGAGCGTGATCGGGACGTTCGGGACGAGCGGGTGGACGATCGTCATCGGGGCCGTCGCGCTCGTCACCGCCGCGAACAGGACCGCCCGCGCGATGTTCTTGGTCGTCTCGTCACCGACGAGTTCGACCGAATCCGACGAAGTTTCCATACCGAGGCATATCCGTAAACCAGTTTGAATTCTTTGGTTGACGGGCGACGTTACACGGTCTGATCGCCAGAACGTGGGCAACGCCAGTAGGCTTTTGTACGCGCCAGCATTTTATACGCGACCATGGACGAAAAGACAGCCGAACTCCGGGACATCTTCATCGATACGACCGGGTCGGATACGGTGACCGAGAGCCAGGAGGAGGGGCGCGGTTCGTTGTCGGTAGACCGGGAGAGTCAGGCCGACAAGCGTCTGGCGGAGATCATCGCGACGATGCGCGGGAAGTACGAGTTCGCGTCCGAACTCGACGACGCTCGACTGCAGACGATCATCGAGCGGTACTACGAAGGCGAGTCCGACGCGGACATCGCGGCCGCGCTCGGGATCGACTCAGCGGACGTGTTCGCCGCACGGATGGACCTCCACCTCGTCCGGGACGAGGATCGTGACGCCCCCTTCGACCTCACCGAACTCCGATCGCTGCTCGTCGAAGAGGCGCCGTTCGAAGAGCGGGTCGCCGCACTCGGTGCGACGGAGACGGACGTGCGTCACTACACGGACGTCGTCGAGGCGGACCTCGAATCGACCCGCGCGAACGACCGGTTCCGCGACGAATTCACCGAACTCCTGACCGATTCGGAACTCTCGGGGCAGTTCGCACGGGACGCTCGCGAGGACGGCCTCCGCGACGCGACCGAAGACATCGAGACCGACGTTTCGTTCTGATCTTTTTCTCATCGGCGGTGGCGACACAGAGGCATCTCGTCTGTCCTCTCGCTTAAATACGAGAACGCGGCCAGCCCCACCGTGCCGACGTTCAGCGACCTCGCCAGCGCGGCGTACTGCCCTCGACAACTCTACCACGCACGCCGCGACGACGACCGCGGACCACCCCCGGCGGCCGAACAGCGACGCGAACTGGCGTTTCGCTATCCGCCGCTGCGGACGGCGACCGACGAAGAGCTCTTGGACGCCCCGATCGCCATCGATCCCGAAACCTACCGACGGAGACTGGGGGGGCTGGCGACCCGCGACGACTGGGAGCGACTGATCGACCCCGACGGGCGCGACATCCCGCTCCGAGGGCGGGATTGCCACGGCGTGGTCCACAAACTGCTGGCCGGAGATCCACCGACGCCGGTGCTCGTCTCGCCCGGAGCACCGCCCACACGCGGTGTGTGGCGACCGCAATCGGTTCGGGCCGTCGCGGCCGCGCTGGCGCTCGCGTGGGAACGAGAGCGGGAGATTTCGAGGGCACTCGTCGAATATCCCGCCCACGGTGTCGTCAGAACAGTCCGCTTGACGACTCGGCGACGGGCGAGCTATCGGGAGACGCTGCGGGCGGTCCGAGCGATGGACGGCCCGCCACCGCGGACGCGAGAGCGGGGAAAGTGTCGCACCTGCGACTACCGGGAGACGTGCGGCGTTCGAACCCGATCGCTTCGGTCGTTGCTCGGCCTTTGATCGCCTGTCAGTGCTCGGCTAGCCACGTTTCGATGGTGTCGGCGTTCGCGCCGGGACGGTGGATCACGCCCGCTCCGACGTCGACGACGGTGCTCTCGGTACCGGGTGCGTCCCCCCCGTCGACGACGACGGCGATCTCCTCGCGGAACGCGGGATCGAGGTCGTCGACGGCGAGGACGCTCCCCGCACCGCTCCGATTGGCGCTCGTGGCGGTGATCGGGGCGACCTCGTCCAACAGTGCCAGCGCGATCGACTGATCGGGCACTCGGATGCCGACGCGGTCGCGACCGGCGGTGAGCGCGTCCGGAACCGACGACCGGCGCTCGACGACGACGGTGACGGGACCGGGGAGGAACTCGCGCATGAACTGCACCTCGCGGTCGGTCGGACGGGTGTAGTCGAGCGCCGCGTCGACGTTCGGGACTGCCAGCGACAGGGGTTTGTCGCGCGAGCGACCCTTCGCCTCGAAGGCCCGCTCGACGGCCTCGGTCGACAGCGCGTCGGCACCGAGTCCGTAGACGGTCTCGGTCGGGTAGACCACCAGTTCGCCCTCCTCGATCGCGGTCGCCGCCTCGCGAATCGCTTCGGCGACGGTGTCGTCGATATCGTCCGCAGTCATACTTCGGTGTCGGCGACTGTCGGGCAAAAGAATGACGTTTGGATGGTGTTGGGTAGAGTGGGCGAGTGCGATCGAAGAGAGCGAGAGTGTAACCGACGACTGAAGGAGCAGAGCAGCCGAAACGACCTCGAAAGCCCCTCCAAGCGGTTGACTGGTTGTCGCTCGTCTGAACCACAGGAGCATCGTAGGTATCGGTGAGTTGGTTCGAGGGCGAAAATCGAATGACTCGTCAGCGTCGCTCGGTCGCTAACTCGGTCTCACGATCATCGCGGGACGATTTGGACGCGCCGTCCAGTAATCGGTCCAACCGAGCTTCGAACTCCTCTTCGTCGATTTCGCCGCGGAGGTACCGATCGCGTGCCTCGGAGATCGGGTCCGGTTCGGGCTGTGGCGACGCCGCTGATGTCGTCTCTGTCGTGGGGTCGTCTGCGATCAACTGAAACCCGATGAACAGGGTCGCACACGGGATCCAGAACAGTCCACCGACGAGGCCGGCGGCGAGTGCGATCGTCCCGCCTCCGCCCAGTGCGACCACGATGGCGGGGAGCAGGACGAACGCGAGAAAACTCAACTGGAGAACGCGGAGGTTCTCCCGGAGAGCGGTTTGGAGGCGCATACCGTTCAGTCGCGAGAGAAGAGAATAAATGTTATCTGCGAGATACGTCGCTCGAAGCCGCTCGATTCCACGACTCAGTCCACGAACCGGCGCACTTCGTCCTCGACTTCGTCGTAGTCGGGGAAGTCCGGCCACTCCGAGGCGACCCACGCGTACTCGACCGTTCGATCGTCGTCGAGGAGGAAGACGGCGGGCCGGGCCTCGCTGACGCCGGTCATGCCGTCCAAGTCGTGCTCGATGCCGTACTCGCGGGCGACCTCGTTAGACGGGTCCGAGAAGAGGCGGTAGTCCATGCCGCGCTCCTCGATGAGCGTCTTGTGCTCGTAGGGCGACGAGATCGAACAGCCGACGACGGTGAGTTTCTCGCCGAGTTGACGGTCGCGCAGTTCGTTCCAGATGTAGGTCGCCGGGAACGCACCGTCCATCGGGTAGAACACGAGCAGCACCGGGCCGTCTTCGGTCAGCGACGAGAGCGACGCGTCCTCCCAGTACTCCTCGTTGACGAGGGGGCGAGTGAAGTCGGGCGCGGTGTCACCCTCGGCGACGTGGTCGGTCTCGGGGAGTTCGATGACCTCGAAGTCCGCCATCAGGCCGCACCTCCGTCCGGGGATTCGCCGTCGCCGTAGGTCTTCTCCAGATACTCGACGATGTTGGCGGATTCGGACATCGTGACTCCCGCGCTCTCGTCGACGATGGCGGGGACGGAACGCTTGCCACTGATGCGTTTGACGACGTTCCGTTCGGCGTGCATCGGTTCGACGAACCGCGAACGGTAGTCGAGGTCGTACTCCTGAAGCGTGCGAACGACGCGTTCGCAGTAGGGGCACGCCTGTAGGCGGTACAGCGTGATGGTCGGATCGTCGTCTGCCATGTGCATCCGTTCGGACGTTTCAGGCCTAAGCCCTTCGCTCGCGGCGGTCGATGGGGTTGGCGAGGGCAAACCTTAATTCGGGTGCCGTTTAAGTTCGGGTGTTGCAATGGGTTTATCGCTGCTACGAACGGCCATGGCTATGGCCACGCAGGCTGTCATACCCCTTCAGTCGGGGCCCGTAAATGAAGGAACACTCCTGGCCGTCGGTGCTGTCGCCATCCTGGTCCTCCTCGCCCTCTCGGCGTTCTTCTCCTCGTCGGAACTTGCGATGTTCTCGCTGGCGAGACACCGGATCGATGCGCTCGCCGAAGACGGAGAACCCGGTGCCGAGACCGTCCTGAGTCTCAAGTCCGACCCGCATCGCCTCTTGGTGACGATCCTCGTCGGGAACAACCTCGTCAACATCGCGATGTCGTCGATCGCCACGGGGCTACTGGCGATCGCCGTCGACAATCAGGTCGCCGCCGTCGCCATCTCGACGTTCGGCATCACGGCGCTCGTGTTGCTGTTCGGCGAGAGCGCGCCGAAGTCCTACGCCGTCGAGAACGCCGAGTCGTGGGCGCTTCGCATCGCAAAGCCGCTGAAGTACACGGAGACGCTCCTGATGCCGCTGGTGATCATCTTCGACTACCTCACCCGCGCGCTCAACCGCGTTACCGGCGGCCAAACGGCCATCGAAACCTCGTACGTCACGCGCGACGAGATCCAGAACATGATCCAGACGGGCGAGCAGGAGGGCGTCATCGAGGAAGACGAACGCGAGATGCTCGACCGCATCTTCCGGTTCAATCAGACCATCGCTAAGGAAGTGATGACGCCGCGACTCGACATGACCGCCGTCCCGAAAGACGCCAGCATCCCGGAAGCCATCGAGGAGTGCGTGCGAGCGGACCACGAGCGCATCCCGGTCTACGACGGCAACTTGGACAACATCATCGGTATCGTGAACGTCCGGGACCTCGTCCGCGCCCAGTACTATGGCGAGGGCGAGACGCACCTGAACGACCTCGTGACGCCGACGCTCCACGTCCCCGAGAGTAAGAACGTCGACGAACTGCTCCAAGAGATTCAGGACAACCGGATGCAGATGGTCGTCGTCATCGACGAGTTCGGGACGACCGAGGGCCTCATCACGTTAGAGGACATGGTCGAAGAGATCGTCGGCGACATCTTGGAGAGCGACGAGGAAGAGCCGTTCGAGACCATCGACGACGACACCGCGCTGGTCCGCGGCGAGGTCAACATCGACGAGGTGAACGAAGTGCTCGACCTCGAACTGCCGGAAGGCGAGGAATTCGAGACGCTGGCGGGCTTCGTCTTCAACCGCGCGGGTCGGCTCGTCGAAGAAGGCGAAGAGATCGAGTACGACAACGTCACGATCCGAATCGAGGAAGTCGACAACACGCGGATCATGAAAGCCCGTATCACGATACACGAACTGCCCGAGTCCGAAGTGGACGAACACGAGAACGACGAACGCGAAGTCGAAAGCAAGGGTTGAGACACCGAGAACAAGGAGTGAGGCGTCGAGAGCGGGAAACCGATCGACGCTTCGTCGGACGCCTGATTCGGCAGCGGCCTGCGGACGCTTTTTCAGCACTCGTGACAGATACTCGTGTACGAGTCCCTCCAGACGCGAGTTAGCGACGACGACGGCCGTGTTCGTCGGTTCGCTCGCGCTGTTCACGCTGCCGGTGTTCATCGTGGTGCGCCACACCGCCGAACTGCTCGCGAGTGCGAGCGGCGTCGGTCCGCTCACGGGAGTCGTCCACCTCCTCGTCGTCGCCGGGGCGGCGCTGGTTGCGCTGGAGACCGCAAGCGAGATCGCCGCGATGCGGCTTCGGGGGATGGGTGTGCTTCAGCGTGGCGGGCAGAAACGACGCCTCGCTCGACACGCGGTACTGGCGGTGAGCGCGGTCTCGGTGCTCGTCGTCGCCGCCGAGGTCGTCTTCGGGACGGTGTGGTGGAACGTCGTCCATTGGAATCCGGCGGTCGTCGCCGCCGCGCTCGTCGCCGCCGCCGCGCTCTGCTGGTCGGGAGTCCGAACCGTCTCGTCGTTCAGAGGAGGGTTCCGGGAGCCGACCGCCGGAAGCGGGGGTCCGCCGAGCGATTCGAAACGGGGTTCCGGACCGAATTAGAGCATCTCGGCGACGGAGAAGACGCCGTAGCCGAGTCCGAGCGCCAGCGCCAGCGAGCCCGCCCACGCGAGCACGGTGTAGAGCATCTTCCTGCGGCTGACGCCTGCGCCCCCCGCGGCGAAGCCGCTGCCGATGATGGCGCTGACGATGATCTCGTTGAACGAGACCGGCACGCCGAGTGCGACCGCGACCTGTGCGATGGCGAACGAGGGGATCAACGCGGCGATAGACCGGCGCGGCCCGAGCGAGGAGTAGTCCTGCGCGAGCGCTTTGATCATCCGCGGTGCGCCCGTCCACGAGCCGACGAGTAATCCGATTCCGCCGAACGCGAGGATGACGACGATCGGGACTACCACGCCGGTCGAGGGGCCGAGAAGCGGGAAGAGCGGTCCGATAGCGAGACCGACCTGACTCCCACCGGCCGAGAAGGCGACCAGCGCGCCGAGGGTGAGCAGGAAGTGACGCTGTCCGCGGTCGGCGTCGTCCGACATGTCACGGGAGAGTGCGACACCGGCGACGACGGCGACGACGAGGGTAGTGATCGCTTGTCCGACGGTGTAGCCGCCCGCGGAGGCGAACGACAGCGAGAGCAACTCGCCGCCGCGTTGAGCGATCGAAGCGGGCGTGCCGTGCGTCCCGAGCACGGCGAATTTGATGTTCGCGATGATCGCACCGACCACCGCGGCGAGCACCGGGACGAAGACGGACTCGGGGACCCGTTCGTCTCGGAGCAGTATCGCCGTAAAGTACGCTGCGCCGCCGCCGACGAACGGCGTGAGCACCCAGAGCGAGACGATCTGCACGTACTTCGGGGTGGCGGGCTGACCGCCGAACGCCAACCCGACGCCGACGACGGCACCGGTGACGGTGAACGCCGTCGCGATCGGATAGCCCGTGAAGACGCCGATGGCGACGAGCACGCCCGCGGTCGCGAGTGCGACCGTGGCCGCGAGCGGCGTGAAGCCGCCGCCGTTCGGGAAGATAACGAGTCCCGAGCCGACGGTCTGGGAGACGCCATATCCCTGCAAGATAGCCCCGAGGAAGCCGAGGAGTCCGACGACGAACCCGGCGCGCATGATCGAGATGGCGTTCGCCCCGACGGCGGGCGCGAACGGCGTCGACCCCGACGACCCCGCGCCGATCGCCCACGCCATGAACAGGCTGGCGATCCCGGCGATGGCCAGCGTCGCGAGCGTCGCTACACCGACCATCGAGCCCCCGAGCAGTCTTCGCACGGGATGGACGCAACCGATGCCATCACCTGCGCCGTCCCTGGTCGTATCCTTCTTGTACGCCGGTCACCGTCCGCCGGACGAAGAGATAGGCGAAGAAGACGAACAGCAAGATCACGACTAGCAACCCGGTGAAGACAGGATTGTTCACGAGGTAATCGACAACTCCCGCCAACGGCACGAGAGGGATCCCGAGCACCATCATCATACACCTCCGTTCCGCCGGGGGGCCGAAAGCCGTTTCGCCTGTCTCGACACACAAACTCTGCAGCAGCGACGAAACGCGGGTTCTTACCGAGGAGAAAAATACTACATCCTGCCACGAGAAAGACGAGCGATGGCCGACCTTCTGCCCTCCACACCCGACGTCTCTGGCCCAAAAAGCGATGAGGCGCGGGTTATCGGTGTCGACAGCGATGCCGCAGACGAGTTGCTCTCGGCGCTCTCGTCACGGACGGCGCGCCGGATACTCACAGAGCTCCACGACGAACCGGCCGCGCCGGCCGCGCTGGCCGAACGGGTCGACACATCGCTCCAAAACGTCCAGTACCACCTCGAAAAGTTGCGAGACGCCGACCTCGTCGAGGTCGCCGACACCGCCTACTCCGAGAAAGGCCGAGAGATGAAGGTGTACGCGCCGGTCGACCGCGCACTCGTCGTCGTCGCGGCTCGCGAAGAGGAGACGACCGGGCTGAAGGCGACACTCAAGCGCCTGTTGGGGAGCGTCGGCGTCCTCGCGATCGGCAGTCTCGTCGTCGATCGACTGCTCGGCGGGCCGACGTCGTCGCTCGGGTTCTCGGCGTCGTCCGGTGCCGGAGCGCCCTCGCCCAACGTCGGCGGGGGCGCATCGAGTGGCAGCAGCGCAAGCAGCGGGAGTAATTCGGGCAGCGGGGCCGCGGTCAACGGAAGCAGTAGTTCGAGCAGTGCCGCGAACTCGACGCACGTCGCGGGAACGTCGTCGACGCACACCACTGGGTCGTCGACACAACTCTCGGGTCACACGCAGATATCGACGACCGGGGCGTCGACGGCGGGGACGACGTCGGCGACGACCGGAACGCAGGCGGCGAGTTCGTCGTCCGCGACCACCGGGACGTCGGTAGCGAGCGCGACGGCGAGCGGCTCGGGGACGGCGGCAAGTGGCTCGAACGTGACGTTCACGGGTCAGACCGTCAATCCCGGAGTCCACGGTCCGCCACCGACGTCGGTCTCGCCGAGTGCGGGTCACGCGACGGCGTCACACGCCGCGGCGTCGCATGCGATGACCGTGGTGAACACGGTCACCGCATCGCCAGGACTGGTGTTCTTTCTCGGGGGCCTCACGGCCCTCTTACTGCTGTTTCTCCTCGTTTGGCGGGATAGCTAAAACGATTCTTTGAGCTTACCAAGCATATTTGATACGTCGAAGCGTACCTGTAGGTGCGACCATCCGCTTCGGCCCTCCGATTCCATCGATCCGGAATCCGACTGGACCATGCACCGTTCGCCCGAACGGGGTGCCATCCACGCCGGGCGGGTGGCGTTCGCCGGTGGTTCAGTGCGGCTCGCCCTCGCCGCACACCGCTGACGACTGCGGCACTTGCCCCCGCCGCGGCCGACAGCCCCACACGTACCCGATGTGGTTTGCCCCCCACATCGGATACGGCCGCACGCGACATCGCCCCGTCGCGTGCCCATCGGCGGTCTCCGTTCTCAATCCCTCCTTTCGAGACGAAACCGCTCGAACACGTCGCCGTCTACCGTGACGAGTCGACCGCGCAGTCCCTCCTCGTCCGCTTCGAGTTCCGCGTGAGCGGTCCGTGCGCCGCGCGGATCGGCGTGGCTCCCCGGATTCAGCAGCGCGACCGGCCCGGTCGCGTCGAAGCCGGGTCTGTGACTGTGCCCGAAGACGACTACGTCGGCGTCGCGCTCCCGTCCGAGCAGCGAAAGCGCCGTGTCGGTCTTTCCGTTTCCGTGCGTGACGGCGAGGCGAACGCCCTCGTACTCGACGGTCCGAACCTCGGGGAGTCGACTCCGGAGCGCCGTCCCGTCGTTGTTGCCGAAGACGGCCCGAAACGCCGTCGCTTCCCGCTCGAAGGCATCGAGTACGGATTCGGTCACGAAGTCACCGGCGTGGACGACGACGTCGGCCTCTCGGACCGCGTCGAGCGTTCGGCCGCGAAGTCGATGCCCGTCGGAACCGTGAGTGTCGGAGACGACAGTAAGCATAGTGAGTTAGTTCGAGAGACGGGCGTGCGAACCAAAGAGTTCGCCGATTTCGGCGGACTCTCTGACGTGTCGGAAGGACTAACCGGCGAGCAGTCTACCGATCAGGCATGGCAGGCGGGAACACGTCGGTCGTCATCGCCGCGCTCGTCGCGAACGCGGGGATTGCCGTGTTGAAGTTCGTCGGGTACCTGCTCACCGGAAGCCCCTCCATGCTCTCCGAGACGTACCACTCGATCTCCGATACCGGCAATCAGATATTTCTCCTCTTCGGTATCCGCTACAGCGGTCGCGAACCGGATCGGAACCACCCCTTCGGATACGGGAAGGCGCAGTTTTTCTACAGCTTCCTCGTTTCGGTCCTCCTCTTCGGGATCGCCGGGTACGAGAGTTTGAGCCAGGGAATCCACAAGTTGCTCGAAGGGAGCGCCGCCGAAGTGGGCGGTCCGGCCACCGTCTTGGGGTTCACCTTCGATCCGCACCTCCCCTTCAATCCCTTCTGGGTGAACGTCGCGGTCCTACTCGGTGCGATGGCCTTCGAAGGGTATGCGTTCAGAAAGGCGATCATCGAACTGTACAGCCAGATCGACGAGTACCGCTGGTCGGGACTCGTCGAAGCGTTCCACAAGACGAGCGACGTGACGACGCTCACCGCGTTCACCGAAGACAGCGTCGCCGTCGCTGGGGCGTTGCTCGCACTCGTCGGCGTCGTCCTCTCGCAAGTCCTCAAGACCGAAGTGTTCGACGCCGCCGCCGCGGTACTGATCGGCGTCCTCCTGATGTTCTTCGCCGTGGCGCTCGCGTGGGAGAACAAACGCCTCCTCCTCGGCGAAAGCCTCTCGGCCTCCGTCGAAGACGAACTTCGACAGATCATTCGCGAACACGAAGGAGTCGCCCACGTCGACGCCTTCCGGACGATGTTCATCGGCCCCGAGAAAGTACTCGTCGCCGCCGACGTGAGCTTCGATCCCGACCTCGTCACGAGCGATCTGGACGAGGACATCAATCAGATCGAAGAGAAACTCCGGGAAGCGGACGACCGGGTGAAGATGGTCTACATCGAACCGGAGTTGTGAGTTCGAATCGGGTATACCGTGACGTCTGGATGTCGGAGTCGTGATGGTCGGTGTCGGAACCTTTTCGCCGTCAGCACGTGATTTCCGAGCAATGAGTAGTATCGACGAGAAGCGCGTCTACAGCGACAAGACGGGGAAAGAAGAGGTACTCGTCGCGACGGACGCGGGAGTGGTCGCCGTCGACGTCTCGGACGACCTCGTCGGCCGGTTCGGAATCGAACACAGGTGCAACGCACTCGACGTCGCGTCGACGCGGGAGGGCAACGGCGAGGGAGGACTCATCGCGGTCGCGACCGACGAAGACGTGCTCGTCTCTCGGGGGGACGAATTCGAGGAGACCGACTTCGGACCCGCTGCGGCGGTGAGTTTCCACGGCGGATCGCTGATCGCGGCGGCGGCCGACGGTCGTGTCTCGCGACGCACCGACGGCTACTGGACCGACCTCGGCTGGGTCGACGCCATCCGCGCGGTCGACGGGCCGATGCTGGCGGCCGCCGACGGCGTCTACCGCGTCGAAGACGAGTCCGTCGCCCACGTCGGACTCGACGACGCCCGCGACGTCGCCAGTGCGGGCATCCCGTTTGCCGCGACCGGATCGGGGATCTATCGCCTCGGCAACGGCTGGATAGACGAGTTGGAGGGCGAGTTCCGAGTCGTCGCCAGCGACGGTGTCGACCGCACTCACGCCGTGAGCGGAACGGAGGTCTACGCCCGCGACGACGGTGAGTGGGGCCGGGTCGACGCCCCGACCGAGGAGTTGATCGTCGACATGGACTACGGCACCCACTCGACGTTCGCCATCACCGAAGCCGGGACGTTCCTCGTCACCGTCGGCGACGGCTGGCGACAACAGTTGCTCGGCCTCAGAGGCGTGGCCGGACTCGCGGTTCGGTAATCCCAGCGACGACGTGCCGATCGACCGCCGCGGATGGAGCTTTCGAGGTCGGTTGACCGCTCTCTCGGTCGGCCCCATCTCGTCAGATCGGCTCTGTCGAAATCCTCGATGACAGACGCGAGTCGCGCTGCGGGACGCATCGGACGTCTGCAGCGGGGTGTCGTAACTGATCAGTTATCGAAGAGGCCACCCGGGCCTACGACGGTAATTAGCTTGTGGAGATTACCTCCCGTAGGCGGTTATTCTCCCACTCGCGACGGTTCCGGAGTACCTCTTCACCGGACTCCGTGAGTTGGTAGTAATTGGTCCGACGATCGATCTCGCCTTTCTCGACGTACTCGTTCTCAGTCAGCGTGTCTAAGTTCGGATACAGCCGGCCGTGGTTGATCTCCATCTCGAAATCGTCCTCCAGTTCCTCTTTGATCGCTTGCCCCGATGGCTGGTCGAGTCCGGCGATTACGCACAGCAGGTCCCGCTGAAACCCAGTAAGCTGGAACATCGTGTTAAATTAACAACGTATGCACTCCTAAAGCCAACATTTGTTATCAACTCGTGCGAATGCACCCTCGAAAATTCGAGATTAGTTAGTTTTCGAGTGAATACACGACCCGTGAATGATCAGTTTTAGCGAATCCAACGGGGGTTGTGCCTCTGCGATTAGTTCGCCCGGACTCGAGAACCATATCGCTTCAGAGTACGTAGTTGGCGTGTGATCCGACGACTATTCCGTCGATTTCGGACATTCAACGGGAGGAGCGTTCTGTGCCGGTCGTGGAAAGAGTCCCGACCGTCGGACTCCGGACGTGCAAGGTGGTGTGTGCCGAGCGGGTAGCAGCACGCCTACGCCTGCTATTCGGCGCGGCACTAGAAACCGCTCACCGTTTTCGAATTTCCAACAGAGCCGTCCGATCAGCCCCACCGACCAACGAAAATCGGTTTAACGCCGGAGGTGAATCCACACGATATGATACTACCCGCCTCGACCTCGCAAGCGTTGGCCGCGTCGCTCGCGGCCGAGACGGGGTCGCCGCTGCTCACGCCCGAGTACCGTCGATTCCCCGACGGGGAACTGCTCGCCGCCGTCGACGACGAAGCCGATGCCGAGGCGCTCACCGGAGAGCGCATCGTGGTCGTCGGGTCGACGACGACCAGCGACGCGCACCTCGAACTGCTCCAGTTGCAGGACGCCGCCCGCGAGTCCGGCGCGTCCGAGGTCGTGACCGTAATCCCCTACATGGGCTACGCCCGGCAGGATTCGGCGTTCAAGACCGGACAACCCGTGTCGGCACGCGCCGTCGCCCGCGCACTGAGTACCGGCACCGATCGCGTGATCCTCGTCAACCCGCACGAAGCCGCGATCGCGGACTTCTTCGACGTGCCCTGCGAGGCGGTCGACGCGGCCGGTCGACTCGCCGAACCACTCCCCGACGACCTCGCCGAGCCGCTCTTCCTCTCGCCCGACGCCGGAGCTATCGAACTGGCCGAGACCGTCCGTGAGGCCTACGGTCGCGGCGACACCGACTACTTCGAGAAGAAACGCGACTACGACACCGGCGAGATCGAAGTGTTCCCGAGTGACGCGTCGGTCGCCGACCGCGACGTCGTCCTCGTCGACGACATCGTCGCCACCGGGTCGACCATGAGCGAGTCCATCACGGTCCTCGGCGACCGCGGCGCGAATCGGACGTTCGTCACCTGCGTCCATCCCCTGCTGGCGACGAGCGCCCGATCGAAACTGGCGGGCGCGGGCGTCGCCGCCATCTACGGAACCGACACTATCGAACGCGACGTGAGCGCCGTCAGCGTCGCGCCCGCCGTCGACGACGCGCTCTGAGCGATGGTCGAGCATCCCGACGAGTCGGCGCGGAACGTCCTCTCCCCGAACTGCGCCCGGTGTCCAGCGCTGGTCGAGTCGCGGACCTGTATCTCGTGGGGCAACGGCCCGACCGACGAGGATGGGAACCCCGACCCCGCGGCCGCCGCCGTGCTGGTGATCGGCGAAGCACCGGGCGCGGGCGACCCCGACGCCGAGACGTGGAAGGGCGGCAACCACACCGGACTGGCCTACACCTCGCGTCACTCCGGGCGTCGGATTCGACGCCTCATGGACGACCTGGGCTACGGCGACCGAGCCTACTACACGAACGCGGTGAAGTGCTTTCCCTCCGATGGATCGGGATCGAACCGCGAACCGACGGCGACGGAGCGCGAGCGCTGTCGGGCGCACCTCGAAACCGAACTCGGGCAGGTCGAACCCGCCGTCGTCGTCGCCACCGGCAAACACGCGACGGCGTCGATGCTTGCGTTCGAGGGCGAGTCGATGGACGGCTTCCTCGATCTGGTACTCGAACCGATCTCGCTCTCTTCGGTCGGGACGATCCTCCTGCCGTTACTGCACCCCTCGTATCAGGAGGTGTGGCTGTCGCGTCTGGGGTACGAGGTCGAGGAGTATCGGCGGGCGGTCGGCGCGGTGTTGGACGAACGTACCGCTTCCAGTCGGTGATCGTCACTCGTCCCAGTCGATGAGCGGCGCGCGCTCGTCCTCGTGGAGGACGAACGGACCGATCGCGCCCGTCTCTTTGGCGATCGATGCGATCCTGAGCACGTAGGCGGTGAAGACGAAGAAGGGGACCAGCGCGAACGTCACCCCGACGTCGATCCACCAGACGAAGACGTCGATCCCGTAGAACGACCCCGGAAAGAGGTTCGGTTTCAGGTAGAGCGCGGCGACGACGCAGACGAGCAGCGCGGGGACGCCGGTGAAGAGGATCCGTCGGGAGAGGTTGACCAGTTCCCACTGGAGGTAGTGAGCCTTGAAGAACTCCTCGGCCGGACCGAATAGTTCGAGCACGTCGACGAGGTCGCTGAAGGCTTCCCCCTCTTCGTCGCTCAGATCGTCCTCGTACTGAAGGAACAGCCGACGGACGACGTAGATCTTCCACGAGTAGTTGTAGGCGAGCGCCGCGCGCATCACCGTGAACTCCCCGAACTGCGCGTCTTCCAACGCGTCGGTGATACCGTCGGCGCTCCAGCAGATGCGGTCGACGAGGTCGTCGATCCGCTCGCAGAGGACGTCGTTCGGGTTGCTTGCGGCCGTCTCGCGGAGATTCTTCGCTCGCTCGACGCTGGTGTTGACGAGGGTTTCGAGGAACCGATCCGGTTCGGGCGGCCCGGTCCACCCGAACATCCGCTCGGAGTCCCGCCGGAAGTCCATCGACTTCGCCATCCGCTCGCGCTGTCGGCCGAGCGACCCGAACTCCTGCGAGAGGAGCAACTGGTTGATCGAGACGACGAGCGTCATTCCGGTGGTGAGGACGGTGATAAGAGTCTGGAAGAACGTCTCGACGGTGTCGCCGGCGCCGAAGATCGACCGGAACGGCAGGTCGAGCGAACCGAGCAGCGTCAGGAGAGCGAAGGTCGAGACGGTCAGGCCGCCCGCGATCAGCAGCCGGTTCGCGTCGAGCAGGAACCACCCCGAGAATCGACCGCCGAGCGTCCGTTCCTGCAGGTCGGCGTCTTCCTCGGAGTGCTCGCCGCGCTCCCCGGAGCGAAGCAGCTTCTCAGACATCTGTCGACCCGGGCGATTCGCCGAGCTGATCGGCGTCGAACGAACCGATTCCGTCGCGCATGATTCGATCGTACGAGCGACACACGGTTATGCGCTTGGAGGCCCCCGTCGTCCCGACCGGAGAGACCGATCTCCGACTCGGAGCGGCTCAGAAGTGCGCCGCCACGTCCGGTCCGTACTCCTCGGGCGCGACGTCGACGACGCCCTCGTCGTGGAGCACGGTGAAGAACGTCGCGTCGCCCCAGTAGTGACGGTCGAACACCGATCGCGCGACGATGTCGACGACGGGGTGGAACGTCGGTTGAGCCTTCGGTTCCTCCCGGAGGAGGTGGAGCGCGAAGTTGAAACTGTTCAGTCCCTCGTCGGCGTAGTACGACAGCGTGTTGGCGATGCCGGTCGCGAAGTCGGCGACGACGTCGCCGTCGGCGGCAGGGATACCCGTCTCGTCGGCGACGCCGAGGACGTGGAAGTGGTGTTTCGGTGCGAAGGGGGCGATCCAGTCGACCGATCCCGTCGAACCGATCCAGCGGTCGCCGTCGCGCTCTTCGGCGACGAGGTCGTGCCAGTACGTCTCGCCGATGCCGTCGTGGTACGCGGCGGCGGGTTCGACGCGGGCGGCCTGCTCGTTGGTGCCGCGGTCATCGACGAGCGTCTGGACGTGCGGGTGGACGATACTGCTGCCCGCCGGGCGGAGGTAGTTCATGTTGATCGACGCGAATCGCGCGTCGCGGTCGTGGTCGAAGACGGCCGTGACGTACTCCATCGCGGCTTCGAGGCCGTTCGCGAAGGTTTCGGGCGTGAAACCGTCGATGGGGACGTAGTGATCTTCGGTGAGCGCGACGACGTTCGAGTGCGCGCCGTAGGGGTTCAGATTCGGGAACGACGTCGCCTCGCCGACGCTACCGCGGTCCACCCCGACCCAGTCGGGGTACTTCGGCGTCGACTCGGTGACCGTGCCGGGACAGAAGAAACAGCCCCCGTCGTCCGAGACGACTTCGTCGATGTCGGGTTCGCCTTCGGGCCGGAGGAAGTTGTCCGGGACGATCCGCGCCTGTCGACCAGTCAGCGGGTCCGCTCGGACTTCGACTTCCGTCGCGACCTCGTCGAAGTCTTCGAGGGGACTGTAGAACGTCGCCTCCTGCGTGGTTCGATCGAACTGGATAGCCATGTTCACACGTCTCTCGGTCGGCTGAAAAAGGTGTCTGCAGATCGGTCGACGCACGGGAACGACGGTCGAGCGCGAGTACCCAATCGAGCCACTGTCGCCCAGTCGGGCCACCGTCACTGCGATTCTTCGACACCGTAGTGACGTTGCAAGAGCGGAATGAGGAGAAACAGAGACGACCAACAGACGAAGGCCAAGGACGTCGTCACGAAGAGCGCCACCGGAATCGAGACGGCGAAGACGATCGGCGTCGCGAGGAACTGCATTCGGTCGAATTTGACCTGACGCGGATCGATACTCGATACGAGGACAGTCTCGTTGCGCGTCACGTGCGACCAGAGCCAGTACTCTACGACGCCGGTGATTGCCATCGACGCGGCGTAGAAAACGACCGGGAAACGACCGCCGTAATCGCCGAGCAACGACGTGGGAAACGGCAGAAACGCGACCGTGACGAGAAACAGGATGTTGATCCACGTCACCGACGACGTGTGTTTATCGACGTACCGGAAAATGTGGCGATGGTCGACCCAGAAATTCGCGATCACGAGAAAGCTGATGACGTAACTGAACACGTCCGGCCAGGTCCGGATGATGGCCGTGAACGGTATCGTCCCGGTCGTTCCAACCGATCCCGGCGGTAGGTTGATACTCAATACGAGCAGCGTGATCGCGATCGCGAACACGCCGTCGCTCAGAGAGAGCAGTCGAACGCGATCCAGTGGCGGGTCGTCGAACTCGTCTACGTCGTCGGACATCGAGAATCATGTTACTTCGACACAGCCCTTAGTATCCCGCCGAGTCTCAAATCGCATTCGTCGCGCCCGTCAGTCGTCGGAATCTGAGAACCGTTCAGTAACCGAAGTTGTCGCGGAAGCGACCCGGCACGGGTGTTCACACGATCGGAAGCGACGCCGACGGCGTCAGTCGTTCGGCGTCGAATCGACGACTGTCTCGATCGGATTTCGGCGGCCGAGCAGAGAGAGCACGGCACCGAAGACGACGATGCTCCAGTAGGTGATGAGTCGGCTCAGGAGAGCGATCGCCCCCGCCGCACCCGCACTCACTCCGAGCCACCGAAGGACGAGGACGAGCGCCGCGAGGACGGTAAACCCGACGACGACGGGCGTCAGATACTGACTGTAGGTCGGATAGCTCGACAGGATGTACGCCTGAACGGCGGCGGTCCCGACGAGCGCGGCCAGCGCCGGCGCGAGCATCACCATGTAGTACCGATGGAAGAAGCCGGCGACGCTGAAGAACGTCGCCGCGGTCAGGAACCACGTTCCCCAGAGCACGAGCGACCGCTGACGGCGGTCGAGCGGACGATCGAGGGAGAGTCGCCCCCGATGTCGCCAGCCGACCACCAGCGCCCCCACGATCGCCAGCGGGATGAGCCACGCGATCTGTCCGGCGAGGTTCTGGTCGAAGAGCCGGAGCGGTCCGGCGGCACCGTGACTGAACATCCCGCCACCGCCACCGCCGAAGCCGCCACTTCCGCCGCTGCCACCGAAGATGCTCCCGCCACCCATCCCGGTAAGCCGTTCGATGCCGTAGTAGCCGAAGATCAGGCTGAAAATCGAGTTGTCCTGTGTCGAGACGACCGGATCCGACACCTCCACGGCGAGGAGCGAAACGGTCGCGGTGCGGCGCTATCTCGGGCGTTCCGGACCGCAGACAGCGACGTCGTCTCGTATATCGATACCGACCTCGCGACGGAGATGTCCCACTTAGAAGAGTTGATCGAGAGCGTCCGCGTCAGACCGTACGACGTCGCCACTGGTTCGCGTCGACTCCCCGAGAGCCGAGCCATCCGCTCGACGGAACGTGAACTCGCAAGCCGAGTCTACAACGGACTCGTCCGAACGTGCCTCTCGTCGTCGATATACGACCACCAGTGCGGGTTCAAAGCGTTCGACCGCGACGCGCTCGACCGACTGCTGCCACAGATACGTGACCGACACTGGTTCTGGGACACGGAGTTACTGGTTCGTGCTCAGCGAGCGGGGTACCGGATCAACGAGTTCCCGGTTTCGTGGCGACCGGGCGAGGACACGACGGTCGACGTCGTCCGGGACGGCTACGAGATGGGCCGCGAGGTCGTCCGCCTCTGGTGGGAACTCAACGGACGGGCATGGACCGAGCAGTAGCGCTCTCCGCTCTGCCCGTGGATTCTTCACGCTCGAACTGGTTGCAACTCGTATGGTCGAGACGAATCCGGTCGCCGACGGCGGGTCGAAGCGGCGAGACGACTGCATCTTCTGTCGAATCATCGACGGCGACGCCGACGCACGCGTCGTGAGCGAGACCGCATCGACGCTCGCGTTCCTCGACGTCAACCCGCTCGCACCGGGTCACACGCTCGTCGTCCCGAAAGCCCACCACCGACGACTGCACGACCTCTCCGCCGAGGCGGCCGACGCGCTCTTCGACGAGATGTACGCGCTGACGCCGCGGATCGAAGACGTCGTCGACGCCGACGCGACCACCATCGGCATCAACGACGGACCCGCCGCCGGACAGGAGGTACCGCACCTCCACGCTCACGTCGTCCCCCGATTCGACGGCGACGGTGGCCACCCCATCCACGCCGTCGCCGGGAATCGGCCGTCGCTCTCCGACGACGAACTCGACGAGATCGCGAATCGGATCGGCGAAGAATTTTAATCGGAGGAGTCGGCCAGTTCAACTCATGTCAGCCGAGAACATCGTGGCGCAGGTCGGAACGACCGGCGGCGCGGGGACGACGCGCACCGCGGTCGAACTGGCAGCGACGCTCGCCCGTGACGGGCGATCCGTAGCGATCTTCGACGCCGCGTACGCGACGCAGGGGCTCGCAGGGTACGTCGACGGCAAGATTGATCCGGCGGAGACGTATCCCAGACGGTCGTACTCGGGAGTCGGCCGCGGGCAGGTCACTCGAACGCCGTCGACAGATCCGTCCGCTCGGATCGCCGCGAGCAGGCGTTCCGCCGGAACGTCGGTGTCTCGGAGGTCGACCGTCGAACCGTCGTAACGGGCGTTGTCGGCGACGACCCTCATAGCGAACGTCGCTTCAACTCGTCGGGGGTTGGATGGGCGGTTCCGGCGGCGAATTTGTCGTACGGCGTCGACGGGTTCGTCCTGTCTTCGTACGCGCGTGCGGCCTTTCGAATCGACGACGGAACCGACTCGAACTCGTTCAACGGCTCCGTCCGTTCGATCTGTACGTCTGCACCGTGTTTCGCACGTAAGCGGAGGGCGAGAAACGCCCCGAACTCGGTCGCTTCGAGCAGCGCGGCCCGCCCGAACCGGCGGACGACGGTCTCGTCGTGAGTTCGACAGGCGTTTCGAAGCGATTCCCGTGCACCGCGCGAGTACGTGACGACCAACAGCACCAGTTTCGCATGGCTGATGACCTGAATTAAATCTGTCGACGAGAGAGGACGTCCTGCGTCACTTACCGACTCCGGACCGACGCCGACCCGTCGTCGTCGAGTTCGACGACGGCGTCACAGAGCGACGCGATGGTCTCGATGGTCCGGTCGTCGTGTGCTCCGGGGTCCATGTGGAAGTGAGCGACGGCGTCGACTGCATAAAAGCGACCGGTGACGATGTGGAGGAATTCGTAGGCGGTGTTTAGTTGGACGTACTGGAGCATCGCCGTCAGCGAGTCGAAACAGACTGCCGTATCACCGCCGTTCGCGCTCCACTGGTGGAGGTATTCGTTGACGCGGATGCCCAGTCCCGTCAGATCGTTCGGGTTGGCCACCGTTTCGATGGGTCCGCCAGCGACGGACGACCCGCTCCCCCCTCTCATGGACGCGGACGAACGCGACGATTCGCCGACGCTGACGATCCCGAGATTGCTCGGAAACCCGTCGGCATGTGCTCGCCAGCGCCGGAGCTGTGCGTCGGGAGACTTCGTATACGAAATCCACAGCATATTGTCCGCCGAATGACCATCACGGCATAATAAGTCAGTACAGAACGCGTCCTCGTGGTCTGACAACGCCGGTGCAAGCAAAAGAATGCTCGCTGCATCGTCGAGTGTCTCTCGTATCGTACTATATCCTATGTCCACTGTCACACCCCACACCCCACCCGAGGGACGATCGCATCTCTGTGCCTACAGATTCGACTATACTGCTTATACTTTACTATTAATTGACACGCGTCCGACGACTGACCGACTACGGGAAAATGTGCCAACCGATCCGAGTGATCGGACCGAACTGTCAGGTCGATCGGATCGAACGACCAAGCCGCTCGAGCCAGACAGGCAAGTCGGTCGAATCAGTCGATGGGGTCGACTTCGAAGGTTGGCGGGTCGTCGACTAGCGCCCGGATTCGCGCGGTCGCTTCCGAAGTCGAGGAAGCGACGACGACGAGTCCGTCGACCCGTTCGTCACCGGACGCTCGGTACGCGGAGAGCGAGTCGTCCCCGTCGAACTCCGTCGCGTACGTCCGCAACACGGTCATGACGCGACGCTCGGTCGACGCGAGGTCGGTCGCGCCGTTCTCGAACTCCCGAAGCGCCTCTTCGATGTTGCGCAGGGCGGAGATACGGTCCATCGTTTACGTCGTCCGAAGATGGTTCTGTCTCGGCTCGTACACCTCGCCTTTCCGCCGGAGCTTCTCGATCTCCTGCTCGGCTTTCGATTCGTCGAGATTGATCTCCTTTGCGCGCGCGAGCACTTCTTCGACCGGTGCCCCCTCCTCGTAGTCGCCTTCGATGTCGGCGATGAGCTGTTTCAGGTTCTTGATCCGGTCGCGCTGCGTCTTCGACTGTCCGGTCTCGACGACGTCGGCGTCGAACTGCCCCGTCTCGGGGTCGACGCCGATATCCTGGAGACAGGAGCGGACGATTTCGATGACTCGGTCGGCGTCCTGCTGTTCGACGGTGTCGGAGAGCCGAACGCGTGCACTCGCCTCGGAGAGCCGAACCAGCGCCTCCAGTTTCCGGGCCGTTACGGGAACGGGCGCGTCCTCGTCGGCACCCTTCGCACGGAGGTCGACGTAGAAGTCGCGGATCGCCTGCTTGGCCTCCGGTGTCATCGCCGGGAAGCAGTTCCGCTTGGCGTAGGCGATGTACTTCCGCAGGAGGTCGGGGTCGATGTCGGGGGCGACCTCCTGAGTCTGCGCGTCGACCTCCGCCTGCGTGAACTCGGAGTTGGTCATCCGCGTCCGCTGCGTGTTCAACTCGCCCGCGTAGTTGGTCTGGATGATGTGGTCTGCGAGGCGCCCGTCGTGGTCCGGATCGGGCTGGTCGGTGACCGTGAAGATGAGGTCGAACCGGGAGATGAGCGCGGGTTCGAGGTCGATCTGCTCGCCGATCGGTTCGTACTGGTCGAACCGCCCGTACTTCGGGTTCGCCGCCCCCAACAGCGAACAGCGGGACTTGAGCGTCGCGTTGATCCCCGCCTTCGATACGGAGATCTGCTGCTGTTCTAACCCCTCGTGCATGGCCGAGCGGTCCTCCGGGCGCATCTTGTCCAGTTCGTCGACCGCGGCGATCCCTTTGTCCGCGAGGACGAGCGCACCGGCTTCGAGCGACCACTGCTGGCCGTCACCGAAGTCGTCGCGGACGGCCGCGGCCGTGAGACCGGCCGAGGAGGAACCCTTCCCGGACGTGTAGACCGAGCGAGGAGCGATGTTCTGGATGTATGATATCATCTGGCTTTTACCCGTTCCGGGGTCCCCTATCAGCAGCATGTGGAGGTCTCCACGTATCCGAGATCCGTCGGGAAGGTGTTTCGTGACCCCGGAGAACAGTTGGAGGATCATGGCGAACTTCTCCTGGTCGTAGCCGTAGATAGAGGGGGCGACCGAACCGACCATCTGCTCGTAGATGTCGGGTTCGTTGGAGAGTTCGATGATCTCGGCGACGTCCTCGTCGGTGATGTCCATGTCCTCGAACTCCTCGTCTTCGATGTCGATGGCGACGCCGTCCATGTAGAGGTCGAAGATGGGCGTCTTCTCCTGACCGGAGGTCTGCTGTTCGATGTGGAGGACGCCGGTAACGGTGACGTGGTCGCCCGCGGTCACCCTGCCCGTGATGTCGTCTTCGACGTTGATGTCGATGCTCTGTGGCGTCTCCCCGCCGCGCAGTCCCTCGGGACTCTCCTGGACGCGGAGTTTCTGCGAGTCGATGAACTCCGATTGATCGAAATTGACGCGGAACGGTCCCTGCCGTTCGCAGCCCTGACACTCGTGGGGTTCCTGAAACCCGCTGTCGGTCTGCGGAATGTACGTCATCGTCCCGCAGCGCTGGCACTCGAAGGCCGCTTCGGTGACCTTCGGTCGCACACCCGTCGCCTTGCGGACGATTCCCTGAATGCTGACGAGTTTCCCGATGTGATCGTCGTGGACCCGGATGCCTCGGATGTCGATGTTCTCCGGGAGGTTGCGAAGTCGGACGTGCGCCTGCTTACCGAGACTGACGTCCGCCGGAAGGTCGTAGAGTCGGAGGGCTTCCTCGGCGTATTCACCGAGCTGTTCGGGTTTCGAACAGTAGTCGTCGGCGAGGTCGGGGTCGAAGCGATACAGGTCGTCGTAATCGAGGTAGAGAGAGCGCCGTTCGTTCGGGAACTGCTGAGCCAGTTTTCCGATGTCCTTCCGGTAATAGTTCCGGTAGAACTGGATGAACCGGTCGGTCAGTTCCTGGTTCCCAGCCTGAGCCATTGAAACGGTCTTAGTACCTCACCGTGTAAGAAGTATCGCCTCGTAGCGAAAGTGAACGCGGAGTCGCGCAGAGATGATGCCGAGTCGAGTGCGATCAGTCCGAGGTGACGTCGTCGGAGTGGGCGAAGGAGGCGCTGGTCTGCGACCCGAAGCCGTCGGTAGCGAGGAGTTCACCGACACGGGCCGCGTCCGGTCGGATCTGCTGGCCTGCCTGATCGTAATCGACGACGTCCGCATCGACCAACGAGGGGAGAACTTCGTAGTACAGCGCGTTTCCGATTCCGCGGTGCTGTTCGAGCGGGTCGCGTTCGCCACAGTACTCGCGCGTGTACACCTCGCTCACGAGCGCCTCGAAGTCGACAGCGTCGCCCGGAAGCTCAGAGAGCACTTCGAGCGCCGGTCGCCAGTAGGGATTCGTCGTACTCGTCACGAAACAATCATTCGGTGGGTTCATCTCGGCAGGCGACATCTTGTCTCGGCCGACTACCCCACATTAAAAGAGTAGGCTCTGTAGTTTCGGTACACGGCGGTGGATTTCACGGATATCTCACGCTCCGTCGGAGGTTGTAGACGGTGGCTTTGAGCAGCATTTCACGGAACTCCAGCCACCAGCTTCGCGCACGCACGGCAGCGCCGAGCGTGCGCTTGATGCTTGAGAAGACGGTTTCTGACATGGAACGTTGGTGGTACCGATCACGGTCCATGCGGGCGTTATGGGCGTGATCGAGCGGGTTCATGATGCGGTGCTTGATCAGTGGTCTGATGCCGTTCTCACGGAGTTCGTCGCGGAAGGCTTTCGCGTCGTAGCCACGGTCGGCAGCGAGGCTCCGCAGGTCGCCGGCGTTGCGCCGGGCGACCTGCGGGCCGATCTTCGCATCGTGTTTCTTCGAGGTCGTCGAGTGGATGTCGGTGATGTACAGCGTTTCGACATCCACGAGAGCAGTGACTTTCAGCGCCCGGACGCGGTAGTGCGTGCGGTTGGTGTAGTGGCGGCTGGGCTGGTCGCGGTCGAAGCCAGTCGAATCGATAGCCGCGTGGCCAGTGCGTTTCTCGGCTGACGCGCCGAGAAACGCACGCCACGTCGTGGTCGGAATCCGTGCAAACCACGTGCGGAGGACGGTGTAGTGAGGAAGACACGTGAGACCAATCTCGTCGAGGACGCCGGGCATCTCGCTGAGCAAATCCACCGCAACGCGGTAGGATTTGCCCAGCTCGATCCGGAGTGCATGAAGGGTGAGCATCGCCCATTCGGCGAACCCGCCTCCCCCTTCGGGGTCGGCGGGTTCGTCCGGGTTAGCGACAACTGATTTAGCCTTAGCGACCGTAACGCGAGTGAAGAGACGGATTTCGGATGTCAAACCGATCTGTCTCTTCGCTTTCTACGGAGATAACGCGGTCGTAGCCCTCGCGTCTAGCGAAACTACAGAGCCAAAGAGTATGAAACTCCGTTGTACGTTGTTTCAGACTGTTTCACGTCGTTTATGGGGTGATTTCGACCGGGAGGAACTTCAGAACGATGGTTAGCCGCCCCTTTGGTTTTTGTAGATGAATGTATGAATTGAACTACGTCGAAGGGATGAACGAAGGATGGCGACAACTATATTACAATTCGGCGTACTGGTGGTGGAACGGTCCTCGGCGTCAGAGCGGGTGACGAAGTTGATCGGCATCGGTGAACGCGTAACCACGTACGAGATAGCCGCAGACGAGGCTGGTAAGCGCGCTCGCAACGAAGATCATGGTCATCACGGCGAATTGGTACTCGGCCGCATAGATCGGGTTCGTCCCCGAGAGGATCATACCGGCCATGAGACCGGGAATCCAGACCCAGCCGAGGCTCTTAATCGAGTCGACGACGGGAATGAGCGACGACTGAACCCCGTGTTGAAGTCGATCGTCGACCGTCCGACCGGCGGGAACACCGAGAGACAGGAGAGCTTCGATCTCGTCCCGGTGGGTTTCGAGTTCCGTGACGAACTGATCGAGCGCGAGCGAACTCGTCTTCATCCCGTTAGCGACGATCATACTGCCGATGGGCAGCAGATTCCGGACCGTCGGTGCGACGACGCCGGTGGCGACCATCACGCTGATGACGGTCCCGGTACCGAGACAGATGCTCGCGAGCGCCACCCGAAAGGCGGATGGAAACCCGCTCGCACGGTTTCGCGCGATGAGCGCACCGCCGACCATCATCAACAGGAGGATGCCCGCCGTCGCGCCGACTGGCACGGTAAACAGGAAACCGATGAGACTGCCCATGACGAGCAGTTGAACGAACCCGCGCCCGAGTGAGATGCCGATTTCGCGTTCGAACGTCGCCTCGAAGCCCCACGCTCGCGTCGTGGCGATGACGACGAGTGCTAACACGACCGCGGTCACGACTTCACCCAACCCACGAACGATCTGCGAGAGGTTCACGGGGACGAGCGTCGTGGGTGTCACGAGTATCACGAGTGGGTCTCCGAAACGTGCTCTCCGGTGAGGCGACCGGCGGACATGCGTAGCCGTCGGTCGGTGAGCCGGTCCGCCTGTCGTTCGTCGTGCGTGACCAGCAGGACCGTCAGCGCACGCTCGCGGACGATGTCGACGACGAGCGATTCGACCCGGTCTGTCGTCTCGGGATCGAGATTCGCCGTCGGTTCGTCGAGCAGCAGTACTTCCGGGTCGTTGACGAGCGTCCGAGCGAGTGCGACGCGCTGCGCCTCGCCACCCGAGAGGACGTCGACGTCGCGGTCGGCGAGTTCGCGAAGACCGAGTCGGTCGAGTACGTCGTCCACGTGATCACGGTTGACTGACTCGGCACGAAGCCGCGGACCGACAGTCACGTTTTCGACGACGGTGCCGGGTCTGAGCGCCGGGCGTTGAGCTACCAGCGCGACGCGTTGGCGAAGCGCCGACGGCGACAACTCGCGGTAGTCGGTGCCGTCGAGATAGACCGTCCCGGCTGTCGGCTCGTCGAGTCGATTGAGTAGTCGGAGGAGCGACGATTTGCCCGCGCCGGACGGCCCCGTGACACCGACCCATTCGCCGGAGTCGACGGCGAAGGACACGTCCGCGAAGATCCGCGTTTCGTCGCGTTCGTACGCGAGGTCGGTCGCTTCCAACTTCGGAGTCATGTTCGTGGTTATGGATCGCCAAGAGACAAAAAGCCGCCCTTCAGAGGGATGAAAAGATGACCACGGGTGGACCGACAGACCACCGCTGCACGGGTGACTACCGCCTACTGGCGATGAGCGCCCCGACGACGGCGAGGACGAGGGCGGTCAGTGCCGATAGCGTGGTGAATCCGGGCACGTTCGCCCACGTAAGTCTGGAGTGCGTGTTCTGGGACCCCCCGGACCCGTTTGCCGCCTTCGACGTCGAATTCGACTTCGATGTCGGCGTTCCGCTCGAGTTCTTCGATCCCCCGCCCGATGTGGCCGACGTCCCGTTCGACGTCGTCGATGTGGACGTCGTACTCGCGTTCGGGTTGTGACCGTTCGACGTGTTCGAGACGCCGCCGCTTCGGTTACCAGGTGTCGAATTGTTTGGCCCCGACGAGGTGCTGTTCGCTCCCGACGAAGAGTTGTGTCCCCCCGAGAGGACTTCGTGCATCGCACAGGACCCGGGTTGGATCGTGAGCGACTGGTTCATGTCGAGCGATCGGTTCGAACCACCGGCGGACATCAGTCGCCACTCCTTCATTCGATTGCTAGCGTTGCCGCTGAACTGCCATTTCCCCCAGTAGCGGGCGTTAGCGTTGAATCCGGGCTTGATGTGGATGGAGTCGTTCGCGCTCATCGTCTGGAGTCCGATGTACGCCCCGCCGTCACCCCGGCCCGGACCCCACATCCAATCTATCTCGTGCGGGCTGACCGACGTCGTTCCCCATTCGCCCTGCCAACCCGGCGAGGCGGAGATACCCCACTTCCCCCAGTTGTCGTCTTGATGGCCGTGCTCGTACCAGTCGTCCTTGACGGCCCACGAACCGGACGGCAACCCGGTGATGTTCATCGAAATCGTACTGGCGTTCGTACTGTTCGCGTCGAGTTTGTCGTGGACGAACACCAGACTCGTGCCGTTCTTCCCGTTGTAGAGGAACAGCGTGCTCACCTGGTCTTTCTGATAGCGACGTGTCCCGTACGAGGCGTAATTGTTCGACGCCTTCGTTGTGTTGGGATTGCGGTAGTCGTAAAACTTCTTGACCGATTCGCTTCCGTTTCCGATCGGAGTGACGTTCATACACTGATCGCCCTGTGTGACGGAGTACTGCTCTCGGTGCTGTGCTTTCACCGGCGGAACGCTCGGGACGAGCAACACGAGGCAGAGAGAGGCCGTGAGGAGAAGTGTAACTGCAATTCTCGATCGAAGAGGCGGTCTATCAGACATACAGTTGATCGCTACGCCCTTCCCGTCCGCTTCGTTTTGTTATGTGCCGAGTACCTCCGTTACGCCCATCATTCCCTAAATAAAGTTGACAATAATGCGGGGAAGAACTATTGGAGGGCGACATGTGGGAGTGTTTTCGAATCTCTCACGCTATTGGCGCACGCGGCCCACGGTCCACTGTCACTTGCGGTGCTCTCGTCGTCCCAGCGCTCGAGCGGTGACGACTCCGAGATACCGACGAGCGGTTCTTCTGTGCATACCAACCGCCTCCGAGCACTGTTCGCTCTCTACTAGACAGTACCGTTTCGACAACTCAGACGGAGACTAACAGATTCCGGGTTCAGTTCCGCGACCACACCAAACTCGAATACGTACTGTAACCACAAGGTGGGACCGGCCAGATACTCGAGTGCCGGAATTCCAAACACTCAGATCATCTATCTGTTATTTACACAACATATTTACCTCAAAACAACGTATTCTGAGTGGTTCCAATACGGGGGAAAGACATGTCTCAGAGTAATCTTCGACGACGAGTCGCAAAGAGTCTTCAGTCGGACGTCCCAGTGACGAAGTGGTTTCCGGAGTACGATCGGTCGTGGCTCCGAAGTGACATCGTGTCCGGACTCACCGTCTCGGCAGCGGTCATCCCCGGCGGTCTGGCGTACGCCTCGCTGGCTGGGCTGCCACCACAGATGGGGCTATACGCCGCCCTGATGGGTTCTCTCACGTACGTCTTCTTCGCCTCGTCCCGGCAGGTGATCGTCGGCCCGACGTCACCGCTCGCCGTCCTGCTCCTAACGGAAGTCGGCCCAATCGCGGCCGGGAGTGGGGTGGAGTACGTATCCCTCGTCACCGTCACGACGATCATGGTCGGTCTCATCTGCGTGGGCGCCTGGGTATTTCGACTCGGCTTCCTCGTGAACTTCATCTCCGGATCCGTACTCACTGGCTTCGCGTCTGGTGCTGGTCTCTACATTATGTCTACGCAGCTCGGGAAACTCTTCGGCATCTCGGGATCCTCGGGCACCTTCTTCCAACGCGTCTGGTTTATCATCGCTCACCTGAGTGAAGCACAACCCACGACAGTCGCCGTCGGACTCGTCTCCATCGCCCTGCTGTTGCTCGGGAGGCGCTTCTTACCACGAGCACCGACCGCGCTCTTCGTCGTTCTGCTCTCCATCATCGTGTCGTCGCTACTCGACCTCCAAGCGTCGGGTGTCACGATAGTCGGACAAATTCAGAGTGGGCTTCCCCCCGTTACGATTCCGGTCATTCCGTCACTCGGAGTCACGAAGTTGCTCTTTCCGGTGGCTCTCGCGCTCTTCATCCTGTCGTACGTGCAGGGAATCGGAGCGGTCCAAACGTTCGCGCGTCGAAACAATTACCGGGCAGATCCCGACCAAGAACTCCTCGCAGATGGGGCTGCGAACGTCGCTACCGGGCTGTTCAGCGGATTCGTCGTCGGTGGGAGCATGTCTCGGTCAGCACTCAACGACTCTATGAAAGGGAAGTCACAGATCGTCAGCGCGGTGATCGTTGGCGTTCTCGTCGTCGTCCTCTTGTTTCTGACAGGATTGTTCACGACGCTCCCAGACGCCACCCTGGGCGCGGTCGTCACCGTCGCCGTCATGGGGATCATCGACGTGAACGGGATGCAGCGACTCCGTTCCATCAGTCGAAACGAGTACCTCATCGCGTTGGCGGCGTTGCTCGGTGTGCTCGCCCTCGGAATGCTCTGGGGCGTCTTCATTGGCGTGTTCTTGTCGCTCGCGATCGCCATCTCACGGGCGAGCAACCCCAAGAAGGAGGTGCTTGCTCGGATTCCCGGAACGGGCCACTTCGTCAGCCGAGAGCAACACCCGGAAGCGGTCGAGGAACCGGGCGTGCTGGTTTACCGTGTAGACGCCGGGTTGTTTTACGCGAACACGAACAACGTACAGGACGACCTGCTAGGAGAATCGAGAAGCGTGAGCCGTCGGTCGACCTCGTCGTCTTCGACCTGTCCTCTTCACCGATGGTGGATCTCGCGTCCGTGGAGATGTTCGAAGACCTGCATCGCATCTTCGAACCGCGTGAAATCGGCCTCCGTTTGGCGGGGGTGAACGAGCAAGCTCTGGAGATGTTCGAGGCCGCGGCCTTAAACGAGACACTCGGTGAAATCCGCGAAGAAGCGACGGTGGCGTCGATCATCGGGGACTGGCACCGCGAACGTAGAACAGAGTGATCGTCTGTCGCTCAACGGCGCTCAGGAGACTCATTCGAACCCCGTACTCACAGTTTCGCGGCTCGTGACCGTGCGGACGTGGTCCGATTAGACACGGCTGAGCGACCGAAGAGTAGCGTCACGAGTCCACCTTGTCGAGATCCCGGTCATAGGGCCCAACGGGAGTCAGGAGCAGCACGTCGTCGCGTTCGATCAACGTCTCGGTCTTCTTGTCTAGCAACTCGTGGAACACGCCGTCGACTTCCGGGTGACTCGCACAAGCCGAACACCAGAAGTGGTGATTCGTCGGCTCCCACGAACGGTGTCCGTTCGGGCAGGTGAACCGCCATCGATCCGTTCGGTTCTCAATTCGAACGACCTGCTTATCATCTCTCAGCGACATCACTGGTCGCCGACGGTAGGGTGGTTAAAAGATCGAATCCACGAGCGGAGCGGAAGTGAAAGTGGACCGGGTAGGGACTGGACGGTGAAAGTGATCGGTGGTTCAGTAGCAGTTTTTGAGTCGAAACCGGAAAAAATCGCAGTAGTTGACGACGTGAACCACGAGTAGCCGCCAGTTATGCTTGCGCGCGCTAGGGTGAGCGCGGAGCGAGTCGTTACTGTATTTGGTCACTTCGAAGCATCTGAGTCGCCGGCTGTCTCCACAGCGTTGATTGGATCTGACTTCGAACCGCTTCTCATCAACGGTCGAACACGGTTTCGGGACATAACGAACGCGGAAGCGACGGCAGTCGAGTCTTTCTGCGGGTGCTCACCGCTGGATTCGAGGTCTTAAAAACAATCCAGAACGCGCTCGGCGTTTGTATGCCTGAGCGAATAATAGGACATTTCGGTGCCACAAATAATCAGAATTCTGACTCATCTGCTTGTAACTTCAAACCTAAAAAATCTGATTACAGTCGGATTATACCGCTATTAGACGTTGTATTTCTTGTCGAGGACGACAGTCGAAGCGCCGTTTAGTTTTGCAGTCGCGACGATATGGATTGTTCCGGCACTGTTGTCACTGAACACGTGCGTGTCACCGATATTTGATAAAGTGGCATTTCCATTCGTCATTGGCGTAGAACTGCCATCCTTGTAGGCCTTCACAGAGACTGTCGTTCCATTTGCCTGTTGACTGTTGAACGTCACCGTCACGGAATGTGCCGAACCAGAATCTGCCTGTGCACTCACCCCTGCTTGCACGTTCTGCTGAATGTTACTTCCAAGCCCGAGCACGAACGTCCCGATAACTGCGGCGAGAATCACAGTTATCGCGACCATTAGGATGACCCCGATGACGGGACTGACTGCACGATCGTCGTTGTTGAATAGTTTGTCGAACATGTTTGCGTGTCTCCGTATCCACGACACCCAGCAGAGTACCGAGATCTGTATGGCACCAGATGATAGGGAGAGTGAGAGACTTCCTCACTGCTATTTCTCGGGTGCTGATGTGTCTATTACGTCCGTCATCGCTTCGGGATAAAAGTGTATCGCCCCCAAATATCAATTGTGATAATCCTGAGAGCGAGACTTATATAAAGTCGGACTCAAGCCCTGTATGTGCCGAACATCGGCACTGTCTTTCCACGACACTCCGGGGGGAGACGTATACTCCCCCGCTTTCAAAACTCGTGAGCGGAGGCTACTTCTCGATCCAAACGACGACCAAGCCGGTCAGTCGGTATTCTTCGATTACGCGTGGATCGGTCGGTATAACGTGCACGCCTCGCTGTCGGCGGCGGCACTCGAAGGACGTAGTCGCGCGAAAATGGGACCGCCCGGATTTGAACCTCACTCGTTCCGCTCGCGTCGCTCGCTTCACTCCTTGGTTCAAATCCGTGGTAAGCACACACACCGCGGACTCGCAGTACCTCGCACACGCTTCGCGGTGCTCGCCGTGGAGTTCGCGTAGAAGTGGGACCGCCCGGATTTGAACCTCGGTCGCTCACTACGTTCGCTCTCTGGTACAAATCCGGTCGCTCGTACCGATTTACGCCTCACTTCGTTCGGCCAAAATTATGGGACCGCCCGGATTTGAACCGGGGTCACGGGCACCCAAGGCCCGAAGTATACCAGGCTAACCCACGGTCCCGTACCTATGACTGCGGTGTAGTGTGTGTAAAGCGTTTCGTTCGCGCCGAGCGACGGTCAGGGCGGGAAGAGGACCGCGATTCCGGCCGTCGTGACGACGGCAAAGAGCAACTGGAGCGGTGCGCCGACTTTGACGTAGTCGGTGAACCTGTAGCCGCCCGGCCCGTAAACGAAGAGGTTCGTCTGGTACCCGACGGGCGTCATGAACGCCGTACTGGCGGCGAAGGTGACCGCGAAGATGAACGAAAGCGGATTCGCGCCGAGCGACCGCGCGGCCTGATCGGCGACCGGGATCATCAACACGACGCTCGCGTTGTTGCTGACGATGTTGGTCAAGAACGCCGTGAGGAGGTAGAACAGTCCCAAGAGGAGCAGCGTCGGGAGCGTCGTTCCGACGCTCACGACCGCGCTCGCGATGAGGTCCGCCGCGCCCGTATGCTGCATGGCGACGCCGAGCGGGATGACACCCGCAAGCAGGAAGATGACGTCCCAGTGGACCGCATCGTAGACTTCCGTCGGTTTCAGACAGCCGGTGGCGATCATCACCAACGCTCCGGCGAACGCCGAGACGACGATCGGAAGGATGTTCAGCGCCGCGACGAGCACGACGGCCGCGACGATGCCGACCGCGACCGGGATCTTCGACTGCCTGAAGTCCGGCCGCTGTACCTCCTGCGCGACGATGAAGTCGCGGTTGTTGTTGAGGCGGTCGATCGTATCGGTCGTCGCCTGCACGAGGAGCGTGTCGCCGATACGAAGGGGGATGCGGTCCATCCGACGGCGGATGAGTTCGCCGCCGCGACGGAGCGCCAGCACGGTCGCGTCGTATCGCTGTCGGAAACTCGCCGTCGCCAGGGATTCGCCGACGAGCGCCGATCCCGGCGCGATGACGACCTCGACGAGGTTCTGGCCCCGCTCTGCGGTCTCTAACTCCGCTTCGTCGACCGTGACGTTCGGCACGAGGTCCAACCCCTCCACGTCGAGGAGTTCGACCAGCGTGTCGCGGTCGGTCCGCATCGCGAACACGTCGCCCGGCTGGATCTGCTTCGGACCGAGCGGTTCGAGGAACACCTCGTCGTTCCGGATGAGCTGGAGCAAGTCGACGTCGAAGTCCGTCTCGACCAGTGCCTCCTGAACCTGCTGACCGATGAGGGGCGAGTCCGTCCGGACGATGACCTCCGTGAGGTAGTCGCCCATCTCGAACTCCTCGGTGAGATCCTGCCTCGGTTTGATCCGCTCGGGGACGAGATACCGCCCGACCGTGAGGAGATAGACGACGCCGACGACGGTCAAGAGCGCACCCAGCGGCGTGAACTCGAACATCGAGAACGGGTGGCCGATGAGTTCACCGGACAGTTGACTGGCGAGGATGTTCGTCGACGTGCCGATGAGCGTGAGCATCCCGCCGAACATCGACGCGTAGGAGAGCGGCAGGAGCAACGCCGACGGCGACGTACGGCCCCGCTCGGCCAAATCGGTGACCATCGGCAGGAGGATGGCGACGGCGGCGGTGTTGTTGATGAATCCGGAGATCGGTGCGACGATGCCGACCGTCGCGCCGAGCTGTTTCAACTCGTCGTCACCCGTGAGCGAAGCGATCTTCGACCCGAGGATCTGGATGACCCCCGTCCGCTGAACGCCTTCACTCAGTACGAACATCGCGAGGACGGTCAGCGTAGCCGAGCTAGCGAACCCCGAGAGCGCCGCTCCCGGGTAGTCGTCGATCGGAAAGAATTCGATCGGTTTCGAGAGGAGTCCGGCGTCGACGAGCACCGGCGAGAGCGGTTGGATCACCATCAACGCGACCATGATTCCGATGGCGGTGATGTCTGCGGGCACTGGTTCCGTCGCGAACAGCACCAGTGCGAGCAAGACGAGGCCGAAGACGACGACTATACTCGGCGTGAGAGCGACCACACGTCTTCGAGGTCTCCTCGGATCAAAAGAATGTGTGATTCGGTGGAATAGTAATTCGAGTGACGGAGGCCCGATTCGAGAGCGACGATCCGATTCGAGCGGCGGAGGCGATCGACGCTCTCACAGTACTCGGGTCGGAGACCGTCGCCTACAACTCGTCGTCGGCGAGTTCCATCTCGGCGACGATCTCGTAGGGGTCGAGTCCCGAACGGATGCTGTCGAGGATGCGGAAGGCGTCCTTCGGCGAGAGGAAGTGCCGCGTGATCGCGCGGCCGAGCGGCGTCGGTTCGAAGCCGTCGATGAATTCCCACTCCAGTAGGCGGGCGACCGCGCGGGTCGTGTCGATGTCGCCGAGCATTCGGTCGTTCAGGCGCTTCGCTCGCTTACCTGCAACGGTGACGTTCGCCAGCGTCTCCTCGACGGCCGCCGACTCGTCGTAGAAGGACGTCACGTCCTCCATCACGCCCTTCAGGAGTTTGAACGCGACCTCGTCTTCGGTCATCTCCATCGAGTTGTGATAGGAGCAATCGGGTTCGACGAGCAGGTAGACGACGCCGCGGTCGTGGTAGTCCGGTCGCCCCGCCCGCCCGAGCATCTGCGAGAACTCCTGGACCGAGAGCCACTCGATTCCCATCGCCAGCGTGTCGAAGACGACCTGCGAGGCCGGGAAGTCGACCCCGGCGGCGAGCGCGGCAGTCGTGACGACGGCCGCGAGGTCCTGATTGCCGAACATGCGCTCGACTTTCTTGCGTCGCTTGTAGTCGAGTCCGGCGTGGTACGGCGCGGAAGAGTACTCTAACTTGCGCGAGATCTCGTGACAACGCCGCCGCGAGTTGGTGAAGATGATCGTCTGGCCCCGATAGTCTTTCGAGGATTTGCGGTCGAACTCTCGCTTGACGAGACGGTTTTCCAGACGCAACTTCTCCTGTCCGTCCGCAAACGTGAGGTGACGTTCGATCGGGACCGGACGCTCCTCGAATTCGATGAGTTTCGCGCGGAGTCGCTTCGCCAGCCACTCCGGGTTGCCGACGGTCGCCGAGAGGTAGACCCACTGCGCACCGCCGTAGTCGGTGCTCGTTCGCTCGGCGCGGTCCTCGCAGTAGTACTTGAGCCGCGAGATCATCCCGTCGAGGCGGTGGCCCCGCTCGTCCTCCTTGAGCGTATGGACCTCGTCGATGACGACCGTGCCGACGTCGCCTAGATTCCGGCCCGTCCGGAGCGCGTGGTCGATCCCCTCGTAGGTCCCGACGATCACGTCGGCACCGGGGTCGAACCGCTGGCCGCTGTCGTTGATGCGCGATGCACCGACGCGGAGCGTCACATCGAGCCCGAGGTCGCCGTAGCGGTCCTTGAAGTCGTCGTACTTCTGGTTCGCGAGCGCGACGAGCGGAACGAGAAAGAGCAGTTTGCCCTTCCCCTTCAGCGCGCGGTCGATCCCGGCGAGTTCGCCGACGAGCGTCTTCCCGGTCGCCGTCGCGCTCACGACGAGTTGGTCGTCGCCGTCGAACAGGCCGTTTCGCACGGAGAGACTCTGGACGGGAAGCAGGGAGTCGAAGCGGTTCTCCGTGAGCGGTTGCAGTTTCGGATGCAGGTCGAGGTCGGCGGTTTCGACGGGGTTTACGTCGTCGACGGTCGCTCCGATCTCGTCGAACTTCGTGAGGTCCGGGTCGAGGTCGCCCTGGAGGAGGTTCGTGATGCGGTCGAGATCCTGTACGTCGAGCAGGAGGTCTTCGAGACGATCTTCGGCGGCGGACGTGAGCGCGCCCTTGAACGACAGTTCGCGTTCGAGTTCGCGGATCGCGCAGTCGGGACAGATGTACTCCTGGTTCGACTTGATCGCCGTCTCGTCGGTGATCGGTGAGTAGCGACCGGCCGACGCACAGAAGCGGCACGTCCTGACGACGAGCGCGTCGAGTTGGTAGCCGTCGAGCATCTCCTGTAGCTCTTCGCGACCCTCGCGAGAAGTCTGCTGAGAGATTCGGATGCGGTTCGCTCGGCGGGCGAGTTCGACGAACTCGTCCGGGCTTCGGGGCTCCTCGCTCGAATCGCGTTTGACCCGGAACTTCGCCGGTCGCGGGCCCGCGTTCGTCTCGGAGAGCTTCAACACTGCTTGAAAGACACGACTCCCATCGCGGGTGACCACGACTCGATAGTCGCTGTCCGTCTGGTGGAGGAACAGGGTATCCACCTGCGCGACCTGCTGAGACACGTTCGACGGTACGGGAGGCGGGTATTTCAGCGATACGGTCGTGTTGCGCTCGTGCGCGGCCGAACGAAGCGACTTCGAACCGAACCGAAAGTGGCGGCGGGCGGCGTCTGCCGACCGGACCGGACAGCACGCACGACTGTCTGACGAACTATGGATAACAAAAATTCACACACAGACAGAAATAACCGTGATAATTGTGTTAATTCATTACTTTCTCGCGTATTTCCCGCCAGATATATACACGGAAACGTCATAGACTCGATTGAATGTCATCCGATCGCTCTCCAAGCACGGCGCGACGCCTCAAGTCGCTGCTCGTGTGCCCGACCTGCGGACATCAGAGTCCGCCGAACGGAGACTGGGTGCTCGAAGACTGCGACGTCTTGACGGGACTCAATGTCGCCTACGACTGCCCCGACTGCGGAACGACGATCACTCGTCGCCCGCGCGAGCGCCAGCGGACCAACGCCGGAGGGAAGCGAGTACGGTCGTCTGCGACGCGCTAGGAGACCCGCTCATAGGGACTGTCGTAACTGTTCATCGGTGTCGCCGACCCGGTCGGCGCAGTACCGAGGCGGCGTACAACAGTCTCTCACTCCCCGTCGGCCAGTTCGATGCTGTCGTCGCCGTTCGGTACCGCACACAGGAACGACCCTTCTTCGTCGCTCTCGTTTCGATACCAGTGAACCACGCCCGCAGGGATGAGTAGCGAGTCTCCGGCGGAAATCGTGTGTTCGTCGTCGCCGATGCCGACGACGTACTCCCCCGAGAGGACGTACTGTTCGTGCTCGACTTCGTTCGTGTGCGGCGGCACCGTCGCACCCGGATCGAGGACGAACCGCCGAATCGCGAAGTTGGGCGCGCCATCGGAGTCGTCGACGAGGACACCCTTTCGCATCCCGTCTGCGGCGTCGACGGCTTCGTATTCGACTTCGTCTGCTCGACGGACGACCGATCGAGCGCCAGAGTTACTCGTGTCACTCATGGGTCTGTCTACGGCCGTAAGTAGGTAAGTCTACTGTCGATTGTGCGACCGCACCGAGTTCCGGTGTCCGTGATAGTATAGTAGTACGCATGTCCACCGTTCAGGAGGATTTCCGGCGGTTCACCACCGCTCGGTGGCTCGAACATCATACGTGGTATGCCCGCATTTAAGAACTCTCAACGACTAGAACGAGTATGCGTGGCATTCGGATCGGGAGCGCTTTCGGCATCCCAGTGCGACTTGACTACACGTTCCTCCTGGTGTTGCCGTTGTTCGCGTACCTCATCGGGGCAGGTGTCGAACAACAGGTGCAACTCGTCAACTCTACCTTCGGGTCGTCGTTTTCAGCAGCGGCGCTGACTGCTGGGAACATCGAGTGGGTTCTCGGAACCGTGGCCGCGGTCGGTCTCTTCGTCTGCGTACTCCTGCACGAGTTCGGCCACTCGTTGGTTGCGATGCGCTACGGCTACGAGATCGACTCGATCACGCTCTGGCTGTTCGGTGGCGTCGCCCGATTCACCGAGATGCCCGAAGACTGGCGACAGGAGTTCTTCATCGCTATCGCGGGGCCGATCGTCAGCATCGCACTCGGTATCGTCTCCTGGGTCGCGTTCGTCGCGTTTCAGGGAGTCGAGACGATCAGCTTCGTCTTCGCCTACCTCTCGCTGATGAACATCGTGCTCGCGGTGTTCAACCTCCTTCCCGGTTTTCCGATGGACGGCGGGCGCGTCCTCCGTGCGCTCCTCGCTCGGACCCGACCGTACGCCCGTGCCACCCAACTGGCGGCGGAGGTCGGGAAGCTGTTCGCCTTCCTACTCGGCCTGTTCGGGGTGTTCGTCGCCGGAAACCTCTTCCTCGTCGCGCTTGCCTTCTTCATCTACATGGGCGCGTCGAGTGAGGCGCAGCAGACGGTGATGAAAGCCGCATTCCAGAACGTGACCGTGCAGGACATCATGACCCCACGCGACCGACTGCACACGGTCGACGTGAAGACGAGCATCGCAGAGCTCATGGGCCGGATGTTCAAGGAGCGCCACACCGGCTATCCGGTGCTCAAAAACGGCAGCCTCGTCGGGATGGTGACGCTCAACGACGCCCGGTCTGTCAACGAGATCGAACGCGACGCGTACCGCGTCGAGGACGTCATGTCCCGAGATATCGCCAGCGTGACGCCCGAGTCAGGTGCGATGGAAGCGTTGACACTCATGCAGGAGAACAACGTCGGCCGACTTCCCGTCATCGACGTCAGCGGTGAACTCGTCGGAATCGTCTCACGGTCGGATCTCATGACCGCCTTCAACATCATCCAGACCAGCGGATCGCTCGACTCGTTCCGTTCGCGTGACCCTCGAGAACCGACCGTCGAACCGCGGTGAGTCGTCGAGCCGTCGATACGACACCGAGACACCTCGTTCAAGTCAATCGACTCGTTCGAACGGGGTTGCGACCAGTACACGACCCGAAGCCGATGATTTAGAATGAGACAACCAACAGATGAGGGGGATTCACAATCGGGTAGTCTCGTCGGCCTGCCGGGATCCGAGCGGTCTCAAATCGAATATCCCTCGAATCAGAACGTAGAACCTGCCGAACCTGGTTGTAGACACCTTCCTCCTGTTGTGGAAACGTCCGTTCCGGACCCAGTTCGACTTCGTTCGTAGTGACCCTGCTATATTCACCTGCGAAGATACCGTAGTTAAATATCAACCGAGGAAGCGAATAGACGTCTGCCGATCTCGACTCGACGTGAACAGCGTCGTAACCGAAGGCCGTATTAGTTTGTTCTCGAACAATCTAGCACACAATAATCAGATACAACTAAGACAGAGAATTGATCATGTACGTATGGCCCTGTCTTCAAGCGACATTGCAAACGCACTCGAAACAGGGTCACACTCTTACGAACTGCCCGTTAGTGCGGTCAAACGTACGACTCGTAGACGAGTTGAGTCGATACGTGTTCGAAAAACGAGACCGTGTAGACTATCTGGCAAGCGAAGATACCGTATCGCTATCCTACACAACGTACAACCAGATTCGACGTATCTCGGTGACAATGAACGGCGAATCGATACAACGGTTTGCGACCCTACTCGCGATTTTCGCAGGCGCGAAGGACAGACAAGTTGCGGCGCAAGGATACGGCTACGCCCTGCCATACACCGTTCTCCTGTGGACTGCGTTACTGATCGGCGTATATGGACTGTCTCGGTCCTCCGAAGGGGGGACCACTCGGAGTGCCACCCGAAAATCGGACTGAGAATCACGGTCGCCGTCCGGTTTTCCACTTCTCCGTTCAGTCGTCGACAAAAAGTCCGGGTGCGAGAATCGAACCGAATCGAGACGTGCTCGCTTCGTTGCGCGCGACTCGAAGGACTCGATTCACTCGGTACGGACTCTCGTCTGCTCACGTTGGTTCGCAGACAGAAAGGTCCGGGTGCGAGAATCGAACCCGCGTCTCAGCCTCCACAAGGCTGAAGGATAACCACTACCCCAACCCGGACGCGAAGCAGTTCACCCTACTGCAGTGCACGTAAAATACGTTACGACTCCGTCTCGGTCCGTCAGGGATTGACGCACAAGCGTTCACGAACGGGAGTCTTTTGCCGTCGCCACCCATAGGGCGACCAACAGTGGCTATTACGGACAAGATCTACGTGAAGAACCACCGGCAGATCGCCTCTCAACTGGAGACGAGCATCCCCAAAGGGGCGTTCAAAGGCGCGACGCTGGACCTGCTCTTCACCGGCGAGGGACTCGCTAAACTCGACGACGCGACGCGCGACCGCGTCCTCGACTTCGCGGAGGCCTTCCTCGACTGCGACTGCGACGACAACCCCTACTGTGGCCACCCGGAGCGGAAGTTCATTCGCTACCTGCTCGAACTCCGAGCGCAGGGACTCGGCCCCGACGCCATCGTCGACGTGATGAGCGACGAGTACATGCTCTATGCCTATCCCGGCGACATCCTCTCGTTCCTCGATCAGTCGGTGCGGACGCTCGAAGCGGTCGAAGCGCTCGCCGACGTAGAGGGTAACGGCGAGATGGAGCGAGAGACCGCCGCCGCGGCGAAAGAACTCACTCGTTGATCGACGGGCGACAGGAGAGAAAAATACGCGTCGTTACCCGAGTCGGAACGACGGTTCGTCGGATTCGCCGTCGAGATCTTCGAGATAGATGACTTCCTCGTCCTCGTCTTCGACGCGTTCGCGGAGGTAGTTCACGTAGCGTTTGTACTCTTCGAGTTGCTCGCGGAGGTGGTCGGCCTCGAGTTCGAGGCGTTCGTGCTCTCGGATGAAACTCTTGGGCACCTCGACTTTCGGCGGGAAATCCCCGCTCTCGGCGTCGTGCGTCTGGTCCAGTTCGCCTTCGGGGATGACCCGGACCTGACCGTCGTGGGCAACGAGCGTATCCACGTAATCCCGGAACACGGCCGAGAGGGAGATGTCCCGTTGCTCGGCGATCTCGCGGAGCGTTTCGAACGCGTCCTCGTTGACCCGGAACGAGATGGTCTTGTTTTTGTTGCCCATACTCAGTTCTCATTTGGGGTGGCTTCGTACTTAATGGTTCGTCAGACGATGAAAACGTCCGACTACGGATCGAATCGTTTCGTCGGATCCGTCGAGTCATCGACGACATCTGAAACCCCTCCGTATGGAGGGTCGAAGGTATTTGCGCGTTCGCCGCGAGTGAGTATGCAGTATGAATCAGCAGCGCGATTCCGACCGGGCAGACCGGATCGGCGAACCGAGCGAGGAGTGGCGGCGGTATCAGGGCGCGCCAACCGGGACCGACATCGAGTGCAAGGGGTGGCGACAGGAAGCCGCGCTCAGAATGCTCAACAACAACCTCGACCCCGAAGTCGGCGAGAAGCCCGAAGAACTCGTCGTCTACGGCGGGACGGGTCGCGCGGCCCGGAGCTGGGACGCCTACGACGCGATCCTCGCGGAACTACGCGAACTCGACGACGACGAGACGCTGCTCGTCCAGTCGGGGAAGCCCGTCGGGCGCTTCCGAACCCACGAGATGGCACCCCGAGTGCTCATCGCCAACTCGAACCTCGTCGGCAAGTGGGACAACTGGGACCACTTCCACGAACTCGAAGCCGAGGGGAAGATCATGTACGGACAGATGACCGCCGGGTCGTGGGCGTACATCGGAACGCAGGGAATCATTCAGGGCACCTACGAGACGCTGGCCGAACTCGCGAAACAACACTACGCGGACGACGAGGGCGGGAGCGCGAGCGACGGAGACCGAGGTGAGAACAGTCTCCGCGGAAAGATCGTCGTCACCGGCGGTCTCGGCGGCATGGGCGGCGCACAACCGCTCGCAGTCACGATGAACGAGGGCGTCTGCATCGCCGCCGAAGTCGACGAGCGCCGGATCGACCGCCGCATCGAGACGCGGTACTGTCAGGAGAAGACCGACGACGTGGACGAAGCGATCCGAAAGGCGACAGAAGCCGCCGAAGCGGGCGAACCCTACTCGATCGGCGTCCACGCGAACGCCGCCGACATGCTCGAAGCGATGCTCGAGCGCGATTTCGTCCCGGACATCGTCACGGACCAGACCAGCGCTCACGACGAACTAGAGGGGTACTACCCCTCGGGTTACACGGTCGCGGAAGCGGACGACCTCCGGGAGGAAGACCCCGAGACGTACGTCGGGGAGAGCCTCGACACGATGGAGCGCCACGTACAGGCCATCCTCGACCTACAGGACCGCGGTTCGATCGCCTTCGAGTACGGGAACAACATCCGCGGGCAAGTGCAGGACCACCGAGGCATGGACACGGCGTTCGACTACCCCGGCTTCGTTCCGGCGTACATCCGTCCGCTGTTCTGTCGCGGACGCGGTCCGTTCCGCTGGGCGGCGCTGTCGGGCGACCCTGACGACATCCACCGGACCGACGAGGCGGTCAAGGAACTGTTCCCGGAGAAGGAGGCGCTCCACCGCTGGATCGACCTCGCGCAGGAACAGGTCGAGTTCCAGGGTCTCCCCTCGCGGGTGTGTTGGTTGGGATACCAAACAGACGAAGACGAGATGACGGAACGTGCCCGATTCGCCCTCCGCATCAACGAACTCGTCCGCGAGGGAGAGATCGAGGCACCGATCGTCGTCACGCGCGATCACTTGGACGCCGGAAGCGTCGCCAGTCCGCACCGCGAGACAGAGGACATGCGAGACGGCACCGACGCCGTCGCCGACTGGCCGATCCTGAACGCCCTGCTCAACTGCGCGGCGGGCGCGGACATCGTTAGCGTCCACGACGGCGGCGGCGTCGGCATCGGGAACGCGCTCCACTCGAACAACCACGTCGTACTCGACGGCAGCGACCTCGCCGCCGAGAAGGCCCGTCGCGTCTACACCACCGATCCCGGAATGGGCGTGATCCGCCACGCCGACGCCGGCTACGAGGACGCCATCGACGAAGCGGAACGCTCGAACGTCGCCGTCCCCATGCGTGATCGCACATGACGCTCCGAACACCTGCCTCGTGGGAGGGAACGTCCCCCGATCCGAACGACGAGCAGTTCGGCCACGTCGTCGAGACGGCGACGCTCGATGACGCCGCCGACTACGACGCCGTCCTCGTCGGTGAACCGTACGACGGTGCGGTCATCGGTCGACGAGGTGCGCGGGAGGGACCCGCCGCGCTCCGGCGCTCGCTCGCCGGAACGAAGACGCATCACTTCGGGTCGGGGCCAGTCGGATCAGGCAGTTCCGAAGTCGACGGCGGCGGGTCGATCGGTGACCTCGGCGACGTCGAACTCCCCGACGGAAGCGACGACGACGACGTTCGGACCGTCCAGTCGACGGTGAGAGAGCAGGTCGAGGAGATTTACGTGACGGGAGCGTTGCCGATATTCCTGGGCGGCGACAACTCGCTGACGTTCGCCAACGCCGCGCCGCTGCTCGACGACGGCACGCTCGGGTGCATCAGCTTCGACGCTCACCTCGACTGCCGGGAGGTACGTGACGGCCCGACCAGCGGCACGCCGTACCGACAACTCCACGAAGCGGGCCTCGACGCCTTCGCCGTCGCGGGCGCGCGTCACTTCGAGACCTCGACCGCCTACGTCGACTACGTTCACGACCGCGACGGGGAGATCGTCACCGCCGAAGAGGTCGGCGAGGGTCCGACCGATGCAGTAGACCGAGCACTCGATGCGATGGACGACGTCGATCGGGTCTTCGTCAGCCTCGACCTCGACGTACTCGACGCGGCCGCCGCACCCGGCGTCTCCGCACCGACGCCCGGCGGACTCACGACGCGCGAACTCTTCACGATGATTCGACGGGTCGCCGGTGACGACCGGATCGCCGGGTTCGAAGTCGTCGAATGCGCCCCGCCGTTTGACGAGGACGGTCGAACCGTCGACGCGGGAGCACGGGCAATCGCGCATTTCCTGAGCGGTTACGGCACGGAGGAAAGCGATGTCTGAACTCACCGCCGTCGTCTACGACGCCGCCGAAGTCGTCGTCGACGAGGGAGAGAAGACGCCGCTCCACCGCTTCGAGGACGCCGCCATCGCCGTCGAGGACGGGCACGTCGCCGCCGTCGGTCCCACCGAGGAGGTGACGCGGGTGTACCCGCCCGAGAACGCCGCACACGCAGTCGACGCGTCCGGCAAGGCCGTGATTCCGGGGTTCGTCGACAGCCACACGCATGCGCTCTTCGCGGGCGATCGATCCGACGAGTTCGCCGCGAAGCTCCGCGGGAAGACGTATCAAGAGATCCTCGCCGAGGGCGGCGGCATCCTTCGGACCGTCCGCGCGACCCGCGAGGCGAGCGACGACGAGTTACTCGACGACCTTCTCGCACATCTCGATACCATGCTCGCCCACGGGACGACCACCGTCGAGGTGAAGTCGGGCTACGGCCTCGACACGGAGACGGAACTCCGGATGCTCGACGCGATCGCCCGCGCCGACGAGCGCCACCCGGTCGACGTAGTGCCGACGTTCATGGGCGCACACGCCGTCCCTCAGGGCCGCGATGCCGACGACTACACCGACGAAGTGATCCGAGAACAGCTTCCGGCCGTCGCCGAGCAGGGCGTCGCCGAGTTCTGCGACGTGTTCTGCGAGGAGGACGTCTTCTCGGTCGAGCAGTCCCGACGCGTCCTCGAAGCGGGGAGAGAGCACGACCTGACGCCGAAGGTCCACGCCGAGGAGTTCGTCCGCCTCGGCGGCGCGCAGTTGGCGGCCGATATCGGGGCCGCCAGCGCCGACCACCTGCTCCACGCGACCGACGCCGACGCCGACGCGCTCGTCGACGCCGGTGTGACGCCCGTCGTCCTCCCCGGGACGGCGTTCTCGCTCGGTGCGGACTACGCCGACGCGAGAGCCTTCATCGACCGCGGAGCACCCGTCGCCGTCGCCTCCGACTTCAACCCGAACTGCCACTCCCAGAGTATGGGCTTCGCCGTCGCGCTCGCCTGTATCGGGATGAAACTCACGCCCGCAGAAGCCGTCGTCGCCGCGACGAAGAACGGCGCGAAGGCGCTGAACCGAGGCGAGTCCGGTCACGGAACCCTTCGGAGGGGCGCGCCCGCCGACCTCTCGATCCTCGACGCGCCGTCGCACGTCCACGTCCCGTACAACTTCGGCGTGAATCTCGTCGAAACGGTGCTGAAAGACGGACGGGTCGTTCACGGCGAGGGGGGTCGACTATGACCGAGCGCGACCCCCGTTCCGACGAGCGATCGGTCGATGACGATACCGACGCCGTCGTCCTCGACGGCTCCTCGCTCACGGTCGAGGACGTGGTTCGCGTCGTCCGCGAGAGCGCGCCCGTCGAAATCGCCGACGAGGCCCGCGAAGCGGTTCGGGAATCCCGCGAGCGTATCGAGGACATCCTCAAAAGCGACGAGGCGGTCTACGGCGTCAACACCGGCTTCGGGGAACTCGTCGACACGCCCATCCCCCGCGACAAAGTCGACGAACTCCAGGCGAACCTCGTCCGAAGCCACGCCTCCGGGGCCGGACGCGAACTCTCCCGTGAGGAGGTGCGCGCGATGCTGCTCACCCGCGTCAACGCGCTCGTCAAGGGCTACTCGGGAATTAGGGAAGTCGTCGTCGACCTCCTCGTCTCGATGCTCAACGCGGGCGTCCACCCGGTCGTGCGCTCCCGAGGAAGCCTCGGTGCCAGCGGCGACCTCGCACCGCTGGCACACATGGCGCTCGTCCTCATCGGCGAGGGCGAAGCCGAGGTCGTCGACGTGGACGGGGAGGGTGAGACGAAGCGACTCCCCGGCGACGAAGCCCTCGCAATCGCCGGACTCGATCCGGTCTCGCTGAGGGCGAAGGAAGGCCTCGCACTCATCAACGGGACGCAACTCTCCGTCGGCCTCGCCGCGCTCGTCGTCCACGACGCAGAACGCGTGCTCCGCGCGGCGGACACGGCGGGCGCGCTCACGACCGAAGTGACGATGGGGACGACCGCCTCCTGCGACCCGGCGATCCACGCGATCCGACCGCACGAGGGTCAGCAGGCGAGCGCCCGAAATGTCAAGCGGCTCACCGAGGGCTCGGAAATCGTCGAATCGCACCGCAACTGCGATCGGGTGCAGGACGCCTACTCGATCCGCTGTCTCCCGCAGGTTCACGGGGCCGTCCGCGACGCCGTCGGCCACCTCCGCGAGGCGGTCGAAGTCGAACTCAACAGCGCGACGGACAACCCGCTCGTCTTCCCCGGCGAAGGGGGGAGTCCCGGAACGGTCCGACCGGACTCCGAGACGGTCGCTCGTTCCAGCGGCACCGACCGCGCGGCCGTCATCTCCGGCGGCAACTTCCACGGCGAACCGCTGGCGCTCCGCCTCGACTACGTGACGAGCGCGCTCACCGAACTCGCCGCCATCGCCGAGCGTCGCGTCGATCGCATGGTCAACCCGAACCTTCAGGAGGAGCACCTCCCGCCGTTTCTCACCGAGAACAGCGGCCTCCAGTCGGGCTACATGATCCCCCAATACACCGCCGCGGTCCTGCTCAACGAGTGTCGCTCGCAGGGTCGACCCTCGACGGACAACACGCCGGTCTCCGGCGGACAGGAGGATCACGTGAGCATGAGCGCCACGTCGGCGTACGCCGCCCGACGCGCGCTCGGTCGCGTGCGGACGGTCGTCGCGATCGAACTCCTCTGCGGCGCGCAGGCCGCCGAGTTCGTCGACGGCGACCTCACCCACGCCGCGGGGACTGGTGCGGCCTACGAGACGATCCGCGAAGTCGTCCCGCCGCTGGTCGAGGATCGGCCCCATCACGCCGACATCGACGCCGTCGACGCTCTCGTCGCGTCGGGGACGCTCGACGACGCGGTCCAGCGGGCGGTGTCGGAACCGTTGGAATGACCCGGTAAAAGAGCGTTTTCAGTCCTCGTCCCCGTCGCCACGAGCCAACTTCCGAAGTTCACGATAGACCTCACAGCAGAGGTCTTCCGAGTCGCGTCCGGGGATGGCCCCGCAGTCCGGGCACGGTTCCGCCCCGCTTCGGGCGGAATCGGACACCGCCGTCCCGCCGTCTGTTCGTGGTGCACGAGCGGAACGACGCCGTTCAGCCGACGCCGACGCCTCGTGCCCGTCGTCGACGCCCATTTCGTCGTAGACGTCGCGCCACCCGCCGCTCGGCGAGGAGCGATCAGTCGGCATCGTCGCCTCCGGAACCTTCAGTTCCGCCAGCGTCGCTGCCCGTACCGCACCGGAAGCACCCGTCGCGGAGACGCGAGTCGGTCGATTCGAGGCCGCAGCGCTCACACCGCCAAAAGCGGTGATCGAGCCGATCATCGTCGTAACCGTCGTGCGGGCCGGTGATCTCGGTCTCGTCGCGCCGATCGACTCCGCCTTCGTCGGTGCGTTCGATGAATCGATCCTCGCCGGCTTGATTCGGTCCGCGCGTGGCGGATCGGTCGGTACTTTCATGTGTCGGAGCGAACGTTGCGTTCATTGGGCTGCTTGTTTGCGTACAGGTTTGCCCCTCGCGGTCGGGTGCTGGTGACACCCGGTCGCACGTTTTCTACGCACTGCGAGGAGCGCGTTCGTGAGCGATGTCTAGTCGGTCGGCTCTCGACGACGTCGAGTTCGGCGTGTTCCACGCGAAAAAATCGGTGGCGACAGTAGCGAAACGATCGCCGACGGCCGCGTTGAATCGACGGCCATCGACGGGGTCGAGGCAGTGATCCTGCCTGCGACGTTACGCTTGCGGTGCGTCCGGTTCGTCGGACGCGAGTTCGTCGGTGCCTTCGAGACTCTGGAGCGCCGCAACGGCGGCGTTCTTGTACGTCTCGGTCGGCAGGTCGTACTGCTCGCGAGCCATCCGGGCGTACTCGTTGCCCTCCTCGTCGAACGCTTCGATCCGGTCGAGCGTGCGGTCGGCGGTCTCGACGACCCAGCGGTCCCGGGTCGAGGCGTCGACGGTGGTGATGGACTCGGGGCGGACGGAGACGTTGATCGTGCCGTCGTCTGTCTCGTAGGTCCGCGGCTTGCCGACGATCGAGACGTAGGCCGGCGCTTCGAGGTCGCGCAGGGCGCTCGCGGCTTCCGGCTGGTACTGACCGGCGTAGACGAAGAACGTTCCCGTGGGGTCGACGATGCGACCGCGCCAGTACTCGCTGTCCTCGCCGACGTCCTCTTTCTCCGTGAGGGTGCCGACGAGGAACACGCGGTTCGCGCGCTCGCCGGTCGGGAGCAGCAGGTAGACCGGTGCGCGCTCGTCGTCGGACTCTTTGAACGTGTAGCCGGCGTCGTTGAACTCTTGGGCGAACACGCGCCGGGCGACTTCTCGGGTGGGAGTTGCTTGGCTCATTTACATCGACCTCGCTTTGATGAGGACGGCCTCGGCATCGGCCGGTCCGGTCAGTTCTTCGAACTCGTTGACGAGGACGTACCGGCCGAGCGTCGGCCCGGTGACGCCGTAGTAGTGGCCGAGGACGGCCTCGCGGATCTCGTCGGCGACGACGGTCGTGTCGAGCGCGTCCATCGCCTTCTGCTTGGCTTCGTCGAGCGTGACGCCGGTGAGTTCCTCGGTCATCTCGCGGTTGAAGATGACTTCCTGCACGCGGTTTCCGTCGTCGATGACGCCCTTGATGCGCAGGTCGAACTCGCCTTCGACGCTTCCGTGTTCCGAACAGCGGCCGTTCTGGAGGACGCGCGTACAGCCCTCCTCGGGGCAGCGCTTGATGAGTCCGGAGCCGCTCTGGATGTCGACGAGCGCGCCTTCGACGGTGACGGCGTCGTCGCCGACTTCGATGTCTTCGTCGAGTTCGGTGATCTCGGTCGTCCGGTTGAGCTTGACCGAGAAGTTGCCCTGGTACTCGTCGGTGACGACGTTCCCGAGGCTGTAGACCGTATCCTCTTCGAGCTTCGGGAGTTCGCTGGTCTTGAACGAGACGAACTTGATGGTGCCGCTCTCGTCGCCGAGCAGGCCGACCTGCGAGATGGACTCGTGGCCGGGGTCCCAGAGGTCGACGACCTTCGCCTTCAGGTTGACCCAGTCTTCGGCGGTGTCGATGTCGGCGACCTGAACGAGCTGTGCGCCGCCACCGGTGTTGATGGCGTCGCGCTCGAGGCCCGCTTCGTCTAGGTAGCTGTTGACGACGCTTCGACGCGCCTCGTCGACAGGTACTTTGTATTCACTGACGAGGTTGTCGAGTCGTTCCTCTACGTCGTCGGGACTTACGTCGAGGTGGTCCGAGAACTGTTCCGCAATCTCCTCTGCGTGTCGTCGCAGTTCTGTCATTGGGTTTCACTTGCCTCCGCTTTTGTTTCCTCGAGAGGCATACGGTGGTTGGTGCCTATTAGTATTTAAACTTCCGCCACCGGAGTGAAAGTGTAATCGATGGACTTAGACGGTTTCGGCGGTGTTGTCAGGGTACGGTAGTTTGCCGCTTTCGGGACGTATCGGTGGCTAAACCGGCCCGCGTTTTTACCTCGACGGGTCAGCGGCCCTCAGTCGAGCGAAAGTGATGCGGACGGGCTCGGTGACTCAGTCGAGCGAGAGTTCCACCAAGACGGGCATGTGATCCGACGGCGGCGACCCGTCCCAGTGATCCGGCAGCACGCCGTGCTGGTGGACCCGGAGACCGTCGGAGACGAACACATAGTCGATCTTTTCGGTCGGGTCGCCCTCGAACCGATTGAACGTCACCGTCGGGCCGTGGTGGCCGTTTTCGGATCGGTAGTGGGCGTCGTACAGGCGGAAATCGGAGCCCGAAGCGTCGATGAGCGTTCGATACGGCGTCGAGGTCTCCGTGCAGTTCAGATCGCCCGTCAGGACGATCGGACTGTCGCCGACGACACCGGGAAGCCGCTCGCGGATGAGCCGGGCACTTTCTTCGCGGGCGCGGGCGCTCCGGTGTTCGAAGTGGGTGTTGACCGCGTAGAACGTCTTCTCGGTCGTTCGGTCGCGGAGTCGCACCCACGTCGCCATTCGCGGCCACGAGGCGTCCCAGGACGTGCTCCCCGCGCGATCGGGCGTCTCGGAGAGCCAGAACGTGTCGTGGTCGCGAACCTCGAATCGAGTCGCGTCGACGCCGATCGGGCCGAATTCGCCCGCGTCGTCGCCGTCACGACGACCGACGCCGACCCAGTCGTAGCTCGGGAGTCGCTCCCGAATGTAGTCGTATTGGTGTTCGAGCGGTTCTTGCAGGCCGACGATGTCCGGGGTGTGAAACCGGAGGAGGCTGACGACGTGGTCCCGTCGATGGGGCCACGCGAGGTCGCCGTCTTTCGTCGTGTCGTACCGGACGTTGAACGACATCGTCCAGAATCTCTCGGCGGGGGAATCAACAGTCACTTCGTCTCACCATCGGTCACAGACCGTCGAGCGGTCGCGGGACCGTCGGTAGGCTCTGTGCGTGTTATCGACTTAATCCCGTCGGCGTGGCGATTCGTCCGTCGGACCGATACGTCCACGGACGACGAACCTATACGAGTCGGGTGTGAATCAGAATCCATGGACGAGCGCCTCCGTCGCTTCATCCAGACCACCTTCCGCGGTGCGGGCCGCCGCTACGCCGAGACGGTCGACGCCTATCGGGCGGGACAGATGGACGCCGCGACCTCCGATCTCCCACGCGACGAGGACGGTCGCGTCCACATCGTCTGCCGCCGCTACGTCGAACGTCGAGCCGTCGGACTCGACGAGGAGAGCCGCCCGACCTGCTTCGACGAAGGACACGTCGACTGCGAGGGCTGCGCTGAGGACGTTCGCGAGGGCGTCGTCGAGACGTGGTGAGCGAGGCCAACCGTACCTGCGGCCACGTCGTACCGCTGCTCCGACACACGATTTTACACCCCGGGCCTGCGACGGCCCGGTATGAACCAGCCACTCGTCGCACTCGTCCTCGCCGGAGGGACCGGAACGCGGCTCTATCCGGCCAGTCGGAGCCACCGACCCAAACAGTTCCTCGCGCTCGGTGACGACGACCGCTCGCTACTGACACGGACCGTCGACCGCGTCGACTTCGCAGACGAGGTGTTCGTCAGCACGCGTCCGTCGTTCGCCGAGGAGATCACCGAACACGCACCCGACGCCGAGGTCATCGTCGAACCCGCGGCGAAGGACACCGGCCCGGCGCTCGCGTACGCGACGCACCGCGTCCGCGAAATCGTCGGCGACTGCGTGATTCTGGCACTGCCGAGCGACCACCACGTCGCTGGCGACTTCGAGCGAGTGGCGAGAACCGGAGCCGACGTGGCAGGCCGAACGGGGGCACTGGTCACCTTCGGCGTCGAGCCGACCCGCCCGGACACCGGCTACGGCTACATCGAACCCGGCGACGACCACGGCGACTACGCCGACCTCGCCGCGTTCCACGAGAAACCCGACGCCGAAACAGCGTCTCGATACGTCGACGCCGACTATCTCTGGAACGCGGGCATCTTCGCATGGACGCCCGACGCGTTCCTCCGGGCCGCGCGCGACTCGCCGCTCGAACCGCTCGTCGAGGCGCTGGACGAGGCGCCGTCCGGATCTGTCTCGGCCGACGAGACTGCCGGGGCCGGCTTCGACTCGGTCCCGGAGGTCAGCGTCGACTACGCGGTCATGGAACGCGCCGAAGACGCAGCCGTCGTCGCCGCCGACTTCGACTGGGACGACCTCGGGTCGTGGGACGCGCTCGCCCGCGTCCTCGACGCCGACGGGGAGGACAACGTCTCGCTCGGCGAGTCACTGACGGTCGACGCCACGGGGAACGTGATCGCCAGCGACGACAGACTCGTCTCGCTCGTCGGCGTCGACGACCTCTGCGTCGTCTCGTGGGACGACCGCGTGCTCGTCGTGCCGAAGGATCGGGCTCAACGGGTTCGGGACGTGGTCTCGGAGTTGAAATCGGAAGGCCGGTTCTGACGGGGCGAGAGGGATATTCGAGCGAGCGAGGACCGCGGCGAGGCGCGCGAGTGCGGCGTCCGGGGGCTTCCGGGGTACTCGATGCAGCCTCGGTCGTTCCGGTTCGAACTGAACGTCACCGGTGTCTGCCTCCCGTACCGATTAGTTCGCGTAGTCCATCGAACCCCCATGAACCGAGTCGCCGTCGACGCCGGTCCGAATCGGATCGAAAGCGACGTCGAAACGCTCGCACTGTCCGCGCTACTACACGCGACCGACGTCGCCATCAACCGCTATCGAATCCCACCGGGGAGCGACCTTCCGGGCGGTCTCCACGCGCATCCCGATCAGGAAGAGGTGTTCGTCCCAATCGAAGGGGAGGCGACCTTCGAGACGTTCGTGCCGGGGGATGGCGAAACCCCGACCGAGAGCGGCGAGGTCACCGTCGGTTCGGGAGAGGCGATCAGATTCGCGCCCGGCGAGTTTCAGTCGGGGCGGAACGACTCGGACGCCGACCTCGTGGTGCTCGCCATCGGCGCACCCGGCGACAGCGAAGACGTTCGAATCCCCATCGCGTGTCCCGAATGTGACCACACGGATGTGCGGATAGACTCGGGTGCGGACGGGGTCACGTTCGCGTGTCCGGAGTGTGGTGCAGAGCGCGTCCCCCGAGGGTGTCCCGAGTGTGGACACGACGACCTGCGCGTCACGCTGGGCGGTCGAATTGGAACTGAGCCCGTCGTCGTCTGCTCGGACTGTAGCGTCGAGTTCGAGACGCCGCCGGTCCGCAGTCGGTGGTGACGACGAGACATCGAGCGCGTCGAAAAGAGGTTCGACTGGATCCGCTCAGTCGTCGTCGGTCGTCGGTGCCTGATCGCCGTAGTACGAATCGTCCGACGGAGTGGCCTGCTTTGCCTGGCCCATCCAGCGGTCGATGTTCTCTGCGACGTAGTCCTTGCCACCCCAGCCGACCGCGACGCCGATGCCGATGGCGATGGCCGCTCCGAATCCCCACGCGAACGCCTGCACGATGATGTTGAGGACGGTCACGTCGAACCCCATCGTGTCGAGGCCGACGATGATGGCGACGAAGTAGAGGAACAGCCGAGCGCCGTTGGCGAACCACGAGGTGTAAGCGGTCCGCGTGGCCGCGCGGGTGCGCTCGATCACGTCGCCGACGAAGTCCGCGACGATGATCCCGAGGACGATGATGACCAGTCCGGCGATGAACGCCGGGAGGAACAGGACGGCCCGTGCGATCCACGCCGAGAGGATCGGAACGCTGAGCACGTCGGACGCCGCGAGGATCGCGACGGCGTAGACGAACCACGCCGAGAGCCGCCCGAACGCGTGTGAGACCGCGGATTCCGTCCCACCGAGAACCTCGCCGATGGGTGTTCGCAGCACGGCCCGGTCGAGTTCGATTCGATCGGTCAGGCGCGAGACGACCGCACTGACGCCCCGTCCGATGAGCCACCCGACGAGCAGGATGATGATCGCACCGACGAGGTTTGGGATGAAGGCGATCGTACTCGCGATAGTCTGTTGGAGGAACGGCGGAACGCCGACCTGTAGGAGGACAGTACTCATTGCGATGACACAGACGGGTGATTAGAACAAAAGTACCCTTCACGAATAGCCTGAAAGTTGCAGAATAAATTCCCTATTAATCAAAGTGGCCTATTTTTTGACAATCTCAGGTAGTAGTCCGTCAGAGATGTGGACTGCAACCGTCCGCTCAGCTTCGAAGCTTTCCACCGTCTACGGGGACGTTCGCGCCGGTGACGAAACTCGCTCGGTCGCTGGCGAGGAACGCGACGACGTCACCGAGTTCCCGCGGGTCGCCGATCCGACCGAGCGGCGTGTCGTCGCTCCAGTCTTCCAGTCCCTCCTCGTAGCTGTCGTAATCTCCACGCTCGACGCCCGCTTCGACGAGTTCCTCGATCCGCGAGGTCTCGTGCGATCCCGGCATGACGGCGTTGACACGTACTTCGGGGGCGAAATCCCGCGAGAGCGACTTGACGAGACCGATCACGCCGCGGCGGACCGAGTTCGAGAGGAGTAGGTTGTCGATGACCTCCTCGACGGTCGTCGAGGTGATGCAGGTGATGGTGCCGCCGTCGCCGTCGACGAGATGCGGGCGCGCCTGCTCGACCGTCCAGACGACGCTCATCACGAGCGTGTCGTACGCCTCGTACCAGTCTTTCTGGCTCAGATCGCCGAACTCACCCGGCGGAACGCCGCCCGCACTGGTGACGAGGTGGTCGATCGCCCCGAACTCGTCGACGGCGGCAGTGACGAGGTCCTCGACGTGGTCGGGGTCGCTCACGTCGGTCGGGACGGCGAGCACCTCGCCCGACGCCCGCGACGAGAGTTCGACTTCGGCGTCCGCGAGTCGGTCTTCGTTACGACCACAGATGATTACGTTCGCTCCTTCGTCGGCCAGCGCCTCGGCACACGCGTACCCGAGTCCGGCCGAACTCGCCGTTACCAGTGCAACGTCGCCTTCGATTCCGAGATCCATGTTCCGAGATCAGCCCCCGCCGACAAAAAGCTCCTCGCGACGAGCCGATCGACTCATTTCGAACGGCGTACCCGAATCGTCACTCCGAACGACGTACCCGAACCGTGCCCTCGCTCGTCACGCCGACCAGCAAGTCGTCGCGGACCGCTCGCCCGCGTACGGCGTCGCCAGCGGCGTCGCTGACGAGTTTCATCAGGTCCGGCGCCGTGTGGTTGACCTTCACGCCAGCATCGTCACAGGCGTCGTACACAAGCTTCGGTACGTCGTAGAGGTCGGTTCCGGTGGCGACGGAGACCCGGACAGGTGCGGAAAGCGACTCCGCAAAGGCCACGGTCTCACGTGCTTTTTCGACGTTGGCGCGGGCACTCGCTTCGACGCTCGAAACGTTCGCCCGAGACGTACCGAGCAGTTCGGCGATCGCCACCTGCCGAACGCCGTGTTCGCGTAGGGCGAGCACTTCGGCCTGACGGCGCGTGAGGACGCTCCGCTCGGGATCGAATCCGGCCCGGTCGAGAAGCGAGTCTACGTCCGAAACGTCGTCCATGGTCGCCATAGGATTCGAGATCAGAAAAGTGGTGTAGATAAAGGAACACCGATCCGCTAGTCGTTGTGCCCGACGGTCGTCTGCGAACGCGGAGTCTCGACTGTCCACGACTGAGTCGCGCGCCGCGAGCGACCGTTCTAGGAACCGCCCCAGAAGTTGTCGCGGCTCCCGAGCGCCGTCGGCCGGGACGGCCCCTTGCGGTTGCCCTTCTCGTCTTCGCTCGACGACTCAGCGTCGGTGTCGGTCCCGCCTACCTCGTCGGCCTCGTCGGCTTCGGGGTCCATCGGAAGCCGCTCGACGATTTCCTTAGAGCGGGCGTGGTTCGACTTCACCTGGTCGATTCGAACCCGCGCACGGGCGTCCGGGAGGATGCCGTCGACGAGGACGATGAACCCGTCGTCGGTGCGACCGACGCCGGCACCGCTCTCGTGGATGTCGGTCACTTCGACGATGATCTCTTCACCCGGTTGGACGGGTTGCTGTTTGAGCTCGCGGATCGGCATGCTGTAGTGATTACACCACTCGGCACCGCCCCGGTCACCGTAGTGTTGGCAACCCATCCCGTTGATTCGCTCAGAATAGTTCGGACACTGGTCCGCCAGTGGACAGTCGGGCATGAGGCGAAGTTGTCTTGGCGGCGGCTAAACGCTTACGCTCGCCAAGGTGTGTCACGATCGAACGTCCGAATATCGGTTCAGAACTTCCGCAACAACCGATCGTAGAAGACGACCGGCCCGTCGCCGTCCGCCGCCGCTCCGTCGCCATTTCCGCCGGCCGCGGACGTGTCCCGCGCCTCCCCGGCCAGTTTCTCGACGATGAGTTCGGGCGTCGAACGCGCGAGGTGGTCTTTGATCGGCGACCGATCGACCTGAAGTTCGCCGTCGACGAGGCCGACCGCTCGGATGCCGTCGACGGCGACCTCGAAGTCGGCGGCGTCACTGATCTCGCCCGCGAGGTGGGAGACGAACACCGCCGTCGATCCCTGCGCGTCGAGTTCCTCCAAAATGCCGGCGATGATCTTGGCGCTCGCGCCCGGTTCGGTGATGCTCTCTAACTCGTCGACGAGGACGAGTCGGTTGCTCGCACCTTCGGTGAGTGCCGCGAAGTCCCGAAGCGTGCTCTCGAAGGCCCCCGCGTCGAGGGTGCCCTGCGACTTGGCGTAGTAGTGGAGTTCGTCGAACCGCGTCAAGGAGCACGCTTCGGCCGGGACGGGGAGACCCATGTGCGCGAGGACGACGACGGCGGCGACGAGGTCGAGCGTCGAGGTCTTCCCACCGCTGTTGACGCCGGAGAGGAGGGTGACGCCCGAGACCGCGTAGTCGACCGGGTCGACGTCTTCGAAGTCCACGTCGAGCAGCGGCGAACGGCCGCCTCGGAGGTCGAACCCCCCTCCCTCTTGTCCTGCGTCGCCGGTGAACTCGGGGACGACGCAGTCGAAGTCGCGGGCGAACCGCGAGACGGCGAGTTCCACGTCGAGTTCGAGCGCGTCGCGGGCGAGTCCCTCGACCGGTTCGCGAAGCGAGCCGAGGTCGGTCGCGAGGTCGGCTTTCAACCGGGCGGCGCGTTGGTCGTGGGCCGCCTGTAACTCCGTCCGGAGGCGGGAGACTGACTCCTCGTTGCGCTCGACCGGGAACGTCGGGTCGCCGCGGAAGACCCGCTCGGCGATGTCGACCTCGCCGGGTCCGAGCCGGAGGCTGTCGGCGAGGTGCTCGCGGGCCTCGGCCAGCGCGGCGTCGTACTCGTCGGCTAACTCCCGCGAGAGGAGCGTGTCGATCCGTGCGCCCTGCTCGACCAACGAGAGGAAGTCCGTTCCCTCGATGGTCACGTCGCGTTCGCGGATGACGTCCCGGAGGTGGTCGTTGGCGACGGACTCTGCGGTCGAGACGGCGGCGTCGAGGTCGTCGACGGCGATGGAGAGCCGATCTAATTCGTCGTCGCCGACGAGTTCGCCGTCGTCGTCGACGCGAGCGAGGGCGGATCGGAGCTCGGAAAGCGAGCAGGCGGCGTCCATCCCGGCGGCCTCGTGGACGGCCGCGGCGGCCTCGAGTCGATCCCGGTTGACGGCGAAGAAAGCCAACAGTCGCTCGGGGACGATATCGGCCGGTCGATCTAGCGCGTCGGGGAGGACGCGCACGTCGCCGGTCACGTCGATCCCGGCGAACGTCGCGTCGACGACGAACACCGTCGAGTACGACCGCGCGAGTTCGGCGATGTCGCGACCGTCTTCGACGACTTCGACCGAGAGCTCAGGGTAGACCGCCTTCACCTCGGCGTACTGCTCGGCGTCGGACGTGGCGAGACATCGCTCGCGGACGCGGTCGATCGAGGGCGATCGGAGGGGTTCGACGCCCGAGAGCGCGTCGAGCACCTCCGGGTTCGGGTCGCGTTCCATCGCCCGCGCGGCGAAGGCTTGAACCTCCTCGATGCGCGACTCGGCGACGGTTGGGAAGAGGGTTTCGAGGCGTTTCTCGGCGTAGCCGGTCTCCGTGCGCGCTTGGAGGAGCGCGAGTACGTCGCGATATATCTCACGAGCGCGGTCGGTCGCGAGGAAATCACCGTCGTCACCGTGTTCGCGGCGGATCGCACCGCGGGCGATGACGGCCGCGCGGCCTTCGGAGAGGTCCGGTGCGCGAGCGAGCGCCGCAACGTCGCCCTCGCGGAGCGCCCGTTCGGCGTCGTCGAGACGGGCCAACGACGCGGCCGTCTTCTCGCCGACGCCCGGAATCGCCGTGAAATCCATTCACCCACGGGTATCGCGGCGTCCGATAAAACGTTGCGGGTCGGGTACAGGTCGCGAGTCGGGAACGAGCCGTGTGGACGACCGGACGACGAAGCTCACGCGAAGATAGCGATCTGTCCGAAGAGACAGACCGCGACGCCCGCGATTCGGGTGCGGAAGACCCGCACTTCGGTCGGGCCGACCCCGGAGCGGCGACGCCCGCTGCCGACGGCGCCCGTCCGTACGTCGAGTCGGGCCACCGGATACGGGAAAGCCGCGAGGACGAGACCGAGGAGGACGAGGACGATTCCGACGGGAGTGCCCACGACTGGGCGTCGAAATCGCGGGGGAACCGTGTTCTCCCGATCCGCACCGAGACAGGCACAGATCGACGGAGTCGCGACGTTCGATCCCGAATCGCGGGAACCGTGCCGCTGACAACGCGTTTTTGACTCCCCGCGAGTAAGGGCGACTATGACCGAGACTCGGACGCTCGACGAGAAATTGACCGCGGCCCGCGACGCCCTCGCGGAACGCGATGGTGTACTCGTCGCCTTCTCCGGCGGCGTCGACTCGGCCGTCGTCGCCGCGCTGGCTCAGGACGCACTCGGCGACGACGCCGTCGCCTGCACGGCGAAGAGCGAGACCCTCCCGGACGAGGAACTGACCGACTCCGCGCAGGTCGCAGAAGAGATCGGCATCCGCCACGACATCGTCTCCTTCTCCGAACTCGACAACCCGGCGTTCGTCGAAAACGACGGCGAACGGTGCTACCACTGCCGGACGATGCGCCTCTCGAAGATGTACGAACGCGCGAACGAACTCGGCATCGGGACCGTCTGCGACGGCACCAACGCCTCCGATCCCGGTGAGGGTCACCGACCGGGTCTGCGCGCCGTCGCGGAGTTGGAGGTGTTCTCGCCGCTGCTCGCCCACGACATCAGCAAAGACGAAGTTCGCGAGATCGCGCGCCGCTACGATCTGAGCGTCGCCGACAAACCGTCGATGGCCTGTCTCTCCTCGCGCATCCCGACGGGACTCGAAGTCACCGAAGAGCGTCTGAGTCGCGTCGAGAAGGCAGAGCGCCTGCTCCGGACGTGGGGCTTCTCGCAGTTCCGCGTCCGCGACCACGACGGCCTCGCGCGGGTCGAGATCTCCGAAGAGGAATTGGAAGCCGCCCTCGACATCGACTTCGTCCGCGCCGTCCGTGAGCATCTGAGTGATCTCGGGTTCGAGCACGTCACCCTCGACCTCCACGGCTACCAGACCGGGAGCGTCAGCCCGGCGAACGAAGAGTCCGCGAACGACGAACCACTCGTCGCCGACGTGTTCTCCCAGGAGTACCCCGTCGGCGAGGATTAAGTCCCTCAGTCGGCGAGAACTGAGCGCCCGCTCGACCGGCGAGGACCGATTCGGTCCCTCAGTCGGCGGGTGATCCGGATTTCGTCTCGGTGTCTAGGTGCGAGGTATCGTCTTCGCGAGCGATCGTCACGTCGCCGTCGTCGACGCGGAGTTCGTTGACCGCGCAGTTACCCTGTTCTTGGTCGGTGATCGACGCGACGATGTCGTAGCCTTTCACGTCTCCGAGGACGACGTAGATCGGCCCGCCGTGAGCGACCACGGCAACGGTCTCGTCGGGCCTCAGTCCGTCGCAGAGTTCCCGCCAGCGACCGAGGACGCGCTCGCGCATGTCGAGCAACCGTTCGCCGCGGTCGGGGCGCTCGGTCGCCGCCCGATAGCCGACTTTGGCGAGCGCGTACTGCGGATGATCCTCGAACAGTTCGGTCTGTGTCATTCCCTGGAACTGGCCGAAGCCGCGTTCGCGCCACGCCGATTCGAAGGTCGGTGTGAGCCCGGTCGACCGTCGGGTGTACCGCGTCGTCTCGACGGCGCGCCGAAGGTCAGACGAGAGCAATCGGTCCACGTCGTACTCGCACGCGAGTCGGTCGCCGAGCGCGCGGGCTTGCTCGCGACCGAGTTCGGTGAGCGGCGACGCCGCCCAGCCCTGCACCCGACCGTCTCTGTTCCACGTCGTCTCGCCGTGGCGGAGCAGCAACACCGTACCCATAGTGTAACGTTGGAGACCGGGACGAATCAGCATACCGACCGAACGGTGACTGTCGCGGTCGCGCGAGATTGAATGCCGTAGAGCGCGATACAGGGTGTGGTATGGAACTTCGAACGACCGTCGACGTCGACGCCCCGCCCGAAGCGGTGTGGCGCGTCCTCGTCGATTTCGAACGATACGGCGAGTGGAATCCCGTCCTGCGCGTCCTCGGACGACCGAACTTCGGCGCACGACTCTCGGTGACCGTTCGACCGCCGGGAAAGGAGGCGGCGCGATTCCGTCCCAGAGTCGTAACCGTCGACCCGAACCGGGAACTCGCGTGGGTGGAACAGCTGTTCGCGCCGAGGCTCTACAGCGGCGTCCACCGATTCGTCCTCGACGAACTCGACGACGGACGAACGCGGGTCACCCAGTCCGAAGCGTTCGACGGCGCGCTCGCCCGACCGATCAACTGGTGGCTCGGGGCGGCGACGCGAGAGGCCTTCGAGACGATGAACGTCGCGTTGAAAGCCCGCACGGAGTCGAGGGCCAGGGCATCGGTCGCGTCCACCGAGCGGAACGGGCACGACGTGGCCGCCTGACCCGAATCTCGAACCGTGAACGACGACCGGCCGACCGCCGGTGGGTGGGACCGAAAGGGGTTCTCGTGAGTCTCGAAGAGACGAGCGAGAGCACGCGAGACCAGAGGTCTCGCCACGCCACGCTGGCGGCGAAGGAGGCCGTTCACGGGAGCTGAGTTCTCGTGAGCACACCAGAACTCGGAGATCTCTGGGGGCTAAGTAAGGACCGCAGTCGAGTGACCGGGGGAGCGAGACGAGGACTGAAACGAGGCCCCGAGTCGACGGCGCGGGGGCTTTCGAGGTGGTCTCGGCCGTGCTCACGGTGTCTAGTCGGTCCCGAAAACGAACCTCAACGCCAACAACGACCCCTAGTTCCCGGTCCACCGCAACAGCGCCAACGTGATCTCGAAGAGGATGATCATCGTGACGCCGATGATGATCGGTGCCATCCCGGTCGGATCGACGGCGACGAACGTGAAGGAGAGACCGACGAACCCACCCCAGAACAGCAGGCGTTTCTCTTCCATCCACTCCCGACTGACGACACCCATCATGATCGCCAGCATGATGAACAGCGGAATCTGGAACACGATGGCCATGTAGCCCATCATGATGATGATGAGGTTGAACGTGGCACGAAGGCCGAACGCGATGGTTGCGATGGGCGCAGCGCCGGTACCCGTCGTATAGTGAGTGAAGTAGCCGAAGACGTACGGGAGGATGAGGAAGTTCGCGAAGAGGACGCCGAAGACGGCGAGGACGAGGCTGGTCGGCACGGCCGCGAGGTAGTACCGTCGCTCTTTCGGATAGAGTCCGGGCCGCATGAAGAGATACGTCTCGTAGACGAACACGGGGAGTCCGACGACGAGTCCGGCCAGTCCGGCGACTTTCAGTTCCGTGAGGAGGATGTTGAGCGGGGCGTAGACGCGCGGTCGGTTGACCGCGGGGTTCGGGATGAGGTGATTCCAGAGGTAGTTAACGATCTGAACCGTATCGCCGAGCGCAAAGACGGCGAGCGAGACGCCGAGTCCGACGAAGAGCACGACGGCGATGCGCTGAACCATCTCTTCGATGTGGTCCGCCAGCGGCATCTCCTGATCCGACTCCGGACCGCCTCCGAGCCAGTCGCCGTCGTCGTCGTAGGCGTACTCGTCTTCGTAAGAAGCGTAACCGCCGTCGGTCGTCTCGACGGACTCCGCTCCGTACTCCTCAGGTAACTCGTCGAATTCGTCGTCACCGTACTCCTCGGGTAACTCGTCGAATTCGTCGTCGGGGGCGAATGCGGCCTCGTCGGCGGGACCTAGTTCGTCCCGCGCCTCGTGGTCGTCGTCGTCGATGACCTTGTAATCGAACGGACCGTCGGTATCGGCGTAATCGTTGACGGTATCGGATTCATCGCTGTCGTCCTCGAACTCAGAGCCGTCGTCCTCGAAATCGTTGAGTTCGTCACGGCCGGAGTCCGCGTCGAAATCATCGACCGTGTCATCGTCGTCGAAATCCGTATCGTCGTCCTCGAAATCGATGTCGTCAAAGTCGATGTCGTCGAAGTCGAGTTCCTCGTCGGACTCGACATCCGATTCACCGGCCGACTCGCGGTCCGACGGCTCATCGGACGGGGCGACATCGTCGGCTTCCGGCGTCGAGTCGTCGGTCGTCCGACCATTACGACCCGTCTCGACATCGTCGACGGGGTCGTCGGTTGGACGAGACTCCTCGTCCGACTCTGGTTCATCCGCCATTCAGTTGTTCTACGCTCGCGCTCTGTTATAGGCCTTTTTCCATTGGCGCGTCCGAGCCGGTCGAAAAGATTGATAACTGCGACCGGGCTTTTTCTACCCATGTCTAGCGCGCTCGACGACGATACTCTCCGCACGATCGACGAAGGTCGGGAGACTGTGGGCGCGATGTTGCGTTCCGCACAGAAAGATCTCCAGAAGGTCTTCATCGCTTTCGTCATCGGGTTTTTCGGAGCGTTCTACACGTTATACTACAAGGTTTGGGGGTTCCTGAGAAGCGCGACGTTGGCGCAGTTACACTCGTACATCGCCACCCACAAAGTGCAGATCATCGCGACGACCCCGTTCGACGTGGTCCTGTTACAGGCGAAGATCGCACTCGTCGTCGGGATTCTCTTCGCGCTCCCGGTCTTTCTCTACTTCGCCCGCGATCCGTTGATCGAACGCGGTCTCTGGCCGTCGATTAGTTTCTCCCCACTGAAGGTCGGGGGCATCGCGCTCGCCTCGATTCTCCTCTTTATCGGCGGCATGTCCTACGGCTACTTCCTCTTCTTCCCGCTGATGTTCCAGTTCCTCGCCAAGAACGCCATCTCCGCCGGCTTCGAAGCTCACTGGTCGATCGTCATGTGGGCACAGTTCGTCTTCCTCCTCACCGTCTCGTTCGGACTCGCGGCCCAGATGCCGCTGGCGATGACGGCGCTCGGCTACACCGGACTCGTTCCCTACGAGACGTTCCGCGACAAGTGGCGCCACGCCGTCGTCGGCATCTTCATCTTCGGAGCGGTCTTCTCCCCGCCGGACCCGTTCACCCAGATCATGTGGGCGGTGCCGCTGCTCTTCCTCTACGGTCTCAGTCTCTACCTCACGAAAGTCGTCGTCACCGCCAAGCGCGGCAGCGACACGATCGGCGTCGGCGCGACGGCCCGGCGGTACTGGAACGTCCTCCTCGGTCTCGTGGTACTGGTCGTCGGTGGCCTCTACTACGCCTTCACGGCCGGATACACGGGTCGCGCGATGGTGTATCTCAACACGCGACTCCTGCCCGCCGTCGGCGTCCACACGAGGCTTCGCCCCATCCAGTCGCTCTTCGGTCTCCCGCGACCCATCGCGATTGCGATCACCACGGTACTCGTGACCGCCGTCGTCCTCGTCATCGCGCTCATGTACCTGCTGTACCGGCAGCTCGGGAGCCTCGAAAGCCTCGACAACGTCGAAGACCGGCCGGAGGCAGTCGACATCGCGAACCTCGACGCCGAGGGCATTCGAGTGGCACCCCCCGAACTGTTCACGTCGATGAGCGAGGACGACGCCGTCGCGTTCGCCGGGATGGCACTCGACAACGACAACCCGGAGAAAGCGCAGGCCATCCTCGACCGCTACGACGAGGTCCACGAAGGCAGTGAACCCGCCGAGGACTCGTCGTCGTCGACGGCCGCACCCGCATCGACACCCGCGCCGTCGGCGTTTCAGATGCCGAGCGGCATCCGACAGACGCTCTCGGTCGGCCGCCAGCGCGTGAACCTGTGGCGACGAATCGTACAGGTGTGGAACGTCTTCCTCGGTATCTCGGTGCTCATCGGTGGGGCCGTGTACGCTCTGCTCCGATCGAGTTACAGCGGCGAACTGAAGCGGTACGTCCTCAGACACGTCGTCCCGCAACTGCCCGCGGCGTACGCCGCGGAGGTGAAGACGCTCGTCGCACCGCTCCCGGTGTTGCCGCAGACCGACGCCGCGATCATCGGTGGTGCGATAGCACTCGTCTTCGCTCTCGTCGTCTTCGGCCTGTTCACGCTCTCGGCGATCTGGCAGGGAGGACGAGACCCGACCGCGATGGACCTGGATCGACTCACGGCCGCCGAGGTGCGCGACGTCCCGCTGGGTGTGTTCACGAGCATGAACGAGGGGCAGGTGCTCGGTTACGCGAACGCGGCGATGCAGTCCGGCGACGACGAACTCGCACAGGCGATCCTCGACAGTTACGACGAGGCCGTCGCGGTTACGAGCCAACCGGAACCCGCCGAAGAACCAGAGCCGGACAGCATCGGTGACCGGACGACCCGTGCCGGAGGAACGCTCCTCGAAGAACTCACCGAGGGCGAACGCGACGAAGACGACATCGGTGGCTACTACAGGGACTTCAGGTTCATCTACGAGAGTATCACGTCGAAGACGTTCCGTATCGTCGGCGTCTTCATGGTCGTCCTCGCGGGCGTGTTCTTCTGGCTCTACTCCGGCGGGATCGGCGACGTGAAGTCCGACTTCGTGAGCCGACTCCCCGTCGCGATTCAGACTAACCAGTTGAAGATCGTCGCGCTGCACCCCGTCGAGGCGCTCATCTTCGAGGTGAAGTTCTCGACGCTGCTCGCCGCCGCCGTCGTCGTGCCCATGATCGCCTACTACGCGTGGCCCGCGCTGCGGGAGCGGAACTTCGTCCGCGGTCATCGGTCGGTGATCTTCGGCTGGATGATCGCACTCACCGCCGGGTTGTTCGGCGGCTTCGCGTTCGGCTACGCCTACGTCGCACCGACGGTCATCTCCTACCTCGTCGCCGACGCGGTCCGGGCGAACATGATCATCAGCTACCGGATCTCCGACTTCTTCTGGCTCGTGTTCTACACGACCGTCGGTATCGGGATCCTCGCGGACATCCCCGTGCTGATGATCCTGCTCAACACGGCCGGAATCTCGTACAAGCAGATGCGGAGTCGATGGCGCGAAGTCACCGTGGGGATCATGACCTTCGCGGCGCTGTTCACCCCGGCGGACATCATCACGATGTTCATGCTCACGATTCCGCTGATGGTCGCTTACGGCGTCGGCGTCGCGGTGCTGTTCGTCCTGACGCTCGGCGGCCGTCGCGATCTGGCCTCGTCGGACGCACAGAGCACGTAAACGAGAACCTGAGCGCGCGATTTGCGGTGTCCCACGTTCTTCCGTTTCTCTTCGCTAACGCGACCGCACCCGAAAATCACACAGCATATAGTCTTCCGACTGCCAACTACTCAGACAGCGTGCCGCACTTCGACTACCCGTGTCCCGGCTGTCGCACCACCAACAGCCTGCACGACGCAGACTGCCGTTTCGAGGGGACTCAGTGGCCGACCATCGAGAAAGCGTACACGGACATCGTCGCCCTCCTCTCGATGGACGCCCGCGCCGAACGCGACCTGAAGCGGACCGTCGACGGCGACTGGGATCCGCTCCGCGAGGCCGCGCTGAACCAACTCAAACGCGAACAGCGCGTCGTCGACGACGCGGGGAAACTACGCTTACTCACCGCCGCGGAGTACCGCGAGCAGGTGTCCGAGCCGACACGGGAGCCGATGCGGACGATCTACCGGAAGGGGTCAGTCCCCGGTTGCCACGACAACGCGGTCTTCGCCATGATCGCGTGGTACGAGATGGTCGGCCTCTCGTGGGCCGAGACCAAAGAGAACGTCGTCCAGTGGCTCCACGAGAGCGGGTCGTGGAGTCGCGGCGGATTCGACGAAGCGTCGCCCGAGCAGTTAGTCGAGACCAAACGCCACGTCTACGAGGCGGGGTACGGCTGGAAGGAGAAAGCGCGAGCGTCGAAGGCCGTCATCGACCGGAGTCTGTAAACTCGGGAGTCGTCCGAGTTTCACTGTTCGTCGTCCGGGCCGACATCACCCGTAGAGTGGATCGAGGGCCGAAATCGTCGACCAGGCGGACCGGAGTCTGATCTCGTCGATCAGACGTATCGCAGTCTGACTCCGTCGTGGGTGACGTCCTCGACCGCAACTCTCGAAGCGGAAACGCGTCCTGGTCGACGCCCAATCCGGCACCGAACGGTCCGAGAGATAGTCCGACGAACGCACCGAGAACTGTCCGGAGGAGAGTCCGACCGAGGAGACCGCTTCGTGCCATCGTTGAGCTACGTGACGGAGGAGAGATGACCTTATTGACAACGTGAGGAAATCAGCGAATCGACAGAGGAGCGTGTCAGCCGCCGATGCGACTGACGCAGTTCGATCAGTCGCTCTGGATACGCGGGGCGAGCATGTACGTGACCTCGCCCAGTCCCTCGGCGAGTTCGTAGTGGAGTTTGACCGGGAACTCTTGCCCGAGGTCGATCACGACTTCGGCGTCGCCGGGGATCGCCTTGTTCATGTCCTTCAGGTAGTCGAGCGAGAACAGCGAGTCCGCGGCACCGGACGTGAGGTCGATGAGGTCCTCGCGGGTGAGTTCGAGGTCGACGTCGTCGGTGTCGCCCTCGGCCTCGATGTAGAACGCTTCCGCGTCTTCGTCGACGCGCAGGCGGATGTGGTCGGAGACCATGTCGGCGGCCTTGATCCCGCGGTCCAACTGGGAGCCTTCGAGGACGATGTTGGCGGCGAGGTCGAGGTCAGGAATGTCCGGTTCCTGTCGGATGGAGTCGGGGTCGATGAGCGCGAGCGTGTAGGAGAGCCCGTCGATCTGGATGTGGAGCTTTCGCGTTTCCTCGTTGAGTTCGAGTTGGACGAGGTCGCCCGCGTTCGCCATTCCGGCGATGTCTTCGAGGCGGCTGAGGTTGACGCCGATAACGCCGCCGTCGGCCTCGTAGGACTCGAACGCGGCCGCTTCGAGCGTGAGGTCGACCATGCCGACGTTAGCCGGGTCGACGGCACGGATCGAGAACTCCTCTTCGTTCAGCCGTATCTTACACTCGTCGACCAGCACGCTCACGGAATCGAGCGCGTCACGAAGGGTCGACGCGCTCACGATGGCCTTGAACATATGGGAAGTGCTACGAAAGCGTGCTTAAAAATCCCCCCGATTTCCTTCGTAGGTGTGTCTTCCGTACACGCGCCCGCGGAATATAAGCACCACAGCCACAAGTCAACAGCACCAGCCACAAGCCACACCGACCGAGACGAGCGGCGTCTGGAGTCGCTGTCCTGCCGCGGTCCGCCGAGCGACTCCGGGCGTTGACGTACTGACCCGCGACTCTAGCGCCGTGACCCGCTCTCGTCATCCGAGGGTGAGTTCTGTGATCGAACAGATTAGACAGCGGCACCCGGTCGATTCGAGCGGTACAGGAGGCGTGATGACAGAACTGTTGAGTCACGACGGAAGACGAGGTCGGATCGTCCTTCGGCGAGCAGTCCCGAGGAGGTTGAACGACACTGATAACCCTCGTGAAGTCTGTTTATCGAGCATATGCCACCTCGGAAAGATCACTACTACAATAAGTCCAAGCAAGAGGGCTATCGCGCCCGATCGGCGTACAAACTCAAGCAACTCGACGAGACGGCCCACTTGTTCGACCGCGGCGACGCCGTCGTCGACCTCGGGGCCGCCCCCGGCGGGTGGCTCCAGGTCGCCGCCGAGAAGGTCGGTCCGGGCGGGACGGTCGTCGGCGTCGACCTCCAACGCATCGACGAGTTAGAACACGACAACGTCGAGACCATCCGCGGCGACATGACCGAGACGCGGACGAAGCTTCGGCTTCGGCGCGCACTCGGAGAGGGCCTCGGGAAGGCAGACGATTCCGACGACCTTCGACGGGCGGCCAACGACGACGACTTCGAACTCGAACCGCTCCGCGCCGTCGACGTCGTCATCTCCGACATGGCTCCGAACATGAGCGGCGAGTACAGCCTCGACCACGCCCGCTCGGTCCACCTCGCCCGGCAGGCGTTCGAGGTTTCACTCGACCTCCTCGCGCCCGGCGGCGACTTGGTCGTGAAGGTGTTCGACGGGAAAGACCTCCAAGACCTCCGAGACGACATCGAAGAGGAGTTCCAGTACGTCCGTACCGTCCACCCCGAGGCCTCGCGTGACGAGTCCTCGGAGTTGTACCTCGTCGGGAAGGGGTACACGACCGCACCCGTCGCCGTCGGCGACGAGCTTGAGGTCGAAATCGTCGACGTCGGCGGCGAGGGCGACGGTATCGCCAAAGTCGACGACTACACGATCTTCGTCCCCGAAGCCGAGGTGAGCGACATCGTCAGTATCCGTATCGACGACGTGAAACCGCGGTTCGGGTTCGGCGAACGACGCTGACTCGAACCGGCTCACGACTCAACTGCGATTCGCAAGCGTCGCGCTCTCGATGACGAGATCGAGCGCCAATCGGATGTCGCACGGGCCTCGCCCCGAACCCCGACTACACGTTCCTGTCGCGATGATATCGCCGAAGGACGTATAGCTCCCGCAGGACGGACAGCGGACGCCGCCCTCCATGCTGTCCCCCTCGGTAATTCGGATGCGTCGCTCTTCGGGCATATCGTGCCATAAGGTACCGAAACACATAAATTCGCACACTCTTCTGATCGAAGTTCGACAGGAATCGGATCGGAACCCCTTCGTTTCCACTCGAGCGTGAATTAGGCCCCCGTTAGTCGCCGAGCGTCCGATTGGCGTTCGTGACCGCCTTGCGCGAGCGGAGTACGCTGACGACGGCGTAGACGAACGGCGTGTCGACGAGCGCGATGAGCAGTTTGAGGAGGTACTGGCCGACGACCAGCGCCACCACGGCCGACCACGGAAGCGGACTACCGATACCGAGCAGGCGCGGCGCGACGACGAACCCGACGCCGACGAAGATCGCCGTGTCGATGGCTTGACTCGTCGCCGTCGACCCGATGTTGCGAAGCCAGAGGTGGTCGCCGTCGGTCAGATCACGGATGTAGTGAAAGACGAGCACGTCCCAGTTCTGACTGACGACGTAGGCGGCGAGACTGCCGACGACGACGTTGGTCCCCGGCGCGAGGACGGCTCGAAACTTCGTCGCGAACTGGGGATTTGCCGCCGGAGCGAGGATGGTACTCCAGACGAGGAGGAGTAACACGAAGTTCATCGCGAAGGCGACGTTGACGACGGTCTGAGCCGCTCGCTTGCCGTACAGTTCGGCGTAGCAGTCCGAAGCGAAGAAAGTGAGCGCGTACGCTAACGCCGCCCCCGGCATGAGCGACGTCGTCCCGACGGTGGGAATCGCAAACGGCAGCGGCACCGCGAGCAGTTTCGCCGCGGTCAACTGCGCGGTCACGAGCGCCGTGACGAACAGTCCGATGAGTGCGACCGGGCCGAGTGACGGCGCGTCGTGGTACTCCTCACCCATCTTCTTCCAACCGCCCGTGTCGGTCGTCGATCTCGTCCAACCGGTCGAGCGTCTTCCGAATCGAAGCCCGAACGGCGTCGCTTCGGTTGACGAATTTTCGGTCGTCCCCCACGTGCTCGTCGAGGTCCGCGAGCAACTCGTCGGGGATCTCGACGCTTATCTTAGCCATACCCGGGTACTCTTCAGCGAATACATATATCCATTTGCTTTGGCGGCTGTCAGTTTCGACCGGGTGTTCGTCGCGGTCGACTGATCGGCGAACCGGAGTCGACAACCGTCGCGTTTATCCACCACCAGTGACCAACTGATAGCCAGTAATGAACCCGCTCCACGCCCGCTACCCGTACTTCGGAGCGGCCCGCGACGCCGTGGAAGCCGCCGACATCTCGCTGTCGGCGCTCGTCTCGGAGGACGACCCGGCGGTCGAACGGGGCCGTGAGCGGGTCGAGCGTGCCCTGCTGGTCGGGACGGCCGAAGCCGAAACCCCGACCCAGTGGAGTCCGCGCGACGAGTTGCTCTCGTATCCCGTCGCACGGATTCTCGTCTCGCTCATCGACGCCCCGGCGGCGGTCAGAAAGTACGCCGCCGCCGAAGCGAGCGCGGCCTACGAGCGGTTCCTCGACGATTTCGAGCGCGACGACGACGAACTCCGAAGTACTTCCCGACCGTCGATCGACCTCGACGACTTCCTCCGCGAGTTCGACCTCACGAGCGTCGTACAGCCGGAGCAGGCACCGCGCGGCCGCGACCCCGAGTGGTTTCGCGTCTCGGTGGGAACGTACCTGCGACTGATGGAGTCCGACTGGGGCGACGAGTGGCGATTGGTCAACCGTGAACTCGTCGCCGGGGCAGTCCGCGTCGAGCGTACCGAACTCTACCGACTGCTCCGCGAGGCGGTCAGGCGTCGTGTCGGTGAGGGACTACCGTTCACCGTTCGCGGGACGCCCGACGGCGACGCCATCGCAGACGCGTTGGACGACCGGATCGATTCGCTCCGCGACCTGCTGGCCGACCGTGACACCGTCGGTGACATCGACACCGTCGTCCCGGAGCTGTTCCCGCCGTGTATGACGAATCTCGTCGAACGCGCTCGGCGGGAGGCCGACCTCGACCCCTACGCCCAGTTCGCGTTGATGGCGTTCCTCACCGGAATCGGCATGGACGCCGACGAAATCGTCTCGTTCTGTGATGCGACGTCGCTCGACAAGGAGGGGATCCGGTACCAGGTACGGTACCTTCGAGACGACCGCGGCACGCAGTATCCGCCGCCATCGTGCGAGACACTGGCGGCATACGGCGTCTGCCACAACGAAGAGGAGCACTGGAAGATTTCGGCGTATCCGCTCGTCTACTACGAGAAGCGACTGGCGGCCACCGACGACGAGTACGTCGACTGGCGGGAGCGACCGCAGGAAGCGCAGGAAGCGAACCCGGAAAGCGAGGCGTGACGACAGACCGTCGCTAACGACTGAACCCGATCAATTCGGCGAGCCGAAGCGGGTAGCGATCGGCACGAACGAGATAGAACAGGGAGACGGCGAACAGTGCGACGATCCCGCCGAGGATGAGCGGATTGGTCGAAAGTCCGAACTGTGCGTAGATACCTGCGAGTCCGAAAACGGTTCCGAGTGCAATCGACGATCGCACGAGATCCGGACTCCAGTCGCTCGAAATGCCCCGAAAAGCGACGATCGAACCAGTCACAACGCAAATTGCCCCTATTAACATGGCCACAAAATATATGCTAAATGACAAGTATGTTCCGGTGTTAGTCGAGGACGGCGCTACCGGGAGAGGAAGAATCCGACGCCGGCCATGACGAGGACGAACGCCACGATACTACCCACTAGGGCGAGGCCGCCAGTCGGGCCGAGCGAACTACCGTACGTCACGCCGATAATCAGAATAAGCGTGATGAAGATAGCGACCGCGATGACGGAGACGACGACTTCACGCACCGTCTCCTCGTCGAGACTCATGAGCGGGCGTACCCGTGGACGTACTAAAAGGACTTCGGAACGGTAGCGGTATACGACCGACGAAGCCGCCGAATTGGGGACATCTCCAGTTGAAGCGAAGGTTTAGGTCGCTTCGGACCCTATCTATGATACTCAGGGAATACCCCGAGTGACCACAATGACGCACACCCGAAACACACCCGCGTCACGACACCCCGCCCGCACCAAGACTACCCTACCGAGCGACGGCTACACCGGCCGGTCGCTGCGCGCCCGCGCCGAACCGATGCTCGTCCGCCCGCTCCGCGACGACCGCTACGTCGTCGAGACGGAACACGGCACCTACGTCGTCGACCTCGACGAACGCTCGTGTACGTGTCCGGACCACGCCATCCGTCACTCGGCGTGTAAGCACCTCCGGCGGGTCGCGATCGAAGTGACCGAAGGCCGTGTCCCGCCACCGGGCAAACGAACCGCCGTCTGCGCCGTCTGCGGTCGGAAGACGTTCGTCCCGACCTACGAGGTCGGCCCGCAACTCTGCGAGCGCCACGGCTTTACGCCCGGCGACCTCGTCCGCGACCGCGAGAGCGGAAGCCTCCTCGTCGTCGCCGAAGTCACCCACGACCGCGCCGACGAACACGTCACGGAGAACGGGCGAACCGTCGCCGACTACGAGTCCAACGCGAACTACGGCCGCCACGAACCCGTCGTCTCCGTCGTCTATCTCGGGGCGATGCGACCGAACCTCGACCTCACCGAGGCGAAACGGTACGGTTTCCCCGCCTCGCGACTCGTTCGGGTGAACCGCACCTACCCGGCCGCGCAGTCACGGATCGACACCTTCGCCGACGCCGTCGCGTGAACTCGTGACGAGTCGTCGATGAGGTCGAGCGGAACCGAAGAACCGACCGCGTAGACTCGTGAGACGAGTCCGAACGAGAGAACGAAGGGTACCGCCGGATTTTACCGAACTCGCTGTGACCAGCGTCTCGCACGACCGATTAGTACATCCCCAGCGTCTCGCACGACCGTACAGGCGCTCGACTACCGTACGTCAGCGATCTCGACGTACGATCCTTCTTTCGCCGTGATCCAGCGATCGTCGAAACCGTCCGTTGGATCGTAGACGACCAGTTCGTCGAACTCGAACGGCGAATCGGGGATGTCCGGTCCGAACACGTAGAGCAGTTCGAACAGCGGCCAATCGCACGTCGACGACGCGTCTGTCAGATCGGTCGAGGCGGGGATCGGTCGGTCATCGGCACTCACAGTCGTCACCTACTGGACTGAATGGAAGTACCACTACATGTACGTTTACGAACCGCCCGGTGAGGGCGAGAGATTACCACGGGCACAGTGCCTCGAAGTCTGAACGCGAGCGACGTGCCGTCCGGAGTGAGTCGTGATGGACCAGTCGTGGTACGGCCCAGTCACGGCGACTGACCGATCGCGCGGATCGATCAGCTAGCTCCGGAGCGCTTCGACCGGTTGTTCGTTCGCCGCTTTGTACGCTGGGTACAGCCCGCTCAAGACGCTCGTCACGAGACCGAAGGCGATGGCCGCGGCGATGTAGAGGGCCGTCGAGGGCGTGAAGACGGCCAGCGGATCGTGGAGGAGCGCGTAGTTGATGACGAGCCCGCCGAGGAGACTCAGGAAGCCGCCGACGATGCCGCCGAGGAATCCGAGGAGCAGCGCCTCCGACAGCAAGATCTTCAACACGTCTCGCTTCTGGTAGCCGACGGCGCGGAGCACGCCGATCTCGCCGCGCCGTTCGATGGTACTCATCAGCATCACGTTGAGGATACTCACCCCGGCGACGAGCAGCGAGATCGACCCGATCCCGACGAGGAACAGGTTCAGCGCGCTGAACACCGATCCGATCTGGTCGACGATGCTCCCGAGTTCGAAGATCGAGACGCGCGTCTGTCGCGCGTTGAGTTGCTGCCGGATCGCGACCGCGGTCGCGTTGGCGCTCTGTCCGCTCTGGGCGGAGACGACGACCTGTGAGTATCCCGTTCCGGGAACGTCCCGGATGGGGAGGATCACACCCGAGTCGGGATTGACCGGCGAGAACGACTGTTGCGGTTGGAGGATCGCCTGGACGCGATACGTCCGATTGCCGACAGTGAGTGAGCTACCGACCCGGAGGTCGAGGGAATCAGCCAAGTTCGAGCCGACGAGGACGCCGCTTCGGAACGGACTGGGGATGTACCCCGACTTCGGGGCGTAGGTCGCGTTCGGATCGTTCATGCCGTAGACGACCACCCCCTTCTGGTCGCTGCGATAGGACACGGTCGTCGCACCCTGACGGACCGGAACTACCTTCGAATCGCCCGAGACGCGCGAGATTTCGCGGATGTCGCGGTCCGAGAGCGACTTCACGCCGTGGTCGGTCGCGGGCGAGACGATGATCTGGTTGCCGATGCCGCCGAGCGACCCGGTCACCGTCTGCTGGAGCGTCGCACCGAAGACGCCGAGCGACGCGATGGCGACGACGCCGATGACGATGCCGAGGATGGCGAGCCCGGACCGGAGTTTCGTTCGGGTGAGGTTTCGTCGGGCGATCAGGAGCGTCGGGAACCGGCGATAGAACCAGTTCACACCCGATCCTCCGGGGGCGCCGAGTCCTCAACGGCCATCGGGTCCATCGAATCCATCGGAGCCGTCGCGCCGGAGTCGTAGTACCCCCCGTCGCGAATTTCGCCGTCGATCAGCGTGACCGCTCGGTCGGTGTACTCCGTGACCTGTGGGTCGTGCGTGACCGCGATGACCGCCGTCCCCTCGTCACAGATCTCGGTGAACTGCTCTAGAATGCTCCGACCGGTCTTGCGGTCTAAGTTGCCGGTCGGCTCGTCGGCGAGGAGGACTTTCGGCTCGTTGATGAGCGAGCGAGCGATGGCGACGCGCTGTTTCTGCCCGCCGGAGAGCTGGTCGGGCTTGTGATCGAGTCGGCTGCCGAGTTCTACCCGTTCGAGCAGCGAGCGCGCTCGTCGTGCCGTCGACGGGTCCCGATCCAGCAGCCGCGGCACTTCGACGTTCTCTAACGCCGTCAGCGTCGGGATCAGGTAGAAGTTCTGGAAGACGAATCCGATCGTTCGCTTGCGCGCGTCCGTCCGCTCGCGGTCCGAGAAGTCAGTTACGTCCTGCCCTTCGAGCAGCACTTCACCCTCGGTGGGCAGATCGAGGAGTCCCAGCAGGTTGAGCAGCGTCGATTTGCCGCTCCCGCTCGGTCCCATGATGGCGATGAATTCGCCGGGTTCGATCCCCACGGAGACCCCGTTCAGCGCGGTGAGCACTTCGCCGCCGGTCTCGTACCGCTTGACGACATCTCTCGTCTCAAGCACCGTCATCGCGGTTCCTCCAAGCGATGACGACGAAGGCGACGATTCCTGCGAGAACGACCAGTGCGAGAACGATCGGGAGCAGTAGTCCCTGGAGAAGTCCGCCCGACGACGATCCGGAGTTCGATGCCTGGCTCCCGCTCCCACCCACGTTCCCGCTCATGCCCTTGACCGGCGCGGACTGGTCCAACGGAGCCGAGATCGTCTCGGTGTGCTGGACGCCGTTGGCGAGGTACGTCACCTGCAGCGGAACGGACGTCGCGTTCGCGTCGACCCACGCGGTCACGTCGAAGGAGACGAAGTCGCTGGCCGGGACGGTCCCGACGAAGTAGTCGCGGTTGGGCGGCGACGGGGTAACGCCCTTGGCCGGGAGAACGCGCACGACGACGCTGTGAACGTCGTTCAGTCCGACGTTGCTGGCACTGCCGCTGATCCGGAGGTGGTCGCCTTCGGTCTTCGTCGACAGGCCGGTCAGGTTGATCCGACCGGGGTTCTCGTGGACCGTCACGGTCGATCCGGGGACGCGTTTCTGGGTGTCGTCGACCGTGTATCTGGCGCGGACGTTGATCTTTGCCGTCCCGTTGATATCGCTGATGGGGAGTTGGACGGTCTGGGAGGTACCAGGTTTGAGCGTCTTGACTACGGCCTGCCCAACAGACGCGTTCGAACTGTGGCCGTGGACGACGACGTTGTCGACGGGGACGTTACCCACGTTGGAGACCGTCACCGAAACCGCCCGACCGGCCGAACCCCGCGTCGCGTTCGGACTCGCGGTCGCCGCGCCGCCCTTGGTCACGTTGAGCGTCACGTCGCTGCGCGCCGGTCGAATGTCGACCGACGTCTGCGCGCTCGCGCTCCGCTGTGGACCGTCTGCGAGCGTGTACGTCACTTGCGCCGACGCAGTCGCCGATCCCGACGTGCCGGGCGTGACGTTGAACGTGAACGTCTGGCTCTTCCCGGCCGGGAGATTCGAGAGCACCTGCTGGTGTTGCGTATCGACGAACGAACCGCCGAGCGTGACCTGCACGTTCCGGAGGTCGCGGTCGAGTCCGTTGGCGACGGTCACGGTCGCCGTCGTCCCCACGCCCTCGGTCGAGCGCGGGACGTTGACGTCGACGCGCGGAGCGTCGTTCTGAACGTTCACCGTAACGGAGTACTGCGTCTCGACGGTCGCCCCCGACTCGTTCTCCCCGGTGACGATCACGCGGAGTTTGTGAACGCCGGAGTGACTGAACGACGTCACCAACGGGACCGTCGTCGACGCGCCCGGCGGGAGCTTTCCGAGGTGTTTGACGTGAGTGAGTTCTTCCGAGTTGCCGCCCTGTGTGACGAGCGCGACACGGTCGACGCTAACGATGTCGGAGCTTCCCTGGTAGTTCTGAATCGTCGCTTCGAACGTGACCGGTTCGTCGGTCACGGGGGCCGTCGGCGAAGTCGTCACGTTAGAGACGGCGATCGTCGTCCCGCCCGATGCCGCGCTACTCGGGGCGACGAAGGCCAGGCCGCCGGTCAGACAGAGGACGACGAGGAGGAGTGCGTAGCGACGCATCTCAGAGCCCTCCGAGAACGAGACCGAGGAGATGGACTAGAACCACGAGACCGACCGGAACGGCGACGGTGACCGCCGCCTGTCGGAGCGAGAGGTCGTACGTGTGCTTGACTCCGAAGGTCCAGAGGTACGCCCGCCACAGCAGAAAGGCGATTGCGAGGAGGGAGAGGACGGTGAAGATCGGCTGAGACTGGAGCGACTGTAGCTTCGAGGCGGCCTGTTGCGGATCCTGTGGGAGTTGTACACCGCTCAGGACGTAGTAGTTCACGACGGCGGCGATGATCGCGTTGACGATCTGCGGTGCGAAGCCCCACCCCGTGATGGAGAATACGGTCTTCAGGTCGCCGTCACCGTCGAAGCCGACGCTGGCGATTGCGTGGAAAACGAGCGCGTAGAGCACCCAAGCGACGAACGGGATGACGATCGAGACGACGACGGCGAACGCTTGGAGGATCTGTCCGAGGCCGGCAGCGGAACCGGAGAGCATCGAGTCCGTGAGCCGTGACATCGGCAGCGACGCGATCGCACTGATGATGCCGATGATCAGCACGATCACCGCAGGGATGAGAACGCGGGGAGACTCGACCTCTCGTTTGAAGAACCGATTAGGGTTCGTGAGTAATCGGAGGACCATACCCTCCCAATAGACAGAAGAGACATTGAAGCCATCGAATAGGTCGTAAAGAGAGATACGTTCGTATTCCGAGATAAATCAACGATCGGAGAGGGAGAGAACGACCGATCCGACGACCGTCAGCCGAGGAGTTCGGCGGCGTCGTCGACGGTGATCGCACCGGATTCGAGCGCGTACAGCACGTCGTACACGTCGGGTTCGTACTCGTCTTCTTCCTCGGCGTCGACGTCGTCGAGCGTCGTCTTCTTCGACTGGCCGGTGAGTTCCGCGAGGTCGGTCCCGTCGGCCAGTGCGGTCTCCAACTTCACGCGATAGTTTCCGCCGTCTGTCTGATAGAGGTCGGCGGGATGGAAGAAATACCAGTCCTGTCGGTCGAACCGCACCGCGATGCGCGGCTTCGCGCCGAAGTTGTTAGCGAAGTAGACCAACGCCTCGACCTCTTCGCCTGTCAGATAGATCGGATTTCCCTTGCTCGCCTTGGCTTCGATAGCGTAGAACACGTCGCCGTTGCCCGCGAGCACGTCCGGCAGTTCGCGGTCGGTGGCACTGCCGCTCGCGGGGGCGCGCATGACGGCGAACCCGGCGTCGTGGAGTTTGTTGACCAGTTCGCGTTCCCGTCGGTCACCTTTCCGATTCGCGGACACGATCAGCGATCACCCGCCCCACACCGTAGCGAGTCCGCAGAGAGCCGATTCGGAGACATACACCGGACTCTCTCGTGGGTGGTCTTGAACGCGGCGGAAGCGGAGTGCAAGTGAAAGAGACGGGGAGCGGACGAGCGACGCGTCGTTTACGCGACGATTCGCGGGAGTTCCCGGAGTGACTCGACCCGGTGAGTCGGCGTCACGTCGGGGAGGTCGTCGTCGTCGCGACAGACGAGTACCGAGTCGACGCCCGCGCGGTCGGCGGCTTCCACGTCGATCCCTCGGTCGCCGACGTACAGGGCCGTCTCGGGTTCCGTGTCGATGGCGGTCAGGGCCGCTTCGATGTTGTACGGGTTTGGTTTCCGTCGCGCGAACCCGGCGGGGGTGAGCGAGCATCCGTGGACGGTGCGAAAGCGGTCGGAGAGATCGAACCGCTCGATGAGATACGTCAGTACGCGACGGTGGTTGTCGCTGACGACGCCGCAGACGGCGTCGAGCGATCGAACGGCGGCGACGTCGTCGTACAGCGATCGGAGTCCGGCCTCGAACTCCGCACACTGAGCCTGGACGACTTCGCGGGCGGCCGTGGCGCAGTACGCACCGCGGTCGATCTCCGCCTGCCGGCAGAACGACGCGATCCCCTCGACGTTGCCGCCGACGAGGTCGCGCACGGCTTCGGTCGACGGCGTCCCGAGGTCGAAGCGCGCGAACGTCCGCGTTGCCGCCTTGTACAACGTTCGCTGGTCGGGGAGGTCGACTAATACCCCGTCACAGTCGAACAGCACGGCGTCGTAGCTCATAGGCCGCGTGTCCGTCCGGTAGATTATCAACCTTTTGTGAGAGATATTGTCACAGGGTCCGTTCGAGAGTCACGGAACGTACGTCTCGAAGCGATACGGACTACTGAAAAAACCGCAGTGCAGCGAGGGGTCGACGACGAGACCCCGGTTGCGCTCGCGCGTCGATTACCTACGTCCCGTGCTGCCAGGAGGACAGATACTCCTCCTGCTCGGCGGACAGCGCGTCGTGCTCGACGCCCTCGGCGTCGAGTTTGATCTCGGCGACTTCGCGGTCGAGTTCGTCCGGCACGTCGTGGACGCCTGCATCGTAGGCGTCGCCGTTCTCGACGATCTCACGGACGCAGACGGCCTGCACGCCGAACGACTGGTCCATCACTTCGACCGGGTGACCGAGTGCGAGTGGTGCGGCGAGGTTGACGAGGCGGCCCTCGGCGATGACGTTCAGGCGACGCCCGTCGTCCATCTCGAAGGCTTCGACGCCGTCGCGAGCCTCGTAGCGGTCGACGGCGAGATCCGCGAGGTCTTCTAAGTTGACCTCGATGTCGAAGTGACCGGCGTTTGCCAGCAGGACGCCGTCTTTCATCCGTTCGAAGTGCTCGCGGGTGATCACGTCGCGGTCGCCCGTCGTCGTGACGAACACGTCGCCGACTTCGGCGGCCTCGGCCATCGGCATGACGTCGTACCCTTCCATGTGGGCTTCGAGCGCCCGCCGGGGCTCGACTTCGGTGACGATGACGTTCGCGTTCTGGCCCGCCGCCTTCTTCGCGACGCCCTTGCCGCAGTAGCCGTACCCGCCGACGACGACGTTCTTGCCCGCCCAGGAGAGGTTCGTCGTCATGGCGATGGTCGCCAGCGACGACTCGCCGGTGCCGTGGACGTTGTCGAACAGTCGCTTCATCGGCGTGTCGTTGACGGCGAACACCGGGTACTTCAGTTCGCCGTCGGCGTCCATCGCGCGCAGGCGGTGGACGCCGGTCGTCGTCTCCTCACAGCCGCCGACGATGGTGTCGATGAGGTCCGGGTGATCCTCGTGGATCGCCGCGACCATGTCCATCCCGTCGTCGACCGTCAGCGTCGGGTCGTGCGAGATGACCGACTCGATGGCGGCGTAGTAGTCCTCGTCGTCGACGCCGCGGACGGCGTAGGAGGTGATGTCGTCGTTGGCGTCGAGTGCCGCCGAGACGTCGTCGTGGGTCGACAGCGGGTTACAGCCGGTGATAGCGACTTCCGCGCCGCCGAGCGCCAGCAGTTCGACGAGGTTCGCCGTCTTCGCTTCGACGTGCATCGCCATCCCGATCGTCTGTCCGGCGAGCGGTTGATCGGCTTCGAACTCCTCGCGGAGCGCGCTCAGAATCGGCATGTGCTGGAGCGCCCAGTCCATCTTTCGCCGCCCCTCTTCGCGGGCGCTCTCGACGTCGTCGAGATGCTCGCTGATGGGCGCATACGTGTCCGTCATTGTTCGTACCTCTCCGTTCGACGAGGGGCCCAAAAACGCTACCGAACCGATTAGCGGACGAGACATCGGCCGGACGAGTCTCGCCGAAGCAAAACGAATCTCAGCACCGAGTGTCGCGGTCCGCGCGTCCTCAGACGATCCCAAAGGCCCGAACGAACGCACGGATCAGCGAACCGTATCCCCGTTTGTGTCCGTTTCCGTGTTTGCGTGTGTCATCAGCGTTCCCGCGTCGCCCGCTCGAACTGCTAGTCCGGTTCGACTCGCTTGTGTTCTCAGACTGCGCCGCGTGCGACCGACCGTGAGCGTCCGACTCCGACCCGGCAGCGTGTGCACCGCTACCGTGCTGTCCGTGTCCGTTTCTCTCAGAATTCCCTGCGTTCCCACCGCGCGACTGTGCGTTCCCACCGTGCGACTGCGCGTGTCCATTCGCGTTCTTCGATCCGCTCCCGTCGCGGAGTGCCGCTCCGTTCCCGACGTAGCGTCCGTGCTCGTCGCGACTGTTCGGGTGATGACCGTGAACCCACGCGGAGACCTGCCGGCCGATCCCACCCTGTCGGTCGCCGCCGAGGAGCACGTGGACGAACGAGGAGACTCGCTGGCCGAAGGCCACCGACCCGTCGTTCGCTGCGTGCAACGTCACCGTCTCGCCGGACGAGTTGCCCGCCGTGCCCGTTTCGAGGGTAACGACAGCGGTCTCGTTCGGAGCGGGCAGCGTCACCTGTCCGTTCGCGCCGGTCGTGTAGTTTCCGATGCCGCCGTAACCGGCGACGGAGTCGACGACGACCGTCGCGTTGGAAACGGGGATACCGTCTCGCGTGACCGTGACGGTGGCCGATTCACCGTCGGATTGCTCGGCCGCTAACGCGAGGTCGCCGCCGGGAATCGTCGCCGGTCGCGTGAGGGCGTGCTCGCCGGTCGAGACTCGAACGATCACCTGCGTCGTCTCGTTCGGAGCGGGCAACTCGACCGATCCATCGGCGTCGGTCGTGTAGTTGCCCGTGCCCGAGTAATTTCCATCAGCAGTAACGGTAACCGTCGCGTTGGAAACGGGCGTTCCGTTCCGTCTGACAGTCACCGTCGAAGTTCCGTCAGCACCGTGGCCCACGTTGACCATGAGTGAGTCGTTCCGCGATCCCAGTTCCACAGTTCGAACCACTCGTTGCCCCGAATTCGCCACTGTCACCGTCGCAGTGATCGAATCGAGCGGTTTCGGCAGGCGCACGGTCCCGTTCGCGTTCGTCGCGTACGTTCCCGATCCTGCATAGCCGTCGGCGTCGGCGACGACTGATGCGCCATCGATCGCCGATCCGTTCTGTGTCACCGTTACCACTGGTTGTCCCGCAGTCCCACCCTGCGTGACCGTTACGTTGAGCGTCTCATCTGCAGTGTTCGCACCGACGACTGTCGGCGCACCACCAGCGACGAGCAGCATCGTGGCCATCAGCGCCACGACCGTCTTTGTCGCGTCCATCGGCGTTTTTCGCCTCGCTCCATCCCGCTATAAAGTGGGTTTGCCGTTCACTTCGTTCGTGAGAGAGAATAAGCCAACGAGACAGTTCAATAGCGTTTATCGAAACCTGAGAACCCGTGATTAGACTTACTGGCCGACCGTCCGCTCGATGAGGTCGGCTGCCCGAGCAGCGGCGGTGTGACGAACCTCGTCTTCGTCGAGCGTCAGCACCTCGCGGTCGCGCATGAGCACCTGTCCGTCGCAGACGGTGTGTCGAACGTCCGAACCGCGGACGGCGTAGACGAGGTGGCTCACGTAGTCGTGGGTCGGCGTCAGGTGCGCCGCGTCGAAGTCGACGACGATCAGATCGGCCGGTGCACCCGCTTCCAAGCGACCGCACGGTAGCCCGGCGGCGGCCGCGCTCCCCTCGGTCGCCATCGACACGACGGACTCGGCGTCGACCGCGCTCGCGTCGTCTGCCGCGAGTTTCCCGATCATCGCCGCATCGCGCATCTCGTCGAACAGGTCGAGGTCGTTGTTCGACGCCGCGCCGTCGGTGCCGATACCGACCGTGACGCCCGCGTCGAGCATGTCCTGAACGGGAGCCATCCCGCTCGCGAGTTTCATGTTCGACGCCGGGCAGTGGACGACGCCGGTCCCGCGCTCTGCGAGCAGTTCGATCTCCTCGCGGTCGCTGTGAACGCCGTGTGCGAGGAAGTCGCGCTCGGTCAACATTCCGAGGTCGTCGGCGTAGACGAGCGGCCGTTCCCCGCGTTCGTCGACGATGGGGTCGACTTCGGCGGTCGTCTCGTTGCCGTGGAAGTGGACAGGAATCCCATCGGCGTGGGCCTCGGCGACCGACTCGCGCAGGTACTCCTCGCCGACGGTCGTCAGGCTGTGGGGCATGAACGCCGTCGACACCCGACCGTCCGCCGCGCCGTCGTACTCGCGGGCCACGTCGAGACTCTCTTCGATGTCCGCCCACGCGTCGTCTTCGTCGCGTCCGATCGTGACCGCACCGTGACCGAGGCGGGCGCGCATTCCGGCCTCGTCGACCGCGTCGACGACTTCGGGGACGTGGAAGTACATGTCCGCGAACGCCGTCGTTCCCGAGCGGATCATCTCGACCAGGCCGAGTTCGGTCCCGACGCGAACGTCCTCCGGCGTGAGTTCGGCTTCGGCGGGCCAGATGTCCTCGCGGAGCCACGCGTCGAGCGGCTTGTCGTCGGCGTAGCCACGCAGGAGCGTCATCGCGGCGTGCGTGTGAGCGTTGATCAGTCCGGGCGTGACGAGACAGTTCGTCGCGTCGAGCGTCTCTGAGCCGTCGGCGTCAATGTCGTCGCCGACGTCGACGACCGCTCCCGCCTCACGGTCGACGAGCACGTCCGCCTCCACGACGCGCAAGTCAGGCAGCAGGACGTGACCACCGGTGATGTAGAGCGAGTCCATACCGAACGTGGGGACCGCCGCCCGCGTTAATCCACCGTTCCGATACGAGCGGACCGGGGCCGGTCGCGTACCGATTACCCTGCCGGTCGCGGGCCGATCGACAGTGGTCGGGTGACCGTACTATCGAGACCGCCAGCCGCGATAGCAGACTCGTCGCGGGCCTCACACGGTCGGGGAGCGAGTCGAACCCGAGGGAGAGTGATGACAGTCCATTATTAATAACATACTGGCGATAAGTTATTTCAACCACAAAGACGGAATAACACCCAATGTCGGGTGGAAGTCGTCGGAAGGAGATCCGTCATCACCCGATCGGTGATCGACGGGCCGCACACCGGGATTCCTGCAGTGGAGCGTCCGGCGGCGGCGTCGCAACGGCAGCGATCGGAGGAGTGATCGTGTGAATGCGAGTTAGGAAACAAGGGCTCGTAAGAGCGTACCGGGAGGATGTCCGGGCGTCAGCAGGGTCAGAAGATGAGTGACGACTACGTCTCGGCGATCGAAGCGCGATCGACCATCCGAAAAGAGTCGTCCGAAACACTCCGTGAGTACGTCTCCCGCGTCGGCGACGAGCGCGACGTGGCAACGGAGGTCGTCCGACGCGCGCAATCGTACCTCAACGAGTCGCTCTTCGCCCAGGCGCCACCAGAAGACGCGGCGGCGTTCGACGAGTTCCTCCGTGCGATCGACGATGAAACCGAGCCGATCGACGAAGACGGAGCGAGCGCCAGTCGCACGGAAAGAGCCGAAGGCGCCGAAATCGTCGGGAACGACGAGACCGACGAGGCTGAGCCACGTTCGGCGACCACGGAACGCTCCCACCCGAGTGCGGACGGGCAGTCGGTAGCGGTGTCGGGGCTCGGAGCCGAACACGCTCGCCGAGACGAGAGCCGGGTATCGTCCCGCCCAGTCCGCGATGCGGTCGTCAGCCTCGACTGGCGAGACGCGCTCGCGCTCACCGTGTTCGTGGTCACCGGAGCGTACGTCTACTTCGTCGGGCTCGGAACGACGACGCTGCTCACGTGGGACGAAGGGACGTACGCGTTGGTCGCTCGAGACATGGTGCAAGGAGGATCGTGGCTGTCGCCGCACCTGTACTGGCTCGTGAGCGGGCAGGCCGACAAGATCCCGTACCTCGAAAAGCCGCTCGGCGGCATCTGGCTCGAAGCGATTTCGATGTCTGTCTTCGGCGTGAACGCGTGGGGGGCCCGGATTCCGTCCGCCACGTTCGCGCTGTTATTGAGCGTCCTCGTGTACTTCATCGGTCGGCGGGAACGCTCGCGGCTCGCGGGGGCCACGGCGGCCGTGATCTGTTTGACGATTCCGGAGTTGTACGCCGAGTTCAACGCCGGACGAATGGGCAGCCTCGAAACGGAGTTCGTCTTCTTCGGGACGCTGTTCGTTTACGCCACCTACCGCGTCTTCGTGACTTCCTCGCGTCGATATCTCGGCGCACTCGTCGTCGGAGCGGTCGGGGTCGTATTAGTCAAGGGATTCGCTGCGGGCGTGTTCGTCCTCGTCGTGCTCCCGTTGATAGCGCTCAACCCGTCACGACTAGTCGACCGGCAGTTCCTCGCCGCGGTGGCGTGCACGGTGTTGCTGGTCGCACCGTGGGCCATCTACCAGTACCTCCGGTTCGGAGAGCAGTTCGTCCAGGTCATCTTCGTCCGTCAGGTGCTGTCCCGCGCGTCCGGGTCGCTCCACAATAGCGTGAACACGCTCTTGCCGGGGATGAAGTACCCGTACCTCCGCTACGTCCCGCTCCTCACCGATCCGTGCTACTATTTCGTCGCCGCCGGGAGTGCCTCGGTGGTGACTGCGGTCGCCGACCGCGCCCCGAGGTTCGACTTCCGCTACCTCTGTGCGTGGTGGGCGGTGAGCGTCTTCGGCTTCTTCTGTTTCACCGGCGACCACGCCTGGTACGTCATGTCGGCGTACGTTCCGGCCGCGTTCCTCGTCGGCGACGCCGTCTCGCGGTGTCGGTCGGACAGTTGGCTCCCACAGGCCGGACTCACCACGTCGTTTCTGCTCGCACTCCTCTTGACGCCGCGTCTGACACTGGGGCCGTGGTCGTTCGAGGGATTCGAGAAGCTCCAGGGAACGCCACCGAGCGGCTGGTTGCCCATCGTCGTCCTCGGTGTCGTCACCCTCGGTGCCCTCTTTCCCGACCGGATTCGGGCGGGGCTCCGAGACGTGCTCGGCTCGGTACGAGCGTATGAAGTCGGGAGCCGCGTCGCCGTCGCGGTTGCGGCGCTCGTCTTGGTCGGGACGATTGCGGCCCCGGTCGCCATCGGAAACCCGAACGGGTACCAGCACGAGCAGGCGCAGTTCGGACGGACGGTACAGGAGAAACTGCCGCAGGGCGCGACGATCTACACGACGCGCGAGACGACTACGCACAACGCCATGCACGCGTTCGACTTCTACGCGGGCGGCGACAAGCGGTACCAGCGCGTGACCGTCGATCGACTCGACAGCGGCGCGAAGATCCACTACGCGCTCCTCCGACGACCACAAGCGCAGCAACTCAGCCGTGACTATCGGGTCGTCGCTTCCATGACCGGAACGCCGAAAGGCAGCTTCGTCGTCGTCGAATTTCGGTCGTGAGCAGCGAAACTTCGATCGTGAGCAGCGAAACCTGTCGAATCGACTGAACCCGACGGTCGATCGGCGTCGCCGCGACGGAAACCGCTTTTGACCCGTCGACCCGTGGAGAGGGTATGCGCATCGCCGTGCCCAACAAAGGGCGCTTGTACGAGCCGACGATGGAGTTGTTAGAACGGGCGGGGTTACACATCGAGAACGGGGCGGACCGGAAGCTCTACGCGGAGACGGTCGACCCCGAGGTGACCGTGCTGTTCGCGCGTGCGGCGGACATTCCGGAGTACGTCCGGGACGGAGCGGCCGCACTGGGCATCACGGGACTGGACCAGCTCCGCGAGTCCGGTCACGAACTCGACTCCCTCATCGACCTCGAATTCGGTCGGTGTCGACTCGTCCTCGCAGCACCCGAAGACGGCGACATCGAAACGGTCGAAGACGTTGCGGGGAAGACCGTCGCCACGGAGTTCCCGACGATCGCGCGCAACTTCTTCGAAGAGCGCGGCGTCGACGCCGAGATCGTCCACGTGACCGGCGCGACGGAGCTGACGCCGCACGTCGAAATGGCCGACGCCATCGTCGACATAACGAGTACCGGGACGACGCTCGCGGTGAACCGCCTCGCCATCGTCGACGAGGTACTCCGGAGTTCGGTCCACCTCTTCGCGCGACCGGACGTCGTCGACGACGACAAGGTGCGGCAGTTGAAGACGGCACTCGCGTCCGTGCTCGCCGCCGAGGGCAAACGCTATCTGATGATGAACGCGCCGAAGTCGAACCTCGACGCGGTACGTGACGTGATTCCGGGAATGGGCGGCCCGACGGTCATGGACGTCGCGTCCGCGGGCGAGAACGGCGAAGAGCGCGTCGCCGTCCACGTCGTCGTCGACGAACGCGACGTGTTCGAAGTGATCAACGACCTCCGAGCGGTGGGCGCGACCGACATCCTCGTCACCGAGATCGAACGTCTGGTCGCCTGATCCCGACTACCGATCGCGGAGTTCCGGCGTCACGATCGACCGCGAGAACCGGGCCGTCCCCGTCCGCCAGCGAACCCACAGCGCGATGGCGAGACAGCCGACGACCGCGGCCGCCATCCCCGACAACCCGGCTTCGGGCCCGAACGGACCGCCGGTGACGACCCTCGGGCCCAACTGCCGAATCGCGAAGACGCGGACCGGCAGGTCGAGGCCGCTGACCGGAAACCCGTAGACGACGCCCTCGAAGAGGTTCCAGGTCACGTGGAGTCCGATCGAGATGGCGAGTTCACCCGTGAAGACGTACCCGGCCGCGAGCAGGAACCCGGCGACGAAGATGCCGAGCGTGCTCACCGCCGTCGCGTTCGGGTTGCTGGTGTGGAGCAGCGCGAACAGACCCGACGAACAGAGGACCGCGACGAGGATGGCACCGCTGCCATCGAACGGGTCGACGCCGCTCAACCCCTCCGCGACGTTCGTCAGGACGTATCCCCGCGAGAGCAGTTCCTCGTGGAAGCCGACGAACAGGAAGAGGACGACCGTCGCCACGAAGAGGCCGAGGAACGACCCGCCGCGCGCCGTCGCGAAGTCGACGACCCGAATCCAGCCGGCGGCGAGTTCGGTGACGAAGATCAGCGTCTGGAGGGCGACGCCGAGCAGGAGTCCGAACCCGAAGTCGATCCACCAGTCGCGTCCGATGTGAAACCCGAAGTCGGCGAATCGCCGACGGTCGAGCGCGAATCCGAGGAGCGCGACGAAGACAGTGTCGGTCAGACCGAGTACGAACGTGCTGGCGATCAACGACGCCAACGCCGTCGTTCCGAGCACGCCGACGACGAGCGTGCTCAATCCGATCACGCCGAAGACGAGCGAGAGGACGACGGTGAGGACGAGATAGACGACGAACGCGATACAGAAGCGCCAAAGCGCCCGCAACCGCCGTTCGTCGCTGTTCCAGAACAGGGACCGAACCGTACCGAGCATACGACAGTTCGGACGGGCGGTGACTTGGTTCTGCTCACTCGAATCAGGTCATCGAAACCGATACCCAGCGAAGGCGAGTCGTGCGAATGTCGGGCCATCGGAGAGGTTCGAGACGGTAGTGTCTTAGAGAGAAGTGGCGGAGCGTCAGAGCGCCTAGAGAACGGAAGAAGGAAAGACTAGCTGATGCCGACGTCTACTCTAACAGACCGAGTTCTTCGAGACGAGTAGTGATCACTTCGACGGCGTCTCTGGCGTCGTCGGGCTTCTTCCCGCCGGTGATGACCAGTTTGCCGGACCCGAACAGCAGCGCCACGACCTCCGGTTCGTCGAGTCGGTAGACGAGTCCCGGGAACTGCTCAGGTTCGTACTCGATGTTTTCGAGGCCGAGGCCGATGGCGATGGCGTTCAGGTTGAGGTTCCGCCCGAGGTCGGCGCTGGTAACGATGTTCTGGACCGTGATTTCGGGGTCGTCGTCGACGTTGATCTTCAGTTCACGGAGTTTGTCGAAGACGATTTCGAGGCTCTCGTGGACGTCAGCCGTCGATTTGGCACCAGTGCAGACGATCTTGCCGGAGCGGAAGATGAGCGCGGCCGACTTCGGGTTCTGCGTCCGGTAGACGAGCCCCGGGAACTGTTCGGGGTCGTAGTCGGCACCTTCGAGGTCCATCGCAACGCTCTGGAGGTCGAGTTCTTGGCCGATACCTGTAGAAGCGACGACGTTTTCGATATTGATGGTGTCCTTGGGGTCGGTCATGCAACGATTTAAGTGTCGTATTTAAGGTTTAAAAAGGTTGGTGCATGGATTTGAGACTTCACCGATGATGACAGGAGGCGGATTCGGCACGAAAATGCCGCGTAGCCGACGCAACGTCCCGAACGAATCGACCGACACTCTGATACCGGACCCACGGTCAGTGTCCGACGTGTACTGTCTGGAACTCGGCGGGGAGGACGACGCGTTCGCGGCGTGTGAAGCAGCGAGCGCCGCGACCGACGTGACAGTCGTCGCGCCGGGGTTGGCGACGGCAACGAGCATCGTCCCGGACCGCGTTCGGACGCTCGCCTACACCCACCGCGCGAGTGACCTCCTCGGGCGAACCGACGCGGGCGTCGCGAGCGCCCGAGCGTTGTTAGAGGCAGCGTCGATCGATCGCGAGGGGACCGTCGCCGTCCGCGCCCGAAACGTCCACTCCGGAGCGGACGTGAGCACCGGTAACGCGGAACGCGAACTCGGGAGCGTGCTCGTCGAACGCGGATTCAGCGTCGACTTGGACGACCCCGACCACGTGCTCCGGGCACTTTTCTCGGGAGACGTCTGTCTCCTCGGGTGGCTGACTGCCGAGAGCGTTCGCGACTACGGCGACCGACGGCCGACCGACCGGCCCTTCTTCCAGCCCGGGAGTATGGCCCCGCTCGACGCCCGAGCGCTGGTCAACATCGCCGGAGCGCGGCCGGGTGCGACGGTTCTCGATCCGATGTGCGGAACGGGCGGAATCCTCATCGAGGCCGGACTGGTCGGCGCACGGCCCATCGGCGTCGATGCACAGCGAAAGATGGTCCGCGGTGCGCGTACGAACCTCGCGGCGTTCCTCGAGCGATCTTCGTTCGAAGTCGTCCGCGGCGACGCGATGCGACTCCCGCTGCGCGACGAAACCGTCGATACCGTCGTCTTCGATGCACCGTACGGACGGCAGTCGAAGATCGAACGCCACGAGTTGGACGACCTCGTCGCTGGGGCGCTGTCGGAAGCCAGGCGAGTCGCCTCTCGAACAGTGTTGGTCGCGGATCGCTCGTGGGCTGAAGCCGCACGCGACGCCGGTTGGACAGTCGCAGAGCGGTTCGACCGCCGCGTCCATCGGTCGCTGACGCGGTACGTCCATGTGCTCACGGAGTGAGTACACGCGACTCGAATGCACATTCCTCGTCGGAGAAGTCGCCACTCGAAGCGGACAAGCGGTTCAAACGTGTCCCCCCGCCACAATTCATTCGTTTGAACTTAGACCGATCCAAAACGGTGGTTTAGGCGGATCCAAATAAAGTGCAGGCAGTTTCTACGTGCTAGAAAGGCTATGACAAGGAAACTGCTGCGAAAGAGAGGGTGCGGTTCGACACGGTCAGCGATCGCTGCCCTCGGTCTCGCCCTCCTGCTGACGATGGCTGGCTGTGGAGCGGTGACAACGAACTCGGCCCACAATGCGACCGGGAACGGGACGACCGGCAACACGTCAGCGGCGGCCGCGACGAACGGGACCAACACCGCAGGAACGACGAGCGCAGCGACGAGCCTGACCAGCAGCGTCGGGTCGACGACAGCGAATACGTCTACCACATCGTCGACCATGGCCTCGACGACGGCGACGCAGACAACGAAGACCTCGAACACGAAGACTCAGCAGAACACGGGGTCGTCGGGCTCGAACGGTGGGTCGAACGATCACGCCGGAAACTCGAACAGCGGCGGATCGAACGCTGATACGCCGACTTCGACTGCGACGGCGACGGCGACCTCGACGGCGACTGCGACCCCGACGTCGACTGCGACGCCCACTCCGACGTCGACTGCGACGCCCACTCCGACGTCGACTGCGACCCCGACACCGCCACCGACGCCGGAACCAACCTCGACTGCGACGCCAACCCAGACCCCGACGTCGACGCCCACACCGACAGGGGACATGAAAGCCGTAGTCACGGGCTACGAGCAGCAGGGTGGGGACACCCACAGCCGCGGTGACAACGTCGCCACGAGAGTCCGGGTTCACATCACGAATCTCCCGTCGAGCCAGCACTCGCTGTTCGTCACGATCACGCTCGTCAACGAGCACGGTGCGGCGTTCGAGAACGTCGGGCAAAAGCGGATCAGGGCGACTAGCAACGCGAACGACACTCACACCGTCGACTACCAGATCGCTCCGGACGCCCCGACAGGGACGTACAACGTGGTCGTCACGGTCTACGGCCAGCGAGCGAGCGACGGAACGTTCCAACAGCAGCTCTCGAAGAGGACGTACAGCAAGAAGCTCCGGATAACCGTCAAGAGCGACCACTAAGCTACGAGCGGAGGGAGTAGCGCCCCAACGGAACCCAGACGTCCAAGTCGGCGGCGTAATCGAGAACGAGAAGAGACGGGACGAGGCGATTCGAAGGCGACCGCGATCACCGATCAGTTCGCGGTCGTCGATTCGCTCGATACGAGTACTGTTTTTCCGGCACGGACACGCGTTCCCTGTTCGACGAGCAGGTCCTCGGCGTCGAACCGGGGCGGGAGGAGCACGTCGACGCGACTCCCGAAGTCGATGTGACCGATCCGTTGTCCCCGCGACACCCGCTCGCCCGGATCGACGTAAGGGTGAATCCGCCGGGCGAACCACCCGGCGATGAACGACACGTCGTGCGTTTCGAAGTCCACGTCGACCCGCTCGTTTCGATCAGAGTCCTTCGAGAACGCCGGCCTGTGAGCGCCGGGTCGGTGCGTCACGTCTGCGGCCGTCCCGTCCATCGGCGCGCGGGCAACGTGGACGTTCGTGACGTTCAGGAACGTGCCGACGCGGACTCGGTCGCCCTCTTCACGGATAACCGAAATTCTGCCGTCGGCAGGTGCGAGGACGCCGCTCGGGGGAGACGTCCGGTCAGGATCACGGAAGAAGGCGAGGACGGCGACGCCGAGCGCCAGACCGAGGAGACCGATCGGTTCGAGCAGGAGACAACAGAGGAGTCCGAGCGCCAGCGGCGGGGCCGCGTAACGCCACGCACCGGGTGCGAACTTCATGCGACGGCGTCGTCTCCGTAGACCCACTCGGTCAGTAGGTGCGTGAGGTGAATCCGGTCGGTCGTGCCGGTCGCGAGATCGAGGTCGACCGCTCCGGCCAGCCGGTGGAGCCGAGCGAGTTCGTCGCCCGAGTAATTCGCGCGGGCGACACGCAACAGTTCGCGCAGCAGTTCCTGCCCGCCGTAGCCCTCGTCGTCGAGTAGGTCGTCGACGGCCGAGCGCGCCGCCGAAACGTCACCGGCTTCGGCGTCTGCGAGGACCGCTCGGAGGTCTTCGTCGTTGCTCACGGAACCGAGCGCCTCGTACGCGGCGTTCATGTCGAGGACGTCCGCTCCGTTCGCCGTCGTCTGGGCGCTCAGGATGGCCGTCCGGAGGTTGCCGTCGGCGTATCCCGCGATGTACTCTAGCCCGTCGGGTTCGTACTCGATACCCTCGGCTTCGACGATCTCACGGAGGGCAGCGCGAATCTCGTCGGTCGTCGGCGCGCGCACCGGAACCGGGAAACAGCGCGACCGGATCGGCGGAATGAGCTTCGTCGGCTGGCGCGTAGTGATGACGAACTGCGTCGTCCGGTGGTGTCGCTCCATCACTCGGCGGAGCGCCTGCTGGAAGTCCTCGCGGATGGCCTCGGCGTTGTCGAGGACGATCGTCTTGAAATCGCCCGATACAGGCGCGTAGGAGGCAGATTCCTTGAGTACCCGGTTGATCATGTCGCGTTTCGCCATCCGACTCCGGCCCGCGAGGAACTGCTCGAAGCGCGGGTCTTCGCGGAGTTCCTTCTTCGTCCGCTCGAAGAAGTCGGCGACGTTGATCTCGACGAGGTCGTTGTCGGAGTCGTGCGTCTCGCGGGCCAGCGCCCGGACGGCGGCCGTCTTCCCCGACCCGGCGGGCCCCTGGAGCACGAGATTCATCGGTTCGTCGACCGTCCGCCCCAGTCGCTCGCGGACCTCCGACTGCGGGAGTTCGTCGAGCGTCGGCGCGTGCGTGTCGGTCCACAGCGGCGCGTCCATCGAGGCGAACTAGCCACCCTGCGCCTAAGAATCGGTCGATTAGCGGGCGATACGACGACCGTCGTCAGATCGGGGAACGGTCAGACGAGACTCGGCTTGCCCTTTCCGTTCGCTTTTCCTGTCGCCTGGAGCGACTGCGTCAGCGTCGTTCGGGCGTCGGCGCTCGCGACGACGACGACGAACTGCTTCGCGTGCGCCGATACCGGAACCGTCGCCTCGCCGTTCGAATCGGTCGTCGCAACGACGCTACCGTCGACCAGCACGGACGCGTTCTCGACGGGCGTTCCGTTCTGTGTCACCCGGACGGTCGCGTTCTCACCGGCGGTGACACTGCCGACGAAGGCCGCGTTCAGCGAGTTCGCGTCGGCGCTCCCGACAGTACTCGAACTGCCGTTCGTGCTCGTCTCGCCGTCGTTCGCGCTCGCTTCGTCGCTCGTACCCTTCCCGCTCTTCGATCCGTTCGCGTGCGTTTGCTGCTTGCCGTCACCCTTGTCGTGTCCTCCCGCCGCCTGCTTCGCCACGTCGCCGACGACGTCGAGCGCGACTTCGTGGTCGGTTCCGGACTGCCCGACGACCGGCTTGAGGACGTATTTCCCGCTTTTTCCGGCTTCGTGGACCGTGATGTCGAAGACGAAGTTGATTCCTTCCCCGTCGCCGACGGTGAAGCCCCGATCGAGTTGAAGCTCGTTACTCGGGAGTTTCACGGCCGTCCGCTGGCCGTTCTCGAGGGTCGCATCGACCCTCGTCACGTCGACGACGACCTTCGTGTACGTACCCTTCGGGACGCCGAACGAACTGAGTCTGACGGCGTCGGGACCCGGCAACTGGGTCAGGTCGACGGAGACGTTGTCGACGTGGTAGGTGATCCACCCGCTCGCGTCGCCGCCGGACGAACCCCCGACTCTGTGGAGTCGGATCGACGAGATCGTGACGTTCACGTGCTCGCGGCATCGGTTCCGTTCGCCCCGGTCGACCCACCAGTCGACCCGGTCGCCGAACCCGAACCCGCGTTCGCGTTCGCATCGATTCCACCGGAACAACCGGCGAGTAGCAACATCGTGACCACTGCGAGAGCGGCCAACGTTCGTGGCACCATCGTCGAACTAAAATCTCCAAGTACTGATATAGCCGGAGGACGGTTCGAGTCGTTCACCCGGTTTGAACGGTCTTGAACGGTCCAGAACCAACACGCGGGGGGAGAGAAGTCACCGAGACTTCTCTGTGAGGGTTCGGTCGACGTGTTCACGGGCGGCTTCCGGCGTTTCGGTCTCCAGGAGGTCCTCTAGTTTCGCCTCGAACTGTTCGTCGCTGAGTTCGCCGCGGGCGTAGCGGTCCCGGAGGGTGACCAGTGGGTCGGTGGCGGACGAGTCAGCCGAGCGGGAGTCGTCGACGTCGTCCCAGTGGTCACCGCGACGTCGTGCACGACGTTCACGACGGCGTTCGTGGCGCTCGGACCGGCGCTCTTCGCGGTCGAGTTCGGCTTCGTCGCCGATGATCATGGCGAAGAGCGGGAGGAGGACGGCGAAGCCGACGACCCAGACCATCCAGAACCAGCTGATGCCGGCGAACAGGAAGACGAATCCGAGTCCGAGAACGAGCATCGCGAAGATGCCCGTCGCGTTCTCTCGGATGTTTTGAGCGGGTGAAGACATGGGAGACGGTATGCTACGCAACGAAAAAAGATAACGCCGTCATTCAGCGTCACGAGGTCTCTCACCGCACTACACGGACGAGCGACTGATCGACGGATCGGACCGTGTTCCCGGACGGGATTCGACACGAGTATACCCGCGGGCCGAAAACGCCAGTCCATGTCGATGCGGGTGACCTTTCTCGGGACGAGCGGTGCGGTGCCAACGACCGAGCGAGCGCCGAGTTCGCTACTGGTCGCGCTGAGTCCCCACAACCGGGAGGCAGACCGCCTCCTCTTTGACTGCGGTGAGGGAACGCAGCGCCAGATGATGCGGTTCAACACGGGATTCGGCGTCTCACACGTCTTCGTGACCCACCTCCACGGCGACCACGTCCTCGGGATTCCGGGCCTCGTCCAGTCGTGGGACTTCAACGACCGCGACGAGGCGGTCGCCATCCACACGCCGCCGGGGTCGCGCCGCCACATCGAGAACCTCGTCCACGCCGCCGGTTATCAGCCGGGGTATCCGGTCCGAATCAACGAAGTCTCGCCCGGGTCGGTCGCGCTCGCGACCGACGGCTACGAGGTGCGGGCGTTCGAGACGAACCACCGGACGCGCTCGCAGGGGTACGTCGTCGTCGAGCGGGACCGGCCCGGGCGGTTCGACCGAGAAAAGGCCGAAGAACTCGGCGTTCCGGTCGGCCCGGCGTTCAGCGAACTCCACGACGGCGAGTCGGTCGAACTCGACGACGGCCGCGTCGTCACGCCCGAGCAGGTCGTCGGCGACCCGCGACCCGGTCGGCGGTTCGTCTACACCGGCGACACCAGACCGGTCAGTGCGACGGTCGAAGCCGCCGAAAACGCTGACCTGCTGGTCCACGACGCGACGTTCGCCGACGACGAGCAGGAACGGGCACACCAGACCGCCCACTCGACGGCCAGAGAGGCGGGGAGCGTCGCCGCGCAGGCGAACGCGAAGCGACTCGCCCTCACCCACATCTCCTCGCGGTATCCGGGGAAGCCCTCCCGTCACGTAGCGGAGGCCAAAGAGGAGTTCGACGGCGAGTGCTTCGCCGCCGACGACGGCGATATCGTCGAGATTCCGTACCCGGACGAGTAGGGGTCCCCCTCCGTCAGCACGACGTGCCCCAGCGTGTCACACCCGGACGACAGTTATCCGACGGGCGGCGGATCCCCCGGAGATGGGAACCAACCCGTATCATCTCGTCGACGTGTTCGCGGAGCGTCCGTACGCGGGCAACCAGCTCGCGGTCGTCCGCGACGCCGCGTCGCTCTCGACCGACGAGATGCAAGCGATTGCCGCCGAGTTCGGCTTCTCAGAGACGACGTTCGTCGAAGCCGATGAACCGCGAGACGGCGGCTACCCCGTCCGCATTTTCACACCGCGCGAAGAGATCCCGTTCGCGGGACACCCGGCACTCGGCACGGCGGCGGTCCTCCGGGACGTTGTCGACGCCGGCGACGAGATCGGACTCGATCTCGACGTCGGGCGGGTCCCGGTTCGCGTCGACGACGAGAACGGAGCCGACGTGTTCTGGATGCGCCAGCGGCCGCCGACGTTCGGCGAGACGTTCGAGCGCGAGTCGGCCGCCGCCGTGCTCTCGCTCGATGCCGACGACGTGCGTACGCAGTGGCCGGTACAGAGCGTCTCGACGGGGTTACCGACGGTCGTCGTTCCGCTCACCGATCGGGACGCGTTGACGCGAATCGTGGTCGACCGCGCTGCCTACGACGACTTCGTCGCGGGCCACGACGCGAAGAACGTCCTCGTGTTCTGTCCTGACGCGCGAGACGGCGAAAACGACCTCGCGGTCCGCGTCTTCGCGCCCTACTACGGCGTTCCGGAAGATCCGGCGACGGGGTCGTCGAACGGCTGTCTCGCCGGATACCTCGCTCGACATCGGTGCCTCGATGGAACGGAAGTCGACGTTCGAGTCGAACAGGGCTACGAGATGGGCCGTCCGTCGTTGTTGTCGCTTCGAGCACGAGGCGGTGAGAGCGAGGTCGAAGTCGAGGTCGGCGGGTCAGTGATCGCGGTCGGGGACGGTCGACTCCGGTAATCCGTTTCCGCTCGTGTTCGCTCGATTTGAGCCCGTCTCGGCGTGGACTATTTATTCTCCGCACACTTACCCGCGGGCGTGAACGACCGGACGAGCGCCCTCGACTCGGTAGTGTTCGGCGTCGACATTCAAAGCGGAGACATCCGCGGCGATGCTCCCTCCTACGCCCTCGTCACTTTCGACGGCGAGGAAGTCGGTCGCGACGTCGTTTCCTTTCGGAAGCTTCGACGATTGATCGAGCGCGACGAACCGAGTATCGTCGCGACGGACAACATGTACGAACTCGCCGAGGACAAGGACGCCCTCATCTATTTCCTCGGAACGCTCCCCACCGAGACGAAACTGGTGCAAGTGACCGGCGCGGAGCGACCGGAACCGCTCTCCCGCGTGGCGTCGCGCCACGGCATCCCTTACGGGAAAGACCCGATGAAGGAGGCCGAGGCCGCCGCCCGCCTCGCCGCGATCAACGTCGGCTACGAGGTCTCCGCGTTTACGAACACGACGACGGTCAAGGTCTCGCGCGGTCGCTCGACCGGCAAAGGTGGGTGGAGCCAGGACCGCTACACCCGCCGCATCCACGGCCACGTCAAGAACGAAACCCGCAACGTCGAATCGAAGTTGAAAGAGGCCGGACTCTCGTTCGAGTGCGACATCACCGAGAAGTACGGCGGCTATTCGAGCGCCGTCTTCACCGTCGAGGGACGACCCTCAGATATTCCCGTCTCCAGTCGCCGCGCGGGCGATACGCGGATCGAAATCGAGCGAGAGCGGCGCGACGGCGTCGAGTTCGAACCGCTGGTCAAGCGCCGCGACCGCGTCATCGTCGGCATCGATCCCGGGACGACGACCGCCGTCGCCGTCGTCGACTTAGACGGCAACGTGTTGGACGTGATGTCGACCCGGACCGCCGGCACCGCCGACGTCATCGAGTGGCTCATCGAGCGCGGTCGTCCCGTCATCGTCGCCGCCGACGTGAACCCGATGCCGGAGACCGTCGAGAAGTTCCGACGGAGTTTCGACGCCGCCGGATGGGCACCCGACGCCGACCTGCCGGTCGACGAGAAACTCCACCGAACGCGCGAGGACGGCTACGAGAACGACCACCAGCGCGACGCGATGGCCGCGGCGCTGTTCGCCTTCGACGCGCACGAAGATCAGTTCCAGCGCATCTCGCGGAAAGTCCCGGCGCGCGTCGACCGCGCCGAAGTCATCGCGCGGGTCGTCGGCAACGACGAGTCGGTCGAGGCGGTGCTTCGCGACCTGAACGACGACGAGGAACCCGAACCCGAACGGACCGAGCACAACCCGCGCGAACTCACCGCCGAGGAGAAGCGCATCCGCGAACTCGAAACGCAGGTCGAACGGCTCGAATCGCATGCCGACGGACTCCGGGAGAAACTCGACGAGCGCGACGAGCGCATCGAGCAGTACAAACACGAACTCTCGGACGCGCGACGGAAGGAACGACGCAAGGCGCGCGAACGCCGCGAGGTCAACCGGCTCGAACGCGAGAACAATCGTCTCGAACGCCAGTTAACGAGCGAACGCGAGCGGGCCGACGAACTCGACGACAAACTCGCCCGCCTGAAAACGCTCTGGAAACTCGACCACTCGAACTTCGCGGACGTTGCGGAGGGTCGCGACCTCGTCCCCGTGAAGGTCGTCGAACAGTTCACGAAACACGCCATCGAGCGCGCCGACGAGAGCTACGGGCTGGCGTCGGGCGACGTGGTCTACTTCCGAGACGCCAGCGGGGCCGGACGCGCGACCGCCGAACGCCTCGCCGAGACTGAACCGCGGGTCGTACTTCGAGAGGGCGGTCTCTCGGACGTCGCCGACGAGGTGTTGTTCGACTACGGAATCCCGGTCGGACCCGCCGACGACGTGGCGATGCAGGAGGTCGACGAACTCGCCGTCGCCCGCGAGAGCGACGTCGAGGGCGTCATCGACGACTGGAAGGGACGCGCCGATGACCGGCGGCGCGACCAGAAGTCGGCCATGGTCGATCAGATCATCTCGGAACACCGCGCGGGCGACAACGTCGGCGAAGGACAGAGCGACTGACAGTCGAGGTTCGACGCTCAGACGCTCGCGTTTGCCGCCGTTCCGTTCCCGGCGCTCGCCTTCGTCCCGTTCGCGGCGTCGCCGTTTACGACACGGATCGACTCGTTCCCGTAGACGTTCATCGTCTGGATCACGCTCCCGTTGGGAGCGACGCGTTGCACGACGAGCGACGGGTGGCGGGCCGAGGTGTTCTGGCCACCACCTCCCCGTCCGGAGACGTTCTCGCCGCGGAGGAACTTCGAGACGGCCTTCGACGACTGGATGTCGTGGACGTCGCTGTTCCGGGCGTCGACGAACGCGACGTACGAGATACCGCTCCCGTCGTTGGAGACGACGCGCACCTCCCAGTACAGTCGCCCGTTGACGACCGCGGGGATCGGTTCGGCCGGCGTGAAGCGGTCCCAGTCGGTCGTCCGGGCGGCCTTTCGAACGTAGGTCGTCGCCTTCCGGGGACCGAACAGCGACTCGTTCGGCACGTACCGATGGTAGGCCCCGGTCCGGGCGTCGACGAGCCAGATCTCTTTGAGTCCCTGCGCGTTGCCGTAGGGTTCGACGGCGACGACGTACTCGGGGCCCCGTTTCGTCAGGACGAAGAACGGTTGGTCGTTGCCGTCACCGGGGACGGGCGCGATCTCGATCTGTCCTTTGTGGCTGGTGTAGGTGTTGAGGATGCCGTTTCGGTACTTGGTCGCCGCGACCTTCTGGCGGGTGAGGTCGAACGGGTAGAGCTTCTGTCCGGAGAGGACCGGACTCGACGCGGCCTGCTTCGGTGTCAGCGTCTGCTGGGTACCGTTGGCGGCGATGACGACGTCGCCGCCCCACTTCGGCGTCGTGTACGGGATCGGAAGCCAGTGGAACTGCGGCTTCGTGTAGGGCGCGACGACGTACTGTTCCCCGTCGTGAGTGATCATGTACGGATCGCCGTAGGAGGCGAGGTACGGGCCGTGTTTGAGGAGGTGCCAGCGGTAGTTGTTGTAGAACGCTGCGCCGATGCCCGCGTTCATGTCGCCGGTGACGGTGTTGACGCGGGCGTTCTCCGTGGTCATGTCGACGAAGACGGTCCCGTGTTGGCGCTTCGTGAGGTAGTTCCACGTTCCGTCCGGTTCGAGGGCGAACGACCAGTAGGGCGTCCCGTTCTCGACGGCGATGTCACCGTCGGAAATCGTGTACTGTGGGAAGTTCAGCGTGTTCGAGGCGAACTGTTCGGCGACGGACTTCGTCAGGATACGCGGGTGCGAGGGATCGCTGGCGTCGACGTGGTCGACCGTCTGCGCGCTCGTCATCGTCTGGTGGCCGAGCGTCGAACCGGAGAGGAACCCGGCGGCGGCACCGCCGACGCCCGCGAGGACGACGAAGACGACCGCGGCGGTCCTGGCCGCCGTGAACGCGTCGACCTGGATTCGGAGCAACACGAAACCGAAGAGGGCCAGTAGGGCGGCGACCCACGCGGCGGGCGTCGCGTAGACGAGGTAGACGACGTCGTGGAGCCACGGACGGACGAACCAAGCGACGACGAGGGCGACGAGGGCGACGCCCGCCAACCCACGAGGGCCTGCCGCCCGAGCGAATGCGACGGGCGTCGATGACGGCGGTTCGGACGGGTCGTCGGACATCTAGCGCCTCCGTCGCCCGGAACACGGTGCGATAAACGACGGTCGAGAGCGGATCGGGGACATATCGCTCGAACAATCTGCGCGACTGATAATAAACGTAGCAGGCACGGTGACCGATCGGACCGACCGAATGACGTGGTGATGACAGACCGGATAGGCAGGGCGACGGCGTGGTGGTAGACGGACGTGACGACCGACGAGTCGAGGAACGAACCCGGCCACGGTCTCCGGACACGCTCGCACACATCCAGAAGTCATATCCCGAACGCGAGATTCCACATCGGTATGGACGCCTACGAGCGGATCACTCGGAACGCCTCCGAGGTCGTCACGGAAGACGAGGTACGTGCGCTAGCTGAATCACCGGACGGAAAGCGGGCGTACGTCGGCTACGAGCCGTCCGGCGTCCTCCACATCGGCCACATGCTGACGGCGACGAAGCTCATCGACCTCCAGGAGGCCGGCTTCGACGTGACCGTGTTGCTGGCCGACGTCCACGCCTACCTGAACGACAAGGGGACGTTCGAGGAGATTCACGAGACCGCAGAGCGGATGAAAGAGCAGTTCCTCGCCTACGGACTCGACGAGGAGAAGACCGAGTTCGTCCTCGGGTCGGACTTCGAGTTCGACCGCGAGTACGTCCTCGACCTGCACGCGCTCGAACTCAACACGTCGATGTCGCGGGCCGAGCGTGCGATGGCGGAGATCAAAAGCGGCGAGACGGTGAAGGTCTCGCAGGCGGTCTACCCGCTGATGCAGGCGCTCGACATCGTCTACCTCGACGTCGACCTCGCTATCGGCGGGATGGAACAGCGCAAGGTCCACATGCTCGCCCGCGACGTACTTCCGAACATCGACGAGGAGTCGCCGAGTTGCCTCCACACGCCCCTGATCGCCGACCTCTCGACTGGAATCGGCAAGATGTCCTCCAGCAAGGGCGTCACCATCTCGATGGAGGACTCGCGCGAGGACATCGTCGACAAGGTGAACTCGGCGTACTGCCCGCCGACGCGAGACCCGGAACCGGACGACGAGGGCAACGAACGCGAGAATCCCGTCCTCCAGATCTTCGAGTACCACGTCTTCCCGCGCTTCGAGCGCGTCGTCGTCGAACGCCCCGAGAAGTACGGCGGCGACTTAGAGTACGACGACTACGAGTCGCTGGCGGGCGACCTCGAATCGGGCGAACTCCACCCGGCGGACGCGAAAGGTGCCCTCGCCGACTACCTCGACGAACTGGTCGCACCCGGCCGAGAGAAAATCGAAGAACAGCGAGCCTGAGGTCGGTTCGGCCGTTTCGGTCCCTTAGAACCCGAACATCCCCATCACGTTCGAGACGAGGCCCTTTGCCATCAGGCCCATCCCGATGAACGCGAGTGCGATTCCGGCTGCGACGATAGGTGCTTGCCACGCGACGAGTCCGATGCCGACCAATAGCACGACGATACCGGCGATTCCTGTGGTACCGAGTTTGTCCAACATAGGCGTGCCGTCGGGTGTCTGCCGAGTAAAACTGCCGCTTTCGGTCACGGAACCGAGACATCCGCCCTTCGAAACGCGAAGTGAGTATCACACGTCCCGATCGGCGTTCCGTTTCGTCTCGAAACGTCCGTTTCGTCCCGATTTTCAAGTAAAATCTTAAGCGTCGCGCGGGCCAATTGCCCCCCATGAGCGAGAACGAGGGCCGACGGGACCTCCGAATGCCAAACGACGACGAGGTGTTCGCCGTAGTGACAGACATGCTCGGTGCGAACCGCATCAAAGTACGCTGCGCCGACGGGAAAGAGCGCACTGCTCGCATCCCCGGTCGGATGCAAAAACGCATCTGGATCCGCGAAGACGATATCGTCCTCATCGAGCCCTGGGACTGGCAGGACGAGAAAGCCGACGTGTCGTGGCGCTACGAGAAGTCCGAAGCCGACCAGCTGCGACGCGAAGGCCACATTCAGTGATCGCGGGATCGAGTCCACGGTCGTAGCGGTCGTCTTCTCACCGACGACAGGAGTGCCAAGTGATTACGTTCGGTTGTCTCCGTTCACGTCTCGTGCAAGAGGTTATCAAACACAAACGTTTCAGTAGTTCGGTCGAAACGTACTGTAATGAGAGATGGTCCCCTGGCCCCCAACGTCGACCGCGAGCGCGTCGGGATGTGGGTACTTGGACTCGCCTGTGCCTCACTGGTGGCGTTCGTCCTCTACAAGTTCATCGGCGTGTTCATCTTCGGGCTGTTCGTCTACTATGCGACCCGTCCCGTCCACCGGAATATCGGTCGGCGGTTCCCGCAGGCGAGCATCGCAGCGGCGACATCGCTGTTCCTATTGACGCTTCCGGCGCTCATCCTCGTCGGCTACACGGTCGACGTGGGCGTCACGCAACTCGGGAGCGCGCTCGGATCGGGACCCGTGAAACAGTACCTCACCACGCACTTCGGAATCACGGGAACCAACGATCTGATAAACACCGCCGAAACGTCCATCCGTCAGTTCGCGGCGGGACAGAACAGCGCCGCGCTGAAGAACATGGCGGGGCCGGTACTCGAGACCGTTAGACGGCTTACCGAAGCCCTCCTCCTGTTCTTGCTCATGCTGACGTTCGCCTTTTTTCTCCTCAGGGACGACCACCGACTGTCGGGGTGGATTCGACGTGAGATCACGGGACCGGACAGCGTGACGACGGCGTATCTGGAGGCGGTCGACCGCGACCTCCAGACCGTTTACTTCGGAAACGTTCTGACTGCGGTCGTCATCGGCGTCGTCGCCGCGGTGACCTACAACGTCCTCGCGATGTTCGCGCCGCCGGGTGTTCGAGTACCCTACCCGACGTTGCTGGGTCTGTTGACCGGCGTCGCCAGTCTCATCCCGGTCGTCGGCATGAAACTCGTCTACCTGCCGATGGCGATCGTGATCGGCGTCGAGGCGTACCTCGCCGATCCCAGCCTCCTCTGGTACCCGATCGTGTTCGTGATCGCTTCGGTCGCTGTGTTCGACTCGCTGTTCGAGTTCGTCCTTCGCCCCTACATCACCGGTCGCGGACTCCACACCGGCATGGTCGTGTTCGCGTACGTCATCGGGACGTTACTCTTCGGCTGGTACGGCCTGTTCCTCGGCCCGTTCTTGCTCGTCGCCGTCGTCCACTTCGGACGACTCGTGCTGCCGGACCTCCTGCACGGAACGCCGTTTTCGATCCTCGATGCGCCGCCGGACCCGTTCGTCGACGACCCCGACCCCGACCCCGTCGAGTCGGCCGGTGGCAGCGAGAGCGACGACACCGCGTGATCAGGCGGCGACTCCGAGAACGCTGACGCCGACCGCGTCGAACCGACCGACAACGCCGAGATCGACGACGGATCGGACTGTGCAGAGAGTCTGTGGAGACGAAACGGCGACCTGTGGTGCTTTTCACCACGGAGTCCGTACTCGCGGACGAATGAGCGACGAGTTCGGCCTGATCGAACCGGACCAGGCGGATGGATTCGGCGACGAGTGGGAGGAGATAGACGTCTCCGACGACGAAACGGACACTATCGCCCGGCGTCAGGACCACGCGTTCAACGAGTTCCGAGAGCGTCTCAAAGACGCCGACCAGTTCAAAGTCGAGCAGTCGGTGTTCGACGACGCTACGCTGGCCGCCCTGTACAAACTCGTTCAGGACGGACACGTCGACGCGTTTGGCGGGCCGATTTCGACCGGAAAGGAAGCCAACGTCTACGAGGCGCTCGGGGCCGACGATCACGACGTCGCCGTGAAGATCTACCGCATCAGCGCCTCGAACTTCCGGCACATGCGCGACTACCTCGAAGGTGACCCGCGGTTTCGGGGCATCAGCAACGACAAGGGGCAGATCGTCCTCGCGTGGACGCGAAAGGAGTTCGCCAACTTAGAGCGCGCGATGAAAGCGGGCGTCCGCGTCCCGAAGCCCATCGCCGTCCAGCGCAACGTTCTCGTGATGGAACTCGTCGGACTCGTCGAAGACCGGGCGCGGCGACTCGCGGAAGTGACGGTCAACAATCCCAAGACCGCCTACGAGGTCGTCCGTGAGTACATGCGTCGCCTCTACAGCGCCGGACTCGTCCACGGCGACCTCTCCGAGTACAACCTCATCGTACACGACGGGGAACTCGTCGTCATCGACCTCGGACAGGCCGTCACCGTCCACCACCCGAACGCCGACGAGTTCCTCCGCCGGGACTGCCGGAACGTGGCGAAGTTCTTCTCGCGACAGGGCCTCGACGCGACCGGAGACGACCTCTACGAATTCGTCACCGAAGTCGAGCCGACGCCGAGTGCCGATCTCAGCGACGAGGGCGACGCGACCGAGTGACGGATCGGCGGGACGTCTCGAAGCGACACGCACATCCGGATCGATCATCATGGGAGCGACATGACTAGGGAGTCCGACGAGACGACGGTCGAACGACAGTCGCCCGAGGTGGCGTTCGCGCTCCTCGGCAACGAGACGCGCGTCGCCATCGTTCGAACGTTGAGCGGGTTCGACGACCCCGTCGCCTTCTCCGAACTGCGAGAGGCAGTCGGGACGCAGGACTCGGGGCAGTTCAACTACCACCTCGGGAAACTGGTCGGGTCGTTCGTCCGCCGGACCGACGACGGATACACGCTCACCCTCGCCGGCGACCGGGTCGTCGGGGCGCTGATGGCGGGGGCGTACACCGCCACTGTGTCGTTCGATCCCATCGAGATGGACGCCGAGTGCCCCGAGTGCGGCGCGCCACTCGTCGTCGAGTACGCCGACGAGCACGTCGTCATTCGCTGTACGGACTGTGACGACTGGCGGAGTATGTTCCCGTTCCCGCCGGGGACGCTCGACCAGTTCGAGCGGGCGGACCTTCCGGCAGTGTTCGACCGCTGGCTTCGGTCGACGTTCGAGCGGATCGTCGCCGGGTTCTGTTCCAACTGCGGCGGTCGGATGGACGGGCGCCTCGACCTGACGGGCGACGATCCACGCGTGATCTACGACTGTCGGCAGTGCCGCGAGAAGTCGTCGACGACCGCGACCCACCGGACCCAGTACCACTCGGCGACCGTCGCCTTCGGCTACGATCACGGTATCGACGTGATGCAGACGCCGATGTGGGAACTCGCACACGACCTCGACACGGCGACGGAAGTCGTCGACGAGGACCCGCCGACGGTTCGAGTCGCGCTTACGCTCGATGAGGAGACGTTGACGCTTACGCTCGATGAGGAGACGTTGACGCTTACGCTCGATGAGGAGACGTTGACGCTTACGCTCGATGAGGAGACGTTGACGCTCACGCTCGACGAGTCGGGGACGGTGACCGACGTCGCCAGAGAGCGAGTTAAGAGTTCGTAGACTGACAGAAGCGAATTTCTGTCCTACGCACAACAGAAATGACATTCTGATTACCCTTATGTCTCAGTCTCACTATCGTCCGTCTATGCGAACACTCCTCCGAAATCGCGATTTCACGCGGTTGTTTCTCGGTCGCCTCGTGACGAACGCGGGCGACAGCATGTACTTCATCGCAGCGATGTGGCTCGTCTACCGACTCAGCGGGTCGCCGTTCTACAGCGGACTCGCCGGGTCGCTGACGTTGCTTCCGATGTCGTTGCAGGCGCTGACCGGACCGCTCGTCGACCGCTGGCCGCTCCGTCGCGTCCTCGTCGGCACGCAGGTCATACAGGGGGTGCTCGTGCTCGTCATCCCCGTCGCCGACTGGCTCGGCGTCCTGACGTACTGGCACGTGCTCCTGATCATGCCGATCGTCTCGATGCTGAACCAGTTCGTCTACCCGGCGCAGAACGCCGCGCTCCCGCGACTCGTCGACGGCGACGAACTCGTCTCCGCGAACTCCGCGCTCTCGGTGGCGTATCAGGGCGTCGACATGGCCTTCAACGGCCTCGCGGGCGTGTTGGTGGCGTTGGTCGGTGCCGTCTCGCTCTACCTACTCGACTCGGTGACGTTCGCGGCGGCGACGCTCCTGTTCGCCACGATCCGTCTACCGCCCCTGGGTGGGGACGGTTCGAACACCGGAGGCGAGAGCGACACGGACGCCGGAGGCGAGCGGACGAAGACGGACGCGCCCGACGAAGCCGACTCTGCGCTCGCGTCGTACCTCAGCGAACTGCGAGAGGGCATCAATTACGTCCGCGGAACGGTCCTCATGCCGATGCTGGCGACGAGTCTCGTCGCCAACTGCACGCTCGGGGGCGTCGAGGCCGTGCTCCCGGCGTTCGCGGACAGCATGGGCGGGTCGACGACCTACGGACTGCTGACCGCGAGCATCTCGGGTGGCGTGCTCGTCGGTGCGCTCGGTGCGTCGTGGTTCGAAGACCTCCCCTACGGGACGCTCGCCATCGGCGGGTTCGGACTCGGCGCATGTTGCTGGTTCGCCGCGCTCCTGTCTCCGTGGCCGGTCGGAAGATTCGGGTTGCTGTTCCTCGCGTTCGTCCCCATCGGCGTGACGAACGTCATCTCGTCGGCGCTGTTCCAGCGACTCGTCCCCGACGCAATGCTCGGCCGGGTCACGTCCGTCATGGGGAGTGCATCGACGTTGATGATGCCGCTCGGGGCACTCGGGGGTGGCGCGCTCGCAACGACCGTCGGTCCCATCTCGGTCATGGCAATCGGCGGGGCGGGACTCCTGTTCATCGCCGTCTACGTGGCGGCGATTCCCAGACTCCGACGGTTCCCGGCGGTCGGGCGGGTGGAGTCGCTCGAGCGACGACCGGGTGCGACCTCGGTCGAGTAGATCGTGCCGACGACTGCCGCTTACCGCGTCGTGAGGTAGATACCGACGATGGCGAGGCCGATTCCGGCGACCTTCTGGATCGAGAAGGAGTCGTTGAGGAAGACGACGCTGAGGATCGAACTGAACACGATGAACGAACCGAAGATCGGAACGACGACGCTCGCCGGTCCCTCCGAGAGCGCCCGGTAATACGCGAGGATGCCGACGGTCAGGAAGGCCCCTGCACCGACGAGGTAAAGGAGATTCTGCGACGTGAGATGCCGGGTGACGTCGTCGCCTTCGTACAGGACGACAGCGAGCGCACAGACCGCGAGCATCCCGTTCGTGATGAGTGCGGCCACGTTACTCGGAACACCGTGGACGTTCGTAGCGAGACTGACGAGCGGCGTGAAGATCGAATAGCAGGCGAGTGCGACGACCGCCCAGGCGATGTAATTCACGAGATTCGGTTCGGCGTGGGGGATGAGGGAAGTTTCGATCTGCGACGCGGCATCGAATCGGGAATCGACCAGACTCCTCGGGCGACTGCCCGCGGTTACCGATCCTCGGCGTGGAGAATTCCACGCTCCTCGAACAGTCGCTCCAGCCGATACATCGACGACACGACTGCGTCACAGGACGGGCGGACGGCGTCTTTCGGGACGAAGCCGACCGAGTAGCCCGCGACCTCCAGCATCGGGAGATCGTTCGCGCCGTCGCCGACGGCGACGGTCATGGCCATGTCGACGTCGAGTTCGTCCGCCAGTCGCTCCAGGGCTTGGTCTTTCGTCCCCTCGATGAGCGATCCTTCGACGCCGCCGGTCAACTTCCCACCTTCGACCGGCAGTCGGTTGGCAACGATGGTGTCGACCTCGGCACCGTCCGTTTCGAGCGCGCGTTCGACGCCGCGTTCGAACCCCCCAGTGAGGATCGCGGTGTGGTGTCCGTAGTCGTTCAGTCTGGTGATGAGGTCCGCCGCGCCGGGTCGAAGCGCCACTTCGTCGTAGGCGGCCTCCGCGTCTTCCTCGGCGAGTCCGTCTAGCAACGACGCCCGCTCCCGAAGGCTGTCCGCGTAGCTGATCTCATCGTTCATCGCACGCTCGGTGATGTCGGCCATCCGGTCGGCGACGCCCATTCGTTTGCCGAGGAGCACGGTCATTTCTGAGTCGGACAACGTACCGTCGAAGTCGAAGGCGACGAGTTTCATACCGGGAGGTCGGAGCGCGCGGATTTCAAACTACCCGACTCCGGACGGTATTTGCCGATTCGTTCGGTGACAGAAGTCGTCGAACCGTCCGATCGACAGACGTCTCGAGGTACCGAGTCGCCCGATCGACCGATCAATCTGAGCGACAACTTGTTAGCGCACTTTCCGCCGTTGTGGAAACTCTTAACCGGCATCCTGAGGTCGATACGTACATGAAGGTACTCGTCACGGACCCCATCGCCGACGCCGGTCTCGACCGGTTACGCGAGAACGGGCACGAGGTCGAAACTGCCTACGACGTCGAGGGAGACGCACTGTTCTCGGCCGTCGCAGACGCCAACGCGCTCGTCGTCCGCTCCGGGACGCAAGTGACGCGCGAACTGTTCGAAGCGGCACCCGGTCTCGTCATCGTCGGACGCGCCGGGATCGGCGTCGACAACATCGACATCGACGCCGCGACCGACCACGGCGTCATCGTCGCCAACGCTCCCGAGGGGAACGTCCGCGCGGCGGCCGAGCACACCGTCGCCATGGCGTTCGCCGCCGCACGGTCGATCCCGCAGGCTCACACCCGACTCAAAGCGGGCGAGTGGGCCAAGAGCGACTACCTCGGAACCGAGGTCAACGGCAAGACGCTCGGTATCGTCGGCCTCGGCCGCGTCGGCCAGGAGGTCGCCAAGAAGTTCGACAGCCTCGGGATGGACCTCGTCGCGTTCGACCCCTACATCAGCGAGGACCGCGCCGAGCAGTTAGGCGCCAAACTCGTCGAGTTCGAGGACTGTCTCGAACGCGCGGATTTCCTCACGGTCCACACGCCACTGACGCCGGAGACGGAGGGGCTGATCAGCACCGACGAACTAGAACTGATGGGGAGCGGTTACCTCGTCAACTGCGCCCGTGGCGGCGTCGTCGACGAAGACGCGCTCGCCGCCGCCGTCTCGACCGGTACGATCGACGGTGCGGCCATCGACGTGTTCGCCGACGAACCAGTCTCCGAGGACAACCCGTTGCTCTCGGTCGACGACGTCGTCGTCACGCCGCATCTCGGCGCGAGCACCGAGGCGGCCCAGGAGAACGTCGCGACGAGTATCGCAGACCAGATCGACGCCGCGTTCCACGACGAACCGGTCATGAACGCGCTCAACGCACCGTCGGTCGACGAGAGTGCGTTCCCGCGCATCCAGCCGTACATCGGACTCGCGGAGACGGCGGGCAAGATCGCCGCCCAACTGTTCGACGGTCGTGTCTCGGAGATCGACGTCAAGTACGAGGGCGACATCGCCGCCGAAGACATCGAACTCGTCACGGCCAGCGCGCTGAAGGGCGTGTTCACGCCGCTCGAATGGCAGGTCAACGCGGTCAACGCGCCTCACATGGCCGAAGAACGCGGGATCGAGGTCAGTGAAACGAAGACCCGACAGGCCGAGGACTTCCAGAGCCTCGTGACCGTGACCGTCGGCAGCGGCGAGGACTCGCTGAGCGTCTGCGGAACGCTCTTCGCCGGTGACGATCCGCGGATCGTCCGCATCAACGGCTACCGGGTCGACGCGATCCCGCACGGCCACATGCTCGTCGCACGCAACTACGACCGACCGGGCGTCATCGGCTTCATCGGGACGGTCCTCGGCGAAGAGGACGTCAACATCGCCGGGATGTTCAACGCTCGCCGCGCCGTTGCGGGTGGCGAAGCGCTCACCGTCTACAACTTAGACCACGGCGTCTCCGACGAACTGATCCAGAAGTTGGTCGAAGACGAGCGGATCATCCAAGCGAAGTACATCACGCTGAACGGAACCGGCGAGTAGTCGGGTCCGCTCGGATATCGCAGTCGCGATCCGAATCACCATTACGTACTGACTGTTTCCAATAACGTTCGAGAATCCGGCTCACAAAGATTCGGAGCGTGGGGTCACAAACCGAGTCGGTGGCGGAGCGCCGCGAGTAGCGATGGTCGGCTCGAAGACGGTCGACGCTGTCGATCGGAGAGCGTCCGATCGCGATCTGCGATCACGCGTTCGTAGCGTTCGATCAGGCGTTGTCGATCGGCGTCGCGGCGATCGAGTTCGGTTTCGAGCGCGTCGATCTCCGCTTCGAGAGCTTCGATGCGTCGTTCGTAGTCGGGGGGCGTGGCGGTCGAGTGCGGCCGGTCGCTCCCCACCGAACCGCCGTCCTCGGCGAGCGGGTACGTCCGCTCGTCCCGAGAACGATCGACAGTCCCAGTCGGTAGGGTATTGGAAGGCACGCAGAGAGCGAGGAACCGAATCGCCAAAAGAGTACGTCAGACGAGTGTCGTTCGCGGCTAGCGATGGCCTTCGGTCACGAATTCATTCGGCGATGTGATCGAGCACGGCGTCCGCGTCGTTGGGGACGGGTTCCGGTTCGTTTCCGGCCTCGAAGGCCGCGTCCGGATCTTTGAGGAGGTGACCGGTGGTCAGGCAGACGACGCTCTCGTCGTCGCTGACGACGCCCTGCCCTCGAAGTTTCTTCAACCCCGCGACGGACGCCGCGGAGGCGGGTTCGACGCCGACACCTTCGCCAGCGAGTTGGCGCTGTGCGTCCGTGATCTCCTCGTCGCTGACGGCGACGGCGGTCCCGCCGGTCGCGCGGATGCCGGGAAGCGCCTTCGGCGCGTTGACCGGATTGCCGATACGGATCGCGGTCGCACGCGTCTCGACGGACTCCCAGCGTCGAACCTCGTCGGCGTCGCTCTCGACGGCTTCGACCATCGGTGCCGCTCCCTCGGCCTGCACGCCGGTCAGTTTCGGCACGTCGTCGACGTCGAGTGCGCCCGACTGGACGAGTTCGCGGAAGCACTTGTACAGCGCAGCCGTGTTGCCAGCGTTACCGACGGGGAGGACGATCCGATCAGGATACTGCCCCTCTTCGGTACGGAACTGTTCCAGAATTTCGAGGCCGATCGTCTTCTGGCCCTCCAGCCGGAAGGGATTGAGCGAGTTCAGGAGGTACGCCTCGCCGCGGGCGGCGAGTTCCTGCACGATGTCGAGACAGGCGTCGAAGTTACCGTCGACTTCGAGGATGCGCGCACCGTGGAGCGCCGCCTGTGCGATCTTTCCGGCGGCGACCTTTCCGGCGGGGAGGAGCACGAGCGTCTCCATGCCCGCACGACCGCCATAGGCGGCGAGCGCCGCGCTGGTGTTACCAGTCGACGCGCAGGCGAGTCGATCGACGCCGAGCGTCCGCGCGACGGTGACGCCGACGGTCATGCCGCGGTCTTTGAAGCTGCCCGTCGGATTCATGCCCTCGTGTTTGATCCGGAGTCGGTCGACGCCGATCTCCGATTCGAGTCGCGGTACCTCGTGGAGCGGCGTGTCACCCTCCGGAAGCGAGACGGCTTCGTCGAACGGGAGCGCGGCACGGTAGCGCCAGACGCCACGCTCGTCGCCTTCGAAGTCCTCCCACGTCGGGAGGTCGGCATAGCGGACTTCGAGGAGTCCGTCGCAGTCGTCGCAGGTGTATCGGATCGCGTCGAACGGTGCGAACGTCTCACCGCAGGCGATACACTCCAGCCAGGTTCCGTCCTCGGCGACCGACGGTGCCGACGGAGCGTCCGTGGTGAGTTCCAGACTCATTACCGGGAGGTAACGGTCGGCGCGGAAAAAGTCGGCGGGTATGGGGGCAAATTGCCAGCCGATGTCGCGGTGTGAGGTCGACACCGAGCATTGGGGCGAACAGGTGACACGCTGCGCCCGCAGAGCGGTGTGTCACGCACCCGCGTTACGCACTGCGGTGACGGTCAGGTCACGCGTCGGGATAGTTTCGTGATCGGATTTAAACACGAGGTCGAAAACGCCGTCGTTACCCCGTGACGAGCAACGAATGCCGTCAGCCGCCGAACTCGTCGATCGCCGCGTGGACGTCGTCGGCCCACTCGTTGAGCGCATCGTGGAGCATCTCCTTGGCTTCCGGAAGTGGCGTGGCCGTGTACTCGTAGACGTATCCGCCGGAGTCGAGAAGACGGCGACGACGTTCGGCGAGGCCCTTCTCCAAAAGCGTCGAGAGTGATCGGTTGACGTTACTTCGATCCCTGTCGAGCGTCGTTGCGAGTTCGACGACCGACGTTCCGGGTTCGTCGAGGAGCACGAGGTAAGTGCGACTCTCGTGGCCTTGAATCCCGAAGACACAGGAGAGGACGTGCCGAAACCGAGGATCATCGGTCCCGATCAAGTCGTCGATATCTGGAACGGACGTCATGGTATGGGGGTGGAGAGGAGACGCTAAAAAACGTCGAACGTGAGCAAAACCATCCTGAGGAACGTCGAAACCGTCAGAGAACCCACTCAGCGGGGATCTGGACCGACCTACGGATCGACGATCGGCGTACCGTCGCCGGCCGAGGTCGTAGAAGGAGCCGTTACAGGAGTTCGCCGAGCGACGCCGAGTTCGGCGCAACGAAGACGCCGTCGTCAGCCGACAGACGCACGAGTTCGACCGATTCGAGCAGCGGCAGGTGATCGTCGTACAGCGAGACCAGCACCCGGTCGTAGTGGTCACCGGCGTCGTCACCGTACTCTTCGGCTGCGACCCGTTCAGCTAAATCATCTATCTCGATCGGCGCATCACACGCTTTGAGCGAGTGGAGCAGGGTGCGCGTGCGGGTGTGGGCGAAGATTTCGCTCAGGACGTCCGCAGAGAGCGTCGAACTGTCGTCGTTGTCGGATCGGGCTGCCGTGTGGGTGAGCGTGTATTCCTCAGTGCTCATATCAGCGAGCAAGTACGCTGTCATAAAAACCCGTGTGCCCAAAGGATTTGGAAATTCGCCGGATAATATCTGTGTATTGAATTGTTCCGGAGATCAGATTTGCCGTATAGCGCCCACCGAGAGTCGAGAATCCTAGCGTGGCAGAGACACTGTGACACGAGCAGGTCGAACGGCGTGTGACGGGGGGCAGTGATCGGTCAGTCGAGGGCGAACGCGAACGCGACGAGTGCGACCAGCGCGAGGCCGAGGCCCGCGGCGGCGCGCCAGCCTTCGGGGACCGATGTCGGGCCGACGAGATAGGCGGCGACGGTGGCGAGTCCGACGCCGGCGAGTCCGACGAGCAAGCCACCGGCGGCGTGCGTAACCTCACCACGACGGGTCTCGGCGACATCGCCCATCTGGTGGCCGAGTTCGACGGCGTATCGACCGAGTTCCCATACGTAGAGCGTCGCACCGACGGTGACGAACGTCACGAACATCGGGGCGTTCGCGTACGCGCCGAGCAGTGCGCCACCGAAGAGCAGTCCACACCCAACTGCGAACCCACCGGCACTGCGCGGTATGTATCCGATCTGCTCCGAGAGCGCCACGACGAACAGGAGCCCGAACGTGCACGCGAGCGCGACCACTAACGCCCAGAGGAGCGTCGCTCCCGGCCCGCTCAACGCGAGCAGGCGTGCTGCCGGTGGCGACCGATGGACGACAGGACGGAGCCACCGTCCGACCGGGAGGGCAGCGGTGAGCAGTAGTGCGAGGACGCAGGCGACGAATCCATCGCTCGCGTACCCGAGGACGACTTGCGGGTCGGGGCCAAGCCAGAGGACGAGTCCGCGGTGGACGTAGTCGGCGAGGACGACGGCCGCGAACACGAGACAGATCACTGCCAGCGGGAGGTGAAGCACCCACGGTCGAAGCAGCGTCCGAACGACGAACCCGAAGGCCGGAATCGTCGCGAGGAACCGATCGAACCAGCGACCGATCGACGGGGGGAACACGACGATCAGTTCGGCGAGCAAGAACAGCCAGACTGCCCGCGAGATATCTGTCGGCTGGAGGGCGAAACGCTCAGCGGCGGCGAGTCGGTCCGTGTCGCCGTCGGTCCACCGCTCCAGACGCGGCAGCGCCTGACCGAACAGGAGGAAGGCGGCGACCAGTTCGTACTGGAGTGCGACGAAGCTGACGAGCGCGTTCGTACCGAGTAACTGCGTCGAGCCAACGACGAGCGAAGTTCCGGCGAGTCGGAACAGGTGTCGGTCGATGAGCGTCGCGAGGAGTGCAACGGCGGCGACGACGAACAGCGACTGTCCGAGCGATCGGAGCGCTGGCTGCGCGGTCTGCCGCGTCAGACCGACGAACGCGTCGACGCCGACGGCGACGACGGCGAAGGAGACACATGCGATGAGCGCCGTCGGAATCAGCGCCGTTCGAGCCGCCGTCAGCGCGACACCGACCACGAGGAGGATCGAGCCGATAGAGAGGGCGAACCCGCCGAGTACGCGACCAGTCGCGTCGCCCTCGTCGAGCGGTTTCGTACTCCAGGCGACGAGCAGTCCACCGCCGACACCGAGGAGTACCGACATCGGCTGACCGACCGCCACGCCGAGAGCGAGCGCCGCGAGCGCCGCGACGACGAGCGCGAGGCGCGCGCTGAAGTCGGTCGCACCGTAGTTCAGCGGGCGGTTGATCGTCGACATCAGGCCCACCTCCTCGCGACGGCAGTGAGCGCAGTCTCCAGCGGATCGTCGGGCGACCACTCGGCGACGCGGATTCCGACCTGCCGGAGCGACCGCGCACGCTCTCGACGTTCGACGCCCGCGACGATCCCACCGGGTGTCGACGAAGTGACGTCGGGACTCAGGACGGTCACGGCGTGGCCGCGTGCTTCGAGGCGACGGACCGCGATGGACGGGCCGTCGTCCAAGAGCGGCGAGAGGAACACGACCTGTGCGTCCGATGGCAATCGCTTACAGAGGCGCTCGAAGTTGACTCGGTCGCCCACGTCGTGGCTGCCGAAGGAGTCGGTCTCGGCGGGCGGTTCGACGCCGTCGACCAGTCGACGGATGCGGAGTGCCTGTGAAGCGCCGGTACCCGGTTGCAGGTACTCCGCCGTCGGCCCGTACAGCGCCGCGCCGACGCGGTTGCTCTCGTCGAGCAGTGCCTCGGCGATGTGGGTCGCCGCCTGCGCAGCGAGCGTCACGGCGTCTGGTTCGCCGGCCCGTCGAATGACCCAGGCAGACGCGCGCGTGTCGATGAGGAGGACGATCGTCGCCGCCCGTGTCTCACGGAACTCGACAGTGCTCAGTTCGCCGGTACTCGCGTACCGCTTCCAGTCGATCCGACGCATCGGATCGGAGGGGTAGTACCGACGGGTCGAGTAGAACTCGATCCCTTCACCGGCCGCAGCGGTCGGGTTTCGACCGCTACTCGGCAACGTCTGTCCGCGGATGGGCATCGTCTCGACGATCTCCTCGCAAGTGAGAGTGGTCTCGACGGCGACCGTCGCCCGCGTCTCGTCGGCACCGCTGACGCTCTGGGCGACGACGACGACGTCGTCGAAGCGATGGGTCCCGCGCCGGGGCCGAACGGCGTACGAAAGCGTCGTCGACTCGCCCGGTCGGAGGCTCGTACACTGCCGCGGGCTGCCGTCGACGACGCCGAGTTGTTCGGGAACGCCGTCGACGATCCGAAGGTCGGCGATCGGTTCCGCGCCCGCGTTCGTGACCGTGAGCGTCACGTCGACGTCGCGGCCGGGTCGCGGCGCGCGATCAGAGACCACGCGGTCGGCGTCGAGGTCGAGTTCCGGGGGACGGCTCAAGAATCGGTAACTCGCGTAGGCGAATCCGACGGCCGCCGAGAGGAAGATCGCCGGTCGGCCGAGAACGAGACCGATCCCGCCCGCAATCAGCGCGACCGTGAGGCCGACGTCCCACCGTCGCAGCGTGCGTGACGAGGTGGTCACGTTCACTCGAGCCGAACCGACCGTCCGAGGCGAATCAGTCGCGCGGGACAGATCAGTCGATTCGAGTGATTCGGACGGGTCAGCTGATTCGGCCGACGGGTCACCCGATTCGGTCGCTCTGGTCGATTCGGATGGTTCAGCCGACTCGGTCGCGCGAGAGAGGCCGGTCGAGTCTTTCATCGGCGCTCAGCCTCCGTTTCGTAGGCTTCGATCGCCGCGGTCGTCGCTTGGACGCTGCGCTGATAGCGCTCGCCGTTCGCCCAGTCGCGGATACGGATCGACAGCGGCGGTTCGGAGACGTCCGACGACCCGAGGAACCACGCCGCACGCGGGTCGTCGGTCCACGTCCCGTCGTCGAGTCGGCGTAACGCCTCGGAGCGGTCGCAGCCGTCGCGTGTGACGAGGACCGTGGCGGCGGCGTTACGAAGCGACTGGTACGCGTCACGTCGACGACGGTGACGCCGCCACGAGGCCTGATCGGGATCCGCTTCGTCGGCGTCGGCGAGTGCCCTATCGACGCTGCCACCGACGGAGCGCCGCGCGTCGTAGCGAGCGTACTCCGGCGGGTAGTAGGGCAGTCTGATTCGCTCGCCCGACCACTCGCCCGTCGATGACCTCGACGTGCGGACCGTGCGCCAGACGCCGACGGCACCCGCCGCGAGGACGAGCGTGAACAGCCACCCGCGGTGGACCAACAGCGCGGTTCCGAGCGGACGGAACAGCGCCGTCGGGACGAGCCGCGGGAGGAATGTGACCGCGACGGCGAGAGCGAGCGCGCAGAGACCGACCCAGAGGGCAACGGTTCGAGTCGACGAACCGGACGACGCCGAACCGATCGACCGGAAGAACCGCCGCTGCCACGGGGAGAGGCTCACGAGTCGTCGCCTCCCTCGTCACTGCGGATGCTGGCGAGCGCCTGTCGGGCGATCTGGAGGCGACTCGGCGAATCCGAGCGGGCTCCGTAGCGCACCTCTTCGAACACGCGCGTCAGGTGTCGAACCGGCGCTGACGGGAGCCCGAACCGGACGGCCGCACGGGCGTACTCGCCCGGCGTCGCGGTCCGCGGGTTCCGCATGGGGACGCGTTCGATCATCGCTTTCCACGCCTCTTCGACCGTCTGCGGGATCGGTTCGGGCTCGGATTCGGCGTCCGCCGAGACGGGGACCGCGCGTCCGGTGTCGCGCATCCGCCCGAACCGAGGGCGGGAACGACGGAGCGCACTCCCCACGCCTGAGAGGCCCGAAAAGAGCGTCCCGAGGCTGCCGACCGCGCGCGGAAAGCCAACGAGTAGCTCGCCGGTCACACCGACGAGGGCCCCCGCGGTCGCGACCGTGCCCTTTCCGAGTCCGGTCAGGGCGGTCCCGAGTCCGCGACCGACGTCTCCGACGACCGTCGCGAACGTGTCGAGGACGCCGGGGACGGACGCCGAGAGCCCGACGACGAACGCGAGCGTCCGTCGCGGGACCGACCCGACGAGCGCGGCGATCGGGACGTCACCGATCCACGGAAGTCCGTCGATCAACCGCGCGCCGAGCGTGTTTCCGGTGCCGCGCAAGATCGCGGCGATCAGGACGGCGACGACGCCGACCGCGAGCGTTCCGAAGAGGGTCAGGAGGAGGCCCGTGAGATCGAAACTGGGGGGGTGGTTCGAACCACCCGTGCCCGCGGCCGCCGTCGTCGCGGTCGTCTGTCGTGCAGTCGTCTGAGCGTTCGCCGTTTCAGTCGAGGCTGCGGCCGTCACCGTCCCGGACGAGACGGTCGTCGCGGAAGCGCTCGATGCTGGCGTCTGTACGCCGGAAGCGGGCGCAGACGCGCCGGTGCCGCCGTTCGCCGACCGCGTCGGGTACGTTCCGAAACCGGTCGCCGGGAGGAGCGACCCCGCAAACAGCACCACGAGGACGCAGAGGAGGGCGAGGGCGGCGCGACCAAGGTCGTATGCCACGTTGGAACGGTTCGTGGTTCAGAGTAAATATGTTTCTCCCCCGAAAGTTGTATCGTGCATCACGTCGAAGCGTACCGATACACCACCTGAGGTGCCCTCCACGATGTCGGATAACGGACTCACGATTCGAATCGCCGCGACGCTCGCCCTCCTCCTCGGAGTCGACCTCCTCTGCGTCTCGGCGCTCGCCGCACTGCTCGTGCCGTGGCTACGACCGCTCGCCGTCGCACTCGTCGGACGCGGCGGCGTCCCGTCGCCCACGGTGACGACGTGGTTCATCGTCGCAGTACCGACGTTCGCGACGTTCGTCTGGTTACAGTTCCGGTATGCCCGACGCGAACTGTTGGCGGACGTCGAGGCCGAACCGGTGACGGATGCGAGTCACCCCGACCTCAGAGCCCGCGTGCGCCGACTCGCAACGCAGGCGGACGTCGACGTTCCGGACGTCGCCGTCGTCGACACACCCGTCGCCAACAGCTTCACCGTCGGCATGCCGGGCACGGCGACCGTCGTCGTCAGTACCGGCCTCGTAGACGCATTCGAGAACGACACGCTCGACGGCGACGCGTTCGACGCCGTGTTAGCACACGAACTGGCACACATCAAGAACCACGACACGTCGGTGATGACGCTCGCGTCGTTCCTCCCGCGGCTGGTGAGCGAGAGCGGACGGCGGGATCGCTGGCGGGTTCACCCCATCGTCCCCGTCGTCGCCCTCGGGGCCCTCTACCTGCTCAGTGCGCCGCTCATCGCGGGCCCGGTCGGCAGCGTCACATCGGTCGTGGCGTTCCTCCTCGGAGTCGCGCTGACGGTCCTCTTCGGCGGCATCGCACTCGGCCTCCTGGCCGCAGTCGTACTCTTTCTGGCGCGCGATCTCTCCCGGTATCGCGAGTTCGTCGCCGACCGAAGCGCCGCCGTGACGACCGGGAACCCTGCGGCGCTCGCGTCGGCGTTGACGACGCTTGACGGTGGGCCGAGTAAACCACGGGCCGACTTACGCGCAACGTCTGGCCTCCGTGGGCTCTGCTTCCTGCCACACGGCTTCGAGCGAACGCCTCTCGCCGACGGGTCGACGGACGCGAACGCGGGCGGCACGACCGATCCCACGGCGTCCGAAGCCGTGGATCTGAGTACACGCCTCCACCCGGCGACCGACGAGCGGATCGACCGACTGCGAGCGCTCGCCGCCGAGTTCGAAACTAGTCGGTAGCAGGGAACGGTCGAATAAAGGAACGATCGGGGTCGTGGGGCCCGAGTCGGGTGAGATCAGTTCGTCGTCGACTTCGGTTCGCCGGGGTCGGTCCGAGGCGGTTCGACGCCTTCGACGGCTTCGGCGGTCGTCGTCTCCTTCTCGGTGGTGACGTGCCAGCGGTCGATCTCGTCCTCGTACTCGCCGAGGCGCTGACTCACCTGTTCTTTCAGGTCGTCTTCGTTGACGTTCACCTCGAAGATGAACGTGTCCTCGTCCTCGCCGCGCGTCGTCTTCTGGATGTTGGCGCTGACGAGTTCGTTGTCGAAGTAGTAGGGCGCGAGTTGCGTCATCACGTTGCGATAGACCGTGTTTTCTACCTTTCGAAGGGCCTTCCGTCCGGCCGAGTCGGCCGCGCGCGCGACGTAGTCGATAGAGTCCTGCCAACTTTCGAGCGCGCCTTCGCTGTCACCTTCTTCGACTTTCTCGTACGACTCGGACAACTTCTCGCCCGCCGTCTGGAGGTCTTCGTCGGGGCGTTTACCCGCTTTCTCACCTTCGCCCTCGTCGATGCTCGCCTGCTTGGCCGTTTTCTCGTTGACGTCTTCGCTCAGGCGCTCGTGGGGTTTGGGCCGCCACTCGTCCCACTCCTCGAACGCGGCTCCGGAGACGCCGATTTCCCGGAGCGCACTCGTGATTCGTTCGCCGTGTTCGACGATGTCACCCCACGACCCGCGCTGTTTGAATCCGGAGATGCTCTCTTCCATCTGTTCAAAGGAGACGTAGGAGCGATACTCGTATAAACGTCACTGGCCCCCTGCTACCGAGGCGCTCTATCACGGGTTCAGATAGGTCTGATCGGCGCACCGATCGGGCCGAAATCACCGGCCGTAAGTGAGTCGGGTCGCCACGTCGTCGAGTTTGGAGACGAGTCCCGACAGCCACGCCGTCGGCGAAACCGAACGGAGTTGCGCCTCGTCGACCTCGATGCGTGACTCCCCATAGGGGTCGCGGCTCGCTCGCTCGCCGTCGTCTAACTCCGCCACGCTGGTATCGACGACCGTGGACATCGCGCAGCGACCGCAGTGTTCGGCTCGTTTGTCACCCATGAGATGTGCTCGCATTCCACTACGGGAAATACGATGTTAAACGTTCGGTCGGTCGACGCGGCGGGAGGAAGCGCGATGGCTGGCGGATCCCCGACGGGTTTTTCTTCGCGGACTAACGTCTGTAGGGCATGGGATACCGTGTCGTTCGCTCCGACGACGTCGACCCGGCCGACGACCGGCCGTGTACGATGCGTCGACTCGCGGACCCGGCAGGACTCGACCGGATGGCCGTCAACCGCTTCACCGCCGATCCCGGCGAACAGATTCCGCTGGCGTACCACTACCACGACGAACAGGAGGAAGCGTTCTACGTGCTCTCGGGACGACTCCACGTCGAGACGCCAGAGAAGACGTACGAACTCGGCCCGAACGACTTCTTCGGGGTCGACCCCGGTAGTCCGCAACGAGCGTACAACCCCGCCGACGCCGACGAGTCGGTCGACGTCGTCGCCATCGGTGCACCGCCGGTCTCAGGCGACGCCAACCCGTACGATCCGGAGGAGGACAGGTCGTGAGCGGCGACGTCGACGACGGTCGAGTCGAGGTGGAGACCACCGGTGGCGAAGTCCGGACGCTCGACGAGAGCGAGGTCGAGGAACTCTATCCGGACGTGCCGAACTGGGACGACGAGTACTTCGACCGCGTCAGCGACCGATTGATGTTCAGTTACGACCTCGAACGGGACTACGCCGTCGACGGGCGGACGTTCGACCTCTTCGGGGAGATGCACATCGAGAGCCAGAAGCAGTTGTTCCATCCGTCGCTCAACTACGCGAACCACGAGTCCGAAGAGTTCCTGTTCGCCCAGCGAATGGAGGCGGTGGGCGTCGACGATCTGAAAACCCTCGTCGACTTCGGCCACGAACTCGCGGACGAGTGGGTCGACGGTCACGAAGAGCACTACGGGACGGACTTCACGTTCGTCACCGTCGTCCCGGAGGTCACCGAGGAGGTCCACGAATTCGTCTCGGGGTTCCGGGAACGGAAGCTGCTGAAACTGGGCTACTACGGGCACTACGAGATCAACCTCGCGATCGTCGCGCCCGACACGGAGGACGCCGTCGGGAGCAAGAGCGCCGACGTTCTCCCGGCGTTCACACTCTGGGAAACGATCGACGACGACCGGCCGGGACTGTTCAGTCGAGTCGTCGACCGACTCGCTCGCTGAACGCCGATCGGTGAACAGCCAGCGGCAACTGCCGGACGACGTGTTTTCGGGGAACGCGCGTAGCGTACACTGCCTTAGGAACGCAATAAAGTAGGATAAAAGGATCATTACGACCCGATTAGCGGAATCGAAATCGATGCTCGTCGGCGACGAACGGCCGCTGTCGCTCAGTCGTCTCGACCACCACCGTCGGTGACCGGACGACCGCTGGAAGAGCGGGCCTCGGTGATGTTGTTGTACCCGATCCAGACCAGCGAGAGCGCGAGTCCGATGAGGACGAGTGCGATCACGATCTGGGCGACCGCCGAAATCTGTGCGGCGAGCGTCGCACCGCCGTCACCCCATCCACCCTGCATGAACTTCGCGTACAGGTTGTCGTGGAGTGCAACCCAGAGCAGCCCGCAGACGGTGACGGCGGTCATGAGCACCATCGGAACGCCGGTGCTGATGAGTTGCTTGCTGCGATCCCAGTTGGCCAGCCAGACCGTGGCGGTGAGCAGTGCCAGTGCGGCGAGCAACTGGTTCGCGCCACCGAAGAGCTGCCACAGGGTGAGCCACGATCCACTGATGACGAGCAGATACGCGGGCACGATCTGAAGTGCCGCGTTACCGTAGCGGTTGGCCGCGAACGACGCCGCCGGCGACTCCGGTACGCCGACGATCTCTTCCATCATGTACCGCCCGAGTCGGACGGCCGTGTCGGTCGAAGTGAGCAGGAAGCTCACCAGCACGAGCGCCATGAACGGCGCACCGTATCTCGCCGGGATACCGAAACTCGTCAGGATGATCCCGCCGCCGGTCGCGAAGTTCGGGAGCGCGCGTCCGATACCGCTGCCCTGCGTCACACCCGCGATTGCGACCGTTCCGAGCGAGAGCGTGGCGAGGAGCCCTTCACCGAGCATCCCGCCGTAGCCGATCGTTCTGGCGTCGCTCTCTTTGTACAGTTGTTTCGACGTCGTCCCGGAAGAGACCAGCGAGTGGAACCCGCTGATGGTCCCGCAGGCGATCGTAATGAACAGGAGGGGGAACAGCGGCGAACCGGCAGTTCCCATGAATCCGTAGTACGGTTTGAGGTGGATCGTCAGCGGCTGCGACGAAGTGCCGAAGATCGTTCCGACGATGATCGCGAGCAGTGCACCGCCGACACCGGCGTACAGCAGGAACGACGACAGGTAGTCGCGCGGTTGGAGCAGCATCCAGACCGGCAATGCGCTGGCGACCGCCCCGTAGATCATGATGATCGGAACCCACGCGGCCGTGTTCGCGCCGAGCGACCCGGCGGCCGGAATCCACGAACCGCCGTCACCGAAGAGAACGATCGTGGATGCCGGTGCCGTACTGGCCGTCGGCGTGAACAGCGCGATCGGGTAGAGAATACCGATCCACACGGAGACGAACACACCGATGACGAAGACGACGGTGCCCGCGACGAACGGGAGATCTAACTGGTAGAGGTAGATCCCGAACACGAACGCGAGTACGATGTAGAGGAGGCTTGCGGTAGCCGCCTGGGGATACGCGTCGAAGACGATGCCCACCACGAGTGCGAACACGGCGACGACCAAGATGATCGTCAGGAACGCGAACCACAGCAGCATGTTTTTGCCCCGCTCACCGACGTACTCCCCGATGATGTACCCGATCGACTTCCCGTCGTGTCGAAGACTGCTCGACAGCGAGACGAAGTCGTGAACGCTCCCCAACAACGGATTCCCGATCGCGATCCACAGAAGCGCCGGAACCCAACCCCACACGACCCCCGCCGTGATCGGTCCGACGATCGGAGCGCCGCCCGCGATACTCGAATAGTGATGCCCTAAGAGAACGGGTTTTTTCGCAGGAACGTACTCCTGCCCGTCCTCGTACTTGTGTGCTGGTGTCTTCCTGCTGTCGTCGAGTTCGACGAACTGCGAGAGGTATCGCGAGTACCCCACGTATCCAATCGTGAACGTGACGAGAGAAAGGACGACCATCCATATGACCTGAACCATGCCTGTAAACCTCAGTATTGTTCAAGAGGAAGGACCGACTTAAATATTCGTGATTTGGTAACACGACTAACCGAGTGAATAAACCGCACGACGGCATCGAGTATTCGAATTAGAATCGACTGTCTTGGCAGTTCTATGATATTGTAGAATACGATCAATAGAACCAGCGGGCCGATGGATCCGGCGAATAGAGGGCCGACCGGCGATCGGTTGGAGAAACGGAAGTCGGATCGGTCTCCGAACTGTCACCCGGGAAACTCCGCTACCTTCACCCGTAACTCCACCGTTAGGCGACAGTCGACTCGGCAGCGACTTCGATGTCGAGTTCCTCCGCGACGTCGTCGAGCAGGTTCCCTTTCACCTCGGCGATCCGCGTCTCGATGGCAGCGACGACGGGTTCGTCGAAGTCGTCTTCGAGGGTTTGGAGCCGCTGTCGCTCCGTCTCGACCCGATCCCGGAGGAATCGAGCGCCTCGACCGTTCTCGTCGGCGTCGGGCTCCGGCGTGAGACGGTTGAGGGCGAGTCCACGAACGGTGAGATCGTAATCAGCTAACTGATCGACGGCCCGGCGCGTCTCCCGAATGGAGAGTTCGTCCGGGTTGACGACGAGGAAGAACGCGGCCCGTCCGCGGAGCGTCTCGCCCGCGAACGCGAACCGTTCTTTACGATCTTGGAGGCGCGCGATGATCGGATCGCCGTCCATCACTCGCCGAGGTTCGTTGTTGCCGACGGCAGCACGTTCGAACAGCTTAACGCTCTGTTTTCGCTTCTGGAGTAGCCGGTCGATCCACCCCTCGAGGAACTCCGGCAGCGACAGCAAGCGGAGCGTTCCACCCGTCGGAGAGGTGTCGAAGACGACGCGGTCGTACGCCTCGGAGTCGCGCATCACCTGGATGAAGCGGTCGAACAGGGCCGCTTCGTAGGCACCCGGCGTCTGGTGTGCCATCTCGATCTGACGGTCGATCTCGTTGACCATCGCGGCGCTCACCTGACTTCCGAGTTCCCGTCTGAGCCCCATCAGATGATCCTCGACCTCGTCGTCGGGATCGATCTCCATCGCGTAGAGCCCGTCGATTCCGTCGACCGATTTCGGGTCGTCGTCGAATTGCTGGTCGAACACGTCGGAGGTGCTGTGAGCAGGATCGGTCGAGACGACCAACGTCTCTAGGCCCTCCCGAGCACACTTGAGCGCGTAGGCACTGGAGACGGTCGTCTTACCCACGCCGCCCTTCCCGCCGAAGAAGACGAACTTTTCCATGTCAGAAGTGAAGCTGTTGTCCCTTCCGTTCGAGTAGCGATCCACGGTCCCACATCCGTCGCTCCCACGCCTCGAACTCGTCTTCGAGGAACGGGAGCAGTTCGGCGGTGTAGTACGAAACCGGACTCGGGATGCCGAACGCGTCGGGGAAACACGCCAGCATGAACGTGTCTTCGACGTCTTCGGCCTCTTTCTCGATCTTCTCGTACGCAGGGTGTGAGAACAGTCCGTGATACAGCCCCCGCGCCCACTCTTCAACGACCGCTTTGAACACCTCGATGCGGTCTGCCAGTGTCATATGTTCACACCGTCCCCGTCGAGCACCTAAAAGGATGTCGCTGTGGGGGATGCGATGAACCCACCGAAAAGCCCGCTCGACCCGACCGAACGGAGTCACCTACCAGCGAATCGTAGCGTTTCCACTCGGGGACGTGATCGGTCGGAAAATGGTTCGTTTGAGCGGGCTATACGGAGTAGGCGTCGGAATTATGCCGACGTGTTGGCCGACGTGTTGCCGGACATGTTAGCGGACATGTTACTGCTCATGTTGCTAGACGCGTTGGCGGACATGTTACTGCTCATGTTGCCCGACATATTGCCTGCGGATGTATTACCGCTCATGTTGCCCGCGGAGGTGTTACCGCTCATGTTGCCCGCGGAACTCGACGACGCGTTAGCCGCGGACGACGACGTGTTGGCCGCGGAGGAACTCGACGACGCGTTAGCCGCGGACGAGCTCGAGGAACTTGCCGCACTACTGTTGTTCGCACCACTGCCACCCTGGCCACCGCAGCCGGCCAGCATAAGCAGCAGCGCCATCGCGACGATTGCAAACGCACTCTTTCGTCTCATTGGCATCTGGTCCAACGGGTGGAGACCGGAAAAAGCAGGATACCCGTTTCTCACCGTTTCAGACTGTTGTATGGTGATTGGTCGAGTCCTAATTGCGTCTGAAGGAAATAGTGATCAGCTAATCACTCGTCGAGCGGTGACCGAGTTCCCTCGGGTTCCTTGCCGGGTAATGTGACGATGTTCTGTCTACCTAGGGAGATCTTACTGACGCGATTTTCTTCTTCGAGTGACGAAAGTCGGCGACTCACCTTCGACTTCGACCACCCGGTCCGCTCGACGAGTTCGCTCTGCATCAAACGCCCGTCGTTTTGTGCCAACAACTGGAGGATCCGATCCTCGTCAGTGAGCACCGTGTCGGGGGCGACCGATTCCGAGGGCTCGCTCGAACTGTCCGCCGCCGACGGCGGTGGCGACGGGCCGTCACCCGGTGGTTGCCGATCGGTCGGGCCGGATTCGCCGCCCCGGTCGAACGATGGGGGGAACCCGTACCGGCGGACGACGTAGAATCCACCGGGGATGGCGATCAGGAGCACTACGACGAACAGTATCGGGAAGACGTCGGGTACCCACGGGTTGTTCGGGTTCGTCCCGAGTGAGACCTCCAACCCGTCGCGGAATCCGTCGCCGTCGGAATCGGCTTTCCGTGGGTTGGTGCCGATCTTCACTTCCTTGCCGTCGTCTAAGTTGTCACCGTCCGTGTCCGCGGTGTCGATCAGCGTACTGTTGTTCACTTCGGCGGCGTTCGATAGTCCGTCTTTGTCGAGATCGCCGCTCTTCGAGATGTACGTCACGGTGGTGTTCGAGTAGTTGAGTATCTCTTTGCCACCGTTGGGCTGACTCTGAATCACGAGATAGAGTCGGTACCTCCCGGATGCGTTCTTCGGAGGACTGAGGTCCTGAAAGGTGACCTCGGAGGCGTTGTTCGGCTTGAAGGAGACGACCTGACAGTCCAGTGTCGTCATATTGCCCTGCTTATCGCCAGCATCTGCTGGCCGACCGCGAACGCAGAACTGATGAATTCCGCCGGTATTTCCGCTCTGTACGTTCACATGGAGTGTCTCTGATTTCGACTCCCACAGGTAGGTGCGCTTCGTATCCGTCGTCGTGTTCACGAGAGCTGGCCCCCCGTGCGAAACGCCCGTTACCCGGAGTTCGGAGGCGGCAAGGCCGCCACCCGCCCCCAGGATGAGGAGACAAGCGAACAGAACACCAATGACTCTGACCTGCATGGCTAACCAAGGCACTGCCGGTGTGTCCCGGATTATCCCATGCTACAGCGGAGACTCGTATGTACTTTTTGACTCAGGCATCACAGAAGTGACACTCACACAGAAAGGGGAGAGATGAGACGAATGGGCGAACTAGCCAAATCCAGATTCAATTGGTGACGGTGGTGGAAGCGCCGCGAGAGTGCGCCGCCCCCATCATGCCGTACTGTTGGTGACCGATGAACTGGAAACCACTCGTCGTGGTGTTGGTGCCGCTACCGGTGGTTCGGTGGTGGTGGTGGTGGGAGACACGCTCGAGTGCGTGACTAGTTCGCCCACCGGCTGCTCGGTCACGAGTGACCGGCCAGCGCCCATGTACGCCCAGTGGGGGTGCCTCACGGAGGCAGGTTGGTGCCAGAACCCTCTCCGATAGGCAGGCAGGCGTACGTTTGACGCTGGTATATCGCTCACACATGGTCTCGTTGTGGGCCTCGCAGCCAAGTTAGGCAAGGACGGGGGTGACAATAAAGAGGTGAGGCCGTTGTCTACTGTTTCGTATTGTTGCACCTGTTAGAACCGCCTAAGCCGTCAGTGAGGGTGCACGCAGCGACGGAAAACAGGCCGAACGGAACGTCGGCCAGGGAAGAAACGCCCAGTTGCCACCGACCTCGATCCGGCCCAGTACGTCGCGAATTCGGCCGATAGAGACGTGATGGAGAGAAATCCGAGCGTGACGTGAGACAGGAATCGAGACGGTCCGAAGCCTACGATGGAAAGAACACGTCCGGCCGCGTGAGTGTGGACGCGAACGTGAAAATTGACGAGAAGGTACGCCGTATAGGAGTGTCATACACCCACATGGAAGGTGGCAACGATTCTTCTGAAAGCCAGAAATCACGACAGAGACACCACATACCCCGATGGTACGGGCAACGTCCAGCCGATGGAGCGTCGCACGCGAAACGAGGTGAGAAGGTGACACAGGATGATCCGAAGGGCTCGAAACCCGCCGAAGAGTTATGCACCCGCGAGGGCGGTTGAGGTGTACTCGGGGAGTTCGTTCCCGCGCCCGCACTCGCACTGGCGTTCGCACCACCGCTCTGCCCGCCACAGCCGTCGAAGACGAGTAACAGCGCGATCAGCGCTATTACGTTCTTCTTGTTCGTGTTGTTTCAGGCCGTGTTGGCCACCTCTGTCCGCGTTGGATAGTCGCACGAAAGAGACGACCGACCGGCCGAATTTCGACTATTTCGTAACCATAGGCGATTTTTAATTGTGTTTCATGTGATTTCAACCGCAGTTGCAACAATTGTGTTGAAATATGAGTCACGTCGGTCTCGACGACAGTGACGGTTGTGGAGAGTTGACATACTTCGAGCATCCAGATACGATCAACTAAGGGGGGCGCGGACGGAGTATCGTGTGTGGTTTCGCTCCTACTCGTTATCGGTTTGCTGGTTGCAGTGTTCGTCGGCTTCAATATCGGTGGGTCGTCCACCGGAGTTGCCTTCGGGCCGGCAGTTGGCAGCGACGTCGTCGGGAAGACAGCCGCCGCGGCGTTGATGAGCGGATTCGCCCTGCTCGGCGGATGGACCGCCGGGAGGCACGTCATCAAAACGATGGGAGGAGACATCGTCCCGTCGAAGGAGTTCACGCTCGTCGTCAGCGTGGCGGTCCTCCTGTTCGTTGGACTTGCGTTACTCATCTCGAATACGTTCGGGGTTCCCGCATCGACGTCGATGACTGCGGTCGGTGCGATCGTCGGCCTCGGGGCTGCTACGCACACCCTAAAGGGTGCACGGTTAGATGCGTTGTTCCACATCGTCTCCTGGTGGATCGTCGCACCGATCCTCGCATTCTGGATCTGTGCGGTCATCGGCCGCTACATCTACCCCTATCTCGATGCTCGGTTCCCGATCGACCACTCGGGAGAGCCCGTAATACTATTCGATCCGATGCCTCGTGTGGCACCGGGAGCGACTATCTGGGAGGTTCTCGGGACGATCCTCATCGTCGCCATCGGGTGCTTCATGGCGTTCTCGGCCGGCGCATCGAACGCCGCCAACGCCGTCGCCCCGCTCGTCGGCGGCGGCCAGCTTTCGATCGACACGGGCATATTACTCGCCGGAGCAGCCATCGCACTCGGGGCGTTCACCATCGCTCGGCGGACGCTCGATACGGTCGGCAACGACCTCACCGATCTCCCGATCCTCGCAGCCCTCATCGTCGAGATCGTCAGCGCGAGTATCATCAGCGGACTCAGTATCGCGGGAATCCCAGCCAGCCTCGCGGTCAGCGCGACGATGTCGATCGTCGGTCTCGGCTGGGGACGAGCGACGCGCACGGTACGACTGGAAGACGCCGTACACGGACAGAAACCGGAGATCTCTGTCAACGCGCTCGCCGCCGAGAGCCACGAGGTCCGGCCCGTCGGTGAACCCGACGACGAACTCTTGGCACGGGACCTGTTCGATCCGAGCGTGACGGGACGAGTGATCTTCTTCTGGGTTCTGACACCGGCGATTTCGGCGATCGCGTCGTACACGTTGTTCACTGTTGCGCCGTTCTGAGCGCCGTCAGCCGGTCGAAGTGGCCTCCCACAGACGCCGTCGCGTACCCTATTTTCGTGACAGCACGCGGAATCGGAGACGAACGCCGAACGGCTAGATCACCGAAATTGGGAGGCGTTACGAGTCGAGGGACGAAAAGAACGAACAGCAAAACCTAATGAGGTGGGTGCCGAATCGCCGGGTGATGCCCACGGTAGAATACCTTAACTACGAGACGCTGGACGACCAAGGCTGGGATATCAACGACGACGATCTGTTCGACAAGGCTGCCGACGCCGGCCTCGACGCCGAGGACTACGGCGAACTCGAAGTCAACCAGGGCGAGTACATCCTCGAAGCCGCCGAGGCTCAGGGCTACGACTGGCCGTTCTCGTGCCGCGCCGGTGCGTGTGCGAACTGTGCCGCGATCCTGAAAGAAGGCGAGATTGAGATGGACATGCAGCAGATCCTCTCGGACGAGGAAGTCGACGACAAGAACGTCCGTCTGACGTGCATCGGTTCGCCGGCCGCCGACGAGGTCCAGATCGTCTACAACGCGAAGCACCTCGACTACCTCCAGAACCGCGTCATTTAAACGGGTACGTCTGGCATCTGCCAGGCAACTGGAGCTGCACCTCTCGTACAACTTCTCTCAATCCCCTACTTTATCGTGGTGAACGGATCAGAACCCGTGAGTTCGTCAGATCGACGATGGTCCCCCCTCGAACGCATTCGCTAGAGAGCCGTAATCGCTCTCGCGGTCGGACTCGGGACGGGTTATGAGTAGCAGGAATATCCCGCCAACATATACTTCCCGGACTGTACCGAACGACTAAGTTGCAGTCCCATTCCTATTGTAAACATCTAGGAAGACGGGACTGCGAAGCATTCCGGCGGTTCGACGTCCCTATCCGGGACGTCATTTTCCGCTTACCGTCACGGTCACATCCGCATCCGATCTCGTCTCGTGAGCACGTCGCTCCGCAAGCGATACCGCAACCCGCAGCAACGAGTACAGGCGAGTGAACGTCCGCGAATTCGAGAGAATAACGGATGCGAGACGATCCCGAAAAACAAGCGATTAATCCCCCATATGAGGTGAGCTAATCGAGGGTTGTAACGGTTTCGAGCCTCTTGAACGAACGCCGTCGGCGACACCGGACCTAACAGTCAGACGGGTAAGACCAACACTTATGCGTATGCCGTTCTCGTCGCCGGTATGATCGTCTCGCCGCCCGATCTCCTTCGGTTACTCGTCGTTCCCGTCTTCGCGTGGGCCGCTTGGCGCGACATCGAAACCCGGCGGCTGCCGAACCGGATGTGGGCGCCGCTGGTGCTGTTCGGCGTGCTGTTGATCGCCTGGGAAATCGCCACTCATCTGCCGCTGTCGACGGGCGAGGATCGCCTCTACCTCCTTCGCGTGGGGCTCAGCGTCGGTCTCGTCGTCCCGCTCTCGTATGTCTTCTGGCGACTCGGCGGGTTCGGCGGCGCGGACGCGAAAGCCCTCATGACGCTCGCGGTCGTCTTCCCGACATATCCGGTGTACGGGACCGCGACGACGACGATCCCGCTCGTTCGGACGACGATCGGCGTGCTCTCGCTGACGATTCTGACGAATACGGTCATCGTCGGTGCCTGCTACCCCCTCGCGCTCGCCGCGCGGAACGCGGTCTCCGGCGACTTCGCACCCGTGATGTTCCTCAGCAAGCGGATTCCGGTATCGTCGCTTTCGACGGTCCACGGACGACTATTCGAGACGCGCGAAGGGTACACCCGACGCGGGTTGGACCTCGACGCACTCCGGATGTACCTCCGGTGGCGCGGAGCGACGCTCTCGACGCTCCGGGACGATCCGACCGAGAGTCGGAATCCCGCGACGATCGCCGAGACGTTCGATCCGACCGACGGTGCGGTCCACCGCGGGCCTGCGACCGACGGTGGCCGGACGGTCACGGGAGATACGGAGTCGACAGAGACCGGCGACGAGTTCGACGACCCGTGGGGGGCCGAGGCGTTCTTCGCCGACATCGACGGCACCGCGTACGGCACGACACCCGAGTCGCTCCGCGAGGGGCTCGAAGTCGTCACGACCCGTGACGTCGTCTGGGTGTCTCCCGGACTCCCGTTCCTCGTGCCGATGTTCGTCGGACTCCTCGTCGCGCTCACCTACGGCGATCTGCTGTTCGCCGCCATGCGGGCGATCGGACTGGCCTGATAGGGGTGGTTGTGACTGTTTACCGGCAGTTCGCCGTGCCGTTCCGCGAACCGCCGGTAACGACGTACGACCATCCGTACGAGCGAGTCGACGAGTCGTCATGTGCACGCAAGACATATCCGGGGGACTCTCGAACCCCCTGTATGAGCGTTGACGTCGACTTCGGTGACGACGGACTGGTCCCCGCCGTCGCCCAGGACGCCGAATCCGGCGAAGTGTTGATGCTCGCGTACGTCTCCCCGGAGGCACTCGAACGCACCCGAGAGACGGGACGCGCACACTACTACTCGCGAAGTCGAGACGAACTCTGGGAGAAAGGCGCGACGAGCGGCCACACGCAGGCAGTACAGGAGGTTCGCGTCGACTGTGACGCCGACACCCTGCTCTATCTCGTCGACCAAACCGGCGGCGCGTGTCACACGGGTCGCCGGTCCTGTTTCTACCGCACGGTCGACGGCGAAGAACGAGGCGAACTGGTGTTCGATCCCGACGACGTCTACGAATGAGCCGACAATCAGAATCCGGCAGAGCAACAGGAGACGGAACCGCCCGGGATCGAGCGGCGACCAGCGACGTCGCGAGTGACGAGGTCGAAGCCGTCGTCGACGCCTACGAGGCGCTCGAACGGGCCGAAGACGCCGTCAGCGACGTCGGGACGGAACGCGTCGAAGCGGTCGCCGACGCCTACGATCGGGCGATGTCGTTGCTCGATCGGTATCAGGGCTCCGCGACCGGAACCGGCGACTTCGGGGCCTACGTCGAGTTCGAAGAGGAGTTCGTCACCTTCGTCGAGAGGCTGGACGACGACCTCCCCGAGCGCGACGCCTTCGAGCGCGCAAACGAGGTCGTCGATCGGCGTCGACTTCGAGAGCGGGATTTCGAGCGCGCACGCGAGACACTCGAACCGGCGGCCGCCGTTGCCGAAACGCTAGACGAGCGAAAGGAAGCCGAGCGGCGCTACCGGAAGGCTCGACACGCCGCCGAGCGACGAGTCGACGAACTCGACGACCGGATCGCGGACCTCGAACGCCTCCGACGTCTCGGCGACGCCGACCTCGACGCACCGGTCGAACGACTCCGTGAGCCGATCGAGGCGTACAACGAGGCCGTCACCGAATCGTTCGAGCGATTCGAAGCCGATACGAGCGCCCGCGACGTCCTCTCGTTCGTCGAGACGACCGATGCCTATCCGCTGGTTCGATTCCGAACGCCGCCGCGGGAGCTTTGCGAGTACGTCGAGCAGTATCCCGCCGGCGAGCACCCCGTCCCGAAGTTGCTCGAATACGCCGACTACTCGGGATCGAAACTCGACCACTACGTCGACGACCCGGCCGAACTGAAGACGCGTGTCGCGGTCCACCAGACCTATCTCGAACGCCTCGGGCCGGACCCGTTGACGGTGTCGTGGCCGCCGCCGAGCGCGGGGCAACTCCGGTATCGGGCCCAAGAACTGGTCGCGGTTGTCGGTCGGTTCGCCGACGACGAGACCGTCGAGGAAGCCCGGAACCTGCGAACGTTGGCCGAGCGTGACGGGTACGGTCGCCTGCGCACGGCCGCCGAAGCGCAGACTGAACTCGATGCCGGCGAACGAGAGCGACTCCGCGAGGGCGACGTCGCTGCGGAACTCGAGACCCGACAGGCTGAGCGGGAGTCGCTCGCCGAGACGCTGGCCGAGTATCCGTCCTAAAAGAGGAGCGGCGAGTTCAGGCGTCGAGGGCGGCGGCTTCGAGCGCCTCTTTGACTCCGGTGCCGAGTTCTCGCGCGCGTGTTTCCTTCCGCGCTTCGGCGTAGATGCGTACCTTCGGTTCGGTGCCGCTCGGTCGGACGAGCACCCACGCGTCACCGTAGTCGAGTCGGTAACCGTCGGTCGTGTTCGGTTTCGCGTCGGCCTCCATCGCGTACTGCTCGGCGGCGGCGAGCATCGCGTCGAGTTCCGCTTCCGTCTCGTAGGTGAGGTTGATCCGGACGTTGGCGTAGTCGGTGTACGGTGCGACGAGTTCGCTCACGGGCGTGTCGGCGACGAGTTCGAGGAACTTGGCCGCGATGAACGCGCCGTCGCGAACGAGTCGGTAGTTCGGGAAGAAGACCCCGCCGTTACCCTCGCCGGAGATGGGCACCGACTCGCCGTCGGCCCAGAGTTCGCGGATGCGCGTGATGATGTTGGTCGCGCCGATAGGCGTCAGTTCGAGGTTCGCACCGGCCTCCTCGCAGACGTCGACGAGTCGCTGGGAGACGTTGACGGCGGCGACGGTGGTGTCTCCCTCGCCGAGTTGCGCCGCCGAGAGCGCCGCGAGCGAGGTGTCGCCCTCGATGTACTCGCCGTTCTCGTCGAAGAAGATGGCGCGGTCGGCGTCGCCGTCGTGAGCGATGCCGACGTCGGCCTCGGACGTGCGGACGAGTCGTCCGAGGTCCGTGAGGTTCTGCCGGACGGGTTCGGGGTTGCGACCGGGGAAGTGGCCGTCGGGTTGGCCGTTGACCGTCACGACCCGACAGCCGAGTTCGCGGAAGAACGTGGGGCTGGTGAGTGCGCCCGCCCCGTGGCCGGGGTCGAGTGCAACCGTGAGGTTCGCGTCGGCGATCCTTCCCCGGTCGACCGTCGCGAGCATGTCGTCGACGTAGTCGCGGTTAGCCGACGTGACCTCGAGCATGTCACCGACCGTGTCCCAGTCGGCGATGTCGAAGTCTTCGTCTAAGATGTGGCGTTCGACACGTTCGAGTTGTGGAACTGGCAGTTCGACTCCGTCGGCACCGACGAGTTTGACGCCGTTGTACTCCGGAGGGTTGTGTGAGGCGGTGATGACGACCGCGGGAACGCCTTCGACATCGCAGTAGCGGACGACACCCGGAGTGGGAACCACGCCGAGTCGGTCCACGTCGACACCGACGCTCGCGAGGCCGCTGGCGGCGGCGTTCGTGAACATCTGGCCGGTCGTCCGGGTGTCGCGGGCGACGGCCACGCGGTCCGCCTCCCAGACGGTGCCCGCAGCCTTCGCCACGCGAAGGACGAACTCGGGAGTGAGCTGCTCACCCGCAACCCCACGCGTGCCGCTCGACCCGAATAGCTTCATTCAATTCGAGATACGTGTCCGCTCCGTGAAAGCCGTTCCGAAGAATCACCGTCGAGCGCGTCCCAGAGACGCTTCGCTTCGGTGGGTTTAGGCCATCCACGCGCCGAGATGGACCATGACACACTTCCCGTCGTTCGAAGTCGTCCCTGCCGTCGACATGCAGGGCGGCGAGGTCGTCCAACTCGTCCAAGGTGAGCGCGGAACCGAGAAACGGTACGGTGATCCGGTCGAGGCCGCCCGCCGCTGGGTCGACGCCGGAGCGCGGACGCTCCACCTCGTCGACCTCGACGGGGCGTTCGAGGGCGAGCGAAAGAACGCCGCCGCCGTCGACGCCGTCCTAGACGCCGTCGACGTCGCCGTCCAGGTCGGCGGCGGCATCCGAACGGCGGCCGACGCGGTCGACCTGCTCGACCGGGGCGTCGACCGCGTCATCCTCGGGACGGCCGCCGTCGAGCGTCCGGAGATCGTCGAGGAGATCAGCGCCGAGCACCCGGAAGCCGTCACTGTCAGTCTCGATGCGAAAGACGGCGAAGTCGTCGTCGCGGGGTGGACCGAAGGGACCGGTCTCGACCCCGCCGAGGCCGCGGCGCGATACGAGGAGTTGGGTGCGGGCGCGATTCTGTTCACCGACGTCGACGTGGAAGGGCGGCTCGAAGGCGTCAACGTCGACACGGTCCGGCGCGTCGTCGACGCCGTCGAGATTCCCGTGATCGCCAGTGGTGGCGTCGCCTCCCTAGACGACGTTCGCGCGCTCCGGGAGGCGGGCGCGGCGGCCGTCGTCGTCGGGACGGCACTCTACGAGGGCACGTTCACGCTGCGCGAAGCGATGGACGCCTGAGCAGGCGATTAAACGAGCGTTACGAATCGTCGTCTCGCGTAGTGGACGAACCGGAAGAGCGTGAGAGCGACGACGAGACAGATGAGAAGCAAGCCCAACGCGAGTCCGAACCCCGTGTTCGACCGGAGCAAGAAAGCTCCGACACCGAGGGCGTACAGCACGAAGACGAGGGTTTTGAGCGGCATCAGACGACGTTCGTGAACTGTGTGCCTCGGTTTCGGATTCGCCGTGCCGTCGTCGTCCCTACGACGATGCCGAAGACCAGCAGGGGGAGTCCGACGAGGACGCCCGCGGTCGTCAGCGACGAGACGAAGAGCCCCCCGACGGCGAGCGCGAGCAGACCGATGACGTCACACTTCACGTTCATGCCCACCTATCGAAGGAAATCCACATGAAAACCTATCAGACGGGCGTCAGACGCTCGGCGGACGAGCGCCGTCGCACCGAGGATCAGCCGGACCGATCGGACGGCGTGCGTCTGTCACCGAGGCGCACAGAACGCACCTTAATCGGGCTCAAAACGCCGAATTAGGTGGCCTGTAAGTAAGACGACTGGGAGCCACCGGAGAGATAAGAGGGGATTTCCAAGTGCGCATCGCGTTTACGATTCAGCATCCGAGCAACGTTCACTTCTTCCGAAACGCCATCGGCGAGTTGCGTGACCGGGGACACGAGGTCTACGTTTACGCCCGCGAGAAGAGCGTCGCCGTCGACCTCCTGAAGGCCTACGGAATCGAACACCGGGTGCTCGCCGACGAGCCCGACGGGACGGTCGACCTGGCGCTCACGCAGTTGGCGTACGAGTACCGCATGTGGCAGGAGTTCCGGCGCGTCAAACCCGACGTCGTGATGGCGAATATGGGCCTCGCGGCGACCCACGCGGCGAAACTGGTCGGCGCGGAGGCGCGCATCTTTATCGACACCGAGACGACCAACGCCAAGCAGAACAAACTCGTGACGCCCTTCGCCGACGAAATCTACGCTCCGCGGTCGCTCCGGACGCGCTTCGGCGGGAAGGCGATCCGATACGACGGGATGCACGAGGTGGCGTACACTCACCCGGACTGGTTCGAGCCCGATCGGTCGGTACTCACCCAATACGGCGTCGACCCCGACGAACCCTACTTCGTCCTCCGGCTGAACGCGTGGGAAGCCCACCACGACATCGGCAAACAGGGCATCTCGATCGGCGGAAAACGGCAACTCATCGACGACCTCACCGAGTACGGGACGGTGTACGTCTCCGACGAGGCCGAAGGACCGACGCCGGACGGGGCCGAACCCATCCCGGTGAAACCCCACGAGTTCCACCACTTGCTCGCCTTCGCGGACCTCTACGTCGGCGAGGTGGCGACGACGACAATCGAGGCGGCGCTCCTCGGAACGCCGACGGTCCGCGTCAGCCCGTTCGTCGGCACCGACGGCCGACTCATCGACCTCGGAAAGCACGGCCTCGTTCACTCGTACCGGCCCGAGTCCGAACAGCGGGCGTTCCGAAAGGTCCGCGAACTCGCCGCCGACCCCGACGCGACCGCTCGCTGGGTCGAACGCCGAGACGACTACATGGAGAACATCATCGACGTGACGGAGTTCGTCGTCGAGCAGGCGACGCGTCCCGTCGGTCAGCCGTACGTCGAGAAGTCCGACTTCGATATCGCCGACTCCGAGGCGGCAGACTCGGACTCGACCGAATCACCCGCGGACGTTCGAGCATGAGAGTCCTCAGCCTCGTCACCACGCCCCGAAGCTTCTATCGGAAGCAGGAAGCCGCACTCGACGCCGCGGGCATCGAGTACACGACGCTCGAAGTACCGGGCGAGCATCGCAACTTCGACGACCGAGTCGAAGAGCGCACGCTGGCCGACTATCTGAAGTTCTATCCGCAAGTGCTCCGCGAATCGTTCGAGGATTACGACCTCGTCCACGCCAACTACGGCCTGACCGCTCCCTTCGCCGTCGGTCAGTTCCGCCTGCCGGTCGTCGTCTCCCTCTGGGGCGGCGAGTTCCGCGAGAACCAGTTCGCACCGATCATCCGGGCGGCGACCAACCGGGCCGACGAGGTGATCATCCCCTCGCGCATGATGAGCCAGTTCGTCGACCGCGAGGCTCACTACGTCCCCTACCCCGTCGACACCGAGCAGTTCCGACCGATCCCGCGCGACGAAGCGCGCGAACATCTCGGCTGGGACCCGGACGAGACGGTCGTTCTCTTCCCCGCCGCACCGGGTCGCCCGGAGAAGAACTTCGACCTCGCAAAGCGCGTCGTCGACGGTCTCGACCGCGACGTCCGCCTCCACACGGGCGGCAACATCCCCTACGACGACATGCCCTACGTGATGAACGCGAGCGACGCGCTCCTCGTCACCTCGAATCGCGAGACCGGCCCGATGGTCGTCAAGGAGGCCGCCGCCTGTAACGTGCCGGTCGTCTGTACGCGCGTCGGCTTCGCACCGGAAGTCCTCGACGGCGTCGCCCACTCCGGAGTCGGTGATTCGGCGGCGGAACTCCGCGACGTACTCAGGGCCGCCCTCGACGCCGGCGAGCGCGCCGACGGCCGCGGTCCGATCGCCGAGTACGGCGTCGAAGAGATGGGCGCGCGCCTCCGGACCGTCTACGAACGCTGTCTCTCGCGCCCTCGGAGCGGTCCGCTGGGGCGCGTCCGGGCTCGCTCGTAGAAGTACTCTGTTCTCGAATCAGCGACTCCCGTTATCGGTCACGTTCTGGCAGTTCGTAGTATGGTAGATCGCGAGATGGGGGTTCGACGAATCGGACCCATACTCACCGATCTGGAGCTCCAAACCGAGGCAGGCTGAGTCGTACTCGGCGAAATCGAACGTTCTCGCGTCTTCCTTCGACTTGTTGTCCTTCCAAGCGTACACCTCGTAGGGCTTCGGTTTCGTAGGATAACCGGTGAAGACTGCAGCCTTCAGTTCGTCTTTCGGAGCGGCTACCGATTTCGAGTCTCGATACACGGTTTCCCCGTTCACTTCGATCAGTACGTGAAACGTGTGTGGTTCGTCGTCGAGATTCGTCGCAGAGAGGTCGATGAGTCGGGGATAGCTTGCCGAGGTACCCTTGTTCAGTCCGCTACAGCCTGCCAACCACCCTACCCCGAGCGCACCACCGGTACGGAGGAGAGAGCGACGATTCGGAGAAAACATTGTTCACCTAACACGAGTTCTACTCGTTGAAAAAAAAACCTCCGGAAGAACCGATTCGTGTGATCGGAGGAGGTCTCCGAGCGAACCTCCACTCGCGGGAGTTTCATTATCTTCCATACCGGACCTGTGGTATGGCGCGGGACGCGATACCGGTCACGATTCTCAGTGGAAGTCTCGGAGCGGGAAAGACGACGACGCTCAACCACCTTCTCCGGAACGGGGGCGGCCGCGACATCGCCGTACTGGTAAACGACATGGGGGAACTCAACGTCGACGCCGACCTCGTCAGCGAGAACTCCGAACTCGCCGTCGACGGCGGGGTCGCCGAACTCTCCAACGGCTGTATCTGCTGTGAGCTACAGGACGACCTCGAAACGGCGGTGGTTCGTCTCGCGCGCAACCGCGATTTCGACCACCTGATCGTCGAACCCTCGGGGATCAGCGAGCCCGAACCCATCGCACGACTCTTCACGACGGGGTCGAGCGCGGCGGCGCTCTACGAGGTCGATTCGGTCGCCACGGTCGTCGACACGCGACTGTTCTACGACTCGTTCGGCGGCGACGGCGTCGCCGAAGTCCGCGGGACCGACGAAGACGGCAGCCGACCGCTCACGGATCTCCTAGTCGAACAGATCGAGTTCGCGAACCTCGTCGTGCTCAACAAACGCGACCTCGTCTCCGACGCCGAGTTCGAGACCGTCTCGGAACTCGCCCGAGCGCTCCGACCCGATGCGGAGGTCGTGAGCGCGTCGTTCGGCGAGGTCGACCCCGACCAACTGTTCGACCGCGGACTCTACGACCCCGCCACCGCCGCCGAGCGCGCGGGGTGGCAGGTCGCGCTCGCCGAGGAGGACGGCGACGGGGAGGCCGGAGACCAGCACGCACACGACGACCATCACACGCATGGCGACGACGAGCACGCACACGACGGCCACTCTCACGACGACCACCACCGCCCCGAAGCAGTCTACGACATTACTTCGTTTACCTACCGTCGTCGCCGCCCGTTCCACCCCGAGCGACTGGCGGACTTCTTCGCCGACCTCCCCGAGGACGTCGTCCGCTCGAAGGGGACCTGCTGGGTCGCGGGGTGCGAGCAGCGACTCACCTATGGCCACGCCGGCCCGTCGGTTCGCGTCACCGCCGCGGGACCCTGGATCGCGACGCTCCCCGAACTGGATCAGGATCTCTACCGATCGAATCGAAAGAATCTCGACTGGGACGAGGAGTGGGGCGACCGGAAGACGGAACTCGTCTTCATCGGCCGCGGGATGGACGCCGACGCGGTCACTGATGCCTTAAACGAGTGTCTGCTGACCGACGACGAGATGGACGAAGACTGGGGCGGATTCGAGAGTCGGTTCCCCGACGAACCGGAGGCAGAATTCGTACTCGCGGAGCCGACGCCCGTAGCCTAACGATCCGACGCCCGCGAGGTGACGGCCCTGGTCGGTCCGAACTGATCTCGAGAGAGCGGAGCGCCGACTCGGAGTAACCCCGGGAGGGCAATATATATCAGGACGTACATGACCGAGATCATGGACGTCTCCCGTCGGAAAGTTCTCACACTCGGAAGCGGTCTCGGTACCTCCGCACTCGCAGGATGCAGCACGGTTTCGCTGTTCGGCCCGAAGTTGTCGCTCAGCGTCGAGAACGGGGACGACCAAGAGCACACTCTATCGATCAATATTTTCAGGACGGACAAAACGGAGCGGAGCGAAGCGCACGTGTACCATCAGCTGTTCAGGCTCCCTTCGTTCAAACAGGGGAACGACGCGAACAAGATCACGAAGTCGAAGATCCTCAAGAATCGGAAGTACTACCTCCGAGCCGAGCTGTTCCACCCGCAGGACGTACAGCAGTCCTTTCGCTATTTTCCGGACTGCGTTGAGGCCAAAGACGTCGAGTCCGGGATCGCGGTCCAGATCGACAGCGGGGAGAAAATCGGAGACGGACGGGTACCGCCGTCGATCGAGATCACGCAGAGTACCTGTTCGGATAGCGCCTGGTGGTACTGAAACGCCATCGTCGATCGCTCGCGGAGCCGACGCCCGCAGTCTGGGTCACTCGGTGGGTTGTTTCCGCGATTAACGTCCGAACGAAGAGAACGTTTTGATAGTATGGACGAATGGAGTCTCCATGGGCCCCGAACTCCGTCGCTACCTGAACGCGCTGTTGTCCTCCTCGCGATCAGCGTCGGCGCGAACGTCGCGCAACAGTCCATGTCGCTGGGACAGGGAGTACTCACGTCCGCCATCATCGGTGCCGTAATCTTCGTCGGCCTCGTCGAGCCGGAGCAGGTACTCACCGAAGACGACGACGACTGAGAACGATTCACCCGAAATCAGACGCCATATTCGCCAGCGCGCGCTTCAGTTCACCACGTCGCTTCCAGGCCCCGAGACGGTCGCCGAGCGCCCGGATCGGCATGTCGAGGCTGACCGCAGAGCGCATCGTGACCCGCGAGCCGTCGTTCTCGGCGCGGATCGTCACCCACGTCTCCATCGATTCGAAGGGCCCGGCCTCGCCCGCCTGTGTGTAGTAAAAGCCGTCGTCGGTCGATTCGAACAGGAGCGTCAGTTCGAGTCCGCGCGCGCCGACGCGGACCAACTTCGCGTCGTCGACGTCGGCGTCGGTAACGTCGTGAACGGCGAAACTCCCCTCGTACTCGACGAGGCGTTCGGGGGTGAGCGCCCGCGTGAGTTCCCTCGGTGTCGCGCGGACGAACCGAGACACCTCGACTTCTCTCATCGAGCGATGCTTTTTCAGCCGGAGGTAAAAGCGGTCCCCCTCCGGTGATGGCCGCCCGAGAGGTTCAAGAGAAGATGACCGGCACGATGAGCGCGGCGAGGAGGACAGCGACGATCGCCATCGCGTAGAACAGTCGCTGAAGTCGGTATTCGGCCGGAATCTCGCCTCGCAGTTCCGGGCGCGCGTTCCAAACGAAGTGGCGGTACGCGGCGATCGAACCGAGGACGAAGACGGCCGCCGGAAGCAACACTGATTCGACGGTTCCGAGGCCCAGCGTGAGACAGTAGAACGGACCGGAAGAGAAACTCATGAGGAACACGGTCACGGAGACGACGAGAAACGGCACAGGGTCGACCGGCGTTCCTTTGCGGTTGCGTAGTTCCATCTGCGTACTGTCCACTACGGCACCCACCTACATCAATACTACAATTTCTAACTAATATGGGGTAAAAATCGCACAATTGTGTCGACAATAGAGATAATAATGATCTTTTGTGGTTGTGATAGGGGAGGTCGTGTGATCCGTCGTCTCGCCCGCGACCCGTCGCCTCACCCGATGAGTTAAGTCACCGGCGTCGTCAGGGTCGGGGTATGAGTTCGAAGGGGGATCCGCGCGTACTCTTTGTGATGAACGTCGTCCTCTCGTCGGTGTTCGCTATCGTCGTCGTCTGGGGTCTCTCGACGATCGACCTGCTGTCGTTCACCTGGGTGACGGTGGCTGAGTTCGCAGTTATCCTCGTTATTCTCACGTACGTCGTGACGCGCTAGCGGATGTGACGGCGAGGCGGCGATGAGAGGCGTTATGTCGCTCGCCGTTCCGCCATCTAGTATGCCCATCGAAGACCGCGACGACGCGTACGTCCTCACACACGCGCTCGCCAAGGACACTCTCTCGAAACTCCGAGACGTCGAGACCGAACAGGTCGCCTTCAGAAAAGGGCTGGTGAAACTCGGCCGCATCTGTGGATACGAGATCATCGACGGTGCGATGGACACCGAGTACGTTTCGATCCGGACGCCGCTGGCCGAGACGACCGGCGAGCGGGTGAAGGGACTCGACAACGTGGTCATCATCAACGTCCTCCGCGCGGCGACGCCGTTCGTCGAAGGACTGCTGAAAGCCTTCCCGCGCGCCAAGCAGGGCGTCATCAGCGCCGGTCGAGACGAAGAGGCGGGGATGGACGAGAACGGCGAGTTCCCGATCACCATCGACTACGTGAAACTGCCGACGATCACCGAAGACGACACCGTCATCGTCGCCGACCCGATGCTCGCCACCGGGAGTACGATGTGTACGGTGCTCGAACACGTGCGCGAGCAGACGCCCGAACCCGAAGACACGTTCGTCCTCTCGGCCGTGAGCGCCCCCGACGGCCTCCTCCGCGTCGGTGAAGAGTTCCCGGACATCGATCTGCTGACGGTCGCCATCGACGACCGACTCGACGAAAACGGGTACATCGTCCCCGGTCTCGGCGACGCGGGCGACCGCGCGTTCCGGACGGTCTGACGGTCACCGTCGACGGACGCGGCCGCCCGGATACCGTTCAGAGGTCGATGCGACAACTCGTCCCCTCGGCCAGTCCCTCCCGTTCGATGTGCGCCGCGAGACAGCCGAAGTTGCAGAACTGCCCCGTCGCTTTGCGGTCTTCTCCCTCGCGGACGTACACGGGCGAGTGAGCGGTGACGTCACAACCGCAGTAGGTACAGTCGGAAGTCACGCACTGAGTACGTACGCGGCGCTGAAAAGTGCGTCTCCGACACCGCGTCGATACCCCTTCGTTTCTAGTCGAAAATCGATCGACTGCGTCGACTTTTTCGATCGTTCGAGGTGGTTCGAAACCGACCCCCGAGGTACTCTATAGCGGTCTATTCGTCACCCGAACCGTCCGTATCGTCGGACCCCTTCGTTTCACCTGCAGACAGGCCGTCGTCGCCGCGGTCTAGCGCGCGGGGCACGTCGGCGTAGTCGGAGTAGCCGTCGAACCAGCGGACGATGCGCTCGATCCGGTCGACGATGTGGCCCGGTTCGCCGCTCCGGGAGAGTTCGTGACCCTCGCGCGGGTAGCGGACGAGTCGGGTGTCGACTCCGCTCTTCTTCAAGAAGAGGTAGAACATCTCGCCGTTGTTGACCGGGACGCGGAAGTCGTTGTCCGAGTGGATCACGAGCGTCGGCGTCGTCGCGTCGCCCGCGTAGGCGACCGGCGACTGCTCCCAGAGGAACTCGGGGTCCTCCCACGGGGTCGTTCCGAAGTCGCCCTCGATGAGTTTGAACGCGTCCGTCGACCCGTAGAACGAGGAGAGGTCGAACACGCCGCGCTGGGCGACCGCGCCGCGGAAGAAGTCGGTGTGGCCGACGATCCATCCGGTCATGAACCCGCCGAAGCTCCCGCCGGTGACGAAGGCGTTCGATTCGTCGACGTACTCGCGCTCGCAGACGTGGTCGACGCCGGCCATCACGTCGCGCATCGTCACGTCGCCCCAATCGCGTTCGATAGCCATCGCGAAGTCCTCGCCGTAGCCGGTCGAACCGCGCGGGTTCGACCAGAAGACGACGTAGCCCGCGGCGGCGAGCGTCTGGAACTCGTGCCACATCGTCCCCGAGGTCGACCACATCGCGTGTGGCCCGCCGTGAATCTCGACCGCGAGCGGGTAGGTCTCCGAGGGGTCGAAGCCGGGCGGCGTCAACAGCCAGCCCTGCACCTCGTGGCCGTCGGAGTCGAAGCGGAGTTCCTCGGGTTCGCCCACTTCGCGGGAGGCGAGGAAGTCCGCGTTGAGTTCGGTGAGCCGCGTCTTCTCGCCGCCTCGGACGACGAACACGTCACCCGGGTGATCCCAGTCGCTCTCGGCGATGGCGACGGCGCCCTCACCGACCGAGATTCCGGCCACGTCACCGCCGTCCGCGACGGCGTCGAGTTGCACATCGCCGCTCTCGGCGTCGACCGTCGCGCGCTGAATCACGTACGCGCCCTCGTTCGGCGCGACGAAGTAGAGGCTCGACTCGTCGGGGTCCCACTGACCGCTGGCGACGGTGCGGTCGACCTCCTCGGTGAGTACCGTCGTCTCGTCGGTCTCGCGGTCGTACAGTTCGAGGTTCGTCTGCCGCAGCGACATCCGATCCTCGGGCGTTCGCGGGTACACGACGCGGCCGTCTTCGGTCGCCGTGACGGTACCCATCCAGCCGGTCGTCTGAACGAGCGTCTCGGATTCGTCGGCCGCGAGGTCGTGCGCGACGATGTCGATTACAGCGCTGTCATCGGGGTCGTCGGTCCGTTTTACGACGTAGTAGAGCGTCTCCGCATCCCCCCAATCGGGAGCGTAGAAATCGAAGTCGCCGTCGGTGAGCCGTGAGACGGGACCGTCGGCGTCGCTGCCCCCCTCGTCGGCGTCACCGACGTCGACGGTCGCGTCCGCGTCGACGACGTAGACGTGGCTCCGCGCTCCGTCGATGTAGTGAGCGTGTTCGCGGTAGACAAGCCGATCGACGACGCGCGGGTCGGGCGTCTCGCGCTCGTATTCCTCCTCGCCGGATTCGGCTACGTCGAGGTCGATTCCGGCCTCCCGCTCGGCGGCGGTCGTCGCTTGGACGAACGCCAGCCGGCTTCCGTCTGGACTCCAGACGGGTGTGGAGACGCCGCCGGGAACGTTCGTCAGGCGCTGGGCTTCGCCGCCGTCGGTGGGCATGACCCACAACTGTGGTCGGTCGTCGCCGTCGCCGCGCGTCGAGACGAACGCGAGTCGATCGCCGCTCGGACTCCAGCGCGGCGCGCTGTCGACGCCCTCGCTGACCGTGAAGGCTCGGGGATCGCAGCCGTCGTCGACGCTGACGACGTAGATCGTCGCTTCGTACGATTCGTCGTCGTCGGGCACCTTTCGGACGAACGCTACACGTTCGCCGTCCGGCGACAGTTGCGGGTCGCTCGGGAACGTGAGGTCGTGAAAGTCAGACGCAGTGATACCGTCCATGCGAGGCGGTCGCAGTCGGAATCGAATAAGGTTCGGGAGTGGGCAGTCCGTGGGATCGGTTCCCCCCAGCGGACGCCGACGTGCCGCTCGGGCGGCTCCCGATGTCAGAACCGCGTGACTCGGTACGGATCTAAGTCCACTTCGGACGACCCCCCCGACGCGAGTCGGGCGACGAGCCTCCCGCTGTACGGGCCGAGTTGGAGCCCGGTCGGCCCGTGACCGGTCGCCAGATACACGCCCGCTACGTTCGGAACATTTCCGAGCACCGGCAAACCGTCCGGTGTGACCGGGCGGAGACCGACTCGAACTTCGCGGAGACTCGCGTCGGCCAGTCCGGGTGCGACGCGAAGCGCCTCGTCGAAGACTTCCGAGATTCCCGAGACGGTCGTGTGCGGTCCGAATCCCGATCCGGTCTCGCGGGTCGCGCCGACGGCGACCCGGCCGTCGTCCCACGACACCATGTAGTGACTGCGGAACGGGCTCACGATGGGCCACCCCTCGGTGTCGGCGTCGCAGTCGAGGTGAGCGATCTGCCCCCGCTGCGGTTCGACCGGAATCTCGACGCCGAGTTGCTCGCCGAACGACGCGGACCACGCGCCACCGGCGACGACGACGCTGTCGGCGTCGTACCGCTCTCCGTCGGCGACGACGCCCGTAACGTTCCCGCTATCGTGATCTATCCGGAGCCGTTCGACGTCACCTGCGAGAATCGTCGCGCCGCGGTTCTCCGCCGCTCGGGTGAGTGCGCCGGTGAAGGTTCGGCCGTCGACCCGCGCGGCGTCCTCGTAGTAGAAGGCCCGCTGAACGTCGCCGAGCGGCGGGAAGCGCTCCCGTGCCTCGTCGGGCGTCAGTTGCTCTATGCTCCCCGGGACGGGCGTTCCGTACTCGGTCTGTCGCCCTTCGATCCGCTCGATCGTCTCGTCGAACGCGTCGACCTCGTCGTCGTCGACGGCGACCGCGAGCGACCCCGTCTTCGCGTAGCCGATCGGTCCGTCTTGGTCGCTCGTCAGCGAGTCGAGGAGTTCCGAGTAGTAGTCGACGGCGTCGACGGCGAAGTGAAACCACGCGTCCGAGTGGCGACTCGTCCCCGGCGAGAGGATACCCGCCCCGGCGTCGGTCGCCCGCCCTTCGTCCGCGCGGTCGACGAGGAGCGTCTCGACACCGTCGCGCGCGAGGTGGTAGGTGGCCGACGCGCCGACGATCCCACCGCCGACGACGATGGCTTCGTATCGTTGGGTCATGGACGGACGTGTGACTCGAACCCACGTGATGCTATGTCTCGACGACGGCGTTACCGGATTCTCGGCTCGTCGCGTCGGCCGGCACCAGTGTCCCGTTCGACCGTGATCAGTCGATCTCGGCTCGGCCGCTCGTCGCGCTCCGGAGGCGGTCGCGGAGCGCGTCGGACTCGTCGACGGCGACGCGCAGTTCGAACCGGACGTCCTCGCCGTAGTCGGCGTCGAACTCGACGCCGGTGCTCTCTAGGATGCCCCGAACGGTTCCGGAGTCGTCGTACTCGACCGTGACCGCGAATCGCTCGTGGGGTTTCTCCTCGACGACACCCGCGGCGTCGACGGCTTCCTTGACCGCGCGCGAGTACGCCCGTGCGAGGCCGCCGACGCCGAGATTCGTCCCGCCGTAGTAGCGCGTGACGACGGCGACGACGTTTCGGATGTCCTGCTGGACGAGAACGTTCAGGGCGGGTTTGCCGGACGACCCGGTGGGTTCGCCGTCGTCGCTCTGGTATTCCCTCAACATTACGTCCCCCCCGCCGGGACGCTTCGACGACGCTTCGCCCGCCGGGACTCGATAGGCGGGGACGTTGTGCGTCGCGTCGTCGTGTCGCGCGCGAATCTCCTCGACGAACGCTTCCGCCTCCGCGACGGTGTCGGCGGGGGCGACGTAGCCGATGAACTCCGATCCCTTGGCTTCGAAGCGTGCCTGCGCCGGTCCGGCGACGGTGCGGTAGGCGTCGACCATGCACTCTCTCCCGGCGGCGGCGGCAAAAGGATTCGCAAGGAGGTGGTGAGACGCCGGGCGACCCGACTCGGTACTCAGAACCGACCGCGGACGTACCCGGCGAGCGCGACGAGGAGCGCGAGGGCCAGCGAGACGACCCCGAGTCCGGAGAAGCGTCGTACACGTAACCGGGACGTCGCCTCCGGCGTCGTTCCCACCGATCGCCGGGTCAGAACTCGACTTTCCGGACGAACGAGAGGTCGCGAATGCGGACAAGCAGGTCGCCGGGGACGGGGTCGTCCGTGATGATGTAGAGTTTGGGATCGTCGCTGAACTCGGGGTCGTCGCTGATGATCTGGCGGATACCGATGTCTTCGTCGGCCAGCAGTCCGGTCACCGCGGCGACGATGCCGTGTTCGCTCGCGGTGGCGACTTCGATCGTCAGAACGGTGAGATCGAGGACGGGCGCGAGGTCCATCAGGCTCGGGATAGCCGAGATGTTCCGGAAGATGCGCTCCAGTTCGGGATCGGCGAGGATGGCGTCGGTCGTCGAGTCGACGACGCGGCGGTCGACATCAATCTCCCGTGCGATCCCGGTGTTCGGAATCTCGATACCGCCGGAGACGACCCGACCGTCGTCGTTGACAGAGAAGCCCCGTTCGAGCAGCAACCGAATGACGGCCTGCTGGCTCGGACTTCCCTCGAACTTCTCCATGATCTCGTCGAACATCGCTTGCGGAGAGATACGCGGGGACGGGTTTAATCGTGTGGGATGCACCGAGGAGGCAGAAGACGGAGGGAATTTTACACGTCGGTCGTGATCCCCGACCATGCACGAACTCCGCGCCTGTGATTTCTGCGGTGCCGACGCCGTCGGAACGTTCGAAGTGGTGCCCCCGGAACTCGATCCGACGGAAGCAGAACAGCGACGCGTCGTCCTCTGTTCTACCTGCCGAGGGACGCTTGAGACGGTACTCGAACCGTTCTTCGCTCGACTCGGTGGCGAGAGGTCCGAGCCGAAGACCGACGAGACGGAACTCGCAGTCGACACGACGACGCCCGTCGACGATCCCGCGTCGGGCGAGATCGCCGATGAAGACGAGGACGAAGGCGAAGAATCGGAGGCGACGACCGATCCGCTCGGCGACGGTGTGACGTTCGCGTCGGACCCGAAGCGTGCGCCCGACGACGCCGACGAACTCCACGCGGAGTCGCCGTCCGAGAGCGGCGACTCAGATTACGAAGCGCAGCGAGACCAACGGTCGGAGGCGGAGGGCGACGAGACGGGGTTCGACGCCACGACCACGGCGGAGTCAGCAACCGACACTTCGGCCACGTCGAAGCCCGGACCCGACGCCGCGGCCACGCCGGGACCGGAACCCGACGAGTTCCGAACGGTGATGCGGTTGCTGGCCAACCGCGAGTTCCCGATCGAACGCGCCGACGTCGAGTCGCTGGCGACGCACGCGTACGACTTAGAGCCCGAACAGGTCGATACGATCCTCGACTACGCCGTCGATCGCGGAATCCTCGACGCGGACGGGGACCAGTTGAGGCGAGACTGAGTCCGTTCTACAGTTCGCCTTTCGTACTCGGCGTCTCGTCGGCCCGGCGCTCGTCGATTCGGGTCGCGTCGTCGAGCGTCCGCGCGAGTGCCTTGAACAGCGCTTCGATCTCGTGGTGCGCGTTCTCACCGATGACCGAGGCGTGGAGCGTGAGTCCGGCGTTCATCGCCAGCGACCGGGCGAAGTGGCCCGCCATGTGGCTGGTGAACCCGCCGACGCGCTCCTGCGAGAATTCGCTATCGAACTCGAAGAGGGGTCGCCCCGAAACGTCGACGACGACGCTCGCGACAGCCTCGTCGAGCGGAACCTTTCGATCCGCGTAGCGGACGATTCCGCGCCGGTCGCCGAGCGCCTCGTCGAACGCAGTTCCGAGGACGATCGCGACGTCCTCGATCGTGTGGTGGTCGTCGATGTGCGTGTCGCCGTCGCAGGTCACGTCGAGGTCGAAGAGGCCGTGCTTGGCGAACGATTCGAGCATGTGATCGAAGAAACCGATCCCGGTGTCGACGGTCGCCGCCCCGTCACCGTCGACGTCCAGTGTGAGGTCGATCGTCGTTTCGGTCGTCTCGCGCGTGACGTTCGCGGTCCGCTCGCTCATAGGCGAACCGTGTCGACGTGACCATATGGGGGTTACGTTCGGGGCGACGAACGTCGTTCGGAGAAGAAACGACCGCAGGAGCAACGGTGGCGACTTCGAAAGCCCCCGAACCCATTCAGTCCCGCCCGACGGCAGTCGACCGGAGGCTATCGCTCGTGTGAACAGTCCTCAAAACGAAGCGTAGAAATCGCGTTCGTCGGCGCTACGAACTTACTCCGGCTTCAGGCCGCCGTTCTGAACGCGCATGACGGCTTCGCCGTCGGCGAGGTTGGGCGCGTCGACGAGACGGACGATCCGCTTGTCGCCCTTCGACTTGCGGAGGTAGATACGGAACGTCGACTTGTGGCCGAGGATGTTGCCACCGATCGGCTGGGTCGGGTCACCGAAGTACGAGTCGGGGTTCGAAGCGACCTGATTCGTCACGATGACGGCGGCGTTGTGGAGGTTGCCGACCTTGTCTAAGTCGTGCAGGTGGCGGTTGAGTTTCTGCTGGCGTTCGGCGAGTTCCCCACGACCGACGTACTCGGCGCGGAAGTGCGCGGTCAGCGAGTCGACGCAGAGGAGGCGAACCGGCCACTCGGTGTCGTCGCTCTCGCCCGCGAGTTCCTCGGCCTTTTCGGCGAGGAGCATCTGGTGGTTGGAGTTGAACGCCTTCGCGACGTGGATGTGGTTGAGGACGTCTTCGATGAGTTCGTCCATCGCCGCGGGGTCGTCCGGCGAGCCTTCGATCTCGCGGTCGTCCATCGTCGCCTGGAGTACGTCGTCTTCGAGGCCGCGTACCATGTCGTCGATACGCTCCGGGCGGAACGTGTCTTCGCTGTCGACGAAGATGCACGAGCCACGGAGGCCGCCCACTTCTTTCGGAAGCTGGACGTTGACGGCCATCTGGTGGGTGATCTGGGACTTACCGGCACCGAACTCACCGTAGACCTCGGTGATCGATTGGGTCTCCAGCCCGCCGCCGAGGAGGTCGTCGACTTCGTTAATCTGCCAACTAAGCTTGCCGATGGTCTCACGTCGCTCCAGCACCGTCGAACCGGTTTCGAAGCCGCCGACGTCGGCGGCGTCCTGCGCGGCCCGAACGATATCAGTCGCCGTGCTCTCACCGATATCGGCTTTCGCGCCCAGGTCGCCGGGGCTGGCGACCGCGATCGCGTCGTAGGTCTTGTAGCCTGCGTCGGAAAGCTTGTCTGCCGTCGCGGGACCGACTCCGGGGAGGTTTTCGAGGTCGTCGTCTGGCATGTACTCCGTCCTTACGCCCACCGGAACATAAACCCTCGTTAACAGTAGAGTGAAAGTGAAACTGGTCGACTGCGGCGGGTCGGTGACGCGTGTCTGCCGAAGCATTATACGGGAGAACAGTCAGGACGAGAGATCGGTTCGGTCAGGTCGATCGAACTATTCCCACGGGTGACGGCCGTCCGTGTCGGGCCAAAGGGGATACCAGAACTGTTCGTCGTCTTCGATGCCGAGTTCGCCGTCGAGAACGCTCTGGAGTTTAAATTCGAGACGCTGGTCGCGCTCGTGGTGGGCTTTCGGCGCGAACGGATAGTACGCCCCCCGGCGGAAGGAATAGATCCAGTACGCGCGCGAGCCGTTCCCCTCGAATCCGAAGACGGCGGCGAGCAGGCGCGAACCGTAGCCCTGTTCGATGAACTCGTCGGCGGCGAAGTGGACGCTCGTGACGAGGTCCTCCGGGTCGTCGTCTTCGAGTACGACCCAGTTGTAGCCGTGATTGTCGGCGTACCGTCGGAACGTCGTCCCCGTCTCTTCTTCACCGGCCGCGAGGATGGCTTCGACCTCGTTCAGCGTGTCCGCGAAGTCCGTGCTGTCGACCGACGAGAAACAGAGCGCCGCCTGCTCCACCGACGTGAAGCCGAGGTCGGCTTCCATCGTCATGTAGGCAGTGCTCATCCCGAACAGGTCTTCGGGGTCGGCCTTCCGCGTCGCGTCCGCCTCGGCGCGCATCCCGAGCGCCGAACGGATCGAGTCGAACAGTCCCATACTACTACACAATCGGCCCGAACTACTTGAACGGTTCACTAGCCGACTCGCGTTCGAGTTCGCAGAGAAGACCGAGCGCCGTAGGGACGACGTGTCGGAAGTAACCAGAAGAGGATCGACAGTGGAAAGTAGGGCCTCAGACCGTCTGCATCTCGCGTTCCATGTCGCGGAGGCGCTCGACGCGCTTCTCGGTCGACGGGTGGGTCGCGGCGATGCGCCCGAGGAACCCGCTCTTGACAGGGATGATGAAGAACGCGTTCATCTCGGCCTGATCGCGCATGTCCTCTTTCGGGACGCTGTCCATCCGGCCGTCGATCTTCAGCAGCGCCGAGGCGAGGGCGCTCGGGTTGCCCGTGATGATCGCGCTGCCGCGGTCGGCGGCGTACTCGCGGTACCGCGAGAGCGCGCGGATCAGGATGAACGACACGATCCAGACGACGATCGAACCGACGATGGCGATGATGATGCCGCCCCCGTTGTTCCGGTCGCGACCGCCGCCGCCGAAGAGCGCACCCCATCGGATGACGAAGAGTGCCAGCGTCGAAATGAACGACGCGATGGTCATGACGGCCACGTCGCGGTTCTTGACGTGCGAGAGTTCGTGAGCCAGCACGCCCTCCAACTCGTCCTGATCGAGCGTCGAGAGGATGCCGGTCGTCACACAGACGGCTGCGTTCTTCTGAGACCGCCCGGTAGCGAACGCGTTTGGTACGCGGGAGTTGGTGACGGCTACTTTCGGCTTCGGCAGATCGGCCTGCTGGCACAGGCGTTCGATCGTCGCGTGGAGTTCGGGGTACTCCTGTTCGCTCACCTCGTGGGCACCCATGCTGTACAGCGCGATTCTGTCGCTGAAAAAGTACTGAGCACCGAGGAAGACTGCCATAACCAGGAGTGCAGGCAGTATACGATTGTTGAAGAATACCGTTAGCACTCCGACGAACACGATGTAAACGACGAACAGCAGGAACATCGTGAAGGCCATACGGCCTCGGAGCCCCCAGTCTGGTTTCCAATCCATATGACCGTATATACGGTGTCGCGAACATAAACCCTTACCGAAGGTGAAGGCGGACTCACAAATAGTGTATATAAAGTCGTGGGTCAAGTCGCCAGATGTCGTCGAGTCGACTGGCCGGAACGTGACCATACTTTGCAGTGGCCTCCGTTCGAACACGTATGCCAGAAACCGTACTCGTCACGGGCGGCCTCGGTCGCTCCGGACGCTGGATCGTCGATCGACTCGCGACCGAGGGCTACGACGTCGTCTGCGTCGACCTCGATCAACCGGGCTTCGAAGTGCCCGAGCGTGACCGGATCGACTTCCGCGCCGCCGACGTCACAGAGCGCGGTGAGGCCTTCGACCTCGTCGCCGACGTCGACCCCGACGCCGTCGTCCACTGGGCGGCCCTGCCGTCGCCGACGCGCCACGCCGGGGGCCGGGTCTTCGAGACGAACGCGCTGGCGACCTACAACGTCCTCGTCGCCGCCGGACGCGCCGACGCGCGCGTCGTCTGGGCGTCGAGCGAGAGCGCCTACGGGTTCGCGTTCGCCCGCGACGACGTGCTACCTGATTTCCTGCCGATCACCGAGAGACACCCGATGCGACCGGAGGACCCCTACGGCACCTCGAAGGTCGCGGGCGAGGAGGTCGCAAAGATGGTGACGCGCCGGTACGACGTTCCCGTCACGTCGGTGAGACCCTCGTGGATTCAGTACCCCGGCGAGTACAACTGCCGCGACGTGGCCGAATCGGACGACCTCGCGGGCGGCGCGGGCAACTGCTGGTCCTACGTGGACGTGCGCGACGTCGCGAGTCTCGTCGCCGCCGCGCTCGACCGAACCGACGGTCACGAAGCGATCCACGCCGTCGCCGCCGACAACTACCTCGGTCGGCGGACCGTCGACGCCGTCGAGGAGTACTTCGGCCGGGTGCCGAACGACTGCGACGTGAACGGGGAGGAGTCCGCGATGTCGACGGCGAAAGCCGAGGAGTTGCTCGACTGGACGCCCGATCACTCGTGGCGCGAGGCCGCAGACGCAGACGCGCCGACGCCGTCACTCCTCGCGGAGTGACCGTCGCACACACCGACAATCCACGCTATGCTTTAGCACAGTCGGCGCGAATGGTTCGAAGAGGTTCGAACCGTGTTCGACGACAGAATCGACGCCGGAAACCGACTGGCCGAGAGCCTCGACGAGCGCGGCGTCGAGGCCGACCTCGTACTAGCGATCCCGCGCGGCGGACTCCCGGTCGGGCGGGCGGTCGCCGACCGTCTGGGGGTTCCACTCGACGTCGTCGTCGCCGAAAAGCTCGGCGCGCCGTGGAACCCCGAACTCGCCATCGGAGCCGTCGCGGGCGATGGAAGCGTCTGGCTGAACGACGGGCTCGTCGAGAATCTCGGAATCGCCGACGAGTACCTCGAAGACGTACGGAGTGAGGAGGCAGAGAACGCACGCGCCAAAGTAGACCGCTACCGCGGCGGCGAAGCGACGCCCGACCTGTCGGGAAAGCGGATCGTCGTCGTCGACGACGGTATCGCGACTGGTGCGACATCGATCGCCTGTCTCCGACAGGTCAGAAACGCCGGAGCGTCACGGGTCGTCCTCGCCGTCCCGGTCGCGTCACCGGACGCCGTCGAGCGGTTGCGACGGGAAGCGGACGAGGTCGTCGCCGTCGAGGTCCCGCGCTGGTTCGGAGCCGTGGGCGCGTTCTACCGCGACTTCCGACAGGTGTCGAACGACGAGGCGATCTCGTATCTCGATCGGACCATGTGAGGAAAACGAGGTCGCGGGGCTTAAACGGACGAACGGCTTAGCGAGGGCACATGAGCGACTCTCGCGAATTCTGCCCGCGCTGTGGCGACCCGGTGCCCGAGCGCGAGGAGCCGCTACCGGGGATGCCGCGCGACCACGACGCGGCGCTCTGTGACGCCTGTTACTTCGCGGACTTCGACCTCGTCGACGCACCGGAGCGCATCGAGGTGCGGGTCTGCGCGGGGTGCGGTGCGGTCTACCGCGGCAACCGATGGGTCGACGTCGGCGCGAAAGACTACACGGACGTCGCCATCGACGAGGTCTCCGAAGCCCTCGGCGTCCACGTCAACGCCCGCGACGTCTCGTGGGCCGTCGAGCCCGAACAGGTCGACCAGAACACGATCCGAATGCACTGCCAGTTCACCGGCGTCGTCCGCGAGACGTTCCTCGAAGAGGAGGTCGTCGTCCCGGTGATGATATCGCGCCAGACCTGCCAGCGCTGCGGCCGCATCGCGGGCGGCTACTACGCCAGCAGGGTGCAGGTGCGCGCGACGGACCGAGTACCGACACCCGAGGAAGAACAGCGCGCGACCGAACTCGCCGAGTCGCTCGTCGCCAAGCGCGAGGCCGACGGCGACCGCGACGCCTTCGTCTCGGAGATCAACGAGACCGACGAGGGCGTCGACGTGAAGCTCTCGACGAACCAACTCGGCCGGACGGTCGCGACGCGCATCACGCGCGAACTCGGCGGCGACTTCGAGGAATACCCGACGCTCGTCACGGAAGACGGCGACGGAAACGAGGTCTACCGCGTCACCTTCGCCGTCCGTCTGCCGAAGTACACGCCCGGCGAAATCATCGACCCCGAAGACGGCGACGGGCCGGTGCTCGTCCGGAGCGTCCGCGGTAACCTGAAAGGCGTCCGATTGACCACCGGCGATCGCTACGAAGCGAAGTTCGAGGAGGGAAAGACGCCCGACGCGCGCCGTCTCGGGACCATCGAGGACGCCGTCGAGACGACCGTCGTGACCGTCGAAGACGAGAACGCGGTGCAAGTGCTCGACCCGGAGACGTACGAGGCGAAGACCATCGCGCGACCCGACTTCTTCGATCCGGACGCGCCGATGGTGGCCGTGCTCAAGAGTCGCTCCGGTTTACACGTCGTACCTGACGACGACGCAGAGACGGCGTCGTAGCCGGCCTTCGGAGTGGGATCACTCGAAGCCGTGGCTGAGTCACTTGCGATGGATTCGAGAAAAGCACGCCTGCGCAACGATTTTTCAGTCCGCGCCCGCTGGCCGTTTAGCGACGCCGCCGACCGATGGTGTCTCGGGCCGGCGTTCGACGCCGAAACGCCCGAGCGCTTGCTCGAACGCTTCCTCGGAGCGGCCCGCCCGTGAAGCCGCCTGCGTGAACGTGAGTGTTCCGCTCCGATACAGCGTGATCGCTTGGGTGAGGGCCGTTGTGTGCATCTGTCTTCGGCAGCAATACACGGACCAGGGTTGTAAAGCTATCGTGTGAATTGATGCCAGTATCTCACATGCTAAAGCAGAACAGTGGTCGTTTAGGGGGAGACTAAGCGATAAAAGAGTACGAATGACTACTCGTATCGAAAATCATCAACAAACGTTCGGCAAAAACTGCGGCGAATGGCAGTATTTGCCAATTCGTCGGAATGTCGCCCGCGTGAGACGTCGAATCGAAGTTGACAAGATTTGAACGGGTAAAACCAGAAATAGAACGAACGGAAGAGCGGACGAAACGAGTGGAAGAGGCGGAGCCGAACGCTAGCCGTCGCCCCACACGTCCGACAGCGGGTGGTTCTCGCGCATCTCGGCCGCGGATTCCTTCGTCCCGGTCTTCGACTGGCCGCGCGACCGGCGGGAGCGCTGTGATCCCATCGTCCCCTGCCGGCCGTCCGAGACGTTCCCGAGCGCCGCTTGCGGGTCGAAGTCGGGGAGCGTCGGGTCGCTCATGCGGTCGATCTGTGCTGCGAACCAGTCTGGCGTATCGGGGCTGGCGCGCTCGAAGAGATCGAGGAGGCTCGAATCGGCGATGTAGGTCGATCCGTAGTCGTCGGGCGCGCGCACGACGCGACCGCAGGCCTGAATGACCGTCCGGAGCGCGGTTCGGTAGTACCACGCCCACTGGCCCTCTTCGAGGCGACGCTGGACGCGCGAGTCGCTCGTGTTGAGGTAGGGTGCTTTGCAGAGCACTTGCCAGCGACAGAGGTCGCCTTTCAGGTCCAGCGCCTCTTCCATCTTGACCGAGAGGAAGAGTTCGGGGTCGTCGCTGGCCTTCCAGACGTCCAGTTCGGCGTCGCGATCCTCCTTCGAGTGGACGCGAACCCGGTCGCCGACGCCGAAGTCGACGAGCAACTCGGCGAGACGCTCCTGAATCCCGTAGGAGTGACAGTGGACAAGTCCTTTCTCGTCCGGGTGCTTGGCCAGCAGGCGGACGAGCAGACGGGCGATCTTCGGAATCGTCTCGTCTCTGTGTTCGAACGTCATCTTCCCCTGCGTCACGTCGTACAGCGGTCGGTTCTCGACGGGGAACGTGTGGCCGACGTCGACGAGCGCGACGTTCTCGGGGTTCAGGCCGACCTGCCGACAGAACGCGTCTTTGTTCAGAATCGTCGCCGACAACAGGGCGAACTTGTTCCCGCGGTCCCAGACGGTGTGGTGCAGGTATTTTTCGGGATTGAGGGGTTTGACCGTGATCGGCGTCCCCTCGCCGTCGGGTTGGTCGACCACCCACGTCGTCGCGCTCATCGGATCGCGGTAGTCGTCGACGAACCACTTGAGTTCGCCGCGAAGCTCTTGGAGGCGGTCCCGACGGGCGACCTCCTCGGGCGTGAGTTCGGGTTTGGCGAGCAGGTCGTCTTTCGCCGACTTGCAGACGCCCATCAGCGTCTCGGCGAAGCGTGAAGCGCGCTCTACGGCATCGTCCGCATCGCGGACGTTCGGGACGCCGATGTCGTTCCAGACCGGCACCGTTCGGGGTCCGATCTCGATCGTGGCGTACATCTCCGCCCACTCGGCGAGGCCGTGGGCTTCGTCGATCACGACGACGTCGCGCTTGCGGAACACGTCGGACCCGGCGGTCTGCATGAAATAGGCGAGCGTCATCGCCGCAATTTCGCGCGAAGAGGCGATGGCCCGGTCGGAGAAGTACGGACAGCGATGTCGGACCGAGCAGTCGAATCCCTTCTGTCTGACACAGGGCGCCTGATTCACCGGCGTGTCCGATTCGCCGGGCAGGATACAGGAGTAGTTGCGCTTGCCGCGGATGATCTGGAGGTCGTCGAGGAGGTCGTCGGTCGCAACGTCGTCGAGTTGCGACACCTGCGGGGTCGTGTAGTACGCGCCGGTCGCGTCGCGCGGCCGGACCTCGTCGACGCGGTCCGCACACCCCGCGATGGCTCGGGCGAGGAGGGACTTGCCGCTCCCGGTCGGCGCGCGGACGAGGACCACGTCGTTGCCGGCGTCGAAGGCGTCCCGGATGTCCCGGAGCGCCTGCTCCTGATTCCCCCGGTAACTTGGCGCGGGGAACGCCTCGAAGAGACGGTCCGACTTCACGGAAACGTATCCCGGTCGGGCGAAAGTAAAAGTGCCGACGCCCGACGCCGGAGACGGTCGGTGCCGTCGAGCACGGTAACGGGCCTCACAGTTCCTTCACGTCGGCTGCGGTCACGTCGTGGTCCGTGGGGAGTCGGTCGATACAGTCGAAACAGAGGAAGAACTCGCTGCCGTCGGCGAGTTCAAGTTCGATCCCGCCGGTGCTCTCGGTCGGGAGCGTCCAGAAGTCGCCGATGCCGCCCGCGATACGGACTCGCTGCTGGCACCCGTCGCAGGACCGTTTCGTCATCGTGGGAAAGACGGGTCCGACGGCTAAATGTCTGTCCTCGATCGAGACCGATGGAGGTCAACGAGGTGGGCGAACCTGAGATTCATGGGCCATGGAACCGTATCACGCGGGGTATGGACGTCAACTGCGAGGGGTGTGCCGGTTGCTGTGTCGACTGGCGACCGATCGCACCCGGTCCGCTCGACCACGAGCGTCACGGCTCCCGATTGCCCCTCGACGGGGCCTACAATCTCGTCCCGCTCACGCGCGACGAGATTCGAGAACTCGTCGACGCCGGACTCGGCGACGTGATGACGCCGCGGCTCTTCCATGCGGGGAGTGACGAGGAGGCCGTCGTCGTCGACGGCCACGAACTCGCCGCGATCGATGGCCGACCGGTGTTCTACGTGGGGCTTCGGAAGCCTCCCAAGCCGGTCGGGCCGTTCGACGTCGAGCGGACGTGGCTTCGGACCTGTGCGTTCCTCGACCCCGAGACGCTCCAGTGTCGCATCCACGGAACCGATCTCTACCCCGAGACGTGCGGCGTCTATCCCGGACAGAACCTCGCACTTGACATGGAGACCGAGTGCGAGCGCGTCGAAGCCGCCTACGGCGGCGAGCGCTTGCTCGACGACACGCCGCCCGACCACCCGCACCTCCACTTCGGTCGGATGGCCGTCGGCGCGAAGGTGTTCGCGCATCCGAGCCCCGACGACCTCGCTGGTGTCGTCGACCGCGCGGCCCGCGACGAACTCACCGACGCCGACCGCGCCGGCTTCGTCGGCGTCGCCGTCGGTTCGCATCCGGGCAGCCTCGAAGTCCACGAAGATCGAGCGGCGGAAGTCGCCGAGACAGTACGAGAGGCCCGCTCGTGGGTCGGACGCGCCCTCGACGAGTGGGAGCGCCACGCCGACGAAGTCGGAGAAGTCCTGCCAAATCCCGATGGAGACACAGCAGGCGACTACACTGACCTGGAGGAGTCCCACGGTGCACCCGAAACGCCGGGGTGGTGAGTCGGCGGCGTTGGCAGTAACGACGGCCGACCGAGCGACCGCCGTCGGGTGGGGTTGAAAGGGACCGGACGCTGGGCGAAGCACGGAGACGAGGAGCACAACGAGCCGCGCGAGTCCGGCGTCCGGGGCTTTCAAGGTCGTGTCAGTCATGATTGCGGTCATCTCACTCTTGTTCGAAAGGCGACGAACGGTAACTGGTTCGAATGGAACCGGATTACCTCATATCTAAATACAATCGCTGAATCGGGCGAGAACAGTTATCCGCATTCGAGCCTCCCTTCGAGACATGAAGGTCCTCGTGACGGGCGCGACCGGCTTCGTCGGCAGTCGCCTCGTTCCCGCCCTGCTCGACGCCGACCACGACGTGACGGTCCTCGTGCGCGACGCCGACCGCTACGAGGGACCGGACGCCGTTCGCGTCGTCGAAGGCGACCTGATGGAACCGGGAAGTTTCGAGGAAGCGCTCGATGTCGACGCCGCGTACTACCTCGTCCACTCGATGACCGCCGGTGGCGACTTCGCCGAGCGGGACCGCCGACTCGCGCGCAACTTCACGAAAGCCGCGAGCGACGCGGGCGTAGAACGCGTGATCTACCTCGGCGGACTGGGCGAGGAGGGCGACGACCTGTCGAAGCACCTCCGTTCACGACGCGAGGTCGAAGAGGTCCTCTCGGCAGGCGATTACGAGTTGACGACGCTCCGGGCGGCGATCATCATCGGCGACGGGAGCGCCAGTTTCGGGATGGTCGAGCAGTTGGCTCGTCGGCTCCCGCTGATGGTGACGCCGGAGTGGGTCCGGACGGAGTGTCAGCCCATCGCCGTCGACGACGTGGTCGCGTACCTCGTCGGCGTCCTCGACGCACCCGAAACAGCAGGTGAAACGTTCGAGATCGGCGGCCCGGAGGTGCTGAGTTACGGGGCCGTCCTGACGCGGACGGCGGAGAAACTCGATCGGCACCTCGTCATCCTGCCGGTGCCGGTGCTGACGCCGCGGTTGTCGGCGTACTGGGTCGAACTCGTCACGGACGTTCCGCGGAGTGTCTCCCGACCGCTCATCGACGGACTGAAGAATCCGGTCGTCGTGACCGACCACCGCATCGAATCGTTGGTTCCGATCGAGCAGACGCCGTTCGACGACGCAGTCGCGAAGGCGCTCGGTCTCGACGGACGGGGATCGGCACCGACGGAGAGTCGCGTCTCGCGGGGTGCGCGGACGGAGTGAACGAGGCGTGAGAAGCGACGACCTCCCCCGAATCGAACGGAACGGTGAGCGGCCGTCGAGCGAGCAGTCCGTCGACGGACCGACCGTCGGAACCGATTACGGGGAGGCGTGGGTCTACGAGAGCATCGTCGGCGCGCTCCCCGGCGTCGAGTTGAGTACGCGGAGTGCGGTCGCCCTGCAACTCGGACTGTTCGAGGTCGCGCTCCTCGTCGTCGCGTGGCTCTACGGCCTCTGGAACGCTGCACTCGCCGGGACGGCCGCAGTCGTCGTCGCCGGACTCGGGAGCGTCGCGATGCTCTCGATCTCCCGGCGCACGCGCGCGCTCGGCCTACCGAGGGCGTACCGTCGCCTCCTCTTCGGGTCGAGTATCGAAGTCGTCCTGGCGGTGTTGGCGTTCATCGCGCTCGTGACGCACCTGTTCGTGTTCGATCCGGCACACGAGCGCGTCCCGCTGATCACGCAGTTGTTCGGGCCGCACCCGCCAATCGTGGCGGTCTACCTCACGCTGCTGGTGCTCTGGGATCTCTGTTATCGGATCGGTACCTCGTGGTGGACCGCCGTCGTCTCACTCTGGCGGTCGTATCGGTATCGCTTCGACGAAGAGACCGTCAGCGCGTACCGTCGCCTCGATGCGATCAACGTCGGATTCGCGTGGACGCAGGTGCTCCTCTTGCCGTTCATCCTCGGTCAACACGTCCTCTTCTATGCGGTCGCAGGGCACATCGTCGCCGTGACGGTCGTCTCGGCGGCGGCTATCGCGCTCTGTCGGACGGCGTAAAGTAAGGAGTAGCGAGCGGCGAGAGGAGGAGTTGTCACGGTGGACAACGCGTCAGCGGCTTACTGGCCTTTGATTTCTCGGAACTGGGCAAGTAAGGCTTCTGCGGAGTCACCGGAGTCGAACTCCATCTTCCCACGGAACTCGGTGCGTTGTTCATCGAAGTCGGCGTCGATCTGTGCCGTCTTCTCCGCACGCCGCTCGTGTTCACCTTCGTCGTAAGCACCCATTGACATGGTATACCATCGCTTGGAAATTGCAGCATAAATATGTAACGGTCGTCCACCCACGAACAGAGTTACACACCCACACGTCCGACACGGGCGCTATAGCGAATAGATTTCGCAGCATCCCACGCGGAACTGGTAAAACCCCTCAGTGCTAACCGTCTCTCAGTGGCCCGTCCGCTCCGATTCCGATACGCTCCCGAACAGTGGAGTCTGCGGCGGGTACGCCGCGAGATCTACCAGCGACTCGACGACAACCTCGGAGCGGCGATGCGTCGACCGTGGTTCAAAGCGCCGAACGGTTACGACGCTCGCCGTTTCGAGATGGACAACGGCGACATCGCGCTCTTCGCGTGGTCCGAGACGGAGGGGTTCTGGTTGGGTAACACGGAGACGCCGGAGACGCTCTGGCGAACGAACAAGAAGGGCTTCGAGGAAGTTCCGTACACCATCGCTCGGTGGGCCGAGCGCGAACTGCTCGCACAGTTGTACATGGAGTCGCCGTGGCTCGAACCGTATCCGCATCTCTCGTGGTTCTTCCTCCCCGTCTTCCTCTCGAAGGACGGCCGAGAGACGACGCGGCAATTCTTCGACGAGCACGACGCCGGCTTCCCCGATACGACGCGCGACGAGGCGCTGGACTTCTACGAGTCGTTCTTCCAGACGGGCATCTTAGACGACTACCGTGAGGTGATGGCCGGGAAACTCGGCACGTCGGAGTACATGGATCTGACGCGCATGACGGCCGCGATGGGCGAGTTCAACGCGGCGAAGATTCTTCACGACGCGGGCTACGAGATCACGCCCGAAATCGAAGTCACGACGGGACACTCGCTCGACTACCGCGCCCAACGCGACGACGAGAACTACCTCGTGGAGGTGACACGCCCGCTGCCGCCGAACCGCCGGTCGGCAAACACGCCGGTCGCGGCGGTTCGTGACACCGCTGAGACGAAGACGAACGGACAGTTACAGGCCCACGGTGGCGGCGTCACGTTGTTCGTCGACTGTTCGTCGTTCCCCGACGACGACTGGCGGACCGTGTACGCCGAGTGTCCGCCGGTTCGACACAAACCGGCCGTCGTCTTCCGCGCACGACCGTCCGGCCACATCGAGGGGTACAGCAAAGGAAACGTGCCGCTCGACCTGACCGGCGGACTCGAACTGAAGTGACCGATTTCGAGTAGTTCGGCGGAGAGACGAACGTCGTGGAGACACGGGATACAACAGCAAGAGAGCGACGGCGCTGGCGAATTAGTCGATCGCAAAAGAAACCACACAGGGGGGTCGCTGGGGGCCGCCGAGGATCAGAACGAGACCGGATCCGGTCCTGTCTCACCCACCGTTGGCGCGTCGCGGTCGCTGTAGAATCGGCGACCGATCGCAGCGTGACTCACACCGGTGAAGACGGCATCGCGGACGTCCTGCGAGTTCTGGTAGGTCTCGGGACCGAGTCGAGCGAGAACCGTCGCCAGCGTCTCGGTGCCCTCCTGTAGTTTGATCTCGCTGTCACCGTACGCGGTGATCAGTTCCTCACTCGTCGCGGGGTACTGGTGGGCGTCGATGAGTTCGCCGGTTTCGTTCAAGTGCATCACTTGGTTTGAGCCCGAGGACAATTATAATGTTTTTCCATGTATGTCCTTGGTCGGACTTCACAGTTCTAGCCACATTGATTAACCTAATATGGATTCCAATCTACTAGATTGACCTAGTATTCGTTGCACCGATCGTGCGACGTGCGTCAGTTGGACCGAAGCGACTCGATCGCTCGTCGACCGTCGGAACCTCTTTTCGTCGGTATCACGAGGGGACGGACGTGACGACGGACTCGCTCGCCGCCGATTTGCACCTCCACACGACCGCTTCCGACGGGACGTTGACGATGGAGACGTTACCGGACGCCGCACACGCGGCCGGCGTCGACACCGTCGCCGTAACCGACCACGATCGACTCCACCCCGACCTCGACGCGCCGGTTTCGGTCCACGATGACGTGGCCGTGATTCGAGGAATCGAACTTCGGGTGGATACAGGCGCCGAACGCGTCGACTTGCTCGGCTACGCCATCAGGGCGACCGACGACCTCGTCGCGGAGCTCGACCGACTCCAGCGAAACCGCGTCGAACGCGGCCGCCGAATCATCGAGCGCGTCGAGTCGCGTCTCGGCGTCGACCTCGACCTCGAACCCCGGACGGGCATCGGCCGTCCCCACGTCGCACGCGCCATCGACGAGAGCGACGCGCCGTACGATTATCAGGACGCGTTCGACCGGCTCATCGGGGCCGACGGGCCGTGCTACGTCGCCCGCGACCTCACCGCGTTCGACCACGGCGTCGAACTGCTCTCTGCGGCCTGTTCTGTGGTGAGCCTCGCCCATCCGTTCCGATACGACGACGTCGACGCGGCACTCGAACTCACCTCGGAGTTGGACGCCGTCGAGCGGTACTATCCGTACGGTCGGGCGGTCGACACGGAACGCCTCGACGACGTCATTGCGGCACACGACCTGCTGTCGACGGGAGGGAGCGACGCTCACGGTGCCGAACTCGGGCTAGCAGGCGTCCCACCGGAAGCGTACGAACGGTTCGCGGCGCGCCTGCCGCGAGCACAGCGTTAAACCGAGTGGGGGTCTAACCGATGGGTATGAAGTGCCACTACTGTGATCGCGAGGCCGCCTACGCCGCCGAGAAAGACGATCTCAAGGTCGGTCTCTGCGAGAATCACTTCCGCGAGCGCTTGGAGGAACTTGCGGACTCCGACGAACTCGCCGCCCTTCGCGAGCAGATCGACGTCAACCGGACCGAATAAGTCCCGAGTCGCTCCGAACCGATAAGTGATCGACTGAACTGTCGCTTCTACCGCTTCGTTTCCGACGTTAGCGACGGCCGTGAACGAACGCCTCAGAACAGCTTCCCGAAAAAGATCCACGCCGCAGCGAGCAGACACTCGAACGAGAGCGTCCCGACCGCAGAGAGGATAGCGAACTGTCGATCGTCGAGATCGGAGAACCCGGCGGGGACGGTCAGCATCCCGCGCGTGAACAACAGGGAGTTGCTGACCGGAACGACGACCGGTCCCCACCGATCGAACCAGCGATCGAACCGATCGAGTCGCGACTCGCCGACACGGAACCACGATTTCTGTAGGAGGTACTCCCGGCCGCCGCGCTGGGCGACTTTGAACAGCGCGTACTGACCGACCGTCGCACCCGCGACGGCGACGACGATGATAGCAGCGTTGGCGCCGGAGAGGAGGTGATGTTGGTTCCCCATGAGGTAGATCGCGCCGGGGACGATGGCCTCGCTCGGCATGAAGTACATCAACATCGCCCCTTCGAGCACGAAGATTCCGAACAGGATCACGAAGGCGTACGGCGAGTCGAGCAGTCCACGGAGGACCCCGACCACGTGATCGAGTTGCAGGGGAATCATCCGAGTCAGTATCCGACGACCGTCGATAAATCTGTTGTGACAGATCGTTTCACGCGCATGACGTTCCCGGCCGAGCGATGCGGTTTTGCACGGCCCGCCCCAAACCGGGGACATGGATCTGACAGACCGGCCACGCCGCCTGCGAACAGACGGTGTCCGCCCGCTGGTCAGCGAGACGAACCTCACCGCGAGCGACCTCATGGCACCCCTGTTCGTCGACGCGACGGTCGACGAGCGCGTGCCGATCGAGTCGATGCCGGGCCACGAGCGCGTTCCCGTCGCCGACGCCGTCGAGCGCGTCGAGGAGATCCGTGAGACGGGCGTCGAGTCGGTGATGCTGTTCGGCATCCCCGAGTCGAAAGACGAGGTCGGCAGTCGCGCCTGGGCCGAAGACGGCGTCGTGCAGGAGGCGGTTCGTCGGATCAGCGCCGAGACGGACGTCTACGTCGTCACCGACGTCTGTCTCTGCGAGTACACGAGCCACGGCCACTGCGGAATCGTCGAGGAACACGCCGAAACCGACCCGACGCTCACGGTCAAAAACGACGAGACGCTCGACCTGCTGTCGAAGATTTCGGTCTCGCACGCCGAAGCCGGAGCCGACATGGTCGCGCCGAGCAGCATGACCGACGGTCAGGTGGGAGCGATCCGAACCGGACTCGACGACGCCGGATTCGAATCGGTGCCGGTCATGGCCTACGCGGCGAAATACGAGAGCGCGTTCTACGGCCCGTTTCGCGACGCCGCCGACGGCGCACCCGCCTTCGGTGACCGGCGACACTACCAGATGGATCCCGCCAACGCGCGCGAGGCGATGCGGGAAGTCCGCCTCGACGTCGAACAGGGCGCGGACGTGCTGATGGTCAAGCCCGCGCTTCCCTACCTCGACATCGTCCGCGACGTACGTCGGGAGTTCGACTACCCGGTCGCCGCCTACAACGTCAGCGGCGAGTACGCGATGCTCCACGCCGCGGCCGACCGCGGCTGGCTCGACTTAGAAGAGGCGGCGTTCGAGTCGCTCCTGTCGATCAAGCGTGCCGGTGCGGACCTCATCCTCACCTACTTCGCCGAAGACCTGGCAGACCGGCTCTGAGTCCGGACAGGTCCCGAAACCGAACCGAACGCGCGCTCGCTCAACGGCGGTCGTGGGCAGATTTTGCCTGTACGAACGGTCACAAATCATCGAAATAAACGTCGAATAGTGGTCAACAAACGTCCTTATACAACCAGTATCCGCTTATAATTTGATCACATGGCCACAATTCAGGTCCAGAATTTTAGAAACCCGACTCCAAGCCTTATATACTACGATTCCATGACCATCAGACGTGAATTCGAACCCAAACACAGTTCAAATCGCGGTATCGGTTCCGAAGTGTGCAACTTTTACTGAGAAAAAGAGGAGGATGTCATGACTCTACTCCCCCTCGCTATCAACCCGGCGAACGTCGCGGACGGCGTCAACGCGGTGTGGGTCCTCGTCGCGTCGTTCCTCATCTTCTTCATGCAGGCCGGGTTCGCACTGGTGGAAGTGGGCCAGGTTCGCGCGAAGAACGCGGCCAACGTCCTGATGAAGAACCTGATGGACTGGTCCATCGGGGTACTCGTGTACTTCCTCGTCGGACTCGGCGTCTCCGCGGCGGCGGCGAGTCTGACGGCGGCGTCCGGCGGCGATCCGCTGAGTAGTGCGTTCGCGTACATCAACGACCCGAGCGCGTGGATCGGCTGGCTGTTCGGCGCGGTGTTCGCCGCGACGGCGGCGACCATCGTCTCGGGCGCGGTCGCAGAGCGCATCAAGTTCAAGGCGTACCTCTTCTACTCGGTCGGCATCACGGCGATCATGTACCCCGTGATTCAGGGCTTCGCGTGGGGGACGTCGGGGCTGCTGACCTCGACCGGCTACCTCGGAAGCGTCATCGGGGCCGGATACATGGACTTCGCGGGCGCGACGGTCGTCCACATGCTCGGCGGCATCGCCGGGCTCGTGGGCGCGTACATGCTCGGTCCGCGTCGCGGCCGCTTCGACAAGAAGGGACGGAGCGTCCCGATCCCGGGTCACTCGATCACCTTCGCGTTCCTCGGCACGTTCATCCTCGCCTTCGGCTGGTACGGCTTCAACGTCGGGACGCAGGCGACGGTGCTCTCGGCGAGCAGTGGGGCGCTCTCCTTTACCGGCTCGGCGCTCGGCCGCGTCGCGCTGAACACGACGCTGGCGATGGGCGCGGGTGCGATCGCCGCCACCATCGTGACGACGTTCACCGAAGGCAAGCCCGATCCGCTGTTCGCCGCGAACGGCCTGCTGGCCGGACTGGTCGCCATCACGGGTGCGTGTGCGCACGTCACCTGGTGGGGTGGCATCATCATCGGCCTGATCGGCGGCGCACAGACCCCGCTGGTCTACCGCTTCGTCGTCGACCGCATGAAGATCGACGACGTCTGCGGCGTCTTCCCCGTCCACGGAACGGCCGGTGCGATCGGAACCTTCCTGATTCCGTTCTTCGCGGTCGACGGGTTCTCATTGGCCCAACTGGTGATGCAGGGAGCAGGGATCGTCGTCATCGCTGTCTGGACCGTGATCGTCACCTACCTGATCTTCAAGATCGCCGACGTCACGGTCGGCCTGAAGGTCTCGGCCGACGAGGAGGCCGAGGGACTGGACCGCGGCGAACACGGCATCGCCGCGTACCCCGAGTTCGTCGGCGACAGCGGCGAGTCGAACATCCCCGGTCTCACTGAGAGCGTGAGCACCGACGGCGGCGTGGAGATCGACGGCGACGTAGCGACCAATGGTGGCGGCGACGTCGACGGAGGGCGGTCCGATGAGTGACGAAGAAGTCGAACCGAACGACGGCGGGATCAAGATGGTCGTCGCGGTCGTTCGTCCCGATCGACTGGGCGACGTCAAACGCGCGCTCGCTCGGGTCGGTGCCCCGTCGCTGACGGTGACGAACGTCTCCGGTCGCGGCTCACAGCCCGCGAAGAAGGGGCAGTGGCGCGGCGAGGAGTACACCGTCGACCTCCACCAGAAGGTCAAGATCGAGTGCGTCGTCGCCGACATTCCCGCCGCCGACGTGGTCACCGCCATCCGAGAGGCCGCGAACACGGGTGAACCGGGTGACGGGAAGATCTTCGTCCTCGACGTCGAGGACGCCGTCCAGGTTCGAACGGACAAGCACGGTCCGGAAGCCGTCTGAAGCGTCTCCGCTGACCCCCGGAATCGAACGGTGCCACGGACCCTGTCGGACCGCCCCCGTAACTGCGACGCGCGGCACTGACAGACTGCCTCGTCGTCGCGAGATCACGAAACGTGCGTCAACTTTTTTGGCAATATTGGACCGATAATCCGTGTTGAACAGCCTTATACTAGTTATACACCATTGTAAATCGGCCGACCGTCCGGTTTGAGAGTGTAAAATTTTGTTTTTTGTCGCAAATACTTATAAGCGGAGATGCCGTCGATTTCCGACGACCATAGAGCACAAACATGGCTGCAGATTCAACTATTCTCCACGACTGTCCAAGTACGAATCGCAAGCGCACACCACGGAGTGACCCGACGTGACGGCGACGCCGTTACAGACCGACCTGAGTTCGATCGCAACCGCGGTGAACCTGGTGTGGATGCTCGTCGCGACGTTCCTGATCTTCTTCATGCACGCCGGCTTCGCCATGCTCGAAGCCGGGCAGGTCCGCTCGAAGAACGTCGCCAACCAGTTGACGAAGAACATGCTGACGTGGTCGATCGGCGTCATCGTGTTCTTCCTCGCGGGCGCGGCCATCGCGAGCGTCGTCGCCGGACTCACCGGCGGCGACCCGATTTCGCTCGGGAACGCACTCGGAGACGTCTACGCCCCCAGTTCGTCGTCGGCGTGGGTCCAGTGGTTGTTCGGCGCGGTGTTCGCCATGACCGCCGCGTCGATCGTCAGCGGGGCCGTCGCGGGTCGGGCGAAACTCCGTGCCTACGTCACCTACACGATCCTACTGGCGGCGTTCATCTATCCGGTCGTCCTCGGGATCACGTGGGACGGCGGGTTCCTCGGTAACCTCGGCTACCACGACTTCGCGGGCGGAACCATCGTTCACGGGATGGGCGGCGTCGCCGGACTGACCGCGGCGTGGATTCTCGGACCGCGCCTCGACCGCTACCGGAGCGACGGCAGCGCCAACGTCATCCCCGGCCACTCGATCACGTTCGCCGTCCTCGGGACGCTCATCCTCGCCTTCGGCTGGTACGGCTTCAACGTCGGCACCGCCTCGGCACCGCTGACGGCGAACGGCACGGCACTCGCGTCGTTCACGTTCGTCGGGCGAGTCGCGCTGACGACGACGCTCGCCATGGCCGCCGGTGCCATCGGTGCGGGCGGCGTCGCACTGTACCAGACCGGCAAGGTCGACACGCTGTACGTCGCCAACGGGATGCTCGCCGGACTCGTCGGCATCACGAGCGTTACCGACGCCGTCGTCTGGCCGGGGGCGCTCGTCATCGGCCTGATCGCGGGCGCGCAACTACCGTTCGTCTTCGGCATCGTCGAGAAACGCCTCAAGATCGACGACGTCTGTGCAGTGTTCCCGGTTCACGGGAGCGCCGGGATGCTCGGCGCGCTCATGTTTCCGCTGTTCGCGACGAGCGTCTGGAACGGCGGCGGCATCTCGAAAGCGATCTCGCTGCTCGGCGTTCAGGTCGTCGGCGTCGCCGTCATCAGCCTCTGGACGTTCGCCGTGACGGCGCTGATCTTCGGCGGCCTCCGCTCGATCGGCGAGGCACGCGTCTCGGCCCAGCACGAACGCGAGGGACTCGACGCCTCGGAACACGGTGTCGACACGTACCCCGAGTTCGGCAACCCCGACCCCGTGACCGACGGTTCGGGCGTCCCGATCCGTACCGACGGCGGCAGTGGGAAGAGCCTTGGTGAGCGGAAACGTGGAGGTGACTCATATGAGTGAAAACAACGGCGACGGCGACGACCGCGAGATCAAGATGATCGTCGCGGTCGTCCGGCCGGACGTGCTCGCCGACGTGAAGAAGGCGCTCGCACGGGTCGGCGCGCCGTCGCTGACGGTGACGAACGTCTCCGGTCGCGGCTCACAACCCGCCAAGAAAGGGCAGTGGCGCGGCGAGGAGTACACGGTCGACCTCCATCAGAAGGTCAAAATCGAGTGCGTCGTCGCCGACATTCCCGCCGCCGACGTCGTCGACGCGATCCGCGAAGCCGCCGACACGGGCAAGCCCGGCGACGGGAAGGTGTTCGTCCTCGACGTCGAAGACGCCGTGCAGGTCCGAACGGGTAAACGCGGCCCCGACGCAGTCTGAGGTACACCGCAGTCAGTCGGAGATGTGGCGACGGTCGAAACTACCGGCCGCGCGCGCCGGTTCTCCATCGATCGGACACGAAATCGGTGTACGTCTGTCCACTCTGGGTACGAAATATTGCCACGGATTGAACGGCAAGGAACCTTATACATCTAGTATCCACACCTATTTCGAACGATCAGCGATATATCGGGGTATTACTTTAGAATTTGGACCTCACGCTTAATACCTCGATACCTCCACACGCACGTAACGAAACGGATGACGAGTGTGACTGACCAAGCACCAACACCGAACAGTCGTACAGCTACACGAACCGAGAAGAGTCGTTGCGGGGGCGAAGCCGATGGCTAACGCGTCAGTGTTAGCGACGGGGGTCAACCTCGTGTGGCTCCTCGTCGCGTCGTTCCTGATCTTCTTCATGAAGGCCGGATTCGCCATGCTCGAAGCCGGGCAGGTCCGGGCCAAGAACGTCGCCAACCAGTTGACTCAGACGATGGTGACGCTGATCGTCGGCATCCTCGCGTATTTCGCGGTCGGGGCGGCGCTGTCGAGCCTCGTCAGCGGGACGACCGGCGACGGGGCGAGCACGGTCGTCGGAGCGTTCGCACACGTCTTTCACCCGGGCGACGTGAACGCGTGGGCGTTCTGGCTGTTCGGCGCGATGTTCGCCATCGCCGCCGCGAACATCGTCAGCGGCGGCGTCGCCGGACGGTGCAAGCCACGGATGTACGCCGTCTACACGCTCGTCGTCGCCGGATTGGTCTACCCGATCGTCGCGGGCGTCGTCTGGAACGGCGGTCCGCTCGCCGCGCTCGGCTTCAAGGACTTCGCGGGCGGTGCGGCGGTCCACGCCCTCGGCGGTCTGTCCGGGTTGACCGCGGCATACGTACTCGGTCCACGGATCGACCGCTACCGCGACGACGGGACGCCGAACGTCGTTCCCGGTCACTCGATCACGCTCGCCGTCCTCGGGACGCTCATCCTCTGCTTCGGCTGGTACGGCTTCAACGTCGGCACCGCCGTCACCGTCTTCAACGGCGACGGGACGAAGCTTCTGGACTTCGCCTACATCGGTCGCGTCGTCATCACGACGACGCTGGGCATGGTCGCCGGGGGCGCGGGCGCGGGGCTCGTCTCCTGGCATCGGACGGGTAACCTCGACACGCTCGAACTCGCTAACGGCCTGCTGGCCGGACTCGTCGGCGTCACCGGCGCGGCGAACCTCCTCTCGTGGCCGGGTGCGCTCGTGATCGGTCTCCTCGCAGGCGCGCAGTTGCCGCTCGTCTTCGAGTTCGTCGAACGGCGGCTGAAGATCGACGACGTTTGCGCGGTCTTCCCGGTCCACGGAACCGCGGGAATGCTCGGTATCGTCCTCTATCCGCTGTTTTCCGTGAACGGCTTCTCGTTCGGACAGGAAGCGATCCAGATTCTCGGCGTCGTCGTCATCGGTGTCTGGTCGGTCGGCGTGACGTACCTCCTCTTCCGGGTCGCGACGAGTCGCGGCTGGGCGCGCATCGACGTGGCGGGCGAACGCGAGGGTCTCGACATCTCGGTTCACGGCGTCGAGACGTATCCGGAGTTCCAGCAACACGACCGATTGACGGACAGCAGCGTCCGAACCGACGGCGGGGCGTTCCGGTCGCAGCGGAGCGACGGCGACGACGAACGGTCGAAGCGGTAATCGGGGTCGGATCCCGCGACCCGCAGTCGGGGCAGTTCACCTTCGATCGGACCCGTGGGTCCGCGGCGGCCCCGTCGATCGACGCTGCGTATCGGTGATCGTAGGGGACGCCGCACTCGTCGCATCGGGCCACGTTTCGACCGTTCCACGCGCTCCCGACTGACTACTTCGAACGCGTCGTCGAATCGAACTGCGCGATAAGAGGTGTGTTTTCCGACAGTTCGCGTGCTCGGACCGGGCGACCGCCCCGCCACGCCGCGTCGCATCCGCGGTCCCGACTGTATAAGACGACTGCCTGCGAAGAGTGCACACATGTCAGCCGACGACTTACCGAACGACGGTGGCATCAAGCTCGTCGTGTCGATCATTCGGCCGGACAAACTTGGTGACGTGAAGAAAGCACTCGCGCAAGTCGGCGCGCCGTCGCTGACGGTGACGAACGTCTCCGGGCGTGGCTCACAACCCGCGAAGAGAGGTCAGTGGCGCGGCGAGCAGTATACCGTCGATCTCCACCAGAAGACGAAAATCGAATGCGTCGTCTCCGACATCCCCGCCGACGACGTCGTCGAGGCCATCCGCGAAGCGGCCTACACCGGCGATCCCGGCGACGGGAAGATCTTCGTCCTCGACGTCGCGGACGCGGTTCAGGTGCGAACCGGGAAGCGCGGACGCGACGCGGTCTGACTTCTCCTCACCTCAGTTCGGCGCGTGGATCGCGTGTCCCCGCGCGGCCATCGCGGCCTCCTTGACGGCTTCGCTGAGCGTCGGGTGGGTGTGGATCGTCGCCGCCACGTCGTCCAGCGTCGCGCCGACTTCGACGGCCAGCGCGAGTTCGGCGATCAGTTCGGACGCTTCGGGCGCGACGACCTGCGCGCCGAGCAGGTAGCCCATCTCGTCGTCGGCGACGACGCGGACGAACCCGTCGGTCTCGGCCAGCGTCAACGCGCGACCGTTCGTCCGCAGCGGAACCTCACCGACGACCGTCTCGTAGCCCGCCTCCTCGGCTTCGGCTTCTGTCATGCCGACCGTACCGACTTCGGGGTCCGTAAACACGACCGCCGGAACGGCCTGATAGTCCATCGCCGCCGGTTCGCCCGCGACGGCCTCGGCGACGACCTCGCCCTCGTGCATCCCCTTGTGGGCGAGCATCGGTTCGCCCGCCACGTCGCCGACGGCGTAGACGCCGTCGACCTCCGTCTCGCCGCGCTCGTCTGTCGGCAGGAAGCCGTCGTCGTCGGGTTCGAGACCGGCCGCCTCGGGGTCGACGGTGTCCGTAACTGGTTCGCGACCGACCGCGACGAGGCAGGCGTCGGCTTCGAATTCCGTCTCGTCACCGTCTTCGTCTTCTGTCGTCACGACGATGCCGTCTCCGTCTTCCTCCCAGCCCGCCGCCGACTGCCCGAACGCGAACTCGACGCCGACTTCTTCGGTGCGCTCGCGGACGAGTTCGGCGATGTCGCCTTCGTACCCCGGCAGCGCCTCGTCTAACATCTCGACGACCGTCACCTCGCTACCGAGTTTGGCGTAGACGCCCGAGAGTTCCATGCCGATGTAGCCCGCGCCGACGACGACGAGGCGGTCGGGCACGTCCTCGACGCCGAGCGCGTGCCGGGAGCTGAGGATTCGCTCGCCGTCGAACTCGAAGCCGGGGACCTCTATCGGGCGCGACCCGGTGGCGACGACGGCGTGCTCGAACGAGATTCGTTCGGGCGCGTCCTCGCTCTCTGCGTCGACGCCGACCGTCGACTCGTCTTCGAAGGCGGCGGTCCCGTCGACGAGCGTGACGCCCGCGCCTTCACAGAGCTGTTCGACGCCCCCCGTCAACCGATCGACGACGCCGTCTTTCCACTCGTTCATCGTCGCCGTGTCGACGTCGAGGTCGCCGCTGATGCCCATCTCTTCGGCGTTCTCGGCCCCGTGAACGCGGTTGGTCGCCGTGATGAGCGCCTTCGAGGGGATGCAGCCGACGTTGAGACACGTCCCGCCGAGCGCCTCGCGTTCGACCAGCGTCACGTCGAGTCCCAACTGCCCGGCCCGGATGGCGGCGACGTAGCCGCCGGGGCCGCCGCCGACGACCAGCACGTCCGTTTCGGAGGCGTCTGATACGTCGATCTCGGAATCGTCTGACTCGCTCATGACTTAGAGCCTCGACAGGAGGATGTCGGGGTCCTCTAGCCCCTCGATGACGTACTCCGCGAAGCGGTTCGCCGTCACGCCGTCGACGAGTCGGTGGTCGTAGGTGAGCGACAGCGTCACCCGATTCCGGACCTCGATCTCGCCGTCTTCGGTGGCGACTGGCCTCTCCTTGATCGGTCCGATCCCCAGGATCGCCGCCTCGGGGTGGTTGATCACCGGCGTGCCGAACTCCAGATGCTCGCCGTCGAGCGCGAGGTTCGTCACGGTGAACGTCCCGCCCTGCATCTCGTCGCCGCCGATCGAACGGTCGCGGGCCTTCTCGGCCAACTCGCCGACCTCCTCGGCCACGTCGACGACGGACTTCGCGTCCGCGTCGTGGACGACCGGAACCATCAACCCGTCTTCGGTGTGGGTGGCGACGCCGACGTTGTAGTAGTGCTTCTCGACGATTTCGTCGGTCGTGTCGTCGACGCTCGAATTGACGATCGGGAACTCCGAAAGCGCCGGAACCACGGCCTTGACGAACAGCGGCGTGTAGGTGATGTGCGCGTCGTGTTTCTCGTCGAGGCGCTCTTTCAACTCGACGAGCGCCTCGGCGTCGGCCTCGTAGGTCGAGGTGAGCTGTGCGGCAACGGTCTTCGACTCGACCATGTTCTCGGCGATCTGGCCGCGGAGCCCCGAGAGGTCGCGTCGCTCGGACCGCTCCTCGTCGGCGTCGACGGGCGCGGGTTCGATCCGCGTCGACGGGTGCGCGATCACGCCGTCGCCGCCCGAACGGTCGCTTTCGCGTTCGGCCGTTTCGCCGCCTTCGCCGTTCAGGTGCTGTTCGATGTCGGCCTGGAGGACGCGCCCGTTCGGTCCGCTGCCGTCGACACTGGCGAGGTCGACGCCCTGCTCGCGGGCGTACTTCCGCGTCCGCGGCGCGGCGAAGACGCGACCTTCGTCTGCAGTACCGCCGCCTTCACCGTCGCTCGACTCGCTCCCCGCTGACTCCCCATCGCCGGATTCACCGTCACCAGACGCCTCGACGGCTGGCTCTGACTCGGAATCGACGCCTCTCGGTTCCGAGCCGGATTCGTCCTCGGACTCTTCGGATTCGTCCCCCTCTGACTCAGACTCCTCTTCGGACTCGGTGTCGTCTGCTGCTTCGTCTGCGGCTTCCCCGTCTCCGGATTCCTCGGCCCCTTCGGATTCCTCGGCCCCTTCGGATTCTTCGGCTCCTTCGTCCTCGTCCGCCTCACCGCTCTCGGACTCGGACTCGCCGCCGCCATCGGTGTCGATCACGCAGAGGACTTCGCCGACTTCGACCGTCTCGCCCTCCTGAAACCGGATCTCCGTCACGGTCCCGCCCCGGGGAGACGGCACGTCCGAGACCGCCTTGTCGGTCTCGACTTCGCAGAGTACGTCGTCCTCTTCGATCGCGTCGCCCTCGGAGACGCGCCACTCCACGACGTCGCCCTCGGTCAGTCCCTCGCCGGGGTCCGGGAATTCGAACTCGAACTCGCTCATCTCGACCCTCCGGCGGTCGATCGCTGCCGTCGTCTTCGATCGCTGCGTTCAGAATTCATAGTCCATCACCGCTTCGATCGCGTACTGCGCGCGCTGTTCGTCCGGCAGGTAGTCCTGCTCGATGTCGTTGTTCGGGAAGTGCACGTCGAAGCCGGTGGCCCGTTTGACCGGCGCTTTCAGGCTGGCGAGCGCGTACTCGTTGACCAGCGCCGAGATCTCGGCACCGAGGCCGAGCGTCCGGCGGGCCTCGTGAAGGACCACCAGTCGACCCGTCTTCCGCACCGATTCGAGGATCGTCTCGGTGTCGAGCGGCGACAGGGATCGAAGGTCGACGATCTCGACGTCGGCGTCGACCGCCTCGGCCGCGGCCTCGGCGTGGCGGAACATCGCGCCCCACGTGACCAGCGTCACGTCCTCCCCCTCCCGTGCGATTCGGGCCTCGTCCAGCGGGAGCGTGTAGTCGTCGGTCGGGACCGACTCCTCGCGCTCGCGATAGATGCGCTTCGGTTCGAGGAAGACGACCGGGTCGTCCGACCGGACACTCGACGCGAGCAACCCCTTCGCCTCGTACGGCGTCGACGGGCAGATCACGCGGACGCCGGGCGCGTGGATCTCGAACGTCTCCGTCGACTCGGAGTGGTACTCCAGCGACTTGATTCCGCCGCTGTAGGGCATCCGCAGCGTCAGCGGGACGTCGATGTCACCGCCGGAACGCTTGTACGTCTTGATCATGGTGTACATGAACTGGCCGAAGGCGGGGTACGCGAAGCCCTTGAACTGAATCTCCGGGACGGGTCGCAGATCGCGCATCGCCATCCCGACCGTCGCGCCGAGGATGCCGCTCTCGGAGAGCGGCGTGTCGACGACGCGCTCCTCGCCGTACTCGTCCATCAGGCCTTCCGTGGCCCGGTAAACGCCGCCGAGGTGACCGATGTCGTACCCGTAGAGAGCCACGTCCTCGTCGCGACCCATCTCGCCGTCGAGCGCCGCGTTGACCGCCTCGACGAGGTCCATCTCCTCGGTGTCGCTCTCGTCCGGGTCGAGCGGTTCCGCGTCGAGCGGTGCGCCCGACGCGCCACCGAACTCCTCCAAGTCGAACTCGTCGCCGGTGTAGTCGACGTAGGGGTTCTCGCCCGCCTGCTCGCGGGCGAACTCGGCGCGCTGGTGGCTGTCACTCCACGACGAGCCGTGGAGGTGATGGTCGAACATCAATTCGGGATCGGAGTCGGGCACGTCGCGGGCCTCCGCGACGGCGTCGTCGACGGCCTCGTCCGCGTCGCTTTCGATCTCCTCGATCGCGTCGTCGTCGATGACTCCCTCCTCGCGGAGATAGCTCTCGAAGCGATCGACCGGATCGCGCTCGGCCCAGTACTCCTCGGTTTCTTCGTCACGGTAGAGGTCGGCGTTGTCGGAGGTGTTGTGGCTTCCCATCCGGAAAGTCACGCACTCGACGAGCGTCGGCCCCTCACCGTTGCGGGCGCGTTCGACGGCCTCCTTCGTCTTTTCGTAGACGGCGAAGGCGTCGTTGCCGTCGACGCGGACGTGCGGAATACCGTACGCCTCGGCTCGCTTCTCGAACTTGTCGATGTCGCTCTGCCGTTTCGAGGGCTGAGAGATGGCCCACTGGTTGTTCTGACAGACGACGACCAGCGGCGCGTCGAAGACGCCCGCGAAGTTCATCCCCTCGTGGAAGTCGCCCTCGCTGGTCGACCCGTCGCCGATGTACGCCATCGTGACCGCGTCGCGGTCGTGGTACTGATCAGCCAACGCACATCCGGCGGCGTTGCCGACGTTGACGCCGATCGGAACGTACCCCGGCGGGACGTTGACGCCGGGGTCGCCGTCGATGTGCTCGTTCATCGTCTCGGGTTCGTGCCCCATGCTCCCGGCGACGACCTGTGCCATCGGGACGTCCCAGTAGAGCAGCGCCGAGTTCTGCCGGTACGTGTAGAAGAGCCAGTCGTCCTCGGCGAGCGCCGCCGCGGTGCCGAGGGTCGTCGCCTCCTCGCCGCGCGACTGGGTGACGAGGCTCGCCTCTCCGCTGCGCTGCATGTTCAGCATCTTGTCTTCTAACGTCCGCGTCTCGACGAACGTCCGGTACCACCGGCGCAGTTCGTCGTCGTCGACCGCCGGAGGGTCGCCCTGCAACTCCCCATCGGGGTCGAGAACGCGGTGAAAGTCCTCGTCGGGCCGTTCGGTGGACCATTCCTGTGGCATGTTCGCCTATGTGATACTCCCCCCTCACTCATAGCCGACGTGGCCGTTGGTGGCCGGCTTGGCCGATGAGTTCCGACGTGGCTGTTCGATCCGGCGTCTCTCCCGGCGGCCGGTCCCCACCTAGTAACTACTTTCCTGCCCGCGTCCGAACCGCCCCCCATGAACCACGAGCGCTCACGAGACCTGTACGATCGGGCACTGTCGGTCCTCCCCGGCGGCGTCAACTCTTCGGTACGCGCGACGCGACCGTACCCGCCGTTCATCCAGCGCGGCGACGGCGGCCACGTCGTCGACGCCGACGGCAACCGATACGTCGACTTCGTCCAAGGCTACGGGCCGCTCCTCTACGGCCACGATATGCCCGAACCGATCCGCGCAGCGGTCCAATCACACGCCAGCGACGGTCCGATGTACGGCGGGCCGACGGAGATCGAGGTCGAGCACGCCGAGTTCGTCGCTCGCCACGTCCCGTCGGTCGAGATGATCCGGTTCGTCAACTCGGGCACGGAGGCGACCGTCTCGGCTGTCCGCCTCGCCCGCGGCTACACCGATCGCGACAAGATCGTCATCATGCAGGGCGGCTACCACGGTGCCCAGGAATCGACGCTGGTCGCCGGTGGCCCGGACGATCCGCATCCGAGCACGGCGGGCATCCCCGACACGTTCGCCGAACACACGATCCCGGTACCGTTCAACGACGAGGAAGCGGTCGAGGCCGTCTTCGAAGAACACGGCGACGACATCGCCGGAGTACTCGTCGAGCCGATTCTCGCGAACGTGGGGATCGTGATGCCCGTCGACGGCTACCACCAGACGCTTCGCGAACTCTGTAATCAGCACGGATCGCTCCTGATCTTCGACGAAGTCATCACGGGCTTCCGCGTCGGCGGTCTCCAATGCGCACAGGGTAAGTTCGGCGTCACGCCCGACGTGACGACGTTCGGGAAGATCATCGGCGGCGGGTTCCCGGTCGGCGCGATCGGCGGGAAAGCCGAGATCATCGAGCACTTCACCCCCGCCGGCGACGTGTTTCAGTCGGGCACCTTCTCCGGACACCCGGTCACGATGGCGGCCGGTCACGAGTACCTCAAATACGCCGCCGAGAACGACGTGTACGAGCACGTCAACCGCCTCGGAGAGGACCTGCGGCGCGGCATCGGCGACATCGTCGAGGATCAGGCCCCCGAGTACACCGTCGTCGGGACGGACAGTCTGTTCAAGACGATCTTCACTCGCGAGGTGCCGGAGGACTTCGACGACCACTGCGAGGCCGGGTGCGAACAGCGCCCCGCGTGTCCGCGGTTCGGATCGTGTCCGAAGACCGGCGGCGACGTGGCGAACGCTGAGACCGAACGCTGGGAGCGCATCTTCTGGCAGAAGATGCTAGAGCAGGGAATCTACCTCACCGCCAACCAGTTCGAATCGCAGTTCGTCTGCTACGCACACACGGACGAGGACGTAGAGCAGACGCTCGAAGCGTATAAAGAAGCGCTGTAGCCGCAGGCTACTCGTCGTCGGACTTCCGTTTTTTCTTCCCGCGCTGGCGCTTCGGCATCGTCGAAAAGCGGGTCGACTGGCCCATGTCGGGTCGGTTCGACGGAACCGTCGAGAAGTGAGTCCGCGACCCGTGCGTCGATGCCGACTCCGAATCGTCCCGATCGGAGAGCAGGGAGTCGTCCGAATCGTCGTCGTCCTCGGGTTCATCCCCCTCCGAATCGTCGGTCACGGCCTCCTCGACCGCGTCGACAGCGGCTTCGGCGACCGACTCGGCGGAGTCCTCCGTGGCCGACTCGAGCACCGTTCGGAAATCCGCGATCCGTTCGGCGAAAGAACCGCCGGAAGACACGCTCTCCTCGTCTTCGGTTTCTTCGGCCCCTTCGGAGGGGTCGTCGCTCGATGCCGACTCCGCCGCCTCGACGGACTCGGCGTCGTCGACGCCGGTGCTTCCGTCGGCTTGGGAGTCGTCGGCGTCAACATCGTCCGATTCGGTATCGTCGATATCTTCGGCCTCGGTGTCGTCGACATCGTCGGTCTCTGCGTCGCCGTCTTCGACGTTGTCGTCCTCAACGTCGTCAGTCTCCGTGTCGTCAGTCTCCGTGTCGTCAGTCTCCGTGTCGTCAGTCTCCGACTGTTCGCCCTCTGAATCGTCGGATTCCGACTCATCGGTTGCCTGTTCGTCGGCATCAGGGGCTTCGTCCGCCGCCTCCGAGTCCGGCTCGGACGAGGACTCGACCGCGTCCCACACAGATGACAGCAGTCCACCGAGCGACGGGAGTCCCTCGTCGATGTCGACTTCGGACGTGATCCGTTCGAGTTCCGTCGCCCGCTCCTCGTCGCCCAGCCCCGACCACGAATCGCCGAGTTCGATCAGTTCGAGCAGGCGGTGGAGGGCAACCAGCGTCTCGGCGTCGGCGTCCTGAATCGACGTCAGCAGCGTCGCCGGTTCGACATCCTCCGGAACGTCTTCGAAGCCGGCGACCCGGAGCACGCCACCGACGGAGGCGTCACCGACGGTGTCGACGAGGTTCTCGATCGAGTCACCGACGGCCGAGGCGTCCTCGTCCGAGAGCGTACCGTCGCTCGTCGCATCGAGTGCCGATTCGATGCGCTCTTTCGTGTCTTCGAACGCGCGTTCGACGTCTTCTGCGCTCATGGATCGTTGGGAAAATCGGGTGGTCGGGGTGGCGGTCGCCGGGCGAGCATGTCACTCCTCGTCGTCAGTCTCGCCTTCGCTCTCCTCGCTCGTGTCGCTTTCGGCCTCGTTCGTGTCGCGTTGGTCCGACTCGTCGTCGCTTTCGTCGGCTTCTCCGGACGCTTCGGATTCGTCTGCAGTCGACTCGTCGCCGTTTTCCTGCGTTCGCTCCTGAAACGCGTCGACGATCTGGTCGATCATCTCGTCGCGCGAGAGGTTCGCCTTGACGCCGACTTCCTTGGCGATCGACTGGAGGTCGGAGTAGGAGATCACTTGGAGCAGTTCGCGAAACGTCTCCCGACGCATCGTCTGTAGGTCGCTCGCGTCGAGATTGCTCGTATCGAGGCTCGGTTCGGCGTCCGTCGAGAGTTCCTCGCCCTCCTCGCTCTCCGCCTCTTCGGTCGCTTCGTCCGACTCCGCCTCTTCGTCCTCGCCGCTCACCGCGTCCGTGGCCGATTCGGCAGCACTTTCGGCCGCGTCGGTCGCACTGCCCGCGGCGCTCTCGGCCGTCTCGCTCGCATTTTCGGCCGCGTCCTTCGCGGAGTCGCCAGCCGATTCGGCGGCGTCTACGGCCGAGTCTGTGACTTCTTTCGCCGCTTCGCGGGCCTCTCGCTCGTCGACGTACTCGCGAAGCGCGTCGCCGAGCGGTTCGCGGACTTCCGGCTGTCGGAGTACCTTGGCGAGTGCGACGATAACCGCTCGAAGGAGTCGACGCGACCACGACGTATCGCCGTCGTCCCCGCCGTCCAGCTTCGACAGCAACTTCGGTGTCAACGCTTCGCCGACCTGACGACCGGCGAACGCACCGACGCTGGAGCCGACCGACCGCCCCAGTTCTCCGCCGTTGTCTTGGTCTGCGACCTTGTCGACTATCAACTCGCCTACGTCCACCTGATCAATCAACTCCTCGGCGATCGCCTGTTTGGTGTCGGTATCGTTACTCATCGGTCGATCCTCCGTCGCCGTCTTCGGATTCGTCGCCACCGTCGCCGTCTTCGGATTCGTCGTCACCGGAAGCCGACGCAGGCTCCTCTGTCTCCTCGTCGGCAGTGTCGCCGTCCGCGGCTGTCGACTCGTCCGATTCGCTCGCCGACTCGTCTTCGGAGCCTTCGTCGGACGACCCGATGGCGCTGAACACCGCCTCACCGAGTTGTGCACCGATCCAGCCACCGACGTTGCGGCCGATGGACTCGCCAATGCGTCCACCCGCCGTCTCGGAGGGTGACTGCTCGCCGGCCAGTCCTTCGAGTGCCGTACCTGCGAACGCGTCCTCGAAGTCGATCTTGTCGGCGATCGACTTCAGATCCAGCGCGTCGTCGCTCATGATTCCGAGGCGCTGTCACTCTCGCTGTCGGACTTCTCGTCCGAGTCGCTGCCGAACAGTTCGGAGACGATCTCTTTCAGGAGCATCGTCAGCAGTTTGCCGAGGTCGATGTCCTCGAAGATCTCACTCAGCGAATTCTTCGCCGAATCGAACATCGACGACCCGGATTCGCCTTCCTCGCCCTCGTCTCCGTCGCTCGAACCGCCGAGCAACTTACCGAGGATGCTCCCGCTGAAGAGGCTACTCAGCAGGTCGCCCGAGCCACTGCCGAGCAGGTTGCCGACGCCCGAGAGGAGGTTGCCGAGCAGGCGACCCGGTCCCTTGACCGCCGAAACGTCGAGTTCGACCTCGTTCAGATCGACTTCCAGACCGAGGAGGTCGAGGAACAACCCTTCCAGATCGAGATACAGCACGGTCGTTCCCTCGTCGTCGCGATAGTCGCGCTCGGCTTCGCCCTCTTCGCTCTCGGAGTCGTCCTCCTCGCTCGCGTCCTCTTCCTCGCCCGCTTCGCTCTCTTCGTCACCCGACTCGGCCTCGCTCGTCTGTTCCGATTCGTTCTCCTGACTCGACTGCTCGCTCTCGCTCTCCTCGCTCTCTTCGTCACCCGACTCGGCCTCGCTCTCGCCACCGTCGGTGAGCAGGCGAACGTGGGTAACGCCTTCCTCGTCACTGGTCTTCTCGGTAGTTGCGTTTCGCATCGACTCTCTGCGCTTGGAGGCGTCACTCATCTGTGTGAACGAGTAACGAAGCGAAGCATGAAATCAGCTGGGCCTGCTATATCATGCAAGAGAATGCCTTATCGGCCGAGATGTCGATGCGCCAATCAGTTAAATCAGTCGCTCGTCTCCCGCTCGTCGAGCGCCTGCTCGTAGACCTCCAACGCGCGTTGACTACCAGTCGTGACGTAGGAGACGTCGAATCCGATGACCGCGAAGTCGTAGCCGTAATCGACCCAGTGCCGGATCCACTTGTCGTCGGTCGCCAACGTCCCCGCCGCGATGTCGGCGTCGTGGGCGGCGTCGATGACCGCAGACACCGCCTCACGGAAGGTATCGCCCTCCCACTCGCCGAAGACGCCGAGCGCCTTCGAGAGGTCGATCGGCCCGACGAACAGCGCGTCGATGCCGTCGACGGCGGCCAGCTCCGGGGCTTCTTCGACCGCCCGTTCGGACTCGATCTGCGGGATGACGACCGGCGGTTCGGCGGCCGCGAGGTCGTCGGGCGAGAGGTCCAGTCCGAACCGCGTTGCACGCCCGGCACCGACGCCGCGGATGCCCTCGGGTGGGTACCGCGTCGCTTCGACGATGGCTTCCGCCTGCTCGGTCGTTTCGACCATCGGGACCATTACGCCGTCGACACCGAGGTCGAGGACGCGTTTCAGATACGTCGGGTCGTCGTCCGGAACGCGGACGACCACGGCCGTCTCGCCCTCGGCCGAGTCGATCCCGCGAACGACGTGCGCGACCTGTTCGAGACTCGCCGACGTGTGTTCGGCGTCGACGACGACGAAGTCGAACCCGAGTTGCGCACTGAGTTCGCCGATCGCGGGATCGGTAAACGAAGACCAGTTTCCGGCGATCGGTTCTCGGCGGTCGAATGCGTCTCGGAGCGACATGGCCGCGGGTTTCCCGACGACCCTCAAAGGCCTGCCGACTGCGGCAGCCCGGATGGCCCGCGGGAGACTTCGCCACGCGGAAAGCTATGTGCTTTTCACCGGCCGTCGCTCAAACACGGGTATGAACACACGAGGGACTTTGCGACTGGCGACGCGCGGCTCCGACCTCGCGTTGCGGCAGGCGGCGAGCGTCAAAGACGCACTCGAAAGCCGCCGATACGACGTTGAACTGGTCGAAGTCGAGACGCGCGGCGATCAACTGCGCGACGAACTGATCCACCGCCTCGGCAAGACTGGCGCGTTCGTCCGGGCGCTAGACGAGAAAGTGATCGACGGCGAGGTCGACGCCGCCGTCCACTCGATGAAGGACATGCCCACCGAGTCCCCCTCCGACCTCGTCGTCGCCGGGATTCCGGAACGGGCGTCGGCCGCGGACCTCCTCGTGACGCCCGACGGGACCGGGTTCGACGAACTTCCCTCCGGTGCGACCGTCGGCACGGCGTCGCTCCGGCGGACGGCCCAACTGCTGCACGCCCGACCCGACCTCGACGTGCAACCGCTCAGGGGTAACGTCGATACGCGCGTCGAGAAACTGCTCGCGCCGACCCTCCAGCGCGAACACGAAGCACGCGTCGACAGCGACGCCGACGACCGGGCGAACGTCGGCGACGACGACTACGAGTCCGAGTACGAGCAGTCGACCGAGGAGTGGTTCGAGGACCTCACGGAGTTGGAGAAGTCGTCGCTCGGCCGCGAAGTCGAAACCGACTTCGACGCGATCGTGCTCGCCGAGGCCGGTCTCCGAAGAAGCGGCCTGCTCCACCACGTCGAGACCGAGCGCCTGCCCCCGTCCCGGTTCGTCCCCTCGCCCGGACAGGGAGCCATCGCCGTCACCGCGACCGACAGCGACGTGATCGAGACGATTCACGGCGCGGTCGACCACCCGCGGACGCGCGTCGAGACGACCGTCGAACGAACCGTCCTCGCGGAACTCGGCGGCGGGTGTGTCGCCCCCATCGGTGTCTACGCAGTCGTGCAGGGCGATCAGGTTCACACGGGCGTGCAGGTACTGAGTGCCGACGGCGACGACGTCGTGGAGACGACGCGCGACCTGCCCGCCGACGACCACGCGAAGGCCGCGGTCGACCTCGCCGCGGACCTCCGGAAGCGCGGCGCGGCCGATCTGATCGAACAGGCGACGCGCGAGGCCGACGAGCCCACTGAAGGGAAGCGTGATGAGTAGAGAAGAAGACGCAGCGAGCGACGGTGACGCCGCTGCAGCGGTCGGGAAGGTCTACCTCGTCGGCAGCGGTCCGGGAGACCCGGACCTCATGACCGTCAAAGCGCGACGACTCCTCGACGGGGCGGACGTCGTCCTCCACGACAAGCTTCCGGGGCCCGAAATCCTCGGACAGATCCCCGAGGAGAAGCGCGAAGACGTCGGTAAGCGCGCCAGTGGCGAGTGGACACCGCAGGAGTACACCAACCGCCGACTGGTCGAACTCGCCCGCGAGGGCAAGACCGTCGTGCGGCTAAAGGGCGGCGATCCGTTCGTCTTCGGCCGCGGCGGCGAAGAGCTAGAACACCTCGCCGAGGCCGGAATTCCGACCGAAGTCGTGCCGGGGATCAGTTCGGCCGTCGGCGGCCCGGCCGTCGCCGACATCCCGCTCACGCACCGCGATCACGCCTCCTCGGTCTCGTTCGTGACCGGTCACGAAGACCCGACCAAAGAGGAGTCCGCGGTCGACTGGCAAGCGCTCGCCGACACCGGCGGCACCATCGTCGTTCTGATGGGTGTCGGAAAGCTGCCCGAGTACACGCGAGCCCTGATCGACGCCGGGAAAGCTCCCGAGACGCCCGTCGCGCTGATCGAGCGAGCGACGTGGCCCGAGATGCGCGTGGCATGCGGAACGCTCGCCGACATCGTCGAGGTGCGCGACCGCGAGGGGATCGAACCGCCCGCGATCACCGTGATCGGTGAAGTCGCCGGTGTCCGCGAGCGCGTTCGAGAGTTGCTCGCGCGAGCGAGCGAGCGAGAAAGCGACGACGAGGTGGACGCCGAGTGACTCGAGAGGTCCGCGTCGCCGTCTTCCGACCGGACGACGGCCGACTCGACCGCGCGGTCGAACTGCTCGACTCGCTCGGCGCGACGCCCGTCCCGGACCCGATGCTGGCCGTCGAGCCGACGGGTACGGTCCCCGAGACCGACGCCGACTACGTCGTCTTCACGAGCAAGACCGGCGTCGAACTCGTCACCGATGCCGGATGGGAAGCGGGCGACGCCGTCGTCTGCGCCATCGGCGAGTCGACGGCGACGGCGCTCCGCCAGGCCGGATACGGGGTCGACCGCGTGCCCGAGGAATTCTCGTCGGCGGGTCTCGTGGCCGAACTGGCCGACGAAGTCGGCGGCGCGCGGGTCGAAGTCGCACGGAGCGACCACGGGAGCGCCCTACTGCTCGACGGGCTTCGGGAGGCCGGTGCCGACGTCCACGAGACGGTGCTCTATCGACTCGTCCGGCCCGGAGACTCCGGCGAGTCGACCGAGCGGGCCGCCGCGGGCGAACTAGAGGGTTCGGCGTTCACCTCGTCGCTGACCGTCGAGCACTTCCTCGATGCCGCCACCGAGCGCGGTGTCCGCGACGAGGCCATCGCCGGATTGAACGAGGCCGTCGTCGGCGTCATCGGCGAGCCGACCCGCGAGACGGCCGAATCGTACGGTATCGCCGTCGACGTCGTCCCCGACCGGGCCGACTTCGACGAACTGGCCTGCGCGGTCGTCGAGGCGGCCGCTCCCACCTACCACGACTAAATGGGGCGCTATCGAGACGCCGCGCTGTTTCTCCTGCTCGCCGCAGTCTGGGGGACGGCGTTCGTGGCCACCGACGTCGGCCTCGAGTATCTGCCACCGACGTTGCTCGCCGCGTTCCGGTTCGACCTCGCCGCCGTCGCGCTGTTCGCGGTCGTGTTCGCCACGGGCCGCCAGTGGCGGCCGAAGACCCGTGACGACTGGACGTACGTCATCGGCGGCGGCATCTTCTGCATCGGCGCACACCACGCACTCCTCTTCGCCGGACAGCAGTACGTCACGGGCGCGGTCGCATCCATCCTGCTCGGTCTCGTCCCGGTCATCACACCCGCGATGACCCGACTGCTCGCGGACGGCGAGCGGCTCAGTCCGCTCGGAGCGGTCGGCGTCCTACTCGGATTCGTCGGCGTCGTCGTCATCGCCAATCCGAATCCGACGCACCTGCTCACTAGCGCCCGCGGGGTCGTCCTCGTGCTCGCCTCAGCCGTCGCGTTCACCGTCGGTGCGGTCTACACGCACCGCACGGAGCCGACGCTGTCGGTCGTCTCCGGGCAGTCGTGGATGATGGGCGTCGGCGCGGTGGCGCTCCACCTGACGAGTTTCGCCCTCCCGAACGTGTCGATGGCGGACGTACACGTCACGCCGACGGCCGTCGAAGCCATCGTCTACCTCGCACTCGTCGCGGGCGCGGGCGGGTTCTCGCTGTACTTCCTCCTGCTCGACCGCCTCGGACCGATCGAGATCAGCCTCGTCGAGTACGTCATCCCGCTGTTCGCGGCGCTGTTCGGGTGGCTCGTGCTGAAACAGACCGTCACGCCGACGACCGTCGGGGGCTTCGCGTTCATCTTCGCGGGGTTCGTCCTCATCAAGCGCCACGCGATCCAGTCCGAGTTGGGCAGCGTGTTCGGGCGTCGGGAGTCACGAGTCGAGGAATGAGGGCGTTCGAGGACGGCGTAATCGCGGTGAGAGCGTGCTGCTTCGACACTGAGCAGTAGGATCGAAACGGGTGAAATAGCGACCGAGACGACTTCGACAGTCCCACCCGGCGGCGGCTGATCTGCGTCCAGCGCCATCCCGAAGTGGACACTACCTACGTGACGCCGAACCACCTCACCCACCTCAACTGTTTTCGGACGTCACGCGCGTGTACCACCACGCCCAGAGCACCAAGACGCCCTGGAGCGGGAGGCGTACCCACACCGCCATCCGGGCGAGGCCACGGAACCGATCCGGAATCCCGTCGGGGAGGACGCCGCTGATCGCCATGTAGACGTTCGCCGGAAACACGGCGATCAGGAGCGCGACGAGTCCCCACGCGGACGGGCGACGCGTCCGCCGAACTAACACGCCGATCCCGAGAACGATCTCCGCGATACCGGAGAGATAGACGAGGGCGACGGGCCGGGGAAACCGCGGCGGAACGATTCGAGCGAAGACCTTCGGTGTGAGGAAGTGCATCACGCCCGCACCGACGTAGAAGACGCTCATCAGGTAGAGGAGCGGTCGTTCGAGCCGACTCGAGATCGTACCAGTGTCGTCGGTCATACCAGTGTCGTCGGTCATACTACCCCCTACCGGCGCGGGATCGAAAAAGTTCACACCGACGAACGCGGGGTCCTCCCGCTCTCGGCGAGAAGGGATCACCGAACGTGTCGTTCGGATCGGGACGCCATCTCTTCGAGAACACCGCTAACCGCTTCTGCCGCCTCGTTGAATCGGTCCATCGTCATCGAATCTGTCGTCACGTAGATTCCGTGGGTACCGACGATCACGCGGACCAGATACCCGTTTTCGAATGTGCGCATCGTGTATCGGTACGCGCCGAGTTCGGACCACTCGTAGGTTCGTTGGGAACTGAACCCGCCGCGTTCGTTCTCGACGAACGCTATCGGATCAGTGCCGCGTTCGAGGTCGTCTCTCAGGTACAGATGGTGGAATTCGGTCGGTGAGAAGTACGTGACGCTGCGGAGTTCGTCACCGATCGCCGTTCGACAAGTGCGCAGGAGTTGGTTCGTTTCACTGTCGGTCAGGGCAGTTACCATATACAAAGCACGGGAGAATCATCTATTCAACGTTCTAGCCATTGTATCAAAAGGAGGGTCGAGAAGTCACTCGCCGAAAGCGCGTCAGAAGTCTCCCGGCCGAGACACATTTTGCCACTCATCCACACACGAACTTCATGATCCGCTACGACCGCCGCGGCGACGCCGCGTGGCTCACGATCGACCGACCCGAGAAGCGCAACGCGATCCACACGGACGGCTGGCACGAGTTGGCCGACCTGCTTTCGCGCGCAGAAGCGGAGGCGCGCGTCGCCGTCGTCACCGGCGTCGGCGACGTGTTCTGCGCGGGCGACGACATCGCCGTCATCGACGAGGCGGAATCTGCCGAAGCGGTCGAAGAGTTGGGCGACTGCCTGTACGACGTCCTGTTCGGGATCGAATCGCTCGACGTGCCCGTCGTCGCCGCCGTCAACGGACTGGCCTACGGCGGCGGGTTCGAACTCGTCGCCGGGTGCGACCTCGCAGTCGCCGTCGACGACGCGACGTTCGCGCTGCCGGAGGCACACATCGGCGCGTACCCGCCCTACGCGGTCGAGCGTGTCGGCGCGATGGTCGGTCGGAAGCGACTGCTCGAACTCGTGTTGACGGGCGAGCCGATCGGCGCGGAGCGAGCGAACGAGTGGGGGTTACTCAATCGCGTCGTCGACAGCGACGAGTTAGAACCGGCGGTCGAGCGGTTCGTCGAGCGGATCGCGAACGCCCCCGCTCGGTCTGTGGCGACGGCGCGGCAGTGTGCCGCTCGGAGCGTCGAGCGGACGGGCGAACGGGAACGCGTCGTCGGATCGCTGTCGCAACTCAGACGCGACGCGGAATGTCGGGCCGCGACGGGGGCGTTTCTGAATCGGTAATTAGAACGTTCGATCGGGCAGAACTAAGGGGCACGACTGGCCGGACTCGCTACGTTTACCCGAGTCGGCGGGTGAATCGAGAGTCAGGAGCCATTCGAAACACGTGTCGACGAAAACCGAGAACACATCCGGGAGTTGGCGATCGGTCGCGACGGTCACGGCGTGGCAGGTCGCCGCGAGCCTCTGTTATTACAGCATCTTCGCCGCGACGGGCGTCGTCCGCAACGCCTTCCACCTCTCGCCGCAGAACGTCGGCTTCTTCCTGACGGCGGCGCTGTTCGGGTACACCGTCTCGCTCTTCCCGAGCGGCGCGGCCGTCGACGGCTACGGCGAGAAACGCGTGATGGTCGTCGGACTCGTTGCGCTCGCAGTCGCCACCGTCGGCGTTTCGTTCGCGCCGTCCTACGGCTTCTTGCTCGTCGCGGGCGCGGTGCTGGGCGCTGCCTACTCGTCGGCGATGCCCGCTTCGAATCGCGGCGTCCTCGCCAGCGCGCCGAAAGGTCGAGAGAACCTCGCGATGGGGCTGAAGCAGGTCGGCGTCACGGCCGGGAGCGGCATCGCGTCGCTCGTCATCACCGGCATCGCTGCCGTCGCAGCGTGGCAGTTGGGATTCTGGGTCATCGCGGCGCTCGCCGGTGGCTATGCGCTCGGCTTCGTCGCCCTCTACGGCGGAACGAGCGGCGAAGGGACGCTCTCGCTGCCGGACTTCAGCGGCCTTCGGACGAACTCCGCGTACCTGCTCCTCGTCGTCGCCGGGTTCTTCCTCGGCGCCTCGATCTTCGCGATGCTCGGCTACATCGAACTCTTCGTCGAAGACGGCTTTCAGCAGTCGACCGCCATCGGCGGGATCGTACTCGCACTCACACAGGTCGCGGGCAGTATCGCCCGCGTCGGCGCCGGGACCGCCGCAGACCGTCTCGGCGGTGCTCGCGGGGCGGCGACCGTCGCACTGGTCCAGATCGTGGGCGGAGCCGCCCTCTTCGTCGTGCTCGCGACGGGAATCGCGTCGTTTCCGGTCGCCATCGTCGTCTTCGCCGGACTCGGCCTCACGATCTACGGGTCGACCGGCGTGTTCTACTCCTGTCTGAGCGACCTCGTCGACGGCGACGACATCGGGGCCGCGACGGCGGGCGGCCAGACCGCGATCAACGTCGGCGGACTCGTCGCACCGCCCGCCTTCGGCGCGCTCGTCCAATACTCCGGCTATCAGAGCGGGTGGGAACTGCTCGCCGGCCTGACGATCGTTGCCGCGGTACTGCTCGTCGTCATCCGTCGTCGGACGTGACCGCGGAAAATTTCTCGTGAAACGCATCCGCGAGAACGAGAGTTTAAATCGGAGAGAGGACCTACCACTCGCCGTGACCGGACCCGTCCCCGAACTCGAACAGTGCGCCGAAGCGTGCGCCGATCGGTTACGTGAAGCGGAGAGCGTACTGCTCGCGTCGCACATCGACGCCGACGGTTTGACGAGCGCCGCCGTCGCCGCCACGGCGCTCGAACGCGCCGAGATTCCGTTCGAGACGGTGTTCTCGAAGCAACTCGACGCCGACGAGATCGCCACCATCGCCGCGACCGACCACGAGACCGTCCTCTTTACCGACTTCGGGAGCGGACAACTCGACGTCATCGTCGAGCGCGAATCCGCGGGCGACTTCACGCCCGTCGTCGCCGACCACCACCGACCGGCGGACGCGGAGACGACGTACCACCTGAATCCGCTGTTGTTCGGGATCAACGGCGCGTCGGAACTCTCCGGTGCGGGTGCAAGTTACGTCCTCGCGCGAGCGTTAGAGTCCGACGGCGTCGACAACCGCGACCTCGCCGCCCTCGCCGTCGTCGGAGCCGTCGGCGACATGCAAGACGGCGACGGCGGACTGCACGGAGCGAACGGAGGCATCGTCGCCGAGGGGGTCGAAGTCGGTGTCGTCGAAGCCGGAACCGACCTCACGATCTACGGCCGACAGACGAGACCGCTCCCGAAACTTCTCGAATACGCGAGCGACGCCCGGATTCCGGGTATCTCCAACGACGAAGCCGGCGCGATCCGGTTCCTCGACGGACTCGACCTCGACCTTCGGACGGGCGACGAGTGGCGACGATGGGTGGATCTGACGATGGACGAACGCCAGACGCTCGTGAGCGCGCTCTTGAAGCACGCCGTCTCGCGCGGCGTCCCTCCGAACCGTATCGACGACCTCGTCGGGACGACGTACACGCTCGCGAACGAGAAGGCCGGGACGGAACTCCGTGACGTGAGCGAGTTCTCGACGCTGCTGAACGCGACGGCTCGATACGACCGCGCCGACGTCGGCCTCGCAGTCTGTCTGGGCGACCGTGCCGATGCACTCGACCGCGCGCGGACGCTCCTGCGCAACCACCGACGCAACCTCTCCGAAGGGCTCCAGTGGGTGAAAAACGAGGGCGTCACGGTCGAAGAACACGTTCAGTGGTTCGACGCCGGGACGCGCATCCGCGAGACGATCGTCGGCATCGTCGCCGGGATGGCCGTCGGCGCGAACGGCATCGACGCTCGACTGCCCATCATCGCCTTCGCCGACAAGGGTGACGACGAGGTCAAAGTCTCCTCGCGGGGGAGCCACGTCCTGACGCGGAAGGGTCTCGACCTCTCGACGGCGATGCGCGAAGCTTCGCGCGCTGTCGGCGGCGACGGCGGTGGTCACGACGTCGCCGCGGGCGCGACGATTCCGCGCGGAACACAGGGCGAGTTCGTCGCGCACGTCGATCGGATCGTCGGTGAGCAGTTAGGCTGACGCGACGGCGAAAATCCGGCCGACACGGCGGCCAATATCCTTACGCCTGCGCTGGGCGTCGGTGTTGTTACTGACGTATGACCGGCTCCGACTCTCATTTCTCTCGACGTGCCGTACTAGGCAGCACCGCACTCCTGTTGACCGCGACGAGCGGTTGCGTGTCGACGGGGTTGTCAGTCAAAGCCGGTCTGTCGAACTCGAAAGTGTTCAAAGACGTGTCGTTGATGGAGTCGTGGAGCTCGAATCGGGCCGCGATCAAGGTGACGCTCACGAAACAGGCGACGGTGAAATTCAACGTGCGCAACATAAGCGTCATCAACGCGTCCGGGAGCAGCGTCTGGACCGGGACCGTGGATGCTGCACAGACGAGCCTCTCGAACGTCATGGTTCCGGTCGGGAAGCAAGCGACGCTCGCCGCGGCCGACGGGAGCTACAAGTTCGTCGAGAAGATACCGATCACGGTCACGGGAAACACGTTCCCCTGAGTCGCTCGAAAACACGATAGAGGTCCGATTTAACCGACCGAGAGCGTGAAACAGTGGAGAGCGACGCTGACCACGAACTGCCGAGCATAAATCTCATGTCGCGATATGGAATTGGTATCTCATGGTGAATAAACGGTGAGTGACACCCAAATTTGTGCATAATTTCTACCGAATGTGCAGTCGATCTCTGCCTGATCTCGGTCAATCACTATATATCCGCGTGAGGTGAGTAAAATCGGTGGAATCATCCACCGAGAACGCAGGCGGTGATCGGCGTCCGTGCGATCAGAGGCACCCAAATACTCGTGCGTGCGACCAATCCGATCTGAGAGTCGGCGGCGCGCGGTCACTGCAGACAGGAGGTGCGAGAAAACAGAAAGGGATGAGACGAACCCGGCGGAGACAGGCCACGTATCGAACTAACACTTCATAGGTCAACAGCCCCGAGTTGAGTGCGTCTCGGTGTCGTCCTCGGACCGGAGACTGCCTCGCGATAGGCACGACGCCCCCAACCGAGTCTGGCACCCCACTATCGCTGATGGATTCCGGTCGTGCCCTCGGAGGTGGTACTCTCTGCGGTTTCGAGGACTATCACTGTTCTACTACCCGTCGAGAGACTCGCTGTACGATCCCGCCTCTCCGGCCGGCTATACGCAGTCATACGTTCCCGGAGAAGCGTTCGACGGACTCTGTTTCGTTCGCGAAACGTCACGGGCACGTCCGCCCGAAACAGACGGGTCGGATTGAACGGACTGCGATCGCCCGGAGCATCATCGAGCGGGAAGCCTACGCATCGGGCGACGAGAGGGGAGCAGGCCGCGATGTAGACTGCGCGTCGAGCGCACGGCAGACGTCGAGCCACTGGCGCATCTTCTCGACGGTCAACGAGATGAACTCGGCGTTCTGGTAAGTCGAGAAGTCGTAGGCGTCGACGGCTTCGATCATTCCCTCGTAGGCGTCGTAGTAGTCCGCTGCGGTGTCCGGAGCGTCGGCGATTGCCTTCCAGAAGTGCTCGTTCAATTCGAGCGCGGGGACTTCGTTGTTGAGGTCTGAGAAGGTCGAACGCTCGGCCTTGTTGTGCTCGCAGAGCGGGTAGCCAGTGACGACGCTCTTATCGAGCATGTCGGCGGCTTTCTTCAGCGTGAGACCCGACCAGATGTCGTCGAAGCGCCCGATCCCCCACTCGTTGTCGTCCATGGGGAACTGATAGAACGCCGGGATCACTTCTCGCTTGAAGCCGAGGTTCATCGAGCAGACGGTGAGATACTGGCCTTCGCTGGCGACGAAGTTACCCGTGAAGTCCTCGCGTCGCGTAAGTGTCTGAGCCTGGCCGCGGAGGTCGCCGTCCATCAGGATTCGAACCGCGTCGAGGTCGGGGACGTTCGTCCACAGCCCTTGACTAGCGACGATTTCGTTCGAGTCCTGGCGGTCGGTCGTGACGGTTTCACCCATCGCACTGTAGGGATAGCCGCGCGGATACAGGCCGTGCCGTTCGACGTTCTGATAGAGGACGTTCACCCAGCGTTCGTCGGAGCGAACGTGTTCGACGTGCTCGCGTGCACCGAGATGGTCGAGATGTGCCCCGAAGAAGTCGAAGTCGGGGTGAGGGGCGGTGTCGTCGTCGATGAAGATCCCATACTCGTATTCGGGATGGGTGAGCATCCACAGCAAGCCGAAGGACGTTTCGGCGTGAGAGTTCGCCGGAATCACGTCAGCGTGCGCTCGCAAGCCGTGTGAGGCGAACCAGTCGTTACGGGCGTTTTCGTCGAAGACATCGCCAGAAACGTTCAGCCGTCGGAGGAGGGCTTCCATCGCTTCGACGTCGCAGAAGTTCTCCGTGATGAGAATGACGTGGAGGCGGTCGGTATCGAATCCGTTCGTGCGCGCATTTCTCACGTACGCAGCGATACAATCGGGATTTCGGACAGTGGGGACCAGTACACAGGTATCCGACATTCAGTGTTGCTGGCAAGAGTACTATATTAACACTTTCTCATTCGACACGTCTCAGCAGTATTTTTGTATACGACCCGTGTTCGGTTGATACGACTACGTCCTCTAATGGATGATACAACCGCTCTTTCCGACGAACTCGTTGCTCTCGCTCACGCACCCGAAGGTGCGGGGAACGCAACTCGGATGTTGGCGATCGCGTCGGCACTCGAGGCAACCGGACAGCGGATCGCTGTCGCCGGAGGTGGACCGGGAGCGCGGTTTTTTCGGCTCAACGGAATCGAGCAGTACGAACCGGAGTCGCTCGATTTCATCGGTCAGCGGGAAGCGTCGGTCGTCGAGGCGCTCGCGGATACCGCTCCGAGGGCGGCCCGTCGCCTCCGTGAGTTCTTCGCGTGGCTCCGTGCGGTCGAACCGGCCGTGCTCTTGACGGACGATCCGTTCGCCGCGGTCGCTGCGACGATCCGTCGAGTTCCGTTCTTTCGAATCGACCACTCGACCGCCGCCGATTTCGACGGGGCGGTCGAACAGCTCGGATTCCGCCTGTTCAACGAATACTCGAAACACATCGGAGAGGGGTTCTTCTACACCAGCCTGTGGTCCGAGCACGCGCCGTCGGGCGTGATCCCCGTCGGTCCGATCGTGTACGAACCCGCCGATACCACCGCCGTCGACCCGTTCGACGTTCTCGTGATCCCGGGGACGTACTCGACGGGGTTCGACGATCTCGTAACACGACTCCGAGCGTCGGGGCGTACGGTCCGCCTCGTCGGCGGTCCCGACTGGGAGCCGGTCCCGGCGATGTATCCGTACGCGGCGGCGGCGGACGTCGTCGTCTGCACCGGCTTCTCGTCGATCGCCGAAGCCGCAGTCGCCGGAACGCCGTGCGTCGTCTACCCCTTCATCGACTGCCAGCGCGGTATCGCAGACCGCATCGAGCAGTACGGCGTACAGGGAATTTCGATCGTCCACTCCATCGACGAAGCGTTCGAAGCGGTCGTGTCTCCTCCCGAACCGTCGCCAGTCGCGAACGGAACCGACGCCGTCGTCGAGTACCTTCTCGACTGGATGACCACCCGACGTCGGTATCGGACCAGCGTCGAACTCGGACGTGAAGTCGGCGAGTAGATCGGTAACGGGACGAGTAGACGTCGTATCGACGGAGAAACCGCTCTTTTCGGATCCGCTCGACCTGCGACCGCGACAGTCGAGGACCAGGAGTAAACGAATCAGAGAGAGCGACGACGAGTCTCTCGAAGTTTTGTGAGAACTGCAAAACCTCACGGGCGAGCCCGACTACCGAACTGTCGATATGTGATCCCGTGCCGTCTCCGGACGTGACGAACTCGATCACGTGTGAACCAGCGGTTGTCGACTACGCTCCCTGGCGCAGTTCGTCATCCGCTCTCATCTCGGATTCCGTGTCGTTCTGATGTCTTCCCGAACCGCCCGAGAAGCGCACAACCAGAATTGATATAGCAAAATGAGATATATGGCGCTCCGTGTTCGAAACGAGCCGAAATCGGTGAGAAGCGAATATCGCGCCAGAGACGGCCCACACGGAGCGGATTCGGTTCACGGAGTGTCCGAAGCACGCCGCGCACACTAAACGACATATTGTTGTTATATTTTTAGGTAGACCAAAAACGATAAGCCTGATTTAGGGATGCCTAAAACGATGGATTCGACCAACGGTTGGACGCGGAGAGGCTACCTGAAGCGCGGCGGTGCACTCCTCGGTGGTGGAGTGCTCGCAGGGTGTGCCGGAAACGAATCGGGAGGGACGAAAACGTCGACGCCGGAAACGTCAGGGTCGCAAACGACGGGAACGAAGGGCGGATCGATGACGGATAAATCGACAACCGAGGGTACGAAGAGTGAGGGTTCGAACTCGGTGATGATGTCGCCGATGGGTGCAGTCGAGTTCGACGGCGTTCCCCAGAAGGCCTTCGTCGTGTTTCCACAGTACGCCGACATGGCGGTCGCGCTCGGTCACGGCGATGCGGTCAACGCACTGTACGTCCCGGAGATGTCCGGCAAGACGATGAACACCTACTACGACCGATTGGACGGCGTGTCGTTCGAGTGGAAGGGACTACCCGATCCGCTGAAAAACGGTCTCAACAAGGAGTCGCTGTTCAGCCTCGACAGCGACGTCCACTTTGTCGACCCGGCCTACGTCTCGACGCAGAAGAACTGGGATCAAAACGATATCCGTGAAGTGAGAGACAAAGTCGCGCCGTGGTTCGGGAACTTCTACAGCGGAACCCGTCACCAACCGCCGAAGGGCTACCGAGACGACTACCAGTACTACGACCTCTGGCAACTGTTCGAGAAAGTCGCGCAGGTATTCCAAGAGGAAGACCGGTACGAGGCTCTCGAGTCCATTCACGACGACTTGCTCTCGACGATCGAAAAGGGGCTTCCGCCGAAAGAAGAGCGGCCAACCGCGGTCCGTGTAACGCTCGGCGACGACTCGTTTTACACGTATCACCTCAACAAGCCGGGGTACTGGCTGGCGGACACCCGTCCGTTGAAGGCGACCGACGCGTTCGCGGACAGAGACTGGCCGAACCTCTGGGGGACCGTCGATTACGAAGCCATGCTCGATGCGGACCCGGACGTGATCCTCATGCTGTGGGGTGTCTCCCCTGGATACTACGTCGGTGACGCTCGCAAGAAGATGAAAAACGATCGGCTCGGGAAGCGACTTTCAGCAGTGCAGAACGATCACGTCTACGCCTCCGGGATGCGCTATCAGGGGCCGATCATGAACCTCTTCCAACTAGAGATGACGGCGAAAGAGCTCTATCCCGATCAGTTCGGCGAGTGGCCAGGCTACGTCAACGGGAACCCGTATCCCGAAATCCCCGACGACGAGCGACTCTTCGACCGGACGCGGCTGGCAAACGTCGTGAACGGGAATTTCTGAACTGCTGCCGAATTGATATCACCGGAGACGGTTGATAGAAGCCGACCTGTTCGGAAAATCGCCCGACTTTTCTCTCTCCTCACCGATTCGGGAGTATGAGCGATTTCGACCCCGAGAAGTTCGAGGACAAGTACGTCCACTACTTCCCAGAGCTTCAGCGAGCGTACAAGAACGCGTTCAGCACGATGAACGACCGATACGACTCACAACTCATCCACGCCATCGACCAGCAAGTGCTCAACGAGTCCGAACCGTTCTACGAGGAGGGTCGATTCCGCATCGAACTCCCGCCGAACCCGCACGACCGCGTCACGAACGTCGTCGTCAGCGAGGACAAACTCGACGACACGCTGGACCGATACCTGGCCGAACTCGAGGACGAACTCTACCGCGTGTTCGACGTAGAGCCGCCTCAGACGGAGTAATTCTAAGGTTGCGGGAGGGTAGGGAACCAAAGGCCTAAGAACGCTCGTACCCAACCGCGATACATGAGCACGGAAAGTCAGGATCCCGACGACGACCTGAAAGAGCGCGTGACGAACTTTCTGCGCCGCAACTTCCCGCAGATCCAGATGCACGGTGGTAGCGCAGCGATCCAGCACCTCGACCGCGAGACGGGAGAGGTAAGCATCGCACTCGGCGGAGCCTGCTCCGGCTGTGGGATCTCGCCGATGACGATCCAGGCGATCAAGAGCCGAATGGTCAAAGAGATCCCCGAAATCGAGAAGGTACACGCCGATACCGGGATGGGCGGCGGCATGGGCGGCCACCACCCAGCGGGCGGCGGCGGCGCTCCTTCGTTCCCCGGCGAAACGAACGATGACGACAGCGACGAAGGCCCGCAGGCCCCGTTCTGAGACTACGCGACTGATTTTCCGATTTTCGACTCCCGAGAGCGGTCGCTACCGTCGAGTACCGGTCAGTCCGCAGTCTACAGAGTGGATGCTGGAATAACATAAACCAGAAGGCGCGATACAAAATGGTGGGCGTGAACGTTAGCACGGGTTCGGAGAATTCCTGTAGACGGCGACTCGCCTTCGCTTGACTGCGTGGTGTCACGGGAAGCGGGCGGTACAAACGTTCTCTCGGAAGTCACTGCCGATCAAAGAGTCCTACTCGCGGTCACTCGTCTCGTGTGATACTGAGCGGATACATAGATTGTCGTACGACAAATATTGTCCTTCGACAAACGAGTATTCATTCCACTTGCGATCCGAGAGAGAGATACAGTGACCGATACCACGTACATCGTCGATGGGCTCACAGAGCGATGGATGAACCTGGAGAGCGGCTGGCAGGCCGTCTTACTCGGTCTTCTCGCGCTCGTGCTCGTCCACCTCGGCGTGCCGATCCCGTGGTGAGCAGATGAGACGGACACTCGTTCCGGGGCTTCTCCTCTTGCTCGCCATCGGGCTCACCGGCCGCGGTATCGCGTCCGTCCTCCCCGTCAACCACCTGATACTCACCATCCTCCTCGGCCTCCTCATCGGGAACCTCTACGGGATACCCGACTGGGCCCGAGACGCCGCCGGTACGCACAAGATCTGGCTCGAGGTCGGAATCGTCGTCATGGGCGCACGGATCGCCCTCGATCGGGTCCTCACCGCGGGACCCGCCATCCTCCTGCTCGTCGCCGTCACCGTCGTCACGACGACAGTCGTCGTCGAACTCGTCGCACGCTTCGTCTTCTCTATCGACGAAGAAACCGGGTCGCTTCTCGCTGCCGGCTCCGGCATCTGTGGCGTCTCTGCGGTCGTCGCTATCGCCGAGAGTATTCACACCGACGACTCGAACGTCGCCTTCGCCGCCGCGACGATCCTCCTCTTCGACTCGACGACACTCTTCGTCTACCCCGCCGTCGGCCACCTGTTCGGCCTCTCGAGCACCGTCTTCGGTATCTGGGCGGGTCTCACGATGTTCAGTACGGGTCCCGTCACCGCCGCCGGTTTCGCGTACTCACGGACCGCCGGCCAGTGGGCGCTCCTCGTGAAGCTCACGCGAAACGCTCTCATCGGACTCGTCGCCGTCGCGTATGCCGTCTACTACGCCCGAAAGCGTGCGAGCGCCGATGCGAACAGCGTGGCGGCAGACGGCGGGACGGCCACCGTTAGCTGGCGGTTCCTCTGGGATACGTTCCCGAAGTTCGTCGTTGGTTTCCTCGTCGTCATGATCGTCGCGAACCTCGGCTTCCTGACCGCCGCGCAGATCGACTCACTCACGCATCTCTCCGACTGGACGTTCCTGCTCGCGTTCGCCGGTCTCGGCCTCGAATTCCGGGTCGACGAACTGCGTTCGACGGGTTACGGACCCATCCTCGTCGTCCTCTCCGGCCTCCTCGTCGTCGCGACCGTGATGCTCGTTGTCGTCCAGGCACTCTTCTGACCACGTCACGAACTCTTTTTGTCGAGCGACAACGAAACGTGGGTGATGCGGGAGCTCACGTTCGCGATCGATTACGACCGGGGAACCGATCCCGTCATGGACGTTTTCACCGAGCACCCGCGAGTGGGCGCCCACTCGCTCGACGTCATCGTCGACGAGAACGCGTTCTGGCGGATGGAACACGTCACGGGCCCCGAGGCTGCCCTCGACGCTCTCGAGGCGGTTCGCTTCGACGACGACACCTGCGGGGAGGCGATCACCGAACGACGATGCGTCGCCGCCCGTCACCACAACGTCATCGAGCGTTCGACGAACGAACTCGTCCTCTACTCCTACCTCGCGGGCATCTCCGGGTGCGAGTCGGTTCACACGCTCGCAGGCAAGTACCTCCCAGAGGGATCGATCATCGAGACGCGCCGTCGCGCGTCGACGTGCTGGTGGCGCGTCCTCATGCGTTCGGACGAGAAGATCGGAATCTTCTACGATGAACTCGGCGCGCGACTCCGCGACGGTCTCTCGTTCACCATGGGTCACCTCCAGGACGCAAAGGGGTGGCGACGCGAGAAATCGGTTGGCGTGGCGCTTCCGGACGAGCAGGAGGACGCGCTTCGGACCGCCGTGGAAGCGGGCTACTACGACCCGCCACGAGAGACGACGCTCGACGAAATCGCGACTGATCTCGGAATCCCGCGGTCGACACTCTCGTATCGACTCCGGCAGGCCGAGTCGAAGCTCGTCCACCAGTACGTCGACGGCGACGACGGGACACGGTGGCTCGAGTGATCGACTCAGGTATGACAGCAGGAGATTAATGGACTCGCCGACAAACTACCGGGTATGACAGACGCCACCACCGATGTCATCGTCTCCGTCGGCTGGCTCGTCGACCGTCTCGACGATGCCAGCCGGGACGACCCATCGCTGCGGGTGCTGGAGGTCGATATTGATCCCAGTAACTACGAGCACGGTCACATTCCGGGGGCGACCAAAGTCGACTGGAAGACGGACCTTCAGGATTCGACGACGTTCGACGTCCCAACGGAGGCGGCGTTCGGGGAACTCTTGGGATCGTTCGGGATCACACCGGAGTCGACGGTGATCCTCTACGGGGACATGCGGAACTGGTTTGCGGCGCACGCTTACTGGCTCTTTACGTACTACGGGCACACGGACGTCCGTCTCCTCGACGGCGGGCGGGACTTCTGGGAGGAACGCGACGCGCCGTTTACCAGCGATGTCGCGGAATTCACGCCGCGGTCGTATGCGGTCGCCGGCCGACAGAGCGAAATCCGGGCGGACCGCCCGGACGTGATGGAGTCACTCGACCGGGAGACGACGCTCGTCGACGTTCGTACACCAGAGGAGTACCGGGGAGAGATACTCGCTCCACCCGGTTGGAACGAGGGTGTCCAGCGTGGTGGACACATCCCCGGTGCACGGAACATTCCGTGGAATCAGGTGGTCGAGGATACGGGGTGCTTCAAATCCGAAGACGAACTCCGCGAGATCTATGGCGAGCACGGAATTGACGAGGAAGAAGACGTGATCACGTACTGCCGAATCGGTGAACGCTCCGCGCTTACGTGGTTCGTACTCCACGAAATTCTCGGATACGAGCGGATTCGGAACTACTACGGGTCGTGGGTTGAATGGGGGAACACTGTCGGTGCACCCATCGAGAAAGGACAGCGTGCGTCGATTAAACAGGAGTAGGAGCGTGATTCAGGCGCGGACGGCGTCGACGAACCAGGGAGTTCAGATCGGCTATTCGTGTTCGGTATCCTCAGGAACGACATCCGGCGACTCACCGGCGTTCTCTCGAAGGCGACTGTCACGCGTGAGATCAGGTTTAACATCGGACGCTAGCGAGGATCTGCCTCACGATCACGGTGTCAGGTACGCTCCACGTACCACGTCGTGCCGCGCGTGTATCCCCACCGCTCGATGACGATCGAATCGCTCTGCTCGCGAAGCGTCGCGACGATCGCACCGATCTCCTTTGCGGACAGTCCGACCTCGTCTGTGATCTCTCGACTCTTGAAGTAGAAGCTACCGTCCCTCGCACGGCGGTAGAGATACCGTTCCAACCGCCCTGCTTTCGAGTCGGGAGCGACGTCGGTTGGAGTGTTCCCGGCCATGACGCTGATTTCACCCGTCACGACGAAGAAACATCACCGAACTTCCGCACGAATTGGCCACGGTTCACACACAAATTCGGATCGAAGCGCGCGAGACCACCGAGGCTCGCTACGTTCGAGTCGTTCCGCCCTCTCAGAGCGACCGGAAGAACGCGCGAACGTCGTCGGCGACCAGCTCCGGTTCCTCCCACTCCAAGGAGTGCCCGCCTCGCGAGGTCTCGGTCCACCGATCGATCCGGTAGGTTCGTTCGGCCCACTCTCGCGGCGTCGGGAACATATCCTTCGACGACATCAACATCGCCGTCGGGACGTCGATTTGGGCCTGACTCCCCGCACCGCGGGCGGATTCGTAGTACATCCGAATCGAGGAGTTGATCGTCTCGGTGGCCCAGTAGATCGTCAGATTCGTCAGCAGTTCGTCTTTGCCGAATCGCGATTCGAGGTCACCGTCACAGTCGCTCCAGGCTCGGAACTTCTCGACGATCCACGCCGCCAGTCCCGCCGGGGAGTCGTTCAGTCCGTACGCGAGGGTCTGGGGCTTGCTCGACTGTTCCATGGCGTACGCCATCTCGGTCTGTGACCACTGTTGGGCGTTCTCGACGAACTCGCGCTCCGCGTCGGTTAGGTCGTCCGGAACGTCCCGAAGAGACGGATTCGTCCCAGAGACGTGGATGCCGATCAGCGAATCGGGATACTCCCGGGCCAGTTGCTGGATCACACCGGCTCCCAAGTCACTACCGCGGGCGGCGTACCGCTCGTAGCCGAGTTCGTCCGTCATCAGCCTCTCGAAGAGAGCCGCAGTCCGGGCGACGCTCATTCCACGTTCGGTAGGCCGATCGGAGAATCCATAGCCCGGTAACGAGGGAACGACGACGTCGAACGAGTCGGTCGGGTCGCCGCCGTATCGCTGGGGATCGGTTAGGAGCGGGACGATATCGAGCATCCGGACGAACGTGCTTGGCCACCCGTGGAGGAGGAGGAGGAGCATCGGGTCGTCGCCCGCGCCGCGTTCGTAGAGGTAGTGAATTCCAAAGCCGTCGATGTCGGCCCGGAAGTGGTCGAACTGCCCGAGTTCCACCTCTCGCGTGCGCCAATCGAAGTCGTCTCGCCAGTAGCCGACGAGTGCTTCGAGATACGAACGATCGGTGCCGTAATCCCACCCAACGTCCGGGAGTTGGTCGGGCCAGCGCGTCCGCGACAGTCGGTCACGGAGATCATCGAGGGTCGATTCTGAGACAGTGATTTCGAACGGTTCGACGCTCATCGTAGATCACACTAGACACGCGTGCTGTCGAGATAGCCGTTCGCTCGCGATAGTGGGCTGGTCGTTCGAATAATGTGCACAAGTCTAGTGAGACCCGATACCGATTCATAGTACTCGATTCAGACACGTATTGATTACGCTCGCACGAGTTGTCGAGTAGACCGCTAGCACGCCCCTCGAATCCCTTATAAGCGTGCGTGACATAGTAAAAATGTTGGCAGGGTAGTGGACTGCCACGCATGTCGGTAATGCACCGACATAACACAACCACTTTCGAAACACGCACATATTCTGTAGAACGGAACGAACGCAGTTCCGAGCGAACGACACGAGAGATCGACGCCGACGAGCGGTACGTCTGCCCCGAGTGCGGCGGGCGACTCGTCGAAGACGAAGCACACGGAGAGACGACCTGTCGGGAGTGCGGCCTCGTCGTCGACGAAGACGAAGTCGACCACGGGCCCGAGTGGCGCGCGTTCAACTCTCAGGACCGCGACAGCAAGTCGCGCGTCGGGGCTCCGACGACGAAGCTCATGCACGACAAGGGGCTGTCGACGAACATCGGCTGGGGGAACCGCGACGCCTACGGCAAGACGCTGTCGGCGCGCCAGCGCCAGACGATGCAGCGACTCCGGACGTGGGACGAGCGGTTCCGCACGCGCAACTCCAAGGAGCGCAACCTCAAGCAGGCCCTCGGCGAGATCGAGCGGATGGGCTCTGCGCTGGGCCTGTCGAAGTCGGTCCGCGAGACCGCGGCGGTCGTCTATCGGCGCGCCCTCGAAGAAGACCTCCTCCCGGGACGGTCCATCGAAGGCGTCGCCACGGCTTCGGTCTACGCCGCGCTGCGGCAGGCCGGAGTACCGCAGTCGATCGACGACGTGGTCATGGTGAGCCGGGTCGACGAGATGGAGTTCAAGCGGGCCTACCGCTACATCAACCGCGAACTCGGACTCGAAATCGCGCCGCCGGACCCGGAACAGTACCTGGCGAAGTACGCCTCCGAACTGGCCGTCAGCGACGAACTCGAAGCCGAGGCGCGGACGCTCCTGCATCAGACGACCGAACAGGGACTCCACAGCGGGAAGAACCCGATCGGCCTCGTCGCCGCCGCCCTCTACGCGGCGGGACTCCTCATCGACGAGAAACTCACGCAAGCGGAGGTATCGGACGCAGCGAACGTGAGCGAGGTCACCATCAGAAACCGCTACAAGGAACTCCTCGAAATCAAGGACGCCACGGAGAACAGAAACGACGGTACGGCCACGGCGGCCGACGCCGTCGCCGGCTAAGCAGCGAACTATTTTAGAGCGGATTTTCGACGAGAAGACGCGGAGCGCGACGGCTACCGAGCGTGAGCGGAGCCGAGAACCGTGGACCGAACGCGGAAACTGTCGGCTGGAAATCGAGTGAGTGTCAGTCGAACGTCGCGACGTTAGACCACGCCGGGTGCCTCAGTCCTGACTGACCGGCTTGCCCGACGAGGTGGGTCCGGGTTCGACGCCGACGGTGTCCCGTACCTCGGAGTAGACCAGCACCGCACCGAGCGCCGCGAGCGCGGCACCGACGGCGAACGGAACGACGAGTCCGAAGCTGACGAGGTAGCCCGAGGCCAGCGGCCCGATCGCGGTCCCGAGGCCGAACGACATCGTCAGGATCGAGAGGGTCGTGCCCGACGACCCGCGTTTCGCGAGGTCGCCCGCGAGTGCGAACGCCGGCGTGAACGCCATCGAGGCTGCGATCCCTTGGGCGAGTCGGGCGATGACCATCTGCCACGGCGCGACGACCAGCCCCTGGGCGAGCGTCGCCGGGATCAGGAGCAGCAAGCCCCCGATGATGAACGGCTTCCGGCCGTATCGGTCGCTGGCGGAACCGATCGGCGTCTGGACGACGACCTGCGAGAGCAGGAAGGCCGCGAACTCGACGCCGAACATCGTCGGTCCCTGATGCAGCGTGGCGTTGATCTTGTTTTCGAGCGGCGAGAGCAGCGCGATGCTGATCGCGACGAACAGCGATGCGATGCCGAGTGTGAACACCGGGTCGAGGAAGCCGTGCTGATCGTTTTCGATGAACGAGAGTTCGAAATCGTCGCTGGCTTCCTCCTCGTCGACAGTCTCCGGGTCAGCGACGAACGTCAGCACGAGCACCGCGCTGATGAGCGCCCCCGCGGCGGCGATGTAGAACGCCGCGTCGAAGCCCGTCAGTTGGCCGACGACGGGCCAGTCGTACGGTCCGGCGTGGACGACCGTCCCCGCGGCGATCGGACCGATACCGAACCCGAGCAGTCGGAACGTGTTGAAGACGCCCATGTCGCCGCCGCGCGAACTGTCGTCCGCGAGGTCGTTGACCAGCGCGATCGAGGCCGGGATGGTGAAGGCGACGCCGATCCCCTGGAAGATCCGGATGAACAGCATCGCGCTGTAACTGCCCGCGAGCGAGTACGCGAAGTTCGCGACGGTCAGGATCAACAGCCCGATGACGATGTAGATGCGTCGTTTCCCCGATCGGTCGGAGAGTCGCCCGGCGATGGGCTGGGCGAGGCTGTTGAAGAACCCGAACGCAGAGAGAATCAGCCCCGTGATGAGGGCCGTCGAGAGGCCGAACGTCCCGCCGGTGACGACGTTGCTGGCGACGTACAGCGGGAGCACGATGATGAGAAACGAGTTCCCGATCGAATCGGCCATCCGCGCCAGCGCGAGCACCAGCACGCGGCGATCTGCCTTCAGGAAACTCATCCGCTCACCCCACGCTCGCCCGGCACCGACCGCGAGAAACGGTCCGTAGCGACTCTTCGGTAAGTACTACAACTCATTGACTAACCGGTTAGTCAGAGAGCGCAATAAGGCTTGGGATTGTCGGATGGAGACACGTCAAATTCAGGAACGAGAGCCACTCACACGCACGGTGAGCGACTGACTCGGATGAAAATTAGTCGGGTAAACGGATCCGAAAGAAGTCGGTTGCGAATTACTGACCGGGCGAGTTGCAACCGTTCTTGGCAACGGTGTGTGCGTAGTCTGCGATGCCGTGAGCGTCCTTCGGCGTGTCCGGGATGTCGCGAGCGTTGGTGTCGAAGTCCTCGCTGACGACCGACGGTTTGGCGTCCGGATAGCGTTCGAGGTAGCGTGCCACCATCCCCGCGAGTTCGGGGGCGGCGAAGCTGGTTCCGGAAGCGACGGTCCAGTTATCGGAGAGCGGGTGACCCATACTCGTCCCCGAAGCCCGAGCGAGTCGGTTCTGCGAACCGACCGCGGCGACGTCCGGGTTGTCGTGGTCGGGGTTGTACGACGAGAAGGAGGCCATCTTCCCGTCTTTCGTGCAGGCACCGGCGGCGAACGCGCGCTTGGCAGTCGCCGGTGAGCCACCCCGACCGCCGGTGTTGCCGGCGGCCGTCGTGTCGCGGACGCCCTTTCGGACGAGTTTGTTCTGGAGGTGGTCCTGGGTCTTGTTGATCGACTGCCCGCCCCACGACATGTTGACCACGTCGATCTCGTCGGCGTGTTCGAACAACCACTGGTAGGCGCGCATGATGTACTTCGACTTGGTCTGCTCTTTGTCCGGGAAGATTTTGACCATCGTGAGCTTCACGTCCGGTGCGATCCTGACGACCTGCCCGCTCGTGGCCGTCCCGTGCCCGACGTGATCGCCGGACCCGGACCCCGTCATGTCGACCTGCGCGACGTCCATGTCCGAGAAGAGCGGGTGGGAGGTGTCGATCCCGGTGTCGGTGACGACGACGTGGACGCCGTCGCCGGTGGTCCCGCGCTCGGGAATGTCGTTGACGCGTCGAACGTCGTCCATCGTCGCCACGTCGCTCTCGGAGTGCACGGACTCGTCCGTGATCCGGAGTTCTACCTCGTAGTCGGGATCGGTTGCGACGACTGCCTCGTCGTCGATCGTCTCGTCGGTGTCGACGAGGACGCCGCTCAGTCCGTCGAAACGATACCGTTCGAGAACGTCGTAGCGATCGTCTAGGTGATACGGTTCGCCGTCGATGAGTGCGACCTGAACCATTGAAATCAACGGAACGTGACCGTTCCGGTACGACGGTTCGATTCGTGAAAGAAATGCATAATTGTAGCGGCCAATTTTCAGCAGAATTTGAGCGTCGCGGACGCTTACACGACCCGAACGGCCCGTGACTCGACGGATGGGAGCAGGGGATACGACGGATACGTGACTTCGATCCGGAACTCTAGCTCCTCTTGTGCGCCGAAGACGCCGACCGGAACCGTCGTCGACCCGGAGAGGTAGGTCGTCTTCGTGCTCATCTCGACGCCGTTGACGGTGACGCGGACGCCGACGCGGGCGTTGCCGCCGCGGGTGCGGACGGTCACCTCGTGCATCTCGCTCTCGCCGCGCGCGATCGTCTCGGGGAAGTCTCCCCACTCGACCTCGATGCGGGGGAGCGCCGCCGCCCGCTCGACGACTCGCTCTGCGACGCCCTTCGACATGCCCGCGCGGACGAGTTCGTCGCTCCCGGCGGCGACGACGTCCGCGGGTGACGCGAGTCCGCCCGTCGACAGCGTCTCTGCACGGCCCGACCCGACGCCGTCGATGGCCGTGAGGCCGACCGCGTCGCGACCGACGCCGTGTTCGACGCGCGCCTCGACGCGACAGGCGAGGTTGGCCGCTCGCGCACCGGCGAAGCGGTCCAAGAACTCGCGGAGCGCGGCGAGCAGTCGGAGCGCGTTCTGCCGGATGACCCACGCGTCGCTCCGGAGGTCGGCGGGCGTCGACCCGGTCATACTGGCTTCGAGGATGGCAAGCACCTTCCGGTGGCCGTCTTCGAGCGTCGTTTCTCCTCTGAGGACCGCGTCGATGGCGTCGCCCTCGGAGGTGCGGGCGGAGACGCTGTCGAACTCGGCGGCGGCGGCGACCGTTTCGAGAACGTCGTCGACGGTGATTCGCTCGTACTCACAGAGCGATCGGAAGCGCCCGGCGGTTTCGAGGCGGAGGTAGTACTTCGAGGCGAGTTGCCCGAGCGCCGTCGCCTCCACGCCGAGATCCTCGTCGGTCTCGACGAACCCGCGCTCGACGAGGCGTTGAAGCGTCTCCCGGACACGGCCGCGTAGCCCCTCGAAGTCGTAGGCGTCCGGCTTGCTCTGCGCGCGGACGTAGTAAAACGTCGTTCCGAGCCACGACAGCACGTCGTCGAGATCGGCGATGGTACCCATGGCGATCTCGGCGTTCAGATGGGATTCTAAGTCCTCGTCGAGTCGCGACTCGATCTCCTTCCCCTCCTTGAGCAGGCGTCGGTAGCGGTCGGCGTCCGAGCGGTCGCAGACGACCCAGCCGTAGCCGACGTCGTCGTAGCCGGGACGACCCGCGCGCCCGAGCATCTGGAGTACGTCGAGCGGGCTGATGTCGACCTCCCCTTCGAGCGGGTCGTGGTGTTTCGTGTCGCGGATGACGACGCAGCGAGCGGGGAGGTTGACACCCCACGCCAGCGTCGAGGTCGAGAAGAGCAGTTGGACCTTCCCCTCGCGGAACCACTGCTCGACGCGGTCGCGGTCGCCCTTCGACAGCCCGGCGTGGTGGAAGCCGACGCCGTCGATGACGCCCTTCCGGAGGCTGTCGTTGCTCAACTCCTTCGCCTCGGTGTGGTAGTCGTAGTCGCCGCGTGCGCCCATCGGCACGTCGCGTTCGGGGAGTTCGTCGCGGGCTTTCGCGGCGGCCATCACCGTATCTTGCCGCGAGGAGACGAAGACGAGCGCCTGTCCGCCGTCACGGATGTGCGGTTCGGCGAGGTCGAGCGCCCGATAGAGGCGTCGGTACTTGTCGGCGAAGGAATTCTCGCCGTGACTGTAGGTTTTGACGCCCGCGTGGAGGTCGACCGGGCGGTAGTCGTCGCCGAACTCGAACGTCGTCTCCGGCGGGGCGTCGAGCCAGTCGGCGACGTCCTCGACGTTCGGCATGGTCGCCGAGAGCGCGACGATTCGAGGGTCAGAGATGCGCCGAAGGCGCGAGACGGTCACTTCGAGGACGCTCCCGCGCTTCTCGGAGTCGAGCAGGTGGACCTCGTCGATCACACAACAGTCGACACCCTCGATGAACTGATAGCGCGGCGAGTCGTGTTTGCGCGTTGCCGAGTCGGTCTTCTCGGGCGTCATCACGAGGATATCGGCGCGTTCGGCCCTCCGGGGGTTCAGGTCGCGTTCGCCGGTGACGACGTAGACCGAGTAGCCGAGCGATTCGAAGCGTTCCCATTCGGTTTCCTTCTCGTTCGTGAGCGCGCGCATCGGCGCGATGAAGAGGGCGGTGCCGCCGTCGCGCAGGCACTTGCAGATAGCGAGTTCGGCGAGCGCCGTCTTGCCGCTGGCCGTCGGCGCGCTGGCGACGACGTTGTCGTCGCGGTCGAGGATGGCCGGAAGCGCCTCGCGTTGCATCCGGTTGAACTCCTCGAACCCGAAGGCGTCGGCGAACTCGGGGATTGCCTCGGCGACCTTCATTCCGCCACCACCGAGCGGAGACACGGAGAGAGAGTCATCGCGTAGACACGGGGACCACGGCGTCAAATGCGTTTCCGTCGTGGAGTGAAAGTGAAATCGCGCGGCAGCGTAGAGAGGGGGGTCAGTCAGCGGGAGTAGGCGGCCAATCGGCGGCGTCGTTAGACGGCGTGGAGAAGCGGTCAATCGGCGGCATCGCCAGACGGAGGAGAGAAGCAGTCAGTCAGCGGCGTTTCCGGATCGGTCGGCGACGCGCTTGGCGGCCTGTTCGAACATCCCCTCGTTGGTCGAGTGGAGGTAGTACGCACAGAGTCCGGCGGCGGCGACGATGTTGGAGAGCGTGACGGCCCAGAAGACGGCGTCGACGCCCAGTCCGAACGCGTACGCGCCGATGACAGCGAAGGGGACGCGGACGGCCCAGTACTGGACCAGCGTCGCGACCATGCTCACCTTCGTCCGACTCGCGCCGTTGAAGCCGGCTTCGACCGTGTAGATCGCGCCGAGCGCCCAGTAACCGAAGGCGAGGATCGTGAGGTACGACGTGGCGTGTCGAAGGGCCGACCCGGAGATGTCGGGAACGAACAGATGGGCGATTGTGCCTGGATACAGCGCCTGCAAGATGCCGACGACGGTGAGTCCGACGACGGCGGTGACGATGCCGATCCACGTCGTCCGGTTCGCGCGGTCGGGGCGTGCTGCGCCGAGGTTCTGCCCGACGACGCTCGTCGCGGCGCTCCCGAGCGCGGCCGCCGGGACGAAGGCGACGGTGGCGATGCGAGCGCCGAGGGTGTACGCCGCCATCCCGGCCGCACCGGCGGTAAAGGAGACGACGGTGACGATGATGAGTCGGGCGACCTGCCGGCCGACTTCCTGTCCGGCCTTCGGGACGCCGACCGAGAGCACTTCACGGAAGAGGTCGGGATCGAACCGCACCGTCTCACGGGTGAGCGAGAAGTCGCGTCGGCCGCTGGCAGCGACGAGGAAAGCGACGGTGAACCCACAGAAGTACGCGGTGGCGGTCGCCAGCGCCGCGCCGCGAACGCCCCAACCGTCGAAACCCGGAACGAACAGTCCGAGAACGAGGAAGGGATCGAGAACGATGTTGACGGCGACGGTCGTCATGTTGATCATGAGCGACGTGCGCGAGTCGCCCCAGCCGACGAAGCCGGCTTCGAGTGCGTCGCTCATCCCGGCGAAGATCAGCCCGAACGAGAGAGTCGTGACGTACGCGACGGCGTAGTCGGCCTCCCGGGTGCCGGGACGGAACAGACCGATGATCGACGGGGCCAAGAAGTACACGAGAACGGCCAACACGGCCGTGAGGCCGAGGACGAACAGGAGGGCGTGAAAGACGGCCTGTCGAGCGCCGGCCTCGTCGTCGGCCCCGACACGCTGAGCGGCGACGACCTGGCCACCGACGTAGGCGACGAACGCGCCCACGCTCAGGAGTCCGATGAGCGGCGTAACCAGCCCGATGGAAGCGACTGCGTCGGCGTTCAACTGTCCCACCCAGAAAATGTCGACGAGCTGTTGGGCGACGACGACGAGTTGTTGAACGACGATCGGAGTCGCCAACGAGAGGAGGACCCACGGAATCGACCCCTCTGTGATCTCTTCCTGTGAGACGTCGAACATAGTTATGATTCTGTCGATACCGCCGTACAATAAAAGCTTGACGATGATTGACAATCGGTAAAGCGACACAATATCAAACCGAATAATTCGAGTCGACAATACCGACAGTACGATTGCATTTAAGAACGATACGTCAGAGAAAACAGAGACTGGTCCTGGGAGAACGAGAGCGGGTCGCAAAACGACCACGGTGCCGGGCAGGGCGCAATCGAGCGGAGCGGTTTCTCGCCGGTCGTCAGTGAGCCGACGTCGAAGTCAGTGCTCGATCTTGGACTCGTCGATGCGGAGTGCACCGTTGATGAGCGTCTTGTGGCCGCGTCGGAGTCGTTCGGAGAGCGCCTGCTGGGAGACGCCGAGTTTGTCGGCGAGGTCGCCCATCGTCGCCTCCCGAGGGACGTTGAAGTAACCGAACTCGGCGGCGGTGACGAGCGCCTCGTACTGTTCGCGAGTGAGTCCGAACTCCCCGCGACTCACCGACCGTTCGAGGTCGTGGATGTTCCGGATGGTGAAGGTCAGCCCGTGGTCGGTGCAAAACTCGTGGGTCGCCGAGAGCGACTCGCGGTCCGGAAACAGCACGCGGAGGTACCAGGTGTCGTTCAGTCCGTGCATCTCGACGACGCTCGCCTCCTGTTCGAGCACCATGTGGAGGACGGCCTCGATGTCTTCGATCCAACTCATTCGAAACAGGATTTCGTCCTCTAGCTCGTCGACGATGGTGATCGCTTCGACGCTCGAATCGTCTTCGAGACGATCCGGGAGCGAATCAATTTCGCCCTTGCTGGCGCGGAGATACGGCATGAGGTGGTTGCGGTCGTGTGCAGCGATGCGGACCACTTCGAACTCCGTATCGGGGAACGCCTCTAGCGTGTGCGCGAGAGCGAACTCCGAGGCTGCGAGTTCGATTTCGGCGATGGTACTCATATCTAAGCCGCCGCTGTCGCTAGAGTTGAACCTGTCGGCCGTGCCGATAGACCGATGCCTTCGAGACATCTCAAACACCCGAAATCGGCTTCCTCGGGCGTTCGAGTGAGGTACAGTATCAAACGACAGTACAAAGGGTCGGTATATACAGGCACAATGGGCTTTCTTTCAATGCGTGAACGGACGAACAGGTTATGAGCGTCACCAGGCGATTCAACGAGGGGCGGGCCCCGGCTAACTGGGTGTGTATCACGCCAGCAGGACCCGATATTCGGTTCGAGCACCGAGGGTCCGGGCTCTGCCTCGAAGCCGTCAAACTCGATACCCGGTCCGGAGAACCGGGATACGCGGGCAGTTCACGGTGGGTGATTCGCTGTCGGCAGTACGCCGGTGAGACGGTGTGCGCCAGACCGCTCCGCTACGTCGAGAGCAAGGCAGAGGCAGTCGGCGAACTCTATCGGTGCATGGAGAAACTGAACAGACAGGCCGCGGGAACCGGCGGAACCGACTACGTCACCGCCACCGACGTCGCGAACGTCGTGTGTGGTAACGTCGGATACGGTGATCCCACGGTACAGTCGATGACTCAGACGCGGGAGTCGACGTAGTCGATGGCTACGCACCGACAGGCGACGGACGAATGGGTCGAACGAGAACCTGAGACGGCGACGACCGCGACCGAACCGGCCGACCTCATCGTCGTCTCGAACCGCGAACCGTACCAGCACAGGCAGACCGAAGACGGCGTCGTCGTCGACCGGCCGGTCGGTGGCCTCACGGTCGGTCTCGATCGCGTCATGCAACGGACCGACGGGACGTGGATCGCATGGGGCGATGCGGACGCGGATCGAGCGATCGTCGATACGAACGACTGCGTGCGCGTCCCGCCGGACGATCCGGGATACACGCTCCGGCGCGTCTGGCTCGACGAACAGACGGTTCGAGAGTACTACTACGGCTTCAGCAACCAAGTCCTCTGGCCGCTGTGCCACGACCTCGTCGACAAGACCAACTTCGACGCCGCGTTCTGGCGTCGCTACCGCGAGGTCAACGAGCGGTTCGCCGCCGTCGTCAGCGAGCACGCTCGACCCGACTCAGTCGTCTGGTTTCAGGACTACCACCTCGCGCTCGCGCCGCGACTCGCCCGCGAGTCGCTTCCGGCGTCGACGCCGCTGATGCAGTTCTGGCACATCCCGTGGCCCGCGTGGGACACGTTCCGCGTCTCTCCACAGCGGATCGACCTGCTCGACGGACTGCTCGGGAACGACCTGCTGGGCTTTCACGTCCCGCGATACGCGAAGAACTTCCTCGACTGCGTCGCCAACGGCCTCGACGACGCGAGCGTCGACCGGACGACGGGCGAGGTGACCTACCGGGGGTGCACGACGCGCGTCGAAGCGTTCCCGATGGGCGTCGACAGCGAGCGGATCGGACGGCTGAGCCGAGCGTGTCCGGAGACGTTCTGGCCGACGTTCGCGCGGCGATACGGGATCGACCCGGAGACGACCGTCGCCGTCGGCGTCGACCGCCTCGACTACACGAAGGGCATTCCGGAACGACTCGACGCGCTCTATCGGTTCTGGGAGACGCACCCCGAGTGGCGCGGGCGGTTGACGTACGTCCAGAAGGCCAGCGAGAGTCGTTCCCGAATCGACGCCTATCGCGAACTCCAGCGGGAAGTCGGTGGGCGGGTCGACCGGATCAACTCGCGCTTCGGCACCGACGACTGGACGCCCGTCGTCGTCGCCGACGGGATGCTCGACGACGAGGAACTCTACGGCCTGTACCGCCGGAGCGACCTCGCGCTGGTGACGCCCGTCCGCGACGGGATGAACCTCGTCGCCAAGGAGTACGTCGCCGCCCAGACCGGCGACCCCGGGGTCTTGCTCCTGAGCGACCTCGCGGGCGCGGGCGAAACACTTGGTACGTACGCCACGACGGTCGAACCCTACGACACGGAGACGTTCGCCGCGACGATCGGCGAGGCACTGGCGATGGACGACGACGAGCGTCGAGAGCGGATCGGCGGGTTGCGAGACGAAGTGGAGACGAACGATCTCGCTGGCTGGATGGACGACCTCTTCGCGGCGATCGGCGATGTGGCGTCGACGAAAGGCGAATCGCCGACGCTCGAGACGAGAGAGACCAAGTCGTCGGCCTCGGACGCCACGACGGCGTCCGACTCCGGTGCCGCGAACGCGGCGACGAACTTCGACTCCGCCGCGGCGAGCGCGGCGAATCCGGAGTCCACGGCCGCGGACGCCGCGGGCGGACCGAACCGATCGGAACCGAACTGATAGCCGCTCACGTCGACGGCGACGACGGGATCGAGAAAATCCTCACGTTTTTGCCCGCGCCGCCGAAGGACACAGTATGAGCAGCAGGCGCAAACCCGACTGGTTGAAGATGCGCCCGCCGTCCGGACAGCGCTTCACGGAGATCAAGCGGACGCTCCGCGACCGCAACCTCCACACGGTCTGCGAAGAGGCCAACTGTCCGAACTTAGGCGAGTGCTGGAGCGGTCGGGACGGGGCAGGGACGGCCACGTTCATGCTGATGGGCGATCGGTGTTCGCGCGGGTGTAACTTCTGCGACGTCGCCACCGGCGGGATGGAACCGCTCGACCCCGACGAACCCGCGAACGTCGCCGCCGCGGTCGTCGAGATCGGCCTCGACTACGTCGTCCTCACGTCGGTCGACCGCGACGACCTGCCGGACGGCGGCGCATCACACTTCGCGGAGACGATCCGCGAGATCAAACGCCGCGACCCCGGCATCCTCGTCGAAGTCCTCATCCCCGACTTCGAGGGCGACCCGGAACTCGTCGGGGAGATCATCGACGCCGGACCGGACGTGATCGCCCACAACATCGAGACCGTCGAGCGACTCCAGTGGCCGATCCGCGACCGCCGGGCGAACTACGAGCAGAGCCTCTCGGTCCTCGAGCGGGTCAAACGCGAATCGGACATCTACACGAAGACGAGCATCATGCTCGGCCTCGGCGAGTACGACCACGAGATCTACCAGACGCTCTCGGACCTGCGACAGATCGACGTCGACGTGGTCACGCTGGGCCAGTATCTCCAGCCGTCGCGCACGCATCTGGACGTCTTCGAGTACGTCCACCCGGACGCCTTCGAGACGTGGCAGCGGGTCGCCGAAGACGAACTCGGCTTCCTCTACTGCGCGTCCGGTCCGATGGTCCGCTCGTCGTACAAGGCGGGCGAGTTGTTCGTCGACGCCGTACTCCGAGAGGGTAAGAGCGTCGAACAGGCCCGCGAGGAGGCGCGGGCGGCGAGCGGCGACTGATCGGGACTGTAGCTTTTTCTCCGCGACGACCGAATAGGTGAGGAATGAGCAGCGGCGTCAGCACGTCCGAACCGGCAGGTGGCGGGACCGGAATCGACACTCGACGGACGCTGGCGCTCTGTGGGGTACTCGCACCGATCGCGTTCACGCTCGTCGTCGTCGTTCTCGGGGCGATCACGCCGGGCTACAGCCACGTCAGGGACGTGATCAGCGTTCTCGGGGGGACCGAAGCACCTTACGGCGCGGTTCAGGACGCGAATTTCCTCGTCTGCGGTCTACTGCTCGTCGCCTACGCCGTCGGCCTCCATCGCGGACTCACCGGCGGACGAGGGTCGCGCTGGGGACCGGGATTGCTGGCGCTCGCCGGGGTGGGGCTGGCCGGTGCCGGCCTCTTCCCGGTGGCCACGGGCTCCGATATCAGCGTCATCGACTGGTCGGCGCGAACGTCGACGTACCACCAACTCTCCTCGGTCGTCTTCTTTCTCGGAACGATCGCCAGCATGTACATCTTGTCACGCCGATTCCGTCACGACCCCCGCTGGGAGGGATACGACAGGTACACTCGGTGGGCGAGCGTCGTCGCCCTCGGACTCGTCCTCCTCTACTCACTCACCGGAAGCGACGGGGCGGGACTCTTCCCGGACGGACTCCTCCAGCGGCTCTTCATCGGCTGGGTCGGGGTCTGGGTCGAGGTGACGGCGATTCACCTGTTTCGAACAGTGTGACAGAGTTCGGTACATTTCGTCGGTGTACGCTCCGCAGAATGTGTCGCAAAAGGCGCTGCAGGAGCGCAGCGCGCCGTAACGTGGTTCGAGTGTCCCGGAGGGCATACGTTTCCGTCGGTGGAGCCGGTAAATGTTTTGTGTATCAGAGCCTGGAAAAGCAACTGTGATCACGGTTACCATATCGAGGCGCGATCCGTGACACGGACGGATGAATTTCGCCTCTGTCGCCCGTCACCGTCCCGCACGGCGGTCCTACCCATTTGTCCATTATCTTCGGGGAAGAATTCGGAGGAACCATATTTCTCTGACCGAAATCGGGCACAATGTTTACTTTACAAAAAATCGTAGGGAGCGATGGACGGATCTGACCGGACTGGCAGTATTTCTGCCTATAGTAAACTATATACGAAACTCATTTAATCCGGGCGGGAGACTCTTCGAACATGCGCAGGTGGGTTCTACCGTGAGTACGCTGCAGCGTGACTCGGACGAACGAGTCCAAGTTCTCGACGAGAATGGCAACGCAGTCGGCGACGTGCCCGACCTGTCCGAAGACGAGCTAGTCGACATCTATCGCAACATGCGACTGGCTCGGCACTTCGACAAGCGGGCCGTCAGCCTGCAACGGCAGGGTCGGATGGGAACGTACCCGCCGCTCTCCGGACAGGAGGGCGCTCAGATCGGGAGCGCCTACGCACTCGACGCGGACGATTGGCTGTTCCCGAGTTACCGGGAGCACGGAGCCGAAGTCGTCCGCGGACTGCCGCTGAAGCAGACGCTACTGTACTGGATGGGCCACGAGAACGGCAACGAGATGGCCGAGGGCGTCAATATCTTCCCCGTCGCGGTTCCCATCGCGACACAGATCCTCCACGCGACCGGCGCGGCGTGGGCGTCGAAGCTGAAAGGCGAAGACAAGGCGTTCCTCTGTTACTTCGGCGACGGTGCGACCAGTGAAGGCGACTTCCACGAAGGCATGAACTTCGCGGGCGTCTTCGACACGCCGTCAGTGTTCTTCTGTAACAACAACCAGTGGGCGATCTCCGTCCCTCGGGAACGACAGACCGCGAGCGAGACGATCGCTCAGAAAGCGATCGCATACGGCTTCGAGGGAGTCAGGGTCGACGGCATGGACCCGCTGGCCGTCTACAAGGTCACCCGCGAGGCCATCGAGAAGGCGAAAAACCCAGGCGAAGAACGTCGTCCGACGCTGATCGAAGCGATCCAGTACCGCTTCGGCGCGCACACGACCGCCGACGATCCGACGGTCTACCGGAGCGACGAGGAAGTAGCACACTGGAAACAGAAAGACCCAATCCCACGACTGGAGAAGTATCTCCGGAATCAGGGAATCGTCGGCGACGACGAGGTCGAAGCGATCGGCGCGGCAGTCGAAGACGACGTCGCCGCGGCGATCGATGCCGCCGAGTCCGTCGAACGACCGGAACCGTCCGAGATGTTCGCCGAAGTGTTCGCGGACGTACCCGAGTACCTCGCCGAACAGGAGGAGGCGCTCGAAGCGCTCCGCGAGAAGTACGGCGACGAAGCATTCCTGAGAGAGTAACCATGGCTACGCAACAACAAGACACTGCGACGCAGAACCTGACGCTCGTACAGGCGGTACGGGACGGTCTGTACACCGAAATGACTCGCGACGAGGACGTCGTCGTGATGGGCGAGGACGTCGGCAAGAACGGCGGCGTCTTCCGCGCGACAGAAGGACTCTACGACGAGTTCGGCGGCGACCGCGTCATCGACACGCCGCTGGCCGAGTCCGGCATCGTCGGGACGGCCATCGGCATGGCCGCCTACGGCCTGAAGCCGGTCCCCGAGATCCAGTTCTCCGGGTTCATGTACCCGGCGTTCGACCAGATCGTCAGCCACGCCGCCCGTCTCCGCACCCGGAGCCGTGGCCGCTTCACCTGCCCGCTGGTCGTCCGCGCACCGTACGGTGGCGGCATCCGCGCACCGGAACACCACTCCGAGTCGAAGGAGGCGTTCTACGCCCACGAACCGGGACTCAAAGTCGTGATCCCGAGCACGCCGTACGACACGAAGGGCCTGCTCATCTCCGCGATCCGCGACCCCGACCCGGTCATCTTCCTCGAACCGAAACTCATCTACCGCGCGTTCCGCGGTGACGTTCCCGAAGACGAGTACACCGTCCCGATCGGGGAAGCCGCCGTCCGACGCGAGGGCACCGACATCTCGGTGTTCACCTACGGCGCGATGACGAAGCCGACGATGGCCGCGGCGAAGGCACTGGAGGGCGAGATAGACGTTGAAGTCGTCGACCTCCGGACCGTCTCACCGCTGGACACCGACGCAATCGTCGAGTCGTTCAAGAAGACCGGCCGCGCGGCCGTCGTCCACGAGGCCCCGAAGCGAGGCGGACTGGCCGGCGAGATCACGGCGATCATTCAGGAGGAGGCGCTGCTGTACCAGGAAGCGCCCGTCGAGCGCATCACCGGGTTCGACGTTCCGTTCCCGCTGTACGCGCTGGAAGATTACTACCTGCCCTCGGCGGCCCGAATCGAGGACGGTATCCGGGAGGCCGTAGACTTCTGACCAATGGCGACGAAAGAATTCAAACTGCCGGACGTCGGTGAAGGCGTCGCGGAAGGCGAACTCGTCAGCTGGCTGGTCGAAGCCGGTGACGCGGTCAGTGAAGATCAGGCGGTCGCGGAGGTAGAGACCGACAAGGCGCTCGTCGAAGTTCCCTCACCGTACAACGGGACGGTGAAAGAGCTCCTCGCCGAAGAGGGGGAAGTCGTCCCCGTCGGCGACGTGATCATCACCTTCGAAGTCGAGGGTGAGGAAGACGAGGTCGACGAGGCCGCGGAAGCAGCGGAGCCGAGCGACGCCGAGGCGGCGAAGGAAGCCGCCGACGGGAGCGAAGAGACGACGGCACCGGCCGAGACCGAGACCGGTTCGGCCGGTCGCGTCTTCGCCGCACCGAGCGTCCGGCGACTGGCGCGCGAACTCGGCGTCGACATCGGCGGCGTCTCCGGGAGCGGCCCCGGCGGACGGGTCAACGAGAGTGACGTTCGTGCGGCCGCCGAGAGTGCGGAAGCAGCGACCGAGTCCGACGCTGACGAGGTGGCGTCGGGACCGCGCGACGTGGATTTCAGCGGCAACTCGGCCACGAAGGAGCGCGGGCAGGCGACGAACGGTCAGACCGCGGGTGGAAGCGTCGGGGCGGCCGGACGCGAGCGAACCCTCGCGGCACCGGCGACCCGGCGCGCCGCCGAGGAGGCGGGCGTCGACATCAACGACGTGCCGGCCACCGAGGAGCGCGACGGCGAGTCGTTCGTCTCCCCCGGAGCCGTTCAGCAGTACGCCGAGGCCCAGCGCGCCGCGCGCGAGGCCGAAGTCCAGGCTGAGGCCGAGGCAGAGACCGCATCAGCGGCCGAAGCCGCACCGGCGACGACCGCGACGGCGGCGGGCGAAGAGGAGCGGATTCCCTACCGGGGTGTCCGACGCACCATCGGCAAGCAGATGGAGCAGTCGAAGTACACCGCGCCCCACGTCACCCACCACGACACGGTCGAGATCGACGGACTGGTCGAACTCCGTACGGAGTTGAAGGAGATCGCCGCAGAGCAGGACGTCGGTCTGAGCTACATGCCGTTCGTGATGAAGGCGCTCGTCACGGCGCTGAAAGAGTACCCGTACCTCAACTCGACGTTAGACGAGTCCGATCCGGACGACTCGGCGATCGTTCTCAAGAAGTACTACAACATCGGCATCGCCGTCGCCACCGACGCCGGACTGATGGTGCCGGTCGTGGAGAACGTCGACCAGAAGTCGATCCTGCAACTGGCCCGCGAGGTCAACGACCTCGCCTCCCGCGCCCGTGAGCGCAAGGTCACGCGCGAGGAGATGCAGGGAGGCACGTTCACCATCACGAACTTCGGTGCGATCGGCGGCGAGTACGCGACGCCGATCATCAACTACCCCGAGACGGCGATCATGGGCCTCGGTGCGATCGAGGACCGCCCGGTCGTCGAGGACGGGGAAGTCGTCGCGCGCAAGACGCTCCCGATGTCGCTGTCGATCGACCACCGGGTCATCGACGGCGCGGTCGCGGGCGCGTTCACGAACAGGGTCATGGAGTACCTGCGGAACCCCAAACTCCTGCTCATCGAATAATGGTCGTCGGAGACATCTCAACCGGAACGGAAGTACTGATCATCGGTGCGGGGCCGGGCGGCTACGTCGCCGCCATCCGCGCCGCACAGAAGGGCCTCGACGTGACGCTCGTCGAGAAGGACGCCTACGGCGGCACCTGCCTGAACTACGGATGCATCCCGTCGAAAGCCTACATCACGGCGACCGATGTCGCCTACGAGGCGGGTCACGCCGAGGAGATGGGCATCCACGCCGACCCCGCGGTCGACCTCTCGGGGATGCGCGAGTGGAAAGACGGCGTCGTCTCTCAACTCACCGGCGGCGTCGAGAAACTCTGCAAGGCGAACGGCGTCAACCTCATCGAGGGCGAGGCGCGGTTCAAAGACGACGGCAGCGTTCGCGTCGCCCACGGCGGCGAGGGGCAGGGTTCCGAAACCGTCGACTTCGAACACTGCATCGTCGCCACCGGGTCGCGCCCGATCCAGATCCCGAACTTCGAGTTCGACGGAGAGCGCGTCCTCTCGTCGCGTGACGCGCTGGCGCTGGAGACGATTCCGGACCACCTCGTCGTCGTCGGCGCGGGCTACATCGGCATGGAACTGTCGACGGTCTTCGCCAAACTCGGCAGCGCCGTCACGGTCGTCGAGATGTTAGACGACGTGCTGCCGGGCTACGAAGACGACGTGGCGCGCGTCGTCCGCAAGCGCGCCGAGGACCTCGGCGTCGACTTCAACTTCGGCGAATCGGCCGCCGGGTGGGAGGACAACGGCGACGGCATCGTCGTCACCACCGAGACCGAAGACGGCGAGCAGTCGAGCTACGAGGCCGACAAGGTGCTCGTCGCCGTCGGTCGCAGTCCGGTGACGGACACGCTCGACCTCGACAACGCCGGTCTCGAAACCGACGAGCGCGGCTTCATCGAGACGGACGACCGCACGCGAACCGCCGTCGACGGCATCCACGCCGTCGGCGACGTCGCGGGCGAACCGATGCTCGCCCACAAGGGGAGCAAGGAGGGTATCGTCGCCGCGGAGGTCATCGCGGGCGAACCCGCCGCACTCGACTATCAGGCCATCCCGGCGGCCGTCTTCACCGACCCCGAGATCGGAACCGTCGGCATGACGACCGCCGAAGCCGAAGAGGCGGGCTTCACGCCCGCGGTCGGGAAGTTCCCGTTCAACGCGAGCGGGCGCGCGCTGACGACCGGCCACACGGACGGCTTCGTGCGCATCGTCGCCGACGAGGAGACCGGCTTCGTCCTCGGCGGTCAGATCGTCGGCCCCGAGGCGTCCGAACTGATCGCCGAACTCGCGCTCGCCATCGAGATGGGCGCGACGCTCGAAGACGTCGCGTCGACGATCCATACCCACCCGACGCTCGCGGAGGCGGTCATGGAGGCCGCCGAACACGCACAGGGCGAAGCGATCCACACGCTGAACCGCTGAACGAGTCCGACCGTCCCGGTAGACGTGACGAACGTCTACCCGGCGACCGAACGGCCGATTTCGATCCTTTGGCAGGGCCTAAACGTGGTTTCCGCCCGATGGTTTCAGACAGTCAGACTGTTGCGAACCCGGAACGAAATCACCCATTTAAGTAGACGAACGAAAGAAGAATCACCGATGAGCGGACGCGCACAGAGTAACGGCCTCGGGAAAGTTCACGTGGTGCTGACAGTTGCCGGCATCGTGTTCTTTCTCTCGGCGGCCGGTATCGTGCTCTCGTACGGTGGATTCGGGCCGCTGATCGGTGGCGGTGGTGCTCCGAACAACTCGACGGCGTCACCCGGGACGTCAGCGATTGGGACGTCAACGTCGCAAGTGTCGACGACGGGAGCGGCAACCACGGCGACGGGTCAGACCACGAAACCGGCGCCGACGCAGACGACCGCAGCATCGACGAGTAGCGGGACGGCAAAGACAGCGAAGCCAACCCAGAGACAGACTGCGAAGCAAACGCAGACCAAGACGGCCAAGCCGACTCAGAAGCAGACGGTCAAGCCGACTCAGAAGCAGACCGCGAAGCAAACGCAGACCAAGACGGCTAAGCCGACCCAGAAACGGACGGCCAAGCCGACACAGACCAAGACGGCTAAACCGACGACCGGTGGGCAGGCGACGATCACCCACTACAAGCAGGAAGGTCCGAGGACGTACACCTACGGCAAGACTGTCTGGGCGAAGGTCAAGATCCACAATCCGACCAACCAACAGCAGATCTACTACCTCGGATACAGCGTCATCGGTCCGAACGGGAAGGCGTACGACAACCACCACAGCACGGACCAGAAAGTGATGGTCCTCCCCCACGGAACGCGGACCGCTGAGGTGCACTGGAACGTCGAGCAGAACGCGCCGACGGGGAAGTACGACGTCGTCCTCGCGCTGTACACCGACCGGACGCCCGACGGCCGACTGCACCACCGCATCGACAAGCGCACCGTCAAGGGAGCGTTCCGATTGACCGGATCGTCGAGCGCTTCGACGCAGGGGACCAACTCGACGAACACGGCGAGCCCGACGACGAGGGGATAGGCGGCACGAATTCGGGGGGAGAGCGTTCGACACGAGTAGCCGATTTTTGACGCGGATCAGAAGGCCCAGTTGTGGCCCCGTTATGATAGATCATACACCAACGGCACGGGGCACGCTGTAGCGCCGTTTGGCTAACGCAAACGAATCAAAATGAGATCAGCCGACCGCGAGCGCGGTCACTCCTCGGTGCTCGTTCGGTCGTCGTCGCGGTCGCCCTCGTAGATTTTCGCGCCGTCCTGTGCCACCTTCTCGGCGAGGACGGCACACTTGATCCGCATGGGGCTGATGTCGACGCCGAGCATGTCGACGATGTCGTCGCGGTCCATCGCTTCGAGTTCGTCGAGAGTCATGCCCGGGAGCTGCTGCGAGAGCATGCTGGCGCTGGCCTGCGAGATGGCGCAGCCGTCGCCGGAGAACGCGACGAAGTCGATCGTCTCGCCGTCGTCCTCGAGCCGAACGTCGACGCGGATCGTGTCGCCGCACGACGGGTTCTCGCCGACGTGCGAGAAGGTGGCGTCCTCGAGTTCCCCGTAGTTTCGCGGGTTCTTGTAGTGGTCGAGGATCTGCTGCCGGTACATATCTGATCCCATACCCATAGTTGGAAGATGCTAGGGCGATGCGTCGTATAAGGATTCCGCAGCAGGAGGATACCGGGCGTCGTCGACGTCGACTCGAGAGCGCGTCGACGAGGCCGATCCGGTCGACGTCGCCACCGAGAGGTCGCAGACCGGAGGCGGTGGCAATCGACTACCGTACCACAGAAACGCCCGGAACGCGTTTGACCGTCGGAACTGTGAGTACAGGTGATGCATCCGCGACAGCGTCTCGCGGCGACGTGCCGGGACGAAGCGAAGGCGTACGGGTACACGCTGACGATCTGGGGGGCCGGGGGGCTACTGATCAACGCGTTCGGAACACCGGATCCGCCCGACGTGTTCGGGTACGTGTTCGGTGCCCTGCTCGGCTACTCGCTGCTCGTGCTGCTGACGTTCAACCAACCCCTGACGGCCGGGCTTCCCGACCACGGCGACGACGAAGCGGAGGAAGACAGCGACGAGCGCAACGACTTCGTCGCCGCCTCGACGATCCACTTCATCGCGACGCCGGGCAACCTCATCGTCGCCTATCTCATCATCCTGCTGGCGGAGGGGACACCGACGCCCGCCTGGTTGGTCTTCCTGATCGTCGGCATCGAGGCGACGACGGTCTACAACGTCCTGACCGTCTTCGAAGACTACATCGGCCGACATCTCCCGTCGCCGACCGCCCACGGCGGAGAGTAGTGGAGCGTCGAGCGAACCGAGAGAAGCAGAGAGAAACGCGGTTCAGGCGAACAGTTCTCGCGCGACGTCGACGGCCTCGACGAGCGCGTCTACCTCTTCGCGGGTGTTGTAGATGTAGAACGAGGCGCGCGTCGACGCCGCGACGCCCATCTTCTGGTGGAGCGGTTGCGTGCAGTGGTCGCCGGCGCGGATGGCGACGCCCTGCTCCGAGAGGATGCTAGAGAGGTCGTGTGCGTGGACGCTGTCTAAGTTGAACGCGACGAGGCCGCCGCGGTCGTCGCCCGGCGGGCCGTAAATCTCGATGTCGTCGAAGTCGCTCAACTGGTCGTAGGCGTACTCGGCGAGCAGTTCCTCGTGGCGCTGGACGTTCTCCATGCCGATGTCGTCTAAGTAGTCGACGGCGGCGTGGAGCGCGATGCCCTGCGCGATGTTGGGCGTCCCGGCCTCGAACTTCCAGGGCAGGTCTTCCCACGTCGACTCCTCGTAGGTGACCTTCCGGATCATGTCGCCGCCGTAGAGGTAGGGGTCCATCTCGTCCAGAACGTCGCGCTTGCCGTAGAGCGCGCCGATGCCGGTCGGACCGCACATCTTGTGCCCCGAGAAGGCGTAGAAGTCGGCGTCGATGGCCTCCACGTCGACCGAGCGGGTCGGCACCGCCTGCGCGCCGTCGACGAACGCGTACGCGCCCACTTCGTGGGCCATGTCGGCCAACTCGGCGACCGGATTGACGGTCCCGAGCGTGTTGGAGACGTGGACCGCGTTGACGAGTTTCGTCGATTCGTCGACGAGTTCCTTCGCGTGGTCCATGTCGAGGTAGCCGTCGTCGTCGACGCGGATGTAGCGCACGTCAGCGCCGGTCTTCTTCCCGACCTGTTGCCACGTCACCAGCGACGCGTGGTGCTCCATCTCCGTGAGGACGACCGAGTCGTCCGGTCCGAGTTCGTCGAGGCCCCACGAGTAGGCGACGAGGTTCTCCGCCTCGGTCGTGTTCTTCGTGAAGACTATCTCCTCGCGGCCCCCCGACGCGCCGACGAACTCGGCGACGCGGTCGTGGGCCTCCTCGTAGGCGACGGAGGCCTCTTGGCTCAACTGGTGGATGCCGCGGTGGACGTTGGCGTTGTAGCCGTAGTAGTAGTCGACGATGGTCTCGACGACCTGTTTCGGCGTCTGGCTGGTCGCGGCGTTGTCGAGATAAACGAGCGGAACGTCGTCGTCCGGGCCCTCCCCCGGCGTCTCGACGTCGCCGCCGACCTTCCGGTCCAGTATCGGGAAGTCCTCGCGGATGGCCTCGACGTCGAACGGGTACGACTCCTGTGTACTCATTACGTGAAATCAGGGACCGAACGCACAACACACCTTCGGTCCGCGCGGTATCGGGTCGATCGAGCCATCGCAGAAGGGAGTCGGTTGAAACGGACGGGAAGGTGAGAGAGGAAGCGCCGGAGACCGTCGTTACACTACCGCATCCGGAGTTGCACTATCGCATCCGGAGTTGCACTATCGCATCCAGAGCAACTGCGCGTGACGCGTCTCGCCGATGTCGAGGACGGTCTCTTCGTCGACGAGACCCGCCTCGATCGCGACGCCGACGGCCTGCGGGCCGACGATGTTGGCGACGGTGGCGCGCGTGAGGCTGTCGACGACGGCGTCGGCGTCGACGCGTTCGGCCTCCTCGCCGCCGTAGAAGTCCTCGGTCACGTCGATCGAGACCTCGCCCTCGCGGTAGGTCTCGCCGAGGCAGTCGACGTCACAGACCGACACGAGCAACCCTTTGGGGGTCTCGCGCTCCTTGAGTAGCATCAGTACTCCTCGACGAGTTCCTGCTCAGCCTGCTCGCGGAGTTCGTCGGCCTGCTGTTGGACGCGCTCTGCCTCCTCGGACTCGCCCATCTCGTCGAGCGCGATCGCCTTCTCGTCCAAGACGTTCGCGTTGCGCATGCCGAGTCGGATGGCGTTGTCGAAGGCGTTGACGGCTTCCTCGTAGAGGCCGCGCTCGGAGAGGAAGAAGCCGCGGTTGTACCACGCCTGCGGGAAACGCGGGTCGAGTTCGACGGCGCGTTCGGCGTGGTCGAGCGCCTCTTCGGTCTCGCCCCACTCCCAGAGCGCGTAGGCGAGGTTAGTCTCGGCCGACGCCGCGTGTTCGGAGTCCCGGTCGATACGGAGCGCCTCCTGGTACGCGCCGATGGCATCGTCGTACTCTTCGAGTTCCGCGTGGGCGACACCCTTGTTCACCCACGCCTCCTGTGCGTCGAGGGAGTCCTCGTCGGCGAAACGAGCGGCCCGCTCGAACGTCTCGGTGGCCTCCTCGAAGCGATTGATCTGCATGTACGAGAGGCCGACCTCGACGAGGTCCTGCACGTCGACGTCGTCGCGGTCGATGTTCCTGCCGTCGAGGATGTCGGCCAGTACGTGGGAGTCCACGGGGTCGACCTTCGTCGGGTCGACCTTCAGTTCGGGCGGGTCGAGCGTGAAGTCGTCGTACTCGTCGCTGAGGCCTTGTCCCTCTGAGAATCGGTGGGGGCGGTCCTCGTTTCCGTCCATGCGGACGCTTTAGCAGTCGCCGCGGTTAAGCCCTGCGTCGTCGGGACGACAGGCCACCGACCGAATCCGGCGGGTCGGGTCGCGGAGTCACGCCGTTCGATCGGTGTTCGAGCGCACCGAAATTCGAAAAAAAAACCCGCCGCAGTCCCCCGGATTCAAAACATTCAATATAGATAATCAGAGATTCTCGTAGTCATGGGGACGACGATTTATCTCGTCCGACGTGCAGAGGCGCTGTCGGTCCCCGAGTCTGCCAGAGACCGCACGCTATCCGACCGCGGCGCCGAGACCGCTCGGCGCGTCGCCGAGCGACTGCGGCGTGAGGGGATCGACCTGGTGGTGTCGGCTCCCGCCGATGCCGTCCGAGCGACGGTCGAACCGCTGGTCGACCGCCTCGGCACGGGGATCGTACTCCGGAACGAGTTCGCGACGGCCGCGCGACGCCGCGCGACTGGGGGGACAGAAGGGATCGATCCGACGATGGCTTCCGACGGCGGCGAACCGGAGATGACTGCGGCCGAGGCCCTCGACCGGGTTCGCGACACCTACGCGGGTCACCGAGTCGTCGTCGGGGCGTCCGACGCGTTCGTCCGCGACACACTGCGCCACTACGGAGTCGAACCGAACGTCGAGGCGTCGACGCCGGGGATCTACCGGATCTGGTTCGGCCATCCCGAGACGACCGTAGAGCGCGTTCGAGTCGGCGGGACGGTAGCGGCGGCCGACGACTGAGAGTCGTCGTCGCAAATTTATCTGGGCAACGTCAACGGAGCGTATGCGACTGTTCCTCAGCGTGGATCTGCCCGACCCGCTCGCCGCCGCCGTCGCCGACGTACAGGAGCGACTCGCCGACGCGGACGGCCTGACGTTCGTTGATCCGGAGCAAGCGCACGTGACCCTGAAGTTCCTCGGCGACGTCGACGAGGATCGCGTTCCGACCGTCGAAGACGCCGTAGAGACCGCCATCGACGATGCCGCAGTCGAACCCTTCGAAGCCTCGGTCGACGGGATCGGCGTCTTCCCGAGTCTCGACTACATCAGCGTCGTGTGGGTCGGGATCGGAGCGGGAAGCGACGAACTGACGCGACTCGCGGCGGCGATCGAGCGCGAGACGACGGCCGTCGGCTTCGACCCCGAAGACCACGAGTTCACCCCGCACGTCACCGTCGCGCGGATGAAAGACGCGCGGGGGAAGCGGCACGTACGGGAGGTCGTCCGCGACGACCCCCCGACCCTCGGCTCGTTCCGCGTCGAACAGGTCCGGTTGAAAGAGAGTACGCTCTCGTCGGACGGGCCGACGTACGAGACGGTGACGCGGTTCGGGCTGTAGCGCGCGAGTGACGGGGGACGAACCGTCCATCGTCTCGTTCCACAGGTTTGACGCATCGTCGCTCGCGCGGGCCGAGCGAAAAGAACAACATTTTATGGCGCGCAGGGGAAGTCTCTGCCACTATGAGCAAGAAGTCGAAAGCCAAGAAGAAGCGGCTGGCGAAACTGGAGCGCCAGAACAGCCGCATCCCCGCATGGGTCATGCTCAAGACCGACATGGAAGTCCAGCGCAACCCGAAGCGACGCAACTGGCGGCGGAGCGACACTGACGAATGAGCTCGAGTGATTTCGAGGAGCGAGTCGTCAGCGTCCCGCTCCGCAAGGTCAAGGGTGCACCGAAGCAGAAACGCGCCGACAAGGCGATGCGGCTCATCCGTGAGCACCTCGCGAAGCACTTCAAAGTCGACGGCGACGCCGTTCGCCTCGACCCGTCGCTCAACGAGGCGGTTTGGACCAACGGACGGCAGAACCCGCCGCGAACGCTCCGCGTCCGCGCTGCCCGTTTCGACGAGGACGGTGAGGCAATCGTCGAAGCAGAGCCCGCCCAGTAACGGTGCTCCGTGCGTCCTTCGCCGGGTCGGCGTACGTCGGTGTCTTCGCGCGTGCGACGAACGATGTGTTGCTCGTGAGACCCGACGCCGAATCAGAACTCGTCGACGACATGGGCGACGAACTCGGCGTCCCGACCCTGCAGACGACCGTCGGCGGTTCGGGAACCGTCGGTGCGCTCGCAACGGGGAACGAGAACGGTATCCTCGTGTCGAGCCGTGCGACTGACCGCGAGAAGGACGCCATCAGCGAGGCGACCGATCTCCCGGTCGTCGATCTCCCCGGTCGTATCAACGCGGCCGGAAACGTCGTTCTCGCGAACGACTACGGTGCGTGGGTCCACCCCGAACTCGGTGACGACGCCGTCGCCGCGGTGAAGGAGGCACTCTCGGTGTCCGTCGAACGCGGCGACCTCGGCGGCGTCAACACCGTCGGAACCGCCGCCGTCGCGACAAACCATGGCGTTCTCTGCCATCCGAAGTCCCGCGAACCCGAACTCGAGGCGCTCGAAGCGCACCTCGACGTTCGGGCCGACATCGGGACGATCAACTACGGGGCGCCGCTGGTCGGCTCCGGACTCGTCGCCAACGACACGGGGTACGTGGCCGGAGAGGAGACCACAGGTCCCGAGTTGGGCCGTATCGAGGACACGCTCGGCTATCTCGACTGAACCGAGCGGACTCGATCCGCTGTTTTCGATGCTATCGAGCGATTGCGTCGCTCGTGGTGACGGCGAGTAGGAAGATACTTCCGACTCGCAACCGGAGTTCGAAGCATGAGTGAATACACGGTCAGCGGTCGCTTCCAGTCGCGTCAGGGCTGGCGAACGTTCAACAAACGACTCGAAGCCACGAACGAGAACGTCGCTCGCGAGCACGTGCTTGCGAAGTTCGGCAGCGAGCACGGACTCAAACGGACGCAGGTCGAAGTGAGCGAGGTGACCGCAGAATGATGGGCGGCGGTCAACAGCAGCTCCAGCAGCTCTCGCAGGAACTGCAAGCGATCGACGAAGAGATCGAAGAAGTCCAAGGCGAGATCAACGGGCTCCAGTCGGAGAAATCCGAGATCGACGAGGCCGTCGAGGCCATCGAGACGCTCGAAACCGGATCGACCGTACAGGTACCTCTCGGCGGCGGCGCGTACCTCCGCGCCGAGGTCCAGAACATCGACGAAGTCGTCGTCTCGCTCGGCGGCAGCTACGCGGCCGAGCAGGAGCAGAACGACGCGATTCAGGCACTCCGCCGCAAACAGGACCATCTCGACGAGCAGATCGCCCGGCACCGCGGCGAGGTCGAGGACTTAGAAGACGAGAGCCAAGAGCTCGAACAGCAGGCCCAGCAGATGCAACAGCAGATGCAGCAACAACAGATGCAGCAGATGCAACAGATGCAGGGTCAAGGCGAAGACGAGGACGAGTAACTCCCTATGTTCGACGGACTGAAGAAGAAGCTCGGCGAGTTCCGCAAGGACGTCGAAGAGACGGCCGAAGAGAAAGCCGAAGCGGAGGCGGAAGCCGACGCCGCGGCCGAGGAAGCCGGAACGACGCCTGCATCGGAAGCCGAACCCGCATCGTCGGCGGAACCGGAACCGGCTTCCACATCCGAATCGACTCCGGAGTCGGAATCGACGCCCGAACCGACACCGGAGCCGGAGTCGACGGAATCGGAGCCGAGTTCGACGCCAGAGCCGACACCCGACCCGGAGCGATCGGAGACGACAGAGGCGGCGACTACCGAGACGGCAGCCGCAGAAACGGCAACCGCCGTGGAGGAGGCCCCTGCTGAAACGGAAGCAGCGGCCGACGCCGAGACGGGTCCGGAGGCGGAAGCAGAAGCCGTCGCCGAAGAGGACGACGGCGTTCCGGACTTCATCAAGTCACGTCGATCCGACGCTGCGAAACAGGAAGGCGGCGAAGAGGTCGAGAGCGAGGAAGGGACCGTCAGTCGCTTCTCGCGCGCGAAGGCGTACGCGACCGGCCGCATCATCATCGAAGAGGAGGACTTAGAGGAGCCACTGTGGGCGCTAGAGATGGCGCTCCTAGAGAGCGACGTCGAGATGAACGTCGCCGAGGAAATCCTCGATACGCTCCGCGAGAAGATGATCGGCGAGAGTCGCAAGCAGGTCGATACGACCGCGGAACTCGTCCAGGAGGCGCTCCACGACGCGTTACTCGAAGTCATCAGTGTCGGGCAGTTCGACTTCGACCAGCGCGTTCGGGACGCCGACAAGCCCGTCGTCCTGATCTTCACCGGCGTCAACGGCGTCGGGAAGACGACGAGCATCGCCAAACTCTCGGAGTACTTCGAAGAGCGCGGTCTCTCGACCGTGCTCGCCAACGGAGACACCTACCGTGCGGGTGCGAACGAGCAGATCCGCAAGCACGCCGAGAACCTCGATCGGAAGCTCATCGCGCACGAGCAGGGCGGCGACCCGGCGGCGGTCATCTACGACGCCATCGAGTACGCCGAAGCCCACGACATCGACGTCGTGCTCGGTGACACGGCCGGGCGACTGCACACCAGCAACGACCTGATGTCGCAGTTAGAGAAGATCGACCGCGTCGTCAGCCCGGACATGACGCTCTTCGTCGACGAAGCCGTCGCCGGACAGGACGCGGTCCAGCGGGCCAAGAAGTTCAACGAGGCCGCCGAGATCGACGGCGCGGTCCTCACGAAAGCCGACGCCGACTCGCAGGGCGGCGCGGCCATCTCGATCGCCTACGTCACCGGGAAACCGATCCTCTTCCTCGGGACGGGCCAGGACTACGACGACATTCAGCGGTTCGAACCCGAAGAACTCGTCTCTAGCCTGCTCGAAGACGACGAGTAGCGGTTCGGCTCACTCTTTTCAGTTCCGTAGCGTCGGTTCGGCAGGGAGCGGTCGCTCACTCGGACCAGACCAGTTCGAGCCCTCCAAGGTGAGAGGAGCGCCGTGAAATTATTTCGTTCGCTGACCCGTCATAAGCGGCATGGGAAGAATTACCGCGTGGGAGTTGCTCTCGCTGGACGGCGTCATGGAGACGCCCGAAGAATGGGCGAACGCCTTCCACAACGACGAGATCGCGGAGGATAGTGCATCGGGGAGGACAGACTCAGGTGCGTTATTGCTGGGACGAAGAACGTACGAGGCACTCTCCTCAGACTGGCCCAATGAACCGGAGGGTGATCCGATGGCGGACTACATCAATAGTGTTTCCAAGTTCGTCGTTTCGACGACGCTTGAGGAACCGCTCGCGTGGAACAACTCGACCCTCATTACTGGGGATATCATAGACGAGATCACTGAGTTGAAACGACGGTCAGACCATGATTTCGGTATTCTCGGCAGTGGTGTCCTACTCCGGTCGTTGCTCGACGAAGGCCTCCTCGACGAACTCATGCTTTTGATTCATCCAGTGGTCCTGGGGAAGGGCAAGCGCCTCTTCGAAGGCGGTAGTGAACGGGCTGATCTCGATCTAGTGGATTCCGGGATATACAGCACGGGTGTCGTCTCCCTCACGTATCGGCCAGTTGGAACAGAGACCGGGGGATAAGTGATTGTACCGCGAGGAACCGATACCTGCCTAGTCTTTGGTAGAACAGTCGCTTGAGACGCAAGGAATTGAAGACGTGTTTATCAGCCGATTTATGGCTAGTCGGGAGGTAGACGCGATGAGCGTCTGGTGACGGCATACTCTGTATTCAGCAGCCGACCTCAGCCATATTATACACAGCTCAACAGAGTCGCTGAAACCGAAACAACCACCCCCGATCGAGTGAGTCTCGAAAGCCCCCGCGGTCCTTTCGGGCCTACCCAACAGTCGTTGATCGACCGACCATCGCTCATCCGACCAGCACCCGACGCCCGGAGACAAACCCTTTAACCGCGCCGGACCGTACGTCGCCTCAAATGGTACTCGATGACTTGGGGAGTTCCCTCCGGGGCACGATGAACAAGCTCCGCGGGAAGTCTCGCCTCGACAAGGAGGACGTCGAGGAAATCGTCAAGGAGATTCAGCGTTCGCTCCTCCAAGCTGACGTCGAAGTCAGCCTCGTGATGGAGCTTTCGAGCAACATCAAACAGCGCGCGCTGACCGAAGAGCCGCCCGCGGGGACGAACGCCCGCGACCACATCCTCAAGATCGTCTACGAGGAGATGGTCTCCATCGTCGGCGAGTCGACGGAGATCCCGCTCGAACCGCAGACGATCCTCCTCGCCGGGCTACAGGGGTCCGGGAAGACCACGACCGCGGCGAAGATGGCGTGGTGGTTCTCGAAGAAAGGGCTCCGTCCGGCCGTCATCCAGACCGACACGTTCCGGCCCGGCGCGTACGACCAGTCCAAACAGATGTGCGAGCGCGCCGAGGTCGAGTTCTACGGCGACCCCGACGGCGGCGATCCGGTCCAGATCGCCCGCGACGGCTTCGAGGCGACCGAAGACGCCGACGTGCACATCGTCGACACCGCCGGGCGACACGCGCTCGAATCCGATCTCATCGACGAGATCGAGGAGATCGAGCGGGCCGTCGATCCGGACCTGAACCTGCTCGTCCTCGACGCGGCGATCGGTCAGGGTGCGAAAGATCAGGCCCGCGAGTTCGACGGGTCGATCGGCATCGGCGGCGTCGTCATCACCAAACTCGACGGGACCGCGAAGGGTGGTGGCGCGCTGACCGCAGTCAACGAGACGGATTCCTCGATCGCGTTCCTCGGGATCGGCGAGACCGTTCGGGACATCGAGCGCTTCGAGCCCAACAGTTTCATCTCCCGCCTGCTCGGGATGGGCGACCTGAAGCAACTCTCCGAGCGCGTCGAGCGCGCGATGCAGGAGACCCAGGCCGAAGACGACGACTGGGAGCCCGAGGACATCATGAAGGGGAAGTTCACCCTGAAGGACATGAAGCGTCAGATGGACGCCATGAACAAGATGGGTCCCCTCGATCAGGTCCTCGACATGATCCCCGGTCTCGGTGGTGGGCTGATGGACCAACTCCCGGACGACGCGATGGACGTCACGCAGGATCGGATGCGGTCGTTCGAGGTCATCATGGACTCGATGACCGACGAGGAGATGGAAGAGCCACGCTCGGTGGGCGCGTCACAGATTCAGCGGATCGCCCGCGGCAGCGGGAAAGACGAGGAACTCGTCCGCGAACTGCTCCAGCAACACAAGATGATGGAGCGCACGCTGAAGCAGTTCCAGGGCATGGGTGACGGCGACATGAAGCGGATGATGAAGAAACTCCAAGGCGGTGGTGGCGGCGGCGGCGGCGGTCTGGGCGGTATGGGTCCCTTCGGGGACTGAGCGTGGCAGGGCAATCGTCCGAGTCGTCCTCACTCGCCCGGTTGGTGAGTTTCGACGCTCTCGCGTTGACGGCACTCATCTGGTTTCTCGCGAAGTTTCTCAGATACGCGTTTCCGCCGCTGTTCGAGACCTTCCAGTCGACGTACCACGTCTCGAATACGACCGTCGGCGTCGCGTACACGGGATTGATGCTCGCCTACGCCGCGATGCAGTTTCCGTCGGGGACGCTCGCGGACCGATTCGGCGGCGTCCGCGTCATCACCGGCGGGGCGCTGCTCGCCGCGCTCGGATCGCTGATCCTCACCGTGAAACTGCCGCTCGTCGCGCTCGTCGTCGCCATGATCCTCGTCGGCGCGGGAACGGGCGCGCACAAGACGGTGGCCGTCGACCTGCTGTCGAAGATCTACCGCGAGCGAACGGGCCGCGCGCTCGGAATTTTAGACACCCTCGGCGCGTTCGGCGGCGTCGCCGCGCCGGCCGTCGTCGTCGCGCTCGCCGGTGCGGTGGCGTGGGGGTCGTACTCGTTCGCGGGGTGGCATCTGCTCTTCCTCGCCGGCGGCGTCGTCGCCTGCGTGCTGGCGCTCCTGTTCGCGCTTCGCGTCCCGCGACACCTGCCCGACGACGGCGCAGTCGACGCCGCGGAGTCGGTCACGCTCCGCGAGTACACGCCCCTGTTCTCCGAACCGCGATTCCTCCTCTTCGTCACCGTGACGGTACTGTTCTCGTTCGCGTACAACGGCGCAGTGGCGTTCCTCCCGCTGTATCTGACCGACGCTGCCCACCTCTCTAGTTCGCTCGCCAGTCTGCTCTACAGCGCGCTGTTCGTCGTGAGTATCGTCCAATTGGTGACGGGCGACGTGAGCGACCGCGTGGGTCGGCTGACGGTCATCGCCGTGACGCTTGCGCTGGCGTCGACCGGAATCGGGATCTTGCTCTTCGCATCGACACCGCTGGCACTCGGCGCGGCCGTCGTCGTCTTCGGACTCGGCAGCCACGGCTTCCGGCCGGTTCGAGGGGCGTATCTCGTGTCGGTCATTCCGGACGCCGTCGCGGGCGGGACGCTCGGCATCGTCCGCACGGCCATCATGGGCGTCGGTGCCGTCTCGCCCGCGCTGGTGGGTTACCTCTCGGATACGATGAGCTACGGCGTCGCCTTCGGTGTACTCGCGGCGTCGATGCTCGGTTCGGTCGCACTCGTGGTCGCGTTGCTGATGACGGGCGAAGCGGTCAGTGGACGGACGGCGTCGACTGCGGACGACTGAATCGCGGTCGGCGGCGCGGTCACGAGCGCGAGGTGCGAGCGATTGTGGTATGTGCTAGCACGACGTAGTTCGGAGATCATGCGTTCGAGCGTGACTCCCGATCTCGCCGGTGAACTCGGTGCGCTCCCCGCGAAAGCGGGGAGATCCGTGGTACGCGGCCACGAGTACGTCCGCGGGTGGGGCGTCTTCGCGCTCCCGTTCGACTCGGGGCACGTGCTCGCGCTCCGCGTCTTCCCGGAGAACGACTTCGCTCCGTTCGTCTCCGTCTGGCACCGGACGCCCGAGGGCGAGTGGTCGATCTACGTCGACGGTCCTCGACTGGACACGGCGTGCCCCCGATACTTCGGCGACGCCGCGGTCAGGAGTCGAGCGACGGAGATCGACGTGCGGTGGACCGGGCCGGCGTCGCTCCGCGTCGAGATGGACGATCCCCGACTCGTGCTGGAACTCGACGCGACGTCGACGCGCCGGACCAGGGCGATGAACGCGGTCGGGGCCGCGCTCCCGGATCGGCTCTGGCGGTCGCCCCCGTTCCTCGCGCTGATGGCGCGTCTCGCCGGACCGGCACTCGACCTGGGGCGGATCGACCTGACCGGGACGGCCCCGAACGGACAGCGGAGTTTCCTCGCGCCGAGACGCCTCTACTTCGTCCGGAGCGCGTCGGCGACGCTCGACGGCGTCGATCTCGGGAACCCCGAGCGAGTGGCGATCCCGCCACGGATCGGGGCGATGCGACTCGCCTCGCGGCCCGTCCTCGCGGTCGGCGAGGCGTTCTTCGAGATGGGCGATCCCGTCGAATACGATCGCACGGTGACCGGACTCCGGGATATCGGCACGTGAGGCCCGTGAAGCCGGACTCGGCCGGTCAGTCGTCGCGGGCGAGTCACGAGTCGGCCGGAATCTCGAATCCGTTTCGATCACAGAGGTCGCGACCCTCGGAGCGAGCAGCGGGTTCCCGCGGTGCGCGACCGGACTGACGCATCAGATCCTCGATCCGGCCCGCGAGTTCGGCGACGTAGTGTTCGTCACTGACGCGAGCCATCGCTTCGAGGGCGTCGCGATAGGCGTCTTCGGGATACCGCTTGGCTGGAATCGCATCGTCCGCAACGGCGTCGAGTTCGACCAGTCGCTCGTCAATGTCGGCAGCTTGTTCGTCGTTGCCGGTCGCTCGTTCGTCGGAGCCTGCCATGGTTCGGCGTTCGGCCGATTCAGGGTTGTAAGCGACGGTCGGCAGAGAGAATGTTCGACTTCGAGAGATCACTCGTCGTCGTCGCCGAAGCTGGCGACGAGATCTCGGACGGCGTCGCTCTCGACGGCGGTCTGCGGGAGGGAGAGCGGCGAGACGCTGACCGCGCCGTCGATGACTGCGCGGCGGTCGGTTCCTTCGGGATACAGGTCTCTGTTGTCGGCGAGGGTGCGAGCGACGGCGGGGCCTTCGTCGAGCGCGAACCCCCCTTCTCCGGTACGCGACCAGAACGCCTCGACGAACTCGACTTCGCCGCCGTCCGCGGAGACGTCCGTGTCGAAGTCGGCGAGCGGTCGGGTGAGGCGAACCGACGGCCGGTCGTTCGTGTCGTCGACGTCGACGACGCTCGCGTCGCCTCCGTCGGCTTCGGCGGCACGTCGGGCGACCGGCGCGTTAACGTTCAGTACGTCGACGGCGTCGAAGACGTCGGTCGCGAGCGACTGTTCGAGGAGCGTGCAGGTCACGTCGACCGCGGGTCGGAAGTCGAAGTCGGCCGCGGGCGTCGGGAAGAAGGTGCTCGGGTGATAGCCGGAGACGGCGACCGCGGGCGTGCCGAGGAATCCGGCTTCGACCGCCGCGCCGACGGTCCCGGACCGGCCGAGGACGTAGTCGCCGACGTTCGGTCCGAGGTTGCAACCGGAGACGACGGCGTCGAACGAGCGGTCGAGTCCGCGAAGGGCGTAGGCGACGCAGTCGGCGGGCGTTCCGTCGACGGCATAGCCGTGGTCGTCTCGTTCGACGGTTACCCGTCGGGAGCGGGCGCGGCCGACACCGCTCTGATCGTCGGCGGGGGCGACGACCGTGACGTCCGCGACCGTTCGCAGGCCGTCGCGGAGCGCCGCGAGCGCCGGACTGTCGATACCGTCGTCGTTCGTGAGAAGCACGCGAGGACGGGTCATGCTGGCCGCTCTCGGAGCGACCCTAAAAGGATCGCGAATCCGGCCGATCGACGCGACAACGAAACGGGACGTGCCCCACGGTCGTCGCGTCCGGCGGTTCGGTGAATCGACTTTTACGTACGGAGTGTGTTCAGTCGCTCATGACCATCAGGGAGGTCGCCGTTTCCGCCTATCGGGAGGCGTTACCGGCGCTCGGCGCCAGCCTCGTCGGCGGCCTCCTCGCGGGAACGGTGCTCGGCGGGATGCGATCGGAGTTCAAGGCGATTCCCGGTCTGCTCGTGCTCGTTCCCGCCCTACTCGCGACGCGCGGAAACGTCTACAGCAGTCTCGGCGCGCGGATCGCCACCGCGCTCCACCAGGGGTTCATCGAACCGCGGCTCACCGAAGCCGACGAGCGACTGAGAGGTGCGATCGCGGCCGCGCTGGCGAACGGACTCATCGCCAGTCTATACGCCTCGGTCGCCGCGTACGTAGTACTGCAACTGCTCGGCGAGACCGTCGCGCCGGTGGCGAAGCTCGCAGGAATCGCGCTCGTCGCGGGGCTGCTCTCGGGTATCGCACTGACCGCCGTCGTGGTGACAGTCGTCTTCGCGGGGTATCGGCGTGGATTCAACCCGGACACGCTCGTCGGACCGCTGGTGACGACGACCGGCGACGTCTTCGGCGTCTTCTTCCTGCTCCTCGCGGTCTGGACGGTCCGATTCGCCATGGGGGGCGGATAGATGCCGACGGAGTGGAGCGTCCGGTCGATCACGCGAGCGATGCTCCCCGTACTGCTCGTCCTCACGACGATCGAACTCGGGAGCGGACTCGTTCTCGGGTCGTTTCAGGCCTCGTTGCTTCAGTATCCGTCGTTGCTGGTCCTCGTCCCCGTCACCATCGGCACGGCGGGCAACCTCGGGAGCGTGCTCGCGTCTCGGCTCTCGACCTCGTTTCACCTCGGGACGCTCGCGTTCGACCCGAGAGACGACGAACTCGCCGGGAACGCGCTGGCGACGTTCGGACTCGCCCTGACCGTCTTTCCCGTCGTCGGCATCGGCGCGTGGGCGCTGACGGCCGTGACCGGCGGCACGCAACTCCCAGTCCTGACCGTCTTCCTCGTGTCGCTACTGAGCGGTATCGGACTCGCAGTCCTCGCTATTATCGTCGCGTTCCTCGCGACCTACGCCGCCTACCAGTTCGGACTCGACCCCGACGACGTCGTCATTCCGGTCGTCACCAACATCTGCGACGTGCTCGGCGTCCTCATCCTGTTCGTGGTAGCGCAGTTGTTCGTCTGATATTTTATCGATCGGCGAGTACGTTCAGCCGATGACGGATCGGACCAGCGAGTCAGGAACACCGAGAGGCGGGATCGCACCCGTCGCCGCGTTCTCGCTCCTCGGCGACGCGACGCGGCTGGAGATCGTGAACGCGCTTCACCGAACGTCCACGCGGTCGCCGGTCCCGTTCTCCACTCTCTACGATCGAATCGAGACTGCGGACAGTTCGCAGTTCAACTACCACCTCCAGCAGCTCAGCCCGCACTTCGTCTCGAAAACCGACGACGGCTACGCGCTGACTTCCGCAGGGAGACGGATCGCACGGGCGGTCGTCGCCGGGACGTACACCGACGTTCCCCGGCTCGAACCGTACCACATCGACGGAGATTGCTACGCCTGCGGTGCGACCGCGCTCCGGGCGTCGTACGTCGACGAGCGATTTCAGATCGAGTGCTGGGACTGTGGCGAGGTCGTTCTCGCCGTCAACGTTCCGCCGACGGTCGTCCGTGGTCGAGATCCGGACGCCGTCGTCGACGCGTTCGATCGGTGGTCCCGGGCGCAGGTCGAACAGGCGAGACGCGGGCTCTGTCCCGATTGCGGCGGCGCCGTCGAGCCTTCGGTAACAGAGCAGACGAACGAGAGAATCGCGTTCGACGCGGTGGCGAGGTTCGACTGCACGACCTGCGGTCGGACGGTGGTCGCGTCCGTGGGAGGGATCGCGTACCTGCATCCGCCGGTGGAACTCTTTCACCGACGTCGAGGCCGCTCGCTCCGGGACCGGCACTACTGGGAGATCGAGCAGTACATCTCCGGGAACCAGGTTCGAGTCCTCTCGCGAGATCCGTGGCGGGTTCGAGTCTCCTTTTTCGTGGACGGCGACGCCTGTCACGTCGAGATCGACGAGAGCCTCGAAGTCGCGGAAACGCGTATCGTCACCGGCGAGACGCCCGACGAAGGCACATAACACTTCAGTTACGTGATCGGGTTTCAGAGAATCGTCAAGTGGATACCGTGGGTAATCACTCGCATGCTCATCGCAGGAAGCGACGACGGCGTGTACAGGATCGCGGGTATCCGAGACTCGGATGAGACGATCGTCGAGAAAGTGCTCGACGCCGAACAGGTGTTTCGCGTCCGTCAGTTCGACGCGCTGGACGGGCTGTTCGTGGCCGCGAAGTCGGGCCTGTATCACTCGCCCGACGGGGACGAGTGGACCGAACTCTCGCTCCCCGAAGAGCAAGTGTACGCAGTCACGGCCGATCCGTCGGGTGACAGGCTGTACGCCGGAACGCGGCCCGCCAAGTTGTACGTCGCCGACTGGGAGTCGGACGCGCCGTCCGACGAAGGGACGTGGGAGGAAGTCGCCGGGTTCCGAGAGCTACGGGACCGGGTCGACTGGGGTATCCCCCGTCACGACGGACTGGCCCAGATTCGGAGCCTTCGCACGCACTCGAACGCCCCCGACCGGATCGTCGCGGGCGTCGAGGTGGGCGGGGTCCACGTCAGCGACGACCGGGGAGAGACGTGGACGACGCGATCCATCGACGGATTCGATGCGCCCCACACGGGCGACATCCACCACCTCGCTATGCCGGACAGCGAGACCCTGATCGCCTCGACGGGCAGCGGCCTGTATCGGTCGGCCGATGTCGGGCAGACGTGGGTGCGGTTAGACACGGATCACAGCCAGCGATACTTCCGCGAGTCGTTCGTCCACGACGGCACCGTCTACGCGGGCGGTGCACCCGCATCCGCCGCCTCCTGGGAAGAGGGCGGTCACGCGCTGTTCGAGTGTCGCGACGGTCGAACGCTCGAACGGGTTCCGTCGCCGACTCCCGACGAGGTCGCGGTCGGGTGGTGTGCGATCGACGACGACGTCTTGGCCGCGACCCACGAGGGGACGCTCCTTCGGCGTCACGCCGAAGGCTGGCAGGTGGCGTGTTCGACGCCGGAGAGCGTATGGGGTCGATACCTACCGCTGTCGTGGTTCGAGCAGTGACTACCGCGAGGATCGACTGCGACCCGACTACCGCCGGTCGCGACGGTCGGGATCGATCGGCTTGCCGTCCTCGGTCGGCGGGGCGACGTGGTCGATGAACGTGTCGATATCTGGGTCGCGGACGGTGACGTGGACTTCGATGTCGCCGAGTTCGTCGGGGTTGCCGACGGCGAAGTTGATGACGCCCATGAACGCCGGTTGCTTCTTCAGCGCGAACGAGAAGCCCTCCTCGGTCGTGCGGCGCTCGAACTCCCGGCGAGCGGTGTCGAGGATCTCCTGTTCGTGGAGTCTGTCGGAGAACTCGTCGAGCGAGTGCGTGACGGCGACGAGTTGCCCGGCTTCGTGGGTGAAATCGGCGTTCGGGAAGAGGTTCTCGACGGCGTCGCCGACGCGGTCCGTGACTTCCGTGTCGCGGACCGGGGCGACGATCCGAACGTCGACGCTGTAGATCATCGGCCCGCGCGCACCTCCTCGCGAACTTCGACGTAGTCGTCGCCCGCCAACGACGCCGGACCCTCGCGGATGAGCGACCGGATGCGACGGCGGAAGGCGTCGAGCGAATCCGTGTTGTCGACGACGACGACGGCGCGAGCCATCGCGTCGTCCATCCCGAAGCCGCGTTCGCGTTCGTCGCGGGCGGCGAGCGACTCGCCGCCTTCTGCTTCGGACGTGTCGCGGCCGCGGTCGGCGACGCGGTCGCGGCGGACTTCGGCGGGCGCCTCGATGCTGACGAGGAGGAAGTCGTCGCCGAAAGCGTCGACGAAGCGGTCGACCTCGGTTCCCGAACGGATGCCGTCGACGAGGACGGCGTCGTGGTCGGCGAGTCGGTCGCGGATCATCGGGAGCGAGCGGGCGGCGACGGCGTCGAGGCCGTCCTCCTCGCGCAGGGCCCGTGCGACCGCTCCGTGGTCTTTCGACGGGTCGAGTCCCCGGTCGCGGGTCTCCTGTCGAATGACGTCACCCATCGTCACGACCGGAATGCCCTCCTCGCGGGCGACGGCCGCCGCTTCCCCCTTGCCGCTGCCCGGCAGTCCGACGGTACCGATGACTTGCATTAGGAGTCGCTACTCGGGAGTCGCGGTTAAACACTGCGTCTGCGTACCTCCGTGTCCCCGGTCGCCCTCCTCGACGCGTGTCTCGGTTACGGCCGTCGACGACGGTTGTTCCGTGACAGTACGGCTCGGCGTACAGTCCATCGAGGGGTGAAAAATCGTCAAGTTTCCGGCGAAAGAACCGGGCGACGATGTTCTCAACCCGTCGAAACGTACTCCGTGCGACCGGGCTCTCTCTCGTCGGCGTCACACCCGCGAGCGCCCGGCGCAGAAGGGACGGCGACGACACACGCGAGCGATACGTCGTCGACGTTCGATCGGCGTCGTCGGGAGCGGTGTCACATCTCGAGGTGATACACCGACTCGACCGGATCGGGTTCGCAGTCGTTCGCGCGTCGCCGTCGGAAATCAGCGGCCTGCGTGCGAGTCGGGACGTGTCCCTGTCGGTCGCACGTCCGTTCGACCGGCGTGCGGACGGGACGCTTCCGGACGGTCTCACGATGCACGACGTCCAGTGGCCGCTCCACGACCAGCAGATCGGTGCCGCGCAGCGAGTGACTCGGGGAGCGGGTGCTCGGGTCACGGTCATCGACACCGGCGTGTATCGAGGTCATCCGGACCTGCGGGCGCGACTCAACTGGAAGCTCTCGCGGAACTTCACGGAGGACAACGGCGGGCCGGGGCCGACGTCGCTCGATCACGGAACGCTCACGGCGGGCGTTATCGCGTCGGAGGGCCGCGACGGCGGGGTCGTCGGCGTCGCTCCGGAAGCCGAACTCGTCTCGTGTCGGATCGAGGTCGACAAGAAGATCAACGTCGGCGACCTCATCGCCGCGATCACCTACAGTGCCGATATCAGCTCCGACGTGGCGAACCTCAGTTGGGGAATCTATCCGCTCTCGCTGAACGAGCGTGGAGGGAAGGAAGTCGCGAACGCGTTTCGGTCGGCCGCCGCGTACGCGACGGCCCGCGGGACGTTGTTAGTCGCCGCCGCGGGCAACGACAGCGCGAACCTCAACGCGGATCCGAAGGTCATCGACGTCCCGGCGCAGACGAGCAACGTGATGAGCGTCAGCGCCACCGGACCCATCGGCTATCGGTGGGACGACGGTCCCCACGTGACCGACCCGTACGACCATCTCCGCGACCCGACGACGACGCCCGCCTACTACACGAACTACGGGAAGGAGGCAGTAGACTTGAGCGCGCCCGGCGGAAACATCGACCGAGCAGCGATGAAGGGCGATTCGCGGTGGTTTCTGGATCTCGTTCCGTCGACGAGTTTCACTGGCGTGAACGAAATCAAGATTCCGGGGTACTCATGGGCCGCCGGAACGAGTTTCGCGGCCCCCTACGTTTCGGGTGCAGCCGCGCTCGTTGCCGCGAACTATCCGGAGTCGAGCGTCGAAGAGCGGCGGGCGCATCTCCTCGAGACGGCGCGCTCGATCGGTCCGCTGGCGTACCGCGGTCGGGGTCATCTCGACACCCTCCGTGCAGTGACAGAGCGTCCGAAGTCGATCGGTTAGACGAGCGAAACGTCGTCGACACCACTATCCTCAACGAAAGCGTATGAAGCGGTTATGAGCAGTTCCTCCGAGCGATCCCTTCTCGTTCGCGCGTTGTGGTTCCTCCTCGTCGGCTGGTGGGCGACGCCGCTCGTCGTCAACGTCGCGTGGTTCCTCAACGCGACGATCATCCTCCTGCCGCTGGGGATCAAACTCACAAACCTCGTTCCAACCGTCCTCTCGTTAAAGGAGCCGCGGTCGTTCACCGATCCGACCGCCGCTCGCGGGCAGCACTCGTTGCTCCTGCGGGTGCTGTACTTCGTCCTCATCGGGTGGTGGCTGAGTTGGTTCTGGGCGAATATCGCGGCCGTGCTCGCCGTGTCGATCATCGGTCTGCCGATCGCCTACTGGATGTTCAACCGCCTGCCATACGTCACGTCGCTCTATCGGTTCGATCGGTGAGCCGCCGAAACCCGTATCGCTTTTCAATACGCCGCTTGTGAGTAGAGACAGGGCACGTAGCTCAGCTAGGACAGAGCGTCGGACTTCTAATCCGGTGGTCGTGGGTTCGAATCCCACCGTGCTCGTCCGACAGCCGAGCGACAGCGAGGCGAGTCGTATCTAACTCGTGGGATTCGAATTACGGAACGAGGGAGCGAAGCGACCGAAGTTCCGGTGGTTCGACTCCCACCGTGCTCGGTTCGCCTCGCTCGTCGTCTCACCGTGCACTCCACACACTTACCACCGAATCGACGGCCCACGTGAACTGCTCACCGATCGAACCACATTATTTTCAATTCAAATTCCGGGTTAGAAATCCCTTTTGGACTGCGACGACAACGACGGGACGATGAAAGCGACGACAACAGACCGAAGGTGGACGAGATGAGAGTTGCGATCCTCACGCTCCCCGCGTACGGTCACGTCAACCCGACGCTGCCGGTCGCGCGCGAACTCGCGGCGAGTGGTGACGACGTCGTGTACTACTTGCCCGACGAGTTCGCCGAGGCGGCTCGCTCGACGGGTGCGGAGTGTCGACCGCTGAGCGAAGAGTTCGACCTCATGAGTCGGGTTCGGAAGATCAAGCCGGGACAGGGCGACGGACGCTCGTCCGAGGAACGCCGCCGGGTGCTCGGTCGCTTCATGGCGGAGTCACTGGACGCGGTGCCGGACCTCAGCGAACGGGTCGACGACTACGACCCGGACTGCCTGCTCGTCGATCCGATGTGCCTCTGGGGACGAGCCGTCGCGGACGCGACGGGTGTGCCGTGGGTCGCGTTCAGTACGTCGTTCGCACTCCGCGAGGAGTCGCCGCTCATCGACGAGATTCGGATGAGCAACCGCGACGATAGCGACGACGACGCCGACACCGAAGCGGACGACGACGACAGCTTCCTCGGACCGTTCCGCGAGCGACTCGCCGAGCACGGCTTCGAGAACTTCTCGCGCGAGGACTTCCTCGTCGCCGACGCCGACCGGACGATCGTCCGCCTGCCGCCGTCGTTCCAACCCGATTACGAGGCGTTCGGCGACGATCACGCGTTCGTCGGGCCGCTGATCCGGAAGGGAGACGATCAGGACCGCGAGTCGTTCCCGTTCGAGCACCTCGACGGCGGACCGGGTCTCTACATCTCGCTCGGGACGGTCTTCCACGGCGACGAGGAGTTCTTCGCCTCCTGTCTCGACGCCTTCGCGGACACCGAGTGGCGCGTCGTCCTCAAGGCGAAGGGTGGTCGTGACGCCGTTCCCGGAGAGATTCCGGAGAACGTGCTCGTCCGCCCTCGCGTCCCCCAACTCGACGTGCTCGAACGCGTCGACGGGTTCATCACCCACGGCGGGATGAACTCGACGCTGGAGGCGTTGCACTACGGCGTCCCGCCGGTCGTCGTGCCGCAGATGTCCGACCAGCACGCGGTCGCCGAGCGTGTCGAATCGCTGGGTCTCGGCGTCGCCGTCCGTGAGGGGATCGACGGCGAGACGCTCAGAGAGGCCGTCAAGACCGTCGCCGAGCCGGCGTATCGGGGTCGCGTCGACGAACTCCGGACGGAAATGCGCGAGTCAGGCGGGGCCGAACGAGCCGCGAACGTCCTCCGAGAGCACGCCCGCGCGAACCAGCCGGTGCAGCACTGATCGCGACACTTTCACGCGAGTGGATGGCGGACGAAACGCGGGGATGAATCGGTGTGAGCCGGGATCTACAAAAATCGCTTGCAAGAGACGGGATTCGCATGGCCCGAACGCTTAGGTGAATTCTCGGCCTTGTTTGACACATGGCGTCACGGCCTAACAGCGGAAACGGGAAGAACCGCGAAACGATCGAGGATTACTCCGAGGAGGGACTCGCGGCGCTACTCATCATCATCGGCGTCGTGCTGTTCTTCTTCCCGGAGCCGATCACGTCGTTTGCTGGCATTGCACTGGTTCTGATCGGTGCAATCGTCTGGCTCGCCGACTACTTCATCTGAGCACCGCCGTCGACAGCCACCATCGAACGTCCGATTTTTTCGCGATCGAACGTGCGGCGTAGACGAACCGTTCACCGAGACGCATGTACGTACCGTGTAGACCTGTTCCTGGCCCGAACGCTTAGGTTCGTTCTCGTCGAATTATCACGTATGTCACGAAGTAGTGGCAGGAAAAACGAGGAGACGATCGAAGACTACTCCGAGGAAGGACTCGCGGCCCTGTTGATCGTCATCGGGGTCATCCTCTTCTTCTTCCCGGAACCGACGACCTCGATCATCGGTATCATCCTCATCGTCATCGGTGCGCTCGTCTGGCTCGCCGACTACTTCATCTGAAGCCGCCCGGAGTCGGTCGATTGAGTCGGTTCTAGTTTTTGTGATCGGTGTCGCGACGCATCCCGTCGCTTCGAGAGCGACCGCGAGCAGCACCGTCTGAGCGACGCCGTCGCTCGTCGGGTGATCGGCCGAAGAAAATCGGTGAATCGGTGTTCGACTGGTGAGCGGTGCGTGAGTTCGATGGGAGTGTGAGTGCGTCCTGAACCGCGCGATAGTCTCGCGGGCGAAGCCCGCTCGACGTTTGGAGGTTCGGAACGAACCGCTCCTACATCGCGCCGCCCATTCCGCCCATACCGCCCATGCCGCCCATGCCGCCCATGCCGCCACCCGGGGGCATGTCGTCGCCGCCGTCGTCGGAGTCGATCTGACCGCCCGAGAGGTCGCCCGCGGCGATGACGTCGTCGATCCGGAGGATCATGACGGCCGCCTCGGTGGCGCTCTCGATGGCCTGCGTCTTGACGCGGAGCGGTTCGACGACGCCCTCGGCTTCCATGTCGATCACGTCGCCCGTGTAGGCGTCGAGACCGGCGCCGAACTCGCCGCCGTCGTGCTTGCTGCGGAGGTCGACCAGCGAGTCGATCGGGTCGAGACCGGCGTTCTCGGCGAGGGTTCGCGGGATGACTTCGAGCGCGTCAGCGAACGCCTCGATCGCGAGCTGCTCTCGGCCGCCGACGCTGTCGGCGAAGTCGCGAAGTTCCAGCGCGAGTTCCGTCTCGGGTGCGCCGCCGCCCGGCAGCACCTGTCCGTCCTGCAGCGTCGTGCGGACGACGCCCAGCGAGTCCTCGATGGCGCGCTCGACCTCGTCGACGACGTGCTCGGTGCCGCCGCGGAGGATGAGCGTCACGGCGCGTGCGTTCTCGACGTCCTCGACGAAGATGCGCTCGTCGCCGCCGACGTCCTTCTGGGCGACGCTGCCAGCGAAACCGAGGTCGTCTTCTTCGAGGTCGTCGATGTTGGAGACGACGCGACCGCCCGTCGAGCGGGCGATGCGCTTCAGGTCGCCGCTCTTGGCGCGGCGGACCGCGAGGATGCCCTCTTTGGCGAGGTAGTGCTGGGCCATGTCGTCGATACCGTCGCCGACGAAGACGACGTCAGCGCCAGCGTCTTTGATCTGATCGACCATCTCTTTGAGCTGCTTCTCTTCCTGGTCGAGGAACTGCTGAAGCTGCTCGGGGTCGGTGACGTTGACTTCGGCGTCGATCTCGGTCTCTTTGACTTCGAGTGCACCGTCGAAGGTGAGGACGTTGGCGTCCTCGACCATGTACGGCATGTTCTCGTCGACGCGTTCCTTGTCGACGATGACGCCCTCGACGAGTTCCGAGGTGTCGATCGAGCTGCCGACGACCTTCTCGACGGAGATGTTGTCCGTGTCGATGCCGTCGTCGTCTGCGACTGCCAGTACGGCGTCGACGACGAGTTCTGCGAGCTGGTCCTTGGCGCTCTCTGCGCCCTTACCCGTCATCGCCGTCGAGGCGATCTTGACGAGCGTCTCGCGGTCGTCCTCGGAGACGTCGATGGACTTCTCTTCGAGGACTTCCTTGGCCTTCTCGGAGGCCTGGCGGTACCCCTGCGCGATGGTCGTCGCGTGAACGTCCGATTCGAGGAGTTCCTCGGCCTGGTCGAGGAGTTCACCGGCGATGACGACGGCCGTCGTCGTCCCGTCGCCGACTTCGTCTTCCTGCGTCTCGGAGACTTCGACGATCATGTTCGCCGCCGGGTGGTCGATATCCATCTCCTTCAGGATGGTCACACCGTCGTTCGTGACGACGACGCCACCCGAGGAGTCGACGAGCATCTTGTCCATGCCCTTCGGGCCGAGCGTCGTCCGTACGGACTCCGCGACGGCTTTCCCGGCTGTGATGTTCATCGACTGTGCGTCACGCCCGGAGGTGCGCTGACTCTCCTCCGAGAGTACAATCATCGGCTGGTTGCCCATTCGCTGACGCTGAGCCATAATCAGTCGAGTGATTGTCGGTGGTTCTATAAAAAAGTGTCGAAGAGTGGTGTGCCAAATCAAGGCACGGTGGTCCAATTTCGGCGTTTTCGGAGACCCCCGGAGGGGGGCTATAAGTACCGAAACGGGACGAAATCCTCGTGTTCCGCTCGGTACGTCAGGGCCGTCTACGTCGGATTCAGGTCGAATCCGCTCGTGAGATCGTTGTGCTTGCGTTCGAGGAACGAGTAGACGGCACCGTGGGGTGCGCCGTCCAGAATCATTCCGACGGCGCGGCGGACGACGTCGACCTCTTCGGGTTGGCCGATGATGCCGAGCGTCGAACCGTAGATGACCACCTCGGCCCCGGTCAGTTCCTCCATCAGTTCTCGCGTGCGGCCGTTCTCACCGATGAGACGCCCCTTCTGACGCTTCATGTCGTTCTTATTGCGGGTCGCATCGGCGATGTCGATCAGGTCGAACATCCGCATCTCGTGCTCGAGCAGCGAGAGCGCGGCTTCGGGTGCAAAGCCCCGTCCGATGGCGCGGACGATGTCGGGCGCGACCAAGGCAGTGACCGGATCGCCGACGCTGTCGACCGCCACCGAACCGGACTCGGAGTCGATGTCGAGGCGGACCTCGGCGCGACTCTCGATCTCGCGCATGGTCTCACCGCCGTCACCGATGAGGACACCGATGCGGTCCTGCGGTACCTTCACGTGTTGCATGCACCGTGGTATCCGCCGAAGCCGTTTAAGCGTTCGTTCGTCGGGCGAGAATCGGCCCTAATCGGCTCCGATTCCCAAACGTGTCGAAACGAATATATTCTTCATGATACCATACCGTGCACGATGGCGTGGGAGCTGACGCCGTACGTGCCGCTACTGTCGATGGGGGGTGTCGCGCTCTCTGTCCTCGCCGGTGCGCTCGTACGGATCTCGTGGGATGATCGGACCACCGGCGAGCGGACGGCAATCGCCTTCGTCCTCCTCGTCACCCTCCTCGCGTTCGAACACGTCGTCCAACTCGTCGCGCCCGAGTCGGTGACGACGCCGTTCGTCTTCGGCGTCGAGTTCGTCACCATCGCCCTCGCGGTCCCCGCGTGGTTTGCCTACTCTCTCTGGTACACCGGTCGAACCGACTGGCTTACGCGCCGGTTCTACACGGTCTTCGGCGGTGCTACTTCGCTCTTTTCTGTGCTGGTCGCGACGAATCCCGTCCACCATCTCTTCTGGCATCTCGCTCCGGGACACCCACCCGCCCTCGTGTACGGGCCGGGCCTGTACGCCTTCGTCCTGTACGCCGCCGTCGCGACTGTCGTCGGGACGGTCTTCGTCGGCAACGTCACGGTGCAGGCACGCGGAGCCTATCGGTTTCAGCCGGCGTTCCTGTTCGTCGCGTCGGCGATTCCGGCGGTCGTCACACTGACGACCGTCGTACAGGGCTCGCTCGAACACGGCGGGACGTTCGTCGTCGTCGCCGCGTTTCTCACGGCCGTGGCATGTGGCGTCAGCGTCCTCCAGTTTCGCTGGTTCGACCGACTCCCGGTCCCGCGCGACCGTACCTTCGACGCGCTCGCGGCCCTCGACACGACCGACGGACGCCGCACGTTCGACGCGACGGCGACCGAAGACGACCGTGAGGAGGACGGACTCAGCAATCACGTCGTCTTCCTGTTCGACGTCACCGACCGGAAAGAAGCCGAGAGTCGACTCAGCACCCAGCGCGAGCGCATCACTCTGCTCCACGGGGTCGCCCGCGAACTCGCGGCCGCGTGCGACGAAGCGGCCGTACAAGAGCGGACAGTCGAGTCCGTTCGAAACGTACTCGACGCCGACTGGTGTCTCTTCACGACCGTAGAGGACGGGGCTCTGAGGGTACTCACCGCGAGCGGCGACGCCCCGCCGAACCCACTTCCGGCGTTCTCGACCGAATCGGCCGCCGCGGGGCGAACGTCGATGACCGGCGTGTCGAGCGTCGTAGACGATCTGACGGATACGCGGACGACGGGCGAACCAGTTAGTGGGCGGATCGGACGGCGGGCACGGTCGATGCTCACCGTGGCGGCGGGCGAGTCGGGCGTCGTACAGGCGTTCACCACGGAACCGAGCGCGTTCGACGACGACGACCTCGAACTGGCCGAACTGCTCGCATCGCACGTCACGACGGCGCTCGATCGGATTCACGCGGAGACGACCGTCCGAGCGGAGCGCGACCGCCTAGAGGAGTTCGCGGGCGTCGTCTCCCACGACCTTCGGAACCCGCTCAACGTGGCGCAGGGACGGCTCGAACTGCTCTCGCAGGAACTCCCGCCCGACCCCGGAGCGACGGCGGGCGGTGAGACGGCCGACCCGGTCCGGTCGGGAGCGAGCGGAAGAGCCCGAGAGCACGTCGAGACGATCGAGCGGGCGCACAACCGGATGGAGTCGCTCGTCGAAGACGTGCTCACGCTAGCCCAGCAGGGTCGAGCGATCGGCGAGACGGAACCCGTCGACATCGGTTCGCTCACCCGGGGGGTGTGGCGAGATCTCGACGCCTCGGCGGCAAATCTCGTCGTGGACCGCGGTATCGGCACTGTCGACGCCGACGCCGACCGACTCCGAGAACTGCTCACGAACCTCCTCCAAAACGCCGTCGACCACGTCGGGCCGAACGTGACGGTGACCGTCGGCCCGCTCGACGGTGGCGGCTTCTACGTCGCCGACGACGGGGTGGGAATTCCGCCCGCCGAGCGCGAGCGGGTGTTCGAACACGGGTTTACCACCGCCCGCGACGGCGTCGGCTTCGGTCTCGCCATCGTCGAACGCATCGCCGACGCACACGGCTGGAACGTTCGGATCACCGACGCCGAAACCGGCGGTGCGCGGTTCGAATTCGAAACGTCGTGAGCAGGGAGGCGACGGCCGAACTCACTCGACGGCGGCCGCACGAAGCCGCGCTCGCTCGTCGGTAGTCAACTGATACGGAGCGACGACATCGTCGAGTTCGTCGGCAGCGGGTCGACGCGACTGGTGATCGTCCAGGAAGTCCGCGATCCGATCTGCGGCGTGGGCTTTCAACTCGCCGGTCAGGAGGTCGCCGGAACGGTACTCGTTGGCGAGTCGGTCGAGGGTAGCGTCGTCCTCCTCGAAGAAATAGAAGAGGAGTTGGTACGCCACGTCGACCTCCGGGTCGCCGCCGTGTTCGCGGTGTTCGTCCACGTCGACTCGGCCGCCCGAGTGCGCATAGTGCATCACCTTCTCCCGGACCGTCTCGCGGTCGTCGGTGAGCAGGATACTCGGTGCGTCGTCGGAGGAACTCATCTTCCCACCGCCGCCGCCGAGTCGTGGGAGGAACTTCGAGAGGAGCGCACCGGGCTTGTCGACGCCGTGACGGTCCTTGGCGGCGACGTCGCGGCAAACGCGGACGTGCGGGTCCTGATCGACCGCGACCGGGACGAGCGTCGGGTGGCGTCCGTGGATCAACTGCGGGAGGAGGAGATGGGTCGCCTGCACCGCCGGGTAGAACGACATGCCGACGTTCGGTTGCTCGCCGTAGACGGCGTCGACCGTCGCCGTCGTGATATCCTTCGCGTAGCGGACGGCGAGCGGGTAAATCACGTCGGCGTCCTCGGTGTCGACGACGATCCGGGTACGCTCGGGATCGAAGCCGACGGCGAGGATGTCCCGGAGGTTCTCGCGGGTGTAGCGGCCGATGTCACTCATCGACAGGTCCTTCGAGAGGTACTTCTCGTCGTCGGAGAAGGGAACGTAGACGAGCGCGCCGGTCCGCTCTTGGATCCACTTGGCGAGGTAGAACTGGTAGGCGTGGCCGAGGTGGAGCGGTCCCGACGGCCCGACGCCGGTGACGATCGAGACGGGGTCGCCACGTTCGGCGGCCGCGGTGAAGCGGTCCACGTCGCGTCCGGCGTAGACGACGCGGCGTCGGAGGAGGCGGTGCGGTGGCTGGGGAAACTGTGCGAGTTGGTCGTCCGTGATGGGATCAGCGCCGAAGCGTTCGAGGAGGCGATCGTAGTCGACCTCGCCCTCGACGGCGTACGGCGTGACCGTGAAGTCGTGCATTGTTGTCTGTTGCCGACGCTCGAAGTTCGATACGCGCGAGGAACGAAGTGAGCGCCCACGACCAGAGACGCCGGGTTACGCCGCGGCGACGGGGACGAGGGGACTATCCGCTCCGGCGGGGGGCCAACGCCAGTGCCAGCGACCGTCGACGACGGTCGGCCGGCAGCGCCGCAGAGCGGACTGCATCGGCTGAGGGTAATCGAGGAACGGAGATGAAGCTTTCCCCCAGGACACCGCGTACCCGTGATCGCTCGGAGAAGGTAGCACGTCGGAAGAAAAACTCCAACTTCGCTACCCGTGTCGAAGGCTCGTCGTTGCCAGCGCCGACCTCGACTGTTGCAACCCACGTCCGTCTTGGAATCGAGCGAACCGGATCGCAGGTTACCGTGCGCGAGACGGAGTAGAAGGCTTGTCCATTGACTATGTAGCACATTGAAGTTCGGGGGGTCATCGACGGGTGAAAACGGGCGAAGGCGACGTGGTCGGGAGTCGTTCGATGAAGAGCGGGTCTGGCCGAGAAGCGACGAGTCTGTCCGGGAGAGAACAGATCAGCCCGAAAAGAGACTGTTGTGAACGGGGGCAAAGGGCGACTCCTCGACTTCGGTGTCTGCGTCGACGTCGGTCACCGCCCGCCCGCGGACGCCGTCGTGGAGGAAGTCCCGAAGCGGTGGGCCGACGCTCTCCGGTTCGACGAGGAAGGCGTCGTGGCCGTGGTCGGACTCGACGACGTGGTTGACGACCGGCGTGTCGGCCTCGCGGAGCGCGGCCGTGAGTGCCGCGGCCTGCTCGGTCGTGTAGTGCCAGTCGCCGGTAAAGGACATCACCATGGCTTCGCCCTCGAACGCGCCGAGCGCGGCCGCGTCGGAGTCGTACCCCTCCGCGAGGTCGAAGTCGTCCATCGCACGGGTCAGATAGAGGTACGCGTTCGCGTCGAAGCGGTCGACGAACTTCTCGGCCTGATAGTCGAGATACGACTCCACGTCGCGGTAGGGGAAGAACGCGCCCGCGGGGTCCATCGGGAAGAGGTCCTGTCCGGCGTCGCGTCCGGCCGACCGCCGACCGAACTTCCGGGCCATCGAGTCCTTCGAGAGGTAGGTCACGTGACCGATCTGACGAGCGAGCGCGAGGCCGCTCTTCGGCGGTTCGTCGCCGTAGTAGTCGCCGCCGTTCCAGTCGGGGTCGCTCGTGATGGCCCGGCGCGCGATGCCGTCGAGTGCGAGACACTGCGGGTCGAGGCGGGCGGCCGTGGCGATGGGCGCGATGCGGCGCACGTCGTCGGGGTAGCGCACCGCCCAGTCGAGGACGTTCATGCCGCCGACGCTGCCGCCGACGACGGCGTGCAGTCGCCCGACGCCGAGGTCGTCTAAGAGGCGTCGTTGCGTGCGCGTCCAGTCGCCGACGGTCACCGGCGGAAAGTCGGTGCCGTAGGGTTCGCCGTCGGGTCCGAGCGAGGTCGGTCCCGAGGAACCGTAACACGACCCCGGCACGTTGGCGCAGACGACGTAGTACTCGCTCGTGTCGATGGCCTTGCCGGGGCCGACGATGTCGTTCCACCACGCGCGGGCCTGTCCGGCGGTGTTCGTCGTCCGACTGCTGGCGACGTTCTGACTCCCGGTCAGGGCGTGACAGACGAGGACCGCGTTGTCGCCGTCGAACTCGCCGTAGGCCTCGTAGGCGATTTCTACGTCCCCGATCGTCTCGCCGCACTCGAAACGGTACTCGCCGAGCGATCGGACGCCGGTCTCGGGGTCGGTGGGCACGGGAGCGTCACCTCCGCGTCGCGCGGTCGATGCCGCGCGCGAGATCGTCGATCACGTCGTCTGCGTCCTCGATTCCGACCGAGAGGCGGAGCATGTCGGGCGTAACGCCGCCCGCGCGCTGTGCTTCCTCGCTCAACTGGGCGTGAGTCGTGCTCGCGGGGTGAATGACGAGCGTCTTCGCGTCCCCGATATTAGCGAGGAAGGAGGCGAGGTCGACCTCCTCGCAGAGGCGCTTGCTGGCCTCGAATCCGTCGGCGAGGCCGAACGTGACCATGCCGCCGTAGCCGCCGTCGAGGTACTTCGTGGCGTTGTCGTGGGTCGGGTGGTCCTCGAAACCGGGGTAGGTGACCCAGCCGACCTCGTCGTGGGCTTCGAGGAACTCGGCGACCGCGCGGGCGTTCCCGCAGTGTTTCTCCATGCGAAGCGGGAGGGTTTCGAGGCCCTGCAGGGTCGTCCACGCGTCGAACGGCGACTGTTGATTGCCGAGCGAGCGGACGGCGCGGTGACGCGCGGCCATGGTGAACGCGCGCTCGCCGAAGCGCTCGGAGAAGTCGACGCCGAAGGCGGGGTTCTCACCGGCGAGTTCGGGATAGTCGGCGTCCGGGTGGTCCCACGGGAACGTCCCGCCGTCGACGAGGATGCCGCCGACGGTCGTCCCGGAGCCGTGAATCCACTTCGTCGTCGACTCCCAGACGATGTCGGCGCCGTGTTCGAGCGGTCGGCAGAGCGCGGGCGTGCCGAAGGTGTTGTCGACGACGAGCGGCGCGGCGTGCTCGTGGGCGATGCCGGCGACGCGTTCGAAGTCCGGGGTGACGAGCGAGGGGTTGGCGACCGTCTCGACGTGGACGAAGGCGGTGTCGCCGTCGATCGCCTCCTCGTAGGCCTCGTAGTCGAGCGTCTCCACGACGCGCGTCTCGACGCCCCGACGGGACGCCATCTTCGAGAAGTAGGTGGAGGTGCCGCCGTACATGTCGGCGGTGGCGACGATGTTGTCGCCCGTCGACGCGAGGATGCTCGTCGCGGCGTCGATGGCGGCCATCCCCGAGGCGGTGGCGACGGCACCGACGCCGCCTTCGAGCGACGCGAGGCGGTCTTCGAGCACGCGCGTCGTCGGGTTCGAGATGCGCGAGTAGACGTCGCCCTCGCGGTCGAGGGCGTAGAGGTCGGCGGCGACGTCGGCGCTCTCGAAGACGTAAGACGTTGTCTGGTAGATGGGCGGGGCGAGCGCCCCTGTCGCGGCGTCCGGGTCCTGCCCGGCGTGGAGACTCCGGGTGTGGAAACCTCGGTCGGTCATGTGTACTACGCATATTGCCGGAGGTTCTTATAACCAGTAGTTACGGCAACGACTGCTGGCGACCCGGGTTCCCGGCGCTAGCCGACGGTCGCGGGTCGGCCGGTCGGAAGACGTGCCACACGACGCCGGGACGCAACAGCGAACTCGGGGGTCGTTCCATCGTCAGCACGCGGAAGAACGCGTCCGACAGTTCGCCGTCGACGTGCGCCCCGCGAGTGAGACGGGAGATATATCGGTTCAGCACGTCGGTTCCGGGTGGTTTGGGACCGACCGTCTGCGTGAACTGGAAGTCGCTCCCGACCGCCATGTTCCACGCGATGTCGACCGTCTTCGCGGCCTGTTCGAAGAACCGGAGCGCGAGGTCGTCGCGCCGGCCCTCCGCGAGCACCCGGTGGAGGTGCAACGCTTCGAGCGCGGCGACCGACATGCCCTGTCCGTAGATCGGGTTGAAACTGGCGAGCGCGTCACCGATGACCAGCAGACCGTCGGGGAAGCGGTCGAGGTCCTCGTACCGGCGACGCCGATTCGATGGGAACGGATAGCGAACGATCTCCTCGGAGATCAGTTCGTGTTCGTCGAGGAGTCGTCGCAGGTGGGGGACGGGAAGCCCCGCGGCGAAGTCCATACACCCCTCCAAATCTGCCGGCGGGTGGTCGCCGTGGGCACCGATCAACGTCACGATCCACCGATCGCCCTCGACGGGGATCACCGCCCCACCGCGGGTGCACGCGGGAGAGGGCGGGACGACGAACGCGCGACGATCCTCGGCGGGCCGCTCGACGAGGATCGTGCCGTAGGCCACGTCGACGGACACCTCGTCGACGGCGGGCGGGAGATAACCGTGTTCGTCCAGCCACGTCGACGTTCGACTCGTTCGGCCGGTCGCGTCGACGATCAGGTCCCCCTCGATCACCTCCGACTCGGACGCCTCGTTACGGACGACGACGCCGCGAACGGTGGTCGCGTCCCCGTCGGTGAGATACTCTACGAACTGGCAGTTCGGTCGGAGTTCGACGCCGTCGAGACCGGCGACGCGGCGACGTACCACCTGTTCGTAGAGCGGCCGCGTCGCGCAGTAAAGCGGGATGCGACGCGGTCCGTCGGCGAGGAAGTCGCCCTCGCTGTAGAATTTGATCTCGCGCGCCCCGTCGACCATCAGTCCGCCGGCCGAGAGCAGTTCCTCGCCGTAGCCCGGGAACAGGTCTTCCAGCGTCGCGTGTCCGGCCGTCAGTAGGACGTGAATGTGACGGGCCTGAGGAACACCGCGGCGGGCGATCGGTTCGTCGGGCAGCGGATCCCGATCGAGAACCGTGACTTCCTCGAACTCGTCGGCGAGGACGCGGGCCGAGAGCAACCCGGACACACTCGCTCCGATCACTACCGCTCGCCCGTTTCGCTCGGAGAACTGATTACGATCGTACCGCGGGACCGTCGCTAACGTCATCTGACTCCTCTCCTCTCTCTGAACTTCGCTCAGAGTAGCGATAAATGCTACCGCACTACACGCACCGATGACAGATCAGTGAAATACTCGGTCGCTCACTCCCCCGTCGACTCGGCGTGATCGGGTTCGGTCGTGTCGTCGGCGATTACCCGCTGTCCGTGGAGTTCTATGTGGGTCGCACGCTGCGTTGTCACCGCTTCGTCGTCCTGCGAGTGTCGTCGTTCCCTCTGTCCGCGTCGACGGCGTCGGCCGCGGCCGCGGAGAAACCGACGCAGTTGTCGGTGAACGCCCGCGACGTACGCGGTCACGACCCACCCGACGACGGCGAGGACGGGCGTGACGGGAGAGAGCGACCCGCTGAACGCGCGGACGACACCGAGCGTGACTCCGAGGACGCCCGCTGCGAGAAAGAGGATGGAGACCGTCACCTGCAGCGCAGCGCGGCCGTCCGCGGCGTCGTTGACGCGGATCCAGTCGGCGTAGCCGTTGACGAGCGCCCGTTCCCGTTCCGCTTTCGAGAGGCCGAGCGCCCGTTCGAGGTCGACCGCGTCGACGCCCACGATCCGCGGCGACGTGGCGTAGGAGGCCGCCGCGACGAGCGTCGCCAGCAGGAGGCAGGCGACGCCGACGGTCGTGTAGGCGTTGACGACCGAGAGCGACCGCGGCGCGAACGAGAGCGCGGCGACGACGGCGCTGACGAACGCGGTCGTGAACTGGATCAGCCGGAACGCCTTCCGGTCGAGTTCGGTGAGTGCGTGGAGTTGCCCGTCGAGCGTCTCGCGGGCCTCTCGAAGGAGCGTCGCGGCGTCGTCCGAGTGCACCGCTGCGGGATCGGACGAACCGCCTGGCGACTCGCTCGTCGCGCCGGTCGACGTGCCGCCCGACGAGCGGCCCTCGGAATCGGACATGGGTTCGGGGACGTGTCGAAACGAGTAATGGCTTCGGGTTGTTGAAGAGCGGAAAAAACGGGTGCGGTCGACGACGGTCGGCGACGATCGACGACGGTCGATCGAGTCAGTTCAGTTCGGCCTCTGCGGCGTTGACACCGGCTTCGACGTCCACGTCGACGCCGACGCCGACGTCGTCGAGCGCCTCTCCGACGGTGCGGACGCCGCGGACGATCTGCTCGCTCGTCAGGTGACCCATGTTGCTGACGCGGAAGATGTCGCCGCCGAGGTGGGCCTGGCCGCCCGAGATGCTGACGTTGCGTTCCTTGACGGCCGCGAAGAACTCCGAGGCGCCGTCGCCGCGGATCGATTCGGGGAGCGAGATGGCCGTGACGGTGTTCGAGAGTCGCGTCGTTCCGTCGACGTTCGGGAAGCTCTCGAGCCCCAGTGCGTCGAATCCGGCACGGAACGCGGCGGCCTGCGAGCGGTGGCGCCCGATGCGCGTCGGCATCGTCTCGGTGACGATGTCCTCGACGGCGACGGCGAGTCCCCGAAAGAGCGGCACGGCGCTCGTGAAGGGCGTCTGGTGCTGTTCGGCCTTGCGAAGATGCCAGTCGAGGTCCTCGTAGAACGGCGCGGACTCGCCGTCGAAGGCGTCCTTCACGCCGTCGGTGACGTACATGGCGCTCGTCCCCGGCGGAGCGGCGAGTGCTTTCTGAGCGTCGGTGACGGCGATGTCGACGTTCCACGGGTCGATCTCGAACGCGTCGCCGCCGAGACTGGTGACGCCGTCGACGACGAAGCGCGCGTTCGAGTCGGCGACGATTTCGCCGACTTCCTCGACCGGGTTGAGCAGTCCCGTACTCGTCTCGTTGTGGACCATCGTCACCACGTCGGTGTCGTCGTCGACGGCCGCCTGGACCTCCTCGACGGGGATCGACTCGCCCCAGTCGACTTCGACGCGGGTCACGTCGGCGTAGCGGTCGGCGATGCGGGCGAAGCGACGTCCGAACTTGCCGTTGACCAGCGAGACGACGTTACCGCCGTCGCCGACGAGGTTGGCGACGGCCGCCTCCATCCCCATCGTCGCGGTTCCGTTGAAGATGAGCGACGTGCCGCCCTCGCTGGTCGACGTCTCGTCGAGCGTCGACTGCGTGAAGACGTAGTCGAGACCGTCCTGTGCACGCTCGTAGACTGCTTCGAAGTCAGCCGAGCGGTGTGAGACCATCGGTTCGGCCATCGCGTTCAGTACCTCCTCGGTGACGGGCACCGGGCCCGGGTTGAGCAGGAGGAAGTCCTCGTCCATACGTGCCTGTGCAGTGCAAAGCGGGATAAGCGTCGCGGATAACTGCAAACGTCGCCGCTCAGTGCGAACGGAGTGTCACATCGAACGAACTGTCGAAATAACTGCTCGATCGGGGAGCGAAGCGACTCTGCGGCAGTTCGAATCCCGGTGACTTTACCCGCCGAACGACCGAAGAATCACCGATGAGCGAGCAGGCGTCGAACCCCTATCTCCGTGACCCATCGACCGACTTCGTGCCGGTCGACGACGTAGCGCGCGAGGAAGCCGAGCGGCAGGTCGAACAGCTACGCGAGGCGATCCGCGAACACGACTACCGCTACTACGTCGGGAACGACCCGCTCGTGGCGGACCGGACCTACGACGCGCTGTTCGCCCGCTTACAGGAGTTGGAGGACGCGTTCGACCTCCGGGCGGAAGATTCGCCGACCCGGCGCGTCGGTGGTGCACCGCTCGACGACCTCGACACGGTCGAGCACGTCCGACCGATGCTCTCGATCGACCAGAGCGGCGAAGCCGAGGACGTGCGCGCGTTCGACGAGCGCGTCCGGTCGACGCTTCGAGACGCGGGATACGAAGACGGCGAAATCGAGTACACGTGCGAGCCGAAGTTCGACGGTCTCTCGGTCGAAGTGATCTACGAGGACGGCCGATTCGAGCGGGCGGCGACGCGCGGCAACGGCGAGACGGGCGACGACGTAACGGCACAGGTGCGGACGATCCGGTCGATTCCGCAACGACTCCGCGGCGACTTCCCCGACTTCCTCGCCGTGCGCGGCGAGGTGTACATGCCGAGAGGCGCCTTCCGGGAACACAACCGAAAACTCGTCGAGCGCGGCGAGGAACCGTTCGCCAACCCGCGCAACGCCGCCGCCGGGACGCTCCGCCAACTCGATCCCAACGTCGTCGCCGAGCGCCCGCTCGACTGCTTCTTCTACGACGTGATGGACGCGAGCGAAGTCCCACGGACACAGACCGCAGAGTACGAACGCCTCGCCGACTGGGGGCTGAAGACGAACGATCGCCTCGAACACGTCGGCGACATCGAGAGCGCCATCGAGTACCGCGATCGGCTGATGGAGGAGCGCGACGACCTGAACTACGAGATCGACGGCGTCGTCATCAAAGTCGACGACCGCGAGCAGTGCGACGAGTTGGGTCTCACCTCGCGGTCGGTCCGCTGGGCGTTCGCCTACAAGTTCCCCGCCCGCTCGGAGGTGACGAACGTGACCGACATCGTCGTGCAAGTGGGTCGGACGGGTCGGCTGACGCCGGTCGCCCTGCTCGATCCGGTCGACGTCGGCGGCGTCACCGTCTCGCGGGCGACGCTCCACAACCCAGACGAGATCGAATCGCTCGGCGTGAACGTCGGCGACACCGTCCGGATCAAGCGTGCGGGCGACGTCATCCCGCAAGTCGTCGAAGTCGTCGAGAAGGGCAGCGACGGTACCTTCGAATTCCCGACCGAGTGTCCGGTCTGCGGGAGCGAAGTCGAGCGCGACGGTCCGATCGCGTTCTGCTCCGGCGGCCTCGTCTGCGAAGCGCAGGTCAAGCGGACCATCGCGCACTACGCGAGCCGCGGCGGCCTCGACATCGAAGGTCTCGGCGAGGAGCGCATCGACCAACTCATGGAAGCGGAACTGGTGACCGGACTGGCCGAGATCTACCGACTTCCGGAGCGCGAGGAGGAGGTGGCATCGCTCGAAGGCTGGGGCGAGAAGAGCGCCGCCAACCTCGTCGGCGAGATCGAAGACGCGACCGAACCGAAGCTCTCGAACTTCCTCGCCGCGCTCGGCATCCCGGATGTCGGCGGCGCGACCGCGCGGGCGCTGGCTCGCGCCTTCGGGACGTTCGAGGCCGTACGCGAGGCCGACGAGGAAGCCCTTCAGGAAGTCGACGACGTCGGCCCGACGGTCGCCGAGAAGATCCGCGCGTTCTTCGAGAACGAGGAGAACCAGCGGGTGCTCGACGACCTCCTCGCACATGTCACGCCGGAGACGGTCGAAGTGGACGAGGAGGGCGGAGCGGACGAACTCGACGGCCTGACGTTCGTCTTCACCGGGTCGCTGTCGGTGACCAGAAGCGAGGCGCAGGAGTTGGTTCAGTCACACGGCGCGAACGCGACGGGCAGCGTCTCGTCGAACACGGACTACCTGGTCGTCGGCGACGAACCGGGTCGGAGCAAGCGCGCCGACGCCGACGCCAACGACGTTCCGATTCTGGACGAATCGGAGTTCCGCGAGTTCCTCGCCGACCGCGGTATCGACTATCCGACGGAGTAACAGAGGAGAAAGTTCGACCCGAAACGAAGGGGTTCGGTGGCGAGACGCCGCAGTTTTCGATCGCTTAGAGGTCGTCGGTCTGGAACTTCCAGAGTCCGAGTAGCGGTGGAAGGAGCAACCAGCCGAGGAGCATCACGATCGCAGCGACCTGGTACGAGACGTTGTTACCCGTGAACAGTTTCCCGGCGAGGAACGCATTCGAGACGATCTTGAACGCCCCGGTCGGGTTGATCAGGTTGAGGAACTGGATGAGTTGCTGACCGCTCACCGGCAGCCACGACGGCTGCCCGTTGAAGGCGAAGTAGAGTCCGAGCGGGAGTTTGACTGCACCCCACAGCGGCACGAAGATGAAGTAGACCGCGATCGCGCCCAAGATCGCGAGCCGGTTCGACGACGTCGCCGCAGAGAACCCGACGGCGATGGCGACGAAGACGACGCCGAGGAAGGCCGCTAACAGCGTGTAGCCGACGTAGTGGCCGATGTTGAACTTCGACGCGATGAACAGGAGGACGATCCCCGGAAGGATGAACCCGACGATGACCGGCACGGCAATCGCTGCCGAACGGCCGACAACCTTCCCGAAGACGACGTCGGCACGGGAGTGGGGCAGCGAGAGCAGGAGCTTCACGGATCCGGTTTCTCGCTCGCCAACGACCGACCCGTAGGAGATGATCAACGCGATGAGCGGGATGAGCGTCGTCACGACGATCCCACTCGTCAGACCGAGTAACTGACTGGACGTGAGCGGTTGCTGGAGGAACGCCTTCATGGCGTACGCGGTGATCGAAACGAGCAGGACGAACAGCACCGACAACCCGATCAGCCAGTACGACCGAACCGCGTCCTGGAAGTCCTTACGCGCGACGGCCTGCCAACTCATGCGCGTACCTCCGTCTCAGCGGCTTCGTCGCCGTCAGCGTAGTGGAGGAACAGGTCTTCGAGCGAGGATTCTTCGGTCCGGAAGTCGCGGACGGTGACGCCGTGGTCTTCGAGTTCGGAGATGATCGCTGTCTTGACGCCCGATTCGCACGAGATCCTGAGTTGGTCGTCACGGCGAGTCACGTCGTCGACGCCCGGCAGTCCGCGCACGTGATTGAGGTCGACCTGGTCTGCGTCGCCGACGGTGACCGTGAGCGTCTGCATGTCGCCCGCGGCCTTCCGCAGCCCGTCGATGCTATCGGTGGCGACCATGCTTCCGTTGCGCATGATTCCCACGCGGTCGCAGACCGGTTCGACCTGCCCGAGGACGTGGCTCGAAAAGAACACCGTCGTCCCGCGGTTGGACTCTTCGAGAACGATCTCTCGCATCTCCTTCGCGCCGACGGGGTCGAGTCCCGACGACGGCTCGTCGAGGATGAGCAGTTCGGGGTCGCCGACCAGCGCCATCCCGAGCGCGAGGCGCTGTTTCATCCCTTTCGAGTACTCGCCGGCCTTTCGGTCGGCGGCGTCGGCGATGCCGACTCGATCGAGGATGGCGAGCGGGTCGCCCTCTGCCTCCTTTGACTCCATGGCGAACTCGATGTGTTTGCGCCCGGTGAGTCGGTGGTAGACGTCGAATCCTTCCGGCAGGACGCCCGTCCGCTTGCGGACTGCGACGCTGTCGCTCTGAGCATCGAGTCCGAGGACGCTGACCTGCCCCGACGTGGGGCGGACGAAGTCGAGGAGCATATTGATCGTTGTCGATTTTCCCGCGCCGTTCGGGCCGAGAAAGCCGAACACCTCTCCCTCGGGGACCGTGAGGTCGAGGTTTTCGACGGCGGTGACGTTTCCGAAACGCTTCGTCACGCCGGTGAGTTCGATGGCGGCCATGCCTTCCGGTTGTAGCAGCATCGGATAAAGGGTTTAGGTCTGCGTGAGGCCGACAGGTTGATAAGTGGGCTAAAACCGCCGGGAAATCGGGGGTTAGATCTCGTCATCGGGGTCGTGGTCGCCCGCCATGCGCTGGGCTTCGGTCGCGTAGCGCTCTCTCGTCTCGTCGTCGTCGACGGTGTCGAGTTTCGCCGGATCGACGTCGATGGCAGCGGTGACGGTCGTTCCGGACGCTCCCGTCACCACCGACGAGGACAGTTCCTTGCGTAGGCTGCGGTCACCCTCGGGTGTCGCGTAGACGAGGACTATGAGGTCGCGACTCGTGTACGTGCGCTCGACTAACCACAGACGGACGGGATCGCTCATAAGACTCGCTACTCCCAGCGACGCCTTCTAACCAGCGATGGCGGCCGGTCGGTCGACAGCTCCCGCGGTACCGAAACCGGAGAGAGCGCTGGAGCGATCGGAAGAGAAGAGAGAGCGAATAACGACCGGGATGGGGGCAGAGGATCAGTCGTCTGTGCGTCGGTCCGCCTCGAAGTCGAAACCACGGGTCGTCGCGGACCCGAATCGGCTCTCGTCCGATGCCGAGGCGGAGTGGTCCGGATTCGACGCGGATTCGAACCGCGTAGAGTCGAATACGTAGCCCGATCCGTCGGCGGATGCACGCGGCGCGCCCGAACCGTCGTTCCTGAGTCGTCGGATGCTCGCCGCGAGTTGCTCGATAGCGTCGTTGCTGGCGTCGGTCGCCTCGACGATGTGGGTCGTCGCCTCCTCGGTCTCGGTCGCGCGTTCGCGGACGTCCTCGATGGTCGCCGTGAGTTCCTCGACGGTCGCCGCCTGGTCGTCGGTCGCGCGCGACACCTCGCCGATGCCGTTGGCCGCCTCGTCGATGACGTCGGCGATCTTCTCGAACGCCGACAGCATCTCGGTGATCTGTTCGCCCGCGTGGCCGATTCGCTGGTGAGACTCTTCGGCGGCGGCGACGGTGTCGTCGGTCTGCGCTTGGATCGACTCGATGTCCTTCGTGATCTTCTCAGTGTGACTCCGAGTCTCGTCGGCGAGCGTCTTGACCTCCTCGGCGACGACCGCGAAGCCGTCACCGTCGTCGCCCGCTCGGGCCGCCTCGATGTTGGCGTTCAACGCGAGGAGGTTCGTCTGCTCTGCGACGTCGGAGATGACCTCGACGACCTCTTCGATGTCGTCCATCCGTCGCCCGAGGTCGGTGACGCTCCGGACGAGGTCGTCGCCGATGTCGACGACGGCGTCGGTGGCGTCGCGGGCGTTCGAACTGGCGTCGAGTCCCTGCGTCGCCGCCGCGCGGGCCTGCGTCGCCGCGTCGTCGACTTGGTCGGCCGTCGCGGCCACCTCCTCCATGCTCGCGCTGAACGTCTGCATCTCGTTTGCCCCCTCCGAGAGCAGTCCGTTCTGCTCTTCGACGTTGCGCGCGATTTCCTCGGCGGCGGCCGTGGCGCGTTCGACCGATTCGGCGAGCGCGCGCGTCTCGTCGTCGACCCGCCCGGTCAGGCGTTCGAAACTCGCGGCCATCTCGTTGAGTTCCTCGACGACGAGCAGGAGCCGGTCGTCGACGACCCGCCCCTCGGCGTCGAACGTCGCGCGAGCGCTGAGGTTCCCGTCGACGAGCGAACGGAGCGTCCGCTGGACTTCGTCGACGAGTTCCGCGACGTCGTCGTGGCGCTTGACCTCCTCGGTGCGGTCCTGAATCGTCTGGATGACGGCGACGAACTCGTCTCCCTCGTAGAGCGGCATCGCCGTGTGGTGGAAGTGGCGTTCGGCCCCCCAGCGGTCGGTGAACACCTCGTCTTCGGCGTAGAGCGAGAGATTCCGGTCTTCGATTTCGAGGTCGTAGACCCGGTCGGCCGACTCCGGTGCGTCGAGAACCTTGTCGGCGAGGAGTCGACTCTGACGACCGTCCGAGTAGAACACCGTACTCGGCTGATCACAGCCGATCGCGACGTCGTCGCCGTTGCCGGTGAGTTCTTCGATGCCGTGGTTCCAGGCGACGATCGCACCGTCGGTGTCGATGATGAACACCGGGACGCCCATCCCGTCGATGAGCACGTCGTCGTCGATGTTCAGTTCCTCTTCGTCTTCGTTCGGTACGTCGAGAGTAGCGGAGTCGGCTGTCGGCTCTGTCCCCGCGACGGCCCCGTCGGCTGTCGAACTGACGTCGGCCGTCACCTGTCCACCGTCCGGGAGCGACTGCTTCGTCGCCGTCTCCCCCAAGAACGGAATACGTCGGCGTATCCACCGGAACGGCTGTTTGCTCATATCAAGGAGGGATCACAGTCGACGTATCGTTAAGGTTTCGCAGCCAGAATCAGGATTGATAATTGAAACGGACGGAGAGGATCGTGAGGTGTCGAGAACGGACCGTGCGACGCCGAGGAGTCAGGCTTGGCTCCGCATCGATCCCGGTAGTCCGTCGAACGGGCGCGGTTCAGACCGATCGATAGCGGGTGACTCGCCCAGTTTGGCGCCTTCGCAACGCTTAGGCACCGACAGAGATTAGCACGACCAACCATGAGAGTGCCAGCGCTCGGAGAGAGCAAGTGACGCGGCGCGCGTCCAGCCCGCTCGAAGTGACGGCACTCGTCAGCGCGGACCACTTCGTCTCGCACGTCTACCTGCTCGCGTTCCCCCCGCTCTTTCCGATCCTCGCTCGGTCGCTCGACGCGAGTGAAGCCCAAATAGCGCTCAGCGTCACCCTCATCTTCGTCGCACAGTTCCTCTGTCAGATACCCGCGGGCGAACTCGTCGACCGCGTCGGCGGGAAACGCGTCGTCGTCGGTGGGATGGCTCTCACCGCAGTCAGCGTCGGTCTCGTCGGCTTCGCGAACACGTACGTTCAGGTACTCGCACTCGCGTTCCTCTCGGGCGTCGGTCAGTCGCCGTTTCACCCGGGGAACTACGCGCTCCTCGACGCGGTTGGCGACACGAGCACGGAGGGTCGACAGTTCAGCGTCCACACGTTCGGTGGGTTCGCCGGTTTCGCCGCCGCACCCGGCCTCATGACCGGTCTCACCGCGCTTGCGGACTGGCGGACGGCGTTCTTCGTCGTCGGTGCCGCCGGTCTCGTCTGCGCTGTGATCCTCGCACTGAGCCTCGAACCGGTTCACCGCGGCGCGCTCACCAACGTCGATGGGAATCGCGCGAACGAACCGATGACCGACGGCGGGCGATTCACGAGCATACGGATGCTCCGTCGCCCGCTCGTCGCCGGGATGTTTGCATTCTTCCTCCTCGTAACACTCGCCGACACCGGGGTTCAGACCTACACCGCGACGCTTGCCGTCGGCCTCGGCGATTCGACGGTACTCGGAAATACCGCGCTCACCGCGTATCTCGGTGCAGCCGCCCTCTTCGTCCTCGTCGGGGGCTGGTTCGCAGACCGATACGACAGCTTCACCATCATCGTCGCTAGCCTCCTCTGGACGACCGTCGTCCTCGTCTGCGGATTCGTCGTCGGTCTCGGGACGCTCACGCTCGTCGTCGTCTGGGGCGCGGCTGGCGCGGGCTTCGGTCTGGTCCTCCCCGCTCGCGACCGCATCACGAACACGCTCTCCGACGCCACCGACACCGGGAAGAGCTTCGGCGTCGTCTACACCGGCCTTCCCATCGGCGGTGCGCTCGCTCCGGTCGTCCTCGGCGCGATCAGCAGCGTCGACGGCTATATCGTGGCGTTCGAAGCCGCGACGGGGTTCTTCTTCGCTGCCGCGCTCGTCGTCCTCGTCCTCCGAAACACCCGTTAGCCACGAGGTCACCGAACTGATCGACGGCGTCGGACCGGACGAACACGTCAGCCTCATGGCCCTCCGGTGGCTAGAACGGTCGATGGATGCGACCGAGGTCCGCGATCGGGCGGGCGAACTCCCCCGAGAACCGGGCGTCTACCAGTTTTACGACGGCGAGACGGTGCTCTACGTCGGAAAGGCGGTCGATCTCCGGTCACGGGTCCGGTCGTACGCGGACCCGCGGGGTCACCGCATCGCGCGGATGGTCGACCGCGCGGCGTCGATCGACTTCTCCGTCACCGACACGGAGACGCAGGCGCTCCTGCTGGAAGCGAACCTGATCAAACGCTACCAGCCCCGGTACAACGTCCGCCTCAAGGACGACAAGTCCTACCCGCTGGTCCAACTCACGAACCACCCGGTACCGCGCATCGAAGTCACCCGGGACCCCGACGAGGCGGCGACGGTGTTCGGCCCCTACACCAGCAAGCGACGGGTCGAGATCGTCGTCAAAGCCCTTCGGGAGACCTACGGGCTACGCGGGTGTTCCGACCACAAGTACTCGGGCCGGGATCGGCCCTGTCTCGATTTCGAGATGGGTCTCTGTACCGCGCCGTGTACGGGCGAAATTTCGGAGGAAGAATACAGAGAGGACGTCGAGAGCGTCGCACGCTTCTTCGAGGGCGAGACGGGCGTCCTCGTAGACCCGCTCCGGCGCGAGATGGAGGAAGCCGCGCAGGCCGCCGAGTTCGAGCGAGCGGCGAACCTCAGAGACCGCTTGGAGACCGTCGAATCGTTCCACGGCGAGGGCGGCGAAGCCGTCACGGCTCGGACCGACGATCACGCCGTCGACGTGCTCGGTGCCGCCATCGAGGGCGACCGAGCGACCGTCGCGCGACTCCACAGCGAGCGCGGGCAGTTGGTCGACCGCTCGCGACACCGCCTCGACGCGCCCGAGGGAGAGGACCGCGTCGCCGAGGTACTCGCGGCGTTCATCCCGCAGTACTACGCCGAGCGCGAACTGCCCGACGCGCTCTTGCTCTCGGAACGACCCGACGACGCCGAACTGGCGGCGTGGCTCGACGCCGAGGGCGTCTCGGTGCGCGTTCCCGGCGCGGGCCGCGAGGCTAAACTGGTCGAACTCGCGCTGAAGAACGCTCGGCGGCGGTCCGGTCGAAAGGACGAACTCGGCGCGCTGGCCGACGAACTCGGACTTCGGAGCGTCGAGCGTATCGAAGGGTTCGACGTGAGCCACGCCCAGGGGAAGGCCGTCGTCGGCAGCGACGTCTGCTTCGTCGACGGGAGCGCCGAGAAATCAGATTACCGTCGGAAGAAGCTCCCCGACCGCAACGACGACTACGACAACATGCGCGAGTTGATCCGCTGGCGGGCCTCGCGTGCCGTCGAGGGGCGCGACGACCGACCCGATCCCGACCTCCTGCTCATCGACGGCGGCGAGGGGCAACTCGGAGCCGCGCTCGACGCACTCGACGAAGTCGGCTGGGACGTCCCGGCGATCGGACTCGCGAAGAGCGAAGAACTCGTTATCACCGAAGACGGCGTTCGGAACTGGCCGAACGACGCGCCACACCTCCACGTCCTCCAACGTGTCCGCGACGAGTCCCACCGCTTCGCCGTCCAGTACCACCAGACGCTCCGCGACGAGGTACGGACGGTCCTAGAGGACGTTCCCGGTGTCGGGCCAGAGACCCGCAAGCGACTGCTCCGACGGTTCGGCAGCGTCGACAACGTCCGCGAGGCGTCCGTCGACGACCTCAGAGACGTTCCGGGCGTCGGGCAGAAGACCGCCGAAGCGCTGAAAGCCCGACTCTAACGCCGAAAACTCGATTCTAACGCTGAAAACGGACTCCAACGCTGAAAATTCGACTCTACGGTCGGGGAGTTCGATCCGGCCAACTCAGGCCGAGTCAGATCAGGTCAGCGCAGATCAGACCAACTCAGGGCGATCGATCGGGGTCGGCGTCGACGGCGGGGATGCAGTCGACACCGTCGAACACGAACCGCGCACCGCCCGTTTCGGCGTCGGTCACCCGAGCTTCCCAGCCGTGTGCGGCGGCGATACTGTCCACGATAGTGAGCCCGAAGCCGGTTCCCGACGCCGAGGTGGTGAACCCGCGCTCGAAGAGTTGGTCGTGATGGTCGGAGTCGATCCCGGAACCGTCGTCTTCGACGTAGAAGCCGCCGGGAAACAGTCCGGCGCGGACGGTCAGCGGGGGGGCGGGTCCCTCGGTGCCGGCAGTGTCTCTGGTGGAGTCAGACGGAACCCGGCCGCTCGTCGAACCGTGTTCGACAGAGTTCTGAAAGAGGTTCGCCAGTAGCTCGGAGAGTCGGGTGGCGTCGGCTTCGATAGTTCCGTCGGTGGCGATGAGGAGCGTCGCACCGTCCGTCTCGACGGTCTCCCACGCCTCTCTGACGACCGCCCCGAACTCGACGGTCGATGTCTCGCCGACGGTCTTCCCTTCGCGGGCGAGCGTCAGCAGATCGCTGATGAACGACTCCATTTGGGTCGTCGCCCGTTCGACGGCGTCGAAGTGGACCGCTTCGCCGGTTTCGCGCGCGAGTTCAGTGCGACCCTGGACGACGTTGAGCGGATTGCGCAGATCGTGAGAGACGACGCTCGCGAACTCGTCGAGTCGGGCGTTCTGTTCGTGGAGCGCGCGCTCGCGTCGTTTTCGCTCCGTAATGTCGCGCGAGTTGACGACGATACCGTCGATCAGGGGTTCGTCGAGGAGGTTTCGACCCCGCGACTCGATCCAGACCACGGAGCCGTCGGCACAACACATCCGGTATTCGACCGTGCGCATCTCGTCGGGGTTCGACAGTTCCTCTTGCAGCGCGGTGACGACGGTCTCGTGGTCGTCCGGATGAATGAAATCGAGGACAGAACGGCCGCGAAGTTCGTCGGCTTCGTAGCCGAGGAGCACCGTCACGGCCGGACTGGTGTACTGGTATCGACCGTCCTCATCGAGGACGGTGACGGGATCCGAAGAGCGTTCGATGAGCGCCTGATATCGGCCTTCGATGGCGCGGCGTTCGGTCACGTCTCGGAGGAGGAGCAACTGGCCCACGGGACCGTCTTCACCGGGATGACGGAGCGAAGAAACACTGAGATCGAAGTAGTTGACCGTGCCGTCGGTTTCGATGGCGAGTTCGGTCCGTCGCTGCGACGAGTCACTATCTAGTCCGGCCACCGGATCGTTCGATCGGTGGATCGCCCGCTCGACCGATTCGTCGACCGACAGATCGCCGTCTTCAGCCGACGGCGTCCGCTCACCGTCCGACGGGTCGAAACGTGCTTCGAGCAGTGCTGCACACGCCGGAAATACGTCCGCTAGGGGGTGGCCGACGAACGACCTGTCGACGCGCGCCAACGTCCGCGCGGTCGCGTTCATGTCTACGATGCGATCGTCGACGTCGATGACGACGTAGCCGTCCGACGTCGCGTCGAGAACCGTGTTTCGAGCGATCGGGCGGAGGTCGAAGAGGTGGTAGCGATAGATTGCCAGGGTGAACGCGAGACCGGTGACGGTGAATGCGATCGGTGTGAAGTCGATCGTCGTCCAGCCGCCAACCCAGAGCACGTTCGTGACGAACGGTGGAAACAGTCCGGCGATGAGCGTGAGCCCCTGTTTTCTGGCCGGGCCGTGGCTCCCGATCGCCATCCAGACGAAGAGAGCGAAGGCAGCGATGACGAGCGCGTAGTTGTACGGTCCGGTCACCCATACTGCGGGGCCGAACGTCCGGTCGAAGAAGACGAGTCCATCGGCCGTTCGAAGGCCGACAGACTGCCAGACGAGTCTGTGGAATCTGAGCGCGTTCGTCGGTACGAGGACGAGCGCAGTGAACATCGGTACCAGCGAGAGCAGTGCGATATTTCGTCGCGTAAGCAACCGTCGATGGCCGGTGTAGGCCAGCGCGAACGACAGCAGTGCGATCGGAACGGTGTTGTGACCGACGTACGCGACCGTTCGAAACAGCAGTTTGGCGGAGAGTCCGGTAGTAGTGACCTGGAGCGCGCTCGCGGACGCCCACAGGGTCGCGGCGACCATGAGGACGGTGAACGCCAACCCGCTTCGGTGGCTGTGACTCCGCCACGCGATGACGGCCACAGCGAACGACACCGCTGCCGAGAGCGCGAGAAGGAGACTGTAGAGCGTTACATGCCAGGACATGGTCAGGCGTGCCTCCTAACACACGTCTCGATCGGAGGGGTAGTGACTCTGCATCGACGCGGGGACCGCGGCGTTGCGTCGAGTGCACGACACGCCGTTCGAATCACGGGTAGTACATTGAGTGGTCCGCTGTGTGAAAGTTCTGTACATCTGCCCGTGGACGGGATCACGGGAGCGTGAGCGTCCGAACCGGGGAGGGTGAGCGTCGGTGTCGGTGTCGGTGTCGGTTGCCTCGTCGCAACCACCGTCGCAGGCGTCGGGTTAGCTGGAAGAGGAGACGCGAGTGAGAGCAGTTCCGGATCGGACGGACTCCGTCGTCACCGGAGGGTTCGGTACGCTCGGGACGAGATTATTTCGGTATCGGATCGTTCGGTATCGGATCGTTCGGTATCGGACCGCTCGGCATCCACTTGGAGGTCGTCGCTCCGGTCGAGAGGGCCGAAACGCGTCGGGTTCGCGAGAAGCCATACGGCGACGAGAGCCCACGGGACGATCGCGACCAACCCGACGACGGTCGGGCCGAGCAGCGACGGCGGATTCCCTTTGACGAAGAGGATGCCGATCGCAGCGATGGCGTTGACCGTCCCGTGACCGATGGCGGCGGGCCAGACGCTGTCGGTTCTGAGGGTGACCCACGCGAGGAACGTCCCGACGCTCGTGGTCATGACGAGCATCGCCGCCATGCCGGTCCACGGCGCGCCCACGTAGCCGGTTCCGTAGTTGTACCCCATGGCGATTATCGGCCAGTGCCAGATACCCCAAACGACGCCGAGCGTGACGATCGCACGGCGACGACCGAGCGGGAGGAGTTCGTAGAGCAGGTACGCACGCCAGCCGAACTCCTCGCCGAAGGCGAAGAGGGCGTTGAGAGTCGCACCGACCACGAGCGCGAGGACGAGTTGAATTCCGACGTAGAGCCACGGACTGATGGGTGCGCCAGCGTTTCGGAGGGCCAGTCCGAGCGCTTGGAGCGACGGGTCGAAGTACTGCGGGAACACGGCGAAGAACAGCGCAGCGCCGAGCAGCGTCAGCACGATGGGACCGAACCACGCCACGAGATAGAACCGCCACCCGCGGCGGAACCGCGGTCGGAGTCGGAGATCGTCCCAACCCTGCCCGGTCACGGCTCGGGCGGCGAGATTTCCGGCGGCGGGAGCGAACATGACCACCGTCGGGAGCAGAACGGACGCCAGGGTGAGACCGAGTGCGGGAACGACGACCGGACTGCTTGCGAGCCCACCGGTCAGGTAGATCACGAGGCTACCGGCCCACGCGATACCGAAGGCGACGACGAGGAAGGCGCCGAGACGGCGCGTATCGAGTCGTGGTACATTGGACGGTTCGCGTCGGGAGGGAGTTGTCGACGTGTGCGAGGACTGTTCAGACATGGAGAGAGAAACGATCAGCAAGGGGAAAAATCGTCGGTCGAATCCGGACCAAAGAGCGGTCAGACTGTGTACTTCGCCCGGTAGTCGAGGGAAGTCAGACTGTGTACTTCGCCCGGTAGTCGAAGAACGAGTACGCACAGGCGTAGAGGGCGACGACGACCGCCAATCCGATGACGATCGTAACCGCGTAGGCCGGGAGGAAGTACCCCGCGAGCGAGAGGACGCCTGCGACTTTGGAGGCGACACCAGCACGCTCGTGGGTGTCGTGCCAAACCTCGTCGTCGGCGAGCGTCCAAGGTGTGCGAACGCCGAGGAACCGATTGCGTTCGGTCCGTTCGAGGACGAAGCCCGCGGCGACGAGGAGAATCGCACCGACGAGCGGGACGACGCTGTCACTGAACGGAACCACGTACCCGAGGTTGACGCTGAGGACGATCCCTTGGAGCCCACAGAGGAGAACGACGACACCAGTGATCGCCCACTCGTAGGTTCCGCGGAACGATCGGAGAGTCTCGCCTCGCTGGCCAGCGCGCTCGGCGAAGAAGAGCGAGAGAGCCGTCACTGCCGCAATTGCCGGAACGGCGAACGCGCCAGTCAAGCGGGGGAGCGTCCCGTTGGGTGCGCCGGTTACACCCCAGTGGACGATCAGTTGAGCGGGGAGGGTGGGGTACGCGAAGGCGCTCGCGACGATGGTAACTGCGAGGACGATACCAGTCACGGCACGTTGGAGGGTGAGCCGCATGACTAAGTGTAGATCCACCGTCATAATAAAAATGCGGGTAGAGCGTTCAGCGCGACGCTACGCAGTTTGATACGCCGTCGTACGCTTCGAACTCGTTCTCGCGACGAGTTTTGAACAGGTTCTCGCGACGGGTGCGACGCCTGCGAAGCCGTTTACGAGATCTTCTCGTACTGTTCCTGGAGTTTCTCGGCGGCGTCGTCCATCAGGTCCTGCTCGTAGTCGTCGAGATCCCACTCGACGACTTCCTCGATACCGTTCGAGCCGAGTTTGACCGGGACGCCGAAGGCGGTGTCCTCGTAGCCGAACTCGCCGTCGAGGACGAGCGAGCCGGGGAGCACTTCGCCGGTGTCGCGCAGGACTGCCTCGACCATGTGAGCGACGCCCGTCGCCGGGCCCCACTGGGTCGCGCCCTTGCGACTGATGACGTCCATGGCGGACTCCTGCAGGTCGCCGAGGATCTCCTCTTTCTCGTCGTCGGTGAACTCGGGGTCCGCACCGTCGACACGGACCTTCGAGAAGACCGGAACCTGCGCGTCACCGTGCTCGCCGAGGATCGTCGCCTCGACGTTCTTGACGGGGACGTCGAAGCGCCGGCTCAGCACGTAGCGGAAGCGCGCCGAATCGAGACGACCGCCGAAGCCGATCACTTTGTGCCGGTCGCGGTCGCCGGCCTCGTAGAGGTGGCGGTTCAGCAGGTCGACCGGGTTCGACGTGGTGATGGAGATGAAGTCGTCGTTGTGCTCGGCGAGCGACGAGCCGATGTCGGCCATGATCGGTGCGTTGTCGCCCGCGAGGTCGATCCGGGTCTGGCCCTCCTTGCGCGGAATCCCCGCCGTGATGACGACCACGTCGGAACCGGCGGTGTCCTCGTAGGTGCCCTGTCGGACGACCGTGTTCGAGTCGTAGGCGACCCCGTGGTTCGTGTCCGCGGCCTGCCCCACGGTCTTGTCTTCCATGTCCGGGATGTCCACGAAGACGAGTTCGTCCGCGATGTCGCGGAGTGCGATGTTGTATCCTGCGGCAGCGCCCACGGTACCCGCGGCGCCGACCACGCTAACTTTCGTCATGCCACGTAAATCTGCCCGCGGATTCCGATTAAACGCTTCGAAAGGGGCGGAAAAACGGGGCGAGAAGACGAAATAGGGGTTCGACAGTCGTCGTATTTTTGATGCAGGAACGGCAGTGGAGAGATCACTGTGAAGTGCAGGCAGTCGATGCGCGTGGTCATCTGCCGCATTCTCGTCGTCAATCTGTCACTCGCACGGTCAGTTCGTCGCCCACATCGTCAGTTCGTCGCCCACATCGTCAGTTCGTCATTTCCGTCGTCGACCCGTTATCCTCGGGTGGCTTTGATATCACAGCCGCATGTGACGTTATCTCAGGAACAGAGCCACAATGTTAAGTCAATTCGGCTGATTCCTCGGGTATGGACTACGCTCTCGCTATCGAGAACACGCCGGAGACGATTTCCGGCGGGACGTGCCTCCTTCTGTTGCATCCGAGTATCAGCGAGACGGATCGAATCGACACCGACTTCCTGAAGACGGACACCGACCGATTTCTGGTCGTCTCGACTCGAACCACGGCCCGCGAGGTCGAACAGAAACTCGAACACTACGAAGTCGACGAGTCCCGTGCCGAAATTCTAGACACGCTCTCGATCGAGCGCGGCTACTCCCGTCGCGGATCGAGGCACCTTCACTACGTCACCGCGCCCGACGACCTCGACGGAATCGTCGAGCAGGTCGAAAAGTTCCTCGACACTCACGAGGGGAAGCGTCGGCTTACCGTCGACTCGCTCACCGAGATGGCGTACTACGCCGACGACAAGCGAGCCTACGAGACGGCCGAACGGCTCTGCGGACTCCTGAAAGAACACGACGCTGTCGGACTGTTCCACCTATCGAGCGAGGTACACGACGAGGAGACGATCGCCCGATTTAGCGGGTTGTTCGACGGTGTCGTCCACCTACACGAAGACGGCAGCGTGAGTTACGAAGAGTAGCCCGGAAACGTAGCTACGAAGCAGAGCGCGAACGATCGAAGAGCGACTGTTACTTACTCGTCGTCGACTTCGGCGAGTTGCTCGAACGTTTTCTCGGCCCAGCGGACGGCGTAGGCGGGGCCGTGGTCGAGGTAGGCGCTCGTGTCGAGTGCGGCGAACGGAGCGGGCAGATCGAGCCCGTGCTTGACGGCCGAACAGGCGTACTCCGTCGCCGCCGCGAAGTTCGTCTCGCCGCGTGCGACGGCCCCGGGGAGGTCGCCGAGTCGACCTTCGAGGCGTTCGCCCGCGTCGACCCACGCGTCGTGGAGTCGAGGAGAGTCGTCCCCCCAGTCGGCGAAGACGGGTCGCGTCTGCAGTCCGAGCCACGCTTCGTAGAGGGCGACAGCCACCTGATAGACGTCACTCGACGAGAGCGGGACGGCAGCGTCTAATTCGCGGTAGCGAGCGCCGAAAAACGGGAGACAGTGCTCGGGGACGTCGAGACCGATCTGCACGAACGACTCTCCGACGAGAAAATCGAGGAAGTCGGCCGGCGTCCCCCGGGCCCGTGCTTTCAAGACTACCGTCGGCGGAACGGTCTGGCGCGTCCAGACGACGGTCCCGTCGCCGGGCATCCCGATAGTGAAGTCGCTCCCGGCGTAGCGTCGGAGCAGTTGTGGCGCGTCGTCCGGTAGCCACTCGGCGGGGTAACTGGCGGGGTCGAGTCGGTCGACGACCAGCCCAAGGTCTTCGGCCGCGGCGGGCGGGATCGTCTCGAAGTCCGCGTCGGCGTCGAGAACGAGACTACCCGGTGCGTGCTCGTCGCGGACGTTCGCGAGGTCCTCGGAGAGTTCCCGTTCCGAGAACATTACGCGAACGCGGTGAAGGCGATGATGGCGAGCGAGAGCACCGCCGCCACGACAACCGTACTGAGAACGATTTTCGTCGCTTGGCTCATGCTCGGATGGTTCACCCGACGGTGCTTAAATGCTTCAATCTCTGGGTCCGATTACCAGGATCGGTAGATCGGGAGTCGAATCCGGCGCGAACGGTTCGATTCGGGAGTCAAGTCGGCGCTCGACTCGGGACTCGAGTTGTGATTTATGCGGTTTCCGACGTGGTTCTCGCGTCGCGAGTGCAGACTACGAGGAAACCGAGAGCGTGCTCGACACCGTAGAAAGTGAGCAGTTTTGGACTCTGGTTTTCAGCGCTCGTTTCGAAGGGAACTTCGACCCCATCGTTTCAGGTGTGTGTTGTCGACGAAAACAGGGATACCGGAGTCGGGTGTTAACGAAATCGACGCTCTCGAAATCAGCCCCCTATTTCGAGTGGAGCGGTGAAGGGTCCGAACTGGCTAAACGTGGCGTGAGGGGAGTCGTGCATACGAAACAAAGGGGTTCCGTTCCTGTCGAACCACCCTTGCGAGACGCGGATTTTGAGGTGACATCGCTTGCTCGCCAAGGGGGGATAACGTGGATAAGCGATGAGAGGAAGGGGACGGATGGATAGTGCAGAGAAAATGATAGGATGCAGAAAAAAGTGACAGGACGCAGAGAGAAAATAGCGGAGTGGAGAGAGGGCGAACCCGTCAGACTTCGTCGTCGCCACGCCACGTACCCGGAACCTCGATCACGTAGCGGCCATCCTCTCGAAGCGAGATGATGTACTCGTCGCGGTCGTAGAGTTCCATCAGATTGAGTTCGTACTGTCCGGGGCTGAGGATCTTGATGCTCTCGAACTGATCGTTGAGTTCTTCCCGAAGATCGGTGAGATCTGGCCGGTTCTCGTCCGATGGATCGGCATCGGCGTCAGATTCAGCCGATGCGGAAGGATCCGACTGCCGTGCTGCAGCAGCGGAGAGTTCCTCCGGGCTGACGACGCTGCTCCGCGCGTCGGCCTGCGCCTGCCCTTCCCGTCCCTCGTCAGTCGACGAGGCGGTCTGCGTCGATCGCTCGGTCTCAGTCGAATCCTGATCTCGCGGCGACGCTGACGGTCGCTTCGACGGGTCGTCCGGAGTCGCCGCCGAACGCTGGGACACTGACCCGTTCGACGGACCCGCGTCGACGCCAACGTCCGGAGCAGAAGCGTTAGAGTTCGACGAATCGACACCGAAACCCGAAGTATTGGAGGGTGAAGTCGCAGAGCCCGAGATGTCAGATGGTGAAGTCGCAGAGTCGGAAGTGTCAGATGGAGGTGTTGAGGAGGTCGACGTGTCCGAGACTGAAGTACCGGAACTCGAAGTATCTGAATCCGAATCGGAATCCGAAGCACCGGAATCCGAAGTGTCACCCGATGTGAGATCGTGGCCGGACCCGGTGGTCGACGAACCGTCCGAAACGGCACCAGAGGGGCGGAATTGGAACTTGTTACCGCCGCAGACGGGGCATCCGGAGAGCATCTCTTTTGACCCGTCGGCGAACGTCTTACCGCAGTTCGTGCACTGATGTGGCATCGCTCACTTCCGGGAGACGAGTGCGCTGATGAGTGTCTCGTCCTTGTGGAGCGTCTTGATCTGGTTCGCCGGGCCGATGACGGTGAGCTTCTTCGCTGCTTCGTTGTTTCCCATCAATCGACCGAGGAAGCCCTTGTCGGCCGCTTCCGACCGGGGGTAGGTCTCGATTTCGATGCCGTTGAACTCGTCGGGGCTGATCTCGGTCATCGTCACCTCGATGAGTTTCGACTCCTCGTCGGGCGAGAGCCCTTCCTCTAGGATGACGATGTTGCCCTCGCGCACGGTGTCGAGGATGAGACGGATCTTCTCCATGCTCCGGAGGCCGTCCATTCGTTCGCCACTGATGAGATCGATCTGCACTCCGTCGCGTGTGTCTGTTGGTTTCGCTTCCGGCATCGAATTCACCCGAAGTACTCCGCGATCTTGCCGTATACTTCGTCCATGTTCTCACCTTCGAGCGCCGACAGCGGGACCGTTTCGTGCTGCGGGAAGGCGTTACCGATACGCTGAATGTTCGACTCTTCGAGGTCGATCTTGTTCGCGAAGATGAGCACCGGGAGATCCCGTGATTCGATGATCCCTATGAGCATCGTGTTCACTTGCGTAAATGGATCTTCCGTGCTATCGAGCACATAGATGACGCCGTCAACGTCCTCGCGAAGCCAGTGCATGGCTTCGGCGACGCCCTCGGTCGCTTCGCGTGAGCGTCGCACGGCGTCGTCTTTCTCCATGTCGTGGTCGAGGAACTCCTTGTAGTCGACTTTCGTCGTGACACCGGGTGTGTCGACGATGTCGATCGTGACCGAGCGACCGTTGCGCTCGATGTCAACGTTCTCTTTCCGACGCGCGCGCCGTGTTTCGTGTGGAATGTGGCTCTCCGGTCCGATGGCGTCGCCAGTCCAGTCGCGTGCAATACGATTTGCGAGGGTCGTTTTTCCGGCGTTCGGTGGCCCATAGATACCGATCCGTTTCGGTTCGCTAGCCGAGAACAACCGTTCCGTGACCCGTGTGATACTATCCTTGAGTCCTGTGAGCAGTCCCATCCTGATCTCCCGCGCCTCCCGAATGTCACTCGTGGAGGGGCGTATGGCGGTATACCAACACCGTGGTTACTTAAGTACTACGTCAGACATTGATCTGCTTCTTGATAATAATACGTCCTAAATCCGCTGTAACGCACTTCTACGGGCCGAAACGAGCGGTTCGTCAATCGATTCGATCTTCCATCATGTAGTTGAGCAAGATTTCGGGTCCAAGCACCCGTTCCAGACTAGGGAGACGTCCGAGGCTAAGCCGACGGCTGAAACTGAACGAGCGATCCGAAACAGAGCCTCCACTCCGTGCGGAACTGTTGACCATGGTCGTATCCCGCTGTGTGCTTACAGTAGACGTACAGATCGGTACCCTCCGTCTCCACCCGTCTTCACTCCGTCTCCACTCGTCTCCATTTCATCTTCACTCCGTCTTCGCCCGTCCCCACTCGTCTCCATTCCATCTCCACCCCACCCCCACCCCTTCGTTTCGGGTGGAACCGCCGCAGAGGTGTGTGGTGAACGTGAGGTTCGGTCTATTCGTGTCGTATACTATATAGAAAAGCAAGTAGAAAAAACTAGATATCCTCTAGTACGGATGTGGTTGAATAGCCAATGTAATAAAACCCGACCATCTAGATACTCGCCAACCCTCCCACCCCCTCTCACACGCCGTTCCACCTGAAACGAAGGGGTGGGGGGGTCCATCGTCTATTGCTAGGACAGGATTTCCCCTCTAGTTCAACTCCAGAGGAATCGAGATAAGGGTCGAACACGTCGATTCCGTTCGAATCTCACCTCCCGAACCACCCGACACCCGAAACGGAACCTGCCGATTCGCTGTTGAGGGTTGTTCCACTCGAAACAAAGGGTGGTCCGGGTCGGGTGGCCGAGAACCGATCCGATAGATCCCGTTTCAGTCACCAGCGGATGACTGGCTCTCACAGAGCCGTGCTTCCGCTCGTGCGCGGTTCGGCCGAGAGTCCGACAAGGGCTGTGAAGGACTAGCAGTTACCCATCGGCACGATTGACTACGATCGACATCCAACTCGTGTTCGAGTAACTCCAGTTGAAGTGAAGGGGTTCTGTCTGTCACTGACTTCTACGACTCGATCCGTGCATCCTCGATCCTGCCGCTAAACCCGCTGTTCGGCCATCGAGTTCAGTTTTCGACCGTCGAACTCTGTGTCTCGTTGTATCAAATTTTGAACAACATATGGCGATCCCCCGTGTTTCTCCCGTTATTCCCGGTGACTTCCGACGGTTCGTGACTTCCCATGGTTCACTAGTATTCGTGTGATGGCCCGCTACGTGGTTGGTTACGATTCGTTACGTTCGTTACAGCTCGAATCAGGAAACATCGAACAACCAGTACTTAGAGAAGAATATTTTTATACCTCCTATTCGTCTGCTTCGTCTGCATCATCTGGACGCGCTACGCGAGGCTAACGACCGAGGATATTCTGTATTGGCCGTTCTGACGCGTAATTTCGACGTGTCCGCGACCGGATTCCACACGAAACGAAGGGGATTGAGTATGACAGGAAACGCGAACCGAACTGACGAATCACGGGCTGACGACGATCGGAAGGACTCCGATCAGTCGACGGCAAGTGAACATCGCGGATCGGCAACCGATGAAGGCGACAGTAGTACCGCCCACGACGATAATTCGTCCGTTGAGCAGAACCGGGCCGTGGATGGCAACGAGAGCCGCGAAGCTCACCGTAACGAGAATCAGCCTAACACCCGCGATACCAGTGGTCCAAACACCGACGGGCCAAATACCAACGGTCCAAATACCGACGGTCTGAACACAGACGGTCAGAACACAGACCAGCGCGCCGATACCGACCAACCCTCCGACGCTGACCAGCGTATTGACGGCGACGGGCGCGTCGATACTGCCGTCGAGGGTGACAACGGTGGTGAGGAATTGACCGACGGGTCGTCCGCCGATCTCTCGGTCGAGCGCGAGTCAACCGACGGCGCTTCCAAACGATCGTCGGGTGACGCCGGAGAGACGAACCGATCCCGAACGAAATCCGGACTCGATATCGGGGGGTTCGACGACGTCGTCCTCGACGAGGGCGACAGTCACGGACTGTTCGACGACCTCCTCTCGGGCGAACCGATCTTCGAGCACAAGGAAGTCCTTCGACCGTCCTATACGCCGCACGAACTCCCCCACCGGACCGAGCAGATCAACCAGATGGCAACGATTCTCGTCTCCGCACTCCGGGGCGAGACGCCGTCGAACATCCTCATTTACGGGAAGACGGGAACCGGAAAGACAGCGAGTGCGAAGTTCGTCAGCCAAGAGCTCGAATCCACGTCACAGAAGTACGATGTCCCCTGTGAAGTGGAGTACATCAACTGCGAGGTGACGGACACACAGTATCGCGTGCTCGCGCAACTCGCGAACAAGTTCATAGAGAAGAACCAGGTTGCGATCGACCGCCGACTCGACGAACTTCGCGATCATCGGTCGCGCGCCGCCGATGCGGGAGACGACGGATCGAACGGTGTCGACGGGACATCTCCGGCCGGTTTCGACTCGGTCGCCGATATCGACGCCCAAATTGAAGATCTCGAAGCCGACCGCGAGGAGATGGAGACGGTTCCCATGACTGGATGGCCGACCGACCGCGTCTACTCGACGTTCTTCGACGCCGTCGACTACAACGAGCGCGTCGTCGTCATCATGCTCGACGAGATCGATAAGTTGGTCGAGAAGTCCGGTGACGACACGCTGTACAATCTCTCCCGGATGAATTCCGAACTCGACAACTCGCGTATCTCCATTATGGGGATCTCGAACGACCTGAAGTTCACCGACTTCCTCGACCCGCGCGTGAAGTCGAGCCTCGGTGAAGAGGAGATCGTCTTCCCGCCGTACGACGCCAACCAACTCCGGGACATCCTCCAGCACCGGGCGGACGTCGCGTTCAAGGCCGACGCGCTCACCGACGACGTCATCCCGCTCTGTGCGGCGTTCGCCGCGCAGGAACACGGCGACGCCCGCCGTGCGCTCGACTTGCTCCGAACCGCCGGTGAACTCGCCGAACGGAGTCAGGCCGACACCGTCGAAGAGGCACACGTCCGGCAGGCACAGGACAAGATCGAACTCGACCGCGTGGTCGAGGTGGTCCGGACGCTCCCGACCCAGAGCAAGATCGTCCTCTTTTCGATCATTCTCCTGGAGAAGAACGGCGTCCACAACATCAACACCGGCGAGGTGTTCAACATCTACAAGCGTCTCTGCGAGGAACTCGACGCCGACGTTCTCACGCAGCGACGCGTCACGGACCTCATCAGCGAACTCGACATGCTCGGCATCGTTAACGCCGTCGTCGTGAGCAAAGGTCGGTACGGCCGAACCAAAGAGATCAGCCTCTCGGTTCCGATCGACGAGACCGAGGCAGTGCTCCTCTCGGACTCCCGCCTCGGCGACATCGAAAACGCGCAACCGTTCGTTCAAGCGCGGTTCGACAACTAACCGTCGTTCGAAGGTGTCCGAAAGTCCTGCAAAAGCCGTTCAACCGTGGCAACTCGATGGACTCTTCACCCCTCGTTTTCGTCTCGAACCAACAATCGTTTCAAATCGAATTAGACTGCCAACGTCGCAGGAGTTCCAGTCGAAACAATAGGCTGTTGCGATCCCGGGAACTCGTATCCGGTTGCTACACTCGCCGACACGTTGTTCGCGGACGCGCTGTTCACGGACGAATCGTTCACGGGCGTACCGTTGGTCGCAACGACCGACCCGACCGGCGTTGCCGGGTTGCCGGTGGCGGCGCTACTGAACACGAGGCGAATCCAGCCGAGGTACGGGATCCGAACCATCGCGATCCCCTTGATCCACTGCGGTCGGACCGGCGAACTGATCCCGTTCGCCTGATCGTAGCGCGGGTTCGCGTCGCCCTTCGTGATGAACCCGGCGTGCGGGGCGGGACAGTTCTCGAGTTGTTGGCAGTTCTGGGCGTAGATGTAGCTCGGGTTCGCCTTCGGGTACCAGTTTTCGCCCTTGTTAACCCAGAACCGCGCTCTGTGGATGACCGGTGGTCCATAACGGTGTGGATTGGCGTAGATGACTACGTTTCCATACGAGTGAAACGTCTTGTAGCCGATTTGCTTGCCCGATCGGTACGTGACGACGCCGCTGTCGCCGTGGGTAGCCGAGGTCGGGACGAACCGGCCGGGCGTGGTGATGAAGACGAGGTCTCCTTTCACGAGGTGGGGTGTCATGCTGCCGCTCTCGACGGCGACCATGGGTGGCCAGACACCGCTGATCGCAAACAGGAGCAACCCGACGAGTACGACGACGCCGACGCTCGTGAGCGTCTCGCGGGCGAACGCGAGGCTACCGCTCTCAGCGTGCAGAAATCGAGCGACGATCGACTCGTCGTTAGGTCGTTCGGAATCGTCTCTCGGTGAATCGGTTCTAGACGTCTCTTGTGAGTCGGTCGTCACTGGTTCGTCAGAATCAGCCGACGCCGGCTCCGGACTTTCCGTCGACGAATCATCCGAGGAGGGTCGACGGTCGCCGTCGGTCATGAACCATTTGTTCGGCTCATTGGCGTTTGAAACTTCCGTCTTCCGGCATTCTTTTCCCTCCCGCCCACTGTCTCCATGCTGTGCCGTTAGAGACCCCGTCTCGGATCGTACAGGAACTCGTGCGCCGCGGCTACAACGCCGACCGCGAAGCGGTGACGCTCATCGCCGGTGCCGGGAATCCGGGTCTCGCTCTCGCGACGATCGTCGATCGGACGCCTGACGACGCGCTTCGAATCACCGCCGACGACGTGCGCGCTGTCCTCGATAGCGGAGTCGTGGCCGACCCGTCCCCGGTCGCCGATGTCGCAAACGATGGAGATGCTGGCGTTGCAAGTAACGAAAACGCTGGCGTCGCAAGCAACGGAAACGCTGGCATTCCGGCGGGGTCTGACTCGCTCGCGCTCGAAGCCGACGCGCCGCAGAACGGATCGAACGCCGCAAATACCTCCGCTTCGACTGGACCGTCCTCCGAGTCTCAGTCCCCCCATGCTAGTGATTCTCCACCTGAAATGAGGGGGTCGAAGTCACACATCCGCGACCCGTCGCTTCGGTCGCTCGCGATCGAGGGTGACATCACCGGGCAGAGTACTGGGACCGGCGAGTACGCCGAGTTCGTTCGCGTCTTCAAGGATCAATACGAGCGGCTCTCGAAGCAACTTCGCGGCCGAGTCAACCACCGCCCTGCGGAAGCGATTCAGAACATGCCGGGCGGGAGCGACGCCGAGATGATCGGCCTCGTCAACGATATTCGATCGACGGCGTCCGGCCACTGGCTCATCGAGTTGGAGGACACCACCGGGACGTTCCCCTGTCTCGTGATGAAGGACAAGGGAATCGCCGAGTTGGTCGACGAACTCCTGATGGACGAGTGTATCGCCGTTCAGGGGACGCTCTCGGACGACGCCGGTATCCTCTTCGTCGACTCGATTCACTTCCCGGACGTGCCGCGGACCTACCGCCCGAAGACCGCGGACCGACACGTACAGGCGGCGCTCATCTCGGACGTCCACGTCGGCAGCCAGGAGTTCATGGCCGACGCGTGGCACAGCTTCGCCGACTGGCTCCACAGCGACGAGGCCGCATCGGTCGAGTACCTGCTCATCGCAGGCGACATGGTCGAAGGCGTCGGCGTCTATCCGAATCAGGACAAAGAACTCGACATCGTCGACATCTACGAGCAGTACGAGGCGTTCTCCGAGTATCTGAAGGAGGTTCCGGGCGACATGGAGATCGTGATGATTCCGGGTAACCACGACGCGGTTCGACTCGCCGAACCGCAACCCGGCTTCACCGAGGAGCTTCGGGACATCATGACGGCCCACGACGCTCGGATCTCCGGTAACCCGTCGACGGTCACCGTCGAGAACGTCTCCGTGTTGATGTACCACGGCGTCTCGCTCGACGAGGTCATCGCCGAACTACCCGCCGAGAAGGCGAGTTACGACGAACCGCACAAGGCGATGTACCAACTCTTGAAGAAGCGCCACGTCGCCCCGCAGTACGGCGGCCACACGCGTCTCGCACCCGAGGAGAAAGATTACCTCGTCATCGACGACGTGCCCGCCGTGTTCCACACCGGCCACGTCCACAAACTCGGCTGGGGGAAGTACCACAACGTGCTCGCGGTCAACTCCGGGTGCTGGCAGGCCCAGACCGACTTCCAGAAGTCGGTGAACATCGACCCCGACTCGGGTTATGCGCCCATTCTCGACCTCGACACGCTCGATATGACCGTCCGGAAGTTCGCCTGACGTCCTCCTGCCAGTAGACGTTTCCCTCCGCGCCGACAACCGGAACCGTGCATCTGGTCGTCGTTTTGAGCGTCTTCGCCTTCGTACTCGCCGTCGGCGGCGGTGGGTCCGTCTGGTATCGACGCGATTGGACGGCCGAGACCGCCACCGAACTGTTTGCTGCTGCGTTCGCGCTCGTCGGCATCGGGACGCTGGTCGTTTTTCTCGGACTGCTTCATCCACTGGCACCGACTCTCGTCGACGACCGTTGGAGTCTCGTCGCCGTCAGCGCGACGTTGGGATTCGGTTGTCTAACGGCGTTCTCGTGGATTTTACGCGTCGTTGACGCGTTCGGTAACTCGGTGTCTTAGCCACTTTTCGGTGGGTGTCTTAGTCACCTGCCAGTCGATACCTGACCGTTCGGTCTCCGGCGAACATCGGTCCTGCTCCCTGTTTGATGAAGCCGGCGGACTCGACGGTGCTTCGTCGGTCGTCGTCGGCCGCAGCGACCAGTACCTCGACTGTCATTCCTTCCTTCCGGGCGAAGCGGAGCGGTTCGTCTAAGAGTCGCTGGCACGCCTCGGCCGTTCCACCGAACTGGGTGATGTGGACGACACTTCCCTGGGCGTCGAAGCTAACGAAGCCCTCGATGGTCTCTCCATCCGTGGTCGCGACTCGGACCGTCCGGTCGTGAACGAGGTTCCGCACCACGTCCGGCGGCAAATCCGCAATGTCGGCGAGCAGTTCCGCGTCGTCCTCGACGGCGTCCCGAACCTCCATACTGCGTGATACTCGCTTGCACGGATTAAACGCTCCCCTCGTTCCGTCGCTCTTCCGGGCACTCATCCTCGGCTACTGAACCCGACTTCCGTTCTCGATGGTGACGAGTCCGGCAACCGTTGGGTAAGTGGACACAGTTATGCGGTTTCCCTCGCTATCGGTGGGCATGTTTGAGCACCAAACTGCGACGTGTCGGCGGTACGGAGGGATCGGATGCGCGTCGTAGCGAAGTTCGGTGGGACCTCGCTCGGAAGCGGAGACCGAATCAATCGCGCCGCAGACTCCATCGCGGCGGCAGTCGAGCAGGGTCACGAGATCGCCGTCGTCGCCTCCGCCATGGGGTCGACGACCGACGACCTGCTAGACGAGATCCAGTTCGAAGCCAGCGACTCCGACCGCGCCGAGATCGTCAGTATGGGCGAGCGTACGAGCGTCCGTATCCTGAAAGCCGCGCTCGCCGCTCGCGGGGTGGACGCGCTCTTCCTCGAACCCGGTTCCGACCAGTGGCCCGTCGTCACGAATGACCTCGGCGAGGTCGACGTCGAAGAGACGACGAAACGCGCCGCGGCGCTCGCCGAGAAACTCGACGGCGTCGTCCCCGTCATCACTGGCTTCCTCGCGGAGAACATCGACGGCGAGATCACGACGCTCGGTCGCGGCGGCAGTGACACCACCGCCGTCATGCTCGGCAAGTACATGGACGCCGACGAGGTCGTCATCGTGACCGACGTCGAGGGTGTCATGACCGGCGACCCCCACGTCGTCGAGGGGGCACGGAACGTCGCTCGCATCACGGTCGACGAACTCCGAAACCTCTCGTTCCGCGGCGCGGAGGTGGTCGCGCCGTCGGCACTCTCGTACAAGGACAACGGACTCGACGTCCGCGTCGTCCACTATCAGCACGGCGACCTGCTGACGGGAGGGACGCGCATCGAAGGGAAGTTCGAGAACCTCATCGACATGCAAGAGGAGCGACTCGCCTGTTTGACCGTCGCGGGTCGGGCGATTCGGAACCGACACGGCATCCTCGCCGACCTCTCCGAGGCGCTTCGACAGGCCGAGATCAACATCGACGCCGTCGCGAGTGGCATGGACTCGGTGACGTTCTACGTGCAGGCCGACCGGGCGGAGGACGCCGAGAACGTCCTTCACCGCGAGGTCGTCTCCGACGATCACCTCTCGTCGGTCACCGTCCACGACGACGTCGCCGTCGTCCGCGTCACCGGCGGCGAACTGCCGAACCGACCGGGGATCATCCGCGGGATCGTCAGCCCTCTCGCGGAGGCCGGTATCAACATCCTCGACGTCATCACCAGCGCGACGTCGGTCGCCATCTTCGTCGCGTGGGACGACCGGGAGCAGACGCTCGAAATCGTCCAGCGCGAGTTCTGAGTTCGGTCGTCGACGACTCGAAGTGGCGCGTTTTTTGAAGTGATTCGTTTTCCGAGACGCGTTTCGAACTCGGCGAACAGCCGCGTATTCGCTCTGGTCTGCCCAGTATCAGAGACACGGCTCCGTCACCGAGCTATGTAACTATCTATTTAGTCAGTTGGCTTCATACTGCTCCATTTGGATGATTCCGAACGACTTCGACCGAGCTGATACCCCTCTTCAAGCCGGTAGAAGTCAGAATCGAGATAGTCGAAACCTCTAATACGGACACTGACTAACCATTTAGTCAGATGATGAAACACCACACAAACTCGGGTATCGTGTTGCGCTGGAGGGACGAGTCGTGAGTGTCCTCGATACGGACCGACGCGTTCTCGCGCTCGCGTTCGCCCGGATGGCCGACTCCATCGGGAACTCGTTCCTGATCGTCGTCCTCCCGCTCTACATCGCGAGCGGTTCCATTACGGGCGGGACGTTCGGGCTCGGGACGGCTCTGATTACGGGACTCATCCTCTCGGCGTTCGGCTTCTTCAACAGTATCATCCAGCCGTTCGCGGGGAGTCTGAGCGACCGGACGGGGAAGCGCCGAGCCTTCGTCGTCGCTGGTCTTCTCGTCCTCACGGTCGCGAACTTCGCGTACACGCTCGTCGGGAGTTACAACACGGTACTCCTCGTTCGCGTCGTGCAGGGGATCGGCGTCGCGCTCACCGTCCCCGCGACGATCGCACTCGTCAACGACCTCTCCAGCGATACCAGTCGCGGCGGATCCATGGGCGTGTTCAACACGTTCCGGATGCTCGGATTCGGGCTCGGCCCGGTCGTCGCCGGCGGCGTGATCAACGGCGGCCCGTACCACGTTCTCGGACTCCAGATGACGGGATTCGAGGCGGCGTTCTACGTCGCGACGGTCGGTGCGCTCCTCGGCGCGCTCCTGGTCTCCGTCCTCGTCGAGGACCCCGATGTCGACACCGGCGCCGACGAGACGGCGGCCGCCGCTGACGACCACAGCATCGAAGTCTTCGCTGGTGACGGGTTCGGTGCGCTCGACTCCGTGTTCACGCTGGGCATCGCATCGCTGTTCATGGCGATCGGAATCTCGATCCTCTCGCCGCTCGAAACGCAGATCAACCACCATCTGGGCCAGAGTGCGACGCTCTTCGGTGTGGAGTTCGCGGCGTTCACGCTTGCACAGGTGATCTTGCAGACGCCGGTCGGGTCGTGGAGTGACCGATACGGTCGCAAACCGTTCATCCTGTTCGGACTCCTCCTCCTGATCCCGGCGACGCTCGCGCAAGGCTTCGTCACCACGCCGCTCACCATGGGTATCGCGCGGTTCGTTCAGGGGACGGCCGGGGCGATGGTGTTCGCTCCCGCGTTCGCGCTCGCCGGTGACCTCGCGCGGGACTCGAACGCCGGGACGACGCTCTCCGTGCTCACGATGAGCTTCGGTCTCGGGACCGCCATCGGACCGCTGACCGCCGGGTGGCTCGTTAGCTACGGGTACGCTGTCCCGTTCGAGTTCGGCGCGGCACTCGCCGCACTCGGCGCGATCCTCGTCCACACGCAGGTCGAAGAGACGATCACGACCGACGAACGCTTCGACGGGGTGTTCGGGACGGAGAGCCGCCCCGACTGAGCCGCCTCGATTTCTTTCGATCTCGTTTCCTCGCGCCGACGAAACACTGGCGCCCGGCCGCCACAATCGGGGCGCAATGATTGAATCTGTCCGTAATTACCCTGATCGTTCTGTGAACGATTTATGCTCCCCCCGACGCGACACCCGCTATGCGTTCGTACAAGGCTAAGATGGTCGAACCGATCTCCCTTCTCGACCGCGAGGAACGTGAGCGGGTGCTCGATGCGGCAGGCTACAACGCGTTCAACATCGATGCCGAGGACGTCTACGTCGATCTGCTGACGGACTCCGGAACCGGGACGATGAGCGACACGCAGTGGGCGGCGTTGCTCCGCGGCGACGAGTCCTACGCCGGGAGTCGCAGTTTCCACGAACTCCGCGAAGCCGTCGCCGACGTGATGGGCTTCTCGCGGGTCGTCCCGGCCCATCAGGGTCGCGGGGCCGAGAACATCCTCTATGGCTGTTTGGTCGAAGAAGGTCAGACGGTCCTCAACAATGCTCACTTCGACACGACGCGGGCACACATCGCCAATCAGGGCGGCGTCCCGGTCGACTGCCCGGTCGAGGGTGCGGACGATCGGACGCTCGACGAACCGTTCAAGGGGGACTTCTCCATCGAACGCGGGCGCGAAGTCGTCGACGAGGTCGGTGCCGAAAACGTCCCGGTGGTCGTCGTCACGATCACGAACAACTCCACCGCCGGCCAGCCGGTGAGTGTCGAAAACGTCCGCGAGGTTGCCGACTTCGCTGAGGAGATCGACGCGACGTTCGTCCTCGACGCCTGTCGGTTCGTCGAGAACGCGTACTTCGTCCGGCAGCGTGAGGAGGAATTCGCCGACGCCGAGATCGCCGAGATCGCCCGCGAACAGCTCAGTTACGCCGACGCGGCCGTCATGAGTGGGAAGAAAGAAGCACTCGTCAACATCGGCGGCTTCGTCGCGCTCCGCGAGGGGAAGTACCGGGAGGAAGCGACGGCGACGGAGTACGACGACCTGTTCGAGGCCGTCAAGCAGCGTGCGATCCTCTACGAGGGGTTCCCGACCTACGGCGGCATGGCCGGTCGCGACATGGCCGCGATGGCAGTAGGCCTCCGCGAAGCCGTCGAACCGCCGTACGTCGCCGACCGCGTCCAGCAGGTGCAGGAACTCGGTGACCTGCTCTCCGACGCCGGCGTCCCGATCTATCGCCCAGTCGGCGGGCACGCGGTCTACCTCGACGCGGGCGAACTGTTCTCGCACCTTCCGCGCGAGCGGTTCCCCGGGCAGGCGCTCGTCTGCGAACTCTACCGCGAGGGCGGCGTTCGCGCCGTCGAACTCGGCGAGTTCGCCTTCCCCGACGCGGGCCACATGCAGTTGGTTCGGATGGCGGTGCCGCGGCGGACCTACTCGCGCGAGCATCTGGAACACGTCGCCGAGACGGCCACCGCCGTCCGCGACCGTGCCGAATCGGTCTCCGGACTGGAGATCGTCGCCGAACCGCCGATGAAGGAGCTGCGTCACTTCTCTGCCGAACTCCGGCCGCTCGACTGAATCGCGTCGAACTCTCGGCCCCGACGCTCGCTTCCTCTTCGGCTCTCCGCTACCGACCTTCGTACAGCCGCGAGCCGATTCGCTCGGGGAGATCCGCTTCCTCGACCGCGTCGACGACGGCGTCGATGTCGTACTCGACGCGGTGCTCGTCGACCGTCATCTCGTCTAAATCGAGTATCGCGTAGGCCGCTCGCGGGTCGCCGTCACGCGGCTGGCCGACGCTTCCGGGGTTCATGACGATTCCCTCGTCGTACGCCTCGTGGGCTTGGACGTGCGTGTGGCCGAGAACGAGCACGTCCTCGCCGTCGAGGAGATCCGGTCCGAACTCGTCGGGATACGTGTAGTGGTCGACGTCTTCGGGGTGTCCGTGGACGACTTTCACTCGCCCGTCGGCGACGTGGCGAACCTCCGGGAGGGCCGAGAGCCAGTCGATCGTGTCGTCGTCGAGTGCCTCGCGCGCGTATTGGACGCCCGCACCGGCCATGCTGTTGAACCGGAACGCAGAACCCGACGAGACCGCACGGTCGTGATTTCCCATCACCGTCGGCACGTCGCGTTCGCGGATCGCGGCGACGCACTCGGCGGGCCACGGGTTGTAACCGACGACGTCACCGGCACAGACGAGTCCGTCGACCGGAGGCATGTCGTCGAGAACCGTATGCAGGGCGACACGGTTGGCGTGAACGTCAGAGATAACACCCAATCGCATGGGCGACGGTTAGGTCGCCGTCGGTTTAGCTTTCGTCGCCGTTTTCGATGCCGACCTCGAATCCGTCGTCGACGGTGACGGCGGCAGCGCAGACTGCGTGCTCGAAGTCGAGTCCGTAGGCTGCCTCGGCGGCGTCCTGCGCGCTGCCGGTGTCGAAGTCGAACGCCCGCGGATCGTCTTCCTCGTAGGTCGCCACGAGCGTCGGTTCGTCGACCGCCTCGACGACCAGAGCGTCTTTGCGGACGATCCCGATGTAGGCCTCGTCGGCACCGACGACGCCCGCGATACGCGGCGTGTCGTAGTCGTCTTTCTCGTAGTCGAGCGCGAGCAGGCTCTCGGCGAGCGCGTCGCGGGCGGGGTAGCCGAGTTCGACTTTCTCCGTGATCGGATCGACCTGCGAGCCGTTGCCGACGATAGCGACGTCGCCTGCGGTGCGCATACAGTTGTACGAGATGTACGGGTTGTCCGTCTCCGGCGCGTCCGGCGTCGGCGCGACGGTCAGCGTCCCATCGCGGTCGACGACGCGGCGATTCGGGAACGAGCGAGACGAGACACGGTACGCGCCGAGTCCGGGGCCGACGACGATGAAGCGTCCGATGTACATACACGGCACTGCACAATTCGAGGCAAAATAGGTGGCGGTTTGTGCACGAATACGGTGTCTCATCGCGGTCGCGTGTCACTGAATGTCGATGTCGGTCGAACGCGCAACGTTTACGTGCAGGAAGAGTGTAGAGTCGAGTGCAGTCCCATGGGGTAGTGGCCAATCCTGTTGCCTTCTGGGGGCAACGACCGCGGTTCGAATCCGTGTGGGACTATCTTTCCGTTTCCAACGTCGTTTGAGCGAGTTCTCTAGCCATTCGGGCAACCGTATCGGACAGACCAAGAGCAGCGAAGGGTGCTCCGTCGAGTCGCGGAGATGTTGTCCGTGTCCCGTAGAGCGGTCGTGTGGCGACCATAGCTGACGACCAGTCACTGTTAAGTAAGTTCCGAGCGTTATATGTTCGGAGGAATAAATTGACGACTGTCTGGGACTTTTCCGAAGGAGTGAGCGGCGACGACTACGAAAAAGTGGGTATCGAGGAGTACGAGGTAGACGTTCGGAAGATCGCGGCGGTCTGGTCCGGAGACGACACCGACGATACCGACGGGGAACTCGTCGCCTTCGGAGACGACGACGAGGTCGTCAACGCACTTTCGACGGGAACGTGGATCTCGATACCGTCTACCGCCGAAGAGAGTAGTGACGGGTACGAGCGGACGCGGGACGTCGTGAAGACGGCGACGGAACTCAGAGTCCTCGACGAGTCCGAATCGTTGCACTCGGTAGAGGGGCTGGATACGGGAGCGGAGGTGGGACACGTCTTCTTCGGTGAGGCGGCGGACGACTCTGCAGTGGTCGACGTGCACGGCGTCAGAGGGGATGCAGCACCCATTCACGGTCTCGTCTCGACCGACCCGGTCGGAAACGGACTGGCGTTCACGGGGTATCGGTCTCGTCACCTGAAGACGGCCGACGGATACGACTATCACGCGATTATCTTCCCGTTCGACTACAGACAGCGGAATCCGTGGTTCACGACGTACAAGCAGATGTTCGTCCGCATCGAACTAGACGACGAGGAGGCGCGGGCGTACGACCTGCTCCCCGCCCAGTTACACACGCCCGGCACGGTCACGACGAAGTACACCGTCTCTGCCGAACTGCAGTTCACCCCCGTCGAGGGAGCGGGTGCGAAGGTGGGTAGTTCCGAGGAGTACACCATCGTGACGCCGGTCGTCATTCCCATCATCAGCACGTGGGGTCTCCTATCGAACAAGTTCGGCTGGTGGTACCACCCGCAGGAGATTCAAGAGGAAACGCGCATCTCGGCGGGTATCGCACCGGGCGAGCGTATCGCGGGCGTCGTTCTGCGGACGCCCGCCGGCACGAAGTCGATCGACGGGAAGGTTTACTACGACTTCGCATGGCGGAAGAAGAGTCCCCGGTGGGTCCACGGCTACGCGACGGCCGACCCCGTGGAGTTCACGTGGGAGTTACCCGAGTCGGGCGAGGTCCTGCAGAGCATGGTGCGTCGACACGACCCGCCGATCGCGGGCGAATAGCCCGTTCGTAGCAGAGGCACGAAGCGTCACGTCCGCGCGGTCGTCGCTCCGTCATCGTGTCGGGAAATATGCACGCATCGGATCGCCTACAACGTGACATTCGAACCCGGTAACGTCACGTCGACGAACCAGCGTGGGTCGAGACCGCATCACTGTGCGGCGGAGAGACGTTTACACCCCTCCCGATGATGTCAGAGTTCGAGCGATTTGAACTCGCGAGTCTGCTTCTCGATGGCTTCCTCGGTCGGGAGACGTTCGATGCTCGACGCACCGAAGAAGCCGACGACGCCTTCGGTGTGTTCGAGAACGTACTCGGCGTCGTCGGGCCACGCGATCGGGCCGCCGTGGCAGATAACGTGCACGTCGTCGCGAACGTCTTTGGCGGCGTCGTGGATCGCTTGGACCCGTTCGGCGGCCTCGTCGAGTCCGAGCGCCGTCTCCGCGCCGATATCGCCGCTCGTCGTCAGTCCCATGTGCGCCACGACGACGTCCGCACCTGCTTCGGTCATCGCCGTCGCCTGCTCTTCGTCGAAGACGTAGGGACAGGTGAGCATGTCTTTCTCGTGGGCCAGCGCGACCATCTCTACTTCCCTGTCGTAGCTCATGTCCGTCTCTTCGAGGTTCGCTCGGAACGACCCGTCGATGAGGCCGACGGTGGGGAAGTTCTGAACGCCCGAGAAGCCCATCGCCTTCAACTCGTCGAGGAAGTAGTCCATCTCTCGGAAGGGGTCGGTCCCGCAGACGCCCGCCAGTACGGGTGTGTCGTCGACGATAGGAACGACTTCGCGGGCCATCTCGGTGACGATTTGGTTCGCGTCGCCGTAGGGGAGCAGTCCGGCGAGGGAGCCGCGACCGTTCATCCGGTAGCGCCCGGAGTTGTAGATGATGATGAGGTCGACGCCGCCCCGCTCGGCGAACTTCGCCGAGATGCCCGTCCCGGCACCGGCACCGATGACGGCCTGTCCGTCGTCGACGGTCGCTTCTAGTCTGTCGAGGGATTCCGCTCTGGTGAATTTCATCGAAGATCCTCGGTATCGTGTCACACGTTATCGAGATATAGGTTGGGACGTTTCAGAACGCGCTCACGTGGCCGTCGAGCCGTTCGCGACCCGCTCACGCGCTCAGGCTTCCGTTCGCGACTCGCTCAAGTGCTCGTCGAGTCGCCGTGCCGCCGTCTCGGCGAACTCCTCGTCGTTGATCGCCAGATCGAGTTCGAGAAGTTCCACGTCGTCGTCTAACCCCACCCTGATCGCGTCGAAGAGCGCCCCGTCGGCCTCGGGGTCGTAGAAATCCTCGCCTTCGACGTCGATCATCGAGACACCGCCGAGGGGGAGGACGACCGTCGTCGGTCCCTCGGCTCTGTTGACTTTCTCGGCGAGGATGCGACCCAACTCGGCGTTTTCGTCCGCGGTCGTCCGCATCAGCGTCACTTGCGGGTTGTGGACGTGGAGGTGTCGGTCGCGGAATTTCTCGGGCACGTCGTCTTTCGGTCCGAAGTTCACCATGTCGAGCGCGCCCACCGAGACGACTTGCGGAATACCCTTCGCGCCGGCGGCCTCCAATCGGTCCGGCCCCGCGCTGAGGACGCCGCCGACGAGTTCGTCTGCGAGTTCGGTCGTCGTCATGTCGAGGACGCCGTCGATGACGCCCTGTTCGACGAGGCTCTCCATCGCCTGCCCGCCGGTCCCGGTCGCGTGGAAGACGATCACCTCGTAGCCGTTCGCTTCGAGGTACGCCCGCGCGTGCTTGACCGCGGGCGTCGTCACGCCGAACATCGTGATCCCGACGGTCGTCCTCTCGGAGACTTCGACGTCGGGTTCGTTCGTCACCATTCCGACCATCGCGAGCGCGGCGTTCGAGATGACGCCACGCGAGAGTTGGTTGAGGCCTTCGACGTCGGCGACGGAGTACAGCATCATCACGTCGCTCGATCCGACGTACGGCCGAACGTCGCCGGAGGCCATCGTCGACACCATCACCTTCGGGACGCCGTAGGGGAGCGCCCGCATCGCCTGCGTCGCGATCGAGGTATTTCCCGATCCGCCGAGTCCGAGGACGCCGTCCAATTCGCCCGCGTCGTGGAGTTCTTCTGCGACGACCGTCGCGCCCTCACCCATCGCTTCGATGGCGCTTCCGCGGTCGCTCTGTTCTCGGAGCGCTTCGATGGTCGTCCCTGCCCGCTCCGCGACGGCCTCGTTGGTCGTCTCGGCTTCGAACGCGGGGTCGCCCATCACGCCAACGTCGACGACGTGACCGTCGACGCCCGCTCCCGAGAGAACGTCGCGTGCGAACCCGATCTCCTCTCCTTTCGTGTCGAGCGTACCGATGATGACGACTGCCATGCAGGTGTCTCTACGTCCATAATCATTAATCGTCGGTCCAGCTGAACGCCGCCACGATCGCTCCTCTCCGCTCTCCGATTCGATTTAGAAACGTTTATTGCCGAAACCCGACGTTCGTCGTTACGGACCTTTTCGGCAGACCTACCCCTCCGCAGTCTATCGGTCTCCAGTTGAAACGAAGGGGTTGCCCGCGTGGTATTGGTATAGGGTAAGCGCGAAAAGATCGCGGCAGTCACTGAGGTGACTGCGAAAGCCCCCAACCCTCGACCCGAGGGCCTCGCCGTGGTCTTCGGCCTCCGCCTGCGGTCTCGCTCGTCCCGTCGGGACTCGCGAGCCACCCACATACTCACTTCTCGACGTCGAGCAGGGCGACGCGTTCCAGTACGATGTCCACCAGCGTCCCGTCGGTCGCCGCGAGTTCCGTGTCGTCGACACCGAAGAACTCCCGAACGCGCTCCTCGTCGAACTCTCCCAGCGTCGGTTCGGCGTCGACTTCGACTTCGAGCGCTTCCGCCGCGCTCGCTTCGGCGTCACTGGGATTGCCGTCGCTATCTCGGATACGATCGACAACGATCACGACGGGACCACGCCCTTCGCTGACGCCCATCGCCAACGCCTGATCGATCTGCCGGCGTCCGGCGGCGTACAGCAGGATCTCGACCGCGCGCTCGCGTGCGACGTTCTCGTCGCGTTCGATGGCGCGGTCTGCGAGTTCGACGGCGCGTTCGAGGTGCGCCCGAGAGACGACGTACCGCGCGTCGAACGCCTGAACCGTGCAGTCGTACTCGTCGCTGATGGTATCGACCGCCGCGAGGAACTCGTTCAGGCTCTCGATAGCCGCGACCCCTTCGACGACTCTCATTCGAAATCACCCAGACTCGCCTGCCCGTCGTCGCCGCTCGCATCCGCGCCTGCGCCCGATCTCGCGCCGGTTCCGCCGAGAACGCTCTCGGTCGTCTCGCTGTCGGCGTCGATCTCGTCCATCGATGGATTGCGTCGACCGACGTTCTCCAGGATCGACTCGGCGGTCTTGCGCCGACCGCGGAGTGCGGCCAGCACGACGGATTTGTCGGCGTCGCGGAGGTCGGCGCGCGTCTCGATTCCCGCCTCGAAGAGTCGGCGGGCGCGCTTGCGTCCGACGCCGCGAACGCCCGCAAGATCGAGCAGTTCCTCGCGGACCCCGTACTCGACGCGTTTTTTCGCCTCGCGCACGGCGACGTTGACGCCCAGGTCGAGTTCGCCGGCCAACTGTTCGGCCGCGCCGAGTAACCATTCGGCGGTTTCGACCTTTCCGCGCACGTCGCCCGGCCCGACGCCGAAGCGGTCGGTGATGCGATCCTCGTCGACCTCGCTGGACCAGTCTTCGAGCAACTTCGCCGTCTTGAGCGACGCGAGCCAGTCCTCGAAAGCGACGTCGTCGTATTCGGACGGCGTGCGTCCGAGCAACTCCGGTTCGCGCTCGTAGCAGAGTTCGGTGTAGGTCTCGCGGTCGCCCGACTTCAAGTAGAGTTCGTACATGTCGGGTGTCCGGGAGACGAGGTGGTAGAGGCCGAGCGGCGTCGGGTAGGTGTAGTCGACCGCGTCGGGGTCGAAGTCGGTGTCCTCACCGCCGTTGGCGCTCGCACCGAGTTCGCTGGCGGTCGTGAACCCGAAGTCGTCGCCGTCGGACCCGCTGCTGGCACTCTCGCTGGCGTCGCTTCCGCTGCCACCGCCCGCTATCGCCTGAAGCTTCTCCGTTCGGTGGTCGGCCGCGTAGCGGAGGCCGTCGATGATCTCGGCGGCGCTCATCGGGTCGAGGTAGAGTCGCGAGACGGTGTGACCGATGTTGGTCGCGCGGATGCCGTCGCCGTCGCGCTCGACGAACCCATTGATCTCTAAATAGTCGAGGACGCGGTCGGTGACCGATTCCAATCGCCCCGTCTCGTCGGTCTGGATGGCGTACAGCGTCCGGTCGAGGAAGTCGAGGAGCCCCTCGCGCGTGCTGGCGAAGCCGGAGGCGACGGTGGCGAGCAGGTGGGTCCGGAGGGCGGGTTCGGCGGCGAGTTTCGAGCGGACGGGTTCGGCCTCGGCCCAGACGTACCGGTCGAACAACTCGTCCATCGTGTCGTGGTCCTTGGCAAGGAGGACCGCCTCGCCGTAGGGGTCGAGTCCCGGTCGCCCCGCGCGGCCGCACATCTGGTGAATTTCGAGCACGTCGAGCGGTTTCATACCGCCGAACTCGCCGTCGTAGCGCCGCCAGTCGCGGACGATGACGCGCCGACTCGGCGTGTTGACCCCGGCGGCGAGCGTCGGCGTCGCGCTGACGACTTTGATGAGTCGGTCTCGGAAGGCGTCCTCGACGAGCGAGCGGTGCTCCGGCGCGAGTCCGGCGTGGTGGAACGCCGACCCCTTGGCGACGCAGGCGGCGAGGTCGTCGCTGGTCTCCGTGTCCGAGACGGCCCGTATCTCTTCGGCGAGTTCGGCGAGTGCTGCGCGTTCGTCGGTCGTGAGGTGGCCCTCGGTCACGTCGCCGAGGCGTCGGGCGGCCGCCTCTGAGTTCCGTCGGGAGTTGACGAAGACGAGCGACGACCCGCCCTCCTCTAAGGTGTCCTCGACGAGCGCGGTCGTCTGTTTCTCCCCGCGCTCGACCGGCACCTCGCGCTGGGTGCCGTCGTCGAAGTTGATGGCGTTGCCGTAGTGGACGCCCAGTTTCAGGTCGATCGGTCGCCAGTCCGACTGGACGAGCGCGGCGTCGAGCCAGTCTGCCACCTCGTCTGCGTTTCCGACGGTCGCCGAGAGCGCGACGACCTGAAGTCCGGCGTTGATCCGGCGGAGTTTGGCGAGGGTGACTTCGAGCGTCGGCCCGCGGTGGCGGTCGTTGACCAGATGCACTTCGTCGGCGACGACGCAGTCCAACTGGTCGACCCACTTCGCGCCGTTGCGAACGAGCGAGTCGACCTTCTCGCTGGTGGCGACGATGATGTCCCGAGAGGCCAGCCACTCGCCGCTCGACTCGTAGTTACCCGTCGAGACGCCGACGCTGACGCCGTACTCCTCCCAGCGCTCGAACTCGGCTTTCTTCTCGCTGGCGAGCGCCCGGAGCGGGACGATATAGAGCGCTTTCCCACCCCGTTGGACCGCAGAGAGCATGGCGAGTTCGGCGATGAGCGTCTTGCCGGACGCCGTGGGGATGCTGGCGACGACGCTCTCGCCGTCCAGAATCCCGGCGTCGACGGCTTCGGCCTGCGGCGGGTACAACTCCTCGATTCCCTCCCCGTGGAGGTGGTCGGAGACCCCCGGCGGCAAGCCCGTCAGATCCTCCGTCTTCATTGCCCGGAATTGGCGCGTCCCGCGGTTTAAACTGTCGGATGAGTGGTTTGGCGGCCCGTCATCGGATGTAATTGAAACGGTCGATGGAGTGTGACTGAGATGACTTCGAAAGCCCCCGACTTCTCGACTCGGGGGCCTCGCTCGCTCTCGTTCGTCCGCGGACTCACGAGAACCCCTTTCAGTCCCACCCACGGCGAGTGATCGGCCGGTCGTCGCGTGCTCGAACATCGTCCCCCAGATTACGGACCGTATTCGGATCAGCGGTCGCCGGCTGACCAACCGACAGGGGTGGGGCTTTCGAGGTCGTCTCAGTTGCTCTTTCTATCGCTTCGGTCTTATCCTGCCAGCGTCGTACCGAGATTTAATTCAACAGGGATCGATCGTCGGCGTCTTTCCACTCGTCGAGTCCGGCGGGGTCGAGGTGAACGTGTACGTCCTCGACGGAATCGATCTGTTTGACCAGTTGCCGGAGTTGGGTCTCGATGTCGTGGGCTTCCCTGAGCGTGTGGTCGCCGCTGATCTCGGCGTGGAACTCGACTTCGACGCTCTGCCCGGAGTAGTACGCCGTGAAGTCGTGAATACCGTAGACGGCGGGGTAGTCGCGGATAGTCGTGATGATCTCGCGTTGCAACTCCTCCGACGGCGCGCGGTCGACGAGGTAGGCGACGTTCTCGCGGGTGATGGTGATCCCCTGATAGATGACGAGGAGACTGACGAGGCCGCCCGCCAGCGGGTCGAAGACCGGGTAGCCGAAACCCATCCCGAGGACGCCGATTCCGGCCGCGACGATGGTGTAGACGTCGTTGATGTTGTCGGCAGCGAGCGCTTTGAGACTCCCGCTGTTCACGTGGCGATTGATTCGGACCGTATACCAGTAGGTGAGTAACTTGTCGACGAGCGCGAACGCGAGGCCGACGACGAGGATCACACTGTAGTGGGCTTCGGGTCCGGCGAGCAGCGACTGACCCGCGTCCCAGAGCAGCTTAAAACCGAGGAGGACGAGGACGCTGCCGACGAACACGGCGGTCAACGGTTCGAACCGCTCGTGACCGTGAGGATGGGTCTCGTCCGGACCGTCGTAGGCGGACCGCCCCCAGACGAGGACGACGCCGCTGGCGAGGAGGTCGGCGACGGAGTGGACGGCGTCCGCGGTCAGGGCGAGGCTGCCCGACGTGAGGCCGAGCCATCCTTCGACGGCGATTTTGAGGACGTTGGAGGCGACGTTCGCCCACGATGCGCGCTCGAACGCCGCTTTCCGATCGATCATCGGGGTTCGTATCCTCGTCTTCGCCGACGATAAATCCGATCCCCCGTGGCGTCGGCCCGTCTCGACTTCCGAACTCGGCCTCGACGATCACGTCGTCACCGCTTTGTGACCGACCCACCAACCGTGTCGTATGAAGATCGAGTACGACCGTGACACCTGTATCGGGATGTTCCAGTGCGTCGACGAGTGGGACGCCTTCGAGAAGAACATGGACGACGGCAAGGCCGACCTCGAAGACGCTGAGGAAGTCGACGACGGCGTGTTCGTCCTCGAAGTCCCTGAAGACGCAGAATTCGACGCGGAGTTCGCCGCCCGAGTCTGTCCGGTCGAGGCGATCACGCTCTACGACGACGACGGCGAGCAGATCGTCCCCTAAAATCACCCGTATCGGGCCTCTATGGCGTATTTGGTGACCGGACGTATCGCTGATCTTGCAAAATCATTATATACGAACACTGGAAATATATCCGTTCGAGAGCGAATCATGTCCGACCGTTCATGCGACCGCATCGCCGAGTGGGCGGCGCTCGTCGGTGCGCACGTTCCCGACTGTACCGACGGTCGCGATCGACCGTTCTCGGTCGACTCCCGGCCCAACCACTGATAGAGACCGTTGTAACTGTTTACCAGTATTCGCCGACCCGGGTCGGCGAAATGCCGAGACGACTTGCAAGGGTCCCTATGACTCGGAGCGCTCGACGCCAGACTTCACTTTCACTGCGGTTCGCGAAGCCTTAACAGTCGTCATATCGAAGAGACGCCGATGGCGGCTACGAACGACGTCGCGTACGTCGAGCACCCCTTGCTCGCCCCGGAGTTCATCCAGCGCCGACTCTACCAGATTCAACTGGCCGGGGCCGCACGCGACGCACACACGCTCGTTTGTCTCCCGACCGGCCTCGGCAAAACGACCGTCAGCCTGCTCGTGACGGCCGAGCGTCTCAACGAGGTCGGCGGTAAGTCCCTCTTCCTCGCACCGACGAAACCGCTCGTCCAACAGCACGCCGACTTCTATCGCGAAGCCCTCTCGATTCCGGACGACGAGATCGTCGTCTTCACCGGCGACGTCCGACCCGACGACCGCGCGGCCCTCTGGGAAGACGCACGGATAGTCATCGCCACGCCGCAGGTCGTCGAGAACGACCTCGTCGGCAACCGCGTCAGCCTGCGCGACGTGACCCACCTCACCTTCGACGAGTGTCACCGCGCGACCGGCGACTACGCGTACGTCTACATCGCCGAGCGCTACCACGCCGACGCCGCCGACCCGCTCGTCACCGGCATGAGCGCGTCACCCGGCGGCGACGAGGAGGCCATCCTCGACGTGTGCGAAAACCTCGGCATCGAGCACGTCGAGGTGATGACCGAGGACGACGCCGACGTGTCGAAGTACACTCACGACACCGAGGTCGAGTGGGAGCGCATTCAACTCCCCGACGAGATCATCGAGATCCGTGACGCGCTCAACGAGGTCATCAAGGACCGTCTAGAGAAGCTCAAACAACTCGGCGTGTCGAACACGACCCAACCCGACGTCTCCCAGAAGCAGCTCAACGCGATGCGCGGGAAGCTCCAGCGCATGATGGGCAACGACCAGTCGGAGGGTTACAAGGGCATGTCCACGCACGCGGAGGTGATGAAACTCCGCCGGGCGGTCGAACTGGTCGAGACGCAGAGCGTCGAGTCCGTCCGTCGGTACTTCGAGCGCCAGCGTAACGCCGCCCGCTCCTCGGGTGCGTCGAAGGCCAGCCAGCGGCTCGTCAGCGAGCCGAAGGTGCGCCGAGCGATGCGGAAAGCCGAGAACTTCACCGATCTCCATCCGAAGTTCTCCCAAACGCGTATCCTGCTCGCCGAGACGCTCGGACTGGGCGACGGCGAGCGCGTCATCGTGTTCACCGAGTCGCGTGACACCGCCGAGGCGCTGACCGAATTCCTCTCCGAGAGCTTCGGCACCCGGCGGTTCGTCGGGCAGGGCGACCGCGAGGGCAGCGACGGGATGACGCAGAAACAACAGCAGGAGACCTTAGACGCCTTCCGGGCGGGCGAGTTCGAGGTGCTCGTCTCGACCTCGGTCGCCGAAGAGGGACTGGACGTACCCGAAGTCGACCTCGTGCTCTTCTTCGAACCCGTGCCGACGGCGATCCGATCCATCCAGCGCAAGGGGCGAACGGGTCGACAGGCCGAGGGCCGCGTCGTCGTCCTGCTCGCCGAGAACACCCGCGACGAGGCCTACTTCTGGATCTCGCGTCGCCGCGAGTCGCAGATGGAGGACGAACTGCGGAAACTGAAAGGCGTCGCCAGCGACCTCGAAGACGAACTCGACCAGAGCCAGCGACAACTCGCCGAGTTCGATGGGTCGTCCGGCGGGTCGGCCCGCGAGGAACGACTCCAGCCCGGACTTGCGGACTTCGGTGAGAAGACTGCGGACGACGAGGAGTCCGTCGAAGCGGACGCCGAACGGACTGAAGCAGACGACGAATCGGACGCGATGCGGGACGTCGCCGACGACGGAGTCGCCGCCGAATCTGTCGCTCCCGAATCCACGCTCGACAACGTGGCAACTGACGATTCTGACGGGGGCGGGGCATCGTCCGACGGCGACGCCGCCGCCCACCCCGACGGCAGTGACGCTCCCCTCGACGATGGTGACGCTCCCCCCGACGACAGTGACACCGCCACTCACCCCGACGACGGCGTCGTCGCCACCGCCGAGGGCGACGGCGAGACGATCGAAGTCGTCGTCGACCAGCGCGAACTCGATTCGGTCATCGCGCGCGACCTCTCGACCCGCGAAGGCGTGACGACGCGACTCGAAACGCTCGCCGTCGGCGACTACGTCCTGTCGGACCGCGTCGCCGTCGAGCGCAAGTCCGTCGCGGACTTCCTCGACACGCTCACCGGGGGCGACCGTTCGCTGTTCGAGCAGGTCGGCGACCTGTCGCGTCACTACGCCCGCCCGGTCGTGATCGTCGAGGGCGAAGGCCTGTACGAAGAGCGCAACGTGCACCCGAACGCCGTCCGCGGGGCGCTCGCGAGCCTCGCCGTCGACTACGGTGTGAGCGTCCTCCGGACCGAAGACGAGCGCGACACCGCCGACCTGCTCGAAGTGATCGCGAGCCGCGAGCAGGAAGTACGCGACCGGACCGTGAGCGTCCACGGCGACAAGGGCGGCAAGACGCTGGCCGAACAACAGGAGTACGTCGTCTCGGCAATCGCTGACATCGGTCCGGTCACCGCCCGCGCGCTGCTCGAACACTTCGGCAGCGTCGAAGCGGTGATGTGCGCCACCGAGGAGGACCTCCTCGACGTCAGCGGCGTCGGTTCGGTGACCGCCGAACGGGTCCGTGAAGTCGTCGGTGGAGAGTACTGACGGGGTCGGATTCTTCTCCGTCTATCGCTCGGACGACACGATCGCCGACAGGTTTTTTCTTACGAAGAATGTAGGCTGTAGATATCCTATGGTAGGTAGTCGCACGAGGACCGAACGCTCCGACTGCTGGTACGGCCCGGCACAGCACGAGGCCGTCGATACCGATGTCGACGGAGCGTGGAGTCCCTACGGCGAACCACAGCACGACGACGAGTGCGTACGCGTTCCCCCGTCTCGGTTTACGCGACTGATCGCCGCGGAGATCGGTGTGGTCGATCCGTCGACGCTCGACGCCTTCAGCCCCCGATCACTCGAAGTCGCCCAGCACGGCTGACCGCCGTCGTTTTTCCGACGTCTGCCGATGTCCGCTCAGCGACGGAGCGCCGCCAGTGTCTCTGCGGCCTCGCGGGCCGCACCGAGTAGCTCCTTCGCCCGGCGCGGGTCGTCGGTCGACTCGGCCGCGCGACTGTATCGGAGGACCGTCCGCCGGAGCGAAGCACGGGCTTCGTCTAGGTCGTCCCCGATCTGCTCATCTCCCGATTCCGTCCCCGCGCTCGGACTGACTGGCGCGTCGGGTGCCGCCGTGGACCGGACGTCGTTCGGCCGCGTCGCCGGGGATCGGGCCCGGTTCGGTTCCGTCGACTGTGGTGACTGCCCGTCGGTTGTCGGACTCGTCGGTTCGACGTCGACCGCACGGTCCGCTGACGCGTCCGTCTCGGTGGATGCCTCGATCGGAGCCGTTTCCGCGTCGCCGGCGGCAGTCGTCGTCTGCGCTTCGCCGCTCTCGTTGCCGTTGGCCTCCGCGTCAGCGGCCGACGCGGCTTCCTGCGCGGCCGCCTGATTCACCTGCGCGTTCTCACAGGTCGGACAGAACTCCTGGCCCTGATAGCGGAAGATCGGGTTGCCGCAGTTGTTGCAGTGCTTGTTCGTCATCGTCGCGCCCTTGAGGAGCAACTCGCTCATCTGCTGGGTCGCCGCTCGTTTCTTCTCGTCGCGCTCGAACTTCTCGCGAAGTTTCTCGCGCTCGGCTTCCTTGTCGAAATCGCTCATACCATCCCTGTCGTGTCTCGCGTCGAAAAAGTCAACGGAGAGGGAGCGACCTCGACGGGGACGGAGCGCCACGCACGGTTGCCTCCGGAGTTGTGCGTCCAGCGCCTCGTCGCCTCGCCGTCGCGTCTCGAACCCGTTTTGTCCCTCGCAGGAGACCATCCTCTCATGAGTGTACGCGAGGAGTTCGACGCCTGGGCGGCCGACGGCCGCGACAAGGGAATGGAAGATCGCCACTGGCACACCGCGAAGCGCGTCCTCGCCCGGATGCCGGTCGAGTCGGGAGAGGCAGTCTTCGACCTCGGAACCGGGAGCGGGTACGCCGTCCGGGCGCTTCGGGAGACGAAGGGTGCGGGACGAGGCTACGGACTCGACGGCTCGCCGGAGATGGCGCGCAACGCCCGCGGTTACACCGAAGACGGGGACGTCGGATTCGTCGTCGGTGACTTCGACGAACTCCCCATCGCCGACGACGGCGTCGACCACGCGTTCTCCATGGAGGCGTTCTACTACGCCGCCGACCCGCACCACACGCTCTCGGAACTCGCTCGGATCATCCGCCCCGGCGGGACGTTCTTCTGCGCGGTCAACTACTACGAAGAGAACGTTCACTCCCACGAGTGGCAGGACTCGATCGAGGTGGAGATGACCCGCTGGTCGCGCGAGGAGTACCGCGAAGCCTTCCGCGACGCCGGGTTCCACGTCGCCGAACAGGACAACATCCCCGACCGCGACATCGACATCCCGCCCGCCGAGGAATTCCCGACCGATGACTGGGAGACGCGCGAGGACATGGTCGAACGGTACCGTACCTACGGAACCCTGCTGACGGTCGGCGTCGTTCCCTGACGTCGACTGACCGAAAAATGCTGACCGCCGATCAGCCGAGGAGTACTTTCAGCCCCGGTCGATTCCGCACTGACGACGTCCGTTCGATGACCTCGTCGAGTCCGAGGAGTCGCCCGGCGCCGAACGCACCGAGACCGAACAGGAGCGCCGCGTAGACGATGTGGTCGTCGATCAGGAAGCCGTTTTCGAGCGGGAGGCTGCTCGCCCAGTAGAACAGCATCATCACGGCTCCCCAGAACGATGCGAAGCGGACGAACGCTCCGAGGAGCAAACACAGGCCGACCAACGTCAGCCCCCACGCGTTCAACGGGTCGACGATCCCGATGTACTGGTTCGCGAGCGTCGCCCAGAAGCCTCCGAAGGGGTTCCCGATCGGAACCGCGTTCAGCAAGTAGCCGCTCGCGCTCCACTTCGGGTCGAGCAGTTTGTCTACGCCTGCGTAGAACAGCGTCCACCCCATCAGGAGGCGGAGCCCCAACAACGCGTAGCCGACCCACGGCTCCGAGTACTCGAACCGAGTCTTTCTACCGAACAGCGAAACTTCGAGCTGTCTTGTCGCCATATCGTTCACCTCTACAGCTGATAGTCGGCACTACTGGCATTTAGTCACCCAATCTGATTACAAGACGCTGAGAAGTTCCGAATTCCACTTGAGAGTCGACCTGAGAAGACGCGACGCCGACGGTGACCTGTCCCCTCGTCTTCGACTCGGGGGACTCGTCACTCGACGACCCGTGCGTCGTCCGGATCGAATCCGACCTCGACGGTCTCCGTGACGTTCCACACGTCACCCGCCCGACCGTCGCTGCCCGTTCGAAGCGTTACCGGCGTCCCGTCCCAATCGAGATGCACCCGCGTCGCCTCGCCGAGGAACTCGCTGCTCTCGACGGTCGCTTGGAACCGATTCGCGCCCTCGTCGATCCGAAACCGTTCCGGGCGGACGCAGAACGTGACGGTTTCCCCAGTGGGTTCGGTCCCCGGCAACTCGAACTGCCGCCCGTTCACGCTCGCGGCGAACCCCTTCGTTTCGTGTGGAGCTGTTGATTGCAACGGGACGATTTCCCCGTGGAAAACGTTGTTGTCGCCGACGAACTCGGCGACGAACCGCGTCTCCGGCCGGTAATAGACGTTCCGCGGCGTATCGACTTGCTCGACCCGGCCGTCGTTCATCACGGCGACGCGGTCCGACACTGCCAGCGCCTCCTCCTGATCGTGGGTGACGTAAATCGTCGTGATGCCGAGTTCGGACTGGATCTCTTTGACCTGTACGCGCAGTCGCTCCCGGAGTTGAGCGTCCAGCGCGCTCATCGGTTCGTCGAGCAGGAGGAGTCTCGGACCCGGCGCGAGCGCGCGGGCGAGAGCTATCCGCTGCTGTTGCCCGCCGGAGAGTTCGTCCGGGTTGCGGTCGCCGAAATCCGCGAGGTCGACGAGGTCGAGCAGGTCCGCGACGCGTTCGTCCCGCGAGACGCCGTTCGGTGGGGCGGCGAATTTGAGGCCGTAGCTGACGTTCTCGGCGACGCTCATGTGCGGGAAGAGCGCGTAATGCTGGAAGACGACGCCGACGCCGCGGTCTTCGGGCGGCACTCCGGAGACGTCGTCGCCGCCGAACCTGACGCGTCCGCGACTCGGCTCTTCGAATCCGGCGACGAGGCGGAGCGTCGTCGTCTTGCCGCACCCGGAGGGGCCCACGAGAGTGAAGAACTCCCCGTCGTCGATGTGCAAGTCGACGTCGCGGAGCGCGGTCGTCTGACCGTACGTCTTGTCGACTGCGTCCAAATGGACGTCAACCATGGATCGACCTCCCGTGCGCTCGTTCTGACCGCCGGTTCGACCCGCTCACAGGTCACCCCACCGGCCGCCGAACCGTTCGATGACGACGAAGCTCAGGCTCGTCACGAGCAACAGTACACAGCCCATAGCCGTCGCCGGTCCGAGCCGACGGCCGAGGAAGCGTTCGATGGCGACGGGCATCGTATAGCTCCCCGACCCGGTCGCCAAAATGACTGTCGCGTTGAACTCGCCGATGCTGATGGCGAAGGCGAACGCCGCTCCGGCGACGACGCCGGTCCAGACCAGCGGGAGTTCCACGTCTACGAGCGCTCGAAAGCGACTCGCTCCGAGGCTCCGCGCCGACTCGACGAGCCGTCGGTCGAGGCGTGCCAACTGCGGGGCGACGTTCCGCGTCACGAACGGGTACGCGACGACGGTGTGGGCGGCGACGATAGCGATCGGTCCCGTGACTTGGAGTCGAGTCCCGGCGATCGGAATCCCGAAGACGAGGCCGCGCAGGAGACCGAGACCGACGACTACGCCGCTCACGGCGAGCGGTGCCATCAGTAGCGCGTCGGCGATTTTCTGGCCGCGATACCGCCGCGTCGTTAGCACCGCTGTCAGGACGCCCATGGGGAGTGCGACGACAAGCGTCGCCACCGCGAATTCGAGCGAGTTGACGATGGAGGGGAACGGTTTCACCTGAAAGCTCGCGCCGCTCACCTGCCGTTCGAGCAGGAATCGGTAGTTGGCGAACGAGAGTCCACCGCTCGGACCGGTGACGCTGGCGACGAGCATGCTGGCGAGCGGCCCGACGAAGACGACGAGGACGACGACGGCGTACACGACGACGGCCGCTCGCTCGGCGATCGCACCCCTCGTCCACGTCGCAGGACGCAGTCGTCGCCGGGGTTGCGGACGTGCACCCTCTCCGGTCGCCCGTTGCCGTGCCTCGTAGCGCAAGTACAGGTACGTGAGTGTGAGCGTGACCGCCGTCTCGATCACTGCCAGCGACGCGGCGTTGGCGTAGTCTAAGTTCTGTACCTGCTGGAAGATCCACACCTCGACGGTCGCCAACTGGAAGCCGCCGAGCGCGAGGACGATGGCGAACGACTGAAACGTGAAGACGAACGTCAGCGTCGCCCCGACCAGGATCGACGGTAGCAGTTGCGGGAGCACGACGTCGAGGAATGCCCGCCGTGGATTCGCACCGAGGCTTCGAGCGGTCTCGATCGCGCGTGCGTCGACGCTCTCCCACGCGGCGGTCGTCACGCGCGTCACCAACGGTGCGTTGTAGAACGCGTTGGCGACGACGATGGCGGGAAGCGTGTACAGCAGGTCGATCCGCGGGAGACCGACCGACGCGAGGACCGTGTTCATCGTTCCCTTCGATCCGAACATGACGACGAAACCGATGGCGACCATGATCGACGGCAGGATGAAGGGGAGGATCGTCAGCGACCGGAGCGTCCGCCGTCCGGGAAATTCGAATCGAGCGAGAATCCACGCCCCCGGCAGTCCGAGCGCGAGGCTGGCGAGCGTCGAGACGAGTGCTTGTTCGACGGTAAACCAGAGGATGGAGACGAGGTAGAACTTCGACGTGAGCACGCCCGTCAGCGGCGAGAGCGTGAACTGACCGCCGACGACGACGGCGTCGACGAAGACGGTCGCTACCGGATAGTAGAAGACGACGAGGAGCACGAGTGCGGTGGCTATCGCTCCGATCAGCAGTGCCCGCCGCTCGATCGACGCTCGGACGCCACCTCGTCGTCGCGGTCGGTTCGCGTTATTCACGCTCCCGACTCGACTCATCGAGTCGGAATCGTCGCCGCTCACGACATCGCCCTCACTTCGTCGCGAACATCTGCGCCCACTGATTGGTCCACGTATCGAGGTTGCCCTTCAACTCCTTGTAATTGAAGCTTACCGGCTGCTTCGGCTCCTTGGCGTACTTCGCGAACGACTTCGGGAGCGTCGCGTCCGTCGTCGCCGGGAACTGCACGTTGAGTACGGCGATCTTGGCCTGCACTTCGGGCTTCAGCATGAACGAGAGGAACTGGTTAGCGAGGTCCGTCTTGTCGCTCGCCGCGAATCGGGCCATGCCTTCGGGGTTCGCGTAGCCCTGATGGTTCAGGAACCGGACCTGGTGTTTCTTCAGATCCTCGTTGTCGTTGTGCGCGTACACGAGATCAGTCGAGTACGAGATCACCATCGGTGCTTCGCCGTTGGAGTAGGCGGTGTAGGCGTCGTCCCACGTCCCGAGGACTTTCACGCCGTTTTTCTTGAGCTTCTTCCAGTAGTCGAGATACCCGTTCTCCCCTTTGGCCTTGATCGTGTGGAGCAAGAACGCCTGCCCGGTCGCACTCGACGTGGGGTTCTCGACGATGAGGTCGCCCTTGTACTTCGACTTGAGGAGTCCGTCGAACGTCTTCGGAGCCGTCACCTCGTGTGCGTTGTAGACCGGCGTAATGTAACCCGTGTCGTAAGGGATGACGCGTTTTTTAGGATCGAATTCGAGCGAGCCCTTGACCTTCCCTCGACCTTCGACGGCACCCTTTTTCAACGGTGCGAAGAGCTGTTGACCGCCGGAGAGCTTCTGGTCGACCTTGATCAGCATGTCCGTGTCGAGTCCGACGTAGAGGTCGGTGCCGATGTCGACACCCCTGAGCGCACGTTCGATGTAGTAGTTAACGTCGTTGTCGTGGGTCTCCCACTGGATCGTCGCGTCGTGTTCGGACTCGAACTGCTTTTTCAGCCACGCGCCCGGACTCGAACTCGGTGCGTCGACGAACGCGTTGTAGGTACCGACGACGAGCGTTTGCGTTCCCTTCGTCGACCCCGCCGTGGTTCCCTTCGTCCCGTTCGTCGCGCTTCCGGAGTTACTCGTGGACGTCCCGGACGACGTACCCGTCGAACTGTCGTTCGACGCCCCTCGTTTGCTCGTCCCGGCACACCCTGCGAGACCCGCGACACCTGCCGCGCCAGCCCCTCTGATGAACGTTCGCCGTTTCATTACTCAGTTGTTGTACCGGGTGATACTTAGGCAGCGTGGTCCGTCTCGGCAGTCAGCCGAAACGGATCAACACCGGCGAAAACGATGGCACTCGTCGTAGCCAAATCGTTTTGCTCCCACACTCGATATATCACCCGTGTCACGTTCTCCGTCCCGTCGGTACGTACTCGGCGGACTGCTGGTGGTACTGACGGTGACCGCTGCCGCTCTCCTCGCGGACGTTCTCGGTACCGTTTTCTTCGCGGTTACGGTCGCGTATCTGCTCGTCCCCGTCCGTCGTCGACTGGCCGCTCGCGGTCTCCCCCGCAGATGGGCCTGTTTCGCCGCGACGCTCCTCGCGTTCGCGTTTACACTCGCCGTCTTGGCTCCGCTCGTCGCCATCTTCGCCCTCCGATTCCAGTCGCTTCTCGCGCTGTTGTCGACTATCCCTCGCGAACTGTCGGTCACGTTCTTCGGGTTCACGTATCACGCGACGTTGGCCGAGATGCTGGCGTCGACCACGACTGTCGTTCGCGGTCTCGCGGGTACCGTGCTGGCGATGCTACCGTCGCTGCTGATCAAACTCACGCTGTTCGCGTTGCTCGTTTTCTCGCTGCTCTACCACGACGAAACCGCACGCGAGGCCGCTCTCGCGGTCGTCCCGCCGAACTACCGTGACGTCGCCGCCGCGCTGGGGCGGCGAACACGCGAGACGCTGTTTGCCATCTACGTTCTTCAGGCGGCGACGGCGCTCGGGACGTTCGTGGCGGGGCTCGTCGTCTTCGTCGCGCTCGGCTACCGATTCTTCTTCGCGTTGGCAACGATCGCTGCGATCCTTCAGTTCATCCCCATCCTGGGTCCGAGCCTGCTCGTCGTCGCGTTGGCCGCGTACCAATTCGTGATCGGCGACTTCGTCGCTGGCACACTGATGCTGCTCCTCGGCGGCGCGGTCATCGCGTGGCTCCCGGACGTACTCATCCGGCCGCGACTCGCCCAACAGACTGCCGGACTCCCAGGGGGCTTGTACTTCGTCGGCTTCGTCGGCGGACTGCTGACGCTCGGTGCCGTCGGCGTCATCGCAGGACCACTCGTCGTCGCGCTCGTCGTCGAAGTGGCGACGTTACTCTCGGCTGAGTTGAACGATGAGACTGCCACCGGATCGAACGGTGATGCGGCCTTCGAACCCGAAGACGCGAGCTAGGCCTCGCTCTCGACGGGTCCGTCGCGTGCTTTCCACTCGGTCAGGCTTCCCTCGTAGAACGCGACGTTCTCGTATCCCAGATGTCTGAGCACGAGGTAGGTGTGGCTGATCCGCCGTGCCGTATTACAGTAGAGGACGACTTGCTTTTCCGGTGTGACTCCACGTTCCGCGAGTATCGTCTCTAGTTCGTCGTCGGGTTTCAGTCCCCGCGTCCCGTCTACGTCGACCAGTTCCCGCCAGTCGAGTTGGATCGCGCCGGGAACGTGGCCCTCCTCGTACTCCCATGCCTCGCGCGTGTCGACGACGACGAATCCGTCGCCGCCGCTCTCGACGAGGCCGAGGACGGTCTCGAAGTCGACTAACGGCGAGTGCTCGGGCTCGCTTACTTCGTACTCGGTCCGGTCGAACTCGGTAGCATCAGTCGTCGTCGCGTGCTCGCGCGCCCACGCGCTGTAGTCACCGTCCAAGAGGTGAAAGTCGCGATGCCCGTACAACTCCGCCGTAACGAGGAAGCGGGCGGCGAACACACCGTGGGTGTCGTCGTAGGCGACGAGCGTGTCGTCTCCGCTGATTCCGGCGCCATTCAACAGGTCGGCCCACACGTCTGCACCCGGAAGCATCCCTTCGTCGCCACCTTCTCCTTCCTCCGGCGACTCGCTGCTCCGGAACGCGTCGAACGGCACGTTCACTGCACCCGGCACATGGCCGATGCCGTCGAACTCCCACGCGTCGCGCACGTCGACGATTCGTACTTCGTCTATTCGGTCGTCGAGCCAGTCTGCCGAGACGACGACGTTCTCGTACATGTCGTGCGATACTCCTTCGGTCGATTTAGCGATACGGGACTGCGACAGCCGTCTGTGGTAGCGGTTATATTCTCCGCATTAGTCGCCACAGTGAGTCGACGACCGTGGAACATGATACCTGAAGCGCACGATCCGTCACGACAGTCGGTAATATAGTCCTCGAAAAAAGACGAATGGCCGTACATGCCGGCTGTGGGGGGCTTATGCTGGAGGCCTGCGTATCTCCTCCCGCGATGTCAGATTACGCAAAAGACGTACTTGTTTCGGCGGATTGGGTGGAGGGCCACCTCGACGAGTTCCAGAGCGACGATCCGGAATACCGACTGGTCGAGGTCGACGTCGACACCGAAGCCTACGACGACGGTCACGCACCCGGCGCCATCGGTTTCAACTGGGAGACGCAACTGCAAGACCAGGAGACCCGCGACATCCTCGACAAAGACGAGTTCGAGTCGCTGCTCGGCAGCCACGGTATCTCGAACGACTCGACGGTCGTCCTCTACGGCGACAACTCGAACTGGTTTGCGGCGTACACCTACTGGCAGTTCAAGTACTACGGCCACGACGACGTTCGACTGATGAACGGTGGTCGGGACTACTGGCTCGACAACGAGTATCCGCTGTCGGAGGACGCGCCCGACTTCTCCGAACAGGGCTACACGGCCCGCGGTCCGTTCGAGGGTATTCGTGCCTACCGTGACGACGTCGACCACGCCATCGAGCGTGGCATCCCCCTCGTCGACGTGCGTTCGCCCGAAGAGTACAGCGGCGAGATTCTCGCCCCTCCGGGACTACAGGAGACGGCCCAGCGTGGCGGTCACATCCCGGGCGCGCGTAACATCTCGTGGGCGGCGACAGTCAACGACGACGGTACGTTCAAATCCGCGGACGAACTCCGCGAACTCTACGAGGATCAGGACGTCACCGACAACGAGTCGGTCATCGCCTACTGCCGGATCGGCGAACGATCGTCCATCGCCTGGTTCGCACTGCACGAGCTGCTCGGCTACGAAGACGTCCGCAACTACGACGGTTCGTGGACCGAGTGGGGCAACCTCGTCGGCGCACCGATCGAGAAAGGCAAGTAGTCGATTCCGCGTTACCGTTCCTGTTTTTGTACGTCACTCGTCGCCACCACCGATGCACTAGTATCCACGACTTCGAATCGCCGTACGGACTGTTCGCCGATCGCTGTCCTCCTGTCGACGAGTGACCGCTTCCCTCCCCCCGACTCTGTCCGATAATTTGTGTTTCGACTACTGATATACACGGACTCCGGACGGTTCGACACTCCTATCGACGGTCTCACCACGAATGGACGATTGTTTAATTGTCGTGACAATGAGTACCAGTTGTTTCGTCAATTCCTCTCACTATCACGAATTTCCCGACGTTTGGTCGATATCAGTACTCTTAAGACCTACCGAGCACTCCGTAGAAATGCGTACGACACAACGCGACTTCGGGCCGGTCACCCCGGTCCGAGATCACAACTGGACTCAGTGGGAAACGGTCCCGCTGTCGGGGTAGATTCAGTGGGTTTATACCCCTGCACTGCTTCCGATCAAGTCCGAAGGAAATGAGGATTCCACCCCTGCGGTCATGCCGTACAGATGGGATCTGATGTGAGCCTTGGTAGTTCGGTGACATCCGACCGATCGTCGGGACGTCATCGAATTTGGACCATGCAATGCTTTAGACGGAACATACGTCATCGCTTCATCGAAGCGATGTGCGTATTTCCCGCCACCCCCTCACCCACTGGGTGAGGAACATTCCGGTTGATCCTGCCGGAGGTCATTGCTATCGGGGTCCGATTTAGCCATGCTAGTTGTGAGGGCTCAGACCCTCAGCGAATAGCTCCGTAACACGTGGCCAAACTACCCTACAGAGAGTCATAATCTCGGGAAACTGAGGCTAATAGCTCATACGACTCCCACGTTGGAATACCGGGAGTCCGAAATGCTCCGGCGCTGTAGGATGTGGCTGCGGCCGATTAGGTAGACGGTGGGGTAACGGCCCACCGTGCCGATAATCGGTACGGGTTGTGAGAGCAAGAACCCGGAGACGGAATCTGAGACAAGATTCCGGGCCCTACGGGGCGCAGCAGGCGCGAAACCTTTACACTGCACGACAGTGCGATAAGGGGACCCCGAGTGCGAGGGCATACAGTCCTCGCTTTTCTAGATCGTAAGGAGATCCAGGAACAAGAGCTGGGCAAGACCGGTGCCAGCCGCCGCGGTAATACCGGCAGCTCAAGTGATGACCGATTTTATTGGGCCTAAAGCGTCCGTAGCTGGCCACGACGGTCCGTCGGGAAATCCACCCGCTCAACGGGTGGGCGTCCGGCGGATACCACGTGGCTTGGGACCGGAAGACTCGAAGGGTACGTCCGGGGTAGGAGTGAAATCCCGTAATCCTGGACGGACCACCGATGGCGAAAGCACTTCGAGAAGACGGATCCGACAGTGAGGGACGAAAGCTGGGGTCTCGAACCGGATTAGATACCCGGGTAGTCCCAGCTGTAAACGATGTTCACTAAGTATGACACAGGCTACGAGCCTGTGTTATGCTGTAGGGAAGCCGATAAGTGAACCGCCTGGGAAGTACGTCCGCAAGGATGAAACTTAAAGGAATTGGCGGGGGAGCACTACAACCGGAGGAGCCTGCGGTTTAATTGGACTCAACGCCGGACATCTCACCAGCACCGACAATAGCGATGAAAGTCAGGTTGATGACCTCTACTTAGAGCTATTGAGAGGAGGTGCATGGCCGCCGTCAGCTCGTACCGTGAGGCGTCCTGTTAAGTCAGGCAACGAGCGAGACCCACACCCCTAATTGCCAGCACGATCTTCACGATCGGTGGGTACATTAGGGGGACTGCCAGTGCCAAACTGGAGGAAGGAATGGGCAACGGTAGGTCAGTATGCCCCGAATGTGCTGGGCTACACGCGGGCTACAATGGCTAGGACAAAGGGTTCCAACACCGAAAGGTGCAGGTAATCTCAGAAACCTAGTCGTAGTTCGGATTGAGGGCTGCAACTCGCCCTCATGAAGCTGGATTCGGTAGTAATCGCATTTCAGAAGAGTGCGGTGAATACGTCCCTGCTCCTTGCACACACCGCCCGTCAAAGCACCCGAGTGAGGTCCGGATGAGGCCACCATCCGGTGGTCGAATCTGGGCTTCGCAAGGGGGCTTAAGTCGTAACAAGGTAGCCGTAGGGGAATCTGCGGCTGGATCACCTCCTAACGTCCGCGACCTGCCCGCACGGGCAGGCGCACCATTCATACACTAACGCATTCGCGTCCACTTCGAGACACCCGTTCGCTCGGTCGGACACCTTAGAACTACCAAGGCTCACCCCGAAGTACACCCCCGTGAGGGGAGATCCATAGCTCAATGGTAGAGCGCTGCTTGGCGGCAGCGGATCGGGTTCGATTCCCGATGGATCGCTCTCTCGGAACTGGGCGAGATCGGTTCCCTTAAGTGGGATACCGTCCTTCGTTCAGATCCGAACGAACTGATGCACCATCCCGTGAAAACGCGGATGGGAAGGGTTCGACGAACGTGCCTGAGACGCCCTCAGGTCGATTCAATGACGACCGTGTGTACGTGCAATCCAGACACTCACTGGACCCGTTTCAACGGGTTACTAAGGACCGTGACTCACCATGAGTCATAGTCATCAATTCTAGTGAACTGTCCCACTCAGACGGCTACTGTGCCATCTGGTGGATGGCTCGGCTCGAGAGCCGACGACGGACGTGCCAAGCTGCGATAAGCTCTGGGAAGCCGCATGGAGGCTAAGAACCAGAGATCTCCGAATAGGAATCCTTCTAACAATTGCCCTGCGCAATAGGGAACGTCCATAACTGAAACATCTCAGTACGGACAGGAAGAAAAAGCAAACCGCGATGTCGTTAGTAACGGCGAGTGAACCCGACACAGTCCAAACCGAAGCCCTCACGGGCAATGTGGTGTTCGGACTGACTCTCACTACCCGACCACCTTTCTGAAGTCTCCTGGAACGGAGCGTGAAACAGGGTGACAACCCCGTAAGAAAGGTCAGTACGGTACGCGTCAGCTCCAGAGTAGCGGGGGTTGGATATCCCTCGTGAATTCCCCAGGCATCGACTGGGAAGACTAAACACTCCTCGAGACCGATAGCGAACAAGTAGCGTGAGCGAACGCTGAAAAGCACCCCGAGAAGGGCGGTGCAAAGGGCCTGAAATCAGATGGCGATAGAACGACGGGGCACACAAGGCCCCTTGGAAAACGACCGATTCGCGAGAATCTAGTAGGAACCAAGGGGAGCCGGTGTTCCGTCGTGCGTTTTGAAAAACGAACCAGGGAGTGTGTCTACATGACGAGTCTAACCGGAGTATCCGGGAAGGCGCAGGGAAACCGATACGAGCGCAGCACTATGTGCGAGGCTCACCGTGTTCAAGCGCGGGGAGTCATGTGGACACGACCCGAAACCGAGTGATCTATACGGGGGCAAGGTGAAGCGTGGCGAAAGCCACGTGGAAGCCTGTTAGGGGTGGTGTCCTACAATACCCTCCCGTGACCCACGTATAGGGGTGAAAGGCCCATCGAACTCGGCAACAGCTGGTTCCGACCGAAACATGTCGAAGCATGACCTCTGCAGAGACAGTTCGTGAGGTAGAGCGACTGATTGGGTGACCCGCCTCCGAGAGGAGTCGGCCACCCTGTCAAACTCCGAACTTACGAACGTCGTAGAAGCAGGGAATCCGGTATTCCGGGGTAAGCTTGGATACCGTGAGGGAGACAACCCAGAGCCGGGTTAAGGACCCCAAATGTGGACTAAGTGCGATTGAAGTTTGTCTCGAGCCCTAAACAGCCGGGAGGTGAGCTTAGAAGCAGCTACCCTCTAAGAAAAGCGTAACAGCTTACCGGCCGAGGTTCGAGGCGGCGAAAATGATCGGGGCTGAAGTCCACTTCCGAGACCTGGCGGCATCCATCACAGGATGATCCAGTAGGTCGGCATACTGCGCGGGTGGAAGCACGGGTGAGAACTCGTGTGGACCGCGTTGTAACGAAAATCCTGGTCATAGTAGCAGCGAGAGTCGGGTGAGAACCCCGACGACCTTACGAGCAAGGGTTCCTCGGCACTGTCAATCAGCCGAGGGTTAGTCGATCCTAAGTCTGCCCATAACTTGAAGCAGACAAAAGGGCAACTGGTTAATATTCCAGTACTATCACACACTCAACGCCGACGCCGTGGAGTCGGCCGAGCTGGGCCTTCGCCCAGTCGAATCGTCAAAATCCGTGGAAACCGTCACGGTACGAAGCGGACGAACGGCGAAACAGCGCAAGTCGGCTCAATCTAGGGCCCGTGAAAAGGCAGTGTGATACTCGTACCGAGATCCGACACAGGTGCTCAGGCAGAGAAAGCCAAGGTCTGTCGGGACAACCGGCGTTAGGGAATTCGGCAAGTTAGTCCCGTACGTTCGCAAGAAGGGATGCCTGCTTCGGAATGAAGCAGGTCGCAGTGACTCGGACGCTCCAACTGTCTAGTAACAACACAGGTGACTGCAACTCTGAAAGGACGTGTACAGTCACTGAATCCTGCCCAGTGCGGGTATCTGAACACCTCGTACAAGAGGACGAAGGACCCGTCAACGGCGGGGGTAACTATGACCCTCTTAAGGTAGCGTAGTACCTTGCCGCTTCAGTAGCGGCTTGCATGAATGGATCAATGAGAGCGTCACTGTCCCAACGCTGGACCCGGTGAACTGTACGTTCCAGTGCGGAGTCTGGAGACCCCCAAGGGGAAGCGAAGACCCTATAGAGCTTTACTGCAGGCTGTCGCTGAGACGTGGTCGCTAATGTGCAGGATAGGTAGAAGGCGTTACACAGGTACCCGCGCTAGCGGGCCACCGAGCCATCCGTGAAATACTACCCGTTAGTGACTGCGACTCTCACTCCTGGCGGAGGACACCGGTAGCCGGGCAGTTTGACTGGGGCGGTACGCGCTCGAAAAGATATCGAGCGCGCCCAAAGATTTCCTCACTCGGGTCGGAAACCCGAGGAAGAGCGCAAGAGCAAACGGAAGTCTGACAGTGTCCTGCCTAACGAGGGACGCTGACGCGAAAGCGTGGTCTAGCGAACCCACCAGGCCCCTAGATGGGGCCGGTGGCTGACAGAAAAGCTACCTTAGGGATAACAGAGTCGTCACGGGCAAGAGCACATATCGACCCCGTGGCTTGCTACCTCGATGTCGGTTCCCTCCATCCTGCCTGTGCAGAAGCAGGCAAGGGTGAGGTTGTTCGCCTATTAAAGGAGGTCGTGAGCTGGGTTTAGACCGTCGTGAGACAGGTCGGCTGCTATCTATTGGGGGTGCGAGGTATCTGACGAGAACGATCGTATAGTACGAGAGGAACTACGATTGGTTGCCACTGGTGTAACGGTTGTCCGGAAGGGCAGTCGCCGTGCAGCCACGCAACACGGGGTAAGAGCTGAACGCATCTAAGCTCGAAACCCACTTGGAAACGAGATACCACAGGTCACTCATAGAAGATGAGTTCGATAGACTCGGGATGTACGCGTCGAGGCAACGAGACGTTGAGTCCGCGAGCACTAACAGACCAAGCCGCATTCATACATTGAATTGGGGACTGTTCACCAGAACAGTACCCGTTGAAATGGGTTCAGGTGTAATCTGGATTGCACGTACATATCGGTCGATGATCGCAAGATCGTCGAACTATCCAACACTGGTGTCCGGTCACGAGGCCGGCTACGGTTCGATTCCGTCGGTTGGCGTTAAGGCGGCCAGAGCGATAGGGTGACACCCGTACCCATCCCGAACACGGAAGTTAAGCCTATCAGCGTTCTGGTTAGTACTGGAGTGCGCGAGCCTCTGGGAACTTCAGATCGCCGCCTTCCACTCATACTTCATTCATTACACTTCGAGAGTGGCAACGTCGTTCATTCGACCCTTCCACTCTTCTTCATCACAACCGTGAGCGAACGTTTCGACTGTTCGTTCTTTTTCGACGTAACAGACTGACGAGAATCGTCGTCGACAGTCGGATCTCGTTCCGTTTCGATGACGAGTACTCCGTAATTCATTCCGAGAGACAATTGTCTCTCTAGCCGTGGATCTCGTCTATCTCGGTCCACTCACTATCGGTTCTGTTCGTCTTCGAGCGATCATCGGCCGAGTAACCACGCCGCGATGTGAGGCGTCAGGAACGCCTCGATAAACGCTGCGATCACCAAGACGATCGCGAGCCCGAGGAGAATTTCGAACGCCCGCTTGAGTTCGCGGCCGACGTCGGCCGCCGACTGTCGGCCGCGAACTCCCTGCCATCCGACGGCACCGAGATGGAACCCCAGTCCACCAGCGACGGCCAGCGCCGGGAGCTCGACGATTCCGTGTGGGATGACCAGTGCAGCATACGAGGTCAGATCGAAGACGCCAGCGAGTGCGCCGACGAGGAGGCCGTTGGTGAGGAGCGCACCGGCGGTTCCGATACCCAGTGCTAGTCCGCCGTAACTCATGCCCGCAGCGACGAGCCAGTTGTTCGCCGCGATCGTCACAAACGGGCCAACGGCGATCGTCCCGAAGACCTGTGCGACGTTACCTGGTGTGCTCAGGCGGATGCCGTAGGGTGCCGTGAGACTCCAGCCGACGACGATGCTTCCGGCCAACAGTGCGACCGAAGCGAGGTTCGCGAGCGGATGACCGACGAGGAAGCGACCGAGTTGACGAAGTCCGTCTCGAAAGGCAGCGACGAAGCGTCGCCCAGCGCCGGGGTTGGGAGTCGATGCATCGAACTCGCGTTCGGGGAGCGTCCGCTCGGTGTAGAGGGCTGTCTTGAACCCGTCTAGTATCGGTAGCAGCAACAGTGGCGGAACGAGTCCCGCGACTCGAGACGCGCCGAGGATCGAGAAGATGCCCGCGGCAATACCGTAGATGATGAAGGCACCGACGGCGACCACGACGTAGAACACGGTTTCGATCGGGTATCGACGGATGAATCCGACGCTTCGGCGAAACCCTCCCCACCAGCCGACCCCGTCGGCGACGACCGCAGGACCGACGAAGACGAACGCGAGTGCGACGAGCAACAGCAGTATGACACTCACGAGACCCCCAAGAACGGCGAGTGCGATGGCTGCTGTTCCGGTGACGGTGCCGGCAGCCGAAGCGAATGTGGACACACCGAACGGGAGCAGTGCCAGTACTGAGACGATGAGCCGTAGTACGAAGACACCGAGAAACGTCTTCCACTGGTCAGCAACACCGCGAACACCGGATTCGAGTGGGTCTCCACCGACGAGTGCACCGTAGACCGCGTTGAACGTTGCCGCGGTCGTCGCTGCGCGAGCGAGAACGAAGAAGATGAGTGCGAGGAGCGCGGAGAGACCGAAAACGGCGACGACAGACGGCGTCACTAGCTGTTGAAACGCTCGAATTGAGCTCGGTGGTATCGAGCCTGGGTTTGACGCATCGAATCCCGATTGATCGAGGCGGGCAAACGCGCGGACTGCGGGTTGGATTCGCCCTTGCGAAGCGAGTAAGAGATACGCGATAGCGCTGCCGATCAGTAACGGAACACGCGCGACCAACAGTACGCTCGTCGCGAGCAGGTAGAACGGGAGAACCTGATTTGACCGCTCGACGGGGAGCCTGGCGCCGCTTCGGAGGGCTGACGAAACGTTCACAGGTTCGTGTCGATACGATTGACTGTAGCTTTTCCCCCGCTGCACCGCTTCGATCGGTCGGCCTATCGTCGATGCTTACAAACGGGGAGGGGTAGTAGGCCGGATATGGACGCACCTACGTTCGCAGATGAACTTCGTGAGGAGAACGAAACGGCACTCTCCCGACTCGGCTCGTCGAAGGGACTCTACGCGCTGACCGGAGGCGAGATGGACGCACCGACCGTCCGCGCCGCCGCCCACGACGAAGCCGAGACGGCCGCACGCCTGTTCTCGGAGTGGGCCGATAGCGAGTCCAACGCCGACGCCGCAGACCTGTTTGCTGACGCTGCTGAGGACGCAGAGCGCCACCGCGACACGATCGAATCCGACGAAGGCGACGTCGACTCGGAGCGACCGGTGTACGACGTGCTCTCGGGATTCGAGTCGACGCCGAAACGCGTCGCTGGCTTCCTCGCGCGGACGCTGGTCGCGCGCAAGAGCGCCGAACAGATGGTCGGCTTCTTCATCGGGAGCGCACAGACGTCGTCTGCGGACACGTTCCGCGGGCTGCGCGACGATCTCGAATCACAGAGTGAACAAGCCGTGACCGTCCTCGATGAAGTGTGTGCTCGTGGCGAAGACTGGGACGCCGCCCGCGAAGCCGCGACCGCCGTGATCGAGGCGGCGTACGACCACTACGTAGAGACGCTCGAATCGATGGGCGTCAAGCCGAAGAACGTCTGTTAGATCAGCTTTCGGCGTCAACGGGAAACGAATCGGGTACTATCGACGTCGCGTTCGTCGGTTGGATGTTGCCCCGTTCTCACTCTCCACTCGAAGCGAAGGGGTTCCACCGGAAATGAAGGGGTTCAGTACACGCTCGGTCGCAAATCGACCAGGATTCTATTCTTCCGAGCGGTGGGCTGTCCGAATCACGCATCGGCAACGCCATCGCGTTCGGCGAAAATCAATCGGACGACTTAGACGCCTTCGACGCCCGAACGGTACTCTTTAACCGCGCCGTGGGCGCTCTGAACTCGCTCTTTCGCCTCGCCGTCGAGTTCGTCGGCGATTTCCGACAACGTGTTCATGTGACGGTCGAGTCGACCGTGGTCGGGGCCGTGGCTTCGAGTCGCAAGCTTGGCTAACTGGTTCGACTGGTCGTAGAGTCGCTCTTGGACAGGTCCGTCGACCAGTTCGCTCGCCGCTCGCAACTCGTCGCTCGCGTGCTGGAGTTCGTCTCGTGACATAGCGCGGCGTACGGTCGCCGCGTTCAAAACCGTTTGCGGCATCGCAGATGTCACCGCCGTCTACGACGCACCCACCGCTTCACGAGCGAACCGTCAACGCTGCCGTTTCTCATCCGACGGGGGTTTATCAGGGAACACGGAACCACGTAAGCTCGTGATCTAACTGCCATCGCGGGGCGCTCGCGGTTGTGCGGCGTGCCGCCTCGTGACTGTACTCTACGCCGCCTGTTTGCCCTGCGACACCAATCGGTCAACGACCAGCCGAACGTGACGCCCAACATCCCCAAGCGAGCGGGTAAAGTGGTTCCGGACCATACACGAGTTACCGTGAGTGACGCCAATTCGGGCCCTCTCTCGCCCGACCAACCGGGAGCGAATCGACCGTTCCGCGTCGACGCCCCCTTCGACCCGGCGGGCGACCAACCGGAGGCCATCGAACAACTGGCCGCCGGCTACGAGCAGGGAGCTGACAGACAGACCCTGCTGGGTGTGACGGGATCGGGCAAGACGAACACCGTCTCGTGGGTCGTCGAAGAGATCCAGAAACCCACGCTCGTCATCGCCCACAACAAGACGCTCGCCGCCCAGTTGTACGAGGAGTTCAAGCAACTGTTTCCGGATAACGCGGTCGAGTACTTCGTCTCGTACTACGACTACTACCAGCCCGAAGCCTACGTCGAGCAGACGGACACCTTCATCGACAAGGACGCCTCGATCAACGACGAGATCGACCGCCTGCGCCACTCGGCGACTCGGTCGCTGTTGACTCGTGACGACGTCGTCGTCGTCGCCAGCGTTTCGGCCATCTACGGCCTCGGTGACCCGCGCAACTACGTCGACATGTCGCTCCAACTCGAAGTGGGGCAGGAGATCGACCGCGACGAGTTGCTGAAACGACTCGTCGACCTGAACTACGAGCGCAACGATATCGACTTCACGCAGGGGACGTTCCGCGTGCGCGGTGACACGGTCGAGATCTTCCCGATGTACGGCCGCTACGCCGTCCGCGTCGAACTCTGGGGTGACGAGATCGATCGTATGACCAAGGTCGACGTACTCGAAGGCGAGGTCAAGTCCCAGGAACCGGCCGTCCTCATCCACCCGGCGGAGCACTATTCGATCCCCGAACAGCGCCTCGAACGCGCGATCGGCGAGATCGAGGACCTGATGCACGACCGGGTGCGCTACTTCGAGCGGCAGGGTGACCTCGTCGCCGCTCAGCGGATCGAAGAGCGGACGACGTTCGATATCGAAATGATGCGCGAGACGGGTTACTGCTCGGGCATCGAGAACTACTCCGTTCACCTCTCGGATCGCGAACCCGGCGATGCGCCGTACACGCTCCTCGATTACTTCCCCGACGACTTCCTCACCGTCATCGACGAATCGCACGTCACGCTCCCGCAGATCAAGGGCCAGTTCGCGGGCGACAAATCCCGGAAGGATTCGCTCGTCGAGAACGGGTTCCGGCTCCCGACCGCGTACGACAACCGTCCGCTCACCTTCGAGGAGTTCGAAGAGAAGACGGACCGGACGCTCTACGTCTCGGCGACGCCGGGCGACTACGAACGGGAGATCTCCGACGGGATCGTCGAACAGATCGTTCGCCCGACCCACCTCGTCGACCCGAAGGTCGAGGTGACCGGCGCCACCGGGCAGGTCGACGACCTGATGGGTCGCATCGACGACCGTATCGACCGCGACGAGCGCGTCCTCGTCACGACGCTCACGAAGCGGATGGCCGAGGACCTGACCGAGTACTTAGAAGAGGCAGGTGTCAACGTCGCCTACATGCACGACGAGACCGACACCCTCGAACGCCACGAGATCATCCGATCGCTCCGACTCGGCGACATCGACGTGCTCGTCGGTATCAACCTCCTCCGTGAGGGACTCGACATCCCGGAAGTCTCGCTCGTCGCGATCCTCGATGCCGATCAGGAGGGATTCCTGCGCTCGGAGACGACACTGATCCAGACGATGGGTCGTGCAGCTCGTAACGTCAACGGTGAGGTGATCCTCTACGCCGACGACACGACTGACTCGATGGCGTCGGCCATCGACGAGACGCAGCGTCGTCGTCAGATCCAGCAAGAGTTCAACGAGGAACGTGGGTACACGCCGCGGACGATCGAGAAGGAAGTCGGCGAGACGAACCTCCCCGGCAGCAAGACGGACACGTCTGGGACGACCCGCGACGACATCGCCGACGCAGACGAGGCTGCCCAGCAGATCGAATTCTTGGAGGATCGGATGCAGGAAGCGGCGAGCAATCTCGAATTCGAACTCGCGGCCGACATCCGCGACCGCATCCGTGACCTCCGCCGCGAGTTCGAACTCTACGGTGACGATGGGGTCGAGCCCGAAGCTGAAGAGCTGTTCTGATCTCGTCGCAGCCGAGCCCTTTGCGGGTTCGGCACACGCCATCACACCGAACGAACGTTGGCCCTTTCCGTCCGGAGACCAATGGGTAGGTATGGGCTTTGGAAGCTACGACGAGAGCGAGCAGCGGAATCAGGACAGTGACTTGGACGAAGATGAAGCCGTCAACGCCCACGAACACGACCACGACGGGTCGGTCTCGTTCGAGACTGAGGAGTCGAGCGAGGATCTCGTCGCCCGTCTACAGGAGATGCAAGACGACGAAGCCGACCAGAGCGACGACTGACGATCGACCCTCACGACGTCCGGTCCCCGTTGCCGCCACCGTCGACTCGCGCTATCTTGTGAATCCACTCCCCTCGTCCGCCACATCGGTCTGTTTTGACTGTGGCTACTGAATTGATCGGTTCCCGGTCTTCGGGAACCACCTCTCCGAGCTATCCTGCCGGGACGCATACGTACGTTCAGTGATTACTGATGTCGAAGATTCTCGTTGCGTACGGTACGACCGAGGGACAGACCGCGGCGGTGGCAGAGCATGCCGCAACCGTCCTCCGAGAGGCTGATCATCGCGTCTCGCTCGTCGAACTCGGCGATGTCGATTCTGTCCCAGAACTCACGGAATTCGACGGATTCATCGTCGCAGCGTCGGTCCACGCCGGGAAACACCAGCGTGCCGTCGTCGACTTCGTTCGAACGAATCGCGTCGCACTCGAAGCGAAACCCGCCGCGTTCATGTCGACCAGTCTTTCGGCTGCGAGTCCGGAGACGCGTCCAGACGCCGAGAAGGTAATCGACGCGTTCCTCGCTGACACTGGGTGGGAACCCGACGCGGTGCTCCCGGTCGGCGGTGCGTTGCGATACAGTCAGTACGGGTTCCTGAAACGCATCGTCATGCGCTCGATCTCCGGCCGCAACCGGGGTGACACCGATACGTCGCGCGATTACGAGTACACGGACTGGGCGGCGGTCACGGACTTCGTCACCGATTTCGAAGCCATTCTCGACGCGGGCGACACCAGTTCGGAGTCGACTGGCTCCCCCTCGGGGTCGGTACCGACGACTGATCCGTGACCGAATCGTCGCTTTCGTCACCTTGCTTGTCTCTCACTGACGCGCAAGCGCTTCCCACGAGAACGCCTTCCAGAGCCACTTCAGAGCGGGAAATCTTTAACTACGAACCCCGGATTCTTCGTATGGGATTTGGAAGCTACGACGAAGACGAGCAGCGTGACCAGAGCGGTGACATCGACGAGGTTGACGGACTCAACGTCCACGCCAACGACCACGACGGCGCGGTTACGTTCGATACCGACGAGTCGAACGCCGACCTCGTCGCCCGCTTGAAAGAGATGCGGGCAAACGACTCCGACTAAACGGCTTCAGTCTCCTCACTCTTCTGTGTCGACCCGCTCGACAGTTACGTTGCCGCCCTGCGTCTCCAGTTCGACTTCGTTGATCAGTTCCTCGATGTCGTCCAGTCCGAGGAGTTCGCGCGTCTCGGAGTCGAACTCCAAGCTGTCGAGCGCCGGGTGGTCGGCGATGTCGCCGCTGGTCAGGCTTTTACCGTACCGCCCGAGCAGCGACGTGAGTTCCTGCGGGAGCACGAACGTCGTCGCTGGCCCTTCACCGATCCGAGTGAGCGTCTCCAGTCCCTTGTCGACGATGGCGCGCTCGCCCATCGACTCGGCGGATTTCGCACGGAGAACCGTCGAGATGGCGTCACCCTGCGCTCTGAGGATCTGTGACTGCTTTTTTCCCTGCGAACGGATGATGTTCGACTGTTTCTCCCCCTGGGCTTTCTCGACGGCGCTCCGGCGACGCCCCTGCGCCTCCAGAATCATGGCTCGGCGGTGGCGTTCGGCGGACGTCTGTTCTTCCATCGCGCGTTCGACGTCCGGACTCGGATTCACCTCGCGAACTTCGACCGACTCGACTCGGATTCCCCAGTCATCGGTCGGTTCGTCGAGTTCTCGGCGGATGCGCGTGTTGATGTGGTCCCGCCGTGAGAGTGTTTCGTCGAGTTCCATGTCGCCCAGAGTCGCGCGGAGGGTCGTCTGCGCGAGATTCGAGACGGCAGTTCTGTAGTCTTCGACTTGGAGGAAGGCTTTCTTCGCGTCCATCACTCGGAAGTAAACGATCGCGTCGGCAGTGACCGGCGAGTTGTCCTCGGTGATGGCTTCCTGTCGGGGGACGTTGATCGTCTGCGTTCGTTTGTCGAAGCGGTACGTCCGGGAGACGAACGGTGGAACGAAGTTGATTCCCGGATCGAGTAGACCGCGGTACTCCCCGAAGATTGTCAGCGCTCCTTGCTCGTACGCGTTGATGACTTCGACGGCGCTGTAGACCGTTATGATCGCGGCGAGGAGGACGATGAGCCCAACGATAGTGACCGGATTCGTTGGGAGGACGAAGAACGCGGCGAGGGCGACGATCACCAACGCACCGACGTTCAAGAGTGACTTCGAGGGGCCTCGAGGACCTTGAGGGACTTGTGGGCCCTGCGCGCTGAGGCGGCCCAATTCGCGGAAGACGCTCGGCATGGATGACCTTGGACGTCAGTGGTGTTATGACTTGCCCCGGCGCTCGTCAACCAGTGCCGCACCCCTTCGTTTCAACTGGAGATCCGGGTCGAGCCATCAGTTTCCCGATGTGTTTTTGCCGATCGACAACGGAGTACGGGTATGCAACGGCCTTCCGCTCGTGGCCAACTCGGCGTCGGCGACCTGTTGAAACTCGTGCTCGTACTCGTCGTCGCACTGATCGTCCTCCAGATCGTCGCGCAGGTGCTCCACTTCCTCGCCTGGATCATCACCTCGCTCGGTGCGCTTCTCATCGTCGCCGTGATCGTCTTCGGCTTCCTCCGCTATCGCGGCCGCATCTGAACCCGCCGACCCGACAGTTCGATCGACGTAATCGACACGCTCATTCGCTCGGCGGCCCGCGTACGTTCCGTGTACAGCCTGAACGTTCCCGTTCCTGGCTCCGTCGAACGACTCGCGGCCGACTTCCACCCGCGACTCCTCCCGTTCGACCGGATTCGAGAGCGCCACACCCTCGTCTGCAAGCGACTCGGCGAGGGATCGGTACACCGCATGCGGGAGCGACTTCGCGCGACGCTTGCCGACACACCTCGCTTCCAGATTCGTCTCTCCGGTGTCGACTACTTCGCCGAGCCGACCCGCGGAACCGGCCCGGTAATTTACTTCGCCGTCGAGAGTCCCGAACTCGTCGATCTCCACGAACGACTGTGCGCCGAGTTCGATCCGATCAGTGGGCTAGAGGGCGACGACTACGTCCCTCACATCACGCTCGCCCGAGGGGGGTCCGTCGCCGACGCGGAGTCCCTCCGAGACTCCTGTATCGAGTCGTTCGAGCCGGTCTCGTGGACCGTCACGGACCTGTCGCTCTGGAGTGCAGAGTACAGAGAATCGGCGGCGACGATCCGACTCGGCCGATAAACGAGTGAGAGCCGAAGAGACGGAAACGCGCCGGCTACTGCAGCGCGTCCAGCCGGAACTCAAACGCCGCGACCGGCAGTTCGAGGTCGTGTTCGACGAGCACTTCCGGGTGCAACTCGCCGACGACGCCGACGTCTTCGCCGTCGATGACGACCGACGCGACGCGACCGGGGATGAACGACGGATGTTCGGTCGGCGGCGTCTCCAATTCGACGTCGAAGTCCTTACAGAGCGCCGCGATTCGGGCCTTCGCGTCCTCGTAGGTGGCGTCGTACCGAGCCAGCACGCCCGCGACCGACCGCCACTCGGCGACGTTCGTGTTCTCTTCGGCGTCGTACTCGGCGGCGAAGCCGACTTCGGCCAAGTCCTGCGGGTAGGCGCGGTGGGTGTTGTTCTCCAGTACCGTCACGAGCGACGGGAGCGCCCACGTCCGGAGCATCGTGTAGTCCTCGCTGTACGGTTCGGTGATGATCGCTGGTTCGCCGCCGCCGACGACGGGTTCGCCGATCTCGACACCCATTCGCTCGTAGTTCTCCTCCTCGGCGGTCATATGGAAGTTCAGCATGTCCTCGAAGCCGAGGCCGACGAGCGCCGTGCGCGTCGCATCCTCTAGTCGGGACCGCTCGTGGCGGCCGCCGACGGTGCCGACGTCGGGGTATCGCGGTCCGAGTGCGTTGAACCCGTAGGCGCGCCCCACGTCGTCGACGAGGTCGATCGGGTGGAGCACGTCCGTCCGGTACGGCGGTACCGACACTTCGTAAGCGACGTCGCTCGCGTCGTCGACGTCCGAGACGCTCGTGATGCGCCCGTTTTCACCATCTTCACCGAATTCGACCGCGCTCGGCCCGAGACCGGAACGTTCGAACAGGTCGACGACCTCCGGAACCTCGAAGTCGAGTCCGAGCATCCCTTCGATGCGGGCGTGAGAGACGGTCTTCTCGTCGGTGTCGAAGTTGGGTCGTACCGCGGTCCGGTCGGGGTACTCGACGGTGACTTCCTCGACGGTCCCGCCGCGGGCGTCGAGCGCGTAGCAGATGATGTTGCACATCCGGTCGATGGTCCACTGGTCGGTGCCGGTGAGTTCGACGAACAGGTCGCGCGAGTCGGCGCGGACTTCCGTCCGTTTCCCGTTGATGACCGGCGGGAACGAGAACAGGCCGAGTTGGTCGTAGATGGCCGGGTAGCGTTCGTAGTCGACGACGATGTCGCGGTACGTCTCGCCGGTCGGGTGTTCGACCAGCACGTCCGCAGGCGTCATCTCCTCGTTCGAATCGAGCGGGACGAACTTGTCGCCCTCCGGTTCGACGCCCTTGTAGGTCACCGAGTTACCACCCTCTTCGGCCAGCATCTCGCCTTTGAGCATCGTGAGGTCGTGGATGCCGATGGCTCCCTTGACCCGCTTGCGACCCATCGTCGCGTGGAGTTTCTCCTGTAACTGGATGAGCGAGTCGAGCGCGTCCTCGTCGAGATTGACGCCGCGGATCACAGCACCGGTGACGTACGGGCGCTCGTCGGGCACCGACTCGTCGACTTCGATGGTCCAGTCGGGATCGTTCGTCTTCGGGACGTACACGCCGCGGTCGTCGCCGTACTGATAGCGCAGCGACCGGGCGACGCCCTCGACCGAGAGCCGGTCCAGTCGGTCCGGCCCGAACTCTAGCTGGAGTTTCCCGTCCTCGCTCTCGCCCTCGTATTCGAGGCCGAGCGCGAACAGGTCGTCTTTGAGTTCGTCGTCGCTCTTCTCTTCGTGTCCGGTCAGGCGACGCAGTTCGTCCGCGTCACATTCGACGACTGGCATCAGTAGATCACCTCCGCGTTCCGCAGGAAGTCGAGGTCGGTCAGCGTTCCGTGCAGGTCGCGGATGTCCTCCGCGCCCGTGATGAGCATGGCGAGGCGTTCGAGTGCCAGTCCCCACGCCATCACGTCGCAGTCGACGCCGAGGGGTTCGAGCACCTCGGGGCGGAACATCCCGGAATTTCCGATCTCGATGAGTTCGCCCGTCGTCGGGTGGCGACCGAACAGCTCGAAACTCGGTTCCGTGTACGGGTTGTAGTGCGGTTTGAACTGCACGTCGGTGATGCCGAACTGCTCGTAGAACTCGGTGAACGTTCCCATCAGGTCGCGCACCGAGAGGTCGTCGGCCATCACCCAACCCTCGATCTGGAAGAATTCGAGAAGGTGGGTCGCGTCGAGCGTATCGTTTCGGTACACCTTCTCGACGGAGAAGTACCGCTGCGGTTCCTCTAGTTTGCCGACTTGATGCCCCGAGAGGTAGCGCATCGACAGCGACGTGGTGTGTCCGCGGAGGTCGACCCCGCGGGCGATGTCTTCGGTCCACGGCGAGTGATAGCCGTCGCCGTCCTCGCCGACGCCTTCGAGGTGTGCCTCGCGGACTCGCTCGACGAGGTCCTCGGGCAGGTCGTGGATCGGCGGCACGTCGAGGGCGAACTGGTCCCAGTGGGTCCGCGCCGGGTGGTCCTGGGGCATGAACAGGCAGTCGTTGATCCAGAACTCCGCGTCGGCGTGCGGGCCCTCCATCTCCTCGAAGCCCATGCCGACGAGCACGTCCTTGACACGGTCTGCGGTCTGCCGGAGGACGTGGACCTTCCCGCCCTCGACTTCGGGCGCGTCGGCGGCGACGTTGTACTCGGTGAATTCGACGTTCTGCCACTCGCCCGAGGTGAGCATCTCGGGCGTGAGTCGGTCGACCGTCTGGGCGGCTTCGACGCCTTCCATCATCGCGGTCACGCCCTCGTCGGTCAGCGTCACCGAGCGAACCGTCCGCTCGCGGCGTTCGACGAGGCCGCGGCGGTCCAGTTGGTCGAGGACGTCGGCGTCGATACCTGCGGCGTCGACGTCTTCTCCTTCCTCGGCGAGCGTCGCCAGCGCGACCGCCTCCTCGTCGGCGTCGGGGTCGGGGTCGGCGTTCGCGGTGATCTCACCGCTGTCGACGACGCCGTAGCCCTTCCGCGCGTAGTTCGACAGTGCGATGTTCACTTCGGGACCTTCGAGTCCCGACGCGCCGATGGCCTGTCCCATCTGGACCGGGTCGTCGGCCGCGCCAGCCTCGACTGCGGCGCGGTAGAGTCGGACTTCGGGCAACCCGGTGTCGAGATACCCCTCGGCTTCCTCGGTCAGCGTGACCGTCTCGTCTTCGCGTTCCTCGACGGCGACGAGGCCCCCGTCGCGCAGGTCGAAGGCCGCGCCGGTCACCGTCTCGGGTTTCAGGCCGGTCTCCTCGGCCAGTCGTTCGATCGTCTTTGCATCCGTCGCGCTCGCGGCTTCCAAGACCGCGACCTGTGATTCCGGGAGTCGCATTTCGTGGTTGTTAGTTCCGTTAGTGTCGGCTCGTCAGTTATCGGTTCCGGGATATGCGTGGCGTATCCGGTCTACATATCCGTCGCGTCGAGTCGAGGGGTTTCGCACGGGCGGCGTCCGAAGACAGCGACCGCGGTCCGCCACTCGCTTAGACGCGGAAAAAGAAGCCGAACCCGAGGGTGGTCGATTCACGCGCTCGCGTCACAACGTCGGGTTCGGACGTCATACTTCGAGGATGCCCAGCGGAGGGGAAAAGCGTTCCGGGGTTCGTGTTGGGGATATTTGGAGGTGACCTGAACCGATAGAGGGAGCGAGCGACCGAGACGACCTCGAAAGCCCCCGTGTGCTCGACTCGCGCGCCCGCGTCTGCGCTCCTCGCTCACTCCCGTCGGTCGTTCGCTTCGGTGCTTGAAGGGTCGTGCTTCGCCGAGCACACGGCCCCTTTCATTCCCACCCGGCGACGGTTGATCGGCTGGCTATCGTCCTTCCAACCCCCGCCTCCGACTCACGCCAGCGCCGTAATCCGCCCGTCCGCCGTACTGACGTAGAGCGCGTCGTCGACGACGGCGAGGTGGTAGGCGGGCGCGTCGAGTTTCCGTTCCCATCGCGTGTGACCGTCGTCGGCGTCGAGCGCCCGGACGAGGCTTCGGCCCTTCCGCGAATCGTGGAGCGGGAGGTAGAGCACGCCGTCGGCGAGGACCGACGGAATCTTCCAGTCGCCGAGGTCCGGGAACGTCCGTCGCCAGCGAACGTCCCCGGTCGACTCGTCGCACGCGCCGACGTGGGCGTCGTAGTACGAGTACAAGACGCCGTCGGAGTGGTCCATCTCGACTCCCGATCCGGCCGTGAAGTACACCGTTCCGTCGCCGGCCGTCACCGTCGTCGATCGGTTGCCGATCGGCCGCGACCACGCGGACTCGCCGTCGGTCGACAGCGCTCGGAGTCGTGCCGTCCCCGTCCGTTCGTAGAAATCGGTCGACTCGGTCGCGAACACGCGCTTCGATCCGACGGTCAACGCGCCGTCGAGGGGGGACTGAAGCCCGACGGACCACCGGGGTTTCGGTGGGTGACCGAAGAGCGTCGACTTCGGGCCTCGCCGAAGCGGGCGTGCGGTGACCGTGTCCTCACCGTCTCCGGCCGTGTACCGATCGGTCGCGGTGACCGCTGGGAGGGTGACCCGAATCGGCTCCGAATCGAGTCGCCATCGGCGATGCCCTCGCGTGCCGAACGCGACGATGGTCTCCCTCCCGTTGGCGAACACGGTGTCGCCCGCGACGAGCGGGGACGCGAGGAACCAGTGGTCGCCGGTTCGCTGCCATCGACGTCCGCCGTCCGCTGCCCGGTGGCGTGCGAGCGCCGACGGGTAGCGGTCCGACGAGTCGCTGACGAGGACGTACACTCCGCCGTTCGCGTACGCTGCTCCGTGGTATCCGCCGCCTCCCCGTTTCCCGGTCTGCCAGACGGTCCCGCCGTCGCCGAGTCGGTGAGCCGAGAGCGCGTCGCCGCCGACGTACAGTCGCCCGTCGGCGACGACCGGCGCGGGCGCGAACCCGTAGCCGCCAAACCGATCCTCGGGCGCGTCGAAGGTACGAATCCGCCAGCGCTCGCTTGGCGAGTCGGACGGTCCGGTCGCGGCCGGGTTGCGGTTGGTGTTCTGCGTGTCGTGATATCGGAGCGGCCAGTCGCCGTCGGCGACGCGGGTGTCGACCGTCGGCGTCGACAGCGCGGCACAGCCGGCCAGCGAGGTGGCGAGACCCGCGCCACCGGCGGCGAGGAGGGTCCGTCTGGAGGGCGACATACATCGCCCATTACAACTGTCTGTCTTTTAACTGTACCTTCGAACGGACTCTCCCCGACGGTCGTCGTCGGACTGTCGTCGACCTACCGCGCCTGCACCGGAACCTCCGTCATTCCCATCACGCGCCGGGTGGTACTCCCGAAGAAGGGCTTGTCAGGGTCGCGCCGACCCTTCTTGCCCATCACGATGAGGTCGACACCGTTCTCGTCGGCGTAGTCGACGATCACCTGCTCCGGACTTCCCTTCTTGACGACCGTGACGCTCGAAACGTCCATCTCGTCGGCGCGGTCGGTGATCCGCTTCGCGAACTTCTCGCCTTTCTTCCGGAGACGCTTCTCGGTGTCGGCGATGTCGCTCGGGACGGCGACGAAGTCGGCCTCGCCCATGTCCATCACGTAGAGCGCGTGGATCGTGGCGTTGGTCTCCTTGGCGAGTTCGATCGCGTGATCGGCCGCTCGGTCGGCGGCGTGGCTCCCGTCGGTCGGGACGAGAATGGTTTCGTACATACTAGCGGTACAATTGCTTATCTGAGCATATGTACATACGCATAGTACAGTTCTCAAAACTGTCCTCTTCGGTCGATTATCTCCGATGAATGCAACTAATCAGTGGTGCACTCGCGGGGGAAGGACAGACAGAGATTTGCCATTACTGTCTACCCTTCGGCCCAGTTGTTACCGAAGTTCCCCCCCATATAAATAGTAGACTTTTCACACAGATAATCTCACCAAGGATAGAGCCTACTATTCGAGATAAGTGAGCTTATCTCGACGTGTGGACGTTCGATCGCACAAACCCGTCCGGTCGAACGACACTGCTCCGGTGAGTTACTATTACCGAACGAGCAGTCAGGCGTCGTCAACGACGAGTATCGAGACGCAGGATTCGCTGATTCCCCTCGTGAAACGATAACTGATATCTCGGTCAGTTCCATGACAGGTGTGTTCGGTGCTCTTCACTCCACCCACGTTTCAGTGACAGAACTGACGTCAGTTTACTAGTAGATCTATCACTGAACTATCTGCCATCGTACGGAGGGATACGTACCCGACACACCGAAATTCGTCTCGTTCCCCCTTCGTACGGTCCTCGTCGAACGCGTTCGTTACTCCTCGCCGACGGCGACGCCACGCCGCGGGGATTCGAGGTCGATGTCGAGGTCGTCGAGCAGTTCCTCGGCCTCCGCGCGTTTCTCCTGGTGGTCTGCGAGGAACTCCTTCATCAATTCGGCCGCCTGCTCCTTGCACCCGCCGCAGAGGCGCTCGCCGCCGACGCACTCGTCGTAGACCTCCTTGGCGAACTCGTCGTCGTCGCCCGAGAGGAGGTAGGCGTAGAGTTCGTACACCGGACACTTGTCGGCCTCGCCGCCGAGTTCGCGCTGGAGTTCTGCCGTCTCGCGGCCGCCGGTCGTCGCCGACCGGACCTTGTCGTAGCCGTCTTCGGGGTCGTCGAGCAGCGAGATGTGGGACGCCGGAATCGACGACGACATCTTCCCGCCGGTGAGACCGGTCATGAACCGATGGTAGATCGACGACGGCGGGACGAACCCGTAGCCGCCGTGTTCGATTTCGAGTTCGCGGGCGAGTTCCCCGGCTTCGACGAGCGTGAGGTCGAAGGCGTCGACGTGCTCGTCGTAGACGCGCTTTTCGCCCTCGACGGCGTCGATGAGCGCCTCGAACGCCTCCTCGGTGGCGTTGCGGTCGAAGAAGCGGACGCGGGGTCGGATCGGTTCTTTCCCGGCCTCCTCTAGCATCTGCTTCGTCGACTCGAACGTCGACGAGTCGACGCCGAAGTCGTCGGCGGTCATCGTCGAGAGCGCGTCGGCGGCGTGGACGCACCGAAGGGAGTCGTCGTCGTAGTCGCTCGGGTCGAGCGAGTCGTACAGCGCGGCGATGATGCTCCGCTCGGCGGCCCCGGCTTCGAAACTCGCGTAGGCTTCTGAAATCTTGAAGAAGCGCATCCGCGAGGCGAGGTCGCGCGCGAGTCGGATGTGCGGGTCCTGATCGGGCCCGACCGGGATGACCGTCGGTTTCGGGCCGTCGAGTTGCGGGTAGAGGATGTCGGCCATCTGCGTGACGACCGACTGCATGTGCGAGACGTTCGTCTCGCCGTCGAAGCCGTAGATCGACTGGAACTCGGCGAATCGTGCCTTCGATCCGAGTTCGAAGGCGAGGTCCTGCAGTTCGCGGTTGTCCGACTGGCGGTAGAGAGTGCCTTCCTCGGCGTCGAATCCGAGCGCGATCAGCGACAGCAAGTAGTCGCGGGCGTGTTCGTCGATTTCGCCCCACGAGAGGCCGCGCGCGGAGTGGGCTTCGAGGTCGGCGATGAGGCCGTAGGCGTCGCCGCCTTGCTCTTGATGCCAGATGATCTCGTCGAAGACGAGTTTGTGCCCGATGTGTGGGTCGCCGGTCGGCATGAAGCCCGAGAGGACGGCGAACTCCTCGTCGTTACGCATCGCTTCGGCGACCGGGCGGTAATCGCGGTGCCCGAAGATGACCCCGCGGCGCATCAGGTAGTGGGGGTTCGGAACCTCCGGGAGGATGGTGTCGAACTCTTCGATGCCGAACTCCGCGAAGAGCTTCCGGTAGTCGGAGACGGTCGACGAGCCCCACGGGTCGAGGGCGACTTCGTCGACGGTCCCGCCGTCGGTCCGTGGTGCCGAGTCGACCTCGGTCCGCGGCGTCGATTCGCCGTTAGTGTGTGCGTCCGCGTGCGTCTCGTCGGTATCTCGCGTCATGGTGTAAGTCGAACGACCGAAAGCCAGTCTATGCCGTCGGTGGGGTCGGTCAGCGCAAAAACCATTCGCTTCCGAACCCCTCCGGCGAGACGCACGTCGAGTGCGAGATCGCGCGGCGAAAACGTGTGTGGCGCGGGAAGCACTCGAACCAGCGTCTCGGAGTGGTTCAACTCCGAAACGGAGTCGACGTCGGCGTAGGTCCGGAAGTCGGCTCCGAACTTGAAGCCGGTCTTGGGGACGACGTTCGCCGCCCGCAGCGCGGTGTAGGCGCGGAGTCGTCGGTCGAATCGGTCGCCCTCGACGGTGCGTCCACGTTCGACGATGGCGTCGTAGGCGTCTCGCTCGGACTGTTCGTCCGAATCAGCGCCGTTACCGCCGTCGTCGCCGTCTCCCTCGCCGTCGAGCGTCAGTACGCCCTCGGCCGCGAGCGATGCCGCCTCGACCAGCGACAGTTGGAGCCCGCCTTCGACGGCCATGTCGCGGGCCGAAAGCGGCTGGCCGTAGAAGCCGCGTTCGTAGACGTGTTCGGGAGCGTCCCAGCAGAGCACGTGGTCTTCGAGCAGTGTCCCCGTCAGCGACGAGGGAGGGTCGTACCTGGTTCCGCCGTCGAACTCGTAACACGTCGCGTCGAAGTAGGTGAGTTCGCTCTCCTCGTCGACGACCGCGAGCGTGAGACCCGGAAGAGACGCCGAATCGACCGATTGGCGTTCGCCGAGGATGCGGATGCGGTAGGCGATGTCGCCGTCGCCGGGCCCGGTCCCTCGGGCGTAGACGACGAAATCGACGTCGTTGTCGGCGTCGCTGTCGTCGCTCCCGGGCCACCCGTCGCGCACGGGGGAGAGGTAGAACCCGCGCTCTCGGAGGTCAGAGTAGACGAGGAATCTGAGTGCGAACCGATCGCCCTCACGAACCGAAGAGACGAAGAAGTCGTGGAAGTCGTGACCGCCCACCGTCTCCAGATCGCCGCGGAAGAGTAAATGAGCCGCCTCGACGCGGGAGAGTTCGATCTCGTTTCCGTCGAGGGCGCGGCCGTACCCACGCGAATCGTGGAACTGTTGGCGCGCGTTACCAGCGAGGCGGACCACGTCGCCCCGAAGCTGTCCGTCCATGTCTACGTGAGGGGTTCGTGACGACATAGGGCCACCGGTGCGTCTCGCGGGTTTCGACCCCCTGCTACTCGCCTTCGTCGCCGCCGAACCGCTCGCACGTCCCGTCGAGACACCGTCGTCCCCGAGCCGTCTCGAAGACCGGCAACCCGCAGTCACATTCGCCGACGACGACGCCCGCGGGGATCGAAAACGCCGTTTCGCACTCGGGGTAGGCGTCGCATCCGGCGACGAGGTGACCGCCGCGCCCCCGGACGATTCGGAGGTCGCTCCCGCAGTCGGGACAGGTCCACGCTCGATCGAATCGCTCGCGGACGCGGTCGGCCAGCGGGTCGCACGCCGGATCGACACAGACGGTGAACGCCTCGCCGCGGTCGACGCGCAGCAGTGGCAGACCGCAGTCGTCGCAGGTCTCCTCTGCGACCGTCGCTCCGGCGGGAAGCCCGTACCGATCCTGACAGCCGAGGCAGAGCACGTCGCCGCCGGTTCGGACGAGGGGTTCGCCGCAATCTGGACACTTGCCCACCGGGACGCCGGCCTCGGTGACCGGGACCGACGCCCGGCCCGTCTCGGTGTTCGAGACGACGTTGAGTACTTGCTCTGCGGTTCGGGCCGTGACGCCGAAGCCGTCGTCGAGTTCGACGGTGATGGTGTCGGGGCGGGTGAGCCACGCGACCGGCTGGTAGCCGTCGGCGTCGTGGACGAGGACCGTCTTGTCGGGCTTGACGACGACGACCACGTAGCCGCGCTGGGTGCGCGAGCGGGTGCCGTCGAACGTCACGGTGCAGTCGCCTACGAAGATGCGTGTAACGTCTGTCACGGCGAGAGGTGGTCCCGTCATCGTTCCTAAACCTCGGGGAGAAACGCTTTCCGGGAGGGGGTTGTCGCTCGTGTATGGACGCGGTACTGTTCGACATGGACGGTGTGATCGTCGACTCGGAGGAGTACTGGCACGAGTTCGAAGACGAGACGTTGTTTCCAACGGTGCTCGCGAACGGGCACCCCGAGAACGACGAGATCACGGGGATGAACTACCGCGAGATCTACGACTACCTCGACGAAAACTACGAGACGACCGTCACGAAAGACGAGTTCGTCGGCCTCTACGACCGCACGGCCCGCGACATCTACGGCGAACACGTCGACCTGATGGACGGCTTCGACGAACTCTGCGGGACGCTCCGCGACCGGGGCGTCGTACTCGGTCTCGTCTCCTCTGCTCCCTCCGACTGGATCGGCACGGTCCTCGACCGCTTCGAGATCGGTCCGTTCGACGTGGTGCGCTCGGTCGAGGAGATCGACGGCCCCGGCAAGCCCGAACCGCACGTGTACCTGCGGGCGGCCGAAGCGGCCGACGTCGACATCGGCGACAGCGTCGTCGTCGAGGACTCGACCAATGGCTCGATGGCGGGTGCCGCGGCGGGCGCGTACGTCGTCGGCTACCGGACCGAGATCAACCCGAACAACGACCTCTCGGCGGCCAACGTCGTCGTCGAGGGACCGATGGAGTTGCGGGCGGAGTTGTTGGAGTAACGCGTCACAGTTCGTTTTACCGGCGAGATCTCACCGTTCGCACAACTCGTATTCGACGTCCACGCGAGCGTGCACGTCGATGGGACCGCTCGCGGGCGCGCTTCCCGACTCGGTAGTCGACGCCAGCGCCTGACCCCCGCCCGCTCGCTGGTGGCGCTGTCCCTCGCCGGTCGTCATCGACCGAACGTCGCCGAGTTCGAGTCCTTCCGCCGCCGCGGCGGCCTCCGCTTTCTTGCGCGCGGTCACGACGGCGTCGCTGAGTGCGTCCTGTTGTAGCGCCCGCTTCGTCTCGGTCCGGAAGGTGAATGCCACGGTCACGATTTCCGCACTAGCGTCGTCGACGGCCGCAGAGAGTACCGAGCCGAGCGAGTCGAGGTCGTGGAGCGTGACGCCGATGTGCTCGGTCGCTTCGTATCGAATCTCGTCGGGGTCGCTCTTTTCAGACCGCCTCCCCTGGGGATCCGGGTGCTGGTGTCTGACTTGGAATCGCTCCGTTCCCACCTCCTCTTTCGGCACGTTCGTGTTCTCGAGTGCGTTACGCAACTGAGCCGACTGCTCTGCGACCACCCGTCGGGCGTTCGTCACGTCCGGTTCGATGGCGCGGATCGAGAACACCAGTCCGACCTCGTCCGGCGGCGCGCGAGCCTCGCCGACTGCGGACGTGGTGATCGTGGGTACGTGGTCGGTTATACCGTCCGTTTGTGCCCGATTGGCATGGTCGTTCGGCCGGTTCGCTCGGACGATGACCGCTTCGTGACGTTTCGCTCGACCCGACTGATCGCTCCGCTGACCGGAACGTAAGCGAGAACCTTTATTCCGACCACACGAACGACTCGGACATGACCGGCGACGCCCCCCGGAACGTCCTCTTCGTCGTGATGGATACGGTCCGGAAGGACCGCCTCACACCGTACGGGTACGAGAAACCGACGACACCGGGTCTCGAAGAGTTCGCGTCCGAAGCGACGGTGTTCGACCAAGCAGTCGCGCCCGCTCCGTGGACGCTCCCCGTCCACGCCTCGCTGTTCACCGGGATGTATCCCCATCAGCACGGCGCTGACCAGGAGAACCCGTATCTGGAGGGCGTGACGACGCTCGCTCAAACGCTTTCGGCGGCGGGGTACGACACGGCGTGCTATTCTTCGAACGCCTGGATCACGCCGTACACTCGGCTGACCGAGGGGTTCGCCGACCAGAACAACTTCTTCGAAGTGATGCCCGGCGACTTCCTCTCCGGCCCGCTGGCGAAAGCGTGGCAGACGCTGAACGACAACGAGAAACTCCGGACGGTCGCGGACAAACTCGTCAGCCTCGGCAACGTCGCCCACGAGTACCTCGCCAGCGGGGGCGGGTCCGACTCGAAGACGCCCGCCGTCGTCGACAGCGCCCGCGACTTCATCGCGAACTCGGACCGCTCTTTTACGTTCATCAACCTGATGGACGCTCACCTCCCGTACCACCCGCCCGACGAGTACCGCGATCAGTTCGCGCCCGGCGTCGACTCGACGCAGGTGTGCCAGAACTCCAAGGAGTACAACGCCGGCGTCCGCGACATCAACGACGACGAGTGGCGGGCGATCAGGGGACTGTACGACGCCGAAATCGCCCACATCGACGCCGAACTCACCCGCCTGTTCGGCTGGCTGAAAGAAACGGGACGCTGGGACGACACCATGGTCGTCGTCTGTGCCGACCACGGCGAACTCCACGGCGAACACGACCTCTACGGCCACGAGTTCGGCCTCTACGACCCGCTCGTCAACGTCCCGCTGATGGTCAAACACCCCGACCTCGCCGCCGACCGACGCGACGATCAGGTCGAACTCGTCGACCTCTACCACACGGTCCTCGACGCTCTCGACGTGGAGGGCGGTTCGGCGGTGGCACCCGGCGACGACGTCGTCGGCCTCGATCGGACGCGCTCGCTCCTCTCGTCCGAGTACCGCGCGTTCGACGACGTGCCGAAACCCGACCGCGACCCCGGCCAGCGCGGCGACGGCGACTACGCGTTCATCGAGTACTCGCGCCCCGTCGTCGAACTCAAACAGTTGGAGGAGAAGGCGAAGGCGGGCGGGCGGACGATCTCCGAAGACTCCCGATTCTATTCCCGCATGCGGGCCGCCCGTCGCGTCGACGCGAAGTACGTCCGCATCGACCGCATCCCCGACGAGGCCTACCGACTCGACCGCGACCCTGACGAGACGGAGAACCTCGCCGACGGCGACGACGAGGCCGTCCGGGCGACCGACGCGATGCTCGCCGAGTTCGAGTCGGCGGCGGGCGGGGCGTGGACCGACGCCGACGACGCCGAGGTCACGGACGAGGCGGTCAAAGACATGGACGAGGAAGCGCAGGACCGCTTGCGCGACTTGGGATATCTAGAATGAGCGGGTCGGCGGATCGGTAATCAGGCCGATCCCGAGGTCAACCGGAGGCCGACGACGCCCGCGACGATGGTGCCGATGCAGACGAGTCGGATCGGTGTCGACGGTTCGTCGAAGAGGTAGATGCCGAGCGCTGCGGTCCCGACGGCTCCGACGCCGGTCCAGACGGCGTAGGCGGTGCCGATGGGGATCGTCTCGACCGATTTCGCCAGCAGCGCCATACTGGCGACGAGCGCGACGACGACGACGGCGGTCGCTCGCAGGTTCCGAAAGCCGTCGGCGTACTCTAATCCGATCGCCCACGTCGTCTCGCAGACGGCTGCGACGATCAACGTCGCCCACGCGGTTCCGGTCATGTCGGTCGGTCGGAGCGGTCACGAGATGAACGCGACGATCCGGAGACGGCGCGTGATCCGGAGACGGCGCGTGATCCGGAGACGGGGCCCGATCCGACGACGCGTCAGGTCTGCGGACGGTTCTCGACCGTCTCGTCGACGACGAGTGTCGTTCGGACGAGATTCGAGAACGCCCGGCGAAGTTGCTCGGAGAGCGCCTGTTGGCTGAGCCCCATCTCGCGGGCGACTTCACCCATCGTACACTGGCGGGGCACTTCGAAGTATCCGAGTTCGGCGGCCGTAGTCAACGCCTCGTACTGCCCCGGCGTGAGTCCGTAGTACGCCTCCGGGTCAGAGTTCAGTCGCCGAACGGAACGGACGGTCACCCGAACGTCCCGGTCCGCGTAGTAGTCGACGATCCGCGAGAGCGCGCTCCGGTCCGGGACGAGGATTCGTAGCTGCCAGCCGTCTGCGCTCCCCCACGCGCTGAGGAGCGCGCCGCGTTCCTCCGTGAGTATCTCGGACAGGAACGTCGGATCGCCTGTCAGTCGAACGCGGTAGAGACGCCATCCTTCGTGGCTACTGGCGAGGACGGCGTCTTCGACACTCGGGTCACGTCGGAGCTCCTCCCGGAATCCGTCGGAGTCGGGTGACCAGGCCCAGATCAACGGCGCGAGGGCGTCCGTCGAGTGGGACACGGTCTTTTCGGCGACGACGTGGGATTCCGGGATCGTGTTCAGCGTTCGTTCGAATACCGTGTTGCGAAGCTCCAAAGATATCTCTACAACTGTTGCAACCATTCACCCTCACCTTCTCGGTTCCCTCTCCGTCGTCAGCGTTTATCTCCTTTTCTGGTCGGGAGGTGTGCTCGCCGCGGGTTCCGTCGACGCGTCACCGAAGCCCGCGTCCGGTTTCCCACGATCGAACCAGCCTCGTCAGGGTTCGATTCGTCGGCACGTCGACGTGACGGTGCGTCGCCGCTCGCTCGACGACGACGCCGTTGATCGCGTCGATCTCGGTCCGTCGGTCCGCCTCGACGTCCTGTAGCATCGACGATCGGTTGGCCGCCGTCGCGTCGATCACCCCGTCGATGGCCGCGCGGGCCTGCCGGTTCGCCAGCCGTACACCCTCGGCGCGTGCGACGCGTGCCGTCTCCCGAGCGGCGTCGTGAGCCACCGTCGCGGCGTCGTCGCTCCCGAGGGCTCCGTTCTCGACGCGGGCCAGCGCGGTGACGGCGTTGATCCCCGCGTTGACGGCGAGTTTCTCCCATCGTCGACGCGGCATGTCGGCGGCTACGAGCGTCTCGATCCCGCCGTCGCGGAAGGCCTTCCCGACGCGTTCTGCGATCGTCGACGTTCCGCCCTCCCGCGCGCCGAGAGTGACGCGACCGACGCCGGTACACTCGACGTGACCGGGGTCGAGCGACCGGGCGCCGTAGGTCGCCGTCCCCGCGAGGACGGGCGCGTCGAGTCGGTCGGCCAGCGTCCCCTCGGTCAGCCCGTTTTGCAACGAGAGCGCGGCGTCGAAACGACCCGTCGCCAGCGCGTCCGCCGCACTCGCCGTGTCGTAGGATTTGACCGTCACGATGGCGAGGTCGGCGGCGAGGTCCGTGCCGTCGGTCGTCGCCGTCGGTTCGACTCGTGTTTCGACCGCGCCCGTGATTCGGAGACCGGACGCGGAGACGTGGCCGACGTGTGGGTCGCGTCCGACGAGCGTAACCTCGTGGGCGCGCGCGAGGAGTCCGCCGACGAGGCTCCCGAGGCTTCCGGCTCCGAACACCACGATATCCATGGCGGGAAGACGATTACGGGGGAGAAAGCGTCTTTCCTCGACGGTTCGGTCGCCGCGGTCGCGACGACCGTGACGCAGCGTCGCGACGGGACGCACCGGAAACGGCGGCAACACATATCGGTCTCCTCGCAGTACTGTCGCCCATGAGCACCGAACACAGTGGTGCGAGCAGTCGGTGGCTCGTGCTCGTCTGTCTCGTGAGCCTCGCCATCGCGGGTGCTATCGTCGTCTGGACCTACATCAACGGCTTCCTTCTCGCGCTCGGCGTGACGATTCCGTTTCTCGTGCTCGCGGGCTTCATGCTGTTCGCGCTGTACCGCAAGCGACGGGGTCGCCGCGCGCCGGCCGCGTAGTCGACATCGATCCACCTCATTTAGTTCCGACGACTCCCCGACCGTCGAACCGTCCGCTTGACGGGACGAGCAGGCGTAGGAACAGGTCTCCGGCGGTGAGGGTACCCCCTCGATTGATGGCGCTGCACGTCGCACTCTCGTGCGAGGTTTTGTCATGAAAGCGTTTGTCATGAAGCGCATCGGTGAAACCGGGTTCACGGAGAAAGACGTTCCCGAGGCGGGACCGACCGACGCCGTCATTCGACCGACGAAAGGACTGGTCTGTACCTCCGACGTCCACACGGTCGACGGTGCGATCGGGGAGCGCGAGGACCTCACCCTCGGCCACGAGGTGGTCGGCGTCGTCGACCGCGTCGGCGACGGAGTCACGGACTTCGAAGAAGGCGACCGCGTCGCCGTCGGTGCGATCACTCCCGAGTGGGGGTCGACTGCCGCACAGGACGGCCACCCGTCGCAGTCCGACGGCCCACTCGGCGGCTGGAAGTTCGCCAACGTCAAGGACGGCACCTTCGCCGAGTACGTTCACGTCAACGAGGCGGACGCCAACCTCGCACACATCCCCGATGGCGTCCCCGACGAGATGGCCGTCTACGTCACGGACATGATGAGTACGGGATTCATGGCCGCAGAACACGCCGACATCCCCGTCGGCGGCACGGTCGCGGTCTTCGCCGAAGGCCCCGTCGGGTTGATGGCGACGCAGGGCGCTGCACTCCGCGGCGCGGCCCGGATCATCGGCGTCGAGGCCGTCGAACACAGACAGGAACTCGCCCGGACGTACGGCGCGACCGACGTCGTCGACTACGAAACGGCCGACGCGGTCGAGTCGATCATGGAACTCACCGACGGCGAGGGCGTCGACGCGGCGATCGAAGCCCTCGGCTCGGAGACGACGCTGGCTCAGTGCGTCGAGGTCACCAAACCCGGCGGTACGATTTCGAACGTCGGATACCACGGCGAGGGCGACACCGTCGACATCCCGCGCGAGGCGTGGGGCGTCGGGATGGCCGAGAAGGACATCGTTACGGGCCTCTGTCCCGGTGGTCGACTCCGACTCCGACGGCTCCTCGACCTGCTCGCACAGGAGCGCGTCGACCCGACCCACATGACCACCCACGAGTTCGCCTTCGA